>NZ_FTNW01000010.1 GCF_900156545.1 Aquipseudomonas alcaligenes
TAGCCCACGCAAGGCCGGATATGCGATTGCAACCGCGCTGACGACAGGATCGAAAAAAGCTTTCCTCACTGCTTGTGGGGAGAGTCCATATGCCAGTTGTTAGGTGCATTACCAAACCCACGATTCAATTAGCTCAAGTGTTTCGTGCTTATGCTCGGAAGAGATAACGATTGCCTGCGAGTCAATAGTGGATGTGAGTTCGTGAGGTATTTTTTTTGCCTCTAGGTATTTTGATATTAACTCAGTCGGCTTTCCATTTTTATTCCCGCTTACGAAAAGGGTGCACTTTTCGTTGCTTTCAGATGCAATAATTTCGAAGCCGTTTTCAAGGTGCCAAAACTCTCGGTCAGCTAGAATATGGCCTGTTGTGGTCTTTACGAGAGTAACCATAGGTTTCGCAGCACCTAACGATTAAGCTAAGGGGCCGGCTTCGCCTGTCCCAGCGAGCGGAGTGAGCGATTTGAGCGCATTGTTATGCGATTTACCACCAGCACTCATTTTTATAGTCTGCGGGGACGCCGGTGTCGCCATTTGCCTTTGTAATTCTCCATCTTTCAATTAGCTGCTGTTCAAATTTTATTTTGTATTCTTTGTTTGGCTTAACAACTAAAAGGCAAACTTTAAAGGGAAGGTTGCGCTGTAGCTCCTGAAACATTTCGATTAACACTGACATCGTTTCAAATTCAAGATCATCATCTGCTTCAATGTAATGGGCAGTATCGCCCCTTAAGAAGGTCGCAGTAATACCGCTTGACTCAAGGTCTCCATTGAATCGCAAATATGCTTCTTTCCATTCGGCTTCTGAGCTTGAAATAAACTCCAAGAATCTGCCGACTATATCAATTATTATTTCTGATTCATTCTTCATGGTTGTTGTTAGCATAACGTTTGGTTAAGGGGCCGGCTTTAGCCGGTCCCGAGTGAGTGAAGCGAACGACTTGAACCATTTGTTAGGGCCGCTTTCTGTTTGCGATATGGGAAAGAAGGCAAATTGCTGAAAATGCCAAGAGGGCAATCGAAGCGTCCCGGAAGAAATATTTTTCCCTTGATAAAGCTTTAGCATCGCACTCACTTAAATTCTCGCATTTTGGGGTGCATATTTGTTTGCCATTGGCGTGGCATGAGATCATGAATCCATCGCTATGCTGGATGGTGATTTCTTTGTTGATGTATGGCTGAAATGCTTTTTTAGTGGTTTCAGTGTATTTATTTAGTGCCGTGAACTTTAAGAGTTGTGAGGTGTCACTCTTCGTGCCTAAGACAAAAAAGCCATATCGGTGGCCGCGATCAATGTGCTTGATCGTGATAGTAGCTTCGGTTGCTTCGTTTGCGGCATGTGATATGTGAAGTTCATGAGTGTTTAGATAGCATGCCCAGGCCACTGCCGATAGGATAAGAGAGGCAAGAGCAGCCCAAATAAATTCGTTAAGGGATCTTGCCTTTTGAAGATACCCTAATATGTGTCCTGCCAAGTTTTTACCCTAACGGTTTGGTTAAGGGGCCGGCTTTAGCCGGTCCCAGCGAGCGGAGCGAGCGATTTGAACCAATTGTTAGAGATTTGCACGATGCGTGGCAAGAAGATAGCCGGAAGGAGCGGCTAGCGCGAAGAGTACGGAATATTTTGCTATTTGCGTTAAAGAAGATACTGCGAACACTAGCAGGGAGTCAGTGTCGATTAGTTTGGAAGATTGCATTGCGAATACACCTGCTCCAAGTATTACTGCATATGCTGCTCCCACGATTGCACCATGCTGCACTGGTTTGTTTCTGCATGAGTAACCTACATACAGCCCAGGTACGACCCATGCCAGCATGGACGTGGCTTGTATAAGCATGCTGAAAATAGGTGATAGGAAATATGGTGTGTGTAAGGCCACATCGGTAGCAATTGCTTTTTGGCCATGTAGTAAGGCTTGCGAAATGACGCTGGCTAGAACTGCTATGAATAGCCCTATGACGAGAGCGCGTTTGTTCATGACTATCTCTAACGATTAAGCTAACGGGCGGCCAAAAGCGCAGCTTTTGGACGTCCAGCGAACGAAGTGAGCGACAGTTGAGGGCTGTAATGGACTCTCCCCGCACCGCGTTTCTTCTATAAGACCGAGGTGTCTGTTCGCTGGGAGAGTGGCAATGAAGCGCATAGCAGTC
>NZ_FTNW01000006.1 GCF_900156545.1 Aquipseudomonas alcaligenes
AAATCGACTGCTATGCGCTTCATTGCCACTCTCCCAGCGAACAGACACCTCGGTCTTATAGAAGAAACGCGGTGCGGGGAGAGTCCATTACAGCCTTCAAGCCGCTCGCTTCGCTCACTCGGGACCGGCTAAAGCCGGCCCCTTAACCAAACGTTAGGCAGCAAGAGCAATCAGGAAAGTAATCGCATGGAAAGCGCGCAGGCCATCTTCAAAAACGTGCAGCAAATAAGCAGTCAATTAAGTTCATGGCTGCAGCCGTCGCACCGCCTGCAAGGCCATTGCGGTAAAGCAAATGCGGGGTTTGCGGCATCAGTGTTAGGCTCAACTCCGAGCCTAACAATTGTCTCAAGTCGTTCGCTCCGCTCACTTGGACGTCCGCAAGCTACGCTCGCGGCCGCCCCTTAGCCAAACGTTAGGCACAAGTCAATGCATGCATCTGCCACTAGGAGTAATCCAAGAAAATACCTAGCTCTAGGACTTACTCTAATAGTGCTATCAATAGTATTTTTAATAATCGCACATGAAGATCCGGCAGCCAAAGACGAACTCAATGAATTCAGGGGAAACGTCTCAAACATCAAAATAATACGCGGGAAATACGGCATCTCCGGATTTGAACTTTACCTTGAAAACGAGAGTAAAATTTTCAGATTTGAATCACATGGCATTGATACCGAAGAAATTTTTATCAGTTTAAAAAATACGAATAACGAGAATATCCGTATTCTGGCCCACCCTAATGGCGAACTATCTTGGTTTAGTGGCCTACGGAGATTCCCTATTTACTCTGTAGAAATCCCCAATGGCCCGAGCATCTCATACGAGCAGGTTTCCAAGTCATGGAAAGATATAAATTCTTTATCTGAGAAAATTTCAGCCACAAGCGCAGTATCTGGTTTTCTTTTTGTTTTCTTATTTCTTTACTCCCGCGCAAGGCCTAACTAGTGGTTCAAGCCGTTCGCTTCGCTCACTCGGGACCGGCTAAAGCCGGCCCCTTAACCAAACGTTAGGCATCACAGGGAGAGTCGGAATGCCGCTATGGCCCAAGCGCAAGAGCCGCCCAGAAGTCGATGAGTACGGTAGGACACAACTCTGGTATCTAGCGGCAGCTGGTGATATCCCAAGAGTACAGGCGGAGTTATCGAGCGGAATCGATCCGAGTGCAGGAGATGACGCTGGTTACACGCCTCTGCATATAGCGGTGCAGAACGGTCACCTAGAAACAGTAGTGGCTCTTCTCGCTGCCGGTGCGAATCCTAACGCAACAGATAAATACGGTAACGGCCCGCTGTGGACTGCGGTCCTCACTACTCGAAACGAGCAATGCAGTATCGCGGAAGCGTTACTGCGCGCCGGGGCATCTGCTAACCATGTAAATATCCATGGGCGCAGCCCTGCCGCTATGGTTCAAACAATCGGCGGGGAACTGCTGAAGGTTTTTCCCCATGCGAGTGGTAATGCCTAACAAATGCATATGGACTCTCCCCACAAGCAGTGAGGAAAGCTTTTTTCGATTCTGTCGTCAGCGCGTTTGCAATCGCATATCCGGCCTTGCATGGGCGGGGGCCTGGGCCATTCTGTAGTTCGCACAGCATGGCCAGGTTTGCAACGGATGCCGAGCATCCTGGTTACTCATGCCCAATGTAGCCCCGTTGCGGATATCTACATTGGGCAAACACCGGGGCTACTGGTGCCACAGCACCCCGTCGCGCCGCTCCCCCCACGTACCAAAGTGGGGAGCATAAGCACTCTCCACCGAGGCCCGTTTGATCTTCAGCGTCGGCGTCAGGAAGCCGTTGTCTACCGCCCAGACCTCGGGCACCAGCACCAGGCCGTTGAGCTGCTCGTGCTTGTCCAATACCTGGTTGGTTTCCTCGAGCAGGCGCTTGAGGCTGCTCTCGAGCTGCTCACGTGGCTCCTTGCGGCCCGCCTCGGACAGCACGCACAGGGCCAAAGGCTGCGGCAGGCCGTCGCCGACCACACAAACCTGCTCGATATGGTTGTGCACCGCCAGGCGGTTCTCGATCGGCGCCGGGGCCACGTACTTGCCCTTGCTGGTCTTGAAGATTTCCTTGATCCGTCCGGTCAGGCGCAGGTTGCCCTCGGCATCCTGCTCGCCCTTGTCGCCGGTACGCAGGAAGCCATCGTCGGTGATCGCTTCGGCGGTCTTGCCCGGCTCCTTGAAGTAGCCCTGCATGGTCGAGCCGCTGCGCACCAGGACTTCGCCCTCCTCGCTGATGCGCACTTCGACGCCTGGGTTGTTCTGGCCGATCCAGCCCTTCTTGAACTGACCGGGACGGCAGACATGCGAGTAACCGCAGTTCTCGGTCATGCCGTAGACCTCCTGCAGCTCGAGGCCCAGGCGGCGATACCAGGCCAACAATGCGTCGGGTACGGGGGCGGCGCCGGACAGCGCGTAGCGCACCGCATCCAGGCCCAGGCCGCGCAGCACCTTGCGGCCGAGCAGGCGGCCGAGCAGCGGGATGGACAGCAGCATGTCCAGGCGCTTGGCCGGCATCTTGGAATAGACGCCCATCTGGAACTTGGTCCAGATCCTTGGCACGCCGAAGAAGACGGTTGGCCGCGCACGGCGCAAGTCGGCGAGGAAGGTGTCCAGGCTTTCGGCGAAATACACGGTTAGCCCGCTGTAGAGCGAGTTGAGCTGGACGAACATGCGTTCGGCAACATGACACAGAGGCAGGTACGAGAGCACGCGGTCATCCTCGCGCACGCCAAACAGCTCGGTGGCATGGGTGGCCGTGAAGCCGAAGTTGCCAAAGTTGTGCATGACCCCCTTCGGCATGCCGGTTGTGCCGGAGGTGTAGATGATGGTGGCCAGTTGCTCGGCGCTCGGCTTTGGCTTGTCCTGAATCGGTGCGCAGGCCTGCAGATCCTGCCAGGTACGGTCGTAGCGGCCGTGCGGGTGCAGCGGCAGCGAGACGGTCACCACGCCCTCCGGCACGCCCGGCGCCATGGCGGGCCAGTCATCCAGCTTGCCGATGAACGCCACTCGGGCTTCGGCATGCTCCAGTACCTGGCGCACCGATTCGGCAGTGAGGTTGGGATAGAGCGGGACCGAAACATGCCCGGCCATCCAGATGGCCAGGTCGGCGACGATCCAGTGGGCGCAGTTCTTGGAGATGATGGCGACCCGGCTGCCCTGCTCCAGCTCCAGGCTGCGCAGCCAACTGGCGGCGCGTCGGGCCTGCTCACCGACATCGGCCCAGGTCAGCTGTTCCACCTGACCGCCGCCAAGGGGCTGGATCAGGTAGGTCTTGTTCGGATGACGCGACTCATGCTCGAAGAACATCTCAAGCGGCAAACGGACGGCACTGGCCACGGGGCCTCCTTGTTTATTGTTTTTGTCACAGGGAGCAACCAAGCACTTGCTTGGTTGACTATTCCATGCGTCAGGAGGTGCGGCAAGTGAATAAATGTTACAGGAGCAGAGAGGCGCTCTAGTCCGGGTGATACAGCCCAGTCAGCTGCATCAGGCCAGGAATTGTGCCCTCGCCTTCCAGTTCGACCAGGCTGGCGGTACGCAGCAACAAGGGTTCCTGCAGGTGCCCGTGCTGGAGGAAACCTGCCAACTGGCCAAGCAGCGGGTTATGGCTGACCAGCAAGCAGTGACCAGGATAGCCATCGAGGTGGCGGGCGGCCTCGTGCGGCGAATCGTCAGGCGTGACCCAGTCGACGGTTGTCAGTGGCAGCGCCAGCCCGAGCACTTCGCGAACGATTTCAGCGGTCTGCTGGGCCCGCAGATAAGGGCTTACGAGGATGTGTTGCAGCGGCCGGCCACGCAGGCGCTCGGCGCTTTTGCGCGCTTCCTTGCGCCCACGTTCGGTCAGTGGCCGCTCTGCATCACTGCGTGCCCGCACTTCGGCTTCGCCGTGGCGCAGCAGCCAGAGGGTCACAGCTTGGGTTCTTCGTCGCGCACCGGGTGCGGCGCCGGCGGAATGCTGTGTGGCTCGTTGTCCTGCGGCGCGCGCGGGGTCGGCCAGTCGGCGAATGGCCAGGGTTTCTCCTCGGTGTTGAAGGTGCCGAAGCGGCCGATCTGCTGCAAATACTGGCTGAGGCTGTCGCCGAAGCTCTGCAGGGTGCCGTTGGGCGCGCCGTAGAACAGGCGATAACCCAACTGCAACAGAACCACGCCACCGAGCACGATCTCGGCCAGTTGCCAGACGATGGTGAAGATCACCATCCACAGGATGCGCAGCGCGATGGACTCACGCTCCAGTTCCTTGTTTTCGTCAGTCATGCCGCTCTCCTTCTCAGAATCCACTGGGGGAAATGAAGTCCACGTCGGTCTTCGGTTCGCCGCGCATCAGCGCCTGGATGACCTGTTCCAGCGTGCGCCCCTCGAACAGGATGGCATGCAAACCGGCGACCAGCGGCATGTAGACCTGCAATTCCTCCGCCTTGTTCTTCAGCACCTTGAGCGTATTGACGCCCTCGGCCACCTCGCCCAGGCGCGCCACGGCGTCTTCCAGGCTCAGACCTTCGCCCAGGGCGAAGCCGACCTGGTAGTTGCGGCTCTTCGGCGAAGAACAGGTGACGATCAGGTCGCCCACCCCGGCCAGGCCGAGGAAAGTCATGGGGTTGGCGCCGAGCTTGACGGCAAAGCGGGTCATTTCCGCCAGCGCACGGGTAATCAGCATGCTCTTGGTGTTCTCGCCCATGCCCAGCGCGGCGGCCATGCCGGCGATGATGGCGTAGACGTTCTTCAGTGCGCCGCCCAGCTCCACGCCGAAGCTGTCGCGGCTGGCATAGACGCGGAAGGTGCGCCCGTGCAGGGCCGACTGCACGCGCTGGCAGAGCTCCTCATCCTCGCTGGCGATCACGCTGGCCGTGAGCGCATGCTCGGCGATTTCGCGGGCCAGGTTGGGGCCGGAGAGCACTCCGATGCGCGCCTGCGGCGCGACTTCAGCGAGGATCTGGCTCATCAGCTTGAAGCTCTCGGCCTCGATGCCCTTGGTGGTGCTCACCAGCAACTTGCCGGCAAGGCCTGCGGCCACCGGCTGTAGGGCCTTGCGCAGTGCCGACGAGGGCAGCGCGACAAATACCAGCTCGCAGGCAGCCAGGGTCGCCGGCAGATCGGTGACCGGCTCCACGCCCGGTAACAGCTTGATGCCTTTCAGGTAGCGCGGATTTTCGCGCTGGGTCCGCATGAATTCAGCCTGTTCAGGGTCGCGCATCCACTGCAGCACACGCTGACCATTGGCTGCCAGGAGATTGGCAATGGCGGTGCCGAAACTCCCACCGCCCAGTACTGCAACGGGTTGTTGCTCAGTCATAGTAAATCCAGAAAAGCCATGCAGATGGCAGGTAGCGCATTATCACGGAGCCTCGCCCGACCGACCAGCCCCAGACATTGCTGCGCTGGCAAAGCCTGGCTTCTCGGTTAACATGCCGCTTTCCGCCAGAGAACAAGGTCGTTCCGTGCGCATGCCACACGCCCAGACTCCTTATGCACAGCCTCTTCACCGCGCACGTGAAGGTGATCGGCCATGATTTTCGGACGTCGCTGGGACATCCACACCCGCACCCAGCTGATCAGCGTGGGCCCCGCCCTGTTGCTGACGCTGTTGCTGACCGGGTTCTTCACCCACTCGCGGCTGCAGGACCTGCGCCAGGAAATCGACCACACCGGCCAGTTGATGGCCAACCAGTTGGCTCCGGCCGCCGTCCATGGCGTCACCAAGGGGGATACGCAGGCGCTCGAGCACCTGCTGCGTGCGACCCTGCAGGCTCCCAACGTGCGCTTTCTCGAAGTACGCGATCAGCACGAGAACATCCTGGTCTATGTCGAGCAGCCACGCGCCGACACCACCTCCAGCGTCGACGTATTCCATGCCCCCATTCGCCGTGCTGGCGACACCTACCTGGGCCGTGTCGTGGTGGGCATGTCCGACGAGACGTTCACCAGCCGGCAGCAGGCCATTCTGCTCAAGGCCACGATGCTGGCCCTGGTCGCCCTGCTGCTGACCTTCTTCCTTGCGCGCCAGCTGGCGCGGCGCCTGGCCAGACCTCTGAGCGCCATGGGCCGCACCCTCGAGGCGATCAAGGCCGGCGACTATCGTCCCAGTCTGGAGGAGACCGACAGCGGCGAGCTGGGCGACCTGGCCCGGCACATCAACAGTCTGGCCATCGAGCTGGAGCGCTCCGGCCGCGAGCAGCGCGAGGCCATGCAGCAGCTGATCCAGACCCGCGAGGAAGCCGAGCAGGCCAGCCGTGCCAAGTCTGACTTCCTGGCCATGATGAGTCATGAGCTGCGTACCCCCATGAACGGCGTGCTGGGCATGCTGCAGCTGCTGGAAACCACCGAGATGACCCAGGAGCAGGCGGAGTACGCCGCATTGGCGACCGAGTCCACCGAGCACCTGCTCAAGGTGATCAACGACATCCTCGATTTCTCGCGCATCGAGCGCGGCGCCCTGGAGTTGGAGCGTATCCCCTTCAGCCTGCAGGATCTGCTGCTCGGCTCGATCCAGGTGTTCCAGCACAGTGCACAACAACGCGGCCTGTATCTGCGCCTGGAAAGCCAACCGGGGCTCGAGGACTTCGAAGTGCGTGGCGATCCGACGCGCATCCGCCAGATTCTGGTCAACCTGCTGGGCAACGCGCTGAAGTTCACCGAGGAAGGCGGCATCCGTATCGAGACCCGCTGGCAACCACTGGACAACGAGGTGCTGTGGTTCACCTGTGCCGTGCGCGACAGCGGTATCGGCATCGCCCCCGAGCGCCTGGAACACATGTTCGATGCCTTCCAGCAAGCCGATACCTCGATCTCGCGACGCTATGGCGGCACGGGCCTGGGCCTGTCCATCGCCCGCACCCTGGCCGAACGCATGGGCGGCACCCTGCACGCCAGCAGCGAGGAAGGCGCGGGCTCGGTCTTTACCCTGGAAATCCCGCTGCCGTTCAGCCTGCGCAGCGAGCATGTTCAGGCACCGGCGCAGAACGACTCGCAGAGTGGTGGCGATCAGGAAGTCCTGCTGGTGGAGGACAACCCGGTCAATCAGACCGTTATCGAAGCCATGCTGCGTAGCCTGGGCTACCGCGTGACCCTGGTCAGCGACGGCGCCCAGGCCGTGCAGCGTTTCGATGCCCGGCGCTTCTCCGCAGTGCTGATGGATTGCCGCCTGCCAGTCATGGATGGTTACGAGGCGACCCGCCAGATACGCCGACACATGCCGCAGAATGGCACGCCGATCATTGCACTGACTGCCAATGCCTTGCAGGGTGATCGTGAAGCGTGCCTGCAGGCCGGCATGAACGATTACCTGGCCAAGCCCTTCAAGCGTGCCGATCTGGAACGGGTATTGCTGCGCTGGCTTGGCAAGCGCAGCCAGGAGCCGGTGGTCGGCAGCGACAACTGACCTGCAGCAAGAACACCGGGTATACAGGTGTTCACACTAGGCTGTGACTTTCACCGGAGCGCAACAGTCTATGACTAGTCTGCCGCTACACAAGAAAACCCGCGGCGCAGCTTAGCCCCGCCGAGGGGACCATTGAGGAGTTCGCATGACCCAGCAAAACGCCTATACCCGGGAAGAGTTGCTCGCCTGCAGCCGCGGCGAACTGTTTGGACCAGGTAATGCGCAGTTGCCCGCCCCCAATATGCTGATGATCGATCGCATCGTGCATATCAGTGAAACCGGCGGCAAATATGGCAAAGGCGAAATCGTCGCCGAACTCGATATCAACCCGGACCTCTGGTTCTTCGCCTGCCACTTCGAAGGCGACCCGGTGATGCCAGGCTGCCTGGGCCTCGACGCCATGTGGCAGCTGGTCGGCTTCTATCTCGGCTGGCAGGGCAACCCCGGCCGCGGCCGCGCGCTCGGCTCGGGTGAGGTGAAGTTCTTCGGCCAGGTACTGCCGACCGCCAAGAAAATCACCTACAACATCCACATCAAACGCACCATCAACCGCTCGCTGATTCTCGGCATCGCCGATGGCAATGTCAGTGTCGATGGTCGCGAGATCTACAGCGCCGAAGGCCTCCGCGTCGGCCTGTTCACCTCTACCGACAGCTTCTGAAGGATTTCCGCATGCGTCGCGTCGTGATCACCGGTCTGGGCATCGTTTCCTGCCTGGGCAATGACAAGGACACCGTTACCGCCAACCTGCGCGCCGGCAAAGCGGGTATCCGCTTCAACCCGGAGTACGCCGAGATGGGGCTGCGCAGCCAGGTTTCCGGCTCCGTCGACCTCAACCTGGAAGAGCTGATCGACCGCAAGGTCCTGCGCTTCATGGGTAACGCCGCCGCCTACGCTTACCTGTCGATGGAACAGGCAATCAAGGATGCCGGCCTGAGCCAGGAAGATATCTCCAATCCGCGCGTCGGTCTGATCGCCGGTTCTGGCGGTGCCTCGACCCTGAACCAGATGGAAGCCATCGACACCCTGCGCGAGAAGGGCGTCAAGCGCATCGGCCCATACCGCGTGCCGCGCACCATGGGCAGCACCGTGTCGGCCTGCCTGGCCACGCCGTTCCAGATCAAGGGTGTGAACTACTCCATCTCCTCCGCCTGCGCGACCAGTGCTCACTGCATCGGCCACGCCATGGAGCAGATCCAGATGGGCAAGCAGGACATGGTCTTTGCCGGCGGCGGCGAAGAAGAACACTGGAGCCAGAGCTGCCTGTTCGACGCCATGGGCGCCCTCTCCACCCAGTACAACGAAACCCCGGAAAAAGCCTCGCGCGCCTACGACGCCAAGCGTGACGGCTTCGTCATCGCCGGCGGTGGCGGCATGGTGGTGGTCGAGGAACTGGAGCACGCACTCAAGCGCGGCGCCAAGATCTACGCCGAGATCGTCGGCTACGGCGCCACCAGCGACGGTTACGACATGGTCGCACCAAGTGGTGAAGGCGCCGTGCGCTGCATGCAGCAGGCCCTGGCCACCGTCAGCGCGCCGATCGACTACCTCAACACCCACGGCACCTCCACCCCGGTCGGCGATACCGCCGAGGCCCGTGCAGTACGCGAAGTGTTTGGCGAAAAGGCGCCGGCCATCAGCTCGACCAAGAGCCTGTCCGGTCACTCGCTGGGTGCCGCAGGCGTACACGAGGCGATCTACTGCCTGCTGATGATGCAGGGCGGCTTCATCGCCGGCTCGGCCAACATCGAGGAGATCGACCCGGAAATGGCCGACCTGCCGATCCAGCGCCAGACCCGCGACGCCCAGCTCAACACCGTGATGAGCAACAGCTTCGGCTTCGGCGGCACCAACGCCACGCTGATCCTGCAGCGTTACCAGGGCTGATTTCCAGCCCCATGAAAAACGGCGCCCTCGGGCGCCGTTTTTCGTTATGCCGACCTCAGATGCGGAAGCGTGCCACCAGGCCATTGAGGTCCACCGCCAGGCGCGACAGCTCCTGGCTGGCGGCGCTGGTCTGGTTGGCCCCGGCCGAGGTCTGCAGCGACAGGTCGCGGATGTTCACCAGGTTGCGGTCCACTTCGCGAGCGACCTGCGCCTGCTCCTCGGATGCGCTGGCGATCACCAGATTGCGCTCGTTGATCGAGGAAATCGCCTGGGCGATCTCGTCCAGCGCGCGCCCGGCAGCCTGCGCCAGCTCCAGGGTCGCACTGGTGCGCCCGGTGCTCTGCTGCATGGCGCCCACGGCACGTTCGGTGCCCTGCTGGATGCCGCCGATCATCTGCTCGATTTCCTGCGTCGACTGTTGCGTACGGTGCGCCAACGCGCGCACTTCGTCCGCCACCACGGCAAACCCGCGCCCGGCGTCACCGGCCCGCGCCGCTTCGATGGCCGCGTTGAGGGCCAGCAGGTTGGTCTGTTCGGCAATCGAGCGGATCACATCCAGCACCTGGCTGATGCTGCGTATCTGCTCGGCCAGTTGCTCGACCTGCGAGGAACTGCTGGTCACATCGCTGGCCAGGCGGCTGATCGAGTCGACGGTCTGGCGCACCTGCTCGCGGCCATGCTGAGCAGTGCGGTCGGACTCGCGCGAAGCTTCCGAGGTGCTCACCGCATTGCGCGCCACCTCCTCCACCGCCGAGGTCATCTCATTGACAGCCGTTGCCGCCTGTTCGATCTCGGCGTTCTGCTGATGCAGGCCGCGGGTTGCATCCTCGGTCACCGCATGCAGTTCCTCCGACGCTGACGCCAGCTGGCTGGAGGAATCGGCGATGCTCTGGATGGTGCTGCGCAGACTGCGCTGCATGCGCTTCAGTGCCTGCAGCAGTTGCGCCGGCTCATCCACGCCCTGGTCGTCAAAATCGCGGGTCAAATCACCACCTGCAACCACCTGCGCGACCTCCACCGCCTCATGCAGTGGTCGCACGAGGCTACGAGTGAAGAGGACGGCGAGAAACACGGTGAGCACCACGGCCACCAGCATCAGGGTAAGCGCGAGGCTGAATGCCTGTTCATAGGCCTTCTGGTTGGCCTTGGCCGCCTGTTGCGCGCCTGAGCTATTCAGATCAGTCAGCTCGACCAATGCCTTGGTCATGGCGTCTGCATGGGTGTTGAGCACACCGCTGGCCACGGCGATGGCCTCGTCAAGATCATCGGCCTCCGAGTGGCGCATGATCTTTTCCTGCTCGCGCAGATAAGCCTCTTCGGCCACCTTGAAGCGCTCGTAGAGGGTGCGCTCCTCGGCACTTGAGATCAACGTCTCGTAGCGATCCTGGGCGCGCCTGAGGTCCGCTTTGAGCTCACTCAGGCGCTGCACGTTCTGCTGCAGGATTGTTGGGTCCCGTACCACGATGAGTCGCAGAGTGGCAGCGCGGATTCGCAGAATATCCTGGCTCACGTTCCCTAGCGCCATGATGCTCGGCAGCCAGTTTTCATCCACCTCGGCGGAAGCCTGGTTCATTCGCTGCATTTGCAGCAACGAAAAACCGCCAACCAGCACGACCAGTAATGCCAGAATGGCAAAGCCCAGAGCAGAGCGAGGAGCGATACGCAGGTTTCTCAGCAGCATGGCGATTTCCTTTCAGGCGACATATCCACTACGCATGAGCGTAGTGCGCGCCGGTCTTGATGCCAGCCAAATGCAAGGGTGAGCCGATGCTTCAGCACATCGGCTCTTTCACAGAGAGCCTGAGGGGCAGATAAAAAACCCGGCACTTGGCCGGGTCTGGTCAGGCTGCAGGCAGGTTCAACGCACGGTGAAGCGCTGCTCCAGCAGTTTGCGGTCACCCTGGAACACCATGAACTGCCACTCGCCCGGCACCACCTCATAATGTTCGGTGAACTCGAAGGCCATCACGTCCTGCGGCGCGCCCACCACCAGCTTCTGCTGCAGCTCGATCTTGTCCTGACGCTTGCCATCAGGCCCGATCAGCCCCGGGGTGAAATACATCAGGGTGAGCGGCTGCTCGGTCTCACTCTTGCCCGCCAGCTGATAGCGCACGCCGAACTTGGTGCCCAGACGCGCCGGCACCACCTCGGTCGGCTCGATCGGCTGGTTGGCGCGACTGAGAATGCGCTCGCCCGGCTGCGGGTCCTTGATCGGTGCGCTGGCGAATACGCCGTACTCGATCGGCCCCTCGACACGCACATCGGCCACAGCCAGGTTGGCGGACAGGCCCAGGGCCAGGACAGACAGACTGAACAGTTTCATCTCGCGCTCCTTGAGGAAAGTTGGCGCGAGGCTATGACGTCGCGGTTACAGGCTGATGACAGTCAGTCGCGCACTGCCGCCTGCCGCTGGCGTGGCAGTACGGCAAGAAAATTGTCGCGTGCTACGCCCCGCGCCACTTTCTCCGGCAGCGCATCGAGAAACGGCACGAAGGCCTGCATGGCCTCCCTCAGCCCGTCGAACTTGCCGACCACGTCGGAGCCGAGCATGAAGCGCGTCGGGTAGCGGCTGACCAGCTCTATCCAGCGCGCGTCGGGTTTGCCGTCAGCATCGAGCAGATAAGGCTGCAGCACGCTCCAGGACAGGTCGACATACAGGTTGGGGTACTCGCCGAGCAGACGCTCCAGGGTTGGCAGAAGGAAATCCAGCTTCTGCTGATGCCGATGGATCTCCATGCTGGTGCCCGCGTGGGCCCAGATGAAACGCACATGTGGGTGGTTGCGCAGCGGTTCCTCGAGCTCAGCCAGATACAACGGATTGCGCTCGCGCTTGGAGGTGATGTTGCTGTGCAGCAGTACCGGCAGATCGTACTCGGCAGCCAGGTGGTAAATCCGCGTCATCGCCTCGTTGTTGGCCCGTGGTGTCTCGCCATAAGTCAGCGCGGTGAGGTCATCATGACGGGTGAACACCTCGCCGATGCCCTGCCACAGCCCGGGGTCCAGCTCGAGCATGCGGCGGATATGGGCGTCGGAGTTCTTGTCGTTGGGATTGAATCCGCTAAGAAAGGGATGGAATCGCTTGCGCTGTTCGGCCGGCAAGCGCTTGACCGCATCGGCCACCAGCACGTCGGTGGCGCTATACCAGTAGGCGCCGCCGTCATCCCCCGCGTAGTAGCGCGGGCGCTTGGGCTCGTCCTCATGCCATTTCTTGGCCACCGGGATACCGCTGATCAGTACATGATCGATGCGCCCGACGTCCATCGCCTGCAACAAGGGCTTCATGCCCTCGCTCTCCTGGAAGAAGTCGACGTAGTGCAGATGGGCGTCGCTGTAGCGGTAGTCGCGAGCCTGCGCGCAAACGCTTAGCAGACTCAGCATGGCAGCCAGCACGGTGCGATGAATGAACAAAGGCGTCACTCCCTGGCGGTTGGGGCAAGAGTAGACCGCCATCCACGCCGTGCCGTTCACTGGCGAGAGCGTCAGCCAGGGACCATCATGACTATCCACCTGCGCCAACCCGGTGCCGCCCATGACCCGCTTCGTCGCCCTCCTCGCCATGCTCTGCGCCACGTCGTCGGTCGCCGAGACGCTCACCTATCCGCGGCACTCCAGCAGCGCGGACCCGGAAGCC
Organism: Aquipseudomonas alcaligenes; assembly: GCF_900156545.1. GTDB lineage: Bacteria > Pseudomonadota > Gammaproteobacteria > Pseudomonadales > Pseudomonadaceae > Aquipseudomonas > Aquipseudomonas alcaligenes_A. The sequence continues at coordinate 12,898 of NZ_FTNW01000006.1, forward strand.
TATGTGGTCGAACTGCTGCGCGGGGCCCTGAGCAGGAGCGGCGGCGACTACCGGCTGCAGCCTTCCTCGCGGCCCATGCCGCAAAGCCGCGCCGAACAGTCACTGGAGCAGAATGACGGTGCCGTGCAGCTGATGTGGAGCATGACCACCAGAGCGCGCGAGGAAACCCTGCTGCCAATCCGCATCCCCCTCTACAAGGGCTTGATCGGCTGGCGCGTGCCGCTGGTGCGGCGCGAGGACAAGGATTGGCTGGCCAGTGTCCGCAGCCTCGATGACCTCAAGCCCATGCGCTTTGGCCAGCGTGCCGACTGGCCGGATACCCGTATCCTGCGTGACAACGGCCTGCAGGTGATCACCAGCCAGAGCTATGAAAGCCTGTTTCGCATGCTCGGCGCCGGGCGCTTCGACCTGTTCCCGCGCGAAGTGGTAGTGGCCTGGAACGAACAGGCCCAGGCGGCAACTGATGGGCTGGAGCTGGAGGTCGACGAACACATCGTCATCCACTACCCCACGGCCTTCTACTTCTTCACCTCGCGCGCCCGCGCCGATCTCGCCGGCAGCATCGAGCGCGGTCTGGAGGCGATGATCGCCGATGGCAGCTTCGAGGCGCTGTTTCAACAGCATCATGGCGCTACCCTGGAGCGTGCCCGCCTGGACAGGCGGCGGGTGATCGAGTTGGAGAACCTCGATCTGCCGGCACAGACGCCGTTTCGTCGCCCCGAACTGTGGTATCGCCCAGGCGCACCACCATAGCGCGCGACGCACCAGATAAGAGCAGCACAAAAGACAATTACCCGGCGCCAGCCTTGTGACGCAGCGCACAACACATGATGGCACCTTGCTTGCACTTCTCCCGATAGAACTCTCAGGGAGATGCACCATGCTGCAGTTACTGCGCAAACCCTCGCGGCGCGAACGGGATGAAGAAGCCCTCGCTGCGCTCTTTACCGGCCATGACCTCACCACCCGCTTGCCGGAGCAACAGCCCTGGATGGGCCGCCTCAATCGCTTCAGCGACGGCCTGCACCAGCGCATCCGCACCAGCCTGGGCGCCGCCGTCGGCATTGCCGCGCACGCGCCGCAGCTGGCCAGCATTGCCAGTGCCAACCAGGAAAGCGGCCAAAGCCTGGCGCAGACCTCGGAGTTGATTGCCAGCGCCAGCGAACAGGTCACTACCACGCTGGATGCCGAGTTGGTCCCCGGCGCCGCCGAAGTGGCACGCTTGTCCAGCGAAGTGGCGGCCACCCTGCGCCAGTGCCAGCAGAATGGCCAGGCTGTGCTTGTTCAGGTCGATGCCATCGGTGCCTGCGAGGCGCAGCTGGAGAGCGTGATCGGCAACCTGACGGCGCAGCTGGAGGAAGTCAGCAAGGTCATCGGCGTGATCGCCAGCATTTCTCAGCAGACCAACCTGCTGGCCCTCAACGCCGCGATCGAAGCCGCGCGCGCCGGCGAACACGGTCGCGGCTTCGCCGTGGTAGCCGAAGAGGTCCGCCGCCTGGCCGGTCACACCACCGAAGCCACCGGTCAGGTCGGACAGATCATCGAGCGTTTTCGCGATGGCATGGACCAGCTCGGCGCCGCCGGCGAGCGCATGCACCAGGCCGTGCAGGAGGGCCGCAACGGCATGCTGCAGGTCGGCAGCGGCCTGGACAGTACCCGCCAGGCCATGGACCGCCTGGACGAGCGGGTTGGCCACATCGCCACCGGTACCGAGCAGATCGGCGCGGCCGTGCGCTCGATCAACGGCGACGTGCAGCAGATCGCCCAGGTTGCCGGCGACCTGCTCGGCAAGGCCGGCCAGGTGCTGCGCCACAGCCAGGCCGTGCGTGAAGACGGCGATCGCCTGCTGCAAGGCCTGGGCGACTTCCGCCTGGAGCTGCACCGTTCGGTGCAGCAGAGCGTCGAGCAGCTGGCCGCCGATGCGCGCCTGAGCGGCGACATCGCCGCTGCCGAACGCCTGCTCAGCGAAACGCTGCGGCGTGATGCGCGCTTCGAGCTGTTCTACCTGGTCGACGCCAGCGGCGTGCAACTCTCGGAAAACATCTTCGCCAGCGATGTGCCGCATCAGGAAGGCCCCAGCTGCCGCGGCCGCCACTGGGGACAACGGCCCTGGTTCCGCAGCGTGGCGGACGACCTGCGCAGCCACATCACCCCGGTCTACCGCTCCTCGGCCACCGACGATTTCTGCTTCACCGTGTCGGCCCCCGTCCTCGGCGCCGATGGCCGTCTGCTGCGTGTGCTCGGCGCGGATGTGCGCCTCTCCGTGCTGGTCTGAGCCGAGCTACCTGGGCTAGGCTGGATCGACCCACCTAGCCCGGGAGCCACCATGATCCGCATCAGCACCGAATCCGGCCTGCGCCATAGCATCGAGATCGGCCCGCACCTGCTGCACACCGATGTCCCCGAATCCCTCGGTGGCGGCGCCTCCGGCCCCGAACCGCACGACCTGTTTGACGCCGCCCTGGGCGCCTGCAAGGCCCTCACCCTGATGCTCTACGCCAAGCAGCGCGGCCTGCCGCTGGACAGTCTGGACGTGCATCTGGTCCGAGACGACAGCCAGGAACGCCAGGGCATCTACCGCCTGGCCGTGGAACTGGACCTGCACGGCGCGCTGGATGACGAGCAGCGCCAGCAGTTGCTGCGCATCGCCGACAAGTGCCCGATCCACAAGCTGATGACCCACGTCGAGGTGCAGGTGGAGACCCGCCTGAGCGAAGGCGCATGAGCACACCGCTGCTGATCACGCCCAAGGCCGAGGACATTGCCGGCCAGCCGATCCTGCGCCCGCTACCGGCGGCCAAGTGCCGCAGCGTCGGCCCCTTCGTGTTCTTCGACCACATGCTGGAAAAGGCCTACGCCCCCGGCAGCGGGATGAACATCAACCAGCATCCGCATATCGGCCTGTCCACCCTCACCTACCTGTTCGAAGGCGAGCTGCAACACAAGGACAGCCTCGGCTCGGATCAGTTGGTGAAGCCCGGCGATGTCAGCTGGATGAGCGCGGGACGCGCCGTTGCGCATGTCGAGCGAACGCCTGATCACCTGCGGCAGAAGGGCTCGCGCCTGCATGGCCTGCAGGTCTGGCTGGCGCTGCCGCAAGCGCTGGAGCAAGGCGAACCGAGCTACAGCTACCACCCCGCCGCCAGCCTGCCGCGCAGCGAGGCCATGGGCGTGCAGATCACCCTGATCGCCGGCAGCGGCTTCTGCCTGCAGTCCCCCGTGCCGGTGCCCTCGCCGACGCTCTATGCCGAGCTCAAGCTGGCGGCCGGCACCAGCCTGCTGATTCCCGCCGAGCACCGCGAGCGGGCGCTATACCTGATCGCCGGCGAGGCACAACTGGAAGGCGATGATCTGCCGCGACACAGCCTGGCCGTGCTGCCGGAGGGCGAGGAACTGCTGCTGTCAGCCTGCGGCGAATGCCACCTGGCGCTGATCGGCGGCGAGCCCTTGGGGCCGAGACGCATGTACTGGAACTTCGTCGCCAGCGATGCCGCGCTACTGGAAAAAGCCAAGCAGGACTGGGCGGCCTGGAACTGGCCACGCGTGCCTGGGGAAACGGCGCGGATCGAGCTGCCGGCACGCACCCTGTAAGGCGGGTGGAAACAATCAGGCAACGCAGGTTTCACCCGCCCTAGCTGGAGACGCGTCGGCTGGGAGTTTGCTCCGCTCAGCCCTGCAGCTCTCTGGCCTCCTCTTCGGCCAGACGCCGGATATAGGCGGCAAAATCCGGGTCCTCGCCGCGCAGCAGGTGCGGCAGGCGCTCGCGGAAGTCCTCGCGGCGGCTCCATTCGCGCATGTAGTCCTCCCAGGAATGCCAGCGCCTGCGCTGCTTGACGTCCATGTCTTCCTGGTAGGCCAGCAGGTAGGCACGCTCGAACAGCGAAATCAGCATGTCGAAGATCACCCACATGCGCTCGCGCTGCTCGTCGCTGAGGTTGGGCGTGGCGTTCTGGCTGCGCAGGCGCAGGTCCGGGTTGGCCAGCACCACTTCGAGGAAATCGATATAGGCGTCGGAAATCTGCTGCCAGATGGCTTCCTCCTCGTTGGCGCGCTCCTTGCGCTGCTCGAACAGGAATACACCGATGGCGAACGGCAACGCCACCACGGTGACGATATAGGACAACAGCTCCCAGCTTGGCAGACTCATGATGGCTCCCGACGAGTTAAGCCGACATTGTGCCCTAGTCGCGCTCGGCCCAGCGCCTGATTACCCGATTATCAGCGCAGCACCGCTAAAGCCCTGCAGCGCGGATGACTGTCATGAAAAAGCCCGCCGAAGCGGGCTTTTTCACAGCTGGGCGGATCAGGCGGACAGCTCGACCAGCAGCTTGTTGAGGCGGCGCACGTAGCTGGCCGGGTCCTTCAGGCTGTCGCCGGCGGCCAGGGCCGCCTGGTCGAAGAGGATGTGCGACAGGTCGGCGAAGCGGTCCTCGTCGGCCTCGGCATCCAGCTTCTCGATCAGCGGGTGGCCCGGGTTGATCTCGAAGATCGGCTTGGACTCCGGCACCTTCTGCCCGCTGGCCTCGAGGATCTGGCGCATCTGCAGGCCCAGGTCCTGCTCACCGATGGCCAGGATCGCCGGCGAATCGGTCAGGCGGTGCGACACGCGCACCTCGGCAACCTGCTCGCCCAGCGCGCCCTTGAGGCGCTCCAGCAGCCCTTCCTTGGCCTTGGCGACTTCTTCCTGGGCTTTCTTGTCCTCTTCCGAGTCCAGCTTGCCCAGGTCCAGGTCACCGCGCGCCACGTCGACGAAGTGCTTGCCGTCGAACTCGGTCAGGTAGCTCATCAGCCACTCGTCGATGCGATCGGTCAGCAGCAGCACTTCGATACCCTTCTTGCGGAAGACTTCCAGGTGCGGGCTGTTCTTGATCTGCGCGAAGGTCTCGCCGGTGAGGAAGTAGATCTTGTCCTGGCCTTCCTTCATGCGGCCGATGTAGTCGGCCAGGCCGACGATCTGCTCGCCATCGTCGCCCTGGGTGGAAGCGAAGCGCAGCAGGCCGGCGATCTTCTCCTTGTTGGCGAAGTCTTCCGCCGGGCCTTCCTTGAGCACCTGGCCGAAGGCCTTCCAGAACTGCTTGTACTGCTCGGGCTCGTTCTTCGCCAGCTTCTCCAGCATGTCCAGCACGCGCTTGGTCAGCGCCGACTTCATCGAGTCGATCACCGGGTCCTTCTGCAGGATCTCGCGGGAGACGTTGAGCGACAGGTCGTTGGAGTCGACCACACCCTTGATGAAGCGCAGGTACAGCGGCAGGAACTCGTCGGCCTGGTCCATGATGAACACGCGCTGCACATACAGCTTGAGGCCACGCGGCGCTTCGCGCTGGTACAGGTCGAACGGTGCGCGGCCCGGCACGTAGAGCAGCGAGGTGTATTCCAGCTTGCCCTCGACCTTGTTGTGGCTCCAGCTCAGCGGGTTCTCGAAGTCATGCGCGACGTGCTTGTAGAACTCCTGGTATTCCTCGTCCTTGACCTCGGTACGCGGACGGGTCCACAGCGCGCTGGCGCGGTTGACGGTTTCCCACTCGGTTTCCGCCGGCTTGTCCTGCTCCTCGCCGTAATGCTCTTTCGGCAACTCGATCGGCAGGGCGATGTGGTCGGAGTACTTCTTGACGATGTTGCGCAGACGCCAGCCATCGGCGAATTCTTCTTCGCCGCTCTTCAGGTGCAGGACGATGCGGGTGCCGCGCTCGGCCTTGTCGACGGTGGCGACTTCGAACTCGCCCTCGCCCTTGCTCGACCAGTGCACGCCCTCGCTGGCGGCGGCCCCGGCACGACGTGTGTAGACGTCCACCTGGTCGGCAACGATGAAGGCCGAGTAGAAGCCCACGCCGAACTGACCGATCAGGTGCGAGTCCTTCTTCTGGTCACCGGTGAGGTTCTTCATGAAGTCGGCGGTGCCGGACTTGGCGATGGTGCCCAGGTGCGCTACCACTTCCTCGCGGCTCATGCCGATGCCGTTGTCCTCAAGGGTGACGGTCTTGGCGTCCTTGTCGAAGGACAGGCGGATCTTCAGCTCGGCGCCGCCTTCCAGCAGTTCGGGCTTGGCCAGCGCCTCGAAACGCAGCTTGTCGGCGGCGTCGGAGGCGTTGGAGATCAGCTCGCGAAGGAAGATTTCCTTGTTGGAATACAAGGAATGGATCATCAGGTGCAGCAGCTGCTTCACCTCGGTCTGGAAGCCCAGGGTTTCTTTTTGAGTTTCCACACTCATGGTCGTCGAACTCCACATGCAGGACAGGCCGCGTGATTGCGGCGGATGTCCTACAGATGGGGAGTTCGGGAGAGATTTCAAGGGCTTGTCTGCGCGACAAGCCCTGCGCGAGGGAGGCAGCCCGGTTTTAGGGCTCCAGCAGCTCGATGCGGGCGATTTCGTCCGGCTTGAACCTGAAGCTGGCCACCCCGCCGCCGCCACCCAGCTGCTGGGTGAGGCTGATGCTGCCGTCGCCTTCCACGCCGACGAAGCGCCCCTCTACCGTGCCACCACCGGCCTTGCTCACGCGCATGCTGAGGTTACGGTACTGCTCCGGGTTGCGCTGCAGGCGCGCCAGGGAGAAGCGTTGACGACGATCCAGCGGAGCCCTCGCGCTCTGCGACTGTGGCGCCTCTTCCGCAACAGCCGGCTTGGTCGCCTCAATGCGCCGCGGCTCGGCCAGCGCGGGGTAGTTGTCGCCCTGTACCCGCCAGCCCAGCGTGCCCTTCTCCAGCACCAGCGCCAGATTCTGCTCGGCGCCGTTGATTCGGGCCTGCACCGTCAAGGGCAGCTGGGTGGCCGGGAAACTCACGTCCGGCAACTCTGCCAATTGCACCAGGCGGGTGGCGAAGCGGCGCTGCAGATGGTCCTCGATCACCTTGGCCACTGTCTCGCGGGAGTCGAAGTGGGTGTCCAGGCGCCCGTCCTTGTAGCGCAGACGGTCGGCGAACAGCTCCAGGCGCCCACTCAGGCTGGTCTTGAACGATGGCGGCAACACCAGGTGGAAATCGCCCTGCAGTTTGTTCGGCGGCAACGCCTGCAGGTCCAGGTGCAGGGTGTAGCCCTTGCTCAACCGACGCGCCTCGGGTAGGTCCTGCTCGGGCAATAGCCAGCTGACTTCCACCTCCGGCAGGCGCCCCTCGTCACCGGGCAGCACATCCAGCCGCACCGGCGCCTTCTGCGCCTCGGGCAGGCGAATCTTCACTTCACGCCGCGCGAAGAAGTCGTCGCCTTCGCGCAGCACCAGCACACCGTCGATCAGCTCGGCGTATTGCGGGGCGAAGGAATGACCGTTGAGTTCGCCGTGCAGGGCGATATTCAGCTCGGCCGGCGCCTTGGCCGGCTCCTTCAGCCAGCGCAGGCTGAGAATCGCCTCCAGGCGCGCGGCGTCATGCGCGGCCAGCAGGGTCATGCCGACGATCAGCGGGATGCAACCCAGGGCCAGCAGGCCCACGGCCTTGCGCGCGGTGCGCCAGTGACGCAGCACATAGATCAGGGTGACCGGCGGAATCAGGCTACCCCAGCCCCACAACAGGCTGGTGGAGAAGGCCAGCATCACCAGCCAGACCAGGCCAGCCAGGATCAGCAGCAGGCCGCCGAGGATCAGCAACGCGTCCATTCGGTATTCCTTGTTATTGTCGCTTCGATCAGGGCTCGTCGACCTTGAAGTGGGCGCGGGCCGTGGCGATGGGTTCGCTCTGGCTGGTCTGCCAGGCCGTCATGGCGACGTTGGCCACCCGACGCCCCTGGCGCCAGACCTGGCACTGAACGTAGGTGTCACGATAATGACCGGCGCGCAGGTAATCTATCGAGAAGTCGATGATTTTCGGCAAATGCGGAATGCCCATGAACATCAGCAGGTGGAGCATGGCGGCGTGCTCCATGAAGCCGGCGATCACCCCGCCATGCAGCGCCGGCAGGATCGGGTTGCCGATGTTGTCCTTACTCGCCGGCAGGCGGAACACCATGTCGTCGCCCAGGCGCAGGCACTCGATGCCGATCAGCTTGGCATAGGGAATCAGACTGATCAGGGCGTCGTAGTCGTTCTTCTCGTGGGCTTCGCGCACCAGGGTATTGAGGTTCAGAGCGGCCATCAGGCGGCACCTCCCTGAATCTCGCGCTTGAGGTCCTTGTCGCCCTGGGCGCCCTTGCCCATGCGCATGAAGGCACCGACCACATGGGCGATGGGCTCGTCGGGGTTGTCCTGATAGGCATAGCCACGGGTGAAGATGACGTTCTCGGTCACCCGGTAGCACTCGGCGAAGCCGTAGACGTCCTTGTGCGGCTGGGCCGGGCGCATGTAGTCGATGCGCAGGTCGAGGGTCGGACAGATTTCGAACTCCGGCAGCACGCAGACGGTGGAGATGCCGCAGGTGGTGTCCATCAGCGTGGTAATGGCGCCGCCATGAATCACGCCGCTCTCGGGATTGCCGATGATCTGGGTGCTGTAGGGCAGGCGCAGGGTCAGCCCCTCGGGCTTGGCTGCGTGCACGCTCATGCCCAGCACCTGGCAGTGGCGCAGGGCCGAAAGGAAGCGCTCGGCACGCTCTAGAACAGGGTTATCGCTCATGACTGCAGTTCCTGGCGATGTTGCAAAAGGCGCGCATGATACCCCCTCGAACAACTCCGCACACAGCACTCGAGACGTGACCCAGCGCACGCTTGGCCGGATGCGGCGGAACTTTGGCCGCTCCGCCGCCCTCCTAAGTGAGGATTCAGAATAGTCCCGTCAGTAAAGGAGAGACGACATGAGCAAACCATTCACCTATGCCCTGCTGCTGGCCGCCATGCTGGGCCTGGCCGCTTGCGAACAGTCCGCCGAAGACAAGGTGGAGTCGGCCAAGGAAAATGCGTCCGAGGCCATGGAGTCCCTCGGCGAAGCGGCCAAGGACACCGGCGCGGCCATCGAGCAGAAGACCGACGAGGTGCTGGGCAAGGAGCCGACCACCGGCGAGAAAGTCGAAGACGCGGCAGGCAAGGCGGCCGATGCCATCGAGGAAGCCGGCGACGAAGCCAAGGATACGATCGACGCTCAGTAAAACCAGAAGGCCCGCCGATGCGGGCCTTCTGCTATTCAGGCCAGCGCCGGACTGAGCATCAGCAACAGGCTGCAGAGCAGCCCCACCACCCAGACCAGACTGCGCTGCCAGGCCAGGTCGATCCAGTACAGCACCAGGTACAGCACCCGGGCGATCACGAACAGCACGGCGGCAGCATCCACCAGCACACCCTGGCTCTGGGTCACATGCGCGACCAGCACGCCCGCGGCGAACAACGGAAAGGCCTCGAAGCTGTTCTGGTGCGCCGCCAGGGCACGCGCCCCGAACCCCGTCAGACGTGCCTGCTGGGCGCGAGGATGATGGTTGTCATAGCGCCCTCCTCCTTCCGTCGCCATGGCCTTGGCCACCGGAATCTTGGCCAGGAAGATCAGCACCGCACTGAAGAACAGGCACCACAGGGGTAGTGTCATGAAGGTCTCTCCTTGATCGCCTTGGGTTTGACCCTGCAGCATGGAGAGCAAATCGAAGTGCGGCAAGTCGCAACCGCTGGATTGGGCGAATGCCTGGAGAGGAACAGCGAGGATGGTGCCCGAAGCCGGACTCGAACCGGCATGCCATTGCTGGCGAGGGATTTTAAGTCCCCTGCGTCTACCGATTTCGCCATTCGGGCGGTAGCGCTGTGAAGCGAGGGCTGGACTATATACAGCCCGCGCCAGCCCGGCAAGGCTGAGAAAAGCTTGGCCGATACAAGCAAAAAGCCCCGTAGATCAACAACCTACGGGGCTTTTCTATAGTGGAGGCCGATACCGGAATCGAACCGATGTACGCGGATTTGCAATCCGCTGCATAACCACTCTGCTAATCGGCCTCAAACGAAGACGCCGCTTACCGCGGCGTCAACGTCAACAAACTGGAGCGGGAAACGAGACTCGAACTCGCGACCCCGACCTTGGCAAGGTCGTGCTCTACCAACTGAGCTATTCCCGCGTCTTGGTGACGGGCGCCATTTTATAGATTCACCGCGCCTCGTCAACCCCTTGATTCAAAAATACTTTATTTCTTTTCCGCGTCGATGCTGAGGTGCGGCCAGGCCGCCAACAGGTACTGCAGCATGGACCACAGGGTAAGCGCGGCGGCGATGATCAGCAGTACATATCCCATACCGACCCAGACCGTGAGATGCGGTGGATTGCCCAGCAGGATGACCAGGGCGACCATCTGCGCGGCGGTTTTCCACTTGCCCAGCTGCGACACCGCCACCTGAGCGCGTGCGCCCAGTTCGGCCATCCATTCGCGCAATGCGGACACCACGATCTCGCGACCGATGATGATCACCGCCGGCAGGCTCAGCCACAGGTTGGCGTGCTCTTCCACCAGCAGCACCAGCGCCACGGCCACCATCAGCTTGTCGGCTACCGGGTCGAGAAAGGCGCCGAATGGCGTGCTCTGCTCCCAGCGGCGGGCCAGGTAGCCGTCGAACCAGTCGGTGATCGCCGCCAGAGCGAACACGGCACTGGCCGCCCAATAGCTCCAGGAGAACGGCAGATAGAAGAACAGAATGAAGACTGGAATCAGGGCGACGCGCAGTAGGGTGAGCAGATTGGGGATGTTCATCGGGACCACTGGCCAGCGAATTGAGCGGGCATTCTACTCGCTGTGCAGGGCCGCATAAATCGACTCGGCCAGCTTTTTACTGATGCCCGGCGCCTTGGCGATTTCATCGATGCTGGCGCGATTGAGCTCCTGCAGCCCGCCGAAATGCTTGAGCAGCTCGCGCCGCCGCTTGGGCCCGACTCCGGCCACCTCCTCCAGGCTGGACGTGCGACGCGCCTTGCCACGCCGTGCACGATGGCCGGTGATGGCGAAACGGTGCGCCTCGTCGCGAATCTGCTGGATCAGGTGCAGCGCCGGCGAGTCGGCCGGCAGGGTGAATTCATGCTCGGCATCATTGAGGTAGAGGGTTTCCAGGCCCGGCTTGCGGGTTACACCCTTGGCCACGCCGAGCAGGATCAGCTCCGGCACCGCCAGCTCCTGCAGTACCTCGCGCGCCATGGCCATCTGCCCCTTGCCACCGTCCACCAGCAGGATATCCGGAAGCTTGCCATCGCCGTCCTTCAGCTTGCTGAAACGCCGGGTCAGCGCCTGGTGCATGGCCGCATAGTCGTCGCCCGCGGTGATGCCCTCGATATTGAAGCGCCGGTAGTCGGACTTCAGCGGCCCCTCCGGCCCGAACACCACGCAGGAGGCCACCGTCGCCTCGCCGCTGGAGTGGCTGATGTCGTAACACTCCAGGCGCTGCGGCGGCTCGTCCAGATCCAGCGCCTCGGCCAGAGCCTCGAAACGCGCTGCGACGTGTTGGCGATTGGCCAGGCGCGCGCCCAGAGCCTGCTCGGCGTTGGTCAGCGCCAGCTGCTGCCAGCGCGCCCGCGTGCCGCGAACCCGGTGACTGATGGCGATTTCACGCCCGCGCAGCTCGGCGACGGCCGCCGCCAGGGTCGGCAGATCCTCGTGCATGACATTGACGATCAGCTCGCTCGGCATGTCGCGCTCGTGACTGGACAGGTAGTACTGCGCGAGAAACGCCATCAGCACGGCACCGCCCTCTTCCTCGATACCCACCTGCGGGAAGAAATTCTTGCTGCCCAGCACACGGCCGCCGCGCACGCTGATCAGATGCACGCAGGCGCCGCCCGGATTGACCACGGCCGCGATCACATCCACATCGCCACTGCCGCCCTCCATGCTCTGCTGGTCCTGCACCCGGCGCAGCAGCGCTATCTGGTCACGCAGTTCGGCGGCGCGCTCGAACTCCAACCCCATCGCCGCGCGCTCCATGGCGGCGGACAGCTCATCGGCCAGAGCGTTGCTGCGCCCCTCCAGGAACATCACCGAGTGGCGCACATCCTCGGCGTACTCGGCCGGCTCCACCAGGCCGACGCAGGGCGCCTTGCAGCGCTTGATCTGGTATTGCAGGCAAGGCCGGGTGCGGTTCTTGAAGTAACTGTCCTCGCACTGGCGCACCAGGAAAGTCTTCTGCAGCAGCGCCAGGCTCTCGCGAATGGCTCCGGCACTCGGATAGGGGCCGAAATAGCGCCCCTTCGCCGACTTGGCGCCGCGGTGAATACCCAGGCGCGGGTAGTCGCCGTCGGAGAGCAGCACGTAGGGGTAGGACTTATCGTCGCGCAGCAGGATGTTGTAGGGCGGCCGCCATTCCTTGATCAGCGTCTGCTCCAGCAACAGCGCCTCGGTCTCGTTGGCCACTATGGTGGTCTCGACCTGGGCGATCCGCGCCACCAGTGCTGCGGTCTTCGGTGCCAGGCCGGTCTTGCGGAAATAGCTGGCCAGGCGCTTCTTCAGATTCGACGCCTTGCCGACATAGAGCAGCCGGCTCTGTTCGTCGAACATCCGGTACACACCCGGCCTGCCGCTGCAGGTGGCGAGAAAAGCAGAAGAGTCGAAAGCAGTAGCGGTCATCGCAACAGGCAGGCCAGAAAGACGAAGAGGACGCAGTTTACGTCCTCTTTCATCGCTTACCCAAGGCTGTCAGCCGACGGCGTCGACCATGCCGTGACGCACCGCCAGCAGCGCCAGCTCGACGTCGCTGGTGATCGAGAGCTTCTCGTAGATGCGGTAGCGGTAGGTATTCACCGTCTTCGGCGACAGGCACAGCTTGTCGGAGATGGTTTGCACCTTCTGGCAGTTGGCGATCATCAGGGCGATCTGGATTTCGCGCTCGGACAGCAGATCGAAGGGCGACCCACCGCTGTTCGGCTGGAAGGACTTGAGCGCCAGCTGCTGGGCAATCTGCGGACTGAGGTAGCGCTGACCGGCGAACGCCATGCGGATGGCCTGGACCATTTCCTCCAGCGCCGCGCCCTTGGTCAGGTAACCCGCCGCACCGGCCTGCAACAGGCGCGTGGGGAACAGGTCATCTTCGCAGGCGGTAACCGCGACGACTTTCAGATCGGGATGACTGCGCAGCAGTTTGCGGGTGGCTTCGAGGCCGCCGATACCGGGCATCTTGACGTCCATCAGGACGACGTCCGGCTTGATCTCGCGCACCTTCTTCAGGGCTTCCTCGCCGGAATCGGCCTGGCCGATCACCTGCAGGCCATCGATATCGGCCAGCATGCGGGTGATGCCCGTACGCACCAGATCGTGGTCGTCGACCACCAGCACCTTAATCAAGCGACACCTCGCTGCCCCAAACAGCCAAGATAAGAACCTAGCTTGGCGCAAAACCGCCAGAAAGCAAACGCCAGAAAACCGTGCTTGGCGGATCAAGGTCGAGAAAAGATGGCGGAGGCGGTGAGATTCGAACTCACGGATAGTTGCCCATCGGCGGTTTTCAAGACCGCTGCCTTAAACCACTCGGCCACACCTCCGCATTCGCGGGCCGCCATACTACCCGAACGCAACACACTGTCAAACTCTGACGATTGGCAGGCGGATGCGCTCTGTTATGATCGACTCGACTACGGATTTTCACCCCCTCAGGAGGGACGTCATGCACGAACAGGATTACGCACTCGCCCAGACGCAGGCGACTCAACTGGAAGTCAGCAAGGTTCTGCGCAATACCTACGGCCTGTTGGCGCTCACCCTGGCCTTCAGCGGCTTGGTGGCCTACGTGGCCATGCAGATGAATGCGGCCTACCCGAACATCTTTGTCGTGCTGATCGCCTTCTACGGCCTGTTCTTCGCCACCGTCAAACTGCGCAACTCCGGCTGGGGCCTGGTCACCACCTTCGCCCTGACCGGCTTCATGGGCTACACCCTGGGCCCGATCCTCAACCACTACCTGGGCATGAGCAACGGCGGTGAAGTCATCAGTTCGGCCTTCGCCATGACCGCCCTGGTGTTCTTCGGCCTGTCGGCCTACGTGCTCACCACCCGCAAGGACATGAGCTTCCTCGGCGGCTTCATCACTGCCGGTTTCTTTGTTCTGCTGGGCGCCACGCTGGCCAACATCTTCTTCCAGGTCAGCGGCCTGCAACTGGCCATCAGTGCCGGCTTCGTGCTGTTCTCGTCGGTCTGCATTCTGTTCCAGACCAGCGCGATCATCCACGGCGGCGAGCGCAACTACATCATGGCGACCATCAGCCTGTATGTGTCGATCTACAACCTGTTCGTCAGCCTGCTGCAGATCTTCGGCATCATGAGTAGCGATGACTGATTCGATCAGGCACTGAACAAGCCCGCTTCGGCGGGCTTTTTCATGCCTCGGCGTTTATCATGGCGGCATCATCACGGCTGCAGATTCACCATGAAGTTCGCCATCGCCCTCTTCGCCCCCGCACATGCGCCCTCCTCGCGCCGCGCCCTGCGCTTCGCCCAGGCAGCGCTGGACGGCGGCCACGAGATCGTTCGCCTGTTCTTCTACCAGGATGGCGTGCACAGCGCCTCCGGCAATGTGGTGAGCCCCCAGGACGAACTCGACCTGCCGCGCGAATGGCGCGAGTTCGTGCAGCAGCATCAGCTGGACGCCGTGGTCTGCATCGCCGCCGCCCTGCGCCGCGGCGTCCTCAATGCCGAAGAGGCGCAGCGCTATGGCAAGCCGGCCGCCAACCTGGAAGCGCCCTGGGAGCTGTCCGGCCTCGGCCAGCTGCACGAGGCGGCGCAACTGGCCGATCGCCTGATCAGTTTCGGAGGCCACTGATGAGCAAGTCGATGCTGATCATCAGCCGCCAGTCGCCCTGGGTCGGCCCCGCCGCCCGCGAGGCACTGGACATCGCCCTGGCCGGCGGCGCCTTCGACCTGCCACTGGCCATGCTGTTTCTCGACGATGGCGTGTTCCAGCTGCTCGCCGGCCAGCAGCCGGCGGCGTTGCAGCAGAAGGACCTGGCCGCCAACCTGCAGGCCCTGCCGCTATTCGGCGTGGAGGAGCTGTATGTCTCCGGCCGCAGCCTGAGCGAGCGCGGCCTGGGTGAAGCGCAGCTGGCACTGTCGGCACAGGTGCTGGACGATGCCGCCCTGACCTTGCTGCTCGACCGTTTCGACCATGTGGTGACGATCTGATGGCGACCCTGCATTTACTCTCCCACTCGCCCTTCAGCGACAGCCGCCTGAGCAGCTGCCTGCGCCTGCTCGGTGCCGACGACGGCCTGTTGCTGACCGGCGATGCGGTCTACGCCCTGCAGCCCGGCACCGCCCAGCTGCAGGCACTGGAGCTGATGCCAGCCGGCATTGCCCTGTACGCCCTGGAAGAAGACCTGCAGGCCCGCGCCCTGAGCGCGCCTGCCCGCGTCCAGGCCATCGACTATCCGGCCTTCGTCGAGCTCTGTGGCCGTTACGCCAAGGTCAACAGCTGGCTATGACAGCACTGCGCATCGACGGGCGCGAAATCGCCCTGGACAAGGACGGCTACCTGGTGGAGCTGGCCGACTGGTCGCCAGCCGCCGCCGAGGCATTGGCCGGCCTTGAAGAACTGCAGCTGACCGCCGAGCACTGGGAAATCCTCGAACTGCTGCGCGGCTTCTATGCCGAGTTCCAGCTGTCGCCGGCCACCCGCCCGCTGATCAAGTACGTCGCCCTCAAACTGGGCCCGGACAAGGGCAACAGCCTGCACCTCAACCGCCTGTTCAAGGGCACTCCCGCAAAACTCGCCGCCAAGCTGGCCGGCCTGCCGAAACCCACGAACTGCCTATGAATCTCGTCACCCCGCCGGAACACCCC
This sequence comes from Aquipseudomonas alcaligenes, assembly GCF_900156545.1. GTDB lineage: Bacteria > Pseudomonadota > Gammaproteobacteria > Pseudomonadales > Pseudomonadaceae > Aquipseudomonas > Aquipseudomonas alcaligenes_A. The sequence continues at coordinate 28,540 of NZ_FTNW01000006.1, forward strand.
TTCGCCCAGTTCGTGCGCATCCTCGGCAAGGGCAAGCGCGGCGCGCGCAGCATGACCCGCGAGGAAGCCCGCGAAGCCATGGGCATGCTGCTCGACGGCAAGGTCGAGGATACCCAGCTGGGTGCCTTCCTCATGCTGCTGCGGCACAAGGAGGAAAGCGCCGAGGAGCTGGCCGGCTTCACCGAAGCGCTCCGCGCGCGCCTGCAGGCGCCGCCGATCCGCGTGGACATCGACTGGCCCACCTATGCCGGCAAGAAGCGCCACCTGCCCTGGTACCTGTTGGCGATCAAGGCCCTGGCGGCCAGTGGCGTGCGCATTCTGATCCACGGCGGCGGCGCCCATACCGCCGGCCGCCTGTACAGCGAACAGCTGCTGCAGACACTGGAGATTCCGTTGTGCGGCGGCTGGCACGAGGTCGGTGAGGCACTGGATGAGCACAGCCTGGCCTTTATCCCGCTGGGCGCCTGGGCGCCGCAGCTGCAGCGGATGATCGACTTGCGCAATACCCTCGGCCTGCGTTCGCCGATCCACTCGCTGGCGCGCCTTCTCAATCCGCTGGGTGCGCGGGTCGGCCTGCAGAGCATCTTCCATCCCGGCTACCAGGCGGTGCACCGCGAGGCCAGCCAGCTGCTCGGCGATCACGCCATCGTGATCAAGGGCGAAGGCGGCGAGATCGAGGTCAACCCGGACGGTATCTGCCACCTGTACGGCACCGAGAACGGCGCGAACTGGGACGAGGAATGGCCGGCGCTGTCGGCGCAGCGCCACGTCAAGCCGGACAGCCTGGACCCGCAGCAGCTGCTCGCCTTCTGGCGCGGCGAGGTGGAGGACAGCTACGGCCGCCTGGCCGTGCTCAGCACCCTGGCCCTGGCCCTGCGCGGCCTGGGCGAGCCACGCGAAGCGGCGTTCGCCCGCGCCGAAGCGATCTGGCAGGCGCGCCGCTAACTCTTACGCCTTGTCGAACCAGGCCAGCTTCTCGCGCAGAGTCACTACCTCACCGACGATCACCAGCGTAGGCGCGTGCACCTCGTGCTCGGCCACCAGCTGCGGCAGGTTGGCCAGGGTGCCGGTGAACACCCGCTGATTCTGCGTGGTGCCCTGCTGCACCAGCGCCGCCGGGGTGTCGGCAGCCCGCCCGTGGTCGATCAGGGCCTGGCAGATCTGGGGCAGGCCAACCAGGCCCATGTAGAACACCAGGGTCTGCCCGGGCGCGACCAGGTCGGTCCACGGCAGGTCGGTGCTGCCGTCCTTGAGGTGGCCGGTGACGAAACGCACCGACTGGGCATGGTCACGGTGAGTCAGCGGGATGCCGGCGTAGGCGGCGCAACCGGACGCGGCGGTGATGCCCGGCACCACCTGGAACGGAATGCCCTCGGCGGCCAGCTGCTCGATCTCCTCGCCACCACGACCGAAGATGAAGGGGTCGCCGCCTTTCAGGCGCAGCACGCGCTTGCCCTGCTTGGCCAGGTCGACCAGCAGCTGGTTGATCTCCTCCTGCGGCACCGCATGCTCGGCGCGGCGCTTGCCGACGTAGATGCGCTCGGCATCGCGGCGGCACAGCTCGATGATGGCCGGGGCCACCAGGCGGTCGTAAAGCACCACGTCGGCCTGCTGCATCAGGCGCAAAGCGCGGAAGGTCAGCAGGTCGGGGTCACCCGGGCCGGCGCCGACCAGGTACACCTCGCCCAGCGCACGCGGCGCGGCGCCGGCGATCTTGGCCTCGAGCAGGCGCTCGCCCTCACCCAGCTTGCCGGCGAACACGCTCTCGGCGATCTGCCCCTGGAACACGTCTTCCCAGAACACCCGGCGCTGCTGCACGTCGGGGAACAGCTGCTTGACCCGTTCGCGGAATTTCTTCGCCAGGCTGGCCAGCTGACCATAGGTGGACGGGATCCAGGTCTCGATCTTGGCGCGGATCAGCCGTGCCAGTACCGGCGCATCACCACCGCTGGTGATGGCGACGATCAGCGGCGAGCGATCGACGATGGCCGGGAAGATCACGCTGCACAGTGCGGGCGCGTCCACCACGTTGACCGGAATGCCCAGCGCCTGCGCCTCGGCCGAGATGCGCGCGTTGAGTGGTTCGTCATCGGTGGCGGCGATCACCAGGGCCACGCCCTGCAGGTCGGCGCTATCATAGCCGCGCAGATGCACGCGGCCTTCGCCGGCCAGCGCGGTGATTTCACCACGCACCTCCGGCGCCACCACACGCAACTGGCCGCCGGCGTCGCTCAGCAGGCGCGCCTTGCGCAGCGCGACCTCGCCGCCGCCGACGACCAGCACGACCCGCCCCTGGAGTTTGTGGAACAGCGGAAGGAAATCCATGACTCAGCCTCTCCCGAGGTAAAAAAACGGGGTGGCCATCGCCACCCCGCCATTGTGCATGTGCGATCGGCTTAGCCGATCACCTCGATGCCGCCCATGTAGGGCTTGAGCACCTCCGGCACGCGGATGCTGCCGTCGGCCTGCTGGTAGTTCTCCAGCACCGCCACCAGGGTGCGGCCCACCGCCAGGCCGGAGCCGTTGAGGGTGTGCACCAGCTCCGGCTTGCTGGTTTCCGGGTTGCGGTAGCGCGCCTGCATGCGGCGGGCCTGGAAGTCGCCGCAGTTGGAGCAGGAGGAAATCTCGCGGTACTTGTCCTGGCTCGGCACCCAGACTTCCAGGTCGTAGGTCTTCACCGCGGAGAAGCCCATGTCGCCGGTGCACAGGGCCAGCTTGCGATACGGCAGCTCGAGCAGCTGCAGCACGCGCTCGGCATTGGCGGTCATGCCTTCCAGTGCCTCGAAGGACTTGCTCGGCTCGACGATCTGCACCATCTCGACCTTGTCGAACTGGTGCTGGCGGATCATGCCGCGGGTGTCGCGACCGGAGGCGCCGGCCTCGCTGCGGAAGCACGGGGTGTGGGCGACGAACTTCAGCGGCAGCTGCTTGGCGTCGAGGATTTCGCCGGAGACGATGTTGGTCAGCGACACCTCGGCGGTCGGGATCAGGTAGAAGTCCGCCTCGCCTTCACGGCTGATCTTGAACAGGTCTTCCTCGAACTTCGGCAGCTGGCCGGTGCCCTGCAGCGCCGGAGCCTGCACCAGGTAAGGCGTGTAGGCTTCTTCATAGCCATGCTCGCCGGTGTGCAGGTTGATCATGAACTGCGCGAGGGCGCGGTGCAGGCGGGCAATGGGGCCGCGCAGCAGGGCGAAACGCGCGCCGGAGAGCTTGGCGGCGGTCTCGAAGTCCAGCCAGCCGTGCTGCTCGCCCAGGGCGACGTGATCCTTGATCTCGAAGTCGAAACTGCGCGGAGTGCCCCAGCGCGAGACTTCGACGTTGCCGTCTTCATCCTCGCCCACCGGCACGGACTCGTGGGGCAGGTTGGGGATGTTCAACAGCAGGTTGTCCAGCTCGGTCTGGATGCTGTCCAGCTCGCGCTTGCCCTCTTCCAGATCGCTGCCCATCTTGTCGACTTCCGCCAGCAGCGGAGCGATGTCCTCGCCACGCGCCTTGGCCTGGCCGATGGACTTGGAGCGGGCGTTACGCTCGGCCTGCAGCTGTTCGGTGCGGGTTTGTACGGCCTTGCGCTGGGCTTCGAGAGCTTCGAAGCGCACGACGTCCAGCTGGAAGCCACGGGTGGCGAGGCGCGCCGCGACTTCTTCGAGCTGGCCGCGAACGAGTTTGGAATCGAGCATGGTGTAGGTCCCAACAAGCAGATGAACGCCGACGGAGGGTCGGTCTTGAATGTGGCGAAGTTTACGGACTTCGGCGCGCCAAGCCGAGCCCTTTTGCCCGCGAATGGCTCAGAGCCCGAGCCGAGTCAACAGGCAGGACGGCTCAGCGCACCAGCAGCATCCCGAGCCAGGCCGCCAGCAGACCGCCGAGCAGGCTGCTCAGCAGATAGGCGATGGCCACGCCCGGCTGGCCGTTCTCGAACAAGCGGAGCACTTCCAGGCTGAAGCTGGAAAAGGTGGTCAAACCGCCGAGCACGCCCGTGATCAGCCCGGTACGCAGTGCCAGCGGCAGATCGGTGCGGGCCAGGAACAGCGCCGAGAGAAGGCCAATCAGAAAGCAGCCGACCAGATTCACTGCCAGCGTCGCCAGGTAGTAGTGCCGCGGCCAGTGCGCGACCACCCAGGCACTGGTGAGAAAACGCAGAACGGAACCTGCGGCACCGCCAGCGGCCACGGCCAGCACGATCTGCATCATGGGCGACGTCTCCTCGGGCTCTGCCGGTCCAGCTGGGCCAGGCGTTCGAGCTTTTCGCGAATCTTCAGTTCCAGCCCGCGTGGTACTGGCTCGTAGTAGCGACGCGGCTGCAGTTCCTCGGGGAAATAGTCCTCACCGGCGGCGTAGGCATCCGGCTCGTCGTGGGCGTAGCGGTACTCCTCGCCGTAACCCAGCTCCTTCATCAGCCTGGTCGGCGCGTTGCGCAGGTGCAGCGGCACTTCCAGCGAGCCGTGCTCGGCAGCCTCGCGCATGGCCGCCTTGAAGCCCATGTACACCGCATTGCTCTTCGGCGCACAGGCCAGATAGACGATGGCCTGCGCGACCGCCAGCTCGCCCTCAGGGCTGCCGAGGCGCTCCTGCACATCCCAGGCATTCAGGCACAGGGTCAGGGCCCGCGGGTCCGCGTTGCCGATGTCTTCGCTGGCCATGCGCACCACGCGCCGGGCCAGGTACAACGGATCGCAGCCGCCGTCGATCATGCGCGCATACCAGTACAGGGCGGCATCCGGATTGGAGCCGCGCACCGACTTGTGCAGCGCGGAAATCTGGTCGTAGAAAGCCTCACCGCCCTTGTCGAAACGCCGGCGGCTATCGCCCAGCAGGTTGTGCAGCAGCTCCGGGCCCATCTCGCCGCCATCCTCGGCCAGGTCGGCGGCGTTCTCCAGCAGGTTGAGCAGGCGTCGGCCATCGCCATCGGCGGCGGCCAGGAGGATCTGGAAACTCTCTTCTGGCAGGCTCAGGTTGCGCTTGCCGAGTCCCTTGTCCTCGCCCAGCGCGCGCGCCACCAGCTTCCGCATGGCTGCCTCGTCCAGGCTTTTCAGTACATAGACGCGAGCCCGCGAGAGCAGAGCGTTGTTCAGCTCGAAGGACGGGTTCTCGGTGGTGGCGCCGATAAAGATCAGCGTGCCGTCTTCGACATAGGGCAGGAAGGCATCCTGCTGGCTCTTGTTGAAGCGGTGCACCTCGTCGACGAAGAGGATGGTGCGGCGGCCGTACTGGGCGGCCTGCTGCTTGGCCACCTCGACAGCCTGGCGGATTTCCTTGACGCCGGACAACACGGCGGAAATCGTCTCGAAGTGCGCGTCGGACACCTGGGCCAGCAGCTTGGCCAGGGTGGTCTTGCCGACCCCGGGCGGCCCCCAGAAGATCATCGAGTGCAGCGCACCCTGCTCCAACGCCTCGCGCAGCGGCTTGCCCTGCCCCAGCACGTGCTCCTGGCCGACGTATTCGTCCAGGCTGGTGGCGCGCAAACGCGCCGCCAGGGGCTGAGCGACGGGCGTGGCGCGGAACAGGTCCACCTAGGCCTCTTATTCCTGGATGACGTCGGCGCCTTCCGGCACCTGGAAGTCGAACTGCGCAGGATCCAGCTGCTCGTTCATCTTCACGCCGAGGAACAGGATGTTGGTGCGCTGGCCGATGCTGTCGATCAGCTGCATGTCGTTGATCATGCCCTTGCGGAAGGACAGGCGCAGGTTGTCGAACAGGCTGTCCTTGGCTTTCGGCTTGAGGATGAAGTCGACCACGTCGCCGCCCTCCTTGAAGGTGATCTCGAAGTTCTCGCGGATCTTCGATACGTCACCGGAAAGCAGCAGCGCCGGGGTGTGGGTCAGGCGCTGATCCAGCGTCTGGATGGTCACCTGCATCAGGTCCGGGTCGTACAGCCAGACCTTCTGGCCGTTGGAGACCAACAGCTGTTCCTGCGGTGCGTCGGTGTGCCAGCGGAACAGTCCAGGGCGCTTGAGAGCCAGCTGGCCGGAAGTTTCCTGCAGCTGGGTGCCGGAACCGTCGAGGGTCAACTGGGAGAAGCGCCCGCTCAGGGTCTGGGCGCGATCAAGCAGGCCGGTCAGGCGCTTGACCGCGGCTTCGTCGTCGGCATGGGCAAAAACGGGGCTGCAGGCCAGCGCGGCCAGCAGCAGCATGCGGATCAGGCGCATGAAAATCCTCTCAAGTCAGTCGCGGGACGGCCCCGGCGCTATGACCTCGCGCGAGCCGTTGGTGTTCATCGGGGTCACGACCCCAGCCATTTCCATGGCCTCGATCATGCGCGCGGCGCGGTTGTAGCCGATCTTCAGCTTGCGCTGCACGGCGGAAATCGAAGCACGGCGGCTTTCCAGCACGAAGTTGACGGCCTCGTCGTACAGCGGGTCTTCCTCGCTGCCCTCGCCGCCTTCGCCACCACTGCCGCCTTCGAAGCCGCTACCGGCTTCTTCCACGCCGGCGAGGATGTCTTCGATGTAGTCCGGCGCGCCACGCTGCTTCCAGGCCTCGACCACGCGGTGCACCTCGTCGTCGGAGACGAAGGCGCCGTGTACACGAATCGGCAGGCCGGTGCCGGGCGGCAGGTAGAGCATGTCACCGTGACCGAGCAGTTGTTCGGCGCCGCCCTGGTCGAGGATGGTGCGCGAGTCGATCTTGCTCGATACCTGGAAGGCCATGCGGGTCGGGATGTTGGCCTTGATCAGGCCGGTGATCACGTCCACCGACGGGCGCTGCGTGGCGAGGATCAGGTGGATACCGGCGGCCCGCGCCTTCTGCGCGATACGCGCGATCAGTTCTTCGACCTTCTTGCCGACGATCATCATCATGTCGGCGAATTCATCGACCACCACGACTATGGTCGGCAGGGTCTTCAGCAGCGGCGCCTCGTCTTCCATCGACTGGCGCTTGTACAGCGGGTCGGACAGCGGCGTGCCGGCTTCCTCGGCGTCCTTCACCTTGCGGTTGAAGCCGGCCAGGTTGCGCACGCCCATGGCAGCCATCAGCTTGTAGCGACGCTCCATCTCGGCGACCGACCAGCGCAGGGCGTTAGCGGCTTCCTTCATGTCGGTCACCACCGGGCACAGCAGGTGCGGGATGCCTTCGTAGATCGACAGTTCGAGCATCTTCGGGTCGATCATGATCATCCGCGCGTCTTCCGGGCCGGACTTGAACAGGATCGACAGGATCATGGCGTTGACGCCCACCGACTTACCGGAGCCGGTGGTACCGGCCACCAGCAGGTGCGGCATCTTGGCCAGGTCGGTGATCACCGGCTTGCCACCGATATCGTGGCCCAGGGCCAGGGTCACCGGCGACTTGGCGTCGTCGTACTCGGGCGAGGACAGCACCTCGGAGAAACGCACGATCTGGCGGTCTTCGTTGGGAATCTCGATGCCGACGGTGGTCTTGCCCGGGATCACCTCGACCACGCGCACGCTGATCACCGCCAGCGAGCGCGCCAGGTCCTTGGCCAGGTTGGAGATGCGGCTGACCTTGACGCCGATGCCGGGCTGGATCTCGAAACGGGTGATCACCGGGCCCGGATGCACGGACTCCACCACCACCTCTACACCGAACTCCTTGAGCTTGATCTCCAGCAGGCGCGACATGGCCTCCAGCGACTCGGGCGAGAAACTCTTCTGTTTCTTCTCGGCCACGTCGAGAATGGAGATCGGCGGCAAGGTGCCGGCCAGCGCAGCATCCTCGAACAGCTGAACCTGCTTTTCCTTGAGCACGCGCTTGCTCGGCTCGGCGGCCTTGGGCGGTGGCGGCGGCGCGATCACCGGGGCGACGCGGGTCTCGCGCTCGACCATGTGCTTGGCCAGGGTTTCCTCGCGCTCGATCAGGCGTTCCTTGACCTTGGCCTGCTCGCGACGATCCGGCACTACCGGCGCAGCCACCTCGGCGACACGCTCATCGACCTCGCGCAGCTGGGCCACCAGTTGCTTGCGCTGCAGGCGCGACTCCCACCAGCGGGTGATCAGGCTGTTGATCAGCTCGATCAGGTCGAGGGTGATCTTGCCGGTCAGGTCCATGACCTTGAACCAGGACAGGTCGGTGAACACGGTCAGGCCGAACAGGAACAGCGCCAGGAACAGCAGCGTGCTGCCCTGCACGTTGAGCGCATTGATCGCCAGCTGGCCCAGGCTTTCGCCCAGCGCACCACCGGCGGAGGCCGGCATGCCGACCGCGGAATGGAAGTGGATAAAGGCCAGGCCGGAACCGGCCAGGACCAGGAATACCAGTCCGATCAGGCGCCAGGAAAACAGCCAGCCGCTCCACTGCCAGGGCTGGTGGCGATTGCGGAACACCTGCCAGGTTTTCACCCCGAGCAGCAGCGGGAAAACGTAGGCGAAGTAGCCCAGGGCCATGAACAGTACATCCGCGCACCAGGCACCGGCGCGGCCCGCTGCATTCTGCACCTGCTGGGCGCTGCTGGTATGGCTCCAGCCCGGGTCGTTCTGGTTGTAGGTCAGCAGCGCCATCCACAGGATCAGGCAGAGCGCGCCAAGCGCGATCAATGCACCTTCCTTGAGACGATAATGCAATTGCTGACGCCAGGCCGGGGCCTGGGCTGCTGTGCTGGAATTCTTCAAAACGCTGTCATTCCTGCGCGCGGGGCGCGACTGACGATCGGTGGAACACGCAAATCAGACGACCATTGTACAAATTTACAGGTGTCGTGCCAGGCTGCCGAGCCGTTTTGCCGGCCCATCCCGCTTCGGTGTAGCATACCCGGCTATCCCTTACGTGCGGCTCAATTGGAGCATGCATTCTCTTTCGTGACAAAGGCTTATGGGGTCTTTTTATGAGCGAAGTCAAGCATTCACGCCTGATCATCCTGGGCTCCGGCCCGGCCGGCTACACCGCCGCCGTCTACGCCGCCCGCGCCAACCTCAAGCCTGTCGTCATCACCGGCATCCAGCCCGGCGGCCAGCTCACCACCACCACCGAAGTCGACAACTGGCCGGGTGACGTCCACGGTCTGACCGGCCCGGCGCTGATGCAGCGCATGCAGGAGCATGCCGAACGCTTCGACACCGAGATCGTCTACGACCATATCCACACCGCCGAGTTGCAGAGCAAGCCCTTCACCCTCAAGGGCGACAGTGGCACCTACACCTGCGACGCGCTGATCATCGCCACCGGCGCCAGTGCCCAGTACCTCGGCCTGCCGTCCGAAGAGGCCTTCGCCGGCAAGGGCGTATCCGCCTGCGCCACCTGTGACGGCTTCTTCTACCGCAACCAGGTGGTCTGCGTGGTCGGCGGCGGCAACACCGCCGTCGAGGAAGCCCTGTACCTGTCCAACATCGCCAAGGAAGTGCACCTGATCCACCGCCGCGACAAGCTGCGTTCGGAGAAGATCCTGCAGGACAAACTGTTCGACAAGGCCGCCAATGGCAACGTGCGCCTGCACTGGAACCAGACCCTAGACGAGGTACTGGGCGACAACACCGGCGTCACCGGCGTGCGCCTGAAGAGCAGCCTCGACGGCAGCACCCAGGAGCTGCAGCTGGCCGGCGTGTTCATCGCCATCGGCCACAAGCCCAACACCGACCTGTTCAAGGGCCAGCTGGAAATGCGCGACGGCTACCTGGTGGTCCAGGGCGGCGGCGAGGGCAATGCCACAGCCACCAGCATCGAAGGCGTGTTTGCCGCCGGCGACGTGGCCGACCACGTCTACCGTCAGGCCATCACCTCGGCAGGCGCCGGCTGCATGGCCGCGCTGGATGCCGAGAAGTACCTCGACGTCTGAGCCGCGGGCGGGCAGCTGCCCGCCCTACCCTCCCCATGCTGACCTGGCTGCGGCGCGACTCGCTGGATTTTCCAGCGCTGGAACGCGCCTTGCGCGAACCCAATGGCCTGCTGGCTGCCGGCGGCGATCTCTCCGCTGAGCGCCTGATCGCCGCCTATCGGCACGGCTGCTTCCCTTGGTTCAGCGAGGGGCAGCCGCTGCTCTGGTGGTCACCCGATCCGCGCACCGTACTGTTCCCCGAAGAGTTCCACCTGTCGCGCAGCCTGGCCAAACTGCTGCGCCAGCAACGCTACCGCGTCACCTTCGATCAGGACTTCGCCGCCGTCATCGAAGGCTGCGCCAGTCCGCGCGACTATGCCGACGGCACCTGGATCACCGATTCGATGCGCGCCGCCTACCTGGAACTTCACCAGCGCGGCCTGGCTCACTCGGTGGAAGTCTGGGATGGCGAGCAACTGGTTGGCGGCCTCTACGGCCTGACCATGGGCCAGCTGTTCTTCGGCGAGTCCATGTTCAGCCGCGCCGACAACGCCTCCAAAATCGGCTTCGCCACGCTGGTCAGCAAGCTGCGCGAATGGGGCTTCGCCTTGATCGACTGCCAGATGCCAACCCGGCACCTGCACAGCTTCGGCGCCCGACCCATTACGCGCGCGGAATTCGCCCACTATCTGCAGCAGCATCTGGACCGGCCCAGCACAGCCGACTGGCAGGCCTGTGGTAGCCGCCAATAGGCTGGCATACACTTGTCCCAGGGGTTCCCCGAGGGTTGACCATGACCGAGCTGGCTCGCCTCAAGTTCTACGCCACTCAGCCACATCCATGCAGCTATCTGCCCGAAGAGCAGGCGACCACCCTGTTCCTCGATCCCAGCCAGCCGATGGATGTGCAGGTCTATGCCGAACTCTCGGAGATGGGCTTCCGCCGCAGTGGCGACCATCTCTACCGACCGCACTGCCAGCGCTGCACCGCCTGCGTACCGGCGCGCATCCCTGCCGACCAGTTCATACCCAATCGCCAGCAGCGACGCATCCTCAAGCGCAACGCCGATATCCAGGTGCGCGCCGTGCGGCCAGCATTCAACGAGGAGTACTACGCCCTCTACGTGCGCTACATCGAACAGCGCCATGCCGACGGCGACATGTACCCGCCCAGCCGCGACCAGTTCAGCACCTTCCTGGTCCGCGACCTGCCGTTCGCCCGCTTCTACGAGTTCCGCCTGGCCGGTACCCTGGTCGCCGTGGCGGTCACCGACCTGCTGCCCAACGGCATCTCCGCGGTCTACACCTTCTATGACCCCGCCCTGGAGCGTCGCAGCCTGGGCCGCTTTGCCATTCTCTGGCAGATTGGCGAGACCGCGCGCCTGGGCTTGCAAGCCGTCTATCTCGGTTACTGGATCAAGAATTGCCGGAAGATGAGCTACAAGACGCAGTACCGCCCCATCGAACTGTTCGTCAACCAGCGCTGGGTCGTTCTGACCTGAGCACAACACCCGCAACCACAGCCTGACCCTCCAGCCACTTGGCGGCCATCCCCCTTTTCGGGCACAATGCACGCCGCTTTTGCCTGGGCACCGATGCGCCAGGCCTATCTTTGGATACCGAGGGCTTTACTGCATGTCGAAAGAAGACAGCTTCGAAATGGAAGGCACTGTCGTCGACACCCTGCCCAACACCATGTTCCGTGTGGAGTTGGAAAACGGGCACGTCGTTACCGCGCACATCTCCGGCAAGATGCGCAAGAACTACATCCGCATTCTGACTGGCGACAAGGTCCGCGTCGAACTGACGCCGTACGACCTGAGCAAGGGCCGCATCACCTACCGCGCCCGCTGATCGCCCTGCGATCCCGAATGCAAAAACGCCCGGCATTGCCGGGCGTTTGCGTTTCCAGACCCCGCCGTCAGGCCGGTTCTGCAGCCGTTTCGAACTCGAAGTGCAGCTCGCCGCCTTCCAGGTCGATATGCACCACCCCGCCATGCTCGGCCAGCTCGCCGAACAGGATCTCCTCGGCCAACGGCCGCTTGATCTTGTCCTGGATCAGCCGCGCCATCGGCCGCGCGCCCATCTGCACGTCGTAGCCACGCTCGGCCAGCCAGCCGCGTGCCGCATCCGAGACATCCAGCTGCACCCGCTTGTCCTCCAGCTGCGCCTGCAGTTCGGTGAGGAACTTGTCGACGATGCTCTTGATGGTTTCGTGGCTCAGGCGACCGAACTGGATGATGGTGTCCAGGCGGTTGCGGAACTCCGGCGTGAAGCTCTTCTTGATCACTTCCATCGCGTCGGACGAATGGTCCTGCTGGGTGAAGCCGATCGAGGCGCGCGCCGCGGTCTCAGCCCCGGCGTTGGTGGTCATGATCAGAATCACATTGCGGAAGTCCGCCTTGCGCCCGTTGTTGTCGGTCAAGGTGCCGTGGTCCATCACCTGCAACAGCAGGTTGAATACTTCCGGGTGAGCCTTCTCGATCTCATCCAGCAGCAGTACGCAGTGCGGCTGCTTGGTGATGGCCTCGGTCAGCAGGCCACCCTGATCGAAACCGACATAGCCAGGCGGCGCACCGATCAGCCGCGATACGGTGTGGCGCTCCATGTATTCGGACATGTCGAAGCGCACCAGCTCGATACCCATGGCCTTGGCCAGCTGCCGAGCTGCCTCGGTCTTGCCGACACCGGTCGGGCCGGCGAAGAGGAAGGAACCGACCGGCTTGTCCGGCGCCTTGAGGCCGGCACGGGACAGTTTGATGGCGGTAGACAACGAGTCGATCGCCGCATCCTGACCGAACACGGTGAGCTTGAGGTCGCGCTCCAGGTTGCGCAGCAGCTCCTTGTCCGAGCTGCTGACATGCTTCGGCGGAATCCGCGCGATTTTCGCGACGATGTCCTCGACCTGAGCCACCTCGATGCGCTTGGCGCGCTTTTCCTCCGGCTGCAGACGCTGGTAGGCGCCCGCCTCGTCGATCACGTCGATGGCCTTGTCCGGCATGTGGCGATCATTGATGTAGCGCGCCGCCAGCTCGGCCGCCGCACGCAGCGCCTCGTCGCTGTACTCGATGTGGTGGTGCTGCTCGAAGCGCGCCTTGAGCCCCTTGAGGATGCCCACGGTGTCCTCGACCGACGGCTCACTGACATCGACCTTCTGGAAGCGCCGCGCCAGGGCGCGATCCTTCTCGAAGATGCCGCGGAACTCCTGGAAGGTGGTGGAGCCGATGCAGCGAATTTCGCCGGACGACAGCAACGGCTTGAGCAGGTTGGACGCATCCATGACCCCGCCTGAGGCCGCGCCGGCGCCGATGATGGTGTGGATCTCGTCGATGAACAGGATCGCGTGCGGACGCTTGCGCAACTCGTTGAGCAGCGCCTTGAAGCGCTTCTCGAAGTCGCCGCGGTACTTGGTACCGGCCAGCAGTGCGCCGAGGTCGAGCGAATAGACCACGCTCTCGGACAGCAGGTCCGGCACCTGGCCGTCGACGATGCGCTTGGCCAGGCCTTCGGCGATGGCAGTCTTGCCGACACCAGCCTCGCCGACCAGCAGCGGATTGTTCTTGCGCCGACGGGCGAGGATCTGCGCAACGCGCTCGACCTCATGCTCGCGACCGACCAGCGGATCGATGCGCCCCTGGCGCGACAGCTCGTTGAGGTTGCTGGCGTAGGCGTCCAGGGGATTGCCGGAGGCCGAGGACTCCCCGCCCTCTTCGTCCTGCATCTCCTGCTCGCTTTCGTGCTGATCGGTATGACCGGGCACCTTGGAGATGCCGTGGGCAATGTAGTTGACCACGTCGATGCGGGCCACGCTCTGCTGCTTGAGCAGAAACACGGCCTGGCTCTCCTGCTCGCTGAAGATGGCGACCAGCACGTTGGCGCCCGTCACCTCACGCTTGCCGGAGCTCTGCACATGGAATACGGCGCGTTGCAAAACGCGTTGGAAGCCCAGGGTCGGCTGGGTCTCGCGATCCTCATCATGCTGAGGGATCAGCGGCGTGGTGGAGTCGATGAACTCCTGCAGATCGTGCCGGAGCTTATCCAGGTTGGCGCCACAGGCGCGCAGTACGGTCGCTGCAGCCTCGTTATCCAGCAAAGCCAGAAGCAGATGCTCGACCGTCATGAACTCATGGCGCTTGGCACGTGCCTCCTTGAAGGCCAGATTGAGGGTGACTTCCAGCTCTCGATTCAACATAGCTTCACCTCTTGCCCAAGCGGGACGACGTCAGCCGTCCTTCTCTATCTCACAGAGTAGCGGATGCTGGCTCTCTCGAGCGTACTGGTTGACCTGCATCGCTTTGGTCTCTGCGATATCGCGGGTAAATACCCCGCAGATTGCCTTGCCTTCCGTATGCACCGTGAGCATGACCTTGGTGGCCACTTCCCGATTCATACCGAAGAACACTTCCAACACTTCGACCACGAAATCCATCGGAGTGTAATCATCGTTGAACATCAGCACCTTATACATGGGCGGCGCCTGCAACGCCGGCTTCGCCTCCTGCACGGCCAAGCCGGAGGAATCATCCTCGTGCTCGTCCGGACGATCCTGATTGAATGTTAGTCGAATCTGGCTGGGTGAATGCATGCTGAACTGATGGTGTCGTAAGCGGTCGGAGGTAGATGCCAGGCGGATTATGACAGGCTTCTCAGCCGCCCGACCTGGTGCCTTGACTAAAGGCGAAACGGTGTTACAAACAGTGAATACCCTACTCGGGTATCGGGGTTCCGCGGCTAGCGCCCTTCAGGGCTGAAGTCGGACGTGGAGCTGAAGTGGATGATACTCCAGTGATGGAGTCCTTTGCAGAGGGATGTCAGCATGCTTAGCGGTAAGGTCAAGTGGTTCAACAACGCCAAGGGCTACGGCTTCATCGTGGCAGATGGCCGAGATGAGGACCTGTTCGCCCACTACTCGGCTATCCAGATGGACGGCTACAAGACTCTCAAGGCCGGCCAAGCGGTCAAGTTCGATATTCTGCAGGGCCCCAAAGGCCTGCACGCCGTGAATATCAGCGCGATTCTGGCAACCAGTGACACCCCGGCGCACGCCAGCGCGCCGCAAAGCACTCCAGTAGAAGCCTGAAAAGAGCAGAAATGAAAAAGGCCGGTCAGATGACCGGCCTTTTTGTTTGGCGCCTACTGCTTACATGTGGGTGATGATGGCATCACCGAACTGCGAGCAGGACAGCAGCTTGGCACCGTCCATCAGACGCTCGAAGTCATAGGTCACGGTCTTGGCGGCGATAGCGCCGTTGGTGCCCTTGATGATCAGGTCGGCGGCTTCGGTCCAGCCCATATGGCGCAGCATCATCTCGGCAGAGAGGATGACCGAACCCGGGTTGACCTTGTCCAGACCGGCATACTTCGGCGCGGTACCGTGGGTTGCTTCGAACATGGCCACGGTGTCGGACAGGTTGGCACCCGGAGCGATACCGATACCACCCACTTCGGCCGCCAGGGCGTCGGACAGGTAGTCACCGTTCAGGTTCAGGGTGGCGATCACGTCGTACTCGGCCGGACGCAGCAGGATCTGCTGCAGCATGGCGTCAGCGATGGCATCTTTCACCACGATGGTCTTGCCGGTGTTCGGGTTCTTGAACTGCATCCACGGGCCGCCATCCAACAGCTCGGCGCCGAACTCGTCACGCGCCACCTCGTAGCCCCACTCTTTGAAGGCACCTTCGGTGAACTTCATGATGTTGCCCTTGTGGACGATGGTCACGGAGCTGCGATCGTTATCCACGGCGTACTGCAGGGCCTTGCGCACCAGGCGCTTGGTACCTTCCAGGGAAACCGGCTTGATGCCGATACCGCAGTTTTCGGTGAAGCGGATCTTCTTGACGCCCATTTCCTCGGTGAGGAATTTGATGACCTTCTCGGCCTCAGGGCTGCCAGCTTTCCACTCGACACCGGCGTAGATGTCTTCCGAGTTCTCACGGAAGATGCACATATCCACGTCACCCGGCTTCTTCACCGGGCTCGGCACGCCTTCGAACCAACGTACCGGACGCTGGCAGACATACAGATCCAGCTCCTGGCGCAGGGCCACGTTCAGCGAGCGGATACCGCCACCGACCGGAGTGGTCAGCGGACCCTTGATCGACACGACGTAGTCGCGCACGGCTTCCAGGGTTTCTTTCGGCAGCCAGGTGTCCTGGTCATAGACCTGGGTGGCTTTCTCGCCGGCGTAGACTTCCATCCAGGCGATCTTGCGCTGGCCGGCATAGGCTTTTTCAACGGCAGCGTCGACGACCTTGATCATCACCGGGCTGATATCGACACCGATGCCATCACCCTCGATGAACGGGATGATCGGGTTGTTCGGTACATTCAAGGTCATGTCGGCGTTGACGGTGATCTTTTCGCCGTTCGCAGGCACCTGGATCTTCTGGTATCCCATGCTGGACTCCGTTTGTTTTCGTGGTCTGACAATCCACCGCACGGGTAATGCGGCGGACGATACTTCTGGGTCTCGGAAAGGTGCTGCATTCTTGTAGTTTTTCTACAGAAAGTCACGCACTTTTCGCCATTTACTGACAGCCCAGCGACAGCCTAGACTGCTTGAATACTGGTTTCGCGCCAAACATGTAGTCAAACTACATCAGCGCTACAAAAAGCCCTCTTGGGGCGATTTCAATCCTAGCAGCTTGGCTCCAGATTGCTTCGATCCAAGCCTCGGCCAATAGTTGCCGCAGACTCGCGGAGGTTCATTGCAATGCGTTTCACCCCACACGTCACCGTCGCTACCGTGGTCGAGGACCAGGGCCGTTTCCTCCTGGTCGAGGAGCTGGCCGGCGGCCAGGCGGTATTAAACCAGCCTGCCGGCCATCTGGAAGCCGACGAAAGTCTCATCGCCGCCGCTCTGCGCGAGACGCTGGAGGAGACCGGCTGGGAAGTTGAGCTGACCGCCGTCACCGGCATCTACCTGTATACCGCCCCCAGCAATGGCGTGACCTACCAGCGTGTGTGCTTCGCCGCCAAGCCGCTGCGCCACCTGCCGGACTCGCCACTGGACGAGGGCATCATCGGCCCGCGCTGGCTGACCCGCGACGAACTGGCGGCCCAGCCCGAACGTTGGCGCAGTGAACTGGTGCTGCGCTGCATCGACGACTATCTGGCCGGCGAACGCCACGCCCTGAGCCTGATCCGCGATCAGGCCGATTGCGGCCCGGCGTGATTCGCCGCGCGCCGCGCGCTCCTGATAGAATCGTCGCCTTTCTGCAGTCAGCCCTCTTCGAACTTCCATGCGCGAACCAGCCAATACCCGAGTGATCGTCGGCATGTCCGGCGGCGTCGACTCCTCCGTCTCCGCCCTCCTCCTGCTCGAACAGGGGTACCAGGTCGAAGGCCTGTTCATGAAGAACTGGGAAGAGGACGACGGCACCGAATACTGCACCGCCATGACTGACCTGGCGGACGCTCAGGCCGTGTGCGATCGCATCGGCATCAAGCTGCACACCGCCAATTTCGCCGCGGAATACTGGGACAACGTGTTCGAGCACTTCCTGGCCGAATACAAGGCCGGACGCACGCCGAACCCGGACATCCTGTGCAACCGCGAAATCAAGTTCAAAGCGTTCCTGGACTACGCCCTAAGCCTCGGCGCCGACCTGATCGCCACCGGCCACTACGTGCGTCGCCGCGATGTCGCCGGCCGCAGCGAGCTGCTCAAGGGCCTCGATCCGAACAAGGACCAGAGCTACTTCCTGCATGCCGTCGGCGGCGAGCAGATCGGCCGCACCCTGTTCCCGGTCGGCGAACTGGAAAAACCGCAGGTACGCGCCATCGCCGAGAAGTACGATCTGGCCACGGCCAAGAAGAAGGACTCCACCGGCATCTGCTTCATCGGCGAACGCCGCTTCAGCGACTTCCTCAAGCAGTACCTGCCGGCACAGCCAGGCGATATCGAGACCACCGAGGGCCAGGTGATCGGCCGCCATGTCGGCCTGATGTACCACACCATCGGCCAGCGCCAGGGCCTGGGCATCGGCGGCATGAAGAACGCCGGTGACGAGCCCTGGTATGTGCTGCACAAGGATCTCGTGCGCAACGTGCTGATCGTCGGCCAGGGTAACGACCACCCCTGGCTGTTCTCCCGCGCCCTGCTCGCCTCGGACATCTACTGGGTCAACCCCGTCGACCTGTCCAGCCCGCGCCGCCTGACTGCCAAGGTGCGCTACCGCCAGGCCGATCAGGCCTGCACCCTGGAAAAAACCGAGCACGGCTACCGCGCGCTGTTCGACGAGCCGCAGCGCGCCGTTACACCGGGCCAGTCCGTGGTGTTCTACGACGGTGAAGTCTGCCTCGGCGGTGGCGTGATCGAAGTCGCCGAGCCCTGTGCCGAAGGAGCGCCGCGCGCATGACCCCGACTCAGGAGCAACTGCTGGCCCTCTCCGCCGTATTCCAGGCCGCCAGCCTGGTGGACAAGCTGGCTCGTACCGGGCAGATCAGCGACGCCCAGCTCGGCTGCTTGCTTGGCAGCCTGCTGGTGCGCGACCCGAAGAACACCCTGGAGGTCTACGGCGGCGACGACCTCAACCTGCGCGAAGGCTACAAGGCGCTGGTCGGCGCCCTGGAGCGCAACCCGGCCAGCCTGCAGCGCGAACCGCTGCGCTACGCCCTCGCCCTGCTCGGCCTGGAGCGCCAACTGGCCAAGCGCGACGACATGCTGCAAGTGATCGGCAGTCGCCTGGACCAGATCCAGAACCAGGTCGAGCACTTCGGCCTGACCCACGACAACGTGGTGGCCGCCTGCGGCGCGCTGTATCAGGACACGCTCAGCACCTTCCGCCAGCGTATCCAGGTGCATGGTGACATGCGCTTCCTACAGCAGCCGGCGGTCGCGGCCAAGGTGCGCGCCCTGCTGCTCACCGGCATCCGCTCCGCGCGCCTATGGCGCCAGCTCGGCGGGCACCGCTGGCAGCTGGTGCTCAGCCGCGGCAAGCTGCTCAAGGAACTCTATCCGCTGCTGCGGGGCTGAGGTGAGCCTGCCCAGCCGCAGCGTCAAACCGGTACAGGGCGCCCTGCTGCTGGCACTCTCCGCCCTGCTGTTCTCGCTGATGGGCGTGGGCATCCGCGAGGTCTCCAGCGGGGTCAACAACGAGTCGGTGGTGTTCTTCCGCAACCTGGTCGGCGTGCTGTTCTTCCTGCCGCTTCTGCTGTTCAAGGGCGCCGCGCCGCTGAAGACCGGCCGTATCAAATCGCATCTGTGGCGCACCGGCTACGGCCTGGCGGCGATGTACTGCTTCTTCTATGCGATAGCGCACCTGCCTCTGGCCGACGCCATGCTGTTCACCTACTCGGCCCCAGTGTTCACCCCCGTGCTGGCCTGGTGGCTGCTCAAGGAACCGCTGACCAAGCGCATGCTGGTCACCACCGCCATCGGCCTGATCGGCGTGCTGCTGGTGGCCAAGCCCAGCCAGGCACTGCTCGACAGTCAGGCGCTGGTCGGCCTGGCCGCCAGCATTCTGGCCGCCTTCGCCTTCGTCTCCATCCGCGAGATGAGCGACAGCGAACCGGCCTTTCGCATCGTCTTCTACTTCTCACTGTTCAGCGCGCTGATCTCCGCCGTGCCGCTGACCTGGGCCTGGCAGCCGCTGGACTCGCACCAACTCGGCCTGCTGCTGGTGATCGGCCTGCTCGCCACGGTGAGCCAGATCGTCATGTCCAAGGCTTACGGCCTGGCGCCGCCCGGACTGATCGGCCCCTTCGCCTACCTCGCCATCGTCTTCGCCGGCGTCATCGCCTGGCTGCGCTGGGGCGAGACGCCGGACCTCAGCTCGCTCCTCGGTGCCGCGCTGATCTTCTCTTCCAGCCTGCTGTCCATCGCCCGGCGCCCGACCGCCCGCTAATCGGACGGGCCTGCACCGGCGACTTCATGTATGATGTGCGCCCTTTTCGTTGACCGACCTGTCCGAGAACGCCCCTCATGCAGCTCTCCTCGCTCACCGCGGTTTCCCCCGTCGATGGCCGCTACGCCGGCAAAACCAGCGCCCTGCGCCCGATCTTCAGCGAATACGGCCTGATCCGTTTCCGCGTAATGGTCGAAGTCCGCTGGCTGCAGCGTCTGGCCGCCCATGAAGGCGTCGCCGAAGTCGCGCCCTTCTCCGCCGAAGCCAACGCCCTGCTCAACGAGCTGGCGGAGAACTTCGCCGTCGAGCACGCCGAGCGCGTGAAAGAGATCGAGCGCACCACCAACCACGACGTGAAAGCCGTGGAATACCTGCTCAAGGAGCAGGCCGCCAAGCTGCCGGAACTGGCCGCGGTCAGCGAATTCATCCACTTCGCCTGCACCAGCGAGGACATCAACAACCTGTCCCACGCCCTGATGCTGCGCGAAGGCCGCGACACCGTGCTGCTGCCGCTGATGAAGCAGATCGCCGGCGCCATCCGCGAACTGGCCGTCAAGTTCGCCGGCGTTCCGATGCTGTCGCGCACCCACGGCCAGCCGGCCTCGCCGACCACCCTGGGCAAGGAACTGGCCAACGTCGTCTACCGCCTGGAGCGCCAGATCGCCCAGGTGGCCGCCGTGCCGCTGCTGGGCAAGATCAACGGCGCCGTGGGCAACTACAACGCCCACCTGTCCGCCTACCCGCAGATCGACTGGGAAGCCAACGCCAAGCAGTTCATCGAGGGCGACCTGGGCCTGCAGTGGAACCCCTACACCACCCAGATCGAGCCGCACGACTACATCGCCGAGCTGTTCGATGCCATCGCGCGCTTCAATACCATCCTGATCGACTTCGACCGCGACGTCTGGGGCTACATTTCCCTCGGCTACTTCAAGCAGAAGACTGTGGCCGGCGAGATCGGCTCCTCGACCATGCCGCACAAGGTCAACCCGATCGACTTCGAGAACTCCGAAGGCAACCTGGGCATCGCCAACGCGATCTTCCAGCACCTGGCCAGCAAGCTGCCGATCTCCCGCTGGCAGCGCGACCTGACCGACTCCACCGTGCTGCGCAACCTTGGTGTCGGCTTCGCCCACAGCATCATCGCCTACGAGGCCAGTCTCAAGGGCATCGGCAAGCTGGAGCTGAACGAGGCGCGCATCGCCGAAGACCTGGACGCCTGCTGGGAAGTCCTGGCCGAGCCGATCCAGACCGTGATGCGCCGCTACGCCATCGAGAACCCCTACGAGAAGCTCAAGGAGCTGACCCGCGGCAAGGGCATCAGCCCGGAGGCGCTGCTTGCTTTCATCGATGGTCTCGACATGCCGGCGGCCGCCAAGGAGGAGCTCAAAGAGCTCACCCCGGCGCGCTACATCGGCAACGCCGTCGCCCAGGCCCAGCGCGTCTGAGCGCCACCAGCCTCCTCAACGCCCGGCTGAGCCGGGCGTTTTTGTTTTAGCCATTTCATCTCTTTCAAGGGCTTAGCCATGAATCCTGATACTCCTCTGCAGCTCCTGGGCGGCCTTACTCCTCGCGAGTTCCTGCGTGACTACTGGCAGGAGAAGCCCCTGCTGGTGCGCCAGGCCATCCCCGGCTTCGAGAGCCCGATCAGCGCCGACGAGCTGGCCGGCCTGGCCCTGGAAGAGGAAGTCGAGTCGCGCCTGGTGCTGGAGCACGGCGCCCAACCCTGGGAACTGCGCCGCGGCCCGTTCGCCGAGGACACCTTCAGCCAGCTGCCGGAGCGCGACTGGACGCTGCTGGTGCAGGCCGTCGACCAGTTCGTGCCGGAAGTGGCCGAGGTACTGAAGGACTTCGGCTTCCTGCCCAGCTGGCGTATCGATGACCTGATGATCAGTTTCGCCGCGCCGGGCGGCAGCGTCGGCCCGCATTTCGACAACTACGACGTGTTCCTGCTGCAGGCCGAAGGCCAGCGCCGCTGGAAGATCGGCCAGATGTGCGAGGCCGACAGCAAACTGCTGGCGCACGCCGACCTGCGCATCCTCGCCGAATTCGATCAGACCGATGAGTGGGTACTGGAGCCCGGCGACATGCTCTACCTGCCGCCGCGCCTGGCCCACTACGGCATCGCCGAAGACGACTGCATGACCTACTCGGTCGGCTTCCGCGCCCCCAGCGCCGCCGAGGTGCTGACCCACTTCACCGACTTCCTCGCCCAGTTCCTGCCCGACGAGGAGCGCTACAGCGACGCCGGCATGGCACCGATCAGTGATCCGCACCAGATCCAGCAAGAGGCCCTCGACCGCCTCAAGGCTCTGCTGACCGAGCACATGAGCGACGAGCGCCTGCTGCTGACCTGGTTCGGCCAGTTCATGACCGAGCCGCGTTATCCGGAACTGGTCAGCGGCCCGGAGATCGAGGAAGCGGATTTCCTCGCCGCCCTCGAAGATGGCGCCGTGCTGGTGCGCAACCCCAGCGCGCGCCTGGCCTGGAGCGAGGTGGATGTCGGCCTGGTGCTGTTCGCCAGCGGCCAGAGCCGTCTGCTGCCAGCCCATCTCAAGGAGCTGCTGCGCCTGATCTGCGCCGCCGACGCCCTGCATGCCGACAACCTGGCGCCTTGGTTGGCGGACGAGGACGGGCGTACACTGGTGCGTGAACTGGTCCAGCAAGGAAGTTTGGAGTTTGCTGATGAGTGAGATCCACATCCGCCTCGCCCACTGGCAGAAGGACAATGCCGATCTGCGGCGCATCCGCGAGGCCGTGTTTATTGCCGAGCAGGCCGTTCCCGCTGAGCTCGAATGGGACGACGAGGATATCGAGGCCGTGCATTTTCTCGCCTGCGAGGGTGACTATCCGATCGGCACCGCGCGCCTGCTGGCCGACGGACAGATCGGCCGGGTCTCGGTGCTCAAGGACTGGCGCGGCCTGAAGGTCGGCGAAGCGCTGATGCGTGCCGCCATCGAAGCCGCCGAACAACGCGGCCAGCGCGAACAGAAGCTCAGCGCCCAGGTCCATGCTGCGGCCTTCTACGAGCGCCTCGGCTTCCACATCGAAGGCGACGAGTACCTCGAGGCCGGCATTCCCCACGTCATGATGGTGCGCCATAGCGACTAGGACGGCAGCAATGAGCGAAGAAAACGCCCCGAACGACACGAACGAACCGGATCTGCCGGCCATCGATTTCCAGTCGCCGGGGCGTTTTGCCGTGCACAATCCGCCGAACCTGCCCAGCCTAGCCACCGAACCGCGCGAGCCGGCACCTTTCCTGCTCGGCAGCCACACCGAGCTGCAACGCTTCCACCGTCCGGAACAGGCCCAGGCGCATGCCCTGGCCCTGCTGCAACAGGCACGCCTCAGTCTGAGCCTCTACAGCCCCGACCTGGAGGCCTGGCTCTACAGTCACAGCAGCGTGCAGGATGCCTGTACCCAGTTTCTCCTGGCCAGCCCGAAAAACCGCCTGCGCATTCTCGTGCGCGATGTCGGCCGGCCGGTCAGGCAGGGGCATCGCCTGCTCAACTTGGCCAAGCGCATCACCAGCAACCTGCATATTCGCAGGATCAATCCGGACCACCCCAGCGACGAAAGCGCCTACCTGCTGGCCGACGACCGCGGCCTGCTGCTGCGCGAGCAGCCCGAGCAATACGCCGGCTACGCCCTGTACAACGATCCCGGCCGCGTGCGCCAGCGCCAGGCGCAGTTCGACCAGGCCTGGGACATGAGTCTTTCCGACCCCGACCTGCGGAGCTTCTTGCTATGACCCTGCGCGCCTGCCTCCTCGCCCTGACGCTCGGCCTGAGCCTGCCGCTGCAGGCCGCTACCGAGCTGATCCAGCTCAACTATCGCACCGCCGAGGACGTGCTGCCGGTGGTGCAGGCGGCACTGGACGGCCAGGGCAAGGCCAGCCCCTATGGCAACCAACTGGTCATCAACGCCGCGCCGGAGAAAATTCAGGAGGTCCGCGACCTCCTGCAGCAGCTGGATACCGCGCCGCGCCGGCTATTGATCAGCGTCGACACCAGCGAGACCAGCTTCCAGGACCGCGACGGCTATCGCGTCGACGGTAGTGCCAGTGCCGGCGACGTCGAGGTGATCGCCGGGCGCGGCGAAGTGCAGGGGCGCGATCAGGTGCGCATCATCCGTCGCTCCACCAGCAGCAACAGCGGCGGCACACAGCGGGTGCAGGCCACCGAGGGCTACCCGGCGCTGATCCAGGTCGGCCAGAGCGTGCCGCTCACCACCACCAGCGTCGGACCCTATGGCCAGGTTCATCAGAACACCCAGTACCGCAACGTCAACCAGGGCTTCTACGTCACCGCCAACATCACCGGGGATAGGGTTCACGTCAGCATCAGCAGCAACAACGACCGCGTAAACCAGTACCAGCCTGGCGTAATCGACACCCAGAGCACCGATACTCGGGTCAGCGGCCGACTCGGGGAGTGGATTCCCCTGAGCGGCGTCAGCGGCGAGAACCTCAGCCAGGACTCGGCCTTTCTGCGCCAGCATTCCACCCGTGGCGCCAACGACATGAGCCTGCGCATCCGCGTCGAGGCGCTCGACTAAGGTCTAGCCCTCATCCATGTAGTTGCACAAAAAAAGCACTACAAAACGATTGACGAACGCCCGTTTGAAAGCGCATGATGGCGCCGCTCCCGCTAGCCAGGGGCTCTTCGCAGAGCCTCCAGATCGATCCCGTACCACCATTCGGGGCGGTCCGTGTTTTAACAGCCCACAAGGCGTTTTAACGAGGTTGCGACTGGAACGAAAGTTGTCCTGAGGGACGGGGAAGCCTAAGCGTTATCAGCCAGACCATTCGAGCAGAACCTGCATCGCCTAGTGGCATCCACGAGCCGCGCAGCCGCAGCAACTGCCTCACCGGACTGACTTGTTTCGTCCTCCCCCGCATCCGCTGCACTCTCGTCTCCGTCAAAATCTCGAAGTCCGCCCTGTGTCGCCCGCAACACTGCAAGCTTTTTTGCACGTTGGTTTTGGGTGGGAAGTCGGTGCTCAACCAAACTCATACTTTGAAGGATTGACCATGTCAGCTTATCAAAACGACATCAAAGCCGTTGCCGCTCTGAAAGAAGCCGCAGGCAGCAGCTGGAGCGCGATCAACCCCGAGTCCGTCGCTCGCATGCGCGCTCAGAACCGCTTCAAGACCGGTCTGGAAATCGCCCAGTACACCGCTGACATCATGCGCAAAGACATGGCCGAGTACGACGCCGACTCGTCCAAGTACACCCAGTCCCTGGGTTGCTGGCATGGCTTCATCGGTCAGCAGAAGCTGATCGCCATCAAGAAGCACCTGGGCACCACCAACAAGCGCTACCTGTACCTGTCCGGCTGGATGGTTGCTGCTCTGCGTTCCGACTTCGGCCCGCTGCCGGACCAGTCGATGCACGAGAAGACTGCAGTTTCCGACCTGATCGAAGAGCTTTACACCTTCCTGCGCCAGGCTGACAGCCGTGAACTGGACCTGCTGTTCACCGCTCTGGACGCCGCTCGCGCTGCCGGCGACAACGCCAAGGCCGCTGAGATCCAGAACCAGATCGACAACTACGAAACTCACATCGTCCCGATCATCGCCGACATCGACGCTGGTTTCGGTAACCCGGAAGCCACCTACCTGCTGGCCAAGCGCATGATCGAAGCAGGCGCTTGCTGCATCCAGATCGAAAACCAGGTTTCCGACGAGAAGCAGTGCGGCCACCAAGACGGCAAAGTGACCGTTCCGCACGCTGACTTCCTGGCCAAGATCGCCGCCGTTCGTTACGCCTTCCTCGAGCTGGGCATCGACAACGGTGTGATCGTTGCTCGTACCGACTCCCTGGGTGCTGGCCTGACCAAGCAGATCGCCGTGACCAAAGAGCCGGGCGACCTGGGCGACCTGTACAACTCCTTCCTGGATTGCGAAGAAGTTGCCGCCTCCGACCTGGGCAACGGCGACGTTGTGATCAACCGCGGTGGCAAACTGCTGCGTCCGAAGCGCCTGCCGTCCAACCTGTTCCAGTTCCGTGCTGGCACCGGCGAAGACCGTTGCGTACTGGACTGCATCACTTCGCTGCAGAACGGTGCTGACCTGCTGTGGATCGAAACCGAGAAGCCGCACGTTGGCCAGATCAAGGGCATGGTTGACCGCATCCGCGAAGTCATTCCGAACGCCAAGCTGGTGTACAACAACAGCCCGTCCTTCAACTGGACCCTGAACTTCCGTCAGCAAGTGTTCGATGCATTCGTTGCCGAAGGCAAAGACGTTTCCGCCTACGACCGCGCCAAGCTGATGAGCGTCGAGTACGACGAGACTGAACTGGCTCAGGTTGCTGACGAGAAGATCCGTACCTTCCAGCGTGACGGTTCGGCTCACGCCGGCATCTTCCACCACCTGATCACCCTGCCGACCTACCACACCGCCGCTCTGTCGACCGACAACCTGGCCAAAGGCTACTTCGCCGACCAGGGCATGCTGGCCTACGTGAAAGGCGTTCAGCGTCAGGAACTGCGTCAGGGTATCGCCTGCGTCAAGCACCAGAACATGGCTGGTTCCGACATCGGCGACAACCACAAAGAGTACTTCGCTGGCGAAGCTGCTCTGAAGGCCAGCGGTAAAGACAACACCATGAACCAGTTCCACTAATAGGAACCGGCTCTGCGGTTCGCCGCAGGTGTTATCAGGGGAAGCCCCGGCAGCAATGCCGGGGCTTCTTCGTTTCCGCCCCTTGCGTGAAGACAGGCAACCGGCCTTAACTGGGCAACACCCAGCCACCACGATCGCCGCCATGCCCCGACTGCCACTTGCCGGCCTGCTCATTGCCCTCGCCTGCAACGCCACGGCCAACGACCTGCAGCAGGTGCTTCCCGCCAACACCGCTGCCGATATTCGCCAGCAATTGCAGGACAATCGACACGCCCATTTCGCCGTGGTGGACTACGCCCGGCACTCCAGCCAGCCACGCCTGATGCTCTTCGAGCGCAACAGCCTGCGCCTGCTCGCCAGCTACAGGGTTGCCCACGGCCAGGGCTCGGACCCCGACCATGATGGTTTTACCGACCACTATTCCGACGCACCGGGCAGCCATGCCAGCTCACTCGGCACGCTGCGCACCGACCAGGTCTACCAGAGCAACGCGCCGGGACACGGCCTTTCCATGCGCCTGATCGGCCTGAGCCCCGGCAACGCCAATGCCGAGCGCCGCGCCATCGTGCTGCATGCCAAGAGCTACATGGAGGACGACTTCATCCGCCGCCACGGCGTGGCTGGCCGCAGCCATGGTTGCCTGGTACTGGCCGGTACCGACCGGGACAAGGCCATAGCGCTTCTGCGCGGCGGCGCACTGATTTTCGTCATCGACTCGCGACTCAGTGCGCACCACTATCTCGCCCGAAATCGATAGAACTTGCTCTGCAATTAAGGACGCTCGGTAAAACACTGCGCTCCGCCCACGCATCAATAAGGCCGGGGCTGTAAACAATTACCGACAGAACCTTGCAGAAAAGCGTCATGCACGACTAATACCAAAGCAGTAATTACGCCTGCAGCCCACACCAGCTGGCCCATTGCGGCCGTCTACAGCCTTGGAGCGTTCATTTTTTTATTCGGAAAAATTTACTTAGCGCGCCAAGCAGGCATAAAATTGCCGCCACTACTTTGCAGGGCAATCCCATGAGGTTGCTCTACCATTATTAAAAAGCCGCCCCTTTACCCAAGGAGCCCCGGCATGCCTGATGCGGTAACGACCATGTCCCACAACTGGGCCTTCGCTGTATTCCTGCTCGGAGTTTTCGGGCTCATCGCTTTCATGCTCGGCCTATCCAGCCTGCTGGGTAGCAAGGCCTGGGGGCGCAGCAAGAATGATCCCTTCGAATCGGGCATGCTTCCGGTCGGCAACGCCCGCCTGCGTCTCTCGGCAAAGTTCTATCTGGTCGCGATGCTGTTCGTGATCTTCGACGTTGAAGCCCTCTTTCTCTTCGCTTGGGCAGTCTCGGTGCGCGAAAGCGGCTGGGCCGGCCTGATCGAAGCTACAGTTTTCATAGCAATTCTGTTGGCAGGTCTTGTCTATCTTTGGCGTATCGGTGCGCTCGACTGGGCACCCGAGGGCCGTCGTACTCGGCAGGCGAAGCTGAAACAATGAGGCTTTGGCGATGCAATACAAACTTACTCGGATCGATCCGGATGCGCCTAACGAGCAGTATCCGATCGGCCAGCGGGAGACCGTAGCCGATCCACTGCTTGAGGATGAGGTCCACAAGAACATCTTCATGGGCAAGCTTGAAGATGTGCTCAACGGTGCGGTGAACTGGGGTCGCAAGAACTCCCTGTGGCCGTACAACTTCGGTCTGTCCTGCTGCTACGTGGAAATGACCACCGCCTTCACTGCGCCGCACGACATCGCGCGTTTCGGCGCCGAAGTCATTCGTGCGTCACCGCGTCAGGCCGACTTCATGGTCATCGCCGGCACCTGCTTCATCAAGATGGCGCCGGTCATTCAGCGCCTGTACGAGCAGATGCTGGAACCCAAGTGGGTCATCTCCATGGGTTCGTGCGCCAACTCCGGCGGCATGTATGACATCTACTCTGTGGTGCAGGGGGTCGACAAGTTCCTCCCCGTGGACGTCTACATCCCTGGCTGCCCGCCCCGTCCGGAGGCATTCCTGCAAGGCCTGATGCTGCTGCAGGAGTCCATCGGTCAGGAGCGCCGCCCATTGTCCTGGGTCGTCGGCGATCAAGGCATCTACCGTGCCGACATGCCGTCGCAGAAGGAGCAGCGCCGCGAACAGCGCATCGCTGTAACCAACCTGCGCAGCCCCGACGAAGTGTGAGCCGGCTCCCCGAGCCTGCTCACTGACGCCGTACACCGCCGATAGCGACCGAGACCATGACTGCAGACAGCATTCTGTCCGTTCCACCGTACAAGGCCGATGACCAGGATGTGGTCGTCGAGCTGAACTCCCGTTTCGGTGCCGAGACCTTTACCGTCCAGAGCACCCGTACCGGCATGCCGGTGCTGTGGGTCGCCCGTGATCGCCTGATCAACGTGCTGACCTTCCTGCGTAACCTGCCGCGCCCCTACGTCATGCTGTACGACCTGCACGGCGTCGACGAGCGCCTGCGCACCCAGCGCCGCGGCCTGCCGGGCGCCGACTTCACCGTGTTCTACCACCTGATGTCGATCGAGCGTAACAGCGACATCATGATCAAGGTTGCCCTCAAGGAAGGTGACCTCAACGTCCCCACCGTCACCGGCATCTGGCCCAACGCCAACTGGTACGAGCGTGAGGTCTGGGACCTGTACGGCATCACCTTCCAGGGCCACCCGCACCTGACCCGCATCATGATGCCGCCGACCTGGGAAGGTCACCCGCTGCGCAAGGACTACCCAGCGCGCGCCACCGAATTCGACCCGTTCAGCCTGACCCTGGCCAAGCAGCAGCTGGAAGAAGAAGCCGCACGCTTCAAGCCGGAAGACTGGGGCATGAAGCGCCAGGGCGAGCACGAGGACTACATGTTCCTCAACCTCGGTCCGAACCACCCGTCCGCTCACGGTGCGTTCCGCATCATCCTGCAGCTGGACGGTGAGGAGATCATCGACTGCGTCCCGGACATCGGCTACCACCACCGTGGCGCCGAGAAGATGGCCGAGCGCCAGTCCTGGCACAGCTTCATTCCCTACACCGACCGTATCGACTACCTCGGCGGGGTGATGAACAACCTGCCCTACGTCCTCTCGGTCGAGAAGCTGGCCGGGATCAAGGTGCCGGACCGCGTCGACTTCATCCGCGTGATGCTCGCCGAGTTCTTCCGCATCACCAGCCACCTGCTGTTCCTGGGTACCTATATCCAGGACGTCGGTGCGATGACCCCGGTGTTTTTCACCTTCACCGACCGCCAGCGCGCCTACAAGGTGATCGAAGCCATCACCGGCTTCCGCCTGCACCCGGCCTGGTACCGCATCGGCGGCGTTGCCCACGACCTGCCGCGTGGCTGGGACAAGCTGGTCAAAGAATTCGTCGACTGGCTGCCCAAGCGCCTCGACGAGTACACCAAGGCCGCCCTGAAAAACAGCATCCTGATCGGTCGTACCAAGGGCGTAGCCCAGTACAACACCAAGGAAGCGCTGGAATGGGGCGTCACCGGCGCCGGCCTGCGCTCCACCGGCCTGGACTTCGACCTGCGCAAGGCGCGTCCGTACTCCGGCTACGAGCACTTCGAGTTCGAAGTGCCGCTGGCCCACAACGGCGACGCCTATGACCGCTGCATGGTTCGTGTCGAGGAGATGCGCCAGAGCATCCGCATCATCGACCAGTGCCTGCGCAACATGCCGGAAGGCCCGTACAAGGCGGATCACCCGCTGACCACGCCGCCGCCGAAAGAGCGCACCCTGCAGCACATCGAGACCCTGATCACCCACTTCCTGCAAGTCTCCTGGGGCCCGGTCATGCCGGCCAACGAGAGCTTCCAGATGATCGAGGCGACCAAGGGCATCAACAGCTACTACCTGACCAGCGACGGCAGCACCATGAGCTACCGCACGCGTATCCGTACGCCCAGCTTCGCCCACCTGCAGCAGATCCCCTCGGTGATCCGCGGCAGCATGATCGCGGACCTGATCGCCTACCTAGGTAGCATCGATTTCGTTATGGCCGACGTGGACCGCTAATCACATGAGCCAGACTACTGTTTATCCGCAAAACGTGATCCAAACCGACCGCTTCGAACTCAGCCAGGCCGAGTACGACGCCATCGAGCACGAAATGCACCACTACGAGGACCCGCGCGCGGCGTCCATCGAAGCCCTGAAGATCGTGCAGAAGCAGCGTGGCTGGGTGCCGGACGGCGCCATCTACGCCATCGCCGACATCCTCGGCATCCCGGCCAGCGACGTCGAAGGCGTGGCCACCTTCTACAGCCAGATCTTCCGCGTCCCGGTCGGCCGCCACGTGATCCGCGTGTGCGACAGCATGACCTGCTTCATCGGCGGCCACGAGAACCTGCTCGGCAGCCTCAAGGACAAACTCGGCATCGCCCCCGGCCAGACCACCGCCGACGGTCGCTTCACCCTGCTGCCGGTGTGCTGCCTGGGTAACTGCGACAAGGCCCCGGCGGTGATGATCGACGACGACACCTACGGCAACCTCGATGCCGCAGGCATCGCCCAGCTGCTGGAGTCCTACGCATGATGAAGACTCTTACCTCCATCGGCCCGATCAACAGCATCGCCCGCAGCGAAGAGACCCATCCGCTGACCTGGCGCCTGCGTGACGACGCCCAGCCGGTATGGCTGGAGGAATACCAGGCGAAGAACGGCTACGCCGCCGCGCGCAAGGCGCTGAGCGAAATGGCTCAGGCCGACATCGTGCAGACGGTCAAGGACTCCGGCCTCAAGGGCCGCGGCGGTGCGGGCTTCCCCACCGGCGTGAAGTGGGGCCTGATGCCGGCCGACGAATCCATGAACATCCGCTACCTGCTGTGCAACGCGGACGAAATGGAGCCGAACACCTGGAAGGACCGCCTGCTCATGGAGCAGCTGCCGCACCTGCTGGTGGAAGGCATGCTGATCTCCGCACGCGCGCTGAAGGCCTACCGCGGCTACATCTTCCTGCGCGGCGAATACGTCGACGCGGCCGCCAACCTCAATCGCGCCATCGATGAAGCCAAGGCCGCCGGCCTGCTGGGCAAGAACATCCTCGGCAGCGGCTTCGACTTCGAGCTGTTCGTCCATACCGGCGCCGGTCGCTACATCTGCGGTGAAGAAACCGCGCTGATCAACTCGCTGGAAGGCCGTCGCGCCAACCCGCGCTCCAAGCCGCCCTTCCCCGCCGCCGTCGGCGTGTGGGGCAAGCCGACCTGTGTGAACAACGTCGAGACCCTGTGCAACGTGCCGGCGATCGTTGCCAACGGCGTCGACTGGTACAAGACCCTGGCCCGCCCGGGCAGCGAAGACATGGGCACCAAGCTGATGGGCTTCTCCGGCAAGGTGAAGAACCCCGGCCTGTGGGAACTGCCGTTCGGCATTCCGGCCCGCGAGCTGTTCGAGGACTACGCCGGCGGTATGCGCGACGGCTACAAGCTGAAATGCTGGCAGCCTGGCGGTGCCGGTACCGGCTTCCTGCTGCCCGAGCACCTCGATGCGGCCATGTTCGCCGGCGGCATCGCCAAGGTCGGCACCCGCATGGGTACCGGCCTGGCCCTGGCCGTGGACGACTCGGTCAACATGGTCTCGCTGCTGCGCAACATGGAAGAGTTCTTCGCCCGCGAATCCTGCGGCTGGTGTACCCCGTGCCGCGACGGCCTGCCATGGAGCGTGAAGATTCTCCGCGCCCTGGAACGCAAGCAAGGCACCCAGCAGGACATCGACACCCTGCTCGGCCTGGTCAACTTCCTCGGCCCCGGCAAAACCTTCTGTGCCCATGCACCGGGCGCCGTCGAGCCGCTGGGTAGTGCGATCAAGTATTTCCGTCCGGAGTTCGAGGCTGGCGTGGCCAGCTCGGGCGCACCGGCTGCCGCGGCGCAATTCGCCCCGGCCTGAAGCATTGGCGTCGCGGCCGCGGCCGCGATGCAACCGTGATTCCATTAGCCAAGCCCGTTTCGACGGGTAAGAAGAAACCTGAAACCATGGCCACTATCCACGTAGACGGCAAAGATTTCGAAGTCGATGGGGCGGACAACCTGCTGCAGGCCTGTCTGTCGCTCGGGCTCGACATCCCCTACTTCTGCTGGCACCCGGCGCTCGGCAGCGTCGGCGCCTGCCGCCAGTGCGCGGTGAAGCAGTACACCGACGAGAACGACAAGCGCGGCCGCATCGTCATGTCCTGCATGACGCCGGCGACCGACAACACCTGGATCAGCATCGACGACGAAGAGTCCAAGGCGTTCCGCGCCAGTGTCGTCGAGTGGCT
This sequence comes from Aquipseudomonas alcaligenes, assembly GCF_900156545.1. Taxonomy (GTDB): domain Bacteria; phylum Pseudomonadota; class Gammaproteobacteria; order Pseudomonadales; family Pseudomonadaceae; genus Aquipseudomonas; species Aquipseudomonas alcaligenes_A. The sequence continues at coordinate 60,984 of NZ_FTNW01000006.1, forward strand.
GATGACCAACCACCCGCACGACTGCCCGGTGTGCGAGGAAGGCGGTCACTGCCATCTGCAGGACATGACGGTGATGACCGGCCACAACCAGCGCCGGTACCGCTTCACCAAGCGTACCCACCAGAACCAGCAGCTCGGCCCGTTCATCTCCCACGAAATGAACCGCTGCATCGCCTGCTACCGCTGCGTGCGCTACTACAAGGACTACGCCGGCGGCACCGACCTCGGCGTCTATGGCGCGCACGACAACGTGTACTTCGGCCGCGTCGAAGACGGCGTGCTGGAGAGCGAATTCTCAGGCAACCTCACCGAGGTCTGCCCGACCGGCGTGTTCACCGACAAGACCCACTCCGAGCGCTACAACCGCAAATGGGACATGCAGTTCGCCCCGAGCATCTGCCACGGCTGCTCCAGCGGCTGCAACATCAGCCCCGGCGAGCGCTACGGCGAAATCCGCCGCATCGAGAACCGCTTCAACGGCTCGGTCAACCACTACTTCCTGTGTGACCGCGGCCGCTTCGGCTACGGCTACACCAACCGTGACGACCGGCCGCGCCAGCCGCTGCTGGGCAGCCAGAAGCTCGGTATCGACGCCGCGCTGGACAAGGCAGCCGAGCTGCTCAAGGGCAAGCGCGTGATCGGCATCGGCTCGCCGCGCGCCAGCCTGGAAAGCAACTACGCCCTGCGCGAGCTGGTGGGCGAGACCAACTTCTACAGCGGTATCGGCGCCGTCGAGCTGGATAACCTGCGCCTGATCCGCGACGTGCTGCAGAACGGCCCGCTGCCGGTGCCGTCGATCCGCGAGATCGAGGATCACGACGCCGTGTTCGTCCTCGGCGAAGACCTGACCCAGACCGCTGCGCGCATCGCCCTGGCCCTGCGCCAGTCGGTCAAGGGCAAGGCCACCGAAATCGCCGCCTCGATGAAGATCCAGGACTGGCACATGGCTGCGGTGCAGAACGTCGCTCAGGACGCGCTCAACCCGCTGTTCATCGCCAGCGTCGACGCTACCCGCCTGGACGACGTGGCCGAGGCCTGTGTGCACGCAGCCCCGGCCGACCTGGCGCGCATTGGCTTTGCCGTAGCCCACGCCATCGACCCGAGCGCCCCGGCCGTGACCGGTCTGGACGCCGAGGCCGCCGAGCTCGTTCAGCTGATCGCCGAAGCCCTGCTGGCCGGCAAGCGTCCGCTGATCGTCAGCGGCGCCTCGCTGGGCGAGAAGAGCATCATCGAAGCCGCCGCGAACATCGCCCAGGCCCTGAAGAACCGCGAGAAGAACGCCTCCATCAGCCTGGTGGTACCGGAAGCCAACAGCATGGGCCTGGCACTGCTTCTGGGTGAAGAGTTCGGTGGGAAGTCGGTAGACGCCGCGCTCGAAGCGCTGACCGCAGGCAATGCCGACGCCGTGATCGTGCTGGAAAACGACCTGTACCGCCGCGCCGACGCCGCCAAGGTCGATGCCGCACTGGCCGCCGCCAAGGCGGTGATAGTCGCCGACCACCAGCAAACCGCTACCACCGCCAAGGCCCACCTGGTGCTGTCCGCATCCAGCTTCGCCGAAGGCGACGGCACCCTGGTCAGCCAGGAAGGCCGCGCCCAGCGCTTCTTCCAGGTGTTCGAACCGAGCTACTACGACAGCAACATCCTCGTGCGCGAGGGCTGGCGCTGGATGCACGCGCTGCACAGCACCCTGCAGGGGAAGGCCGTGGACTGGACCCAGCTGGACCAGGTCACCGAGGCTGTTGCCGCCAGCAGCTCCGTGCTGGCTGCGATCAAGGACGCCGCGCCGAGCGCCTCGTTCCGCATCAAAGGCCTGAAACTGGCTCGCGAACCGCACCGCTATAGCGGCCGTACCGCCATGCGCGCCAACATCAGCGTGCACGAGCCGCGTCAGCCGCAGGATCAGGACTCCGCCTTCGCCTTCTCCATGGAAGGCTATTCGGGCAGCAAGGAAGACCGTCAGCAGATTCCGTTCGCCTGGTCGCCGGGCTGGAACTCGCCGCAGGCCTGGAACAAGTTCCAGGACGAAGTCGGTGGTCATCTGCGCGCCGGTGATCCGGGTGTGCGTCTGATCGAGTCCCAGGGCAAGACCCTGGCCTGGTTCACCGTGCCGGGCGCCTTTGCCCCGGCCCAGGGCACCTGGCAGGTCGTACCGATGCATCACCTGTTCGGTAGCGAGGAGAACTCCTCGCGCGCCGCGCCGGTGCAGGAGCGCATCCAGCCGGCCTACGTCGCCCTGGCCAAGGCCGAGGCCGAGCGCCTGGGTGTTAATGACGGCGCGCTGATCAGCCTGACCGTCGCCGGCCAAGCCCTGCGCCTGCCGGTGAAAGTCAGCGAAGACCTGGCCCTGGGCCTGGTCGGCCTGCCGGTCGGCTTCGCCGGCATCCCGGCGGCCATCGCCGGCGCGACAGCTACCGCTCTCGGTCTTGTAGGAACCCAGGAGGCCGCCCAATGAGCTGGCTGACGCCCGAACTGATCGACGTCATCGTCGCCGTCCTGAAGGCCATCGTCATCCTGCTGGTGGTGGTGGTCTGCGGTGCGCTGCTGAGCTTCATCGAGCGCCGCCTGCTGGGCTGGTGGCAGGACCGCTATGGTCCGAACCGCGTGGGCCCGTTCGGCATGTTCCAGATCGCCGCCGACATGATCAAGATGTTCTTCAAGGAGGACTGGACCCCACCGTTCGCCGACAAGTTCATCTTCATGCTGGCGCCGATGATCGCCTTCGCCGCCATGCTGATGGCCTTCGCCATCATCCCCATCACGCCGTCCTGGGGCGTGGCGGACCTGAACATCGGCATCTTGTTCTTCTTCGCCATGGCCGGTCTGTCGGTGTACGCCGTGCTGTTCGCCGGCTGGTCGAGCAACAACAAATTCGCCCTGCTCGGCAGCCTGCGTGCCTCGGCCCAGACCATCTCCTACGAGGTGTTCCTGGCCCTGGCGCTGATGGGCATCGTCGCCCAGGTTGGCTCGTTCAACATGCGCGACATCGTCGACTACCAGGCCGAAAACCTGTGGTTCATCATTCCGCAGTTCTTCGGCTTCTGTACCTTCTTCATCGCCGGCGTCGCCGTGACCCACCGTCACCCGTTCGACCAGCCGGAAGCAGAGCAGGAGCTGGCCGACGGTTACCACATCGAATATGCCGGCATGAAATGGGGCATGTTCTTCGTCGGCGAGTACATCGGCATCGTGACCATCTCGGCCTTGCTGGTGACCCTGTTCTTCGGCGGCTGGCACGGCCCGTTCGGCATCCTGCCGCAGATCCCGTTCTTCTGGTTCGCCCTGAAAACCTGCTTCTTCATCATGATCTTCATCCTGCTGCGCGCGTCGATTCCGCGCCCGCGGTATGACCAGGTCATGGCGTTCAGCTGGAAGTTCTGCCTGCCGCTGACTCTGATCAACCTGCTGGTGACCGGCGCGCTCGTGCTGGCCTCGGCCCAGTAAGGAGAAACACACATGCTCAAGTACATCTGGGACGTGGTGCACGGCACCTGGACCCAACTGCGCAGCCTGGTCATGGTCTTCAGCCATGGCTTCCGCAAGCGCGACACCCTGCAGTATCCGGAAGAACCGGTGTACCTGCCGCCGCGCTACCGCGGCCGCATCGTGCTGACGCGCGACCCCGACGGCGAGGAGCGCTGCGTAGCGTGCAACCTGTGCGCCGTGGCCTGCCCGGTGGGCTGCATCTCGCTGCAGAAGGCCGAGACCGAGGACGGTCGCTGGTACCCTGAGTTCTTCCGCATCAACTTCTCGCGCTGCATCTTCTGCGGCCTGTGCGAGGAAGCCTGCCCGACCACCGCCATCCAGCTCACCCCGGACTTCGAGATGGGCGAGTTCAAGCGCCAGGACCTGGTCTACGAGAAGGAAGACCTGCTGATCAGCGGGCCGGGCAAGAACCCGGACTACAACTTCTACCGCGTCTCCGGCATGGCCATTGCCGGCAAACCGAAAGGCGCCGCGCAGAGCGAAGCCGAACCGATCAACGTCAAAGGCCTGCTGCCCTGAGGAGAGGATGATGGAGTTTGCGTTCTACCTCGCCGCGGGCGTTGCCGTGGCCTCTACAGTGATGGTCATTACCGGGACCAATCCGGTACATGCCCTGCTGAACCTGATCGTTTCCCTGCTGGCCGTGGCCTGCACGTTCTTCGCCCTGGGTGCGCCGTTTGCCGGAGCCCTGGAGATCATTGTCTATGCGGGCGCCATCATGGTGCTGTTCGTCTTCGTGGTGATGATGCTCAACCTCGGCCCGGCTGCTTCCGAACAGGAAAAACAGTGGCTGAAACCCGGCATCTGGACCGGCCCGGCGATTCTTTCCCTGCTGCTGCTGGGACAATTGCTGTACGCCCTGTTCGCCACCCCGAGCGGCGCCGCCATCGGCCTTGAAACCGTGGATGCCAAGGCCGTCGGCATCCGCCTGTTCGGCCCCTACCTGCTGGTAGTCGAGCTGGCCTCCATGCTGCTGCTCGCCGCCCTGGTCGCTGCCTACCACCTGGGCCGCCACGAAGCCAAGGAGCCCACCGCATGAATGCCATTCCTCTGGAACACGGCCTGGCGCTGGCCGCTGTGCTGTTCAGCCTGGGCCTGATCGGCCTGATGGTGCGCCGCAACATCCTCTTCGTGCTCATGAGCCTGGAAGTGATGATGAACGCCACCGCCCTCGCCTTCGTCGTCGCCGGCAGCCGCTGGGTGCAGCCTGACGGCCAGGTGATGTTCATTCTGGTGATCACCCTGGCAGCCGCCGAGGCCAGCATCGGCCTGGCGATCCTGCTGCAGCTGTATCGCCGCTTCAACACCCTCGATGTCGACGCTGCCAGCGAGATGCGCGGATGAACCTTCTATTCCTCACCCTCCTTTTCCCGCTGCTCGGCTGGTTCCTGCTGGCCTTCTCCCGCGGGCGTCTCTCGGAAAACACCGCAGCCCTGATCGGCGTCGGCTCGGTCGGCCTGGCCGCCCTGAGTGCAGCCTGGGTCATCCTGCAGTTCCTCAGCCTGCCGGCGGGCGGTGTCTACACCCAGACGCTGTGGCAGTGGATGAGCGTCGGCAACCTGGCGCCGAGCTTCACCCTGCACCTGGACGGCCTGTCGGCCACCATGCTCGGTGTGGTCACCGGCGTCGGCTTCCTGATCCACCTGTTCGCCAGCTGGTACATGCGCGGTGAAGAGGGCTACTCGCGTTTCTTCGCCTATACCAACCTGTTCATCTTCAGCATGTTGCTGCTGGTACTTGGCGACAACCTGCTGGTGCTGTTCTTCGGCTGGGAAGGTGTGGGCCTGTGCTCGTACCTGCTGATCGGCTTCTATTACAAGCACGTGCCCAACGGTAACGCGGCGCTCAAGGCGTTCATCGTCACCCGCATCGGCGACGTGTTCCTGATGATCGGCCTGTTCCTGCTGTTCCTCAACCTCGGCACCCTGAATATCCAGGAGCTGATGGTGCTGGCGCCGCAGAAGTACGTGGCCGGCGATACCTGGCTATGGTTCGCCACCCTGATGCTGCTCGGCGGCGCAGTGGGCAAGTCCGCCCAGCTGCCGCTGCAGACCTGGCTGGCCGACGCCATGGCCGGTCCGACCCCGGTCTCTGCGCTGATTCACGCCGCGACCATGGTGACCGCGGGCGTGTACCTGATCGCCCGTACCCACGGCCTGTTCCTGCTGACCCCGGAGATTCTCGAGCTGGTCGGCATAGTCGGCGCCGTGACCCTGGTTCTGGCCGGCTTCGCCGCCCTAGTGCAGACCGACATCAAGCGCATCCTCGCCTACTCGACCATGAGCCAGATCGGCTATATGTTCCTCGCCCTCGGCGTGCAGGCCTGGGACGCGGCGATCTTCCACCTGATGACCCACGCCTTCTTCAAGGCCCTGCTGTTCCTCGCTTCCGGTGCGGTGATCCACGCCTGCCACCACGAGCAGAACATCTTCAAGATGGGCGGCCTGTGGAAGAAGCTGCCGCTGGCTTACGCCAGCTTCGTCGTCGGTGGCGCCGCCCTGGCCGCGCTACCACTGGTCACCGCCGGCTTCTACTCGAAGGACGAGATCCTCTGGGAAGCCTTCGCCAGTGGTCACAGCGAGCTGCTCTACGCCGGTCTGGCCGGTGCCTTCCTGACCTCGATCTACACCTTCCGCCTGATCTTCATCGCCTTCCATGGCGAGCAGAAGACCGAGGCCCATGCCGGTCATGGCCTGGCGCACAACCTGCCGCTGGCCACCCTGATCGTACTGTCGACCTTCGTCGGCGCGCTGATCACCCCGCCGCTGGCCGGTGTGCTGCCGCAGAGCATCGGTCACGCCGGTGGCGAGGCCAAGCACGGCCTGGAGATCGCCTCGGGCGCCATCGCTCTGGCCGGTATCCTGCTGGCCGCACTGCTATTCCTCGGCAAGCGCACCTTCGCCACGACCGTTGCACAGAGCGCCCCGGGCCGCTTCCTGTCGGCCTGGTGGTTCGCCGCCTGGGGCTTCGACTGGCTCTACGACAAACTGTTCGTCCAGCCCTACCTGCTGATCTGCCGTCTGCTCGGTCGCGACCCGATCGACCTGAGCATCGGCCTGGTGCCGCGCCTGGCCCGTGGCGGCAACGCCCTGCTGGCCCGCAGCCAGACCGGCCAGGTGCGCTGGTACGCCACTTCGATCGCCGGGGGTGCCGTGCTGGTACTCGCCGCCCTCCTCTTTCTGAGTTAAGGAAAACAGCCTGATGATTCTCCCCTGGCTAATCCTGATTCCCTTCATCGGTGGCCTGCTGTGCTGGCAGACCGAGCGCTTCGGCAACACGCTGCCGCGCTGGATCGCCCTGCTGACCATGGGTCTGCTTTTCGGCCTCGGCCTGTGGCTGTGGGCCAGCGCCGACTTCAGCCTGGCCCCGGCCCCCGGCGCCGAGCTGGCCTGGGCCGCCGAGTTCCAGGTGCAGTGGATCGAGCGCCTCGGCATCAGCATCCACCTCGGCCTCGACGGTCTCTCGGTGCTGATGATCGTCCTCACCGGTCTGCTCGGCGTGCTGTCGGTGCTGTGCTCGTGGAACGAAATCCAGAACCGCGTCGGCTTCTTCCACCTCAACCTGATGTGGATCCTCGGCGGCGTGGTCGGCGTGTTCCTCGCCATCGACCTGTTCCTGTTCTTCTTCTTCTGGGAAATGATGCTGGTGCCGATGTATTTCCTCATCGCGCTCTGGGGTCACAGCGGCAGCAAGGGTCACTCGCGGATCAACGCCGCCACCAAGTTCTTCATCTTCACCCAGGCCAGTGGCCTGATCATGCTGGTGGCGATCCTCGCCCTGGTGCTGATCAACTACAACGCCACCGGCGTGCTGACCTTCAACTACGAAGACCTGCTCAAGACCCAGCTGCCGGCCGGTACCGAGTACCTGCTGATGCTCGGTTTCTTCGCCGCCTTCGCCGTGAAGTTCCCGGTGGTACCGGTGCACTCCTGGCTGCCGGATGCTCACGCCCAGGCGCCGACGGCCGGCTCCGTTGACCTCGCCGGCATCCTGCTGAAAACCGCCGCCTACGGCCTGATGCGCTTCGCCCTGCCACTGTTCCCCAATGCCTCGGCCGAGTTCGCACCGATCGCCATGTGGCTCGGTGTATTCGCCATCGCCTATGGCGCCTTCCTGTCATTCGCGCAGACCGACATCAAGCGCCTGGTGGCTTACTCCAGCGTGTCGCACATGGGCTTCGTGCTGATCGCCATCTACTCCGGCAGCCACATCGCCCTGCAGGGCGCCGTGGTGCAGATGATGGCTCACGGCCTGTCCGCTGCCGCGCTGTTCATCCTCTGCGGCCAGCTCTACGAGCGCCTGCACACCCGTGACATGCGCGAAATGGGCGGTATCTGGGCGCGCCTGCCCTGGCTGCCGGCGCTGAGTCTGTTCTTCGCTGCCGCCGCGCTCGGCCTGCCGGGTACCGGCAACTTCGTCGGCGAGTTCCTGATCCTGATCGGCAGCTTCCCGGCGGCTCCCTGGGTCGTGGTGCTGGCCGCCTGCGGTCTGGTGCTGGGGTCGGTCTACTCGCTGGCGATGATCCACCGCGCCTACTTCGGCCCGGCCAAGTCCGAGGCACCGCTGCAGGCCATGAAGGCTCGCGAGCTGTACATGGTGCTGGGCCTGGCCGTGCTGCTGATCCTGCTCGGCGTCTACCCGCAACCGGTGCTCGACACCTCCGCCGCCAGCATGCACGGCGTGCAGCAGTGGTTCAGCGGTGCCCTCACTCAACTCGCTTCGGTCCGGTAATCACGCGCTATGGAACTGACGACTCAACACTTCATCGCGCTGCTGCCGCTGCTGGTCACCAGCGCCACCATCATCGTGGTGATGCTCGCCATCGCGTGGAAACGCAACCACGCCATGACCTTCATCCTCTCGGTGCTGGGATTGAACCTGGCATTGCTGTCGATCATCCCGGCTCTGGGCGTGACGCCCATAGAAGTCACCCCGCTGCTGCTGGTGGACAAGTTCGCCTGCTACTACATGGCGCTGGTGCTGGCCGCCACGCTGGCCTGCACCACGCTGGTCCATGCCTACCTGGGCGGAGAATCCGGCAGGCAGGGCTACCCGGGCAACCGCGAAGAGCTGTACCTGCTGATCCTGCTGTCCGCCCTGGGTGGCCTGGTCCTGGTCAGCGCGCAACACCTGGCCGGCCTGTTCATTGGCCTGGAACTGCTGTCGGTACCCACCTACGGCATGATCGCCTACGCCTTCTTCAACAAGCGCTCACTGGAAGCCGGCATCAAGTACATGGTGCTGTCTGCTGCGGGTTCGGCCTTCCTGCTGTTCGGCATGGCCCTGCTCTACGCCGAGTCCGGCAGCCTGAGTTTCGCCGGCATCGGCGCCAAACTGGCCGCCGATGGCCTGCCGAGTCTGATCGCTCAGGTCGGCGTCGGCATGATGCTGATCGGCCTGGCCTTCAAGCTGTCGCTGGTGCCTTTCCACCTCTGGACCCCGGACGTCTACGAGGGTGCCCCGGCACCGGTCGCCGCCTTCCTGGCCACCGCCAGCAAGGTCGCCGTGTTTGCCGTGCTGCTGCGCCTGTATCAGATCTCCCCGGTCACCGCCGGCGGCTGGCTGGAGGGCATGCTGAGTGCCCTGGCCATCGCCTCGATACTGTTCGGCAACCTGCTGGCACTGCTGCAGAGCAATCTCAAGCGCCTGCTCGGCTACTCCTCGATCGCCCACTTCGGCTACCTGCTGATCGCCTTGATCGCCAGCAAGGGCCTGGCCGTGGAAGCCATCGGCGTGTACCTGGCCACCTATGTGCTGACCAGCCTGGGCGCGTTCGGCGTGATCACCCTGATGTCCACGCCCTATAGCGGCCGCGATGCCGATGCCTTGTACGAGTACCGCGGCCTGTTCTGGCGCCGTCCGTACCTCACCGCCGTACTGACCGTGATGATGCTGTCGCTGGCCGGTATTCCGCTGACTGCCGGTTTCATCGGCAAGTTCTACGTGGTCGCCGCCGGTGTGCAGGCACAACAGTGGTGGCTGCTGGGCGCCATGATCCTGGGTAGCGCCATTGGCGTTTACTACTACCTGCGCGTGATGGTCACCATGTTCCTCGCCGAACCGAACCTCAAGCGCCACGATGCGCCGTTCAACTGGGGCCAGCGCGCCGGCGGCATCATGCTGCTGGTTGTCGGTCTGCTCGCCTTCGTGCTCGGTGTCTACCCGCAGCCGCTGCTGGAACTGGTGCAGCAGGCCGGGCTGGTAGCGGTCGCCCACTAAGCATCGGAAGCCAACGAAGAACCCGGCCCAGGCCGGGTTTTTTCTGTCCATCGAACTATTGGCGAGGCGTAGCCCGGATGAAATCCGGGTAGTTGGGCTCCCGGATTTCATCCGGGCTACGTTGCTAAGCTCCGCCAGCACACAAATAGCCCGGCTCAGGCCGGTTTTTTATGGGCTGGCTCCCGGCACAGGCGCGAACACAGTTCGCGAAGCAGCCGTAGCCTGGAGGATGTCCGGGCTACCCGACTGAGCTACCGCAACAGACAGAACAAGGGCGCCCATGGGCGCCCTTGTTCTTTGCGTAGGTACTCAGATACGGAACTGTCGCACCAGCGCCCCCAGGCGCTCGCCCAGGCCGGCCAGGCTGCGCGAAGTCTCGGCGCCTTGACGGGTTTCGTCCGCCACGCTTTCCACCGCCACGGCGATCTGATGCACGCTGCGGTTGATCTCCTCGGCCACCGCCGTCTGCTCCTCGGCGGCGCTGGCGATCTGCGCGTTCATCGCATTGATGGTGCCGATCAGCTGGGCGATGGCATCCAGCGAAGCACCGGCCTGATTGGCCTGTTCGCTGGTGATCTCGCCGGCATCGCTGGAGCGGCGCATGGCGGTGACGGCGTCGCGGGTACCGCCCTGCAGGCGATCGATCATGCCCTGGATTTCCTGGGTGCTCTGCTGGGTACGGCTGGCCAGCGCACGCACCTCATCGGCGACCACGGCAAAGCCGCGCCCGGCCTCGCCGGCACGAGCGGCCTCGATGGCGGCGTTGAGCGCCAGCAGGTTGGTCTGCTCGGCAATGGAGCGAATCACGTCGAGCACGCTGACAATCGACTGTACGTCCTGCTGCAGGTTGTCCAGTGACACGCCACTCTCGCGGATATCCTCGACCAGCGCGTGAATGCGATCGATGCTGCCATCGACCACCTTCTTCGCCGCCTGTCCCTCACTGTCGGTCTGTTGCGCAGCTTCGGCCGCGCCCTGGGCACTGCGCGCCACCTCGTGGGCAGCAGCGGACATCTCGTTGATCGCCGTGGCCACCTGGTCGGTCTCGTGGCGCTGGCGCTCCATGGCCTGCTCGGAGCGCTGTGCCTGCGCCGCCACCTCACCGACCAGACCGGTCAGCTGGGTGGTCATCTCGGCAATCTGCCGCACCAGACCATGAATCTTCTCGACGAAGCGGTTGAAGGAGCCGGCCAACTCGCCCAACTCGTCCTGGCTGGCCACCGGCAGGCGACGAGTCAGATCACCTTCGCCGGCGGCGATATCGTCCAGGTTGGCCTTGATCTGCTGCAGCGGTCGCAGGAAGGCATTGCTCAGGGTCAGGCCAACAACGCCGAACACCACCAGCATGATCACGGCAATCACCAGAATACTGGTCAGGATAGTGCTGACCCGCTCTTCGATAGCGGCCTCAACCTCGGCGACCTGAGCCTCCACACCGTCCAGGTTAACCGCTGTACCCAGGGCAAGATCCCACTTGGGCAGGTAGTAGCTGTAGGCCAGTTTGGGAACCAGAACGCTCTCGTTGTTGGGCAGCGGCGAGCTGTACTGCACGTAGTTGCTGCCATCTTTGGCCACACGCACCAGTTCGTCGTTAACCCTCACGCCGTTGGGATCCTGGCGGCCAGTGAAGCTCTTGCCGACATCCACAGGACTGTCGCCCCGGAACAGGCGGATAACCTGCGAGTCGTAGCCGAAGAAGTAGCTGTCCTTGCCGTATTTGATCTTGGAAAGGATGGCGATAGCCTGGTCGCGGCTGGCCATGTCGCCCTGAGCGGCACCATCGTAGAGAGCCTGAACGGAGCCCATGGCAATCTGCATGTAGTGTTGCAGCTCGCGGCGACTCTCCTGCACGAGACGCTCACGCGTCTCCTTGACCTCGTCTTCGGCCAGATCAAGCAGGATCTTTGCCGCGGCTCCGCTGAGCACAACGGCAAACAGGATCACTGGCAGAAGTGCCAGCAACAGCATTTTGCTTTTTAGTGTGAGGCGCATTGTCCTTTCCTCTGGAGAGCGTCTTTTCGAATAAGAAACGGGGCTGCCGTGTTATCGGCAGCCCCGTTGATTACCTGAGCGACCAAACAGTCACTCGGATCGGGATCAATGGGCGAGATGTACTCTAGAGCAACATGGCTGCGGCCCAGCCAAACACCAGCAACGGCACGTTGTAATGCAGGAAGGTCGGCACCACGGTATCCCAGATATGGTTGTGCTGGCCGTCCACATTCAAGCCGGAAGTCGGGCCAAGGGTCGAATCGGAGGCTGGTGAGCCCGCGTCACCCAGCGCACCAGCCGTACCCACGATGCAGACAATGGCCAGCGGGCTGAAGCCCAGCTGCACGCCCAGCGGCACGAAGATGGCAGCAATGATCGGCACGGTGGAAAAGGATGAGCCAATGCCCATGGTCACCAGCAGCCCTACCAGCAACATCAGCAGTGCACCCAGCGCCTTGCTGTTACCGATCCACGCCGCCGAGGCATCCACCAGCGCGCGCACATCGCCGGTGGCATTCATCACCTCCGCGAACCCCTGCGCAGCGATCATGATGAAGCCGATCATGGCCATCATCTTCATGCCTTCGGTAAACAGGCCATCAGCCTCTTTCCAGCGCACCACGCCGGACACCGAAAACACCACAAAGCCCGCCAGCGCCCCGACGATCATCGAGTCCAGCCACAGCTGCACGATAAAGGCGACCGCCACCGCAATGCCGGCCACCAGCAGGCTCAGCGGGCTGTAGCGCACCTCCACTCGCTCTGCCTGAACAATCGGCTGCAGGGCATAGTCGCGCTTGCCACGGTAGCTGAAGAATATGGCCAGCAGCAGGCCGAACAACATGCCGGCGGCGGGGATCAGCATGGCGTGCGTGACGTTCACATCGCTCACGTCCACCCCACCCTTGGCCACGTTGGCCAGCAGAATCTCGTTGAGGAAGATGTTGCCGAAGCCAACCGGCAGGAACATGTAGGGAGTGATCAGGCCAAAGGTAATCACGCAGGCGATCAGGCGACGATCGATCTGCAGCTTGCTCAGCACGTACAGCAGCGGCGGTACCAGTAACGGGATGAAGGCGATATGGATCGGCAGAATGTTCTGCGAAGCCACCGATACCGCCAGCAGCAGACCGACCAGCAGCCATTTCACCGCGCTCCCCTCTTCCTGCTGCAGCCCTACCAGCGCCAGGGCGCGATCAGCCAGGGCATGGGCCAGCCCCGACTTGGCGATGGCGACAGCGAAGGCGCCGAGCAGCGCATAGGACAGCGCCACGGTAGCACCGCCGCCCAGCCCCTTGTTGAAGGCCGCCAGCGAGCCCTCCAGGCCCAGCCCCCCAAGCAGACCGCCGGCAAGAGCGCCAACGATAAGCGCCACGACAACGTGGACCCGGCATAAACTGAGGACCAGCATGATGCCGACTGCGGCAACCACTGCGTTCATCGCAAAACTCCACTTAACAGCGTGCATGACCCGCCCAGGGCGGAAAAAGCGCGAGACTCTGCACGATCGGTCAGTTTCTGTCAAAAACCCCAGCGTGCGAAATTCTGGGCAACGCGTACATAATTCTGCTTGTCTACGCAGCAGCTTTGCGTAAAAACTCAGGTCGGTCATGAAAACGGTCAAGCTTCTGCCGCCGCCACCGATACATGGCTAAGACGTCTGAAATCCTAAGGACCCGACCATGCTGTCTCGCCTCTCGATTCAGTGGAAAATCACCTTGCTCGCCGGGCTCTGCCTGCTAGCTATCGTCACGCTGCTGGTGGGCGCATCCCTCTATCAGTCCACCCACAGCGCCTCGCTGGTGAAAAAGTCCAGCTCCGAGATGCTCGAAGAGTCGGCACGCCTGAGCATGTCGGCCCGCGGCGAGCTGCAGGGTATCCGCATCCAGCGCTACTTCATGGACGCCTATCAGTATGGCAAAGGCTTCTCTCGCCAGGTCCTGTTCCTCAAGGACCAGGCCGAGAAGCGCTTCCTCGACGCTTTCGACCTGCGCGAGGACATGACCAGACAAGTACGCTCCTCTCTCGAAGCCAATCCCAGCCTGCTGGGGCTCTACCTGGTGTTCGAACCCAATGCCCTGGACGGCAAGGACGAACTGTTTGCCGGGCAAAGCGAAATCGGCAGCAACGACAAGGGTCGCTTTTCCCTCTATTGGTCGCAAAGCACGCCCGGCACCCTCGAAGCCGAGGCGATGAATGAGGATCAGCTCGGCGACACGACGACAGGCCCCAGCGGTGCCCCCTACAACGCCTGGTACACCTGCCCGCGCGATACTCGCCGCACCTGCGTGCTCGACCCCTACTTCGATGACGTGAACGGCAAACAGGTGCTGATGACCAGTATTGCCTTCCCTCTGGAACATGACGGCAAGGTAATCGGCGTAATGGGCGTCGATATCAGCCTGGAGAGCCTGCAGCAGATCGCCCAGAACGCCAGCAGCGAGCTTTATGAAGGCCAGGCCCATGTCAGCATCATCAGCCCGGCCGGCCTGCTGGCCGGCCACAGTCGGGATGCCGGCCAGTTGGGCAAGCCCCTGGCTGAAGCCTTCGCCAATCAGGACCGGGAGATCAGCGGACTACTCGCCAGCGGGCAGGCGCAGTTCCTTGAACAGGACGACAGGCTGCAGGTAATCGAGCCACTGCTACCAATTCCTGAAGCCAAACCCTGGGGTGTGCTGCTGGAGGTTCCAACCGCCACTTTGCTCGCGCCGGCTCTGCAACTGCAGAAGCAACTGGATGAACGCCGTACTGGCGACACCACCTTCTCCATCACGCTGGCGCTGATTGCCATCCTGCTCGGCCTCGCGCTGATGTGGTTGACGGCACTGGGCGTTACCCGCCCGATCCTTGGCGTAGCCAGCATGCTGAAGAACATCGCCAGCGGCGAAGGCGACCTGACACGCCGCCTGGAGTACGCCAAACAGGACGAGCTGGGCGAGTTGGCGAGCTGGTTCAACCGCTTCCTCGACAAGCTGCAACCGATCATTGCCGACGTCAAACTCTCGGTGCAGGACGCCCGCAGCACCGCCGACCAGTCTGCAGCCATCGCCACCCAGACCAGCGCCGGCATGCAGCAGCAGTTCCGTGAAGTGGACCAGGTCGCCACCGCCTCTCAGGAGATGAGCGCTACCGCCCATGCCGTAGCCAACAATGCCGCCCAGGCCGCCGAAGCCGCCCGCAGTGCCGATGCTGCCGCCCGCGAGGGGTTGACGGTAATCGACCGCACCACCCTGTCGATCGAGCAACTGGCCAGCGAGCTGAGCTCGGCGATGCACGAGGTGGAGACGCTGGCCGGCAGTAGCGAGCAGATCGGCTCGGTGCTGGAAGTGATCCGCGCCATCGCCGAACAGACCAACCTGCTGGCCCTCAACGCAGCCATCGAAGCAGCCCGCGCCGGTGAAGCCGGCCGCGGCTTCGCCGTGGTAGCGGACGAGGTGCGTAACCTGGCCAAGCGGACCCAGGACTCGGTGGAGGAAATCCGCCAGGTGATCGAGAACCTGCAGAGCGGCACCCGCGACGTGGTCGGTTCCATGCACAGCAGCCACAAGCAGGCGCAGAGCAGTGTCGAATTGGTTGAGCAGGCAGTGATCTCGCTGCGCCGCATCAGCGACGCGGTCACCGTGATCAACGACATGAACCTGCAGATTGCCTCGGCCGCCGAGGAACAGAGCGCGGTGGCCGAGGAGGTCAACCGCAACGTGGCCAGCATCCGCGATGTCACCGAAGCGCTGTCCGGCCAGGCCGACGAGTCCGCGCGGGTCAGCCAGAGCCTGAACAGCCTGGCCAACCATCAGCAAGGCCTGATGGACCAGTTCCGCGTCTGACGTTATCTCTGCGCCGCGCCCCGCACGGGGCGCTGGCGTCATCCGACCACATCCCTGTCGCCCCGCCACTTGCCGCGCTCCAGAGCGGCCGGTAGCCTGCGCGCAGTCATTCGCCAGGAATCCCCGCCATGCTCAATATCGCCCTGATCGCCGGCTCCAGCCGCAGCGGCAGCCAGTCCGCCAAGGTCGCCCGCTTCCTCCGCCAACGCCTGATCGAACTGGGTCTGACTAGCCATGAGCAAAGCAGCCTGCTCGACCTCGGCGAGCGCAGCCTGCCGTTGTGGCCTGGAGAGGACAAGGGCCTATGGAGCGAGTATCAGCAGCAGCTGGCAGCCGCCGACGCGCTGGTGGTGATCGCCCCGGAGTGGAACGGCATGGCCTGCCCTGCCGTGAAGAACTTCTTCCTGTACGCCAGCAAGGCCGAACTGGCGCACAAGCCTGCGCTGCTGGTGGGCGTTTCCTCGGGCATCGGTGGTGCCTACCCGATCAGCGAACTGCGCGCCTCGGGCTACAAGAACTGTCGCATTGCCTATCTGCCTGAGCACCTGATCGTGCGTCAGGTGGAGGCGGTGATGAATGAAGGCACGGCTGCCGGCGAAGACGACCTGCGCATCCGCGCCCGCGCCGACTACGCGCTGGACATCCTCGGCAAGTACGCCGAAGCGCTGAAGCCGGTGCGCGCGGCCATCGACCTGAGTAATCCGGCCTTCACCAACGGCATGTGATCAGCGCCGCCCGGGCAGGCTGATCGCGACCCGCAGCCCGCCCAGCGGGCTGTCCTCGAGGCTCAGGCTGCCGCCCCAGGCCTCGACCATGTCACGCACGATGCCCAGGCCCAGGCCGTGGCCGGCAACCTGCTCGTCCAGGCGGGTGCCGCGCCCCAGTACCGCCTCGCGACGCTCGGCGGCGATGCCGGGCCCATCGTCGTCCACCCACAAACGAAAGCCCTCGCCTTCCTGTACCAGGCTCAGACGTACCTCGGCATCGGCCCATTTGCAGGCGTTGTCCAGCAGATTGCCGAGCAGCTCGAGCAGGTCTTCCCGGTCCCACGGCAGGCACAGCCCGGGCTCGGCCTGCCACTCCAGCTTCAGACCGTGGCTGTGGATCATGCCGAGGGTGCTGAACAGCCCCGGCAGCTCCGCCGCACAGTCGAAATGCGCCCCCGGTAGCGCCTCCCCAGCCAGGCGCGCGCGCCCCAGCTCGCGCTCCAGGCGCTGGCGGATCTGCGCCAGCTGCTCGCGCAGGGTAGCCTGCAGCTCGGGCTGATCGCGCAACTCCTCACGTTCACTGAGGCTGACCAGCACCGCCAGCGGCGTCTTCAAGGCATGCCCGAGATTGCCCAGTGCATTGCGCGAACGCTTGAGGGTGTCCTCGGTATGGCTCAGCAGGTGATTGACCTGCGCCACCAACGGCTCCAGCTCCTGCGGCACCTGGCTGTCCAGCTCGGTGCGCCGGCCCTGCTGCAGCTGGGCGATTTGCTCGCGCACCCGCTCCAGCGGGCGCAGCGCCGAACGCACCGTATAGCGCTGGGCTAGCAGGATCAGCAGCAGCGCTGCAGCGCCGAGTCCCAGCCCCAGCCATTGCAGGCGGCGAAAGCTCTCCAGAATGGGCGTGTAGTCCTGCGCCACGCTGATGGAAAAGCGCTGGCCAAAACGCTGGTAGTCGCCACGATAGACCAACAGCATCTGGCCACGCGGACCGTCACCGAGGCCGTCCTGCAGGCCCGCGCGCGCTGGCTTGGGCAGGTCACGATCCCATAGGGAGCGCGAACGCCAGGTCTCGTCGGCAAAATCGATACGGAAGTAGTGGCCGGAAAACGGCCGCTGGAACGTTGGGTCCAGGCGCCGCTCATCCAGCTGCACGCCGTTCTGGCCGCGCACCAAGGCGACCAGCAGGGTCCGTGTCTCATCCTTGAGGTCTTCCCGCAGGTAGCGGCGCAGGCTGTGGTCGAACAGCCACAGACTGCTCTGCGCCAGGATCAGACCCACCACGATCAGTACACTGGCCAGGCCCAGGCTGAGGCGACGCTGGATCGACTTCAAGTGTCGACTCCGGCGTAACGGTAACCCTGGCCACGCCGGGTCTCGATCACCTCGCGCCCGAGCTTGCCGCGCAGGCGATTGACATGCACTTCCAGGACATTGGAATCGCGCTCGCTCTCGCCATCGTACAGATGGTCAGCCAGCTGGCTCTTGGACAGAATCTGCCCGGGGTGCAGCATGAAGTAACGCAGCAGACGGAACTCGGCGGACGTCAGCTCGATCTGCTCACCGCCACGCGTCACGCACTGGCGGCTTTCATCCAGCTGCAGCCCGGCAGCTTCCAGCTGTGGCTGGTTGGCCAGGCCGTGGGCGCGACGCAGCAGAGCCTGGATACGCAGGGCCAGCTCTTCGGGATGGAAGGGTTTGGTCAGGTAGTCGTCAGCGCCAGCCTTGAGGCCATCGATGCGCTCGGCCCAGGAGCCGCGCGCCGTCAGAATCAGCACGGGCGTGCTCAGGCCGCCGGCACGCCACTCGCGCAGCACCTCGAGCCCAGGCTTGCCCGGTAAACCGAGGTCGAGAATGATCAGGTCATAAGGCTCGATTGCGCCCTGATAGGCAGCATCACGGCCATCGGCCAGCCAGTCCACCGCGTAGCCCTGCCCTTTGAGGCTGACCAGCAGTTCATCGGCCAGGGGCACATGGTCTTCCACCAACAACAGGCGCATCAGTCCTCCACTTCGTCCTTGAGAATGCGACCGTCACGGGCATCCAGCTCCAGCTCGCGAACGGTACCGTCGGCGGTCAGCAGCTCCACCTCGTACACCAGCACGTCATCCTCCTCTTCCAGTTCCGCCTCCAGCAACTCGGCCCCGGGGTAACGCCCCAGGGCCGATGCCATCAGATCTTCCAGGGGACGGATGACTCCCTCCTGGCGCAGGCGCAAGGCCTCATCCTGGTCGAGGTCGCGGGCCTGGGCATCGAGAGCCAGTACCGCGACGATCAGGGCAAGGATGCCGCTATAGCGAAACACGAACTTCATCAGTCATCCCGGTGCTCTTGCAGGATCTGCCCATTGGTGGCGTCCAGCTCCACGTCCCACTGCACGCCCTGGGCATCACGCAGCTCGACCTGATAGACATAGCGGCCATGCTCCTGCTCCAGCTCGGTGTCCTCGACCTTGCCGCCCGGGTACTTGGCCAGCGCAGCCGCGTTGAGTTTCTGGAAATCCTGAATGGTGCCTGCATCGCGCAGCTTCAGCGCCTCGTCCGGACCCAGGTCACGGGCCTGGGCGATACCGGCGGTGGTCGCGAGGGCTGCGATGGCAAAAAGGCTGGTCAGCTTGTTCATGGTGTTCTCCTCGTGGGGTATCCGTTGTCTACGGAGACCAAGATAGCGATGCCAACTTAATTCAAGCTGAATCAGCACAAGGCTCACAACTGACGGGGTATTCACCCGCTGAAGCCGCTTGGCCTCTCAGACCACGTCACTATAATCGCTGGCCTGCAATACGGAGCCAAGCATGACCGCCATCCATATCAAGTCGCCTGCTCTCAGCCTGCGCGCCGGCAAGCGAGCCCTGACGCGTATCCGCGGGCAGGGCCTGCAGCCAGCCGATGTCGGCATTCTGCCTGGCGCTGCCGGCGGCCCCAAGGGCCTCGGCATCCAGGGACTCGATCTGGCCCTGTTCGGTGACTGGCTGCCACGGGCACCGCGCGAACGCACCCTGATCGGCGCCTCGATCGGCTCCTGGCGTTTCGCCAGTGCCTGTCTGCCTGATCCCTGCGCCGGTATCCGCCGCCTCGGCGAGCTTTATACCAGCCAGCGCTTCGCCAAGGGCGTGAGCATGGCCGAGGTTTCGCGCAGCTGTGTGCAGCTGCTCGATGATCTGCTCGAAGGCCAGGACCAGGCGGTGCTGAACAATCCGCTATACCGCCTGAATATCGTGGTGGTACGCAGCCACGGCCTGCTCCAGCATGATCATCGCGGCAAGCTTGGTCTGGGCCTGTCGTCGGTGATCGGCAACAACCTGCTGAGCCGCAGCCGCCTGGGTCGGCATTTCGACCGGGTCATCCTCCACGACGCCCGCCAGATGCCGCCACTGGGTGCCCTGAACGACTTCCGCTCGCACTTTCATACCCTCGCCGAGGGCAATCTGCGCCACGCCCTGCTGGCCTCCGGCTCGATACCCATGGTGATGGAGGCGATCCGCGAGATCCCCGGCCTCGCCCCGGGCGCCTACCGCGACGGGGGGCTCCTCGACTATCACCTGGACTTGCCTTATCAGGCCGATGGCGTGGTGCTCTATCCACATTTCACCGACAAGGTGATTCCCGGCTGGTTCGACAAGAGCCTGCCGTGGCGCCGCGCCGACCGCGAGCGCTTGCAGGACGTGCTCCTGCTGGCGCCATCCCCCGAGTACCTCGCCAGCCTGCCTCACGGCAAACTCCCGGATCGCAGCGACTTCAAGCGCTACCTGGGCGATGATCAAGGCCGTGAACGTTACTGGCACAAGGCGATGGCCGAAAGCCGCCGCCTCGGTGACGAGTTCCTCGAACTGGTCGACAGCGGTCGGCTGGGCGAGCGCCTGCAACCGCTTTAAAGACCCTGCAAGGAAGCCATAAATGTCTCTGTATCGAACCCTGGCGCTGTCCCTCCTACTTCTCTCCACCAGCACGCAGGCAGCCCTGGATGGGCAAGGCCGCCAGGAGGTCGATGCCCTACTCGCCTTCGTCGAGAGCAGCGGTTGTCAGTTCATCCGCAATGGCAGCGAGCACTCGCCCGCCGATGCGCGCAAGCACCTGCAGAAGAAACTCGAATACCTGGATGACAAGGGCCTGGTCGACTCGCCAGAGGACTTCATCGCCCGCGCGGCGACCGAGAGCAGCATGAGCGGAGAGCCCTACCAGGTGAATTGCCAGGGTCGACTGCAGCGTTCGGCCGACTGGCTGAATGGCGAACTCATGCGTCTGCGCCAGATCCGCTAGCGCCCAAGCTGGTAAACTGCGAGGCAAGCTTCACGCCGCCTCGCGGCCTATCCAGCAGAGCGCTTACCTTGGAACTGTTCAAAGAATTCACCTTCGAATCCGCCCACCTCCTGCCCCATGTCCCAGCCGGCCATAAGTGTGGTCGCCTGCACGGCCATTCCTTCCGCGCCGCGATCTACATCGAGGGCGAGGTCGATACGCATACCGGGTGGATTCGCGACTTTGCCGAGATCAAGGCGATCTTCAAGCCGATCTACGAGCGACTCGACCATAACTACCTGAACGACATCCCTGGCCTGGAAAATCCCACCAGCGAAAACCTGGCCAAGTGGATCTGGCAGGAACTCAAACCGCTGCTGCCCGAGCTTTCCCGCATCCGTGTGCATGAGACCTGCACCAGTGGCTGTGAGTACCGTGGCGACTGAGCTGCCAGGGTGTCTTAGCTAAAAGCCCGCCGATTGGCGGGCCTTTTCATCTGCCTGTCACTCAGTCCTGGCTGTTGGCACCGATCTTGTGAATCGACAGGTCGGCACCGTAGTACTCCTGTTCCTGATTCAGACGGATGCCGGTCACCGACTTGAGTAGCCCGTAGACCAGGAAACCACCGACCAGCGCCACCAGCACACCGAGCGCCGTACCGATCAGCTGGCTGATCAGACTGACGCCGCCGAGGCCGCCCAGCCAGGTCTGACCGAAGATGCCGCAGGCAATGCCTCCCCACACGCCGCACAGACCGTGCAGCGGCCACACGCCGAGTACGTCGTCGATCTTCCACTTCACCTGGGTGGCGGTGAAGGCCCAGACAAACAGCGCGCCGGCGATGGCACCGGTAGCCAGCGCCCCCACCGGATGCATCAGGTCGGAGCCGGCGCACACCGCGACCAGACCGGCCAGCGGGCCGTTGTGCAGGAAGCCGGGGTCGTTACGCCCCACCAGCAGTGCGGCCACAGTGCCACCTACCATCGCCATCAGCGAGTTGACCGCGACTAGGCCGCTGATGCTGCCGAGGGTCTGGGCGCTCATGACGTTGAAGCCGAACCAGCCGATGATCAGGATCCACGAGCCGAGCGCAAGGAACGGGATGTTCGAGGGTGCGAACGCCACCAGACGGCCGTCACGATAGCGGCCATTGCGCTGGCCAAGCAGCACCACTGCTCCGAAGGCCAGCCACCCGCCAACCGCATGAACGACCACCGAACCGGCAAAATCATGGAAGGCGGCGCCGAATCTTTCAGTCAGCCAGGCCTGCAGGCCGAAGTTGCCGTTCCAGATCAGCCCCTCGAAAAAGGGGTAGACAAAGGCGACGATCAGCAAGGTAGCGCACAACTGCGGACCGAACTTGGCGCGCTCGGCAATACCACCAGAGATGATCGCCGGGATGGCAGCGGCAAACGTCATCAGAAAGAAGAATTTCACCAGGGCATAGCCATTGCCGGCCGTGAGCGTGCTCGCAGGCTCAAGGAAGGTCACGCCGTAGGCCACCCAATAACCAATAAAGAAGTAGGCCAGGGCCGAGATAGCGAAATCCGAAAGGATTTTCGACAGTGCGTTGACCTGATTCTTGTGACGCACCGTGCCCACTTCGAGGAAGGCAAAACCGGCGTGCATGGCCAGAACCATGATGGCGCCCAGCAGGATAAAGAGTGTGTTGGAGCCGTGAATCAGGGTTTCCACGGCGCTGTTCAGGTTTTCCATCGGCAGAGAGACTCCGGCGGATTCGGCACCAAATACGAGCACTAACAAGGATTCATGCACCATCCCGATGCCATTGCGCGCCATATTGGTTCTTATCAGAAACCTCATTTGGCGCACTCATCACTTGCGAGCGGTCCTCAGATTTGGCCAATCCCTTTGATTATCAATAAGTTAAGAGTACATATCGGAGCCGCTCCAGGCTCTCCAAACGCCCCATAACAAGGCGCTGCGCCAGCTACGCGCACCACGCCATTGCAACCAACGTACCAGCCAGCACGCCCATCCCCTCATTGTCAGTCTGCACGCCGAGCACAGACCGCTGGCAACGCACCAAGGGCGGGCAGTCTCTGGTTACGTCCCTGACCGCAAACCCCGCACTCAACTGGCCGCATTCTTGCTTAAAGCTGCGCTCGGCTGCAGCCGTACGCCAGGCATGCCTTACCGGCTGCAGTTCTCCAGACTGGACAAGGAAACAATTGTGATCGAAGGGCAACCAATAGCCTGCTTCCAGCCCTTTATTGATACGGCCACCGGCCGCATCGCCGGCGTCGAGGCGCTTGGCCGCATGCGTCAGGCCGATGGCAGCCTCTGCTCGGTTGGCCCGCTGTTCACCGACCCGCGCGTTTCGCTATCTGCCCTGCGTCGCCTGGACAGGCAGATTCGCGACAACGCCCTGCTCCGCCTGCATGAGGCGCCGACAGATTGGTTCCTCAGCATCAACATCTCCCCTCGATGGATCGGCAGGTTGCGCCCCAACCAGGCATTGCCGAGCCTGAAGCAACTGGCCAAGCATGATGTGCCAGCACAGCGGGTGGTGTTCGAAATCACCGAACTGGGCGGCGGCAGCCAGAAGCTCATGGAGGTGGTAGCCCGATACCGGGAGGCCGGGGCGCGCATCGCCATCGACGATTTCGGCGCCGGTTACTCGCAACTGGACCGCGTACTGGCCCTGCAGCCGGATATCCTCAAGCTCGACATGCGCCTTTTCCAGGAAGCCGCTCGCGGCGGCCCCAGTGGCGAAGTGGTCAAGGCCCTGGCGCAGATGGCCGAGAAGACCGGCTGCTGGATCATCGCGGAGGGCGTAGAAACCGAGGCCGAGCTGGATTTTGCACTCGAGTGTGGTGCCCGCTATGTACAAGGCTACCTATTCGCCCATCCAGCACTGGAGTTCGCCAGAACCGATGCCTTTGTCGAGCGCTTCGCCCGCCTGCGCGATCAGTACGTACAACGCAAACTGGCTGAACGCGCCCATCTGATGAGCCTGCGCCAGCAACTGAGCGAGCTGATGACCCGCGTACGCGAGTGGGCTGAATGCGGCGGCGCACTCGACACACTGCTGCGCCCTGTCGACTACCCCTGGCTGTTGCGCATCTACCAGTGCGATAGGCACGGCACTCAACTCGGCCCCAACCTCCATTGGAACGGTGAACGCTGGCAGGAGGATGCACGTTACAGGGGTCACAACTGGTCCTGGCGGCCCTACTTCTATCAACTGCTGGCCGAGGGCTGGGAGGAGCGCCGGCTCACCCTGTCCACCACCTACCGGGACGCCACCACCAACCAGTACTGCCTGACCGCCGGCCAGTTCATCGATAACGGCCGGCGTCTGCTACTGCTGGACATCGACGCCGCCGGACTCTAGATCATCTTGCAGTAGCCGCTTATCGCGCAGGAAGCCAACAAAGGGTTCGGTAAGAAACACAGCACCCGCTGTATTCAAATGATCCTTGTCGCGGAAAAGCAGCCCTCCATTAAAGAAAGGCGAACAACTCCGCCCTGCTGCGGGGCAAAGCACATCAAAAGAGTTAAAAATATGGAGGTTACTCTGGACCGCGGCCCTCTGCTGTAAGGCGACATAAACCGTGCCGATGCTGGCTTCTAACCTATTACGCGAGATCTTGCATGAAGACTCGCCCCACAACAGGCTAAAACAGATATTGACATCCTTGAATTCAAAGATTGGCGGCGGCCCCACAACCACAAGAGAAACATTGCGCTTGGATAACATCTGAGCAAGCGCTCGTACATCATCAATCCAAACTTCCAGATCGCCAACCGGCTGAAAGTTGTTGCGATTAATAAAAAGCCGCGACACCACAACCACATCGTTCTCGCGCAAATTCTGTAGGACCCTTTCGAACAGGAGCTGCCGTGGCATAAAATCCTGTCCACGGACAAACGGAAAGGCCACACCCGGAGTTTCCACCAAGTGAATACCGACTCCAAACTTTTCATGCAGGGTATAAAGCAATCCCTGCAGATGCCCGGCATGGCTATCACCAAGCACCCAGATTGACTGTTTGGCAGGTGTTACCGGTGGCTGGGTACAAAGCTCAAATATATCCGGCCCTGCATGCCGTTTTCTATCCACAACACAGGTCGGATTGAATGGCAAACCTGAAACCTTGAGGGGGAAAAAGGCAGGAGGTACTTTTACGCGTTCCGGATCAAGCAGCAACAAGCGCGCTGAGAAGATCGAAATAACCAGGCACATGCCTGCAACAACTATCGCAGCAACTAATCCTGCTAAAATAGTAGGCCCGGACCGACGCAACCAAGGCGCATGACGTATCGGATTTTCCAGGAACTTGTAGGAAGCCGCAGCGAAAGCCAGCATGGCTACTACCTGGAATGGGGCCGTCCACCACGACACGCCGATAGTCCATCGACTCAGACTCAACACAACCCAATGCCAGAGATAGAGTGAGTATGAAATGCTGCCCAGGTAAATAGCCCAGGGGTGAGCCATCAAACAGTATGCTCCAGCGCCCTGACGCAAGGTAGCAATCAACAGGGCGGTCAGAATTACCGCACCAGTAACAGCCAATACAAAAAAATCCTGCGGAATAAACATCAAGGCGATCAGCGACGCAAAAAGAACTGTGCTCAGACTTGCAAATCGCGCAGCAACGTCAGCAAACATGCGTATTTGCATAATGAAATACAGCAGACAACCGACTGCCAACTCCCAGAATCGCGCCGGCATCAGGAAATAGCCCGCAACGGGATGAGCACGAGCCAGCCACACAAACAACATATAAGAAAGTATAGCCGCACCACCCATCAACCAAATCAGTCTTCTGCGACCCAACGCAACACGACCAACCCCACTAAACCAGATCAAAAAAGGAAATAACAGATAAAATTGCTCCTCCACCCCCAGAGACCAAGTATGAGTGAACACATTCACCTCGGCCGATGGAGAAAAATAATCCATCGCCAACCTGAATAAATATAGATTGGAAAGACCAAACAGAGAGGCTATACCGGTCCTTAGCGAAGCATGCGGATCAGGATTCACCAGACAGATCAGGATCGAACCCACAAGCACACAGAGCGCCAGCGCCGGCAAAAGCCTCTTTGCTCTTCGCGCAAAGAAATCCAACAGCAACTGAGAAAAACTTGTAGCCGACCGTTTTGCCAAAGACAAATCAATAACATAACCAGAGATGACAAAGAATACATCAACCCCCAGATAGCCGCCGGGCAGCAACTCCTTACTAAAATGATGGGCAATGACGCTTACAACAGCTACTGCCCGCAGCCCTTCTATCTACGGGCGATAGCAACCCGACCGCACCATTCCACCACAAGATGCAACACCATCACGCGACATATCAATCTTCTTAAATACACCCAAAAATATTAGGAATAGTCATCGCTGACGATCGGATCAACACGCCCCCAGAAGCTCATAAGAATACCGAAAAGATCGACCATAAAATATATTGACCGAACTTCATGTAGTAACACTGCCAACTCAGGTCAGAATCGGCCGAGAAAACGGCGCCAGCTCCATGCGGTTGCGGCCATTCTGCTTGGCGCGGTAGAGGGCTTTGTCGGCCCGTTCGATCAGCCCACCCACCGTCTCTTGCAGGTAATACTGCGCCACGCCGATGGAGGCCGTAATTCTGGCTTCTTCCGGCAGCCCGGCCAGGCACACCTCGGCCAGGGCATCCTGAATTCGCTTGATGCAATGCTGGGCCATCTCTAACGAGGTCTGTGGCAGGAAAAGGAGAAACTCCTCACCACCATAACGCGCCAGGAAATCGGTGCTGCGCAGCAGTGGCTGCACGGTCTGGGCAAAAGTCTTGAGCACCTCGTCGCCGACTGTGTGTCCGTAGGTATCGTTGATCCGTTTGAAGTAGTCGAGGTCCAGGATGCACACGCAGAAGCTGGCGCCACCGCGGTCGGTGCGGTTCTTTTCGTGCGTCAGCATCTCCAGCAGGTAGCGTCGGTTGTAGACCCCCGTCAGTTCATCATGGGTTGCCAACTCGGTGACCTGCTGCAGCACTGCCTGGAGCTGGGCGTTGCTGGACACGAGCTTCTTGCGCAGGTCGCTGATATTGCCGCCGAGAACCGAGATGAATGGCAGGAAAGCCGAGAAGCTGCACCAGAGCACCATCTCCACCGCTAGGTTGAAACGTTCGCCATCGATGCGCTGGATCAGCGGCAGGGTCAGGCCGTAGGCAACTATGGTCAGCAGGCTCAGGGCGAGCAGCTGGCGGGTATGCAGGCGGAAGCAGCCGAACACCATGATGATCAGCAGCACCACCAGGTGGGCGCCGCGGGCCTCGCCGGCGTAGGTCTGGGTGAACAGCACCATGGCGATGGCCGCCACCATCTGCGCCATGGTCATGCTCGGATCGCGCAGACGCAGGTTGAGACCTGTGTGGAACAGCAGGAAGAAGCCCAGGTTGGTCAGCACCGCGATCACCAGCCAGGTGCCCATGACCCAGGCGGGCGAGATGCCGTTGTACAGCGACACGCCCTGCGGCACGCAGGCCAGCACATACATGGCCACGCTCATCAAGAAACGGCGAAGACGGAGCTGTTGCTGCGGGTCTCTGGGTAGGCCAGCTTCGGACATCACGTTCGGCTTCTCTTGTTGTTATGGTCGGTACGCGATGGCATGACGATATCACCCCGTCGCCGTGGCAGACACTGGCCGCCGGTCACCTGCCCAGCGGGCAACGGTTGGCAGTGCACGACACTTGCAGGCACCGCAGTGAACGCAGAAGCTAGGACGCAGTTATCCGCAGAAGACGAGTACCGCCTTGGATTGGCAAACCCTGCTCACCCGCGAACGCCTCGGCAAACCCGTTTACAGCTCCGATGAGCTGGGCCGCAGCCCCTTTCACAAAGACCACGACCGCATCATCTTCTCTGGCGCGTTTCGCCGCCTGGGCCGCAAAACGCAGGTCCACCCTGTTTCCAGTAACGATCACATCCATACCCGCCTGACGCATTCACTCGAGGTTGGCTGTGTCGGCCGATCGCTGGGCATGCGGGTCGGCGAAATGCTGCGCGAGGCGCTTCCGGACTGGTGCGCCCCCAGCGATCTGGGGGTGATCGTACAGTCGGCCTGCCTGGCGCACGATATTGGTAACCCGCCATTCGGCCACTCCGGCGAGGACGCCATCCGCCACTGGTTCCGCCAGGCTGCCGGACGTGGCTGGCTGGACGATATGAGCGAGGCCGAGCGCGGCGACTTTCTCAGCTTCGAAGGCAACGCCCAGGGCTTTCGTGTGTTGACCCAGCTGGAGTATCACCAGTTCGACGGCGGCATGCGCCTGACCTATGCCACGCTCGGCAGCTACCTGAAGTACCCCTGGACCGCTCACCACGCCGAGGCACTCGGCTACAAGAAGCACAAGTTCGGCTGCTACCAGAACGAGCTGCCGCGCCTGGAACAGATCGCCGCCAAGCTCGGCCTGCCCAAGCTCGGCGAGCAGCGCTGGGCACGCCACCCGCTGGTGTACCTGATGGAGGCCGCGGACGACATCTGCTACGCCCTGATCGACCTGGAAGACGGCGTGGAAATGGAGCTGCTCGACTATGCCGAGGTCGAGGCCCTGCTGTTCGACCTGGTCGGTGATGACCTGCCGCAAACCTACCGCCAGCTCGGCCCCGGCGACTCGCGGCGGCGCAAGCTGGCAATCCTGCGCGGCAAAGCCATCGAGCATCTGACCAACGCCGCCGCGCGCGCCTTCGTCGAGCAGCAGCCGGCGCTGCTGCTCGGCAGCCTGGAGGGCGATCTGGTGGAACACATGCATGGCCCAGCCAAACGCTGCGTGCTGCGCGCCAAGGCCATGGCACGGGAGAAGATCTTCCAGGACAAGCGCAAGACCCTGCACGAGATCGGCGCCTACACCACCCTGGAGATCCTGCTCAACGCGTTCTGCGGTGCAGCGCTGGAACACCACCGTGGCAACGGCCTGTCATTCAAGAACCGGCGCATCCTTGATCTGCTGGCACACTATGCACCGGAGCCGGGCTGGCCGCTGTACCAGTCGTTCCTGCGCATGGTCGACTTCATCGCCGGCATGACCGACAGCTACGCTACCGAAATGGCCCGGGAGATGACCGGGCGCTCCAGCCCGGTGTAAAACCATGAAGGGCATGCTCAAGCAGGTATTCGGCTGGCACCCCGGCCCTCCGGCCTGGGGGCCGGCGGTGATCGCCGGCCTGGGTTGTGCCCTGCCGCTGGTACTCGGCCTGTTCAGCGGCCATCCGGGGTTTCTCTGGGCTTCGGTCGGTGCCTTTCTGGCTGCGCAGTCCAACCCACTGCATCGTTTCGGCATGCTGCGGCTGCTGTTGCTCACGCTGTTCGGTGCCTGCAGTGCGGGGCTGGGGTTCTGGGCGGCGAGCGATGCAGTGCTCAGCCTCCTGCTGTTCGCCGCCTACGGCTTTCTCCTGGCCTGGTTGCAGCGCTTCGGCACCGAGGCCGGGAAACTCGGTCTCGGCTTGATCGTCTGCCTGTGCCTCGGTCAGGGCCAGTTCGGCATCAGCGGACTGCACAACCCCGATGCGGTAGCGGCGCTATTCATCCTCGGCGGTCTCTGGGTGGCCCTGCTCGCCTTCGGCCTGCGCGGCCTGCATGGCCTGCGCATGTGGCCTTACATGCCCCGTCTGGTGGCGGTATTCAAGGTACTGCGACGCTATGCCAGGCGCCTACCGGAGCAGCGCTGGCGCCTGCATGCGCTGGGTTGCACCCTGGGCTGCGCCAGTGCCGGCCTGATCGTCCAGCTGGCCGGTCTGCCACGTGGCTACTGGCTCACACTGGCACTCATCGCGACCTTGCAGCTGGAGAATCGAGGCAGCCTGGCGCGTGCCGTGCAGGCCAGCATGATCAGCCTGGCTGTTGCCCTCGCCCTGATCTCTCTCGGCTACAGCCTGCAAAGTCCCGCCGCGATGGTTGCCACGATACTGCCGCTGATCATCATCAGCCGAGCCCTTCAGGCCCAGCACTACGGACTCTTCATGGTGCAGGTAGGTATCAGCTTTGTACTGCTGGCTGAAAGCCTGGCCATGGACTGGCAACAGCCCCAACTCCGCCTGCTCAACAGTCTGATCGGCGTCTTTATTGCACTGCTGATAGCACTGCTTGTGCACGGCCTCGAGCAGCGACTGCACAACGCCGAGCACCCACGACATCCCTGACGAAACGACTATGCTTCTCGCTTGACCCCGTATCTTGTCAAAGGAGTGAGGCGATGCCGGACAAAGGTCACGCCAAAGAACGTCGCTTTCCGCTCCACGTGCATATCAGCGTCCTCTTCACCCTGCTGCTGCTCGGTAGTGGCGCCGCGCTCGGCCTGTTCAATTACTACCAGACCACCAAGGTCATACTCTCCAGCAGTCATCAGCTGTTCACCCAGATCCGCGGGGAAGTGGAAGCCGACCTGCAGCATACCTACCAGCCCATTCGCCACCTGCTGGCTCTGCTGACCCTCAACGAACGCAACCTGGCAGCCGACAGCTACCAGCGCATGAGCCTGCTGCCAATGTTTGCCCAGGCGCTGAGCGACAATCCGAAACTGGGTTCACTCTACCTTGGCTACGAGGA
The DNA here is from genome assembly GCF_900156545.1 of Aquipseudomonas alcaligenes. Classification (GTDB taxonomy): domain Bacteria; phylum Pseudomonadota; class Gammaproteobacteria; order Pseudomonadales; family Pseudomonadaceae; genus Aquipseudomonas; species Aquipseudomonas alcaligenes_A. Next base: position 91,015 of record NZ_FTNW01000006.1, read on the forward strand.
TGGCGACTTCTTCATGGTCCGACCGCTGCGCAATGATCGTCTCAAGCAGATATTCGATGCACCGCGCGAGGCCGCCTATCAAGTCTGGACCATTGACCGTACAGGCCAGGCCAGACCGATATCCGAATCCCAGTACTTCGATGCCAAGCTCAACTGGATCAGCCGCCGACAGAATCTCAGCGAGAAGTACGACCCGCGCACCCGGCCCTGGTATCAGAGCGCGCTGAAACAGGGCGAGCTGATTACCACCGAGCCCTATGTGTTCTTTTCCACTGGCGATGTGGGCACCACACTGGCGCGTGTCAGCAGCGGCAATACGGTGCTCGGGGCCGACCTGACACTGGCCGACCTGTCCGCGACGCTGAGCAGGCACAAGGTCACGGCCTCCACCGAAGTGGTGCTGTATCGCCCAGATGGTGCCGCTGTGGCCTACCCGGACACCAGCAAGCTGGTGGTGAATAACGGCACCACCCACCTAGCAAAGGTCGAGCACCTCAGTCCGGCCCTGGGAGAGTTGTTCGAGAGAGGCCTGGGCAAGGACCGCCAGGGCGCCATGAAACTCGCCGGCAAGCGTTGGCAAGTGTCCTACAGCCAACTCGCCGAAGGTGGCCCCAATGGGCTGCGCCTGGCCCTGCTGGCTCCCGAGGAGGAGTTACTGGCCGAAGCGCATCGTATTCGCTGGCAGGGGGCAATACTGACCATCGTCATTCTGTTGCTGTGCATTCCCCTGGGCTGGTTGATGTCGCGACTGTTGGTCAAGCCGTTGCGCGCCCTGGTTGACGAGGCGGAGGCAATCCGCAGCTTCAACTTCACCTATCCCGTTAGCGCGCGCTCGCCGGTACTGGAGATCGACCAGCTCGCCGTGGCCATGGGCAAGATGAGGGACACCATCTCCAGCTTTCTCGACATTACGGCGAGCCTGTCCGCCGAGACCCGCTTCGACGCGCTGCTCAGGCGAGTACTCAAGGAGACAGTGGGCCTGAGCGAGGCCAGCGCCGGCCTGCTTTATTTGCGCAATGACGCAAGCAGTGCGCTGGAGCCACACGGGCTGTTCATCGACGGAGAACAGCACAGCCTCGAGGAGCATCGCATCCCGACCCTCATACCGGGCACAAGCACGATTCCACAGTGGGTGCTCCAGCCAGCTGAAGGCGGCAACACCGCAGTGGCCTCCATAGGATTCGACCAGGCGGAGGGTTTTCAGAGCCTGCTGCGTGCCCTGGACAGCCCACGTATCCATCTGGTCGGTACCGGACTGCATAATCGCCAGGGCGAAACACTGGGCGTGCTCCTGCTGCTACACCGCGATAGCGGCGAGGAAGCGGAGCCTGCGATGCTGCGCCCACAGCGGATCGCCTATGTCGAGGCGGTATCCGGCGTCGCCGCGCTGTGCATCGAAAGCCAGCGCCTGCTGGAGCAGCAGAAGAAGCTGCTGGATGCCTTCATCCAGCTGATCGCCGGCGCCATCGACGCCAAGAGTCCCTACACCGGCGGCCACTGCCAGCGGGTGCCAGACCTGACCCTGATGCTGGCCCAGGCCGCCGCCGCCAGTGACGCCGAGCCCTTCAAGACCTACCAGCCCAGCGACGAGGAATGGGAAGCCCTGCATATCGCCGCCTGGCTGCATGACTGTGGCAAGGTCACTACGCCGGAGTACGTGGTGGACAAGGCGACCAAGCTGGAAACCATCTACGACCGCATCCACGAAGTGCGCATGCGTTTCGAGCTGCTCAAGCGCGACGCCTGGGTCACCTACTGGGAAGGCATCGCCAGAGGCGGCGACGCAACCGCCCTCGGCGAGTTGCGCGAGGCAACGCTGGCCGCCCTGGATGACGAGTTCGCCTTCGTTGCACGCTGCAACCTGGGCGGCGAAGCCATGGCCGATGCCGACCTGGAGCGCCTCCGGCAGATCGCCGCGCGCACCTGGACGCGCACCCTGGATGATCGCATCGGCGTTTCCTGGGAAGAGAACCAGCGCCAGGCCAGAACGCCAGCGCCCGAACTGCCAGTGCAGGAGCCCCTGCTGGCTGACAAGCCGGAGCACCTGTTCGAGCGTCCGGACAGCGAGTTGATTGCGCCCGACAACCCCTGGGGCTTCAAGCTCGACGTACCAACCTACAAGCACAACCGCGGCGAGCTGTATAACCTGGGCATCGCCCGCGGCACCCTGACCGCCGAAGAGCGCTACATCATCAACAACCACATCGTGCAGACCATCCGCATGCTCGACCACCTGCCGTTCCCCAAGCACCTGGCGAACGTCGCGGAAATAGCCGGCGGGCACCACGAGAAGATGGATGGCAGCGGCTACCCGAAACGCCTGACCCGCGAGGAGATGAGCCTGCCGGCGCGGGTGATGGCCATCGCCGACATCTTCGAGGCGCTGACCGCCGTGGACCGGCCGTACAAGAAGGGCAAGACCCTCAGCGAAGCACTCGGCATCATGGCGGGCATGTGCCGTGGCGCCCATGTCGACCCGCAGCTGTTCAGCCTGTTCCTCTGCACGGGCATCCCGCAGGCCTATGCCGAGCGTTACCTGCGCCCAGAACAGATCGACGCGGTGGACCAGGCCGCCATCCTGGCCAAGGCCGGCCTGGCCTGAATTCCACCCACAAAAAAGCCCGGCCAAGGCCGGGCTTTCTCATCCAGCACGAGAGGCTCAGGCCTTCGGGCTGACCGGATTCTCCGGGTACCACACGTCCATCAGCGGGCTGAGGGTGAAGCCGCTCAGCTCCTTGCGACCTTTCAGCCAGGCTTCCAGGGCAGCACGCTGCTCCTCGCTGACCGAGCCACGCTTGGCCAGGCAGACGAAGCCGTAGTCGTCGCCACCGACATAGCCCAGGCCGTTACCATCGATGCCTTCGAGCAGGAACTCGTCGACGAACTTGTCGGCGCCTTCTTCGCTCAGGCCTTCGTGGAAGCTGAGGGTCAGCTCGCAGCCCAGTTCCTGGAATTCGTCAACGCACAGTTTCTTGCGCAGGCGGCGGGAACGGTTGGTAGCCATAAACACTCCTAGATACTCATTGATTGCAACGGGCGGCACTCTAGCAGGTTGCTGCCCCAGCCGCCCGTCCGTTCAGAAAAAACCCGCTGCGGATGCCGCCCAAGCCCCCAGAAAAAGATGCATGGGGCATAATGCGCGGCAAATTCAGTACCGCTGCACCTTCTTTTTGCCCTTTATTCTGCCTGGGCCCGTGCCAATGATCAGAACGCTCCGCAACTTCGTCGTCGCTTCACTGCTGCTTCCCGTCGCCCTTCCCCTCTCTGCCGCCCAGGTCAGCAACGTGCTACCGGCCAAGGTGCAGCAGTCACTCAAGGCCAACAAGATTTCTGCCAACAGCCTGTCGGTGGTCGCCCTGCCGCTGGACGGTGCGGGTAACGGCATCATCTACAACGCCGATGTATCGGTGAATCCCGCCTCGACCATGAAGCTGGTCACCACCTACGCCGCCCTCGAACTACTCGGCCCCACCCACCAGTGGCGCACCGAGTTCTATGGCGACGGCCCGCTGAAGGATGGCGTGCTCAACGGCAACCTCTACCTCAAGGGTGGCGGCGACCCCAAGCTGAACATGGAAAAGCTCTGGTTGATGATGCGCGATCTGCGCGCCAACGGCGTGCAGCGCGTCACCGGCGACCTGGTACTGGACCGCAGCCATTTCCATCACCCCAGCCTGCCGAGCTTCAACGACGACGGCGGCGACCCCAACAAGCCGTTCCTGGTCGGCCCTGATTCGCTACTGGTCAACCTCAAGGCCGTGCGCATGGTGGCACGCACCTCCGGCGGCAAGGTCAGCGTGATGATGGAGCCGCCCCTGACCAACGTGCGCATCGACAACAAGGTCAAGGCCCTCGGCGGCGGCAAATGCCCGGCCTGGCCGGATGTGCGCTACAACCCGGTCACCCAGTACGACGGCACCACCCTGGTGGTGACCGGCAAGCTGGCCGAAGGCTGCAGCGCGCAGACCTACCTGGCCCTGCTCGACCACCCCGGCTATGCCGCCGGCGCCGTCCGGGCCATCTGGCAGGAACTGGGCGGCAGCATCCTCGGCAAGGACCGCGTCGGCGACGTGCCGAAGAAGGCCCAGCTGCTGGCACGCACCTTCTCGCCGGACCTCACCGAGGTCATTCGCGACATCAACAAGTACAGCAACAACACCATGGCTCAGCAGCTGTTCCTCAGCCTGGGGCAGAGCTTCCGCGACCGCGCCGATGCCGACGACGCCAAGGCCGCGCAGCGGGTGATCCGCGGCTGGCTGGCGAAAAAGGGCATCACCGCACCGCACCTGGTGATCGAGAATGGCTCCGGCCTGTCACGCGCCGAGCGGGTCAGCGCCCGCGAACTGGCCGGCATGCTGCAAGCCGCCTGGCACAGCCCATACGCGGCGGAATTCATTGCCTCGATGCCGCTGGTAGGGATGGACGGCACCATGCGCAAGCGTCTCAAACGCACCGGCATGGAGGGCCAGGCCCATATCAAGACCGGCACCCTGAACAATGTGCGCGCCATCGCCGGCTTCACTCGTACGGCAAAGGGGCAGAACTGGGTAGTGGTGGCGATCCTCAACGACCAGCGCCCTTGGGGCGCCTCGGCGATCCTCGATCAGGTACTGCTGGACATCTACCGCCGCTGACCTTCGCTCAGGGCGCGATCACGACCCGGTCGCGCCCTTCCTGCTTGGCCTGGTATACCGCCGCATCGACACGGGTCAGCATCGCCGCCGCACTCTCTCCGGCACGCCACTCCGTGACGCCGAAGCTCGCAGTAATCACGCCGGCTCCCTCAATCGGCTCATCGCGCAGGATCTGCCACAACGCCTCGGCCAACACGGCGGCCTGCTCGGCGCGCACCCCAGGTGCCAGCACGATGAACTCCTCGCCGCCCAGACGACAGAGCACGTCCATGGTGCGCAAACGCTGACGCACGCGCTCGCAGACCCGTTTCAGCACGACGTCGCCGACATCGTGGCCGTAACGATCGTTGACCAGTTTGAAATGGTCGATATCCAGCATCACCACGGCAGGCCCCTCCCCGGAGGTTCGCCGAGCACGGGAAATCTCGGCATCCAGGCGCTCCTGAAAATAGCGCCGATTGTAGGCGCCCGTCAGGGCATCGGTGATGGAGAGTACCCGCAACTCCTGCTCGACCAGCTTGGGCCCGGTGATATCGGTGAGATAGCCGTGCCAGAGCACACTGCCATCCTCCAGCGGCTCCGGTGAGGCCTCGCCGCGCAGCCAGCGCAACCCCTGACGCGGCAAGAGCACCCGGTAATCGGCACGCCAGGGCTGCAGCAGTTCGGCCGACTGCAGGATGCTGCGGCGCAGCGACTCCAGATCATCCGGATGGATGCGCGAGAAAACAACCTGCGCATCCTGCCGAACAAGCTCGGGTTCCACTTCGTAGATGGTACGAATACCGGCACTGGTATAGGGGAAACAGGAGGAACCATCGGCACGTAGCTGATACTGATAGATCGCTCCCGGCACATTCGCCGTCAGCTTTTCCAGCAAGCGGTCGCGTGCCTCCAGCGCCAGGCGGTTCTGTCGGCTGGCGGTGATGTCGATGGCAACCCCCAGGTACCCGACCAGTTCGTCATGGGCATCCCATACCCCCGTCACCATGAGATTGACCGGCAGCCGGCTGCCATCGCGACGAATGTAGGTCCATTCTCGCTCGACATGCCCCTGTGCCAGGCCAGCCTCCGCAATGAAGACCTCGAAACCTTCAACTTTGCGCCCCAGACGCAGACTCAGCTCCCGACCGGTCTGGGCAATTTCCTCCGGTAGATGCATCAGTTCGGGGGTATGCCGCCCTACCAGTTCGGCCGCACGGTAACCGAGCATGCGTTCGGCGCCGACGTTGAACGTTTGAATAGTTCCCCGCAGGTCGGTGGCGATGATCGCCACCTGAGTAGCAGCGTCCAGTACACCGCGCAGGCGGCTGTTCACCGCCGCCAGCTCGGCTTCACGCTGCCGCAGGTCGGCTGTCTTCTCCAGCACCAGCGCTCTCGTTCGCAGGTGCTGGCTGGCCAGACTGAATAGCAGAGCAGCCAGCATGAGGCTGAGCAGAGTGCCCGCAGCCAGCACAATGGCGACAATCGGAGAACTGTTGGCCTGCAGAAATGCCTGGGTCGGACGAATGTGCAGCCCGTAGCGCCGATCGCCTAGCAGGAGTTCACGCCGCAACTGCAGAGCGCTGTCGCTCGCGCTACCAGCGCTGTAGCGGAGCTTCTCGCCCCCCAGATTACTGAGGTCCTCCAGCTCAATACTCAAATTGAGCGCCGCCTCGATGCTTTCGTGCTCGTGCAGCAACTGCTGCAGGCTAAAGGCCGCAATCACAAACCCGCGCACACGCCCGGTTTCAGGGGCGCCCGGGTCAACGACCGGGGCAGCCAGGATGACTCCGCCATCGCGGGCCGTCGCTTGGGCCTGCTGCGAAACAAAAACAAGCCTTCCGGATGTCGCAACCTCGCCGCTGCGTGCCGCACGCTTCAGCGTCTCGAGCCGCCCCGGCAAACCGGACATGTCCAGGCCCAGGAACTGCGGTTCACGGGCCAGCTGCGAGCTCAGGAACAGCAGCGGGTAGTACTCGTCACGTAGCGCGGCAGGTACTGGCGAGCCATCTGCCCCGCGATCATGGATCGTGAACCCCGGAAGGCTGTCAGCACGAACTGCATTTTCGAAGCGCTGCCGTTGGGCGTGTTCAACGCGCGGTACCCAGGCATAAAACAGCGCCGGCTGGGCAAGCCCTTGCACATAGCCGGCAAACTCGGCCTGCGTGACGTTGTCCGCATTCACGAAGAAACGCCGAACCCCATCCAGATCGGCGGCGTGCGCCCTGAAGCCGGCTTGCATGGCGTCGGCTCGCTCGCCCGCCGCGATGGCGAAGCGTTGCTCGAGCTGATGCCGATAAAAATGATCGACCAGCGCACCCAGGCCGAGCGTCAGCAGGAACCCAATCAGGCCTGCAGCGCCGGCCATCAGAGCAGCCGGGAATGTCTCGCGAAGCAGGAAACTGCGCAATACCGCCATGCGATCAAACTCGTGGGGAGCCTCAACGCGCTCCGAACACTGTCATTTTGCCAGCCTGCTAGCGCGCCGTCAGCCGCCAGGCCCGATGAATACGGGTATTGCGGGCAAAATCGGTGTCGATGGTGGCCGCGCTGATCTCCTCCAGCGCATAGCGCTCGGCCAGGCCCGGATCGAGCTGGAACTTGCGGAAGTTATTGGAGAAGTACAGCACCCCGCCCTTGCCCAGACGGGCCATGGCCAGGTCGAGCAGGTGCACATGATCGCGCTGCACGTCGAACACCCCTTCCATGCGTTTGGAGTTGGAGAAGGTCGGCGGATCGATGAAGATCAGGTCGTACTCGCCGCGATCGGCTTCCAGCCAGGCCATCACGTCGCCCTGCTCCAGGCGCTGCTTGTCGGAGAAGCCGTTGAGCGACAGGTTGCGCCGCGCCCAGTCCAGGTAGGTCTTCGACAGGTCGACGCTGGTGGTGCTGCGCGCACCGCCCTTGGCCGCATGCACGGTGGCCGTGGCGGTGTAGCAGAACAGGTTGAGGAAGCGCTTGCCGGCCGCTTCCTGCTGGATGCGCAGGCGCAGCGGGCGATGATCGAGGAACAGGCCGGTATCCAGGTAGTCGGTAAGGTTGACCAGCAGGCGCACACCACCCTCACTGACTTCCATGAACTGGCCCTGACTGGCCTGACGCTCGTACTGCTTGGTGCCGCTCTGCCGTTCACGGCGCTTGATCACCACTTTGTCGGGCGAGATGCCCAGCGCCACCGGGATCGCCGCCAGCGCGTCGAGCAGGCGCGCCTGGGCCTTGTCCGGGTCGATGGAGCGTGGCGGTGCGTATTCCTGCACATGCACCCAGTCGCGGTAAAGGTCCACGGCCAGGGCGTACTCGGGCATGTCGGCGTCATACAGGCGGTAGCACTCGATACCGGCCTTCTTCGCCCACTTGCCGAGGGTCTTGAGGTTTTTCTGCAGGCGGTTGGCGAACATCTGTCCGCCCTCGGACAACCGCGCCGGCTCGCTGGCCACCGGGGCGACGCCCTCCTCGCCCTGGCGCCGCTCACCGCGTTCGCCGGTGACGAACTGCTCGGGCAGCACCTTGAACAGCAGCAGCTTGCACGGCAGCGCGCCGTTCCAGAACGCGTACTGCTTGTGGCTGCGCAGGCCCATGCGCTTGCCCAGCTCCGGTGCGCCGGTGAACACCGCCGCCTCCCAGTTCAGGCAGCTCTGGCGCAGGCGCTCGCCGAGGTTCTGGTAGAGATAGAGCAGGCTCGCCTCGTCGCCCAGACGCTCACCGTAGGGCGGGTTGCAGACGATCAGGCCGGTCTGGTTCTTGTCCGGGCGCGGCTCGAAGGTGGCCAGCTCGCCCTGATACAGCTTGACCCACTCGCCCAGCCCGGCGCGCTCGATGTTGTTGCGCGCCGGCGTTATCAGGCGCGGATCGGCTTCATAGCCGCGAATCCACAGCGGCGGCTTGGCCAGGCCGGCGGCGGCCCGCTGTTCGGCCTCGGCATGCAGTTTCTTCCAGATCGCCGGCACATGGCCCAGCCAGTTGGAGAAACCCCAGCGCTCGCGCTTGAGGTTGGGCGCCAGGTCGGCGGCCATCATCGCTGCCTCGACCAGGAAGGTCCCGACCCCGCACATCGGGTCGGCTAGCGCGCCGCCCGCCGCGGCAATGCGCGGCCAGCCGGCGCGGATCAGGATGGCGGCGGCCAGGTTCTCCTTGAGTGGCGCGGCGCCCTGCTGCAGGCGATAGCCGCGCTGGTGCAGGCTGTGCCCGGATAGATCTAGCGACAGCACCGCCTCGCCGCGATCCAGGCGCAGGTGCACACGCAGGTGCGGGTCGACCTTGTCGATCGACGGGCGGATGCCCTCCGCCGTGCGCAGCTTATCGACGATGGCGTCCTTGACCTTCAGGGCGCCGAAGTGCGTGTTGTCGATGCCCGCACCGTGGCCGCTGAACTCCACGGCCAGGGTGCCGGCCGGGTCGAGGTGCTCGGCCCAATCCACCGCCAGCACACCCAGGTAGAGCTCTTCGGCGTTGCTCACCGGGAAACGGCGTAGCACCAGCAGTACGCGGTTAGCCAGGCGCGACCAGAGGCACAGGCGATAGCCCACCTCGATGGGCGCGAAGCCCCGCACGGCAGCAGTCTGCTCGCGGGCCTCCTCCAGCCCCAGGCCGCTGGCTTCTTCGAGCAGCAGGCTTTCCAGGCTCTTGGGGCAAGTCAGGATCAGTTCGTAGCGGTCAGACATGAGGCATCCAGTAATCGGGTGGCCACCCGGCCACCATAGTGTGACGCAAGGTCGCGGCACGACCCTTCGTCGGAATAAACAACACTCGCAGACGAGAGCAGTTCGCAATGGCAAAACGCCTGCCAACAGCGCCTCGGCTCAACAACGGCGCGGGCCGGGGCTATCGGTGCTGGCCAAAAGCGGCTGCACCTTATGGCTCTCTACCCACTCAGGTTACGCCCTTATGACAAAACGATCATTCACAGGGTGGAACGCATTGGATAGAAATCAACTCAGGCCGGTAGCGCAACGCTGCTGGCAGGTGGCCCGCCACGCCGGCAGCGGGCCCCACAGGCAGAGCATTTTCTGCCCGGTCCCACCAAGGGGCCAACGGGACATAACAGTCAACAGTGAGGGCAACACCCGATGAGAAGACTTAAGCGTGATCCGTTGGAACGAGCTTTCTTGCGCGGCTATCAGCACGGCATTCATGGTAAATCCCGCGATATGTGTCCTTTCACCCACCCCACCACCCGTCAAGCCTGGATCAATGGCTGGCGCGAGGGCCGTGGTGACAATTGGGACGGACTGACCGGCACCGCCGGCATCCACAGACTCAACGAACTTCACGCCGTCGGCTGAAACAGGATCACCCCGACTTCACCAGACCGTCCCATCCGGACGGCGGGCGAGAGCCCAAGGGCCCCTCAGGGGCCCTTTTTAATGCCGGTAAAAAGCCCCTTCAGGATCTCGGCAGCGCAGCGATCGCATCCACCGCCTCGCGGATCAGCGCCGGCCCCTTGTAGATGAACCCGGAATAGATCTGCACCAGGCTGGCGCCGGCGGCGATCTTCTCGGCCGCATGCGCACCCTCAGTGATGCCGCCCACGGCGATAATCGGCAGGCGGCCCCTGAGTTCCCCGGCCAGCACACGCACGGTATGGGTGCTCTTGTCGCGCACCGGCGCGCCGGACAGACCGCCGGCCTCGTTACCGAATGGCAGATTCTCCACGCCCTCGCGGCCGAGGGTGGTGTTGGTGGCGATCACCGCATCCATGCCGGTCTCGACCAGCGCCTGGGCCACCTGCACGGTTTCCTCATCGCTCATGTCGGGGGCGATCTTGATCGCCAGCGGCACGCGCTTGCCATGCTCCACGGCCAGGTCTTCCTGGCGCTGGCGCAGGGCTTCGAGCAGCTGCTTGAGCTGGTCGCCGAACTGCAAGCTGCGCAGACCGGGGGTATTCGGCGAGCTGACATTGACGGTGACATAGCTGGCGTGGGCGTAGACCTTGTCCAGGCCGATCAGGTAGTCATCCACCGCGCGCTCGACCGGGGTATCGAAGTTCTTGCCGATATTGATGCCCAGCACGCCCTTGTACTTGGCCGCGGTGACCCGGGCCAGCAAGTGATCGACGCCCAGGTTGTTGAAGCCCATACGGTTGATGATGGCGGTCGCTTCCGGCAGGCGGAACAGGCGCGGCTTGGGATTGCCAGGCTGCGGACGCGGGGTCACGGTGCCGATCTCGACAAAGCCGAAACCGAGCTGGGCGAAGCCGTCGATGGCATCGCCGTTCTTGTCCAGGCCGGCGGCCAGGCCCACGGGGTTGGGAAAATCCAGGCCCATCACGGTCACCGGCAACTGGCTCGGCGCCTTGCACAGCAGGCCGTTGAGGCCCATGCGACCGCCAGCACCGATCAGGTCGATGGACAATTCGTGGGAAGTTTCGGGGGCAAGACGGAACAGCAGCGCGCGGGCCAGGTCGTACATGGGCGGATCGGCTCGGAAGAAGGGTTTCAGTGGGAAGCAGGACGCGATTATAGCCGCCGACACTAGCCTCAGGCGAGGCAAGGGAGTAATAAGGAGTACCGTTCGGGCCCTTATTGCAGCTGACGCAGGTCGAGCAGTTCGCCGGCCGCACTGAATTCCAGCTCGAACACGCCATGAATGCCATCATGGCGCAGGAAAGGACGCAGATGATGCGCCGGCAGGCTGACCTTACGGCCGTCACGACTGTAGAGCAGAACCCGGTTGGCGCGCCCCTGGTAAACAGCCAGAAAGCGTTCCGCAGGCAAAGCGATATCCAGCACCAGGCTGGGCATGGAGGCACCCTCGACAATGATTGGCACCATTCTGCCACAGGCCAGCGCGCTATCGGCCCGCGCCTGCCCGCATGACGTTAGTGCAGCCCGGCGACAGCTCTGCCACACTGGCACAGTAGTACCAGGAGTAGCCTGCGGCTCATGAGTCTGTCCGAGTCCCCTACCAGCATCGCCTCGCGGCTTTCCGCCCTGGCCCAGCGCCTGGGGCTGGGTGGCCGAGTGCCGCGCATGGTGTTTGAACGAGCCCGTAGCCTGCGTCTGCCATTCCGCGTGCTGCCGGAGCCCGTCCCCAGCATCTGGTGGCAAGCCGGCCCCCCACTGCATCGCCTCGTGGACCTGCCACGCGACGCCCTTTCCGGCCCCGTACAGGAGGATAAAGCCGCTGCACGTGGGGTATTGATGGGGGTGGTGGAACGACACACCGAGCACCTCGACGACTTCGACCTGCGCCGCATCGACGGCCTGTGCAGCCCGCCCCCCAGCCTCGACAGCAACCTCACCAGTTTCGAGGAGCTGACCGCCTGCCCGCTGGGGCGCTGTGCGCGCATCATCAGCTACAAGGATTTCCTCAAGACCATCAACCATGCCATGCCGCGCTTCCTCGCCGCCGAGGCAGTGGAGCTGCGCCAGGCCAGCTGGTTTGGCGAGCGCCTGTTCTGGGCCGGCGAACAGCACGGCGAGGAATTCGCCTGCGCCATCGCCTATGCGCGCCTGCGCGGCCTGGAAGTCACCCTGCCGGCCGAACTCACTCGCTATCGTCTCAGTGCCAGCGGCCTGGCAGAACTGCGCCGGCGCTATCACATGAGCGCCATGCCGGTGCAGGCCTGGAGTGAGCCAGCCTTCATGAGCCTGCTGCTCGACCATGGCCTGCCCTACGCGCGCCTGTCGCTGCTGCGCTATCCGGATGCCCCGGAGTTCCTCCTGCTGCCCAAGGACTCGCCGCAAGCCCATGCGCTGGGTGAGGGCCTGCGGCTGGCCGGCGCGCCGGATGTGATCGCCTACCTCGAAGCGCTGCAACAGCGCTACGCAGACTGATCGAACGAGAATTAGGAAGCCGGCCAACCAGAACGGCTGGCCGGTAACAATGCGTATATGGACTCTCCCCACAAGTAGTGGGCAAAGCTTTTTCCCTGCTCCTGTCGTCGGTGCGGTTGCATGCGTATATCCGGCCTTTCGCGAGCTCAGTGCTCTGGCCATTCTGTAGTTCGCGCAGCGGGGGCCCAGCGCTCAAGCGATCTCTAGGATCAGCATTGTTATCGGCCTTGTTCCGCTGCAGGACTCGCCCGTTCCGACAGTGCTGCTTTCCACCACAACCACTATTTGATCACCCTCTCGCCTTCAGGCGGACGGCATGCTTTGCCAATTGCCGCTGAAACGCCGCTGATGGCACCACACGGCCCAGCAAATCCTTACCAGCTTGTTTGCCAAAGCCACTGCTGCCTTGTTCTGGCCTATCCGCGCCGCCGTGCTGGTCGCCCAGCGCTGTAGTGCCGTCATCATCTCTGGCGTTCTGGCCGCGCAGCGCTGGGCGGCCAGCAGGGCGGAACGGGCGCCGTGGATCAGCAGAGTTCTCACATAGATATTGCCTTGCCGGCTGATCTGCCCCAAATGGCGGCGCTCGCCGCTGCTGTGTTCGCGCGGGGTCATACCCAGCCAGGCGCTTAGCTGTCGGCCATTGGCAAACCGCTCCGGTGTACCCACAGCCGTTTTCAGGGCACTGGCTGTCAGCAGACCAATGCCACTCACTGCGTCGAGCAGGTGCACCACTTCGTCATCTGCATGCCAGCGCGCCAGCTGTGCCTCGCACTCATGCATTGATTCCTCATAGAAGCTGATCTCGGCCAGTACTGCCCGCAAGACGCCGCGCAATGCACTGACTTCTGGTCGTTCCAGTTGCTCGCCCACCGCCCGAAGAAAAGCTTCGGTGCTGGTTGGTGCCTCGATACCCAGTTCACGAAAGATCCCGCGCAGCAGGTTGATGCGCTGGATGCGCGATTTCTTCCAGCTCTCGCGCAGAGCATGCAGTTGCTGAAGCTGTTGCTGCTCCAGGCTCTTCACCGGTACCGGGTGCAGCCCTGCACAACGTGCCTCCTCTAGTATCGCGTCGCAGTCGTTACGATCAGTCTTGTTGCGCCGCCGGTATGGCCGTACGTAACGCGGGTGCAGCAGGATCACCCGATGACCTCTCGCCTGCGCCACTCGCCCCCAATAGTGGGCTGTACCGCACGCCTCCATCACCCACTCGACAGGCCCTACCTGCTCCTGTACATATCGGGCAAACGCCACTCGACTCAGCCGCTTGCGCTGAATCACCTCGCCGGCACGGACACTCTCGGCAACCTGGTAAACGGACTTGGCCAAATCCACTGCAATGCGCTTCATCGCTACTCTCCTTTCCACGCTCCACTCGGTATTCCAAGTGTGGCGTGGGGAGAGTCCATTACAGCACTCAGGGCCGACTGGCGATCTGAGCGTCGAGCCGCACTTCCTGGGTTACGCCCCAGCCATCCAACACGCCGCCGAGTGGCACTACCAGTGCTTCCAGATCCTGCTCGAAGTCACCGATGCCGGCGTGGGTGGCATACATCACCTTGCTCACCTGCAGATGCCAGGCACCGTCCTCGCGGACACTGACCTGAGCATTGAGGGACTCACCACGAAACTGTCTGGCTGCCTCTCTGGCCCGTTCCTCATTCGGGAAGATGGCGTAGAACTCGATGGGATGGACGCGGGCGAAGTCGAAACCGCCCTCTTTCATGCGGCGCAGAACACTGTTACTGACATCATCTTGGAAGGCTGTGCTCATAAACGACCTCCTCTCAGGCGATGAATCGACCGCAGTCGCCACGGATTTGGCGACCCTGCGACACCCCAGGGTGCCGCCCGAGAACCAGGCAATGACTGCCTGGCCTGTCATGCGCGAGCAGGCGCTCGCAGACGGCCGACCAGAAGAAGACTGGCCGGTGACGTCATTCTGTCAGGGTAGCGCCTGCGTGCCTACCCTGCAGCCGGCAACCAGGCCGGACGACAGGCGGCTCAGTCGCGGCTGAGCCAGCCCATCAGCAGGCGGCTGACAGACGGCGGCGAGACCTGGCCAGTCGCATACATCAGGCGAAACAGCCAGTGGATCGGCCGATGCACCCGCGGTCGCTCGACCTGGCGCCAGGCCGCGAGCGCGATGTCCTCGGCGCGCAGGTTGACGCCCAGGCGCCGCAGTGCCGGCGGTGTGAAGCGCTGACTGTCGACCATGGGCGTGGCGACGAACGGCGGCATGAGGTCGCCAACGTGGATGCCATGGCGGCGCCACTCCAGCTCCAGCGCCTCGGTCAGGCCCCGCACGGCAAACTTAGAGGCCGAGTAGCTGACCATGTGTGGCGTCCCGTACAACCCGGAAGCCGAGCCCATGTTGATCACCTGGGCACCCGGCGTGCCCTTGAGATAGGGAAAGGCGGCATGGGTCATGTGCAGCAGGCCCAGTACGTTGATCTGCAGGATGCGCGCGTGCTCCTCCGGGGTGATCTCCTCGAAGTGCCCGAAGCGCAGCACCCCCGCCGAGTTGAACAGAACGCGCAAGCGCCCACCCTCTCGGCGACAGAACTGCTCCAGGGCAGCATGCGCTGCATCAGCATCCGCGACATCAAGCGCAGCATGCCAAGCCCCGCCGAGCTCTGCGGCCAGCGCTGCCAGCGCAGGCTGATCGATGTCCAACAGGCCGACGGTCCAGCCATGGGCATGGAACAGCCGCGCGGTGGCGGCGCCGATGCCGGAGGCGGCGCCGGTAATCAGAATGTTATTCATCGACACCCCCTTTCCCGGAGAAACACGACGACGCGTCGCAGCGCCAGCGCGGCGACCTCCAGCAGGCCGCAGTTGATCTGGAACACGTGCCACTGCCCGGGATAGACCTCCAGGCGCAGGTCCAGCCCGGCACTGTCGCGCAGGCGCAGGCGCAGGCTCTGGCTGAGCAGGTGCTCGTCCTCGCCGACCTGCACCAGTAGCGGCGGCAGGCCGCTCAGGTCGGCACGCAATGGCGAGAGCAAGGCCAAGTGGCGATCGACGCCCGCCGGGCAGTAGGCATCCACGCCCTGCCCCAGCCAGGCCCGGTTGAGCAGCGGGTCGCCAGCCGGCGGCTCATGCCAGGTGTCGCCCGTGAGGTCGGTGACAGGCGAGAAGCACACCAGCGCCGCCGGCAGCGGCAGCCCCTCGTCACGCAGGCGCAGCGCCGTGGCCAGGGTCAGCTGACCACCGGCCGAATCACCGACCAGTACAATACGCCCTGACGGCTGGCCCTGCTCCAGCAGGGCCCGGTAGGCGGCCAGGGCATCGTCGGCCGCTGCGGGCCAGGGATGCTCGGGCGCCAGGCGGTAGTCCAGCGCGCAGACCCGCGTGCCGCTCTGCGCGGCCAGGTGGCTGGTAATCGCCCGGTGAGTCTGCGGACTGCCGACCATGAAAGCCCCGCCGTGCAGATACAGCAGCACCCAGCCATTGTCCCGCCCTGCCTGCAACCACTCACAGGGCACCCCACCCAACTGCCCCGCCTCGATGCTTACGCCCCCTGCGCGCGGCGCGATCAGGGTGGCCAGGCGCAGCACCCGACGCTGGGTCGCGGGCGACAGGCGCGGATGCATGCCAACGGCGAACACCAGGCGCGTGCTGGCGCGCAGCACGGCCGTGAGCAGGCGCTGCGCGCCGCTCGGCGCGGGCAACTCAACGCACCAGTTCATAGTCGCTCCACTGCGGCCGGCGGGTATGGTTGCGATAGCTGAAGGTGAAGCCCGACCAGTTGTTGGTGTGCTTGCCGGCCGCATTCTTGTACCAACTGGTGCAGCCCTGCTCCCACACCGAGTGCTCGATGTCGTGCTGCACCTGGCGGTTCCAGGCGTCCTGCACATGGCGGTGCACGTCGAGATAGCGCACCCCCTCATTCAGCTTGGCCAGGCAATCGAGCACATAGGGGAACTGGCTCTCGAGCATATAGATGATCGAGTTGTGCCCCAGGTTGGTGTTCGGCCCATAGAGGATGAACAGGTTGGGGAAACCGCTGACGCTGATGCCTTTGTAGGCCTCCGCGCCGTCGCGCCAGGCCTGGTTGAGGTCCAGGCCGCCGCGGCCGTGGATGCGCATCGGCGCCAGGAAGTCGCTGGCGGCGAAGCCGGTACCGTGGATCAGTACGTCGACTTCGCGCTCCACGCCGTCGGCGGTGACGATGCCGCGCTCGGTGACCTCGCGAATCGCCTCGTCGACCACCTCCACCTGCGGCTGTACCAGCGCCGGGTAATAGTCGTTGCTGATCAGGATGCGCTTGCAACCCAGCGGGTAATTCGGGGTCAGCTTGGCACGCAGCACCGGATCGGCGACCTCGCGGGCGATATGGCGCAGGAACAGCTGGCGATAGGGCTTCATCAGCCAGGGCAACATGAAGAAGGCCACCCCGCGCACCTCGTGGAACAGGTACTGCCAGGCGCGGTCGAGTTTCTGCGTCCACGGCCAGCGCTGCATCAGCGCCAGCTCGAAGCGGCTATAGGCACGGTCCGGCTTGGGTAAAACATAGGCTGGGGTGCGCTGGAACAGGTGCAGGCGCGCGACTTTCGGCACGATCTGCGGCACAAACTGGATGGCGCTGGCTCCCGTACCGATCACCGCCACACGCTTGCCGGCAAGGTCGACGTCGTGGCGCCAACGCGCCGAGTGAAAACTCTCGCCGGCGAAGCGCTCCAGGCCCGGCAAGCGCGCGTAGAGCGGACGATTGAGCTGGCCACAGGCGCTGACCAGCGCCCGCGCGCTGAAAACGGCGCCATCGCCGGTGGTCACCCGCCACAGGGCGGCGGCCTCGTCGAAGCGCGCCTCGGCCACTTCGCTGTTGCAGCGAATGCGCGAAGCCAGGGCGTATTTGTCGATGCACTGGCGCACGTAGGCGAAGATTTCCGCCTGCGGCGCATAGCGTCGACTCCAGTCGGTCTTCGGCTCGAAGGAAAACGAGTACAGGTGCGAGGGCACGTCGCAGGCCGCGCCGGGGTAGTGATTGTCACGCCAGGTACCGCCGGCTTCGGCGCCCTTCTCGAGGATCAGAAAATCCTCCTCGCCCTGCTGGCGCAAGCGCATGGCCAGGCCCAGACCGGCGAAACCGGCACCTATGATCAGCACGCGCAGGGGCGCCTGCTCGGGAGTAGTGTTATGCATTGTTATCTCCGTGAGCCACCAGTATTGCGGATGACCGAGATGCTACCCACTCCCCCGGCCACGGTTTATGGCATAGTCGGCCAATAAATTGTGACTTTCGGACAAAGCATGAAACGTCCCCGCCGCAGCGCCGTCAGCGTGCAGCTCCTGACCCAGTATGGCCTGGACCTGGGGGTGAGCCTGGACACCTGCCTGCAGGGCACCGGACTGGACTGGCGCCTGCTGGCCGACCCCGGTGCCGAAGTGGAGGCCGAACAGGAGCTGCGCCTGGTACGCAACCTGGTCGAGGCCTGTGGCTACCGTCCCGGGCTGGGGCTGCCGCTGGGCAGCCGCTACAGGCTCAACAGCTACGGTATCTGGGGCTTCGCCCTGCTCGCCAGTCCGACCTTCCGCGAGGCGGCCAACCTCGGGCTGCGCTACCTGGACCTGACGTACGCCTTCCACGACATGCAACTGGAGGAGACAGGCGAGGAAGTGCATCTGCTGCTCACGGCGCAGAACCTCCCCGAAGACCTGCGCGGCTTCCTCCTGGAACGTGATCTCGCCGGCATGCTGCAGGTGCTGCGCGAGCTGTTTCATCAGGACCTGCCTACCCTGCGGGTGGAGTTGAATCTGCCGGAGCCGCACGACCCGCGCCGCTTCGTCGAGGAGATCGGTCTACGGCCGCTATTCGGCCAGGCACGCACGCGCTTCGTCTTCCCCCGCCAGTTACTCGACCTGCCGCTGGCCGGCGCCCACCCGCAAGCGGCGCAGCTGTGCGAAGAGCAGTGCCAGCGCCTGCTGGCCAAGCGCAGCCAGCATGACGGCCTGGCCGGGCGCATCCGCGCCCAGTTGCTGGCGTGCCCCGGTCGCCTGCCCGACATGGAACAGGTGGCCAGCCGTCTGGGCATGAGTTCACGCACCTTGCGCCGGCGCCTGGACGAGGAAGGCAGTCACTTCCGCCAGTTGCTGGACGAAGTGCGCCAGGCCCTGGCCGAGGAACTGCTGGCCACCGGCGGCCTGACCCTGGAAGAGATTGCCGAGCGCCTCGGCTACGGCGAGGTATCCAACTTCATCCACGCCTTCAAGCGCTGGAAAGGCGTGGCGCCGCGGCGTTTCCAGCGCGGCGCCTGAGCCCTACTGGCGAGTACCCACAGCGCTGCCGCCGACCGCCCCAGTGGTGTTGTGCAGCAGGCTCTGGGTCGCAACCTGCAGGAACGCCTCCAGGCGCTTCTGCAGCCCTGCCTGTTCGGCATCGCCCTGCAGCACCTCGACACGGCGCTCCTGCAGCTGATAGCGATAGAGCTTGGCCGGCAGGCCCTTGGGCTGCACCAGCACTCGCTCGCCACTGACGATGGCCACCGTCTGGTCGCTACCCGACGGTTTGATCACACCGATACCGGCATCGCCCTCGGGCAGCGTCAGCAGGTCGCGGCCCCAGCACTGCTGGCGACTGGCGCCACCCAGGCGGCCCATGATGGTGGGCACCACATCGATCTGCGTGCCCACCGTATCCCGGTGCTCGCCGAACTTCTCGCGCACGCCCGGGCCGATCAGCAGCAGCGGCACGTTGAAGCGGAACAAGTCCATCTCGGTGAGCTGCTCCGGACTGCCGAAGCCATGGTCGCCGACGATCACGAACAGGGTGTCCTTGTAATACGGCGACTGTTTCGCTTTCTCGAAGAACTGCCCCAGCGCCCAGTCCGAGTAGCGCATGGCGGTCAGGTGCTGATTGTTGGAACCACGGTCGGTTACCGGCGCCACCGGCAGCTGTTCCGGCAGCGCATAGGGAGTGTGGTTGGAAAGGCTCTGCAGCAGCGCGTAGAACGGCTTGCTCGGGTCCTTCTTGGCCAACTCCACGGCGGCGCGGTCGAACATGTCCTGGTCGGACACCCCCCAGGTCGGATCGATGAACACCGGGTCGACGAAGTCCTCGCGGCCGATGAAGTTACGCATGCCCTGATTGCTGAAGAACCCGGACTGGTTGTCCCACTGGAAATTGCCGTTGTATACGTACAAATCGTCGTAGCCGCGGGCACTGAGTTGCTGTGGCAGGCCGGAGAACTGGTGGCTGCCCTCGGGCATGCGCATCAGGTACTCGAAACTCGGCAGGTTGGGGAAGCAGGCCATGGTGGCAAACATGCCCTGGTGGGTGTGGGTGCCATTGGAGAAGAAACGGGTGAACAGCAGCCCCTCCTGGCTCAGCCGATCGAAGTTGGGGGTGATGCCAGCATCGCTGCCCAGTGCCCCGACCCAGCGGCCGGCGAAGCTCTCCATCAGGATCACCACCACGTGCTTGACCGGCAGCGTACCCTCGGCAGGCGGCGTGGTGTCACGGCGGATCGCTGCGCTGTCCGCGTCGACCAGCACATCGTGCTCGCCGAGCAGCATCTGGCGCACCGTGGCCAGAGCCTCGGCCTGCGGCAGGGTCGCTTTCCAGGCATTGTCGCGATGATCGGAAAAGCTGTTTTCGGCGGCATCAACCAGGGTCAGGATGCCATTCAGGCCCAGGTGGTTGGCGAAGATCGAATCGGTGGTGTAAGCGTCGCCCCAGCGCAGCGGCGGTCCCTGCTTGAGGGTGCCGCGGGCGGCGATCACCGCCAGCAGCAGGCACAGGAAGAACACGCCGAAACGCAGGTACCAGGCCAGCGCCGGACGCACCTGGCGCGGCCGGGTGATGTGCTCGATCCAGTGCAGCAGCATGATCATCGCCAAGGTGCCCAGGGCCCAGGCCAACAGGTAGCGCGCCACCGGGAAGCCGTTCCAGAGCATGCTGGAGACCGTGCCCAGGTCTTCTTCCAGATACTGGAACACCAGGCTGTTGAGGCGCTGGTGAAACTCGCGGTAGAAGTCCATCTCGGTGATACCGAGCAGCAGGCTGAGGCTGGCGACGCCGCTCAACCACAGCACATGCGCGCGCCGCGCGGCCATCGCGCGCAGGCTGAGGATCGACAGCAGCAGCGGCGCCACGGCATACACCACCACACGCAGGTCGAAGCGCGCACCATTGAAAAAGGCTTCGAACAGGTCGCCGGTCGAGGTCTCGCCGATCAACTCGGCGTTATGGTGCAGCAGCGCCAGGCGCAGGGCAGCAAACATCAGCATCAGCAGCAAGGCGCTGGCAGCAGTAAAGGCAAGGTGGCTACGCAGGTTGGGGCGCAGGGCGTCCATTGAAGGCATGACGAATGGAGTCCAGTTTGTAGGGGCGAAGGATTCTGTGCGGCGACAGGTGAAAATTCCGTCGAAGCGGCAAACAGACCCGCCCGGCGCAAACAGGTTCAGTTGCCATCTCGCGGCGCCACCGGGCGACTGTTATTCTGCCGGTGACCACTGACTGGTAAGGGGGCTGGGATGCTGGACTATGTCGCGCTAGGAATACTGATATTCGCTGCAGTCGTGCTGTTCTACGGGGTGATCGCAATCCATGACATCCCCTACGAGATCGCGGTGCACCGCAAGCATCCGCAGCAGGATGCCATTCACGTGGCCGGCTGGATCAGCCTGTTCACCCTGCACGCCATCTGGCCGTTCCTGTGGATCTGGGCGACCCTGTACCGTGAGGATCGCGGCTGGGGCTTCTCCAGTACGCCACCCGCAACCGC
Organism: Aquipseudomonas alcaligenes; assembly: GCF_900156545.1. Classification (GTDB taxonomy): domain Bacteria; phylum Pseudomonadota; class Gammaproteobacteria; order Pseudomonadales; family Pseudomonadaceae; genus Aquipseudomonas; species Aquipseudomonas alcaligenes_A. Next base: position 112,129 of record NZ_FTNW01000006.1, read on the forward strand.
CGCAGACGGCGCTCGCCTGCAGGCTCTGGAACAGCAGGTCGGAGAGCTGCAGGCGCGCCTGGCCAGCCTGGAACCGCCAGCCCCGCTAACGACGCCACCCGCTCAGGCGCCTGTCGCCCCCGAATTACCGCGGCAGGAGGGTTGAGCCATGGATCTGTTGCTCATCCTCACCTACACCGCCATCTGCGTCGCCGTCTTCAAGATCTTCCGGATTCCACTGAACAAGTGGACGGTGCCTACCGCCGCACTTGGCGGTGTGGTGCTGATCGGCGCGCTGATCTTCCTGATGAACTACAACCACCCCTACTCCGAGGTGTCGCGCAGCTACTTCGTCAGCACGCCGATAGTGCCGGCAGTCAGCGGCATGGTCACCGAGGTGCCGGTCAAGGGGCATCAGATGCTGGAAAAGGGCGACATCCTGTTCCGCATGGACCCAACGCCATTCGAAAGCAGGGTCAAGTCAATCAAGGCCCAGCTGGTCTCGGCCAGAGCCGATCAGGCACGCGCCGTCGAGCTGGCTCGCCGCAATGTCGGCAATCGCCGCGACGTGGACATCACCACCGCACGCGTGGAGGACCTGCAGGCCCAGCTCATCGGCGCCCAATATGATCTGGACAGCACAGTGGTGCGCGCGCCCTCGCGCGGCTACGTGACCCAGGTATCGCTGCGCCCGGGCATTCGTGCAGTGAAGATGCCCCTGCGGCCCGCCATGATCTTCATCCCGCAGGAAGACTACGCCTATGTGGCCTGGATGCGGCAGAACAGCCAGCTGCGCCTGAGCATTGGCGACGAGGCCGAGATAGCCTTCGACGGCATCCCCGGCGAAGTCTTCGAGGCCAAGGTAAAGATGGTCCTGCCGGTGATTGCCGAGGGCCAGGTGCAGCCTGGCGGCAACCTCATCGGCTTCACCGGCTCGCCGCCCCCCGGACGGGTGCCGGTGGTGCTGGAAGTCATCGACCCCGAATTCGAGCAATACCGGGATCTGATGCCAGGCGGCGCCTATGGCCAGGCCGCGCTGTACTCGGAGCACCTGCACCACGTCGCCATCATGCGCAAGATCCTCCTGCGCATGGCGTCCTGGATGAACTACATCTTCCCCTTCCACTGATCGAGGCACTCGACATGGCCAAGAGCAAAGCCAAGGAACAAAGCGCGCAGCGCATGGCCCGCAAGGACTACGAGCAGGAACTCAAACGCCTGCATGTCGAGCTGGTAAAGCTGCAGCAGTGGGTGGTGGCCAAGGGCCTGAAGGTCTGCGTGGTGTTCGAGGGCCGCGATGGCGCCGGCAAGGGCGGCACCATCAAGGCACTTACCGAACGGGTCAGCCCGCGCGTGTTCCGCGTGGTGGCGCTGCCGGCGCCGACCGAGCGGGAAAAGAGCCAGATGTATGCCCAGCGCTACCTGCAGCACATGCCGGCGGCAGGCGAAGTGGTGATCTTCGACCGCAGCTGGTACAACCGCGCGGGGGTGGAGCGCGTCATGGGCTTCTGCAGTGAGGATCAGGCCAAGAAGTTTCTTTCGCTGGTCCCCCTGTTCGAGAAGATGATCGTCGAGTCCGGCATCATCCTGATCAAGTACTGGCTGGAAGTCAGCGCCGAAGAACAGCAGCGGCGCCTGGAAGCGCGAATCCACGACGGGCGCAAGATCTGGAAGCTATCGCCGATGGACCTCAAGTCCTTCGGCCGCTGGGACGACTACACCCGCGCCCGCGACGAGATGTTCGCCGCCTCCGACTCCTCCTGGGCGCCGTGGTACATGGCCCATTCCGAGGACAAGCGACGGGTGCGGCTGAACATCATCAGTCACCTGCTGGAACAGGTCCCCTACGAGGACATCACCCAGGAACAGAAGATCGAACTGCCCAAGCGCGGCAAGATCGGCCGCTACAAGAGCCCGCACTACCCCTTCCGCAAGGTGGAAGAGCGTTTCTGAACTCAACGCAGGAGGCGTGATGAAACGGGTCGACTTGCTTGTTGCCTCGCTGTTCGAGCTGCAGATCAACCTGCTGCACGCACGACTGCGCCTGGGGGCAGGCACCGACGGCGAGGCCCTGCACGACCTGCGCATCGCCCTGCAACGCCTGCGCAGCCTGCTGGCGCCGTTGCGGCGGGTCGCCGACCTGTCACCGCTGTATACCGCAGCCGCCGCACTTGGCGCCCTGACCGCGCCCGTGCGCGACCTGGAGGTGCTGGCGGCGGAACTCGAGCGCAACGGCCACAGCGAGCTTGCCAGCAGGCGCCGCGCCCTGCTGGCCGAGTGCTATGAGGCGGTGCTCGACAGCCGTGAACTGGAGCGCCTGCTGGCCTTCCTCGACATCTGGCCCGGCGAGCTGCGCGACGCGCAGCATGCGGGGGAGTTGCGCCGCCTCGACAGCCTGATCGAACGCCGCCTGCACAAGCAGCTAATAAGGCTGCTGCAAGCACTCGCCACGCCCGGCTATGACCGCCATCGCCTGCGCCTGCTGGTCAAGCGCGTGCGCTACGCCGGCGAAGCCTATCCGCAGCTGATCGGCCTGCCCCGTCGCAGCCTCCGACTGCTCAAGGAAACCCAGTCGGCGCTGGGCGACTGGCACGACCACTTTCAGTGGTGCCTGCGCATCGACCAGGAGAATGACCTGGAGCCACTGCGTATGGTGTGGCAAACGCGGATGGACGACGCCCTAGTGGAGGCGGAAAAGCAGCTGCAACGCCTCGCCAGGCATCTGCGCAAACGGGTCAAGCGGGAAAAACAACCGCACGCTGCCTAAGTCACAATCCCGGGAATTCGTTGCCTGGCCGCCCTCTACCGGGGGGCCTCGCCGGCTCCGCATAGGCCGATTCGATCACGAGAAGAAGGCTTTCCAGCCTTTTGGGGCGATGAATCGGCCGGATCACACGTCTGGTCGCCAAATCGTCGCCGCCACTCTTTTGGCTGGGTAAGCTGCGCATCAGGCCAAATGCCATCACGCATTGGGCTCAAGGCGCAGCGTACTGTCGCCGATATCCTCGGCAACCCAATAAGAACGGAGCCCACTCCCATGCAACAAGGGCAGTTAGCCAACCCTCTGCCGCAAGCCCCGCAGAGTCACAACGATGAGTCGCTAAGCCGCATGCTGTCCTTTTTCTGCGTGTGCGGCACCGTCATCGGCCTGTACAGCGGTATCAAATGGGGCCGACTGGGCAACGATGCACTGATGCAGGGCTCGTTCCTACTGATTATCGGTATGCCACTGGTACTAATGACCGTGCGCCAGGCCTGGCTGCCGGCACGTGGCGTGGCCAACCTGGCCATGGCACTGATCAGCAGCTACGCCATGATCCTGATCTATCAGCTGGGCGGGGTGCATTCGGCCCACATCTTCTGGCCGCTGGTAGTGATCGGTTTCGGCTACCTGCTACTGGGCGGTCGCAGCGCGGCGTTCTGGGCTCTGGTCCAGCTGGTTTTCGTGTTCTGGCTGATCCGCCTGGATCGAGCTGGCGCCAGCTTGCCGCAGTTCGAGTTGAGCCCACGCGATGCCATGCTCAACGAATACTCCGGCTACCTGCTGCCGGTGCTGACCATGTGGCTGGCCCAGTGGTACAGCGCTCATGTACGCCAGCAAGCACTGAGCGACGCTCAGCAACATCTGGACGAAGCCGAACGCGTGGGTAAGGCGGCCACCGCCAGCAGCCAGCAACTGGCGGTGCTGCTCGATGAGGTACGCCACAGCGCCGGCGATCTGCGTCAGCTATCGCAACAGCTCTACCTCACACTGGACAACATGCGCCAGCGCTGCCAGAGCATCGACGGCGATGTGCAGCAGCAGGCCGACGCCATGCAGCAACTCGACCTGGCCGTGCACCAGGTGCTCGACGAACTGGCCGCCAGCACTGCACAGATGCAGCAGCTGAGCCAGGATACCCAGCACAGCAGCAACCAGGTCACCACCTGCGCACAGCGCATGCAGGAGGCGCAGCACAGCATGCTGGCCATCCAGCAGAGCAACCAGCGCATTGCTGAATCCATGCAGATGATCAGCGCCATCGCCCAACAAACCAACCTGCTGGCGCTGAACGCGGCTATCGAGGCCGCCCGCGCCGGCGAGCACGGGCGGGGTTTTGCCGTGGTCGCCGACGAGGTTCGCAGCCTGTCGCAACGCAGCAACCAGACCGCCGATACAGTGCAGAGCGTGCTCGGCCAGTCGGAGCAGATCGTCAATACCGGCGCCGAGCAGGTAAGCGATGTCGGCGATGCTCTGAGTGAAAACGCTGCCCTCACGGAAAGCCTCTCCGGCGCCATCCTCCAGCACAGCCAGGCATTGCACCAGGCTCACCACCAACTGGTGCAGGTACGCGACAACAGCGCCGCCCAGCGCGAAGCCAGCCTGCGCCAGCGCGCTGCCAGCGCCGAATTGCTGCAGGCCCAGGAATCCCTGGTGCAGCTGGGCGAGCGCCTTGATCAGCTGTCGCACCACTTGCACCAACGGGTTGTCGAGCAGCGCTGAACCAGCCCTTTTGCGCCGAACACGAAAAAGCCGGCTTACGCCGGCTTTTTCATGGTTTACCGCAGGCTCAGTCGTTGCTGGGCTTGTTGACCGCCTGCAACACGTACTGTGGCAGCGCAAAAGCCCCCAGATGGATCTCCGGGTTGTAGTAGCGGGTCACGATGCCGCTGCCGACATAACGCTGACGCAAGGTTTCCAACGCCAGCTTGCGGTACTCGGCCTCCGTGCTGCCCCAGGCGAAGGTCATGCTGCCACCGATGTAGGTCGGTACCGCCGCCATGTAGAAGTGCCAGTCGGCGAACAGCCCGTCCATGCGCCCGGCGGTGGTCTGCACTTCGGCCAGCTGCATGAACGGCGTGCCGTTCTGGGTCACCAGGATGCCGCCGTCGTTCAGGCAGCGCCGGCAGGCCTGGTAGAAGTTCTCGGAAAACAGCACCTCACCGGGGCCGATCGGGTCGGTGGAATCGGAGATGATCACGTCGAACTTCTCGGTAGTGGTCGCGACGAAGTTCATGCCGTCATCGATCACCAGGTTCAGGCGCGGGTCATCAAAGGCGCCACAGCTGTGGTTGGGCAGGAACTCCTTGCACATCTCCACCACGGTGCCGTCGATCTCGACCATGGTGATGCTCTCCACGCTGCGGTGCTTGCGCACCTCGCGCAGCATGCCGCCGTCGCCGCCGCCGATGATCAGCACGCGCTTGGCCGCACCGTGGGCGAGGATCGGCACATGAGTGAGCATCTCATGGTAGATGAACTCGTCGGCCTCGGTGGTCTGGATCACCCCGTCCAGCGCCATCACCCGGCCCATGCGGGCATTCTCGAAGATCACCAGATGCTGGTGCTCGGTGCGCACCTCGTGCAGCAGGCGATCCATGCGAAAGCGCTGGCCGTAGCCGTCGTAGAGCGTTTCCTGATAGTCACTCATGGGTAGTCCCCCTCGTCGCTGGTGGATTCGGACGGACCAGCCGCCCATGAAAAGGCGCGCATTGTAAGGACATCTGCCGAGCGGCTCCAGCCGCAGCGACTCAGAACCGGACGTTGCCGCGCGGCCCGGCCAGCGCCCAGATGATCAGCCCCAGCACCGGCAGGAAGACGATCAGCAGCACCCAGAGGATCTTGATCCCGGTCTCCGCACCGCTCTTGATCACGTTGATGATCGCCCAGATGTCCAGGGCCAGAATGGCCAGGCTAAGCAAACCGCTGAGGGTAGTACCCATGACGACACTCCTGTGTGAATGGACCTCGTCACTCTAGGATACCGATCGCGCCACAGCGTTCCATGCGCCGCCGAAACAGACGTAAAAACGGCAACATGCGACATATTTCTATGTTTTCACGACAGCATGTGACTCCAAGGTCAGGTTCCGCCATCAATTGTTCACAGGCCGCGGCAATTCGTGCTTTCGCTGGCCAGATCGCACACTGGGCATCCTTGGAGAACAGACCCATGAACACCTCGCTCCGCGTCAACGAAGCTCTGCTCATCGCCGGCCGCGCCTTCCAGCCATTCCGGTGCGTAGCCTGGCAACCCCAGGACGGCACCGGCGTGATCACCCTGGCGGTGATCGACCGTACCAACCGCCGCCTCGGCCAGGCCCAGCTGGACAGCCGCACCTACGCCGACCCGGCGCAGCTGGCCGACGCCCTGACCCAGTCGCGCGAACAGCTCAGCCGTGACGGCTACGCCCTCGACCCCTGGAGCATGCCCGAGTAACACACGCGCAAGTCCCCGGCCTGCCGCCACCCCACGAAGCCCCCTCTGCCGCCAGGCGAGGGGGCTTCGCATTTTCCGGGCAGCGCCTGTCCATATCTGTGGGGTGATTGTCATTGTCGCCAACAGGCGATCCGCGCAGACTGCCTCCAGCTTCTGGAGGGAGTCCCCATGCACACCATTGCCAGCCTGATCTACCCGGACGTGATGAGCCTCGACGTCACCGGCCCGCTGCAGGTATTCGCCTCGGCCAACGTCGAGCTACGCCGTCAGGGCCAGGCCGAAGCCTACCGCCTGCGGGTGCTGGGCGAGCAGGCGGGGCCGGTCGCAACCTCGGCCGGCTTCCAGCTGGTGGCCGAGCAGGCCTGGCGCGACTGCGCAGCGGCCGAGCTGGACACCCTGCTGGTGCCCGGCGGCCTGGGCGAGACGGCGCAGTGCGCCAACCAGCCGCTGCTGGCCTGGCTGCGCGCTGCCGAGCCGCAGGTCCGTCGCCTCGGCTCGGTGTGCTCCGGGGCACTGATCCTGGCGGCCGCCGGTCTGCTCGACGGGCGTCGCGCGACCACCCACTGGGCTGACGCGGCGGCACTGCGCCAGCATGCGGCCATCGAGGTCGATGGCGACCGCCTGCATACCTACGACCCCAGCGGCCGCGACGGTGACGCCCATGTGTTCACCTCGGCCGGGGTGACCGCCGGTATCGACCTGGCACTGGCCCTGGTCGAAGCCGATCTCGGCCGTCCGCTGGCCCTGGCAGTGGCCCGGCGCCTGGTGATGTTCCTGCGGCGCCCCGGCGGCCAGGCGCAGTTCAGCGCCCTGCTCGCCCCGGATGCCAGCCGCACGCCGCGCCTGCTCGGCCTGCTCGAGTGGATGGCACAGAACCTCGCCGCCGACCTGTCACTGGAAGCCCTGGCGCAGCGCGCCCACCTGTCCAGCCGCAGCCTGTCGCGGCTGTTCGTGCAGGAACTGGGCATGGGCCCGGGACGCTATGTCGAACAGCTGCGCCTGGAAGCGGCACGCGGCCTGTTGCAGGACAGCGGTGCCTCGATCGGCACCGTGGCGCGGCTGACCGGCTTCCGCCACCCGGAAAACCTGCGCCGCACCTTTCACAAACACCTGTCGGTAAGTCCCCAGGACTACGCCGAACGCTTCGCCTGACGCCCCAGGAGCCCCCCATGCTCGAACTACGCCCCGGCTGCGAATGCTGCGACCGCGACCTGCCTGCAGACTCGCTGGACGCCCGCATCTGCTCCTTCGAATGCACCTTCTGCCGCGACTGCGCCGAGCAGCGTCTGCACAACCGCTGCCCGAACTGCGGCGGCGAGCTGGTGCGGCGGCCAATTCGCCCGGCTGACCGGCTGACCCGCTTTCCCGCCGCCACCGCGCGCACCCACAACCCCGCCGGCTGCCCGGCAACAGAGGAATGATCATGCTCGAACTCCTGCGCAAACTGCGCGGCGACGCCGCCGCCCTGCCACCCCGCGCCAGCGGGCGGCAGATCGCCCTGGCCTGGCTCGGCGGCGCGCTGGCCATCGCCTGCGTTGCCAGCACTGCTGACTGGCTGTCGCTGAGCTTGCTGCTGGGCTCCTTCGGCGCCTCCTGCGTGCTGGTGTTCGGCTTCCCTGACCTGCCCTTCTCGCAGCCACGCAACCTGGTCGGCGGGCACGTCCTCAGCTCACTGGTCGGCCTGGTCCTGTTGCACGGCTGCGGCCCGCAATGGTGGGCCCTGGCGCTGGCAGTCGGCACCGCGATTGCGCTGATGATGGCGACGCGCACCGTGCACCCGCCTGCCGGCTCCAATCCGGTGATCATCTTCCTGGCTCAGCCGAGCTGGGACTTCCTGCTGTTCCCCACCCTCACCGGGGCCCTGCTGCTGATGCTGGTGGCACTGGTCTACAACAACGCCACGCGCGCCGTGCGCTACCCCAAGTACTGGTGATCGCCATGCTGCTCCTGCGCAACCCCACCCTGCTGCGTCTGTTCCTCGCCCAGGCCCTGTTCTGGAGCTGCGCGATGATCGGCATCACCCTGACCTCGCTGGTCGGCCTGCAGCTGGCGCCGCTCAACGGCCTGGCCACCCTGCCGCTGGCGTTGCTGGTGCTGGGCTACCTACTGGCGACCCAGCCACTGTCAGCCTTCATGCAGCGCCGCGGGCGCCGTGCCGGGCTGGTGCTGGGCGCCAGTGCCGGCATCCTCGGCGGCCTGCTCAGTGCGCTTGGCGTGTGGCTGGCGGATTTCTGGCTGTTCTGCCTGGGCGCCCTGCCCATCGGCGTGTACCAGGCCTCAGCCATGTACTACCGCTTCGCCGCCCTGGAGGCCGTGGACGCCGCGCACCAGGGCCGCGCCACCGCCTGGGTGATCGGCGGCGGCCTGTGCGCCGCGCTGCTGGCGCCCAGCCTCACGCTGTGGGCGCGCGATGCGCTGGAGCGCCCCTTCGTCGGCGCCTACCTGCTGGTCGCGCTGCTCGCTGCGCTGGCCACCCCCTTGCTCGTCGGTTTGCGCCAGGGCGCCCTGCAGCCGGCCACGCGCGGCGCGCTGGCGGCCATGCGCATGCTGCTGGCGCGGCCGACAGTGCGTGCGGCCATGGCCATCACCGCAATCGGCCACGGCCTGATGATCCTGGTGATGAACGCCACACCACTGGCCATGAGCTTCTGCGGCCTGCCGCTGGCGTCCGGCGCCGAGGTGATCCGCTGGCACATGGTCGGCATGTTCCTGCCGGCCTTCATTGCCGGCCCGCTGGTCGACCGCCTGGGCTGCCAGCGCGTGGCCCTGGTGGGCATCGGTCTGCTGGCGGCGAGCGTCGCCATCGCCCTGAGCGGTGAGCTGCAGCCCCACTTCCTGGCGTCGTCACTGCTGCTCGGGATGGGCTGGAACCTCATGCTAGTGGCCGGTACCACCCTGCTCGGCCAGGGCCACAGCGCGGCGGAGCGCGGCCAGGCGCAGGGCCTGATGGAGCTGGGCAACGGCACGGTGGCGGCACTCGCCTCGTTTGCCTCCGGCGCGCTGCTCAGCGGCCTGGGCTGGAGTCCGCTGAACCTGGCAGCGCTGGGGCTGCTGACGCTGGCCCTGCTGTTGGTCGCCGGCGGCCCAAGGCAGGCGACGACGGCCTAGCCGCCGTGCACGCTGACCTGGTTGCGCCCGCCGTGCTTGGACTGGTACAGGGCGCGATCGGCCCAGTCGATCAGTTGCTGGTGATCCTGCGTGCGCTGGCCGAGGTCGGCCACGCCGAGGCTGATGGTGAAACGAATCTCCTGCCCCTCGTAATCCACCACCAGCGCCTCCACCAGCTGGCGCAGACGCTCGGCGAACAGCTTGGCGCCAATCTTGTCGACGTCCGGTAGCAACACCACGAACTCCTCACCGCCATAGCGCCCGGCGATGTCGCTCTCGCGAATCACCTCGCGGACCACCTCGGCCACCAGCTGGATCACCTTGTCACCGGCCGGGTGCCCGTAGGTGTCGTTGATGCGCTTGAAGTGGTCGATATCGAAGATCACCAGCGAAGCCATGCTGCCGTATCGGCAGTGGCGCGAGTACTCGCGGCGCAGCTCCTCCTCCCAATAGCCCCGGTTGTTCAGACCGGTGAGACGGTCGGTACGCGAGAGGTGCTTGAGCTGCTGGTTGGCCGACTGCAGCTGGTGCTTGTTGACCGCCACGCTGGTGACGTCATAGATGATCAGGCAGACATGCTCGATGCGGCTGTTGGTGGCCAGCAGCGGCAGGATGGTGGTGTTCTGGTACATGAAGTCTTCCTGCCCGGTAATGGGCTGGTAGTTCTTGAAGCGAACCAGGTAGGGGCGCTGCTCCCAGATGGTGAAGGCCGGGGTGCCGAGGGTCGCAACGCTGTCCACCTTGTGGCGGAACCAGTCTTCCTCGATCTCGGGGAATAGCTCGAAGAAGGATTTCTGCAGCACATCCTCCGGCGGACGCCCGGAGCGGTTCTCCATGAAGCCATTCCACACTTGCACGCGGAACTGGCGGTCCAGCACCACCACGCCGACGTCGATGCTCTGTACGATCGTCAGCAACCAGTGGAACTCGTTGAGGTCGGCGGTTTCGGCCATGGATCAACCCATCATGTAGGCGAGCTTCTTGGTCAGCAGCGGCACAGAGTCCTCGGTGAACAACAGCATCAGGTCGAAGTGGATACTGTGCCCCTCGATGCTGTAGCTGAACTCCACCGCCAGGGTCTTGCGCCAGCGCTGCTGGTTGAGCCGGATCAGCTCGTCGATCGACGAGTGCTGGCCAAGGACCTGCGGGTGGCCCTGGGAAAACTTGATGTTGATCTGCTCGGCGATACCGCTCAGGCAGGCGCCGATCACCACGCTGGACATGTCCAGCAGCATTTCCATGGCGGAGTTCTCGCTGGCGCTGCGGCGCAGCAGCTTGGCCATGTCGGTCACTTCCGAGTCATGGAAGATCAGCAGCGCCTCGCCGGCGATCCCACCGCCGATGTAGCCCTGGCAGATGGCGGTGAGGCGATCGTCGCTCTGCGCGTCGGCCAGCGCCATGTGCAGCTCGCTCACTTCGAGGATATTGACGTTGGGCACCGGCAGCTCGACGAACACCCCCAGCACCCGCGCCAGCAGCGCGGCGGCGCGCCCCATGGCAACGTTGATGACTTCACGGAAGGCATCACGGAAATTGACCTTGGGCTCGACCAGCAGCACCGGCGGCGCGCCCGCCTCGCCACGGTACAAGCCCAGGCGTTGCAGGGTCTCGCGCATCAGCGTGGCGTCGGCCGGCTTTTTCAGAAAGGCCAGCGCCCCCAGCTCGGTGACGCGCCGCACGGCCTCGTCCTGCACATCGCCAGAAACCACGATGACCTTGCACGCCAGGCCTTCGTCACGCAGCCCGGCGAGCACGCCGTAGCCGTCCAGCTGCGGCATCGTCAGGTCGAGCAGGAGCAGTTCGATGCCGCCCTGGCGGATGCGCTGCAGCGCCTCCACGCCGTTGGTGGCCTGGCTGACCTCGACCGGCCACTCCGGCGGCAGGGCACGCAACAGCTGCTTGCGCGCCATCGCGGAGTCGTCACAGACCAGCAGGGAAGTGGTTGCCATCGGCAGAAGCCTCGAACACGGGGCAGGTGGAAAGGAGCGACTGTCTTCTTGTTAGCACTCCTGCCGCGCAGAGTCACGCCAGGGCGGCAGTACGGGGGCCATAAGGAATCATGTTTACTGGCCGTTTGCCATATCACTATGCCATCTGCCATGCCATTTGCGACAGCGTGCACGCTTGATCTGAAGTCTTTCCCTCTGAAAGTACCGCCAATTCAACTGCCAGCATGGTTCGCCGACCTGCAGGAGCCACACAGGGTCCTGCAGGTCGCGCTACCATCAACAGCCTTTCGGCGCGCCGGTTCCCGGGGCTCTGCCCATCAGGGTTCGGCTGCAACCGCTGCGCCCTCACTGAGACAAGGAGTCCCAGATGCTTATTCGTACCCTCTGCTGTGCCATCGCCCTGCAGGTCGGCAGCGTCCATGCCCTGCAGACCGACACCCTGCCCGCCGCCCGCCTGGGTGAGCTTTCCAGTGCACTGGCCAGCTCCGCCGGCAGCAGCCAGTGGCAGCAACTGTGGAAGCGCTCCCGCGATGCCGGGCACTTCCAGCCCAGCGGCGAGCAGGCGCGCTTTACCCTGCCGATGACCGTGATTCCCGAACTGGTGCGCGACACCCTGGCCAAGGCCGATAGCACCACGGCGCAGAAGTCCACCCTGGTGCTGTACCGGCGCGATTTCGCGCCGCGCGTGACCGGGGTCGAGGCCCTGAAGGACGTCACGGCCATCTGCCTGCAGGTGGACTGGCGCAGCGTGCCCGACAACCCGCAACCGGAGCAGCTGATGGGTGCCAACCTGCTGCTCACCTACCCCTGCCACTGAAGACACGGGGCGCGGTTGCGCCGCGCCCCGTGCTTTGCCTCAAAGCAGCGTGCCCAGCAATGCGGCCTCCTGACGCCTGCGGGTGGCGTAGCGATCACCGAAGTTCTGCAGGTTGGCGCAGGCCGCGGCCCAGTCATGAGCCACTACCTGTTTCCAGAAGTTCGGCGTGCGTGAAGCGAGATCACCGTACTGGAAGGCCACCGATGCGATCACCGTCTGCGCCGGCGCCGGCAAGGCGCCGAAGTCGCCGCCGCCAGCCTTGGTGTAGGCGGCAGCCAGTCGCTCGATGAAGGGTCGTTTGAAGGCTTCGTCGATCGCCTCGGCTTCGGCCGCGCTGACGGTCAGGGGCTGCTGCGCCAGCCTGGCCGCCGCCTGCTCCCCGATCAGCCCGAGATAGGGGCTGAGGCGCTGTACCAAACCCGGGTCCAGACCCAGGGCCTGCAGGTCCTGCAGATGGCGCTGGCCCAGGTCGAAACCGGTGGCGATGGTCACTCCGCTGCGGCTATTGGCGGCATCCGGCACATAGCCGCGGGTGGCGGGCCCACCCTCCAGGCGAGCGATGAAAGTGAAGTCTATTGCGTAACGGGACATGGCAGTTCTCCTTGAATGAAGGGGCAACCAGTCCAACACCCACGCAGGAGTACTCATCAGCTTGAACAATTTCCTGACCAATCAGGGGGGATATTTCCCCATTAACCCGCAGGCCAGAGCGTCCCTAGCATCCTTGCGAGTCCACAAGACCAACAAGGAGCAAGACCATGGACGAGAATGACCTCAAGCAGGTCGATGTCAGACAACTGCCCCACTCGCTGCAAGAACTGATCGAATGTGTCGGTCTGGAAAATGCCTACCGGCTGACCAGCTGCTTCGGCGGACGTCCGAAGTACATTCCCAAGTTCCCCTCTCGATCCTCCCTCACCCTGATCCTTCCCCCGGAAGCCCTTTGCGCCCTGATCGAGCGCTATGCCGGTCTGTCCATCGAGATCCCCAAGGTGGACCACTTCCTACGCCAGATCCGCAACCAGCAGATCTTCCAGGAAAGCTGCGACGGCCTCTCACGCAGCGCCCTGGCCGACAAGTACGGCCTGAGCCTGCGCCAGATCGGCAACATCCGCCGCCAGGAACACGCGACTCACAGGTAACCAGTTCCCGCTGAATCCAGAGCGCACGCAGTCATAGCCTGGAATTGCGCAAATTCGCGCAACTTATAAGGAGATTGACACATGTCACAGATAGATACCGGCCTGATCGGCTCCGTCATCAACGCCCTGCCTCTCGACCGGATGATCTCCGGGCCGCTGCAGGCGATGATCGCCGCCCAGGTCCAGGCCAGTAAGGCCTATGCCGACTTCCTGCTGACCGTATGCATCCAGGACGGCAAGGCGGTATCCGTACAGTTCGACTATGACGAGACGTTGGTCGACGAGAACGGCGTGTACCAGGGCACGGTGACCAAGAAGATGCGCATTCCGCTGCTGGCGGCCATCAGTCACCCGAACATCACCGTCGAAGAAGGCACCATCGACTTCGAGCTGACCATCAACCAGATGGCCGAGGACACCAGCGAAACCGCCGCCGACGGCAGCTTCGAAGCCAAGCTCGGCTGGGGCCCCTTCAGCCTCACCGTCAAAGGCTCGGTCAGCCACAAGTCGACCCAGACCCGCAAGACCGACACCCGGGCGCGCTATGCGATCCACACCAAGATCGCACGCCAGGATCCGCCGGAAGCCCTGATGCGGGTCATCGACTTCCTCACCGACGCCGCAACCAAGCCGGTGATGCTGCCCAATGCACAGGCTGCCAGCAAGGATGCCCTGCCCACCGACGCCGTATTGCCCGATCCGTCCAAGCCCGCAGCACAGGGCAGCTCCACGCCCACAACCCCGTAAGCGCTACAGCCGACCCCGCCGCCAGGCGGGGTCACCCTTCCCCCACAAGCAAGGAGCCCCATGATGGCGCTGTTTTCCAAGAAGGAACCGATGACTGCCAGCGACCTCAGCCACATCACCCGTGGCTTGCACCAGGCAGCGGCTGCCACCCACCAGGTGATCGCCCAGCAGTACATCAAGCTGTTCGACCAGTTCTTCGACTACGACCCCAACGACCTCGGCACGCCGATGAAGGCCAAGATGGTCGAAGTGGCCCTGGACGAAGGACACACCCTCAATATTCCGCTGATCACCCTGGTAGCACCGCGCGGCCTTGCGCTGGCCGCGATGAAGGTCGATCTGTCGGTGAAGATGCAGGGCACCGAACTGGAGAAGGCACGCGACAATCTGCAGAACGGCGAACTGGCCAGCGAGCGCTTCTTCGTCACCTTCGGCCAGGACAAGCGCAAGGACCAGCAGCGCGACCCAGACGAAATCGCCATCAGCATGGTGTTCAAGGCCTGCGAGCCGCCGGAGGCGGTCAACCGCCTGCTCGAGGAGTACACCAACCTGATCAGCCCGATCCGCAACCCGCCGACTGCCAGCGGCCCGCAGCCCGGCGCGAGCGAAGGCGAGGCGACTTCCGGTTGAGATGTTCGCCCTGCTCGCCGGCCTGCTCTACGGCCTGACGGCGGCAGCCTGGCTGCTGTTCTGGCACCGGGCCATGGCCGCGCCGGTGCTGCTGCGCCGCTATCCGCTGCTACGCGCGCCCTGGTTCGGCGGCACTGCCGTGCAGCTGGCCGCGGCCCTGCTGGCGATTCAGCATGGCGCCGCACCGGGCGGCGAATTCGAGGCGGTGCTGTTCGACGTGTTGCACAGCCGCGCCGACCTGGTGCTGTCCGCCTCGGCCAGCATCCTGGTGGTGGCCACGGTGGTCTACGGCGTCAACCAGCAGACGCCACCACGCCCCTTCATGCGTCTGATGTCCTTCGCCCTGGTGGCGCTGCTCGGCTTCATGCTGCCGGTGATCTGGATACCGCCGCAGCACGAGGAATGGATGCGGCTGCTGCGCCACCTGCAGACCGCCTCGTACAACTGGGGCCTGTTCCTGATGTGTGCCGGCCTGCTGATCCTGCTCGAGGAGCTGATCCCGCACAGCGCCGCGGACGACTAGCCGCGGCGCCGCTTGTTCCGTCAGTCGGAGCCCAGGGTCATGTTGCGGTCGCCACTGCTGGCAGTGATGCGCCAACGCTGGCCGAGGGCATAGAACACCCCGAGCCCGCCAAAAAAGGCCATGAACACCCCGCCGGCCAGCAACACCCAGAGTTCCTTGGTCTCGCCAGGGTCGGCGGCTGCCGCGTGAATCATCCACAGCCCCATCGCCGACAGGCATAGGCCGACGCCCACGCCCAGCAGAGTGCGCAGGCGGGTGGCGGCATGGCCATGGTGGCGATGAATCAGCTCGACTAGCTGTTCCAGATCGTGGCGCCCGACCCCAACCTCGGCGTCGTCCTCGATTTCCACGCCGCCGTAGATCAGATGCAGACGCACGGCCTGATCCAGCCAGCCGGGGTCACTGGTGTGCACGATAATGGTCTTGTTCATGGTGATGCTCCCTGAATGATCGGAGCACCAGCCTTGCCCGAGCAAACCCCGTGCAGCAGCGGGAGTGATTTCCCCGGCAACAAAAAAGGCGCCCACAGGCGCCTTTCTTGGTATCCGGGAGCGCTTAGTAGTAAGCGTTCTCGCGGTTGCTGTGGTCGGTCACGTCACGCACGCCCTTGAGCTCGGGGATACGTTCCAGCAGGGTCTTCTCGATACCCTCCTTGAGGGTGTAGTCGGCCTGACCGCAGCCCTGGCAGCCACCGCCGAAACGCAGCACGGCAATGCCTTCCTCGACCACGTCGACCAGGGTCACCTGGCCACCATGGCTGGCCAGGCCCGGGTTGATCTCGGTCTGCAGGTAATAGTTGATGCGCTCGGTGATCGGGCTGTCCTCGTTGACCATCGGCACCTTGGCGTTCGGCGCCTTGATGGTCAGCTGGCCGCCCATGCGGTCGGTGGCGTAGTCGACTACGGCATCTTCCAGGAACGGCTCGCTGACGGCGTCGATCCAGGCGGTGAAGTCCTTCAGCGCCAGGGCGGTGTCCTCGGGCTTCTGCTCGCCCGGCTTGCAGTAGGCAATGCAGGTTTCCGCGTAGGGCGTGCCGGGCTGGGTGATGAAGACGCGGATGCCGATGCCGGTGGTGTTCTGCTTCTTCAGCAGATCGGCCAGATAATCGTGGGCGGCTTCGGTAATGGTGATGGCGCTCATGGCAACTCCTCGCAAACGTAGCGCCAGTGTACGCCAATAGCCGCCACCGGATAAAGTCCTAGCGTTTTAGTAGGAATAATTCCCAGCGCCGAGTCCGCTAGAATGGGCGCTCGATCACCCAGAGTTTGCCGCACCATGACCGACTGGATCACCGCCCTGCCCAAGGCCGAGCTGCACCTGCACCTGGAGGGCTCGCTGGAGCCGGAACTGCTGTTCGCGCTGGCCGAGCGCAATCGCATCGCCCTGCCCTGGGCCGATGTGGAGGCCCTGCGCAGCGCCTATGCCTTCAACAACCTGCAGGAATTCCTCGACCTCTACTACCAGGGCGCCAATGTCCTGCGCACCGAGCAGGATTTCTACGACCTGACCTGGGCCTACCTGCTCAAGTGCCGGGAACAGGGCGTCATCCACACCGAACCGTTCTTCGACCCGCAGACCCACACTGACCGCGGCATTCCCTTCGAAGTGGTGCTGCGCGGCATCCAGCAGGCACTGGTCGATGGCGAGAAACAGCTTGGCATCAGCCATGGCCTGATTCTCAGCTTCCTCCGTCACCTGCCCGAGGAAGCAGCCTTCGAGACTCTGGAGCAGGCCATGCCGTTCCGCGACGCCTTCGTCGCCGTCGGCCTGGACAGCTCGGAGATGGGCTTTCCGCCGCGCCTGTTCGAGCGGGTGTTCGCCAAGGCCCGCAGCGAGGGCCTGCTCACCGTCGCCCATGCCGGCGAGGAAGGCCCGCCCGAGTACATCTGGGAAGCGCTGGACCTGCTCAAGATCGAGCGCATCGACCACGGCGTACGCGCCATCGAGGACGAGCGCCTGATGCAGCGCATCATCGACGAGCAGATCCCGCTGACCGTCTGCCCATTGTCCAACATCAAGCTCTGCGTGTTCGACCACATGCGCCAGCACAACATCCTGACCATGCTCGAACGTGGCGTGAAGGTGACGGTGAACTCGGACGACCCGGCCTACTTCGGCGGCTATGTCGGCGAGAACTTCGCCGCCTTGGAGCGCGACCTGGGCATGACCCGCGAGCAGGCCGCCCGTCTGGCCAGCAACAGCCTCGAGGCAAGACTGGTAAAGTAGCGCGCTTTTTTCGCCCACCCAGTCAAGAACCGGAGTTGTAGATGTCCCGTTTCGCCCTCGGCCTGAGCCTGGCCGCCACCCTCGCAAGCGGCCAGGCACTGGCCGCCGACCTGCTGCAATGGCAGGACAACAGCCTGACCTACCTCAACGGCATCGACTTCAAGGTCGACCCGCCCAAGCAGCAGACCTTCACCTTCGAGCACGCCAGCGGCTGGAGCTTCGGCGACCTGTTCGTCTTCGTCGATGGCATCAAGTACAACACCGAAGCCACCAACGGCGCCGGTGACGGCCACACCTTCTACGGCGAGATCAGCCCGCGCCTGTCGCTGGGCAAGATCAGCGGTGCCGACCTGTCGTTCGGCCCGATCAAGGATGTGCTGCTGGCCGCCACCTACGAGTTCGGCGAGGATGACGTCGAGTCCTACCTGCTCGGCCCGGCCATCGACCTGGATATCCCGGGCTTCGACTACTTCCAGCTCAACACCTACCTGCGCACCACCGATGGCCGCCGCGACGGTGACAACGTCTGGCAGATCACCCCGGTGTGGAGCTACACCATCCCGGTCGGCGACTCGGACCTGGTGATCGACGGCTTCATGGACTGGGTGGTGGACAACGACGACAGCTACCACGCCAACCTGCACTTCAACCCGCAGATCAAGTACGACCTGGCCAAGGCCATGGGCTGGGGCAAGCGCTTCTACGTGGGCGTCGAGTACGACTACTGGAGCGACAAGTACGGCATCGACGACAACGGTTTCGTCGGTTCGGAGATCCTAGGCGGCACCGACCAGAGCGCCATCAGCCTGCTGGCCAAGGCGCATTTCTAAGCGCCACCGCTGCACAAAAAAAGCCCGCCATACGGCGGGCTTTTTCATGGGCGCTCGGCACAGTTCACGTAGGGCGCCTCAAAGGTTCTGGTAGCGGTTCATGTCCAGCACGCCCGCCTCCACCGGTTCGGTCTCCTGGATATAGGCCGACAGGTCATGGAAGTAGTGCCAGAACTGCGGATGGCTGCGGCGGATGCCCCAGCGCGCCACCACCTTGTCGAAGGCAGCCGGGTCGCGGGCCTGCTCCAGCTGCGAAACGAACTCCGGCACCTCGCTAGCCCTGAGGCTGAACATGAAGTTCGGGTAGCTGGTCAGCACGCCCGGGTAGACCGTCAGGGTATCCAGCCCCGGCTGATAGCGCAGCGACTCGCCGGCCATGAAGGCCACGTTGCTGTGCGCGCGGTTGCGCAGCAGGCTGTAGACCTCGCGCTGGCCGTCGGCGCGCTCGACGCGCAGCAGCGTCGCCTCGGGCAGCTGGTCGATCACCTTGAGCCCACCGGCCGGGCGCCCGGTCAGGCGGCTCAGCGCCTGCTCGGCATCCTCCAGATCGGCCGGCAGGCCGGCTCTGTGGCACTCGGCGCCGGAGCAGCGGTTGATCGGGTCGGGGCGTGCGTTGAGCGTGTCGTAACGCTCCAGCAGCGAGCGGGCGAACGCGCCCTTGGCCCCCAGCTCCGGCAGCCGCATGGCACTCGGCGTGTCGACATCGGCCTCGGTGTAGTCCAGCCACATCTTCAGCTTGCCGCTGTTCTGATACCAGTCATCCAGGTAGGCCTGGCGAGACTGCGGCGGCAACAGGCGGAGGAAGTTCAGCTCGGCGCCGTTGCGGATCAGGTCGAAGTACAGGCGCGTCTGCGCCTGGTGGGCGACATTGCCGTACACGTCGAAATTGACCACCAGCTGGTAGTAGGTGCGCTCGAACAGTGGGTAGTCCAACAGCCACAGGGTCTGCGGGATCTCGCCGATCAGGCCCTTGCGCACCATGGCGCTGTCGTGGTGGCGGTAGATCGACAGCAGCGCATTGTCGTTGCCGGCCCACAGGTGCGACCAACTGGGTGGCGTCGCTTCGGCATAGGTGTCGCGGCGCAGCTCCTCATACTGGTTGCGCTTGTCCCGATAGGCCTTCCACAGCCCCAGCAGGTCGCCGATCTCGTCGAACTGTCCGGGCATGGCCAGCAGCGGCGTGGCCTTGGCGCGGTAGCCGGCATCGGTGATGTAGAGGTCGTGGCGCGGGTCCTGGAACACCGCCCAGAAGTTGTCGCGGATCACGTCGGTGGCGATCTGCCCGCGGCACACCGGCCCACGGATAAAGGTGCGCACGAAGTACTCGGCGTTATCCAGCATGAACTGGTAGCGCGCCTCGGCAGGAATCGCCTGGAAGGTCTCGAAGGGATTGGCGCGGCGCTGCGCGCCGTAACCGGGTACCGCATCCACTGTCCAGTCGCTGGCGTAGAACAGCTCGCGTACCCGCTCCAGCTTCTTCGCGCTGAGCGGATAGGTGATATGGGTCTTGTGCACGATGACGCCCTGGATCGGCCACAACCGGTAGTACACCTCGGTGCCCGGGTCATCGTTGGGGCGGCGTGTGGCGATCGGGTCGATCGGCTGGCCACTGGGCGTGCGCGAGCGCACCAGCTGGAAGAAATGCCCCGGCTCGCCGCCTTCAAAGAACAGGTGGGCGAGGAACAGGTGCTCGAACAGCCAGCGATTGACCAGGCTCTCGCGTGCGCCGGGGGCATTGAGGAAGCGCTCCCACTCGGCGATCTGCTTCTGCTCCATGGCAGTGGCCTGCAGCGTCTGCTGCTCTACCGGGGCACCCTGCTCCACCCAGCGCTGCAGGGTGGCGTACTCGGCGTCGCTGAGGCCGGTAACGGCAAAGGGCATGCCGGCATGAGTGAACTTCTTCGCATAGGCCTCGAACTCGCCCGGCAGTGGGCACTGGTTGTCGCGGCCGATGGAAATATCCAGGTCCGCCGGCAGCTTGGCATTCGGCACCGGAGGATTATTGCGCCCCAGCTCCAGCATGCGCGCGATCAGCGCCGCCTGGCCGGCCTGCGGGTTCAACACCGAATGAAAGCCCTTGGCGCGCCACGCCGTCTCGCCATGCGCGTCGAGGTACAAGCGTGTGGTGGCCTGGGCCTTGGTGCGCGCGCCGTCGTATACCGGAAGCTTGCTGGCACCGCGCTGCACGCCTTCACCGCTGCCCAGGTTGAGCTGGCAAGGCGAGTCGTAGCAGGCGTGGCAGGCCACGCACTTGTGGCTGAGGATCGGTTGCACATCACGGCTGTAGGAGACCGGTTCGGCGGCGAACACAGGCGCGCACAGCAGCGCCAGTGGCGCGAGAAAACGACGAAGCATGGGCAAAATCCTTATGCGGCGATCCGGCATTGTACGGCCGGCACAACGAAACGGCCCAACATGAGCCATTTTCATGCAGATCGCACCAGCGTCTGAGAGTCATGCAGCTTTGCTATCATCCACGGCCTTTCTACACGCTCACCCCAGGTAGTCCCCATGTCCGACCGCAGCGCCCGCCTCCAGGCCCTTTCGCAAGCCCTGAAAGAACGCATCCTGATCCTCGACGGCGGCATGGGCACCATGATCCAGAGCTACAAGCTGGAAGAGGCCGACTACCGTGGCGCGCGTTTCGCCGACTGGCCGAGCGACGTCAAAGGCAACAACGATCTGCTGCTGCTGAGCAAGCCGCAGGTCATCGCCGAGATCGAGCGCGCCTACCTGGATGCCGGCGCCGACATCCTGGAAACCAACACCTTCAACGCCACCCGCGTATCCCAGGCCGACTACGGCATGGAGGCGCTGGCCTACGAGCTGAACGTCGAGGGCGCCCGCGTCGCCCGCCAGGTGGCCGACGCCAAGACCCTGGAAACCCCGGACCGTCCGCGCTTCGTCGCCGGCGTCCTCGGCCCGACCAGCCGTACCTGTTCCATCTCCCCGGACGTCAACGACCCGGGCTACCGCAACGTGACCTTCGACGAGCTGGTGGAGAACTACACCGAGGCCACCCGCGGCCTGATCGAAGGCGGTGCCGACCTGATCCTGATCGAGACCATCTTCGACACCCTCAACGCCAAGGCGGCAATCTTCGCCGTGCAGCAGGTGTTCGAGGAGGACGGCGTCGAGCTGCCGATCATGATCTCCGGCACCATCACCGATGCCTCCGGTCGCACCCTGTCCGGGCAGACCACCGAGGCCTTCTGGAACTCGGTGGCGCACGCCAAGCCGATCTCCGTGGGCCTCAACTGTGCCCTCGGCGCCAAGGAACTGCGCCCGTACCTGGCCGAACTCGCGGCCAAGGCCGGTACCCATGTGTCCGCCCACCCCAACGCCGGCCTGCCCAACGCCTTCGGCGAATATGACGAAACCCCGGCGCAGATGGCCGAGGTGGTCGAGGAATTCGCCGCATCGGGCCTGCTCAACATCATCGGCGGCTGCTGCGGCACCACCCCGCCGCATATCCAGGCGATCGCCGAGGCCGTGGCCAAGTACCCGCCGCGCGTGATCCCGGACATCCCCAAGGCCTGTCGCCTGTCGGGTCTGGAGCCCTTCACCATCGACCGCAACTCGCTGTTCGTGAACGTCGGCGAGCGCACCAACATCACCGGCTCGGCCAAGTTCGCCCGGCTGATCCGCGAGGAGAACTACACCGAAGCGCTGGAAGTCGCCCTGCAGCAGGTGGAAGCCGGCGCCCAGGTGATCGACATCAACATGGACGAAGGCATGCTGGATTCGCAGGCCGCCATGGTGAAATTCCTCAACCTGATCGCCTCCGAGCCGGACATCTCGCGCGTGCCGATCATGATCGACTCCTCCAAGTGGGAAGTGATCGAAGCCGGCCTCAAGTGCATCCAGGGCAAGGGCATCGTCAACTCGATCTCCATGAAGGAAGGCGTCGAGCAGTTCAAGCATCACGCCAAGCTGTGCAAGCGCTACGGCGCCGCCGTGGTGGTAATGGCCTTCGACGAGGTCGGCCAGGCCGACACCGCCGCGCGCAAGAAGGAAATCTGTAAGCGTTCCTACGACATCCTGGTCAACGAAGTCGGCTTCCCGCCGGAAGACATCATCTTCGACCCGAACATCTTCGCCGTGGCCACCGGCATCGAGGAACACAACAACTACGCGGTGGACTTCATCGAGGCCTGCGCCTACATCCGTGACGAGCTGCCCTATGCGCTCAGCTCCGGCGGCGTATCCAACGTGTCCTTCTCGTTCCGTGGCAACAACCCGGTACGCGAGGCGATCCACTCGGTGTTCCTCTTCCACGCCATCCAGAACGGCCTGTCCATGGGCATCGTCAATGCCGGCCAGCTGGAGATCTACGACGAGATTCCCAAGGAACTGCGCGACAAGGTCGAGGACGTGGTGCTCAACCGCACGCCGGGCGGCACCGATGCCCTGCTGGCCATCGCCGACAACTACCGTGGCGGCGGCGCGGTGAAGGAAGCCGAGGACGAGGAATGGCGCTCGCTGCCAGTGGCCAAGCGCTTGGAACACGCGCTGGTCAAGGGCATCACTGCCTTTATCGTCGAGGACACCGAGGAGTGCCGCCAGCAGTGCGCGCGCCCCATCGAGGTGATCGAAGGCCCGCTGATGAGCGGCATGAACGTGGTCGGCGACCTGTTCGGCGCCGGCAAGATGTTTCTGCCCCAGGTGGTCAAATCGGCCCGGGTGATGAAGCAGGCCGTGGCCCATCTGATCCCCTTCATCGAAGCGGAGAAAGGCGACAAGCCGGAGGCCAAGGGCAAGATCCTCATGGCCACCGTGAAAGGCGACGTGCACGACATCGGCAAGAACATCGTCGGCGTGGTGCTCGGCTGTAACGGCTATGACATCGTCGACCTCGGCGTGATGGTGCCGGCGGAGAAGATCCTCAAGACCGCCATCGAGGAGAAGTGCGACATCATCGGCCTGTCCGGCCTGATCACCCCGTCGCTGGACGAGATGGTCCATGTCGCCAAGGAGATGCAGCGCCAGGGCTTCAAACTGCCGCTGATGATCGGTGGCGCCACCACCTCCAAGGCCCACACCGCGGTGAAGATCGACCCGCAGTACAGCAACGATGCGGTGGTCTACGTCACCGACGCCTCGCGCGCCGTGGGCGTGGCCACCAGCCTGCTGTCCAAGGAACTCAAGGCCGAGTTCGTGCAGAAGACCCGCGACGAATACGTAGTGGTGCGCGAGCGCACCGCCGCCCGCGCCTCGCGTACCGAGCGCCTGTCCTACGCCGAAGCCATCGCCAACAAGCCGGCCTTCGACTGGAGCGGCTATGTCGCGCCCAAGCCGAGCTTCACTGGCGTCAAAGTGCTGGATGACATCGACCTGCGCGAACTGGCCCAGTACATCGACTGGACGCCGTTCTTCATCTCCTGGGACCTGGCCGGCAAATACCCGCGCGTCCTCACCGACGAGATCGTCGGCGAGGCCGCCACCAGCCTGTTCAACGATGCCCAGGCGATGCTGGAAAAGCTGATCAGCGAGAAGCTGATCAAGGCCCGCGCGGTATTCGGCTTCTGGCCGGCCAACCAGGTGCGCCACGACGACATCGAAGTCTACGGCGGCGAGGGCCAGACCCTGGCCACCCTGCACCACCTGCGCCAGCAGGGCATCAAGGCCGACAGCAAGGCCAACCTGTCGCTGGCCGACTTCGTTGCGCCGAAGGAAAGCGGTGTGACCGACTATATGGGCGGCTTTATCACCACCGCCGGCATCGGCGCCGAGGAAGTGGCCAAGGCCTACGAGGCCAAGGGCGACGACTACAGCTCGATCATGGTCAAGGCCCTTGCCGACCGCCTGGCCGAGGCCTGCGCCGAGTGGCTGCACGAGCGCGTGCGCAAGGACTACTGGGGCTACGCCAAGGACGAAACCCTGGACAACGAGGCGCTGATCCGCGAGCAGTACGTCGGCATCCGCCCGGCCCCCGGCTACCCGGCCTGCCCGGACCACACCGAGAAGGGCATCCTGTTCAAGCTGCTCGACCCCGAAGCCGACTACAACAAGGCCGGCAAGAGCGGCGTGTTCCTCACCGAGCACTACGCCATGTTCCCGGCCGCCGCCGTGTCCGGCTGGTACTTCGCGCACCCCGAGGCGCAGTACTTTGCCGTCGGCAAGGTCGACCAGGACCAGGTGCAGTGCTACAGCAAGCGCAAGGGCCAGGAACTGGCCGTGACTGAACGCTGGTTGGCGCCGAATCTGGGGTATGACAGCTGATCCACAGCCCATTAAAAACCGGAATAAATAAAGCCCGTATTAGCGGGCTTTATTATTTAAAAAAAAGCGCCAATACTGGACAGCGCAAAATCAAAAAACTAACGTCCCTGAGCGCCCAAACATAAAGCGCACAGGAGATGAAAATGGCATTCGCACTCAAACTAGGAATGAGCAGCAATGAAGTATTAAAGCTGCAAGAAATACTGATCGAGAAACAATTCTTGGATACAACTATCCAAGAAAAAAAACCAACGACGGAATCTTCGGAAAAATAACAGAGGATGCAGTCAGACGATTCCAAAGAGCAAACGGACTTTCTGCCGACGGAGTGGTCGGCCGCATTACGGCAGAGGCGCTTGGCATACCTGTACCTCAGCCAACCTCTATTCCCAAGCAGCAAGGGCGTTTACTAACAATATCCCAGCAATACCGACTCGCCGCGATCATAGACGGACTCATCCCAACGGGCCCGCTGGACATCTTCGACGACCAACTCATTGTATGGGCCGTGGAGAAACTAGACTCGATCATAGCGGGGCTGCTGCCCCCAAATATCTTAGATCGTGCCCAGGACATTACCACAGGCATAGACAGCGGTGATTTTTCGGCAATAATTAAGCGACTAACATCAGCCATTAATAGCCGAATAAACTTTCCGCTTCTTAGCGAAGACACGGAAGAGAAAGTCATTGGCTTCTTTATAAACCTCATCGCCGAAGCATTGCGCACTGGCAGAAGTATTGACACCGCTTTCAAAGCACTTGCACTGAAATAGCCGCAGTTTCAGCGTTTGGCGGCGCTGGCGCTTTCGCCGGTGCCGCCCTCCTCGTCAGCGTGCCCTGAGATTGCTAACCTGCTATCCCGAGTTAATTCTCAAAAATCTGCTCATTCCTGATCATGTCCCCCCTCGAAATCATCGCCTCTGCCCTCGGCATCACCTCCGTCTGGCTGACCGTGCGGCAGAACCCGCTGTGCTGGCCCATCGGCCTGCTGATGGTGCTGCTCTACGCCTGGTTCTTCTTCGATGCCCGCCTCTATTCGGCGGTGTTGCTGCACGGCGTATTCGCCGCCATGCAAGTGTACGGCTGGTGGCAATGGCGCCAGGGCGTGGATGACAGCGGGCGGCGGCCGGTCAGCACGGCCGGTCGCAACGAGGTACTGATCGGCCTGGGCGTCGCCCTGCTGCTCGGCCTGGCGCTGGGCCTGGTCATGGCGCGGCTGACCGAGGCGGTCTACCCCTGGCCGGACGCCCTGCTCACCGCCTTCAGCCTGTTGGCCCAGCTGTGGATGGCGCTCAAGCGCTGGCAGTGCTGGCTGCTGTGGATAGTGGTCGATGTGCTCTATGTCAGCTTCTTCGCCCTCCAGGAGTACTGGCTGACCGCCGGCTTATACGGCGTGTTCACCGCCCTGGCCGTGCTCGGCCTGCGCGAATGGCGCGCCTCGCGGACAGCGCTCGCATGAAGGTGGTGGTGCTGACCGGCCCGGAGTCGAGCGGCAAGACCTTTCTTGCCGAGCGCCTGCAGCAGCGCTTTGGCGGGCTGGTGGTGGGCGAATATGTGCGCCACTTTATCGACCAGGCACAGAGGGAAACCTGCCTGGCCGATATTCCCGCCATCGCCCGCGGCCAGCTCGAATGGGAAGATGCGGCACGCGCACAGGCGCCCGGACTGCTGATCCTCGATACCCACCTGCTCAGCAATATCCTCTGGAGCCAGACGCTGTTCGGCGACTGCCCGGACTGGCTGGAGCCGGCCCTGCTGGAACGCCACTACGACCTGCACCTGCTGCTGTCGCCCGAAGGCGTCGCATGGCAGGGTGACGGCCAGCGTTGCCAGCCCGACCTGGCCGAGCGCCTGCGTTTTCATCAGGACTGCGCCGACTGGCTCCAGCGGCACGCGCGGCCCTGGGTGACCGTTCACGGCGATTGGTTACAGCGCGAGGCGCGAGTCATCGAGCAGGTGGCTCGGCTGATCGGCTGAAAGGTCGGCAACGCGCCGCCTACACTGCTTCATCCATTCCCAGGGAACCGCCACCAGTCCATGTCGCCCATCACCTACATCCGCCGCCACCCCTCAGCCGGCCTGCTGTTCGTGCAGTTGCTCGGCGTGCTGCTCTACCCCTGGATGGAAGGTACGCCGATCGGCCGCGCCCTGTTCGGCGCCTTCGGCTTGCTGGTGCTGGGCATGGCCCTGCACGTGGTCAAACGCAGCCCGATACAGACTTGGGTGGCAGCGCTTCTGGCCACCTTGGTCGTGGCCCTGACCCTGCTCGACATTCTGATCACCAGCCGCGCACTGGAGGGGCTGATTGCGCTGCTGGAGGCCGCCTTCTACTTCTACGCAGCGGCCAGCCTGATCGCCTACATGAGCGCCGATGACCATGCCAGTACCGATGAGCTCTACGCCGTCGGTGCCACCTTCACCGTGCTGGCCTGGGCCTTCGCCCACCTCTTTGCACTGTGCCAGCTGCTGGCGCCGGGTAGCTTTGCCGCGGCCATCAACCCGGAGGCCGCACGCAGCTGGATGGAGCTGCTGTTCCTCAGTTTCACCACGCTCTCGGGTGTTGGCCTGGGCGACATCATCCCGCTGACGCCGGTGGCCCGCTCGCTGGTGATGATCGAAGAGTTCGCCGGCGTGATGTACCTCGCACTGGTCGTGTCGCGCCTTATCGCCATGTCCGTATCGAAGCGCTGAACGCCCGATAGCGGCCGTCAGAAAAATGCATAGCGGGTTGAGGCATAATGCCGGCAACTTGAGTTTCTGTCTGATGGATCAGCTTTGACTTTCCTCATTGCCCTACTAGCCCTGGTGCTGGGCAGCATTCTCGCCGTCCGCCTGCACTACCACCGCCGCCTGCTCAAGCAATACCGCGAGTTACTTGAGCAGCAGGATCATGGCGTGCTGCAGATCGGTAGCCGCGGACGCGTGGCCTGGCACAACCAAGCCGCCGCCCAGCTCCTGGGGCGGGCCGGCCAGGCGCTGCTCAAACTCCGCGTACTGGACCTGCTGCCCGCCGAGGCCCTGCAAGGGGAAGCACGCAGTCTGCGGGTCTGTGGGGGTGACGGGCAGTCACGCATGCTGCACATCTGCCCTGTTCCCGGCACCCGGAGGCTTTTCCTGCTGCGCCCGGTGCTGGCCGAGGCCGAGCGCTACCAGCGCAGCCAGTACTTCGCGCGCATCGGCACCTGGGACTGGGATATCGACACCAACCGCCTGTACTGGTCCGATGCGATCTACGGCATGTTCGGCTACCGCGTCGGCGAGGTGACGCCCAGCTACGAGCTGTTCTGCCAGAGCGTGCATCCGGACGACCGCGAGCAGGTGCGCAACGGCGAACTGCGTTGCATCGAGACGGGCGAGAACCACGACGAGGAATACCGGGTGATCTGGCCGGACGGCAGCCTGCACTGGCTGCGCGAGACCGGCAACATCATCAAGGACGACCACGGCATACCGCTGAAGATGATGGGCGTGGTCCGCGACATCACCGAGGAGAAGGCCTGGGCCAGCCAGATGCACCGCCTGGCCCATCACGATGCGCTGACCGGCCTGCCCAATCGCCTGGTTTTCGAGGAGCAACTGGATCGCGCGCTGGAGCGGGCTCGGCGCGCAGGCACGCGTATCGCCCTGGTATTCATCGACCTCAATGGCTTCAAGGCGATCAACGACCGGCTCGGCCATGCCGCCGGCGATCAGGTGCTGCAGCACATGGCCAGACGCCTGCGCGAGGCCCTGCGCGGCTCGGACAGCGTGGCGCGCCTGGGTGGTGATGAATTCGTCGCGATTCTCGAGAGCCTGTCAGTCGAACGCTCGCCGCACGACGAGGCCCGCGCTGTCGCCGGCAAGCTGCTGGCCGCGCTAACGCCGCCGGTGCGGCTGGAACAAGGCCCGCAGCAGGTCGGGACCAGCCTGGGCATCGCCATGTTCCCCGATCACGCGCAGAGCAAAGACCGCCTGATCCATCTCGCCGACCTGGCGATGTATGAAGCCAAACGCAGCGGCGACAACCAGTATCGCCTGGCCCAGCCGGCCAGCCTGGGCTGAAAGCCAGGCGCGATCAGATACCGACGCGCTTGCTGCGCACGAACTTGATCGTGTACTCCATCTGCGGCTTGCGCGTCAGGCTGGCGGCGCGGCGGGTCACGGTATCCAGGGTGATGTTCCAGAAACCGTCGCTGGGCACCTTGATCCGCGCCGGGAACTTGTCGAAGGCGCCGCCGTGGTAGGTATGGCGACCACCATTTTTGAAGCTGCGGAAGTTGGCATCGCTCATCAGGCGGACGTTGCACGGCTGCGAGCAGTGGATGACCACCGTATCGCCCTCTTCCAGGTGTTCGCGCTGGTGAATGAACTTCATCGGGGCCTCCGCAAAAAGCGCGCACGATAGCACGTTGCCCGTCACCCGGTCGCCGCGGGCCGATGAAGCCGCCGCCAGGCCAAAGGCGGCATGCCGTAGGCTTCGCGGAAAGCCTTGCTGAAGGCCGCCTGGTCGGCGTAGCCAAGCACGTCAGCGAGCAGGGTCAGCGGCATGCTGGAAGCCTGCACGTGCCAGCCGGCCAGGTCCATCTTTACCCGGTGCACCAGCGGCTTGAAACTGAGCCCCTCGGCCGCCAGCCGACGCTGCAGCGTGCGCGGATGCAGCCCGAGCAGCTCGGCGATGTGCCCCAGCGAATGCTGGCGCATGCCCAGCGTCTGCATGATCAGGCTGCGCACCTGCAGCTCCAGGCTGTCCTGCAGCCCATCCAGCAGTTCGTGCAGGTAGCCGGCGTCCTCACCGCCGAGGGCGCACACCGGGCGCCGCAGGATCGCCGCGTCATACACCAGGCCATCGAACTCCTGGTCGAAAAGTACCTCGCAGCCCAGGTGCTGACGGTAGCGCGCCGGCGGCGCCACCGGACTGTGGCTGAACTCCACGCGCAGCGGGCGCAGGTCGGCGCCGCCCATGGCACGGACCAGTCGCGCGCAGGCGCCGATGGCCATCTCACGGTATTGCTGGGCGCCCTCCACGGCAAAGAAGTGCTCGATGCGCCGCACCTGCACGCGGCCCTCCAGCGGCAGCAGGCGCCAGTGCTCAGCCTTGTTGTGCAGGGCCAGGTAACGCTGGGCGGCGAGAAAGGCCGCCTGCAGATCCGGCTCGCCCGCCAGCAGGCGACCGAGCAGGCCGAGCATCTCCACGCCCTGGTGGCGCGCCACGCGCAGGCCCAGGTCCGGGCAGCGCAGGCGCACGGCGGCCTCGTGCAGCAGCCGGGTCAGCTGCTCGATGCCGATCAGGCAGTCACCGTCGTCCAGCGCCGCACGGCTGAGACCGACGCCAGCGAGCAGCACATCGAGATCACCGCCCAGGCTCGCCACCTCGGCCGGCAGGCCGGTGAGCGCCGCGCTGCGCACTTCGTAGCGAATGGTCATTTCAGCCTCCGCCGTTTTAAGTCGACAATGCCGCGACTGTCGTGTCATGACAAGTCAGGCGCCGCTTCCGCGCCTACTCTCGGCCCACAACAAGAACAATCCGAGGTGATTCATGGCTCAGTACGACCTGATCCTGCAGGGCGGCCGCTATTTCGACGGCAGTTGCGCGCCCTCCGCCATCCGCAGCCTGGCCATCAAGGACGGGCGTATCGCCCTGGTCAGCGCCGAGTCGCTCGACCCGGCCCTGGCCGGGCAGGTGATCGACGTGCAGGGCAAATGGATCACCCCAGGCTTTCTCGACACCCACACCCACTACGACGCCGAACTGATCGTCGCACCCAGCCTCAGCGAGTCGGTGCGCCACGGCGTGACCACGGTGCTGGTCGGCAGTTGCTCGCTGAGCATGGTGTGCAGCGCAGCCGAGGATGCCTCCGACATCTTCACCCGGGTGGAAACGGTGCCACGCGAGAAGGTGCTGCCAATCCTGCGCCAGCACAAGGCCTGGAACAGCCCCGCGCAATGGCGCGCGTTCATCGACCGCCATCCACTGGGCCCCAACCTGATCAGCTTCCTCGGCCACAGCGACCTGCGCGTGGCGGTAATGGGCCTGCACCGCGCCACCGACCGCCAGGTAACGCCGAGCGAAGACGAGCTGCAGCGTATGGAAGCGCTGCTGGAGGAGGCGCTGGACTGCGGCTTCCTCGGCCTCTCCACCATGTGCCTGAAGTGGGACAAGATCGACGGCGACCGCGAATGGTCGAAGAGCCTGCCCAGCACCTACGCGCGCTGGCGCGAGGTGCGCCGCCTCAACCGCCTGCTGCGTCGGCGCGGGCGCGTCCATCAGGGCGCACCGAACGCCGCCAATCCGCTGCAGATCACCCAGTACATCGGCGAAGCCATCGGCCTGCTGCGCAAGCCGCTGAAGACCACCCTGATATCCCTGCTCGACCTCAAGGGCAACCGCAGCCTGGCGCTGCTGGCACGTTTCTCCGCCTGGCTGACCAACCGCCTGGGCGGCGACTTCCGCTGGCAGCTGCTGCCCACGCCCTTTGCCATCTACGCCGACGGCATGGACATCGTGCTGTTCGAGGAATTCGGCGCCGGCGAAATGGCCCTCGACGTCAAGGACCAGCTCGAACGCAACCAGTTGCTGCAGGACGAGCAGTACCGCCGCACCTTCCGCCGCTTCTACGCCGACAAGCTGTCGCCACGGGTGTGGCAGCGCGACTTCGGCGACGCGGTAATCCTCGGCTGCCCGGATGCCTCGCTGGTCGGCCGCAACTTCGCCGAGGTCGCGCGCGAGCGCGGCCTGCACGTGGTCGACCTATTCCTCGACATGGTGGTGCAGTACGGCCGCCAGCTGCGCTGGTTCACCGTGATCGGCAACCACCGCCAGGACAAATTGCGCGAGATGGTGCGCAGCCCGAACACCCTGATCACCTTCTCCGATGCCGGCGCGCATATTCGCAACATGGCCTTCTATAACCTGCCACTGCGTTTCCTCAAGCTGGTGCAGGACAGCCACGACGAGGGGCGCCCGGTGATGAGCCTGGAGCAGGCCGTGCATCGCCTGACCGGCGAGCAGGCCGACTGGCTGGGCATCGACGCCGGCTATATCCGCGTCGGCGACCGCGCCGACCTGGTGGTGCTCGACCCTGCCGGCCTGCGCCAGAACCTGGAACAGGAACACTGGGACCAGATGCAGGGCTTCGGTATCCCGCGCATGGTCTGCCGCAACCCCGGCTGCGTCAGCCATGTGCTGATCAACGGCAAGCTGGCGGTGGATGACGAGCAGATCGCGCCGGAGTTGGGCCAGCAGAGCGGTTTCGGCCAGTTTCTCGCGGCCCGCTGAGACGGCTGGGCGGGCTGTCGGAGGGCTGCTACGCTGCGCGCAGTAAGCCGCCCAAAAGGACCGCCCATGCGCCGCCTGCCCGCCCTGTTCACCGCCCTTCTCCTGCTCACTGGCTGCGCCGGCCCCGGCTACTTCGAGGCCATACCGCCCAGCAGCGCGGATCAGGCGGTGCTCTATCTGTACCGCCCGCAAGCCGACAACCCCGGGCGCCAGCCGCTGCGTTTGTCCTACCCGGATGTGCTGGTCGACGAGCAGAGCGTCGGCACCCTACCCTTCAACAGCTACCGCCGCATCGAGCTGCCAGCGGGGCGCCACAGCATCCGCATCACCGGCCTGACCCGCCAGGCCAAGTGGGAACCGCGCGACATCCAGCAGAATTTCAACCTGGCACCGGGTGAGATCAAATACATGAAGCTCGATGTGCGCTTCAATCTCAGCGAGATGACCCTAGGCAGCCCCGGCCCCAGCTACCTGATCCACTTGCGCCTGATGCGCGCCGATGACGCGGTCTACGAGATCCGCGAAACGCAGCCACTGAATCCCTGAAGCAAGGAGCTACTGCATGAACCTGACCCGCGCACTCTCCCTGTCCCTGGCCGCCAGCCTGATGCTCGGCTGCCAGAGTCACAACGATGAGCTCGCCAGCAAGCACGATCGCACCGCCGCCTATGTCAAGGGCGTCCCCGGTGGCACCGTGCTGGAAACCGAGACGCTGCTGGCCACCGTCAGCGCCATCGACAGCGCCAAGCGCACCTTTACCCTGCGTGACAACCTGGGTAACCAGCGCACCTTCGTGGCGCCACCCCAGATGGAAAATTTCGACCAGCTGAAGGTGGGTGACCGCGTCAAAGCCGTGGTGTCTCAGGAACGCATCGTCCATCTGCGCCAGCCGGGCGAGGTGGCCAATGATGGCGCCGCCGGCTTGCTGGCCACGGCGCCGCAGGGGGACAAACCGGGCATGCTGGCCGCCGACACCGTGGAGATCACCGCGCTGGTCAAGGGCATGGACACCACCCTGCGCACCGCCACCCTGCTCCTGCCCAACGGCAGCGAACGCGTCATCAAGGTCCGCCCTGACGTGGACATGAAGACCGAATACCTCGGCCGCCAGGTGGTGATACGCGTTACCACCGCAGTAGCCGTCAGCGTGCAGCCGCAGTAAGCCATGCCACCGGAGACGATCAACCTGCTGCAGGCCGTGCCTGACAGGGCGGCGGCGGAACAGTTCGTGCCGCTGCTGCAGCGGGACGGCCTGTTGCTGGAGCAGATCGTCTCGCACGGCCAGGCCAGCCCGGAAGGTTTCTGGTATGACCAGCCACAGCCCGAATGGGTGGCCCTGCTACGCGGCAGCGCGCGGCTCGAATTCGACGATGGCGAGCGGCCGCTGCTGGCCGGCGACGCCCTGCTGATTCCCGCGCACTGCCGGCACCGGGTCGCCGAATGCTCGCTGGATGCGGTCTGGCTGGCCCTGCACTTCAGGGCCTGACGGCCAGCCCTACGCCCTGGCCACCGCCAGTGGTAGCATGCGCGCCCCATGCGTATCTCCGACATTCACCAGCGCCTCGCCGACCTCGGCGCCCTGCCCGCCCACCGCGGCCGGGTAGTGCGCGCCTGGCTGCAGGGCAAGCCGCTGGATGCAGGCACCCGCCGCCAGCACACCGAGCATTTCCTGCCGCTGTCCGTGCGCCATGGCCTGCCGCAGCTCGCCGAAGAACTCGAAGCCCTGGCCCGGGTGCGCTCCAGCCATCCCGCCGGCGATGGCTCGGCGCGCCTGCTGGTGGACCTGGCCGACGGCCAGATGGTCGAGAGCGTGCTGCTGCCGCGCGACGGCGTCTGTGTCTCCACCCAGGTCGGTTGCGCGGTCGGCTGCCGCTTCTGCATGACCGGCAAGAGCGGCCTGCTGCGCCAGGTATCCAGCGCCGAGATCGTCGCCCAGGTAGTGCTGGCGCGGCGCCAGCGCCCGGTAAAGAAAGTCGTGTTCATGGGCATGGGCGAGCCGGCGCACAACCTCGACAACGTGCTGGAAGCCATCGACGTGCTGGGCACCGACGGCGGCATCGGCCACAAGAACCTGGTGTTCTCCACCGTGGGTGACCCGCGGGTGTTCGAGCGCCTGCCGCAGCAACGGGTCAAGCCGGCCCTGGCGCTGTCGCTGCACACCACCAAGGCCGAACTGCGCGAGCACCTGCTGCCCAAGGCGCCGAAGATCGCCCCGGCCGAGCTGATGGAGCTGGGCGAGACCTACGCCCGTGAAGTCGGCTACCCGATCCAGTACCAGTGGACCCTGCTCAAGGGCATCAACGACGGCCAGGACGAGCTGGACGAGATCCTGCGCCTGTTCAAGGGCAAGTACGCGGTGCTCAACCTGATCCCCTTCAACAGCCTGGAAGGCGACGACTACCAGCGCCCGGATGGCGAGCGCATCGTGCAGATCGTGCGCTACCTGCACAGCCGCGGCGTGCTGACCAAGGTGCGCAACAGCGCCGGCCAGGACGTCGAAGGCGGCTGCGGCCAGCTGCGCGCGCGCGCCGTGGACGTCGTCAACACCAGCCGGCTGCACGGCTGATGCTGCGCCTGCTCGCGCTCGCCGCCGCCCTCGGGCTGCTCTCGCCCTGGCTGGTGACGCTGCTGGCGGACCGCTCGCAACACCTGGCCTGGCTGCTGGACCTGGCCAGCCACTGGCAATGGCTGCACCTGGCCCTGCTGCTCGGCTGCCTGGTGCTGCTGGCGCCGCGCCGGCCGCGCTGGCTGTTGCTGGCACCGCTGCTCGTACTGCCCTGGTTCAGCGTGGCGCCGATGCTGCCCGCGCAAACCGGCGAGGTGCGCCTGGAGCTGCGTCTGGTCAGTGCCAATTTGCAGCAGACTGACGATGCCGCCGCCCTGCGCGCCTGGCTCGATGCCCAGCCCGCCGACCTGGTACTGCTGCAGGAAGTCACCCCGGCCCTGGCCCGGCAACTGGCCGGCTGGCAGGACTACCCGCACCGCGTGCTCGCTCCGGAGGACTCGCCGTTCGGCCTGGCCCTGCTGTCGCGCCAGCCGCTGGAGGGTGGCCGGGTGCTGCGCGACAGCGACGACATTCCACGCATCGAGGCGACCCTGCGCCATGCCAGCCAGGCCGTCAGCCTGAGTCTGGTACACCCGATGCCGCCGCTGTCGCCCTACTGGCACCACAAGCGCAACCTTGGCCTGCAGGTCGCCCTGCAACACAATGCCGCGCAGGGGCTGCCCGGCCTGCTGGCCGGCGACCTCAATGCCAGCCCCTGGTCGCAAGCCACCCGCGAGCTGCACGCACTGGGCTGGTACCGCGCCAATGATCTGCAGGCCACCTGGCCCGCGCTGGGCAAAGGCTGGTTCGGCATCGCCATCGACCAGGTACTGGTCCATGGCCCCTGGCGCGTGGTCGAGCAACACCTGGGACCGGACCTCGGCGCCGATCACCTGCCGCGCCGCCTGCACCTGCAACTGCTGGACAACGACTGACATGCACAGCCTGGAACAACTGCGCCGCGGCGAGCTGGCCGGCATCCGCCGCCTCGACCTGGCCGCCGACCTCACCGAGCTTCCCGAGGAGATCTTCGCACTGGCCGACAGCCTGGAGGTGCTCAACCTCAGTGGCAACCGCCTGCGCGCCCTGCCCCTCGACCTGTCGCGGCTGCACCGGCTGAAAGTGCTGTTCTGCTCGGACAACCCCTTCGAGACCTTGCCGGACGTGCTCGGCGACTGCGCCCAGCTGGAGATGGTCGGCTTCAAGTCCAACCGCCTGCGCGAGGTCCCAGCCGCCGCGCTGCCAGAGAAGCTGCGCTGGCTGATCCTCACCGATAACCAGATCGAAGCGCTGCCGGACGCCCTGGGAGAACGCCCGCGCCTGCAGAAGCTGATGCTCGCCGGCAACCGCCTCAGCGAGCTGCCGCCAAGCCTGGGCGACCTGCACCAGTTGGAGCTGCTGCGCATCGCCGCCAACCGCCTGGAGGCACTGCCCGACTGGCTGCTGCAGTTGCCGCGCCTGGCCTGGCTGGCCTTCGCCGGCAATCCGGGCAGCGACCGTGCCGAAGCCGCCGCGCTGGCCGGCCACCCGCAGGCGCCGATTGCGCGCGAGCAGCTGGTACTGGGCGAACTGCTCGGCCAGGGCGCCAGCGGCCTGATCCACCACGCGCGCTGGGGCGAGCACGAAGTGGCGGTGAAGCTGTTCAAGGGGCAGATGACCAGCGACGGCCTGCCGCACAGCGAGATGGCCGCCTGCCTGTCCGCCGGCCGTCACCCGCAGCTACTGCCGGTGATCGGCCCGCTACAGGCCCAGCCCGGCCAGCCGGACGGCCTGCTGCTGGAGCTGCTGGAGCCGCGCTTCCGCGTGCTGGCCGGACCGCCTTCACTGGCCAGCTGCACCCGTGACTGCTACGCGCCCGAGCAACGCTTCAGCGCCGAGCAGGTGCAAGCCCTGGCCGGTGGTGTGGCCGCCGCGCTGGCGCACCTGCATGGCCGCGGCATCCTGCACGGCGACCTGTACGCCCATAACCTGCTGGTCGACGGCCACGACTGCCGCCTCAGCGACTTCGGCGCGGCGTCCTTCTTCACCCCTGGCAGCCATCAGGGCGCGGCGCTGCAGCGCCTGGAGAGCCGCGCCTTCGGCATCCTCCTGGAAGAACTGCTGCAACGCTGCGACGCGCCGCCGGCCCCCCTGCTGCAGCTGGCCGCCGACTGCCAGCAAGCGGCCACGCAGGAGCGCCCGGACTTCGCCGCGATAGTCGCGCGCCTGCAATGAAAAAGCCCCGGACAGGCCGGGGCTTCATCAACGCAGGGGCTGCAGTCAGGTACCGCTCTTGACCTTGCTCCAGATGCGCGTGCGCACCCGATCGACTTTCAGCGGCATGGCCTCCAGCGCGTACAGCTTGGTCATCACCTCCTGCGGCGGATAGACCTTGTTGTCGGCCTTCAGCGCCGGATCGACCAGGGCGTCGGCCTTCTCGTTGCCGTTGGCGTAATGCACATGGTTGCTGATGCCGGCCATCACTTCGGGCTGCAGCAGATGGTTCATGAAGGCATAGCCGGCCGCCTCGTTCGGCGCGTCGGCCGGCATGGTCACCATGTCGAACCACATCGGCGCGCCTTCCTTGGGAATCACGTACTCGATCTTCACCCCGTTGCCGGCCTCGGCGGCGCGGCTGGCGGCCTGCATGATGTCGCCGGAGAAACCGACGGCCAGGCAGATATCACCGTTGGCCAGCTCACCAACGTACTTCGAGGAATGGAAGTAGCGCACGTTCTTGCGCATCTCCAGCAGCAGCGCCTCGGCTTGCTTGTAGTCATCCAGGTTCTGGCTATGGTGCGGCAGGCCCAGCTGGTGCAGGGCGATCGGCAGCATTTCCGGACCGTTGTCGAGGATGGCCACGCCGCACTGGGCCAGCTTGGCCATGTTCTCCGGCTTGAAGATCAGGTCCCAGGAGTCCACCGCCACGCCTTCGCCAAGCACCGCCTTGACCTTGTCGACGTTGTAGCCGATGCCGGTGGTGCCCCACAGGTAGGGGAAGCCGTACTGGTTGCCCGGGTCGTTGGTCTCCAGCGCCTTCATCAGCACCGGGTTGAGGTTGCTCCAGCCGGGCAGCTGGCTGCGGTCGAGCTTCTTCAGCGCGCCGCCCTGGATCTGCCGGGCCATGAAGTGGTTGGAGGGGAATACCACGTCGTAGCCGGAACGGCCGGCCATCAGCTTGGCATCGAGCGTCTCGTTGCTGTCGTAGACGTCGTATTGCACGCGCTGGCCGCTGGCCTTCTCGTAGTTCTTCAGGGTGTCCGGGGCGATGTAGTCGGTCCAGTTGTAGACGCGCACGCCCTCGGCGGCCTGGCTGGCCGACGCGATCAGCATCAGCGGGAGGAGTTTCTTCAGCATGCTTTACCTCGTTGATTGTTCTTGTAGGCAGATACGAAGGAGTCTTGGCTCAATAGATCAGTACGAAGGTCTTCCTGACGGTTTCTTGTATGTCCCAGATGCCGGTGGTGTTGGCCGGCATCATCAGCGCATCGCCGGCGCGGATCTCGATCGGCTCGCCGCCGTCCGGGGTGAAGGTGCAGCGCCCGGCAATGAAGTGGCAGAACTCCTGCTGCACGATCTGCCGGCGCCAGCGACCGGGGCTGCACTCCCACACGCCGGCCTCGACGCCATCGGCGCGCTCGACACTGTGGGTGCGGGTCAGCGCATGCGGTTCGCCCAGCGGCACGGCCACCGGATTGACCTCGTCCAGGGCCAGCTCGGCCGTGTTCTTGAAGTGGTCGATGCTCATCGGATTCTCCGCAGTCATTTCATGAAACCTTCCATAAAGCCCGCCACGCTCTGGGCCAGACGGCGGCGCCAAGGCGCGCTGTGCGGATCGGCCAGCACCCGGTCCTCGTGCACGAAGCTCTGGATGATGGCGTTGTAGCCGAGCCAGCGGCACGGCTCCGGCTCCCAGCCAGGCAGGCGCTCCAGGCGCGAATCGCTGTACACCCAGGGCTGCTGGGTCAGTTCGTTGTCCTGGCCGAGGATCAGCGCCGCCAGGGTGCGCCCGCCCAGGTTGCTGGCGCCGACACCCTCGCCGCCGTAGCCGCCGGACAGGGCGATGCGGTTGCGCGTGTCGCGCAGCATGTGCGGATGGAAGCGCCGCGCCATGCCCAGGTTGCCGCCCCAGGCGTGGGTCAGGCGCACGTCACGCAGCTGCGGGAACAGCTCGCCAAACAGGTAGCGGCGCAGTTCGCGCTCGTCCTCGGTGAGGTTGAAATCGGTGCGCAGGCGCCCGCCAAAGCGATAGCCGCCGCGGGCACCGAACACCAGGCGGTCGTCGGCGCTGCGCTGGCCATAGGTGACCTGGCGGCTGGCCTCGCTGAAGGCCTGGCCGCGCTCCAGGCCGATCTCGGCCCAGACCTCGGCCGGCAGCGGCTCGGTGGCGACGATCAGGCTCTGCACCGGCAGCTGATGACGGCCCAGCGGTGGCAACTCGGCGGCATAGCCCTCGACCGCCGGCACCACCCAGTCGGCGCTGACGCTGCCGCCCTCGGTACGGACCCGCCCCGGCTGCCAGTCGATCACCCGGCTCTGTTCGTAGAGTTCGACGCCCATGGCCTCGACGCAGCGCGCCAGGCCGCGCACCAGGCGGGCGGGCTGGATCGTGGCGCAGTGCGGGCTGAACAGTGCCCCGTAGGCATTGGCCACGCGCAGCTGCTCGGCCAGCTCGGCCGGCTGCAGCCAGCGGTAATCCGCCTCGCCAAGGCCCTGGCCGCGCAGGTGCTGCAGGTGCTCCTGCAAGCCGCTCAGCTGTTCGGGGTAGCGCGCCGCGCAGTACAGCACGCCGCCCTTGCGCAGATCGCAGGCGATGCCTTCGCGCTCGGTGACACGGGCCACCTCGTCGGGAATGCCATGTAGCAGGTCGAAGCTCGCGCGCCGCGCCTCCGTGGGCAGTCCGGCGAGCAGGCGGTCCTCGCCGAGGATATTGCCCATCAGCCAACCACCGTTGCGCCCGGAAGCGCCGAAACCGGCGACCTCGGCCTCGAGTACCACGATGCGCAGCTGCGGCGCCTGGCGCTTGAGGTAATAGGCGGTCCACAGCCCGGTGTAGCCGGCGCCGATGATGGCCACGTCGGCATGCCGTTCGGCCTGCAGGCGCGGCCGTGCCGCCAGGGGCTCGTCGAGCTGGTCCATCCACAGACTGATGTTGCGCCAGGGGTTCATCGGTGTCTCCGTCATCATTCGCTGAGCGGAGACTAGTGAGGATGATCAGGCGCTGTCTTGCGTGCGGGCCCGCGCGGAAATTTGCTTGAGGTAGGCCTTGGGCGTCATGCCCAGGCGTTCGCGGAAGCACTTGTAGAAGGCCGACAGCGAGTTGAAGCCGGCGGCGAAGGCCAGTTCGTCGATCCGCCCCGCGTCACTGGTGGCCTGCAGCCCGTCCAGCAGGTGCTGCAGGCGGGCCTGGTTGACGTAGCGGTAGAAGCTCTGCCCCAGCACCTGGTTGAGCAGGTGGGAAATCTGGTTGCGGCTGTAGCCAGTGGCCGCGGCCACCTGTTGCAGGTCCAGATCCGGATCGAGGAACGGCCGCTGGCGCTGGAAGTATTCCTGCAGGTCCTCGGCCAGTTGCCCGAGCTGACGAGCCGACAGGCCCAGGCGGCTGATCGCCGGCCGGGCCGCGGATTCGCCCTCGCCGGGCCGCGCTTCGCGCACCAGCGTGGCGTATTCGTGAATGCGCCAGATCAGGCCGTCACGCACGGTGATCGCCTCGCCGGTGCGGAACGACACCAGGCCGCCGCTGCCATGGATGCAGGTGCGGTACTGGATGAAGGCGGTATGGCCGTCGATACGGATGCGGTCGACGTGCTCCAGCAGTTCGCCGGGACGCCGCGGCAGGTTGTCCTCGACGTAGCGGCGCAGTTCGCCCAGGCGCATGCAGCGTTGCTGGAAGAAGTCGTGGTACTCGATATCCGGGTGGTAGAGCGCTAGCACCGCCTCCAGATCGCGGTGCTTCCAGCTGAGGTGGTAGCGCATGATGGTGGCGCGGGTGCGTTCGGTTTGCGCGGCGTCGTCGGGAAAATCGCTGTCGTGCATGGCGGTTCGGCGGATTCGATGTCCGCGCAGCTTGCCCTATTCCTCAGCCGGCGAACAGACGAATGCCACGCGGCTGGGCCAAGGCCGCCGTGGGGCTCATGCCGACGATGCTGCGGAAGGTATGGCTGAAATGCGCCGAATCGGTGAAGCCGGCATTCACCGCGGCATCGGTGAGGTTCATGCCGCGCGCCACGCCGACGCAGGTGACGAACAGGCGATGCCACTGCCGGTAGCGGCGTATGGGAATGCCGATCTTCTGGCGGAACAGCTGGGTCAAGCGCGGTACCGAGAGGCCGACATGGTCGGCGAGGAACTCGATGGACTGGTTGCACGACACGTCGGCCTTGATCAGCTCCACGGCGCGCACGATGCGCGCATCGCTGGTGAAACCGGGCGGCGGCCGGCCATGCGGGTTGATAAGGCGCTCCAGCCAGTCCCAGATCGCCTCCGGCTCGGCGCTGCTGCGGTGCAGCGCATCGAAACGACCGATCCACAGGGCCTGCTCATCCAGCCCGTGGAGCAATCCCGCCTCGCGCACGGCCATGCGCGGCGCCAGCAAGGCAAAGTCCTCGCCGAATACGTCCAGGTAGCAGAGCGCGACGCGTGAACCGCGACTGTCCACCAGCAGTTCCAGGCCCGGCGGCAGCAGCACGCTGCGGCAGCGTAGGGCCGAACCCTGGCTATGGATCAGCAGCTCGTCATCCAGGCCGACCAGCAGCATGGCCGCCGCCTGCGACAGCTGCAGGGGCTCCGCGAAGGCACTGAGGTAGAAGGTGCGCTTGTCCCACAGATAGAGCAGGACCGGGGCATCGCTCGGTTGCATGGACGTTCTTCGCCCTTGTCATTGTTGTGGTCCGATGGGTACCACAGGCGAAGGACGCATGAAAGACCGGCAGCGCGTTTTATTGCGACGATGAGCAGCGCTCGGCAAAGCGCTGCCATCAGGTTCAGGTATCCAGATGCCCGTCCAGCAGGGCCTGGAGGCGGCGCTGCATCAGGGCGGGGCTGTCGCCCAGGTAGGCCACCGAGGCGATCTTGACCAGGCCGCCACCCTGCCCCGCCAAGGCCAGCGGGCAGCTGACCTTCATCTGCAGGCGGCGTACCACCTCGGTCGGCAGCGGCGCATGGCCGAACAGCACCAGCACCGCCGGTTGCCGTGCATCGCAGATCAGCGGCAACTCGTCGAGCGGCTGCCCGGATGCCAGCACTTCCACCCGCGCGGCGCCGCCGGCCAGCACCAGCCCTGCGCACAGCAGCTCGAGCTCGGCGCAGTTGCCGCTGCCATCGGCGAGCATGACCACCGGGCCATTGCCACGGTTCATCTGCAGGCGCAGCAGCGCCCGCGAGCGCAGGAAGGCATCGAGCATCAGCCACTGGCTACGTGCGCCATACTCGGTGCGCGGCAACAGTGCGCGCCACAGCGGCAGGAGCACATCCTCGAACAACACGGCGAGCGGATAGAGCGTGGACAGCTGCCCGTACAGGCGCTCCAGCTCGGCACTGTCGAAGTTGGCCAGTGCCTCGCGCAACAGATCACGCCACTGCGCCAGGTGGTCATCGGCTACCACCGGCACCACTTCGTCGGTCTCGTGCTGAGTCAGCAGCTCGCCGATGCGGCCCACCGCGATACCGCGGCTGGTCCACAGCATGATGCGCTGGATGGCCTGCACGTCCTGTGGCGAATAGAGGCGGTGCCCGCCCTCGGTGCGCACCGGGCGAATCAGGCCGTGGCGGCGTTCCCAGGCACGCAAGGTCACCGGGTTGACACCGGTCTGGCGTACCACCTCGCGCATGGGCAGCAGGTCACCGCGGGGCGAAGAGTCAAGTAACTCGGTCATGATGCTCGGGCAGCAATGCAAACGAACCGGGATTGTAAACCAGACGGCGCCACAGTACCCGGCCTTGGCAGTGGCATGTGCGAAGACTAACCTAGGCGGGCCCGAAAAAACGAACGAGAGAACCGTGCAATGATCAGTGCCAAGCTCCTGCAGCTGGTAGTAGAAGCATCCAGTGACGGCATCGTGGTGGCCGAGCAGGAAGGCGATGACAACATCCTCATCTACGCCAACCCCGCCTTCCAGCGCCTGAGCGGCTATTCCGACGAGGAGATTCTGTACCAGGACTGCCGCTTCCTGCAGGCCGGCGACCGCGACCAGCCCGGGCTGCATGCCATTCGCCAGGCCATTCACGAGGGGCGCGCCTGCCGCCAGATCCTGCGCAACTACCGCAAGGACGGCAGTCTGTTCTGGAACGAGCTGTCGATCACCCCCGTGTTCAACGAGGCAGATCAGCTGACCTACTTCATCGGCATCCAGCGCGATGTGACCACCGAAGTGGAAGCCGTCGAGCGCGTGCGCCAGTTGGAGGCGGAAGTCGCCGAGCTCAAGCGCCAGCTGGCCGAACGCTGAGTCGCGGCCCCTGCCGGCGCCACCATGCGCCGGCCATCAGGACTCGCGCCGGAAGAACAGGGTCACCTGGCCCAGCTCCACGCCGAACTTGCTCATGAAGGAGCGGTTGATCAGCGTGTCCTCGTCCATCAGGTACATCCAGTCGTCAAACTCCACCTCGTAGGTGGTGTCATCGACCGGCAGCAGCAAGCGGTACTGCCAGCGCAAGGCATTGCCGGCCAGCTCGCCCCTCGCCTCGCCGATCACGTCCCCTGCCGTGCCGCGCCAGCGGCCCGGGCCATCGGGGGTCAGCGTCCACACGCGGCGCTGGCGTTCACCATCGCTGTAGACGAAGCGCTCGTCGAGAATCAGCTTCTCGCCTTCACGGCGACTGTCGATCTGCACATGGAAGCGCTTGATCACCTTGCCCGAGCGATCCTGGAACATGCCCCAGGCTTGCACCGGCCGGGAGAAATAGCTTTCCAGGTTGAGCACCGGCTGCTCCGCGGCATAGTCATCCACGGACACGCTGCCGCAGCTGACCAGCAGAAAGCAGCAGGCCAGCAGCCATATCTTCTTCATGTTAGAAACACCTCAGGCGTCGGATGCATTGAGCCCCAGCAGGGCTTCACGAAGCTCGGGGCTGCGCGTGCCTGCCCCCAGCCAGATGGAAAAGAACGCACGGGCGAAGGCAGGATCGGCGATCTCCCGCTGCAGGCGGCCATCGACGTAAAACCGACAGCCCTTGCCGGGCAGATAAACGCCGGTGATGCGCTGCCCCGACTGGACGTCGACGAAGGACTGGCGCATCTCTTCGGCCCAGCGGGCCATGGTGCGCTCATCCACCGTGCTGCCCTGCCGACGTATCTCGTCGACACTGGTATCGACCAGGGCATCACGGGTGATGTTGCGTTTGTAGGTGAGCTCCAGCGCGAACGGCCGTTCGAAAACCTGTTCGGTCTGTTCACCGAACAGCCGTGCGGAGTAGACGGAGAAGCCGAACCAGGTGAACTCACCCGCGCCCAGCAGGCGCGCCTGGGGCACGTCGATCCGCCAGTCGGCCGCGGCGGGCCCGCCAGCGCAGAGCAACAGCAGACAGATCAGGCTTCGCTTCCAGGCGTGCATTCGACTCTCTCCCAGGCCGAGGCGAACCTCAGCCGCTTGGAATAAAAAATCCGGCAACCGAAACAGGGGGGAAGTTGCCGGAGTGCGCAGGCGAACAGTGCTCAATCAGGCAGCAAATTCCTCTTCGCTGAATGCCATCAGGGTAGTCTTTCCGGCCAGTACCTCGGCCAACAGGCTGTCGGTTTCAGTCAGCACCCGTGCCATGTAGAAGTCGGCCGACTTCAGCTTGGCACCGTAGAACACGGTTTCGCTGCTACCGCCCTGCAGGGCCGCCTGGGCGGTCTGGGCCATGCGCGACCACAGCCAGGCCAGGGTGGTCAGGGCGAACAGGCGCAGATAAGGAACCGAAGCGGCACCGGCCTGCTCGGGGTCCTTCATGCCTTCGCTGGCGATCCACAGCGTCGCCTGCTGCAGCTGCTTGAGCGCCTTGCCGACGGCGGCAACGTGCGGCGCCTCGGGATTGGCCTTGAGCCAGCCTTCGACCAGAGCGAAGAAACCGCGCACGGCGCGACCGCCGCCCAGCGCCAGCTTGCGCCCGACCAGGTCCAGCGCCTGGATGCCATTGGTACCTTCATAGATGCGGGTGATGCGGCAGTCCCGCACCAGCTGCTCGATGCCCCAGTCCTCGGTGAAGCCGGAACCACCCAGCACCTGCAGGCCCTCGTTGGCGCAGGCAAAGCCCTCGTCGGTGAGGAAGGCCTTGACCACCGGGGTCAGCAGCTGCACCAGGTCGTCGGCCTGCTGGCGCACTTCGGCGTCCTCATGATCGTGGGCGACATCCAGGTGCAGGCCGGTGAAGTAGGCCAGCGCACGGCAGCCCTCGATCATCACTTTCTGGCGCAGCAGCATGCGGCGCACGTCCGGGTGTACCAGAATCGGGTCGGCCGGCTTGTCGGCGGCCTTCGGGCCGGACAGCGAACGGCTCTGCAGGCGCTCCTTGGCGAAGCCCAGGCTGATCTGGTAGGCGCTCTCGGCGATCCCCAGCCCCTGCATGCCGACCATCAGGCGCGCCGAGTTCATCATGGTGAACATGCACTTGAGGCCCTTGTTCGGCTCGCCGATCAGCCAGCCCTTGGCGCCCTCGAA
Organism: Aquipseudomonas alcaligenes; assembly: GCF_900156545.1. GTDB lineage: Bacteria > Pseudomonadota > Gammaproteobacteria > Pseudomonadales > Pseudomonadaceae > Aquipseudomonas > Aquipseudomonas alcaligenes_A. The sequence continues at coordinate 156,917 of NZ_FTNW01000006.1, forward strand.
GTTCATCACGCAGGTGGCCGAGCCCTTGATGCCCATCTTGTGCTCCAGGCCGCCGCAGAACGCCGGGTTGCGCGTGCCGTCCTCGAGGAACTTGGGCACCAGGAACAGGGAAATACCCTTCACGCTATCCGGCGCGTCCGGCAGCTTGGCCAGTACCAGATGGATGATGTTGTCTACCAGATCCTGCTCGCCGCCGGTGATCCAGATCTTGGTACCGCTGATGGCATAGCTGCCGTCGGCCTGCGGTACGGCACGGGTGCGGATCAGACCGAGGTCGGTACCGCACTGCGGTTCGGTCAGGCACATGGTGCCGGTCCACTCGCCGCTGATCAGTTTGGGCAGGTACTGCTCCTGCTGCTCACGGGTGCCGTGCTGCGTCAGCGCGTTGATCGCACCATGGGTCAGCCCCGGGTACATGCCCAGCGACAGGTTGGCAGAGCAGACCATCTCCTCGACCATCATGTTCAGTACGTGCGGCAGGCCCTGGCCACCGAACTCCGGGGCACAGGCCAGCGCGGTCCAGCCACCCTCGGCGAACTGCTTGTAGGCGGCCTTGAAGCCTTCGGGCGTCTTCACCGTCTTGCTCACCGGGTCGTACTGGCAGCCCTGCTTGTCGCCGGAGCCATTGACCGGAGCCAGCACGTTCTCGGCGAGCTTGGCCGCCTCCTCGAGAATGGCGCCGCCCAGATCGGCACCGAACTCGCGCTGCGTCGGCAATGCCTGCAGGGCGCCATAGGCAGCCAGAACCTCGTCGAAAACGAACCGCATGTCGCGCAGGGGGGCATGATAGTCAGGCATTGATCGCTCCAAAACTGTACATCGGTTATTCGCGTATAGCTTTTTGTATAGTTTTTACGCGCGATTGGCAAGCACTGATCGCTGCGACATCCATTTCCTTTCATTTCAATTGCCCGCAGATCATCAGTTCTTACAAGCCGAGTCCCGCTTGCCGGTGGTTTGATGGCCGCCACCTCCGCTGCTGTGTGCGGAGCTACAACAACAAAAAACGAACACACAGGTACACCTCATGAAGAAGCTGCTCGTCCCGGCACTGGCCGCCCTCGGTCTGTGCGCGTCCCTCCCTGCCCTGGCCAACACCCAGGCGCAGACCAAGAACCCCATCGTCCTCGTCCCAGGCATCTTCGCCTTCGACACAATCGCCAGCATCGATTACTGGTACCAGATCCCCAGTGCCCTGCAGAGCCAGGGGGCCAAGGTCCATGTACCGAAGATCAATGCCTTCGACAGCTCGGCCAAGCGTGGCGAGTCGCTGATCGCGCAGCTGGAGCAGATCCGCGCCGCGTCCGGCGGCACGGTGAAGAAGTTCAACCTGATCGGGCACAGCCAGGGTGGCCTCACCGCCCGCTACGTGATGAACACCCGACCCGACCTAGTAGCCTCGGTGACCACCCTCAACTCGCCGCACAAGGGCTCGCCGCTGGCCGACCTGGTGACCGGCATCGCCCCGCCCGGCAGCCTGCAGGGCGTCGCCTTCGACGTGTTCGCCAACGCCGTGGGCAACTTGGTCAACCTGCTGTCGAACAACAAGAAGAGCGCCTCGGACGTGCGCGCCATGCTGGCCGAGTTCAACAAACCGGGCGCTGCGGCCAACAACCAGCGCTTCCCCACCGGCGTGCCCAGCACGTCCTGCGGCGAGGGTCCGGAAACCGCCACCATCAACGGCAACAGCGTGCGCATGTACTCCATGAGCGGGACCGCGCCACTGACCAACGTGCTAGACATCTCCGACCCACTGTTCGGTGTCACCTATCTGGCCTTCGGCTTCAGCGAGGCCAATGACGGCGTCACCGGTCGCTGCTCCAGCCATTTCGGCAAGGTGCTCAAGGACAACTACTTCATGAACCACCTGGACATCACCAACCAGGTTCTAGGGCTGGTGTCGCTGTTCGAGACCAACCCGAAGACCCTGTATCAGAACCAGGCCAACCGCCTGAAGAACCTCGGTCTGTAATACCGGCGGACATGGCGCCGAGGGCGCCATGTCCGCCGCGAGGAGACTTCGATGTCCAGCCGCATCATTCTGTCTGCCCTGGCCCTCGGCGCCGTCGTCGTGGGCGGCACCCTGCTGCTCTACCGCCCCGTGCCCCTGCCCGCCACGGCAGCTCCCGTCACGGCAGCAGGGGTGCCCAAGGACAACCGCAGCCGTGAGGCCCGCAACCTCAATCACAACCTGCGTGAAACGCCAGCCGCCAGCCTGCCTGACCCCGGCCCGCTGCCACCCTCGCTGGCAGGCGCGCACCACGGCGTACAACTGCGCATGGACGCACAGGGCAATCTGCTGCTGCAGGCGGACCTGCTGCACCTGTTCGACTTTTACCTGGCCGGTCGCGAAGAAGAAGGCCTGGACAAGGTACTGACACGCATCCATCGCGACCTCGCCACCCAGCTCCGCGAGCCCGCGCTGGACCAGGCACGCGACCTGCTGCGCCGCTATGTGGACTACCGCATTGCCCTGCAGGGCCTGCCCGAAGCCGATGCCAGCCTGGATGCCGGCACCCTGCGCCAGCGCCTCGATGCGCTCAATGCGCTGCGCCAGCAGTTTTTCAGTGCCGATGAATACGCCCTGTTCTTCGCCCGCGAGAACGCCGAGGACGAGTACATGGTGCAGCGCCTGGCGCTGGCCCGGCAGGCCGGCCTCAGCGAGGAGCAACGTACCCAGGCGCTGGCCGAACTGGAGCTGCAACTGCCGGAGGAGGTGCGCATGGCCCGCACCGAGAGCATGCGCCATGGCGAGCTGTACGCCGCCACCCAGACGCTGCAGGAACAAGGCGCCAGCGCCGAAGAGATTCGCCAGCTGCGCGAGCAGGCGCTGGGCAGTGCCGCCGCCGATGCGCTGGCCGATCTGGATCGCCAGCAGGCCGCCTGGCAGCAGCGCCTGAGCGACTATGCCGCCGAGCGCAATCGCCTGCGCCAGTCCGGGCTTAACGACAGCCAGTTGCAGGCCGCCATCGCCGAACTGCAGGCCAGCAGATTCGACGAGCGGGAACGCTTGCGCGTACAGGCGCTGGACCCGGAACTCTGAACCTCGCGGCGCTGAGCTAAGCTGAGCCCAGGAGGTGCCCAATGGACAGGCAGAATGACGATAACGACAAGCCACTGAGCTTTCGCGAGATGCTGCAAAGCGTACTGGCCGCCGCGTTTGGCGTGCAGAGCGGGAAGAACCGCGCGCGTGACTTCAGCCGCGGCAAGCCCAGCCACTTCATTGCCCTGGGGCTGATGTTCACCGCGCTGTTCGTGGTGGTACTGTTCGCCCTGGTGCAGCTGGTGCTCTATCTGGCAGGCGTCTAGCGCAGCAGTTCGTCGATGGAGCAGGCGTACTGCCGCAGCGCCGGATTGCGCGTGGCGCTGAAACGGCGGAAGTCCAGGCCCTTGCCAGAGCGCTCCAGCCTGGACATCAGGTGCCTGGCCTCATGCGCATCCACCAGTCGCAACAGACGAGCCATCTGCGCCTTGCCGCCGCGCTCGGCGAAGTCCATTCCAGCGGCATGGTCATGCAACATCACCATGGCACACCCCCCCAGAATGAAGTGCCCAGTGGCAAGCACGCCGATTCTGCCCTCGGCACGCGCCTGCAGAACACGCTGCGAGTTGTTCAGCGCCGTGTAGCGCAGTTGGCGCCCCTGCTCCTCGGCCGCCTGCATGACGCCAAAAGCCATCTCATCGTTGGCGGACCAGACCAGATTGACCTGCGGATAACGGGGCAGCAGCAGTTTGGCCTGCTCATACGCACGCTGCTGACGCCACTCGCCATAGAGCAACTGGCGCAGGCGAACCTGCGGATGTTCCTTGAGTGCCCGCTGCAACCCCTCCTCGCGCAGAGTCGCGGAGGGCGTGTTCTTCACACCGGAGAACGCCACCAGCTCGGCGCCTTCGCCGGCCTTGCGCAACAGCGCCTTGGCCATCAGGTAACCAGCTTCCTCGTCATTGGTGACCAGGCTGCCGATCCAGTTGGCGTAGTTGTCACGGGGACCGCCGACCAACTGCTGCTGCTCCTCGGTCAGGCTGCTGTGCACGGCAAACAGGCGAATGCCACTGCCGGCGAACATGCGCAGGATTTCCGGCCCCTGATACTGCTCATTGACGAAAATCAGATAGTCCGGCTTGTGCGGGCTGGCGAGCACATGGCGCGCGTTGCGCAGGGTGGTCTCTTTGTCACGCTCGCCGTAGAGCACCTCAAGCTGCATATCCAGATCGTCGGCCGCGTCCTGCATAAACTGGCTGTAGTCCAGCCAGAACCGCTCGTGAGAGAAGCCAGGATTGAGGAAAACCACGGACGCTGCCTGGACGGTGGCACAGAAAAGACTCAGGCAGCAGAGGAAAAGGACGCGCAACGCCACGACGGTGAACCCGGGTTTAGCAGTAGGTGGCGCATTATACCGGGCTGGCAATAGCAAAATGCCAGCGCTCGCCGGGGCCGGCGAGAAGAACGAGCCGGCCCCGCTCGCTCGTCCGCTACTGCTGGCTCACCCAGAACACCGCCGTGCTGACCGCGATGAGAATCAGCATGAAGATGGCCCAGGCATCGACGAGGCTGTCTTGGTCCTGCGACGTGGAATGGTCGGTCATGGCTGTCCCCTTTGTTGTGGTTATGGGTTCCACCTGAGTTAAGACCAGGCCGTGTCCAGTCTCAAGCCCGGTCGCTTATCGACTTTGGCTATGTACTTATATGAAAACTTCACTTTTTCGCATATTTGCGAGCTGGTATCTTTCGCCGGCCCTGATAGAGAGCGCGTCTACCGTGCGCGCAAGAAAGCCATCGCTGCCTGATGAAGCAGTAGCCTGACCCACAGGACCCCTATGTACGTATACGACGAGTACGATCAGCGGATCGTCGAGGACCGCGTCAAGCAGTTCCGCGACCAGACCCGCCGCTACCTGGCCGGCGAACTCTCCGGCGAGGAGTTCCGCCCCCTGCGCCTGCAGAACGGCCTCTACATCCAGCGTTACGCACCGATGCTGCGCGTCGCGGTGCCCTACGGCCTGCTGTCGTCCAAGCAGGTGCGCATGATGGCCAAGATCGCTCGCGACTACGACAAGGGCTATGCCCACATCAGCACCCGGCAGAACGTGCAGTTCAACTGGCCGGAACTGGAAGATGTGCCGCAGATCCTCGCCGAGCTGGCCACCGTGCAGATGCACGCGATCCAGACCAGCGGCAACTGCATCCGCAACACCACCACCGACCAGTTCGCCGGCGTGGCCAAGGACGAGATCGTCGATCCGCGCCCCTGGTGCGAGATCATTCGCCAGTGGTCGACCTTCCACCCCGAGTTCACCCACCTGCCACGCAAGTTCAAGATCGCCGTCAACGGCGCCGTGAGCGACCGCGCTGCCATCGAGGTGCACGACATCGGCCTGGAAGCGGTACGCAACGAGGCCGGCGAACTGGGCTTCCGCGTCTCGGTCGGCGGCGGCCTGGGCCGTACCCCGATTGTCGGTAGCTTCATCAAGGAATTCCTGCCCTGGCAGCATCTGCTGGGCTACCTCGACGCCATCCTGCGCGTGTACAACCGCTACGGCCGTCGTGACAACAAGTACAAGGCGCGCATCAAGATCCTGGTCAAGGCACTGACTCCGGAAGTCTTCGCCGAGAAGGTCGAGGCCGAGTTCGCCCATCTGAAGGATGGCCCGACCACCCTGACCGAAGCCGAAGTGGCGCGCGTTTCCGCCCACTTCGTCGACCCGGCGTATCGCCAGCTGGCCGACCAGGATGCCGAACTGGCCGCCCTCGACGCCCAGCATCCGGGCTTCGCCCGCTGGCGCCAGCGCAACACCTTCGCCCACAAGCAGCCGGGCTACGTCGCCGTGACCCTGTCGCTGAAACCGACCGGCGTCGCGCCGGGCGACGTCACCGACAAGCAGCTGGACGCCATCGCCGACCTGGCCGATCGCTACAGCTTCGGCGAGGTGCGCAACAGCCACAACCAGAACATCATCCTCGCCGACGTCGAGCAGCAGCAGCTGTTCACCCTGTGGGGCGAGCTGCGCGAACTGGGCTTCGCCACACCGAACGTAGGCCTGCTGACCGACATCATCTGCTGCCCGGGCGGCGACTTCTGCTCGCTGGCCAACGCCAAGTCGATCCCGGTCGCCGAGGCCATCCAGCGTCGCTTCGACGACCTCGACTACCTGTTCGACATCGGCGACCTCGACCTCAACATCTCCGGCTGCATGAACGCCTGCGGCCACCACCACGTCGGCCACATCGGCATTCTCGGCGTGGACAAGAAGGGCCAGGAGTTCTACCAGGTCTCCCTCGGCGGCAGCGCCGGCCGTGAGGCCAGCCTGGCACAGATCCTCGGCCCGTCCTTCGCTCAGGATGAAATGGCCGATGTGATCGACAAGCTGATCAAGGTCTATGTCGAACATCGCACCGAAGAAGAGTCATTCCTCGATACCTTCCGCCGTGTCGGAATCGACCCGTTCAAGGAGCGCGTCTATGCAGCGAATCATTAAGAACGGCCAGATCCTGGACGAAACCTGGCACCTGCTGCCGGCCGATGCCAGCCTCGACAGCGTCAGCAACAGTGACGACCTGATCGTGCCGCTGGCCCTATGGCGCGAGCATGCCCACGCTCTCAAGGCCCGTGACGGTGGCCTGGGCGTATGGCTGGAAGCCGGCGAGGAAATCGAGGAGATCGTCGCCGACCTGGACCACTTCCAGGTCATCGCCCTCAACTTCCCCGCCTTTACCGACGGCCGCCACTGCTCCAGCGCCTATCTGCTGCGCAACCGCTACGGCTACAAAGGTGAGCTGCGCGCTATCGGCGACGTGCTGCGCGACCAGCTGTTCTCCTACCAGCGCGTGGGCTTCGACGCCTTCGCCCTGCGCGCGGACAAGGACCCGGTCGATGCGCTGAAAGCCTTCGAGGAGTTCAGCGAGGTGTACCAGGCCTCCACCGACCAGCCGCTGCCGCTGTTCCGCCGCCGCGCCTGACCCGGCCCCAGGAAAAAGCCCCGCACTGCGGGGCTTTTTCATTTCAGGCCGTAGCCCGGATGCAATCCGGGAGCGGCGTCGCAGGCTACTGTGGCGCCCGCACCGAATCCCAGGCCACCTGGGCCAGCAGCTCGCGACATTCGGCCAGCGACGTCTGGGTCCGCCCGGCCAGCCAGTGGCGCGCGAAGTCATGGGTCGGGCCGATGACCACCGAGGTGAAGCAGTCCACCGGCATGGCCTTGAACAGCCCCTGCGCGCGATACACGGCAAGCGCATCGAGAATGCGCCGGAAGTTCACCCGGTTGACCTCGCGCAGCTCCGCGCCCACCTCGCTGGCCTCTACCCGGCTACGGCTGTGCAGGATGAAGCGCGCCCAGTCCGGGTTCGCCACCACCCAGTCGACGTAGCTGGTGACCAGCAACTTGACGCAGGCCTCGGCGCTGTCGGCACGGGCGAAGCCCTCGGCGAGCAGCGCCGCGTACTCGGCCGTGCCGGCCAGATACAGGGCACCGATGATGCGTTCCTTGTTGCCGAAATGGTGATAAAGGCTGCCGATGCTGGCGCCAGAGCGGTCACGGATCATCTCGATGGTGGTGGCATCCACGCCGAAATCGGTGAAACAGGCCAGGGCGGCCTGGAGTATCTCGTCCTTGCGGGAACGGCGGGCCATCTGGCCTCCTCATCAAACTAGAATATTTTTCTAGAATTAAATTCTGGTATTCGTATACTGCCTGGGCGCGCGCTTCTCTTCAAATGCCAGCCATTGTGCAGGAGCACCCCATGAGTCAGATGATGCAGATGTACCAGCAGGTCGGCCCAGCCCAGTTCAGCACCCTGATCGGCCAGGTCGCGCCCTACTTCGCCAGCATTGCCCCGCAGTTCGTCGAGCTGCGCCCGGGCTATGCGGAAGTGACCTTCCCCAAACGCCGCGAAGTGCTCAACCACATCGGTACCGTGCATGCCATCGCCCTGTGCAACGCTGCCGAACTGGCGGCCGGCACCATGACCGACGCCTCGATCCCGGCAGGCTGCCGCTGGATTCCGCGCGGCATGACCGTGGAATACCTGGCCAAGGCCCAGGGTGACGTGCGCGCGGTGGCCGACGGTAGCGCCATCGACTGGAACCAGGAAGGCGACATCAAGGTACCGGTGGTGGCCTACGTCGACGATAAGCCGGTGTTTCGTGCCGACATCACCATGTACGTCAGCCGGAGCTCATCATGACCAGCCCACTCCATCGCCAGCTGGACAACGGCAACGGACACCACCTCTCCAGCCACTGGTTTCACCCCGCAGGCGAGGCGCGCGGCGTTGTCCTGATCGTGCCGGCCATGGGCGTGGAGCAGCGTTTCTACGCCGCCTTCGCGCAGTGGCTGGCCGAGCGTGGCTTTGTCACGGTGACCTTCGACTATGTCGGCATGGGCCTGTCTCGCCAGGGCCCGCTACGCGATCTGAACGTCGACGTGATTGGCTGGGGCCGACACGACTGCAGCGCCATGCTCGATGCCGTGACGGCAGCAGCCGGCGCGTTGCCGGTGTTCTGGATCGGCCACAGCCTGGGCGGGCAGATTCTGCCCTTCGTGCGCGGCAGCGAGCGCATCCGGCGCGCCTTCACCATCGCCACCGGCAGCGGCTACTGGCGGGAAAACACCCGCAGCCTGCGCAACCGCGCATGGCTGCTGTGGTACCTCATTGCCCCACTGGTCACGCCGCTGGCCGGCTACTTCCCCGGCCAGCGTCTGGGCATGGTCGGCGACCTGCCGCGCGGGGTGATCGAACAGTGGCGGCGCTGGTGCCTGCATCCGGAGTACGCAGTGGGCGCCGAGGGCGAAGCGGTTCGCGAAGCCTATTCGGCGGTGCGCACGCCCATCACGGCGATCTCCTTCACCGATGACGAGATGATGTCCGGGCGCAATACCGAATCACTGCACGGCTTCTATCGCGCCTCGCCACAAACGGCCAAGCGCATCGCGCCGACGCAGATCGGGGTGGAGCGAATCGGCCACTTCGGCTTCTTCCGTCGCCAGTTCGCCGAATCGCTTTGGGCGCCCTATCTGCTGCCGGATCTGGACTAGTAAGCCGGGTCAGGCTCAGTCGAGCCTGACCAGCACCCGGCCAACCAACTGACCGGCGAGGATCTGCTCGATGGCCTGGGGCAGCTGCTCCAGGCTCTTCTCTTCGGCCAGGCTCTCCAGATTGGTCAGCTTCCACTGCAGGGACAGCTTGTCCCACATGGACGCCTTGACCACCAGCGGCAGCTCCACCGAGTCCACCCCCAGCAGGTTGACCCCGCGCAGGATGAAGGGCGCGACATTGCCCTTGAAGCCCATGCCGGCGGTCAGGCCGCAGCAGGCCACGCTGGCGCCGTAGCGCAGCGACTTGACCACGTTGAACAGGATCTCGCCGCCGACGGTATCCACCGCACCGGCCCAGCGCTCCTTGAGCATGGCCTTGTCGCTGCCTTCCTGCAGCTCCTCGCGCGGTACGATCTGCTGGGCGCCGAGCTGGCGCAGGAACTCGCCCTGCCCGGCCTTGCCGGTGGAGGCCGCGACGTTGTAGCCAAGCCGCGCCAGCAGCGCGACCGCGACCGAACCGACGCCACCGGTGGCGCCGGTGACCAGCACCGGGCCGGCTGCCGGGGTCAGCCCGGCCTGCTCCAGCTTGTCCACGCACAGCGCCGCAGTCAGGCCGGCAGTGCCGAGCAGCATGGCCTCGCGCAGCGACAAGCCCTTGGGCCGTTTGATCACCCAGGCCGCCGGTACGCGAATGTACTGGCCGAAGCCACCGGCGGTATTCATGCCCAGGTCGTAACCGGTGACGATCACCTCGTCGCCCGCCGCGAACTCGCTGGCCGAGGACTCGGCCACCACGCCGGCGGCGTCGATGCCAGGCGTATGCGGATAGGCCTTGGTCACCCCGCGGTTGCCACTGGCGGACAGCGCATCCTTGTAGTTGAGCGAGGAGTACTGCACGCGAATCAGCACCTCGCCGGCCGGCAGGTCGGCGACGCTACGCTCGACGACCTTGGGCACGAAGACACCGTTTTCCTCACTGACCAGCAGAGCCTTGAAGGCAGTCATGTCTTACTCCTACCAGAAACGTTGTTGATTGAGGCGGCTCCACCAGTTCAACAGCAGACGGTCCAGCGTCACGCTGGCCGCCAGGCCGAAACGCTCCGGCAGGCTCTTCTTCTCGGCGAAATGCAGATGGAACAGTTCGGCCTCGCGGGCACGCTCGGCCAGGTATTCGTCGCTGGTCTTGAGCTCGTCGACCAGATGCTTGTTCAGCGCAGAGACACCCAGCCAGACCTCGCCCGTGGCAATCTCGTCGATACTCAGCTGAGGCCGGTAACGGGCCACGAAGTTCTTGAACAGCTCGTGAGTGGTGTCCAGGTCTTCCTGGAACTTCTCCCGGCCCTTCTCGGTGTTCTCGCCCAGCACGGTGAGGGTACGCTTGTACTCGCCGGCAGTGAGCATCTCCACATCGATATCATGCTTTTTCAGCAGTCGGTGGATGTTCGGCAGTTGGGCCACCACCCCGATGGAGCCGAGGATGGCGAAGGGCGCACTGAGAATCTTGTCGCCGATGCAGGCCATCATGTAGCCGCCGCTGGCCGCCACCTTGTCCACGCACACGGTCAGCGGCACGCCGGCCTGGCGGATACGCGCCAGTTGCGAGGCGGCCAGACCATAACCATGCACCATGCCACCGCCGCTTTCCAGGCGCAGTACCACTTCATCCTGCGGGCTGGCCAGCGACAGCAATGCGGTCACCTCGTGGCGTAAGTTGTCGGTCGCCGAGGCCCTGATGTCGCCGTCGAAATCGAGCACGAACACCCGAGGCTTGCTCTGGCCGTCCTTCTTCGCCTGCTTGGCCTGCTTGGCTTCGGCCTTACGCTGCGCCTTGAGCTGCGCCTTGTCGAGCAGTTCATGCTCCAAGCGTTCGCGCAGCGCCTTGTAGAAGTCGTTGAGCTTGTTCACCTGCAGCTGACCGCTGCCCTTACCGCGGCCCTTGCCACGCAAGGCGGCGATGGTCAGCAGCACCACGATGATGGCGACCAGCACAGTCAGCGTGCGCAACAGGAAGTCCGCATACCCCAACAGAAACTCCACAGATTCCCCCTCGTGTATAACCCTTTACGAGGCCCAGGCAAGGCCACGACTCCGCTCAAGCATACCGGCGCCAGAGCGTGCCGGCCAACCGCGGCAGACCATGTGTCGGCATCCCTGCGCAATTCAAACAAGCGTATGTTTTTTCGTTGACAGGCGCCCGGCTCTGCCCATAACCTCGCGAGACTTCAACCCGGCAGGATCGACTGCGGACGTGGGCAGCATCTACCTGATTCGACATGGCCAGGCCTCCTTCGGCGCCGACGACTACGACGTACTGTCGCCGCTCGGTGTGCGCCAGGCCGAAGTGCTGGGCGATCACCTGGCGCAGCTCGGCATCGGTCTGGATCGCTGCCTGAGTGGCAGCCTGCGGCGCCAGCAGCATACTGCCACCTCGGCCCTGCAGCGCTGCGTAGCCGCCGGTATGAGCGCGCCGGAACTGGAGATCGATCCGGCCTTCAATGAATTCGATGCCGAGGCAGTGATCCGCAACCTGCTGCCAGCCATGCTGCCGGACGAGCCGGATGCGCTGACCATCCTGCGTAACCCGAAGGATAACCGCGCCGCCTTCCAGCACCTGTTCGCCCGCATCATCCGGCGCTGGGTCAGCGGCGAGCATGACGAACCGGGCCACGAAACCTGGCAGGCTTTCGTCGATACCGTTGGCGGCGGCCTGCAACGCCTGCTGGCAAGCGCCGAGCGCGGCCAGAACATCGCCGTATTCACCTCTGGTGGCACCATCACCGCCCTGCTTCACCTGTTGACCGGCGTACCGGCCGAGCGAGCCTTCGAGCTCAACTGGCAGATCGTCAATACATCGCTCTCGCGCCTGACCTTCCGCGGCGACGAGGCAACCCTGGCTTCCTTCAACAGCCGTGTGCATCTGGAGCTGTTGAAGACCCCGGAACTCATCACCTATCGCTGAGTACCGGCCCACAGCGGCCCGCAAGGCCGCCAGCAACCCTTGATAACAAAGGATAGAAAACATGAGCTCCGTTGCCGACACCATCAACAGCATGAAGTCCAAGTTCAACGCCAGCGCCGCTGCCGGCCTGGACCTGGTGTTCCAGTTCAACATCGAAGACGGTGAAAACTACGCGCTGATCGTCAAGGACGGCACCTGCGACGTGCAACAGGGCGACAACCCGAACGCCAACGTCACCCTGATCATGGACAGCGCCACCCTGGCCGGTATCGCTTCCGGCGAAACCGACGGCATGCAGGCCTTCATGGGCGGCAAGCTGCGCGCCGAAGGCGACATGATGCTGGCCATGAAACTGGCCGAGCTGTTCCCGGTATAAGCCCTCGGGTTTACCGCGAAGCACGAAAAACCGGAGTCTGCGGACTCCGGTTTTTTTTCGCCCGGCACAAGCAATCAGAGCCCTTGATCAGGCGCCAACAGCCGCATCTATAAAGCTGTGCTTCACTCGATAGCGCTATTAGATTAACCAATGATTAGTGGCCCCCATCATCAGCAGAAGGGATAAGCATGACGCTGACAGACCAGTCCACCGGCATCCGCGAAGGCGAAGAACTCGATGCCGCGCAGATCGACCCGTACCTGAAGGCGCACATCCCCGGTCTGACCGGCACGCCGCGCATCAGCCAGTTCCCCGGCGGTGCCTCCAACCTGACCTACCTGCTGGAATACCCCGAGCAGGAATTCGTCCTGCGCCGCCCACCGTTCGGCCACAAGGCCAAGTCGGCCCACGACATGGGCCGCGAGTACCGCATCCTCAACCAGCTCAACGCCGGCTTCCCGTACTGCCCGAAGGCCTACGTGCACTGCACCGACGAGTCGGTGATCGGCGCCGAGTTCTACGTGATGCAGCGGGTCAAGGGCATCATCCTGCGCAGCGACATGCCGGCCGAGCTGAACTTCAGCGCCGAGCAGACCAACGCCCTGTGCAAGAGCTTCATCGACAAGCTGGTCGACCTGCACAACGTCGACTACCAGGCCTGCGGCCTGGCCGACCTGGGCAAGCCGGAAGGCTACGTGAAGCGCCAGATCGAAGGCTGGAGCGACCGCTACGAGAAGGCCCTGACCCCCGACGCCCCGGTCTGGGAGCAGGTCAAGGCCTGGCTACGCGAGAAGATGCCGACCGACCACCACAAGCCGGGCATCGTGCACAACGACTACCGCTTCGACAACGTGATCCTCGACCCGGCCAATCCGATGCAGATCATCGGCGTGCTGGACTGGGAGCTGACCACCATCGGCGACCCGCTGATGGACCTGGGCAACACCCTCGCCTACTGGATCGAAGCGAACGATCCGCCGCCCGTGCAGCTGATGCGCCGCCAGCCGAGCAACGCGCCGGGCATGCTGACCCGCCAGCAGTTCGTCGACTACTACGCCGAGCGTGCCGGCATCCAGATCGACAACTTCGACTTCTACTACGTGTACGGCCTGTTCCGCCTGGCCGGCATCGTGCAGCAGATCTACTACCGCTTCTTCCATGGCCAGACCAAGGACAAGCGCTTCGCCCAGTTCATCATGATGAACAAGCTGCTGGAACAGATGGCCCTGCAGGTCATCGGCAAATCCACCCTCTAACCCGGCTCAGACAAGGGAACCACAATGTCCAAGACCCACCTGTTCGACCTCGACGGCAAGATCGCTTTCGTCTCCGGCGCCAGCCGCGGCATCGGTGAAGCCATCGCCAAGCTGCTGGCCCAGCAGGGCGCCCACGTGATCGTCTCGAGCCGCAAGATCGACGACTGCCAGAAGGTCGCCGACGCCATCGTCGCCGACGGCGGCAAGGCCACTGCAATCGCCTGCCACATCGGCGAGATGGAGCAGATCCAGAGCGTCTTCGCCTTTATCCGCGAGCAGTTCGGCCGCCTCGACATCCTGGTCAACAACGCCGCCACCAACCCGCAGTTCTGCAACGTGCTGGACACCGACCTGGGCGCCTTCCAGAAGACCGTCGATGTCAACATCCGCGGCTACTACTTCATGTCCATCGAAGGCGGCAAGCTGATGAAGGCCAACGGCGGCGGCTCGATCATCAACGTCGCCTCGATCAACGGCGTCTCGCCGGGCGAATTCCAAGGCATCTACTCGGTGACCAAGGCTGCCGTGATCAGCATGACCAAGGTCTTCGCCAAGGAGTGCGCGCAGTTCGGCATCCGCTGCAACGCCCTGCTGCCGGGCCTGACCGACACCAAGTTCGCCTCGGCCCTGACCAAGAACGATGCCATCCTCAATATGGCGCTGCAGCGCATCCCGCTCAAGCGCGTGGCGGCACCGAGCGAGATGGCCGGCGCCGTGCTGTACCTGGCCAGCGAAGCCTCCAGCTACACCACCGGCGTGGCATTGAACGTGGACGGCGGCTTCCTCTCCTGAGGCCGTGACCGTCACACCGGGCCGGGCTCTTTGCCCGGCCTTTTGTTTGGCGCGCCCAACACCCGGCAGTGATCAGCCGCTCCGGTATCGCATCAGTGCCCGCTTAGCCAGCGCCGCCAATTGAACTGCTTAGACCGTGCGGCGTGCCTGGTCACCGTACCCATCGCTAGAAGCCATGCCCCACGCTCACCAGTCCTTGAGCGCCTGCTGCGCAACCTGGTTCATCGGCTGCGCCATCAGCCCGGTAGGGCCCAGACTGACGCTGAACACCGCGCCATCGGCAATCGGCAAGTAGGTGACACGCGCGGCCTGCGCCTCGAACAGGAACAGATCGCGCTGCCCCAGGCGCAGCCAGCGCCACAAATCGATGCCATAGGGACTCTCGGCCAGCGCCACCTGGGCAAAGCGAGCACTCTGCTGCTGCTCGATGGCGAGGAAACGCCCGGACAGCTTCTCCAGGCGGTAGCCCGGCTGCAGGCCGATAAGCGCCGCCAGGCCCTTCCAGCCCAGCAGGCGGGCATCCAGCTGCCACAGATCGCCCTCCAGAGTCACCTCGCGCTCCTCGCCGCCCTCCAGCAGGTTGACGCGATAGCGCTGCGGACCATCGGCGCTGAAGCTCAGCGTCACCAGCGGCTTGCCCTGTACCTGCGGGTCGTAGCTGCGCAGGTCGTAGGCAATCACCCCGATCAGCAGCGCGAGCGCCAGGAAGGCCAGGCCGGCGGTGCCGCGCAGCCAGGCGAGAAACCAGTTGGGAGCGAACAGGATGCGGGCGGCGATGAACAGCGCCAGCAGGGCCAGCAAGCCGGTGAACCAGGCCAGGCCGTCGTACTGCATGCAAGCGATTCCTTATACGATTTTTTGCCGGCATTATGCGGAGCTACTGCGCGACGGGCCAGCAACAGCCCCGCACAATTGAATCCACTTCGAGTTTTTTATGCCCTTTCCCTTCGAGCTGGGTGTCGAACCGACCACCCTGCTGATTCTCGCCCTGGTCGCCTTCACCGCCGGTTTCATCGACGCCATCGCCGGCGGCGGCGGCCTGCTGACCATCCCCGCCCTGCTCACCGCTGGCCTGCCACCGCATCTGGTGCTGGGCACCAACAAGCTGTGCGCCACCTTCGGTTCGGCCACCGCCAGCTACACCTTCTACCGGCGACAGCTGTTCCACCCGCGGCAATGGCGCAATGCACTGATCGCCACGGCCATCGGTGCCGCCATCGGCGCGATCATCGCGCACTGGCTGCCAGCCGCCTGGCTCAACCAGATGCTGCCGGCCGTGGTATTCGGCTGCGGCCTGTACCTGCTGTTCGGCAAGACGCCGGAGACCCACGGCCAGCAGGGCGCACCAGTGGCGCAGGGCCGCCAGTGGCCGCAGGGCCTGAGCCTGGGGTTCTATGACGGCGTGGCCGGCCCCGGCACCGGTGCTTTCTGGACGGTCAGCACCCTGCTGCTCTACCCCATGGACCTGGTGCGTGCCAGCGGCGTGGCGCGCAGCATGAACTTCGTCAGCAACGCCATGGCCCTGACGGTCTTCATCATCGCCGGCCAGGTAGCCTGGCTGCTCGGCATCGCCATGGGCCTGGCGCTGATGGCCGGGGCTTTCTTCGGCGCGCGCACGGCGATCCGCGGTGGCTCGAAATTCATCCGCCCGGTGTTCATCCTGGTGGTGCTGGCACTGACGGCACGCCTGGCCTGGCAGCACTGGTTCTGAACGAGCCTTTCAGCATGCGACTCGGCCATACCACTCCGATACTGCGCATCTTCGACGAGGCCAAGGCCCGCGAATTCTATGTGGACTACCTGGGCTTCCGGATCGACTGGGAACACCGCTTCGCCCCCGGCATGCCCCTGTACCTGCAGGTATCGCGCGACGGCTGCGTGC
Source organism: Aquipseudomonas alcaligenes (assembly GCF_900156545.1). Classification (GTDB taxonomy): domain Bacteria; phylum Pseudomonadota; class Gammaproteobacteria; order Pseudomonadales; family Pseudomonadaceae; genus Aquipseudomonas; species Aquipseudomonas alcaligenes_A. The sequence continues at coordinate 173,215 of NZ_FTNW01000006.1, forward strand.
TGCACCTTTCCGAGCACCATGGCGACGCCTGCCCGGGCGCGGCCCTGCGCATCGCGATGGAGGGCATCGACGATCTGCAGCGGGAACTGCAACAGAAGCGCTATGGCTATGCGCATACGACCATCGAGACGATGCCCTGGGGCAGTCGCGACATGAGCCTGCGTGATCCCTTCGGCAACCGCCTGACCTTCACCGACAGCACCGGCGGCTGACGTTCAACGCGGCAGCTGCGGCTCCGGATGGCCCAGGCGACGCGCCACATAGAGGTCGATCAAATAGCGGGCGATGGAGCGCTGCATCGGCAGTGGCGGCAGCTGGTCGATGGCGAACCAGCGCGCATCCTCGATCTCTTCGGGCTGCGGCACGATCTCGCCGCCGACATACTCGGCGTGGAAACCGAGCATCAGCGAATGCGGGAACGGCCAGCCCTGGCTCCCCAGGTACTGCAGCTTGCCGACCTGGATGCCGACCTCCTCATGCACCTCACGCACCACGCACTCCTCGGCCGACTCGCCGGGCTCGACGAAACCGGCCAGGGTGCTGTAGACGCCCGGCACGAAACGCGGCGAGCGAGCCAGCAGCAGCTCGTCGCCACGGGTGACCAGCACAATCATGCTTGGCGAGATGCGTGCATAGCTGTCCAGACCACACTCGGGGCAGCGCAGGCAGCGCTCGCCCGGCACCTGGCGGTTACGGCTGCCACAGCGCCCGCAAAAGCGGTGATTGAGGTCCCAATGCGCCACCTGCTCGGCAAACGACAGCATGCGGAACGTCGGGTAGTCGGCCTGCAGCATGAACTGGCGCAAGCCCTGCCAGAAGCAGCCGGGCATCTCGACGGCGTGCTCGACCTGCAACAGCCACACCGGCTGATCGTCGAAACGACCCAGGCCGTGCTCGGCGATCACCGGCAACTCCTGGCGCTTGAGCCAGTCGCGGGGGAAAAGGACGCCGTTGCTGTCGGCGAGAAAGCCCTGCGGGCTGCGTACCAGTGCCCAGCCACCGGCCTGGGCATTGTCCAGCGGCGGCGTGGTCTGCCAGCCGGAAGCCATCAGGCAGCTACCGACAGACCCAGGGCGCGCACACTCTCCTCGGCCAGGTCGAGCACGCTCGGCGTGGTCTCGGGACGCAGCACCGCACCGCCCTCGAGGTAGTACTCCAGGCTACTGAGCGCGTCAGCCAGGGTTTCCAGCATCTGCTCGGAGGGCATCTGCCGGGCATCGAGCATCTGCGTCTGGATGTAGTCGGCACACAGGCCGATCAGCTTGGCCGCGCGCTCCTGACCGAGGAACCAAAGGCCGCCACGTACGGCCTGCAGGCTGGTCGGCACGTTGGCCAGGTGGATACGGTCGCCACTGGCCTCGATGTAGGACGTGATGGCACGTTTAGCCAGAGCCAGGCCGCCCTGGGCCTCGTCGACCACCACGATGCGCGCCTCGATCAACTGGTGCGCGGCGAATGCCTCGCCCTCGTCGCCCGGCTGCGCCTGTTGTGGCCTGGCGTTGCGCTGCTCACCACGCTCCAGGCTGGCGACCATGCTCTCGACGTAGAGCACCGCCTCCGCCAGTTTGTGCAGGTCGGAGTTGGCAGGAAGACTCTCCTCGCTCCAGCTGCCCACCACCGGCAGCTGCACCTGCAGCGCGTTGGCGGCGGAGCTCAGCCCGACCATGTTGAGGGTCTTGGACAGCTTGCCGAGCAGTGCATGCAGGTTGCCGAAGCTGTCCGGCTGGGCGGTGCCACGCTCGATCAGGTCGAGCAGATCCTTGACACTGGCCAGCTCCTCGCGAATAGCGGTGGACAGCGAGCGCATCACGCCCTGGCCGGGGCCGGACAGACGCTGATATTCCTCGTCGAGCAGATGGTCGGTGAACGGCAGCGGCGTGAGGCCGAACACCTCGCGCACGGCGCTCGACTGCGGACCGCGGCTGTCGGCCAGGGCCACCAGGTAGAGCAGCTCCTTGAGCAGGCTGCGCGGCGCCTCGTAGCTGCCGTTGGCCACCAGGGCCTGCTTGATCTCGCGATCCAGGCGGGAGAACAGCTGCTTGCGCGCCTTGCGCGGCAGCAGTTGCCCCTCCAGCTGCGACTCCACGGCCGCCGCGCCGATCCAGCACAGGCGTCCGGCCGGTTTGTCGGAGAACAGGCCATCCAGGCGCACGAGCGCCCGCAGCATCAGCTTGAGCCCGGCCTGCAGGTTGTCTTCGCGAATGAAGCCCAGCAGCCCGACCTGGAACATGTGGCGCAGGCGCCGGGCATCCTCGGCACTCAGCGGCGTGCCGGGCATGCCGGCCTCGCGCGGCTGGTCGAGGCGGACGCTGAAGAAGAAACTTTCCGGCAGCGGCGGCTGGGCACCGGCCTGGCGCAATTCGTTGATGGCCGGCAGCAGCAACTCCGGCATTTCCTGGCGATGGGCGTCGACGTTTTCCAGGTAGCGGCGCAGCACGTACAGTGCGCTGCTCAGGGCCGCCAGCTGACCATCGCGCTCCTCGCCGGCTCCGGCGGGAATGTCGGTGGCCTGTTGCAGCACTTCCTGGGCCAGCAGCTCGGCGCCGGCCAGTTCGATCAGGTTCAGGGTGCCACGCACCTGCTGCAGGTTTTCCACGGCCTGCTGCAACAGGCTGCCATTGTTCCGTTCGGCAATGAACTGCTCGAGACTCTGTTCAGTCTCTTCGATGGTGGTGAACAGTTCGTCACGCACCAAGCTCAGGGATGTCGCTCCAGTGACCATGGGTCTGCTGAACCTCTTTAGGCTGGGTCAGTCGGCGAATTCCGGCTTCTGCTTGCTCATGTGCGCGGCCATGGCCACGCGCAGGTCGGCAGACTGCAGCATGGCACCGTTCCAGTTGGCGACGTACTCGAGGCCGTCATCCACGCGGTGGTCACGCATGTAGCGAATCATGTGTTTGGTGCCGCGAATGGCGATCGGCGACTTGGCAGCGATCTCGCGAGCGATCTCGAAAACGCCGGCCAGCAGTTCTTCCTGGCTGGCATAGGTACGATTGACCAGGTTGATCCGTTGCGCCTCGGCGCCGTCGATGGTGCGGCCGGTAAAAGCCAGCTCACGCATCATGCCGTCACCGATGATGCGCGGCAGGCGCTGCAGGGTGCCGACATCGGCCGCCATGCCCATGTCGATTTCCTTGATGGAGAACTGCGCATCGACGGTGGAGTAACGCATGTCACAGGCCGAGATCAGGTCGATCGCTCCACCCAGGCAGTAGCCCTGGATCGCCGCGAGCACCGGCTTGCGGCAGTTGTCGACGGCATTGAAAGAGGCCTGCAGCTGGAGGATCTTGCGGCGCAGCGCCTCGGCATTGCGGCCCACGTCCTTGCCCAGCTGGCTGCCGGCCTGGGCCAGCAGCATCAGGTCGATGCCCGAGGAAAAATGCTTGCCGGCACCGGAAAGGACCACAACGCGCACGTCATCGGTGTCGTCGATCCAGCGGAAGACGTCGACTATCTCGGTCCAGAAATCCGCGTTCATCGCGTTCACTTTTTCCGGGCGATTGATCTGCACATGGGCGATCTTGTCGACCAGCTCGACGCGGAATGCTTTGTATTCGGACACGCAGATCATCCTCGATGACAGGGCGCACGGGGTGCGCGCGGATATGTTGTTTTGGAATCAATCAGCCCACTATAACAAGCACGAAACAAAAGTCGATGCCGGTCACTGTGATGCAGAGCACGCTGGCAAAGCTAAGAAGAATTCTGACTATATTCGTTAAACTCTTGATCTTTTTAGAACTAGGCTGGCAACAGCGGCCATGGAATTGGGGATATCGGCAATGCAGCGCTCAATGACACACGCCCTGGTCGACAACTTCCTGGGCAACTCCCCGTCCTGGTACAAGCTGACGATCATCTTCTTCCTGATCGCCAACCCCATGGTGCTGTGGAGCCTGGGCCCGGTGGTGGCCGGCTGGCTGCTGGTCGGTGAATTCATCTTCACCCTGGCCATGGCCCTCAAGTGCTATCCGCTACAGCCAGGCGGTCTGTTGGTGCTGCAGGCGATCCTGCTGCAACTGACAACGCCGCAGGCCCTGTACAAGGAACTGGCGCACAACTTCCCGGTGATCCTGCTGCTGATGTTCATGGTCGCCGGCATCTATTTCATGAAGGGCCTGCTGCTGTTCCTGTTCTCCCGGCTGCTGCTGGGGGTGCGCTCCAAGCCGCTGCTGGCCCTGCTGTTCTGCCTGTTCTCGGCCTTCCTCTCGGCCTTCCTTGATGCCCTGACGGTGACGGCGGTGATCATCAGCGTCGGTGTCGGCTTCTTCTCCGTGTACCACCGGGTCGCCTCCGGCAAGAACCCGCGTGAAGACGTCGGGGTCAACAGCGACCATGAGGTGGTGGAGCTGCACCGCGAGGACCTGGAGCAGTTCCGCGCCTTCCTGCGCAGCCTGCTGATGCACGGCGCCGTCGGTACTGCCCTGGGTGGCGTGTGCACTCTGGTGGGCGAGCCGCAGAACCTGCTGATCGGCCACGAGGTCGGCTGGAACTTCGGCCAGTTTTTCCTCGAAGTCGCTCCGGTTTCGCTACCGGTACTGGTCGCCGGCCTGGCCACCTGCGTGCTGCTGGAGAAGCTGCGCTGGTTCGGTTACGGCGCCCTGCTCCCGGCTGCCGTGCGCCAGGTCCTGGCCGAGCACGCCCGCGAGGACGATGCCCATCGCACCCAGGCCCAGCGCGCGGCGCTGCTGGTGCAGGGCCTGGCAGCACTGGTGCTGATCCTCGGCCTGGCCTTCCACGTCGCCGAGGTGGGCCTGATCGGCCTGCTGGTGATCGTGCTGATCACCGCGTTTTCCGGCATCACCGACGAACACCAGATCGGCCGCGCCTTTCAGGACGCTCTGCCGTTCACCGCGCTGCTGGTGGTGTTCTTCGCCGTGGTCGCGGTGATCCACGATCAGCAGCTATTCAGCCCAATCATCCAGTGGGTCTTGGCGCTGCCGGCGGAGCAGCAGCCCGGCATGCTGTTCATCGCCAACGGCCTGCTCTCGGCCATCAGCGACAACGTATTCGTCGCCACCATCTACATCACCGAGGTCAAGCAAGCCTTCCTCGCCGGCCAGATGAGCCGTGAGCATTTCGACGTGCTGGCGGTGGCCATCAACACCGGCACCAACCTGCCCAGCGTGGCTACACCCAACGGCCAGGCGGCCTTCCTGTTCCTGCTCACTTCGGCCATCGCGCCGCTGATTCGGCTTTCCTACGGGCGCATGGTGTGGATGGCGCTGCCCTACACGGTGGTCATGGGCGGCCTGGGCTGGTGGGCGGTCAGTTACTGGCTTTAACGGACTGCAACCGGTTGCGCCACTGCCGCCAGGTGTAGAACGGGATTCCCACCATCATCACCAGGAAGCCCCAGAACACCGCCTGCTCACCCGTGCCGTAGAGCGCCCAGACCGAGTAGATGAAGGCGCAGCTGCCCACCAGCAGCTGCCGCCCGCGCTCCCGTGCACTGAAACCATCGGGCTTGGTCGCCAGCAGGTGCAGCAGCGCCGCGGCGCACAGCACATAGGGCACCACCCCGGCCATGGTGCCGAGCAGGATGATCACGTTGAACACCTCGACCAGCTCGCCCTGGCCGTTCACCAGCACCAGCAGGGTCACCAGCACCCCCGAAATCAGCATGCCGTGGGCCGGCACGCCGCGCCGGCTGGTCCTCGCCAGTATCGCCGGGAACAGACCGTCGCGCGCCGGCGCCATGGGGATCTGCCCCTGCAGCAGGACCCAGCCATTGAGCGCGCCCAGGCAGGCGATCACCGCTCCACCCGCGATGAAGTAGTAACCCCAGTCGCCGAACATTACCCGCGCCGCATCGGCGAAAGGCGCGCTGGAGTGGGCCAGCACATCCGGCGGCAGGATGCCCTGTACCGCCGTGTTGGAGAGGATGTACACCGCCGCTGCCACCAGTGTGCCGAACAAAGTGGCGCGCGGGATGGTGCGACGCGGGTCGCGTACGTGCTCGGCCGGCACCGTGGCCGACTCCAGGCCGATGAACGACCACAGGGTCAGCGCCGCCGTGGTGGCGATGGCCTGCACATAACCACCGCCCGGCAACGCAGCCGGCTCGGGAATGCGCAGGTAGCTCGGGTTGAAATAGAACCAGCCGAGCAAACCGACCAGCAACAGCGGCACCAGCTTGAGCAGGGTGAGGATGTTCTGCGCCACGGCGAAGGAGCGGATGCCGCGCAGGTTGATCAGGGTGCACAGCCAGATCGCGCCGATGGCCGTGCTGACCATCAGCAGCGGGTCGCGCAGTACCGGCAGGAATACCTGCAGGTAGCCGACCAGGGTCACCGAGATCGCCGCATTGCCGATCCAGGCCGCCATCCAGTAGATCCAGGCGCACAGGTAGCCGGCGAAACTGCCGAAAGCATCGCGGGTATAGGCGTAGGGGCCGCCGGCGGCCGGGTCGAAACGCGCCAGGCGCGAGAAGGTCAGCGCCAGCAAGATGGCCCCGGCACTCGACACCAGCCAGCCGATCAGGCTCAGGCCGCCATAGGGCGTCAGGCTGGCCGGCAGCAGGAACACTCCCGAGCCGACCATGTTGCCGATCACCAGGGCACTGCAGGTCCAGAACCCCATCTCGCCCTTGCTGCTCTTGTCCTGAGCCATGTTCCCCCCCGGATTGCACAGGCCCGGCCACCTGGCCGGCGTTATTCCTTGATGCAATCCACGGTATAGCACGCCCCGTCGCGCTGCAGGCCGTGCACATCGGCATCGAAGCCGGGGAACTGGCTGTCGAAGGTGCGGGCGAACTGCAGGTAGTCGATGATCGAGCGGATCTCGGCAGTGAAGCGCTCGCCCGGCATGATCAGCGGAATGCCCGGCGGATAAGGCACCAGCATCACCGCCGCCAGGCGACCTTCGAGCTGCTCGATGGGCACCGCCTCGACCTCGCCGCGCACCAGCTTGTCGTAGGCATCGGCCGGTTTGATCGCCACCTGCGGCAACACCGTGTACATGTGCTTGAGTGCCTTGGCCGTGGCATTTTCGCGGTAGCAGCCGTGCAGCTCGTCGCACAGGTCGCGCAGGCCCATGCCGGCGTAGCGCGCCCCGCCCTCGCGGGCGATCGACGGCAGCGCATCGAGCAGCGGCACATTGGCGTCGTACAGACGCTTGAACTCCAGCAGTTCGGTGAGCAGAGTGCTCCACTTGCCCTTGGTAATACCCATGGAGAACAGCACCAGGAAGGAGTACAGACCGGTCTTCTCCACCACCAGGCCGCGTTCCCAGAGGAACTTGCTGACCACCGCCGCGGGAATGCCGGCCTCGGTCAGCCTGCCGTCGGCGGACAGCCCCGGCATCACCAGGGTGACCTTGATCGGGTCGAGCAGCACGTAGTCCTCGGCGATTTCGCCGAAGCCGTGCCAGTCGGCGTTGGGCTGTAGCAGCCAGTCGCCGGTATGTACGCCCTCGCCGCCGGCCTGGTCCGGCTGCCAGATGCTGAACCACCAGTCGTCCGCCGCCAGGTTCTGCCGCAGGTTGGCCAGGGCGCGACGGAAGCTCAGCGCCTCGTCGAAGGTCTCCTGGATCAGCGAGCGTCCGGCCGGGCCTTCCATCATCGCCGAGGCCACGTCCAGCGAGGCGATGATGCCGTACTGCGGCGAGGTGGAGATGTGCATCATGAAGGCTTCGTTGAAGCGGTCGCGGTCCAGCTGACGGGCGCCACCGTCCTGCACATGGATCATCGAGGCCTGGCTGAAGGCCGCCAGCAGCTTGTGCGTGGAGTGGGTGGAAAACACCAGCGGCGAATGCGCCTCGCAGCGGGTGCCCATGCCGTAGCGTCCGGCGTAGAACTCGTGGAAGGCGGCGTAGGCGTACCAGGCCTCGTCGAAGTGCAGCACTTCCACCGAGTCGCCCAGAGCCTGCTTGACCATCTCGGCGTTGTAGCAGAGGCCGTCGTAGGTGGAGTTGGTCACCACCGCCAGCTTGACCTTGGGCGCGCGGCCCCTGGCCAGCGGGCTGGCGTCGATCTTGGCCTGGATCGATTCCTTGCTGAACTCGGAAAGGGGAATCGGCCCGATGATGCCCAGCTCGTTGCGCTCCGGGCACAGGTACAGCGGGATGGCGCCAGTCATGATGATCGAATGCAGGATCGACTTGTGGCAGTTGCGGTCCACCAGCACCAGATCATCGCGGCCGACCATGGAATGCCAGACGATCTTGTTCGCCGTCGAAGTGCCGTTGATCACGAAGAAGGTGTGGTCGGCGCCGAAGTTGCGCGCGGCGCGCGCCTCGGCCTCGGCCAGCGGGCCGGTGTGGTCGAGCAGCGAGCCCAGCTCGGGCACCGACACGGACAAGTCGGAACGCAGCGTGTTCTCGCCGAAGAACTGGTGGAAGGCCTGCCCCACCGGGCTCTTGCGGTAGGCCACGCCGCCGCCGTGGCCGGGTGTGTGCCAGGAATAGTTGGACTGCGCGGTATGCTGGACCAGCGCCTTGAAGAACGGCGGCAACAGGCCGTCCAGGTAGTTGTGCGCCGCGCGCGCCACCTGGCGGGCGAGGAAGGACACGGTGTCTTCGTACAGGTAGAGAATACCGCGCAGGTGGTTGAGATCGGCCATGGCGTCGGCCGGGGCGTTCTCGATGGTGACCTGCTCGCCCAGGGCGAAGATCGGCAGCTGCGGCGCGCGCGCACGGGCGATGCGGATCAGCTCGACCATGTCCTGCAGCAGGCGCTGGTTCTCCCCCGCTCCCTCGGCGGCTACCAGGATGCAGGCCAGGCCGTGGTGGGTGGAGGCGACGATGCGCCCCTCGGCGGAGCTGGCGGTGGAGAGGATGGTGAAGCCATCCTTGCCCAGTTCCTCGGCGATGGCGCGGACGCGCTCGCCGGCGACGGTGTCAGCCTTGATGTCGCGGTGAACGATGAGGATGGGGAAGTTCAGGTCTTTATACATTGTGCCTTCCTGAGGGGTTGGTGCTCTGGGGCACCTATCCCCTCAGGTTAGAAGTTCGCCGATGGCGGCGGAACCCCCTGTGCGGAAGGCTGTAAGAAAAGGTCGCATTGGCCGTACGACCGCGCCCCTCAGCTCGCCGGCTCTTCCGCCGGCGCCTCCATCTTGGCCCACAGCGACGGGCCGCCAGCGGATTTCTCGATGATGGCCAGGCGCGCGGCATGCGCAGCCAGTTCTTCCTCGCTGGCGCGCAGCACGCGGATCGGCGCGCGGTTCGGGTCGAGGCGGCGAATCGGACTGGGCAGCACGCGGCCTGAGCCGTCGCCGCCGTCACCGGCCAGCGACAGATGGGTCTGGCCACCGGTCATGGTCAGGTAGACGTCGGCGAGGATCTCGGCGTCGAGCAATGCGCCGTGCAGGTCGCGACCGGAGTTGTCGACGCCGTAGCGCTTGCACAGGGCGTCCAGGTTGTTGCGCTGGCCCGGATGGCGCTCGCGCGCCATCAGCAGGGTGTCGAGGATCGAGCAGTAGTCGCTGACGTCGCTGCGCTCGCTCTGCCCGAGCAGGGCGAACTCGTTGTTGATGAAGCCAACGTCGAACGCCGCATTGTGGATGATCAGCTGGGCGCCTTCGATGAAGGCAAAGAACTCGTCGGCCACGTCCTTGAAACGCGGCTTGTCGGCGACGAACTCGTTGGTGATGCCGTGGACGGCGATCGCGCCCTCGTCGATCTCGCGATCGGGGTTGAGGTAGACATGGAAGTGGCGCCCGGTCAGGCGGCGGCCTTCCAGCTCGACACAGCCGATCTCGATAATGCGATGACCATCGGTCACCGGCATGCCGGTGGTTTCGGTATCCAGTACGACGCTACGCACGCTTCATTCCCCTTGCTTCTTCGACGCCACGGTTGGCCAACTGGTCGGCCTTCTCGTTGCCCGGGTGGCCGGTATGGCCGCGTACCCACTGCCATTCGACCTGATGACGGTTGACCTGCTCATCCAGCGCCTGCCACAGGTCGGCGTTCTTCACCGGCTCCTTGCTGGCGGTCTTCCAGCCGCGCTTCTTCCAGTTCGGCAGCCATTCCTGGATGCCCTTCATTACATACTGCGAGTCGGTGGTCAGGCACACCTGGCAGGAACGGGTCAGCGCCATCAGCGCGCAGATCGCCGCCATCAGCTCCATGCGGTTGTTGGTAGTGTTGGGCTCGCCGCCCCACAACTCCTTCTCCGCGCCCTTGTAGACCATCAGCGCGCCCCAGCCACCGGGGCCGGGATTGCCCTTGCAGGCGCCGTCGGTATAGATCTCGACCTTGTCTTCGCTCATCGAATGCTCTAGTTCTCGGAATCGCGCCGGCTGACCTTGGCCACCGGCAGCGGCAACAGCTTGCCCATGCTGGCGCGCGGTACCGGGCGCAGCGGCCGCAGCCCGACCACCAGCTTGCGCGCCACCAGCAGGTAAAACCCCGCTCCGGGTGCATGCAGGCTCGCGCCCCAGCGCTCCAGCCCGGCCAGCCGCGCCTGCCAGGCCGGCGCAGAAAGCGGCGGACGATAGCACCCGAAGCGGCGTTTCTCCAGCGCGAAGCCAAGCAGGCTGAGCCAGTCCGCCAGGCGGTTGGGCGAGATGCAGCGGGCCTGGCGGAAGCCGTCACGGGCGAAATAGTGGCGCAGGCCCCAGGTGCTCCAGGGGTTGACCCCGCTGATCAGCAGATAGCCGCCCGGGCGCACGCTGCGCGCCGCCTCGCGCAACAGGCCGTGGGGCGACAGGCAGAAATCCAGGCCGTGCTGCAGCACCACCACGTCGGCGGCATGCTCGCCCAGCGGCCAGGCCTGCTCCTCGCAGGCGATGTGTACGCCGGCCAGCGGCGCCCCCAGGCGCACGTTGCAGCGGATCTGCGGTGCCTTCGGCGGTTCGGCCTGGGCCGGCCCGTAGTGCACCAGATAACCACCGAAATAGCGCGCCAGCTCCTCCTCCAGCGCCTGGCGTTCGGCCGTCAGCAGCAGCTCGCCGAGCGGCGAAGCAAGCCACTCGCGGGCAGCACAGGTCAGCTCCAACCACTCGGCATCGGCCTGGGCGAAAGGTTGTTCGCTCATTGCCACCTCCATCAACACGGGACGCGTTAGCGCTTAAGATGCGTCATTAATCTCCTATTGGCGACCCGCAAAATGTTTCAGATCGACGCCCTTCCCGCCTTCAGCGACAACTACATCTGGCTGCTCCAGAACCACTCCACGCGCCGCTGCGCCGTGGTTGATCCGGGCGATGCCGCGCCGGTACTGGCCTGGCTGCAGGCGCATGGCGACTGGCAGCTCAGCGACATCCTGATCACCCACCACCACCCGGACCACGTGGGCGGCGTGGCTACGCTCAAAGCGGCGACCGGCGCGCGTGTCTGCGGCCCCGCGCGGGAGAACATCCCGGCCCGCGACCTGGCCCTGAACGAGGGTGCAGACATCGAGGTACTGGGGCGTCGCTTCCTTATATATGCGTTGCCCGGCCATACCCTCGGGCACATCGCCTACTACCAGGCCGAGGAAGGCTGGCTGTTCTGTGGCGACACCCTGTTCGCCGCCGGTTGTGGGCGCCTGTTCGAGGGCACACCGGAGCAGATGCACCACTCGTTGCAGCGCCTGGCGGCGCTGCCGGATGCCACGGCCGTTTACTGCACCCACGAATACACCTTGAGCAATCTGCACTTCGCCCGCGCCGTGGAGCCACACAATCCGGCTGTCGCCGCACGATTCGCGGAAGTCAGCGCCTGGCGTGCCGCCGGGCGCATCAGCCTGCCCTCGACCATCGGTCTGGAGAAGGCCAGCAACCCCTTCCTGCGCTGCCACGAAACATCCGTTAAACAAATGGTCGACGAGCGGGATGGCACTGCCACACACACAGCAGCACAGGTGTTTGCCGCCCTCAGACGGTGGAAAGACCAGTTCCGCGCTGGTTAAAAACCGACCGGTCGCATTGGTGAAAACTTGACCACCCCAGGGGGCATTCCTAGAATCCCTCCACTTTTTAGCGCCAGCAGACACTAGCGACCGATGTTTTTATTACCTTTCGGAACTCTCGATACGGCGTCTCTGGCGCGCGGCGGCAAGGCGCTGGCCCTGCTGTTCTGCATCGGACTGGCCGGCTGCCAGAGCATGGGGCCGAGCGATGACGACGGTCGCGATACCGACCGCGCCGTGAGCCTGCAGCAGGAGCCCGAATGGCTCAACGAAGACACCGAGCCAGAGCCGCCCAAGGACATCTGGGAACGCATGCGCGACGGCTTCAAGCTGCAGGACGAGATCGGTGTCAACCCGCGCATCGAGAACCAGCGCCTGTGGTTCGTCAGCAATCCATCCTTCCTGGAGAATGCCAGCGAGCGCGGCAGCCTGTACATCCACTACGTGGTCGAACGCCTGGAAGAGCGCGACATGCCGATGGAACTGGCCCTGCTGCCGGTGATCGAGAGCGCCTACAACCCCTATGCCTATTCGCGTAGCCATGCGGTCGGCATCTGGCAGTTCATCCCCTCCACCGGTCGCCACTTCAACCTGCGCCAGACCAACTGGTACGATGGCCGCCGCGACATCACCGCCTCCACCAACGCCGCGCTGAACTACCTGAGCCGCCTGCATGACATGTTCAATGGCGACTGGCTGCTCGCCCTGGCCGCCTACAACGCCGGTGAAGGCACGGTCAGCCGCGCCATCGAGCGCAACCAGAAGCTCGGCCTGCCGACCGACTACTGGAACCTGCCGCTGCCGCAGGAAACCCAGAACTACGTGCCCAAGCTGCTGGCCCTGTCGCAGATCGTGCTGTCGCCCGAGGCCTACGGCGTGCGCCTCAACCCGATCGCCAACGAGCCCTACTTCGAGCAGGTGGCGAGCAAGCCGGGCCTTGATCTGGCGCGCGTGGCCGCCATGGTCGACATGGAAGAGGACGAGCTGGAGAGCCTCAACCCGGCCTTCAAGAAAGGCATCACCATCGATGGCCCGCAGCACCTGCTGGTGCCCATCGAGAAGGCCGAGCAGTTCAACGCCAACCTGGCGATGATGAAACCGCAGGAACTGGTACGCTGGCAGGAGTATCGGGTGCGCTCGGGCGACAACCTGCACAGCATCGCCAACCGCTACCACCTGACGGTCAATACCCTGAAGGACGTCAACAAGCTGCGCAGTAACCACTTGCGCGTCGGCCAGGTGCTGAACATCCCGGCACAGGGTGGCCGCGAGCCGGCACAGGGCCTGCATCAGGTGGCCAAGGCGCCGACCAGCCATCCGCAGCGTTACACGGTCAAGAGCGGTGATAACCTGTGGCAGATCGCCAACGCTCACGGCGTGTCGCTCAAGGACCTGCAGCGCTGGAACGGCCTGAATGCCCGCAGCAAGCTGAGCCTGGGTCAGGTGCTGGAGATTCGTGGCGGCAGCGGCGGCACCGGTAACGCGGTGGCGACCAGCCAAAAGAGCGACGCACGGCAGAACGTCACCTACTACCGGGTCAAGAGCGGCGACTCCATGTACCTGATCGCCCAGCGCTTCAAGGTCGACGTCAAGCACCTGCAGCGCTGGAACCCGCGCAGCGACAGCCGCGCGCTGAAGCCTGGGCAGACACTGACCCTGTATCTCGACTGACAGAAGTCTTGCTCCATGAAAAAGGCCGCCTCAGGGCGGCCTTTTCGTCAGCGCTTGCCCAGCGCCTCCAGGCAGCGCCCGGTCAGCTGGGTGAAACGCTGGAAGGCGACGAACTGCTCATGCTTGAGCGCCCGCCCGGATACCCGACTATCGGCATAGAGCACGCCGATTTCGCGGGTTCCCGCCAGCAGCGGGGCAATGAAGAACATGCCCTGGCCAAGCAACTGGCGCATCGGCAGGGTCACCAGCTCGGCCAGGTTGTAGCTGGCCGGCACCCCCATCCAGATCGCCTCGCGATTGCGCAGCGCATAACTGAAGATGTGCGGCTGCTCGGCCTGCTTGGCCGGCAACTGGAATTCCGCCAGCCATCTTTCGGTCCCCTCGCCCACTGCCCGCTTGGCGCGGAAACAGGTCTGCCCATCGGCCAGCACTGCGAGCATCACCCGCTCCAGGCCGGCGCCCTGATGCAGGCCCCGGAGCAGCGTATCGAGGACCAGACCGACATCGCCCCGCTGGTTGACCATCATGCCCAGGTCCTGCAGTGCCTGTTGCAGCACCAGCAGGTCCGGCTGCAACAGACGCGCCTTGCGCTCCTGCTGTTGCAGCTTGATCTGCTCCGGGTCGGTATTGGGGATCAGCCGGCACAGCTGGCTGGCACCGAAGGTGGCGGCCACCTCGACCGTTTCCTCGGCGCTTTCCAGCACCTGCTTGAGGGCGTCTTCGGCACTGACGCCGGTGAAGTCGGCCAGTTGCTGCACCAGTTTGTCCATCTCCGGCGAGTCCCAGCCCTCGAGGGCCGCCTCGCTGATCTTCACGCCCAGCGTCACCGCACGCACGGCCGGGTCATGCTGATTGCCACTGCCATGGGCGAAACTGGCCAGCTCGCCAAGGTTCCAGCTCTTCACCAGGCCCTGGGTCAACTGGCGGAAGCTGGTACCCAGTACCTCGCGCACTGCCTCGTCCACATCGACATTGGGCTGCTCCAGAGCATCGGCCAGCTCATCGGCCTGCTCGCCACCGCACGCCCAGAAGGCCAGTTCACCGACCTTGTGCAGCAGGGCTGCGATGAACACTTCCTCCTGGTGCCTGGTCAGCACGTAACCGGCAATGTTGCGAGCCTGCACGGCGGCATGGAAGGAGCGCGCCAGCAGCATCTGCAACTGCTCGCGCGGCACCCGCGTGAGCAGGCTGTCGATCAGGCTGACCGACATGCCGATCAGCCGCACATTGTCGAAACCGATCAGCACGATGGCCCGCGAGATGGTACGGATGCTTTCCTGGGAAGGGTTGTAGTAGACGCTATTGCCGACCCGCAGCACCTTGGCGGTAAGCGACGCGTCACGCAGCAACAGATCCGCCAACTGCTGCACCGAGGCCTTTTCGGCCTGGGACAGGCGATGCAGGTCCTGCACCACGGACGCTAATGCAGGCAATTCAGCCTGATTCAATCGATCAATCCATGACTGCAAACCGATACTGCGTTCCGCCAAGGCAGGGACCTCATTTCAATTTGTTTCAGTGTAATCAAATTGATGGCACCTGCCTGGAAAAAGGCACTCTTTTTCCTGCCTATACAAGCTGTTACTGTACCGGCAAACGAACAGACACCGGGTGCACGACCGCTGCCTTGCAGCGCTGACGCCCGAGCACCATGGACCGGACCCCGCACCCGATGCGCCTCCTGCTATCGCTGATCCTCGGCCTGGTCATGAGCTCCCCCGCCTTCGCGACTCTCAGCGAAAGCCACGGCTACGCCCAGTTCGGCCTGCTCAAATACCCGGCTAACTTCACCCACTTCGACTGGGTCAACCCCGGCGCGCCCAAGGGCGGCACCCTGCGGGTGATGGCCTACGGTACGTTCGACACCCTCAACCCCTACAGCTTCAAGGGCAGCAGCCCGTCGTCCGCACCCAACTTCCTGCAGTACGGGGTCAGCGAATTCAACGAGCCACTGATGGTGGGTACCGGTGCCTACGACCCTTCCGGGGACGAGCCGGCGTCGAGCTACGGCCTGATCGCCAAAAGCGTGGAGTACAACGAGGACCGCAGCTGGGTGGTGTTCAACCTGCGCGAGGAGGCGCGCTTCCACGACGGCAAGCCGATTACCGCGTATGACGTGGCCTTCTCCTACCGCACCCTGGTCCGCGACGGCCACCCGCAGTACCGCACCAACCTGCAGGAAGTCAAAAGGGTCGACATCCTCAACCGCCATCGCATCCGCTTCGTCTTCAAACGCGCCGGCAATCCGCTGCTGATCCTGCGCCTGGGTGAGCTGCCGGTGCTGGCCCAGCACTACTGGAAGAATCGCGACTTTCGCGCCACCAGCTTCGAGGTGCCGCTGGGCAGCGGTCCCTACCGCATCAGCCAGGTGGAGCCGGGCCGGCGCCTGGTGTTCGAGCGGGTCAAGGACTGGTGGGGCGAGAAACTGCCGGTCAATCGCGGCAAGTACAACTTCGACCGGGTCGAAGTGGAGTTCTATCGCGACAGCAACGTCGCCTTCGAAGCCTTCAAGGCTGGCGAGTTCGACTTCTACATCGAGCATCAGGCGAAGAACTGGGCCAACGGTTACCGCTTCCCGGCCATCGCCCGCGGCGAGGTGATCCGCGCCGAGATCCCGCACCAGATCCCCACCCAGACCCAGGCGCTGTTCATGAACACGCGCCGCGACACCTTCGCCGAGCGCAAGGTGCGCGAGGCGCTGGGGCTGATGTTCGACTTCGAGTGGACCAACCGCACCCTGTTCAACAGCGCCTACACGCGCAGCAGCAGCTACTACCCCAACAGCGAATTCGCCGCCAGCGGCAAGCCGGAAGGCCAGGAATGGCTGCTGCTGTCGCCCTACCGCAAGCAGCTGCGCGCCAAGCTGTTCACCGAGCCCTTCGCCCTGCCCGCCACCGATGGCCGCGGCATCCCGCGCGAGACGCTGCGCAAGGCCCTGGGCCTGCTCGCCGAAGCCGGCTGGAAACCTTCCGGCCAGCATCTGGTCAATGCCCGCGGCGAGCGCTTGCGTTTCGAGATCCTGCTGGTCAACCCGAACCTGGAACGCATCCTCCAGCCCTATACCGAAAACCTGTCCAGCATCGGCATCCAGGCCACGCTGCGCACCGTGGACCGTGCCCAGTACAAGCAGCGCCTCGACCATTTCGATTACGACATGATCCTCATGACCCTGCCGCAGAGCCTCAGCCCGGGCCTGGAACAGCAGCTGTACTTCCACTCCAGCCAGGCCGGGGTGAAAGGCAGCAAGAACTACGCGGGCGTGCGTCACCCGGTGGTCGACAGCCTGCTGGAAAAGCTGCTCGCCGCGCAGACCCGCGAACAGCAGGTCGCCGCCGCCCGCGCGCTGGACCGCGTGCTGCTGTGGCAGCACTACAGCATTCCCAACTGGTACGTCAGCCATCACCGCCTGGCCTACCGCAACCGTTTCGCCTTCGTCACCACCCCGCCCTACACCCTGGGCTTGCGGGCCTGGTGGCTGAAGCCCACGGAGACCGCTCGATGACACCGAACCTGCGCACCCTGGGCGCCGCCCTGCTGCTATTGGCCGGCGCGGCCCAGGCCGAACCGCGGCATGCCATCACCCTGTACGACGAGCCGCCCAAATACCCGGCGGATTTCCAGCACTTCGACTACGTCAACCCGGACGCGCCCAAGGGTGGCACCCTGCGCCAGCAGAGCGTCGGCGGCTTCGACAGCTTCAACCCCTTCATTCCCAAGGGCAATGCGGTGGGCGTGGGGTTGATCTACGACAGCCTGACCTACCACTCGCCGGACGAGCCGTTCACCGAGTACGGCCTGCTGGCCGAGAAAATCGACAAGGCGCCGGACAACAGTTACGTGCGCTTCATCCTCAACCCCAAGGCACGCTTCCATGACGGCACGCCGGTGACCGCCGAGGACGTGATCTTCACCTTCAACATCCTGCTGGAGAAAGGCGATCCCATGTACCGCCACTACTACGCCGACGTGGCGCAGGTGGTGGCCGAGGACAAGCTCAGGGTGCGCTTCGACTTCAAGCACAAGGACAACCGCGAGCTGCCGCTGATCCTCGGGCAGATCCAGGTGTTGCCCAAGCACTGGTGGGCCACCCGCGACTTCAGCAAAGGTGATCTGGAGCCCCCCTTGGGCAGCGGCCCGTACCGGATCGGCAAGGTTGCCCCGGGCAGCGCGGTGACCTTCGAACGGGTCAAGGACTGGTGGGCCAAGGATCTGCCGGTGACCCGCGGCCTGTACAACTTCGACCGCATCCAGATCGACTTCTATCGCGACAGCCAGGTGGCCCTGGAAGCCTTCAAGGCTGGCCAGTTCGACGTCAACCTCGAATACTCGGCCAAGGACTGGAACACCGGCTACGACAGTCCGGCCCTACGTGCCGGCAAATTCGTCCAACTGGCCATTCCCAACCACAACCCGGCCGGCATGCAGGGCTACGTGTTCAACCTGCGCCGCCCCATCTTCCAGGACCGGCGGGTACGTGAGGCCATCGCCCAGCTGTTCGACTTCGAATGGGCCAACAAGCAGCTGTTCTATGGTGCCTACAAACGTACCCACAGCTACTTCGAGAACTCGGAGATGGCGGCTCGCGGCCTACCCTCGGAAGCTGAGCTGAAGCTGCTCGAGCCACTGCGTGACAAGCTGCCGCCGGAGGTTTTCAGCCAGGCGTTCGAGCCACCGGTCAGCGACGGCAGCGGCATCATTCGCGAGCAGAGCCGACGCGCCTACCAGTTGCTGACCGAGGCCGGCTACCGTATCGAAAACGACAAGATGATCGGCCCGGACGGCAAGCAGCTGGCCTTCGAATTCCTCAACTTCCAGCCCAACCTGGAACGGGTGGTGCTGCCGTTCAAGCGTAACCTGGCCGAACTGGGCATCGACCTGCAGATCCGCCGGGTCGATGTATCGCAGTACATCAATCGCCTGCGCTCGCGAGACTTCGACATGACCTCGGCCATCTGGCCGCAATCCAGCTCGCCGGGCAACGAGCAGCGCGAATTCTGGCACTCCAGCAGCGCCGACAACCCCGGTAGCCGCAACCTGATGGGGCTGCGCGACCCGGCCATCGACCAACTGGTGGAGGGCCTGATCCGCTCAGGCTCGCGCGAGGAGCTGATCACCCACGCCCGCGCCCTCGATCGCGCCCTGCTCTGGGGCCACTACGTGGTACCCAACTACTACGTGGATACCTGGCGCGTGGCCTACTGGACACGCTTCGGCCGCCCCGCAGTCACGCCGTTGTACGACTTCGGCCTGATGACCTGGTGGGAAGAAAGCCCGCTGCATCCGCCGAAGAACGCGCCCGCCCCCGAAGCCAAGCAGGAAGCCCAGTAATGCTGGCCTATATCGTTCGCCGCCTGCTGCTGATCATCCCCACGCTGCTGGGTATCCTGCTGATCAACTTCATCATCGTCCAGGCCGCGCCCGGCGGCCCGGTGGAACAGATGATCGCCAAACTGGAAGGCTTCGACGCCGCCTCCGGCGGCGCCACCGCGCGAGTCTCCGGTGGCGGCGGCGAAGTCTCGGTGGCCGGCTCCAACTACCGTGGCGCCCAGGGCCTGGACCCTGAACTGGTGGCCGAGATCGAGAAGATGTACGGCTTCGACAAGTCGGCACCGGAACGCTTCTGGCTGATGCTCAAGAGCTACGCCCAGCTCGATTTTGGCCAGAGCTTCTTCCGCGACGCCAGCGTGGTCGACCTGATCCTGGAGAAGATGCCGGTGTCCATCTCCCTGGGACTCTGGAGCACCCTGATCACCTACCTGATCTCCATTCCCCTGGGGATCGCCAAGGCCACCCGCCACGGCAGCGCCTTCGATGTCTGGACCAGCTCGGCGATCATCGTCGGCTACGCTATCCCGGCCTTCCTCTTCGCCATCCTGCTGATCGTACTGTTCGCCGGCGGCAGCTACTGGGACTGGTTCCCCTTGCGCGGGCTGACCTCGGGCAACTTCGACGAACTCAGCCTGGGCGGCAAGATCCTCGACTACTTCTGGCACCTGGCCCTGCCGGTCACGGCCCTGGTGATCGGCAGTTTCGCCACCCTGACCCTGCTGACCAAGAACAGCTTCCTCGACGAGATCGGCAAGCAATACGTGGTCACCGCCAGGGCCAAAGGCCTTACCGATAGCCGGGTGCTCTACGGCCACGTGTTCCGTAACGCCATGCTGATCGTGGTGGCCGGTTTCCCCTCCGCCTTCCTCGGCATCTTCTTTGCCGGCTCCATGCTGATCGAGGTGATTTTCTCGCTCGACGGCCTCGGCCTGCTGGGCTTCGAGTCGATCGTCAACCGCGACTACCCGGTGGTGTTCGGCACACTGTTCATCTTTTCTCTGTTTGGCCTGCTGGCCAAGCTGCTGAGCGACCTGATGTATACCCTGATCGATCCGCGCATCGACTTCGAAAGCCGGGAGAACTGATCAATGAAGCTCTCCCCGCTCAATCAACGCCGCTTCGCCCTGTTCAAGGCCCACCGCCGTGGCTGGTGGTCGCTTTGGCTGTTCCTCGCTCTGTTCGTACTGAGCCTGGGCGCCGAACTGATCGCCAACGACAAGCCGCTGGTGGTGCGCTATGACGGGGAATTCTACTTCCCGGTGTTCAAGCGCTACCCGGAAACCGCCTTCGGCGGCGAGTTCCCGCTGCAGGCCAACTACAAGAGCCCCTATATCCAGGAACTGATCGCGGCGAAGGATGGCTGGATGCTCTGGCCGCCGATCCCCTTCAGCTACTCCAGCATCAACTACGAGCTGCAGGTGCCGGCCCCCGCGCCGCCCTCGGCGCAGAACTGGCTGGGCACCGACGATCAGGGCCGTGACGTGCTGGCGCGGGTGATCTACGGCTTCCGCGTTTCGGTGCTGTTCGCCTTGGCCCTGACCCTCTTCAGCTCGCTGATCGGGGTGCTGGCCGGCGCCCTGCAGGGCTACTACGGCGGCTGGGTCGACCTGGCCGGGCAGCGCTTCCTGGAAGTCTGGTCCGGCCTGCCGGTGCTCTATCTGCTGATCATCCTGGCCAGCTTTGTCCAGCCGAACTTCTGGTGGCTACTCGGCATCATGCTGCTGTTCTCCTGGATGAGCCTGGTCGACGTGGTGCGCGCCGAGTTCCTCCGCGGCCGCAACCTGGAGTACGTGCGTGCGGCCCGCGCACTGGGCATGGGCAACGGCGGCATCATGTTCCACCACATCCTGCCCAATGCCATGGTCTCGACCATGACCTTCATGCCCTTCATCCTGACGGGAGCGATAGGCACCCTGACCTCGCTGGACTTCCTCGGCTTCGGCCTGCCGGCCGGCGAGCCCTCGCTGGGCGAGCTGGTGGCCCAGGGCAAGGCCAACCTGCAGGCTCCCTGGCTCGGTATCAGCGCCTTCGCCGTGCTGGCGCTGATGCTCAGCCTGCTGGTGTTC
This sequence comes from Aquipseudomonas alcaligenes, assembly GCF_900156545.1. GTDB lineage: Bacteria > Pseudomonadota > Gammaproteobacteria > Pseudomonadales > Pseudomonadaceae > Aquipseudomonas > Aquipseudomonas alcaligenes_A. The sequence goes on from NZ_FTNW01000006.1 coordinate 194,116, forward strand.
ATCGGCGAAGCCGCCCGCGACGCCTTCGACCCGAGGAAATGACATGAGCGAACACAAACCCCTGCTCGAAGTGCGCGACCTGGCCGTCGAGTTCGTCATGGGCAGCCAGGCCCAGCGGGTCATCGAGAGCGTCAGCTTCGACATCCACCGCGGCGAGACCGTCGCCCTGGTTGGCGAGAGCGGCTCAGGCAAATCGGTCACCGCCCACTCCATCCTGCGCCTGCTGCCCTACCCGCTTGCACGTCATCCGGCCGGCAGCATCCACTATGGCGGCCAGGACCTGCTGCAGCTGCCGCCGGACAAGCTGCGTGGCATCCGTGGCAACCGCATCGCCATGGTGTTCCAGGAGCCTATGACCTCGCTCAATCCGCTGCACAGCATCGGCAAGCAGATCGGCGAAGTGCTGGCCTGGCACAAGGGCCTGACCGGCGCGGCGGCCACGGCGAGGATCATCGAGTTGCTGGAGCTGGTCGGTATTCCCGACCCGGCCAAGCGCCTCAAGTCGTATCCGCATGAGCTGTCCGGCGGCCAGCGCCAGCGGGTGATGATCGCCATGGCCCTGGCCAACGAACCCGAACTGCTGATCGCCGACGAGCCGACCACCGCGCTGGACGTCACCGTGCAGCTGAAGATCCTCGACCTGCTCAAGGAACTGCAGGCGCGCCTGGGCATGGCCATGCTGCTGATCACCCACGATCTCAACCTAGTACGACGAATCGCCCATCGCGTATGTGTCATGCAGCGCGGTCGCATCGTCGAACAGGCGTCGTGTGAAGAATTGTTCCGCGCTCCGCAGCATCCCTATACCCAGGAACTGCTCGGCGCCGAGCCCAGCGGCGCACCTGCGGCCAACCCCGCCGGCGCGCCGCTGCTGGAAGTGGACGACCTGCGCGTGTGGTTCCCGATCAAGAAGGGCGTGCTGCGGCGCACGGTCGATCATGTGAAGGCGGTGGACGGTATCGATTTCAGCCTGCCCCAGGGCCAGACCCTGGGCATCGTCGGCGAAAGCGGTTCCGGCAAGTCCACCCTCGGCATGGCGATCCTGCGGCTGCTGGCCAGCCGCGGTGCCATCCGCTTCCAGGGCCAGGCGCTGGACGGGTTGTCGCAAGAAGCCGTAAGGCCGTTGCGGCGACAGATGCAGGTGGTGTTTCAGGACCCCTTCGGCAGTCTCAGCCCACGCATGTGCGTGAGCCAGATCGTCGGCGAAGGCCTGCGCATCCACGGCATGGGTAACGAGGAGGAGCAGGAACAGGCGGTCATCGACGCGCTCAAGGAGGTAGGGCTGGATCCGGAGACCCGGTTCCGCTATCCCCATGAGTTTTCTGGCGGGCAACGGCAGCGGATTGCCATTGCCCGGGCACTGGTGCTGAAACCGGCGCTGATCCTGCTCGACGAGCCCACTTCGGCGCTCGACCGCACGGTACAGCGCCAAGTGGTGGAACTCCTGCGCTCGTTGCAGGCCAAGTACAACCTGACGTACCTGTTCATCAGCCACGATCTGGCGGTGGTCAGGGCCCTGAGCCACCAGCTGATGGTGGTCAAGCAGGGCAAGGTGGTTGAACAGGGGCCGGCCGAGCAGGTATTCGCCGCGCCGCAGCACCCCTATACCCGGCAGTTGCTGGAAGCCGCATTCATGGCTCCGGCAACCACCGACTAACTGAAAGAGGAATGATGCACATGGGTTTTCTCGCCGGTAAGCGCGTACTGATCGTTGGCGTGGCCAGCAAACTGTCGATCGCCTCGGGCATCGCCGCCGCCATGCACCGCGAGGGCGCCGAGCTCGCCTTCACCTACCAGAACGACAAGCTCAAGGGCCGCGTCGAGGAATTTGCCGCTGGCTGGGGCTCCAGCCCCGAGCTGTGCTTCCCCTGCGATGTTGCCAGCGATGAAGAAATCGCCAAGGTCTTCGAGGCCCTGAGCCAGAAGTGGGACGGCCTGGACTGCATCGTCCACTCCGTCGGCTTCGCCCCGGGCGACCAACTGGACGGCGACTTTACCGAAGTCACCACCCGCGAAGGCTTCAAGATCGCCCACGACATCAGCGCCTACAGCCTGGTCGCGCTGGCCAAGGCCGGCCGCCCGCTGATGCAGGGTCGCAACGGCAGCATCCTCACCCTCTCCTACCTGGGCGCCGAGCGCACCATGCCCAACTACAACGTGATGGGCATGGCCAAGGCCAGCCTGGAAGCCGGCGTGCGCTACCTGGCCGGCAGCCTCGGCCCGGAGGGCACTCGCGTCAACGCCATCTCCGCCGGCCCGATCCGCACCCTGGCCGCCTCCGGCATCAAGAGCTTCCGCAAGATGCTCGCCGCCAACGAGAAGCAGACCCCGCTGCGCCGCAACGTGACCATCGAGGAAGTCGGCAACGCCGGCGCCTTCCTCTGCTCCGACCTGGCCTCGGGCATCAGTGGCGAGATCCTCTACGTCGACGGCGGCTTCAACACCACCGCCATGGGCGCCATTGAGGACTGATCGTCCCTGACCCAGCCCTGTGCGCCGCACAGGGCTGGGTAGCACCGGAGCAATGGACAGACGATCGAAGCTTTGATCGTGGGTTCCGAACGACAAGTCTCAAGTCGCTCCCGGCTTACCACTGTAGGGACTGAGCGCCAGCCCTCAGCCATCAACGCTGTGCAGCCCCTGTTTTTCAGCGGCACAGGAAGACCTTCCCTCTGCATCCCCCCTTTCGCCTCGCTCCTAATGGGTACGTCGGCAGCCCAGGCTGCCCCAACCTACAAGGAGCAAGAGCATGCCCAACCTGACGTTATATCGCGGCGAAAAGAACAACTGGTGGCCGGCACCTGAGGTGCGGCTGATCTGCGGAATGACGCTGTATAGCCCCTGGCAGCCGGCAGCGGTCAGTTCGCTGTGGAACACACTCAAGAACGAGGTGAAAGGTGCCCTGGGCACCTCGCTGGAAAAGAAGGTCGCCGCCTATGCCCAGTACCTGCGGGCGACCGGTCGCCCCTTTGCACTGGCAACGGCCTGGACCGACGTCGGCTCCTTCACGTCCGACTACAACTACGTGATCCGGATTCCCAATGCACATTTCTTCTACTGGGGTGGCACCAAGGATGCCCCGGACCTGGGCGCCGCCGCCGCGTGGACGACACCCGAGCAGGTCACAGCCGACTTCATCGTGCTCAACGCCCCCACCGTAGCGGCCTCCACCATCCTGGGCTTCGGGCACCACACCGGCACACGGGAGATCACCTTCTTCCACGACCTGCCGATCGGCCTGATCGAGTCCTGCAACGGCAAGCCGATCAACGACTATGCGATCAAGAGCAAGTCCGACCTGAGCTTCGACGAGAAGATCAAGTACGCCAAATACCTGCGCTAGCGACGCGCCCTGCGCCCGAGTCGCTCAGAAGCTTGGGCGGCCGGGCTCTTCCGGCGGCGTGTCTTCCTCGATTTCCTCCAGCTTGAGCTCCATCGCCCAGTTGGCCGGCGCGGCCGCTGGCGCTGCGGCGGGGGTGGACGCCGGTGCGGTGGCCTGCGGGGCGCCGGGATTGTCCTTGTAAAGCTTGAGCTTGAGGCGCACGTTGTTGGCCGAGTCGGCGTTCTTCACCGCCTCTTCCTCGTCGATGGCGCCTTCATGGACGAGGTCGATCAGCGCCAGGTCGAAGGTCTGCATACCGAGGTTCTTCGACTTCTCCATGATCTCCTTGAGCTCGGAAAACTCGTTGCGCTTGATCAGGTCGCGTACGGTCGGCGTGCCGAGCATCACCTCCACGGCGGCACGGCGTTTGCCATCGACGGTCTTGACCAGGCGCTGGGAAACGAAGGCGCGCAGGTTGTTGCCGAGATCGTTGAGCAGCTGCGGGCGGCGCTCTTCGGGGAAGAAGTTGATGATGCGATCCAGCGCCTGGTTGGCGTTGTTGGCATGCAGGGTGGAAATGGCCAGGTGGCCGGTGTCGGCGAAGGCCAGGGCGTGTTCCATGGTTTCGCGGTCGCGGATCTCGCCGATCAGGATCACGTCCGGCGCCTGGCGCAGGGTGTTCTTCAGCGCGGCGTGGAAGCTGCGCGTGTCCACGCCGACTTCGCGCTGGTTGATGATCGACTTCTTGTGCCGGTGCACGTACTCCACCGGGTCCTCGATGGTGATGATGTGCCCGCCGCTATTGCGGTTGCGGTAGTCGATCAGCGCCGCCAGGGAGGTCGACTTGCCCGAGCCGGTGCCACCGACGAACAGCACCAGGCCGCGTTTCTCCATCACCGTCTGCAGCAGCACTTCGGGCAGTTTGAGGTCCTCGAACTTGGGGATGTCCATCTTGATGTTGCGCGCGACGATGGACACCTCATTACGCTGTTTGAAGATATTGATGCGGAAGCGGCCGACATTGGGCACCGAGATGGCCAGGTTCATCTCCAGCTCCTTCTCGAACTCGGCGCGCTGCTCGGCGTCCATCACGCTATTGGCGATGGCAGCGACGTCACCTGGCTTGAGCGGCTCCTGACTGAGCGGCTTGAGCACGCCGTTGAACTTGGCGCAGGGCGGCGCCCCGGTGGACAGGTAGAGGTCGGATCCGTCCTGGCTGGACAGGATTTTCAGCATCTGGGAAAGGTCCATCGCACGCGCTTCCATCTGGGTGGAGTTAACAAGGTAGGCCAGCTTTGCCCGGCCGATCAGCCTGAAAAATGGCGCCATTCTGATGGCGCAACGAATGCTGGCACAATAGCGCCCTCGCAAAATGAGGACCCCGTCATGCCCAAAGCCATGGCCCGCCACATCCTGGTGAAAACCGAAGCCGAAGCCACCGCCCTGAAGAAACGTATCGCCGCCGGCGAGGCCTTCGATGTGCTGGCAAAGAAGTACTCCACCTGCCCCTCCGGCAAGAAAGGAGGCGACCTGGGCGAGGTGCGCCCGGGGCAGATGGTGCGCGCCGTGGATCAGGTGATCTTCAAGAAGCCCCTGCGCGAGGTGCACGGACCGGTGAAGACCCAGTTCGGCTATCACCTGATTCAGGTGTTCTACCGCGAGTGATTGGCAGCTTAGCCGGCCCAGCCGAAAGTAATGGCGGCCAGCACCAGGTAACGGCCGGTCTTGGCCAGGGTCACCAGCAGCAGGAAGCTCCACCAGGGCTCGCGCATCACCCCAGCCATCAGCGTCAGCGGATCGCCGATCACCGGCACCCAGCTCAACAGCAGCGACCAGCGTCCGTAGCGCCGATAGGTGTGCTTGGCCTGCTCCAGGCGCTGCGCGCTGACCGGGAACCAGCGGCGCTCACGAAAGCGCTCGATGCCACGGCCCAGCGCCGCATTCAGCACCGAGCCCAGCACATTGCCGACACTGGCTACCGCCAACAGCACGGCCGCAGGCTGGGCGCCACCCAGCAGCAGGCCGGCCAGCACCGCCTCCGACTGCAGGGGCAGCAGGCTGGCCGCACCGAAGGCGGAGAGAAACAGGCCGAGGTAAACGGAAAAGTCGAACACAGGTGCCATCCGGCAAAGGTCGGGCCTGCGTTATAGCCTGTTCCGCCCTGCAGGCGAAGCCCGAAACTGGCCTAGTCCAAACCACCCATGCGCCGCAACAGCTCTGTCATGGGTGTATCCGCGCTGACTTGCAAAACTGTAACAGTGCTCCAGGATTCTTCTGGCATCTGGTCTATTCCACAGACCAGGAATGCCCACCACAAGAGGCCGCCAAGGCCACCCAGGAGCCTTCAGGATGAAGTTAACCCCGCTCGCCTGCTGCACCCTCGCCCTACTCCCCTTCGCCACGCCGCTATCGGCAAGTGCCAGCGACCAGTTCAAGCTGCTGGCCCACAACGTGTTCTTCCTGCCCAGCACGCTCAAGCCGGGCTGGGGCCAGGAGACCCGCGCCCGGCTGATCGCCCAGGCCGACTACATGAAGGGCCAGGATGCGGTGATCCTCAACGAGCTGTTCGATAACCCGGCGGCGGCCATCCTGCTCGACGGCCTGAAGCACGAGTACCCACACCAGACGCCGGTTCTCGGCCGCTCGCGCATCGGCTGGGACGCGACCCTGGGCGCCTATGCCGAGACCACGCCGGAAGACGGCGGCGTGGCCATCGTCAGCCGCTGGCCCATCGTCGAGCGCATCCAGTACGTCTACGCCCAGGGCTGCGGTGCTGACTACCTGTCCAACAAAGGCTTCGTCTACGCCCGCCTGGATCGCAATGGCCAGCCGCTGCACGTGATCGGCACCCATGCCCAGGCCGCCGACACCGGCTGCCCGGATGGCAAGGGCACGGCCGTGCGCGCCAGTCAGTTCGACGAGATGCGCACCTTCATCGACTCCAAGGGCATCGCACCAGACCAGGTGTTGTTCATCGGCGGCGACTTCAACGTGATCCGCGACAGCGCCGAATACCGCGACCTGCTCGAACGCCTGCAGGTGAATGCTCCGGACAGCTACGCCGGCAGCGACACCACCTTCGACACGCGGCGCAACGGCATCGCCAGCTACCAGTACCCCAACCACGCGCCCGAGTACCTGGACTACATCTTTGTCTCGCGCAATCACGCCCAACCGCCGTTCTGGCACAACCAGGCGCTAGACACCCCGTCGCCACGCTGGAGCGTCAACCTGGCGGGCGCCACCTGGCAGTTCCAGGACTATTCCGACCACTCGCCGGTGGCCGCCTTTACCCGCGCCGAGGCCGCCACCCCGACCCGCGCGGCCAAGCCAACGGCCAACCGCTATGGCCAGGTCACCCTGCGCAGCCAGAGCAATGGCAAGACCCTGCGCACCGGCGCCAGCAAGGCCAACGACTGGCTGCGCGTCACTGGTGATGGCAGTGAGCCGGAAAGCCAGTTCAGCCTGCGCAACTGGCACTACCCGGTGAGTTTCTGTATCCGCAGCGGCGACTACCTGGAAATCGAGTCCGTGCGCCACCCAGGTCACTGGCTGAACTGGTGGCTGGGCGGCGGTGGCGGTAACTACGCCTACTACCCCAAGGCGGGCGACTCCTCCAACCAGCTGCGCATCGAGCTGCCGAACAAGCCCAACGGCTGCCTGGCCGACGGCGATCTGGTGCGCCTGCTGGATCGCGACACGGTGCGCGGCAGCGACTATTACCTGCTGCGCTGGCCCTCCGGCAGCTGGAAGGACCACCTTTACCTGTGGACCGGCAACCCTGCCGAGGCCGAGCAGTTCCGCGTGCAGCTGAAGCAACCGGCCGAGTACACCGACTGGAGCGGCCAGCTGCGCTACTGAGACGCCCCGGCCGATCGAATAGGATCGGCCGGCCCGCCAACGGACGAATCACGGCTGCCTTGCCTGGCGGAAAACGCTACAATCGCGCCCTTTTGCGCGCAAGCGCCCGCCTTTCAGGAATTCCGCCGTGATCTCCACCGCCAACATCACCATGCAGTTCGGTGCCAAGCCGCTGTTCGAGAATGTTTCCGTCAAATTCAACAACGGCAACCGCTATGGCCTGATCGGCGCCAACGGCTGCGGCAAGTCGACCTTCATGAAAATCCTCGGCGGCGATCTGGAGCCTTCCGGCGGCCAGGTGATGCTGGAGCCGAACGTGCGTCTGGGCAAGCTGCGCCAGGACCAGTTCGCCTATGAAGAATTCACCGTGATCGACACCGTGATCATGGGCCACGAGGAGCTGTACAAGGTCAAGGCCGAGCGCGACCGCATCTATTCGCTGCCGGAAATGAGCGAAGAAGACGGCATGAAGGTGGGCGAACTGGAAGGCGAGTTCGCCGAGATGGACGGCTACACCGCCGAATCCCGCGCCGGCGAGCTGCTGCTGGGCCTGGGCATTCCGCTGGAACAGCACTTCGGCCCGATGAGCGAAGTCGCTCCGGGTTGGAAGCTGCGCGTGCTGCTGGCCCAGGCGCTGTTCTCCGATCCGGAAGTGCTGCTGCTGGACGAGCCGACCAACCACCTGGATATCAACACCATCCGCTGGCTGGAAAACATCCTCACGGCGCGTAACAGCACCATGATCATCATTTCCCACGACCGCCACTTCCTCAACTCGGTCTGCACCCACATGGCCGACCTGGACTACGGCGAGCTGCGCCTGTTCCCGGGCAACTACGACGAGTACATGACCGCCGCCACCCAGTCGCGCGAGCAGCTGCTGGCCGACAACGCCAAGAAGAAGGCGCAGATCGCCGAGCTGCAGACCTTCGTCAGCCGCTTCTCGGCCAACGCCTCCAAGGCCAAGCAGGCCACTTCGCGCGCCAAGCAGATCGACAAGATCCAGCTGGCCGAGGTCAAGCCGTCCAGCCGCGTCAGCCCGTTCATCCGCTTCGACCAGAACAAGAAGCTGCACCGCCAGGCCGTGACCATCGAGAAGCTGTCCAAGGCCTTCGACGACAAGGTGCTGTTCAAGAACTTCAGCTTCCAGGTCGAGGCCGGCGAGCGCGTGGCCATCATCGGCCCAAACGGTATCGGCAAGACCACCCTGCTGCGCACCCTGGTCGGCGAGCTGCAACCGGATGCCGGTGAAGTGAAATGGACCGAGAGCGCCGAGGTCGGCTACTACGCCCAGGACCACGCCCACGACTTCGAAGACGACGTCAGCCTGTTCGACTGGATGGGCCAGTGGACCCAGGGCGAGCAGACCATCCGCGGCACCCTGGGGCGCATGCTGTTCAGCAACGACGAAATCCAGAAGTCGGTCAAGGTCATCTCCGGTGGTGAACAGGGCCGCATGCTGTTCGGCAAGCTGATCCTGCAGAAGCCCAACGTGCTGGTGATGGACGAACCGACCAACCACCTCGACATGGAATCCATCGAGGCGCTCAACCTGGCGCTGGAGAACTACCCGGGCACGCTGATCTTCGTCAGCCACGACCGCGAGTTCGTCGGCTCCCTGGCCACCCGCATCATCGAGCTCTCGGAGAACGGCGTGACCGACTTCAGCGGCAGCTACGACGACTACCTGCGCAGCCAGGGCATCATCGTCTGACGCCTGCCCCGCAACGAAAAAGCCCCGCCAATGCGGGGCTTTTTCATGTACGGGCTCAGACGCGGCCGAGGTAGTCCATCTTGCCGATGTCCAGGCCATTGTGGCGCAGGATGGCGTAGGCAGTGGTGATATGGAAATAGAAGTTGGGCAGCACGAAGTGCAGCAGGTAGTCCTCGCCTTTGAACTTCAGCTCGGCACCGGGAAACTTGAGCACCACTTCGCGCCCTTCGCCGCTGTCGATCTGCGCCGGCGTCAGGCTGTTGACGAACTCCAGGGTCTTGGCGATGCGCGCCTGCAGCTCGGCGAAGCTGCTTTCGCTGTCGACGAAGCTAGGCACCTCGACCCCGGCCAGGCGCGCCGCGCAGCCCTTGGCCGCGTCGCTGGCGATCTGGATCTGCCGGGTCAACGGGTGCATATCCGGCGCCAGACGCGCATTGAGCAGTACGGCAGGGTCGATCTTCCTGGCTTCCGCGTAGGCAGCGGCCTTGTCGAGGATGGCCGACAGGTTGCCGAACATGCGCAAGAACACGGGAACGGAAGCCTGGTACAGAGACAGCGACATGGGGTGACTCCTTGGCAGTGAAGGGGGCAGGACTCTGCTAGGTTAGCCGCAACAGCGAACAGGGAGGTGAAACAGTAATGACGCCACAACAGGTAGCCGACTTCTGCCTGCAGTTGCCGGGGGCGCGCGAGGATTACAAATGGGGCGGCGTGCGGGTGTTCTCGGTGGCCGGCAACAAGATGTTCGCCCTGCTCAGCGAGGGCCTGGCGTTCAAGGTGGCGCCGGAGCTGTTCCTCGGCATGGTCGACCGCCCGGGCATCCGCCCCGCACCCTATCTGGCCCGCGCCCACTGGGTGAGCATGAACGAGCCATTCCCGCTGGGCGACGCCGAGTTGCAGGAGTTGCTCACCCGCGCCCACCAGCTGGTGGTGCGCAGGCTGCCGAAGATTCGCCAGGTGGGGTTGCTGCTCGACTAGAGCGGCAGCAGGTGGCCCAGGTAGCGCCCGCCAAGCAGCAGGTGGTCCAGCCAGAAGCCCTGATGCAGCACGACGATGGCCCAGCACACCAGCTGGAAGGAGGCCTTGCGCGTTTTGTGGCGGAACACCTGCTGTGCCAGCAGCGCACCAGGCCAGCCACCGGCCAGTTCAGCGATGTGCAGGCTGTTTTCCGGCGTGCGCCAGCGCCCCTTCTGCGCGTGCTGCTTGTCCAGCCAGTACTGGCAGAAGCTGAACAGGCTGACCAGCAGATACGCCAGCGCCACCCACCACACGCCCTGAGCGAGCAGCGCCAGGCTGCCCCAGGTCGGCAGCAGGCACAGGCCGGCCAGAATCAACAACTTGAGCGGTAGATCGCGGATACCCGTGGCATCGGAACGTCTGGGGATTTTCGGCTTGTTGCGGGCGGTTGGTGGGCGGGTCGCAGACGGTTTGCGGCGTATCGCCGGGCGATCGAGACTGAGCCCGGCGTGGCGCATGTGCTGGGCCCGCGGACGCCCCTGGGCATCGCGGCCGGCAACGTAGAGCACGCTGTCGCCCACCTGGGGCCGGCTGTCGCCGCGCATCGCCGAGATATGCACGAACAGCGGCTCGCCACCGTCCTCGGGCTGGATGAAGCCGAAGCCCTTGGCGTCGTTCCAGCTCTTTAGCGCACCGCGTCGCTCCATGGGCCTTCTCAGTGCGCCTGAGCGCTGCTCCAGTCGATCAGGCCGAACTGCCAGGTAGCCAGGATCAGCAGGCCGAAGCCGATGCGGTACCAGGCGAACACGGCATAGCTGTGGTTGGCGATGAACTTGAGCAGGGCGCGGACGGCAATCATGGCGAAGATAAAGGACACCACGAAACCGAGAGCGAACACCGGCAGGTCTCCCGGCTGGAACAGCTCGCGATACTTGTAGCCGGAGTACACGGCGGCACCAACCATGGTCGGCATGGCCAGGAAGAACGAGAACTCGGTGGCGGCGCGGCGCGACAGGCCAAACAGCAGGCCACCGATGATGGTGGAGGCCGAACGCGACGTACCGGGGATCATGGCCAGACACTGGGCGAAGCCGATCTTCAGCGCCTCCTTCCAAGTCATGTCGTCCACCTCCTCAACCGTCACCTCGTGCTGGCGGCGTTCGGCCCAGAGCATCACCAGTCCGCCGATGATCAGGGCCGCAGCCACGGTGATGGCGTTGAACAGGTAGTCGTGAATCAGGTCGGCGAAGGCCACACCAATGACCACCGCCGGCAGGAAGGCGATCAGCAGGTTGGCGGTGAAGCGCTGCGCCTCGCGCTGGCGCGGCACATTGAACACCGTGATGAGGATCTTGCGCCGGTATTCCCACATCACCGCCAGGATGGCACCCAGCTGGATGATGATATTGAAGGCCATCGCCCGCTCACCACCGAAGCCAAGCAGGTCGGCCACCACGATCTGGTGCCCGGTACTGGAGATCGGCAAAAACTCGGTGAGGCCCTCTACCACACCCAAAATCACTGCCTGCAGGGCGGTCCACAAATCCATGCAATACCTCGGTCTGGCCTTTTCCGCAGAACGGCCGATAACAAAATGGGAGCCTGACTGACAGGCGGAAAACGGCCGGCATGCTACCAGATGGGCCGCCGTGACGCTGCCTTGCCAATGACTAATGGCAAAGCTTCTAGACTGGCTATTAGCTAGCGTCTATCTGGAATACAAAACGGGAGCCGTCCATGAATGGCCTGCGCAATCTTCCCATCAGCCGTCGCCTGTGGCTGATCCTGCTGTCATCAATTCTCATGCTCCTGGCACTGACCGGGCTGATGCTGAAGCAGATCCACCACGACCTGTATGAGGCCAAGGCGCTGAAGACGCACCATGTGGTGGAGACCGCTCTGGGCGTGATCAAGCACTTTCACGGCCTGGAAAGCACCGGCATGAGCCGCACGGATGCACAGAAACAGGCGATGGAACTGATCCGCAGCCTGCGCTACGACGAGGACGACTACTTCTGGATCAACGACATGACCCCGACCATGGTCATGCACCCGACCAACCCCAAGCTCGAAGGCCAGAACCTGTCGGGCCTGAAAGACCCGGATGGCAAGTTCCTGTTCAACGAGATGGTCGCCATTGCCAGGCAGCAGGGAGCGGGCCAAGTCGACTACCGCTGGCCAAAGCCTGGCTCCGAAGAGCCTGTACCCAAGATTTCCTACGTAGAGCTGTTCCAGCCCTGGGGCTGGATACTGGGTTCCGGTATTTATGTGGACGATGTCCAGGCGGAGTTTCGTGACCAGGCCCTGCGCGCCTTTTCCATCCTGCTCGTCATCGCCCTGCTGCTGGCCGCGCTGGTCATCCTGATTGCGCGCAGCATCGCCCGTCCGCTGGACGAAGCCGTCAGCGCCATGGCCAACATCGCCAGCGGCGAAGCCGATTTGACGCGAAGCCTGGACAACCATGGCAGCGACGAACTGACCGCGCTGGGCGGGCACTTCAATGCCTTTACCGGCAAGTTGCGTAGCGTGGTCGGCCAGTCGCTGCAGGCAGCTGGCGAGCTCGACCAGGCCTCGCAGTCACTCGGCGAGATTGCCAGCAATGCGCAGCAGCATAGCCAGCAGCAATCCCAGCAGATGGAGCTGGTCGCCACCGCGATCAACGAGGTGTCCTACGCCGTGCAGGATGTGGCGAAGAATGCCGAGCATGCCGCCAGCGAGGTAAGCGGAGCGGAGCAGCAGGCCCTGCAGGGGCAGCAGAACATCGACAGCAGCGTCCGGCAGATCGACCAGCTGTCGGCGACCATCGATGAGGCCGTGAAGGTCATGCAGACCCTGGCTCAGGAGAGCACGCAGATCGGCAGCGTACTGGAAGTGATCCGCTCCATCGCCGAGCAGACCAACCTGCTCGCGCTGAACGCCGCCATCGAAGCCGCGCGGGCCGGTGAACAGGGCCGCGGCTTCGCCGTGGTGGCCGACGAGGTGCGCATGCTGGCGCAGCGGACCCAGCAGTCCACGTCGGAGATTCAGGGCATGATCGAACGCCTGCAGGGCAATTCGGAGGCCGCGGTCAAGGTGATCAACGCCAGCAGCCACGCTTCCCAGCTGACCGTGGAGCAGGCGCGCAAGGCTGGCGAGAGCCTCAGTCAGATCGCCGCCTCCCTGCGCAACCTGACCAGCTTGAATGCCTCCATCGCCAGTGCCACGCTGCAACAGTCGCATGTCGTGGACGATATCAATCAGAATGTCACCCAGGCGGCCACGCTGGCGCACGAGAACGCGCTGGCAGCCGACCAGTCCAGCGAGGCCAGCCGTCATCTGGGGCAACTGGCCGGGCAACTGAACCGCCTGTTGGGGCAATTCCGCGTGTAAAGAGGTGTCGATGAGCAGCATGGAGCATCAGGAAGTCAGTTTCGGCCAGCAGCAGAACCAGGACCTGATCTGGGACCTGGACAGCATTGCTCGCCGCGAACTGGCCGAACGCTTCATCAAGCTGTTCGAGAACCGCCTGTGCGTTTACTCGGAGTCCACCCGCCAGCTGTATACCAACTACGACCTGCACTTCCCCGCCGACTACGGGCGCAAGATGGTGGTGCTGCCGAACCCGTACGCCTTCCACGACACCCTGCACGGCATCGACCCCGTGGCGGTGCGCAAGACCGGCCTCTGCGTGCTGCCTGGCGTCGTGCTGGGCAAGCCCGGGCTGATGCTGACCACGCAGATCCGTGACGGCGGACCTGCGCCCAAGACCATGCCATTCAAACCGGCCCTGGCACAGATCATCAGCAACCAGAAGAAGATCGGCGACGTGTTCCTGCCTATCCTGATGAAAGGCGACCTGCGCGAGTTCGATCAGAGCATGCCTTACATCCACCTGCACCGCCTGCAGGTGCAACGCCTGGGACTGCTGTCGTCCTTCGAGCGCGATGACATCCAGCAGACCATCACGCGCAAGCTGCTGACACTCTACCGACAGGCCGACAGCCTGGGCTGCTGACCCGTTTAAAGCGATAGATTTGTTATGGCCGCTTGCCATCGTCCTTATGGATTGGCATAAACGTACCCCATAACAAAATCGCCACACGGATGTTGATGTCATGCGAGTCCTGCGCCGCGCACTCCTGTTGATCCTGTTGCTGGTCCTCGCCGCCCTCGCGGTCGTCCTCTACTACATCGCCAACCCCAACCTGCCGGTGTTCGACAAGCCGCAGCAGGTGCATTACCTCGGCCAGTGGAGCGAGCAGGCGCGCCAGACCTACTACTACACCCCGCAGGGCACCACGGTTAAGGGTCTGCGGTATGAGTGGTTCACCGCGCTCGAACTGCCCTTCAGCAAGGACAAGTTCGCCCGCCCTGACTACCTGGCGCGCTTTGGCTTCCTCATCGACCCGCAGCAGCGGCCCAGCGCGCTCAACCCCGGCAACCTGCCGGTCGGCTTCGCCCGCCATGCCGACGACGAGACCGGCGCCCAGTACCTCGACATCAGCTGCGCCGCCTGCCACACCGGCGAGCTGCGCTACCAGGGCCAGGCCATCCGCATCGATGGTGGCGCCGCCCTGCATTCGCTGGCCTCCACCGTGCCCACGCTCAAGGGGGGTGGTTTCGGCCAGGCGCTGGGCATGAGCATGGCCTTCACCTACTACAACCCGGTGAAGTTCAACCGCTTCGCCCGCGAAGTGCTGGGTGACAACTACGACAGTGGCAAGCAGCAGCTGCGCCAGGACTTCAAGGCCGTACTCGACCGCCTGCTGGATACCGCCATGAACGACTGGCACCGTGGCCTCTACCCCACCGAGGAAGGTTTCGGCCGCACCGACGCCTTCGGCCGCATCGCCAACAGCGTCTTCGGCGACGCCATCGACGAGAGCAACTACCGGGTGGCCAACGCCCCGGTCAGCTACCCGCAGGTGTGGGATATCTGGAAGTTCGACTGGGTGCAATGGAACGGCTCGGCCATGCAGCCCATGGCACGCAACATCGGTGAGGCGCTGGGAGTCGGCGCCACCCTGCACCTGTTCGACGAAAACGGCGAGCCAATGACGCACGACGAGCGCTATCCGTCCAGCGTGCGCCTGCGCGACCTGTACACCCTGGAGGAAACGCTCAAGCAGCTCAAGCCGCCGACCTGGCCGGAACAGGTGCTGGGCAAGGTCGACCTCAAGCTGGCCAGCCAGGGCCGTGCCCTGTTCGCCGAGAACTGCGCCTACTGCCACGCCCCCGACCCGGTGCCGCGCGACAAGCGCCTGGCCCCGGCACGCGACCCGGAATGGCACCTGCGCATCGTGCCGACTCGCATCATCGGCACCGACCCGACCACCGCCGACAACATCGCCGACCACCGCTTCGATATCCGCAAGCTGGGCTGGCAGAAGGAAGAACTGGCCAAGCTGGACGTCAAGCTGTTCGGCTCAAGCCTTGAGGAAGTCGACTTCGCCAGCATTTCCAGCGCCAAGGGCCTGGCCTACGTGACCGCCTATGTGGAAGACCGTGCCTACCGTGATGCCGGCATCCAGCCGCGCGAACGCTGGCGCATGGACGGCTACGGCCTGGCCATCGGCGTACAGGAGAAACGCGGCTACAAGGCGCGTCCGCTGCATGGCATCTGGGCCACGCCGCCGTTCCTGCACAACGGCTCGGTGCCCAACCTGTTCCAGCTGCTGTCCCCGGTGGTCGAGCGCGATAGCCAGTTCTGGGTCGGCAACTTCGAGTACGACCCCAGGCGCGCCGGTTTCCTCACCGAAAAATTCGAAGGCGGTTTCCTGTTCGACACCCGCATCACCGGCAACGGTAACCGCGGCCACGAGTTCCGTGACGGATGCCGAAACGAAGGCGTAATCGGGCGCTATCTGGAACCCGAGGAACGCTATGCGCTGATCGAGTACCTCAAGGTGATGGGCGACGAGAGGCTGGAGAGCCAGCTGCAACCCGCCGAGAGCCGCGCCTGGACCCCCGGCCCCAGCTGCCAGAACAACAACTAAGGAATAGTTGCCATGCTCAAACGTATCTGGCTCTGGCTTGGCCGCCTGCTTGGCAAGCTGCTGCTTGTGCTCCTGATCGTCGGCGGCCTCGGCTGGGCTGTTGGCAGCGCCTACTACGCCTGGAAATTCTCCGGCCCGGTGTCCACCGAGGAGGAAATCCCGGCCGATGAGGCGGCGCTGACCCAGGGCATCATCGAGGATGCCATTCGTATCGTCGAGCAGCACCGCGACAACACCCGCGTGCTGCGCGATGCCCACGCCAAGGCCCACGGCTGCGTGAAAGCGCAGATGACCGTGCTGCAGAACCTGGCCCCGGAACTGCGCCATGGCGTACTGGCCGAGCCGGGCAAGACCTGGCAGGCCTGGATGCGCCTGTCCAATGGCAACGCCTACCCGCAGTTCGACAGTGCCCGCGATGCTCGCGGCATGGCCATCAAGCTGCTCGACGTGCCCGGTGACAAGCTGCTGAGCAGCAAGGCCACGGCCGGCAACCAGGACTTCGTGATGTTCAACCACCCGGTGTTCTTCGTCCGTGACGTTGCCGAGTACAAGCAGAACTTCGCAGCGCAGGCCGACGGCAGCAAGATCCTGGCATTCTTCCCCAGCTGGGACCCGCGTACCTGGGAGGTTCGCCACCTGATCATTGCGCTGAAGACCCTGGCACCTGCACCGGAGAGCCCGGTCACGGCCACCTACAACTCCATTGCCCCATTCAAGCTCGGGCCGCACAACATCAAGTATCGCGTGGTTCCGGACCCGCAGAGCTGCCCGCCCTACGAACTGCCGGAACAGAACACCGCGCTACCCAACTTCCTGCGCAACGCCCTGTATCAGCAACTGTCGCTGGACCGGGTGCCGGCCTGCTTCGCCCTGCAGGTGCAGCGGCAGAACGCCGACTACTACATGCCCATCGAGGACACCAGCGTGCAGTGGAGCGAGGACATCTCGCCATTCGAGACCGTGGCGACGGTGCGCGTGGAGCCGCAGGACTTCGACTCCCGCGAGCAGAACCTGGCCTGCGACAACCTCTCCTTCAACCCCTGGCACGCGTTGCCCGAGCATCGCCCGATCGGCGGCATCAACCGCCTGCGCAAGGCGGTGTACGAAGCCGTCAGCGTCTACCGCCACCAGCGCAACGCCGCGCCGCAGGCGCACTGAAAAAACAAGGCCGCCTCAGGGCGGCCTTGTTGTTTAGCCGCGACAGTGCAGGATCTGTTCGCGCCAGCGCCACTCGCAAGCCGCCAGCCCACCGACAAACAGCGCTTCGCCGACCAGGTGGATCTGCGCGAACAGCGACGCAGCCCCTGCGAACTGCACCGCCATGACCACGCAGGCGCCCGCCCACAGGGCATTGCCGGCAACCAGCCCGTACAGCAGCAGGCGCGGGCGCTTGCCGCGTAGCGCCAGGGTAAAGGAATAACTGGCGTAGAGCAGGTTCGTCACGCCGATGAACAGCAGCAACCCGCGTGGCAGGCGATAGACCTCGCTCAGCCATGGGCCGAGCGACAGCACGAGCACACCCGCCGTGGCCGCTGCGGCACAATCGACCCAAAGCAGATGACGAGCTGCGCGCATGGCAGAGCCCCCGCAGCTACAGGCGATCCAGATCGATCACCGCGAAGCTGGCCACCGTGTCATGCCCGGCCAGGCGACCACCCTCGCGGGCCAGGCCGATGGTCTGCAGGCCGGCCTGCTGGGCGGCGTCCAGCTCCTGGACGATGTCGGAGAGGAACAGGATTTCCTCGCCCGGCAGGCCAATGGCCGCGGCGATGGTGCGGTACGACTCGGCCTCGCGCTTGGGGCCGTTGGTGGTGTCGAAATAGCCGCTGAACAGCCCGCTCAGGTCGCCGGCCTCGGAGCAGCCGAAGATCAGCTTCTGTGCCTGCACCGAACCGGAGGAATAGACGTACAGCGCATAGCCGGCCTGGTGCCAGCGCTTGAGCGCTTCCACCGCGTCCGGGTAGACATGGCCCTTGAGCTGGCCGCTGGCGTAGCCCTGCTGCCAGACCATGCCCTGCAACGCTTTGAGCGGCGTGGCCTTGCGGTCCTCGGCAAGCCACTGCAGGAGAATCTCGATGACCCGGATCAGGTCAGCCCCGCCCTCGCCGCTTTCGGCCCGCACGGCGTCCAGTTGCGCGGCCACGGCGGGCTCCTCGGCATGATCGAGGATGAACTGCGGCAGGTGCCGGGCGGCATAGGGGAACAGCACGTCGAAAACGAAGCTCACCGCGCTGGTGGTGCCTTCGATATCGGTGAGGATGGCTTTGATGGGCATGGAGACTCCAGGGATGTGGGCGGCGCCCCCTCTCCCATTCATGGGAGAGGGCCGGGGAGAGGGTGAGGAAAATAGCCCTCTCCCCCAACCCCTCTCCCGCAAGCGGGAGAGGGGTGAAGAGCTTCAGTCTTCCAGACGCGGAAAACGACTGGCGATATCGTCGCCGGTGAAGTTGGCCACCCAGCCTTCCGGGTTGTTGAACAGGCGGATGGCGACGAAGTGCGGGAATTCGCCCATGTCGAACCAGTGGCGGGTGCCAGCCGGTACCGAGATCAGGTCGTTCTTCTCGCACAGCACCGCATACACGTACTCGTCGATGTGCAGGCTGAACAGGCCACGGCCGGCGACGAAGAAACGCACCTCATCCTCGCCGTGACGGTGCTCGTCGAGGAACTTGGCGCGCAGCTCGTCCTTCTGCGGGTGATCCTTGTTCAGGCTGACCACATCGACGGTGACATAGCCCTGCTCGGCCATCAGCTTGTCGATCTGCGGGCGGTAGGCGGCGATCACCTCGTCCTGCGCAGCGCCCGGCTGGATCGGCGCACTGGCCTGCCAGCGCTCGAAGCGCACGCCGACCTCGGCCAGGGTGGCGGCGATGTCCTCGAGGTGGGTCAGCACCTTGTTCGGCACGTCCGGGTTGGACTGGTGGTAGACGGTCAGGCTGCTCATGAAATCTCCTCTAGCGCTGCAGCGCGCGTACTTTCAGTTCGCACTCGAACAGGAATTCGAAAGCCTCGACCTGGCGCAGGCAGTCAGCCATGGTCGCGCCCCAGGTGTACAGACCGTGGCCACGGATCAGGTAGCCGACGCAATCCGGGTGTTCATCCAGCCAGGGCTGCACCTTGGCCGCCAGGCGGGCGATGTCCTGATCGTTATCGAAGATCGGCACCAGGACCTGGCACTCGTGGCTGGAAACGCCGGCGAAGGCCTTCTGCAGCTCGTAGTCGGCAAATACCAGCGAGTCGGCCAGAGTCAGGCGCGACAGCACGGTGGCGTTCACCGAGTGGGTGTGCAGCACGGCGCCGATGGCCGGCTGCCAGCGGTACAGCTGGGTGTGCAGCAGGGTCTCGGCCGAGGGCTTCTTGCCCGGCTCCAGGCTGTTGCCGTCGAGGTCGGTGGCCAGCACGTCGTCCTCGCCCAGCTGGCCCTTGTGCTTGCCGGAGACGGTGAGCAGCGCCTGGTCGGCGCTCAGGCGCGCGGAATAGTTGCTGCTGGTGGCCGGCGACCAGCCACGGCCATACAGGAATTGCCCGGCCTCGATGATCTGCCGGGTCAGTTGTTCACGGTTCATGCCCGCTCCTCGTGCAAACGGATGGCAATGATAAATGCCGCGGCCAGGGCGACCAAGCTGGCGATGGCGAAGGTCCAGGCTGCGCCCAGACTCTCCCAGCTGTAGCCGGCATACAGTGCACCGAGGGCGCCGCCGGTGCCGGCCAGCGCCGCGTACAGCGCCTGCCCCTGGCCCTGCTGGTTGGGCCCGAAGCTGCGCTGGACGAAATGGATGGCGGCGGCATGGAAGCTGCCGAAAGTGGCGGCATGCAGCAGCTGGGCGAACAGCAGCACGCCCAAATGGTCGGCCAGGTTGCCCAGCAGCAGCCAGCGCAGCGCCGCCAGCAGGAAACTGGCCGCCAGCACCCAGCGCACCGAGAAGCGCGTGAGGATGCGCGCCATGAACAGGAACAGCACGATCTCCGCCACCACGCCCAGCGCCCACATCTGGCCGATGAAACCGCGCTCGTAGCCGAGCCGTTCCAGGTGCAGGGTCAGGAAGGTGTAGTAAGGGCCGTGCGACAGCTGCATCAGCGCCACGCAGAGGAAGAACGCCGGCACGCCCGGGCGCAGCAGCTGAGCGAGAAAGCCGCCCTCGCCGCCTTGCCCGGCCCGCGCCTGCGGCACCGCGTTGGGCACCCACAGGCTGCCGAGCAGGATGCCGGCGAGGATCAGTACCACCATCGCCGGGAACAGCCCAGGGCTGAAGCGCTCGAACAGCTCGCCCAGGCCGATCACCGCGACGATGAAGCCGATCGAACCCCACAGGCGGACCTGCGAATAGCGCGCGCTCTGCTCGCGCAGGTGGGCCAGGGTGATCACCTCGAACTGCGGCAGCACGGCGTGCCAGAAGAACGCATGCAGCGCCATCACCAGGGCCAGCCAGGCGTAGCTCTGGTCGACGAAGATCAGGGCGAAGCTGAGCAGCGTGCACAGCGCACCGAAACGCACGATGCGCAGGCGCTGGCCGCTGCGGTCGCCCAGCCAGCCCCACAGGTTGGGTGCCAGGCAGCGCATCAGCATGGGAATGGCCACCAGCTCGCCGATGCGCGCCGGGGCGAAGCCCAGGTGCTGGAAGTACAGCGGCAGGAAGGGCGCGGTGGCGCCCAGCATGGCGAAGTAGAAGAAGTAGAACGCGGACAGCCGCCAGTACGGCAGCGGCTGGGCGGTCACAGCTGGCCGAGCACCGGGGTGTTGACCCGCACGTTGGCGTTCTGCGCGCGGTGGCGCAGCAGGTGGTCGAGCAGCACGATGGCCATCATCGCCTCGGCGATGGGCGTGGCGCGGATGCCGACGCAGGGGTCGTGGCGGCCCTTGGTGATCACGTCCACCGGGTTGCCGTCGACGTCGATCGAGCGGCCCGGGGTGGTGATGCTGGAGGTCGGCTTGAGCGCCAGGTGGGCAACGATCGGCTGGCCGCTGGAGATGCCGCCAAGGATGCCGCCGGCGTTGTTCGACAGGAAGCCCTCGGGGGTCAGCTCGTCGCGGTGCTCGGCGCCACGCTGGGCCACGCAGGCAAAGCCGGCGCCGATTTCCACGCCCTTGACCGCGTTGATGCTCATCAGCGCGTGGGCCAGATCCGCGTCCAGGCGGTCGAAGATCGGCTCGCCCAGGCCCGGCATGACGCCCTCGGCGACCACGGTGATCTTGGCGCCCACCGAATCCTGGTCACGGCGCAGCTGGTCCATGTAGGCCTCAAGCTCCGGCACCTTGTCCGGATCGGGGCTGAAGAAGGCGTTCTGCTCGACGCTGTCCCAAGTCTTGAACGGGATCTCGATCGGGCCGAGCTGGCTCATATAGCCGCGCACCTGGATGCCCAGGCCAGCCAGCACCTTCTTGGCGATGGCGCCGGCGGCCACGCGCATGGCGGTTTCGCGCGCCGAGCTGCGGCCACCGCCGCGGTAGTCGCGGATACCGTACTTGTGGTGGTAGGTGTAGTCGGCGTGGGCCGGGCGGAACAGGTCCTTGATCGCCGAGTAGTCCTTGGACTTCTGATCGGTATTGCGGATCAGCAGGCCGATGGAGCAGCCGGTGGTCTTGCCCTCGAACACCCCGGAGAGGATTTCGACGACGTCATCCTCCTGGCGCTGGGTGGTATGGCGGCTGGTGCCCGGCTTGCGGCGGTCGAGGTCGCGCTGCATGTCTTCCAGGGACAGCTCGATGCCCGGCGGGCAACCGTCGACGATGGCGACCAGGGCCGGGCCGTGGCTTTCGCCAGCGGTGGTGACGGTGAACAGCTTGCCGTAGGTGTTGCCGGACATGCAGGGCGCTCCGCGAAATCTGCCTCGAACAAAGGTCGGCGAGTATACCGCCGGCGCACGCCCAGTTCACCTGCAGCGGGCAAATGGCCGTTGACCAGCCTGCAGTGGCGGCGAAACTTGCCGATAATGCCTGTACGCATGCCCAAGGACGCCGCGATGAGCGATACCGACGCCCAACAACCCGAAGAACAGACCGAGCAGGCTCCGCCGCACCACCCCTGGGAAAGCCTGGAAGCGGAGCACTTTCAGTTGCTGCGCCTGGCGCCCCTGCCCACCGACCGCGCTACCGGGCTGCGCCCGCTGCGCTTCGTGCGCTTGGGTCGCGCCGAGCGCCACAGCGACGCGCAAAGCCTGCTGCGGCTTGCGGTAGAAGTGCCGGGCCAGCGCCCGCGCCGGGAGCAGAACCTGCTGGAGGTGTGGGCCGACCACCGCAACCGCGAGGTGCGCTTTGGTGCCGACAAGGGGCTGGCCATCGATCCGGTCAACCGCGGCCTCGGCCGCTTCCTGCTGGCTCAGGGCATCGCCTGGGCACGCCAGCGCTGGGGCAGCTACACGGTCGAAGGCGGGGTACTGGCGGTCAAGGATGTACTCAGCGAGGACGCACGCCTGCTGCGAGACCATGTCCTGCGTATCCAGGGTTTCGAGGTGGTCTACCAGGACCTGGCTCAGCTCAAGGCCAGCTACAGTGCCAGCCGGGTCAGCGTGCTAAACCCGGAATGGAACAGGGAAAAGGTGCAGATGATCGACCTGCTCGACTGCGGCGCGATGCTGCAACAGGCCGATCAGAACCTGCACGAGCAACAGGTGAAGATCGGCAAACTGGAGCATCGTGTCGAAATGCTCAAACGCGAGGACAGCGGGCTGCGCTTCACCATCGCCTGCCTGGTGGCGCTGACCTTGTTCCAGGCCGGCCTGCTGATCTGGATCGCCACGCGCTAGATCAGTTGAGCCGTCGTAGGGTGGAAAACGACCCTCGGTCTTTTCCACCACCCTTTCCCAGAGGCACTCAGCAGGAAAACGCTGCCGCGGCTCGGCCCTTAGCCCGGCTGCAATCCGCGGAAGCAGGCAGCTCGGTCCCGGATTACATCCGGGCTACCAGAGCCAACCCGAACTCAGCCCTTGGCGCGCGAACGGAACAGCTTCTGGTACTCGCGACACTGCGCCGCCGCCAGCAGGAACACACCGTGACCGCCCTGCTCGAACTCCAGCCAGGTGAAGTCCACTTCCGGGTACAGCGCCTCGACATGCACCTGGCTGTTGCCCACCTCGACGATCAGGATGCCCTTCTCGGTCAGGTGGTCGGCCGCCTCGGCCAGCATGCGCCGCACCAGATCCAGGCCGTCGTCACCGCAGGCCAGGCCAAGCTCCGGCTCGTGGTGGTACTCGGCCGGCATGTCGGCGAAGTCCTCGGCATCCACGTAGGGCGGGTTGGATACGATCAGGTCGAAGCGCTGCCCCGGCAAGCCATCGAAGCCATCACCCTGCACGGTATAGACGCGCTCCTCCAGACCATGCCGCTCGATGTTCTGGTTGGCCACTTCCAGGGCCTCGAAGGACAGGTCGCCCAGCACCACCTCGGCCTCGGGGAAGGCATAGGCGCAGGCGATGCCGATGCAGCCGGAGCCGGTGCAGAGGTCGAGGATGCGCGCCGGCAGCGCCGGTAGCCAGGGTTCGAACTGCTGGCCGATCAGCTCGGCAATCGGCGAACGCGGCACCAGCACGCGCTCGTCGACCACGAACGGCAGGCCGCAGAACCAGGCCTCACCGAGCAGGTAGGCGGTGGGCACGCGCTCCTCGACGCGGCGACGGATCAGATCCAGCAGGTGCTGCTGTTCGTCATCCTCCAGGCGGCAATCCAGGTAGCCGTCGGCGATCTCGAAGGGCAGGTGCAATGCGCCCAGCACCAGCTGGCGGGCATCGTCCCAGGCGTTGTCGGTGCCATGACCGAAGAACAGGCCGGCCTCGTGAAAACGGCTGACGGCCCAGCGGATATGGTCGCGCACGGTGCGCAGGCGGGATGCAGACACAGCTATCACCTCAGGAAAGGGTGCGCGATTCTAGCCGGAACTGCGGCAAAGGTTCACAGATCGCACCGGGAAGCACAGAATAGACACATCGCCGTCACAGGAGCCCAACCATGTCCGAACCGAAAACCCTGTTCCAGCTGCTCGGACGCGGTTATGCACCGGCCACCCTCGGCAAGGCCACCCTGCTGGTCATCGACGCCCAGGAAGAGTACCGCAGCGGTACCCTGCAACTGCCGGACGTGGAAGCCGCGATCAGCGAGATCGCCACCCTGCTCAATGCTGCTCGCAACCTCGGCGCCCCTGTCGTGCATGTGCGCCACCTGGGCATCCCCGGTGGCCTGCTCGACCCTCAGGGCCCGCGCGGACGCTTCATCGAGGGCCTGGCGCCGCTCGGTGGCGAATCGGTGGTGGAGAAACGCCTGCCCAATGCCTTCGCCGGCACCGATCTGCATGAGCGTCTGCAGCAGCTCGGCCATCTGGACCTGATCATCTGCGGTTTCATGACCCACTCCAGCGTCAGCACCACGGTGCGTGCGGCCAAGGACTATGGTTACCGCTGCACCCTGGTGGATGCCGCCTGCGCTACCCGCGACCTGCCCTACCAGCACGAGCTGATCCCGGCCCGCGACCTGCACCGCATGACCCTGGCAGCCCTGGCCGACAACTACGCGATGGTCGTACCACAGGCCCGTGCACTGCTCTGACCGGAACCCCGGCGACAGTCGCCAGTCATAGCGCCGATAACCCAAGAGGAAATCGGAATGAAGCTGTCCGACGACGGATTCGATGCACGCCGCCTGCGCCCACGCGGCCCAGGCTGCTGGCGCTGGCGTTTTCTCGGCGCCCTCGCCGCGCTGTCTGCCGCCTTTGGCGTGCTGCTGATCATGGCCGGCGCGGCCACCCTGCTCGGCCGCCCGCCGGCACTCGGTCCACTGAACGACAGTGTCGGCGCCGCCATCACCCTGCTGCTGTTCGGCCTGTTCCTGCTCTGGGGCGGGATCAACGTCTGGCGCCGATGCCGCCGGCGCATGCGCAGGCGCTATGGAAACGAGCTGAGCCTGTCGCCACAGCTGCTGAAAAAGCGCGACTGAAGCCGGTAAACTGGCCTCTTCCGTGGAGGCTATTCATGCAAGACGACGATTTTTCCCTGTTCCAGTCCGCCGTGCGCGGGGTCAGGCCGATCAGCCATGACCGCGCCGACACCGGCAAGCCGAAGACCGACCGCCAGCGTCTGAACACCCTGCGCCAGGCGGCAACGGTGAGGACCGACGCGATCAAGGTGGACGGCTTGTCCGACCAGTTCGTCATCGACGTCGGCGCCGAGGACGAACTCTACTGGGCCCGCGACGGCGTGCAGGACGGCCAGATGCGCAAACTCAAGGGAGGCCAGGTGGCCTTCGAGGGCAGCCTGGACCTGCACGGCATGACCGTGGAGAAGGCCCGCGAGACGCTCTGGGCATTCTTCGCCGAGGCGGCACGCATGGAAGTACGCTGCGTGCGCGTGACCCACGGCAAGGCCGCGCGCATGGACGGCAAGCGGCCAATGATCAAGAGCCACGTCAACACCTGGCTGCGCCAGCACCCACAGGTGCTGGGCTTCACCTCCTGCCTCGCCAAGCACGGCGGCACCGGCGCGGTCTATGTGCTGCTCAAGCGCACCATGATGGAAGGCCGCGACGAGGACTGAGCCGCGTCAGTCCGCCTGCCGCACCGGCCACAGGCTGATCGCCCGCTCGGCCAGGGCGGCGATGGTCAGGCTCGGGTTGACGCCGACGTTGGCCGGGATGCTGCTGCCGTCAATCACATACAGGCCCGGGTGGCCGAAGACCTGGTGCCGCGCATCCACCACACCCTCCGCTGGCGAACCGGCGATCACCGCGCCGCCTAGCAGATGCGCCGTCACCGCGCGATTACCCAGGCTTTCCGGCAGGACATTCAGCGCCTCCCCGTCACTGGCCTCGGCAAAGGCACGCGCCGCCCGGTTGGCCTGTGGCAGGTAGGTGGGCGAGGCGGCGCCGACCGACAGGCGTGACTCCAGGGCAAAAGCCCCCAGACGCCACGCGCGGCGCCGGTAGCCGAAGGCCAGCTGGTTGTCCGCCTGCTGCATCACCGTCAGCACCGAGATGCGCCGGTACCAGTCGGCCGTGAACCAGTGCCCAAGCCAGTGCCAGGGACGCCGCAGCAGCGCGCCCACGACCTTGGCCGCGCGCCGCAGCGGCCGCGTGTCGTCCACCAGCGGCCCCATGTACAGGCGCATGAAGTTGTAGCTGCGCGGAAAACGGTTCTGCGTGATGTGGGTCTGCGCATCCGCGTGGAAGTGGCTGGAGATGGTGGTGCCCTGGCTGATGTCCACGCCAGGCTGGCCACGGATCGCCACGATCGCCTCGCTGTTGGTGCGCACATGCTCACCCAGCGCTGCCGGCAAGTGCGGCAAGGTACGGTAGCGGTCGCGGCTGGCGAACAGAATCTCCAGGCTGCCGAGAACGCCGGCCGCGAGGATCACCTGCGGCGCGTCGAGGCTGCGCAGCGCGTGCGTGCGGCCGCGCAGATGCAGTCGATAGCCCGCGCCGTGGCGGCTGATATGGCTGACCCGGGTTTCGCTGAACACCTGCACGCCCAGCTGCCGGGCCAGGTACAGGTAGTTGAGATCCAGGCTGTTCTTCGCCCCCTGCGGACAGCCGCTGATGCAGCTGCCACAGCGGTTGCAGCCGCTGCGCTGTGGGCCGCGCCCGGCGAAATACGGATCGGGCAGCGCTTGCGGCGGGCCGAAGTAGATGCCCTGCGGCACGGGCGCATAACTCTGCGCCACGCCGAGTGCCGTGGCCGTGCGCTGCAGCCAGTGGTCCTGCTGCCCCTGGTAGGGATTGTCGGCCACGCCGAGCATCTGCCGGGCGCGCTGATAGTGCGCTGCCAGGCTGGACTGCCAGTCGTCCAGTGCGGCCCAGGCCGGATCGCGGTAGAACGCCGCCTGCGGCTCCAGCAACACGGCGGCATAGACCAGGCTGCCACCACCGACGCCGACACCGTGGACCACCCCGACATTGCGATAGACCTTCTGCGCCAGCGGCCCGCGCAAGCCCAGCGCGGGCTCCCACAGCAGGTGCCGCATCGACTGCCCGGCACGCCGCAGATCGGCCGCGCTGTGCTCACGGCCCTGTTCCAGCACGGCCACCCGGTAGCCTTTCTCGGCCAGGCGCAGGGCGCTGACGCTGCCACCGAAACCGGAGCCGATGATCAGCACATCGAAGTCGCCGCTCACGCCTCGCGCACCAGCAGGAAAGGAAAGCCCAGCCGACGCAGGCCCGGCAGGTCGACGAAGGTCAGGCACAGGCAGTGCTGCGGGTCGAGCTGGCGCAGTTCGTCACGCACCCAGCGCCAGGGCCGGCGCGTTGCCTGGCCGTAATCCAGGGCCACGCAGGGTTGCCCGTCGAGCCAGGAGGGCTGGGCGCTGTAGCGCATCGGCAGCAGCTCAAGCAGCTGCCCGCCACGGCGGCGCAGGTTGACCGCCGCCTGCGCATCGACGAAGCGCTTGCCGTACCAGCCCGGCATGCCGCTCAGCGCGATGCTCGGCCCGGCGCTG
This sequence comes from Aquipseudomonas alcaligenes, assembly GCF_900156545.1. Taxonomy (GTDB): domain Bacteria; phylum Pseudomonadota; class Gammaproteobacteria; order Pseudomonadales; family Pseudomonadaceae; genus Aquipseudomonas; species Aquipseudomonas alcaligenes_A. Next base: position 221,357 of record NZ_FTNW01000006.1, read on the forward strand.
CCGCGCAGCCACCAGGGGCCGATGAACTCGGCGCGCCAGCGCCCGATCAGGTGCTCGGCCGCCGGCAGCTGACGATAGCGGGCCAGCAGGCGGCTCAGGGAAAGCGAATGGAGAGTCTGCATCATGCGGCCGCCCGATTATTAGAGTTATTGCTCTAGACTAATCGCCAGCCGCCTGTTCGGCAGCCCGCAAATCTGCCAAGTCCACGGGGTTTAACGCCAAGACGCTGCACACTTGCCAGCGCGCCGCGCGCCGCCTACCCTGCCGGGCTGCAATTTCGATTGGAATTCCCATGTCCCTGGAACAGCAATACACCGCCATTCTCGGTCAACTCGGCGAAGACGTTTCCCGCGAAGGCCTGCTCGATACCCCCAAGCGCGCGGCCAAAGCCATGCAGTACCTGTGCAGGGGCTACCAGCAGACGCTCGAGGAAGTCACCAACGGCGCCCTGTTCAGCTCCGACAACAGCGAGATGGTGCTGGTGAAGAACATCGAGCTGTACTCGCTGTGCGAGCATCACCTGCTGCCGTTCATCGGCAAGGCCCATGTGGCCTACATTCCCAGCGGCAAGGTGCTGGGGCTGTCCAAGGTGGCGCGCATCGTCGACATGTACGCCCGCCGCCTGCAGATCCAGGAGAACCTCAGCCGGCAGATCGCCGAGGCCGTTCAGCAGGTCACCGGCGCCCTGGGCGTCGCTGTGGTGATCGAGGCCCAGCACATGTGCATGATGATGCGCGGCGTGGAGAAACAGAATTCCTCCATGGTCACCTCGGTGATGCTCGGCGAGTTCCGCGAAAACGCCGCCACCCGCAGCGAGTTCCTCAGCCTGATCCGCGACTGACACGCAGCGAGCATAAAAAAGCCGGCTTAGTGCCGGCTTTTTTATGCTCCTCAGGTCAACCTCAACCGAACATGGTCACGTGCTGCGGGTGGCTAGCGATACGCGCGAGCCAGGCGTTGATCGCCGGGTAACCGCTCAGGTCGAAACCGCCTTCATGCGCCACATGGGTGTAGGCATACAGGGCAATATCGGCCAGGGTGTACTGCTCACCCACCAGGTAGGGCGTGCGCTGCAACTGCTGCTCCATCACCCGGAACGCCTTGTGCCCACGCACATGGCACACCTCATACTCCTCGCGCCGCGCCTCGGGCATGCCCTGGTACAGCTGGATGAAGCGCGCCACCGCGACATAGGGCTCGTGGCTGTACTGCTCGAAGAACTGCCACTGCAGCATCTGGGTGCGCAGGCGCGGCTCGTTGGGGATGAACTCGCTGCCATCGGCGAGGAAGTTGAGGATGGCGTTGGACTCCCAGAGGAAGGTGCCATCTTCCAGCTCCAGCACCGGAATCTTGCCGTTGGGGTTCTTGGACAGGAACTCGGCGGTCTGCGTCTCGCCTTTGAGGATGTCGATCGGCAGCCACTGATACTCGCGACCGAGCAGGTGCAGCATCAGCTTGACCTTGTAGCAGTTGCCGGAACGGTAATCGCCGTAAACCTTGAGCATGGCTACTCACTCCTTTGCGCTTCGACAGCGCCATATGCTTCGCGGATGACCGCCGCCAGGCGACGCAGCCCCTCGCCGAGCTTCTCCGGCGGGACGTGGCTGAAGTTCAACCGCAAGTAGCCGGGGTTGGCGTCCGGGTCGACGAAGAACGGTTCGCCCGGCATGAACGCGACGTTCTGCGCCATGGCCGGCTGCAGCAGGGTACGGGTATCCAGTTTGCGGTTGAGGGTCAGCCAGAAGAACAGACCGCCTTGGGGCACCTGCCAGCTGGCCAGGTCGGCAAAATGCTCCTCCAGCGCCACCTGCATGGCGTCGCGGCGTACGCGGTAGAAGTCGCGCAGCTCGGCCAGGTGGGCCTGGTACTTGTCGCTGCCCAGCCACTGCAGGGCCTGCCACTGGCCGATGCGGTTGGTGTGCAGGTCGGCTGCCTGCTTTAGGCGCAGCAGGTGCGGGAACAGGTCCGGGCTGGCGATCAGGAAGCCGACGCGCAGGCCCGGCAGCAGGGTCTTGGACACGGTGCCGGTGTAGATCCAGCTGGTGCGCTTGAGGCGGCTGACGATGGGCGTGGCGCTGCCGGCATCGAACACCAGCTCGCGGTAAGGCTCGTCCTCGATCAGGGTAACGTTGAACTCGTCGAGCAGCGCTGCCACGGCGTCGCGCTTGGCCTCGCTGTAGCGCACGGCAGACGGGTTCTGGAAGGTCGGAATCAGGTAGGCGAAGGCCGGCTTGTGCTGTTGCAGGCGCTCGCGCAGGGCCTCCAGCTCCGGACCGTCGGCTTCCTGCGGCACGGTGATGCAGTCGGCGCCGAACAGCTGGAAGGACTGCAACGCAGCCAGGTAGGTCGGTGCCTCGACCAGGATCTCGGTGCCCGGATCGATAAACAGCTTGCTGGCCAGGTCCAGGGTCTGCTGCGAGCCGCAGGTGATCAGCACCTGGCTGGCATCGCAGTTCACTCCCAGCTTGCGCGCCTCCGCGGCCACCGCCTCGCGCAGCGCCGGCTCGCCCTCGCTCATGCCGTACTGGCCGATGGAGGCCGGCATTTCGCTCCAGTCCACTTTCGGCAGCATCGGCTCGGCGGGCAGGCCGCCGGCGAAGGACATCACCTCCGGACGTTGCGCCGCGGCGAGGATTTCGCGGATCAGGGAGCTTTTCAGACGGGCAACGCGTTCGGAGAAGGCCATGGAAGTCACCGGTAGCACAGGCAGGATAAATTGGGTCAAACTGTTTGACCGAAACTACGACGCCGGGAATGGATACGTCAATATGCTTGACCTGAAAAAGCCAAGCTCGCAGCAAGCCGCCATGGAGGCCTTCTTCTTCGGCTACCAGGCGTTCACCGCCAAACCCGACGAGATGCTGGCACGCCGCGGCCTGTCGCGCGTGCATCACCGCATCCTGTTCTTCATCGCCCGCTACCCCGGCCTGAGCGTCAAGGAACTGCTCGGCTACCTGGGCGTGAGCAAGCAGGCGCTGAACACGCCGTTGCGCCAGTTGCAGGAAATGTCGATGGTCGAGAGCGTGGCCGCCAGCGACGACAAGCGCAAACGCCAGCTCGGCCTTACCGTCGAGGGTACCCGGCTGGAACAGGCACTGCGCCGGGAACAGGTGCGCCTGCTCGAGCGGGTGTTCAACGAGGCTGGCGAGCCGGCGGTGCAGGCCTGGCTGGCGGTCAACCAGGCTCTGGGCAAGGCCCGCCAGGCCGGCGGCGAGGACTGATCAGGCGGCCTCGCGCCCTGCCAGTTCAGCGGCGCCACGGAAGAACACCAGCGCCGTGGCGACAGTGCCCGCCAGCAGTGGAATGAAGGACAGCACGAGCAGGATCACCGACGCGGCCATGATGCCACCGACTAGCTCAAGCCAGGCCACCACCCGCACTACCGGGTAAGGTTCCTTCACCCTGAGCAGGACCACGCCCAGCCACACCGTGCCTGCTCCCATCAGTACCAACACCGCGAAGTAGAGCAGCGACCGCCAGTCAAAGCTGGCGAACAGGGCATCGCCCCAGATCCAGTGCAGGGCCTCGCTCGTCAGGCTGGTGAGGATGATCAGGTAGGTCGGAACGGTCAGCCCACCGGCGGCGAAACGCTGCTCGAGGAATGCTTTGAAGCGCAGCAGCAGGTAGCAGCCCAGCAGGGACGCCAACGTACCCATCCAGTCGCTGATCCGCCCAGCGAGACTGCTCTCCTCGCCCCCGGAAAAAAACACCGCCACCATGGCGACCAGGGTGACCACCACTGAGGCCAGACACAGCCAGCCCAGCACGCGCAGCTGCCCCGGACTCCAGCCGGGCAAGCCCTGCGGCACCTGTTGGTCGATCAGCGTCACCTGCGGCGCCGCGTAAGGGTTGTTCTGCTCCATGGCGATTTCCTTATGTGATGGGAACAGTCCATACCGCCGCAAGGATCGCGAAAAACTGTACCGACCATTGTCGAGACCGCTGTACCGCGACGCCCGGGCGGGCTGCGCATAGGCTGCCAGCATCCACGGAGAATCGCCATGACCTCGGAACTGCTGCTCGCCTTCATCCTTTTCGCCTTCGTCACCTCGGTGACGCCCGGCCCCAACAACATGATGCTGCTCGCCTCCGGGGTGAACTTCGGCATCCGCCGCAGCCTGCCGCACATGCTCGGCATCAGCCTGGGCTTCATGCTGCTGGTGGCCGCCGTGGGCCTGGGCCTCGGCCAGCTGTTCGAGCAGTTCCCGCCGCTGTACACCGCGCTGCGCTACGGCGGTGCCGCCTACCTGCTGTACCTGGCCTGGAAGATCGCCGGCAGCGGCGCACCGGATGCCGACGGCAAAACCACCGGCAAGCCCTTCACCTTCCTCCAGGCTGCGGCCTTCCAGTGGGTCAACCCCAAGGCCTGGATCATGGCCATCGGCGCCATCACCACCTACACGCCGCAGGAGGGCTTCCTGGTCAACGTGCTGCTGATCGCCGCCCTGTTCGCCCTGGTCAACTGCCCCAGCGTCGGCCTGTGGACGGTGGCCGGCAGCCTGCTGCGGCGCTGGCTGGATCGTCCGCGCGTACTGCGCGCCTTCAATATCGGTATGGCCCTGCTGCTGGTGGCCTCGCTCTACCCTATCCTGATCGACGTCAAGGGAAGCCTGTGATGACCCTGGAAGCCATGGACACCTCTCCCCGCCTGCGCCCGCTGGCCGACTCCGCGCCCTCCGCCGTGGTGGCCGGCTTCGTCTCGGCCCTCACTGGCTACACCAGCTCGCTGGTGCTGATGTTCCAGGCCGGCCAGGCCGCCGGGCTGAATGCCGCGCAGATCGCCTCCTGGCTGTGGGCGCTGTCGATCGGCATGGCCATCTGCACCGTGGTGCTGTCCCTGCGCTACCGCACGCCCATCGTGGTGGCCTGGTCGACACCCGGCGCCGCGCTGTTGATCACCAGCATGCCGGGCGTGAGCTACCCGGAGGCGATCGGCGCCTTCGTGGTCTGCGCCCTGCTGCTCAGCCTGCTCGGCCTGTCCGGCGCCTTCGAGCGGGTCATGCGTCACCTCCCCGCTTCGCTCGCGGCGGCGCTGCTGGCCGGCATCCTGTTCCGCATCGGCAGCGAAATCTTCGTCGCCGCGCAGACCAGCACCCTGCTGGTGCTGGCGATGTTCTTCACCTTCCTGTTCGGCAAGCGCCTGGCGCCGCGTTACGCGGTGCTCACCGCACTGCTGGTGGGCACGGGCGTAGCCGCTGCGCAGGGCCTGCTCGACTTCAGCCAGGTCCGCCTGGAGGTGGCGGTGCCGGTCTGGACCACGCCGAGCTTCTCGCTGAACGCGGCGATCAGCATCGGCATCCCGCTGTTCGTGGTGGCCATGGCCTCGCAGAACATTCCCGGCCTCGCCGTGCTGCGTGCCGACGGCTACGCCGTGCCGCCTTCACCGCTGATCGCCACCACCGGCATTGCCTCGCTGTTGCTGGCGCCGTTCGGTTCCCACGGCATCAACCTGGCCGCCATCAGCGCCGCCATCTGCACCGGCGCCGAAGCCCACGAAGACAAGCGCAAGCGTTACACCGCCGCGCTGTGGAACGGCGTTTTCTGCGGCCTCGCCGGTATCTTCGCCGCCACCCTGGCCGCCCTGTTCATCGCCCTGCCCAGCGCACTGATCCTGTCGATCGCCGCCCTGGCCCTGCTCGGTTCGATCGGCAATGGCCTGGCGCAGGCCATGCAGGCGCCAGCCGAGCGTGACGCCGCGCTAGTGACCTTCATGATCACCGCCTCGGGCATGACCCTGCTCGGCATCGGCTCGGCCTTCTGGGGCCTGGTCGGCGGCGCCGTGACCCTGCTGATCCTGAACTGGAAGAAGTAGCGTCTGTTGCGGATTGCATCCGGGCCGAGCCAGAAAGAAATGGTGCCCGGGAAGGTCTGAACAGCATGCACTGGCTGTCCCCTCTCCCCTCGGGGGAGAGGGCTAGGGAGAGGGGACCAGGGACCGCACCCTCTCCCCCTTCCCCTCTCCCGTAAACGGGAGAGGGGAGCAAAGCATCGGAAACGAAAACGCCGCGCAATCGCGCGGCGTTTTCGTTACGGCCCCACAGATTCAGGCCGCCTGAGCCTCCTCGGCCGCCAACTCCTTGCCATGGGCCAAGTTGACCCACCAGCCGAAGGCGGCGGCAGTGAAGAACATGATGAAGCTGTAGATAGCCGCCGGTACCGCCATGGTCGGGTTGTTCAGCAGCATCGGGCTGAGCGCCAGGGCAATCGCCAGGGTGCCGTTGTGAATGCCGATTTCCATGCCGATGGCCACCGCCTGACGGCGTGGCAGCTTCATCAGGCGCGGTACGCCATAGCCCACGGCCAGGCTGATCAGGTTGAACAGCAGCGCGGCCAGCCCCACCACCGGCGCGTAATCCACCACGGTCTGCCAGTCTTTGACAAAGGCCAGCACAACGACCAGCACCAGAAACAGCGCGGAGATGATCTTCACCGGCTTTTCCATGACATTGGCGAAACCCGGCGCCAGCTTGCGGATGACCATGCCGATGGCCACCGGACCGAGCACAATGGCGAACACTTGCACCACCTTGGTGAACTGCAGGGGAATGGCCTGGTCACCCTCCATGAAGTAGGCCAGCGACAGGTTGACGATGAAGGGCATGGTGAGGATGGCCACCAGCGAATTAACCGCAGTGAGGGTCACGTTCAACGCCACGTCGCCGTGCGCCAGGTGGCTGTAGAGGTTGGCCGAGGTGCCGCCGGGCGAGGCCGCCAGCAACATCAGACCGACCGCCAGGGCCGGAGCGAGGCCAAAGCCCTTGGCGATGAAGAAGCACACCAGCGGCAGCAGCAGCAGCTGGCAGCCCAGGCCGATCAATACCGGTTTGGGAAACTTCACCACCCGGGCGAAATCCGCCAGGGTCAGCGACAGGCCCAGCCCGAGCATGATGATGCCCAGGGCGATGGGCAGGAACAGGGTATTCAAGGCACTTGCGGTCATTCTTGTTGTTCTCCGGATCTCTCTAGCACGCGATTGTTGACGTACCGGCCAAGCCTTGTAACTGGCTTTTCAGGCCAAGGAAACGGGTTGTCGTAACAGAATGCAAAAAGGGCGCCTCAGGGCGCCCTTTTTGTCAGATGACCGTTGCTCCGCCATCGACCACCAGTGAATGGCCAGTGGTGAAGCCGGCGGCGTCGCAGCACAGGTAGAGCACCGCGGCGGCGATTTCCTCGACCTTGCCGATGCGACCGACCGGATGCATGGCGGCCACGAACTCGGCCTTCTTCGGGTCGGCTTCGGCGGCTCGGCGGAACATATCGGTATCGATCACCGCCGGGCACACGGCGTTGACGCGGATTTTCTTCTTCGCGTACTCCACGGAGGCAGACTTGGTCAGGCCGATCACCGCATGCTTGGAGGCGGCGTAGATGCTCATCTTCGGTGCGGCACCGATACCGGCGACGGAGGCTGTGTTGACGATGGCGCCACCGCCCTGCGCCAGCAGCAGCGGCAGCTGGTGCTTCATGCACAGCCACACGCCCTTGACGTTGACGCCCATGATGGCGTCGAACTCGGCTTCGCTGCCTTCGGCCAGCTTGCCCTTCTCGATCTCGATGCCGGCGTTGTTGAAGGCATAGTCCAGACGACCATAGGCGCCCAGGGTGCGTTCCATGAGCACCTTGACCTCGGCCTCGCGGGTCACATCGCAGCGCACGAAGACCGCTTCGCCACCGGCCTCGCGAATCAGCTGCACGGTGCCCTCACCGCCCGCCACGTCGACATCGGAAACCACCACCTGCAGGCCCTCGGCGGCGAATGCCAGGGCGGTGGCGCGGCCGATGCCGGCAGCACCGCCAGTGACCAGGGCTACTTTGCCGGAGAACGTCATGCTCATGTCTGCATCCTCGCAGGAGTTGAAATCCAGCGAAGTCTAGCCAGCGACGAAGACGCCGAGCAGCACTATCAGGGTGCGATGTGCAGGGTCATCCACAAGAGTGATGAAGGCTACCAGCGCTTCATCACTCTTGTGGATACAGAGCTCAGCGCAGCTCGGCGACGATGTCGGCCAGGGCCTGCGCCGGATCGGCAGCCTGGCTGATCGGGCGACCGATCACCAGATAGTCGGAACCGGCGGCCAGGGCCTTGGCCGGGGTGAGGATGCGCTTCTGGTCATCGGCGCTGCTGCCGGCCGGACGAATGCCCGGAGTGACCAGCTGCAGGGCCGGATGACTGGCCTTGAGCGCAGGCGCCTCCTGGGCCGAGCAGACCAGCCCGTCCATGCCCGCCTGCGCTGCCAGACCGGCCAGGCGCAACACCTGCTCCTGCGGCGCGATGTCCAGGCCGATACCGGCCAGATCGGACTGCTCCATGCTGGTCAGCACGGTCACGCCGATCAGCAGCGGCTTGCGCCCGGCCAGTTTGTCCAGCTCCTCGCGGCAAGCCGCCATCATGCGCAGGCCACCGGAGCAGTGCACGTTGACCATCCACACGCCCAGCTCGGCGGCAGCCTTGACCGCCATCGCCGTGGTGTTGGGGATATCGTGGAATTTCAGGTCGAGGAACACCTCGAAACCCTTGGCCTGCAGCGCCTCGACCACCGCCGGGCCGCTGCGGGTGAACAGTTCCTTGCCGACCTTGACCCGGCACAGCTGCGGGTCGAGGCGGTCGGCCAGGGCCAGGGCCGCATCGCGGGAAGGAAAGTCGAGGGCAACGATGATCGGGGTGGACATGGCGGGCTCACTGGCAAGTCAAAAACGCCGCGCATTGTAGCGGAAGCCACGCGCCAGGTCAGATCGCCTTGTCCAGCGCCAGCGCAGTGATGAACCCAGCCAGGGTGATCAACCCGGTCAGCGCATGGGTTTCGGCGAACGCCTCGGGAATCATTGCATCGACCAGCATGCACAGCACCGCACCGGCCGAGAAGCCCAGGGCCACGGCCAGCCAATGCGGCGACAGGCCGGCGAACAGCACCGGCCCGGCCATGGCGGCGACACCCGAAAGCAGCACGATGCCGCCCCACAAGCGGAAGACATAACGCCGGCTGCGTCCCTCGGCACGCAGACCGGCGGCGCTGGCCAGGCCTTCCGGCAGGTTGGAAAGAAAGATCGCCACCAGCAGCATCAGGCTGACCTGGCCCCCGTCGAGCAGGCCCAGGCCAAGGCCAAGGGACTCCGGAATGCCATCGAGAAAGGCCCCGGCGGCGATCAGCAGCCCGGCCATATGGGCCTGGCCGCCAGCCTCGCGGCCGCGCTGATGGCGCTCCTGGTGCTCTAGCCACTCGTTGGCGGCGACAAAGCACAGGCCACCGGCCAGCAGGCCCCACAGGGTCGGTGCCAGGCCGCCCAGGCGCAGCGCCTCGGGAATCTGTTCGAAGCACAGCGCGGCAATCAGCACCCCGCTGCCATAGGCCATCAGCGCCGCTACCACGCGCTGCGGCAGGCGCAGCAGTACGCCGAGCAGGGCCCCGAGCAACAGGCTGCTGGCCGCAACTATTCCCCACAGGCCGGCCTGCGCCAGCATTCCCCAATCCATGCAGCCCCCACGCGCAGTAGCCGGTTAGACTGGTGCCCCCTCAACCCTCAGGCAAGTGCGATGGCCCGTCTCCAGCTCGACTTTTCCCAGCAGCAATTCCGCTACCAGACTCACATGACGGTGCGCAGCACCGACATCAATGCGGCCAACCACCTGAGCAACGATGCCATGATCTCGATGATCTCGGAGGCTCGGGCCCGGTTTCTGTTCGACCACGGCATTCGCGAAACCGCACAAGACGGCCCCGGCATCATCGTCACGGATCTTGCCACCATGTACCGCGCCGAGGCCCACGCCCGCGACCAGCTGCTGTTCGAGGTCGGCGTGATGGACTTCAACCGCTACGGCGGCGACATCATCTTCCGCATCACTCGCCCGCTCGACGCCACGCTGATCGCGTTGGCCAAATCAGGCTTCGTATTCTTTGACTATATCCAGAGCAAGGTCACGGCCATACCGGCCGAGTTCCAGAGCAAGTTCCCAGAAGTGAACTGGCTACCCTGAGCGCACGCATCAAGGCGGTGCGCTTCCAAATAGCACGCACCATCTTGAACCCAGGCAACCTCAGACACCCTGCCTCCTCCCCCGGTTTGCTGGCCTCCAACACATGGCCCAAGTCTTGCTTTAACCCCATCACAGGCATCCAACGGCGGTTGCCAACGATACGACAAAGGCGTCGCACCTCCTCCGCTCTCGCGGTCCGTGGTGCGGCGCCTTTTGCGTTTCAGCCCCAGCGCTTGGGGCGGTTGGCGCACCGAGATCCGGGCGCCAGCCGGTCACTCTCACAAACCTGACTGTGGCTTCGGCCACGGGGCCGGGCGCCACAAGCGCCGGGCTTCTCCCACTGGCGGCCAGGCGACGTGCCCACGATCACGTCGCCGCGCCGCCGGCGGGACTCTAATTCGATGATGAGGTGTTGGATGAATACAAGTTTCTGGAAAGCCGGCCACGCACCGACGCTGTTCGCCGCCTTCCTCTATTTCGACCTGAGCTTCATGGTCTGGTACGTGCTCGGCCCGCTGGGCGTGCAGATCGCCAGCGACCTGGGCCTGACTACCCAGCAACGCGCCATGATGGTGGCCACGCCGATCCTGGCCGGCGCCGTGCTGCGCTTCCTGATGGGCCTGCTGGCCGACCGTACCTCGCCGAAGAGCGCCGGCCTGATCGGCCAGGTGATCGTCATCGCCGCCCTCGCGGTGGCCTGGCAGCACAGCATCCACAGCTACGAGCAAGCGCTGCTGCTCGGCCTGTTCCTCGGCTTCGCCGGCGCCTCCTTCGCCGTGGCCCTGCCGCTGGCCTCGCAGTGGTACCCGCCGCAGCACCAGGGCAAGGCCATGGGCATTGCTGGTGCCGGCAACTCCGGCACCGTGCTGACCGCCCTGTTCGCCCCGGGCCTGGCCGCCGCCTTCGGTTGGGGCAACGTGTTCGGCCTGGCGCTGATCCCGCTGGTGCTGACCCTGATCATCTTCGCCGGCGTGGCCAAGAACGCCCCCGAGCGCCCGGCGCCCAAGTCCATGGCCGACTACCTCAAGGCCCTCGGTGACCGCGACAGCTGGTGGTTCATGTTCTTCTACAGCATCACCTTCGGTGGCTTCCTCGGCCTGGCCAGCACCCTGCCCGGCTACTTCCACGACCAGTACGGCTTCGATCCGGTCAAGGCCGGCTACTACACCGCCGCCTGCGTGTTCGCCGGCAGCCTGATGCGCCCGCTGGGTGGCGCCCTGGCCGACCGCATCGGCGGCATCCGCTCGCTGCTGGTGATGTACACCTGCGCCTCCATATGCATCGCCGCGGTGGGCTTCAACCTGCCCAGCGCCTACGCCGCCCTGGGCCTGTTCGTGGTCGCCATGCTCAGCCTGGGTGCCGGCAACGGCGCGGTGTTCCAGCTGGTGCCACAGCGCTTCCGCAAGGAGATCGGCGTGATGACCGGGCTGATCGGCATGGCCGGCGGCATCGGCGGCTTCTGCCTGACCGCTGGCCTGGGCGCGATCAAGCAGTCCACCGGCGACTACCAGCTGGGCCTGTGGCTGTTCGCCAGCCTGGGTGTGCTGGCCTGGTTCGGCCTGCACGGCGTCAAGCTGCGCTGGCGCACCACCTGGGGCAGTGCGGCCGTCACCGCCGCCCGCGTCTGAACCTTCCATGCCGGGCGCCCAGTGCGCCCGGCCTTGCTCACAGGACGGTTGCGACAAAGGCAGGGCTGGACGGGGCTCCCGCACTGGTCAGGAAAGGTGGAGTGGCGACACTCCTGGACGTCTCGGCGGCTCGGCCTTTGTCTCAACCGACTTGAATACCTCGGGCGCCTATCGGCGCCCTTCGCACAAGAGAGCCCGCATGGCCCTGCAACTGAGCTTCGGCGAAGCCACTGCCACCGGCCCGCGCACGGAAAACCAGGACGCCATCCGCGTGGTCACCCCGGCGCCCGCCCTGGCCGCCAGCAAGGGCTACCTGCTGGCCCTGGCCGATGGTGTCAGCCAGTGTGCCGACGGCGGCCTGGCCGCGCGCGCCACCCTGCAGGCCCTGGCGCTGGACTACTACTCGACGCCCGAGACCTGGGCCGTGGCGCAATCGCTGGACCGCCTGCTGCTGGCGCACAACCGCTGGCTGCAGGCCGGCAGCGGCGGCCAGCCGCTGCTCACCACCCTCTCGGCGCTGATCCTGCGGGGGCGGCGCTTTACCCTGGCGCATGTCGGCGATTGCCGCGCCTACCGCCTGCACCAGGGCCAACTGGAGCGTCTCAGCGAGGACCATGTGTGGGAGCAGCCGGGCATGCAGCATGTGCTCAAGCGTGCCCTCGGCCTGGACCAACACCTGGTAGTGGACTACCTGGAAGGCGAGCTGCGCGAGGGCGAACGCTACCTGCTGGTGAGCGACGGCGTATGGTCGACCTTGGGCGACACCGGCATCCGCAGCCTGCTGCGGGACGAGAGTGACCCGGCCGCCGCCTGCCAGGCGCTGGTCACCGCTGCTCACCTGGCCGGCAGCCAGGACAACGCCAGCGCCGTGCTGGTGCAGGTCGACGCGCTGCCGGACAACGACCTGGCCGACACCCTGGCCCAGCTGCAGCAGTGGCCGCTGCCGCCCAAGCTGCGCGAGGGCCAGGACTTCGAGGGCTGGCAGGTCGAGCGCCTGCTGGCCGAGTCGCGTCAGTCGCTGGTGTACCGGGTGCGCGACGCCCAGGCCCGGCGCTGGCTGCTCAAGACTCTGCCGGCCAGCCGCCACGACGAGGCCCTGGCCGGCCCTGCCCTGCTACTGGAAGAATGGTTCCTGCGCCGCGTGGCCGGCCGCCACTTCGCCGAGGCCCATCCACTGCCGCAGCGCCAGCACCTCTACTACGTGCAGCGCGAATACGCCGGGCAGACCCTGGAAGAACACCTGCGCCTGTCCGGCCCCCTGGGCCTGCCCGAGTGGCTGGACCTGGCGCCGCGCCTGCTCAAGGCCCTGGGCCTGCTGCACCGACGCAATATCCTGCACCGCGACATCAAGCCGGAGAACCTGCTCTGGTGCGACGACGGCGAACTGCGTCTGCTCGACTTCGGCCTGGCCTATTGCCCCGGCCTTTCGCGCGACGAGCAGCACAGCCTGCCCGGCACACCCAGCTACATCGCCCCGGAAGCCTTCGCCGGAGCCGCCCCGGATCGCCAGCAGGACCTCTACGCCGCCGGCGTGACCCTCTATCGCCTGCTCACCGGTCACTACCCCTATGGCGAGATCGAGGCCTTCCAGCACCCGCGCTTCGGCAAACCGACCGCCCCCAGCCGCTACCGCCCGGACATTCCCGCCTGGCTCGACGACTGCCTGTTACGCGCCGTGGCGGCAAACCCCGAGGAGCGTTTCGAAACCGCCGAGGAGTGGCTGCTGGCGGTCGAACAGGGCGAGCGCCAGGCGCTCAACCTGCGCCCGCGCCCGCTGCTGGAGCGCGAACCGCTGAAGGTCTGGCGCGGCGTGGCGCTGGCTTCGCTGCTGCTCAACCTGATCCTGCTGGTGGTCCTGCTGCAGGGCGGTTGAGCTCTGCGGCACGCACCACAACGACGCAGCATCGCCTTAAACGGGTGCGCAAAACCGCCAGAAAACCCGGCATAGAGCCGCTGAAAGCCTGAAAAACCGGGCTCCGATAGAGTTGGCACGGGGCCTGCAAATAACCATTCGACAGTACATAAAGGCTGCGCCCTCAACGTAGAGGGCACGGCCTCCCGATCGATCGGGACAAGGACAAAGGCGTCCTCGCTAGAGCACTAGCGGGACGCCTTTTTTGTTGCCGACAGTTTTTGCGATTTCACACAGGAGAGGACCGGCATGAACAAACTCAAGCTGGTGATGGTAGGCAACGGCATGGCCGGGGTCAGAACCCTGGAGGAGTTGCTCCGGCTCGCCCCGGACCTGTACGAGATCACCGTGTTCGGTGCCGAGCCGCACCCCAACTACAACCGCATCCTGCTCTCCCCGGTGCTGGCCGGCGAACAGAGCTTCGCCGACATCGTGCTCAACGGCATCGAGTGGTACCAGGAGCACGGCATCGACCTGCGCCTGGGGCGCAAGGTGGTGGCCATCGACCGCAAGAAGCGCGTGGTCACCGCCGACGACGGCAGTACAGCCCAGTACGACCGGCTGATCCTCGCCACCGGCTCCAACCCCTTCATCCTGCCGGTGCCAGGCAACCGCCTGGAGGGCGTGATCGCCTACCGCGACATCGCCGACACCGAGAAGATGATGGAAACCGCGCGCACTCACAGCCATGCGGTGGTCATCGGCGGCGGTCTGCTCGGCCTGGAAGCAGCCAATGGTCTGCGCCAGCGCGGCATGCACGTGACCGTGGTGCACCTGGCCGACTGGCTGCTGGAGCGCCAGCTCGACCGCACCGCCGGCGAGCTGCTGAAGCAGGCGCTGGAGGCGCGCGGCATCCATTTCCGCCTCAACGAACAGACCGAGGAACTGCACGACTATGGCAGCGGCCGGGTTCGCGCCGTGCAGTTCAAGAGCGGCGACACCATTCCCGCCGACCTGGTGGTGATGGCCGCCGGCGTGCGCCCCAATACCGAGCTGGCGGAAAAGGCCGGCCTACCCTGCAACCGCGGCATCCTGGTCGACGACTGCCTGCAAACCTTCGACCCGCGCGTCTACGCCGTCGGCGAATGCGCCAACCACCGCGGCATCGCCTACGGCCTGGTGGCACCGCTGTTCGAGCAGGCCCAGGTCTGCGCCAACCACCTGGCCATGCTCGGCACCGCCCGCTACCAGGGTTCGGTGATCTCCACCAAGCTCAAGGTCACCGGCATCGAGCTGTTCTCTGCCGGCGACTTCATGGGCGGCGACGGCACCGAGACCATCACCCTCTCCGACCCCATCGGCAGCGTGTACAAGAAGCTGGTGATCAAGGACGACGTGCTGGTCGGCGGCTGCCTGTACGGCGACACCCTGGACGGCAGCTGGTATTTCCAGCAGATCCGCGAAGGTGTCGACATCGGCCGCATGCGCGACCACCTGATGTTCGGCCGCGCCAGCCTGGAGGCGGCCGGCCTCGCCGAAAAGGATGCCGCCCGTGCCTGAAGCGACCCTGCAAACCACAGCAGCTACCTGCTGCTACTGCGGCGTCGGCTGCGGCGTGCTGATCGAGCACGATGGCGAGAAGATCCTCGGCGTACAGGGCGACCCCAGCCATCCGGCCAACTTCGGCCGCCTGTGCAGCAAGGGTTCGTCCCTGCACCTGACCGGCGACCTCGACGCCCGTGCCCTCTACCCCGAGCTGCGCCTGGGCAAGCATCTCGCCCGCGCCCGCAGCGACTGGGACAGCGCCCTCGACCACACCGCCAGCGTGTTCGCCGAGACCATTCGCGAGCACGGCCCGGACAGCGTCGCCTTCTACATCTCCGGCCAGCTGCTGACCGAGGACTACTACGCCTTCAACAAGCTGGCGCGCGCCCTGGTCGGCACCAACAACATCGACAGCAACTCGCGCCTGTGCATGAGCTCGGCGGTGGTCGGCTACAAGCGCAGCCTCGGTGCCGACGCCCCGCCCTGCAGCTACGAGGACATCGAGCAGGCCGACTGCCTGCTGATCGCCGGCAGCAACATGGCCTACGCCCATCCGATCCTGTTCCGTCGCCTGGAAGCGGCCAAGGCGGCGCGGCCCGAGATGACGATCATCGTCGTCGACCCACGGCGCACCGATACCTGCGAGCTGGCCGATCTGCACCTGGCCATCGCCCCCGGCACCGATGTGGCGCTGTTCCACGGCCTGCTGCACCTGCTGCTGGCCAACGGCGACTATGACCCGGCCTACATCGACGCCCACACCGAGGGCTTCGAGGCCCTGCGCGGGCTGGCGGCCGACTACCCGCCGAGCGAAGTGGCGCGCCTGTGCGGCATCGAAGTGGCCGACCTGCGCCGCGCCGCCGCATTGATCGGCCAGGCGCCGGCCTTTCTCTCGCTGTGGTGCATGGGGCTCAACCAGTCCACGGCCGGCAGCGCCAAGAACAGCGCGCTGATCAACCTGCACCTGGCTACCGGGCAGATAGGCCGGGTCGGCGCCGGCCCCTTCTCTCTCACCGGCCAGCCCAATGCCATGGGCGGCCGCGAAACCGGCAGCCTGTCCAACCTGCTGCCCGGCCACCGCGAGTCAGCCAACCCCGAGCACCGCGCCGAAGTGGCGCGCTATTGGGGCGTCGACAATCTGCCGGAAAGCACCGGTCTTTCCGCCATCGAACTGTTCGAGGCGGTGAGCGCCGGCAAGATCAAGGCCCTGTGGATCGCCTGCACCAACCCGGCACAATCGCTGCCGGACCAGCAAAAGATCCACGAGGCCCTGAGCCTGTGCCCCTTCGTGGTGGTGCAGGAAGCCTTCTTCACCACCGAAACCTGTAAGTACGCCGACCTTCTGCTCCCGGCCGCCAGCTGGGGCGAAAAAGAAGGCAGCGTGACCAACTCCGAGCGGCGCATCACCCATGTGCGCCGCGCCGTGCCAGCGCCCGCAGAGGCGCGGCCGGACTGGGCGATCGTTTGTGACTTCGCCCGCCGCCTGGAACAACAGCTACGCCCCGGCCTGCCAAGCCTGTTCGACTTCGCCAGCGCGCAAGCGCTGTTCGAGGAATACAAGCACCTGACCCAGGGACGCGACCTGGACCTTTCCGGTCTCAGCTACGCCATCCTGGACAACCAAGGTCCCCAACAATGGCCCTTCCCGGCCGGCGCCCAGCAGGGCACCGCGCGGCTTTACGGGAACGGCCTCTTCCCCACCGCCAGCGGCCGCGCCCGCTTTGTCGCCGACCCGTTCGTGCCGGGCCGGGAGCGTCCGGAGAGCGACTTCCCGCTGCTGCTCAACACCGGGCGCCTGCGCGACCAGTGGCACGGCATGAGCCGCACCGGCACCGCCGCACGGCTGTTCGGCCATGCGCCGGAAGCGGTGCTCGGCCTGCACCCGGACGAGCTGAAGCGCCGTGGTCTGCAGGCAGGCGAGCTGATCCACCTGCGCAGCCGGCGCGGTGGCCTGATCCTTCCGGTGCAGGCCGACGAGGCCCTGCAGCCGGGCCAGGCCTACCTGCCGATGCACTGGGGCGACCGCTTCCTCAAGGGCCTGGGCACCAATGTGCTGACCCAGCCAGCGTTCGACCCGCTGTCCAAGCAGCCGGAACTGAAGCTCAGCGCCGTGCAGGTCGAGCGCGCCGAGCTGCCTTGGCAGTTCTTCGCCCTGGTCGAGGGCGATGTGCAGCGTCGCCTAGAGGCCCTGCGCCCGCTGTTCGAGCATTTCGCCTACGCCAGCCTGACCCCCACCGGCCGCGAGCAGCGCCCGGCTCTGCTGATCCGCGCGGCCAGCGCGACGCCGCCAGGCGCCGAAACACTGTCCGAAATCGACGCCCTGCTCGGCGTCGATACCGGCCCGGTCATGGCCTATGACGACGCCAAGCGCAGCGTGGGTAAGCGCGTGCGCTTCGCGGACGGGCGCATCGTCGCCGTGCGCCTGGCCGGCGAGACCGCCGCCCGCGACTGGCTCAAGGGCCTGTGGGAACAGGGCAGCACCGACGCCGACCTGCGCCGCTGGCTGCTCGCCCCACTGCCGACGCCACCGGGCGGCGGCCTCAAGGCCAGCAAGGTGCTGTGCAACTGCATGAACGTCAGCCAGGACAAAGTGTGCGCCGCTATCGAGCGCGGCCTGGACCTGGACGGCCTCAAGCGCGAGCTGAAATGCGGCACCAGCTGCGGCTCGTGCGTACCGGAAATCAAGCGACTGCTGGCCACCCACGAGGCGGCCGTCGCCGTGCAAGCCAGAGGAGTAGAAGCATGAGTGCAAAAGTCTGGCTGGTGGGCGCAGGCCCCGGCGATCCGGAACTGCTGACCATCAAGGCGGTAAAGGCCCTGCAGCAGGCCGACATCGTGATGATCGATGATCTGGTCAACCCGGCCGTGCTGGAACACTGCCCGGCGGCGCGCGTGGTGCCGGTGGGCAAGCGCGGCGGCTGCCGCTCCACGCCCCAAGCGTTCATCCACCGGCTGATGCTGCGCTATGCCCGCCAGGACAAATGCGTGGTGCGCCTGAAGGGCGGCGACCCCTGCATCTTCGGCCGCGGCAGCGAGGAAGCCGACTGGTTGGCCGAACACGGCATCGAGGTGGAAATGGTCAACGGCATCACCGCCGGCCTGGCCGGCGCCACCCAGTGCGGCATCCCTCTGACCCTACGCGGCGTGGCCCGCGGCGTGACCCTGGTCACCGCCCACACCCAGGACGACAGCAGCCTCAACTGGCAGGCCCTGGCCCAGGGAGGCACCACCCTGGTGGTGTACATGGGGGTGGCGAAGCTGGCAGAAGTACGCGACAGCCTGCTGGCTGGCGGCATGCGCGCCGATATGCCGGTAGCGATGATCGAGAACGCCTCGCTGCCGCAGCAGCGCGAGTGCCGTAGCACCCTGGCCGCCATGCAGCAAGCGGCCACCGATTTTGCGCTGAAGAGCCCGGCGATCCTGGTGATCGGCGAGGTGGCGGCACAGCAACAGATTCAAGCTTTGGCAGAGATTGCCTGATCCCCTTCGCTCCTGCGGAGTAGTGCTTCGCCCGGCCCTATGGCCGGGCTTTTTTTTGGGAGGCCACGGCCGGAACATCAGCTGAACAGAGCGAGAAACCGGGGTGGGACACCTTGAGCTGATCCGCAACAACGACAGCGCGTGCAGGGCGGTCTACAGCCCCCGCATCGCCTGCTGACAGCCCTCAGAAACCACGCAAATTGCTCTCATCGAGCCCCGCAGCCGACTTCAGCATCTTCAAGATCACCAGCGCAAACGCCCGGCTCTTGGTCTCGTTATCCAGCACTTCCAACGACATCTTTTCGTTGTCGGTCATGGCGTCCAGCACGGTATCGAGCACGCGCTTGGGGAACAGACCGTGCATCACCTGCTCGACCGAGTGGCTGTTCACCTGGGCCATCACATCCTCCTGGCGGCTGATGCGGTCGGCGATGCCGGTAAGGAATTGCAGCTGGTCTTCATCGCTCACCTCCGCACCGAAGATATCGTTCAGCGCCTCGATGATTTCCGATAGCCGCTTCTTCTCCGGGTCATGGGGCTTGCCGCTGCCCAACCCCGTGGCCGGATCGAGACCGTAGTCGCCTTGCTCCTCGCTCAAGCGCAGCTGATGCTCGGCGCGCTTGGTCAGGCGGTAGTGGGTCAGTTGCAGCTCGCCCACGTCCACGTCTTCCTGATCGAGGCGATCCACGCGCAGCAGCGGGTGCAGGTGCTTGGCGTACACGCACAGCTGCTCCAGCTCACGATCCTCATAGGGGATGATCTGCGAGAGGAACTCGTACAGACGCACAAAGCTCTGCAGGTTCTTCTTGAACAGGTCGAGCTGATCCACTTGCTCGCCGGCTTCCTTCACGGCCGCCTCGGCCTTTTTCAGGCCGGCGCTGTCGCCGTTCTGCTCGGCGGTACGCTTGAACTCCAGCGCGTGTTGGCGTGACTCCTGGGCCAGCTTGTAGCGCTTGCCGAAGCGCTCCTTGGCCGGCGCGCAGTAGTAGCTGAGTTTGCTGGCTGCGGCTTTCGGGTCGAAGAAGGCCAGCGCGAACGCCGTCACTTCCTCCCAGTGGTAGATGCCCTCGGCATCCAGCTTTTTCTGCAGGTCATAAATGAGCTGCGGGTCGGTCACGTCGGTCAGCTCGGCCTTGGTGTAGTACGGCAGGAAGGCGTCGAGAATATCCTGGGGGTCGTTGAAGAAGTCGAGGATGAAGGTCGGCTTGCTGTCGCCAAAGGTGCGGTTCAGGCGCGACAGGGTTTGCACGCAGTCCACGCCATGCAGCTTCTTGTCCACATACATGGCACACAGCTTGGGCTGATCGAAGCCGGTCTGGTACTTGTTGGCGGCGATCATCACGTTGAAGTCCTGGGTGTCGAAGGCTTCCGCCAGATCACGCCCGTTCAGGCCGGGATTGAGCAGGCTGCTGCTTTCCGTCACCTCTTCGGGGATCACCCCATCCGGCAGCACACTGCCGGAGAAGGCCACCAGCGGATGCACATCGCTGTAGCCCATCTGCTTCACATACGCATGCACCGCCAACTGGTAGCGCACCGCCTCCTGCCGGCTGCTTGTGACCACCATGGCCTTGGCCTGGCCGCCCAGCAGATGGCGGATATTGGCGCGGAAGTGCTCGACGATCACCTCCACCTTCTGGCTGATGTTGTACGGGTGCAGGCGCACCCAGCGTGCCAGCTTCATGCGCGCCTTTTTCGAGTCCACTTCCTCGTCGTCGCCGTCCGGGTGGGCGATCTTCCAGGCGGTGCTGTAGGTCGTGTAGTTCTGCAGCACATCGAGGATGAAGCCTTCCTCGATGGCCTGGCGCATGGAATACAGGTGGAAGGCTTCGGGCTTGTTGTCAGAGCTTGCCGGCAACGCCGGGTTGGCCGGACGACCGAACAGCTCCAGGGTCTTGGCCTTGGGCGTGGCGGTGAAGGCGTAGTAGCTGATGCGCTCGTTGGGCGCGCGGGCGGCCACGGCGGCGTCCAGCAGCTCTTCGGCGCTGATCTCTTCCGGCTCTTCTTGATCAGAGCGGGGCGCATCGCTGCCGAGAATCTGCTTGAGCTTACTGGCCGACGAGCCGGTCTGCGAGGAATGCGCCTCGTCGGCGATCACCGCATAGCGGCCGCTGGCCAGCTTGGGGTACTTGTCCAGCGCATCGAACAGCGC
Source organism: Aquipseudomonas alcaligenes (assembly GCF_900156545.1). Taxonomy (GTDB): domain Bacteria; phylum Pseudomonadota; class Gammaproteobacteria; order Pseudomonadales; family Pseudomonadaceae; genus Aquipseudomonas; species Aquipseudomonas alcaligenes_A. The sequence goes on from NZ_FTNW01000006.1 coordinate 241,990, forward strand.
CGGGAAGGTCTGGATGGTGACGATGATGATGCGCGTCTGCTCGGCCAGCGCCTCGGCCAGCTGCTCGGACTTGCTCTGGTTGCCGATATCGCGGGTGATGCACTTGACCACGCCCTGGGCGTGCTCGAACTGGTAGATGGTGTCCTGCAGTTGCTTGTCCAGCACGGTGCGGTCGGTAATCACGATCACCGAGTTGAACAGGCGCTGGCCCTCGGCATCGTAGAGCGAGGCCAGTTGATGCGCCGTCCAGGCAATCGAGTTGGACTTGCCGGAGCCGGCGCTGTGCTGGATCAGGTAACGCTTGCCCGGCCCTTCGGTGCGTGTGGTTTCGATCAGCGTGTTGACCACTTCCCACTGGTGGTAGCGCGGGAAGATCAGGGTTTCCTTGGTGACGCGCTGGCCGTCGGCATCCTCTTTCACGGTCTTCTGCAGATGCAGGAAGCGCCCCAGCACCTTGAGCCAGGCATCCGGCTGGAACAGGCGCTGCCATAGGTAGCCGGTGGCGTACTGGCTGTCGTCCGGCGCAGGCGGGTTGCCGGCGCCGCCGTCGAGGCTGCCGAGGTTGAACGGCAGGAAGAAGGTGTCCTTGCCGGCCAGCTTGGTGGTCATCGCCACTTCGTCCTGGCTCACAGCAAAGTGCACCAGCGCGCCGCGCTTGAAGGTCAGCAGCGGCTCGGGCTTGCGCGTCAGCGGGTCTTTTACCGGGCGGTCATAGCGGTACTGCCGCTTGGCGTTTTCCACGCTCTGCTTGAACTCGCTTTTCAGCTCCAGCGTAGCGACGGGGATGCCGTTGACGAACAGCACCAGATCCAGACGCGGGTTGTACTCCCCCTCGCGGTAATGCGGCGAGTAGGACACTTCCTGCACCACACGCAGGCGGTTGCACTGATAGCGCTTGAGGGTGTCCGGGTTCATGCCGTGGTCGGGCTTGAAGCTGCACACCTCGATCTTCACCCCCGGCAGCTTGAAGCCATGGCGCAGCACATCCAGGGTGCCGTCCTGCTCCAGTTCGCGCACCAGTTTTTGCACCAGCACGCCTTCCGGGTTGTTAGGGTTGGCCTTGGCGAACTTGTCCCAGCGCTCCGGCCAGGCGTCCTTGAAGTAACCGAGAAAGTCCTCGATATACAGCGCCGTGCGCCGGTCATAGCCGCTGGCCGGGCCGGTGAGCCAGCCCTGGGCGACCATGGCGGTGATGATGTCCTTCTGGAATTGCGATTCCTTGCTATCAGCCATCTTGCATTCCTTGTTCAAGCCGGGTCTTACAGACTTTCGTCGACCACCGATTCGGCAGTTATCTCTTCTCTGCGGCCCGAGGCAGGCCTGTCGGCTGACTGGCTATTCAGCCAGGTTCCATAGTCGATGGTCGTCCCCTGTAGCCGCCAGCTTGTACGACCGTTGTCAGCTCTGCCTAGTACGACAGCGGCTGCAGCACTAGGGCTGCCGAACTCGTAGTCCCGCACAAAGGTCGCAAGCTCATCATTCTCAGCTCCCACTAGAACACCTTCCGCGAGTAGCTGCGCATGCAGGGTTGCGTAGTTGTGGGGGACACCAATCCATTGCCGACGAGCTGCAGACCCAGCCATAACCACAAAGGCATCGCCGGTCTCACGAGCATTAGACTGCAATCCACTTTTTGCCTGTTTGAGCTCGAACAACGCATTTGCCTCAGCCTGCGCCTGAGCGGCAATACGCTGCATCTCTTGCTCGACACTGTTCATCCGGTTGCTCAGGCGCCATACGGCTTCAAGCTTTTGCAAAAGCGCGTCCTGGCGAGCCTTGATGACTGGCACTGTCCACTGCTCTTGCTGCAATACTTGGGTAGTGAGGGCGAAGGAAGACACCCCGCCCTTGGTGAAATAAGCCGTTTTCTTCTTGGCAAATTCGTAGTTACTGGCTGAGCTGTTTTTCCGCCGGCTCAGCAGCGCGAGGTTACCCAGGCGGTGCACCCAGAATTGGTGTTGCTCCAGCTCCGGCACCCACTCCTTCCACTGGCTACCTGAAGCAGGCTGCCTTGGCAGCACGTGCTCGACGCTGATGACGTCGTGCTGATAGCTAGCACTGCCGTCCGAAAGCAGTGCGTCGAGCCTCAGCAGCAAGATGCCAAGCGCTTTCGATGAGTGCGTTGCGTAAAGCGGGCCGTTGAGAGCGTTATAGGTCTCGTTCTGCTCTGCCGGCCACAGCTGCAGCGGCGACTCCTGCAGTGTCAGATCATCGTTCTTCTCTACTGCCTCGGTTAGCTTGGAGAACCGCTCGATTCGCGCATTCACCCCAATCTTTCGCGCCAGCATCGAATAAGCCAGTCGCTCCAGATCCCTGAAGAACGCCTTCATGGCCTGTGGGTTGTTCTGCTGGCGGATGAAGAAGGCCAGCGCCGGCGGCACCCAGTCCTTGAACTCCAGACGATTCAGCCAACGCAGGTGATCGTTGATCGGCTCGGCAAGTTCGGTACTGCTGTACTCAGCGTCGATAATTGCTTTGTAGGCTTCCGCCATGGGCACCAGCACCTCATCCATGAACGTCTTGGGCTCGGTCACGACGGCTACATGGGCGCGAAACTCCTTGAGCAAGGTGCCATGCGGCTTGGCTTTGCGATAAACCATCCGGATATGGCTGAACAACTCGCCAAAGCTGGTGCGCCCCAGTGACTCTTCCTCCCACTCCCAGCGCTTGGTGTACTCGTCCCGGAGCTCGTCCGGGAAGGTGCCAATGATCTCGGCCTTGAGAATATCTGTTGCGCTGAGATCCAGTCCTCGGCTGTTGAGTACACCGAAGATTCGGTAAGCCGAGTCGAGATCTGGCGTCGATACCACGACCAGAAAGCAACGGGTGACGACAAACTGTACCAGCCGGATCAGTTCGGCCTGATCGAGCTCAGCCAGCTCGCGCAAAAAAAGTCGGGCATTCGCTTGCAGGCGGCTCTGGGCGTCCGGCAGTTGCGCAGTCAACTCCGCCAGTTTGACCAGGCCGTCCTCATGCTGAACGTACTGACGGAAAAACTCACGATCCCGTTCGCGCAGCGAAAGCCGGTAACGTGCCTGTGTGGCGAAGACCACATTTCCCTTTTCATAGATGCACTGGGTAATGCCCGCCTGTACGGTTGGTTCCCCTACCGTGGCCCGAATCGCGGAGAGCAACAAAGTCAGCGTGGTAAGGCGCTGCTGACCATCCACGACCGTTGCGTCCGGTATGGCGTCGCGCTTGATCAGTACAACGCTGCCCAGGAAATACGGCATGGAGTCTGCCAGTTTTTCCGGCGCATCGCGCAAGGCGCCCAGCAAGTCATCCAGCAGCTCCTGAGCCTGCTCCTCCCCCCAGGCATAGGGGCGCTGATAACCAGGAATGGTGAACACGTAGTCGTCGGAGAACACTTTGGAAAGTGCCTGCTCCTTGGCGCTAAGGGTGTGGCTCATTTCATTCTTCCATGCATGTTGTAAGGGCTGGCTTTGCTCAGGCTTCCAGAACTTCGCATTGCTGCTGGCTTGCTGAAGCAGGTGGCTGCCAACCGCGTACGTCGATTTTGCCGGTGACGGCGGCTGAGATTAGAGCGGAGCGCCGCTCTTGGAGAAGGCCAACATTTTCTTCGGCGGACGACATCAGCCCGTCAAATAACGCAGACTTTGAATTAACAAACTGACAAATTGCTTCTTGCTCTTCTTTCGGAGGAAGAGGAAGCGGATATGCCCGTATGTCAGCACAGGTTATAGCTGCCTTAGTACTACCCCAGTCGGCAGAGTCATGGCGAATGCGGGAATAGTTGGCACTTAACCAGTCGTGAAGATAGGTGGCTACTAGCTGCCCCCCTCTAGGCTCAATAAATGCCACGTGCTGATTAATCGTTGCCTCAATCTCTGTAATGGTCACCATCCCGCGAGTCTTACCCTCGCCAGTGATTGCCATCAGGACACAGCCTGGTTTGACAATTGGTAGTGCGCATTCTTTTAGCGCTTTGCTTGTAACGAACTGATCCGCATCAATCACTCTATCCAAATTGACTTTCGAGCTGTTCAGCCAGGGGTAGTGCCCGTCTTCCCAATAGTCGAGGTTGTCTCTTGCAGGCGTGCATCCGTTACCGACAATACACTGCCAGCCTACTCGGGTTAGCTCCCAATGCGCAGGCACCTCGCCCAGCCACTCCACGCCGGAGTCTTTCATCGGCGTCGTCGGGTCGAGGCCTTTGGTAACGGCATGGGAGATCACGGCCTGGCGCTTTTCCTTGAGCAGTTCGATCAGACGCTGCTGCTCTTCGATCAGCGCGTCGATGCGGGCGGTTTCGTGATCGAGAAAGCGGGCGATTTGGGTTTGTTCTTCAAACGAAGGAGTAACAACTCGAATGTTGCCTAAAAGCCCACGACTAATACGCTGCATCGTGGCACCGCGAGCAAGATTGCTTGTGTGCTTGAAATACTCTTCACTACTGAAGAGATAAACGATGAATTTCTTATCGAACTTTGAGTCCGGCCTAAAAATCACGTTATCTACAGAGGTGACCACTCTCCCGCCGAGATCTGGAACCACGCAGGCACGCCCAATAGGGTTGTTCAAACGAGAGACCAGAACGTCACCTTCGTAAACATCTGTGCATCCAAGAGCATGGAAAGTCTCTTCAGAAATAAATCCAGCACCTTGCTCTTTATATGCACCCTCGCCGACGTTCCCTGTTGTTATGTAGCGAATCCCATCTGATGAAATATCCTTGCTCTCAATCCAGTCACCATCTAAGAACAATGAATTTCGTTCAAGCGCCATATACTTAATGGGAACACTGCTCCAATGGTCAGGCACTTGGTCTAACCACTCGACCCCTGAAGTTCTATATTTCGGATAACAGGGAAACGTCATGCCGACAGCCCCTCGATCATCTGCTTGATGCGGTCGGTGCAGGCTTTAAGGTCACGGTCGATCTCGGCCAGCGGGCGCGGCGGCTGGAATACATAAAAGTGGCGATTGAAAGGAATCTCGAAGCCGACCACGCCGACTTCGCCGTCCTGCTCGTCGCGCTTGCTCTCGTCGATCCAGGCATCCGGCACATGGGGTTTCACTTCGCGCTCGAAGTAGTCGTACGCGGACTCGCCCAACGGCACGTTCTCGTTGTCGCGCAGGCCGGCATCGGCTTCCGGCTGGCCTTTGACCATGCAGATATCCGCCTCGGGGTCGCGCTCGCTCAGAGCATTGAGGATGGCCTTCAGTTCGGGCGTACTGGGGGATACATCATGGGCGCTGAGCGTCTTTTTCAGCAGCTTGCTGAACTGCTCGCGGTTGCGATGCGGCTGGCTGGCGTCCATGGCCTGCAGAGCTTCGATCAGGCGCTGGCGGGCCGGGGCTTCCATCTTTTCGATGGCCTTTTCTTCCAGAACCTTGGCGATGCGCTCCGGGCTGGTCTGGAAGTTCAGGCGCAGCGGGCGCTCGACGGTGATGCGCCGGTAGCCGAAGGCTTCGACGGGGAAGATCTTGCTCTGCGGGGTTTCCTCGAAGCGGCCATACAGGCGCACCAGCTCGTCGATCTGCTCCTCAGTGAGGTACTGGCGCTTGCTGCCCAGCGACTTGCGCATCTTGGCAAAGTGCTGGCTGCCGTCGATCAACTGCACCTTGCCCTGGCGCACGGCGGCCTTGTGGTTGCTCAGCACCCACACATAGGTGGCGATGCCGGTGTTGTAGAACATGTCGGTGGGCAGGGCGATGATGGCTTCGACCAGATCGTTCTGCAGCAGGTAGCGGCGGATCTCCGACTCACCCGAACCGGCGCCGCCGGTAAACAGTGGCGAGCCGTTGAGGATGATGCCGATACGCGAGCCGCCTTCACGCGGGTCTCGCATCTTGCTGACCAGGTGCAGCAGGAACAGCAGCGAGCCATCGGACACACGCGGCAGGCCGGGGCCGAAGCGGCCGTTGAAGCCCTTATCGGTGTGCTCGTCGGTGATCTGCTTCTGCACCTTCTTCCACTCCACGCCGAACGGCGGGTTGCTGAGCATGAAGTCGAAGCGACTGTCGGACAGTTGGTCGTCGGACAGGGTATTGCCCAGCTTGATGCTGGTAACGTCCTGGCCCTTGATCAGCATGTCCGCCTTACAGATGGCGAAGGACTCGGGGTTGAGCTCCTGGCCGTGCAGCGACACGGTGACCTGCTGGCTGATGGACTGGATGTACTCGTCGCCCTCGGAGAGGAAGCCGCCGGTGCCGGCAGTCGGGTCGTAGATGGTGACGATGCTGTTGGGTTTGAGCTTGTCGTCCTGTCCGGTGATCACCAGCGAGGTGGTCAGGTGCACGATATCGCGCGGGGTGAAGTGCTCCCCAGCGGTTTCGTTGGAGCTTTCCGCGAACTTGCGGATCAGCTCTTCGAAGATGATGCCCATGCCGAAGTTGCTGATGCGCTCGGGGCTCAGGTCGGTCGCGGCAAAGCGCTGCACCACCTGATACAACAGGTTAGCGGCGGCGAGCTGCTGCACGAAGTCTTCAAAGTGGAAGTGCTCGAAGATCTCGCGGGCGTCCTTGCTGAAGGACTGCACATAGCTCATCAGGTCGGCGGCGGTCTGGGTGTCGGACAGCGTGCCGAGGGTCAGCTTGGAGGCATTGAAGAACTGCTGACCAGCCGCGCGCAGCAGCAGGCGCTCACGCACCAGATCAGGCCGGCCTTCCTGCGCATAGGACTCACGGATCACCGCTTCCTTGGTCGGTTCCAGCACACATTCCATCCGCCGCAGCAGGGTGAACGGCAGAATGATGCGACCGTACTGCGACTGCTTGAAGTCACCGCGCAGCAGGTCGGCAATCGACCAGAGAAAGGCGGCCGTCTGGGAATGGTTTTCCGTGTTCACGCAACTTCTCCTGGAACAGGACAGCAAAAGCGCGAGTTTAACCTGACGGAAAGGTCGGGACCGCATCTCTGTGAGCGCGTTTACCCCGGCATTTACACCTGAGCCATAAACAAAAAAGCCTGATCATTTCTGATCAGGCTTTGATGTTGGGATTATTTGGTCGGGACGGAGTGATTCGAACACTCGACCCCTTGCACCCCATAAAGGTAATTTATCTACCAACGCAATCCAAAGAAATCCAAAAATCACCATATAGCCCTTATAAATCGGGTATCTCACAGGTTTTACTGTCCAATCGATTGCTATACCATCCAATCAAAGCCTACGAGAAACGGTGACCATACGGTGACCAAGCTAGGAATGCGATGGCAACGATAACTGACAAGCAAATGGCTGCTAAGCCTGCAAAACCAACGTGGCTGATTGAGGATGCTCCTCGTGGATGCGGTCGCTTTATGGCAAGGCTCAGGCCAAATGGCGAGCGACACTTCTACTTCCGCTATACGAACTCTCGCAGCGAGCGCGTCTTTCTTCCGCTGGGCGTTTATGACCCTGCCGGAATAGACGGCCTGACCCTAAAAGAAGCCAGAGCTAAAGCAGGTGAACTTTCACGCCTCTATCAGGGCGGCGTTCGCGATCTACGCGAACACTTCCAGGCCGAAGAAGAAGCGAAGACAGCCGCAAGAGAAGCGGAGCAAAAGCGCCTTGCTGCCGAGAAGGCTGCATCTGAGGAGGCTGAAGCAAAGCAAGCGGCAAGAAAAACAGTTCAAGACCTCTTTGACCACTGGGCCAAGGTTGATCTGATAAACCGTAAAGATGGCGGAGATGAGGTACGTCGGATGTTCAAAAAGGACGTCCTCCCCCTGCTTGGGACATTGCCACTTGAAGAAGTCCGCAAAGGCCACATCACTGAAGTAACTGACGCATTGTTGGCCCGAGGCGTGAACCGCATGGCCAAGTTGATTTTCAGCCTGATGCGCCAAATGTTTCGATTTGCTGTAGATCGAGACTTACTTGAGCATGATCCCACCGCAAGCATCCGGAAAGCCAAGATCGGCGGAAAAGATGTCGAGCGGGACAGAGTACTCAGCGATGAAGAAATATCTTCGCTTGCGAAGCTTTTGCCAGACGCAGGCCTTCTCGTTTCAACTGAAGCCGCTATATGGATTGCCTTATCCACATGCTGCCGCATAGGCGAACTCATGAATGCTCGCTGGGAAAATGTCGATCTAAAAGCAGGGACCTGGCTTATTCCTGCCGAAGATAGCAAGAATGGAAAGGCTCACACAGTAGCGCTATCTAATTTTTCCAGAGACCAATTCGAAAGAATAAAAGCAATTTCTGGCAAATGCCAATGGTGCTATCCAAACACCAAAAAGACAGGACCAGTTTGCTCCAAAACAGTCACAAAGCAACTTGGTGATAGGCAACGAAAACCTGATCAAGCAACAATGAGCAACCGAAGCGCCAGCTCTCAGGCTCTTCTACTAAAAGGGGGCAAGTGGACACCTCATGACCTGAGACGGACCGGAGCCACGATCATGACAGCTTTAGGTATTTTACCGGAGGTAGCTGAGAGATGCCTTAATCACACAGAAGAGAACAAAGTAAAAAGAACTTACCAAAGACACAGCTACTCGAAAGAAATGTCAGAAGCCTGGAGCTTACTAGGCTCACACTTGCAAAAAATCACGCAACAATAAATAAACACCAAAAATCCTAGACGCTACGTTATTTTATCAAAGCCCGCGCAGCCTTATTTTCGATAATAAAACTCAGAATGAATTGACGCAAACCATCTAGATCAAAGACATTACCAAGCCCTGACTTTGAAATCCCAACCAAAACATCATTTGCTATAATTAGTGAAATTTCATAATTCTGATTCTGTCTGCTTTTAAATTTTTTATCCTCAAGCACACTCAAAATAACAGACTCAACAGTTTTAATATCACTTTGTTTAAGATGACCACGCCTAGATGCACTCCCACCCTTAATGGCGCGAGACCTTATTTCAGGCGAGATTCCAGAGTAAATTTGCTCAAGATAACCAATAAATTTCTCAGCACGCAGACACTCAGCAGAATAATCATCATCCATTCCTTCACGCAAGCAGCGATATGCACTCGCCATACTAAAGCGAACAACATGAATAAGATCTTTCTCACGACGCGAGCTTCTACCAGGCCTTTCAGCCCTTGCACTCAACTCATTTAAATATAAATCAAAATTATCAATTTCATCTATTTCCCTTTCCGCCACATCAAGCATTGACTGCATATATTCCGAATACATACCAACACCATCAAAGTATCTAGGATACCTATCCAGCACGGCACGCGCCCGATGGCAGAGCGCATCAAATCGCTCATAAGACTCTTTTTGAAATTCATTAACTTCATTTTCAGCAACTCTACGCCTTTGCTCATGAACCCAGTTATTTAAAATACTTAACGAACTGCATTCAGACATGTGGAGATCATCATCATCCAATTTGGCCACTTCATCCCAAGCTTCTCGTATAGAAATCCACTTGAAACCTGCAGCATCTATGTCCCCACCAACATATTTCATCAAAAAATTAACAAGGGTTCCACCTTCAACAAATATCAAGTGGAGCGGTATAAAAATAAACTCAGCGTTAATACAGAAATCCTCAGCCAGCCTAGAATGCACCAATTTTGTCGGCGCGCAATCCGGATTGAACCCCCACCTCAAGAACAAATTTTCAGAATAGTTAACTTCTTTTGATATTAAAACTTCAAAAGAGTCATTAGTAATCAATACACCGTAATGGGCAGCTTTCGGCACAGCAAGCTTCATAAGCCTATCTCCTCAATTTCACAGCAAGCCTAGCACTCCCCTTCCTCAGTCCGCCCATGGTCAATGCCTGAGAGGCCAACAGCTTCCTCATCCGCGCCCCCCCCAAGTCTATGCCATCACGCCTGCTCGCTTTCTGCATCCCCAAAAGATGGAGCGCCAAAAGCCTGCGATAGCTGCGATTGAGTCGCAGCTATCGCAGGCTTTTGATCCCCCCACGCCCAAAACACCAGCCCCGTACCAAAAAGATCCAATCGATTCAAGACCGGCGCATACAGGTAAAAAATTACCACTAAGTAGAACCAGTGAACGCCCTAGGGCACAGGCATAGCATCGCCTCACCAACTCGGAGGCAATCAGATGACCAACACCCGCGAACCAGAGGCGAAGACTTTCGAAAGGGATCCAACCGCCCTACTTCGATCTGAGCACTTTGCCAATTCACACAACTCACTATCCAAGCTGTGGACAAAGGAGACGAACGCAAACACAGAAAAAACATCAAAAACCCAAATCATTCGGCTAGGCCAGCTAACGCAGATGCTTTCGATTTCACGCTCCTGTGTTTATGACTGGCTGAATCCAAAGTCACCAAGGCACGACCCATCATTTCCGAAACAAGTTCGGCTCTCTGGGCGCAAAAGTGGTGGCGCAGTAGGTTGGCGACTGGAATCAGTTATCGCATGGCTAAACAATCGCGACCAACAAAATATCTAAACATAACCATAGAAACTTTGAACACAAGCCAAAGAGAGAAAATAAAATGAATCAAGACATCACCAATGAAACAATCCTAACTGCACTCAATGAGTTCCCCTTGCTTAAAGATATGGTTATTGAGGTGGCCGAAGCAACACAAGCACCATTGGAGTTAGTTTTAGCCTCAGCGCTTTCAACCATTTCGCTCCTATGCCAACCACTGATTGATGTAGAGCGACCAGGGAAAATGATCGGCCCAGTCTCTCTAATGGTCATCAGCATTGCACAGTCCGGAGAAAGAAAGTCAACTGTTGAAAGCATGTTTATGGGTGCCGTCCGGGTATTTGTAGTGAATGCGCTTAAAGCACATGAAAAAGAATTACTTGTATGGCGAATCAAATCAGAAGCCTGGGAAGCACGAAAGCGCAAAATCATTAAAGAGATGAGCGATCATCCTGAGACCGAACCAGCATACAAACACTTCGAAAATGAATTAATTCTCCATCACGAACTGAAACCCGAACGACCGCGCGCATTCAATCCCATCTATGAAGACGCCACTACCGCAGCTCTTCTCAAAGGAATGCGTCTTGACTGCCCTTGGGCTGCTTTGATGTCAAGTGAAGGAATTTCTGCTTTAAAAGGCGTGTTTAATGATTTTGGAAAAGTTAACGCGCTATGGACTGGAAGTACTATTGATGTAGCACGAGCAACAGTTGATGGATGCTCACTAAATGATGCGCGACTAACCATAGGCATTATGATTCAACCTCAAGTACTAAAGGAGTATCTTGAGGGAAAGGGAGATCGCGCTCGATCTGTGGGCCTACTATCTCGCGCCTTAGTCTTTAACCCAGAGTCGACCCAAGGAAAGCGATTCATTAGCAAGCGACCAACAAATAAAGAAGTCATCGCACGATACCAGTCACGAGCAAAGCAACTTCTTGAGAAATGCATGCAACGACTTCACAACATCACAGGAGATAAGGAAGTGATAAACTTCTCTTCAGACGCCGCCGAATACTGGACTGAGTCATACAACAAGATCGAATACGAACTACAGAAAGGCGGAAAGTATGAACGATCAAAGGACCATGCATCTAAACTCAGCGAGAACATCGCGCGAGTAGCCGCACTCTTACACTATTTTGAATTTGGTAATGGCACTATATCTTTGACAGAGCTCAAGTCAGCAGAGAAAATTGTTCTTGAGTGCTCTAAAACATTCCGAAACGAGTTCACGTTTATGCCAAACATCATCAGTGATGCAGAGGTCCTATATGCCTGGCTACAGTCAAACTGCAAAAACTCGACACTCTTTAACTGGGTTGAAAAAAACACAATACTCAACAAAGGCCCATGGAAATTTCGGACAGTGTCAAAGTTAAACCCACTCCTCGACTGCCTTGAGGCCTTAGGAAAAGTCAGTATCGATTACACTGATAAACCTGTACGTGTTGTACTAAAGCAGAATTACTAGTGAATCATCAATTTCAACACCGGCCTTGTGCCGGTGTTTTTATTAGCACTTAATTCGAATTTTTCTCAAAAACACATTACCGCAATGACATCTGTACCAAGGAGGATCTCCCCATGTCATTGCACTGCCCTCGCTGTCACTCCCCAAAAGTCGCTTCTTTCCATCACGCCATGAAAGCTGGTGCGGCCATCGGCGCGGTCGGTGGCCTCGCACGTGGCGTCAGTGCTGCTCTGGCAGGCGGCAAGGCCGGCGCAGCGCTTGGCGTAATCGCCGGCCCTGTCGGCATCACACTCGGTTCTGTATCTGGCGCCATTCTCGGTGGCCTGGCCGGAAGCGTCGGCGGCTGTGCGATCGGCGCTCAGCTCGGTGAATCGCTCGACCGCCATGTTCTGGCTCACAACCTCTGCCTGCTCTGCGGTCACCGCTTCAATCTGCCGGCCTAATCCGGCCACCGCCCCCTCGTCCTTATCTCTAATTGATTGCCGGTGCTGCGCTCTGCGCGGCGCTTTATGCCGGCCTGCACCCAAAGGAAATTCGTCATGGTTCATCAAATCGAACAAATGGCCTACGTTGGCGCTACTCCGTGGCATGGCCTGGGCAACAACCTGCCCCAGAAACAGCCTATCGAGGTCTGGCAACGCGAAGCCGGCATGGACTGGCAGATCCTGGAAAGCCCCGTGCATTTCAAGTCGGACGCCATCGGCCATCTGGGCGCGATCCATTCATTCCCGGAACAAAAGGTACTCTACCGTTCGGATACCAAGGCACCGCTGTCGGTGGTCTCGCAGCGTTATCACACCGTGCAGCCGCGCGAGGTGCTTGAGTTTTACCGAGATCTGACCGAGGTATCTGGCTACGAGCTGGAAACCGCTGGCGTGCTTAAGGGCGGGCGCAAGTTCTGGGCGCTGGCACGTACCGGACAGGGCGCTGCGCTTAAGGGCAATGACCTTGTGAATGGCTACCTGCTGCTCGCGACCTCCTGCGACGGCACCCTGGCTACCACCGCAACGCCCACGACTATCCGTGTTGTCTGCAATAACACTCTAACCATCGCCTTGGACGGCACCAGTCGTGCGATCAAGGTGCCGCACAGCACCCGCTTCGACGGCGACCTGGTGAAGAAGCAGCTCGGTATCGCCGCCTCGCAATGGGATGACTTCATGTACCGCATGCGCCACTTAGCTGAACGCAAGGTGCAGTGGCATGAGGCGCTGGGCTTCTTCATGAATGTGATGTGCGACACCAGCCCGACCGGCGCACTGCCGGAGCAACTGCCCAACGAGCGCGCACTGCGCAAAGTGCAGGAGCTTTACGAAGGTCGTGGTCGCGGCAGCCAACTGGACTCGGCACGTGGTACAGCCTGGGGCTTGCTCAATGCCGTGACCGAGTACGTCGATCACGAGCGCCGGGCACGCAGCACTGAGTATCGCCTCGACTCCGCTTGGTTCGGCCAGGGAGCCCAGATCAAGCAACGAGCTCTGGATACAGCCCTGCAACTGGTCGCCTGACCTTTTACCTATCCCACCCCATAACGCCCGACCCGCTTCGCTGCAGGTCGGGCGTTTCTATTTCTGCAAGGTGAACGCTATGAAAGCTACTTCATTGAATCGCAGCACCAGCACAACCCGTCCGGCTCTGCGCCTGGTCAGCACCAAGGAGCTGCCACGCGAGGACTGGCTTCAGATCCGAAAGCAAGGCATCGGCAGTTCGGACGCTGCGGCAGCCGTAGGCCTCAACCCCTACAAGTCGCAGCTGGAGCTCTGGATGGAGAAGACAGGCCGCGACGCTGGTATGCCCAAGGCCGATCCTCAGGATGAGGAAAGCCCTATGTACTGGGGCAACGTCCTGGAGCCCATCGTGGCCTGGCATTACAGCAAGCGCACGAAGAACAAGGTCCGCCGCATCAACGCCGTGCTGCAGCACCCGGATCCTGAGCTGCCCTGGATGCTGGCCAACATCGACCGCGAGGTGATCGGGGCTGACGATGTGCAGATCCTCGAATGCAAGACAGCCGGCATAAACGGCGCACGCCTCTGGAAAGATGGCGTGCCGGAGTATGTGCAGCTGCAGGTGATGCACCAGCTCGCCGTCACCGGCAAGCAGGCGGCGGATGTGGCTGTGCTGCTGGGCGGCCAGACGCTGGAGATACACCGCATTGAGCGGGATGAGCAGATGATCGCTCGCCTGATCGAGCTAGAGCGCCAGTTCTGGCACTACGTGGAGACTGATACGCCGCCACCTGCTGATGGCACGGCTTCCGCTGAGTTGGCGCTGCGCTGCCTCTACCCGGAGGATAACGGCCAAGTCGTCGACCTCAGCGGCCATGCCGGTCTGGCCGCTGCCTTCATTGAACTGAAAGCCGTGCGTCAGTCGATTGCCGTCAGAGAGAAGCGCGAGGCCGAGCTCAAGCAGATGCTGCAGCAGGCCATGGGCGATGCTAGTCGGGCGGAGTTTTCCAGCGGCTATGTCACCTGGCGCAAGGCCAAGGACAGCATCGGCCTCGATCTCGCTCAGTTGCTCAAGGACAAGCCCTACCTGCAGGCCAAGTACCCACTATTGAAACCGGGTTCACGGCGCTTCCTAGTCGGCTGAAACCCAACCTTTTCCTCCCTTCCCTCCCCCTTGGCCAGCTCATGCAGTTCGCGCTGCGTGGCTGGCTTTTTTTCATTTCCAGGAGACTCACCATGCTCAAAGGTCTGGCTATCACTCCGCCGGTACTCGGGCGGATTTCCATCGGCAAGGTCATCGAGAAGAACGGCAAGCGCCTGCCGGAGAAAGATGACCAGTTCACCATCACTTCCCAAGTGCAAGGTAAGGACGGCTGGCTGCTGCACCCGCTCAATGACGAGCTGCGCCAGGGCAAGGACGACAAGCTGCGCAGCATTCCGGTACGGCTTCTGTTCAACGAACCGGAGCTGAATTTCCGCGCGGATTACACGCTGTTCGACCGACATTCCGGACGCCCTGTCTGCGTAGGGAATGGCGAGACCTGCAAGCGGGTCACTCAGGACGGCATGCAGTCGCTGCCCTGCCCTTCGCCGGATGCCTGTCCAATCGCCAAAGGCGGTGCCTGTAAGCCCTATGGCCGACTAAACGTGGTCATTGGCGATGAAGATCCGCTGGGTAGTTTTGTGTTCCGCACCACCGGCTTCAACAGCATCCGCACCCTGGCTGCACGACTGCATTACTTCCAGGCCATCTCGGGTAACCGCCTGGCTTGTCTCCCGCTGGAGTTGCGCCTGCGTGGCAAGTCGACACGCCAGAGCCATGGCACGCCGATCTTCTACGCCGACCTGACGGTACGCGGCGGCATGGACATGGCTGAAGCGCTGGTGACTGCAAGTGAACTCGATTCGCGGCGGCAGGCTGCGGGCTTCGATCAGGCCGCTTTGGATGAGGCAGCACGACGTGGCTTTGGCAACGGTGCGTTCGAAGACAGCGAGGAGGATGCCAGCGCAATCGTTGAAGAGTTCTACCCCGAGGGTGAAGCACCTGCTGCAGCAACTACCTCTCCAATCAATCCCACCAAACCTAGCCTGGCTAAAAAGCTCGATGCACAGGCTGCTCGTCAAACCCCACCCGCAGACCAAGACCAAGGAGGCCACCATGCGCCTGCACAAGCTGAAAGCCAGTGACACGACCGGCACCTACCTGGTCGATTCGCCAGTGACGGAAAACGACATCCTGCTGATGGCCAAGCAACTGGCCAGCCTGCGCCTGCGCAAGGGGCGCGCCCTGACGTCGCCTAAGGAGGTGTTCAGTCACCTGCAGGCGCTGCTCGCTGCTTATGAGCACGAGGTGTTCGCCCTGCTCATGCTCGACAGCCGACACCGGGTGATTGCGTTCGAGAAGCTGTTCCGGGGGACTCTCGATGGCGCCAGCGTGTATCCCAGAGAGGTCGTGAAGCTCGCCCTGGAGCACAACGCCGCCGCCTTGATCCTAGTGCACAACCACCCTTCGGGTGACCCTGAGCCCAGCATGGCGGATCGCAACCTCACCACGAAACTGCAGGACGCGCTGAATCTAGTCGGTGTGCGCACGCTCGATCACATCGTAGTGGCGGACGAAGGCTGCGTTTCACTGGCAGAACTGGGCTACCTGTAAGGAGGCGATATGAAGTTACTGCTACGCACGTTCGCAGCCGCGCTCATGTTTGCCGGGATCCTGGCTGGCTGCCTAGCGATATTGCTACTGACGATTCTGATGGTGCGCTTTCCGCCATTGCTGATCGCTCTGGTGTTGGCGTGCTGGATCTTCAATCGGCTAGCAAAGTCTGAACGCTAGTTGGCCACAAAGCATGGTTACAGCTGAGAGGCTGTAACCATGCCACTGTCTGCTTTCTTTTTTTGCTCAGCCTGGTTACCAGGAGCAAGATCACTCACTCGCTGGCATGCTCGACTTTAACAAAGGTCGCACTGAACTCCTTGCATTGGCGATGCTGCTGCAGCCGGTTCGCAAAGCTAAATGCGTCGTTCAATTCGAAGCGCTGGAAGATGTCCAATCCACGGCCAAGAATAATTTTCCAGCCAGTGTCAGTAGTGATGTCACGATCATGCTTAGTCCCTGTCGTGTCATACGCCCAGCTGAACTGAATACCCACCCCAGCACAGGCATCGGCAATTTTCTGTAGGCTTTCAGTCTGGCGATCACCGTTTAACTCATCCTCTACGGTGACGACATGAACAGCCACTTCCTCACCGGAAGCCAACTGCTTGCTGATCGTCTCCATCAGCTCCATGAGGTTGCGCAGTTGATGGAACATCCGCAGGTACGGATCAATAACGATGATCCGCTTAGCCCCTTTCAGATAGGGCCCAAACAGCCTATCGAAGGTGACACCGCGCTGGTTCTCATGAATAACCAGGTGCTGAGGTTTCAGCTCTGGCTCTTTGCTCACCGAGCCAGCAGGCTGTTGAATGGGCTGAGGACTGGCCGCTTCGCTAACAGGCTCGCGAGGAGCGACATTAGCCGTATCGAACAGATCAGACTCCGAAACCTCACTCGCCACTCGCCGGTGGTACTGGTTCGGGTACTCCCCTTCCTCCAGAGTGCTGACCAGCCTCTCTACGCCATCTTTTCCTTGATAGGCAAAACGCACAGCTGGGTAAGTGGTGTCTATGCGCAGCAGCTGATCCTTGACCCGCTTACGCCCTTCGATAGCACAGCGCAGCACATCCTCGACCTCCGACTCAGTAGCCTCGCCATGAGGGAAGAGGATCTTCATCAGCCCGGAGAAAGTCTTGTTGATACCGTCACGATCACGCGTGGAGATTTCATCCGACAACGTGTACAGACCTTTGTAGCGATCCGAGAAGTCATGGCTGCGCAATGAACGGAGTATCTCGGCCAGATAATCGACGACAAAGCCGTAGCCGCTGGAGAACATCTCCCCACGGATGACGTCCACCTCCCAGCCCGGTATGTAGCTGTGCAGGCGATCGAGGAAGGCCGAGTCGTGAAATTTCTCCGGCAGCGGATCGAACAGGTCGCTGTGCTTGAGCATGTACGGAACGGTGTGATCGGTGTTGCCCACGAACACCATGCTGGCCTCGGCCCCAAGGGTTTCCACACCCCGCGAGAACGACTTGTTGGCCATGTAGTTCTTCATGATGTCGACCAGCGCCTTGTCCACCCGCTTCTGCTTGCCAGCGAACTCGTCGAAGGCCACCACGTCCCAGTAGCCGACCAGGCCGAGCTTGCCCGTACCGTTGTGGACAAACAGCTTGGGCACCGTCACCTCTCCGCCGGAAATCAGGATGCCGTGGGGCGAAAACTCGGAGTAGACGTGCGACTTGCCGGTGCCCTTCGGCCCTAGCTCGATCAGGTTGTAATTCCGTTCGCAGAAGGGAATCAGACGGATCAGCTGTAAGAGCTTGTTTCGCTTGCCGAACATCTGCGGATTGAAGCCGATGCTCTGGATAAGCAGATCAATCCACTCGTCCGTGGTGAACTGCTTGCGAGACTCCAAATAGCCGTCGAAATCAAAACGAGAGATCTGGATAGGCTTAAGCGACGCCAGCACCCAAGGAGAGGCGGACTTATCCTCGGTGTAGTCATACTCCAGATCAGCGATGCACCATACCCCGCCGACCAACAGCTTCTGATGTGCCTTCACTGTGCTGGAGTCGATCAGCACCTTCTTTATCCCGAGGTTGGCGAATTCAGCCTCGTACACATCGTCCTTGTCGTTGAGAGAAACACTTATACGGTCAATGACCTTGTGGCGCCCCTTCTCCTTAATCGTCGAACGCACTAGTCCCGCTTCGTTGCGATGCACATAGTGCTTGCGCAGGATTTCTTTAACCGTCTCGATGCCGGTTTGAATCGTCGACTCATCATTCGTTGCGCAGTACTGGCCCAGCAGGTACTCCAGCACGTAGGACGGCACGATGGCGTTGCCCTTAACAGCTTTGACCAGATCCTTGCGAACGACTAAGCCCGCGAAATGTTGGTTGATCTTGTCATCGAGCTGACTCATGAGGGCTCCCGCTTAAAAATCGAATTCACTGGTGAACGAACGACGAATCGTATACCGAGTGGCCTTGTACTGGGTGAAATGCGAGGTGCCTTCAACCTGCTCTTCAAGTCGTAGCTCAACCTGCTGGTTATTTGCTTCATCGGCCTTCCTGCTCAGGATGAAGCGCACCGCAAGCTCGCGCTCACGCGGGTTTTCGGACGCGAAATCGAACGTCAGTTCATGCGAGTCGGAGATCAACTCACCGTCTAAGGTGTACAGCCCAGCACGCAACCGGCGAGCTTGTTTCTTCTCGGTGACCGCCTCTGACTGATACAGCACAACGGCCAATTGTCCAGTCGTGATGCTTCTGCTGCCGCCACCGATGAACTCAACGTCCACACTGCCCACATCGCTTTGGCGCTTTTTGTTGATGCGCACAACCGGGATCACCACCTCTTGCAGCGTGGCCCCGCCATGCACGAAACGGCTGCCTGAGCCCTTGAGACGCAAGCGATTAATCGACTTAGGGATCTGAACATCCAGCGATCCTTCAAGTCCCAGCTGCTCAGGGGTGAATGTCCGGAAACCTGCTTGACTACGCAGGCCGCGCCCTAGGACAAAACGCCGGTCGCGATAGAGCACCTCGTCCCCTTCCGGCACGTTGCTTAGGAAGTCACTCTCTTCCAGCGGTCGGTGCTGGTAGATGAAGCCATGGTCTGCGGTGACCAAAAGGTTGCTGGCATTGGCGTTGGTCAGTTTCTTTATCAGTCGGACCAGCTCGGACAATGTCTCTTCGGCCGCAGCAAATACCCGCTCCTCGGTATCACGGGTATCGCCAGTCTTATCGATCAGGTTGTGGTAGACGTAAACCACATCGTTATCACGCAGGAGTGCCCGTGAGTCTGCCTGGTTCATAGCCAGCAGATCCTTGGCCAACACAACAGCGGAAGACGGCACTGCAGCGGCCAGGATCTTTCCGCGATTTGCCGAACCCTGGGCGCTTTGACCATCAACCAAAGCGTCACCACTGTCGTTTTCAGCCAGCTGCAGCACCTGATTAGGTAACAATGCAGCCATGCCCAGTTGCGTGTAGCTCGGCAACATGGAAAGCGCCGGCTCCAGTTCGGCCTCAAAGCGGTCTTCACGGCGAATCAGGCTCTGCAGCTCTTCGCCCACCTCATAACGGAAGGCATCCGAGATCAGTACGCAGACCTTGGTCTTGCGCTCTAGGAAAGGCTTGACGCAGCGGCTGAAGAAATTCCGCTGCAGCATAATCGGAGCAGCCGTCCAGCTCGGAACAGAGTCCACAAACTGCTGCCAACGATCATTAAGGCGCGCCAGATAGTTGTTGGTGTACTGGTTTTCGATCTGGGCGCTCAGCTCCTCCAGCAAGGAGGCCTGGCCGGACTTGCGCGCATGATGGACGAACTTGCGATACAGCTGATCCAGCCGATACCAGCTCTTCGCATACTTCTCAACGCCATCGGCCAAGGAGGCCATTTCCAGCTTGGCAGCATCCAGGGTCTGCAGGAACTGCGCAGCATGATCCAGCGCCAGATAGACATCTTCGAAATGGCTAAACCAATGGCTCTGGCGTCGCTGACGTACAGACTGCTCAACATCGGCAGCAGTCGCAGTCCGAGCTACCGTCGCGCGAACCAGCTCACTGAGGATCTTGCGGTCTATCAGCTCAAAGTAATCGAGATCAAGGAGGGCTCGATAATCGAGCTTATGCAGCTTGTCACCAATCTGTAGTACCTCTGCACACTGCGCAGAGAGCAGTTCGAAGCTGCTCTCATGAGATCGACTGTCCTTCCAGCGGCGGAGAAAGACTAAGGACTCTGCAGACAAACGTGCCTTGTACTCAGGATCTGTGCCCATCATGAAGCATGCCTTGAAAAGCTCGATCACAAAGTCGTGCAGTCCCGGCTGCTGCGACACATAACCGTATGCGCGCTTCATCTGCTCCCAGAGGAAGCCATCCAGACCACTTGTTTCAATGAGCTTGATGCGTGTGACTTCAGCATTGGCGAGCTCAGCCAGCAGCTCTTCAAGGATTACATCCAATCGTGGCTCAGAGCCTGTACACACCGCGAGCATTTTGAAACGCAGCATGCTGTGCGAGTCGCCCTGCTGCAGCAGTTTACGCAACTGCTCGCGCCGCTTGGCCGCAGCGAAGAATGCTGCATGCTCCTCAAGAACCGGATAGCAGTCTGGCCCTAACTCCAGCTCGGCCAGCCAAAGGGCAAGCTGATCCGTACGGAAGGTGTTGCCGCTGGCTAGCTGCACATCAAGTAACCAGTTATCCAGATAGGCCGGCTCGGCAGCTTCCCGATATAGCAGAAACTTCTGCTCGGGGTGCTCGCGCAGGATGCGGTACTTAACGCCGAACTCGTTGTTGGCCAGCTCGATTTTCTCGACACCCGGCAGCTCTAGCGATTCGAAATCTGCACGGAACTCCAGACGGTTGTCGTACCAGAAGACAATGCGCTGTTTCTCAAACAGGTTTGTCAGAGCCTGGGTAATCTTCGAGTTGCTCATGCCACAGCCTCGGTTTCTTCCTCTTCATCCAATATCTCTTCCGATGCCGGCTGTGGTCCACTGACCACCACATTGCTACGCAGGCGCTCTAGAAGGGCTTCACGCCGTGCATTGCAGAACGCCTGGAAGTCCTCAAACTGAAGGCTGTCATTCTCGTCTAGCAGCAAATCGGCTCGTTTGATGCCGCACCCTTTTTCGGCCAGCCACTCGATCAGCGGCATATCCTTTTTCGAGCGGTTCTGCGAGGCATTCAGCAGGTGCAGGTTGGCAATCGAGTTCCAATTGAGTGGGCTCTGGTAGAACGCCATCAACTCAGAGTCATTTTTGAGGAAGCCTTGCTTGGAGAGCTCTGTCTTAGTGAAGGCGCTTTGCGGATGCAAGTGATCGATGTCCAACTGGAGGTTTTCGTTGATTTCGGGGAACAACAAACTCAAGACCGAACGACACCGCGGGTCCCCATACTGGATATCGAGCAACCCTCTGAGGTACGCCTCGTCAAAGCGCAGATCCTTGTTGGTTGCAGTGAAGGCTTCAATGATCTCGTCCAGAGGGAATGCCTTCTTGCTGATGTGCTTGTTAAGCAGCCGCTGCATTCTCGTCAGCACACCGTCAGCTTGACCGCCAAACACCCCCCGCAGCAACACCATGTGCAACCAGCGAGACAGCGATAGGCGCTCATCGCGCAAAAGGTTGATGTTGTTGATACTCAGATAAAGCGGCTTGTCTTGGAAGAACTGCCTGTACAGGTAAAAAGCCAAGGGGATGACGGCATTCTTTGCTCTGAGCGAATGGTCATTTAGCCCGAAAAGACGTAAAAGCTTGAAGGTTGCAACAATACAGGATCGGATCTGCGGCCATTGCGTCTGGATGACACTGACCTGATCAGCATCGAAGTTCTTGACCTTAAACCGCACATCGGCACCGATAAGCATCAAGCAAGTCTTGAGAACCCAGTCTCGACCAATCGAAAACTGCATCTCTGAACTCTGCCTTACCTCGGCGATTAGCTCATCAATATCCTTACGCGCATCACCCTGCCAGTTGGCAATGGCGATGGACATTAGCAGGTCGGAGAACGCCAACGGCGTACCGCCGCTGTTGGTACGAATGAACACGTCAAGGACATGATCGATATCCTGACTTTCCTCGTTGTAGTAGTGGATGACCTCCTCTCTCCGAACGAGGTGGTACAGACGATTCAACGTCTTGAGTGCAAACCTGTTGCTGGCCAGCCCCTGCTCCGTCAAATAGGGCAACACAACCTCCATCAGGATCTCATCATCAGAGCGAACATCAGGCAGCTCCAAGACCTTGCCCACCTCGAACCAAAACGAGGCGCTGTCGCTCTTATACGATGCTACCTGCTTCTCGGTCAGGAACCGGAAGTCGTACTGAGCCATCGACTCGTTGTCATCTCCTTCAACGCCCTTGCTCAGGTTGAGGTAGAGCCGGCGGGGTGGGAGGACCTGATCGTTGCGCGCGTTTGGCCACCAGACCCTAGGTTGCTTGTAGGCATAGGTTCCTTTTAGGCCGATGTAGATTGAGGTCAGCCGCTGCTGCCCATCTATAACCGCCTTGAAGTCTTTGAAGTCCCCCTGGGTCGGGACATAGTCATTAGACTCTTTGAAGCGCTGGCAGTAGTCGGTCAGGAAACTGTAAAAGCGGTATTTATTCTTGATCTCGGGGCTCGTGACATCCCACATCATGAAGGTATTGATAGGGTACTCGCGCATCAGGGAATCAAAGAGCGTGCAGATCTGCTGCGTCGACCATACAAAATTGCGCTGGATCGCCGGCAACAAAAACGTCCGGTCATCGATGTTGCGTATGGCCTGGCGAATCGTGATCGCCTTTTCGAAGCTACCCGGCATATATCAGTCTTCCTTGGCTTCCAATCCTGGAATCTTCTTCAGCGCAGCCCCTAGCTTGAGGTAGTTGACCTTTACGCCGTCATCGAGATTCAGCTCGACCTGCTCGGTCGCCAGCGGGTATAGCGTATCGCGCTCGTAATCATCCAACTCAATGAGCTGTTTTTTGATGGTATCGGCTTCCTTGCTGGCCTTCGTCTTTTCGCTTTGATTGGCAGATGGATTGATAGCTACCTGCTGCAAATAGTCCAGACGCGAAGCGAGCTTCTTGCGGAAATCGCGTAGGTAGCCGAGCACCACGCTAACGGTGTCCGGACGGTAACGATGCAGATAAACCAGCGCGCTGAAGGTGCCTTTCGGACTGCTGAACAGCCAATAGAGTGGACGCTTCTTGTAGCGTTTCACATGGTCCGCATAGAACTCGCCCAGGAAGTAGTCGCGTAGGCTGAAGTTTCGCTTGCCCTTGACGTTGAGCGCTTGCTCGATAAAGGCCAGGTTGTCCTCGTAATGCGCATCGCCAAAGGCCACGCGCAGAAACTGGCGGAAACGCAAGGTGATGTCGTCCGGGAACCAGTCGCCATCCAACAGCGGGATCACGTTGTCGTCGTCGGCGGGGAAGCTGGGCTGCGGCACTTGAGCTAGATAGTCCGCCAGCGTCTCGCCCTGGTTCGCCAAGATCAGCCCCGGCTTATCGATACTGTAGCGGCCGAACATGCAGCCTACGGCGTAAGAAACCAGTTCGCGCATGGTGTCGGCCACTAGCATTGGCTCCAGTTCATCCTCACTCTTGTCGCCGCCGTAGCGGTAGTGCGGGTTGCAGGTGAGCGTGACCTCATACAACGGCACCTCGGCAGTGAGCTCGTCCTGCAGGCCATAGGCGTCGATAAAGATGCGATTGTTTTCTTCTTCCAAGCGCTGCATTTCCTGAGTCATCTCGCGCCAGTGGGCGCGTAGCCTCTGGTAGCTGGCCTGAAGTGTGGGCTGTCGGTTTTCAGGATCTAGCAACGGGAGGTTGGTAAAGTCCCAGGATGTTTCGGAGGAGTCCCAATCTTCTTTACTAAGGCTAACAAGTCCTCTGACAGCAACTTCGGCGGCAGCCCTTTTGGATCCAACGTCAATCCAAGGCAGCTCGTTCACATTGACCACTTGGAAGTTCAATGTCGGGTTTGATGCTTTAAGAAACTCAAAGGCAACTTTTGAACACAAGTAACCTGCAGCAACATAATAATCCACATCGGACGGAAAGGTGCTTGAGCCCCCCACATCAAATATTGCCCCACCCAGCGAACAACGAACACCGAAATATGAAGAGCTAACAAACGACCAAGTCAGAGACTTTCTAAAAAAGTCTTTTTCATTGGTTATTTTCCACCCAAGATTATCCCAACTCAACTGAGGGTATTTTTCCAGGGTCTCTTTCTTTATGTCAAATCCGTTTTCCTTCCAGAAAACGAGAAAATCATTATTCCCATACCACCGACGAAAATCCCCGCCCTTGTTATATGGAAACCATTTTTTCCCGGACAACTCTGCATCTGACGCGTTTATGGCAAAAAGATTTGTTTCATTCTTCGAAACCTCATGCCACAAGCGTAGCCACTTTGAGTTATCTCCTGTACGCATACCGAGCTTAGCGGGGAATAGTTCTTGAACTTTCCCTCCAATCTCGTAGCAGTTTCTGGCATTTTCGCTAAGCCAGTATGCGATGCTCCCTCCTGGGATTTTTTTGAAATCAGCAGCCGACGCACGGAAAAAATAATTTCCCAGTTCATGCTCATGGCTGTTGCTCTTGCTCATTCTTTTTCTCCCGCCGGCAATACCTTGCGGCCAAAATCAATTTCAAATCCATCCGGCACCGGTTTGAACGGTTTGGCCGGAGAGCGATAGCTGCTCTGGAACTGGCGCAGCGACTGCACGTCAATCTCGCCAATCACGCAATAGTCGGTCACACCGCCCTTAACTCTCAGGACATCACGCTCCCAACTGTCTTTTGCGGGGGCGCGAATGCGGCTATCTCCGTATTGGCGGTCATTGCACTGGATGATGTAGGCGTGCATATCCAGCGCGGCAGACTCCACCAGGGCGTTGAAGGTTTCGGTATCCTGGTTCCACTCGGGTACAAACAGCGCGTCCACCTTGCCGCGAAGGGCGGCACGATAGCTGATGTTGGTCAGCTCGCTGCAGATCAGCAGGGCAAACCGCAAGTCACCATGCTGAAGGATGGGCGGTGTTAGCCACGCCTTGTCAGGTTTCAACTCCAAGCCAGCCAGACGCTGCAGCTCCCGTTCCTCATGCAGGGCTGGGCGCTGTTTGTCCTGCCGATAGATCATCAACGAAGGGAAGCCCAGGCCATCGTGCGACAACGCAACCCAAACCTGGTTGCGCACGCGCCCTTTGCTGGCGTGCAGGTATTCAATCCCAGTGATCAACGAAATGCCGCGCCCCTGAAGCTTGCGGGCAATACGGATGAACCAGTGCGCGGGCAAGGCCAGCTCGGGCAGAACCAAGTAGCGGCTTTCCCTTGGCTGAGCAATCACGCCATCCAACAGACGGCAGAGGCGTGCGTAACGCTCGGCATCGGGATCGGACATGCGCATGACCGAGGCCGTCCAGCTAGCCATCTGCGTTTTCCAGCTGGAGACCGCTATGCCGTACTTGCGTTGCGGCTGGCCATCCGGGATCTGTAGCACGCCGTGCTTGTCGAAAGCGGGCGCGGCATCACCAAGCTCGAAGCCGCGTACAGCGAGGACGACAGCTTGCATGGCGCCGTGCGCCGCAGCATCGTAGGCCGCCTTGTTCAGGATAAACAGCTCCGGCAAGTTGTAAGGTCGGGTGGCAAACAGCAGCCCGTGCGGCAAGCCTTTGAAGCGGATCCACTTGGCAAGCACTTGGCTGCCTTCCAGCACAGTGTCTGGCAACAAATCGCTCGAATGGGTGCAGGATGTAGCAATCTTCTTGGCCGGGATTCCTCGCTGGGCCACCATTTCCTCGGGCAGGCCAAGGAAACGGAACGGCATATGCGCCAGATCAAATGAGAACAGCCGTGCTTGCTGAGTTTGGAAGCCCTTGATGGGGAACAAATACCAATTCAGGAAGGCATCGATATTCGCCGGTGCGTAGCCCTCCATATGTGTCAGCCAGGCCGCCTTACCGTCTTTCGATAGCCGGGGCGGAAAGGCTGCGCTGATGCTCTCGCGTACTGTGGTGAAAAGCTGCTTTTGCCAGCGGTCCAGCATTTCGCTGTGGCTTGGTTTGTCTTCTGCAGGACAGGCCTTAATGCTTAGCTCGCAACCTTGTGCCACTTGCGTACACAGTTGCTCCAGCCCACGCAAAATCTGGCGCAAGGCTGCAAAGTCTTCGCATGCCGTAGCGAGGCGAATAACCCGTGGTAGGTAGACCGACAGATCAAAAAACTGCGGCAGCACCAGCACATGCTGAACAAAGGCGCGGAAGAAGGCCTGGCGATGTTCGCGCCAAGCGTCTGGCTGCAGATCACGTTCGTAGGCTTCAAAGTCGCGCAGCTTGATGGCAAAGCCCGCGCGGCGCATGGTCAAGGCATCCGCCTTGCGCAGGTTGTCGGCGACCTCACCGTCGCTTTGCGTGGCGGCCAACAGATCGGTTCCCACATGGCTGGCAGCACGCGGCAAACGCGGCATGGCGCGCCATTCGCTGGCACGCTCGTGGATCTGGTGAGCAATAGCACCGACCAGGGTTTTGCCCGGCTCACCCGCCAACATGAACACCTTGTTTTTTGCGTTGGCAAAGCGGATCTGGCTGTCGCTCAAATAGACGGGCTGAAAACTGATCTGCTTGTACTCCTCGCCCGGCACCCACGCCAACATGCCGCTGGAGCGGGCGAACAACCACTCCCATAGCTCAGTCGTGGAACGGAAGCTGGCACCGTTCTCCATGACCAGAAGGATGTCGTCTACATATCGGCCGTAGTACAGCGGCGCAATCTGCTGCTCGACGACGCGATCCAGCTCAATCAGCGCGACATTCGCCACCACGGCTGAAGCTGGCAGTCCAACAGGCAGGCCCTTCTTCAGCGGCGTGGCTGCCGCCCAAGCTAGCAGCGCCTGAATAAATAGGCGATGCAGCTTAGACTGAGCGGGAGATAGTTCCAGCCCCAGCACATCCGTAACGAAGGCTGGATTAAGCATGAAGCCAGGATTCAGCTCGTGATAGAAAGAGCTAACATCCGCCGTGAGCGCCACGATCTTCTTGTCTGCGTCCAACGCAGTACGCATGGCCTCGATGCCCTGGTCACGCCAGTCGCGGAAAGGCTTCAGGTACGGCTGAAAAGAGCCCAGCGAGAGCGCGTTGATGCCTTTCCCATCTTGCGTGCGACGCAAGCGGTTGCCATAGGCGCAGTCGGTCAACTGGGCATCGAACAGATGGCCAACCTCCAGCATCCAGAGGGTGGACAGCACATGAAAGTCCAGGCTGCACTGGGCCATCACTCGAAATTCGGCTTTGGGCTTTTGGAGATGTTCGCCTTCAGCCAGAAGGCCACAGGCGTGAGCCCACTCCTCGGCCGGAGATGAAAAGATCAGGCCATTGCCATTCTGCTTGCGATACTCATCCCAGCAAGACATGTCCACCGACTTGGTGGCCAGAGTCCAGCCGCCGATAAACTCGGGTTGCGTGACCCAGGAATCATCATCGCTAAGCAGCTTCGCAAGCAAAGCAGTCAGGTTGGCATGGAGTGCGTCCTCGTAATCCGCAATCGCATCCAGCGAGGCATGGGACGAGTAGTACAGGTCTACCTTGGCTTTGCGGTAAGCCAGGCCTAGGGCTTGGAGGGAAGTCATGCGTCCCTCCTGGCTCTGCTCTTCTCAGCATCATCCACTACTCGCGCTGCAGGCCATTTCGGAAAGCTCGCGTTCCAAAGCTCGATGTTGAACACCTGGCAGTTCTCGGCCAGTTGGCGCTTCCAGCGCGGCACAGACTTTCCCATCGGCGGAAGCTTCTTTGCGATCTCGTCCGAGAAGTTGGGCAGCAGCTCGCTGTCTTCGAGCGTGACAAGGCTGACGTAATGAACAGGCTTATGCAGGCACTCTTCAGCCCAGCGGTACAGGAAAGTGTCGATGAACTTGGCTGCAAAGGTGTCGCTCAGCGTGCCGTCTTGCAGCTCGCCATGGAACTTCGCCAACCCCTCGGCCTGTGCTCTGGGATTCCCCGGGTCCTTCACCTCAACGAAGACAATGGCCGTCTCAAGCTCGACAACAAAATCGACACGGTGCATTTGCCCGATGCCGTGATAGCCTGGCAGCTCAGCCTTCATTTGGTCGAAAACAATAGCGTCGATGGCATCGGTGAAGTCGATCTCCAAGTCGCGCTCACGAAGCTTCATTTGCCTAGACCTCCCATCTTTCGAGCAACCTGTTCCTTGGTCAGCTCATTGAAAGTTTCGGCAATAGCATTCGGTTCAATGGCGCGGTAGTCGTCCATGCTGTCTCGAAGTACTTGTCCCGACTCTGTCTGGCGAGACAGTACGTGGAAACGCACCTGGTCACCTTTGCCCTTATCCAACAAGAGATCGAACCACTTGAGCAGCACGTAGTCGTGTGTGGCCAGGATGACTTGCTGGCCATTACGAGCAAGCTCAAGCAATGCCAGCACGAGATCCTTCATCAGCTTGGGATTTAGATTGGATTCGGGCTCGTCCCACAGCAACGGTCCGGCCGTTCCAGGGTTGAGGCTGCCGTTGCTGAGCAGCCGCTGCAACACTCCGATCTTGCGAAAGCCTTCTGCAGTCATCGTACTGGAGAGCAGTCGCGACTTGGCTGGCACAAAATACATCTCGGAATCCTGGAAGCTTTGCGGCGCCTTGTGTTCCGAGCTGCTCTTGCCCCGCTTCTCGACATACTCGCCGGCCTGAAAGCAGAATCGCCCTTCGTGCAACTCATAGCGCCCGCCAATCAAGTTGGCCAACCGGGGAACGATGCTGGCAAAGCGTGGATCGAGCTTTACCTTGGCATCCAGGTCGTCGGCCCCTTCTTTGATGAGCTGACGAGCCAGGTCCAGATAACCATCGTCAAAGATACGTTCAATGGTGGGCTGGTCCGGCTGCTCAGCAGTAAGGCCGCGAACCAGCGATAGCACTTCCTTGGTGGGGATAAAGTTGGCTGCAGCAATATCTCCACCAGCGCTAGTGCTGACTTTTACCTGACGGGCAGTACCGTTGAATCGGGCGGTGATTTCCTGTCCCGACGCAAAAGTAGCCCTTAGTACAGCATCTCCGCGCGTCCCAGCTCGACGCAGTTCACCGACTTGACCAGTAAGGGGATGGTAGAGACGGCAGAGCTTACCGGCGAGCTTATCGCCTGCCTGCTCCACATAGGCCTCCTGCCCACAAAGCGCAAGAATAGACTTGAGCAGTTGGGTTTTACCTGTGCCATTTTCACCGATGATGATGTTGATACCCGGTGAGAAGTCGATCGCCAGATCGGTGAAGGCAGTGAAGTTCTTGAGCTGCAGGTTGGTAATCATGCAGCCCCCTGCCTCTGTGCCGCCTTGAGATTTCGCTCATTTCGCGGTGGAAATTCAATCGGCTTATTGTCTTCCCCAATGTCCTCATATTCGACATAGCAGTAGGCCCCCCGAGTTTCGGGAGATCCCCCCTTCTTCAGTACAGTGGCAGCCGTACCAAATGCGATGCCCATCACCATGTTGGCCATGTGTGCCATACACTCGATGGATGTCCCGCTCAGGATGCGCTCGCGAAGCGCCTCGTAAGACGACAAGAACATCCAGCTTTGCATGGTGACCATAGCGCTATAGCCGAATTTCGGAGTTAGATCGAAGCCCCGCTCAATGAACATCGCAAATAGGTCGGACTTGCTGCTGGGGAAATTATCTTTAGCCCAAGTGCTTAAGCGCGGATTCATGCCCTTACCGCCCATGTAAGGTGGGTTGGCCACGACTACTGCGTAGCGCGGGCTCAACGCGTCAGCCATGCGCAGAACAGTTAGGACTTTCTTGTGCGTCTCGGCCAGGAAGAGATTGCTGCTCATGTCCTTGCTCTCCAGCGTGGCCAAGACATCTGCTACGTTGGCGACCTTCGGCACGATCAGCGAGCCGAAGTTGTCGACTTCGCTGAATTGCTGCAGCGTTTCGCGAAGGCCGTAGGTGAACAAGTCACGGCCGACAAAGCCCATGTACTCGTCCAGCTCTTCACTGCTGAAGATCACTTTCTCCAGCACGATGATGTTCGGCTCGACGCCTTTATTGAAGAAGCGCCGCTGGCGAGCTCGGGCTTTCATGGTGAGCGCAAAGGCAGCCAGTTCTCCTGCACGCTCGTCCAGCTCGATGCCGAAAAGGTTGTGGGTCAGGATCTTTTCCGGGATCTCAGCCGGGTCATAGCCCTCCTCTTCGTACATCGCATACAACAGGTCAAAGGCGTATGTGAGCATGTGACCGGAGCCGCACGCCGGATCGCACACTTTTATGTCCTCTGGGCCGGCGATCTTTAGGAAATCACTATCTGGCCTCTCTGGCGGGATGTAGTACTCCATTTGCTCTGCCAGCCGTGAGTTGGGACGGTTGAGCAGCCAGAGTCGGCCCAGCGAGTTGTCCACCAGATAGCGCACAATCCAGTGCGGGGTGAAAAGCTGAGTAGCCGCAGGGATGTTCTCTGGAGTGATCTTCTGATTCTTCTTCAACCCCTCGAACACCGCGTCCTTCTTCTCGGAGATGTAGAACTGGTAGAGCCAGCCGATCACCTCGACATCCTCGCAAGCGTCGGGCGTCATGGCCTCGCGCGTGTAAGCAAGGATGGAATTACCCGAAAGCAAATCGTCGGGCATCAGAAGCTCGGTGTAGTCGTCGATGCGCTCGAACAGAAAGGGCATAGATTGGTGCCAAGCGTTGCACGCAGCAACGACCAACAGGCGGTAGGCTTCGCCTTGCGAGTCGGTGCTTGGTGCGCGGCCAGCTAGCAGATCCAGGATCTTCTGACGAATCTGACTCGGCACCATCTCCTCGTCGATGTGCCCCATCTTGGCTTCAGCCAGGATCTCGGGCTGGAACTGGCCCTCACCCGGAGACACTACGCCGATGCGGGTGTAGCGATTTACGTCCATGAAACGCAGGGCACAGAAGCGGTTAAACCAAGTGTAGGCAACACGCTCTTCCACATGCTCGCGACCGGAGTTGCTGATCAGTTTTTCCAACTCAGCCACTACCTGGGCTCGCTCACGACGAGCAGCACTCTGCGGTGCTAGCACCACATCCAACTTGCCACTAACCTGATCAAGCAAGGTGCGACGTGCGTATTGGGCAAATTTCTTGAGTTTGCTGGTATCCATCTATCCCCCACTCAGCCATTCAACCGAACGGCCCTAGACTTGGCCTCGCACCTGACGGGCCAGTTGTATTTATTCCGTGTCAGATCTGCACTCGGTTGCCAGCCTGGATTTCCTTCAGCCAGGCTTCACGTTGCTTCTGCAGGTATTCGTCCAGCTCGGCTTCACTGGTCAACCAGGGCTTTGCGTAGCCGACTTTGATGTGACGAGACTGCACAATGCGCGGTTCCGCCACCTCAATCTCCGGCTGCTTAGGCATGTCAGTGCTTGGCGCTTGAGTGCTCTCCGGTCGGCTAGATGGCGCAGGCGACTCAGAAGGGGCCGGCTTGGGACGCGCCAGCTGATCGAGCTTGAGCAACAGCTGAGGGTATTGCTCGTCCTCAAAGCGATTGCGCTGGTCACGAATGACCGCAATGAGCTTTTGCCCTTTCAGCTGCTGCTTAGCCTGTGCGAAGGCGGCTGAGAACTGCTGTTTCTGCGGCGCGTCGAGAGCCCCGTAACCCTCAGCGCCCTGCAGGCGCTGCTCCAGATCGTCGAGCAACTGCTCACTGGCTTTTTGCTCGCTGGCCAGTTGGTTGGCAATGACAAGCTGAAGCGCCTCCAACTGCTGCCGAGCTTGTTGAAGACGATTGCCTTGCCAGGGCTTTGCATCTGCGAGCACGGCTCGAATGGCGTCAGCTTCCGCCGAGCCGACGTATGCAAAATTCTCTTGCTGTTCTTGCACAAGCAGACGAGCCTGATCGTAGATCTCTTTCTGCGGGCTTTTCATAAAGCGCTGCACAGGGTCGATGACCTGCTCTTTGGCTTCTAGCAGCGCATCTTCTGCGCGGGACAGATCCGTCAGGAACCAAGCTGGATTCTTGGCAGCTATTTCCTTGAGAGTCGCCAGCACACCGTCCAAGGCACTGAGGAAGGGATACTGCACCTTCTGACCGTGCAACTCAGCCAGATCGATCTCCAGCTCCTTGATGGCATCTATGGTTTCACGCGCCAGAGCGCGGGCTTCATTGCTGCTGGCCGGCTCGCCGATGAAATCCGCAAAGAAATCCTTCAGTGCACGTACCTGGGACGCGCTGAACTCGATCTGCGGCTCCAACACTAGGGTGGCGTGGGCATTGGTATTGCGCAGGCTGCGCTCCAACAGATCCCCTTCCAGGGGATTGCTGTCCTGACGCACCTCTACCTTGCCTCGCGCGCAAAGCAGGGCGAGGTTGCAGAGAATTGCAGCGTAGTACCAACCGTAGCTCTTGCGTTCGAAGCGCTCGAGCAAGCTCTTGACCGTGGTGCGAACGCCACTACGAGCATTGGTCTGGATAAAAGCCAACAGCTCCTGCTCGGGCTCACTCAGATTGGTAGCATCGTTGCCAAGTAGTCCGTCCTGCCCCTGACGTAGGTACTTGCCAACATCAGCCTCGCTGAACGGCACATCCCGCAACATGCGCAGGTTCGGATAGGTGGTCTCGATGAGCTGGTAGAAGCCTTTCAGAATACGTGTCTGACCATCGTTGCTGGGCGCCTCGATATCGGCGGCATTGATGATCAGCTGGGCACCTGCCAACAGCTGCTTGGCACGCTCCTGGAGATCCGCGAGGCGCTCGGTGTTCTGGAAACTCTTGGAGTCGAGGATGCGCTTGACCGCGTCCTGCTGAGTGCTGCTGTTCTGACGAATGTACGTCTCAGTGCGCTTGTACATGGTCAGGTCTTGCATGAAACGAGCATCGGCAGGCAGCACGACACGCAGCTCGTCACGCCCCATGCTTTGCATACGCTGCACGGTGAGATTATCGAAGTTGTCGCTGAGCGGCGTTACGACATGAATGGTGAGTTCATACTCCCGGCTGAGCACCCGATCATCCATCTTGCGGGTATAGGAGTAATCCTGGCCGTTCTCGTAGCGGATCTTGCGCTGCTTGATTACCCCATCAAAAAGTAGGACCTCCAACTCCTTGAGGATGTCCGCAGACTCCACCTCGGTGTTTTTGATCTCTTCCTCGATGTCCTTTTCTTCGTCCGTGAGGTACTCGTAGAGATCGCCGTTGCGCTGGATGTAGGTCTGCTGCTCAAGCAGGTTGAGTGCGGCTTCCAGCTTCTTGCGCTGGGCGGGTACGTCCTCGCCGAAACGCTCCAGCATCAACACACTGAGGTTACGCAGGGTGGCCTTGAATTCCTTGACGTACTTGACCAGGAACAGAGCCTTCAGGACGCGAACGGCGTACTCGTCGCCCAGGTGGTGCTCGGCAGTGTTGATCGCACTCTGGATCGCGCTTTTCAGCGCGCCACGAATGCCTTCAAACATTCGATCAAAGGTGGCCAACTGCCCAACCGGCTCATTATCAATGGCGATGGCCACCTCGCGGAACACGCCGAGCATGGAGCGCTCACCCACTGAGTTGGCCTTACCCTCGAAACCGTTGTGCAGAGAAATGCCGCGGATGGCCGACTGGAACAGCGGGAACTGATAGGGAACAAACGGGTAGCAGTAGGTGAAGTGTTCCAGATCTCGGAAGTTCTGGTAATGCTGGCCACCATCGGCGAACTCGAACAGGGTCTTGAAGTTGTTGAACTGCTGGTCGTAGACAGTTTTCAGCAGATCTGCACCGCTATCATTCTTGGTCAGCAGACGCTTCTGGATCACCTCAGCCACGTCAGCACTGGTGAGCTTGAGACGGTTAGCAAAGCGAGCCTGGATCTTGGTGAAGTCGTTACTCTGCTGCTTGCTCATGTCACCGAGCACGGAGTTCATATCCTCCTGGGCGGTGACGATGATCCAAGCCCTCCCCTGGCACTTAGTCGCCAGGCTTTCGGCGACAGTCTGCAGATTGGTCATCAGCTTGGTGTTTTCCGCAATGTATTGGCCTACCTCATCGACGAAGAAATTCAAGCGGAAATTGGCCGGCTGCTTGTCTAGCCAGGCTTTGACCTGGTTGCCGAAGTCCTCGATGGAGACGCTGTACTGGGTGCGGTACTTGTCGAGGATTCCCTTGGCCAGAGTCGGATCTTCACCGGTGATCTGCGCATAGGCCTTGGCGATGTTGCCAGACTCCAGCAGGGCCTGCTCGCGACCACGCTCCCAGGGCTTTTTGGCGATGGATTGGTAGGCCTCCTTGAAAGCATCGAACTGCTCGCGGCTGTCGAGATCACGTTCGAACTGGGCAATGTAGCCCTGCTTGCCGAAGTAACCGCACATCTCGTTGAAGACCTTGACGAAGACCGACAGCAAGGCGTCGATCTGCGTCTTGCTGATGATGTCGGCCTTCTGGTCGATGTTGAACAGGATGCTCTTCGAAGGGATGGCGACAGCCTGCTTGAGCTTGCTGCGCAGCAGTGCATCGTCTTCGTGGATCTTGGGCAGGAAGATATCCAGGGCAGAGGAGCCATCGATGCGGCGGTTTTCCAACAGAAGCGCCAGCATCTTCAACAAGTGAGATTTACCCGACCCGAAGAAGCCTGACACCCACACGCCATTGGCGCCGTGATAGTCGGTGTAAGCGTCAAGAAAGTGTTCCAGGCGCTTGGCGACCTCGTCGGTCAGCACATACTCGCTCAGCTCGTTATTCAGGCTGGCTTCATCATCAGCCTTGATCACCCCTTCAATAGGACGACTGACGGGGTTCAGGAAAATGCCGTTGAGTTCCATCTACTGCTTCCTCAGGCCTGTGTCTCGAAAATGTTGAATGCGCGGTAGTACTTGTCGTCATGCAGCAAGCCAAACAGCTCCAGCGAAGCCCCCTGCTCCAGCGAGTATCGGTACTCGCCAGGGAAAAACATAACCGTAGGCTTGGACTTGGCAGTGCTTTGCAGGTTGTTCAGCACGTTGTGTGAACGGATGTAGGGGAACACCTCACCGATGCCGGAGAGGAATAAAACGTCGTACTCAGCAGCCGCTAGTCGCTCACCGATGGCGGGGATCAGATACTCCTCGATGCCCAAGACGTTCTGCAGAGTCTCCAACAGCTGCTCTTTCTCTACCTCAGGCTCAATGGCGAGTAGGTCATCCCAGAGGCAGCCCTGCTCACTACTGCCCTCTCGGGCCTTGAGCAGCTCAATGGACAAGTCATACAGGTTGATTTCCAGAACCTGGATGCCTCTTCCCTGAAGACAGGGAATGCTCATGTTCGCCAGCCGCGTTACCAGCTGCCGGCGTACACGCTCCATCTCCACCGCTTCAGCAGCCTTGAACTCGCAGATGTAAAAGGGCAGATCGTTGTTCAATCCCCTCATTTCAAGGAAACGCTGACCACTGATTACGCCTAGCAAATGATCGAAGCGAACGGCCATGGGCTGCTCGCTAATTTTCCGGTTCATTGAAGCCAACGCGTAATCTCCTGATCAGTTACGGGGTAGATCAGCAACTCCTCCTTACCCCTTTTGGCCAACAGCTGGGCCAACGCCGGTGACAATAGGGCCGGCTGAATTTGTAGCGAATCACCAATCAGATCCGCCTCTCGCAACATCCGAAATAGATTTTGTTTGAGCTTTTTCTGCGTCGACTCCGCGATCTGGTCTATCTCAACGTGCCACAGAGCTTTCCTGCTCCAGAATGCGTCGAAGTCGACCGAGGACAGTACTCGCCGCCTTATCAGTAGGTGCTCGCGAAGCACCTCCATCGCAAACTCGCGGATAAAGGTGTAACGCCGGGAACAAGCAGCCCAGAGAAGGTATCCCTGATCCTTCCTGTTCCCCTCAACCAAGGCCTCAAGCTCACCTACATCCAGGTGCTCCAATCGGGCGACAATCTCTTTACTTATACGCGTGGCAGCCGCTGCAGTGCGTACCTGCAGCAGGTTCATCTCACGAACCTGATCACGGGCCTCTTGCCAATCACGCTTCATGAGGAAAAGCTCAGCCACAGGCGGTGACTCCTGGATGAAGAGCCCACCCGTGGTGAATGACAAGCGGTATGGATCAGCCATGCGCCGACTCCGAGGCGGCATCATCACTGGCACCGCCAGCTTTAACCCACGCGTCAACCTCAGCCTTCTGGAACTTCCAGAGCCGCCCCACCTTGTGTGCGGGCATGTGCCGCTTTGCGATCCACGCATAGACAGTGTCCTTACTCACGCCCAAGTGTTCGCCGATTTCCTCTACGCTCAACCACCGATCGGTCATTTCCAGATCCATATCGAATAGGAAGCACAGATCTTAGCTGATTGAGCAGGATTAAGACGGATTTATCTGCCCAGTGAAATCACACTGGAGACTCAGTTGGCGGGAGCACAGTCCTTGGACATGGGCGTCTTGGCCACATCACCTCCCCCAATGCAGATCAAGCTGATGCGCATACCGCTCTGCAGGCCTGCGGCGTAGTTGGCATGAGCATCATCAAGCTTGAATTGCGGCTCCATGAACTGGTTTACACCGCCGCGCAGGGTGACGTAAGGGTTACCGAACAGATCGGTATTGATCGACTCCACCACGCCAGTGACCTTGAAGCGCTTACCTTTGAACTGCTGATCCGCTGCGACCGTATTGCGGTCATACGCCTGAGCCAGTTGCTGAGCGCTAACTTCAAACAAAGGCGCAGCCGGGTCTGCCACTCTTGCTGGCTGACTCTGGGTGGTTGTTGTCGTAGCGGTCTTGCCGGACGGACGCTCCCCCGAAGCCATCGCAACCAGCATCAGCGCCAGCCATGCAAAGCCGACTATCCGACTGGTAGCGCTATGCCCCTGGCGCAGCAGGAACCAAACAAAAATGATCGGAAAGAGAAAAATCCCGACGCCCAGCCAGAAGCCGACGCTGCGGCTAATGGCTTGGGCGGGATGCATTTGAACGGCGGCAGTCTGCTTCGCGATAGGCGCGCCACAATGCGGACAGGCAACTGCCTGGTCGCTTGCCATGCGGTCGCATTCGTTGCAATTGATCAATGCCATTTAACTACTCCTTGATTGCACTTCCTGAGCTGGCCTGGATTGGCCGGCTTGTTTGTCAGGATCAAGATATGTAGCGTGGCTTGACGCATCTAGAGTGTGCGTTCGTACAGGTAAAGTTTTCGAGCAAGTGAGGCAGGGATGAAACGCAAACAGGAAATCGAGTCCGTGCGCTGGGATCTAGCGCTACGCTACCGCCTGATCGAGACCGTGGTCTGGTGGGAGGGCCGCCTGACAACAAACCACCTGATGCAGAGCTTTGGCATCAGCCGCCAGCAGGCGTCAAAGGACATCAACTCCTACATCAGCGAATACGCACCTAAGAACCTCGAATATGACAAGCATTTGAAGGGGTACGTGCCGAGCCGGCGCTTCAAGCCGCTATTTATTGATGACAGCGCCAGCGCTTACCTGCACCTACTCAACCAGAATTATGACCGCGCCCCTCATATTGCTGGCCTGGCACTGGCATATGCACATACCGAGGTGCTGCATGTTCCAGACCGCAGCGTGCAGCCCGAAGTTTTGCGCCCCCTCCTGCGTGCCTGCCGTGAGGGCCTTAGGCTGGAGTGTGAGTACGTGTCCTTCAGTACGCCGGATGCCGAAATCCGTCTGATCGCTCCGCACACCCTTATCTATACCGGCATGCGCTGGCATGTACGCGCCTACTGCGAGAAGAACCGTGACTATCGAGACTTTGTGCTGAGTCGCTTCCGTGGTGTGCCTGACCTGATGGATGATGCATCGAAAAACGGTCGGGATTCAGACAAAGGCTGGAATGCCCAGGTTCGCGTAGTAATCGAGCCGGATTCACGCCTCAAGCCGGAACAGAAAGAGATCATTGAGACTGATTATGGGATGCACGAAGGACAGCTAGTGATTAAGACACGCGGCGCCCTAGTGCAGTACGTTCTGCAGCGCTACCAGATCGATCCGACCAAGGTGCACGCCAAAGCCACGGCCCAACAGATCGTCGTTGCGAACCTAGATGAGCTCCAGCCATGGCTGTATAAGTGAGGCCAGACCACTAAACATGGGATTTTCCATAGCTATAAGCAGACACTCCCGATTTGTCTGGGCTATACGGGCCCTTCAATGCTGCTAGCCCCATAGGAAATCGGCGCTGAGGAAATCGCCAGTGGTAAGTAGGTGGGCGGGGAAGGCCAGCCCATTACTATCTATTCGAAGACCGAGACGAGGCTGCTGTCCGCAAAGACGCAGAGACTTATCGAGTTTCTGGTAGCTCGCCAGAACCCGGCTGAATGAAGCAGCACCGCCACTGCTGCTTCATTCAGCCAAGCCCATAGAACGCATGCAAATTCGCCAGTTCATCGAGGCCTTGGACGAGCATTCGTCTATACCCAGCCCTTTCAGTAATGAACGGTGAAAAAAGGCTGTGCCCCAACCACTGATCGAAACCGTCCTGAGCAACGCTCGCCACTGCCATCCCCACAGAACGAACGTCTTCGAAGCGCCCATACTGGAGGTTGTCGATACTCAGGTCTTCATAGACGTATGGTGTGCTATCTCGCAGCTCGCCCCATCGAATGAACGAGGCTCTTCTGACCTGGCACGGAACACATCGTCCGCAATGCTTGTACCCAAACCGTTGAAAACGCCCACAGCTGGTTGATGTCACAGCATGCTGCTTGAGCAGATATTGGTTCAGACATCCCGTCATCATCTCGCCCTTGGTCTTCAGCGCGTATGGGTTCTGAATCTGAACATTGATACCAGCAGCATCGAAGATCTGCTGTAAGCGACCAAGGTATTCAGGATGCGCGGTTCGGGTGCTCAAGCTACCAAGTCGAGTTACGGTCAACGGCGGGTTGATTGCGATGAAGCCATTCTCGCAAATGTAGAGAGGCACCCGACCACCCTGATGGTACCGATCAAGAGACGTCGCAACGGCCAATCCAAATGCTAGGAAAACGATGGATCGCGCACGC
The DNA here is from genome assembly GCF_900156545.1 of Aquipseudomonas alcaligenes. GTDB lineage: Bacteria > Pseudomonadota > Gammaproteobacteria > Pseudomonadales > Pseudomonadaceae > Aquipseudomonas > Aquipseudomonas alcaligenes_A. The sequence continues at coordinate 280,792 of NZ_FTNW01000006.1, forward strand.
TGGGAGGGCTCCTGAGATCCCGGAGATCTGGCAACGTGATTGAGGCCGATCCTGGACAATCCAAGACTCTGAGCGAAATCGCTCTGTTTCTTGCCGTCACCCCGGACGACCTGGCTGACGGCGTAAGGCTTCACCCCCTGGGTGACCAGGTCGATTGCGCCAATCAAGCTATCCATTCCCCCAGATAGCAAGGCAACCGACTCTTCTCGGGGATGCAATGCTTGCAACTGTGGAGGTGGCCTATAGCCGCCCGGATGAAAAACGAACGTCCACACATCGGTCGTCAGAAAACCCAACGCAGCTTCCAGTGCTCGTGCCTGGGCATTCCAGAACACAGGATCCTGAACCGCGATGTGAAGTTTGAGCGTACGTGTCCAGCCATCTGCGCTTCTGGCACGCAGATCGGTAAAATCTGCCGCGACGACGGAAAGAGCAATGCTCAGAAAATCCCATGCCTGAGGTGAGATTTCCAAGTGAGCCTTCTCAAGCAGGTGACGGGTGTAACCTCCAACACTGACTTGTCCCTTTTCTGCCTGGCCATAGATCACCACCGGCATTGCCTGCTCGACAGATCGCACCTGAAATCCAGCAGGGCCACATACGAACTTCATTCGACATACCCCTCAAAGACCTCAAACGTCTCCTGTAGTGCCTGGGTTACGACTTGGGAAATGCGCCCTGTCGTCAACCGTGCGCCTTTGGCAGCAATGGTGCGAAAAGAGGCCGATACACATTCCTTGATGTACTCCTTGATCTCCTTCAGGCGACGCACTGCAACCAGGGCCGATGATGCCTTCTCCTGGACAGTTTTCCCCAAATCAAGCTCGTACCGGTGAAACACATCCATCGCGGTGAAGCGCTCGATAGCGTAGGCCCGCTCTTCAGGAGCCAGGTTAAGCAGATCGGCGTTGGGATACTTCACGAGGACATCGGACAGCGAACTCCGAATCGATGCCCGCTCTGCCTCTGCATCTTGAGTCCCATCGACAGGCCGTACGGCCTCGACTAGCGCGTCCATGACTTCCGAAGCAGATCGACCGTTCAGCAGGACGGGGTCAATGGGATTCGCATTGGCCTGACTGGTTCCTTCCGCCACCGACTGAAGGGTACCGCCCAGCATCGCGGCAACAGCCGCCGTTCCACCAAATCGAGCCGTAGTGGTCTTGGCACCCCCGTACCCATGTTTGACGTAGTGTTTTAGGCTGCGTTGAAGGCCGCTACGATCACCATTCCTGGCGTAGTCACCTAATCCCTTACGCGCGCCCCCAAAGCGGCCTGGCGGCGCTAATGGAGGTGGCGACGACGGTGCAGTCTTGGGCTCGTTATCACCGTCAGGGAATTCATCAGACTGCCCATCCTGATCAACCTGATCTTCTCCAGGATCTGGCAGCTCAGGGGCTGGCTGAGCCGGTGGCTCTGGAGGCTGAGGTGGGACAGGTGGTGGTGCCGGTGGCATCGGCGGCAACGGAGGCGTCCACGGAGGCACCATCGGCACCCCCTTGCCTGGCCCGTCGCTATTTTGTGACGTTCCCATTCAACTTCCTTATCGCGGCCTTAACAGGAGTACTGACATCAAGGCTTTGCCAGTAATCGAATACAGACTTCGCCCAACTCTCATCTTTGAGCTTCGGCACGATCCCAGCTTGGATCTGTGCGGGCGGGCGCTCTTTCAAAAACGCAGCGAGGCGTGGGCCCTGCAATCCATCGATACCAGCAATAACCAGCATCGCGTCCAGAACGGGCGGTACGCCCCATTCCTGCTCGTTGCCCGCCTTGTCGAGCAGTCGATCCATGATGACGCTGAGCTCTAGAGGGGCAATCTGCCCAAGCGCCCCCTTGAGTTGAGGTGCCATATCGGGCGAATCGAGCAGCGCGGTCAGCAGCTCGGCAGCGTTCGAAGAAAGGCGATCTTCGTCCGTGATGATCGGGGCATGCTCGCGGCTGACGTAGATAGCACCTCGCAAATCCTTGTCCGCCAGTGCAGGTGGCAAGGCTAGCCACTCCTTCACAAACGGGTGATCCCAAGGCTGATTCAAGGTGAAATCCTTACCCTGTTTCACATCAGCTTCCCAACCGGCGAGCATTTCGGGCTTGCCGTGCTTATCCGACGCAACCGCTTTCATCAGTTCTTCAAAGGCCTTCGGATTGCCGCTGCGCTCAAACAACATCAACTTGACCAGCACCGCTTCATCGACCCCCACGCCGTGGGCGCGTGAGATGCTCATCCGGATCGCCAGGGCGTTCAGAAAGCGCTTGATGAGCCGGGGATTGCCGTGAATACCTGACGCCGAGGTCATCACAGCAGCAAGACGCTCTGCGGTGTCGAATTTACCGATCAGCTCCGCAGGGAATTTCTTGGACAGGGACTGCATGAAGGCTCGGTCGACCCTACCACCTTGCCATGTTGTCCGAAGCTGATCGCGAACTTTGACGCGAATGGACTCGACCTCTTCCTTGGGCAATCCACTGTTCTCGGTGAACAGCATCATCATGTACGCCCGGACTTCCTGCGTCCCCAGAGGTGGTACCCGAATTGGAACCTGGATCAGCTTGTCGAAGTAGCTGGTGACCAGCACGTCATCAGGAACACCGCTGAAATGTCGGCGCACCGCATGCTTGATCATCTCGTTGTCTGCCGCGATGACGAAGGCCGTGTTGCGCAGGAACAGGAACAGCCTGATGGCCTCAAGGGTCGAGATGGTAGTTTCGGGCAAACAGCGATCTAGATCGTCAATCAACACAACGAGCGTGACGCCCAGCTCATCCAACACCGCTTCGAAATTCTCTCGAAGTGCTTGAATCTCCTTGGGCGGCGAAGGCTTCTTGGGTTTTGCTTTGATGAGCTGATTGGCCTCATCCGCCGCCTTCCCAGCTTTTTCATAGGTTGCGTCAATCGTCGCCTGATCAACGTCGCCAGACCACCATTGCTTGGCAATGCCCCACGCATCACCGAGCAGGCCAGGCATCGGCACACCGGCGGCAACAGAAACTGCCGCACCGCCCATAATCTTGGCCACCCGCAGCCAATTTACCCGCTCACCCAGTTCGTAAACCTTGTCGAGAGCGGTCTGTCGCGCCTCAGCCTCCTCCTGCAGGCGAGACGCAATGACATCCATCAGCGCTGCGCGGGCATCGTCATACCCTTGGTACAGCCAGGCATTGAACTCGACAAAGACAAAGTCTTTCTCGGGTCTTTGCCCTGAATCAGGAGGATTGCGCAGCGACGCCTGGATCAGCTTGATCATGGACGACTTGCCGGCCCCCCACGCACCAGAAACCCCAATGGAAATGGGGCGTCCATTGGCCTGGTAAACGATTTCTGCAACGGTGTCGGCGACCCCGGAGAAGTTAAGAAAGTCCGTGTCTGTTTCGTTATCGACCCACATCATGCCCCTCCTTGGCGCTGTCAGCATAAAGCCGTTACATGGCCCCATAGTAACGAATCCGAAGCGGGTAAATGCAACTGACCATCCGCCCTTTTCGGCGATATGACGCCGTACTGTTTTATATCAGCCGGCTGAATAAGTGCTAGACCTATGCCTCGCCGGGGTATGCCTACTGATAGCAGCCAGCCATTACTACTCACTCCATAATTGAGCGGGTACCCATAACAATTGACAGCCGCTGCGCTATCGCTCAGCAGGGCTGTCACCGTATGCAAGGCGTGCAAGCAACAGCATACCAATCGCCAGGCCAATCAACGCTAAGTACTCGTTCAGCGAAATAAACGGAAGCATGGCAAAGCCTCCTAATTTGCTGAGCTAGGACCGTAACCAAGAAAATCGAGCCAAGCGACCTGTCTACTTTTGGTCTGTAAACAATCCGCGCAGGCGCTAAACCCAATTGACGAACGTCTATTGATAAGGTGGATGCTTGCTGATAACTGTATAAAAATACAGTATCGAGTAAATCTACCATGAGCAACGCACTAATCCTGAGAGAACTGCAGCCCAGCAATACTCCCATTTCTATTTTTGACACCCGCATCCCTGCTGGCTTTCCCAGTCCAGCGCTGGATCACATGGAGCAACATCTGTCTCTGGACACCCTGCTTGAACTGAACGCCTCCCACACCTACGTGGTAACGGTCAGCGGCGACAGCATGACCGGAGCCGGCATTTTTGATGGGGACCATCTGATCGTCAGCCGTGGCTTACCGCCACGCCCAGGCCATGTAGTTGTTGCTTGCCTCAACGGCGATGTCTTGGTAAAGCGCCTTGCACAGCAGCAGGGCCAGTTCGTCCTGCAGTCGGAGAACCCGGCCTACTCTCCGCGCTTCATCCTGGAGAACGATGAGCTGACGATCTGGGGCGTCGTCACTCACAGCCTGCGGAATCACCTCACCCATGGCTGAGACGGTATACGCACTGGTCGACTGCAACAGCTTCTACGCCAGTTGCGAGCGCGTGTTTCGCCCTGACCTGTTGCGCACGCCCATCGTAGTACTCAGCAACAACGACGGCTGCGTGATTGCCCGTTCTGCCGATGCCAAGCCGTTCGTGAAAATGGGCGCCCTGTTCCACGAGATCAGAGGCGACCTCAAGCGCAACGGCATCGTCGCCTTCAGCAGCAACTACGCCCTCTATGGCGACATGAGCGAGCGTGTGATGACGATCTTGGAAAGCCGCTTCCCGAGCATCGAGGTCTATAGCATCGACGAAGCCTTTGCCGATATGACCGGGTTGCCCGAACCTCTGGAGTCGATAGGTCGCCAGGTACAGGCAGAAGTCAGACAGAAGACCGGCATCCCTGTTGGCATTGGTATCGCCACGACCAAGACACTGGCCAAGCTCGCCAATAACGCCGCCAAGCGTTGGCAGAAGCAAACCGGAGGTGTCGTGGATATCCGTGACCCCGCGCGGCGCGACAAGCTGCTCAAGGCCATGCCCGTAGAAGAAGTCTGGGGCGTTGGCCCCCGCATGCGTGCTCACCTAGAAGGCATGCAAATCAAGACCGCTTGGGACTTGGCACAGATGGATGCCTGGACACTGCGCAAGCGATTCAATGTGGTGGTGGAGAAAACCGTGCGCGAACTGCGCGGGGTGGCGTGCTTAGAGATCGAGAACGAAATCGAACCCAAGCAGGAGATATGCTCCAGCCGCTCATTCGGCAAGCGGCTGCGTGAGTTAGCTCCTATCCAGGAGGCCGTCACCAGCTACGCCACTCGCGCTGCTGAAAAGCTGCGCAAGCAGGAGTCGCTCTGCCGGCAGGTACGAGTCAGTCTGCGCACCGGGATGTTCAATCCCTCAGAGGCCAAATATGCCAACGGTGTTCTCTGCCAACTGCCCTACCCAACCGATGACAGCAGGCTGATAATCCAGGCAGTTCAAACTGGGCTCAAGCAGGTCTTCAGAGAGGGGTTCAGCTACGCCAAGGCCCAAGTGCTGCTCCTGGATCTGTGTCGTAAGAACGAATACACGCCGGATCTGTTTGCTCCCGAACAACCCGTCAAAACCGAGCGACTGATGAGCACCCTGGACGCGATCAACAACCGCTGGGGTCGAGGTACGCTGCAGCCAGGGCGCATCGCCAAACCAGTCGAGTGGGCTATGCGAAGAGAATTGCTCTCCCCTGCGTACACCACGCGCTGGTCTGAATTAATGGTGGCCAAGGCGCAATAATGCACCCCGCCACCACCTCAGATTTGCTTAAACACTCACTCCCTTTCGCGCTCTTCAATTTTCGACTGGATCCAAGCAATCACCTCGCCCTCAATCCAACCAACACTTCGCGCGGTCAGGGGTACAGGCCGCGGAAATTCACCTGAGCCAATTAGTTTGTAGATCGTTGACCTGGCAAGTCCCGTGGCCAAGACGACAGAATTCAAGCGTAATACTTTCATGACAAGCCACACTCCGTTTGATTCGCTTCAGAGTTGGCTTTGACTGAGCGTCTGCAAATGAGACACAAACCATGCTCATGTGAAGGTTCTATCTCAACGGGCGAAAAACCCGATCGTCCGCCCTTCAAGCTTCGAGTGCAGGCGCACGCCGACCATCCTGGGCCGGGTACCTCATTACCTTGCGCCTACGTAGCCGGCTCAACTGAACTCTTCATTCGGATGAACCAAAGTCGCCGATATTCAGGCTCTAGCAAAGGTCTCGCCACAGCTCATCCGACTCAACAACGGCGATGAATCGGCCGACTTTGAACCCCCCAGGAAACAATGAATCACGACTTTCCTCGTCAAGCTGATCTATTGGCCTAAGGAGCTGCCTCTCATCACGCAGAATGACTTCAAGAGCTTCACGAGACACAACCCTGAAACCATCAACTGACTGCCCATCGAGCTCAATAGAGGTATCGACGATCCAGGCGCGCAAAGCTGCCCCCGGCTCATGACCGTTATAGCCCAGCCTAGCGCGCAGCTCTTGATCGGCCATCAGCGCACTAAGCACCGCTACCTGCTTGCGGCGTAACTGCCAGGCAGCCTTGCGCAACGTGTTGGTGCGATGCACCCAGACCTCATGCCTGGTCGAGCGGATATACCCCGACTTGACTTCCAAGAGCAGCACTACGCCATCAAGGTGACAGATCAGATCCACCTCGCCGGCATCATCAGCGCCTGTCACAGCCGGCCGATACCCCACCTCAACGGCAAAGCCTCGTTGCCGGAGACTCTCGGCCAACGCCAGCTCCACTCGTTGCGTTTCTGCCTGCGCATCCGCTCTGCGGGCGTTAACGCGCCGCAGGTTATTGATGGCTGCCGTCAGGTTGTTTTGCTGCGCACCAACCCAAGGGAACTGAAAGCTATAGCGTCCGATTTTGTAAAAGGGCTGCTCGTACAGGCGCGGCGCAGGCATACGGGGTTGCTGCTTCAATTGCTGGGATAGCGCTTTGAAGTCGCCGGTCCAAAACGTAAGGATGGCCTTGGCTGAATCTGCGCTGCCTTTCGGGTGTTCGTCGCAAACAGTCCAGCTTGTGATCTTGCGGATCTTTTCTTGCTCTTCGGACCAGGTAATGGGGAACCGGTTTTCACCGGAAAGCATGCCGTTCATGGCTAAGCGCCCTAGTGCCTGTGTAAGCACGCCCGACTCGCGCAAGTGACTCTGGAATGGCTGGATAAACTCTTTCTGAAAGAAAACCGAGGTCAGCTCGCTTGTCAGCAGCAAGTGATGTAGCTGCACCTGGGAGCCATCTTTGAGCGAGACGCGATCATCCAAGCCGTAAATCTGCTGCAACTGCAGCTGGCTGCGAACCGCCTTGATAAAGGCCAGCTGGTTTAGCTCATGATTCTCAGGTGAGCCGATGATTTGTTCAGCCATACCGGATAGGGCGAATTCGTGCACCGCACGATTCATCCAGTAGTGCCAAAGCAGATCACTCTTGCGCCCGGTTCGTTGCCAGCGCTCTGTTCCCGTCTTCGACTGGTTGTAGATAACCGACTCGCCCGGTTTTAGCTGATAACGGCACTCGGGATCGAAGCAGAACCAGTCGATGGAGCCTTCGTAGTCGATCCGCTCTTGAGTGGCGTCAATCAGTAGGGCCAAAGATTCGAGATTTTGACGACATCTCACCCCGTCAGAATTGCTGGATCCGGGAAAGATAATCGGTGACAGGTGCCGTTTCAGCGATTGCCCAAGCCGTGACTCGCTAAGGCGGAAATCCTCTTCCGAGCAAACGCGAAGCTTGTTCAAAATAATGCGGTTATAGACCTTCCACTGCTGACCGGAAGGATCATCGGAACCGTCTTCGGTAAATGCCTGGTAGGCCAGAACACTGAGGTAGGAAAACAGCTCCAGCAGCGACAAGTGCTTTAGCTGTTTTTCGGCGTGAGCAATCAGCTCATCAAAGGGCTTGAGCTGATCAAGCAATCGATCACAGACACCGAAGAATACTTGCCAGTCATCCCCTGGGAGCGCCGCACGCAGGGCAAGCAAAAGCGGCGACTCGATACGCTCAAACAGCTTCGAGTAGCGAATCGCCCATCTGAGGGTTTCCGGGTTATGGCTGGCAAGGTGCAACAGCAGGTCGATGCTGACTGCATTATCGAAATGCAGCACCCTGCTGAGTGCCAGGCTAGCGAGTTCGGATTGAGCAACCGCACCCGCATCAAGCCAAAACAATGCCGCTGCCAGGCCTTGCGCACGCTCAAATGCTGACTGGTTCTTACCCGCCGGGCGTTGGTCGAGGAAATGATGCAGGCTTTCATCAAGGGCACGGCCCTTGCTGATCTCTGGCTGATTCCGTTCGTATACCGACTGATAGTGCCGTCGGCAGCGCTCTCCATTTTCCGTCATCCCGCAGCGCTCTCGTCAGCATTTGATTCCTGGCCGGAGCCTAAACCATCAACAGAAGTTCAGGGAGGAAACTCGGAAAAATCTATGCAGACCGGCGGAACCGACCCAGAGTACCTTTACGCAGACAGCGCGCCCCCGCGGGCTTCACGCGCAGGTGCTGATCATCCTTGACCAGATACTTCATTGCCTCGTGGGTATTAGGCCGCTTCGACTGATCATCCCTATGGATCTGGCCGATGCCGAGCTTGTCGCCGTACTTATCCTTGTCATGGTTGCAGCTATGGGCATAGCCCTGACCACGCGTGACCTCCTCCCATAGCTCGCTGACCTCAATCGCCTTCCAGACATCCCGGCACACTTGGTTGCCATTGAAGTAGTAGGCCGCATGGATGTGGTACCCCCGCCCCTTCTTGCACTCCCCCTGCTCGACTGAGTAGGTGTAGCCAATCAGGTGCTCGAATATCGGATTACGGTTGTGCTCATAGATCAGATCATCCAGGTGATCGAATACCTGCTCGACGCGCTGCCTGGCCTGAGCTTCAGGGCGGTAGTACAGATCCAGTCTGACGATCGTAGTGCGGGAGTAAAGGCTCATCACTGCATCGTTGTAAGCGATGATCTCCTTCGCTTGCTTGCGTGCCTCATAGGCTCGATCTCCAGCTTTGCGCCGATACCACCGCTGACGGGTCAACTCCCGGATCCGTTCGGTGAGTACATTCATGCTCTGCTCATGACTGAGCAAGTACGTCCCAGTCTCGCTCATGCAAATCGGACCATTGAGAAAGCGCTGAAGGCCAATGTCGTCACAGGCTTCCCGGAACGCTAACAGGTGCTCGCTGAAGTCGTAGGGGACTCGATCATCGAACAGGTTGTACATCTGCTGGACGTTGATGAAGTGACGGGAGAGCCTGGTCTCTTCGACCTGCTCATAGCCTGACCGTTTGTGCGTGATCCGGAATGCTGGTGTATCGCTGTGCTCAATAGCCTGGACGAGTGATTCGATCTGCAGGGCTATGTCGGACTGTGAGAGGTGGGTGTTGTGCTTGCGGTTGTTCATGGTTCAGTACCTGGTTGGTTGATGGTGCATACCAAGTACGTGGTGTGTTTATTTTTACTGGTCTTCTTTCCCTCTGGTGTAGTCAGTGGTGACAGGTAGTGGTGGTTGCTATTGATTAACAAGAGTAGATAGTTAATAGCTATATCAATAGATGCAGCCCTGACTACCTTCTCCCCTTCCGATCAGGCCGGGCAATGGGGAGCAACATTGCCGAGCCTGTCGAGAGATATTCCGCATTGAGCTTTGGGAGAGTTAGCTGAGTGGCGCTCCGGCTTAGCAGAGCCGCAAGATGGCCTAAACGGTGACGAGGCCAACGTGGAGAAATCAGATCAGGGCTAACGGTGACCCAACGGTGACCAAAACGCAGAATTCTGGGCGGTAGGTGAAAACCAGCAGGCATAAAAAAATCCAGTCACCGCTAAGTGACTGGATTTTTTAGGGTTTTTTGGTCGGGACGGAGTGATTCGAACACTCGACCCCTTGCACCCCATGCAAGTGCGCTACCGGGCTGCGCTACGCCCCGACGATGCTTCCGTCTTACCGAAAGCGAGGTGGACTTTACAATAAGCTGCTGAATTGTGGAAGTTTTTTTTACTGCAGGGCACTTATTTACGCAGCACCAGCAGAACATCCTCAAGCTCGGCAATCATCTGCCGGATCAGCTGCCTGTACTGGGTGGTGTCGTCCTTGGCCTCGTCGCCGGAGAGACGCTGACGCGCCCCGCCGATAGTGAAGCCCTGGTCGTACAGGAGCGCTCGGATCTGGCGAATCATCAGCACGTCTTGGCGCTGATAATAGCGACGGTTACCCCGCCGTTTCACCGGATTGAGCTGGGGAAACTCCTGCTCCCAGTAACGCAAAACATGAGGCTTGACGGCACAGAGGTCGCTGACTTCGCCAATGGTGAAGTAGCGTTTGCCAGGGATAGGCGGCAGCTCGTCGTTATGACTTGGTTCCAGCATATGCCTCTACTCTGGCCTTCAATTTCTGGCCCGGACGAAAGGTGACGACACGGCGAGCCGTGATCGGGATTTCTTCGCCTGTCTTGGGATTGCGACCTGGGCGCTGACGTTTGTCGCGCAGGTCAAAATTGCCGAAACCGGACAATTTGACCTGCTCGTTGTCTTCCAGCGCGTGGCGGATTTCCTCGAAAAACAGCTCCACCAACTCCTTGGCTTCCCGCTTATTCAGGCCAAGCTCTTCATACAGACGTTCCGCCATTTCAGCTTTCGTCAGAGCCCCCATACGCTACTTCCTTAACGTGGCGTTGAACCTTTCTTCCAGCGAGGTGGTGATGTTTTGCGTAGTTGTACTCACCTCATCGTCATTAAGAGTGCGCGATGGATGTTGCCAGGTCAAGCCGACTGCCAGGCTTTTTCTATGCGGATCAATACCTTTACCGTGATAGACGTCAAATAGCTTGAGGTCAGTCAGCCATTCGCCTGCAGCCTCGCGAATGGTGGCGAGCACGGCTTCGGCAGGCTGTTCGCGATCCACCAGCAGCGCCAGGTCGCGACGCACCTCGGGGAAGCGCGACAACTCGCTGAATGCCGGCATGCGCCCGGTGGCGACTTCGGCCAGCACCAGCTCGAAGAGGAACACCGGCTGATCCAGGCCGAGGGTCTTGGCCAGCTCCGGGTGCAGTGCTCCCATGAAGCCAACCAGGCGCCCTTCCCGCTCGATGCGCGCGGTCTGGCCCGGATGCAGAGCCGGGTGCTCGCCTGGTACGAAGCTGAAGGCAGCGGCGGCGCCGGCATAGCCCAGCAGCGCCTCGACATCGGCCTTGAGGTCGTAGAAGTCCACGCTCTCACGGCCGTTGGCCCAGCCTTCCGGCAGGCGGCTACCGCTGATTACGCCCGCCAGCATGGCTTCCTGCTGCAGACCTTCGAGCTGGCCGACGAAACGCAGGCCGCTCTCGAACAAGCGCACGCGCGACTGCTGGCGATTGAGGTTGTGCTCCAGCGCCTTGACCAGGCCCGGCCACAGCGAGGAACGCATGGCGGCCATATCGGCGGAGATCGGGTTGGCCAGCTGTAGCGGCGCCACGCCCGGGCTGAACAGTTCGAACAGCTTGGGATCGATGAAGCTGTAGGTGATGGCTTCCTGATAGCCGCGCGCCACCAGCAGGCGACGCAGGGCCGGCAGCTCGGCACGGGCTTCGGCCTTGGCCTGCGGAGCCAGGCGGGCCTGCGGGTAACGCACCGGCAGGCGGTTGTAGCCGTACAGGCGGCCCAGCTCTTCGATCAGGTCCACTTCCAGGCTGATGTCGAAGCGGTGGCTCGGCACGCTGACCAGCCACTGGCTAGCGCCCTGAGCGGTCACACCCAGGCCCAGCGCGGTGAGCAGGCGCTCGACCTCGGCACCATCCATGTCCATGCTCAGCATCTGGCTGATGCGCTCGGCACGCAGGGTAATCGGCGCGACGCTCGGCAGGTCGGCAGCACTGGCCACTTCGATGATCGGGCCGGCTTCGCCGCCGACGATCTCTAGCAGCAGCGCGGTGGCGCGCTCCATGGCATTGCGCGCCAGCTGCGAGTCGACACCGCGCTCGAAGCGGTGCGAGGAGTCGGTGTGCAGGCCGTAGGAGCGGGCCTTGCCAGCCACCGAGATGGTGTCGAAGAAGGCGCTTTCGAGGAAGAGGTCGCGGGTCTTGCCGCTGACACCGCTGTGCTCGCCACCCATCACGCCGGCGATGGCCAGGGCGCGGTTGTGGTCGGCGATCACCAGGGTATCTGCGCGCAGGCTGACTTCCTGGCCATCCAGCAGGACCAGCTTCTCACCCTCTTCCGCCATGCGCACGCGGATGCCGCCGTTGATCTCGGCGAGGTCGAAAGCGTGCATCGGCTGGCCGAGCTCGAGCATCACGTAGTTGGTGATGTCGACGGCGGCGTCGATGCTGCGGATATCGGAACGACGCAGGCGCTCGACCATCCACAGCGGAGTCGGCTTGGACAGGTCGACGTTACGGATGACACGGCCCAGGTAGCGTGGGCAGGCCTTGGTCGCCAGCACTTCGACCGGGCGCACTTCGTCATGGACGGCGGCGACCGGCGCGATGGACACCGGCGCAACCTGCGCGCCGTAGATGGCACCGACTTCGCGGGCCAGGCCGGCCAGCGACAGGCAGTCGCCACGATTGGGGGTCAGGCCGATCTCGATGCTGGCATCGTCCAGGCCCAGGTAGGCGCGGATGTCCTGGCCGACCGGGGCATCCGCCGCCAGCTCCATCAGGCCGCTGTTGTCGTCGCTGATCTGCAGCTCGGAGGCCGAGCAGAGCATGCCCTGGGACTCCACGCCGCGCAGCTTGGCCTGCTTGATCTTGAAGTCGCCCGGCAGCTCGGCACCGATCATGGCGAAGGGGATCTTGATGCCGGCACGGGCATTGGGCGCACCGCAGACCACCTGGAAGGTGGCGCTACCGTTGCTGACCTGACACACGCGCAGCTTGTCGGCGTCCGGGTGCTGTTCAGCACTGAGGATCTCGCCCACCACCACGCCGCTGAATTGGCCGGCGACCGGGATCACGGCGTCCACTTCCAGGCCGACCATGGACAGGCGGGCCACCAGCTCATCGCGCGAAACGTCCGGATTTACCCAGCCGCGCAGCCACTGTTCACTGAATTTCATGCTGTCTGTTCTCCATTAAGCGAATTCGATACGGGGCATGCGGCTAGCGGAATTGCGCCAGGAACCGCAGGTCGTTATCGAAGAACAGGCGCAAGTCGTTGACGCCGTAACGCAGCATGGCCAGGCGCTCGACGCCCATGCCGAAGGCGAAGCCCTGGTACTTCTCCGGATCGATGCCGGACATACGCAGCACGTTCGGATGCACCATGCCGCAGCCCATCACTTCCAGCCAGCCAGTCTGCTTGCACACGCGGCAGCCCTTGCCGGAGCACATCACGCACTGCATGTCGACCTCGGCCGACGGCTCGGTGAAGGGGAAGAAGGACGGACGGAAACGCACGCCCAGCGGCTTCTCGAAGAACACCCGGAGGAACTCCTCGATGGTGCCCTTGAGGTCGGCGAAGCTGATGCCCTCGTCGACCAGCAGGCCTTCGACCTGATGGAACATCGGCGAGTGGGTGATATCGGAGTCGCAGCGATAGACGCGGCCGGGGCAGACGATGCGAATCGGCGGCTGTTGCGATTCCATGGTGCGCACCTGCACCGGCGAGGTGTGGGTGCGCAGCAGCATGTTGGCGTTGAAATAGAAGGTGTCATGCATCGCCCGCGCCGGGTGGTGGCCGGGGATATTGAGCGCTTCGAAGTTATGGTAGTCGTCTTCGACTTCCGGACCCTCGGCCACGCTGTAGCCGATATGGGTGAAGAACTGCTCGACGCGTTCCAGGGTGCGAGTAACCGGGTGCAGGCCACCGGAGGCCTGACCGCGGCCCGGCAGGGTTACGTCGATACGCTCGGACGCCAGCTTCTCGGCGAGCAGAGCCTGCTCAAGCACGGATTTGCGGGCGTTCAGGGCGTCCTGAACCTGGTTCTTGGCGGCATTGATCAGGGCGCCGGCCTGCGGGCGTTCCTCGGCGGAGAGCTTGCCAAGGGTCTGCATCAGGGCGGTCAGTTCGCCCTTCTTGCCGAGATACTGGACCCGGAGCTGCTCCAGGGTGTTCACATCTGCGGTGCTTTGCACGGCCTCAAGCGCTTGCGAGACCAATGCATCCAGGTTTTCCATGTACGGACTCCAGATACGAAATAGGGGAAGAGCTTGAAGGCTCTTCCCCTATCTTTGACGTTGCCACCGGGCAAGCCCGGTGATTGTCGGGGGACTTAAGCCAGAACGGCCTTAGCTTTCTCGACAATCGCAGCAAACGCCGCTTTTTCGTTCACTGCCAGATCGGCCAGAACCTTGCGGTCGATTTCGATCGACGCTTTCTTCAGGCCAGCGATCAGACGGCTGTAGGACAGGCCGTTGACGCGAGCACCAGCGTTGATACGAGCGATCCACAGAGCGCGGAACTGACGCTTGCGCTGACGGCGGTCACGGTAGGCGTATTGGCCTGCCTTGATCACAGCCTGCTTGGCAACGCGGAACACGCGCGAACGCGCGCCGTAGTAGCCTTTGGCGAGTTTCAGGATTTTTTTGTGACGAGCACGAGCGATAACGCCACGCTTAACACGAGCCATGAGTAATAACCTCTAAAATATCTTGACCGAATTAACGAACGCGCAGCATGCGCTCGACTTTTGCCTTGTCCGACGGATGCATCAGCTCGCTACCGCGCAGTTGACGCTTACGCTTGGTGGACATTTTGGTCAGGATGTGGCTCTTGAAAGCGTGCTTGTGCTTGTAGCCAGCAGCGGTCTTGAGGAAACGCTTGGCTGCACCGCTCTTGGTTTTCATCTTTGGCATGTTTAGTACTCCGCATTCATTAACAACTGATAACCATCAGGCCTGCCAGTGCCCGGGAGGTTATTTACGCTTCTTGGGAGCGATGACCATCATCAGCTGGCGTCCTTCCAGCTTGGGATGCTGTTCGACGGTGCCGAATTCGGCGAGGTCGGCTTCGACCCGCTTCAACAGCTCCATACCCAGCTCCTGGTGGGCCATCTCACGACCACGGAATCGCAAGGATACCTTGGCCTTGTCCCCTTCATTAAGGAAACGTACCAGGTTGCGTAGCTTTACCTGGTAATCCCCTTCTTCCGTCCCTGGACGAAACTTGATTTCTTTGATCTGCTGCTGGTGCTGATTCTTCTTCGCAATCGCAGCCTGCTTCTTCTTTTCGAACAGGTGCTTGCCGTAGTCCATGATTCGGCAAACTGGCGGTACCGCGTCAGCCGAGATCTCTACCAGATCCAGCTTGGCTTCTTCAGCCACGCGCAATGCCTCATCAATCGAAACGATACCGATCTGCTCGCCATCCGCGCCAATCAGGCGGACCTCACGTGCAGTGATGTTCTCGTTGATCGGAGCCTTTGGTACGGCCCGCTTATCCTGTCTCATTTCACGCTTAATAATGATTACTCCGAATCTTGGCGACCACGCCGGGAAACCGCTTGCTTGAGCTGATCGGCGAACTGTTCCAGAGGCATGGAGCCCAGGTCGACACCTTCGCGGGTACGCACAGCAACGGATCGTGTCTCAACTTCCCTGTCACCAATAACCAGGAGATAGGGAACCTTGAGCAAAGTATGCTCGCGGATTTTAAAGCCGATTTTTTCGTTTCTCAAGTCCGACTTGGCACGGAATCCGCTTTGGTTGAGAGTTTTCTCGACTTCCAGGGCGAAATCAGCCTGCTTGTCGGTGATATTCATGATCACCGCCTGGGTCGGCGCCAGCCAGGCCGGGAACGCACCGGCGTAGTGCTCGATGAGCATGCCGATGAAGCGCTCGAAGGAACCGAGGATGGCGCGGTGCAGCATCACCGGGCGAGTGCGACTGTTGTCTTCGGCGATATAGTTGGCATCCAGGCGCTCCGGCAGGTTCGGGTCGTACTGCAGGGTGCCGCACTGCCAGTTACGGCCGAGGCAATCCTTCAGGGTGAACTCGATCTTCGGGCCGTAGAAGGCCCCCTCACCCGGCTGGTATTCCCAGGCCAGACCAGACTCGTTCAGCGCATCCGCCAGCGCGGTTTCGGCACGATCCCACAGCTCGTCGGAACCCACACGCTTGGCCGGACGGGTCGACAGCTTCATGGAAATGTCGGTAAAGCCGAAGTCGGCGTAGACCTGCAGGGTCAGCTTGATGAAGTCGGAGGCCTCTTTCTTCACCTGCTCTTCGGTGCAGAAGATGTGCGCGTCATCCTGAGTGAAACCGCGCACGCGCATGATGCCGTGCAAGGCGCCGGACGCCTCGTTGCGGTGGCAGGAGCCGAATTCGGCCATGCGCAGCGGCAGATCGCGGTAGGACTTCAGCCCCTGATTGAAGATCTGCACGTGGCACGGGCAGTTCATCGGCTTCACCGCATAGTCGCGGTTTTCCGAACTGGTAGTGAACATATTCTCGGCGTAGTTCGACCAGTGGCCGGATTTTTCCCAGAGAATGCGGTCGACCACCTGCGGCGTACGCACCTCGACGTAGCCGTTCTCGCGCTGCACCTGGCGCATGTACTGCTCCAGCACCTGGTAGACGGTCCAGCCAGCCGGATGCCAGAACACCATGCCCGGCGCCTCTTCCTGCAGGTGGAACAGGTCCAGCTGCTTGCCGATGCGGCGGTGATCGCGTTTCTCGGCCTCCTCGATGCGCTGGATGTAGGCCGCCAGCTGCTTCTTGTCCGCCCAGGCGGTGCCGTAGATACGCTGCAGCTGCTCGTTCTTCGAGTCGCCGCGCCAGTAGGCACCGGAGATCTTGGTCAGCTTGAAGGACTTGAGGAAGCGGGTATTGGGCACGTGCGGGCCACGGCACATGTCCACGTACTCTTCATGGAAGTACAGGCCCATGGCCTTCTCGTCCGGCATGTCGTCGATCAGGCGCAGCTTGTATTCCTCGCCACGCGCCTTGAACAGCTCGATGACCTCGGCACGCGGCGTCATCTTCTTGATGACGTCGTAGTCCTTGTCGATCAGCTCGGCCATGCGCTTCTCGATAGCCGCCATGTCTTCCGGCGTGAAAGGGCGATCGATGGCAATGTCGTAATAGAAGCCTTCTTCGATCACCGGACCGATAACCATCTTGGCGTTCGGATAGAGCTGCTTGACCGCATGCCCCACCAGGTGCGCACAGGAGTGGCGAATGATCTCCAGCCCTTCCTCGTCCTTCGGCGTGATGATCTGCAGAGTCGCATCGATCTCGATCAGGTCGCAGGCATCCACCTGCTTGCCATTGACCTTGCCGGCCAACGTGGCCTTGGCCAGGCCAGCACCGATGGACTGAGCCACCTCAAGCACGGATACCGGATGATCGAACGAACGCTGACTGCCGTCGGGAAGAGTAATGATGGGCATGGCGCCTCCTCTCCTAGTGGTGACCCCTACCAAAGGTCACATGGGTTGGGATGAGCCAGGAAGCGATCCGGCGGTATACCTGCCTGACGATGGCAGGAGCCTTGCGGGCCAACCAGAACCGAACCAGAGTCACTGGAGGTAAACAGAATCGCGGATGCTTCCAGAAAGCCTATTCTCTGGCAAGCAGCCAATAAAAAAGGGGTCGTATCAACGACCCCTTTCGGATTTGGTAGGCACAATTGGACTCGAACCAACGACCCCCACCATGTCAAGGTGGTGCTCTAACCAACTGAGCTATGTGCCTGCAATGGAGGCGCATTTTAGGGAGATTCGCCGGGGTGTCAACACCTTTTTTCGCTAAGCCTCTGAAAAAGTGGATTTTTTGCCGCACAGCGGCACGTTGAAAATTTTGCACAGAGGCTAGCCGGCGCATTTTGACTCGGGTAGCATCCGCTCATTCCGTAAAAAATAAAGAACATAGGTTCAAATATGGCGCACACCTCCTACCCCCAGTCCTACTACGCCGCTTCGGCCAATCCGGTGCCGCAGCGCCCGGCCCTGCAGGGCGAGACCGAGACCGATGTCTGCATCATCGGCGCCGGCTATACCGGCCTGTCCACCGCTCTGTTCCTGCTGGAGAACGGCTTCAAGGTCAGCATCGTCGAGGCGGCCAAGGTCGGCTTCGGCGCCTCCGGCCGTAACGGCGGCCAGATCGTCAACAGCTACAGCCGCGACATCGATGTGATCGAACGCACCGTCGGCCCGAAGCAGGCCCAGCTGATGGGCCAGATGGCCTTCGAAGGCGGTCGCATCATTCGCGAGCGCATCGCCAAGTACGACATCAAGTGCGACCTGAAGGACGGTGGCGTGTTCGCCGCCTTCACGCCCAAGCAGATGAAGCACCTGGAAGCGCAGAAGAAGCTGTGGGAACGCTTCGGCCACACCCAACTGGAGATCATGGACGCCCAGCGCATCCGTGAAGTGGTCAAGACCGAGAACTACATCGGCGGCATGCTCGACATGAGCGGCGGCCACATCCACCCGTTGAACCTGGCGCTCGGCGAAGCCGCAGCGGTGGAAAGCCTGGGTGGCGTCATCTACGAACAGAGCCCGGCCGTACGCATCGAACGCGGTGCCAACCCGGTCGTGCATACCCCCGAAGGCCGCGTGAAGGCCAAGTTCATCGTGGTCGCCGGCAACGCCTACCTGGGCAATCTGGTGCCGGAACTGGCCGCCAAGACCATGCCGTGCGGCAGCCAGGTGATCGCCACCGAGCCGCTCAGCGAAGACGTGGCCAAGAGCCTGCTGCCGCAAGACTACTGCGTGGAAGACTGCAACTACCTGCTCGACTACTTCCGCCTGACCGGCGACCGTCGCCTGATCTATGGCGGCGGCGTGGTCTACGGGGCTAAGGACCCGGCCAACATCGAGGCGATGATCCGCCCGATGATGCTCAAGACCTTCCCGCAACTGAAAGGCGTGAAGATCGACTACGCCTGGACCGGCAACTTCCTGCTGACCCTGTCGCGCCTGCCGCAGGTCGGCCGCATCGGCGACAACATCTACTACTCGCAAGGCTGCAGTGGCCACGGCGTGACCTACACCCACCTGGCCGGCAAGATCCTCGCCGAAGCCCTGCGTGGCCAGGCCGAGCGTTTCGACGCCTTCGGCAGCCTGCCGCACTACCCCTTCCCGGGTGGTCGTCTGTTCCGCGTGCCCTTCACCGCCATGGGCGCCTGGTACTACAGCCTGCGCGACAAGCTGGGCCTGTAATACCGACCGCAAACAGAAACGGCGCCCAAGGGCGCCGTTTTTCATTTCCGCAGGTCGCTCAGATGGCCAGGATGGCCTGAGCCAGCTGCATATCGTCCATCTGCAGCGTCGGCTGCTGGCTGCGAATGTGCAGGAAGGCCGCTTCCAGATGTGCACCACGGATGGCGCCGGCACTGGCGACGAAGCTGGCGGCATCATCCTTGGCCTCGCGCACGATCTTGTCGTCACCGAAGCTGGACGACGTAACGTCAGTGGTGCCGTCAACCGTATTCACCAGACCATCGGTGGTCACCACAAAGCTGGTGGCACCCACCTGCAGACTGAGCCCCAACGCCACTGCGGCCAACCAGTACTTGCTGTGCATAATGAAACTCCTGTTGCAGATGAAACTGTTGCACGAACTGTCTAATTGCATGATCAAGTTATAGCAGGGTTGCACGCAAGTGCAGAAGGCGCACCCTAGGGCTGCGACGGCCCATAGTCCTCCATGGCGCCGAACGTATCGGAAAATTGTTCGCGGATACGCAGCATCTCCGGCAGGGCCTGCCTGAAGGGCTCCATCAGGCCCGGATCGAAATGACTGCCGGCATGCGCCTCGATATGACTCACGGCAGCCTCGACCGTCCAGGCCTTCTTGTAGGGGCGCTCGGTCGTCAGAGCATCGAACACATCGGCCAGCGCGGCGATACGCGCCATCAGCGGAATCGCCTCCCCCTTGAGCCCGGAGGGATATCCCGTCCCATCCCACTTTTCGTGGTGACACAGGGCAATGGCCCAGGCGCTCTGCAGCAGGTCATCACTGTGCTGACCGATGATGTCGGCACCGATTCGCGGATGCCGCCGCATGACCTGCCACTCATCCTCGGTCAGCTTGCCGGGCTTGAGCAAGATATGATCGGGAATACCGATCTTGCCCACATCGTGCATGGGCGATGCGTTGTAGAGAATTTCCACCGTCTTTTCGCCAAGACCGGCAGCAATCCCGATCAGGCGGCAAAAGTGGCTCATGCGAATAATGTGATTGCCGGTTTCGTTATCACGGAACTCCGCCGCACGCCCGAGCCGACGAATGATCTGCTGACGGGTATTGAACAGGTCTGCAGTGCGCTCCCGAACCTGACGGGCCAGTTCGCGATTCTGGTCGTAAAGCGCGAGGTGCGTTCGCACACGCGCCAGCACGATCGCAGGATTGACCGGCTTGGTGATGTAGTCGACCGCGCCAAGCTCCAGGCCATGCCGTTCATCCTCGACCTCGCTCATGGCGGTCACAAAGATGACAGGAATATCGCGAGTCTCCGGGTTGTCTTTGAGTCGCCGGCATACCTCGTAGCCATTGATCCCCGGCATCATGATATCGAGCAGAATCAAATCCGGAGGATTGCCCGAACACACGATTTTCAGTGCTTTTTCCCCATTGAGGGCAATCCTGGTGTGGTAGTGCGGCAGCAGGATGCGGTTGAGGATATCGATGTTGTCGACAACATCGTCGACCACCAGGATCGTCGCCCGCGCCTCAGTGCTATCCATCATGCCCCCTTGCCCGTACTCAGTGACTGGCGCAGCGACGCCAGTCCATCCAGCGCCTCCTCGTATGCATAACGGCCGATAAGCTCCGCGAGGATGCTGGCCTCATGTCCGTACCCCAGAGCCTCGAGCGCTGGCAACACTGGCTCCAGAACCTGCATCGATTCGCCATCATCCTTACGCAGGAGCGTTTCCAGCCGGCCGAGGCATGCCACGAGTGTCGCGCTATCCATCTCGCCGGCAGGTTGCTGCCTTGAGCCGGCGGGCTCGGCGTCAGCGGACCGGAGCCCCGCTCTGATCGAATCGACCAACCTGCGAAGATCCTGCTCTACACGTGTCAGCAGTGTTTCAAACTCGAAGCCCTCACGCTTGTGGCGCAACATGCTTTCGAGATCGCCGGCCCGCTGGGCCAGCTCGCGAGCCCCAATGTTGCCTGCCAGCCCCTTGAGCGAATGAACCAGACGCTCTGCTGCGCCACGCTCACCAGCCAGCAGCGCCTGCCGAACCCGTGCGATGGAGCCCTGCTCGGAATCACAGAAGCGCTCCAGCAGCCTGCGCAACAGAGCGCTATCACCTGCCAGGCGTTGCAATGCACTTTCCAGTTCAAGCCCCTCGATGACCGGCACCAACGGGCCTGGCTCTGGCACCACCACCGGAGACTGCACCCCATGCCCCTTGATCCAGCGACTGAGCGTGATGAACAACTGACCGACATCCAGCGGCTTGGCAATGTGTTCGTTCATGCCCGCATCCAGACAACGCTGTCTGTCACCCGCCATGGCATTGGCCGTCATGGCCAGGATCGGTAGCTGCGCCATGCCGGGCAACTGCCGGATGCGCTGGGTGGCCTCGAAGCCATCCATCACCGGCATCTGGCAGTCCATCAGCACGCCGTCATACGCCCTCTGCACGACCATGGCCAACGCCTGCGCACCATTACTGGCGACATCCACGCGAATGCCGGCTCGCCCGAGAATCTCAACCGTCATTTCCTGGTTGACCAGGTTATCCTCGACCAGAAGCAAATGGGCTCCGGAGAGCTGCCGCTGTGCCCATTCGACCTCCTGCGCAACCTCGCGCCGTCTGGGCCTGGCCAGGGCCTCGCGCCCAAAAGCATTGAGGATGCTATCCAGCAGCGTAGAAGGCGTTACGGGCTTGACCAGCACATCCTGGACTTCCAGTTCACCCAAGCACTCTCTCAGTTCATCACGACTGTATGCGGTCACCATGATGAACAAGGGAGTGTCAGCGATCTGCTCATCGCCACGAATACGCCGCAATGCCTCGACACCATCAACGCCTGGCATCATCCAGTCCATCAGCACCAGACGGAACGGTTTGCCGGCCGCATGTGCCTGCTCAAGCTTGTCGATGGCCTGCACTGCGGAGGCGGCGCTGTCGACCTGAAACCTCAGGGAGGTCAGCATACTGGTGAGAATCTCCCGGGCGGTGGCATTGTCATCCACCACCAGCACCGGCATGCCCAACAGATCATCCATGCCGATGATCAGCTGACGCTGCTCCTTCTGCAGCCCGAACGGCGCACGGAAATAGAAGCTGCTGCCAATACCGGGTTCCGAGTCAACGCCGATATCGCCGCCCATCAACTGCACCAGACGCTGGCAGATCGTGAGCCCCAGGCCGGTGCCGCCGTATTTGCGCGATGTCGAGCTGTCGGCCTGGGTAAACGCCCTGAACAACCGGGAAATCTGCTCAGCGCTCATACCGATGCCCGTGTCCTGTACCTCGAAATACAGCCAGACTCTGCCATCACTTTCCTGTTCCGGACGGATGCACAGAGTGACCTCACCACGCTCGGTGAATTTCAGCGCGTTACTGAGCAGATTGTTGAGGACCTGCCCCAGGCGCAGAGGATCACCCACCAACCCGGTAGGCACGTCGGTAGCGATATCGAACAACAGTTCCAGTCCCTTCTCCTGAGCCTTGAGCGTCGCCTGGTCAACCAGACCACTGAGCACATCCTCGAGAAAGAAATCGACCTGTTCGAAGTGCATGCGGCCGGCCTCGATCTTCGAAAAGTCGAGAATGTCGTTGATGATGCCGAGCAGTCCCTGCGCAGCCGTCTGGATCTTTTCGACATAGTTGCGCTGACGCCCATCCAGCCCGCTATCCAACGCCAGATGAGCCATGCCCATGATGACATTCATAGGCGTACGGATCTCATGGCTCATGTTGGCCAAAAAGTCCGACTTGAGGCGCGTCGCCTCCTCAGCCAACTCCTTGGCGTGCGCCTGATCGAGCTCCGCCTGCTTCTGCGCGCTGATATCGATCAGCGTGCCCACCAAGCCGGCTGTACGACCATCACTGCCCTTGTAGCTGGAGAGGCAGTAGATTGCCGGGTGCAGCTGACCATCAGACAGCGGGATGCGCACCTCGGCAACATGGCTGCCGCCATCGCGAATAACCTTTTGATTGGCCTCCTGGTAAGTCGGCAGGTCCTCGGCCGGAAGTGCTGCAAACTGCAGGACGGTGCGCCCGAGCAACTCTTCTCGACGTACCCCGAAGGTGTCGAGGAAGGACTGATTGAAATCGATGTAACGCATATCGGCGTCTTTCACGAACACCGGATAAGGCAAGGTATCAAGCAGCACGCGCTGGAAAGCGAGCTGATCGGATATCTGCCGGTCAAGGCGTTTACGCTCGCTGATATCGCGAATGGTCACGCAAGCACAGGGGCTGCGACCCTCAATCATCGGCAAACGGGTAAGTCCCAGTTCTACCGGGAACTCGCTACCCTGACGATCGACCGCACGAAAATCGCCACTGATGCTGCCCATGGCTCGAGACCGGTTGGATCTCATGAACGTGGCTCGCATCTGCGCATGCGCAGGGCGAACACTCAAAGGCACCAGCTCATCGACGCAGAGACCCAGCATGGCCCCATGGACGTAGCCGAATTGCTGATGGGCCTTCGGATTGGCAATCAGGATGGTACCCGCTTCGTCCACTACCAGCATGCCATCAGGCGCGAATTCGATGATCTGCCGGTACCAGGCTTCAGCCTCGGAAAACTGTCGGCGCTGACAGTCGAGCTCCCGCATGGCGTCACGATAACGGCACAACGCCCGACTCAGATCACCAATCTCCGACTGTTCCTCGGCATGTTGGTAATGAATATCGAGCTGGCCGTGCAGCAGGTGATCGGTCGCCGCCGTCATATAGACCAGTGGCTTCAGCACGCGCCGATGATAGAAGCTGCGCAACACCAGTGCGACCAGCAGCAACCCTCCAAGAGTCAGGAGCACGGCAAAGTACATGGCTATGCGAGCATGTCGCTCAACCTTATTGACCTCAACTAGCCCACGCTCATGCAATGCCTGCTCGATGGCCATCAGCGGCTCCAGAGCCGCCAGAGAAACCTGCTGGTACTCCTGCCCGAACACCCTTTCAATCGCCTGCTTCCAGTCACCTTCGCGCGCCAGTGCGAATGCCTGCAGTTCATGCTCTGCCATCAGGGCAGATTTATCCCGGGCCTCCAGTACCTGCAGCACCTGACTCTCCGGCATGCGCTGAATAACGAAACCCTGTACCAACTTGTCAAAGTCATGAGCAGACGCCCGAAGCGCCTGATAGGTAAGGTAGTAAGCTTCCTCGGTAGTACTCACATAGCTGCGAACCGCCATGGTGCGCTGGTGCGAGAGCAACTGCAGGTGGTTGATTGCATCTCCAGCACGATGCAATTGGTCAACCTCTGTGCGGTAACGATCATTCAGATCAAAAGCCAGCCAGACCGAGGCACACGCACTCATCAACAGAGCGACCACCAACCAGGTCAGCAAATTGCTAATTCTCGCGAGTTTCACTCGGCATCATCCCTAGGCAGTTGTTACCGCCCTGTATAGCTCAGAGCCGCGATCGATTGAAATCCGATTGCCAACTCTGCCCCCGGGTTCAAGGGGGCCCATTGGAAGTTGGCCGTGCCAACCGTCTGCGCATGCGCCCACTCCCCACGTGAGGCGGGGGCACACCACTGTATACTGCCCATCTTTGCCGGTACGCCTGCCGGACTCGCCGAACTCGAAACGATGAATAGAAGCCCTATCAACAGAAGATTCAGTGTCGCTCCGATGATGGATTGGACCGACCGCCACTGCCGCTACTTCCTGCGCCAGCTGTCCAGCCAGGCATTGCTGTACACCGAGATGGTCACCACCGGCGCGCTGCTGCATGGCGATACCCAGCGTTTCCTGCGCTACCACGATTGCGAACACCCGCTAGCCCTGCAACTGGGCGGCAGCAACCCGGCCGACCTGGCGGCCTGCGCGCGCCTGGCGCAAAGGCATGGCTACGACGAGGTCAACCTCAACGTCGGCTGCCCCAGCGACCGGGTACAGAACAACATGATCGGCGCCTGCCTGATGGGCCATCCGCAGCTGGTGGCCGATTGCGTCAGGACCATGCGCGACGCGGTGGACATCCCGGTAACGGTCAAGCACCGCATCGGCATCAACGGCCGCGACAGCTACGCCGAGCTGTGCGAATTCGTCGGCACCGTGCGCGAGGCTGGCTGCACCAGCTTCACCGTGCACGCGCGTATCGCCATCCTCGAAGGGCTGTCGCCCAAGGAGAACCGCGAGATCCCGCCGCTGCGCTACGAGATCGCCGCGCAGCTCAAGCAGGACTTCCCGGACCTGGAGATCATCCTCAACGGCGGCATCAAGACGCTCGAGGAGTGCCAACAGCACCTGCAGACCTTCGATGGCGTGATGCTGGGCCGCGAGGCTTACCACAATCCCTATCTGCTGGCGCAGGTCGACCAGCTGCTGTTCGGCCTGGACCGCCCGGTGATCACCCGCGCCGAGACACTGACGCGCATGCGCCCCTACATCGAGCAACACCTCGCCGAGGGCGGCGCCATGCACCACATCACCCGCCATGTGCTGGGCCTGGCCCAGGGCTTTCCGGGGGCGCGGCGCTTCCGCCAGCTGCTCTCGGTGGACGTGCACAAGACCACCGACCCGCTGGCCCTGCTCGACCAGTCCATCGAACTGCTCGCCGGCCACTGAAACGGTCATTCCAGCGCGCGTGGCAGCGCTTCTCTCCCCCAGCAGCGGAAAAGCCCGAGCCAGACGTTGAAGCGCCCCGCGTGGCTCGGGTAAGGTCGGGGTCATGTAACGACAGGGCCTCGTCATGACCTCCAAGCTGGAACAACTCAAGCAGTACACCACCGTGGTCGCCGACACCGGCGACCTCGACGCCATCAGCCGACTCAAGCCGGTGGATGCCACCACCAACCCCTCGCTGCTGCTCAAGGCCGCCGCCCTGCCACGCTATGCCGAGCTGCTCGACCAGGCCGTGGCCGGCTGCGCTGGCGACCTGGGCCTGGCCTGCGACCGCTTCGGCGTGGCCGTCGGCCAGGAAATCCTCAAGGTGATTCCGGGGCGCATCTCCACCGAGGTTGACGCCCGCCTGTCCTTCGATACCCAGGCCACCCTGCGCCGCGCCGAGCGCCTTGTCGGCCTTTACGACCAGGCCGGTATCGGCCGCGAGCGCGTGCTGATCAAGATCGCCTCGACCTGGGAAGGCATCCGCGCCGCCGAGCAACTGGAAAAGGCCGGCATCCAGACCAACCTGACCCTGCTGTTCTCCTTCGCCCAGGCCGTGGCCTGCGCCGAGGCCGGAGTATTCCTTATCTCGCCCTTCGTCGGACGCATCTACGACTGGTACAAGAAGGCCGAGGGCCGCGACTTCGTCGGCGCCGAGGACCCGGGCGTGAAGTCCGTGTCGCGCATCTACCAGTACTACAAGGCCAACGGCTACGGCACCGTGGTGATGGGCGCAAGCTTCCGCAACCTGGGGCAGATCGAGCAGCTGGCCGGCTGCGACCGCCTGACCATCAGCCCCGAGCTGCTGCAGCAGCTGGCCGATGATCAGGGCCAGTTGCCGCGCCAGCTCAGCGCGGGCGTCGGCGAGGCGCGCCAGACGCTGGACGAGAGCGCCTTCCGCTGGGCGCTGAACGAGGACGCCATGGCCACCGAGAAGCTGGCCGAGGGCATTCGCCTGTTCGCCCGCGACCAGGAAAAACTGGAAGCGCTGCTGGCCGCTCGCCGCTAGTCCCGGGGCAAACAAAAAGGGCGATATCCGCGGGGATATCGCCCTTTTTCATGCGCGTTGGCTCGGTCAACTGCGCTCGAGTGCGTTCACCAGGTCGTGAAAGGCTTCGCGGTTGGACTCGTTGAGCCCCATCAGGATGCGGTGCGCCTCCAGTACCTTGGCCTTGACCACCTCTTCCGACTGATCCTGCGACGGCAGGTCACTCAGGCATTCCGGGCAAGGAATCGGACGATCGACGATATTGAACACCTGATCGAAGCCCATCGACTGCAACAGACGGGTGATGTCCTCGTGGGTGGTGACCACGGTGGGCAACAGGCCGATCTTCTGCCGCGACAGAATGGACAGCTTGGCCAGCAGCCCGAGAGTGGTGCTATCGATACTGCGGGTTTCCGTCAGATCGATGACGATCGCCGAGAAATTCAGCGCCGAGAAGATTTTTTCGATCGTTGAATCCAGCGCCGAACACAGGGTCAGGCGGACTTCGCCAATGAACTTCAGAACGAAGGTACCGTCCTGCTCGGCGAACTGGATCCTACCGGGGCTATTCCCAGGATTCATGCAAGGTTCCTGCTCAACACCAGCAAGGCAATATCATCCGGCATATCGCGCAGATTGGCCAGCCCGAACACCTGGCGCAGGCCATCCAGCGTGCCTCCGGCCTCGCTGACCAGCCTGGGCAGCGCGGCTTCCTTCTCTTTGAGCGTGTCGCCAGGCAAAAGATCCAGAATGCCGTCGGACATCATGCTCAGGCTGAAGGATGGCGGCAGCTGCATCACCAGATCGTTGTAGCTGGCTTCTTGGAACAGCCCCACCGGCAGGCCACGACCCTCCAGATAGCGGGCCTCGCCCTCGCTGAACAGCACCGGCAGCGGCAGATGCCCGCCGATGCTGTAGGTCAGCTGGCTGCTCTGCAGGTCGATCACGCCACCCAGCATGGTCACATGCTTGCCCAGCTTGCAGTTGATCAGGCCACGGTTGATATGGCCGAGCACATCGGAAGGCTTGAACTCGGGCAACACACCGTTACGCCGCCATTCGTAGAGCAGGCGCGTGGTCATGAACTTGAGCAGCACGGTGACGAAGGCCGAGGAGGCGCCATGGCCGGAAACGTCGGCCAGGTAGAAGGCGACCCGATGCTCGTCGACACGGAAGTAGTCGGCGAAATCGCCAGACAGGTACAGCGACGGGATGATCTGATGGGCGAAATGCAGGCCGTCCGCCTCCCAGGGTGTGGTCGGCAGCATGTTCATCTGCACCTGACGCCCGGCGTTCTGATCCTCCTGCAGCAGGTGCAGGCTGGCCTGCAACTCGCGGTTGGCCGCCTCCAGCTTCTCGCGGTAGCGCTGGTTCTCCAGGCGCAGGCGAGACCGATCCAGCGCGCGATGCACCGAGTGCTCCAGCACAGCCAGGTCTTCGAGGGGTTTGATCAGGTAGTCGGCAGCGCCCAGACGCAGGGCTTCCACCGCGTCGCTCATGACCCCGGCGCCGGACACCACGATGACCGGCATCTCGCTGTTGATCTGACTGATCCGGCGGATCAGTTCGAGACCGTCGATCTGCGGCATGCGCAGGTCGCAGATGATCAGGTCGGGCTGTTCGCGCTCGAACACTTCCAGACCCTGCAGTCCGTTTCCGGCCTGCAACACCTGGAAACCACTGTCCTCTAGATAGGCGGCGAGACTCGCTCGCACCACCTCGTCATCATCGATAAGCAGCAGCTTGGCGCTGGGTTTGTGCATGGGCCATCCAGGCAAACGACGCCGGAAAATGATTGGGTTTGCCATCCGCACACAGAAAAAACAGCTGCACTCGGACGATTCACGGCGCAGACGGTACTCCCATCTTCCGGGTGATTCAAGCCGCCTGCCGATTGTCGCCCGGCGCCTTTACACCTCAAATCGACGGGGGTTATAAGACCCTCGGGGAGCGCCCTTACAACAAGAGGATAGGGTCCATGAGCCAGAACGATCGTGCCTACAGCGAGAAGCGTGACTTCATCCGCATGCAACTCGAAACCCCGGTGACCCTGCATCACGCCGGCAAGGAAATCCAGGCCCTGTGCCTCGACCTGTCCAGCACCGGTATGCAGGTGGAGGCCAACTGCCAGGTCGCCATGGGTGACCAGGTGAAAGTGCACATTCCGTCCGAACACAGCGAACTCAAGGGCCTCGACGCCCACGCCGAAGTGGTGCGCGTTACTCCACTCGAAGATGGCCGCACAGCGATCGGCCTGGCGATACTGTCGATGAGTTGAAACGAGAAAGGCGGCCTAGGCCGCCTTTCTGCTGTTTGCGCTGGACGAATCAGAAGTCGTCCACCACCTCGCCGTCCTTCACACGGAACTCGCGGTTCTGCAGATAGGCATTGCGGACGAAGATGTACTTGTCACCGCTGACCATCTTCTCCGCCGACAGCAGGCTGGCGCGGGTATCGACCACGTTGACCGCGCGGGTGACATTACGCGTCGGCACATGGTCGATGTAGGGGTAAGGGCCGAGGAAGCTGTCCGGGATCTTGGCCGGAGCGTCGCGCAGGCTGCTCGGGCCGAGGAACGGCACCACCAGGTACGGGCCGCTGCCCAGGCCCCAGGCCCCCAGGGTCTGACCGAAGTCTTCATCGTTGCGCTGCAGGCCCATCTCGCTGGCCACATCGAAGAAGCCGAGCAGACCGAAGGTGGTGTTGAAGATCAGGCGGCCGCCATCAACACCGGCGTCGTGCACCTTGCCCTGCAACAGGTTGTTGGCCAGGTTGGTGACGTCGCCGATATTGCGAAACACGTTGTGCACGCCATCTTCGAGGAATTGCGGGGTTACAGCCTGGTAGCCCTTGGCAACGGGCTTCAGCGCATAGGTGTCGAGGGTGTCGTTGAAGCTGAAGACCGGGCGATTGAAACCTTCCCAGGGGTCTTCCTCGGCGGCATTCGCCGCCAGCGGCAGTACAGCCAGCACGGCGCAAGCGCACAGGCGGCCCAGACGATCGAGCCAGCTCGCTTCGATCACTCGCATTTGCAGTCTCCCCATCGCATCAGTAGTGTGGCGGCGCAACGCCGTCCGGAAATCCTTCCAGGCCGCGCAGTATAAACATCGCGGCCTGATAAGGCAGCAGCATAGCGGACTCCAGCATGCCGGATAAACGCCTACTCCACACCGCCCACATTCCCGTGCGCTGGGGCGACATGGACAACTACGGCCACGTCAACAACACCGTGTACCTGGAATACGTCCAGGAGGCACGGGTGGACTGGTTCACCCGCGTCGGCATTCACATCGATCATGCGCCTCAGGGGCCGGTGGTCCTGCAAACCTTGCACACCTACCTGAAGCCGGTGGTGCACCCGGCCACCGTGGTGATCGAACTCTACGCCGGCGCGGTTGGGCGCAGCAGCTTGGTGGTGGAGCACCGTCTGCGCACCCAGGAAGATCCGCACAACTGCTATGGCGAGGGCCACTGCAAGCTGGTCTGGATCGACCATGCCAGCGGCACCTCGGTGCCGGTGCCAGAAGACCTGCGCCAGGTCATGGGCGCGTAACCGGATCGTCATACGCGCTCGTTACCCTGCCCCGACCGCTTCGGGAAACGAGCCCCATGCCAGAGTCCCCGTTCACTGCCCTGCTCTTCGGCCTCACCGGCTGCCTGGTCGACCATGGCGCCCGCACCCTGCCGGTCGCTCTGCAACACAGCGGCCTGAGCGATCCCCAGGACCCGCGCCTGTTGCCGGCCCTGCAAGCCAGCGCCGCCGAGCGCGCCGAGGCCCTGCCCGGGATAGTCGAGCTGCTGCAGCGGCTGCACACCCGCCATTTGCCCCACGCCTGGCTGGACGAACTGCCTGATGCCGTCACCCAAACCCTGGCCAGCGCCCTGCCACGCGGCGTTCGCGGTTGTCGCCAGCAGACTGCGCGCCGCTGGCCGGCGCCGGATGCCATCTGGCACGCTCTCAGCGAACTCGAAGTGGAGCGCCTGGACGGCTGCGTGCTGATCGCCAGCGAGCCACGCCTGCTGCAGGCCGGGCTTAACGCCGGTCTCTGGTGCGTCGGCCTGGCCGCCTGCGGCCCGCTGTGCGGCCTGGCGCTGGGCGACTGGCAGGCGCTGTCCGCCGCAGAGCGCGAAAAACTGCGCGCCCAGGCCACCCTGGAGCTGTACCGCCTGGGCGCACACTCGGTGATCGATCATCCCGGCGAGCTACCCGCCTGCCTGGATGACCTGGCCATACGCCGCAGCAAGGGCGAAAAACCCTGACATCCAAAACTTGTCCTGGATCAGGCAGGCGCAAAGGCCATGGATTAACCTTCAGGCAGAGGGAGCGAACCCGCACACGATGTTCGGGTCAACTCTGCAGTAGCCCAGAAGGAGACGACCATGTCCGCACGCCTGCAGCAACATTTCCAGCAACTGCGCGAAGAGCTCGCCGCCGATATCCCGCTGGACGCGGATGACCGCGCCGCGCTGCTTGAACTGATGCAGGAGATCGACCTGAAGCTGGCCAAGGAGCTGGCCAGCGATCCCGACGCCACCCTGGTCGACGGCGTCAACCTGGCGGTGGAGCGTTTCGAGAGCCAGCACCCGACCCTCACCGGCACCCTGCGCAATATCCTGCAGAGCCTGGCCAACATGGGCATCTGACCCGAGCGCCCAACAAAAAGCCCGCATTCGCGGGCTTTTTCGTTACTGGCGCACCAGCCGACGGTTGTCCGGCGCGATGGCCTCGGTGCTGCGGTAGGGGTTGATGTCAAGCCCGCCACGGCGCACATAGCGGGCATACACCGTCAGCCGCTCGGGCTGCAGCAGGCGCTGCAGGTCGAGGAATACCCGCTCCACGCACTGTTCGTGGAAATCCTGGTGCTGGCGGAAGCTCACCACGTAGGCCAGCAGGCTCGCCGCATCCAGGCGCGGGCCGTGGTAGTCGACGACCAGCGTGCCCCAGTCCGGCTGGCCGGTGACCGGGCAGTTGGATTTCAGCAGGTGGCTGTAGAGCACCTCCTCCTCCAACTCGTCAGCGCAGCGCAGCAGCTCCGGCCGAGGATGGGCGTAGTCGCTGACCGCGATATCCAGGCCGTCGATGCAACGCCCCGGCAAAGTCGCCACGCCCTCGGCGGCCACCTCGTCGAGGCTGCGCACGCGCACGCGCACCGGCGCACCGGCGCAGGCAGACAGGTCGCGGACCAGCACAGTCTCGACGTCCGCCGCGCTGGCGTAGGCGCTCTGGTTCAGCGAGTTGAGGTAGAGCTTGAACGACTTGGACTCGATGATGTTCGGCGAGTCGGCCGGGATGGCGAACTCGCCGATGGCCACCACCGGCTTGCCGGAGGGCGTCAGCCAGGACAGCTCGTAGCAGTTCCAGTAGTCCACGCCCTGGTACGGCAGCTTGCCGGCCTCCAGCCCCAGTTCGGCCCACTTGGTGGTGCGGGAAATGGGGAACAGCAGTTCGGGGGCGTACTGGGAAACGTACTCGCTGGATTTGCCCAGCGGCGAGTGTTCGGCGGGATGCTGCATGGCGGTGGCCTGAGAAACGAAAAACGGCGGGCATTGTACCCCATGCCCGCCGCCCTCTCGTCACCGTAGCCCGGATGCAATCCGGGAAGCAGACTAAAAAGCCCCCGGATTGCATCCGGGCTACAAGCTGGCTTACCCCCTCTTCCGTTCACGGGAGAGGGCTGGGGAGAGGGCAAATGACCCATTGCCCCTCTCCCCCAGCCCCTATCCCACAGTTGAGAGGTGGGTGATTCACAGCCAGAACTTCAACCCCACCACCCAGGCGCCCTCCTCGTCATGCTCGCCCTCCTCGCGCAGCCAGTCGCCGGTGCGGCCATAGGTCTTCTCCCAGACATAGCCGACATAAGGCGAGAACTGCGGGCTTACCCGGTAGTTCAGGCGCAGGCCCGCCTCCAGGGTGCTGCCACCGGCGCCGACGCCCAGGTCGCGGTCGTCGGCCAGGGCCAGGTCGTATTCCAGCTTGGGCTCCAGCACCCAGCGCTGGGTCAGCAGCAGCTCGTACTCGGCCTCGACGCGCAGCGAGGGGTCGCCGCGCTCGCTGACGAACAGGTTGGCGTCCAATTCGATCCACTGCGGCGCCAGGCCTTTCACACCGAGTACCGCGTAGCTGCGCTGCGGCCCCGACTGGTCGTCGTGGCGCACGCCGGCCTGCCAGTCGAAGAACTCGCTGGCCATGCGCCGGTACAGCAGCTGGGTCTCGCTGGACTCGGTGGGGCCGCCATCAGCGCGCTCGCCGCTGCTCTTCAACACGGCCTTGTGCAGGTCGTTGCCGTAGGTCGCCTCCAGCTCCCAGGCCAGCGCCTGCTCATCGCCGTCGAAGCGCTGCTCCAGGTGATCCACGGCCAGATTGGCCACCGGCATGGCATCCATA
This sequence comes from Aquipseudomonas alcaligenes, assembly GCF_900156545.1. Classification (GTDB taxonomy): domain Bacteria; phylum Pseudomonadota; class Gammaproteobacteria; order Pseudomonadales; family Pseudomonadaceae; genus Aquipseudomonas; species Aquipseudomonas alcaligenes_A. Next base: position 313,724 of record NZ_FTNW01000006.1, read on the forward strand.
TGTTGCTCCATGGCCAGCGCCGGGGTGGCCAGCAGCAGCGCCGGCAGCAGATTAATGATGCGCATGTTCGCTCTCCTTGGCCGCCGGTTGCTCGCTATAGAACGGCTGCGTAGTGCCATCGGCAGCCTCCACCACGATCTTGCGGAACATGCCGCTGCCCATGTGGTAGATCAGGTGGCAGTGGAAGGCCCACTCGCCCATGGCATCGACCGGCACGTCCACTTCCAGGGTCTGCCCCGGCGCCACGTTGACCACGTGTTTGAGCGGGTTGAACTGGCCGTTGCCCTTGTCCAGCTGCATCCACATGCCGTGCAGGTGCATGGGGTGGTTCATCATGGTCTGGTTGACGAAACGGAAGCGCACCCGCTCGCCGTACTTGAGGCGGATCGGCTCGGCCTCGGAGTACTTCACGCCGTTGAACGACCAGAAGTAGCGCTCCATGTTGCCGGTCAGCTGCAGCTCGATGGTGCGATCCGGCGCCCGGTAGCCGGCGGCCGGGCGCATGGCCTTGAGGTCGCCGTAGACCAGCACCCGCCCGCCATCCACCGGCTCGGGCGCGATGCCGCTGCCGGCGGCATAGTCCGGGTTGCCGGCAGGTGCCATGGCCGAATGATCCATACCGGCCATCTGCGAGTGGTCCATGCCCGCCATCTGGGAATGATCCATACCGGCCATGCCCGAATGATCCATACCGCCGTGATCCATACCGGCATGGGCCATGCCCATGTCGGCCATGGTCAGCAGGCGCGGCTCGCGCAGCGTCGGCACTTCACCCTGCATGCCAGGGCGCGGCGCCAGAGTGGCGCGGGCATAGCCACGCCGGTCCATGGACTCGGCGAACAGGGTGTAGGCCTTGTCCTCGCGCGGCTGGACGATCACGTCATAGGTTTCGGCCACGGCAATGCGCAGCTGATCCACCACCACCGGCTGCACATCGTTGCCGTCGGCCTGCACCACGGTCATGGCCAGGCCGGGGATGCGCAGGTCGAAGTAGCTCATTCCCGAACCATTGATGATGCGCAGGCGCACCCGCTCGCCCGGCTTGAACAGCGCGGTCCAGTTCTGCTCGGTGTCACGGCCGTTGACCAGGAAGCGGAAGCCGCTGACATCGGCAATGTCGGTCTTGGCCATGCGCATATTGCCCCAGTCCCAGCGGTCCTTGAGCGCCGCGTCCCAGCCATCGCGTTTCGCATCGCGGAACAGGTCGCCAAGGGTCGGCTGCTGGTCGTTGTAGTAGTCGGCCTGCTTCTTCAGGTTGGCCAGGGTGCGTTCAGGCTTCTCGTCCTGCCAGTCGAACAGCAGCACGGTGTACTCGCGGTCGTAGCGGTACGGCTCGCGCTTCTTCGGCTCGATGATCAGCGGGCCGTAGATGCCCTCCTGCTCCTGGAAGTCGGCATGGGCGTGGTACCAGTAGGTGCCGGACTGGTTGAGGGTGAAGCGGTAGGTGAAAGTCTCGCCGGGCTGGATGCCGGGGAAGCTGATGCCCGGAACGCCGTCCTGGGTGTAGGGCAGGATGATGCCGTGCCAGTGCAGCGCGGTCATGCGATCGAGCTTGTTGGTGACGGCGATCTCCACTTCTTCGCCTTCCTGGAAGCGCAGCGCCGGCGCCGGGCTCTGGCCGTTGACGGTCAGTGCCGGACGCACGCCGTCGGAGAAGCGCACCTGGCCTTCGTCGATCACCAGTTCGTAGCGGCCGGCCTGAGCGGCCAGGCTCAGGCCCAGCAGTCCGGCGGCAAGTAGCAGGCGTTTCACGGTTGCACCTCGACGTTACCGACCATGCCGGCCTGGTAATGGCCGGGGATGTTGCAGGCGAACTCCAGGCCGGTAGCCTGGGCGAAGGTCCAGGTCAGCTCGGCGCTCTGCCCCGGCTCAAGCATCACGGTGTTGGGGTCGTCATGGGTCATCTTGCCGTGCTGCATGCCGCTCATGTCATGCTGGCTGTGATCCATCTTGCTCATGTCGTGCTGCATGGCGGTCGGCGTCAGCATGCCCATCTGCTGCATCGCCAGCATGTGCTTCTGGTGCTCGGCATGCATGGCGGCGTTGCCCAGGCTGAACTCGTGCAGCAGCGCGCCCTCGTTCTTCAGCACGAAGCGCACGGTCTCGCCGGCCTTGACCTGCACCGAGTCCGGTTCGTAGTACATGTCGCCCAGAGTGATCTCGACGGTGCGATCGGCATCGGCGGCCTTGGCCGGCTTGCCGAAGGCGTGATGGCTCTGGTCGGCCAGCGCCGGCAGGCTGAGGGCACAGAGCAGCGGCAGAACAAGACGTACGGACATGAGTGAGGCTCCGGGGATGGACGATGCCCCACTCTAGGCCGCAGCAACTGGCGCCAAGCTGACGCGAAGATTACAACTTTGTCAGCTGGGTTCATTCAGCCCGGCGCCTGGCGTATAAAGCCGGCAACGCCCCTACCTTGCGAATGCCCCGATGAAGCTGCTGATCGTCGAAGACGAACCCAAGACCGGCCAGTACCTGCGCCAGGGCCTGGCCGAGGCCGGCTTCGCCGTGGAGCTGGCCGGCGATGGCGTCAGCGGCGAGCAGCTGGCGCTGTCCGGCGAGCACGATCTGTTGATCCTCGACGTGATGCTGCCCGGCCGCGACGGCTGGCAGATCCTGCGCAGCGTGCGCGGCGCCGGGCTGGAGGTGCCGGTGCTGTTCCTTACTGCCAGGGACGCAGTCGAGGACCGCGTACGCGGCCTGGAGGCCGGCGCCGACGACTACCTGGTCAAACCCTTTGCCTTCACCGAGCTGCTCGCTCGTGTGCGCACGCTATTGCGGCGCAGCAACGGTGCACCGCAGGACAATACCCTGCAGGTGGCCGACCTGAGCCTCGACCTGCTACGCCGCCGCGCCGAACGCGCCGGCCAGCGCATCGAGCTGACCGCCAAGGAGTTCGCCCTGCTGGAACTGCTGCTGCGCCGCCAGGGCGAGGTCCTGCCCAAATCGCTGATTGCCTCGCAGGTGTGGGACATGAACTTCGACAGCGACACCAACGTCATCGAAGTGGCCATCCGCCGCCTGCGCGCCAAGGTCGACGACGGTTTCGCCCAGCCGCTGATCCACACCGTGCGCGGCATGGGCTATGTGCTGGAGGCGCGCGCCTGATGTCGCTGGCCAACCGCCTGGCCCTGCTGTTCGCCGCCTGCACCGCCGCCGTCGCGCTGCTGGCCGGCGCCCTGTTCAACCGCGCCAGCGAGGTGCACTTCATCGAGCTGGACCAGCAGCAGCTGCAGGGCAAGCTGGCGGTGTTCACCGAGCTGCTGCAGGGCGTGACCAGCGCCACGGCGCTGGTGGCGCGGCGCCCGGCACTGGAACAGGAGCTGCAGCGCCACCCCGAACTGGCGTTGCGCATCGAGGGGCCGGACGGCCAGGTCTGGTTCAGCAGCCGCGCGCTGCCGGACAGCCTGCCGCACGCGCAGCACTGGAATCACCAGGACACCGCCTACCGGGTGATGAGCACGAAGCAGGGTGACCTGCGCCTGACCCTGCTGCTGGACATCACCCACCACCAGCATTTCCTCGAACAGATGCAGCGGCTGATCTGGCTGTGCGTCGGTCTCTCGGCCCTGGCCACCGCCCTGCTCGGTGCCTGGGTGGCGCGCCGCGGCCTGCGTCCGCTGCGCCAGATGACCCGGGTGACCCAGCAGGTTTCGGCCAGCTCGCTGACCGCGCGCCTTCCGGCGGACGCCCTGCCGGCCGAACTGGGCGAGCTAGCGGCCTCGTTCAACGCCATGCTGGCCCGCCTGGAAGACGCCTTCACCCGCCTCTCGGCCTTCTCCGCCGACATCGCCCACGAGCTGCGCACGCCGCTGTCCAACCTGCTGACCCAGACCCAGGTCATCCTCAGCCAGCCGCGCACCCTGGAGGACTACCAGGAAGCCCTGCACTCCAACCTGGAGGAGCTGCAGCACCTGGCGCAGATGGTCGGCGACATGCTGTTGCTGGCCAAGGCCGACAACGGCCTGCTGCAGACCCGCCGCGAGACGCTCGCCCTGGAACGGGAACTGAAGGCGCTGGCCGAATACTTCACCCCGCTGGCCGAGGAAGCCGGGGTGCAGCTGCAGGTCGACGGCCAGGCCACGCTGAGCGCCGACCGCGCCCTGCTGCACCGCGCCCTGAGCAACCTGATCGACAACGCCCTGCGCTTCACCCCGCGCGGCGACGAGCTGCGCCTGAGCAGCGCGCAACAGGGTGCCGGAGTGCGCATCGAAGTGGCCAACCAGGGTCCCGAGATCCCCTTTGATCTTCGCGAACGCCTGTTCGACCGCTTCTACCGCGCCGACCCGGCACGCCGCGAAGGCGGCACCGAGCATGCCGGCCTGGGCCTGGCCATCGCCCGCTCCATCGTCCAGGCCCACGGTGGCGCGATTCGCTGCGAGTCGGCCGAGGGCTGGACGCGCTTTATCCTGGAGTTTCCCGCCTAAGAGCCCGGGTACCTCCCCTCTCCCACTTGTGGCAGTGGGGCTAAAGCAATCCGCATCGGCTCAATCGCTACACCCCCATGAGCAGGCATGTGCATGCATCGCCCCTGCACGCCGAGCCAGGGCATTGGTCGCAGAAATTTGCCAGGCCCACTGTTGCCCGACAGAATCGCCCGCCGTGCCGGACGATCGTGGTGAGCAGAGGCAGCAGTTGAACGAACAAAGATTGTCCGAGCGCCTGGAGCGCGTGGCGGCGCATGTCCCGGCAGGCGCGCGGCTGGCCGATATCGGCTCGGATCACGGCTACCTGCTCGTAGCCTTGATGACGCGCGGCGTCATCGCGGCGGCGGTGGCCGGCGAGGTTGCGTTGACGCCCTTTCACGCGGCGCAGCGAACCGTGCGCGAAAATGGCCTGAGCCAGCGAATCGCCGTGCGTCTGGCCAATGGCCTGGCGGCGATCGAGCCGGAAGACAGAATCAGCGCCATCAGCCTCTGCGGCATGGGCGGCGAGACGATCCGCGACATCCTCGACCGCGACAAGTCGCGCCTCACTGGCGAGGAGCGCCTGATCCTGCAGCCCAACGGCGGCGAGCAACCCCTGCGCCAATGGCTGATGGACAATGGCTACCGCATCCTCCACGAGGAAGTGCTGCGGGAAAACCGCTTCAACTACGAAATCATCGTCGCCGAACGCACCGGGCCGGTGCGCTATACCACCCAGGAACTGTACTTCGGCCCACTGCAATTACAGGAGCGCAGCCCAGCCTTTCTGGCCAAATGGCAGCGCCTATTGCATCTGAAGCAACGAACCCTGACCCACTTCGCCCTGGCTCGGCAGGCCGTACCTGAGGACAAGGTGCAGGCGCTCACCCAGCAGACCCGTTGGATCAGCGAACTGCTTGCTCAAAAAGGCTGACGCCCCTGTGCGCAGCGCAGCCTGAGTGGGTCTTCTCCTCGCCTTCAAGAACAATCCGAAGCAGTCGGTGGCGGCGATAGGCAAAAAGCGCCGCTACACAGCTCCCGTCAAGACAACCTCCAACCCAGCGCTGCTTGTCGAAAAAGCGGATGGACAAGTAGACGTTGTCCACCCTACATCGCTCCCGAGATCGCGCAGGGTGGAAAAACGCGCAGTGTTTTCCACCCTGCCTATAGCCAGGCTACTTGCTCAAACTTTGGGAGATATCGCATTCCTCCTCAGCTTGGAGCCAATAGCTAACTGCATCGGGTTCGTTGGAAAAAGCAAAACGCCTCGCCGATTACAGGTCGATCCTCCACACCTTGAGCATCACATGCCTAAAGCCTTACGTTAGATCCTTCTGATTCTGATGTTGCTGCTCCTACGATCAGATCCACCGCTGCTCCTGTCGTCGCGCTAGAGCCACCCTTGCATCGGATGCTATCCAGCTATGAAAAAAGACCTTCCGTTCATTGACTCAGACCAGCCTCTGTCGAAGTCCAACGCTCTTGATCATGACAAACTCCAGCGACAGGGGTTCGCTGATGCCGCAGTGAAGGCCTTGCAGAGGGTTTCGTCTACGGCCGGGTTCGTCATATCAATTGAAGGGCCATGGGGGAGTGGAAAGTCTTCAGTGCTTGCAATGATGGAGCAACTGATTGTCCAGGATGATGAACGTAAGCCACCGATCATAGCCAACTTCAATCCCTGGCTGGTCGGTGATCGCGATGCACTCCTTCGTCAGTTCCTGAATGCCATCGCGGCAGCAATCAACGTACAGGATCATGCAGGGAAAGCTCAAAAAGCATCCGCAGCACTGCTCAACTACGCCAACGTCTTTGACCTCGTGAAGTGGGTTCCAGGCGCAGAGCCGTGGGCCTCGCTCGTTAAGGGGGTAATGGAAGCAGGAGGGAAAGCTGTTGGCGGAATTGCTGAAGAAAAAGTACAGGACATTGAGGGACAGAAAGAGCGACTTGAGAAGGCCCTGCGAAAATTAGGCAAGAAGATCTACGTGTTTATTGATGACGTAGATCGGCTGTTTCCGACCGAAGTATTTGAAATGGTTCGAATCATCAAGGCAGTGGGTCAATTACCCAACGTCGGTTACGTAGTGGCCTGGGATCCAGACTATGTATGTCGTGCCTTAAAGGCCGCGACAGTCCCGCAAGCAGCTCACTACCTCGACAAGATTGTCCAGGTTCGCCTTCCTGTGCCCGCTATCTCTGCGCACGCTCGTCTCCAGCTTCTGAACGGTGCTTTGGCGGCGCTTCCTGACGACGTGACTGCGGAGTACTTTGAGAAGCAGGAAAGCCGCCTTCAAACCCTATATTTCTCGGGTCTCCGCGAGTTGCTAGAACACCCACGCGACGTGACACGAGTGATGAACACCTTGAGTGTCATAGAACCGGGGCTACGTGGTGAGATCGTTCTAGCCGACATTCTAGGTTTGGCTTGTCTGATGGTCCGGGCGCCTCATGTATATAGTGCTTTACGGAAGGACCCAGACTTCTTCACTGCTAGACACCCCTCCATCATGGGGGCAACAAACACTAAAGAGCTGGAAGAGGAGTATCGAAAGAAGGCGAACCGCCTCTTTTCTCAGTGCCCAAACCCGGATGCAGTTCGTAAGCTCGTGCATCATCTTTTTCCTGCAGTAGCGGAGGCCAGCGGCAGCTTTGGATTTTCACGCTCCATTGATATCGAAGGTCACTTAGCAGCACCAAGCCGTCTAAACATTGCCCTAAGCATGGCCATTGGAGCCACAGATGTGAGCTTGGTGGATGCCAGGCAATACGTTATGAAGCCGAGTTTACGAAGGGACATTGAGGCAAAACTCTCGAGGGAGAATTACTTAGGTTTCCTCGACCTGTTAGGCGACATTGCAGAATCGACCACGCCAGAAGAAGTGGCCGACCTGAAAGACCTCTGCCTAGCGGTTGGCCGACTCCTAGATAAACCGCCGATCTCTCATTCGAGCGATTCGCGTGGCTTCTTCACCGTCTCAGCTGATGCGCTCGCGATGTCGGCCATCGAAAATCTCATCACCAAATCCGGCCAAGATGCCGATGAGATAGCCCACTCTATTAGTGCAGATCCAGCTTCTCTATCGATGGCCGCACTTGTCGTAGAACGAGGTCTCTTCAAGCCAAAAGAGAACCATAAGCTCGTATGCAATCCTCGAACGCAAAATGCTGCAGCTGAAGCATTCGCTAAGAACGCCATCAGCTCAGCGGAGGATGGCTCGCTCTGGTCCAAATATGATCCATCTAGAATTCTATGGACGATCATGCGAGCGGCGCCCGGGTTAGCTAAGAAAATGTTCGCAGCACTCAAGCGGCAAGACCCGACCCTAGATGAATTCGCATTGCACTTTCTGAAGCATGCCTTCAGCTCCAATGGTGGTCAGAGCTACTGCCTCCCCGATGATCCAGCTGTAACGAATCTTGTTAGCCCTCAAACACTCATCTCACACGCTCAGGCACGCCTTGCGGATAAGGCTGTTCAGTACCCAGTGCGTGCGGCATGGAGATCAGTGGTAGAGAAGAAACCTCTGTACGGTAATGGCTCTGATGGACGAATGTGATAGGTCTAGAGTACTGGCATAGTCGATGCGTTCCGCTCGACCTGGGGGAGGCTAGCAAGCAAATGCTGGCTTGCTCGAAATGAGGAGTGTCCGCTTCTGGCCGACAACAGCCAACCACATACCCTGCAAACACCCTAAGCCAACCCGACCTCGCCCTGCTCCACCTTAATCGGCCGCCAGCGGCGCAGCAGCATATACAGCGTCGGCACCACGAACAGGGTGAAGAAGGTACCGACCAGCAGGCCACCGACGATGACCATGCCGATCTGCTGGCGGCTCTCGGCGCCGGCGCCGCTGGCGATGGCCAGGGGCACCGCACCGAGGACCATCGCCCCGGTGGTCATCAGGATCGGCCGCAGGCGCTGCAGCGCCGCCTCCAGCACCGCTTCGCGCAGCTCGCGGCCTTCGCGCAACAGGTGGTTGGCGAACTCGACGATCAGGATGCCGTGTTTGGTGATCAGCCCGATCAGGGTCACCAGGCCAACTTGCGAGTAGATGTTCAGGGTGCCGCCGAACAGGGTCAGCGCCAGCAGCGCGCCGGCCATCGACAGCGGCACGCTGAAGAGGATGATCAGCGGATCGAGGAAGCTCTCGAACTGCGCCGCCAGCACCAGGAAGATGAACACCAGGGCCAGCACGAAGATCAGCGCCACCCCGCTCTCGGACTCCTTGAAGTCGCGCGAGGTGCCGGTGTAGTCGAACTGGGTGTCGGGCGGGAAGATCGCCCTTGCCCTCTCCTCCAGGTGATCCAGCGCCTGGCCCAGGGTGTAGCCGGAGCCGACGTTGGCGGTGACCGTTACCGCGCGCAGCTGGTTGAAGTGGTTGAGCTCGCGCGGCGCCACGGTCTCGCGCACCTCGATCAGGTTGGACAGCTGCACCATGCTGCCGTCGCGGCCGCGCACGTAGACACGGTTGAGGTCGTCGGGGTTGCTGCGGTCGACGTCCTGCAGCTGCACCAGCACGTCGTACTGCTCGCCGTTCTGCTTGAAGCGGGTCACCTGGCGGCTGCCGAACAGGCTCTCCAGGCTGCGGCCGATGGTGGCCACGTCGGTACCCACCGCCACCGCCTGCTCGCGGTTGACCGTGACCTTGAGTTGCGGCGTGTTGAGCTTGAGGTCGCTGTCCAGGCTCTCCAGGCCAGGGTAGTCGCGCACCTCGGCCAGCAGCTGCTCGACGTAGGGCTGCAGCTCGGCGTATTCCAGCGAGGAGCGGATCACGAAGTTGACCGGCTGGTTGCGCGCGCTCTGCCCCAGCGGCGGCCGGTTGATCGGGAAGGCGCGCACGCCGGGAATGTCCTGCAGCTTGGGCAGCAGCTCGTCGCGGATCTCGAACTGGCTGCGCTCACGCTCGTCCCAGTCCTCCAGCTTCATGAACGACAGGCCCTGGGCCACCGTGGGGAAGCCGACGATGACCATGTAGCGGTTGGCCTCGGGGATGGAAGCGTAGGCCTCCTCCAGCTGCCTGGCGTAGCGGCTGGTGTAGCCGAGGGTGGCGCCGTCCGGGCCGTTGATCGAGCCGACGATGGTGCCGGTGTCCTCGGTCGGCGCCAGCTCGCTGCGCAGGCCGAGGAACAGCCAGGCGCACAGGGCGAGCATCGCCGCCAGCACCACCAGCACCAGCCACCAGGCGCGCAGCACCCGCTGCAGCAGGCGCCCATAGCCCTGGTTCAGCCCCTCCAGGCCGCGCTCGATGACGTTGTACAGGCGACTGTGGCGCTGCTGCGGCGAATGGGCCCTGAGCAGGTAGGCGCACATCATCGGCGACAGGGTCAGGGCGACGAAGCCGGACACCAGCACGGCGCCGGCCAGGGTCCAGGCGAATTCGGTGAAGAGTTTTCCCGTCGTGCCCTGCATAAAGCCGATCGGCGCGTACACCGCGGCCAGGGTCAGGGTCATGGCGATCACCGGGAAGGCGATCTCGCGGCTGCCGACAAAGGCCGCCTGCAGTGGGCGCATGCCCTGTTCGATGTGCCGGTGGATGTTCTCCAGCACCACGATGGCGTCGTCCACCACCAGGCCGATGGCCAGCACCATGGCCAGCAGGGTCAGGGTGTTGATGGAGAAGCCCATCAGCGCCATCAGCGCGCAGGCGCCGATCAGCGACACCGGGATGGTCACCAGCGGGATCAGGGTGGCGCGCAGCGAGCGGAGGAACAGGAAGATGATCAGGATGACCAGCAGCACCGCTTCCCAGATGGTGGTGTAGACGTTGTCGATCGACTCGCGGATGAACTGCGAGTTGTCGTTCGACACCTGCATCTCCATGCCTTCGGGCAGCAGCTTGCGCAGGCTGGGCAGCGCCTGCTCCAGGCCATCGGAGATGTCCAGCGGGTTGGCCGTGGCCTGCTTGATCATCCCCACGGCCACCGCCGAGCGACCGTTGAAGCGCGCCAGGGTGCGCTCGTCGGCGGCGCCGATCTCGGCGTGGCCGACGTCGGCCAGGCGCAGCAGGTAGCCGCGCGAGTCGTCGAGGATCAGCTGGTTGAATTGCTCGGGGGTCTGCAGGTCGGTCTCGGCCAGCACGGAGAACTCGCGCTGCACCGACTCGATGCGCCCGGCGGGAATCTCCACGTTCTGCCGGCGCAGGGCGTCCTCCACGTCCTGCACGGTGAGGTCGTGGGCGGCCAGCTTCTCCGGATCGAGCCAGATGCGCATGGCATAGGTACGCGCCCCACGGATCAGCACCTCGGACACGCCGGGAATGGTCTGCAGGCGATCCTGCACCACCCGCTCGATCACGTCGGTGATCTCCATGGCGGAGAAGCGCTCGCTGTAGAAGGCCAGCCAGATCACCGGCTGGGCGTCGGCCTCGACCTTCTGCACCATGGGCTCGTCGATCTCGCCCGGCAGCAGGCTGCGCACCCGGCCCAGGCGGTCGCGCACGTCGTTGGCCGCCTCGTCGGAGTCGGTGCCGAGGCGGAACTGCGCGGTGATCTGAGTGTTTTCCGAGCGGCTGATGGAGCTGACGAAATCCAGCCCCTCGATGCCCGAGAGCACATCCTCGACCGGCTGGGCGACCTGCGATTCCATGATCTCCGGGCTGGCGCCGGGGTACATGACGTTGACCGTGACGATCGGCACGTCAATGTTGGGGTATTCGCGCACCGGCAGACGCTGGTAGGCCAGCAGGCCGAGCAGCACGATGATCAGCGACAGCACGGTGGCGAACACCGGCCGGCGGATGCAGACATCGGACAGGGTCATTGCGCCTCACCCCGCGCCACGCTGCGCACCTCGCGACCCGGCGCGACCTTCTGCCAGCCGGCGCTGATCAGCGTTTCGCTGCCGTCCAGGCCCTCGACCACCTCGGCCTTGCCGCGCTGGCGCTGGCCCAGGCGGATCTGCCGGCGTTCGACCTTGCCATCCACCACCAGGTTGACGAACAGCTGCTGGCCCAGCGGCATCACCGCCTCTTCCGGAATCAGCAGGGCCTGCGGACGCTCGGCGAGGATCACTGACACTTTGACGAACTGCCCGGGCTTGAGGCGCTGATCGGCATTGGCTACCTGCGCGCGTAGCGCCTGGCTGCGGCCGACTTCGTCCAGACGCGGGTTGAGGGCGATGATCTCGCCACGGAAACGCTCGCCGGGATAGGCGTCCAGGCTCAGCTCGATGGCCTGGCCCAGGCGCACCTGGCTGACCGCTTTCTGCGGGATGCGGAAGTCCACCTTGAGCGGGTCGAGCACTTCCAGGTTGACGATATCGTCGCCGGCGCTGAGGTAGTCGCCGGCGCTGACCAGGCGCAGGCCGAGCACGCCATCGTAGGGCGCGCGAATTTGCGTCTTGTCCAGGCGTGCCTGCGCCAGGGCCAGGCTGGCGCGCGCCGCCTGCAGCTGCGACTGCGCCTCGTCGAGGGTCTGCGCATTGCTGGCGCCGCGCTTGAACAGCATCTGCGTGCGCTCGAAGCTCTTCTCGGCCAGGTCCAGGTTGGCGCGGGCCTGGGCCAGCTCGGCGCGGGCGATGGCGTCATCCAGGCTGACCAGCAGCTCGCCGGCCTTGACCGCCTGGCCCTCGCGGAACTGCAGGCTGGCGACGCGGCCGTCGACTTCCGGACGGATCATGGTCGACTCGTCCGAACGCAGCGAACCGAAAGTCACCAGTTCGTCGCGCACCAGCGCCCGCTCGGGCTGCACCACTTCCACCCGCGGAGGTCGCTCGGCCAGGGCCGCCGGCGCGGCGATGGCGAGCAGGGAAGCGATGAACAGAGCGTGACGGCGGCGGGTAGTCATCGAGCGACCTCTTGTTGTCCAAGTGGTCGAGTCTACCGATGCCGGGTGGGCTTGCCGACCGCCGCAAATGTTACGCGATGCTTACTGGCGCATGCCTCGGCCGCTCTTCAGCAGGCGAATGCAGACGATGTAGAGCACTGTGCTGGCCAGCAGCATCATGCCGATGGCGATGCCGATGTTGATGTCGGACACCCCGAGGATGCCGTAGCGGAAGGCGTTGACCATGTGCAGGATGGGGTTGGCCAGCGACACCGTCTGCCAGAACTCGGGCAGCAGGCTGATCGAGTAGAACACCCCGCCCAGGTAGGTCAACGGCGTCAGCACGAAGGTCGGGATGATCGAGATATCGTCGAAGTTGCGCGCATACACCGCGTTGATGAAGCCACCCAGGGAGAAGGTGATGGCGGTGAGCAGGATCACCAGCACCGTCACGCCCAGGTGGTGCACCTGCAGCTGGGTAAAGAACAGCGACAGCAGGGTGACGATGAAGGCCACTGCCAGGCCGCGCAGGGCGCCGCCAATGGTGTAGCCGATCAGGATGGTGTGCGGCGATACCGGCGACACCAGCAGCTCCTCGACGTTGCGCTGGAACTTGCTGGAGAAGAAGCTCGACACCACGTTGCTGTAGGAGTTGGTGATCACCGACATCATGATCAGGCCGGGCACGATGAACTCCATGTAGGAGTACTGACCCACGCCGCCGACCTGGCTGCCGATCAGGCGGCCGAAGATCACGAAGTACAGGGCCATGGTGATGGCCGGCGGCAGCAGGGTCTGCGCCCAGATACGCATGAAGCGGCGCACTTCGCGGCGCACGATGGTCTGCAGGGCGACCCAGTTGGAGGCGAGTTCCGGGCTCATTTGGCCACCTTTTCCAGGTTCTTCTCGACCAGGGAGACGAACAGCTCCTCCAGGCGGTTGCTCTTGTTGCGCAGGCTCAGCACCTCGACCTTCTGCGCGGCCAGTTGGCGGAACAGGTCGTTGATGCCCTGGCTCTTCTCCACCTGCACTTCCAGGGTGTGGTCGTCGACCAGCTGCGCCGGGTAGCCACTCAGCTGCGGCATGACCAGCGTCGCTTCCTTGAGGTCGAGCAGGAAGGTTTCCACGTGCAGCGTCTTCAGCAGGTCCTTCATGCTGGAGCGCTCGACGATGCGGCCGTGGTCGATGATGCCGATGTTGCGGCAGAGCTGCTCGGCCTCTTCCAGGTAGTGGGTGGTGAGGATGATGGTGATGCCCTGCTGGTTCAGCTCGGTGAGGAAGCTCCACATCGAGCGGCGCAGCTCGATGTCGACGCCGGCGGTCGGCTCATCGAGGATCAGCAGGCGCGGCTGGTGGATCAGCGCGCGGGCGATCATCAGACGGCGCTTCATGCCGCCGGACAGCTCGCGCGAGGCGTTATTGCGCTTGTCCCACAGGCCGAGCTGGGTCAGGTACTGCTCGGCACGCTCCTTGGCCAGCTTGAGCGGGATGCCGTAGTAGCCGGCCTGGGTGGTGAGGATGTCGAAGCACTTCTCGAACTGGTTGAAGTTGAACTCCTGCGGCACCACGCCGAGGCAGCGCTTGAGGCCGGAAGGATCGCGATCGAGGTCATGGCCGAACACCTCGACCGTGCCGCCGCTCTTGTTCACCAGGGTGGAGAGGATGCCGATGGTGGTGGACTTGCCGGCGCCGTTGGGGCCCAGCAGGGCGAAGAAGTCGCCCTCTTCCACCTCCAGGTCGATGCCCTTGAGGGCCTGGAAGCCGTTGGCGTAGGTCTTGGTCAGCTGCCGGATGGACAGAGCGGAGGTCATGGTGTGCGCTTACTTCGGCAAGGGAATGGCTTAGATAAGGTCGCGCGCGGCTATTTGCAACCTCTGGTTACAGGCTAGCCTGCCCGCGCGGCGCCGCGAAAAGAAGCCCGCCGGACTGATGTCAGCTATCGACGCGCTTCATGGCGGCGACTTCGGCCTGCAGGTCGCCGCGCAGGAAGGCCGAATCCACCGCGAACAGGTGCGGGTAGCACTGGCGCAGGTGAGCGAAGAACAGCTCCACCGGCAGATCGTCGAACTGGCCGTGGTCGACCAGATACTCCATGTAGCGCTCGCCCTCGGCATTGAAGGGGTGGAACACGCTGTCCGTGCGCCCGTCGAACTCCAGCGGCGCTACCTTGAACAGGCGACATAGCGCCAGGTTGAAGGCCGGCGTGGCCTTGACCCAGCGTCCCTCGAGGAACAGCTCGGTGTAGCCATGCATGGCGAACACTTCGCTGCGCAGCATCTCGATCAGGCGCGGGGTGGACAGGTGATTGCGCACGTCGGCCAGGCCGATGCGCGCGGGAATCCCGCAGTGCCGCGCGCAGGCCGCCAGCAGCAGGGCCTTGGGCACGCAGTAGGACTCCCCCGCTGCCAGCGCGTGGCTGGCTTTGAGCGTCTGGTGGTCGGCGCTGAACGCGTAGGGGTTGTAGCGGATCTCGTCGCGCACCGCCCTATACAGGTTGACCGCCTGTTCGCGTGGGTCGCGGCTGGCACCGCGCCAGCGCTCGGCGAAGTCGACGACCAGCGGGTGATCGCTGTCGATGAAGCGGGCGGGGCTGAGGCTGGCGTGCATGCATGTCTCCCTGTTTGCCCCAGTCTAACGGCGCCACCCTGCGCCGAAAGCGGCAATCCGGCCAAGCATGGCGGCCCTGTCGCCGCGCGGTGTGCCTCTCTATAATCCGCGTCCGCTCATGTTATCAGGACTCGCACCATGGCTACCCACTACCTCGACCATCATCTCGCCCTGCTCGCCCATCTGCGCGGCATCCTGGTCGCCCTGGGCGAAGCCGAACAGGTGGAGGACGACAGCCACGCGCTGTTCCTCGAACGTTTCGACGAGCTGGTCGCGCAGCTGCCCAGCGATCCAGAGAGCAGCCAGTACCTGGGCCAGGACATCATCAGCCAGGTGTTCCATCGCTACCCGCAGATCGCCCATCTGGTGCCGCGCGATCTGCTGTGGTTCTTCGGCGGCGACTGCCTGCACTTCATGCCGGATGAGGAAATCGCCCTCTACCAGCGCCTCGACGAGCGCCGCTTCGAGGCCGAGGAGAACGACGAGCCGTTCGACTGGAACCGGGAAAAACAGCTGCTGGCCCTGCCCGACGACAGCGCCCAGCACTGAAACGAAAAAGCCCCGCTGATGCGGGGCTTTTTTCATGGCCTTACGGCACAAACGAAAACGCCACCCGAGTGGGTGGCGTTTCGTGAATTTGGAGCGGGAAACGAGACTCGAACTCGCGACCCCGACCTTGGCAAGGTCGTGCTCTACCAACTGAGCTATTCCCGCATGGCGTCCCCTAGGGGACTCGAACCCCTGTTACCGCCGTGAAAGGGCGGTGTCCTAGGCCACTAGACGAAGGGGACGTGGCCAGGAGCTTATAACAGCTTCCCGAATTGCCAGACTGTGTTGCCACACCCTGGACTTTATCCGAAACCTCACCGGTGTGAGACTTCGAGAATTTGGAGCGGGAAACGAGACTCGAACTCGCGACCCCGACCTTGGCAAGGTCGTGCTCTACCAACTGAGCTATTCCCGCAATGGCGTCCCCTAGGGGACTCGAACCCCTGTTACCGCCGTGAAAGGGCGGTGTCCTAGGCCACTAGACGAAGGGGACGTGGCCCGGAGCTTACAACAGCTTTCCGGCTTCTTGCGAATCCGTTGCCGTCATCGCTTGAAGTGGCGCGCATTCTAGGGAGCCGACCGAAGAGCGTCAAGCCTCATTCAAAACTTTTTTTAAATCAAAGACTTCGATTCATAAATTGATCCAGCGCTATCAGCCCAATGGCGAAGGCACTACACTCGGCACATCAAGAAGCGCCTCGGGAGTTTTCACGGTGTCCCCACTCGTCATCACCGCTCTGATTATCGCTGGCATAGTGGTGCTGTTCGTCATTGGCTATATCAACCATATGGTCGAGAACAGCAAACTGGAGAAAGCCCGGCTCAAGGCGGATTTGAATGACCGGGTGCGCCGCAGCCGTGACGTGTCGGAGAACATGCCCGGGCAGCTGATGAGCCCCGCGCTCAAGGTGCTGCTCAGCCGTTTCGAACTGCACTACGGCGAACGCCTGCTGGCCCTGGACAAGCAGAACATCAACCTGATGGGCCGCCTGAGCGAACTGCGCGAGCTGATCGCCAAGGGCGACAGTGCCCCGGTACGCAATCCGCCTCAGCCGATCCTGACTGAAGCCAAGGCGAAAGATATTCGCTTCCTGCTGGAGAACCTCCACGGCCAGATCAACCGCGCCGCGCAGGATGGCGTTCTGCCGGCCAACGAGGCCAAGCGCTGGCTGGGTGAGTTGCGTCATCTCCTGGTACAGCTGCACTTCGAGTTCTTCAGCAACCTTGGCCAGCAATCCATGCAGCAGGGCCACCCCGGTCAGGCTCGGCTGGCCTACGAGCGCGGCGTGCAGTACCTGCGCAAGCAGCCCGACCCCGAGCGCTACAAGACCCAGCTCAAACAGCTGGAGGATTTGCTGGCGCGCGCCAACGCAGTAGTTCTGGAAAAAGCCAAACCGGCCGAACACGAGCCCAGCGAACTCACCGAGGGCCTGAAAACGCTCGGTGAAGAGGACTGGAAGAAGAAGAACATCTACGACTGATTCTCTGCCGAGGAACCTCAATGAGCCGGATCGTCTACGGTGCCCCGCTGTCGCCGTTCGTGCGCAAGCTGCGCCTGTGTCTGCAGGAAAAGGGCCTGGACTACCAACTGGAGATCATCACCCCCTTCGGCCAGCCCGACTGGTATCGCGAGCTCAACCCGCTGGGCCGCATTCCAGCCCTCCGTGATGGCGACCTGACCCTGGCCGACTCCAGCGTGATCTGCCAGTACCTGGAAGAACAGTATCCCGACAGCCTGCGTCTGTTCGGCCAGTCCCCCGTGCAGGCGGCACGCATACGCTGGCTGGAGAAGTACGCCGATTACGAGCTGGCGCCACTGTGCACCTTCGCGGTGTTCCGCAACCGTCTGCTCAAGCCCATGCTGGGCCAGAGCTGCGACGAAGAGGCCGTACAGGCCGCCCTGAATGACAAGCTGCCCAGGCATTTCGATTATCTCGAACAGACCCTGGGCACTGCCGATTACTTCGTCAACGACACGCTCAGCCAAGCCGATCTGGCGATCTACTGCCAGCTGCAGAACATGGCGCATGGCGGCGAGCTGGCGGACGAGGCACGCTGGCCCGGGCTGGCTGCGCACTTCCGACGCATCCAGGCGCGCGACTCGGTGCAGAGCTTGCTACCCGGCGAACTCAAGGTGGTCTCCAAGGTCAGCGGCAAAGCCTGACCACCCACCAAAAGCCCGGCATGAGCCGGGCTTTTTCATGCTCAGCAGTCGGTCAGGCGCAGAAAGATCGCCGCCAGCCGCTCGACGCCGGCCTGATCATCGGGACTGAAGCGCGCGGCGCTCGGGCTGTCCAGGTCCAGCACCCCGATCAGGCGCCCATCCTTGACCAGTGGCACCACCAGTTCGCTGTTCGATGCGCTGTCGCAGGCGATATGCCCCGGAAAGGCATGCACATCGTCGACCCGCTGGCTCTGCCGGCTGCTCGCCGCAGCGCCACATACGCCCCGACCGAAGGGAATCCGCACACAGGCGACCTTGCCCTGAAACGGCCCCAGCACCAGCTGTTCGCCCTTGTTGAGGTAGAAGCCAGCCCAGTTGAGATCGTCCAGCTCATGAAACAGGAAAGCGGAGAACTGCGCAGCATTGGCCACGAAGTCGCGCTCATCGGCCAGCAGCGCCTCCAGTTGCGCAGCCATCAGCTCATAGCCCTCACGCCCCTGCCCGGCTTGCTGCAGATAGATCATGGCTGCACCTCCAGCAAACGCTGACCCACCCAGCTGCGCGCAAACTGGTAGGCGCAACGTCCGTTGCGATTGCCGCGCCCCAGCGCCCAGCGAATCGCGAGAATCTCGAGCTCGTGACTCCAGTTCCACTGCAACCCGGCCGGCTCTGCCAGGCTGGTGATCCAGTGGCGCACCACGGCGAGGAAGTGGTCCTGGGTGAAGGGATAGAAGGAGATCCACAGGCCGAAGCGATCGGACAGGGCGATCTTGTCCTCCACCGCCTCGCTCGGGTGCAGCTCACCCTCGACGCGCTGCCAGTTGTCGTTATCGCTCTCTTTCTCCGGAACCAGGTGGCGGCGGTTGGAGGTGGCGTACAGCAGCACATTGTCCGGCGCCCGCTCCAGCGAGCCGTCCAGCACGCTCTTGAGCACCCGGTAATCACCCTCGCCGGATTCGAACGAGAGATCGTCGCAGAACAGCACGAAACGCTGCGGCAGGCCGGCCAGGGCCTCCACCACCCGGGGCAGGTCGGCCAGATGGTCACGTTCGATCTCGATCAGGCGTAGCCCGGCGTCCGCATGCGCAGCCAGCAGCGCGCGCACCAGCGAGGACTTGCCGGTGCCACGCGCGCCCCAGAGCAGCGCATGGTTGGCCGGCAGGCCGGCGACGAACTGCTGGGTATTGCGCGACAGCTGCTCACGCTGGGTATCCACCCCGACCAGGTCGTCGAGGCTCAGGTCCAGACTCACGCGCAGCGGCTGCAGATAGCCCGTGCGCCCCTCGCGCTGCCAGCGCGCAGCGATCACCGTCTGCCAGTCCAGTGTCACGCGCTCCGCCGGCAACAAAGGCTCGAGCCGTTGCAGCACCGCGTCGGCACGCTGCAGAAAGCTGTTCAAAAGGGAATCCACGACTTACTCCTCATATCCGCTACTGCCGGTGATCCAGTGCTATGGGCTATGCTTGGCAGGGCCCGCAACCCAGGACGCAAACCACCCCGCCGATGGATATCTCTCTCACCCACCGCCTGTCGTTCAAGCAGGCCAAGCTGACGGTGCTGGTGGCCTTCATCCTGGGGACCCTGCTGAGCCTGATCCAGATCAGCCTGGATTATGCCAGCGAAGACGCTTCCATCGACCGCGAAATCCATTCCCTGCTGGAAATCAGCCACAACCCAGCCGCGCGCATCTCCTACAACATCGACGCCGAACTGGCCCAGGAGCTGGTCCTCGGCCTGCTGCGCTCACCGGCGGTGATGCGGGCGGAGATCGTCGACAACAGCGGCCTGGTGCTGGCCTCGGTGGAGCGTCCGCCGGCACAGAGCGGCTATCGGGTCTTCAGCGACTTCCTGTTCGGCGAGCGGCGCCAGTTCGAAGACCCGCTGTTCGTCAGCCACTCCGCTACGGAACCCCTCGGCGTGCTGCGCCTGGAGGTCGACACTTACGCCTTCGGCAGCCACTTCCTGCGCCGCGCCCTGCTCACCCTGCTCACCGGCTTCGCCCGCAGCCTGCTGCTGTCGCTGATCCTGCTGGTGCTGTTCTATGCGATGCTGACCAAACCCCTGGTCGGAGTGATACGCGCCCTCAGCGACCGCGATCCGCGCCGCGACTTCTCCCCCGTACCCTGCCCCAGCGGCCACGAGCGCGACGAAGTGGGCATCCTGGTCGCGGTGACCAACCAGCAGCTGACCAATATCCACCAGGAGATCAGCCAGCGCCGCGAGGCCGAGGACCGCCTGACCCAGTACCTGGGCGAACTGGAGAACATCGTCTCGGCCCGCACCGCCGAGCTGAAAGCGACCAACGCGCGCCTGACCCAGTCCAACCGCGACCTCGAGCAGGCCCGCAGTACCGCCCTGGAGATGGCCCAGGCCCGCGCCGCCTTCCTGGCCAACATGAGCCACGAGATTCGCACCCCGCTCAACGGCATGCTCGGCATGCTGGCGCTGGCCCTGGACGGCAGCCTGAACCATGAGCAACGCCAGCAGCTGCTGATCGCCCATGACTCCGGCAAGGTGCTGGTCGACCTGCTCAATGACATCCTCGATCTGTCCAAGTTCGAGGCCGGACAGCTGGAACTGGAAAGCATCCCCTTCGACCTCGGTGCCCTGGCGGAGGAAACCGCCAGCCTGCTCTCGCAGAACACCGCTCCCGGGGTCGAACTGACCTGCCTGATCGACCCGCAATTGCCGGCGCAACTGCTCGGCGACCCGACCCGCGTGCGCCAGGTGATCAGCAACCTGCTGTCCAACGCCCTGAAGTTCACGCGGCGCGGACGCGTCGACCTGCGCATCGCGCTCGACAGCAGTGGCGTACGCATCCAGGTCAATGACACCGGCATCGGCATCCCCGAAGACGCACAGCAGCGCATCTTCCAGCCCTTCACCCAGGCTGGCGCGGGTATCACCCGGCAGTTTGGCGGCACCGGACTGGGTCTGGCACTGACCAGGCGCCTGTGCGAAGCCATGCAGGGGGAGTTACTGCTGACCTCCCGGGAGGGCATCGGCAGCCAGTTCAGCGCCATCCTGCCGCTGCGCGGCCACACGCCCGCACTCAGCTGGCCGCAGCTGCCGGGCCGGATAGTGGCGCTGTGCGCCGCCGACAGCGGCCTGGCCGAACTGCTCGCCAGCTGGCTGCCCAACTGGGGCGTGCACTACCGGCGGGTGAACAGCATCGACGAGGTCACTGCAGAATCCACCGATCTGCTGATCTGCGCAGCGCCCGACAGCCTGCTGCCGCTGCGTCAGCGCCTGAGCGCGCCGCTGCTGCTGGTATCGCCCTATGGCACCTTCATTGCCAGCGAGCAAATCGCCACCCTGGCACCGTTCGAGCAACTGCCCCGCCCGCTCGGGCGCACGGCCCTGCACCAGGCCCTGCAGCGCCTGCTGGCGCCGCAGCGCGAACCCAACGTGGAGCCAGCCAGCAGCGCAACACCGAGGTCACACCAGGCCCGCGTGCTGCTGGTGGAAGACAATCAGGTCAATCAGATGGTCGCCAAGGGCATGCTGACCAAGCTGGGCTGCCAGGTGGCTGTCGCCGGTCACGGTGGCGAGGCTATCGCCTATCTGGAGCAGCAGCCGGTGGACCTGGTGCTGATGGATTGCAACATGCCGGTCATGGATGGCTACGAGGCGACCCGACGCATCCGCCAGAGCGGCCGCTGGCCCAACCTGCCGATCATCGCCCTGACCGCCAATGCCCTGCCGGACGAACGCGAGCGCTGCCAGGCCGCCGGCATGAACGACTACCTGGCCAAACCCTTCCGCCGGGAAGACCTGTCCGCGCTGCTGGACAGCTGGCTACCGCTCACGAGTGCGCAGTAACCCGCGCCAGCAACTGCCCGAGGCTGTGCCGCAGCCCTTCCAGTTCGTCCATGTCGACCCCGCTCTCGCACAGCAGGCGTTGCTTGAGCGGCAGAACCCTGTCGCGCAGCGCCTCACCCGCGGCGGTCAACGCCAGGCAAAGCTCACGTTCGTCGCTGCTGGAACGCCGCCGCTGCACCAGCCCCAGTTGCTCCAGACGCTTGAGCAGCGGCGTCAGGGTGCCGGAGTCGAGCAGCAGGCGCTCACCCAGCGCCTTGACCGTGGCCTGCGCCGGCGGCGTGGCGTACCACTCCCACAGCACCAGCATCACCAGGTATTGCGGATAGGTCAGGCCGAGCTCGTCGAGCATCGGTTTGTAGGCCCGGGTCACAGCCCGAGAGGCGGCGTAGAGCTTGAAGCACAGCTGGTTATCCAGCAGCAGCTGCGCTTCGAGGGCGCGGTCACTCATTTCAGCAGGGCTTCGATCTCGGCGGTCAGCTCTTCGGGCTTGGTGGTCGGGGCAAAGCGCTTGACCTCGGCACCGTCGCCGCTGATCAGGAACTTGGTGAAGTTCCACTTGATGCCCTGGCTGCCGAGCAGGCCGGGGGCGCGCTTCTTCAGCTGCACGTAGAGCGGGTGGGCATCGCTGCCGTTGACATCGATCTTCTTGAACAGCGGGAAGGTCACGCCGAAGTTCAGTTCACAGAACTCGCTGATCGCCCCCTCGTCGCCCGGCTCCTGCTTGCCGAACTGGTTGCAGGGGAAGCCCAGCACCACCAGGCCCTGATCCTTGTACTGCTGCCAGATGTTCTCCAGGCCCTTGTACTGCGGGGTGAAGCCGCACTTGCTGGCGGTGTTGACCACCAGCACGGCCTTGCCGCCGAAGTCCTTGAGGGTCTTCTGCTCGCCCTTGATGGTGGTGACCGGGATATCGAAAAGCTTGTCGCTCATGGCCTGCGGCTCCGTTGACAGTGAAGGTGCGGCGAATATAGCGAGCAATTCAATTGCATACAATTTAAAAACATGAAAAGCAGGCCCGCCAAGCGGCGGGCCCTGTCGTCAGCGCGGCACCAGCTTCAGCGCCACCGAGTTGATGCAATAGCGCAACCCGGTCGGCCGCGGACCGTCGGGAAAGACATGGCCCAGGTGCGCATCACACTTGGCGCACTTGACCTCGATGCGCTGCATGCCGTGGCTGAAATCGTCCTTCTCGGCGATCACCTCGGCACTGACGGGCTGGAAGTAACTGGGCCAGCCGCTGCCCGAATCGTACTTGGCGTCCGAGTCGAACAGCGCTTCGCCGCAGCAGGCACAGTGGTAGATGCCGGGCACCTTGCTGTCG
Organism: Aquipseudomonas alcaligenes; assembly: GCF_900156545.1. Classification (GTDB taxonomy): domain Bacteria; phylum Pseudomonadota; class Gammaproteobacteria; order Pseudomonadales; family Pseudomonadaceae; genus Aquipseudomonas; species Aquipseudomonas alcaligenes_A. The sequence goes on from NZ_FTNW01000006.1 coordinate 336,357, forward strand.
TGGTATTCGCCGGTGAAAGCACGCTCGGTCCCACCCAGCCGGCAGACATGGAACTGGGCGTCGGAAAGCTCGTCGCGCCAGGCTTCCAGGGGTTTATCGATCTTTTCCATGGAGCACACCTCAGGGGCTGAAAAAAGCCCGACCGGTCCCTTTTCCGGGCTTCTGGCCGCACGTATCATGCGTCCCTCTTTGGACGCCAGTCTGGCTGCCGCATTACAGCGCGGCGATTCGCATCGGGACATAAGCATCATGCAGGTCAGCAAATCGAACAAGCTCGCCAACGTCTGCTACGACATCCGCGGGCCAGTGCTCAAGCACGCCAAACGCCTGGAAGAGGAAGGCCACCGCATCCTCAAGCTGAATATCGGCAACCCGGCGCCGTTCGGTTTCGAGGCGCCGGAGGAAATCCTCCAGGACGTCATCCGCAACCTGCCCACCGCACAGGGCTACAGCGACTCCAAGGGCCTGTTCAGTGCGCGCAAGGCGGTGATGCAGTACTACCAGCAGAAGCAGGTGGAAGGCGTCGGCATCGAAGACATCTACCTCGGCAACGGCGTCTCCGAGCTGATCGTGATGGCCATGCAGGCACTGCTCAACAACGGTGACGAGGTACTGATCCCAGCGCCCGACTATCCGCTATGGACCGCTGCGGTGGCCCTCTCCGGCGGCAAGCCGGTGCACTACCTGTGCGACGAGCAGGCCGGCTGGTTCCCCGATCTCGCCGACATGAAGGCCAAGATCACCAGCAACACCAAGGCCATCGTGCTGATCAACCCGAACAACCCGACCGGCGCCGTGTATTCCAAGGAAGTGCTGGAAGGCATCGTCGAACTGGCACGCCAGCACAACCTGGTGCTGTTTTCCGACGAGATCTACGACAAGATTCTCTACGACGAGGCCCAGCACATCTCCACCGCCTCGCTGGCGCCGGACGTGCTGTGCCTGACCTTCAACGGCCTGTCCAAGAGCTACCGCGTAGCCGGCTTCCGTTCCGGCTGGGTCGCCATCTCCGGTCCCAAGCACAAGGCTCAGAGCTACATCGAAGGCCTGGATATCCTGGCCAACATGCGCCTGTGCGCCAACGTGCCGAGCCAGCACGCGATCCAGACCGCACTCGGCGGCTACCAGAGCATCAACGACCTGGTGCTGCCCAACGGCCGCCTGCTGGAGCAACGCAATCGCGCCTGGGAGTTGCTCAACGACATCCCCGGGGTGAGCTGCGTGAAGCCGATGGGCGCGCTGTACGCCTTCCCCAAGATCGATCCCAAGGTCTGCCCGATCCACAACGACGAGAAGTTCGTCCTCGACCTGCTGCTGTCCGAGAAACTCCTGATCGTCCAGGGCACCGCTTTCAACTGGCCGTGGCCGGACCACTTCCGCGTGGTCACCCTGCCGCGCGTCGACGACCTGGAGCAGGCCATCGGGCGCATCGGCAACTTCCTCAAGTCCTATCGCCAGTAAGCCGCATGGATCTGCAGATCGACGAGTTCTACAAGGATGCGGCCAGCGGCTTGCTGCTGCTCTATCAGGCCTTCCCCCGCAAGGTGGCGCTGTATGTGGAAGACCTGATCGGCCGCGAGGAACCCGACGAGTTCGGCCTGCCCAGCAAGCGCCACCAAGCCTGCCTGGGTGCGCTGCTGTGGCTGGCCGAGGAAGGCTACCTGCGTTTCGAGTCGACCATTGCCTACGATGCGCTGGACCAGGCTGTGCTCACCGAGAAGGGCTTCCTGCGCCTGTCACGCGCCATACCCCATGCCCTGCCCCAGGGCGACGCCCTGCCTCCCAGCGTGCGCCGCGTTCACGCCACCCTGGCCTGGCAACTGCGCGAAGCCTTGGCCCAGCACAACAGCGAAAAGGTCGCGCGCCTTACTCGCCAGCTGTTCGAAAGCGCTCTGAATCAGGCCAGCGACATAGTTTGAAATAGTGCCTCGGTTGAAGGTGCGGCGGGCCAACCTTATATAGCTCGCATACTTAGACCGTCTCTCGCCTGAGGAGAAGCTTTCCACCATGATGCGTATCGTGTTGTTCCTGGCCACCAACCTGGCGGTGCTGCTGATCGCCAGCGTCACCCTGCAACTGCTCGGGGTCGATCGCTTCACCGGCCAGAACTACGGCAGCCTGCTGGCTTTCTGCGCCGTGTTCGGCTTCGTCGGCTCCTTCATTTCGCTGTTCCTGTCCAAGTGGATGGCGAAGATGAGCACCGGCACCGAAATCATTACCCAGCCGCGCACCCGCCATGAACAGTGGCTGCTGCAGACCGTCGAGGAACTGTCCCGCGAGGCCGGCATCAAGATGCCGGAAGTTGGTATCTTCCCAGCCTACGAATCCAACGCCTTCGCCACCGGCTGGAACAAGAACGACGCCCTGGTGGCGGTCAGCCAGGGGCTGCTGGAACGCTTCTCGCCCGATGAAGTGCGTGCCGTCCTGGCTCACGAGATCGGCCACGTCGCCAATGGCGACATGGTCACCCTGGCCATGATCCAGGGCGTGGTGAACACCTTCGTGATGTTCTTCGCGCGCATCTTCGGCAACTTCGTCGACCGCGTGATCCTCAAGAACGAGGGCGAAGGCCATGGTATCGGCTACATTGTCGCGACCATCTTCGCCGAGCTGGTACTGGGCATCCTGGCCAGCATCATCGTCATGTGGTTCTCCCGTCGTCGCGAGTTCAAGGCTGATGATGCCGGCGCCCGCCTGGCCGGTACCGGCGCCATGATCGCGGCCCTGGAGCGCCTGCGTGCCGAACAGGGCGTGCCGGTGCACATGCCCAGCAGCATGACCGCCTTCGGCATCAACGGTGGCCTGAAAAACGGTCTGGCCGGCCTGCTGATGACCCACCCGCCGCTGGAAGACCGCATCGAGGCCCTGCGTCGTCGCGGCTGATCTCAGGCTTCGGTGAAAAGGCGACCTTCCGGTCGCCTTTTTTGTTTGTCGCCGCCTAGACTGGAGACAAGCCCGACGCACTTGAGATCTTCATGTCCAGTCGCCTATTCATCGGCCTTCTACTGCTGACCAGCTGGGCCGATGCGGAAACAGCCGATCCCCTGCCCGTCCGTCTCAACACCAGTGCCGAAGAACCCTACCAAGTCGTGATGAAAGGCGAGCTGGGAGGCCTTTCCGTCGACGTACTGCAATGCATCTTCGACCGACTCCAACGCCCCTATGACATCAAGCTGACCTCCCTGAGCCGGGCCCGGCACAACGTGAGCCAGCGCACTGCGGACGGCTTCTTCAGCTCCGCGCCCGACAGCCAGGTAGACGGCTATGCCGAACTCTCCGCGCCATTACTGGTTGAGAAGTGGTACTGGTACGCCCTGGACCCACATGTTCTGAACCGCCCCATCTGGGATCGCCACCTGCGCATCGGCAGCGTGCTTGGCAGCAACAGCCTGACCTGGCTGGAGGCCCGCGGCATTCCCGTGGCGCAGAAGGTCACGCGCCTGGAGCAGTTGGTCGACCTGCTACACCGTGGACGTATCGACCTGCTGCTGGCTGACAGCCATGTCATGAACAGGCTGCCGCCACAGAAGCATTGGCAGCGCCCGTTACTCCAACGCTTCGTGCGCTATTCACCGCTGGGTGTCTACTTCTCGCGCTCCTTTCTGGACGAACAGCCTGACTTCCTGAAAACATTCAACCAACAGGTAGAGAGCTGCGCTCCGCCCGGCACGCCTCTGAGCGACGAAGAGCAGACCTATCTTCGTCAGCTGATCAGCCAGCACATCGACCGCTGGGCCTACCATCCCGACCTGCTTCAGGCCCTGCGAGACAAACAGCAGCAAGGCAATAGCCAGGACAGCATTGACCAACTGGACCAGCAATGGCGAGGCGAACTGCTGCTGGAAGAAAAGCCTCTGATCCGCAGCGTGCTGAGCAGCAAGCCATCCAGCCTGCTGAAAGGCATCGCGAACCTTTACCAGCCCCTGTTCAACGAACTGTTCATCAGCGCCGTCAATGGGGAACTAGTGGCCAGCAGTGAGACGACCAGTGACTATTGGCAGGGAGATGAGCTTGATTTCAAGCAAGCCAGACGCCTGAAGCCAGGCGACGTGCACATCAGCGACATCCAATACGACGGCTCGACCCAGAACTTCCAGAGCAAGGCTTCCGCTCCCTTGTACGACCCCCTGAATGGCCAGTTTCTGGGCGTGATCAGCCTGGGCGTCAACATAGAGACGGCCTTCGGTGACAACCTGCCCTGAAGGCCAACCATCGACTGAATAGATGTTATCGCCGAAAAAACTGAGTTATTAATCAACAGAACAATTCAAGACAATGGCGACCCACACCCGGAGAACGCCATGCTGCCCAGCCTGTTCATTTCCCACGGTTCACCCATGCTCGCCCTCGAGCCAGGAGCCAGCGGCCCCGTCCTGGCCCTGCTGGCTGCGGCGCTGCCACGCCCGCGCGCGGTGCTGGTGGTTTCCGCTCACTGGGAAAGCTACGAACTAAGAGTCGGTAACGCCGCGCAGCCGCGCACCTGGCACGACTTCGGCGGCTTTCCCGCCGAGCTGTATGCCGTGCAGTACCGCGCGCCAGGGGAGCCTCAACTGGCGCAGCAGGTTCGCCAGCTGCTCATTGATGCAGAACTGCCCACGGAACTCGACGAGCAGCGCCCGCGCGACCATGGTGCCTGGGTACCGCTCATGCTGATGTACCCGGATGCCGACATTCCGGTCGTGCAACTGTCCCTGCCCAGCCATGCTGGCCCGGCCCTGCAAGTGAGGGTTGGCCAGGCCCTGCGCAGCCTGCGCGAACAGGGCGTACTGCTGGTTGGCTCCGGCAGCATCACCCACAACCTGGGTGAGCTGAACTGGCGCGCCGGCACGGAAGTGATCACACCCTGGGCAGGCGAGTTTCGCGACTGGATGGTGGAGCGTCTGCGCCAGGACGACCGCGCCGCCCTGCTGGACTATCGCCGTCAGGCACCGCATGCCGTGCGTAACCACCCCAGCGACGAACACCTGCTGCCGCTGTTCTTCGCCCTGGGGGCCGGTGAGCACTTCAGCCTGGTGCACAGCGGCTTCACCTATGGCGCGCTGGGGATGGATGTCTATCGCTTCGACTGACGGGCAAGCTGCTGAAATAAAAAGGAAATAGCCTTCGCCTATGCTGCCGGCAGTTTTCCAGCAAGGCCGTCAGACATGCGCACCACACGCACCCTCCGCAAGACCCTGGATCTGGTCGCCAGCCACAACGAGGACGCCGCCCTGACGGTGATGCGCGCCGCCGAGCGGACCAGCGACGAGGTGCTGCGCCAGCAGCTGCTCAACGTCATCCACCTGCTCAACCAGGACGCCTGCGACCTGCGCAGCGTGCGCGAGCAGATGGAACCCAAGCGCGCCTGAACTGGGCTTTCGCCCAATGCCTGGCTAGAGTGGTGGCACCTTCAGGGATAGGGAAGCGTCGCCATGTTCGCCAAGCTGCTGGTCACAGTCGGTATCGCCTTCTACGCCGTGGTGGTGCCCATCTTCGAAATCAACGCCAGTCACGTGTTCAACCCGCACTGGACACCCCACGCCCGCCTGCACGAGGTCTGGCAGCTGGCCACCAACTGCAGCCTGGGCGCCTTCAGCCTGTGGCTGGTCTGGCTCAGGAGCGAGATCCGCCTGAGCAGCCTGATCACCCTGTTCGTTACCGGCGGCTTCCTCGTCGCCTACGCCCTGCGCGACCACTACGACGGCTCCATGGTGCTGTCCGATGGCTCGGAGAAGATGATTCTCGGCATCAACCTCGGTCTGTTCGCCTACAGCCTGGCCATCCTGCTCGCTGCCATCGCGGTGCTCATCGACCGACACAAGCACCGTGCATAAAAAAGCCCCGCACAAGCGGGGCTCTCTCACAGCGGCAGAACTCAGTCCTCGCGATAGCGACGCAGCTTCAGGGCCTTGCCGGAAACGCGGGTGTCCTTCAGCTTGCCGAGCAGGCGATCGAGGCCGTCTTCCGGCAGCTCGATCAGGCTGAAGGTCTCGCGGATCTGGATGCGGCCGATGGCGTCGCGCTGCAGGCCGCCTTCGTTGAGGATGGCGCCCAGCAGGTTCTTCGCCGCGATACCGTCACGCGCGCCCAGCGCGGTACGGCAGCGGGCCTTGCCTTCACTCGGCGCGGCCATCGGGCGACGCTCGCGGACTTCACCGCGCTCGCCGCGATCGTAGGAACGCTCCGGGCGGTCGCCGTCGCGCTCACGGCGCTCGCGGGCCGGACCGGCGCTCGGCACCAGCGGCTGCTCGCGCTCGACGCTGGCCAGGTCCAGGGCCTGGCCACCGGTGGCCTTCTTCAGCAGGGCCGCGGCCAGGGCGCGCGGGCTGCAACCGATGTCGGCAACCAGACGATCGAGCAGGTCGCCATGGCTGGCTTCGGCATCGATGGTCAGCGGGGTGAGGCTGGTGGTCAGCTTCTTGATGCGGGCATCCAGCACCTGCTGCGGGTTGGGCAGCTTGACCTCACCGACCTTCTGCCCGGTGACGCGCTCGATCACCTGCAGCATGCGCCGCTCGCGCGGAGTCACCAGCAGCAGGGCGCGGCCTTCGCGACCGGCACGGCCGGTACGGCCGATACGGTGCACGTAGGATTCCGGGTCGTACGGCATGTCGACGTTGAGCACGTGGGTGATGCGCGGCACGTCGATACCACGGGCAGCCACGTCGGTAGCGACGACGATGTCCAGGCGACCGTCTTTCAGCGACTCGATCACGCGCTCACGCTGGTTCTGGGCGATGTCGCCGTTCAGCGCGGCGGCCTTGTAGCCCTTGGCTTCCAGCGCGGCGGCCAGGTCCAGGGTGGCCTGCTTGGTACGCACGAAGGCGATCAGCGCGTCGAAATCCTCGACTTCCAGCAGGCGGGTCACGGCGTTGATCTTCTGATCGGCGTGGATCATCAGATGCGCCTGCTCGATGCGCGACACGGTCTGGGTCTTGGCCGCGATCTTGACGTGCTTGGGCTCGCGCAGGTGCTTCTCGGCGATCTCGCGGATCGAGTGCGGCAGGGTCGCGGAGAACAGTACGCTCTGGCGGCTGGCCGGCATGGCCTGGAAGATCACCTCCAGGTCATCCATGAAGCCGAGCTTGAGCATCTCGTCGGCCTCGTCCAGCACCAGGTGGCGGATGGTCGACAGCAGTTGATCGTTGCGGCTCAGGTGGTCGACCAGGCGACCCGGAGTGGCGACGATGATCTGCGCACCCATGCGCAGGGACTTGAGCTGCGGGCCCATGGGCGCGCCGCCGTAGACGGCGACGACGTTCACGCCCGGCATCTGCTTGGAGTAGGTCTCGAAGGCGGTCGCCACCTGCAGGGCCAGCTCGCGGGTCGGCGCCAGGATCAGGGCCTGCGGCTCGCGCTTGGCCGGGTCGATCTTGGACAGGATCGGCAGGGCGAAGGCGGCGGTCTTGCCGGTACCGGTCTGGGCCTGGCCGATCATGTCGTGACCGGCGAGGATCATCGGGATGGCCTGGGCCTGAATGGGGGAAGGCTCTTCGTATCCGACCGCGGTCAGCGCGGCGAGAATGGAGGGATGAAGGCCGAGATCGGCAAAAGTGCCGGTTTCCTGAGTCATGGGTCTGCCTCTATGTGCATCCGCAAAAACCCAGGAACAAAAAAGGCTGCGCGCGCCGTGAAGGACCTTTTGGGTCACCCTGGCAGCCAATCAGCGGGTAGTTGCGAAAACGTGATGGATGAAACGTCAAGGGTAGTTCGCAGAGCGAACCAGCAGCGAAGCCAAGCTTCGTGAAAAATTGACGGGGCCAGTTTTGGCCGGGCGCGAATCATACAGGAAAATGCTGACGATATGGCAGGATTTTTGCCGAGACCGGTGTAACTACCGACGACAGGCCTGGATTCAGGTGTGTAACACCCTCGCCGGATGTCGCTGCAGGCGCCTGGGGCCTGAGAGCTCCTCACCCCAGCCCCTCTCCCGCGGGGAGAGGGGAAAGGCCACTCAGCTGGCCGGGCGCAGCACGTCCAGCAGCGGCTGCAACGAATAACCCAGGCGCGGCGCCAGCGCCTCGGCGCGCGCGGTCAGGGCATCGAAATTCAGCGGCTGGTCGAGATCGGCCGGCACCAGCAGGATGACGTTGCCCTCCTTCACCGGAATCTCCCAGTAGTGGCGGTGGAACAGGCCACGCAGTAGCGCCGCGCCCAGTGGTTTGCCGTCGTCATTGCCCCACTGGTTGATCACCAGCCAGCCGCCCGGGCTGAGGCGCTTCTGGCAGTTCTCGAGGAATTTCCAGGCCAGGTGCCCGGGTGCCGGGCCGGTGTCGGTGTAGAGGTCGACGAACAGCAGGTCGCAACTCTCGGCGCTGTCGAGCATCTCCAGGGCATCGCCGATGCGTACATACAGACGCGGATCATCGGCTAGCCCGAGGTACTGCATGGCCAGGCGCGGTACGTCTGGGCGCAGCTCGATGACCTCGACGTCCTCCAGTTCGAGGAACTTCAGACAGGCCTGGGTCAGGGTGCCGCCGCCGAGACCGAGGAACAGGGCATTCTCCGGTGCCTCGTGGCACAGCGCGCCCAGCAGCATGGCGCGGGTGTAGTCGTATTCCAGCCAGGCCGGATCGCGGGTGTAGGTGCAGCTCTGCTCGATGGCCTCGCCGAATTCGAGGAAGCGGTAGTCGCCCACTTCCAGCACGCGGATCACGCCCCAGGCGTCGCGCACCTCTTCCAGTACTCTTTCTTCGCGCAGGTCGCTCATTGGCCGAGCCCCTGGCGGAACTGCCCCGGCGTGATGCCGCTCCAGCGGCGGAAAGCCTTGGCGAATGCGCTTTCGTCGGAGAACCCCAGCCCCTCCGCGACTTCCGCCACCCGCGGCGACTCGCGCAGGCGCTGCTCGGCCATCTGGTGCAGCACCTGGTCGCGCAGCAGCTTGAAGCTGGTGCCCTCCTCGCCCAGCTTGCGGTTCAGATGGCGGCCGCTCAGCTCCAGCTGCTCGGCAATACGCTCCTTGCCCCAGCGCGGCTGGGCGCGCAGCAACTGCTGTACGCGGGCCGCCAGGCTCTGCTGGCCCAGGCGTTCGAGCAGACTGTCGGCCAGGCCGCGCAGGTGCTCGCGCATCGGCGCGTTGGCCTGGATCAGCGGCACGGCAAGATCCGCCCGGTCGTACAGCAGCGCGTTGTGCGCGGCGTCGAACGCCAGCGGGCAGCCGAGCAGCTCGTCGTATCGTGGCGTCTCGGCACGCGGCGCGTGGGCGAAGCGCACCTGCCGGGGCCGCACCCGCTCGCCGGTGATCCAGCCACTCATGTGCGCCAGGCTGGCCAGCACCGCCTCCACGCGCTCCTCGCGGCGCACCTGATAGTGCGGCAGATAGGCCAGGCACAGCAGCTCGCCCTCCGCTTCCAGGGTGAACTCGCCCCCCTCGCCGACGATGGGGTAGTACTCCAGCAGCGCCTCCAGCGCCTCACCCAGGGTCTCGCAGCTCATCAGCAGCGCGCCGACCATGTCCAGGTGGCCGACCTGCAGGGCATGGCCCAGGCGCAGGCCGATCAGCGGATCGCCGGCGACCGCGCAGAAGGCCTCCCACAGCTCGTCCTGGCGCGCCAGCGGAATGCGCGCCTCGCGGCTCGGCTCGCGCAGCTCGGCCGGCAACGGCAGGGCCAGGCGCTCGGCGGCCTGGAGGATGGCCTGGGCGTAATGGACGGTGACAGAGGGCGTGTTGCTCATGGGGTCCCGAATTAACCGGAGGAGGTCCTGATTGAGCCGTTACGGCACGAGGATGACTGCCTATGCTGGGCTCGAATAACGAGGCTGAGCGTGACAGGTGCGCGTTGTACCACGCCTGCGCAGCGCAGCCCATAGAGAGAGAGCCTTGCATGCATGCCATCATCGGAGCCGGCCCCATGGGGCTGGCCGCTGCGCGCCAGTTGCAGCGCCATGGTATCCCCTTCGTCGGTTTCGAGCTGCATTCGGATGTCGGCGGCCTGTGGGACTTCGCCAACCCGCACAGCACCCTGTACGAATCGGCACACCTGATCTCATCCAAGGGCACCACGGCGTTCGACGAGTTCCCCATGGCGGACGACGTGCCGCCCTACCCGCATCACCGCCAGATCGGCCAGTACTTCCGCGACTATGCCACCCACTTCGGCCTGCGCCAGTACTACCAGTTCGACACCCGCGTGGTGCGCCTGGAGCGCCTGGACCGCGGCTGGCGCCTGGTCAGCGAACGCCACGGCGAGCAGCGCGAATGGCAGTTCGACGGCGTACTGATCGCCAACGGCACCCTGCACACGCCCAACCAGCCGGCCCTGCCCGGCCACTTCGCCGGCGAACTGCTGCACTCCAGCGCCTACAAGAGCGCCGAGATCTTCGCCGGCAAGCGCGTGCTGGTGATCGGCTGCGGCAACTCGGCCTGCGACATCGCGGTAGACGCCGTGCACCGCGCGAGGTCGGTCGACCTGTCGGTGCGTCGTGGCTACCACTTCCTGCCCAAGTTCATCCTCGGCAAGCCCACCGATACCTTTGGCGGCGCGATCAAGCTGCCACGCCGGCTCAAGCAGCTGGTCGACGGCCTGCTGGTGCGCGCCCTGCTCGGCAAACCTTCGCAATACGGCCTGCCCGACCCGGACTACCGCCTGTACGAGTCGCACCCGGTAATGAACTCGCTGGTGCTGCACCATATCGGCCATGGCGATATCCAGCCGCGTGGCGACATTAAAGCGGTAGACGGCCAGCACGTGACCTATGCCAATGGCGAGCGCGCCGAGTACGACCTGATCCTGCAGGCCACGGGATACACGCTCGATTACCCCTTTATCGACCGCGCCGAGCTGAACTGGCCGCCGGAAGCCGACGCCCCGCAGCTCTATCTCAACGTGTTCCACCCGCAGCACGAAGACCTGTTCATGCTCGGCATGATCGAGGCCTCAGGCCTGGGCTGGCAGGGCCGCGCCGAACAGGCCGAGCTGGTGGCCCTGGCGATTCTCCAGCAGCAGCGCCGCAGCGCCTCGGCGGCGCGCCTGCGGCAGACCATCGCGCAGCGCGCCAGCCAGCGCCTGGACGGTGGCTACGCCTACCTCAAGCTGCCGCGCATGGCCTACTACGTGCACAAGGACAGCTACCGCGCCGCACTCAAGGCGCACAGCGCCGAGCTGCGCCGCGACCTCGCCCCGCAGGTCGGCCCGGAGGCCGGCGCACCGCTGGCGCGGGAGGTGTGAAATGGATGCCGTACAGATCCAGTTCGACCCATCCAGCCTGCTGCTGATCAACCTGATCCTGGCGCTGATGATGTTCGGCGTGTCCCTCGACCTGCGCGCCGAGGACTTTCGCCGCATCGTGCGCGAACCAAGGGCACCGGTAATCGGCCTGCTCGCCCAATTCCTCCTGCTGCCGGCCCTCACCTGCCTGGCCTGTTGGACGCTGCGCATCGACCCGCAGCTGGCCCTGGGCATGCAGCTGGTGGCCGCCTGCCCGGGTGGCAGCTTCTCCAACATCATGACCTGGATGGCGCGCGGCAACGTCGCCGTGTCGGTGAGCATGACCGCCGTCTCCAGCCTCGCCGCCGGCGTGCTGACGCCGCTCAACTTCGCGCTCTATTCCTGGCTCAACCCATACACCCGGCCCCTACTCACCGATATCGCCCTAGACCCGCTCGGCCTGCTGCTGATGGTGCTGCTGGTACTCGGTCTGCCACTGGTGCTGGGCATGTTCATCGGCAGACGCTTCCCGCTGCTGACCCTCAAGGTGGAAAAGCAGCTGCGCATCTTCGCCCTGCTGGTGATGCTGGCCTTCGTCGGCCTGGCCTTCGGCCGTAACTGGCAGCAGTTCCTGCAGCACTTCCACCTGTTCTTCTGGCTGGTGGTCGCGCACAACGCCATGGCCCTGCTAATCGGCTACGGCAGCGCACGCCTGTCCCGGCTGCCCGAGGCCGACCGCCGCGCCATCACCCTGGAGGTCGGCATCCAGAACTCGGCGCTGGGCCTGGTGATCATCTTCACCTTCTTCCCGCAGGCCAGCGGCATGCTGCTGATCGCCGCCTTCTGGGGCTGCTGGCATCTGGTCTCCGGGCTGAGCCTGGCCTGGCTCTGGTCGCGTAGCGCGCCAGATGCCCTAGCTGCCCGGGGGGCCACGCCATGAGCACGGTGCTGATCACCGGCGCCGCCAGCGGCCTCGGCTGGGCGCTGGCCCGGGCCTGCCACGCCCGTGGCGATGACCTGCTGCTTACCGATATCGACGCCGCCGGCCTGGCCGCGCGGGTCGCCGAACTGGGCAGCGCGCGGGTGCAGGCGCTGGCCGGCGACATCACCGAGCCGGCCCTGCACGGCCAGTTGGTCGAGACCTGCCGTACGGCCTTCGGCCGTCTGGATCTGCTGATCAACAACGCCGGCATCACCCACCGCTCGCCGACCCTGCGTACCGACCCCGGCGTTTTCCGCAAGGTCATGGCAGTGGACTACCACGCGCCGCTGGAGCTGACCCTGGCCGCCGCCGGCCTGCTGCGCGAGAGCCGTGGCCAGGTCGCCGCCATCGGCTCGATGGCCGGCTGGATGCCGGTGCTCGGCCGCGCCGGCTACTGCGCGGCGAAAAGCGCGCTGGGCCAGGCCTTCGAGGTGCTGCGCGCGGAGCTTGCGCGCGACAGCATCGGCCTGCTGATGGTCTACCCGAGCTTCCTCGACACTCCCATCGACCGCAACGCCCTGGGCGCCGACGGCAAGCCGGCCGGCCACGCGCGCTCGACCATCGGCAGGATTCGCGGCGCCGACTGGATGGCCGAGGAAATCCTCAAGGGCCTGGAGCAGCGCCGCGAGCGCCTGTTCCCCGACCGCGGCAGCTGGCTGGCCAGCCTGCTCTGGCGCCTGGCGCCGGCGCTGTACTACCGGCAGATGAGCCGGCGTTTCGCCGGGGAGATGGGTTGATGGCCTATGCACCCTATGCGCTGGGCGCCTTTATCCTGCTGGCCTACACCCTGGAGGCCATCACCGGTTTCGGCAGCATCGTCATCGCCCTGTCGCTCGGTGCCCTGCTGCTGCCCATCGACCAGCTGCTGCCAGTGCTGGTGCCACTGAACATCGGCATGACCGGCTACCTGGTCAGCCGCCACTGGCGCCTGATCGACCGCCGCCTGCTGCTCGGCACCATCCTGCCCGGCATGCTCGCCGGCACCCTGCTCGGCTACTGGCTGCTGCCGCACCTGGACACCCAAGCACTCAAGGCCGGCTTCGGCGCGCTGATCCTGTGGTTCGCCGGGCGCGAGCTGTGGCGCCTGCGCCATGCCCAGGCGCTGCCGGTGCGCCCGGCCTGGCTGACGCGCCTGATCACCCTGGGCGCCGGCCTCAGCCACGGCCTGTTCGCCTCGGGCGGGCCGCTGCTGGTCTACGGCCTGGCCGGCACGGCGCTGGACAAGGCGCGCCTGCGCGCCACCCTGGTCAGCGTCTGGTTCAGCCTCAACAGCCTGCTCACCCTCGCCTTCCTGCTCGACGGCCGCCTGCTGCCGGCCCTGCCGCAGGTGGCGAGCTACGCCCCGCTGCTGCTGCTAGGCGTGTGGCTGGGCGAACGCCTGCACCGACGCTTCGACGAGCGCCACTTTCGCATCGCCATCTACTGCCTGCTGCTGCTCACCGGCACCCTGCTGCTGGCCCCCTGGAGACTTGCATGAGCTACGACATCATCATCAAGAACGGCCTGTACTTCGACGGCAGCGGCGCCCCCGGCGCAGTCCGCCATGTCGGCATCCGTGATGGCCGCATCGACGTACTCAGCCTCAGCACGCTCGATGAGAGCAGCTGCGCGCAGGTGATCGACGCTGCCGGCAAGTGGGTTACCCCGGGCTTCCTGGAAATCCACTCGCACTACGACGCCGAAGTGATCGCCGCGCCGGCGTTGAAGGAGTCGGTGCGCCACGGCGTCACCAGCGTGACCATCGGCTCCTGCTCGATCAGCATGGTGCTGGCCGAGCCGGAGGACTGCTCGGACCTGTTCACCCGCGTCGAGGCGGTGCCGCGCGAGTATGTGCTGCCGATCCTGCAGGAGAAGAAGAGCTGGCGCGACGCCGCCGGCTACCGTGCCTTCTACGAGCAACTGCCGCTGGGGCCGAACGTCAACTCCTTCCTCGGCCACTCCGAGCTGCGCGTGGCGGTGATGGGCCTGGAGCGTGCCACCCGCGACGTGGTGCCGACCGAGGCCGAGCTGCAGCGCATGGAACAGCTACTGGAAGAGGCGCTGGACGCCGGCTGCATCGGCCTGTCGGTGATGACCACGCGCCTGGACAAGATGGACGGCGACCGCGCCTGGTCCAGCCCGCTGCCCTCAACCTTCGCCAGCTGGAAGGAGTTCTCGCGCCTGTTCGCCATCCTCCGCCGCCGTGGCGCGGTGCTGCAGGGCGCGCCAAACGCGGTGACCAAGGTCAATGTGTTCGCCTTCCTCTGGCAAGCCCACGGCTGGTTCAGAAAGCCGCTCAAGTGCACCATGCTCACCGCGCTGGATCTCAAGTCGCAGCCGCTGCTGCACCGTTTCACCCGCCTCTCCGGCTGGCTGGCGAACAAGGTGCTGCGCGGCCACTTCCGCTGGCAGACCCTGCCAGCGCCCTTCACCCTGCGCCTGGAAGGGCTCAACGTGAACGCCTTCGAGGAGTTCGGCGCCGGCGAGATCCTGCGCAACATCAAGGACCCGGACGAGCTCTACGCCAAGGTCAAGGAACCGGAGTTCCGCGCCCTGTTCAAGAAGCAGGTCAAGGCCATCCTCACCAAGGGCCTGTGGCACCGCGACTTCTCCGACTGCTGGGTGACCGAGTGCCCGGACGCCTCGCTGGTCGGCAAGAACTTCAAGCAACTGGGCGAGGCGCGTGGCCTGGACGCGGTGGACGCCTACTTCGAGTTGGCCTGCCAGTACCGCGAGGCGCTGAAGTGGACCACCTGCTACGGTAACCAGCGCGAGCCGATCATGCGCCAGCTGCTGGCCAGCCCCTGGACCCACCCCGGCTTCGCCGACTCCGGCGCGCACCTGCGCTCCATCGCCCAGTACAACTTCCCGCTGCGCTTCCTCAAGTACGTGCGTGATGCGCAGCTGGCCGGCGCGCCCTTCATGGAGCTGGGCCAGGCGGTGCGCCGCTGCAGCGGCGAGCTGGCCGACTTCATCGGCGTGGACGCCGGCTATATCCGCGTCGGCGACCGTGCCGACCTGGTGATCGTCAACCCCGAGGGTCTGACCGCGGAGCTGGACGCCATCGCCGAGGCGCCGATGGAAGTGCTCGGCCTGGTACGGGTGGTCAAGCGCAACGACGCGGCGGTCGAGCTGACCCTGATCAACGGCCGCATCGCCTACCAGCGCGGCCAGGAGTACCCGGACGATCTCGGCAAGGCGAAACGCTACGGCCGCTTCCTGCCGGCCCGCGACGTGCTGCCGCGCTCGGCAACAGTTGCTGGCCTGCAACCGGCCACCGCCTGAGGTAGCCCGGATGCAATCCGGGAATGGAGCGGCCTGCGTCCCGGATTGCATCCGGGCTACGACACGTTGATCCGAACCGCGGAGCCGATAGCCAACCACGGACCATCCCCTCTCCCGTTCACGGGAGAGGGCTAGGGAGAGGACCAAGCCCTCGCCATTCAACAGGTGCCGCCAAGAGCACCGTTTCCGGAGCGCGTCCCAGCGCACCGATTCAGCACCCGCTCGCGGCCGCCCCGCCGGCAGCCGAGTATTCGCCGCTGGCCGGCCGCAGCGGGTGCCCCTTCCTGTCGATTCAGCCCCTCTATCGCGCTTATCGGCTGACCAGCCCCGCTGCGCGGGGTTAACATGCCGCCAGTCCAATGAATCGACCGTGAGTAATCCGATGTCCGCCTGGAGTCCCGAAAGCTGGAGAGGCAAGCCCATCCAGCAGCAGCCGCAGTACCCCGATGCCGCCCACCTGGCCCGCGTGGAGCAGACCCTGGCCGGCTATCCGCCGCTGGTGTTCGCCGGCGAGGCCCGCGAGTTACGCCGCCAGTTCGCCGAAGTGACCCAGGGCCGCGCCTTCCTGCTGCAGGGCGGCGACTGCGCCGAGAGCTTCGCCGAGTTCAGCGCGGCGAAGATCCGCGACACCTTCAAGGTACTGCTGCAGATGGCCATCGTCATGACCTTCGCCGCCGGCTGCCCGGTGGTCAAGGTCGGGCGCATGGCCGGCCAGTTCGCCAAGCCGCGCTCGGCCAATGACGAGACCCTCGGCGGCGTGACCCTGCCGGCTTATCGTGGCGATATCGTCAACGGCATCGAGTTCGACGCCGCCAGCCGCGTGCCGGACCCGGAGCGCCTGCTGCAGGCCTACCACCAGGCCACCGCCAGCCTCAACCTGCTGCGCGCCTTCGCCCAGGGCGGCTTCGCCGATGTGCACCAGGTGCACCAGTGGAACCTCGACTTCATCGCCAACTCGGCGCTCTCCGAGAAGTACCACCAGTTGGCCACCCGCATCGACGAGACCCTGGCCTTCATGCGCGCGGTCGGCATGGACAGTGCGCCGCAGCTGCGCGAAGTCAGCTTCTTCACCGCCCACGAGGCGCTGCTGCTGGGCTACGAGCAGGCCTTCGTGCGCCAGGACAGCCTGACCGGGCGCTGGTACGACTGCTCCGCGCACATGCTGTGGATCGGCGACCGTACGCGCCAGCTGGACGGCGCCCACGTCGAGTTCATGCGCGGCATCGAGAACCCCATCGGGGTCAAGGTCGGCCCGAGCATGGACCCGGACGAGCTGATCCGCCTGATCGACATCCTCAACCCGGACAACGACCCGGGCCGCCTCAACCTGATCGTGCGCATGGGCGCCGACAAGGTCGAGGCGCACTTCCCGCGCCTGCTGCGCAAGGTCAAGGAAGAAGGCCGCCAGGTGCTGTGGAGTTCCGACCCCATGCACGGCAACACCATCAAGGCCAGCAGCGGCTACAAGACCCGCGACTTCGCGCAGATCCTCTCGGAGGTCAAGCAGTTCTTCCAGGTGCACCGCGCCGAAGGCACCGTGGCCGGCGGCATCCATATCGAGATGACCGGGCAGAACGTCACCGAGTGCATCGGCGGCTCGCGCCCAATCACCGAGGCCGGCCTGTCCGACCGCTACCACACGCACTGCGACCCCCGCATGAATGCTGACCAGTCGCTGGAGCTGGCCTTCATGATCGCCGAGACGCTGAAACAGGCCAGGGCCTGAGCCAAGGCACCGCTTAGCCGGCGTGCGCCTGGAACTTCTTGCGGTAGGCAGCCGGCAGCAGGCCGACGCGCTGCTGGAACAGGCGGCGGAACGAGTTGCTGTCCTCGTAGCCGACCGCGAAGGTAATGCTGTCGAGGCTCATGCGCGTGGTTTCCAGCAGTTGCTTGGCCTTCTCCAGACGCAAGGTCTGCAGATAGGCCAGCGGCGTGTAGCCGGTGGCCTCCTTGAAGCGCCGCTTGAAGTTGCGCACGCCGAAACCGAAGCGCCCGGCCAGCTCGTCGATCAGCAGCGGCTGGCCGAAGTGCTCGTCCAGCCAGTTCTGCACCCGCAGGATGTCGGCGTCGCCGTGGCTCTTCGGCATCGACCACAGCACATAGGAAGACTGCTCGCTGCGCACGTTGTCGATCAGCAGGTAGCGGCTGCACAGCTGCGCCAGCTCCAGCGAGGCGAAGCGCCGCACCAGGTGCAGCAGCAGGTCCACCGCCGCGCTGGCGCCACCGCTGCTGATCAGGCGATTGTCCTCGCAGAGGATCTGCCGCTCGTCCAGCAGCGCATCCGGGTAGCGCCGGCGAAAAAGCTCGGCGAAGGCCCAGTGCGTGGTGGCACGGGCGCCGCCCAGCAGGTCGGCCTCGGCGAGCATGAAGGTGGCCGTACACATCGCCGCCAGCACCGCGCCCTGGGCATGCTGCTGGCGCAGCCAGTCGCGGTAGCGGTGGAAGCCGGGCAAGGCCTCGCGCAGGGTGAAGAGAAACCCGGGAATCAGCACCAGATCGGTTCGCGCCACCTGCTCGAGCGCCACCTCGGCCTGCAGCGCCTGGCCGCTCAGCGAAGGCACGGGCAGGCCATCATGGGACGCCACCACCACCTCGAACAGCGGCTCGCCGGCATCGGCGAACAGGTTGGCGGCGCGCAGTATTTCCAGGGCCATGGTGGCGCTGGCGGCGGAACAGTGGTCGGCGAGCAGAAGGGTCACGTGCATGGCGGGCCTTGCAGATTTCGCATGGATAAAGTCATTTATCCACCTACCTTAACGCAAAGCCAGTCCCTAGAGTGCTCCGGCCATCCCGCCAACGGACTTCCTCATGAATCTATGGTTTCGCCTGCTCCTCATGCTCCTGCGCCGCCCCTGGCGCAAGCCGGCCCACGCCCTGTCGACCACCGTCGTGCGCATGCGTGTGTGGCCGCTGGACCTCGACTTCAATCGCCACGTCACCAATGGGCGCTACTTCACCCTGGCCGACGTTGGCCGCATGGACTACGTGCTGCGCAGCGGCGCCTTCCGCGTCGCCCTGCGCCACCGCGCACTGCCCATAGTTGGCGACACCTGGGGCAAGTTCCGCCGCGAGCTGAAGCTGTTCGAGGCCTTCGAGATCCACACCCGCATGCTCGGCTGGGACGACAAGTGGAGCTTCGTCGAGCACCGCTTCGTCAGCGGCGGACGCACGGTGGGGGTGATCGTCATTCGCGGGCTGTTCCGCTCCGCAAGCGGCACCGTGTCGCCTGGCGAGTTCGCCCGCGGCATGGGGCTGGACGAGCGCTCGCCGGAGATGCCGGCCTGGCTGCGCGAGTGGTCGGCCAGCTGCGACGACATGAGCGTGCAACTGCGCCAGGAAGAGGGGCTGAGGCTTGCGCCTTAGCGCCGCCGCCCGATCGGCCATAGCGCGACCCGGGTCACACTCTCGCCAGAGTCGCATCGCCGACAATAACGCGCTGGCCGGATGCCAACGCGGCTCGGCCCCTTCTATCGCTTCACCTTCAAGGACGATGACCATGAAACTGCAGTTCTCCCTTTCCGCCCTCGCCCTGGCCACGCTGCTCAGCGGCTGCCAGAACATGAGCCCGGACGCCATGCTCAGCACCGGCCTGCAGGCCATGCAGGCCGCCACCCTGAGCGATGCCGAAGTGAAGAGCATGGCCGACGAGGCCTGCATGCAGATGGACGCAGAAGCCCCCATCGCCGCGGCAGACAGCGAATACAGCCGGCGCCTGGACAAGATCGCCGCCAACCTCGGCAGCCAGGCGGGCGGGACCCCGGTCAACTACAAGGTCTACCTGACCGACGAGGTCAACGCCTGGGCCATGGCCAACGGCTGCGTGCGCGTCTACAGCGGCCTGATGGACCTGATGAACGACAACGAAGTGGAGGGCGTGCTCGGCCATGAGATGGGCCACGTCGCCCTCGGCCACACCAAGAAGGCCATGCAGGCCGCCTATGCCACTTCCGTGGCGCGCAACGCCGCAGCCTCCTCGGGTAATGGCGCGGTCTCTGCCCTCTCCGCCTCGCAGCTGGGTGACCTGGGCGAGGAACTGGTCAACGCGCAGTTCTCCCAGTCCCAGGAAAGCGATGCCGACGACTTCTCCTTCGACCTGCTGAAACAGCGCGGCATCCCACTGCAGGGCCTGGCCAGCGCATTCGACAAGCTGGCCCAGCTGGGCGGCAGCGACAGCAGCATGTTCGACTCGCACCCGGGCTCGGCCGACCGCGCCGCGCACATCCGCCAGCGTATCGCTGCCGAGCAGTAAGCCCTTCCATCCCCGCTGGTTCAACGCTGGCGGGGTCTACCGGTTCTCGTCCGCGGCGCAGGCTCATGCCCACATACCTTACGCACGTGGTCCTTGCCACCACGGTTCTGGTTGCGCTGGGGATTTTCCACCATTTCACATCCGTCCATGCCGAGGCAGAGCCATTCGACCGGCAGCAATGGCGTGCGCGCCAGGCTGAAGCGCGGCAGAACGATCCTGGCTGCGTGCGTGGCGGTATGGCGCTGTCACTTGTCCGCAACGGCAGCCTCGACAACAGCAGCAGGAGCACCGTGCTCGCCCTGCTCGGAGATGCCGACGAGACGGGCGACAGGCAGCTGCACTTCAGCCTGGGGCAGTGCCATTGGGACTGGCGGAGCAGTGCGCTGGTGGTCCGCGTCGATGCGCAGGGCATCGTCGAAGACGTGTCCATCGAAGCCCTGTAGCCAAGCACTGCGCACCGACAAAAATCTGCCGATGGACGTCAGCCTCCGGCGTTATCGGGCCAGCTTGCCCAGCTCACGCAGCGCCACCGCTTTGTAGCTCCAGACCAGCTTGAGGTTGTAGCTGAGGTCGCGCCAGCTGGTCAGCGTGCGCCAGATGAACACCAGCAGCTTGAGGCGCTGGAAGCGCCGGTAGCGCACGGCGATATCGGCCGGGCTGAATTCCGAGGTAGTGATCTGGTTAGCGGCATAGGGCAGCGAAGGGTCGCGCAGGTTGTCCCGCTCGGCGATCTCGTGCAGCTCGGTGCCGGGCAGCGCGACCGCAAGGTTCATGCCCGGCCACACGCCGTAGCGGAAATAGCGGGTCAGCGCATAGCGGAAGGTCTGGTCGATGTCCTTCAGCGTTTCGCCTGGCAGCCCGACCACGTAGAAAGCCATCAGGCGCAGCCCCACCTCGTCGGTGTAGCGCATCAGGTCGTCGACCTGGGACAGGTCCAGCCGCTTGCGCACCACGTTGTCCAGCACCCGCTGGACGGCGGACTCGATCGCCACCACCAGGTGCTGGCATCCCGAATCGCGGGATCGACGCACCCGCTCGAGCGTCCAGGTATCACCCCGTACACCGTTGGGCGTGTCCCAGGGAATAGGCGGCGAGTACTCTTCCAACACCCCGAGCAACTCGTCGAAGCGAGCCGGGTCGTGGGTCAGGTTGTCATCCTCGAAGTGCAGATAGTCCACGCCATACCGCTCACGCAGGAGCCGGATATGCCGGCGCACGTACTCGGCCGAATGCGGTCGCCAGCGATAGCCCATGGTCGCCTGGATCGAACAGAAGGTGCACTGGTGCGGGCAGCCGCGGCTGGTGATGATAGTGACGGCACGCTTGCCCCACTCGCGCGTGCGCGGCGAGAAGCCGTTGGCCTGCAGCTCGAAATAGCGCTCGACATCGACCATGTCGTAGGCCGGTAGCGGAAGGTCGTCCACCGACTTGATGAAGGTCACCTTGACCCGCGGGTTCTTGCGCAGCAGGTTGACATCCTCGGGACGCCCCAGGACGCCCTGGATCTGCGGAACCTCGTCGATCTCGATGCACTGCAGCAGCGCATGCAGGCGCTCCTCGCCCTCGCCCACCACCACGTAGTCGATGGCCGGATGCTTCAGCACGTCGGTCGGGAATACCGACACATGCGGTCCGCCCACCACGACCCGGGCCTGGGGTAGATGCTCCTTGACCAGCTCGGCGGTGCGCAGGGTGCGCTCGAACTGTGCCGAGAACATGTTGGAGATACCCACCACATCCGGGGCCGCAGCAACGATACGGGCGACCATTTCGGCCTCATCGTCACCAAAGATCATCCGCCGTCCCTGCGGCGTGTCGATCTCGCTGAAGCGGGCGCTGAGGCGCGCATCATAGATATCGATGCTGCCATTCCACTGCTGTTCGCGCAGGTAGGCAGCCATGGAGAGGATTCCCAGCGGCAGACTGACCTGCGGCCTGGCGTTGACGCCATCGAAGTGCACCAGTTGATGCGGAATGCACAACATCAGCTTCAAGGGAGCCTTGGGCATCTCTCTATCCATTTAGCAGCCAGAGGGTTGGCCAAGATAGCAAATCCTCCTGCGCTGCCAAGCCCACTCTCAGTCAGGAGCGGCGAAAGCCTGGCGAAAACCGAAGGCATGGGAGCTAGGGCCATGCTCACGCAGGTATGCGAGACGCTCGGCGGCCTCTTCCACGCCAGGTCGATGGCCGGCCGGCACCCACCACAGCACCATGTGTGCCTGCTCGGCCTTGTCGAACCACTCGCGGCGGCGCTTGAGCATCGCGCTGTGGGCAGACTTGTACACGTAGCCACTGAGCGACCGCACATCGCGCCACACCGACAGATTGACCAGCACCTCCTCGCCAAAGGGGCGAATGGCGGTGGCGTCGCCGGCCTCATCCTGCAGACGCCAGAGGTAACCCGGCGAGGCCTCGGCCAGGGCATTGATGCGCTCCAGATTGGCGACGAAGTCCGCCATGCCGGGTGAGTCCAGCGGCTCGCGCATCACGGCGATATTGAGTTGGGCCAAGTGATAACGGGACATCGAAACTCCTTGTTGTGAGTCACCGCGCGACTGCGCGAAGGGCATCAACGCTTGAGCGGATCATCCCAGAATGGCCGCTCGCTCTCCTGCTGCACATCGGCGCGACTCAAGCCCATATCCTTGAGCGCCGCATCGTCCAGCATGGCCAACTGACGGCGTTGCCTGGCCAACTGATTCCAGCGCTTGAGCCGCGCCCAGAGTGCCTCCATGCCGATGGTCGGCAGCACCCGCACGAAAGCGATCGAGCGAGCCATTGCATAACCTTTCTGACGTTTCATCATTGCGCCCTCCCTGTGGGTTGGCGCCAGTTTCCATTTGCGCTTAAGATCAATCCAACGAATGTTTCTTATGCCAGGCATCTTGGAGATTGATGAATTGGCTCAGTATCCCAGCATCGACACTGAACTGCTGCGCAGCTTCGTTGCCATCGCCGACACCGGTGGCTTTACCCGTGCTGCGGAGGCGGTGAACCGTACCCAGTCGGCCATCAGCATGCAGATGAAGCGCCTGGAGGACGACGTGGTCCAACGAGCCCTGTTCGAGCGCGATGGTCGCCAGGTGCGCCTCACACCCGAGGGCCAAGTGCTGCTGGGCTACGCGCGGCGCATCCTCAAGCTGCATGGGGAAGTACTCAACACCCTGCGCGAACCGCACATGGTCGGCGCCGTGCGCATTGGTACGCCAGACGATTACGTGATGCGCTTTCTGCCGGACATCCTCTCGCGCTTCGCCCAGGCCTACCCGCTGGTGCAGGTGGAAGTGCACTGCGAAACCTCCGGTCAGCTGCTGCAACGCCAGGACCTGGACCTGACCATCGTCACTCGCGAGCCAGGCAAGGAGATTGGCCAGTTGCTGCGCCAGGAGCGTTTCGTCTGGGCCGAGGCCCAGGGCTTCAGCCCGCACGAGCAGAATCCGATGCCGCTGGCCATGTTCAACTCCGGCTGCTTCTGCCGCGCCTGGGCCTGCAACGCGCTGGACGCCATCGAGCGCCCCTATCGCATCGCCTACACCAGCCCCAGCCTGTCGGCACTCTTCGCCGTGGTCGGCGCCGGCCTGGCCGTCACCGCACAGCTGCAGAGCCTGATCACCCCAGACATGCGCATCCTCGGCGAAGCTGAAGGCCTGCCTACCCTGCCGCTGACCAGCATCGTCCTGCTGCGCCATCCGCAACGGCAGTCACAGGTCATCGACACCCTCGCCGAGCACATCGTCGAAGGCTTCCGTCTTTAAGCTCGATACCGACGGCAGGGAAAGAGGACAGTTGAGCACTGCTCCCGCGGTACGAGCTACAGAATGACCACGGCACAGCCCATGAAAAGGCCAGCTACAGAAATGCAACTGCGTCGACTAGATAGCGCTGGTAATCGCATGCTTGAGTGCAGGCTTTTCCAGGCTCCAGAAAGGCCAAACCCCCACCCGCTAATGCGGATGGGGGTTTGGGGATAGGAGCTTGACGATGACCTACTCTCACATGGGGAAGCCCCACACTACCATCGGCGATGCGTCGTTTCACTTCTGAGTTCGGGATGGGATCAGGTGGTTCCAACGCTCTATGGTCGTCAAGCAATTCGGTTG
>NZ_FTNW01000005.1 GCF_900156545.1 Aquipseudomonas alcaligenes
TCCTCGTGGCCTTCCTGGAAGATGTTGCCGACCGAGTCCTCGGTGAAGGTGCCGGCGGTGATCAGGCCTTGCTTGGTGCCTTCGAGGGACAGGTACGCGGGTGTTGGCATGGTGCTCTCCTTTGCATTGAGACGAGGACCGGGAATGGTCCGGGCGGCTGACTCAGTACAAGGGCCGTGCCAGGGACGTGCAGCTCAGCAGCGGCGCGGGCTCCGGGTGTGTTGCCCAAGGCCTGCCTGCCCGTCTGTGCGCTGGGTCACCAAAGCCTGCGCAACAACTGGCGCAGGGCTGTGCAGGGGCTTGCGCAGAGGAGTGAAGGCCCGTGGGGCGGGCGCTGCGGGTAGTGTGACTGAGGCGGGTGTGCAAGGAGTTGCGCAGTGTCGGGCATGGGGGTGACAGGCTCCCGGATTGCATCCGGGCTACGGCCCTCCCCTCTCCCCGGCCCTCTCCCATAAATGGGAGAGGGGGCCGCTGGGGGCTAGTCTTCCCACTCGCGCCCGGCCAGTTCCAGCAGGGTGTTGGCCTGTTCCGGGCCGTTGCGGCCGGCGGGGTAGGGGCGCGGGTCCTGGTAGTTGTCCTGCCAGCCCTTGAGGATGGGGTCGATCCAGGCCCAGGCCGCCTCCACTTCGTCGCGGCGCATAAACAGCGTCGAATCGCCTTCGATCACGTCCAGCAGCAGGCGCTCGTAGGCATCCCAGCGGCGTTTCTGCGGGAACACCTGGGCCAGGTTCAGGTCCAGCTCGATGGGGGTCAGCTGCATGCCCTTGCCCGGGCTCTTGCCCATCAGCTGCAGAGTGATGCGTTCCTCCGGCTGCAGGCTGATGACCAGGCGGTTGGCCTGGCTGCCTTCGAACAGGCGGTGCGGCACCGGCTTGAACTGGATGACGATCTCCGAGCACTTTTTCGCCATGCGCTTGCCGGTGCGCAGGTAGAAGGGCACGCCGGCCCAGCGCCAGTTGTCGATCTCGGCCTGAATGGCGACGAAGGTTTCGGTATCGCTGTCGTTGTCGACATGTTTCTCGAAGTAGTACGCCGGCACTTCCTGCCCGCCGATCTTCCCGGCGACGTACTGGCCGCGCACCGTCTTGTCGTGCACGTCGAGGCCGGCAATGGGTTTGAGCGCTTCGAGGATCTTCACCTTCTCGTTGCGCACCGACTCGGCGTCGAAGCGCACCGGCGCTTCCATGGCCACCAGGCAGAGCAGCTGCAGCAGGTGGTTCTGCACCATGTCGCGCATGGCGCCGGCCTTGTCGTAGTAGGCGCCGCGATTTTCCACGCCGAGCGTCTCGTTGACGCTGATCTGTACGTGGTCGATGTGCCCGGCACGCCAGATCGGCTCGAACAGGGCATTGGCAAAGCGCAGTGCCATCAGGTTCTGCACCGTCTCCTTGCCCAAGTAGTGGTCGATGCGGAACACCTGCGGCTCGCTGAACACCGCGCCGATGGCGGCGTTGATCTCGCGGGCCGACTCCAGCGAGCGGCCGATCGGCTTCTCCAGCACGATGCGCGTATCGCTGCCGGCCAGCCCGGCGATGGCCAGGTGTTCGGCGATGGCTTCGAACAGGTCCGGCGCGGTGGCCAGGTAGTAGATGCGCCCGCGGTCGCAGGCATGGGTGCCGAGGAACCGGGCCAGGCGGCCGAATTCGGCGCTCTGCGACAGGTCCATGGCCAGGTAGTCCAGGCGCGCGGCAAAGCTGGCCCAGGTGTCGTTGTCGAAGTCGCTGCGCGCTACCTGGGCGCGGCAGCGGCGTTCGGCCAGGGCCTGGTACTCGGCACGGTTCAGCACATTGCGGGCCGCGGCGAGGATGCGCATGTCGGTCGGCAGGCGGCCGTCGCGATGCAGGTGGTAGAGTGCCGGCAGCAGCTTGTGCAGGGCCAGGTCACCGGTGCCGCCGAATACCAGCATGTCACAAGGGCTATTCAACGGTAGGCCTCCGGCCGGGTTTGCCTGTGCGGTTCGGGCGCTCATGTAGTATAACTACAAGCACGCTACAGCCGATCATAACAGGCTGGGCGAAACCGCCGCGAGCCGGCGCCTTGGTCATCGAGACGACAACAGAGCCCTGCCCGTGAATCTTCTGCAGCACATCGCCCAGTCCCGTCACCTGCTCCGCAAGTCCGAACTGAAGGTCGCCGATCACGTCCTGCAGGACCCGTCCGCGGTGATGCACAGTTCCATGGCCGACCTGGCCCAGGAAGTCGGCATCAGCGAGCCGACCATCGTGCGCTTCTGCCGTGCCATCGGCTGCAGCGGTTTCCAGGATCTCAAGCTGAAGCTGGCGCAGAGCCTGGCGGCCGGTGCCAGCTTCGGCCAGTTCGCCATCCACGAGGACGACTCGGTGGCGGACTTCAGCCTGAAGATCTTCGACACCACCCTGCACACCCTGATGGAGGTGCGCGAGCGCCTCGATCCGCAGGCCCTGCAGCGCGCCATCAATGCCATCGCCCATGCCCAGCGCATCGAGTTCTACGGCTTCGGCGCCTCTGGTGCGGTGGCCGCCGACGCCCAGCACAAGTTCTTCCGCCTGCTGCTGACCGCCGCGGCCTACTCCGACCCGCACATGCAGGCGATGAGCGCGGTGACCCTCAAGCCCACCGACGTGGCCATCTGCATCTCCCAGTCCGGCCGCTCCAAGGACCTGCTGATCACCGCCAACCTGGTGCGCGAGTCCGGTGCCACGCTGATCACCCTGTGCCCGAGCCAGACCCCGCTGGCCGACCTGGCCACCGTCAACCTGGCCATCGACGTGCAGGAAGACACCGAGATCTACACGCCGCTGACCTCGCGCATCGCCCACCTGGTGGTGATCGACGTGCTGGCCATGGGCGTGGCCATGGCCCGTGGCCCGGACCTGGTCAATCACCTCAAGAGCGTCAAACGCAGCCTGCGTAGCCTGCGCCTGTCGCCCAAGTCGGTGCGCAGCGCCGAGGACTAGCGTCACGCAAGATTCATCGACGCGCCGCCAAAGCGTCACCCTCCTGCGCGCATGCTGGGTTCCCGTTATCGGACTAGGAGCCCCGCGATGAGCCTGCATCACGCCGAACCCGTTCACGACAGCAAGACCCGCCGCAAACTGGAGGACCAGCGTCGCATGGCCTTCCGCCGCGCCATCGAGGAATACGCCGAGCAGCGCCGCCTGCAGCGCGAGCTCCACGACTATCCCGATCTGCTCCCCGCTGGCTTCCTGCTCGAACGCGCCGCGCCCGGTCGCCAGGCGGCCTGAGCCCTACCAGCGGTATGCCGAATTCGGCATGCCGCGCGTGTAAAGCGATCAAGCCGCGGCGGCCGCGACGGGCCACTGTAACGGGCAGACTGCCAGGAGCCCGTTATGACCCGACTGACCCTTACCGAGGCCCATGAGCTGGCCGCCGCCATCCTGCGTCATGCCGGTTTCAGCGAGGCCTTCGCCCAGGCCATCGCCGCCACCGTGACCGCCGGCGAGCGCGACGGCTGCAAGTCGCACGGTCTGTGGCGCCTGCTCGGCATCGTGCACACGCTCAAGGCTGGCAAGGCGGTGGCCGATGCCGAGCCCGAGGTGATCGACCAGGCGCCGTCGCTGGTGCGGGTCGATGCCCATGGCGGCTTCTCCCAGTTGGCCTTCGCCGCCGGCCTGCCGCTGCTGGTGGACAAGGCCCGGCACAACGGCATCGCCGCCATGGCGATCAACCGCTGCGTGCACTTCTCCGCGCTGTGGGTGGAGATGGAGGCGCTGACCGAGCTGGGCCTGGTGGCGCTGGCCTGCAACCCGACCCAGGCCTACGTGGCGCCGGCCGGTGGCAGCCGCCCGCTGTTCGGCACCAACCCCGTCGCCTTCGGCTGGCCGCGCGCCGGTGGTCATCCCTTCGTTTTCGACTTCGCCACCAGCGCCATCGCCCGTGGCGAGATCGAGCTGCACCGTCGTTCCGGCGCGCCGCTGCCGCCGGGCTGGGGCGTCGACCGTCATGGCCAGCCGAGCAGCGAGGCCGCCGAGGTGCTCGACCACGGCGCCATGCTGACCTTCGGCGGGCACAAGGGTTCGGCCCTGTCGGCGATGATCGAGCTGATCGCCGGGCCGCTGATCGGCGATCTCACCAGCCTCGAATCCGGCGCCTTCGACGGCGGCGCCAACGCGCTGCCGTACCACGGCGAGCTGATCATCGCCCTCGATCCGCAGCGCTTCCTCGGCGCGCAGTCCGACCAGCACCTGGCTCGCGCCGAGGCGCTGTTCGAGGCGATCCAGAGCCAGGGCGCGCGGCTGCCGTCGCAGCGTCGCTATGAGGCGCGGGCGAAGAGCCTGGTCGAGGGCGTGGAGCTCGACGACGGCCTGTACCGCGACCTGCAGGCGTTGCTGGCCTAGGGCGTCGTCGTAGCCCGGATGAAATCCGGGAGGCAGGCGACTCCGCTCCCGGATGGCATCCGGGCTACAGGTCGGGCAGCTTCGCGTCGCCCGAGACACCCTCACCCCGGCCCTCTCCCGGAGGGAGAGGGGGCTTTCCCCTAGGTAAAAAAAGCCCCGGCGAACCGGGGCTGAGGGAGAGAAGCGCTGGTGGCTGAGTCGACACAAGGTATTTCAGGCCAGCGATTCCCGCGTGGTGATGCCGTCGACCAGCCGGGCCAGGCCCAGCGGGTTGGCGTTTTTCAGGGCGTCCGGCAACAGGGCGTCCGGGCAGTTCTGGTAGCACACCGGGCGCAGAAAGCGGTCGATGGCCAGGCTGCCGACCGAGGTGCCGCGCGCATCCGAGGTGGCCGGGTAGGGGCCGCCGTGGGCCATCGCGTCGCACACTTCCACGCCGGTCGGATAACCGTTGAACAGTACCCGGCCGACCTTCTGCTCCAGCAGCGGCAGCAGGTCGCCGTGGGCTTCCAGATCGGCCGGCTCGGCGGTCAGGGTGGCGGTCAGCTGGCCGCGCAGGCCATGCAGGGCGCGGATCAGCTCGGCCTTGTCGGCCACTTCCACCACTACCGTCACCGGGCCGAACACCTCTTCCTGCAGCAGCTCGTCGCCTTCCAGCAGCAGTGCGACATCGGCCTGGAACAGCTGCGGGCGGGCCTGGCGGCCTTCCTGCGGCTGGCCGGCCAGGTGCTTCACGCCCGGGTGGGCGTGCAGCGCGGCCAGGCCGTGTTCGTAGCTGCTCAGGGTGCCGGCGTTGAGCATGGTCTGTGGCGGGCGCTGGCCGATCTCGGCGATCAGGTTGGCGACGAACAGGCTGAAGGCCGGCGAGGCGATGCCGATGACCAGGCCCGGGTTGGTGCAGAACTGGCCGCAGCCCTGCACCACCGAGTCGGCCAGTTCGCGGGCGATCTTCTCGCCACGCGCGGCGAGGGCGGCCGGCAGCATCAGCACCGGGTTGATCGAGCTCATCTCGGCGAACACCGGGATGGGCTGCGGGCGCGCGGCGGCCATGTCGCACAGGGCACGACCGCCCTTCAGCGAGCCGGTGAAGCCGACCGCCTGGATCGCCGGATGCTTGACCAGCCACTCGCCGACCCCGCCGCCGTAGACCATGTTGAACACCCCGGCCGGCATGCCGGTCTGCTCGGCGGCGCGGATGATCGCCTGCGCCACCAGCTCGGCGGTGGCCATGTGGCCGCTGTGCGCCTTGAACACCACCGGGCAGCCGGCGGCCAGCGCCGCCGCGGTGTCACCGCCGGCGGTGGAGAAGGCCAGCGGGAAGTTGCTGGCGCCGAACACCGCCACCGGGCCGACGCCGGTGCGGTACTGGCGCAGGTCCGGGCGCGGCAGTGGTTGGCGCTCGGGCAGGGCGCGGTCGATGCGCGCGCCGAGGAAGTCGCCGCGGCGCAGCACCCTGGCGAACAGGCGCATCTGCCCGCTGGTACGGCCGCGCTCGCCCTGGATGCGCGCGGCCGGCAGGGCGGTCTCGCGGCACACCAGCTGGACGAAGTCGTCGCCGAGTGCGTCGATCTGCTCGGCGATGGCGTCGAGGAACTGGGCGCGGCGCTCCGGGCTCAGGGCGCGGTAAGCCGGGTAGGTGGCCTCGGCAGCGCGGGCGGCGGCGTCCACCTCGACCTCGGTGGCCTGGTGGAAGGCGTAGGGCAGCGTCTCGCCGGTGCTGGCGTCGAGGCTGTGCAGGATGACCTCGCCGGCGGCGCTGCGGGCGCCGGCGATGAAGTTGTGGCCGGTGATGGCGGGCATGGTTAGCTCCTGTCGGGTGCCTGTGAGATCAGCGTTGCCATTGCGCATCGGCCGGATGCCCGGAAGCATCCGGCCACAGCATGGCGATCAGGCGGCCGACCAGTTGGCGTACCACTGGCGGAACAGCTTGTACTGGGTCTCGGCGTAGTTGCGCTGGGCGTCGCTGAGTGCATCGCTGGGGTTGAAGTGCAGGCTGTATTCCGGGTCGCCGCCCAGCACCATCAGGTACTTGTAGTAGAGGACCAGGTCGCAGCCCTCGTCGAAGGACGACAGCACGTTGAGCGCCTCGGACAGCTCCAGGGCGCGGCGGCGGGCGACGGCGTCGCCCTTGGCGGCCTGCTTGCTCAGCTCGACCAGCTGCAGCACCTCGCGCGGCAGGACGTTGCCGATGCCGGTGATGGCGCCGGTCGCGCCGCAGTTGACGAAGCCATGCATCACCTGGGTATCGACGCCGGCCATGAGGATCACCTGGTCATCCTGCGAGGTGATGTGCTCGGCGGCATAGCGCATGTCGGCGGCGCCGCCGAACTCCTTGAAGCCGATCAGGTTGGGGTACTGGCGGCGCAGCTTGAAGAACAGATCGGCGCGGGTGGCGAAGCCGTAGTACGGGCTGTTGTAGATCACTGCCGGCAGCTTCGGTGCCGCCTCGAGAATGGCGCCGAAGTGGGCTTCCTGGGCGGCCGGCGAAGCGCCGCGGGACAGCACGCGCGGGATGACCATCAGGCCGTGGGCGCCGACCTTGGCGGCGTGGGCGGCGTGGGACACCGCTTCGCGGCTGTTCACCGCACCGGTGCCGACGATGGTCGGGATGCCGGCGGCGACCAGGCGCGCCACCCCTTCCTGGCGCTCGGCCTCGGTGAGCAACGGCCAGTCGCCCATGGAGCCGCAGTAGACCACGGCGCTCATGCCG
Source organism: Aquipseudomonas alcaligenes (assembly GCF_900156545.1). GTDB lineage: Bacteria > Pseudomonadota > Gammaproteobacteria > Pseudomonadales > Pseudomonadaceae > Aquipseudomonas > Aquipseudomonas alcaligenes_A. Next base: position 7,045 of record NZ_FTNW01000005.1, read on the forward strand.
GCCTCGATCAGCTGCTTGCCCTTGCGCACCAGGGCGTCGAAGTCCGGCTTGCGCTCGGCGGTGCAGGGCGTCATCAGGGCGGGGATGGTACCGGTGAAGATGGTGCTGTTCATGCTGTCGCCTCCTGGGCAGAGTTAGAGTATTTCGTATACGGAAGCAAGGAGGCGGTATCCGCCCTTGTTTCCATGGCGTGGGCCTGGGCCCGGTTCAGTGCGCCGGCGCGGCGGCGGTTTTCAAATCTTTAAGAAACAGGGTCAGGGTTGCGGCTCGACCGGCCAGGTGTCCGAGAGGCGGTAGCCCTGCGGCCAGGGGTCGTCGGGGTCGAGCAGGTGCTGGTGGGTGCCGGTGATCCAGGCCCGGCCGGACAGGCAGGGGTGGATGGCCGGGCGCCCGGCGACTTCGGTGACGCCGGCGATGCGGCAGTGGAACTCGGAGCCGATGATCGAGCGGCCGACGAAGCGTTCGCCATCCTGCATCTGGCCCTTGGCGTGCAGTACCGCCATGCGCGCCGAGCAGCCGGTACCGCAGGGCGAGCGGTCGATCTTGCCGGGGCGGATCACCACCGCGTTGGCGGCGGTCAGCACGCCATCGATGCGTTCCAGCGGCGCGGCGATCTGGCAGAAGGAGATGTGGTCCCAGTCCTTGTTCAGCGGATGGACGAAACCGAGCTGCTCGTTGGCCGCGCGGGTGATCTTCAGGCCCGTGGCGACCAGGTCGGCGGCCTCGTCGGCGGTCAGGGCAAAGCCCAGGGTACGGGCATCGGCGATTACGAAGCTGTCGCCGCCGTAGGCGGTGTCGACCTTGAGGCTGCCGAGGCCCTCGACCTCGATCATGGCGTCCAGCCTGTCGGCGAAGGACGGCACGTTCTTCACCTCGACGCGCTGTACCTTGCCGTCACGGCACTGGGCCACGGCCTCGATCAGGCCGCCCGGCGCTTCCAGCACCAGGCGCGTTTCCGGCTCGGTCATCGGCAGGATGCCGCTGTCGAGCAGCACGGTGGACACGCACAGCGAATTGGAGCCGGACATGGGCGGCGTGTCGGCCGGCTCCATGATGATCCAGGCCATCTGCGCCCGAGGGTCCTTGGCCGGTACCAGCAGGTTGACGTGGCGGAACACGCCGCCGCGCGGCTCGTTCAGCACGAAGTTGCGCAGCTCCTGGTCGCGGGCGATCCAGCGCGACTGTTCCCACAGGGTGGTGCCCGGCGGCGGCGCGACGCCGCCGACGATGACGTCACCGACCTCGCCCTCGGCGTGGCAGCTGACCACATGGATGACCTTGCTCGAACGCATGCGTTTCTCCTGTATTGCGAGGGGCCTGTAGTTCCCTCACCCCGGCCCTCTCCCTGAGGGAGAGGGAGTCGTTAAAGCACCGACTTGAGGAAGTCCGCGGTCTCCGGCTTCTGCGGGTTGCCGATGACCTGCTCGGGCGCGCCGATCTCGTGCACCAGGCCGTTGCGGAAGAACGCCACGCGGTCGGACACGTCGCGGGCGAAGCGGATCTCGTGGGTGACCAGGATCATGGTCATGCCTTCCTCGGCGAGCAGGCGCATGGTGTCCAGCACCTCGCCGACCAGCTGCGGGTCGAGGGCGCTGGTGGCCTCGTCGAACAGCATGTAGTCCGGGCTCATGGCCAGCGCGCGGGCGATCGCCATGCGCTGCTGCTGGCCACCGGAAAGCTTGCTGGGGAACACCTTGAGCTTGTCCGCCAGGCCCACATGGGTGAGCTGCTTGACGGCCATGGCCTCGGCCTCCTGCTTGCTCAGGCCGAGCACCTTGCGCGGCGCCAGCATGACGTTCTCCAGCACGGTCAGGTGCGGGAAGGCATTCCACTGCTGGAACACGATGCCGATCTTCTGCCGCAGCTTGTTGAGGTCGGTGGCCGGCGCGTGCACCTCGGTGCCGTCGACGCGGATGCTGCCTGTCTGGATCGGCTCCAGGCCGTTGATGCACATCAGCAGGGTGCTCTTGCCGGAGCCGGAGCCGCCGATGATCGACACCACCTCGCCCTTGTTCACCGTCAGGCTGACACCCTTGATGACTTCGAGGTCGCCGAAGGATTTGTAGACGTTGTCGATCTCAATCATTTTCCTGCCACCTTTTCTCCAGCCGGGCGCCCAGCTGGGCCACCACCAGGCTCATGACGTAGTAGATGAGGCCGGCGATGCACAGCACCAGCAGCGGCTCCTGAATACGGGTAACGATGGTCTGCGAGGCGCGCAGCAACTCGACGATGCCGATCCACATGACCAGTGCGGTGTCCTTCATCACGCTGAGCACCAGGTTGAGCCAGCCGGGGAAGGCCACGCGGGTGGCGATCGGCAGCACGATGTAACGCAGGTCCTGGCTGTAGCTCATGCCCAGCGAACGCGCGGCGCGGCGCAGGTTGGGCGGCACGGCCAGCACGCCGCTGCGCACCACTTCAGTACAGAAGGCCGCGGCATACACGCCGAGCACGATGCAGCCGACGGTGAAGGCGCTCATGTCCATCCCGGCGATGCTTTTGAGGGCATTGAACAGAACGAACTGGATCAGCAGCGGCACGCTGCGGAATACGTCGAGCACCCAGGCCAGCGGCAGGGTGGCGCGCGGCAGGGCGGCGCGCAGCAGGCCGAACAGCACGCCGGCCAGGGTGCCGATGAGCATGGCGCCGGCGGTCAGCTTGAGGGTGACCCAGGCACCCTGCAGCATGAACAGCAGGTCGTTGGAGGTGAGGCTGGTATCGAACATGTGTGCGCCTCCCTCAGTAGCGGAACAGACGCCAGGCCATCAGGCGTGCGGCGAGCACGATGGTCTTGGCGATCAGGTAATAGAGCACCGCCGCGATGGCGAAGTACTCGAAGGTACGGAAGGTCTTCACGTTGTAGTCCTGGGTGACCCCGGTGAGGTCGTTGTTCAGCCCGACGATGACCCCCAGCGAGGTCATCAGCACTGCCCAGACCATCTGGTTGGACAGCGGGTGGAAGACGATGCGCAGCAGCTGCGGGACGATGATCAGGCGGTAGGCCTGGAAGGCGCTCATGCCCAGCGAGCGGGCCGCCTTCATCTGCGTTTCCGGCACCGCCTTGAGGCCGCCGCGGAAGTTCTCCGCCAGGTAGCCGGCGTTGTTGAAGGTGATCCCCGCGACCAGGGCGACCCACGAGCTGACGTGCAGACCGAAGCTGCCGAGGCCGAAGTAGAGGATGTAGATCTGGAACAGCGACGGGGTGTTGCGGGCGATGGACACCCAGGTGTTGGCGAAATGCCGTGGCACCGGGTGCTGCATCTGCCGCATCACCGTCAGCAGCAGGGCGATCAGGGTACCCAGGAGCATCGACAGGGCTGCCGTCTCCAGGGTCACCCAGGCGCCCGCCAGCATGTCCGGCAGGGCCTTGAAGGCCGAGCGCCAGTGGAAGGTGTAATCGAACATCAATCAGCGATTCCCTTGGGGTGGAAGTTGACCCAGCCAGGCCGGGAGTTGTCCCTGGTTGCGCCCCGTGTAGGCGGCCTCGACGCAGGCGGCGAGATTGCCGAAGTGCACTCGGCGGCCCGCCAGGCCTGGCGCGTAGTGGGCGTACTTGCCCGAATTGGTCATCAGATTGCGGCTGCCCGGCGGTACCACCGGCTCGCCGAGCATGCACCAGCAGGTGTCGGTGATCAGGTTGGCGCCGAAGCGCTCCAGCGTGGCGACATGGCCGGCGGCCGTGGCCTGTTCGTGCACGGCACGACCGCAGGTCACCACCAGGGCTGTGTCCGGGTGGCGCTGGCGGCCCTCGCAAAGCTCGGCCAGGCGCGCCAGCTCGGTGGCCGAGCAGTGCGGATTGCCCAGCGCCACCAGGCTGACCTCGGCCGAGTCGGCGCCGTTCAGTTCCCGCCAGCTGCCCAGCAGGTCGGCGAGGGTTACCCGCAGCTGCCTGGTCGGCGCCTGGCCGCCGAGGGCGCTGGCCACATCCGGCGCTTCGGGGGTGACCCCGGCGATATGGAACATGGGCGCCGCCGAGGTGGTGGCGAAGGCGGCACCGAAGGCCTTGAGGTCGTCGGTATTCGGCGCGCTGCGCTCCAGGCCGCTGAGCACCGGGATGTCGACGGTGCTGAGCAGGCCGGCGTGGTAGCCGAGCAGCGGCCAGAAGCTGTCGTCCGCATCCTGCGGGGTTTCCACCTCGATCAGCAGGCGTGCGTGGCGGCCTTCGTCGAGGTGGCTGCCGCAGCGCGGCGCGCGGCCGGTGAGGGCGATGCAGATGTCCAGGTAGTCCGGGTATTTGAGGGTGCGCGCACCCAGCACGCTGTTGGCGTAGACCACCGCGTTGGACTCGGCCCAGACGATCTGCTCGCCGGCCTTGGGTGCGCTGTCCAGCAGGTAGGGCGCGCAGGTGAAGCTGAGCGCCGCGCCCATGGCCATGTAGACGTCGCCGAGTTCGCTGGCCGGCTCGCCGAAGGCCGGGTCGATGCCCAGCGCGCGCCAGCGGCGCTGGTCCACCGAGATCGAATTGAGGGTGGTCGGTACGCTGACCTTCGCGCCCCAGTCCAGCAGCTGGCGGGCGAAGCGCAAGCAAGCCGGGCCGGTGTAGATGCAGCCGTCGATGTGCGCCTGGGTCACGTCGAGCAGCTCGCGCGCGCCCTGCAGCTCGGCCATGCGCAGTACCAGCTGCATGGCCACCTGGGCCGCGCGGCCCTGCTCGCCGGCGAGGATGGCGCGGTCACGGTCGCTCAGCGTCAGGCTCGGCGGGTGGCTGCCGTCGTGGGCGATCGGCGTGGCCTGCCAGCCATCGCTCGGCGCGGCGTCGAACACCTGCAGGTGCGTGCCGTCGACCCGCACGCTGGCGCCGGAATGGGCCGCCAGCTCGGCGAAGGCGGCGTGGCCGATGCACAGCACCGGCAACTGCACGTCGAACACATGCTCGGCGACCAGGGCGCCGAGGGTGAGAATCTCGTCGGGTTCGGCCAGCACCAGCGCCGCCGGTGCCGGACCGTTGAGGATCAGTTCCAGCAGGACGCTGCTGCCGGTGCAGGAGCCGCGTCCGCTGGGAATGGCCAGCACGCGCCCGGCCAGGGATTGCCCGCTCAGCGGGTGGTGACGGTCGATCACCTCGCCGCTGAACGGGTCGACGCCGCCCCAGAAGCTCAGGCCCAGGTCGGCGTGGAGCAGGCTGCCCTGCCCCCGTCCCGCGACCAGACTGCGACCCTTGATGGACAGTACGGACATCGTCATCTCTCCCGGGCGCGCGCGATCAGTAGTACACGCCGGGCACGGTCAGGTTGGCCGGCTTGATCTCGTCGCCGACCCACTTCTTCCACAACTCCTCGTAGCGGCCGTTGCGCACCTGCTGGTTGACGAACAGGTTGAGGTAGTTGAGCAGGCCGTACTCGCTGCGCTTGGCGGCCAGGGACACGTAGTCGACCACGTAGGGCGCGTCACCGGCGACCTTCAGGCCCTTGTACTTGCCGGACTTGAGGGTGGCGGCGGCCACGGTGTTGGTCACCACGGTGGCGTCGATGTGGCCCTGGGCCACAGCGAGGATGGTGTCGTTCTGCGACTGATAGGCGCGGAAGCTGCCCGAGCCCCAGGACTTCTGGTCTTTCTCCAGGGCGATGGCCTCGTAGGTGCCGCTGGTGTTGCCCAGCTTCTTGCCCTTGAGGTCGGCGTAGCTGTTCACCCCGGCGTCCTCGCGGGTCAGCACGACCATCTGGAAGGCGAAGTAGGGGATGGTCATGCCCACGGTCTTGGCGCGCTCCAGGGTGTCGGAGGTGGAGGCGACGATCACGTCGGCGCGGCCGGAAACCAGCGCCGGGATGCGGTCGGGGAAGGGCGTTTCGACCACTTCCGGCTCCACGCCGAGGACTTTGGCCAGGTCGGCGCAGTAGTCCACGTCGAAGCCGGCCGGGTTGTTGTTCTCGTCGCGGAAGCCCATGGGCGGGAAGTCCAGGGTCACGGCGCAGCGCAGCTTGCCGGATTCGATGATGTCATCGAGCTTGTCGGCCTGGGCGGTGGCGGCCAGGGAAGCGCTGAGAGCGGCGCCGAGGGCGATGGCGAGGGTCTTTCTATTCATGTGCAGCCTCATGGGTGTCTGATGGTTGGCAGATGAAACAGATGTATCTTGAATTTCGTATACGATATTTGATTAGCAAGGGCTGTGCCGGATTGCTCTGAGTGGACGCGATGAATTGCCCGGCCCGCGCCACATAGGCCCGGACGGCCAGAAGCGGCGGTTGTGGGGAGACTATCCGGCCCTTTTCGTGACCGTTCGGTGTTACAGAACGAAGCATGGATGCGCCGACGTGCCCACAATCGGAACACGGCGGGCGGCGCCCGGTGCGACCCGGCGGTTGTCAGGGCTGGCGGTGGGAGTCGCGGTACTGGCTGGGGGAGAGCCCGGTGAGGGCCTTGAACTGACGGCTGAAGGCGCTGTGATCGGTGTAGCCGCAGCGCAGGGCGATCTCGGTGATCGGTAGCTCGCCGAGCAGCAGCTGTGAGGCCGCACCCAGGCGCGCCTTGTGGATCATCTGCCGCGGGGTGAGTTGGAAGATGCGTTTGCAGTGGCGTTCCAGCTGCGCCACCGAGAGGCCGGCGATGGCGGTCAGCTCGGCCAGGCTGATCGGCTGGGCATAGTGCTGGCGGATATGCTCGTCCACCGCCGCCAGCTTCTGGTAGGCCGGGTGCGCGGCCTGGGCCGCCGGCAGGTCGCAGGAGATGCCGGCCATGCCGATGACCTGTCCGGCAGGGTTGCGCAGCGCCAGCTTGTGGGTCAGGCACCAGCCGGGCTGGCGGCCGGGGTAGAGGTGCAACTCCAGCTGGTCGGCCAGCGGTCTGCCGGCTTCCAGCACCTCTTTATCCTGGGCGGTGTAGCGCGGGCCGAAGCGCGAGGGGAACACTTCCTCGGCGGTGCGCCCGAGCAGCTCGCTCTTGTCGCGGTAACCGCAACGGGTGGCCAGGGTCTGGTTGACCAGCATGTAGCGCGCCTGCGTGTCCTTGACGAAAAACACCACGCCGGGCATGGCATCCAGCAACGGGGCGACGGCGCTCAGGCTGGCGAGCAGGCTGGGCAGGTCGGCAGGGGCGTTTGACGGCAGCAGGTCGAGCATGGGACGGGCACTGGCCTTCGGGGCGCCCATTCTGCGCAGCGAGGTTCGGCGGGGACAAGTGGCCCGCCGGGTGGCGGGCCACTCATGGGTTACTGCAGGCGCACGCTGTAGTCCTCCACTTCGCCGTAGTTGAAGCTGCCGCAGGGGACGGGCGCGGCGTTGTAGCGCATGGCGATGCGCAGGCGCGTTTTGCCCGCCGGGGCGTTGCCCGGCACGTTGAGATTGCCGCTGGCCACCGTGCTGAGGGCACGGCCGGAGCTGTACACCTCTTCGCCGGCATCGAGGAAGTCGCCGTCCTTGTTCAGGTCGATCCAGGCCTTCCAGTACTCGGGATAGGCGCGCCCGGAGAACTGCGGGGTCAGGCGCAGGCTGTTGGCGCCACGCTGCAGGTCGATCACCTGGGCGGTGAAGTCGCTGTAGGTGCTGGCGCCGGAGCTGCGGCTGAAGGTGCCGACCTGCACCTGGCCGATCCATTCGGCATTGGCGTTGCCGCTGGCAGCGCTGCAGTAGCTGGGCTGTGGCGTACCCTCGCCGATCACCAGGAAGCTGGCGCTGACCGCGCCCCAGCTGCCGCCGGCGTCGCGGGCACGCACATAGAGCAGGTGCTTGCCGGTGGCCAGACCGGTGGTGTCGACGTTGCCGGTGAGGCTTTCGTTCTTGGCGTTGAAGGCGCCGTCCTGCGGTAGCAGAGCGATCGGCGTGGCGCCGGCCTCCCAGGGCGCCTTGTCGAGGTAGTACTCGGCAGCGGCGATGTTCTGCGTGGCCTCGGTGCCGTTGGCAGTGCTGAAGCGCAGGTCACTGGCCGTGGCGCTGAGCGTCACCGGCGTGCCGGCCGGCACGCCATCGGTGGCGGCGCCGCCGCTCAGGGTAACGCTGGCCACGTCCGGCCCGGCCGGCGTGATGTATGGGGTGCGCACCACCTTGGCGGCATAGATCAGCGCTGGCAGGTTCTTCGGCTTCACCGTGTTCTGGTACACGGCGCAGGTCTGGAAGAACTGCGTGCCCAGCTCGAAGGTGTAGGCGGCCACGCCCAGTTCGCCGTAGCTGATACCGTCGCTGGTGCCGTCGGTGGGGTAGAGGCCGACCGACTGCTGCGGGGTGTAGCCGTTGAAGAAGGCGAACTTGCGCCCCAGGGTCTGCAGCGCGGTGCCGTTGGGCGCGGCCTGGCTGGTGTCGCCCCAGGGCCAGAGCACCAGCTCGCTGTAGCTGTGGATGTCCAGGTGGATGCCGCTGGTGCTGCTCGGCGCGGCATCGTTGCGGTTGGGTCCGCGGCGGTCCGGCCACAGGCTGCGCGCATAGGCCTCCAGCGTCTGCACCTCCGGCTCGGAGCCGGCGCTGGGGCCGCGGTAGGTGTCGTTGCACTGGTCGCCGCTGGAGCCCTGGCCGTTGGTGCTGTTCCAGCCGAAGCTGAAGTTGCGGTTGAGGTCGGCGCCGCGGCTGTTGCTGTTCGGCCCGCAGTAGTTCTGGTTGGTGTTCTTGCGCCAGGACAGCCCGGTCTCGGCCTTTTTGCGACCGTCCGGGTTGGTGTGCAGCATCAGGTGCACTTCGTGGTGGTCGAGAATCCAGGTGGCGTCTGCGTCCACGCCGTAGCCATCTACCAGCCAGCGCGCGAAGGCCAGCACCAGCGGCGCGGTGGTGTACTCGCGGGCGTGGATGGCGCTGTTGATCAGCAGCTTGGGCTTGTCGCCGGGCTTGTCCTTGTTGGTCAGCTTGAGCACGCCGATGTCATAGCCGCCGAGGCCCTGGGTCTTTTCCCAGGACTGGCCGACGTTCAGCCATTCGGCCAGCTGCGGGCGCTGGCTGGCCATGCCGGCGGCGGCCGCGTAGGTCTCCTCCACCGTCTCGTAGCAGGCATAGCCGGGAATGCTGGCGATGCTCACGTCGCTGGCCGCGCTGCTGCTCAGGCTACGCTGCTGCAGGCGTTGCTGGATCTTGCCGAGGATCTGGTTGCGCTTGGCGATGAAGTCGTCGGCCACCGCGAAGGTGAAGCCGAACACGGCCAGCTTCTGCTGTTCTTCCTCGGTCAGCTCCATGATCAGGTAGCCCTGCTCGTAGTGCGATTCGAGCAACTGGCCGTGGAAGCTGATGGCCGCCTTGCGGGCGATCTCCAGACTGGGGAAGAAGGCCTTGTACACCTGGTTGTTGGCTTTCTCCTGCTCCAGCAGGAGGAAGTCGTCCTGGGCCTGGATCTCGTTGTTGGCCTGAGCCGCCTGCAGCACGCAGAGGGTGGCAAGGGCGAGGGTTAACTTCCGCTTTATCATGCTTGAGTTCCTATCCAAGTGTTGTTGTGTCGCCATGCCCGATAAGGCAATGGCGGTTTCTGGCGCCCTCTTGTGGAAGGCGCCTCGACGTGCGGCAGTGGAAGCTCTGGCTGACGACTGCACAGGCGCGGGGAAATCCCTTCCTGGCCTTGGGGGTACAGGTGGCCGGTCTGACAACGAGAGTGCGAGAAAACCTAGAAGCCCTTCCGAGGGCTGTCAATTTCTCGCAGGATGGCGGTGTTTTTTCTGTAGATCGCTGCAGATACTAATGACATGGTGGCAATTTATGCGTTGCGCGAAGTCGTTCGCTTTGCTCCTGCCCTTGCTCCTGGCTCTGGGCTGCAGTGCCGGGGCGACCGTTGAGGACCCGCTGGCCGCGGAATGGGCGCAGCTGCGCCAGCAGCGCGGGCATTTCGACGGCAGCCCCTGGCGCCAGGACCTGGATGCCTGGCAGGGGCACAAGCACCAGCTGATGCAGGACCTGGCCGAGCGGCTATTGCAGGAGCGGCCCGATGGCGCCGGCGTGCGCAGGCTGATGGGTGAGCCGGATCGCCAGGTGGCGCCTGGCACCGCTGAGCATGCCGACTGGCTGCGCCGCACCGAATGGCGCGGCGCGCCGGCCGGCGCGCTGTGGAGCTACCACTGGCGTGGCGAGCACGACCAGCTGCTGGTGGCCCTCGCCGGCGAGCGGGTGGTGGCGGTGGGCTGGCTCTACGCCTGGGAGTGAGGTTCGTCGCCGAGCTGCAGCAGGGTGTCGATGCGTGCCGGGCTGAAGGGCGGGCGCGGCGCCGGCGGCTGCCAGCCGAACAGCGCCTGGGCGGCGGCACCGCAGACCCGGCCCTGGCAGGCGCCCATGCCGCAGCGGCTGGCCAGCTTGGCCTGGCTCCAGCCCTGGTGATCGGTTACGGCCGATAGCGGCACGTCCTCGCAGCGGCAGATCAGCGTGTCTGGCCGGGCCAGTTGCTTCACCGCATCGCCCAGAGCGAAGGCGCCATTCAGCGTGCGGGCGAAGCCGTGCCAGCGCGCCCGCTGCGGCCACAGACGCTGTGCTGCTTCATGCTCGCCGACCGCCGCGTGGCCGGCGATGGCGCCTTCGACCAGGGCCTTCTCGCTGCCGCCGAAACCGGTGCTCTCGCCCGCCGCGTAGACCTCGGCCCGGCTGGTGGCCTGCCAGGCGTCGACGGCGATGGCGTCCTGCTCGATGCGACAACCCAGTGCCTGGCCCAGCTGCAGGTTGGGCACCAGGCCGAAGCCGCAGGCCAGGCGCTCGCAGGCGACTTCGCGCAGCCGCCCGCCGATGTTCAGGCGCACCGCTTCCAGGCGGCCGTTGCCGAGCGCTTCGACCACATGGCTGCTGGCCCGGTAGCCGGGGTGGAACAGGCCGAATGATTGCAGCAGCTTGTGCGGCCAGCGCGGCAGCTGCGCGGCGAAGCCGGCCACGGCGGACCAGCTGGCCTGTTCGAGGATATTCAGCACCTGGGCGCCGTTGTCCCGCGCGGTGGCGGCGCTGGCCAGCAGCAGCGGGCCGCTGCCGGCGATGACGATGCGTTCGCCGGCCACCGGCAGGCCGCCCTTGATCAGCGCCTGCAGGCCGCCGGCACCGGTGACGCCTGGCAGGGTCCAGCCGGGGAAGGGCAGCAGCAGCTCGCGCGCGCCGGTGCACAGGATCAGTTTTCCGTACTCGATCACCCGGCCCTGCTCGGGGTCTTCCACCAGCAGCGCGCGGGGGCCTGCCAGGGCGACCACGCGGCTGGCCGGCAGCAGCTGGATATTGGCTTGCGCCTCCAGGCGTTGGCGATGTTCGCGGGCCAGCTTTGGGATGTGCGCCTGCGGGCCGTCGCGCCAGATCTGCCCGCCGGCAGCGGGGTTGTCATCGAGCACGGCGATGCGCGCGCCGCTCGGCGCGGCGGCCAGGGCTGCGGCCATGCCGGCGGGTCCGGCGCCGACGATGAGGATATCCACCTTCATGGCTGGCTCTCCACGCGCATGCCGTCGCGGCACAGGGTCTGGCAGGCCAGGCGGCGCAGGCCGTCGATGGTCACCCGGCATTCCTGGCAGATGCCCATGCCGCACACTGGCGCGCGGCGTTGGCCGCCGACCGAGGTACGGCTGTTGCCGTCGCCGCCGAGCGCCAGCGCGGCGGCGACCGTGGTGCCTTCGGCCACGCGCAGCGGGCGGCCGTCGAGAATCAGTTCAGGCATGCGCGCGGACTCCGGGGAAGCGTTGCGGCAGGTAGGGCTCGGGCGCCAGCGGCGCGGTTTCGCCGAACAGCTGGGCGATGAGCAGGTCGGCACTGCCCGGCGCAGTGGTCACGCCCAAGCCCTCGTGGTCGACCGCCAGCCACAGGCCGGGGCGCTGCGGGTGCTCGCCGAGCAGCGGCAGGCCGTCCGGGCTGGCGGCGCGGAAGCCGGTCCAGGCGCGGATGCCGTTGAGCTGGGCCAGGCCCGGCATGTAATGCACGGCGCGGCGGAGCATCTTGGCCAGCATCCAGGGCTCGACTTCGGGGTCGAGGGTGCCGAACTGGCGCGAGGCACCGATGAACAGCTGGCCGGTCGGCCTGGGTTGGATATTGGCCGCAGTCGAGGGGCCCGTGGCGTTGTGCGCGCTGGTGACGTAGCCCAGCTCCACCAGGGTGTGGCTGATGCGCCCGGGGTAGCGATCGGTGATCAGGAGGTGGCCCTTCTTCGGTTCCACCGGCAGCTCCGGGCACAGTTCGGTGACATGGGTGCCGCCGGCCAGGATCACCGCCTGGGCGCTCAGCCAGGTGCCGTCCTGCAGGCGCACGCGGGCGCCGTCGACCTCGACCACGCGCCCCCGGCGCTGCTCGATCAGCGGGTGGTCGAGCAGCCAACGCGCGGCATTGGGGGCGTAGAGGATGCCGTCGCCGCTGACCCGCAGGCCGCCGTGCAGGCCTTCGCGCAGCTCCGGCTCGGCATCGCGCAGGGCGCTGGCACCGAGCAGCTCGCAGTCCAGGCCGTGTTCGCGCAGCACCTGGTACTTGGCCTCGGCCACCGCCATCTCCTCGGCATTGGCGGCCAGCCACAGGGTGCCGTTCTGCCGGTAGGCGCAGTCGTCCGGCATCTCCCGCGCCCAGTCGCGCCAGCGCTGCACCGAGTACTGGCTGAGCGCGAGCTCCGCCGGATTGTCGTCGAGCACGATCAGGTGTCCCATGCCGGCGGCAGTGGCGGCGCGCAGGCCGGCGTCCAGCACCAGCACGCGCTGGCCGCGTTTGGCCAGTTCACGGGCACAGGCGGCGCCGACGATGCCGGCGCCGATGACGATCACATCGCTCACAGGCGAATGCCCCAGGCGAAGGGGTCGTCCGCCTCGATCAGCAGGGTGGCCTCGGCGCTGAGGTGCGCGCGGCCACGGATGGTGGGGATGATGCGGCCGCCTTCGGCGTGCTCGTAGTGGGTCTCGAACTGGCTGCCGATCACGCTGGCCTGGCGCCACAGCTGGCCCGGCTGCAGCTTGCCGTCGGCGGCCAGGCAGGCCAGCTTGGCGCTGGTGCCGGTGCCGCAGGGCGAGCGGTCGTAGGCCTTGCCGGGGCAGAGCACGAAGTTGCGGCTGTCGGCTCGCAGCGAAGCTGCTGCGCTCGATGGGGCGTCGTTAAGAGCAGGCTCAGAATGCTCATTTACCGCCCGTAAACTGCGCTTCTTCGCCTGTTCTTGCCTAGCTCCCTCTTCGCTCGCGACGCTTCGCTGCGAGCCTTCCGGCAGTTCAGGGTCGGCGAACAGCTCGATATGGTCGATCAGGCCGCCGTCCTCGCCGCGCAGGCCCTGCGCTTCCAGGGCCTGCTGCACCGCCACCGAGTAGGCGGTGAGCGCCTCCAGGTTGTCACCGGCGACGCGCAGGCCGTGCTCGCTGATCAGGAAGAACCAGTTGCCGCCCCAGGCGATATCGCCGACCACCCGGCCGTGCCCCGGCACCTCGACTGCGACCGCCTGGCGGTAGCGGTAGGCCGGCACGTTGCGCACGCTCACCGAGCGGTCGTCGTGCAGGGTGGCTTCGACGGTGCCTACCGGTGTCTCGATCCTGTGCACGCCCGGGCCGATGCGCCCCAGGTGAGCCAGCGAGACCACCAGGCCGATGGTGCCGTGGCCGCACATGCCGAGGTAGCCGCTGTTGTTGAAGAAGATCACTCCGGCACAGGCGGCAGGGTCGACCGGCTCGCAGAGCAGGGCGCCGACCAGTACGTCGCTGCCGCGTGGCTCCAGCACCGTGGCGGCGCGCCAGGCGTCGAAGCGCTCGGCGAGCAGCTGGCGGCGCTCGGCCATGCTGCCGTGGCCGAGGTCGGGAAAGCCGTCGAGAACCAGGCGGGTCGGTTCACCGCCGGTGTGCGAGTCGAGTACACGGATGCGTTGCATGGGCGGCCCCTGCCGATGAGTGGATACCGGCAAGGTTGCCGCCGCGCGGGCGTCGGCGGCTTGAGTCATTTAGCCTGCGTCGGTGACGAAATCTGCACAGCCCGCGGGCGCGCAGAAGCTGTTCAAAGGCTCGCGAGCCAGAGCCAGGCGAGGGTTAGACCCCCGCAAACAGGCGAGGACTGGTCAGAGTGAGAGGTAAATGAGCAGTCCGACCGGGCTGGTGCTCCAGCCGGTTTTTACGACGCATGGCCGACGCGCAGCAGACTTTCAGCAGGTTCTCAGAGGCGGTTGGGCAGGTGCTCGTAGAGCGTCTGGCAGACCCCGCCGATGTGCTCCTCGATCAGCTGCGCGGCCCGCTCGGCGTCGCCAGCGCGGCAGGCGGCGATGATCTCGCGGTGCTCGTGGTCGGCGCGCTCCTTGCCCTCGGACAGGCTCATCTGCATGCGCAGGTAGCGCTCCAGCTTGTCGTGGATCGAGCGGATCAGGCCGACCAGGAAGGGCCGTTGTGCCGGTTCGTAGAGGCAGGCGTGCAGCTGCCAGTTGAGCTCGGCCCAGCGGCCGACGTCCTCCTCGCCAAGGAAGGCGGCGCAGATGCGCTCGGCCTCGGCGAAGGTGGCCTCGGTCATGTTCGGTACTGCCAGGCGGATCGCCCGCGTTTCCAGCAGCACGCGCACCTCGAACATCTGCGCCAGCTCCGGCTCGGAGATGCGCGTGACCACCGCGCCCTTGTTGCGCTGGAACATCACCAGACCCTCGGCCTCCAGGCGCTTGAGCGCCTCGCGCACGGGGATCTTGCTGACGTTGAACAGCCCGGCGATATCGTCCTGACGGATCGGCTCGTCCTCGGCGAACTGCCCGGAGATGATGGCGTCGCGCAGGTGCTTGGCGATGACCTCGGAGGCCGAGGGAGCTATCCCCAGGTTGGGGGCATTGAAGCGAGGTAGGGGCACGGCGCGTCACCGAGTCGAGTGGGTGATGGTGCGAATATCATATACGAAATTCCCTGGCTGCCAGCTCAGTCACTCATGGCGAAGCGCCGTTCCAGTGCGGCGATCTGCACCCGCTCCCTGCGGATGAAGTCGCGGAAGGCCTGGGCCACCGGCGACAGGTGCTTGCCGCGCGGGTGCACCACGCACCAACTGCGCTGCAGCGGTAGCTCAGTTACCGGCAATTCCCGCAGCAAACCCTGGGCCAGTTCCAGGCGCGCGGCGTGGCGCGGCAGCAGGGCCAGGCCGAGGCCGGCGATGGCGCCTTCCACCTGCGACTCGGTGGAGCCCACTTCCAGGGTCTGGGCGAAGTGCGCGCGTTTCTGGTGGCAGTACTCCTCGCAGGCCTTGCGCGTGCCCGAGCCGGGCTCGCGCACCAGCAGGGGATAGGCGCCGAGGTCGGCCAGGCGCAGTTGTTCCTGGGCACACAGGGGGTGCTGCGGTGGCGCCACGGCGATGATCGGGTTGGTCAGGAAAGGGAAGAAGTCCAGCGCCTGGTCGCCGGGTGGCTGCGACATGATCAGCAGGTCGTCGCGGCTCACCGACAGGCGCCGCACCGCCTGCGCGTGGTTGACCACCACCAGCTGCAGGCTGACCTCCGGGTGCTGGGCGCGGAAGGCGGCGAACAGGTGCGGCACCAGGTACTTGGCGCTGGATTCCACGGCCAGGCTGAGCTGGCCCTGCAGCGAGCCCTGCAGGTCGGAGAGCTGCATGTCGAGCGCCTCCAGGCGGCCGAAAACGTCCTCGCTGGCGCGCAACAGGGCCTCGGCGGCGGGCGTCAGGTAGAGCTTCTTGGCCACATAGTCGAACAGCGGCTGGCCGAGCAGCTCCTCCAGCTGGCGGATCTGCAGGCTGACGGCCGGCTGGGTCAGCGCCATTTCTTCCGCCGCGCGGCTGTAGGAGCGGCTCTCGCACACTGCGCGGAAGATCTGCAGTTGGCGAAAAGTCATACGCATCAGTGACTTGCGCATTCGCAACGATTCCCGGAAAGGCCATTTCGAGCAAATATAAGTCTTTGCTTATGCTTAACCCAACAAATATTGATTTTGGTTAATCAAGCGGCGGGCGTAGGGTAACTGCAAGACCGCCGTGGCCTGTGCGGTCATTCGCGGACCGCCCTGTCGCGGTCCTTTGCTCACGTGATCGAGGAACCAGGCTCGTGATCAAGAAGATCCTCATCGCCAACCGCGGCGAAATCGCCGTGCGCATCGTCCGCGCCTGCGCCGAGATGGGCATTCGCTCGGTGGCCATCTACTCCGAGGCGGACCGCCACGCCCTGCACGTCAAGCGCGCCGACGAGGCGCACAGCGTCGGCGACGACCCGCTGGCCGGCTACCTGAACCCGCGCAAGCTGGTCAATCTGGCCGTGGAAACCGGCTGCGACGCCCTGCACCCGGGCTACGGCTTCCTCTCGGAGAACGCCGAGCTGGCGGAGATCTGCGCCGAGCGCGGGATCAAGTTCATCGGCCCGTCGGCGGAAGTGATCCGCCGGATGGGCGACAAGACCGAGGCGCGGCGCAGCATGATCAAGGCCGGTGTGCCGGTCACTCCGGGCACAGAAGGTAACGTCGCCGACCTTGCCGAGGCACTGCGCGAGGCCGAGCGTATCGGCTACCCGGTGATGCTCAAGGCCACTTCCGGTGGCGGCGGCCGTGGCATCCGCCGCTGCAACAGTCGCGAGGAGCTGGAGTCGGCCTACCCGCGGGTGATCTCCGAGGCGACCAAGGCCTTTGGCAGCGCCGAGGTGTTCCTCGAGAAGTGCATCGTCAATCCCAAGCACATCGAGGCGCAGATCCTCGCCGACAGCTTCGGCAACACCGTGCACCTGTTCGAGCGCGACTGCTCGATCCAGCGCCGCAACCAGAAGCTGATCGAGATCGCCCCCAGCCCGCAGCTGACCCCCGAGCAGCGCGCCTATGTGGGCGACCTCGCCGTGCGCGCCGCGCAGGCGGTGGGCTACGAGAACGCCGGCACCGTGGAGTTCCTGCTCGCCGAGGGCGAGGTGTACTTCATGGAGATGAACACCCGGGTGCAGGTGGAGCACACCATCACCGAGGAAATCACCGGCATCGACATCGTCCGCGAGCAGATCCGCATCGCCTCCGGGCTGGAGCTGTCGGTCAAGCAGGAGGACATCATCCACCGTGGCTATGCCCTGCAGTTCCGCATCAACGCCGAGGACCCGAAGAACAACTTCCTGCCCTCGTTCGGCAAGATCACCCGCTACTACGCGCCCGGCGGCCCCGGCGTGCGCACCGACACGGCGATCTACACCGGCTACACCATTCCGCCCTACTACGACTCGATGTGCCTGAAGCTGGTGGTCTGGGCGCTGACCTGGGAAGAGGCCCTGGACCGCGGCCTGCGGGCGCTGGACGACATGCGCGTGCAGGGTGTGAAGACCACCGCGCCCTACTACCAGGAGATCCTGCGCAATCCCGAGTTCCGCAGTGCCGAGTTCAACACCAGCTTCGTTGAGAGCCATCCGGAGCTGACCCAGTACTCGATCAAGCGCAACCCGTCGCACCTGGCCATCGCCATCGCCACCGCCATCGCTGCCCACGCGGGGCTTTAACGAATCGTAGCCCGGACGCAGTCCGGGGTCTGCGGCCCCGGATTGCATCCGGGCTACAGGAGAGCAGAGAGCATGACTAAGAAGATCACCGTTACCGACACCATCCTGCGCGACGCCCACCAGTCGATCATTGCCACGCGCATGCGCACCGAGGACATGTTGCCGATCTGCGACAAGCTCGACCGTGTCGGCTACTGGTCGCTGGAAGTCTGGGGCGGCGCCACCTTCGACGCCTGCGTGCGCTTCCTCAAGGAAGACCCCTGGGAGCGCCTGCGCAAGCTGCGCGCCGCGTTGCCCAACACGCGCCTGCAGATGCTCCTGCGCGGACAGAACCTGCTCGGCTACCGCCACTACAGCGACGACGTGGTGCGGGCCTTCGTGGCCAAGGCGGCGGTCAACGGCATCGACGTGTTCCGCATCTTCGATGCGATGAACGACGTGCGTAACCTGCGCGTCGCCATCGAGGCGGTGAAGGCCGCCGGCAAGCACGCCCAGGGCACCCTCAGCTACACCACCAGCCCGGTGCACACCGTGGCCGCCTACGTCGAGCAGGCCAAGGCCATGCAGGCCATGGGCATCGACTCCATCGCCATCAAGGACATGGCCGGCCTGCTGACCCCCTATGCCACCTTCGAACTGGTCAAGGCGCTCAAGGCCGAGGTCGACCTGCCGGTGTTCGTGCACAGCCACGACACCTCTGGCATGGGCGCCATGTGCCAGCTCAAGGCCATCGAGGCCGGTGCCGACCACATCGACACTGCCATCTCCAGCTTCGCCTGGGGCACCAGCCACCCGGGCACCGAGTCGATGGTCGCCGCCCTGCGCGGCACGCCTTTCGATACCGGCCTGGACCTGGAGCTGATCCAGGAGATCGGCATGTACTTCCATGCCGTGCGCAAGAAGTACCACCAGTTCGAGAGCGAATTCACCGCCGTGGATACCCGCGTGCAGGTCAACCAGGTGCCGGGCGGCATGATGTCCAACCTGGCCAACCAACTGAAGGAGCAGGGCGCGCTGGGCCGTATCAACGAGGTGTTCGCCGAGATCCCGAAAGTGCGCGAAGACCTCGGCTTCCCGCCCCTGGTCACCCCGACCTCGCAGATCGTCGGTACCCAGGCGGTGTTCAACGTGCTGGCCGGCGAGCGCTACAAGACCATCACCAATGAAGTGAAGCTGTACCTGCAGGGCCGCTATGGCAAGGCCCCGGGCAAGGTCGACGAGCAGCTGCGCAAGCGCGCCATCGGCAACGAGGAAGTCATCGACGTGCGCCCCGCCGACCTGCTCAAGCCGGAGATGGCCAAGCTGCGCGAGGAAATCGGTACGCTGGCCAAGTCCGAGGAAGACGTACTGACCTATGCCATGTTCCCCGACATTGGCCGCAAGTTCCTCGAGGAGCGTGCCGCCGGCACCCTCAAGCCCGAGGCCCTGCTGCCGCTGCCGCAGGCCGGCGGCGCGGCGCCGGTGGGTGGCGAGGGCGTGCCCACCGAGTTCGTCGTCGACGTGCACGGCGAGAGCTACCGCGTAGACATCACCGGCGTTGGCGTGAAGGGTGATGGCAAGCGTCACTTCTACCTGTCCATTGACGGCATGCCGGAAGAGGTGGTGTTCGAGCCGCTCAACGACTTCGTCGCCGGGGCCGGCGGCAAGCGCAAGCAGGCCAGCGCGCCGGGCGATGTGTCCACCACCATGCCGGGTAACATCGTCGATGTGCTGGTCAAGGAGGGGGATGTGGTAAAAGCCGGCCAGGCTGTATTGATCACCGAGGCGATGAAGATGGAGACCGAGGTGCAGGCGCCCATCGCCGGCACCGTCAAGGCCGTGCACGTGGCCAAGGGTGACCGGGTCAATCCGGGCGAAGTCCTAGTCGAGATCGACGCTTAAAGCCCCGGGGCGCGCAGGCGCCCCTTTTTTCGCCCGCAGACAGGAGGTGCGTTGTGGATCCGGTGGTGCTGTTCTTCGTCTTCGGCCTGGTCGCCGGGTTGCTGAAGAGCGAGTTGAAGTTGCCGGCGGCGTTGTATGAGACGCTGTCGATCATCCTGTTGCTGGCCATCGGTCTGCACGGCGGCGTGGAGCTGGCCGAGCAGGCCAGCGTGCAGCTGCTCGGCCAGGCCGGGCTGGTGCTGCTGATGGGCATTGGCTTGCCACTGCTGGCCTTCGTGCTCCTGCGCGGGTTGCGTTTTGACCGGGTCAACGCCGCGGCGGTGGCGGCGCACTACGGTTCGGTGAGTGCCGGTACCTTTGCCGTGGTGGTGGCCTTCCTGGTGTCCAAGCAGGTCAGCTTCGAGAGCTACATGCCGCTGTTCGTAGCGATCCTGGAGATTCCGGCGATCCTGGTCGGCATCCTGCTGGCCAAGGGGGTCAGCCGTGGCACCGACTGGAAGGAGCTGGGCCGCGAGATCTTCCTCGGCAAGAGCATCATGCTGCTGCTCGGTGGCCTGGTGATCGGTGCGGTCGCCGGCAAGGAGGCGATCAAGCCGCTGGAGCCGCTGTACACCAGCATGTTCAAGCCGGTGCTGGCGTTCTTCCTGCTGGAGATGGGCCTGATTGCCTCCAGCCAGCTCGGCGCGCTGAAGCAGTTCGGTCTGCGCCTGGCGGCGTTCGCCCTGCTTATGCCGCTGCTGGGTGCGTTGCTGGGTGCCTTGCTGGCGCGCTTCATGGGGCTCAGCCTGGGCGGTACCGCGGTTCTGGCCACCCTGGCGGCCTCGGCTTCCTACATCGCGGTGCCGGCGGCGTTGCGCCTGGCGCTGCCCGAGGCCAACCCGTCGCTGTCGCTGACCGCCTCGCTGGGCATCACCTTTCCCTTCAACATCCTCATCGGCATACCGCTATACCTGGCGCTGGCCGAGCAACTGATCGCCTGGGGGTTCTGACATGGACACGCACAACCGCACCCTGCTCACCGTGGTGGGCGAGGCTGCGCTGGAGAAGAAACTGGTGGCCGATCTGGAGGCGCTGGGCGCGCCCGGCTGGACCATCTCCGATGCCCGCGGTCGCGGCGGCCGTGGCGTGCGCAGCGCCGGTTGGGACACCGAGGGTAACCTGCGCCTGGAAGTGATCTGCAACCGTGAACTGGCCATGCGCATTGCCGAGCACCTGCAGCAGCGCTACTACGCCAACTACGCGATGGTCTGCTATCTCTCCGAGGTGCAGGTGCTGCGGCCCGACAAGTTCTAGGGGAGAAATGTCCGGGCGACGGGCAACAAAAAGGGGAGCCTCGGCTCCCCTTTTTCATGCGCGCGGGCAATCAGCGCCAGAATGGCTTGCTGATCTCGATGGCGCGGTCGTAAGTGCTGATGCCGGCATCGGCCAGCAGGCGCTCGTCCAGGCGCGCGAGTTGGCGGCGGCTGCTGATACGGCGCTGCCACAGCAGCAGGGTGCCCAGGACGCGCAGGGGGAGGTGACCGCCGCTGGCTGGGGACTGTTGTTGAAACATGAGGTCGGAACTGAGGGTACGTTCCATGATGAGGCTTCCTTCCGCTTGTGGCGGGCTAGAGGGTGTTCTACTGGAAGCCTATTTTCCTGACTGCCTAGTCGATTTCATAGGCACAGCTGGGATAAATTGCGCGGCTATTAGTTAGTCGGCTTTGCAACTGTTCTGTTTCTGGTTGCGCAACTGTACTGGTCATCCGTGAAAGTTCCGGCTTTTGGTAGAAAGTCGAGAATTTCTACCGTGCTATGAAGTCTTAGCGGCAGTTTCATGGCGGTACAGTTTTTTGCAAGGCCGCTTAGCTACTGTATCTGTTATTGCGGCCGGCAGGGCCCACGAGGCGTTGTCGGCTGGCTAGATTTAAGGTTGCTCCCACGAGGAAATCCCATGACCGACCATACCCAGCAATTCGCCAGCGACAACTATTCCGGCATCTGCCCGGAGGTCTGGGCCGCCATGGCCGAGGCCAATCGCGGCCATGAGCGTGCCTATGGCGAGGACAGCTGGACGGCCCGCGCCGCGGACCATTTCCGCCAGCTGTTCGAGACCGACTGCGAGGTGTTCTTCGCCTTCAACGGCACCGCTGCCAACTCCCTGGCCCTGGCCAGCCTGTGCCAGAGCTACCACAGCGTGATCTGCTCGGAGACTGCCCACGTCGAGACCGACGAGTGCGGTGCGCCGGAGTTCTTCTCCAACGGTTCCAAGCTGCTCACCGCGCGTACCCTGGGCGGCAAGCTGACCCCGGAGAGCATCCGCGAGGTCGCCCTCAAGCGCCAGGACATCCACTACCCCAAGCCACGCGTAGTGACCCTGACCCAGGCCACTGAAGTCGGCACCGTCTACCGTCCCGATGAGGTCGCCGCCATCAGCCAGGTGTGCAAGGAACTCAAGCTCAACCTGCACATGGATGGCGCGCGGTTTTCCAACGCCTGTGCCTCGCTCGGCTGCAGTCCGGCCGAGCTGACCTGGAAGGCCGGTGTCGACGTGCTGTGCTTCGGCGGCACCAAGAACGGCATGGCGGTGGGCGAGGCCATCCTGTTCTTCAACAAGGCCCTGGCCGAGGACTTTGACTACCGCTGCAAGCAGGCCGGTCAGCTGGCCTCGAAGATGCGCTACCTGTCGGCGCCTTGGGTCGGCCTGCTGCAGGACGATGCCTGGCTGCGCTACGCCAACCACGCCAACCGCTGCGCGCGCCTGCTGGCCGAGCTGGTGGCGGACGTACCCGGCGTCAGCCTGATGTTCCCGGTGGAGGCCAACGGCGTGTTCCTGCAGCTCTCGGAAGCGGCCATCGAACGCCTGCGCGCGTGGGGCTGGCGCTTCTACACCTTCATCGGCGCCGGCGGCGCGCGCTTCATGTGCAGCTGGGATACCGAGGAGGCGCGGGTGCGCGAGCTGGCAGCGGACATTCGCAAGGCGATGACCTGAGGCCGACGAAAGGCAGGGTGAGGCGGCGTTCGGGTGGCTATGTTTTTTAATCCATACCACCCATCGCGCACGTCGGAGTTCATGCATGGATATCGACAGTCTGTTTTCCCAGCTGCACAGCCTGCCCAGCATTCCCAAGGTCGCTCAGGACCTGATCCAACAGTTCGACAACCCCAACACCAACCTCGACGCGGTCGCGCGCAACATCAACCTCGACCCGGTGATCGCCGCCAAGGTGCTGCGCCTGGCCAACTCCGCGCGCTTTCGCGGTGCCCGCGAGGCGCACAGCGTCGAGGATGCCGCCTCGCGTCTGGGCTTCAACACCCTGCGCACGCTGGTATTGGCCTCGGCCGTGACCGGCGCCTTCAAGACCGACTCCGGCTTCGACCTCAAGGCCTTCTGGCTGCAGAGCTTCCAGGTGGCGAGTATCTGCCGGCTGTTGGCCAAGAGCCGTGGCGTGGCCATGGAAACGGCCTTCACCTGCGGCATGATGCACAACATCGGCGAGCTGCTGATCCAGACCGGCGCCCCCGAGCTGGCCGCGCGCCTGAACCGCAGCGGCAAGACCGACGCCGCCGGCCGCGTGGCGCTGGAAACCCTGCAGCTGGGCTTCGGCTTCCCCGAGGTGGGCGCCGAGCTGGCGCGGCGCTGGCAGCTGCCTGAGGTGATCCAGCAGGCCATTGCCCTGCAGACGCGGCCGCATCAGGCGCCGGCGGACATGCCGTTACCGCGTCTGGTGGCGCAGGCAGTGCTGATTGCCGAGGCCCTGCGCCAGCACGAAGGTGATCTGGACAAGACCCGCGCCGAGCTGGACAGCCCGCTGTGCCAGGGCATTGACCTCGACGCCCTGTTCGACAAGCTGCCGGAGGTGCTGGAGGCCGACAAGGGCTTCGCTCAGCTGCTCGACTGAGCCTCAGTGAATTTCTCAATAGGCACTATCGAAATCTCCGCTTGGCTCGCCACGCTCCCCTTGGCCGATGCTTCGCCCATCCAAGGCGAACACAGGACAGGGGGAGATTCGCATGAAGACCGTCGCGCAGATGCTGGCCAGCAAGCCGCAGCAGAACGTACACACCGTGGCGCCCGAGGCCAGCATGCTGGAGGCGCTGCGGCTGATGGCCGAGCACAATATCGGCGCGTTGCCGGTGACCGACGCCGGGCGTCTGGTCGGCATCGTCAGCGAGCGTGACTACGCCCGCAAAGGCGTGCTGCTCGGGCGCTCGTCAGTCGGCACGGCGGTGCGCGAGGTGATGAGCGTGCCGGTGGTGACAGTGAGCGCGCGCCAGGGCATCCGCGAATGCATGAGCCTGATGACCGACGGCCACCTGCGCCACCTGCCGGTGGTGGAAGGCGAGCGTCTGCTCGGCCTGTTGTCGATCGGCGACCTGGTCAAGGAGACCCTGGCCGAGCAGGACGGCCTGATCCAGCACCTGGAGCAGTACATCCGTGGCGAGTGACGGCTGGCCGCGCTACTCGGCGGCCGGTGCCGGCTCCTGCGGCGCCTCTTCGCGCTCCGTGCAGACGCCGTTGGCGCCCTGCTTGCCGGTGTAGGTCACTGTGGGCGAGCCGTCGGCCGCGATACTGATGGAGAGGGTCACGCCCTGGCCCTTGGCTTCGTAGTACTGCTCGCTGAACTTGCTCAGCACGGCCTGCCGGTCATTGATCCGGACCGGGCCGCCGGCTGCGGCGCTTACGGCGATGTCGCCGGGGCAGGTGAGCGCGAAGGCGGGCAGGTTGGCGGCCTGGGCGGTGCCGGCGGCGAGCAGGGTAGCGGCGATGATCAGGCGTTGCATGGCGGAGCTCCCGAGGCGGATGGCGTTCAGAGAACTAAGCAGCCGCCTACGGCCTTGTCCAACCGTTCCCGCAGTTGCCGATAAGCTGTCGCAGGTGGCCGCACGGCCAGCACCAGCGGTGCGCGTTGCGGCGGCGTCAGGGGCAGCGTCAGCGCACCGCCACTGACGGCGGCAAACAGCAGGGCACAGACGCTGCCAGCAGCGAACCTGCGCTGCAGGTTGTGCCGATGCTTGCGCACCGTCTGATCGCTGAGGCCCAGCGCCTTGGCGGCCTGCTTGTCGCTGCGCCCGAGGGCGAGCAGGTGCAGCACCTCGCGCTGCCGATGGCTCAGCGCGGGTGGAACAGGGCCCGGCTCGTCCGGTGGCGCGATGTGCGCGAGGTAGTGGATCGTCAGTTGCGCCGACTTGTGCAGGTCCAGCTTGCCCTGCAGGTTCTCGCGATGCCGGCGCGCGGTGCCGAGGCACAGGCCCAGCTGCTGGGCGACCTGGCGATCAGTGCAGCCGCGGGCGATCAGCGCCAGTACCTGGCATTCACGCGGTGTGAGCATATCCCTGCCCCCGACTCATGAGAGATGGCGCGACGCTACTGCCCCGCAGCCAACGAACCGAGACGGAAATCCTTCCCCGCAGTCCTACCGCATTTGCCCGATTTCGCCGAAGCGCCCTGCCCGAGAGCATCTGGGGTGCCGAGCGGCGCGCCGTTCGACAGGTGCGCCACGTCGTCCCGGCGCCGTCCCCTCAACTGCAAGGACTCTCACAATGAACTGGAATCGTACCTTTACCGATCTGATCCGCGCCGGGCGCGCGGCATACTGGGGCAACTGGACGCTCGATCCGAAGATCAAGCTGGGCGCGGTGGGCATCGTCTCGCCGGACACCGGCGACTTCACCCTGGTGCAGGAATCCACGCCGGGCGTGCCGCTGAGCAGCCGCGGCATTCCCAACCAGTGGAAGCTGTCGTCGAGCAACGTCAAGCGCACTCAGGCCAATGTCAGCCTCGACGGCAGCGCCACCGACCCGGAGACCGGCACCAAAATCACCGCCGGCACCGAGATCACCTGGGACTTCGCCAACATCGGCTCGATGGCCTCGGAGTTCGGCATCGCCAACGAGGGCTTCGTCAGCGACCTGACCACCCTGTCCAAGCCCGAGACGCTCAGCTGGCTGTCCCAGCAGGCGGCCTCGGTGAGCATGAGCAACGGCAGCGGTATTGCCCAGGGCTTCGGCGTGGTCACCAGTGTGATCTATGCCAACAGCGGCCTGAACATTGGCTCCCAGGACAACAGTGCCTCGTTCTCCATCAGTGGTTCGGCCGGCGCCGTGCAGGAGATGCTGGCCGGCGCCAACGGCAAGGGCTCCTTCGTCTCCACCAAGGAGACCAAGCAGGTCGACCAGCACCTGTGGCCCAGCGTGCCGGACCAGATGGCCAACGGCGTGGTGCCGATCGCCTACACCTTCGCCTCGTTCGACGGCAACCTGCTGATCCCCAACTGGATCACCCGCCTGGGCTCGCTGCAGATCCTGTTCAACAACAAGCCGGGCTGCACCTACATCACCGACATCAAGCTCAGCTACGACACCCCGCAGGGCCCGCACAACGAGTCTTTCTCGCTCAGCGGTGGGCTGTCCAAGACCGTCGGCAACATCCCGCTCAATGCCACCAACATCGTGGCCCACGTCAGCTTCAAGGGCGTGATCAACAGCGATCACTACACCTTCAGCTGGCCGAGCCCGCTGGGCCAGTGGCTGACCGGCCAACGTGAAATCGAGATGAGCGGCGTCTGGCCGGGCCAGACCCACGCCCGCGACATCGCCCTGTGATCACCCCCCACCGACGCATCGAGGAACTCACCATGAACGCATTTATCGAGAACCATAAGTACCTGGCCGCCGCTATCCTGTTTGCCGCCCTGGCCTGCGGCGGCGTGTCTTCGGCGCAGGCCGAGGAGGTCGGCAAGGGCGTGCTGATCGTCCGTGGCGGTGCCGCCAATACCGACGCCAACTACGCCAAGGAAGAGCAGGATGCCAACGGTCGCCTGGAACGCGTGTCTGCCCTGTGCGCCAGCGCGGGCAATCAGACCGCCGCCGCGCTGATCGCCACCGACACCACCCGGGCGTGGGGGCCTTTCATGAGCGGCAACACCACCACCGTGATCAACTACGGTGGGCATGTGCTGAAGGACCCGCTGCCGGGCAATCCCAACCACTGCCTGATCAATGGCCTGAAGCTGGGCCAGATCAAGGGCATGTGGCACTGAGTGTCCGCTGCGTAAAAAAAGACCGGCCCAAGGGCCGGTCTTTTTACATGCGGGCCAGTCAGCTGCCGGTCTTGATCTTGCTCCAGGCACGGGTGCGCGCGCGCTCGGCGGCACGTGGCAGCGGCTCAAGGGTGTAGAGCTTCTGCATGGCCTCGGCGGTCGGGTACAGGTTGGGGTTGTTGCGGATCGACTCGGCGACCAGCGCGGTGGCGTCCTTGTTCGGGTTGGGGTAGCCGACAAAGTCGGAGATCGGCGCGATCACCTGCGGCTGCAGCAGGTAGTTGATGAAGGCGTGGGCCTCGTCGATGTTCTTCGCGTCCTTGGGAATCGCCATCATGTCGAACCAGATCGGCGCGCCTTCCTTGGGCAGGCGCATGTCCACGGTCACGCCGTTATTCGCCTGCCTGGCGTTGTTGGCGGCCTGGGAGAAGCTGCCCGAGTAGCCCACGGCCACGCAGATCTCGCCATTGGCGATGTCGCTCATGTACTTGGAGCTGTGGAAGTAGCGCACGTGCGGGCGGATCTTGCTCAGCAGCTCTTCGGCCTTGGCGTAGTCGGCCGGCTCCGTGCTGTTCGGCGGCAGCCCCAGGTAGTGCAGGGCCAGGGGCAGGATTTCCGACGGCGAATCGAGCAGGGCCACGCCGCAGTCCTTGAGCTTGGCGATGTTGTCTTCCTTGAAGATCAGGTCCCAGCTGTCCACCGGCGCATTGTCACCGAGGGCGGCCTTGACCTTGTCCGGGTTGAAGCCGATCAGCACGGTGCCGTACATGTAGGGCACGGCGTATTGGTTGCCCGGGTCGTTGGCCTCGATCAGTTTCATCAGCTGCGGGTCGAGGTGCTGCCAGTTGGGCAGCTTGCTGCGGTCGAGCTTCTGGAACACGCCGGCCTCGACCTGCTTGGCCAGGAACACGTTGGACGGCACCACCAGGTCATAGCCGGAGTTGCCGGTGAGCAGTTTGGCTTCCAGCGCCTCGTTGGTGTCGAAGATGTCGTAGGTCAGCTTGATGCCGCTGTCCTGCTTGAACTTCGTCAGGGTCTCCGGGGTGATGTAGTCGAACCAGTTGTAGACCTTGAGTTCGCGGTCGGCGGCCTGGGCGGTGCCGGCCAGGGTCAGGCCGCAGAGGGCGGCGGCGAGCAGTTTCTTCATTTTGTTGTTCTCCTTCAGTTGATTCGGAACCTGCTCACGATCTCGCGAGCTAGAGATAAACGGTGGCGAAAGCTGCCGAGGAAGCGGAGTTTACGAGTGGTAAATGAGCATTCCGAGACGCCGCGTCCCGGGCGGCTTTCAACGCCGTTTAGCCGACGCGCAGCAGATCGTGGGCAGGTTCTAGGCGCCCTGGAAACCTTCAAGCACGTTGACGGCATTGATGCCGATTTCGGCGACCGCATAGCCGCCCTCCATGACGAACAGCGTGGGCTTGCCCAGCGCGGCGATGCGTTCGCCCATGCGCAGGTAGTCCGGGCTGTCCAGTTTGAAACTGGAGATCGGGTCGTTCTGGTAGGTGTCGACGCCGAGGGACACCAGCACCACGTCCGGGCCATAGGCGGCGATACGCTGGCAGGCGGTTTCCAGGGCGGCGCCCCAGATATCCCAGGCGCTGCCGGCAGCCAGCGGCAGGTTGAGGTTGAAGCCTTCGCCGCGGCCGGCGCCGGTCTCGTCGGCATAGCCGAGGAAGTGCGGGTACTCGAAACTCGGGCTGCCGTGGATATTGGCGACGAACACGTCGTCGCGGTCGTAGAAGATCGACTGAGTACCGTTGCCGTGGTGGTAGTCGACGTCGAGGATGGCCACGCGCGCGGCGCCTTGGTCTAGGCAGGCCTGGGCGACGATGGCCACGTTGTTCAGGTAGCAGTAGCCGCCCATCACGTCGGCGCTGGCGTGGTGGCCCGGCGGGCGGCACAGGGCGAAGGCGCTGTGGGCGCCAGCGGCAATCTCGGCCTGGCCGCTCAAGGCGACCTGCGCCGAGCTGTAGACCGCCTGCCAGGTGCCGGCGGTGATCGGCGCGAAGCAGTCGAAGCTGTGGAAACCGTACTGGCCGTAGAGGTCATTGGGCCGTTTGGCGCGCAGGTGGCGGGCCGGGAACACACCGGGGAGGAAGTCGGCGGTGTTGCCCTGGGCGGCCCAGCCGGCCCAGGCCTGCTGCAGGAACTCCAGGTAGTCGGCGGTGTGGATGCGCGCGATCGGCGCCAGGCCGAAGTCACGCGGCGCCAGCACCTCGCCGATCTCGCGTTCGCGCACCCGCGCCAGCACGTGGTCGGCGCGCGCCGGCATCTCGAAGCAGGGTTTGAATTCGCCGCCGACCATCTCGCCCTGGGCGTGGTGTAGGCGGTGGTCGTCGCTGTAGAAGGTCAGCATCTTGTTATTCTCCTCGATGGGCTGGGCGCATTGTTGGCGCCGCGCGCGAGCCGGGAGAACGATAACGCCGGCCAACAAAGGGATAATTCCGGCCATTGTGGCTGGCCAACCGCGTCATCGCGGCCAGCCGGCGCTGTGATGGCACGCCCGTCGCGAGCGTCTATTTCGGCACCCGCAAACGGAGAGGCCGAGCATGCAGGCGCTGTTGAACGAGATTCTGGATCAGGTACGCCCGCTGCTGGGCCAGGGCAAGGTGGCCGACTACATCCCGGCGCTGGCCGAGGTGCCGGCCGCGCGCCTGGGCATTGCCGTGGTGGGCGTGGACGGCAGCCTGTACACCGCCGGCGATGCCGCCGAGCTGTTCTCGATCCAGAGCATTTCCAAGGTGTTCAGCCTGGTGCAGGCGATCCAGCATTCCGGCGAGGAAATCTGGCAGCGCCTGGGCCACGAGCCGTCCGGGCAGCCGTTCAATTCGCTGGTGCAGCTGGAGTTCGAACGCGGCCGGCCGCGTAATCCCTTCATCAACGCCGGTGCCCTGGTGATCTGCGACATCAACGAGTCGCGCTTCGCCGCCCCGGCGCTGTCGATGCGCGACCTGGTCCGGCGCCTGTCCGGCAACCCGCTGCTGGTGTCGGACGCCAAGGTTGCCGAATCGGAATACCAGCACCGCGCGCGCAACGCCGCCGCGGCCTACCTGATGCAGGCCTTCGGCAACTTTCACAACGAGGTGGAGAGGGTGCTGCGCAGCTATTTCCACCACTGTGCCCTGGCCATGAGCTGCGTCGACCTGGCCCGCGCCTGCGGCTTCCTGGCCAACCAGGGCGTTTGTCCGCGCAGTGGCGAGCAGATCCTCACGCCACGGCAGACCCAGCAGGTCAACGCGATCATGGCCACCAGCGGCCTGTATGACGAGGCCGGCAACTTCGCCTACCGCGTCGGCCTGCCGGGCAAGAGTGGGGTCGGCGGCGGCATCGTGGCCGTGGTGCCGGGGCGTTTCAGCGTCTGCGTGTGGTCACCGGAGCTGAACGCCGCCGGCAACTCGCTTGCCGGCATGGCGGCGCTGGAGCTGCTCAGCGAGCGGATCGGCTGGTCGGTGTTTTCACCGCTGGATCGCTAGAACCTCCCCTCTCCCACTTGTGGGAGAGGGGCCGGGGGAGAGGGTCAGACAAAGCCCCTTTCCCGCAAACGGCAGAGGGGACTGCTCGTGGTGGGTTTGATGCCTTGTGCTTACTCGGCCAGCTCGCCGCACAGGTCGAGGGCGAACAGGCGCTCGACCTCGGCGGCCGGCAGGCCGGCTCCGAGCAGGCCGAACAGCTTGCCCAGCGCGGCTTCACGGGTCATGCCGCCGCCGCTGACCAGACCGGCCTCGGCCAGCGCACTGCCGGCGGCGTACACCGCGAAGTCGACATGCCCCAGCGGGCACTGGCTGATGGCGCTCAGCACCACGCCGCGCTGGCGCGCCTCGCGCAGCGCGGCGAGGAACTCGGCGTCATCCGCCGGGCCGGTGCCGCTGCCATAGCACTCCAGCAGCACGCCCTGCACGCCACTCGCCAGCACGGCGCGCAGCTGCACGGCGCCCAGGCCGGGAAACAGCGGCAGTACGGCCAGCGCTACTGCGCAGCGCGGGCGACGGTAGTGCAGGGCCTCGGGCAGCTGTTCCAGACACTGGCCGTGACGCGGCCGGGCCATGTTGACGAAGGCATCGAAGGCCTCGCTCTTCAGCTTGCTGGCGCGGGCGCCGTGCAGCAGCTGGCCGTCGAAGTACAGGTGCACGCCGGGCCGGCAACCCTCGGCGAGCACCGCCAGGGCGCCGAACAGATTGGGCCAGGCGTCGCTACCCGGGCTGCCAGCGGGCAGCATCGAGCCGGTCAGCAGCACCGGCACCGGGATGCCCAGCAGCAGGAAGCTCAGCGCGGCGGCGCTGTAGGCCAGCGTGTCGGTGCCGTGCAGCAGCAGTACGGCATCGAAGCCGTCGTGATCCACGGCCTGGACGATGGCGTCGCGCATGGCCAGCCAGTTGGCCTGGCGCATGTTGGCACTGTCGATCGGCGGGCTCAGCTCGCGGAACTGCCAGGCCGGGGCCGGGCGCTCCGGGTGCAGGGCCTGCTCGGCGCGCAGGCGCGCCTCGAAGCCGGAGGCGGGCGCCAGGCCGGCCTCGCTCATCTGCATGCCGATGGTGCCGCCGGTGTAGAGCACCAGCAGTTTCTGCGGAGAATTCATGGGTATTTCCACCATGTTGATCGGCCGAGTGTAGCGGCAGCGGGCAAGAAAAAGGGGGCCTTGGCCCCCTCCTTCTCGCGTCGCTGGCGGTCAGCGCTGATGGACGGCGTGGCCGATCTCGGAGCGTTCCCCGTTCGCATCGGAGGCGGCGTTGGCAGTCCAGACGCTCGGGTCGAGGTCCAGGTCGGCGAAGGCCTTGGTGCTCAGCACCGGCTCTTCGACACCGGCCTTGATCTGCGCGTCATAGTCGCGCATCAGGCGCAGGCCGACCTTGAACAGCAGCGCCAGGGCCACCAGATTGACCAGCGCCAGCAGGCCCATGGTCACGTCGGCGAAGGCGAACACGGTGGACAGGTCCTGCATCGAACCCCACAGCACCAGGGCGATCACCAGCACGCGATAGCCGATCAGCACCGGCTTCTTGTTGCTGAAGAAGCTCAGCGCGTTCTCGCCCAGGTAGTAGTTGTACACCAGGGTGGTGAAGACGAAGAGCAGCAGGGCCATGCTGACGAAGATGCGGCCCCACTCGCCGACCACGGCGGCCATGGCGGTCTGGGTCAGGATCACGCCGCCCACCTCGGCGCCCGGCTGGTACACGCCGGACAGCAGGATGATCAGCGCGGTGCTGGTGCAGATCAGCAGGGTGTCGATGAATACGCTCAGCGACTGCACGATGCCCTGGGCGGCCGGGTGCTTGACCTCAGCCACGGCGGCGACGTTCGGCGCGCTACCCAGGCCCGCCTCGTTGGAGAACAGACCACGCTTGACGCCCATCACGATGGCCGCGCCGATGCCGCCGGCGAAGGCCGGCTCCAGGCCGAAGGCGCTCTTGACGATCAGCACCAGGGTGGCCGGAACGGCTTCGATGTTGAGGCCGATCACCACCAGTGCCATGACGATGTAGGAGGTCGCCATGATCGGTACCAGCACGTCGGCGGTGCTGGCGATGCGCTTGATGCCGCCGAAGATGATCAGGCCGATTACCACCACCAGGGCCAGGCCGCTGAAGTGGGTGGGCAGGCCGAAGGTGTCGTGCAGCGAGCTGGCCACGGTGTAGGCCTGCAGGGCGTTGAAGCCGAAGCCGAAGGTCACCAGCAGCAGGATCGAGAAGATGATGGCCAGCCAGCGCAGACCCAGGCCGTGCTGGATGTAGAAGGCCGGGCCGCCACGGTAGCCGCCATCGGCCTCACGACGCTTGAACAGCTGCGCCAGCGAGCATTCGAAGAAGCTGGTGGCCATGCCCAGCAGGGCGACCAGCCACATCCAGAACACCGCACCCGGGCCGCCCAGGGTGATAGCCACGGCCACACCGGCGATATTGCCGGCACCGACACGGCCGGCCACCGAAAGCATCAGGGCCTGGAACGAGCTGAGTTGGCCAGGCTTGCGCTGGAAGGCCTGGCCGAAGATACGGAACATGCTGCCGAAGTAACGCAGCTGAACGAAACGCGAGGCGATGGTGAAGTAAAGGCCGAGACCGACCAGGGCGACAATGAGGACCTTGCTCCAGAGCAGGTCGTTCAGGAGATCGAGCATGATGGGTTGTCTCTCTTGTAGTTATGCGTGATGAACGCCGGGACAGCACACGCGGCTGGCGCATGGTCTGCCCGTCGTTGGCTCCGGGCAATTTCGCGGGTTGCGGCGATATGGCGCGAGTTGATGCTAGAATCGCGTCGCTCGCATCACCAGGACCGCTGTCATGTCGGACACCCTCGGCGCCAACCTCAGGCTGCTCTGCAGCCATTACCGCTCGATCGCCGAGGTTTGCCGCAAGCTCGCCATCAATCGCGCCCAGTTCAACAAGTACCTGGCCGGGCAGAGCCGCCCCACGCCCTACAACCTCAAGCGTATCTGCGACTTCTTCGGCGTCGAGGACTACGAGCTGCTGCTGCCGCCCGAGCAGTTCGTGCGCCTGCTCGGTGCGCGCGGGCCGGACCAGATCAGCGGCAAGCGCAGCGATACCCTGCTGGAGCTGCTCAAGCCGCTGCGCGAGCAGACCGGCGACCTGCGCCGCTACTGCGGCTACTACTTCGAGTACTCCAACTGCATGTCCGTTCCCGGCTACGTGCTGCTGTCGCTGGTGCACCTGTGGGAGGAGGACGGCGACTTCCTGTTCGAGCGCCAGGAGCGCCAGGAGCGCTCGGCCAGTACCGATGTGCAGGCCGAGGACTGGGTGCGCTGCCGCTACCTGGGCGCCGCCTTCCAGCTGCAGGACCG
Source organism: Aquipseudomonas alcaligenes (assembly GCF_900156545.1). Taxonomy (GTDB): domain Bacteria; phylum Pseudomonadota; class Gammaproteobacteria; order Pseudomonadales; family Pseudomonadaceae; genus Aquipseudomonas; species Aquipseudomonas alcaligenes_A. Next base: position 39,988 of record NZ_FTNW01000005.1, read on the forward strand.
GCTGTTCCTGATGGACTACGAGTCGCTCACCCTCAACGAGATGAGCCAGACCATCCTCATCCCCAGCTACAAGAGCCGCATCACCCGCCTCAACGGCCTGAAGACCGGCGTCTCCAGTGGCGACCGGCGCAACCCGGCCTGCACCCGCGTGGTGTGGGAATACCTGGGCCCGGAGATCAATCGCATCAGCGCCTACCGCCAGGTGCGCCTGTACCGCCCGGACGACCCGCGCATCGACGCCGACGTGCGCCAGCGCCTGGATGTGGCGCCGTTGAAGAATGGGTTGTTCGAGATCGAGTAGGACCAATATTCTGCGCTCGCGTTGCCCGCTTCGATCCGTATCCGCCCGCATGGGCATCAGGGAGTTTTGATATGCACAAGGACCCGCTGGACGACTTCGATACCAGTTATTGGCAACCCAAGGATTCGGTTTGGGTGGCCGAGCGTGAAGCGCAGTGGCCGGAAATAGAGAAGCTGGTCTTCGAGCGCGGCAAGAGCAAGAAGGCTGTGGGCATCATCAAGCGCTATTTCTTCAAGGGCACCCTGCCGGATTGGGGCAAATTGAAGGATTGGGATAATAGTGATCGGCATCTAGACCTGATGCTGTTCCTTTATCTGCATCCAAGCCGGGATCCTGCCGTGTTGGCGCCGCTACGCGATGCCTATCTGCAGTCTGCCTATGTAGTGCCGAATGATATTTGGCTGGGCATGATCAATCTGCTAAGTGTCGGCAGTATCCAGAGCTGTTCGGGGGGGGGCATATTTTTTCGAGTGGCGAGATCGAAAAGGCGCTGCCGCACTTGCTGGACACCTTGCCTAAGCTCGATGGCGATGACGTTTTAATCGAGGCACACACCCAAGGCAATAACGAGCGCCTGTTTCGTCTGCTGTTCACCGATCCGCAGCAGCAGGTCATCACTCTAGCGGATAGGCATGAGGTGCAGGTGCCGCAGCATAGCTTCCGAGACCCTTGGACTTGGTCAAAGTGGCTGGCCCTGGAGTTGCCGCTTAGTCAGTGCGCCGCCGATATGCTGTATCAGTATGACTACCCGCTGGATTTCTGGTATGCCCAGTGCGGGTGCGATATGCAGCGGTTTATCAAGGATATAAGTAGGCCTGCCGTTGTTGAGTTACTGCTCTTGGCCTTCTATCGCTTCCTGCATTTTTTCGATCAACATGACGAAGCCGATCCTCGCGCGCCCTTTGTGCGCAAGTTTGTGCACATGATCGAGAGCCGTGATTTCGTGCCGCCGATCAAGCTTCTCTGGGAAGAGGTCAAGTCTGGAGGGGTGGTCGTCGAGAATATCTGGACGCACGAAAGCAAGCTTAAGCGCTCGGCGCTGTGGAGCGCCTTCAAGGCTAAATCGGAGTGGCCCGCGCCATGAGTGCTGCATTGCGATCCGAACTGCGTTTTAGTGATGCCAGCCTGCCCGCCCTGTTGGCGGCGCTGGACTATGAGCCCGACGAGGACTTCAGTCTGGAGCGCAATGTCAGCGACTGCCTGAGCGACCTCGGTTGGTATGCCTCTGGGCGCAACGGCGGCCTGCTGACCTTTGCGTTTCAGTCCGACGATGACGAGGAGATGGACTGGGAAGTGCTGCTGACCCTGTCGGCGTTTCTCGAAGAGGGCAGCTATTACGAGGAGCGCTGCGGTGACTACGTCGAGGATGCCGATGGTCAGCCGCGCTCTGGTGTAGTGCGGGCCTGGATGGAGGGCGGCCAGCTCAAGGGCATGGTCTATGCGCTGATTCCCGGCGCGGATGGCCAGCGCAACCGCCAGCCCGTCGAATCATTCGATCCGCGCATGGTTTAGCCCCTGTACTGGTTTGCCTTAGGGGCTGATTAGCCCCCGTTGCGCAGCTCTTCCAGCTTGTGTTTCTGCCGCCCCTCGGCATCGAAGTTGTCCGCCGCCAGCCAGCGCTGGAAGGCTGCGCGGCAGGCCGGCCATTCGCCGTCGATCAGGGAGTACCAGGCGGTATCGCGGTTCTCGCCTTTGACGATCATGTGCTGGCGGAACAGCCCTTCATAGACGAAACCGAAGCGCTCGGCGGCGCGCATGGAGCGGGCGTTACGCGCATTGCACTTCCATTCGAGGCGGCGGTAGCCCAGTTCGTCGAAGGCGTGGCGGGCCAGGAGGAACACCGCCTCGCTGGCACCGGGCGTGCGCTGCAGGGCGGCGCCGAAGGCGATATGGCCGAGTTCGATGCAGCCGTCTTTGGGTGTGATGCGCAGGTAGGCCAGCAGGCCCAGGGCGCGGCCGCCGGTCTGCTCGACCACGGCGTAGCACTGCGGATCGCGGCTGTCGGCATGGCCGGCCAACCAGGCATCGAAAGCCGCGCGTTCGGTGAAGGGACCATAGGGCAGGTAGTCCCACAGTGCTGGATCGGGGCCCTGCAATTCCTGCCACAGATCGTCGCCATGCCGGGCGGCATCCAGTGGCTCCAGGCGGACAAAGCGGCCCTGCAGCACGTCATGTGGCGGGAAGGTTCGTGGCTGCCACTGGCTCAGGTCGGCGCTCATGGCAGGATCTTCCGGTACTGGATAAAGCCGGAGCGGTCGGCGATGCGGTCGTAGAGCATGCGCCCCTGGTAGTTGGTTTCCTGGGTCAGCCAGTGCACGCGACTGGCGCCGGCGGCGGCTGCCTGGGCGTAGACGTGCTCGATCAGCGCGCGGCCAATGCCGCCGCCGCGAATGCCTTCTGCCACGTACAGGTCCTGCAGGTAGCAGTAGTCACCGCTGGTCCAGCAGCTGCGGTGGTAGATATGGTGCACCAGGCCGACGGCCGCGCCATCGCGCCAGGCCAGGGCCGCGTGCATCGGCTCGGCCGGATCGAGGAAGCGCTGCCAGGTCAGGGCGCTGCTCTCTTCGGCAATGGTGGCGTTGTAGAAGCGCTGGTAACCCTGCCAGAGCGGCAGCCAGGCGGCGTGGTCGGCGGCGGTGATGGGGCGTATGTCGAGCATGGTTCCTCCTTGTATGCGAATGCGGGTGGGGCCTTCCCCTCTCCCTAACCCTCTTCCCTGGGGGAGAGGGGACTGGGTGCGGCTCAGCTCATGCGTGCCGCCAGTTCGCGGTCGCCTGGGCTGGGTGAGGCGGCAAGGCCGTCGCGCACGCCCTGCTGGTCGGCGGCCGAGCGGTTCTGCCCGAGCTTCCACTTGCCTTCCAGGCGGCGGATCGGCAGGGCGAAGCCGACGATGGCGCGCAGCATGGCGTCGAGGTACTCGCGCGGCGCATCGCTGACCGCCCAGGGCCGCTCGCGGCCGCTTTCATGCTGGTCGCTAAGGCGGCTGACGATCTGCAGCAGGCGCTCGGGTTCCTCGATCAGCTCGACCGGACCGCGGGCGTGCACGGCGATGTAGTTCCAGGTCGGCACCACCTTGCCGTGCTCGGCCTTGGCCGGGTACCAGCCGGGGCTGATGTAGGCGTCCGGGCCGCTGAATACGGCCAGCGCCTCGGCGCCGCCCTGCAGGTCGCGCCAGTGCGGGTTGGCCCGGGCGAAGTGGCCGTAGAGGGTGCCGAACTCGCCCTCGTCGGGCGCAAGCAGCAGCGGCAGATGGCTGGCCAGCACGCCGGCGGCGCCGGCACTGGTGAGCAGGGCGAAGGGGCTGGCCTGCATCTGCGCGTGCAGCGCGGCGAGGTCGTCCTGGCGGAAAGCGGAGGGCAGGTACATGGCGGTTCTCCTGGCGCAATGAGGTCATGCTAGGCAGGATATTGGCCTGTTGTAAGAGCCATTAAGCGCGACTTCGATGGAGCCAATCATGTCCGCCACGCCGCCGTTGCCCGTCGACCTTTCCGGCATCCGCCTCAGCGGGGCGGGGCTGGCGCGCCAGCTCTATCAGGGCCTGCGCGAACGCATCCTGGATGGGCGTCTGGCCGGCCGCAGCCGCTTGCCGGCCAGCCGCGACCTGGCCCGCGTACTCGGGGTGTCGCGCAACACTGTCACCCGCGCGCTGGACCAGCTGTACGCCGAGGGTTACATCGAAGGCCGCGTCGGCGACGGCACCTACGTGGCCGATGTCGCCGGGCTGCGCGCCACGCCCGTTCCGCCCGTGCAGGCCAGCCCCGCCAGCGCGGCGCTGGCCGTGTTGCACGAGCACCACCTGCCGCTGCCGCCCACCGGTGCGCCGCGGGCCTTTCGCATCGGCGTGCCGGCCTATGACCTGTTCCCCTTCGAGACCTGGGCGCGGCTGCAGGCACGCTTCTGGCGCAAGCCCTCGGCGGCGCGCCTGGGCTACGGTGACCCGGCCGGCGATGCCACCCTGCGCGAGCTGGTCGCCGCCTACCTGCGCAGCAGTCGCGGGCTCAACTGCGACCCGGCGCAGATCGTCATCACCTGCGGCGCGCAGCAGGCCATCAGCCTGTGCGCCCAGCTGCTGGTGCAGCCCGGCGAGCGGGTGGCCGTCGAGAACCCCGGCTACCGCGCCGCCGGCCATGCCTTTGCGGTGGCCGGCGCCGAACTGTGCGGCGTGGCGGTGGACGGCGACGGTCTCGACACCGCCGCGCTGCAGGCGCTCGGGGACTGCCGGCTGGCCTATGTCACACCCTCGCACCAGTACCCGACGGGCGTGACCCTTTCGCTGGCGCGGCGCCTGGAGTTGCTGGAATGGGCGCAGCGCCGGGACGGCTGGATCATCGAGGACGACTACGATGGCGAGTACCGCTACAGCGGTACGCCGCTGGCGCCCCTGGCGGCGCTGGACCGGCAGGGGCGGGTGCTGTACATCGGCACCTTCTGCAAGATCGCCTTTCCCGCCCTGCGTCTCGGCTACCTGGTGCTGCCACCCGCGCTGGCCGAGGCCTTCGCCCGGCGCCGGGCCATCGACATGCGCCATTCGGAGATCGGTACCCAGGCGGTGATGGCCGAGTTCATCGCCGCCGGCCATTTCCAGCGTCACGTGCGACGCATGCGCGCGGCGGCGCGGGCGCGCCGCGATGCCCTGTTGGCGCACTGGCCGCAGGCGATTCCCGGTTGCGCGCCCCTGCCCAGGGTGGAGGCTGGCCTGCACCTGTGCGTACGGGTGGCGAGCATTGCCCGCGAGCGCGAGCTGGTCGCCGCCGCGCGGGCCGCCGGGGTGGAGATGAACCCTCTCAGCAGCTACTGGCTGGATGACAATGCGCTGCCGGTGGATGCCCGTGCCGGCCTGGTGCTGGGCTTTGCCGCCGTGCCCGAGGCGCAGATCGTCGAGGCCATCGCCGCGCTGCGTCGGGCCTGGGGGTTGTAGCCCTCTCCCCCGTTAACGGGAGAGGGGAGACAGCCGTCTGTAGCCCGGATGCAATCCGGGGATGCAGGCGATTCCGCTCCCGGATTGCATCCGGGCTACATGGCGCCAGCGCAGAGGGGAGAAAACAGGCGGGCAAAAAAAGGGATGGCCGAGGCCATCCCTGAGTGGTGAGGCTGGTGAGGCCTCGTCTATGAACCGGGGTTGCGCCCAACCGGGTCGCGATCGACCGGGGTTGCGAGCAACCGGTGGGGATCAGGCGCCGGCCAGCGGCACCAGGCGCGGGGCGATCATGTTCTCGGGGCGCAGGATGTCGGCCAGCGTGGCCTCGTCCAGCAGCTTCTCCTCGCGTACCAGTTCCAGCACGCCGCGGCCGGTGTCCAGCGCGGTCTTGGCGATACGGGTGGCGTTCTCGTAGCCGATATAGGGGTTCAGTGCGGTCACTAGGCCGATGGAGTTCTCCATCAGCTCGCGGCAGCGCTGCTCGTTGGCGGTGATGCCGTCGATGCAGAGCTCGCGCAGCATGTCCATGGCGCGGGTCAGCAGGCGGATCGAGTCGAAGATCTTGTAGGCGATCAGCGGCTCCATCACGTTCAGCTGCAGCTGGCCACCTTCGGCGGCGAGGGTCAGGGCCAGGTCGTTGCCGATCACTTCGAAGGCGACCTGGTTGACGGCTTCCGGGATCACCGGGTTGACCTTGCCCGGCATGATCGAGCTGCCCGGCTGACGCGGCGGCAGGTTGATCTCGTTGATGCCGGTGCGCGGGCCGCTGGAGAGCAGGCGCAGGTCGTTGCAGATCTTCGACAGCTTGACCGCGGTGCGCTTGAGCATGCCGGAGAACAGCACGAAGGCGCCCATGTCCGAGGTGGCCTCGATCAGGTCGGCTGCCGGCACCACCGGGTGGCCGCTGACGATGGCCAGGCGCTCGACGGCGAGCTTCTGGTACTTCGGATCGGCGTTGATGCCGGTGCCGATGGCGGTGCCGCCCAGGTTCACTTCGGTGAGCAGGGTCGGGGCCAGGCGCTTGAGGTGCTGCAGGTCTTCACCCAGGGTGGTGGCGAAGGCGCGGAATTCCTGGCCCAGGGTCATGGGCACGGCGTCCTGCAGCTGGGTGCGGCCCATCTTCAGCACATGACCGAATTCCAGGCCCTTGGCGGCCAGGGCATTGATCAGCTTGTCGAGGGCGTTGAGCAGGCTGTCGTGGCCGAGCAGCAGGCCGATGCGGATGGCGGTCGGGTAGGCGTCGTTGGTCGACTGCGCCATGTTCACGTCGTTGTTCGGGTGCAGGTGCTGGTACTCGCCCTTCTCGTGGCCCATGGCTTCCAGGGCGATGTTGGCGATCACCTCGTTGGCGTTCATGTTGGTCGAGGTGCCGGCGCCGCCCTGGATCATGTCCACCACGAACTGGTCGTGGAACTCGCCCTGGATGATGCGCGCACAGGCGGTGCTGATGGCGGTGTGCTTGGCGGCGGACAGGTGGCCCAGCTCGCGGTTGGCGTCGGCGGCGGCCTGCTTGACCATCGCCAGGGCGATCACCAGTTTCGGGTAGTGCGACAGCGGCACGCCGGACAGTCGAAAATTCTGCACGGCACGCAGGGTCTGAATGCCGTAGTAAGCGTCTGCGGGGACTTCGAGTTTGCCGAGCAGGTCTTTTTCGACGCGGGTGGATGCAGCAGCGGACATGATGGGTTTATTCTCGGGGTAATACGGCTTGGCGCCGCGATGCCCAATAATCTAGGCTTTGCGCCGTCCGTCGGCCAATGCTGTTAAACGCTATGCTATGCCGAATCGGCATAATGTCGCCGTGACTCGGGTTGAATGTCGCGCGTGCATAATTTCAAACGAAATTGAGCGAAGAACCAGGCAATGAATCTGGAAACCAAATGGCTGGAGGACTTCGTCGCCCTGGCCGCCACCCGCAGCTTTTCCCAGGCGGCCGAGAAGCGCTTCGTCACCCAGCCGGCCTTCAGTCGGCGCATCCGCAGCCTGGAAGGCGCGCTGGGGCTGACCCTGGTCAACCGCACCCGCACGCCGGTGGAGCTGACCGAGTCCGGCCAGCTGTTTCTGGTCACCGCACGCAGCATGGTCGAACAGCTCGGCGAGGTGGTGCGCCACCTGCACCACGTCGAGGGCCAGCAGGGCGAGGTGCTGCAGATCGCCGCGGCGCACTCGCTGACCCTCGGCTTCTTCCCGGAGTGGATCGGCCGCCTGCGCCGCGAGGGCCTGCCGCTGTCCACCCGGCTGGTGGCGACCAACGTCGGCGAGGCGGTGCATTCGCTGCGCGAAGGCAGCTGTGACCTGATCCTCGCCTACTACGACCCGGACGCGGCCATGCAGCTGGCGCCGGACATCTTCCCCTCGCTGCACCTGGGCACCACCTCGATGCTGCCGGTGTGCGCAGTGAGCGAGGACGGCGCGCCGCTGTTCAACCTGGAGAGCGGCCAGACCGTGCCGCTGCTGGCCTACAGCGCCGGCGCCTTTCTCGGCCGCTCGGTGAACCAGCTGCTGCGCCAGCGCGCCCTGCGTTCGACTACGGTGTACGAGACGGCCATGGCCGACAGCCTCAAGACCATGGCCCTGCAGGGCCTGGGCGTGGCCTGGGTGCCGCGCCTGTCGGTGACCATGGAGCTGGCTCGCGGCGAGCTGGCGGTGTGCGGTGGCGAGCAGTGGCAGGTGCCGCTGGAGATCCGCCTGTACCGCTGCGTGCTGTCGCGCAAGGCGGCGGTGCGCCTGCTGTGGCGCAAGCTGGAGGCTGGGGTGGGTGGCGCTGAGGCATAAAGTCCGCCAATCGGGCTAGTAGCGCAGGGTGTTCTCGCCGAAGGCAGTACACCGAGGGGTCTAGTGCTGGTGCTCCTGTAGGGTGGATGTCGCCTTGCACATCCACCATGACGGCGCTCGGTGGATCGATGAAGCGCGATCCACCCTAGGTTTGCAGTCCGTACTTCTTCACCTTGTCGAACAGCGTGGTTTTGGCCATGCCCAGGGCCTGGGCGGCCTGGCTGAGGTTGCCGGCGTGGCGCTCCAGGGCGGCGCCGATGAGGTTGCGCTCGAAGGCCTCGACCGCCTCGGCGAAGCTCGCGCCGCTGCCGTCCGGCGCCGCGCCGCTGTGCTTGAACACCGGCAGGCCGAGGGCGAAGCGCTCGGCGACGTTGCGTAGCTCGCGCACGTTGCCCGGCCAGTCGTGGGCCTGCAGCGCGCTGGCGGTGGCGCGGTCGAGCTCGGGCAGGGCGCGGTCGAAGCGCAGCGCCGACTGCTGCAGGAAGTGTTCGAACAACAGCAGGATGTCCTCACGGCGGTCGCGCAGCGGCGGCAGTTCCAGGCTGACCACGTTGAGCCGGTAGTACAGGTCGCTGCGGAACTCGCCGCGCTGGCCCAGCTCGGCCAGGTCGGCCTTGGTCGCGGCGATTACCCGGCAGTCCACGCTGATCGGCTGGTTCGAGCCGAGGCGCTCCAGGCTGTGCTCCTGCAACACGCGCAGCAGCTTGATCTGCAGGGCCAGCGGCATGCTCTCGATCTCGTCGAGGAACAGCGAGCCGCCGTGGGCGTGCTCGATCTTGCCGATGCGGCGTTTGCCGGCGCCGGTGAAGGCGTTGGCCTCGTGGCCGAAGATCTCGCTCTCGAACAGGCTTTCCGGCAGGCCGCCGCAGTTGAGGGCGACGAACTCCTTGCCCTGGCGCCGGCTGAAATCGTGCAGGCAGCGCGCCACCAGCTCCTTGCCGGTGCCGGTCTCGCCCTCGATCAGCACGTTGGCGCCGGTATCGGCGACGTTGGCGATCAGTTCGCGCAGGCGCTGCATGGCCGGCGAGCGGCCGATGATGCGCTGCTCCAGTGCCTGGCGCCCGGCCAGCTGGCGGCGCAGGTCGCTGACTTCGCGGGCCAGGCCGCGTTGTTCCAGGGCGCGGCGCACCACCTCGACCAGGCGCTCGGGGGAGAAGGGCTTTTCGATGAAGTCGTAGGCGCCGTCGCGCATGGCGCCCACCGCCATGCCGATGTCGCCGTGGCCGGTGATCAGCACCACCGGCAGGCGCGGGTCGCGGCGCTTGAGTTCGGCCAGCAGCTGCAGGCCGTCCATGCCCGGCAGGCGGATGTCGCTGACGACGATGCCGGCGAAGTCGGCCTCGACCCTGGCCAGCGCTTCCTCGGCACTGCCGACGCCGACGCTGTCGATGTCCTCCAGGGCCAGCGCCTGCTGGCAGCCGAGCAGGACGTGGGGGTCGTCCTCGACGATCAGCACGGTCAGCGCGTCAGACATGGCGGGGCTCCTCCAGGGGCAGGGTGAGGACGAAGGCGGTGCCGCCTTCCTCCGGGTGGCGCACGGCCAGGCTGCCGGCGGCGGCGGCGGCGAGGCTGGCCGACAGGGTCAGGCCGAGGCCGAGGCCCTTCTCGCCGGGCTTGGTGGTGAAGAAGGGTTCGAACAGGTGGGCGCGCAGGTCCGGCGGGATGCCGGCGCCGCTGTCGCGCACTTCCAGCAGGTAGTCGGCGCCCTGCGCCGCGCCGCTCAGCCACAGCTCGCGGCGCGGCTGTTCGCGCAGGGCGTCGAGGGCGTTGCTCAGCAGGTTGACCAGGATCTGCTCCAGGCGGGTCTGGTCGATGGCCAGGCGCGCCTCGGCGAAGGCGCGGTGCAGGGTCGGGCGCTCCTGCTCAATGCGGCTGTGCAGGAGGAACAGCGCGGCGTCCACCGCCTGCTCCAGGCTGGCCTGGCCCTGGTCGCCACCGCGCCGGGCGAAGGCGCGCAGGCTGGCGGTGATGCGGCCCATGCGGTCGACCAGTTCGCCGATGGCCTGCAGGTTGCTGCCGGCGGTGTCCAGCGCGCCGCGTTCGAGGAAGCGCGCGGCGTTCGCCGACAGGGTGCGCAACGCCGCCAGCGGCTGGTTCAGCTCGTGGGCGATGCTGGTCGACATCTGCCCGATCACCGCCAGTTTGCCGGCCTGCACCAGGCCGTCCTGGGCCTGGCGCAGGGTGGCTTCGGTCTGCTGGCGCTCGCGCACTTCGTCCTGCAGCAGGCGGTTGCTGGCGGACAGGTCGAGTGTGCGCTCGGCGATCTTGCGTTCCAGGTCGGCGTTTGCCGCCTGCAGCGCCTCGCGCGCCGCCAGGCGGGTGGCGATCACCTTGCGCCGCTGGTTCAGCGCCAGGCCGCCGAAGATCAGCAGGGCGCAGGCCACGCCGGCCAGCAGGCCGTGGCTGACGGCGGCGCGGCGCTGCTCGGCCAGCGGCGTGAGCAGGGTCAGGTGCCAGGGCGTATCGGCCAGGGCGCGGGTTTGTTGCAGGTAGTCCAGCGGCTGGCCGTCAGGACCGCGCAGGCGCACTTCCTCGAGGCCGTCGCCCAGCGCGCGGCGCGCCAGCGGTTGCAGTTCTTCCAGCGCCGCCCAGTGGTATTGCAGGCTGCGCGCCAGGCGCTCGCGGGTGGCGTCGTCCAGCGGGCGCACGGCCTTGAGCCGGCGTTTCGGGTCGCTGGAGAGGATGATGATGCCGTTCTCGTCGCTGACGTAGGCTTCCACGCGGGCGTCGGCCCAGCGTTTCTCCAGGGCGTCGAGGCGCACCTTGACCACCGCCACGCCGATTACCCGGCCATTGCCGCGCAGGCCGTGGGCCAGGTAGTAGCCGGGCTCGCCGGTGGTGCTGCCGATGCCGTAGAAGCGCCCCGGTTCACCGCGCACGGCCTGCTTGTAGTAGTCGCGGAACGACAGGTCCTCGCCCAGGTAGCTGTCCGGCTGGCTCCAGTTGCTGGTGGCGACCACCCGGCCGTCGAGGTCGAGCACGTACACCGCCAGGCTGCCGGCACGGCGGTTGAGGCCTTCGAGGTGATCGTTGAGGCGCTGCCGGCGGTAGCGGCCGGGGGTCAGCAGCAGGCGGCTGACGCTGCTTTCCAGCTCCAGCAGGCTGGGCAGGTAGGTGTACTTGCCGATCTCGCTTTCCACTGCGCGGGCGTTGAGCTCCAGCTGGCGCTCGCCGCCTTCGGCCAGGTCACGGATGCCGGCCGCCTCGCTGAGGCGGTAGCCGGCGTAGCCGCAGCCGAGCACCAGGGCGATGCCCAGCAGGGTCAGCAGGAACTGGCGGAACAGGCGTGGCTTCACGGCAAGCACAGGCGGGACGCTGGGGGAGGGGCATTGCATCACAGTCGTCCGGGGCTGGGTAGGGAGAGGGGGAGGTGCCGATGAGTCCCTCACCCTGCGCGGGCCGCCCCGGCCCCTCTGGGCTCGCCACGTCCCTGTGGCTCGGCCTGCGGCCAGCTGGCGCTGCCCAAATCGGCTTTCCTGCCGATTTGTCCGAGGGGAGAGGGGAGGTTTCGCTTAGTGCTGGAGGATCTTGTTGAGGAACTGCTGGGCCCGCTCCGAGCGGGCGTTGATGTCACCGAAGAACTCATCCTTGGCGCAGTCCTCGACGATCTGCCCGCGGTCCATGAAGATCACCCGGTCGGCGACCTTGCGCGCGAAGCCCATCTCGTGGGTCACGCACATCATGGTCATGCCCTCGTTGGCCAGTTGCACCATCACGTCGAGCACCTCGTTGACCATCTCCGGGTCGAGGGCCGAGGTCGGTTCGTCGAACAGCATCACCACCGGGTCCATGGCCAGAGCGCGGGCGATGGCCACGCGCTGCTGCTGGCCGCCGGAGAGCTGGCCAGGATGCTTGTGCGCATGTGCCAGCAGGCCGACGCGGTCGAGCAGCTTGAGACCCTTCTCGGTGGCCTCGGCCTTGCTGCGGCCGAGCACCTTGACCTGGGCGATGGTCAGGTTCTCGGTGATCGACAGGTGCGGGAACAGCTCGAAGTGCTGGAACACCATGCCGACCCGCGAGCGCAGCTGCGGCAGGTTGGTCTGCTTGGCGGCGATGGAGGTGCCGTCGACCACGATGTCGCCCCTCTGGAACGGCTCCAGGGCGTTGACGCACTTGATCAGGGTCGACTTGCCGGAGCCGGACGGCCCACAGACCACCACCACTTCACCTTTCTTCACCTCGGTGCTGCAGTCGGTCAGCACCTGGAAGTCCCCGTACCACTTGTTGACGTTCTGGATGGAAATCATACGGCTAACCTTTTCTGCAGGAGCTTGACCAGCTGTGAGGCGGCGAAGCTGATGGTGAAGTACATGAGGCCGGCGAAGATCAGGAACTCGTGCGGCTGGCCGAGGATGTCGCCGCGCGAGCGGGCGGCGTTGAGGAAGTCCATCAGGCCCACGGTGTAGACCAGCGAGGTGTCCTGGAACAGGATGATGCTCTGCTGCAGCAGCAGCGGCGTCATCTTGCGGAAGGCCTGCGGCAGGATGATCAGGCGCATGCTCTGCGCATAGGTCATGCCCAGCGCGGAGGCGGCGCCCATCTGGCCCTTGGGAATGGCCTGGATGCCGGCGCGGACGATCTCGCAGAAGTAGGCCGCCTCGAACATCACGAAGGCCACCAGGCACGAGGTGAAGGCGCCCACCGGGGTGTCCTCGCCGGTGATCCAGCGCAGGATGAAGGGCACCGCGAAGTAGAACCAGGTGATCACCAGCAGCAGCGGGATGGAGCGGAAGTAGTTGACGTAGGTGGCGGCGGCATTGGCCAGCAGGCGGTTGTGCGACAGCCGTGCGATGGCCAGCAGGGTGCCCAGCACCACGCCGCCGAGCACGCCCAGCACCATCAGCTGCAGGGTCATCAGCATGCCGTTCCACAGGCCCGGCAGGGCCGGGACGATAGCGCTGAAATCCATTATTTGCCTCCCACCGCGATCAGGCCGGGCACCGCGACCTTCTTCTCGATCAGGCGCATCAGCAGCATCAGGCTCATGTTCAGGGTGAAGTAGATCAGCGTGGCCAGGGTGAAGGCCTCGAACAGGTTGGCGCTGAATTCGGCGGTCTGCTTGGTCTGCGCCAGCAGCTCCATGAGGCCGATCAGCGAGGCCACCGAGGAGTTCTTGAAGATGTTGAGGAACTCGCTGGTCAGCGGCGGAATGATGATGCGGAACGCCTGCGGCAGCAGGACGTTGGCGTAGATCTGCGGCAGGCTGAAGCCCAGCGCGTGGCCGGCGGCCAGTTGGCCCTTGGGCAGCGCCTGGATGCCGGTGCGCACCTGCTCGCAGACGCGCGCGGCGGTGAACAGGCCGAGGCACACGATCACGCTGATGAAGGCCGAGGTGGCCGGGTTGAGGTCCTGCTTGAACCACATTTCCAGCGGTTCGGGCAGCAGGTCCGGCACCAGGAAGTACCAGAGGAACAGCTGTACCAGCAGCGGCACGTTGCGGAACAGCTCCACGTAGCAGGTGGCGAAGCCGCTGATCCAGCGGTTCGGCACGGTGCGCATCACGCCGAGCAGCGAGCCCAGCAGCAGGGCGATCAGCCAGCCGGCCAGGGCGATGGCGATGGTCCAGCCCAGGCCGGTGACGAACCAGTCCAGGTAGATCTCGTTGCCGATGCCGGTGGACTTGAAGAACACGCCCCAGTCCCAGTTGTAATTCATCTTGGCTACCCACGATCAGGGCGGACAGGAGCCGGGGCCGACACGGTCCCCCGCCGCGGTTGGCGACGGTGCTCCTGTCCTAATTTGCAGAGGTGAGGCGGCGCCACTCTCGTGAAGTGGCGCCGTACCAACAGGCGGCTTCCTGCTCCCTCTCCCCTGAGGGGAGAGGGAGCCAGTCCCCGCAGCCGCGCTTAGAGTTGCTCGGCGGCCTTGTCGGTCGGGTTGGCGACCAGCTTCTTCAGCTCGTCGCTCATCGGGAAGTTCAGGTTGAGGCCCTTCGGCGGGACCGGGTTGAGGAACCACTTGTCGTAGATGGCGTTGACTTCGCCGGACTTGAAGGTGGCGATCAGCGCCTCGTCGACCACTGCCTTGAACGCCGGGTCACCCTTGCGCACCATGCAGCCGTAGATCTCGTAGGACTGCGGGGTGCCGACCACGTGCCAGTCGGCCGGCTTCTTGGCCTTGGCCATTTCGCCGGCGAGCAGGGCGTCGTCCATCATGAAGGCCACGGCGCGGCCGGATTCCAGCATCAGGAAGGACTCGCCGTGGTCCTTGGCCGAGATGATGTTCATGCCCATCTGCTTCTCGGCGTTCATTGCCTTGAGCAGGCGCTCGGAGGTGGTGCCGGCGGTGGTCACCACGTTCTTGCCCTTGAGGTCGGGGAAGTCGGCGATGCCGGAAGTGGTCTTGGTCAGCAGGCGGGTGCCCACCTCGAAGATGCCGACGGAGAAGTCGACTTGCTGCTGGCGCTCGACGTTGTTGGTGGTGGAGCCGCACTCCAGGTCCACGGTGCCGTTCTGTACCAGCGGGATGCGGGTCTGCGAGGTCACCAGGTTGTAGCGTACCTTGAGGTCGGGCATGCCCAGCTTCTGCTTGATCGCCTCGACCGCCTTCAGTTGCAGGTCATGCGAGTAGCCTTCCGGCTGCTGCGGGTCGCTGCCGAAGTAGGAGAAGGGAATGGAGGAGTCGCGATGGCCGAGGACGATGGTGCCGCTGTCCTTGATCTTCTTCAGGGTGCCGGTCAGTTCCTCGGCCAGGGCCGGGGCGCTGCACAGGCTGGCGGCCAGGGCGAAGCCGATGGCGCGGGAGAGAGTGCTCTTGGTCATGCTGATTCTCGCTGTTGTTGTTGTCATTGGGCGGATGGGTGCGGACCATCCCTGCGAGGACCTAGAGCAGGTACTGTGCCAGGCGCTTTACTCCTGTTTAAGTTATTGAAATTAAAGAATTAATTATCGGATGGCGAGGGCTGCGCCAGCGCGGTGCGTTCGGTGGGGCGAACGGCGGCGCGGCGGGCGTTCGGAATTCCGAATGGAAGTGCCCCGTCGATGGCGGGGCGGGGGATCAGCGGTTGCGCAGGAAGGCGTTGATGAACTCGCCCTGGTTGGGCGCGTCCTGCTCGGTGCTGAAGAAGATCCTGCCATCCTTCTCGCGCAGCTTCATGGCCGTGTCGAAGCGGCACTCAACGACCCTGATGGCAATGGCCTGCGCCTTGAAGTCGGCAT
The DNA here is from genome assembly GCF_900156545.1 of Aquipseudomonas alcaligenes. Classification (GTDB taxonomy): domain Bacteria; phylum Pseudomonadota; class Gammaproteobacteria; order Pseudomonadales; family Pseudomonadaceae; genus Aquipseudomonas; species Aquipseudomonas alcaligenes_A. The sequence goes on from NZ_FTNW01000005.1 coordinate 55,139, forward strand.
CGCTCTCACACAGGTTGGCCATCTGGTTGACCACCTCGCCGCAATAGCCGGCGATGCTCAGGGCCTTCATTTTCTCGTCGTCGATGGCGTTCCACTCCACCTGGGTCTGCAGCGGTACGTCGCAGGCTTCGCTGGCTTCCTCATCGAGTTCCTTGAGCAGGCGTTTGTTGGTCTGCAGGTGCTTGGTGCGGTCGAAGCGGGCCAGCTTTTCCTGCAGGCCCTGGCTCTGCTGCTGTTCGTACAGGGCCAGCAGTTCGGCCGGCTTGGCCCTCTTGCTCAGCGCCTCGTCGAAGGTCAGCGGGAAGCCGGAGGTCTCCGGCAGGTACAGCTGGTAGCTCTCGCCGTCCCAGCCCTGGCGCTTGAGCAGCATGTTGTAGCGGCCACCGTCGAGGGTGGTGCTGTAGTCGCGCTCCTGGTTGCCGCGTTCCTCGACCTCGGTGAGGAACACCACCGAGTCCAGCGGGTGGTTGAGGCCCTTGACCTGCAACAGCGCCTGCCGGCCGTCGGCGCTGGGCGCGAGCGTCACCATCACGCCCATGCCGGTATCGAACACCTGGGGGTACTTCGCCAGTTCGAGGGCCTGGGCCTGGGTGGCCAGCAGCAGGGCAACGGCAAAAAGAGTGGGCTTGCGCATGACAACATCCTTGTCCAATGAAAGAGCCGCCAGCATAGCCAATGCCCGCGGCCCGGTCTGTGCGCCGGCTAGAACTCCAGCACCATGCGCCCCTCGATGCGCCCGGCGCGCAGGTCGCCGAAGATGCCGTTGATCTGCTCCAGGCGGCCGCGCTGGATAGTGGCCTGGACCTGGCCCTCGGCGGCGAAGTCCAGCGCCTCCTGCAGGTCGGCGCGGGTGCCGACGATGGAGCCGGTGATATGGATGGCCTTGAGCACCACGTCGAAGATCGGCGTCGGGAAGTCGCCCGGCGGCAGCCCCACCAGCGCCACCGTGCCGCGCCGACGCACCATGCCGATGGCCTGGCCGAAGGCGCGGGTAGACACGGCGGTGACCAGCACGCCGTGGGCCCCGCCGATTTCCTCCTGCAGCACGGCGGCCGGGTCCTGGTCACGCGCGTTTACCGTCAGGCTGGCGCCCAGGCGCCGCGCCAGGCGCAGCTTGGCGTCGTCCACGTCGACCGCCGCCACGTGCAGGCCCATGGCGCGCGCATACTGGATGGCCACATGGCCCAGCCCGCCGATGCCGGAGATGGCCACCCACTGCCCGGGGCGGGCGCGGGTCTCCTTGAGGCCCTTGTACACCGTGACACCGGCACAGAGGATCGGCGCGATCTCGGCGAAGCCGACGCTCGGCGGCAGGATGCCGACATAGTTCGGGTCGGCCAGCACGTATTCGGCGTAGCCACCGTTGATCGAGTAGCCGGTGTTCTGCTGGCTCTCGCAGAGGGTTTCCCAGCCGGTCAGGCAGTGCTCGCAGCAGCCGCAGGCGCTGTACAGCCAGGGCACGCCGACCCGGTCGCCTTCCTTGACCCGCGTCACCCCGGCGCCGACCGCCGCTACATGGCCGACGCCTTCGTGGCCGGGGATGAACGGCAGCGTCGGCTTCACCGGCCAGTCGCCGTCCGCCGCGTGCAGGTCGGTGTGGCAGACGCCGCTGGCGGCGATCTTCACCAGGATCTGCCCGGGGCCGGGCAGCGGCACGCGTACCTCTTCCAGGCGCAGGGGTTCGCCGAAGGCGTGTACCACGGCGGCTTGCATCGTTCTGTCCATGACCGGCTCCTCGGGCGCGACGGAGTAAACAGTCTGGCCCCGCTGCGCCAGGGCGCATTGAGCTGGGACAAGAAAACCGCAGGAGCAGGGCGCGCGGAGCAACCGCCGGGCGGCGGCGCGGAGCGCTATTCGCCGAAGTGCGCCGCGCTGACCAGCGGGCAGACGATCAGCTGGTAGCAGAACTGGCTGCCTACCTGTGCCTCGATGCGTTCGTCGTGCACGGCAAGCGCGGGTTGCGGCGGGAGGTGGCCGGCGCAGCCGCCGAGGGTGGCGAGCAGGCAGGCGAAGGCGAGGGCGCGGCGCATCTTGAAATCCTTTTCAATCTGCCGGAATGGCGAAGGCGCGGATTCTACCCCAAGCGCGGTGCGCCGGGTTGTGCGCCGGCCGTCGGTTCGCGGCGGCGCCCGCCCGCGCTAGTCGCCCGGCAGGCCCAGCGGCAGGTCCAGCCAGCGCGCGAGCTGGCGGAACTGCGCGCGGCACTGGCGGATGATGGCTTCGGCCTGCTCCGGCTGCTCCCCGGCCAGCAGCAGTTGCAGGCGGTGGGCAAAGGCCAGCGCCACGCACAGGTCCGCCCACTGCTCGGCCTGTGCCTCTGGCGTGCCTGCGGCCGCGCGCAGCAGCAGGCCCTTGATCTGGTCACGCTCGTGGCGGAACACCTGCGCTTCGAGGCGCTGCCCGAGCGCCGTGTCATGCAGCGCCTCGGCGCAGACCAGGCGCATGCTGCGGTTGTCCTGCGGGTCCCGCCACAGGGCGAACAGGCCTTCGAGCACCGCCTCGATCAGCTGCTCGGCCGGCAAGTCGGCCGGCAAGCCCTCGATCAGCCTGGCCATGCGCCCCGGCCCGCTGCGTTCGAGCAGCGCCAGCATGATCTCGCCCTTGCTGGCGAAGTGGTTGTAGAGCGAGGGCGCGCGCATCTGCACCCGCGCCGCCAGCTCGCGCATGCTGGTGCGGCTGAAGCCCTGCTCGGCAAAGGTCTGCAGCGCAGCGTCGAGGATACGGTCACGGGTGCTCATGGGGTCATCCTTGCCAAACTAACGCTTGTTAGTATATTACTTGCCCGGGCATTCTCCAACTCCAGCGGGGCAGCGCCATGGATGTTGATCTGATCATTCGCCAGGGCCGGGTTTTCGACGGCACGCCGGGGCCTTCGCGCGAGGCCGACGTGCTGATCGAGGGCGGCCGCGTACTGAAGATAGAGGCCAACAGCCCCGCCCGCGGGCGCCAGGAAATCGCTGCCAGCGGCCATTGGGTGATGCCCGGCGCCATCGACATCCACACCCACTACGACGCCGAGGTGGAAGTGGCGCCGGGGCTGCTGGAATCCCTGCAGCACGGGGTGACCAGCCTGATCTTCGGCAACTGCTCGCTGTCGCTGGCCCTGGGCAATGCCGAGGACATGATCGACCTGTTCGCGCGGGTGGAAAACCTCCCGCGTGCGACGCTGGCCAAGTGGCTGGACGGCAAGGTCGACTGGCACACGCCGGGGCAGTACTACGAGCACCTGGAGCGCCTGGCGCTGGGGCCGAACATCGCCACCCTGATGGGCCACTCCAACCTGCGCCTGGCGGTGCTCGGCAAGACGCGCAGCCTGAAGCCGACACGTCTGGACTGGGGCGAAAAGAATGCCCTGCGCAGCCTGGCCCACGAAGCGATGGAGGCCGGCTACCTCGGGCTGAGCATCGACATGCTGCAATGGCACCGCTGGAAAGGCTTCAAGTACAACGGCGCCTCGGCGCCCTCGCACTACGCGCGGATGAGCGAGTTCCGCCTGCTCGCCGACGTGCTGCGCCAGCACGACCGCGTGCTGCAGGCCACCCCGGATGCCGGGCGCCGCTACCTGGTGCCGCTGCTCGCGCTGCTCAGCCACGGCCTGGGGCGCAACCCGCTGCGCATGAGCATGCTGACCAGCCTGGACTTCACCAACAACCGCAAGCTGGGGCCGATGACCCGGCGCCTGGCCAGCGTGATCAACGACGGCCTGCGCGGCAACCTGCGCTTCCAGTCGCTCTCGGTGCCGTTCGAACTGTGGAGCGATGGCTGCAACACGCCGGTGTTCGAGGAAATGCAGGCCAGCGCCTGCCTGATGAACGCCGACAGCCCAGCCCAGCGCCAACTGCTTTACCGCGACAGCGACTGGCGCCGGCAACTACGCCGCGAATGGCTCAGCCGCTTCGGCGCCAGCTTCCACAAGGACCTGGCGCGCATGCAGATTGTCGGCTGCCCGGATGCCGCACTGGTCGGCCAGAGCTTTGCCGATGTCGCGCTGCGCCGTGGCCAGGCCGCCGTCGATACCTTCATCGACCTGATCAGCGAATACGACGAACACATTCGCTGGCACTCGGTGATCGCCAATGACCGCCCGGCCGAGATGCGCCGCTATCTGCAGCATCCCTACATCCAGCTCGGCTTCTCCGATGCCGGCGCGCACAACCGCAACCTGGCCTTCCAGAACTCGCACCTGTGGTTCCTGCGAGACTGCCTGCTGCACAGCGACGCGCTGCCCATTGAGAAAGCCGTCTGGCGCATTACCGGCGAGCTGGCCGAATGGTTCGGGCTGGACGCCGGCTACCTGCAGGAAGGCCGGGTGGCCGACGTGCTGGTGCTCGACCCGCACGCGCTGAAGACCGACCTGAGCGGCCCCCAGGAAACCACCGACCCGCGCTTCGACGGCGCCATGCGCATGGTCACCCGCTCCGGCCGGGCCGTGCAGCAGGTGATCGTCGGCGGCCAGCGGGTGCTCGACCAGGGCCGGCCACACCCGGAATTCGAGCAGCGCCGTTTCGGTCGCCTGCTCCGCAGCACGCACAAGGGGCGTTGAATGATCGACTCACTGCAGCAGTGGAAAAAGCGCGGACGCCTGCTCGACTGGCAGGGCCACCAGGTGTTCGTGGTCGACAGCGCGGACCAGGACCCGGCAGCCGCCGACAAGCCGGTCCTGCTGCTGGTACACGGCTACCCCACCTCGACCTGGGACTTCAGCCATCAGTGGGCATCGCTCAGCGCACGCTTCCGGGTGCTCGGTGCCGACCTGCTCGGCCTGGGCTTCAGCAGCAAACCCAGGCCGCACCGCTACTGCATGGCCGAGCAGGCCGACCTGATGGAGTTCGTGCTGCAGCAGGCCGGTGTCGAGCACTGCCACGTGCTGGCCCACGACTACGGCGACACCGTCACCCAGGAACTGCTGGCGCGCGACCTCGAACGCGAGCAGCCGCGTTACCGCTCGGTCGTGCTGCTCAACGGCGGGCTGTTCCCGGAGACCCACTTCGCGCGGCCCATGCAGAAACTCATGGCCGGCCCGCTCGGCCCGTTGCTCGCCCACCTGACCAGCCGCAGGAAACTCCTGGCCACCTTCAGCTCGGTGTTCGGCGCCCATACCCAGCCGGACGAGGCAACGCTGGAGGCGGTCTGGCAACTGGTCAACTACCACAGCGGCCTGCACGTGCTGCCGCCGTTGCTCGGCTACATCGCCGAGCGCCGGCAGTTTCGCGAGCGCTGGGTGCGCGCCCTGCGCGAGGCACGCATGCCGCTGGCACTGGTCAACGGCAGCGCCGACCCGGTATCGGGCGCACACATGGTGGCGCGCTTCCGCGAAGTGGTCGGCACCCAGCACTTCATCCGCGAACTGCCGGGCATCGGCCACTACCCCCAGCTAGAAGCCCCGCAAGCCGTACTCGATGCCTGCGAGGAGTTTTGGAACGGGATTGGTGCGGGTTGAGCAGCGCTATTGCTGGTCAGTTTGTCTTGAGGTTGTGGTGAGACGCGAGACTGTCGGAACAGGCGAGTCCTGCAGCGGAACAAGGCCGATAACAATGCTGATCCTAGAGATCGCTTGAGCGCTTGGCCCCGCTGCGCGAACTACAGAATGGCCAGGGTGCAGAGCCCGAGAAAGGCCGGATATACGCATGCAACCGCACCGGCGACAGGAGCAGAGCAAAAGCTTTGCCCACTACTTGTGGGGAGAGTCCATATACGTATTGTTACGTTCTTCTATTACTCAACGATATCTTCATTTTTGCGAGTGAAGAATTCGATCTGCTCAAGGGTGCGTCTAAATACTGCATCATATTCTGCGCGCGGCACTCCGTCGTGAATATCTTCGTATGGCTCCTTGAAAATCTGGTGGATGATTTTATTTCGCATTGAATTGAACATTTTGAACTCATCGAGTTCTTGCTTGCTTATTTGATTGAGAACGAAAAGGGCTTTGAGACATTCGTGGAATGAGAATCCATCTGCAACGTCCCAAGTGTCTTTCTGCTTTGCATTGAAATGAATACATCCGACAAGCATGAACAAAGATCGAGCTTGGTTCTCAAGAAATGCATGAAGAATCTGGATTGCTTCAACGTAGAAGCCCTGACGATACGCCTCTTCTGCTAGGAATCTGGGATCGCCAACATGTTTTATGAACTGGGACATATGGATTCCTTTGAAAAATAGCGTTTGGCTAAGGGGGCCGGCTATGCCGGTCCCGAGTGAGCGGGGCGAACGATTTGAGTCACTTTTTAGGCGGCAGATTGTGGGTTGGGCGTGTTTGCGTTGCTTAATGCAGTAACAGCTATTTTAACTTGGTTGCGGCTGAAGCTCTGCTAGCTGCTTCATCTCTGTTGTTGTGAGGCCGGGGAGTTGTGCGGCTTCGAGAATTGTTGCTCCGGCAGAAATTATAATCCTCCAGTTGCTTTTTACTGACTCAACATCATTTCTATTTTGTAGAAGTGATGCGTGCAGATTGGCAGAGGAGTAAGCTGCTGAGAATGCTTCGCGTGCTACGGGCTCTAAATAGAGGCAGTTGGCCTCCCACCATGATTGGCATGTCATTACCTGCCGGCCAATGTTTGGGCCGTGGACCTCTGCAAGCAACCCGCGCCAAAGAGTAAATGCTTGTTGGTGAGCTTCAAGCCTCTTGTCAATTGCGGCTAGGCGAAGTTGGTGTTTGGCTTTAAGCTCTTCTAGAAGTATGGCGTACTGATTTTTCACGCTCTCTACTTCTTGTGTGATCTTTGCAATATCTTCTCGCGTTGCTAAATTCTTCCCTTTTTCAGAGAGGTAGCCGGGTAAGAAATATTTTATAAGGAGGAAAACTACAACTCCTGCAACTACTGCTTGCATTCCATGCTGGAGGAGTAGCTTGGCTATGGTTTCTGCTTCGGCTAAATCCATGATGCGGCTCTCATTTGATGTGCCTAGCGCTTGGTTAAGGGGCGGGGTTTAGCCCGTCACAGTTAGCGGGGCGAGCAATTTAAATTATCTGTTAGGCATATTAAAAATCTCATGAATTATGCCTTTGATGCGAGCCATTTAGTACCGGCGCTTGCCATTTTAACAAGCGGGACAATGATGAATGTGCCAATAGGTGGAATTAATGCAGAGCCGGCGGTGGCATATGCGTTAAGCTCAAAATCCGCAGGGTTTATTCCAATTGACTGCGCTTCAGGGATTATGCTCAGAACTAGACAGAAAATTGGAATTAGATAAGCCAAGATGTATAGTGCAAGATATTCATTAATTATTTTTAAGAATGCCACTAAGCCTAGCGTCAATGAGACTACTGCTAATAAGGCTAAGAACTGGTTGGCGCTAGTAAACAACTGGTAGAGATCAAAGGCAAAGCATATGGCGGTGAGGCCTAGAAAGCTAATTTTAGAGATCTCAAGGTCGATCACTTCTTTGTTTAGTGCTTTAAGGATTTTCATTATTTACTTGTGGCCTAACGTTGGAGTTAAGGCTGCGCCGAAGGCGTCGGCCTTGAATGACTTGTTAGATTTTATCTCTTTGCATAAGGCAGCCCTTGGCAAAGGACCTCAATCGGTAAGACGCTGGATGGGACTGATTTGAAGTCTTTTTTGTGTTTTTGAATATGCTCGATCAGTTCTCTTGCCTCTTTTACAGTGTGAACTAGTGCCGCATACGGATTTTTTGGTAAGTCGAAGGTTCCTTTGCATCTCCACTCTCTTTCGTGAAGCCAGTTAACATCAAAGGCACCGACGCCATCAAAGCGAACAACACGCCATTTTTCATTCTCGGGTATGGATAACGCCGAAAGCTCATTGTTTGAAAGATAAAGAACGGGCCTGGCTCCAGCTGTGTAGGCATATTTCTTTGTTAGGAGAACGCCATATGGCTCATATCGTGGATTCTCCGGGTTCATGTTTGATTCTTTTAAAATATATTTCAATGACGCGACCGGGACATCCATGAAGCAAGAGGCTTTTTCCGAACCTTTTACAAAGCCTTTTCTTGTGTTGCTGCCCCAGATTTCTCCAAGCATTAGTATGCTGATGAGGTTGTCATAGGCAGAAAAACCATCTTCCTTGGTGCGCTTGGTTAAATGCACAAGGTATGGTGAGAGATCTGGGCGCTCAATAAACGGTAAGTTATTTGCTTCGGCCATAATGAAATCTAAATAGTGTTTATACGACATGCCTAGGGGTAGGCATGATGTCCGATAGTGGGTGTTTGTGGTCATTGCTAGGCATTGCCATGCCTATATATAGGCATGGCGTACGGCACGAGTCAGCCGAGGCGTAACGAGGTGGCATGCGGTCTTCCTTTTCCGGCGGGGTGATTGGCAGTCTGCGTCAGCCTCCGGGTCGCCCTCAAGCCCCTTGCGGGGGCGCCGGGTGACTGGCGGCGGACAAACGGTCACGCCATAGGCGCGACTGCCGTGGCTTTTCGGTATACTGCCCCGCCTCCGGGCCACCCTGGTCCGAACCCTCACATGACAAGCCACGCCGAATGCGTGGCTTGTTGGTTTTTGTCGCGCCGACAGGCGCCCGAGCTAGAGGCAAAACGATGAGCGCACTGGTTGGCGTGATCATGGGCTCCAAGTCCGATTGGAGCACCCTCAGTCACACCGCAGAGATGCTGGAGAAGCTGGGCATTCCCTACGAGGTGCAGGTGGTGTCCGCCCACCGTACCCCGGACCTGCTGTTCCAGTACGCGGAAGCAGCCGAGGGCCGTGGCATCCAGGTGATCATCGCCGGTGCCGGTGGCGCTGCCCACCTGCCGGGCATGTGCGCCGCCAAGACGCACCTGCCGGTGCTCGGTGTGCCGGTGCAGTCGGCCGTACTCTCCGGCGTCGACTCGCTGCTCTCTATCGTGCAGATGCCGGCCGGTATTCCGGTTGCCACCCTGGCCATCGGCAAGGCCGGTGCGATCAATGCCGCCCTGCTGGCCGCCAGCATCCTTGGCCACCAGCACCCGCAGTTCCACGAGCGTCTGAAGCAGTTCCGCGACGAGCAGACCCAGACCGTGCTGGACAACCCGGACCCGCGTTCCTGATCGAGGCCCTATAGATGAAGATCGGCGTAATCGGTGGCGGCCAGCTGGGCCGCATGATGGCCCTGGCGGGCACCCCGCTGGGCATGCAGTTCGCGTTTCTCGACCCGGCGCCGGATGCCTGCGCCCAGGCACTCGGCGAGCATATCCGCGCCGACTACGGCGACCAGGAGCACCTGCGTCAGCTGGCCGACGAAGTCGATCTGGTGACCTTCGAGTTCGAGAGCGTGCCGGCCGAGACCGTGGCCTTCCTCTCGCAGTTCGTGCCGGTGTATCCGAGCGCCGAGGCGCTGCGCATTGCCCGTGATCGCTGGTTCGAGAAGTCGATGTTCAAGGACCTCGGTATCCCGACCCCCGATTTCGCCGACATCCAGTCGCAGGCCGACCTCGACGCCGCCGTGGCCGCCATCGGCCTGCCGGCCGTGCTGAAGACCCGTACCCTGGGTTACGACGGCAAGGGCCAGAAGGTGCTGCGTCAGGCGCAGGACGTGGTCGGTGCGTTCGCCGAACTGGGCAGCGTGCCGTGCATCCTTGAAGGCTTCGTGCCGTTCACCGGCGAAGTGTCGCTGGTGGCCGTGCGTGCCCGCGACGGCGAGACGCGCTTCTATCCGCTGGTGCACAACCGCCACGACAGCGGCGTGCTGGCCCTGTCCATCGCCAGTACCGACCACCCGCTGCAGGCGCTGGCTGAGGACTATGTCGGCCGCGTGCTGACCAAGCTGGACTACGTCGGCGTGCTGGCCTTCGAGTTCTTCGAGGTCGACGGCGGCCTCAAGGCCAACGAGATCGCCCCGCGCGTGCACAACTCCGGGCACTGGACCATCGAAGGCGCCGAGTGCAGCCAGTTCGAGAACCACCTGCGCGCCGTCGCCGGCCTGCCGCTGGGCTCGACCGCCAAGGTGGGTGAGAGCGCCATGCTCAACTTCCTCGGCAGCGTGCCGGACGTGGCCAAGGTAACGGCCATTGCCGATTGCCACCTGCACCACTACGGCAAGGCCTTCAAGGCCGGGCGCAAGGTCGGCCACGCCACCCTGCGCTGCGCCGACATGGCCAGCCTGAAAGCGCGTATCGCCGAGGTCGAGGCGCTGATCCAGGGTTGAACCCCGGTGCCGTGCTTCGGTCACAACAAGGCGCGCCCCCGGGTGCGCCTTGTTCGTTTCCGCCCTCGCAAAAGGAGCCTGGCATGAGCATCATCGGCACTCTCTTCATCGGTCTGATCGTCGGCCTGGTCGCGCGCTTCATCAAACCGGGTAATGACGGCATGGGCTGGATCATGACCATCGTGCTCGGCATCTGCGGTTCGATCGCCGCCACCTACGGCGGCCAGGCCCTGGGTATCTACCAGGCCGGGCAGGCGGCCGGCTTCATCGGCGCGGTGGTCGGCGCAGTGGTACTGTTGCTGCTGTACGGTGCCCTGAAGAAGGGCTGAAACCCACGGCGGCGTTTCGCGCGCCGCCCTGTCATGGAGTCATCATGCGTCGTCTGTTCCTCTTCGCCCTGCTGCTGTGCAGCACGCTGGCTCACGCCGAACCCACCGAGCTGGACTGGCTGGAGTTGATGCCGAAGGAGGACCAGCTGGCCCTGGAGGCGATGCCGGAGATCAGCCATGACAGCCCGGAGGCGGCCGGCTCGTTTGGCCAGCAGGGAGGGCTCAAGCAGGAGCTGGGTCTGCCGGCGGTGATGTACTCGACGAAGACGGTGGCGCGCCTGGATGGCAAGCGCATCCGCCTCGGCGGCTACCCGGTGCCGCTGGAAAGTGACGCCGAGGGTCGTACCACGCTGCTGTTCCTGGTGCCTTACCCGGGCGCCTGCATCCACGTGCCGCCGCCCCCGCCGAACCAGATCGTGCTGGTGCGCTACCCCAAGGGCATTGCCCTGGACGATATCTACGAACCGCTGTGGGTCGATGGCACCCTGCACATCGAGGCGGTCAACAACGACCTCGCCGATGCCGCCTATGCCCTGGATGCCCGTTCCGTGCGGCTGGTGGAGGAGGGCGACCTCTGATCCCTTTTCCCTCTGCCAGCAGTGCGGGTGAGGGCGCTCAGGCGTATTGCCCAGTAGGGCGGGTGTAACCCGCGGCAGACAACGCGGGTTTCATCTGCCCTACTCGCTCCACAGGCTCAGACCCAGGCTGTGGTGTTCGCCGGGCGCCAGCTCCACGCAGTCGTCCCAGACATTCGCCGTCTCGATGCACAGCATGCGCTGCCAGGCGTCGGCGGCGAAGGCGGACAGGCGCTGGGCCTTGTCGATCCAGGGGTTCCACAGGATGGCCGAGCGCGAGCCGCGGGTTTCCAGCAGCAGCTCGCGGCGCCAGCCGGCGTCGTGCAGGTGCAGGCGCGGCGGCACATCCAGGTAGATGCGGTCGGTCTCGCCGGCGAAGCTCAGTTCGCCCTGCTGACGTTTTTCCTGCCAGTCCTCCAGCGTTTCGATGTAGCGGCAGCCGTCCAGACCGCGCACGGCCACCTGGCGGATATCGCTGACGGCGAAGTAGCTGTGCAAGGCCTGGCTCAGCGCCAGCGGTGCCGGGCCGAGGTTGTGGCTGGTCAGGTCCAGGTGCAGGCGTTCGTCCAGGCGGATGTCCAGCTCGACGCGGGCCGCATGCGGCCAGTCGGCCAGCGGCTGCTGGCGGCTGTCGAAGGTGAAGCGCAGGTGCACGGCCCCGCCTTCGCTGTCGATGCCCTGCAGCTGCCAGTCCAGCGCGCGCACGCCGCCGTGGAAGGGCGCGGCGCCCAGGTTGTCATGCTGCGCCTGCAGCGCCAGCGGGTTGCGCCCGAGGTCGCCGAACCAGGGCCAGCACACCGGCACCCCGCCGCGTACCGACTGCTGGCGCTGGTAGGCCGCCTGCTCGCTGAGCCAGATCAGCGGCGGCTGCTCGCCGCGCTGGTAACTCAGCAGCTGGGCGCCCTGTTGCGCCACCAGCAGCTCGGCGTCGCCCAGGCGCACGCGCCAGCAGGTCAGCTCGCCCAGTTCGATGCGTTCAATCTGTGCCTGGCTCATGCCTTGTCTCCCGAAAGTCCCGGTGTATTTGATGCCAGTTGGCGGGAAAGGCCAAGGGTTGAGCGTTCGTCTTGTGGGGGGGCGTTGCCTGCCTGGCCCTTACCCCCGGCCCCTCTCCCGGGGAGAGGGGAGGCCAGCGCATGGCTGGCGGGATGTTCGCGGAGTACGCCCTCTCCCTCCGGGATAGGGCTGGGGTGAGGGAAAGTGGGCGCCAGCTCAGCCCCGGCGTGGCGGCACCGGGCGGGTGCGGCCGCTGCCGTCGATGGCGACGAACACGAACACCGCCTCGGTGACCTTGCGCCATTCGCTGGACAGCGGGTCGTCGCTCCACACCTCGACCAGCATCTGGATCGAGCTGCGGCCGATCTCCAGCGCCTGGGTGTAGAAGGACAGCTGCGCGCCGACGGCTACCGGCACCAGGAAGGCCATGCGGTCGATGGCCACGGTGGCGACCCGGCCGCCGGCCACCTTGCTGGCCATGGCGGTGCCGGCCAGGTCCATCTGCGAGACCAGCCAGCCGCCGTAGATGTCGCCGAAACCGTTGGTTTCACGCGGCAATGCGGTGATCTGCAAGGCGAGGTCGCCCTGGGGAATGGGGTCTTCCTGTTCGAGTTCGATCATGCTGCTGGGGCCCGAAGTGGGTTCTTGTCATTGGCTGGCCGCGCGGGCCGTGCGCAGTATATAGAGGCGAGCGTCAAAGAACGACCGCAGGGTTCCGCTTTCCGCCAGAAAACTGTGGCAAGGCAGCATGATTTGCTATGGTGCGGCGCAGCCTTGCCATTCCAATAATGAAGCCTTCCTATGTCCGCCGAGCATGCCCCAACCGCGCCCGTGGCGCGCCCGCTGAACCGCAGCGACTACAAGACCCTCTCGCTCTCCGCCCTGGGCGGCGCGCTGGAGTTCTACGACTTCATCATCTTCGTGTTCTTCACCGCCGTGCTGAGCAAGCTGTTCTTCCCGGCCGACATGCCGGAATGGCTGCGCCAGCTGCAGACCTTCGGCATCTTCGCCGCCGGCTACCTGGCGCGGCCGCTGGGCGGCATCGTCCTGGCGCACTTCGGCGACCTGCTCGGGCGCAAGCGCATGTTCACCCTGAGCATCTTCCTGATGGCGGTGCCGACCCTGCTCATGGGCCTGCTGCCAACCTACGCGCAGATCGGCATCTGGGCGCCGCTGGCGCTGCTGGCCCTGCGCGTGATGCAGGGCGCCGCCATTGGTGGCGAGGTGCCGGGCGCCTGGGTGTTCGTCGCCGAACACGTACCGGCGCGGCGCATCGGCCTGGCCTGTAGCACCCTGACCGCCGGCCTGACCGCCGGCATCCTGCTCGGCTCGCTGGCCGCCAGTGCGATCAACCGCCTGTTCACCCCGGAAGAGATCGCCGCCTACGCCTGGCGGATTCCCTTCCTGGTCGGCGGCCTGTTCGGCCTGATGGCCATGTACCTGCGCCGCTGGCTGCATGAGACGCCGGTGTTCGCCGAGCTGCAGCAGCGCCAGTCGCTGGCCGCCGAACTGCCGCTCAAGGCGGTGGTGCGCGAGCATCGTCCGGCCATCCTGCTGTCCATGCTGCTGACCTGGGTGCTGTCGGCCGGCATCGTCGTGGTGATCCTGATGACCCCGACCCTGCTGCAGAGCCAGTACGGTTTCACCCCGGCCGACACCCTGGCGGCCAATGGCGTGGCCATCGTCTGCCTCAGCGTTGGCTGCGTGCTGGCCGGCCTGGCCGCCGACCGCTTCGGCCCGGGGCCGACCTTCCTGGTTGGCGGCCTGCTGTTGCTCGGCAGTTCCTCGCTGTTCTACTCGCAGATCAAGACCAGTCCCGAGCTGCTGATGCCGCTCTACGCCCTGGCCGGCCTGTGCGTGGGCATGATCGGCGCCATCCCGATGGTGATGGTCAAGGCCTTCCCCGCCGTGGTGCGTTTTTCCGGCCTGTCGTTCTCCTACAACCTGGCCTATGCGGTGTTCGGTGGCCTGACGCCGGTCCTGGTGAGCCTGCTGCTGAAGTGGAACCCGCTGGGGCCGGCCTATTACGTTGGCGCGCTGTGCCTGCTGTTTATGCTGATCGGCGCGCTGCTGTGGCGCCGCGAAGAGCGTCAGGCGGCGCTGGCCTGATCCCGGCAGCGTTTCAAGAGAAGGCCCGCTCGCGGGCCTTCATCTTTTTCGTGCGCTTTAATCTGATTGTCACAATCCAGTCATAGAGTCTTCATGCGGCCTACAGATACTTGGGCCCGTTCCATCACAACCCCTTCCTGCTAGGAGCAAGGCATGAAACTCAAGCGTTTGATGGCGGCCCTGACCTTCGCCGCTGCCGGCGTAGGCGCTGCATCCGCGTTCGCCGCCGTCGACCCGGCCATCCCGGGCTATGAAAAGACTTCCGGTGTCTCGGGCAACCTGTCCAGTGTCGGTTCCGACTCCCTGGCCAACCTGATGACCCTGTGGGCCGAGGAATACAAGAAGGCCTACCCGAACGTGAACATTCAGATCCAGGCTGCCGGTTCCTCCACTGCGCCGCCCGCTCTGACCGAAGGCACCGCCAACCTCGGCCCGATGTCCCGCGCCATGAAGGACAACGAGCTGCAGGCCTTCGAAGCGAAGTACGGCTACAAGCCGACCGCCGTGCCGGTGGCCATCGACGCCCTGGCCGTGTTCGTGCACAAGGACAACCCGATCAAGCAGCTGACCATGCAGCAGGTTGACGGCATCTTCTCCGTCACCAAGCTGTGCGGCGGTAGCGACATCAGCAAGTGGGGCGACCTGGGTCTGACCGGCGAGTGGGCCGACAAGCCGATCCAGCTGTTCGGTCGTAACTCGGTATCCGGCACCTACGGCTACTTCAAGGAAGAAGGCCTGTGCAAAGGTGACTTCAAGGCCAACGTCAACGAGCAGCCGGGTTCGGCTTCCGTGGTCCAGTCCATCTCCAGCACCGTCAACGCCATCGGTTATTCGGGCATCGGCTACCGCACCGCCAGCGTTCGCGCCGTGCCCCTGGTGAACAAGAAGGGTGAAGTCGAGGAAGCCAACGAGACCAACGCCCTGTCCGGCAAATACCCGCTGGCCCGCTTCTTCTACGTCTACGTGAACAAGGCGCCGAACAAGCCGCTGAGCCCGCTGGAAGCCGAATTCGTCAAGCTCGTGCTGTCCCAGCAGGGCCAGCAGGTGGTGGTGAAGGATGGCTACATCCCGCTGCCGCTGAAAGTGATCGAGAAAACCAAGCAGGAACTGGGTCTGTAATCAGTCCCGGAGACGCGCCGGGCCCCATCCCCGGTGCGTCCATGGCACGCCCGCTACTCTTCTGGAGTCGCGGGCGTTGTCGCGTCACCGCTCTGTAATCTTTCTGTCACACAAGGCGGATAGATTGACGTACCTCACATTGAGCGGGCTGTGTCCGCCGCGCCCGAGAACTCCTCATGAATGACCTGGCCAATAACCGCATGAGTGCTTCCAACAGCCACCGGATCGATTTCGATACCCCCGTCCTGCAACGCAAGCGGCGCATCCGCGCCCTCAAAGACCGCATGGCGCGCTGGTACGTGTCCATTGGCGGTCTGGCGGTACTGGGCTGCATTACCCTGATCTTCTTCTACCTCGCCTATGTGGTGGCACCGCTTTTCGGCGGAGCTGATCTGGAGGCCCGCGAGCCGCAGCAGCCGGCCTGGCTGGCTGGCCAGGGCGAGGCTTTGCTGCTCTCCGTTGAGGAGCAGAACAAGGTCGCCATGCGCCTGTCGCGCAGCGGTCAGGTGCAGTTCTTCGGCCTCAAGGATGGCGTGGCCATGAACGACTACCAGCTGGCCCTGCCGGCCGGTGCCAGCATCGTTTCGGTGGTGGAGGACCAGCCTGGCAGCCACCGTATAGCCCTCGGCCTGTCCAACGGCCAGGTGCTGGTGTTCAAGCACGTCTACAAGGTCAGCTACCCGAATAACGTCAAGACCATCACGCCGCAGCTGGAATACCCCTTCGGCGAGGCGCCGATCACCCTCGACCCGCAGGGGCGCCCGCTGGAACATGTGGCCATTAGCGACAATGGCGACAGCCTGATGCTCAGCGGCTCGGTTGGCGCTGAGCTGCAGCTGCTGAACATCAGCCGTGAAGAGAACATGATGACCGGCGAGGTCACCCTGGAGGAGACCCGCATCGACCTGCCGCAGATCGCCGAGCCGATCAAGGCGATGGTCATCGATCCGCGTCAGCACTGGCTGTTCGTGATCAACGGCAAGGCCACCGCCGATGTCTTCGACCTGCGCAGCAAGACCCTCAATGGTCGCTATGCCCTGCTCCAGGGCGATGCCGAGGTCAGCGTGGTCAACCCGCTGCTCGGCGGCATCTCGCTGATGGTCGGCGACAGCCGAGGCGGTATCGGCCAGTGGTTCATGGTGCGTGATGCCCATGGCAAGTCTGCGCTGACCCATATTCGCAGCTTCCAACTGGCCGACGCGCCGATCACCCAGATCATTCCCGAGGAGCGTCGCAAAGGCTTCGTGGCCCTGGACAGCGAAGGCCGGCTGGGCATCTTCCACAGCACCGCGCATCGCACCCTGCTGACCGAGCAGGTTGTCGAAGGCGGCGCCGTCGGTGCCCTGTCGCCGCGCGCCAATCGCCTGCTGCTGGAGTCCAAGGCCGGGCTGCAGCGCTTCTACATCGACAACCCGCATCCGGAGATCTCCTGGAGCTCGCTGTGGGGCAAGGTGTGGTACGAGAGCTACGACGAGCCGAAGCACATCTGGCAGTCCACTTCTGCCAACAGCGACTTCGAGCCCAAGATGAGCCTCGCGCCGCTGACCTTCGGTACCCTCAAGGCGGCCTTCTACGCCATGTTGCTGGCCGCACCGCTGGCCATCTGCGCGGCCATCTACACCGCCTACTTCATGGCCCCGGCCATGCGCCGCAAGGTCAAGCCGGTGATCGAGCTGATGGAAGCGCTGCCGACGGTGATCCTCGGCTTCTTCGCCGGCCTGTTCCTGGCACCTTATGTCGAGGGCCATCTGCCGGGCATCTTCAGCCTGTTGCTGCTCACGCCAGTGGGTGTGCTGCTCGCCGCCTACGCCTGGAGCCGCCTGCCGGAGCGCATTCGTCTGGTGATTCCGGAAGGCTGGGAAGCGGCACTGCTGATTCCGGTGATCCTGCTGGTCGGCGCCGGTTCGCTGGGCATGAGTGGCCACCTGGAGAACTGGTTCTTCGGCGGTGATATGCGCCTGTGGATCAGCAACGACCTGGGCATCACCTTCGACCAGCGCAACGCCCTGGTGGTGGGCCTGGCCATGGGCTTCGCGGTGATCCCGAACATCTACTCGATTGCCGAGGACGCCGTGTTCAGCGTGCCCAAGAGCCTGACCTTCGGCTCCCTGGCGCTGGGCGCCACGCCCTGGCAGACCCTGACCCGCGTGGTGATCCTCACCGCCAGCCCGGGCATCTTCTCGGCGCTGATGATCGGCCTGGGCCGTGCCGTCGGCGAAACCATGATCGTGCTGATGGCCACCGGCAACACGCCGATCATGGACATGAACATCTTCCAGGGTCTGCGCACGCTAGCCGCCAACGTGGCGGTGGAGATGCCGGAATCCGAGGTGGGTAGCAGCCACTACCGCGTGCTGTTCCTCTCCGCGCTGGTGCTGCTGAGCTTCACCTTCGTGATGAATACCCTGGCGGAGCTGATCCGCAACCGCCTGCGCAAGAAATACGCGTCGCTCTGAGAACTGGGAGTAGTCCGTGAAACGCAAAGAGCAAAACTTCAAGTCCTGGTTCAAGAGCGGTGCGCCCTGGGTATGGATGACCGCGGGTGGCGTGTCCATCGCCGTGATCATGACCATCGGCCTGCTCGCCGTGATCGCCGTGCGCGGCCTCGGCCACTTCTGGCCGGCCGACGTGGTCGTGGCCAACTATCAGGTGCCCGGCGAGGCCGCCCGCGTGATGGCTGGCGAGCGGGTGCAGGAAGAGCAGGTACCGCGTGCACGCCTGGCCGCCGCTGGCCTGCCGGTGGATGTGCAGGGTGGCGAGTTCATGACTCGCGAACTGTACAAGGTCGGCAACCGTGAGGTTTACGGCGCCGACTTCAGCTGGGTAGTGGCCGAGTGGCTGAGCGAGCCGCGCACGCCGGAGGACATCGTGGTGCTCGAGCGCCGCGAGTGGGGCAACTTCTATGGCAACCTGCTGAACGTCAAGCAGGATGGTCAGCTGGTGGCCGAGGGCGAAGCTGCCTGGGCCGAGCTGCAGGCGCGCATCAGCCGCGTCGACGAGCTGCACGCGCAGCTGGTGCGCCTGGAGAAGAAAGAGATCGGTCGCATCAACCACGGTCTGGAGCGCCTGCGCCTGGAAGGCCGTGGGCTTGAGCTCGAGGGGCGCCTGGATGCGGCTGCACAGGCCGATCTCGATGCCCGTCGTGCCGAGCTTGACGCTCAGTACAAGGGGCTCGAGTCCGAGCTGGCCGACCTCAACCAGCAGCTGGCGCGCGACAGCGTGACGGTAAAGACCGTTGAAGGTCGCGAGCAGGAGATTGCCCTGAGCAAGGTGGTGCGCGCCTACCAGCCTAACGCGATGGGCGTGGGGGCCAAGATCGGCTTCTACTTCGCCAAGCTGTGGGAGTTCCTCAGCGACGAGCCGCGTGAAGCCAACACCGAGGGCGGCATCTTCCCGGCCATTTTCGGCACCGTGATGATGACCCTGATCATGGCGGTGATCGTGACCCCGTTCGGCGTTCTGGCCGCCATCTACCTGCGTGAGTACGCCAAGCAGGGCACCCTGACCCGTATCATCCGTATCGCCGTGAACAACCTGGCCGGGGTACCGGCCATCGTTTACGGCGTGTTTGGCCTGGGCTTCTTCGTCTATGTGCTGGGTGGCTCGATCGACCGGCTGTTCTTCCCCGAGTCCGCGCCGGCGCCGACCTTCGGTACCCCGGGCCTGTTGTGGGCTTCGCTGACCCTGGCGATCCTCGCCGTACCGGTAGTGATCGTCGCCACCGAGGAAGGTCTCGCGCGTATCCCGCGTGCTCTGCGCGAGGGTTCCCTGGCGCTCGGCGCGACCAAGGCCGAGACTCTGTGGAAGGTGGTACTGCCGATGGCCAGCCCGGCCATGATGACCGGCCTGATCCTCGCCGTGGCCCGTGCCGCCGGTGAAGTGGCGCCGCTGATGCTGGTCGGCGTGGTCAAGCTGGCCCCGGCGCTGCCGGTGAGCGGCAACTACCCGTACCTGCACCTGGACCAGAAGATCATGCACCTGGGCTTCCACATCTACGATGTCGGCTTCCAGAGCCCCAACGTCGAGGCCGCCCGCCCGCTGGTGTACGCCACCGCGTTCCTGCTGGTGCTGGTCATCGCACTGCTCAACCTGAGCGCCGTGTTCATCCGCAACCACCTGCGCGAGAAGTACAAGGCGCTGGATCATTGATTAACTGCGCCGCCGCAGCGTCGGCTGCGGCGGCCTGAACGATTTGTTAGCGTAGGGAGCCTCCCATGCAGCACGAAGTACAGACCCACGGTATCGACATGGCCGCCCTTGGCCGCGAGAAGCAAAGCCTCAACCTGGCCGAGGAGAAGGTCGCCCTGGAAGTACCGGGCCTGAACCTGTTCTACGGCGACAAGCAGGCGCTGTTCGATGTGTCGATGAACATTCCCAAGCAGCGCGTCACGGCGTTCATCGGCCCGTCCGGTTGCGGCAAGTCGACCCTGCTGCGCACCTTCAACCGCATGAACGACCTGGTTGACGGTTGCCGCGTGGATGGCCAGATCCTGCTCGACGGCCAGGACATCTATCAGAAGGGCGTGGATGTTGCCGAGCTGCGCCGCCGCGTCGGCATGGTATTCCAGAAGCCCAACCCGTTCCCCAAGAGCATCTATGAGAACGTGGTGTACGGCCTGCGCATCCAGGGGGTGAACCAGAAGCGCGTGCTCGACGAGACCGTCGAGTGGGCGCTGAAGAGCGCCGCCCTGTGGGACGAGGTGAAGGATCGTCTGCACGAGTCCGCCCTTGGTCTGTCCGGCGGCCAGCAGCAGCGTCTGGTGATCGCCCGTACCGTGGCGGTGCAGCCGGAAGTGCTGCTGCTCGACGAACCCTGCTCGGCACTCGACCCGATCTCCACCCTCAAGGTCGAAGAGCTGATCTACGAGCTGAAGAGCAAGTACACCATCGTCATCGTTACCCATAACATGCAGCAGGCCGCGCGGGTTTCCGACTACACCGCGTTCATGTACATGGGCAAGCTGATCGAGTTTGGCGACACCGATACCCTGTTCACCAACCCGGCGAAAAAACAAACCGAAGATTACATCACCGGCCGTTACGGTTAATGCAGGACAGTCCCCTCTCCCCTTGGGAGAGGGTTAGGGTGAGGGTGCTTCAGGCCAGGCCGGGCTTCCTCATCCGAACGCGGCCCGCCCCCTCCTCCGCTGAGAGAGGGGAGACAGAAGCACTGCCAAGGACTTCAAGATGATCAACAAAGACAGCCTCACCCATCACATCTCTCAGCAGTTCAACGCCGAGCTGGAGGAAGTGCGCAGCCACCTCCTGGCGATGGGCGGTCTGGTCGAGAAGCAGGTCAACGATGCGGTCACCGCGCTGATCGAGGCCGACTCCGGCCTGGCCCAGCAGGTGCGCGAGATCGATGACCAGATCAACCAGATGGAAACCAACATCGACGAGGAGTGCATGCGCATCCTCGCCCGCCGCCAGCCGGCCGCTTCCGACCTGCGCCTGATCATCAGCATCTCCAAGTCGGTGATCGATCTGGAGCGCATCGGTGACGAAGCCTCGAAGATCGCCAAGCGCGCCATCGAGCTGAGCGAGAACGGCGAGGCGCCGCGCGGCTATGTCGAGGTGCGCCACATCGGCGACCAGGTGCGCAAGATGGTGCAGGAGGCGCTGGACGCCTTCGCCCGCTTCGATGCTGACTTGGCGCTGTCGGTGGCGCAGTACGACAAGACCGTCGACCGCGAGTACAAGACCGCCCTGCGCGAGCTGGTCACCTACATGATGGAAGACCCGCGCGCCATTGGCCGCGTGCTGTCGATCATCTGGGTATTGCGTTCGCTGGAGCGCATCGGCGACCACGCGCGCAACATCGCCGAGCTGGTTATCTACCTGGTGCGCGGTACCGATGTTCGTCACATGGGGCTGGCGCGCATGCAGGAAGAGGTAAAGGGCGGCAAGTCCGAATAAGACGGCGACCACCGCGCTCGGTCATGTGCCGAGTGCGGGTGGTTGGCGTTGGGCCTGTTTCCGCAGCTATGCTTGTCGACATCGTTGTCGGGAGTGGTCGATGAGCAAAGTCAGTGTGCTGGTGGTGGACGACGCCACCTTTATCCGCGATCTGGTGAAGAAGGGCCTGCGCGATCATTTCCCCGGCGTCCAGATCGAGGAAGCGGTCAATGGACGCAAAGCCCAGCAGATGCTCGCCCGCCAGCCGGCCGACCTGATCCTGTGCGACTGGGAAATGCCGGAGATGTCCGGCCTTGAATTGCTCACCTGGTGTCGTGAGCAGGAGAGCCTCAAGGTCGTTCCCTTCATCATGGTGACCAGTCGCGGCGACAAGGAGAACGTGGTTCAGGCCATTCAGGCGGGGGTTTCTGATTTCATCGGCAAGCCCTTCTCTAACGACCAGCTGGTGACCAAGGTCAAGAAGGCGCTGCACCGTGCCGGCAAGCTGCAGGCGCTGATGGCCAGCGCGCCACCGAAGATGCTCAGCACCGGCGCCTTTGCCAACGACTCGCTGGCGGCCCTGACCGGCGGCAAGGCCGATGTGGTCAAACCGGCCGCAACCAAGCCTTCCGCAGCGGCGACCGATGCCGCTGCCGCCTTCGCCAAGCCAGCCCCTGCTGCCAAGGCCAGTGCCGCGCCGAGCGGCCGTGGCCAGGGGCAACTGCGTCTGCCCGGTGGCAGCATGGCCTGTGTGATCAAGGCGCTGAGCCTCAAGGAGGCCCTGCTGGTGGTCAAGCGCGCCGAGTTGCTGCCACAGGTGCTGGAAAGTGCTGTGCTTGACCTGGAGCAAGGCGAGGCCGCCGAAACCGCGCGCCTCAATGGCTACCTGCATGCGGTAGCCGCGCTGGAGCCCAAGCCGGACAGCGAGTGGCTGCAGCTCACCTTCAAGTTCGTCGACAAGGACCCGCAGAAGCTCGACTACCTGTCGCGCCTGATCGCCCGCGGCACGGCGCAGAAGCACTTCGTTCCGGGCGCCTAGTCCGGCAAACGGCGCCCGCGGGCGCCGTTGTTCATTGTGCGCCGCGCTCAGCCGGCCAGCATGCGCCCGCACTCTTCCAGGTTGATGTGCCACTGCAGCGCTTCGCGCAGGATGTGCGGGGTGTGGCCGCCCTTGGCGCAGGCGCGTTCGAAGTAGTCGTTCAGCGCGCCACGGAAGTCCGGGTGCACGCAGTTTTCGATGATCGCCCAGGCGCGCTCGCGCGGGGCCAGGCCACGCAGGTCGGCCAGGCCCTGCTCGGTGACCAGGATGTCGACGTCGTGCTCGCTGTGGTCCACGTGGCTGACCATCGGCACCACGCTGGAAATCGCCCCGCCCTTGGCTGTGGACTTGGTGACGAAGATCGCCAGGTGCGCGTTGCGCGCGAAGTCGCCGCTGCCGCCGATGCCGTTCATCATCCTGGTGCCGCCGACGTGGGTCGAGTTGACGTTGCCGTACAGGTCGAACTCCAGCGCCGTGTTGATGCCGATGATACCCAGGCGCCTGACGATCTCCGGGTGGTTGGAGATTTCCTGCGGGCGCAGCACCAGCTTGTCCTTGTAGCGCTCCAGGTTGCCGAATACCCGTGCATTGCAGCGCTCCGACAGGGTGATCGAGCAGCCCGAGGCGAAGCGCAGCTTGCCGGCGTCGATCAGCTCGAAGGTGGAGTCCTGTAGCACCTCGGAGTACATCTCCAGATCCTCGAAGGGCGACTCCAGCAGGCCGCACATCACCGCGTTGGCGATGCTGCCGATGCCGGCCTGCAGCGGACCGAGGTTCTGCGGCAGGCGCCCGGCCTCGACTTCGCGGCCGAAGAAGGCGATCAGGTGATCGGCAATGGCCTGGGTCTCGGCGTCCGGTGCGGTGACGGTGGAATAGGAGTCGGCCTGCTCGGTGATGACGATCGCGGCGATCTTGTCCGCCGGGATAGGGATCGCGCCGCTGCCGATGCGCTGGTCGGCGCGCACCAGCGGGATCGGCGTGCGGGTAGGCCGGTAGGTCGGGATGTAGATGTCGTGCAGGCCTTCCAGGTTGGGGTTGTGCGCCAGGTTGATCTCGACGATCACGCGCTCGGCGAAGATCGCGAAGCTGGCCGAGTTGCCCACCGAGGTGGTCGGCACGATGTGGCCGTCCTCGGTGATGGCGACCGCTTCGATCACCGCGATATCCGGCTTCTTCAGCTGCAGGTTGCGGATCTGCTCGACGGTGTCGGACAGGTGCTGGTCGATGAACATCACTTCGCCGGCGTTGATCGCCTTGCGCAGGGTGGCGTCGACCTGGAACGGCATGCGCCGAGCCAGCACGCCGGCCTCGGTGAGTTGTTTGTCGAGGTCGTTGCCCAGGCTGGCGCCGGTCATCAGGCTGATCTGCAGCGGCTGGCGGCGGGCGCGTTCGGCCAGCGCGCGCGGCACCGCCTTGGCCTCGCCGGCGCGGGTAAAGCCACTCATGCCGACCGTCATGCCGTCCTCGATCAGCGCGGCGGCATCGCTCGCGCTCATCACCTTGTCCAGCAGGGCGGGCAGGCGGATGCGCTCGGAATACATGGGAACCTCGGCAGGCGGAATATTCGAAGGCCCGCAGTCTAGGCGCCGCGCCGGCCCGCGCCAGTTCGACCAAGGTCGGATTGAGCGCTCTGCGCCGCACCTTTCGTCGGATATCGCGGATTTTCCCCGGCTGCTCCTGCCGATTGCCGCACAGCTCGCGCCGGCGAGGCTCGCGAGCCGCTTTCGGCGCTGCTAGTCTTGCCAGTCCCGGATACCAATAACCATTAGATCCGCGAACTTATGCTAGGGCGTTCAATCATTTTCTGCGCATTGCTGCTGGCCGCCGGCCAGGCCAGTGCGCTGACCATCTACAAGTATGTCGACCAGCACGGCACGGTGACCTATAGCGACAAGGCCGTGCCCGGTGCCCAGGTGTTCGTGTTCCGCGACCGCATGGTGGAGAAGCTCGACAACCTGGTGAAGCTGGAGACCAAAAAGCACGATGCCGGCGAGACGCTGGTGCTGCGCAACGATCTCTATGCACCGGTGGAAGTCGAGCTGCGCCTGGAGCGTCTGGTCAATGTTGCCGGCGCCCCGGACGAGCCGATTCGCTGGGTGCTGCCGCCGCGCAGTCATATCCGGCTGACCACCCTGGCGCCGCTGGAAGCGGGCAAGCCGATGAGCTACAAACCCCGGCTGCGCTATGCCATGGGCGACCCGCGCCTGCAGCCCCAGCTGTTCCGCTACCCGCTGCCCTGGCTGGGTGGCCCGTTCCGCCTGACCCAGGGGGCCAACGGCAAGTACAGCCACTTCACCCCCAAGGGCCGCTACGCGATGGACATCGCCATGCCCGAAGGAACGCCCATCGTCGCCTCGCGTGGCGGCATGGTGGTGAAAACCGAGAATCACCAGAGTGGGCGTGGCAACAACCCCTCCGGCAACTACGTGCGCATCCTCCACGACGACGGCACCATGGGCGTCTACCTGCACCTGATGCGTGGCTCGGTGGCGGTGCGCGAAGGTCAGCGCGTCGAGGCCGGCATGCAGATCGGCCGTTCCGGCAACACCGGCAACAGCACGGGGCCGCACCTGCACTTCGTGGTGCAGCGCAACGTCGGCCTGGCGCTGGAGTCCATCCCCTTCAACTTCGCCCAGCCGGTGGACAGCCTGCCCAACTTCGCCGTGGGCGGCGAGTAGCGCTGCCGGTCGTCGCCCCGGCGATTGGCCCGGGCGATCCGGTCTTATGGTGTCGGAACCGTCTTCCCGTCACCGTACGAGGCCAGACCATGAATAACCAGCACTGCATCTACCGTGACCACGTCATTCGCGCGGTGGTCATGGAGCATCCGGGTATCCCCACGCCCTGGGCGGCCGGATGTCAGATCACCTTGGCGGACGGCCACGCCACCAAGCGCATCCCGTTGCCGCTGCGATTCGCCTTTCTGGCCGATCTGGACAGCGCCCAGCGCGCCTCGCTGGCCCACGGCAAGTGGCTGGTGGACCAGCATCTGGATCACGGCATGCGCCTGCTGGGCGCCGAGCAGGCGCGCGCGGCCTGAGGCGGGCGTTCAGTCCAGCCTGAGCACCTTGGCCAGGACGATCTTCGGGCCCTTCATCTTCTTGATGATGATGTGCAGGCCCTCGGTCTCGAGCATCTCGTCCTCTTCCGGCACCCGGTTGAGGCTCTCGTAGACCAGCCCGGCCAGGGTCTCGGCCTCGATATGGTCAAGGTCGATACCGAGCAGGCGCTCGATCTTGAACAGCGGGGTGTCGCCACGTACCAGCAGCTTGCCCGGCTGGTAGGCGAGAACGCCGCGCTCGGCCTTGTGGTGCTCGTCCTGGATGTCGCCGACCAGCACTTCCAGCACGTCCTCCATGGTCAGGAAGCCGACCACCTTGCCGTCGGCCTCCTCGACCAAGGCGAAGTGCGCGCCGCCCTTGCGGAACGTCTCCAGCAGCTCGGACAGCGGCATGTGCTTGGTGACCCGCTCGATCGGCCGCATCAGATCGGCCAGGTTGAACTTGGATGGCAGCATCTCGAACAGTGACAGCTGCAGCAGCAGGTCCTTGATGTGCAGCACGCCGACGAAGCTGCCGCTGGCCTCGTCGTACACCGGGTAGCGGCTGTACTTGTGGCGGCGAAACAGGGTGAACACTTCGTCGAGCTTGGCGTCCAGCGACAGGTGCACCAGGTCCTCGCGCGAGTTGGCCCAGTCCACCACCTCCAGCTCGCCCATTTCCACGGCCGAGGCCAGTACGCGCATGTCCTGGTCGCTGGGATCGCGGGCGCGGCTGGAGTGAAGGATAAGCTTCAGTTCGTCGCGGCTGTAATGGTGCTCGTGGTGCGGCCCCGGCTCGCCCTGGCCGGCGAAGCGCAGGATGGCATTGGCACTGGCGTTGAGCAGGTAAATGGCCGGGTACATCAGCCAGTAGAAGGCATAGAGCGGTGCGGCCGTCCACAGCGACAGCAGCTCCGGCTTGCGGATCGCCCAGGATTTTGGCGCCAGCTCGCCCACCACGATGTGCAGGTAGGAAATGATGAAGAAGGCCACGAAGAAGGAGATGCCGTGGACCAGCTTCTGCGACTCGATGCCGATGGCGCTGAGCACCGGGGTGAGCAACTCGGCGAAGGCCGGCTCGCCGACCCAGCCGAGGCCGAGGGAGGCCAGGGTGATGCCCAGCTGGCAGGCCGACAGGTAGGCATCCAGCTGGCTGTGCACGGTCCGCAGGATGTGTCCGCGCCAGCCATGCTGCTCGGCAATGGCCTCGACCTTGGTCGAGCGCAGCTTGACCATGGAGAACTCGGCGGCGACGAAGAAACCGTTGAGCAGGACGAGGAACAGGGCGAACAGCACGAGGCCGAAATCGGCGAAGAGTGCGGAGGTGGAAAGGCTACTGGAAGGGTCCATCGGCGGCAGGGGCTAGCAAAAGATCGCTACAGGGTGGCGGCTGACGCCGGCGAATGCAAGCCGCGGCGCCGCCGCTACCCGCGGCGGCTGAGCTGCTGTGCCGGGAACTGGCAGGTGAAGGTGCTGCCCTTGCCCGGCACGCTGGCGATGTCCAGCCGCGCGCGGTGGCGCAGCAGCACGTGCTTGACGATGGCCAGGCCCAGGCCGGTCCCGCCGGTATTGGAGGCACGGCTGGAGTCGACTCGGTAGAAGCGCTCGGTCAGGCGCGGCAGGTGCTTGGCCTCGATACCGATGCCATTGTCGGACACGCTGAAGTGCCCACCCTGTTCATCGGCCCACCAGCGAATGCGGATCTCGCTTTCGTCCGGGCTGTACTTCACCGCGTTGAACACCAGGTTGGAAAACGCGCTGCGCAGCTCGGCCTCGCTGCCCTTGAGGCGTACCTGGTGGTCTGCCTCCAGGCTGATGCGGTGGTTGCGGCTGCCGGACAGGGCCTGGGCATCATTGCGGATGGACAGCAGCAGCAGGTCCATCGCCACCGGCTGGTTGTCCGAGGGGTAATCGGTGGCTTCCAGCTTCGCCAGCAAAAGCAGGTCATTGAGCAGGTTCTGCATGCGCGAGCCCTGCTGCTGCATCTGCTGCAGGGCGCGCAGCCAGCGCGGGTTCACGTCCTCGACGTTGTCTAGCAGCGTCTCCAGGTACCCGGAGATGACTGTCAGCGGCGTACGCAGTTCATGGGAGACGTTGGCCACGAAGTCTTTACGCATCTGCTCCAACTGATGCAGACGGGTCACGTCGCGAACGAACATCAGGTGCTCGTTGTTGCCGTAGCGGGTGATCTGCAGCTGCAGGCGCTGGCGGTCGCTGAGCGGCGAGGGGATCTCCAGCGCCTCCTGGTACTGGCCGGCTTCGAAGTACTCCTTGAAGCGCGGGTGACGCACCAGGTTGGTGATGGCCTGACCGCTGTCCTGCGGGGTCTTGAGGCCCAGCAACTGCTCGGCGGCGCGGTTCCACCACTCCAGGTTGCCCTCGCTGTCGAGCATGATCACCGCATCGCGCAGGGCGGCGGTTGACTCCTGCACGCGGTCGATCACCGCCTGCAGGCGACCGCGCACGCGCTGGTCGCGACGTTGCAGCTGGTAGATGCTGTCGAACACTTCGCCCCACAGGCCGTAGCCTTCGGGTGGCGCATCATCCGGCTGACGTTCGCGCAGCCAGGCATGCAGGCGTAGCAGTTGCTTGAGGTGCCACAGCAGGTAGGCGCCGAGACCGATGGCCAGTGCCCAGGCATATTGACCCGTGATCAGGCCGACCAGGCTGCAGACCGCCAGCAATAACAACAGGCGGCGCACCAGGGCGCCGCGCCAGTTTGGGTTCACCTAGCGCTTCCTTACGACTGTTTCAGCTCTTGGTGGAGAAACGATACCCGGTGCCGCGCACCGTCTGCACCAGATTCTCATAGGCTTCACCCAGAGCCTTGCGCAGGCGGCGAATGTGTACGTCCACAGTGCGCTCCTCGACATACACGTTGCCGCCCCAGACCTGGTCGAGCAACTGGCCGCGGGTATAGGCGCGCTCCTGATGGGTCATGAAGAACTGCAGCAGGCGATACTCGGTGGGGCCCATCTCGGCCGGTTTACCGTCGATGGTCACGCGGTGGCTGATCGGATCGAGCAGCAGGCCGCCGACTTCGATTGGCGACTCGCCGTCGCTCGGCGCAGTGCGGCGCAGCACGGCCTTGAGGCGAGCGACCAGCTCGCGCGGCGAGAAGGGCTTGGTGATGTAGTCGTCGGCGCCGACCTCCAGGCCCTGGATCTTGTTGTCCTCTTCGCCCTTGGCGGTGAGCATGATGATCGGGATGTCGTCGGTCAGCTCGTCGCGCTTGAGGCGACGGGCCAGCTCAATGCCGCTGGTGCCGGGCAGCATCCAGTCGAGCAGGATCAGATCCGGCTTACGGTCCACGATCAGGGCATGCGCCTGCTGGGTATTTTCCGCCTCCAGGCAATCGTAGCCGGCCATCTCCAAGGCCACTGCGATCATCTCGCGGATCGGAGCTTCGTCGTCAACGATGAGGATGTTCTTGCCAACCATGGATCGAGCCTCGGGTCGTCTTGTCTGTGCGCCGCATTAGATAACGGAATTATTGCAGCGATATGACAGCTCTGCGCCGGGCTTTTTCAGCGCAGCGCGTAGTCGACGACGATGCCGAGCAGAATGGCCAGGCCCGCCCAGTGGTTGTGCAGGAAGGCAGCGAAGCAGGCCTGTGGCTCGCGCCCGCGGGTGCTCCAGAACTCCCAGGCGAAGCAGGCGGCGGCGCCGAGCAGGCCGAGCAGGAACCAGATGCCCAGGCTGAAGCGCGCGCCGGCCATGGCCAGGCACAGCAGGGCCAGGCCCTGCAGGGTGAGGATGATCAGGCGGTCGGCCTCGCCGAACAGGATGGCGGTGGACTTGATGCCGATCTTCAGGTCGTCCTCGCGGTCGGTCATCGCATAGTAGGTGTCGTAGGCCACCGTCCACAGCAGGTTGGCGATGTACAGCAGCCAGGCCTCCGGCGGCGGCAGCTCACCGGTCACCGCGCTGAAGGCCATCGGCATGCCCCAGCTGAAGGCTGCGCCCAGCACCACCTGCGGGTAGTAGGTGTAGCGTTTCATGAAGGGATAGCAGGCGGCCAGGGCCAGGCCGCCGAACGACAGCAGGATGGTGGTCAGGTTGGTGAACAGCACCAGCACGAAGCTCAGCGCCACCAGCACGGCGAACAGGATCAGCGCCTCGCGCGGGGTGACCCGCCCGTCGGCCAGCGGGCGCGCCCTGGTGCGCGCCACATGGCCGTCGAAGTGGCGGTCGGCGTAGTCGTTGATCACGCAGCCGGCGGCGCGCATGAACAGGGTGCCGAGGACGAAGATCAGCAGCCACTTGAGGTCTGGCATGCCCTTGCTCGCTACCCACAGAGCCCACAGGGTGGGCCACAGCAGCAGGTAGATGCCGATCGGCTTCTCCAGGCGCATCAGCTGGACGAAGTCCCAGGTGCGCGGGTGAACGCGGTTGAGGGCGAGCAGGAAGGATTGGTACATCGGCGGGTCTCCGGTCCGGATGCGCCGATTATACGAGGCTATGCAGAGCAAGGGCGGCGCTAGTTCGCGGCCGCGTGATCCCAGAAGGCCGGCAGGAACACTTCCGCCACCAGCACGCCGAGGCCGTCGCGGCGAAAGCACGAACGACGCCCCCACAGCTGTTCGGCGCGCACCCTGTCCGGCAGCCAGGCCGCCGGATAGCGGCAGGCCTGCAGCTCGCCGCGGACGAAAGCACGGTCGCTGAACAGCAGTTCGCCGAGCGAGCGGCTGCCCAGCTTGCCCAGCTCGAAGCCGGAGCCCTCCAGAGCCTGGCGGGCGGCTACGCTGCGGGCGAACACCCAGGGCTGTCCGGCGCCCAGCAGGAACACCTCGCGTACCCAGCCCTGGCTGCCGGCCGGCACCTGCAGCGCGCTGCACTCGTCGGCGCGCAGTACCTGCCAGCCCTGTTGCAGCGGCTGCACGGTGAAGCGCTCGGCGCTGAGGGCGGTGAGCCGGCGGGTCAGCGAGCCCTGGTCGAACAGCCAGTCACGCAGCAGCGGCGCGGGAGCCGGATGCAGCTGGGCGGCAGTGAGCCAACGGGGCGGATGGGCGAGGGCGGAGGAGGGCACGACAACGACTTCGGGGCTCGGGGACGGCGGCGAGCTTAGCACGACGAAGGGGCGCCCCGGACACTTGCGCGGCGACGTTCATGTCAGTACAAAGCCTGCTGATTTCCGATGGTTCGCCATCGCCGACGGCCACCCCGCTGGGGCCGTCGCCCAAGGCGACGTTAAAATCGCTTACGGCGAATTTTTAACCAGGGCAACGTCCGCCAGAGACGGCCCACGATGAGGTAGAGCATGAAGAAGTGGCAATGTGTGGTCTGTGGCCTGATCTATGACGAGAGCAAGGGCTGGCCCGACGACGGCATCGCCCCCGGTACCCTCTGGGAAGACGTGCCGGCCGACTGGCTATGCCCGGATTGCGGTGTGGGCAAGGCCGACTTCGAGATGATCGAGATCGGTTGATCCGCTCTAGCACGGTGTATCGCAACGGCGGCCTGAGGGCCGCCGTTTGCTTTTTCGAGGGGATGAATCGGGCCATTGCAGTGCTTCTGGCAGAAATGGCAGGCGTTCTGTCGCTATCGTCGTGTTATCGGTCGTGCAAACCGCCCGGCGACACTGGCGCCATCCCGGATGGCGTGCCATTCTCCCGCAGGTCTGCCGCAGCGCAGAGCCGTTGCGGCGCCTTTGGCGCTGTTCCGGACGGACAGCACGGACACAACAACAACAAACCGTCAAAGAGGCATCTATGCGCAAACCTGAACTCGCCGCGGCTATCGCCGAAAAGGCTGATCTGACCAAAGACCAGGCCAACCGCGTACTCAACGCCGTGCTCGAAGAGATCACCAGCGCGCTGAACCGCAAGGACAGCGTCACCCTGGTCGGTTTCGGTACCTTCCTGCAGCGTCATCGCGGTGCCCGCACCGGCAAGAACCCGCAGACCGGTGCTCCGGTCAAGATCAAGGCCAGCAACACCGTGGCCTTCAAGCCGGGCAAGTCCCTGCGCGACGCCGTCAACTGAGCAAGTCCCGGCCCGGAGCCGTGCGGCTCCGGGCCATTTCCCCTCGTGCGCAAGCCGCCCTATTTGACGGGATGTAGTGCGCCGCGCCATCCGCTACAATGCGCCGCCGATTTCATTACCCTCGAGGCTGCGTGCCATGAAATTCCGCTTTCTCCTCTGGATGCTGGGCCGTCTGATGGCCAAGGCCAGCCGTACCAATGCCGAATTCCAGCAGCAGCTGGAGGGCAAGGAGCTGGTGTTCCAGCTGCACACCCTCGACGGCAAGGTGGCCCGTCACTACCGGATCAAGGACAAACGCGTCACCAGCCATGCCGGTGAGGCCCGCGAACCGGCCTTCGCCATTGGCTTCAAGGACGCCGTCTACGGCTTCGCCACCATGAATGCCAAGAACAAGCAATTGGCCTTCATGCAGGGCATCCAGAACAAGGATATCCAGATCCAGGGCAACCCGGCGCTGGTGATCTGGTTCCAGGGCCTGCTCAAGCACGTGGTGCCGAAGAAGAAAAAGAAGACCGAGGTCAAGAAAGCGGCCTGATCCGCTTTCCCTCGCTGGTCCGGCCCATGCCAGTTGGCTAGGCTGGGCCTTTGCCACGGAACCTTCGCCCATGCGCCTGTCCCACCTTCTGCTCGCTGCCCTGCTCATCGTGGCCGGCCCTGCGCTTGCCGCCGACAAGACACTGGAGCGTGTGCTGGAACTGTCCGGCGTCAAGCTGCTGTGCGAACAGACCGCGCCACTGCTGCAGCGCGGCATGCAGGCCGAGCAGCAGAAGGCTCTGCAGCAGGCCTTCGCGGCCGCTTCCCTGTGCAGCGATCTGGCTGCCAGGGTGGCCAAGCAGGTCAAGCGCGAGCAGCTGGATGCCGCGCTGAAACTGCTCGACAGCCCGCTGGCGCGGCATTTCACCGCCGCCGAGCGGGCCGTGGGCGAGGATGGTGGCCTGGCAGCCTACCGCCAGCAGCTGCAGCAGCGTCCGCCGTTGGGCAAGCGTCTGGAGCTGGTGCAGCGCCTGGACAAGGCCGCCCATACCACCGAGCTGGCTACCCTGCTGCGCTACGAGGTGGGCAAGACCCAGGCCCTGCTGGCGCTGCGCGCCCGCGGTGGCGACCTCGACGAGAAGTCCCTGGCCGAGCAGACGGCGGCCCAGCTGCCGCCGCTGCGCGAGTCCAGCGCCAAGGGTATCGAGGCCTTCATGCTGTACGCCTACCGGCAGACGCCCAGTGACCAGTTGGCCGAGTACGCCGCGTTGTACGAGCAGGCGCCGCTGCGGGCCGTGCTGGAGGCCAGCGCGCAGGCGCTGCCCGAAGTATTCGCGGCGCGGCGAGCCAAGCTCAAGTAAGTAAAAAGGGACCCTCAGGTCCCTTTTTTCATGCCTGGCGCCGCAGTCAGTGCGGGTGGTTGAACTGCGAGGCCAGTTCGCGCAGCGCGGCTTCGGCCTGCAGCACCTTGTCCAGTGCCTCTTCGGCCTTCTCGCGGGTCAGCCCAAGGCGCTCGAACAGCTCGTCCGGCAGGTCGTGCTGCGGGCCGCTGCCGATGCCGCGGCTGCGCAGCAGGTTGACCGCCAGGCACACCAGGTTCGGGTAGGCGGCGTGGGCACCGTCGTAGCTCGGGTCGTGCTGGAAGCGCAGGGCGGTGGCCAGCTCCTCCGGCATATCCCAGAAACGCATGAGCCAGGCACCGATCTGCTCGCGGGTGATGCCCAGCAGGTGCTGTTCGATATAGCCGGCGCCCAGATGCGGATTGACCTCCAGGTGCCGGCAGATCAGCGAGAAGTGCGGCGGGAACACGTGCGCCAGGACCAGGTAGCCGAAGTTGTGCAGCAGGCCGGCGAGGTAGGTCAGGCCGGCTTCCGGACGCTGCGCACGCGGCATGGCACGGGTCAGGCCCTCGATGATGGCGGCGGTGTAGATCGCCTGCTGCCAGTAGGGGGTGGCCTGTTGCGGCTGGTCCTTGGGCAGGCTGAGGGTCTTGCCCAGGGCCAGGCCGAGGGCCAGGTTGATCACCAGGTCGAAGCCCAGCACTCGCACGATGGCGTCTTCCACCGAGCGGATCTTGCCGGGCGCCGCGTAGTAGGGCGAGGCGGCCCAGCTGACCACTTGGGCGGCCAGCGCTGGATCGGTCTCGACCACGCCGGTGATGTCGTCCACGGTGGCGTCTGGGTCGACGCGCAGCTTGATGATCTTCTGCGCGGTTTCCGGCAGCGGCGGGATCTCGATGGTCTCTTCCAGGCGCTGCTGAATGCGCCGGGCGGTGAAGGCCTGCACTGCCTGGGTGATTTCGGCCCGATCATCGTCCGGGCGATTGAGGTTCGGGTGAATGCCCGTCAGCGGTTCGCCGAAGCGCGCGGCACTGGCCTTGGCCAGCAGGATGCTCTTGTAGTGCTCGCTGCCGATCTCCAGCAGGACACCAGGCTGACCGGATTCCACCAGCAGGCTGGGCTCCTGCAGCAGGCGCTCGTCGTACAGGCAGGGCGAACTGGTCAGCGGCGGCAGGCCGGGTAGCACGCCAAGGCTGTGCTTGGACAGCATGCGTTCCATGCGCTCGGGCTTGACCGCAGTGAGCTTGCGCCCCGTCAGCTCGGCCAGGCGATTGAGATCGAGCAGCTGGCTCTGCGGGAACAGCACCAGCATGGCGCCGACGGTGTCGTCGAGCAGGGCGGCCTGCACGCGACGGCTGGCGACCAGGGCAGGGTGATCGGGACGGATGTGGCAGGGTACGCCGAGCTTCTCGAGGAGTTGCAGGATCACTGTCGGCGGACGCGGGGCAGTATCGGGAGCAAGGGCGACTTCGGTCATGGGGCGACATCCGGCAGGAACTACGTGCCTTGGAGTATAACCAGCGCCTTGCGGGGTTCGCTTGGCCGCCGGACGGGCGACCAACGGCTGTCTGTGAGCTGCGTCACACTTGTCCGTACTGCTGGCCGTGGCGCAACCAGCGTTCGAGCAGCGGGGCGACGTGCTGTGGCCAGTGCGCCAGCAACTCCTGAGCGGCTTCACGCACGGCCGGCAGCAGGTCGGCATCGCGCATCAGGTCGGCAACCTTGAACTGCAGCAGGCCGGTCTGGCGGGTGCCGAGCATCTCGCCGGGGCCGCGCAGTTCCAGGTCCTTTTCGGCGATGACGAAGCCGTCGCAGGTCTCGCGCATGATGCTCAGGCGTTCGCGGCCGAGCTGCGACAGCGGCGCATGGTAGAGCAGCACGCAGTGGCTGGCGGCGCTGCCGCGACCGACTCGCCCGCGCAGCTGGTGCAGCTGGGCCAGGCCCAGGCGCTCGGGGTTCTCGATGATCATCAGGCTGGCGTTGGGCACGTCGACGCCCACCTCGATGACGGTGGTGGCCACCAGCAGCTGCAGCTCGCCGCGCTTGAACTGGTCCATTACCGCAGCCTTCTCGACTGGCTTCATGCGCCCGTGGATCAGCCCGACGCGCAGCTCGCCCAGTGCGCTGGAGAGCTCCTCGAAGCTGGTCTCCGCCGCCTGGCAGGTGAGTTCCTCGGATTCCTCGATCAGGGTACACACCCAGTAGGCCTGGCGACCCTCGCGGCAGGCGGCGCGAACCCGCTCGACCACCTCGAGACGGCGGCTGTCGGCGACCAGCACCGTGTTCACCGGGGTACGTCCGGGCGGCAGCTCGTCGAGGATCGAGGTGTCGAGGTCGGCGTAGGCGCTCATCGCCAGGGTGCGCGGGATGGGCGTGGCGGTCATGATCAGCTGGTGCGGGCACAGGCGCCCGTCGATGCCCTTCTGGCGCAGTGCCAGGCGCTGCTGCACGCCGAAGCGGTGCTGTTCGTCGATGATCACCAGGGCCAGTTTCTGGAAGCGCACTTCGTCCTGGAACAGCGCGTGGGTGCCGACCACCATCGGGCAGCCGCCGGCGATCTGCTCCAGCGCCGCCGCGCGGGCCTTGCCCTTGAGCTTGCCGGCCAGCCAGGCGACTTCGATGCCCAGCGGCTGCAGCCAGCGGCTGAAATTGAGGAAGTGCTGCTCGGCGAGGATCTCAGTGGGCGCCATCAGCGCCACCTGGTAGCCGGCCTCCAGCGCCTGCAGGGCGGCGAGTGCCGCCACCACGGTCTTGCCCGCGCCGACGTCGCCCTGCACCAGGCGCAGCATCGGCTCGCTCTGGCTGAGGTCGTAGGCGATCTCGGCGCCGACGCGCAGCTGAGCGCCGGTGGGCGCGAAGCCGAGGTTGGCGAGGAAGCGCTGCGGCAGCGTCTGCGCCTTCGGCAGGACCGGCGCCTGCTGCGCGCGCACCTGCTCGCGCAGGCGCTGCAGCGACAGCTGGTGGGTCAGCAACTCCTCGAAGGCCAGGCGGTGCTGGGCCCAGTGACGGCCCTCGGCCAGCTCGTCGAGGTCGGCATCCGGCGGTGGGCGATGCAGGTAGCGCAGCGCTTCGTCGAGTGCACCGAGTTGGTAGTCGCGGGCCAGTTCGGCCGGTAGCCAGTCCGGCAGGCTGTGCGGGCCGAGGCGGGCCAGGGCCTGCTGGCTGAGCTGGCGCAGGCGTTGCTGGGTCAGGCCCTCGGTGGTCGGGTAGATCGGCGTCAGGGTCTGTTCCACCGGCGCTGGCTCGTCACCGCTCTGCGCGCGGTATTCCGGGTGGTAGATCTCCAGGCCGGTAGCGCCGGGGCGAATCTCGCCGTAGCAGCGCAGCGCGGTGCCGCGCTTGAGGCCGTCCTTCTGCGCCTGGCTGAAATGGAAGAAGCGCAGGGACAGGGTGCCGGTGCCATCCTGCAGGCGCACCAGCAGGCTGCGCCGGCGGCCCATGGCCACGTCGGCGCCGGCCACCACGCCCTCGACCACTGCGTCCTGCCCCGGGCGCAGGGCGCCGATGGGGGTGATGCGGGTGCGGTCCTGGTAACGCAGCGGCAGGTGGAACAGCACGTCCTGCAGGGTTTCCAGGCCGACCTTGGCGAGTTTTTCGGCCAGCGCGTCACCCACGCCCTTCAGCGCGGTGACCGGGACCTGGGCCAGCTCGGTCATGCCGGCAGGGCTTCACCCTGCGGGCGCGCCACCGAGCACAGGCGGATCGAGTCGGCCAGCACTTCGATGGCCTTGGGCCGCGGGAAGCTGGCGCGCCAGGCGATGGCGACGGTGCGGAACGGCGCCGGCGGCGTCAGCGGGCGCACCTCGATCACGCCGGGGGCGTAGTGGTGGCTGTCCACTGCGGAGAACGGCAGGATCGAGATGCCCAGGCCCGAGGCGACCATGTGGCGGATGGTCTCCAGCGAGCTGGATTCCACCGTGGTGTGCTTGGCTGCGTCCTCGCCGCCCTTGCGCAGGCTCGGGCAGGCTTCCAGCACCTGGTCGCGGAAGCAGTGACCCTCGCCGAGCAGCAGCAGGCTCTTGTCATTGAGCAGCTCGGTGTCGATGCTCTCGCGCGCGGCCCAGGGGTGGCCGGCCGGCAGCAGGGCGAAGAACGGCTCGTCGTACAGCGGCTTGGTCAGCACGTCGGCTTCCTGGAACGGCAGGGCGATGATGATCGCGTCCAGCTCACCGGTGCGCAGCTTGTCGCGCAGGATATGGGTGAAGTTTTCCTCGATGTACAGCGGCATCTGCGGCGCAACCCGGTGCAGCTGCGGAATCAGGTGCGGGAACAGGTAGGGGCCGACCGTGTAGATGGCACCGATCTTCAGCGGTGCGGTCAGCTGGTTCTTGCCGGCCTGGGCCAGTTCGCGGATGCCCTGGGCCTGCTCCAGCACCT
The DNA here is from genome assembly GCF_900156545.1 of Aquipseudomonas alcaligenes. Taxonomy (GTDB): domain Bacteria; phylum Pseudomonadota; class Gammaproteobacteria; order Pseudomonadales; family Pseudomonadaceae; genus Aquipseudomonas; species Aquipseudomonas alcaligenes_A. Next base: position 92,018 of record NZ_FTNW01000005.1, read on the forward strand.
TCTGCGCCTGGGTGACGATGCCCTCGCCGACCGGGGTCAGGCGCACCGCGCTCTTGCTGCGCTCGAAGATCAGCACGCCGAGCTCGTCTTCCAGTTTCTTCACCCCCACCGACAGGGTCGGCTGGCTGACGTGGCAACGCTCGGCGGCGCGGCCGAAATGCTGTTCCTGGGCGAGGGTGACGATGTAGCGCAGCTCGGTGAGGGTCATAGGTAAATTCCATTGAGATGCCGGCAAGCATAGCGACTGTATTCAATGGAACCAAGGCGCATGCAACGATGCGCCCGGCGTTCAGCGGGTGAGGGTGAAGTTCAGCGGGTAATCGATGGTCATGCGGTTGCCGCTCAGCACCTTGGCTGGTGGCGGTGGCACCGGGCTGGCCTTGCGCAGCTGGCGCTGCACGTCGCGGTCGAAGGAGCTGCGCGCGGTGGACTGCTTCACTTCGCTGGCGAGAATGCGGCCCTGGGCATCGATGGTGAAGTTGACCAGCAGCGCATGCTTGCTGCCGGGGCGGTTGAAGCGCCGCTCACGGTCCGGGTAGTGCAGGCGCTTGCTCAGGTAGGCCTGCAGCTTGGCCATCCACAGGGCGCGCTCGCGGTCGATCTCGCCCTGGCTGGTCTGCTGCTGCACCGGCGCGCGCACCGGCGCCGCGCTGGTCTCCTGGCTGGCCACCTTGGGGGCTTCCGGCTGCGGCTTGACCTCCGGCTTGGGCGGCTGCGGCTTGGGTTTGACCTGCGGCTTGGGCTTGACGATGGCCAGCTTGGGCTCTGGCGCCTCGACCACCTCGGGGCTGGGCTCCGGTTCCGGCTCTGCCACGGGCTGCGGCGGTGTCGGCTCTGGCGGGGCCACTACCGGCTCCAGTTCGATCAGCATCGCCGCCGGTTCCAGCAGGACCGGCGTGAGCGCCGGCTTCCACAGCAGGGCCAGGTAGTAGAGGCCGGCATGCAGGCCGAGCACGGCGAGCAGGCTTATAGTCCACAGCGGCAGGCGACGCGCCGGGCTCATTGCTTGCCGACCGTTTCCAGGCCGACCAGGCCGATCTTCAGGTAACCGGCGCCACGCAGGTTATCCATCACGCTCATCAGGTCGGCATAGTCCACGCCCTTGTCGCCTCGGACGAAGATGGTCTTCTGCTTGTCGCCGGCGGTCAGTCGGTCCAGTGCCGCCCCAAGCTGGGTCGGGTCGATCTGCTGGTTGTCCAGGTACAGGCTGGTGTCTTCCTTGATGCTCAGGTACACCGGCTGGTCCGGGCGTGGTACCGGCTTGGCGGTGGAGGCCGGCAGGTCGACCTTGACGTCTACCGTGGCCAGCGGCGCGGCGACCATGAAGATGATCAGCAGCACCAGCATCACGTCGATGAAGGGCGTGACGTTGATCTCGTGGTTTTCCTGAAGGTCGTCACCACCTTCATGCAGATGCAGCCCCATGGGTCATACCACCTTGGCGATCGGCGCCTGGCTGCGCTCGGTGGCGGGCTGGTCGAGGTCACGGCTGACCAGCAGCAGAACCTGCGCGGAGGCGTCGGCGACCTGGGCCTTGTAGCCGGTGATGGAGCGGGCAAAGACGTTGTAGATGACCACCGCCGGGATGGCCGCGACCAGGCCCAGGCCGGTGGCCAGCAGGGCCTCGGCGATGCCCGGGGCGACCACGGCGAGGTTGGTGGTCTGCGATTCGGCGATGCCGATGAAGCTGTTCATGATGCCCCAGACGGTGCCGAACAGGCCGACGAAGGGTGCGGTGGAGCCGATCGTGGCCAGTACGCCGGTGCCCTGGCTCATGCCGCGGCCGCTGGCGGCGACCAGGCGTTCGAGGCGGAAGCTGACACGCTCCTTGATGCCTTCCTTGTCCCTGCAGCCGGCAGACAGGCGCAACTCATCGCGGGCGTCCTCGATCAGTCGGGCGCTAAGACTGTGTCGGGCGCGGGCCTGCTCGGCGGCCTGGTTAAGGCTGCGTGCGCCCCTGAGGTCTGGCAGTTCGCGCTGCAGGCGGCGGCGGGCGACGATCAGCTCCAGGCCTTTGGCGATCCCCACGGTCCAGGTCAGGATCGAGGCCAGAACCAGGCCAATCATGACCGCCTTCACCACCCGATCAGCGTTCTGGTACATGCCCCAGGGCGACAGGTCGTGTGCCACCTCGTCCACCATCGGGTCGTCGGCCTGCAGTGCCTGCACGGCAGCCAGCAGCTGCTCGGCGTCTGCGCCAGCGATACCGTTCTGTTGCAGGAACGCCTGCTGCACGGCTTCGATCTGCTCCATGCTGGCCGGCTCGCCCAAGGCATCCAGCCTGGCCTTGAGCGCTTGCGCCTGAGGATGGGTTGCCACTGCAGTGGTTGGCGCCAGCGCGCCGCCGACCGGCTCGACAGGGGCGCCGCCCGACGAGGGGGCGGAAACGGCTGTCGGCGTACTCGGTGCCTGCAGCTCGGCATGCGCACCCAGCGGCAGCAGCAGGCTCAATGCCAGGGTTATCAGTGGAAGGCAATTGAGGGCGCGGGGGGCGTTAGAATTCATGCTGGCCGGACCTGAAGTGAGGAAGCATTGGACGAGGGAAGTGGAACCCTGCGTGCAAAATGTCCTGTATTATTGCAAGTAATTCTTGTTTAGGAAAGAAACACTGTAACTTCACCTCCCCTTGCCACCCAGGTCGGGCGGCTATCCTCATGCTCTAGAAAGGTAGAACCTTTTCATGTCCAAGACCCTCATGATTGCTGGTTGCGGCGATGTCGGCAGCCGCCTGGCGCGTAGCCTCGAGTCTACCGGCTGGACCTTGTATGGCCTGCGGCGTGATGTCGCGCAGTTGCCGGCTGGTGTGCTGCCGGTGGCGGGCGACCTGCAGCAGCCGGTCTGCCCGCTGGCGTGGCCGCAGGGGCAGCTCGACTATCTGGTGTATTGCGTGGCGGCCAGCCAGCACGACGAAGCCGGCTACCGCAGCGCCTATGTCGAGGGGCTGCGCCATGTACTGGCCTGGTTGTCCGAGCGCGGCCAGCGCCCGCAACGTCTGCTGTTCGTCTCCAGCAGCGGGGTGTATGCCCAGGCGGACGGTGAATGGGTCGACGAGCATTCGCCGGCCGAGGCCAGCAGCTACTCGGGCCGGGTGATGCGCGAGGCCGAGCAGCTGGCGCTGGGCAGTGGCCTGCCGACGACCCTGGTACGCCTGACCGGCATCTACGGTCCCGGTCGCCAGTGGCTGCTCAACCAGGTGCGCCAGGGGTACCGGGTCGCCAGCGAGCCGCCGCTGTATGGCAATCGCATTCATGCCGACGATGCGGCGGGCCTGCTGGCCTTCCTGCTGCAGGTCGATGCCGCCGGCACGCCGCTGGCCGACTGCTACCTGGGTGTGGACGATGCGCCAGCGCCGCTGCATGAGGTGGTGGGGTGGCTGCGCGAGCAGTTGGGCGTGACCCATTGGGCCGAGCAGAGCAGTGTGCGCCGTGCCGGCAGCAAGCGCTGCAGCAACGCCCGGGCCCGCGCGTTGGGCTGGGCGCCGCAATACCCCAGCTATCGCGAAGGCTATGCGGCGGTGCTGGCGGATGCTCAGTCGTCGCTGCGCCCGTCGTAGCGGCCGCTGTCGTCGTAGTGGCGGCCGTCCGGATCGGTGCGGCCCTGGTAGCGTCCGGAGTCGTCGTAGCGCCGTCCATCCTCATCCTGGCGCCCGAGATAGCGGCCGCTGTCGTCATAGCGACGGCCGTCGGCATCGGTGCGGCCGGTGTAGCGTCCGGAGGCGTCGTACTGACGGCCGTCGGCGTCGGTGCGCCCGGTGTAGCGCCCGGAGCTGTCATAGGCGCGGCCAGCGTCGTCGGTGCGTCCCAGGTAGCGGCCGCTGTCGTCGTAATGGCGCTGTTCGGCCTGTACGGGCAGGCTCGCCAGCAGCAGGCAGAGCAGGAACAGGGTGCGATGCGGCATCAATCGCGCTCCAGCAGCCAGGCCAGGCGCCCGGGGTGCAGGTCGGGCACTTCATCCACGGTGGCGCGGTTGATTGCCTGGAAGATGCGCAGTTCGTCGCCGTCACGCTCGAACAACCAGGGTGCGCCCTGCTGGCCCAGCTGCAGCCAAAGGCTGTCGTGCTCACCGGTCATCGCCGCACAGTCACCGGCCAGGCACAACGCATAGCGCTCGGCACCGGGCAGGCCCTCCAGGCGGCCGTCCGGATGGAACAGCACCAGGCCGCCGTCGCCGACACCCTTGCGGATCTTCCATTCGCCGCCCAGGTAGGCGTCGTACAGTGCCCACTCGAAGCTGCTGCCGATCGGCGCCCCGGCCTCGACCGCTCGGGTCGGGCGGGTGAAGTGCTGTTCCGGGCCCTGGGCGCTGGCCTGCTGCACCAGCTGCTGGCCCTGCAGGGTCAGCACTTCGTGGTGATCGCCCGGGTAGTCGACGCGCCACTGGCGCTGCGCGCCGGCCCCGAGGCGGCCCTGCGGCGCCTCGAAACCGTTGCTGTAGGTGGCCAGCCCCTGGCGGCTATCCAGCTGCCACTCGAGGTTGGGGCCGTAGGCCAGCAATGCCTCGCGCAGCGGGCCACCCTGGCGGGCGGCGTCGATGATCGACTGGTTGATCCAGGTACCGTCCGGGTTGGCGGAACCCGCGCAGCCGCTCAGCAGGGCAGCAGCCAGGAGAGGGAGCAGGTGGCGCATGGGGCTTATTCGATGACCAGGATGCCGTCCATTTCCACCTGCGCTCCGCGCGGCAGGGCGGCCACGCCAATGGCGGCACGGGCCGGGTAGGGCTGCTCGAAGTAGCGGCCCATGACCTCGTTGACCTTGGCGAAGTGAGACAGGTCGGTGAGGAAGATGTTCAGCTTGACCACGTCCTTGAACGAGCCGCCGGCGGCCTCGATCACTGCCTTGAGGTTCTCGAACACCTGCACGGTCTGCTCCTCGAAGCCCTGCACCAGCTCCATGGTCTTCGGGTCCAGCGGGATCTGGCCGGACAGGTACACGGTGTTGCCGGCCTTGATGGCCTGGGAATAGGTGCCGATGGCGGCCGGGGCGTTGGGCGAAGTGATGACGGTCTTGCTCATGGACAACTCCAATAGGCTTTCTTGTTGGGGCCGCGCGCCTCAGGCGCGCATGCGGGTAATGCGGATCACGCCCTTGAGGGCGCGCAGCTTCTTGATGACGCGCGCGAGATGCACGCGGTCATGCACGCTGATGACCAGCTGGACCACGCTGATGCGGCCGTCGCGCTCGTCCATGCCGATCTTCTCGATGTTGCCGTCGGCGGCGTTGACGCTGCTGGCGAGCAGGGCAATCAGGCCGCGCTGGTGTTCCAGTTCGACGCGCAGTTCGACGTTGAATTCGCCGGCGACATCCTTGGCCCAGTTGAGTGGGATGCACTTCTCCGGGTTGTGGCGGATGTCGGCGATGTTCCTGCAGCTGTCCAGGTGCACCACCATGCCCTTGCCGGCGGACAAGTGGCCGACGATCGGGTCGCCGGGGATCGGTGTGCAGCACTTGGCGTAGCTGAGCACCAGGCCTTCGGTACCGCGGATGGCCAGCGGGCCATCGTAGCTCGGTGCGGTCTCGCCACTTTCGGCCAGCAGGCGGCGCGCCACCACGTAGGCCATGCGGTTGCCCAGGCCGATGTCTTCCAGCAGGTCCTCGAGCACATCCAGACGGTATTCGCCCAGCACGGCTTGGATACGCTCTGGGGCGATCTTCTCCAGGTGGCTGTCGAAACCGGTGAGGGTCTTGTTCAGCAGGCGCTCGCCGAGGCTGATCGACTCCGAACGGCGCTGCAGCTTGAGCGCATGGCGGATATGGGTGCGTGCTTTGCCGGTAACCACGAAGTTGAGCCAGGCCGGGTTCGGTCGCGCGCCGGGGGCGGTGACGATCTCCACCGTCGAGCCGCTCTCCAGGGCCTGTGACAGCGGCGCCAGGCGGCGGTTGATGCGGCAGGCGATGCAGCTGTTGCCGACATCGGTGTGCACCGCGTAGGCGAAGTCGACCGCCGTGGAGCCTTTCGGCAGCTCCATGATGCGGCCCTTGGGCGTGAACACGTAGACCTCGTCCGGGAACAGGTCGATCTTCACACTCTCGATGAATTCCAGCGAGTTGCCGGCGCGCTGCTGCAGTTCGAGGATGCCCTTGACCCACTGGCGGGCGCGGGCGTGGCTGCCCTTGGGCTGCTCGTCCTCGGCGGACTTGTACAGCCAGTGCGCGGCGATGCCGTTGTTGGCCAGCTCTTCCATCTCGCGCGTGCGGATCTGGATCTCGATGGGGACGCCGTGCATGCCGAACAGGGTGGTGTGCAGCGACTGGTAGCCGTTGGCCTTGGGAATCGCGATGTAGTCCTTGAAGCGGCCGGGCAGCGGCTTGTACAGGTTGTGCACGGCGCCGAGCACGCGGTAGCAGGTGTCGACCTTGTCGACCACGATGCGGAAGGCGTAGACGTCCATGATCTCGTTGAACGCCCGGCGCTTGCCGCGCATCTTCTTGTAGATGCTGTAGAGGTGCTTCTCGCGCCCGATCACCTCGCCCTGCATGCCTTCACGTTGCAGGCAGGCGGTGATCGACTCCTCGATCTTGTTGACGATTTCCTTGCGGTTGCCGCGGGCGCGCTTGACCGCCGTGCGGATGCGCTCGGAACGCATCGGGTACATGGCCTTGAAGCCGAGGTCCTCGAACTCCACGCGCATGCTGTGCATGCCCAGCCGGTTGGCGATGGGGGCGTAGATTTCCAGGGTTTCCTTGGCGATGCGTCGGCGCTTCTCACCGGCCAGCACCTCAAGGGTGCGCATGTTGTGCAGGCGGTCGGCCAGCTTGACCAGGATCACGCGGATGTCGCGCGCCATGGCCATGGCCATCTTCTGGAAGTTCTCGGCCTGCGCCTCGGCCTTGGTCTGGAAGTCCATCTGGGTCAGCTTGCTGACCCCGTCGACCAGTTCCGCGACGGTTTCGCCGAACTGGGCGTGTAGGGCTTCCTTGGCGATGCCGGTGTCCTCGATCACGTCGTGCAGCATGGCGGCCATCAGGCTCTGATGGTCCATGTGCATGTCAGCGAGGATATTGGCAACCGCGAGGGGGTGGGTGACGTAGGCTTCTCCGCTGCGGCGGCGCTGCCCGTCGTGTGCCTGCTCGGCGTAGAAGTAGGCGCGGCGGACCAGATTGACCTGATCCGCGGCCAGGTAGGTCGAGAGTCGCTCGGCGAGGGTGTCTATGCTCGGCATGGGCGTGCCCCCTGCCGTGCTGGTATGGAACCCGGTGCCGCGAGACTTCGACCAGGCATGGGCTTACAGAGGCTCGTTGGCCTCTTCCTCGAAGGCGGCGGCGAACAGCGGCTCTTCCTCGACCAGGTCTTCCTGAGCGACGTACTCGGCATCGACCAGGCCGGCGGCGATTTCACGCAGGGCGACTACGGTCGGCTTGTCGTTCTCCCAGGCGACCTTCGGCTCTTTGCCGCCGGTGGCCAGTTGACGGGAGCGCTTGGTGGCCAGCATGACCAGCTCGAAGCGGTTGTCTACGTTCTCCAGGCAGTCTTCAACGGTAACGCGGGCCATGGTGTTCCTCGTGGCAAATAGCAAATAAGGCTGGGCCCGGATGGGCGAGCGGACTGAATAGTCTAAAAAATCACCAGCATTAAGGGAAGGCTTTTCGGCAGCCGGTCAGGCCAGCAGTTCACTCAGCAGGCCGGCGTGGCGTTTGGCCTGCTGCTCGGCGTGCAGCTGGTTGGCGCGGAAAATCGCCTTGAGATCGTCCAGTGCGTGGGCGAAATCGTCGTTGATCACCAGGTAATCGTACTCCACGTAGTGGCTCATCTCGCTAACCGCGTCGCGCATGCGTCGTTCGATGATCTCGCCGCTGTCCTGGCCGCGGTTGGTCAGGCGGTGACGCAGCGCTTCCTGGGTCGGTGGCAGGATGAAGATCGACTTGGCCTGCGGCATCAGGTGGCGCACCTGCTGGGCGCCCTGCCAGTCGATCTCGAGGATCAGGTCGAAGCCTTCGGCCAGGGTCTGCTCGATCCACGTCTGCGAGGTGCCGTAGAAGTTGTCGAACACCTGCGCGTGCTCAAGGAACTCGCCACGCTCGACCATGGCGCCAAAGATTTCGCGGCTGACGAAGTGGTAGTTGACCCCGTCGACCTCGCCCGGACGCATGGCGCGGGTGGTGTGCGAGACGGACACGCGAATGCGTGACTCGCTGTCGAGCAGGGCCTTGACCAGGCTGGTCTTGCCGGCGCCGGACGGCGCGGAAACGATGTAGAGGGTGCCGGTGGTGACGGTCATCTTGCTGTCCTGGTGAGGCGTTGGCTCAAGCCTAGCGGCTTATTCGATGTTCTGGACCTGTTCGCGCATCTGCTCGATCAGGACCTTGAGGTTGACGGCGGCCTGGGTGCTGCGTGGGTCGAAGGCCTTGGAGCCGAGGGTGTTGGCCTCGCGATTGAGTTCCTGCATGAGGAAGTCCAGGCGCCGGCCGGCGGCGCCGCCGGCCTTGAGCACGCGGCGCACCTCGGTGACGTGGGTGCTCAGGCGGTCCAGTTCCTCGGCCACGTCGCTTTTCTGCGCCAGCAGCACCAGTTCCTGCTCCAGACGCTGCGGGTCCAGTTCGGCCTGCAGTTCGGCGAAGCGTGCCTCGATCTTCTGCCGCTGGTTGCCCAGCATCTCCGGGATCAGTACGCGCAGGGTGGCGACTTCCTCGAGGATGTTGTCCAGGCGCTCGTTGAGCAGCTTGGCCAGCTCGGCCCCTTCGCGGGCGCGGCCGTTCTTCAGCTCGCTCAGGGCCTGTTCGAACAGCTGCAGGGCGGCGGCGTTGAGCGCCTGCGGGTCGGCCGCGTCGGCCACCAGCACGCCCGGCCAGGCCAGCACTTCCAAGGGATTGAGCGGTGCCGGCTGGCGGATCAGCGCGGCCACCTGCTCGGCGGCATCGATCAGCTGGCGCGCGCGCTCACTGTCGATCTGCAGGCGGGAGCTGGTGCTCTCCTCGGCGAAGCGCAGGGTGCACTCGACCTTGCCGCGTGACAGGCCCTGGCGCAGGGCTTCGCGCACCGCGCCTTCGAGGTCGCGGAAGGCTTCCGGCAGGCGTAGGTGCGGCTCCAGGTAGCGGTGGTTGACCGAGCGCAGCTCCCAGCTCAGGGTGCCGTGTGCCGCGGCCGACTCGACGCGGGCGAAGGCGGTCATGCTGTGCACCATGGGGGAACCTCTTGGAATGACGAATGAGGCGCGGGATTGTAGCGCAGTGCGACCACTGGCCCAATCTGGCGTGTCGCGCCGCCCATGGCGGCCCTATAATGCCGGCAGGTTTGGGCGCCCGGCGCCCGAGATTTCCGTTTTCTACAGGTATCAGCAGATGAAACGTCCCAGCGGCCGTGCTTCCACCCAGTTGCGTTCCGTGCGCATCACTCGCAACTACACCAAGCACGCCGAGGGTTCGGTGCTGGTCGAGTTCGGCGATACCAAGGTCATCTGCACGGCCAGCGTCGAGGCCGGTGTACCGCGCTTCCTCAAGGGCCAGGGCCAGGGCTGGCTGACCGCCGAGTACGGCATGCTGCCGCGTGCTACTGGTGAGCGTAATGCCCGTGAAGCCAGCCGCGGCAAGCAGGGTGGTCGGACCCTGGAGATCCAGCGTCTGATCGGTCGCTCGCTGCGCGCTGCGCTGGACATGAGCAAGCTGGGCGAAAACACCATCTACATCGACTGTGATGTGATCCAGGCCGACGGCGGTACGCGCACCGCCTCCATCACCGGCGCCATGGTGGCGCTGGTCGACGCGCTGAAGGTGCTGAAGAAGCGCGGCACGCTCAAGGGTGAGCCGCTCAAGCAGATGGTCGCTGCCGTGTCCGTGGGCATCTACCAGGGCGAGCCGGTACTGGACCTGGACTACCTGGAGGACTCGGCTGCTGAGACCGACCTCAACGTGGTGATGACCGACGCCGGTGGCTTCATCGAAGTGCAGGGCACCGCCGAAGGCGCCCCCTTCCAGCCGGAAGAGCTGAATGCCATGCTGGCACTGGCCCAGCAGGGCGTGCGCGAGCTGTTCGAGCTGCAGCGTGCCGCCCTGGCCGACTGAATTTCCCTACCCGCGGAGAGCCCCATGGAAGAGCAGAACCTCAGCCCCACCCCGAGCCCGGAAGCCCGTCAATGGGCGATGTTCTGCCACTTTGCGGCCTTTGCCGGCTTGCTGATTCCTTTCGGCAACCTGCTCGGCCCGCTGGTGGTCTGGCAGCTCAAGCGCGACTTCGACCCCTTCGTCGATGAGCAGGGCAAGGAGGCGCTGAACTTCCACATCACCGTCTCCATCGCCGCGCTGGTGTGCATGCTGCTGGCCGTGGTGGTCATCGGCTTCCTGCTGCTGCCCTTGCTTGGTCTGGCGGCGCTGGTACTGACCATCATTGCCGGGATCAAGGCCAATGAAGGCCGCTCCTACCGCTACCCGTTGTGTTGGCGGCTGATCAAGTAATGCGAAGGCCCCGCTTGCGGGGCCTTTTTCTGTAACCACTCACATAAGGAAATCGGAAGTGGCTGGAGCCAGTCTGTTAACTCTGCTCGATGATATCGCCAGCGTGCTGGATGACGTCTCGGTGATGACCAAGGTCGCGGCGAAGAAGACCGCCGGTGTGCTCGGCGATGATCTGGCGCTGAATGCCCAGCAGGTCACCGGGGTCAAGGCCGAGCGCGAATTGCCGGTGGTCTGGGCGGTGGCCAAGGGATCGCTGATCAACAAGCTGATTCTGGTGCCGGCCGCGCTGCTGATCAGCGCCTTCGCGCCCTGGCTGGTGACGCCGCTACTGATGCTCGGTGGTGCCTTTCTCTGCTTCGAGGGCTTCGAGAAGCTGGCGCACAAGTTCCTCCACAGTCAGGAGGAGGATCAGCAGCACCATGCCGAGCACGTAAAGGCGTTGAATGATCCGGCGGTGGACATCCAGGCGTTCGAGAAGGACAAGATCAAGGGTGCGGTGCGCACTGACTTCATTCTGTCTGCCGAGATCATCGCCATTACTCTGGGCGTGGTGGCCGAGCAGGCCTTCATGCAGCAGGTCATGGTGCTGTCCGGCATCGCGCTGCTGATGACCGTCGGCGTCTACGGTCTGGTGGCCGGCATCGTCAAGCTGGATGACGCTGGCCTGTACCTGAGTCAGCGTGCCAGCGCCGCAGCGCAGGGCGTGGGGCGTGGCATTCTGTGGCTGGCACCTTGGCTGATGAAGTTGCTTTCGGTGGTCGGTACTGCGGCGATGTTCATGGTCGGCGGCGGCATCCTGACGCACGGCATCCCAGGCGCTCACGAGCTGATCCATCACTGGGTCGAGGCTGTCGGCGCAATTGCGGCGGTGGGTGGCGTGCTGGCCGTGCTGGCGCCGACACTGATCGATGCCGTGTTCGGCGTGCTGGTAGGAGCGCTGGTGCTGGCGCTGGTGAGCGTGGTGGGCAAGGCCTGGGGCGCGTTACGCGCCTGAGGCCATGGGGCGAGCTGGCTGCTTAGACGCTGAGCAGCCAGTCGTAGTCAACGATCAGCGGTGCGTGCTGGGAGAAGCGCGGCTGACGTGGCAGCTTGGCGTTGCGCACGATGCGGCGCATGCCGGGCGTGAGCAACTGATAGTCGAAGCGCCAGCCGAGGTTGAGCATCTCCGCCTGCTCGCTATCCGGCCACCAGCTGTACTGGTCACCCTCGCGGCTGACTTCGCGCAGGGCATCGACATAGCCCATGGTGCCGATCACTTCGTCCAGCCAGGCGCGTTCCGGCGCGAGGAAGCCCGGCAGCTGCTGGCTGTCGCGCCAGTTCTTTACATCCAGCTTCTGGTGCGCGACATACAGCGAACCGCAGTAGATGTACTCGCGACGCTTGCGCCGCTGTTTGTCCAGGTAGCCGGTAAAGTCGTCGATGAACTTGAACTTGTGGTTCAGGCTCTCGTCGCCGCCCTGGCCGGACGGCAGCAACAGGGTGGCGATGCTCACCTTGTCGAAATCGGCCTGCAGATAACGTCCGTAACGGTCGGCCATCTCGAAGCCGAGGCCGTGTATCACTGCCTTGGGTTGCAGGCGCGAGTAGAGCGCGACGCCACCCTGGGCAGGCACTTCGGCATCGGCTGCATAGAGAAAGTAGCCATCCAGCTGATAGGCCGGATCGTCCAGTTCGAAGGAGGAGACTCTTGTATCCTGCAGGCAGATCACGTCGGCATTCTGGGCCTGCAGCCAGCTGAGCAAACCTCGCTCGACCGCGGCCTGAATACCATTCACGTTCACACTGATGATCCGCATAAATGGCCCCCAAAAACACCTGCGTGTATGATACCCGAGCTCATTCCCATTAGCTAAATTCATAGGGTCTGTTGGCGTTTTTTCGCGGCCCGTCCCAGCGGGTTGGGCGTCAAATGGCGCCATGCGTTGTTGCGGGACTTGCCAATGGATCGCCATTGCCTGCGCCCCACGCCTAGCCTGGCGCGATTTGACGCGGCAACGCGGCTCGTGAAAAACGCCAGCAGACTCCAGTAAATCCGTGCCGTACGGAGCTTTGCATGCAGGCGTATCAACGCGAATTCATCCGTTTTGCCATCGAACGCGGCGTGCTGCGTTTCGGTGAGTTCACCCTCAAGTCCGGGCGTACCAGTCCCTACTTCTTCAATGCCGGCCTGTTCAACAGCGGCCTGGCGCTGGCCAAGCTCGGACGCTTCTATGCGTCCGCGCTGATGGAGGCCGGTGTCGACTTCGATGTGCTGTTCGGTCCCGCCTACAAGGGCATTCCGCTGGCGGCCGCTACTGCCGTGTCGCTGGCCGAGCAGCATGGTCGTGACCTGCCCTGGTGTTTCAACCGCAAGGAAGCCAAGGATCATGGCGAAGGCGGTACCCTGGTGGGCGCACCGCTGGCCGGGCGGGTGATGATCGTCGACGACGTGATCACCGCCGGCACCGCGATCCGCGAAGTGATGCAGATCATCCAGGACCAGGGCGCTCAGGCCGCTGGCGTGCTGATCGCGCTGAACCGCCAGGAGCGCGGTCAGGGCGAGCTGTCGGCGATTCAGGAAGTGGAGCGCGACTACGGCATGCCGGTGATCAGTATTGTGTCGCTGGAGCAGGTGCTGGATTATCTGGCGGGCGATGCCGAGCTGAAGAAACACCTGCCGGCGGTGGAGGCCTACCGCGCGCAGTACGGCATCTAGTCCAATAACTACAAGGTGCTTTCATGCTCAAACGGGGCGTGCTCGGTCTGGCGGTGATCACGGGATTGTGCTCGGTGCAGGCGTCCTTTGCTGCCGAGTTTTACCGCTATGTCAACGACAAGGGCGTGACCGTGCTGGACCGCCTGGGCGTGCCGCCTGAATACATCGAGAAGGGCTATCAAGTCGTCGATGAGCAGGGGCGTGTGGTGCGCGAGATTCCTCCTGCGCCCAGCAAGGAAGAACGCCTGCGCCAGCTTGAGCAGAAGGCCAAGGTCAAGTCAGATACTCAGTTGCTGCGCATCTATTCCGAGCCGGCCGATGTCGATCGTGCCCGTGATCGCAAGCTGGCCGAGCTGGATGGTGTGATCGGCGTTGCCAACAGCAACCTCGGCTCCCTGCGTACCCAGCAGGCCAATCTGCAGGCCAGGGCGGCGGAGTACGAGCGTTCGGGGCGTCAGGTGCCGGAGCACCTGCTGGTGCAGATCGACAACCTCAAGGCCGAACAGGCTGGGGTCGAGCAGGACATTCAGCGCTATCAGCAGAGCCGCAAGGAAGCCGAGGCCTCCTTCGCCGCTGATCGTGCGCGCCTGGTTGAGCTGCGCGGCGAGTGACCCCGCCGCGCAACGCCATCAGTGATGGCGCTTGCGATTGGTGATCAGGGTGCCGACGCCGCTGTCGGTGAAGATTTCCAGCAACACCGCATTCGGCACGCGACCATCGATGATGTGCGCGCTGGTCACGCCGCCTTGCACGGCCTCCAGGGCGCAGCGGATCTTCGGCAGCATGCCGCCATAGATCGTGCCGTCAGCGATCAGCCCGTCCACCTGCTCGGTGGTCAGGCCGGTCAGTACTTCGCCCTGCTTGTCCATCAGGCCGGCGATGTTGGTCAGCAGCATCAGCTTCTCGGCCTTCAGCGCCTCGGCCACCTTGCCCGCCACCAGGTCGGCGTTGATGTTGTAGGACTCGCCATCGGCGCCCACGCCAATCGGTGCGATCACCGGGATGAAGTCACCCTTGACCAGCATGTTCAGCAGCTCGGTATTCACCCCGGTGACTTCACCGACATGGCCGATGTCGATTATTTCCGGCTGGGTCATCTCCGGCGTTTGACGGGTCACGGTGAGCTTGCGCGCGCGGATCAGCTCGGCGTCTTTGCCGGTCAGGCCGATGGCGCTGCCGCCATGGCGATTGATCAGGTTGACGATGTCCTTGTTGACCTGGCCGCCGAGGACCATCTCCACCACGTCCATGGTCTGCGCGTCGGTGACGCGCATGCCATCGATAAAGTGGCTTTCGATGCTGAGTCTCTTCAGCAGATCACCGATCTGCGGACCGCCACCATGCACCACCACCGGATTGATGCCGACCGCCTTCATCAGCACGATGTCGCGGGCGAAGCCTTCCTTCAGCTCGTCGCTTTCCATGGCGTTGCCGCCGTACTTGATCACCAGGGTCTTGCCGACGAAGCGACGGATATAGGGCAGCGCTTCGGACAGGACCTTGGCGACTTGGACGGCAGCATCACGATTGAGGGTCATGGTGAAACGGACTCCGAAAGCGAATCAGAACGGCAGGGTGAGGTCGGGGGCGACGTTGTACAGTTGGGCGCGGAAGACTTCCTTGATGCGCGCGAGCTCGTCTTCGGTCTCCGCCTCGAAGCGCAGCACCAGCACCGGCGTGGTGTTGGAGGCGCGCACCAGGCCCCAGCCCTTGGGATAGTCGACACGCACGCCGTCCAGGGTGGTCAGGTTGGCTTCGCCCCATACGCCGTCGCGCTGCAGGCGGTCGATCAGGCGGAACTTGCTCTCGTCGGTGACGGTAACGTTGATCTCCGGTGTCGAGATGTCCAGCGGGAAGGCGGAGAACACATGTTCGGCATCGCGGCGATCCTGGCTGAGGATTTCCAGCAGGCGTGCGGCGCTGTAGATGCCGTCGTCGAAGCCGAACCAGCGTTCCTTGAAGAACACGTGGCCGCTCATCTCGCCGGCCAGCAGGGCGCCGGTTTCCTTCATCTTCTTCTTGATCAGCGAGTGGCCGGTCTTCCACATCACCGGGCGGCCGCCGTAGCCGCTGATCAGCGCGCCGAGGCGGCGGGTGCACTTGACGTCATAGATGATGTCGGCGCCGGGGTTGCGCGATACCACGTCCTTGGCGAACAGCATCATCAGGCGGTCCGGGTAGACGATGGTGCCGGTATTGGTCACTACGCCGACGCGGTCGCCGTCGCCGTCGAAGGCCAGGCCCAGGTCGGCGCCTTCGCTTTTAACACGGGCGATCAGGTCTTCCAGGTTTTCCGGTTTGCCCGGGTCCGGGTGGTGGTTGGGGAAGTTGCCATCCACCTCGCAGAACAGCGGGATCACGCTGCAGCCCAGCGCCTCGATCAGCCTGGGGGCAATCACGCCGGCCACACCGTTGCCGCAGTCCACCACGACCTTGAGCGGCTTGGCGATGGCGATGTCACCGACGATGTGCTTGAAGTAGGGCTCGAGAATGTCGATCTGCTCGACACTGCCGACGCCGCTGGCCAGGTCGTTGTTGTCGATACGGGTCTTCAGCGCCTGGATCTGTTCGTTGGCCTGGGTATCGCCGGCGATGACGATCTTGAAGCCGTTGTAGTCCGGCGGGTTGTGGCTGCCGGTGAGCATTACGCCGGACTTGCCCTTGAGTACATGGGTGGCGAAGTAGAGGGCCGGGGTCGGCACCATGCCGACATCGCTGACGTTGCAGCCGGAGTCCAGCAGGCCCTGAATCAGCTGCTGTACCAGCTGCGGGCCGGACAGGCGGCCGTCGCGGCCGACGGCGACGTTCGGCTCGCCCTGCGCCAGGCTCTCCGAGCCGATGGCGCGGCCGATCCAGTAGGCGGCCTCGGTGGTGAGGGTGTCGCCAACCACGCCGCGGATGTCGTAGGCGCGGAAGATGCTGGCGGGAAGTTTCGGTGGGGTCTGTACGTTCTGCACGGCGCTATCCATGAGGGGTTGCTCCAATCCCAGGAGATCCTGGTCTTCGTCGAGAATGTCGATATCGAGGATATCGGTGGCCTGGAACAGCGGGTCCGCCAACTGCGTAGGCTTGGATACCGCTGCGGGGGCAGTGATCGGGGAACTGCCGGCCTCATGTCTTGAGGCTTCTTGTTTGGCGCGCGGAATCCGCGCGAGGCTCTGCGCCAGCCCGTCGAGGGCGGCGAACTGCAGGCTGAAGGCTTTGACCGACTTGCCGCTGGAAAGCTCCTGAACCATGCCGGCCAGTTGCTGTACGTCATCACGCAGGCGGCCGAGCAGGTGGTTGCGGGTCAGTACCAGGCCGAGCAGGGCACCGGCCAGTGCCAGCAGGGCGGCGATGGCCAGTATTACGGGCGAAACGGGCAGGCCACTGTTGGTCGGCCCCGGTATGAAGTCGAGTTGCCAGTTGGGGTTGCCTGTGTCAAAGCGCAGTGTCTGCGCATCGCCGGCGGTGCCGCGCTGCAGCAGGATCTGCGCGGCGCTATTGCCGAATTTCTGGCTGAGCTGGACTTGCCCGGCCTCCTCCGGCATGGCCGGGAGGGCGCCGAGCAGACGTTCGAGATCGACCACCAGCAGCAGGGTGCCCTGCAGCTGGTTGCTGCCGGCGGCGCGCAACGGCGCGGCGCTGTAGGCCAGCCAGCGCTCGCCGACCTTGTAGGCCTCGATGGCAGGCTGCTGGCCATTTTCCAGGCGGCGCAGCATGTCCAGCGCGGCGAAATTCATCGGGCCGCTGCGGCCGACGTCCAGCGCGGCGCGTGCCGGCAGGTTGATATGGGCATCGACCACGCCGTGCCAGTGCTGCAGGCCACGCTCGGCGGTGCCGATCAGGCTGCGGTCGCCGCTCTGCAGGGCGGCGAGTAGCGCCGGGTCATTGGCGGCGGCCTGGGTGTCAGCGAGCAGTTGTTGCTGAGCCTGTTGCAAGGCACTTGCCTGGCTGCCGCCCCAGGCTTCGACCAGCTGTTGTTGTTGCTGTTTGCCGCTGCCGCTGAGACCGAAGCCGAGCAGTGCGCAGGCTAGCACCAGGCCGCCCAGCGCGGCGATGGCGCCCGGCAGCAGCGCCTGCGAGTCGTTGCTGGTCTTGGCTGCCGGCTTGGCCGGAGCGGCGGCGATGAGTGGTTCGTTATCCTTGGCTGCTCGCTTGAGTTTCACGCGACGTCTCCCTGGCAATTCATCCCGAGCGGGCGGGGTCAGTGGCTACCGGAATGGCCGAAGCCGCCTGTACCACGCTGGCTGGCGTCGAATTCCTCGACCAGCTCGAAATGCGCCTGCACCACCGGCACCAGCACCAACTGGGCGATGCGCTCGCCGACGGCGATGGTGAAGGGCGTCTGGCCGCGATTCCAGCAGGACACCATCAGCTCGCCCTGATAGTCCGAGTCGATCAGGCCGACCAGGTTGCCGAGCACGATGCCGTGCTTATGGCCCAGCCCCGAGCGCGGCAGGATCAGTGCGGCCAGGCCGGGATCGCCGATATAGACGGCCAGGCCGGTGGGGATCAGCAGGGTCTGCCCCGGCTCGAGGACGCTGTCCTCCTTGAGCATGGCGCGCAGATCGAGGCCGGCGGAGCCGGGGGTCGCGTAGTGCGGCAGGGGAAAGTCACTGCCCAGGCGCGGGTCGAGGATCTTGGCTTGCAGAGCGTGCATGGTGGATTCCGTAAACGATGGGTATCAGGCGCGGTTGAGGCGCTCGGCAATGAAGGCCACCAGTTGGCGGGCGATCTTGCTCTTGCTGGTCTGGGCGAAGGCGCTGGCCTGCAGCTCGCGATCGATCACGGTGATGGCGTTCTCTTCGCTGTTGAAGCCGATGGTCGGGTTGGCCACGTCGTTGGCGACGATCAGGTCGAGGTTCTTGTCCTTCAGCTTGCGCGCAGCATAGTCGAGCAGGTTCTCGGTTTCTGCGGCAAAGCCCACGCTGAACGGACGATCTTCACGGCCGGCGATGGTGGCGAGTATGTCCGGGTTGCGTACCAGCTGCAGAAGCAGGCCTTCGCCGCTGCTGGGGTCCTTCTTCATTTTCTGGGTGGCCACCACTTCCGGGCGGTAGTCGGCCACGGCAGCGGAGGCGATCAGCAGGTCGCAGGGCATCGCGGCCTCGCAGGCGGCGAGCATGTCGCGGGCGCTGACCACGTCGATGCGGTTGACCCGGTCCGGTGTCGGCAGGTGCACGGGGCCGGTCACCAGGGTGACCTGGGCGCCGGCCTCCACGGCGGCCTCGGCCAGGGCGAAGCCCATCTTGCCGGAGCTGTGGTTGGTGATATAGCGCACCGGGTCGATGTTTTCCTGGGTCGGGCCGGCGGTGATCAGTACGTGCTTGCCGGTCAGCGCCTGCCACTGGAAGCAGTCGGCGGCGCGCTGGGCCAGCTCCTCGGCTTCCAGCATGCGCCCGGGGCCGACGTCGCCGCAGGCCTGGCTGCCGGCGGCCGGGCCGAACAGGTGCAGGCCGCGCTGGGCGAGAATCTCGGCATTGGTCTGGGTGGCCGCATCGCGCCACATGGCCTGATTCATCGCCGGGGCCAGGGCGACCTGGGCGTCGGTGGCCAGCACCAGAGTGGTCAGCAGATCGTCGGCCACGCCCTGAGCGAGGCGCGCCATGATGTCGGCGGTGGCCGGGGCGATCAGCACCAGGTCGGCCCATTTGGCCAGCTCGATATGACCCATGGCGGCTTCGGCGGCCGGGTCGAGCAGGTCGAGGTGCACCGGGTGGCCGGACAGCGCCTGCAGGGTCAGCGGGGTAATGAACTCGCGGCCGCCACGGGTCATGACCACCCGTACTTCGGCGCCCTGGTCGCGCAGGCGACGGACCAGCTCTGCGCTCTTGTAGGCGGCGATGCCGCCGCCGACGCCCAGGACGATGCGTTTCCGATACAGCCGCTGCATAGGCCTGCCTTTAATAATGTGGTGTGGATAGCAGCGCGGCGGCGACACCTCCCCAGGCCGGTCACCGCGCCAAAAAAGCCGGGCTAAGATAGCACAGGGCCTGCGCTGGAACAGCGGGCCGACGGACAGGGAGATGTCATGAGCATACGCGACTGGCCTGCGGCAGAACGCCCGCGGGAGAAACTGCTGGAACTGGGTGCCGCAGCACTGAGCGACGCCGAGCTGCTGGCGATTTTCCTGCGCACCGGCGTGGCCGGGCAGAGCGCGGTGGACCTGGCTCGCCACCTGCTGGCCGACTTCGGCAGCCTGCGCGCGTTGCTGGAGGCCGACCTGGATTCCTTCAGCCAACGCCTGGGCCTCGGCCCGGCCAAGTTCGCCCAGCTGCAGGCGGTGCTGGAGATGGGCCGCCGTCATCTGGCCGAGCGGCTGCGCCGGGATTCCGCGCTGGAAAGTCCGCAGGCGGTGCGCGACTACCTCAAGGCGCGTCTGCGCCACGAGCCGCACGAGGTGTTTGGCTGCCTGTTCCTCGACGCCAAGCACCGGGTGATCTGCTTCGAGGCGCTGTTCTTCGGCTCCATCGACGGCGCCAGCGTTTATCCCCGCCAGGTGGTCAAGCGTGCGCTGTTCCACAACGCGGCCGCCACCATCCTGGTGCATAACCACCCGTCCGGCGTCGCCGAGCCCAGCCAGGCCGATCGCCAGCTGACCGAGCGGCTCAAGGAGGCGCTCGGTCTGATCGAGGTGCGCGTGCTCGACCACTTCATCGTCGGCGACGGCGAGCCGCTGTCGATGGCCGAGTTCGGCTGGGTCTAGGGCGGGCGCTGCCCGCCATGCGGCCTCAGGGGGCCAGGCGGACCTTGGCGAAATCCTGGCGGCCGAAGGGGCTGACCTGGTAGCCGCTGACCCTGTCGCTGTGCAGGGCGAAGGCGGTGGGATGCGCCAGCGGCAGCCACAGGGCCTGCTGCTGGATCAGCGTCTGCGCCTGGCGATACAGCTCGCTGCGCTGTGCCTGAGCGCTGGCGGCCTTGCCTTGGCTGATCAGCTGGTCCAGCTGTGGGTCGCAGTAGCGCGCGAAGTTCAGCCCGGACTGCACCGAGGCGCAGGCGAACTGCGGGGTGAGGAAGTTGTCCGGGTCGCCGTTGTCGCCGGCCCAACCCATGAACAGCAGGTCATGCTCGCCAGCCTTGGCGCGGCGGATCAGCTCGCCCCACTCGATCGCGCGGATCTCCGCCTGGATGCCGACCTTGGCCAGGTCGGCTTGCAGCAGCTGGGCGCCGAGAGACGGGTTGGGGTTGAGCAGGCTGCCCGACGGGCGGGTCCAGATGGTGGTCTTGAAACCGTCCGCCAGGCCGGCTTCGGCCAGCAGCGCGCGGGCCTTGGAAGGGTCATGGGCATAGCCCGGCAGATCCTTGGCGTAACTCCAGGTGTTCGGCGGGTAGGGGCCGCTGGCTGGGGTGGCGCTGCCCTCGAATACGGCCTTGAGGTAACTGGCCTTATCGAAGGCCAGGTTGATCGCCTGGCGCACCTGCGGCTTGTCCAGCGGTGGGTGCTGGCTGTTGAGGGCGACGAAGGCGGTCATGAACGCCGGAGTTTCACTGACTGCCAGGCGACTCTCCGCGCGCGCTGCCTGCACATCCTGCGGCTTAGGCGACAGGGCAATCTGGCATTCGCCGCGTCTGAGCTTCTGCAGGCGTACGCTGGCGTCGGGGGTGATGGCGAACACCAGGCCGTCGGTAGCTGGCTTGCCGGCGAAGTAA
Source organism: Aquipseudomonas alcaligenes (assembly GCF_900156545.1). GTDB lineage: Bacteria > Pseudomonadota > Gammaproteobacteria > Pseudomonadales > Pseudomonadaceae > Aquipseudomonas > Aquipseudomonas alcaligenes_A. The sequence continues at coordinate 112,730 of NZ_FTNW01000005.1, forward strand.
TCGGGGTTGGCCGCGTAGCGGATCACCGCGTCCTTCTGGAAGCGCTTGAGCACGAAGGGGCCGGTGCCGACCGGTTGGGCATTCAGTTTCTCCGGCGTGCCGTCGGCCAGCAGTTTGGCGGCGTACTCGGCGGAATAGATGGAGGCGAAGCCCATGCTCAGGGTGGCGAGGAAGGTGGCGTCCGGGCGCTTGAGGACGAAGCGCACGCTCAGCGGCGTGGGCGCCTCGATGCGCTCGATCAGCGCCGGCCATTGCATGGACTGGGCATGCGGATAACCGCTGGCGGCGACCTTGTGCCAGGGATGAGCCGGGTCGAGCATGCGCTGGAAGCTGAACAGCACGTCGTCGGCGTTCAGTTCACGGCTCGGCGCGAACCAGGCGGTGCGCTGGAATTTCACCCCCGGGCGCAGCTGGAAGGTCCAGTTCAGGCCGTCGGCCGACACCTCCCAGCGCTCGGCCAGGCTGGGCACCAGTTGGCCTGCGGCGGCGTCATAGTCCACCAGACGGTTCATCAGCATGTCGGCCGAGGCGTTGGTGGTGGTCAGCGAGTTGTACTGCACCACGTCGAAACCGTCCGGGCTGGCTTCGGTGCAGACGCTGAGAGTGGCGGCCTGGCTCAGCAAGGGGGCGAGCAGCAGGGGCAGGGCGGCGATGCGCATTGCGGTTCCTCCGAAAGGCGAGAGGCAACCCTAGACCAAAGGCGGCGGGCAGACAATCGACCCAGGCGACGAGCGGTCGGGGTGCCTGCGGCGCGAAGGGCCGCTGCTTCTGGGGCTATGCTGGTTGGCGGTGCGCGGGAATTCTTGCGACTGCCGGGGTGTTCTGGTATAAAGCAGCGCTCTTTTCTAGGGGCCCGGTCCAGCGGCAACGCCAAACGCCGGTAAGACCCCCGAGAAACGCGGCGCTGAGCGCCAAATGACTATTGAGTTCAAGCGGCCAACCCATGCCGGGTTGGGCATGTGGTTTAGAGGGCTGAGGCATGTCGAGAGTCTGTCAAGTTACCGGTAAGGGTCCGGTAACCGGGAACAACGTTTCCCACGCTAACAACAAAACCCGTCGTCGTTTCCTGCCGAACCTGCAGCACCATCGCTTCTGGGTCGAGTCCGAGAAGCGCTTCGTGCGTCTGCGCGTTTCCGCCAAGGGCATGCGCATCATCGACAAGCGCGGCATCGACGTAGTGCTGTCCGAGCTGCGCGCTCGCGGCGAAAAGGTTTAAGGAGCTAATCATGCGTGAACTGATCCGTTTGGTGTCCAGCGCCGGTACCGGCCACTTCTACACCACCGACAAGAACAAGCGCACCACTCCGGACAAGATCGAGATCAAGAAATACGATCCGGTCGTCCGTAAGCACGTGACCTACAAGGAAGCCAAGATCAAGTAATTGATCCGGCCCTTGTACGAAGAAACCCGCCTCGGCGGGTTTTTTCTTGCCTGCGAAAAACTGCGGGCGAAAAAAAGCCCGCGGGCGCGGGCTAATCAGGGTGATTCTGAATCGAGTGCTCGGCCGGGCTCACGCCTTGGCTTCGAAGATCACATAGACCTTGCGGCAGGGCTCCAGCACTTCCCAGGTGCCCTTGAGGCCGGCCGGGATGACGAAGCGGTCGCCGGCGCGCACGGTCTTGGCATTGCCATCCTGGTCGCGGATCACCGACACGCCCTGGAGAATCTCGCAGTACTCGTGCTCGGTGTAGTTGATCGTCCACTGGCCGACGGCGCCCTCCCAGATACCCACGTTGAACTGGCCGCAGGGGCTGCCGTAGTGGTTGCGCACGCTCTGCTCGGGGTCGCCCTTGAGGATCTTCTCGGCGGCCGGGCGATAGTGTTCCGGCGCGGTGGTGGCGCTGGCGAAGTCGATGATCTGGGCGACATTCATGGAGTGGGATTCCTGTTGTTGTAGGGCTGTCGATGGCGGCAGTCTATGTTTGATAAAATGAACATTCAAGGCGCCTGATCGGGCCTTTGTCAAAAATATTGAAAAGGCGACGCGCTCTGGTTTAGTGTTGTGCGCACGATGGCCGGCAATCGGCCTGGCAGAATAATTGACAGTGCGTGTTGCCTATTTGCCACACGCTATCACTGAGGATCTCCCGCATGACCACCCTGACTCGTGCCGACTGGGAACAGCGCGCCAAGAATCTGCAGATCGAGGGCCGCGCCCTGATCCATGGCGAGCACCGCGATGCCGTTTCCGGCCAGACCTTCGAGTGCGTGAGCCCGGTCGATGGTCGTGTCCTCGGCCTGATCGCCAGCTGCGACGCCGCCGATGCCGACGTTGCCGTACGCGATGCCCGCGCCACCTTCGAGTCCGGCGTGTGGTCGCGCATGAAGCCGGTCGAGCGCAAGAAGATCATGATCCGCTTCGCCGACCTGCTCGACGCCCACGCCGAGGAGCTGGCCCTGCTGGAAACCCTGGACATGGGCAAGCCGATTGCCTTCTCCCTGAGTGTCGACGTGGCCGGTGCCTCGCGCGCCATCCGCTGGAGCGGCGAGGCGATCGACAAGATCTATGACGAAGTGGCCGCCACCCCGCACGACGAACTGGGCCTGGTGACTCGCGAGCCGGTCGGCGTGGTCGCCGCCATCGTGCCGTGGAACTTCCCGATGATCATGACCGCCTGGAAGCTGGGCCCGGCGCTGGCCACCGGCAACTCGGTGATCGTCAAACCGTCGGAGAAATCCCCGCTGACCGCCATCCGCATGGCCGAGCTGGCGCTGGAAGCGGGCATCCCGGCCGGCGTGCTCAACGTGCTGCCGGGCTTCGGCCACACCGTGGGCAAGGCCCTGGCCCTGCACATGGACGTCGATACCCTGGTGTTCACCGGTTCGACCAAGATCGCCAAGCAGCTGATGATCTACGCCGGCGAATCGAACATGAAGCGCGTCTGGCTGGAAGCCGGCGGCAAGAGCGCCAACATCGTCTTCGAGGACGCGCCCTGCCTGAAAGAGGCTGCCGAGGCCGCCGCCATGGCCATCTGCTTCAACCAGGGCGAGATGTGCACCGCTGGTTCGCGCCTGCTGGTGCAGCGCTCGATCAAGGACCAGTTCATGCCCATGGTGGTCGAGGCTCTCAAGGGCTGGAAGGTCGGCCATGCGCTGGACCCGGAGACCCAGGTCGGCGCGCTGGTCGACCAGGGCCACCTGAACACCGTGCTGTCCTACATCGAAGCCGGTCATGCCGACCAGGCCAAGATGCTCTGCGGCGGCAAGCGCACCCTGGAAGAGACCGGCGGCGTGTATGTCGAGCCGACCATCTTCGACGACGCGCACAACAAGATGCGCATCGCCCAGGAAGAGATCTTCGGCCCGGTGCTGACGGTGATCCCGTTCGACACCACCGAGGAAGCCATTGCCATCGCCAACGACAGCATCTTCGGCCTGGCCGCCGCCATCTGGACCAGCAACCTGTCCAAGGCGCACCTGGCCGCCAAGGCCCTGCGCGTGGGCAGCATGTGGGTCAACCAGTACGACGGCGGCGACATGACCGCGCCGTTCGGTGGCTACAAGCAGTCGGGCAACGGTCGCGACAAGTCGCTGCATGCCTTCGACAAGTACACCGAGATCAAGGCCACCTGGATCAAGCTGTAAGTACGCAGGACGATCTCCTGGTCGTCGGCCATACGGCGTTGCGTCCTCGCTTTTAATGCTCACGTACTGCAGTACGCTGCGCTTAAAAGCTGCGGGACGCCTGACTCGCTGACGCTCGCCCTTCGGGCCAGCCTAACGGCTGTTACTCCCGTTGGTCGTTGGTCCTGGCCTTAGCCCAGAAGACCTTCATCGGTGTTGGGTTGGTTTGACCGTACTTTAAGGTCCGCCCTTCGGGGCCGGCTCCCGAGTGAGCCACACCTGCGGCCGGGTTTCCTTGGGAACCCGGCCGTTTGCTTTGGCCGGAAAGGATTGGGCTATGCGTTGGGGAACCTACTTCGCCGTTACCGCGGCGGTGGTCATAGTCGGGCTGGCGCTGGGGGTGACCCTGCCGCTGGTGTCGCTGCGCCTGGAGAGTTGGGGCTACGGGCCTTTCGCCATCGGCGTGATGGCGGCGATGCCGGCCGTCGGCGTGCTGCTCGGGGCGCGTCTGACCGGGCGCCTGGCAGGCGCGCTGGGCACGCCGCGCACCCTGCGCCTGTGCCTGCTGGCCAGCGCCTTCTCGGTCGGCCTGTTGGCCCTGCTGCCCTATTACCCGCTGTGGCTGCTGCTGCGCCTGCTGATCGGCATTTCCCTGACCGTGGTCTTCGTCCTGGGCGAAAGCTGGATCAACCAGCTGGTCGAGGAGCACCTGCGCGGCCGTCTGGTGGCGCTGTACGGCACCGGCTTCGCCCTCAGTCAGCTGGCCGGGCCGCTGGCGCTGACGGTTATCGGCAGTGCCAGCGACCTCGGCTTCTGGCTGTCGGTGGCGCTGCTGGTCGGGGGCAGCGCCGTGCTGCTGGGCCATAGCGGCGCGCCGCAGGTCGATGCGCACAGCGCTTCCGGGCGCGGTCTGGGGCTGTTCTGTCGGCGCCTGCCGGCGATTGCCTGGGCCGTGGTGCTGTTCGCCGCCTTCGAGTCGATGGTGCTGACCCTGCTGCCGGTCTATTTGCTGCGCGAAGGCTTCGCCCAAGAGACGGCGCTGCTGATGGCCAGCGTGGTGGTGGTGGGCGACGCCCTGCTGCAGCTGCCTATCGGCCTGCTCGCCGACCGGGTTTCGCGCGCCACGCTGTTTCGCGTCTGCGGCGTGCTGCTGCTGTTGTCCAGTCTGGCGATTCCCTCGCTACTGCACACGCCGCTGATCTGGCCGCTGCTGGTGGTGTTCGGGGCCGCCGCCGGCGGGCTCTATACCCTGTCGCTGATCCTGGTTGGGCAGTTTTACCGGGACGACGCGCTGGTACGCGCCAACGCCCATATCGCCCTGCTGTGGGGCGCCGGCTGCCTGCTCGGGCCGCTGTCCACCGGCGCCGCCAGCCAGTGGCTGAGCGGCCATGCGCTGCCCCTGCTGATGGCGGCTGGCGCGGCACTGTTCGTCTGGCTGGCCTGGCGTCGCGGGGCGTTCCAGGCGCCGGCGGCGGACTAAGGCGCTGCGTCGCTCGGTGTTGCGCTGAGCAGCTCGCCCACCGTCTGGCCGACCTGCCGGACCGCCCACTCCAGGTCGGCGGTCATCGCGGTGGCGAAGTTCATGCGCAGGCAGTTGCGGTACTTGCCGGCGGCGGAAAAGATGCTGCCGGGCGCGATCTGCACCTTGTGCGGCGCCAGCAGGCGATTCAGGCGCTGGCTGTCGAAGCCCTGCGGCATCTCCACCCAGAGCATGAAGCCGCCCTGCGGCTGGCTGACCCGTGCGGTGGCGGGGAAGTGCTGGCTGACCCAGGCCGTCATCCGCTCGCGGCCGCGCGCGTACTGGCTGCGCATGCGCCGCAGGTGTGGCTGGTACTGGCCCTCGCCAATGAACTCGGCCAGCGCCAGCTGCGGCAACTGGGCGCTCATGCCGGTGCTCATGTACTTCATGTGCAGCACCCGCTGCAGGTAACGCCCCGGCGCGATCCAGCCGATGCGCAGGCCCGGCACCAGGGTCTTGGAGAAGGAGCTGCAGAGCAGCACGCGGCCGTCCTCGTCGAACGACTTGATGGTGCGCGGACGCGGGTAGCGGTAGGCCAGGTCGCCGTAGATGTCGTCCTCGATGATCGCCAGGTCGTAGCGCTGTGCCAGCTCCAGCAGGGCACGGCGATTGGCCTCGGGCATGACGTAGCCGAGCGGGTTGTTGCAGGTCGGGGTGAGCTGGATGGCCTTGATCGGCCACTGCTCGAGGGCCATCTCCAGCGCTTCCAGATTGATGCCGGTGAGCGGGTCGGTAGGCAGCTCCAGGGCCTTCAAGCCGAACCCCTTGAGCGCCTGCATCACGCCGTGGAAGCTCGGCGAGTCCACCGCGACGATATCGCCAGGCTGGCAGATGGCGCGCAGCGCGGCAGAGAGCGCTTCGTGGCAGCCGGTGGTGATGATCAGGTCGTCTGGGGCGATCTGGCAGCCGGAATCCAGCGCCAGGCGCGCAACCTGTTCGCGCAGCAGGACTTCGCCCGCCAGGCTGCCGTAGCTCAGCTCACGCAGGCCCTGGCGCCGGCTCAGGCGCGACAGGCTGCGCAGCAGCGGCTTGAGCGTGGGCGCATCGATATCGGGGATGCCGCGGCCCAGCTGCACCAGGTCGGCCTGGGCCGGCGTGTTGACCAGCTCCAGTACCTGGTCCCACTGCGACACGTCGACCGGGCGCTGGGCGGTGCGCCCGACCATGGGCAGCGCCGGGCGCTGGCGGCTGTGTGGTACGAAGTAGCCGGATTTGGGCCGGGGCTCCACCAGGCCTTCGTCCTCCAGTTCGCGGTAGGCCTGCTGTACGGTACTCAGGCTGACGCCATGCTCCTGGCTGAGCACGCGCACCGAGGGCAGGCGGTCGCCGGGGCGGTACAGGCCCTGTTCGATGCGTTCGCCGAGGATCTCGGCCAGGTTGCGGTAAAGCATGGCGGCCTCCGTCAGACCATACAGATGACGGCAAAAAGCAGGATTCAGTGCGGCGCACACAAGATCTGTATGGATCAAAAGTTCATTATTTGAATCTGTATCCTGTTTCGTGTGGCCCGCATCATGGTCCTCCATACAGATCGGTGCAAGGAGGTCGACATGCCGCAGCCATGGGAACGCCAGGAAACAGTCCGTCCGGAGGCAGAGCAGTCCGCGCGTGGAGGGCTCGGCGTCGCGCTGCTGCTGTTCGGGCGCTGGCGGGCCTGGCGCCTTCGCCTGCAGACGCGCCAGGCGTTGCGTCATCTCAGCGACGAGCAGTTGCGCGATATCGGCCTCAGCCGGGCGCAGGCCCGGACCGAGGTCGAGCGCCCGTTCTGGACGCTGTGGTGAGGGGGATCAGGCCAGGCCGACCGCTTCCTTGAGGCGGTACCAGGCCATGCCCAGGGCCAGCAGCGGCGAGCGCAGGTGCTTGCCGCCGGGGAAGGTGATGTGCGGTACGCGGTTGAACAGCTCGAAGCCGCCGCCCTGTTCGCCGGCAATCGCCTCGGCCAGCAGCTTGCCGGCCAGGTGCGTGGCGTTGACCCCGTGCCCGGCGTAGGCCTGGGCGTGGTAGACGTTGGGCTGATCCTTGAGGCGGCCGATCTGCGGCAGGCGGTTGGCGCCGATGCCGATCATCCCGCCCCACTGGAAGTCGATCCGCACGTCTTTCAGGTCGGGGAAGACTTGCAGCATTTTCGGCCGCATATAGGCGGCGATGTCTGCCGGATCGCGACCGGAGTAGTGGCAGGCACCGCCGAACAGCAGACGGTTGTCGGCCGACAGGCGATAGTAGTCCAGCGCTACGCGCTGGTCGCACAGCGCCATGTTCTGCGGGATCAGCGCGCGCGCGCGCGCTTCGCCCAGCGGCTCGGTGGCGATCACGTAGCTGCCGGCGGGTAGCACCTTGCCGCCCAGCTCCGGGTCCAGGCCATTGAGGTAGGCGTTGCAGGCCAGGACCAGGGTCTTGGCGCGCACGCTGCCGCGGGCGGTGTGTACCTTCACCTCGGGGCCGTAGTCGATGCGGCTCACCGGCGAGTGTTCGAACAGGCGCACGCCCAGCGCGGCCGCCGCGGCCGCCTCGCCCAGGGCCAGATTGAGCGGGTGCAGGTGGCCCGAGCCCATGTCGATCATGCCGCCGCAGTAGCGGTCGGAGCCGACGACCTGATGCATCTGCTGCGGTTGCAGCAAGCGCAGTTCGTGGCGGTAGCCGAGGCTTTCCAGCTCGGCCTTGTCCTCGGCGAAGCCGTCCAGATGGGCCGGCTTGTTGGCCAGGTCGCAGTAGCCCCAGGTCAGGTCGCAGTCGATCTGGAACTCTTCCACGCGACGGCGCACCAGCTCCACCGCCTCCAGGCCCATCAGCTTGAGCTGGCGCACGCCGTCGGCGCCGATCACCGGCTCGAACTGTTCGACGCCATGGCCGACCCCGCGGATCAGTTGGCCGCCGTTGCGCCCGCTGGCACCCCAGCCGACCAGATGGGCTTCCAGCAGCACCACCGAGAAGCCCTTGCGGGCCAGCTCGATGGCGGTGTTGAGGCCGGAGAAGCCGCCGCCGACGATGCACACGTCGGCCAGTTCCTCGCCTGTCAGCGTCGGGTAGCTCAGCTGGCGGTTGGCCGTGGCGGCGTAGTAGGAGGCGGCATGCTGGTCGCTGTGCACGGCGGGGCGTTGCGGCTGGTGAACGCGGGCGTTCATGTGCGAAATCCTGGGTTGTGTGTTGTTAAAATTTTACGCAGCTTAAGCATGGCCCATGCCAGGCGCCAAGAGCGCCCCAGGAAAAACTCTTTTCACTCGCAGTCATCGACGCCGCTGCCGCGCGGATACACTAGCGGGATTCAGCACAAGGCCCGCCAATGAGTTGCACCGACCGCAAGATCGACCAGCTGCGCCGGCAGATTCCACGCTTCGCCTGCGTACCTGGCTGCCATGACTGCTGCGGCCCGGTGACGGCGTCGTCCGAGGAGCTGGCGCGCCTGCCGGTCAAGAGCGAGGCCGAGCATGAGGCCGCGCTGGCCGAGTACAACTGCGTGCACCTCGGTCCGCAGGGCTGCACCGTGTATGACCAGCGCCCGCTGATCTGCCGCCTGTTCGGCACCACGCCGAACCTGCCGTGCCCGCGCGGCCAGGGACCGGAAACGCCGATCGAGCCCGCGGTCGAGCGCCAGGTACACCGGCTGATTGCCAGTACCCGCCAACGCCTGGTCTAGCCCGCTGCCCTTACTCCGGCACCGGCAGGGTCAGTGACTCCTTGACCTCTTCCATGACGATGTAGGACTTCGACTCGCGCACATGCGGCAGCTTGAGCAGGATGTCGCCGAGCAGCTTGCGGTAGCTGGCCATCTCGTTGATCCGCGCCTTCACCAGGTAGTCGAAGTCGCCACTGACCAAGTGGCACTCCAGCACATGCGGCAGCTTGAGCACGGCGCGGCGGAAGTCCTCGAAGGTGTCGCCGGACTTGTAGTCCAGGCTGATCTCGACGAACACCAGCAGGCTGGCCTTGAGCTGCTGCGGATTGAGCCGGGCGTGGTAGCCCATGATGATGCCCTCGCGCTCCAGGCGGCGGACGCGCTCGGTGCAGGGCGTGGTGGACAGGCCGACCCGCTCGCCCAGCTCGGTGAAGCTGATGCGCCCGTCCTCCTGGAGGATGCGCAGGATGTTGCGGTCGATCTTGTCCAGCTCGCGGCGGCTCTGGTGCTGGGTGCGCATGATGCTCTCCGTAGGGAATAACTGAACGCGATAATTCACTGGCGTTGAGGCGAATATATAGCCATATCGCCTGGATGCAATCCTGCGAAAACGCTCTGTGTCGAGAACTAACGCCAAATGCTGAGCGATAAACAGTGAATATCGCTACTTGCGCCTTCCTATACTGCGCCCATCTACGGTCAAAATAACAAACGCTCGCGGGCCCGCCCCGCAGCGAGGAGGCGAAGATGCGTGTTCTGGTGCTCGGCAGCGGTGTGATCGGTACCGCCAGTGCCTACTATCTGGCCCGTGCCGGCTTCGAGGTGGTGGTGGTCGACCGCCAGAACGGCCCGGCCCTGGAAACCAGCTTCGCCAACGCCGGCCAGGTTTCGCCCGGCTACGCCTCGCCCTGGGCTGCCCCGGGTGTGCCGCTGAAGGCCATCAAGTGGCTGCTGCAGAAGCACGCGCCGCTGGCGATCAAGGCCACCGCCGATATCGACCAGTACCTGTGGATGGCGCAAATGCTGCGCAACTGCACCGCCGCCCGCTACGCGGTGAACAAGGAGCGCATGGTGCGCCTGTCCGAGTACAGCCGTGACTGTCTCGACGAGCTGCGCGCCGAGACCGGCATCGCCTACGAAGGCCGCCAGCTGGGCACCACCCAGCTGTTCCGCACCCAGGCTCAGGTCGACAACGCGGCCAAGGACATCGCCGTGCTGGAAGCCTCCGGCGTGCCCTACGAGCTGCTCGACCGCGACGCCATCGCTCGCGTCGAACCGGCCCTGGCCGGGGTCAAGGACAAGCTGGCCGGCGCCCTGCGTCTGCCCAACGACCAGACCGGCGACTGCCAGATGTTCACCACCAAGCTGGCGCAGATGGCCAAGGACCTTGGCGTCGAATTCCGCTTCGGCTGCAACATCGAGCGCCTGGACCACGCCGGCGACCGCATCAATGGCGTGTGGATCGACGGCAAGCTGGAGACCGCCGACCGCTACGTGCTCGCCCTCGGCAGCTACAGCCCGCAACTGCTCAAGCCGCTGGGCATCAAGGCGCCGGTCTACCCGCTCAAGGGTTACTCGCTGACCGTGCCGATCACCAATGCGGCGATGGCGCCGACCTCGACCATCCTCGACGAGACCTACAAGGTCGCCATCACCCGCTTCGACAACCGCATCCGCGTCGGCGGCATGGCCGAGATCGCCGGTTTCGACCTGTCGCTCAACCCGGCTCGCCGCGCCACCCTGGAGATGATCACCAACGATCTCTACCCGCAGGGCGGCGATGTCAGCCGTGCCGAATTCTGGACCGGTCTGCGTCCGGCCACCCCGGATGGCACGCCCATCGTCGGCGCCACAGCCTACCGCAACCTGTTCCTCAACACCGGACACGGTACCCTTGGCTGGACCATGGCCTGCGGCTCCGGTCGCTTCCTCGCCGACCTGATGGCGAACAAGCGTCCGCAGATCAGCGCCGAAGGCCTGGATATTTCCCGTTATGGCCGCACCAAGGAGAGCCACAAGCATGTCCATCCAGCGCCTGCGCATTGAGAAGCGCTACAGCGAAATCGTCATCCACAACGGCACCGTCTACCTGGCGGGGCAGTTGGCGGACGATTACGACGGCGATATCCGTGAGCAGACCCGTCAGACCCTGGCCAACATCGACCGCTTCCTGGCCGAGGCCGGCAGCGACAAGACCCGGATCCTCTCGGTGACCATCTACCTCAAGGACATGGCCGACTATGCCGGCCTCAACGAGGTGTACGACGCCTGGGTGGCCGAGGGTGCCGCCCCGGCTCGCGCCTGCCTCGAGGCCAAGCTGTATGACCCGCGCGTGCTGGTGGAGATGATGGTCGTCGCCGCACAAGCCTGAACATCCCTTTGGCCCGGCACCCCCGCCGGGCTTTTTTTAACCGAATGAAGTAGCCGCCATGCGTCCCGCCCGTGCCCTGATCGACCTCGAAGCCCTGCGCCACAACTACCGCCTCGCCCGCGAGATCAGCGGTGCCAGGGCGCTCGCGGTGGTCAAGGCGGACGCCTACGGGCATGGTGCCACGCGCTGTGCTGCCGCCCTGGAAGCTGAGGCCGACGGGTTCGCCGTAGCCTGCATCGAGGAGGCGCTGGAGCTGCGCTATGCCGGCATCCGCAAGCCGATCCTGCTGCTCGAGGGCTTCTTCGAGGAGAGCGAACTGAGCCTGATCGACCAGCACCAGCTGTGGTGCGTGGTACATGCCACCTGGCAGGTCGAGGCGATCGAGCGCGCGCGTCTGGCGCGGCCGCTGCAGGTGTGGCTGAAGCTCGATTCCGGCATGCACCGGGTCGGTCTGCACCCGGCCGAGTACCGGGATGCCCATGCCCGTCTGCTGGCCAGCGGCAAGGTCGAGAAGATCGTGCTGATGAGCCACTTCGCTCGCGCCGACGAGCTGGATTGTCCGCGCAGCGAGGAGCAGGTCGCGGTGTTCGAACAGGCGCGTGCCGGCCTGCAGGCCGAGGTCAGCCTGCGCAACTCGCCGGCCATCCTCGGTTGGCCGTCCATCGCCAGCGACTGGGTGCGCCCCGGCATCATGCTCTACGGTGCCACGCCCTTCGAGCAGGACCAGGCCCAGGCCGCGCGCCTGCGCCCGGTGATGACCCTGGAGTCGAAGATCATCAGCGTGCGCGAGCTGCCGGCCGGCGAGCCGGTGGGTTATGGCGCGCGCTTCGTCGCCGAGCGGCCGACCCGCGTCGGTGTGGTGGCCATGGGCTATGCCGATGGCTATCCGCGGCATGCCGCCACCGGCACGCCAATCATGGTCGATGGGCAGATGACCCGCCTGATCGGCCGGGTATCCATGGACATGCTGACCGTCGACCTCACCGACCTGCCCGGCGCAGGTCTGGGGAGTCGGGTCGAGCTGTGGGGGCGCAACGTCTCCGCCAGTGCCGTGGCCTATGGTTGCGGCAGTATTCCGTACCAGCTGTTCTGCAACCTGAAGCGGGTGCCGAGGCTCTATTCCGGGGGCTAGCCGTCACGGGGCGGGGCAATTGCGTTTGCAGTGTTGTAAATACTGAACACTGGCCGCATCATACGGCCACCCAGATGCCTTGCTCCCAGGGAGGACCCCCGCATTGGACGTCGGTGTTCGACTGCAATCTATTCGTAAACTCAAAGGCCTTTCCCAGCGTGAACTCGCCAAGCGGGCGGGTGTCACGAACAGCACCATCTCGATGATCGAGAAAAACAGCGTGAGCCCATCGATCAGCTCGCTGAAGAAGGTGCTCGGCGGCATCCCCATGTCGCTGGTGGAGTTTTTCTCTCTCGATCTGGAGCAGGACAACCACACTCAGGTGGTGTACCGGGCCGACGAACTGACCGACCTTTCCAGCGGTGCCGTGACCATGAAGCTCATTGGCAAGGCGCACCCCAATCGGACCATTACCTTCCTCGACGAAATCTACCCGCCGGGCACCGATACCGGTGAGGAAATGCTCAACCATGACGGCGAGGAAGCCGGCATGCTGGTCGACGGCCGTCTGGAGCTGACCGTGGGCGCCGAGGTGTTTGTGCTGGAGCCGGGCGACAGCTATTACTTCGACAGCACCAAGCCGCACCGCTTCCGTAACCCCTACGACAAGCCGGCGCGACTGATCAGCGCCACCACGCCGGCGAACTTCTGAGTCGGCAGCGGGCGTTGCCTTACGCAATGCCCCTGCGACAAGTTGGGTTGTTCCGGCCAGCCGGCCGAACCGTTATACTGCGCCCGCTCGCGAAACCGTGGCCGCGGGCGTTTCTAGCCAATGAGGGTGTACCGTGAACCTGATCAAGAAGATGCTGGCGGCTCAAGCTGCCGTATTGGCCCTGTGGGCTGTGAGCGCTCAGGCTGCGACCAATGATGAGATCGCCGAGCGCATCAAGCCGGTTGGCGAGGTCTGCGTCCAGGGTGAAGAGTGCAAGGGCGTCGGCGCCGTTGCCGTGGCTGCCGGTGGTGGCGCCAAGTCGCCGGACGACGTGATCGCCGCCCACTGTGGCGCCTGCCACAATGCGGGTGTGCTGGGCGCGCCGAAGACCGGCGATACCGCTGCATGGAAGAAGCGTGCTGATGAGCAGGGTGGTCTCGACGTGCTGCTCTCCAAAGCCATTTCCGGCATCAACGCCATGCCGCCCAAGGGCACCTGCGCCACCTGCACAGACGACGAGCTGATGGGCGCGATCAAGAAGATGTCCGGTCTGTAACAGCCGCCAGCTTCTGAAAAAACCGCCTTCGGGCGGTTTTTTTGTGCCTGCCATTGACTGTGCAGGCTGCGGTTTATTGTCGCAGCCGGTCGAGCAGGCGCGCCAGCGGACCGGGCTGGCGGCGCTGCGCCAGCAGTTCCTCGGCGCGCTCGCGGGCGCCGGCGACGCCGGCGTCCACTGCCTTGCGCAGCCACTCCAGCGCCTGTTCCTGGTCGGCCGCGTTGCCGAGCAGCAACTCGGCCAGGTCCAGGTAGGCGTCCTCGTACTGCTCGGTGCAGGCCTGCTGCAGGTGCTCGCGCGCCTTGCCCGGATCGACCTTGCCGCCCAGGCCGTGGAGGTACTGGCGACCCATGCGCCAGTGCGCGTAGCCGTCACCACTGCGCAGGCTGTGCTGGTAGTAGCGCCGGGCCTGGGCATAGTCCTCGCGCTGCTCGTGCAGCCAGCCCAGGTAGTTGGCGCTGGCATCCTTGTCGCCGTAGCGCCAGGCGGCCTCGAAGTGCTGCAGGGCCAGGTCGTAGTCGGCTTCCTCCTCGAACAGCAGCTGGGCCAGCTCCAGGTGGGCCGGGCGGTGGCCGCGCTCGGTGGCCAGCTGCAGGTAGTGGCGCGCCAGCGCCCGGTCCTGGGCGCAGCCGCGACCCTGGCGGTAGCAGTCGCCCAGGTTGCGGGCGGCCAGCGCCGAGCCGGCGTCGCTAGCGCGCTGAAAATAGGCGAGGGCGCCGGCATGGTCCTGGTCGGCATTGTCCAGCAGGCAGCCGAGGTCGTTGAGCGCATCACTGTTGCCCAGCTCCACGGCTTGCAGCAGCAGCGGCCGGGCCTTCTCATAGTCTTGCGTCTTAAGGGCGGCCAGGCCGCGACGGTGTGCGTCCAGTGCTAGCCAGAGATCGCCGGCGCTGCGCTGCAGGCAGGCCTGCTGCACTTCGCTGAGGCCGAACTGGGCGTAGCGGTCGACGATCTGCAGGGCGCGCTCGGCGGCCAGCGGTTGGCTGCTGCCGTCCTCCTCGAGGCGCCAGGCCAGGTCGTCGTGGAACACCAGTGCGTGCTCCTCGCTCTGCACGAAGCGGCGTTCGGCGGGTGCCTGGTCAAGTGGTTCGCGCAGCCACTGGCCGTTGCTGTCGAGGATGCCCCAGCGGCCCTCCAGGCAGGCGCTGAAATAATTGTCGTAAAGGCTTTCCAGGCGCTCGAAGCGCGGCTCAGCGCTCCAGCCGGGCTGCGCGCCACCGCGATACAGGCCCCAGCGCTTGCCCTCCTGAACCCGACAGTAGTGGCTGCCGTCGGCGCTCCGGCAGCCGAGCTGCAGCTCGATCCGGGTGTAGGCGCAGGGCAGCAGCCAGCGCAGCTGCTGATGGCGATAAAGGCCGTACAGACGGTTGTCGCGCACCTGCCAGGCCTGCAGGTCGTGCAGGTAGTCGAGCGCCTGGTACTCGCCGGGCAGCAGCGCCTGGCCCTGATCGTCGAGAGCACGCCAGCGCCACTGCTGGCCGTCGCGGCGACGAATCAGATAGACCTCCCGGCCATCCAGGTCGAAGCTCTGCAGGTTGTCGGTGCCGATCGCGCCGAGGTCGTGGAAACGGGTGGTGAACAGATGCTGCGGACCCTTCGCCGGTCGGGCGGCGTAGTAGCCCTCGTACGCCTGGATCTGCTGGTACTGCGCCGGCAGCAGCCAGTTGCCCTGCGGGTCGATCGCCCCCCACAGCTCGCCCTGCTGCACGCCCCAGCAGCTGCCGCGGTGGTCCAGCGGCTCGCCTGCAGCGAACTGGCAAGGCACCGTCAGCCGGCCCTGCAGGTCGATCAGGCCGAGCTTGCCGCCCTCGGCGACCAGCGCGTGCTCGCCGGCGAAATCGTAGGCCTCCTCGAACTGGCAGGCGATCACTTCGCGGCCCTGGCGGTCGACATAGCCGAAGCGCCCGTCCAGCTGCACGCGGGCGCGCTCACTGCTCTCGTCGAATTCGTAGAAGGCCTGGTAGCGGGGCTCGATCAGTACCCGGCCATCCGCCGCGCGCAGGCCGTAACGCTGGTTCTCGCAGAAGATCTGTGGCGCATCTTCATCCTGCACCGGCAGCATCGAGCCGAGCGGTTCCCAGCCGTAGTCGTAGGCGGCCTGGTTGAGCAGGGCGCGGAAGCTGCCGGCCCAGGGCGCATCGACGCCGGGGCAGTTGTCCAGCAGCCGCGGATTGTCGTTGTCGATGGCCTCGCGGATGCAGGCGTTGCTGCGCGCGATCTCCTCCAGCAGGGCGTCGGCCTGGGCGCGGCGGTCGTCGTCGCTCATGTTGAACAGGTCCCAGGCGTCCAGGTGGAACCAGGCATGCCGGGCGCTGCCGTCGAGCAGCTGGAAGATCCTGTCGCGCGCCGTGCGGAAGGCCTCGATATCGTCCAGCAGGCTGCCGGCGTGGCGCTCGATGAAGGCATAGAAGGCGCGCAGCGCCTCGATGCCGGCGGGCGCCTCGGCGTACAGGCCTTCTTCGCTGTGCGGGTCGTTGTAGCAGTTGTGCCCGACGCAGCCGCCCTGGGCGAACAGCGGGTGCAGCAACAGGGGCAGCTCGTAGCCCCACTCCATCAGCGGCAGGCAGTCATCCTCGCTGCTGCCGATTTCGGCCTTGTTGTACAGGTACAGGCGATGGGACATGGCGCGCTTCCTTGCGAGACGACGGACGCGCGCAGTCTAGCCGGGAAGCCGCTGTGCGGCTGTGCGCTCGGTCAGCGCTTGAGCATGGCGCGCATGCTGGCCAGGGCATCGTTGCCGCGCGCCGTCTTGACCTCTACCGGGGTGTCTTCCTGGCCTTCCCAGACCAGGTCCTCCTGCGGCAGCTCGTCGAGGAAGCGGCTCGGCGAGCAGTCGATGATCTCGCCGTACTGCTTGCGCTTGGCGGCGAAGGTCAGTGCCAGGTTGCGCTTGGCACGGGTGATGCCGACATAGGCCAGGCGCCGCTCTTCCTCGATGGTATCGGCCTCGATGCTGGAGCGGTGCGGGAGGATCTCCTCCTCGAAGCCGATGATGTACACCGAGGGGAACTCAAGGCCCTTGGAGGCGTGCATGGTCATCATCTGCACGCCCTCGGCGCCTTCTTCCTCTTCCTGCTGGCGCTCCAGCATGTCGCGCAGCACCAGCTTGCCGATGGCGTCCTCGATGGTCATGTCGCCGTCCTCGTCCTTGTCGAGGGTGTTCTTCAGCGCCTCCACGAGGAACCAGACGTTGCCCATGCGCGCCTCGGCGACCTTGTCGCTGGAGGCGTTCTGGCGTAGCCAGTTCTCGTAGTCGATATCCATGATCATGCTGCGAATGGCGCCGATCGGGTCGTTACCGGCGCAGAGCTCGCGGATCTTGTCCATGTAGCGCTTGAACCGCGACAGGCGCTCGGTATAGCGGCTGTCCAGGTGCTCGGCCAGGCCCAGCTCGTCGCTGGCGGCGTACATCGAGATGCCACGCTCGCTGGCGTAGTTGCCGAGCTTCTCCAGGGTGGTGGAGCCGATCTCGCGGCGCGGCACATTGATCACCCGCAGGTAGGCGTTGTCGTCGTCCGGGTTGACCAGCAGGCGGAAGTAGCTCATCAGGTCCTTCACCTCCTGGCGGGCGAAGAAGCTGGTGCCGCCGGACAGGCGATAGGGAATCTGGTGGTGCTGCAGCTTCAGCTCCATCAGCTTGGCCTGGTAGTTGCCGCGGTAGAGGATGGCGAAGTCGCTGTACGGGCGCTCGGTGCGCAGGTGCTCAGTGAGGATTTCCAGCGCCACCCGCTCGCATTCGGCATCCTCGTTGCGGGTGCGGATCACGCGGATCGGATCGCCGTGGCCCATCTCCGACCACAGCTGCTTCTCGAACACGTGCGGGTTGTTGGCGATGAGGATGTTGGCGCACTTGAGGATGCGGCTGGTGGAGCGGTAGTTCTGCTCCAGCATCACCACTTTCAGCGACGGGTAGTCTTCCTTGAGCAGGTTGAGGTTCTCCGGCCTTGCGCCGCGCCAGGCATAGATCGACTGGTCGTCGTCGCCGACCACGGTGAACTGGTTGCGCATGCCGACCAGCTGCTTCACCAGCAGGTACTGGCTGGCGTTGGTGTCCTGGTATTCGTCCACCAGCAGGTAGCGGATGCGGTTCTGCCACTTCTCCAGGATGTCGCGGTTCTCCTGGAACAGCTTGACCGGCAGCAGGATCAGGTCGTTGAAGTCCACCGCGTTGTACGCCTTGAGCGTGCGCTGGTAGTGCAGGTAGACGATGGCCGCGGTCTGCTCCTTGGGGCCGCGCGCATTGGCCAGCGCCTCGTCGGGCAGGATCAGGTCGTTCTTCCAGCTGTCGATGGTGTTCTTGATCTCGTCGGCGCCATCGTCGCCGGCGTACTCCTTCTGCATGATGTCGGTCAGCAGGGCCTTGATGTCGCCGTCGTCGAAGATCGAGAAGCCAGGCTTGTAGCCCAGTGCCGCGTATTCCTTGCGGATGATGTTCATGCCCAGGTTGTGGAAGGTGGACACGGTCAGACCGCGCGCCTCGGCGCCCTTAAGCAGCGTGCCGACGCGCTCCTTCATCTCGCGCGCGGCCTTGTTGGTGAAGGTCATGGCGACGATGTGGCGGGCCTGGATACCGCAGTTCTGCACCAAGTGGGCGATCTTGCGGGTGATCACGCTGGTCTTGCCGGAGCCGGCGCCGGCCAGCACCAGCAGCGGGCCGCCGACATAGTTCACGGCCTCTTGCTGCCGGGGATTGAGTCGCGACATGGGGGGAATTCAGTCAGAAAAAACGAGGCGGCATTCTAGCAGCCGCAGGGCGCCGCCGGGGCGCATGCAGGCCGCCGCCCGGCAGGCCGGGTTCCCAATAAAAAGCGTAAGGATTGTGGGCTAAGTCACTATTTTTAAAGATCATGTACGCTTGTGCCAGTCGCAACCCGTTGCCGCTGCCTGGCCTTTGCCGCAGGATGCGCAAAGATCTGCACAAGGACAGGCAGAAAGAGAACGCCGGAATACACGGTGCATGCAGACGAGGTAAGTCTGTCTTTCCTGACCCTGGGGAGGTCATTTGTCCGCGCACGTCGAACCCTTGCGCCTGGTCCTGCTGGCCGAACAGCCAGAGTGGGTCGCGTTGTTGCGCGCGCGACTCGAGACCCTTGGCGGCGCCTTCCCGCTGATTACCGCACCGAACTGGGAGGCGGCCAGCAGCCTGTTCGACGATGGCGGGCTTGGCCTGCTGCTGACCACGCCCGCCTGCCAGCCGGCGCCTGGCCGCTGCTTGCTGCCGACCATTCTGCTGCTCGACGAGGAGCCTGTTGTCGAGCCCGCCGATGTCTGTGACTGGCTGGTGCGCGACAACCTGGATGTTGATCTGCTGCGACGTTGCCTGCGCTATGCCGGCGAGCGAGGGCGGCTGCAGGCGACCCTGCAACGTCTGGCCGAACAGGACCCGCTGACCGGTATCGCCAACCGCCAGGGCTTCCAGACCCTGCTCGCCGGGCGTCTGGCCGAGCATCAGGGGCGCGGCCTGGCCCTTGGCCATCTCGATCTGGACAACTTCAAGCACGTCAACGACGCCCTCGGCTACCAGGCCGGCGATCGCCTGATCCTGCAGGTGGTCAACCGCCTCAAGGCCCAGCTGGAGCCCGGCGATGCGCTGGCGCGCCTGGGCAGCGACGAGTTCGCCCTGCTCATCGACAACCGCCGCGATCCGCAACGCGCCGAGCGCGTGGCCGAGCGCATTACCGAGGTACTGTCCGAGCCCTACTGGCTGGACGGCGAGAGCCTGCTGCTCGGCTGCAGCCTGGGCCTGGCCCATGCCCGTGCCGGCGAGAGCGCCGATCCGCTGCTGTGGCATGCGCACATCGCCATGCAGCAGGCCAAGGCCGCCCAGGGCTGTACTCATCATCTGTACGACGAGCGCATCCATCGCGGCGCGCGCAGCATGGCCGATCTGGAAGGCGAGCTGCGCCGTGCCCTGCGCCGCGACGAGCTGGAGCTGCACTACCAGCCACGCCTGTGCCTGCAGAGCGGGCGCATCCTCGGCCTGGAGGCGCTGGTGCGCTGGCGACATGCCGAACGCGGCCTGCTTGGCCCGGACGAGTTCGTGCCGCTGGCCGAGGAGAGCGGGCTGATCGTGCCGCTCGGCTACTGGGTGATCGCCCGTGCCCTGCGCGACATGCAGTGGCTGCGCGGGCGTGGCCTGCCGACCCTGCACATGGCGGTCAACCTGTCGTTCCGCCAGTTCCAGGACAGCCAGTTGCTGAGCACTCTCGGGCGCCTGATCGAGGAGCGCGGGGTGGATGCCCAGTGGCTGGAGTTCGAACTGACCGAGACGGCGGTGATGCGCCGCAGCGAGCAGGTGCGGCAGACCATGCAGGCTCTCGGCCGCCTCGGCGTGCGCTTCTCGCTGGACGACTTCGGCACCGGCTTCTCCTCCTTCGTGCACCTCAACAACCTGCCGATCACCCTGCTGAAGATCGACAAGAGCTTCGTCGCCGGCATGGGCGAGCGCGCGGAGAATCGTCAGTTGGTGCGGGCGATGATCAACCTGGCGCACAACCTGCACCTGGAAGTGGTCGCCGAGGGCGTGGAGAACGCCGAGCAACTGGCCCTGCTGCGCCAGTTCGGCTGCGACCAGGTGCAGGGCTACCTGATCAGCAAACCGCTGCCGCTGGCCGAGCTGGCGCGCTTCCTGGTGTTTGGCCTGCGCCAGCCGCTGCTTGGCGGCTTGCCGTCCTAGGCTGCGGCGTTGCGCGTTGCACCATTCCCTCTCGCCCTGGGAGAGGGCTAGGGTGGGGGACTGAGCTGGCAGCCGGTAGCCCGGATGCAATCCGGGGGCGGACTCACCTGTTTCCCGGATTGCTACGACAGGCAGGCCTCTGCCGGTACCGCGTGCGGCCGCAGCATCCGCGCCATGCGCCATTCGAAGCCCAGGGTCAGGCCGATGGCCGCGCAGGCCAGGCCGCCGGCCAGGCCCCACCACACGCCCTCGGCGCCCCAGCCGAGCGGAAAGGCCAGCGCCCAGGCCAGCGGAATGCCGATCACCCAGTAGCAGAGAATGCCAACCAGCAGGGTGGTCTTGCCGTCCTTGAGACCGCGGATCGCGCCCATGGCGATGGTCTGAATGCCGTCGAACAGCTCGAACCAGGCCGCCACCGCCAGCAGGCTCACGGCCAGCGCCACCACGGCGGCGAACTGCGGGTCATGGTGGTCGAGGAACAGCCCCACCACCCACTCCGGCGCCAGCCAGAACAGCAGGGCGAACACCAGCATGCAGCAGGCACCGCCGCCAATGCCGAGGCGCCCGGCGCGGCGCGCGTCAGCCAGGCGTCCGGCGCCATAGTGCTGGCCGATGCGGAAGGTGGTGGCGTAGGAGATACCCACCGGCACCATGAAGGCCACGTATACCGACATGATGGCGATCTGGTGCGCGGCCAGCGCATCGCTGCCGATGGCGCCCATGCACAGGGCGGCGAAGGCGAACATGCCGGACTCCACCGCATAGGTACCGCCGATTGGCAGGCCCAGGCGCAGCAGCTCGCGCAGTTCGGCCAGGCGCGGACGCAGCAGGCCGCGGGCCAGCGGATAGGCGGCGTAGGCCGGGTGGCGGAGCAGATGAAGGAACAGCAGCAGGGTCATGACGTTGGCCACCAGCGCGGTGACCAGGCCGATGCCAGCCAGGCCCAGCGGCGGCAGGCCGAACCAGCCGTGGATCAGCGCCCAGTTGAGGGCGAAGTTGGCCGCCGCGCCGCCGATGCTGATGGCCATCACCGGGCCCGGCCGGCCGATGGCCGCCGGGAAGCCGCGCAGGGCCATGAAGCCGAGGTAGCCGGGCAGGGCGAACACCAGGGTGGAGAGAAACTGCATCGCCCCCTCGATGTTGTGCGGCTCCTGACCAAAGCGCGCCAGCAGCGGGCCGAGGTTCCACAGCAGCAGGCCGCTGGCCAGGGCCAGGCAGCCGGCCAGCCACAGGCCGTTCTGCGCCAGGCGGGTGACCCCGGCGCTGTCGCCGGCGCCATGGCGGATGGCGATCAGGTTGCCCACCGCGGCCAGTACGCCGACGCAGAAGATCGACACGAAGGAATAGCTGGCCGCGCCCAGGCCGCCGGCGGCCAGCTCGGCGGGGCCCAGCTTGCCCATCATCAGGGTGTCGGTGAACACCATCAGTACATGGGCCAGCTGCGCGGCGATCAACGGACCGGCAAGGCGGAAGAGGGCGACCAGTTCGGTGCGGACGGACTGCGGCATGATGAGTCAGGCTCAAGAGAAGACTTGCCGGGAAAAATCCGGCGGGCTGAGAATGGCGCCATTCTCGGGAGTCGACGCGACGCGCACAAAAGGAAAAAAGCGATGCCTGGCATGACTAATAATCATGGGTTTGGCGCATGAGCCGGCGCCTGCCGCCGCTCTATGCCCTGCGTGCCTTCGAGGCGGCCGCCCGACATGCCTCCTTCACCCGCGCCGCCGCCGAGCTGGCCATCACCCAGAGTGCGGTGAGCCGGCATATCCGCACCCTGGAAGAGCACTTCGGCTGCCGCCTGTTCGAGCGCAGTGGCCGGCATTTGCAGCTGACCGAGACGGCGCGCGGCCTGCTGCCCGGCGTGCGCGAGGGTTTCGATGCGCTGGAGAAGGCCTGCGCCACCCTGCGCAGCGAGGATGCCTACCTGCGCCTGAAGGCGCCCTCGACCCTGACCATGCGCTGGCTGCTGGCGCGCCTGTCGCTGTTTCGCCTGGCCAACTCGGACAGCGAGGTGCAGCTGACCAGCGCCTGGATGGACGTGGACAAGGTGGACTTCCGCCATGAACCGTTCGACTGCGCCGTGCTGCTGGGCAATGGCGACTTTCCCGAAGAGTGGGACAGCGTGCTGCTGTTTGAGGAGTGGCTGATCCCGGTGTGCGCTGCCGAGGCGGCGCAGGACGGCCCCTGGGATCTGGCCCGGTTACAGGCCGCCGAGCAACTGCACCCGACCCCGGATCGCCGCGACTGGCGCCAGTGGCTGCAGGCCACCGGCCTGGCCGACCGGGTGCCGCTCAAGGGCGGCCAGCTGTTCGACATGCTGGAGCTGGGCATCGTCGCCGCCGCGCGTGGTTACGGGGTGTCCATCGGCGACCTGCTGCTGGTCGCCGAGGACGTCAATGCCGGGCGTCTGGGTTTGCCCCGGCCGACCGCCGTGTACAGCGGCTGCAGCTATTACCTGGTGTGGCCCAAGACGCATCGAGCGCAGGCGCGCCTGCGTCGGCTGCGTGACTTCCTGCTGGCCGAGGTGGCACAGATGCGTCTGCCAGCCGTCGAGCGCATCATGCCGAGTGCGTAAAAAATAATGGACCATGAATCCGCGCTCTAGCAGGAGCTTATACGGAATATGTCCGTTTTTTGGCGCCTGCAGCCTTGATTGCTATATGGTCCTTTTACGCCATCCGCCTGAAATGTTTGACATATTTTACGTCTCTGGAGAGACTGTGCGGGCGGTTCGACTGTTATGCGGCCGTCGCGGGTGGTCCGTTACCTCCCATTCCCATGCCTCCAGGTGAGGCCCAGCTACGCCGCCGACAGACGGAACCGTGCCAAACAGGTAGCGCGTCGATCTCCCGACCCACCTGCACAGCAACGGCAGATCGATCTGCCCCAAGGTGACGTATGTCCAACAAGAACAGTGCAAAAACTTCCACTGCCAAGCGTAAACCCGTCGTGTTGATGTCCATGGGCGCTCAGGAGCGCAAGGGCCACGACTATCAGGTAATGACTCACAAATACATCACGCCGCTGGTGGAGATCGCCGGCTGCGTACCCGTGCTGGTGCCCACCTGCTGTGGTACCGGCGACCTCGAGCAATACCTGGACATGGCCGACGGCGTGTACCTGACCGGTGCCGGTTCGAACATCGACCCGACCCTCTACGGTCAGGAAAACCTCACCCCGGAGAAGGGCCAGGATCGCGACCGCGACCTGTTCGACCTGCCGCTGATCAAGGCTGCCATCGCCCGTGGCCTGCCGGTCTTCGGCATCTGCCGCGGCATGCAGGAAATCAACGTGGCCCTGGGCGGCGACATCCACCAGAAGGTGTATGCCGAGCCGGGCTTCAACGACCATCGCGAAAACCCCGAGGACCCGGTGGCGGTGCAGTACGCCGAGGCGCACAAGGTGCGCATCGAGCCGAACAGCTGGCTGGCCCGGGTGCTGGGGCGCGAGGAGATCGGCGTCAACTCGCTGCATGGCCAGGGCATCAAGACCCTGGGCAAGGGCCTGGAGCCGCTGGCCCGCGCCGAGGACGGTCTGATCGAGGCCTTCCACGCGCCGAGCCTGTCGCCCTTCCTGTTCGCCGTGCAATGGCACCCGGAGTGGCAGGCCGCGCAGAACCCGGACTCGGTGAAGATGTTCGAGGCCTTCGGCGAGGCCTGCCGTCAGCACCAGAAAGGTGGCCAGCGCAGCGCCGCCTGATCCTGCAGGCCCCAGAAAAAGCCCGGCATGTGCCGGGCTTTTTCGTTTCAGCGCACCAGGTGCAGGTAGTGCATGTGCTTCTCGTACTGGTCGAGGATGTCGTCGATCACCGCCTCGCGTACCCAGCCCATCACGTCGTAGTCCTGGCCGCCCTCGCGCAGGTGCACTTCGGCGCGGAAGTACTTGCGCTCCTCGTTGCCGTCGTCGCCGGTGTCCCGCAGGGCGAAGCTGGGCTGGGCGAAGGCGCGCGGGCGCACCTCGTAGCTGAAGTCGGTCTCGCTGCCATGCGCCACAGCCAGGCGCACGCGGCCGTCGGCACCGCTCTCGACCGTCGCCGGCAGGCCCTGCTTGCGCAGCTCCTCGGCCACCGCCTGGCAGGCCGGCTGCACCACTTCGTCGATGAATCGGGTGACGTGGGCGCGCCGCGGGAACATCGCCAGGTTGCGCAGGCGACGCTGCCAGCCGCCATGCTGGCGGGCCAGCGGGCGTGAACCGTTGAGCGCCTGGAAGCGCACGCCGCGCTTGGTGGCGTCCAGTTTCAGTGCGCGCAGCAGGCCCCAGATGGCCGCCAGCAGGACGATGGAGAAGGGCAGGGCGCTGGCGATGGTGGCCGTCTGCAGCGCCTTGAGGCCGTCGGCCAGTAGCAGGGCGATGGCCACCACGCCGATCAGGATCGACCAGAACAGGCGCTGCCACAGCGGCGTGACGGTCCTGCCGCCTGAGGCCAGCATGTCCACCACCAGGGCGCCGGAGTCGGCCGAGGTGACGAAGAACACCACCACCATGGCCACCGCGACCAGCGACAGCAGGTCGCTCAGCGGGAACTGTTCGAGGAAGGCGAACAGCGCCAGCGAACTGTCGGCATTCACCGTCTCGGCCAGGCCGCCCAGGCCCTCGTTGAGCACCATATGAATGGCGGTGTCGCCGAACACGGTCATCCACAGCAGGGTGAAGCCAGCCGGCACGAACAGCACGCCGCTGATGAACTCGCGGATGGTGCGGCCACGCGAGATGCGCGCGATGAACAGGCCGACGAAGGGCGACCAGGACAGCCACCAGCCCCAGTACAGCAGGGTCCAGCCACCGATCCAGTCGGTCGGCTCATAGGCGTAGAGGTTGAAGGTCTTGCTGACGATCTCGGAGAGGTAGGCGCCGCTGTTCTGCACGAAGGTCTTGAGCAGAAACACGGTCGGTCCCAGCACCAGGACGAACAGCAGCAGGAACACGGCCAGCGCCAGGTTGAGCTCCGAGAGGATGCGGATGCCTTTGTTCAGGCCGCTCGCCACCGACAGCGTGGCCAGGGCGCAGATGGCGGCGATCAGGCCGATCTGCACCGGCGTGCTGACCGGCAGGCCGAACAGGTGGTGGAAGCCGCTGTTGATCTGCAGCACGCCGTAGCCCAGCGAGGTGGCCACGCCGAACACGGTGCCGAGGATGGCGAAGGTGTCCACCGCATGGCCGATGGGGCCGTGGATGCGCTCGCCGATCAGCGGGTAGAGCGCCGAACGCAGGGTCAGCGGCAGGTCGTGGCGAAAGCAAAAGAAGGCCAGGATCAGCGCGACGATGGCGTAGATCGCCCAGGCGTGTAGGCCCCAGTGGAAGAAGGTCAGCTTCATCGCCTCGCGCGCAGCCTGCGCCGTGCCGGCCTCGCCCACTGGCGGGGCGGTGAAGTGCATCAGGGGTTCGGCCACGCCGAAGAACATCAGGCCGATGCCCATGCCGGCGGAGAACAACATGGCGAACCAGGTGGTGTTGCGGTACTCGGGCTGGCTGTGGTCGGGGCCCAGCTTGAGGTCGCCATAGCGGCTGACGGCGAGGAACACGCAGCAGATCAGAATCAGGGCGACGGTGAGGACGTAGAACCAGCTGGCCTTGTCGATGATCCAGCGTTGCAGCCAGGCGAACTGGTCTTGTGCATGCTCCGGCAGCAGCACGCTGTAGAGCACCAGGGCGAGGATGAGAAGGGCGGAGCCGAAGAATACCGGCCGGTTGAGCGAAGACGAAGATGCCTCCATTGAGCTAGCTCTCCTTGTTATCGGATGGGCCGCCAAGGGCGGAAGGCCAGCCATCCTAACACAGATCGATAGCTTTTTTCTCTGAGAAGTTATCTCCTGATAATTCTGATGGATCAGCTGCCGCTGCTGGGACGGTACTGCAGGGCCTCGGCCAGGTGCGCGCGGCCGATCTCGCAGACGCCCTCCAGGTCGGCCAGGGTGCGCGCCACCTTGAGCAGGCGATGGGCCGCCCGCAGCGACAGGTTGAGGCGTTCGCAGGCCTGCTCCAGCCACAGCCGGTCAGTTTCGGGCAGGCGGCAATGCTGCTGCAGGCCCGGCAGGTCGAGGAATGCATTGGCGCAGCCCTGGCGCGCCAGCTGGCGCTGGCGTGCCTGGCTGACGCGGGCGGCGACCTCAGCGCTGCTCTCGCCAGCCTGGCTGCTGGCCAGCAGGCTGGTGCTTTCGCGCGCCACGGTGAGGTGCAGGTCGATGCGGTCGAGCAGCGGTCCGGACAGCTTGGCGCGGTAGCGCTGGATCTGTTCCGGGGTGCAGCGGCAGCGGCCGCCGGGGTCGCCCAGGTAGCCGCAGGGACAGGGGTTCATCGCCGCCACCAGCTGGAAGCGCGCGGGGAAGCGCACCTTGTCGCGAGCCCGGGCGATCACGATATGGCCGGATTCCAGAGGCTCGCGAAGGACCTCGAGGACCTTGCGGTCGAACTCGGGCAGCTCGTCGAGGAACAGGATGCCGTGATGGGCCAGGCTGATCTCGCCGGGTTGCGGGCGACTGCCGCCACCGACCAGCGCTGGCCCGGAGGCACTATGATGAGGCTGGCGGAACGGTCGGCGCGGCCATGCCGTCAGCGGCGCATGGCTGGCCACCGAATGGATGGCCGCCACCTCCAGCGCCTCCTCCTCGGACAACGGCGGCAGCAGACCGGGCAGGCGGCTGGCCAGCAGGGTCTTGCCGGTGCCCGGAGGTCCGCTGAGCAACAGGTTATGGCCACCGCTGGCGGCGATCAGCAGGGCGCGCTTGGCCGCCAGCTGGCCCTGCACGTCGGCCAGGTCGGGGTACGCCGCTTCCTGGCGCAGTAGGCCGCTGGCCTGATAGGGCGGCAGTGGTGTGTGACCGTTGAGGTGGGCGGCGATCTGCAACAGGTGGTCGGCGGCCAGCACCTTGAGGCCCGAGGCCAGGCTGGCTTCCTCGGCATTGGCCCGCGGCACCACCAGGGTGCGTCCGGCGGCGCGGGCGGCCAGGGCGGCGGGCAGCACGCCCTGCACCGGGCGCAGCTCGCCGGACAGCGCCAGCTCACCCAGGCACTCCAGTTCGGCCAAACTGGCCGCTGGCACCTGCTCGCTGGCGGCCAGCACGCCGAGGGCGATGGCCAGGTCGAAACGCCCGCCGTCCTTGGGCAGGTCGGCAGGCGCCAGGTTGAGGGTGATGCGCCGTGGCGGGAAATCGAAACCGGCGTTCTGGATCGCGCTGCGCACCCGATCCTTGCTTTCCTTGACCGCGGTTTCCGGCAGGCCGACCAGGGTCAGGGCCGGTAGACCGTTGGCCAGGTGCGCCTCGACGGTGACGGCCGGCGCTTCGACGCCGACCTGGGCACGGCTGTGGACGATGGCGAGGGACATGGATCACTCCTTGATCACATGCCCGCCGATTTTTATTCGGCGGGTGGGTTCTGCCTGGCTTCCAGCTCTGCCAGCTTGGCTTCCAGGGCTTCCAGGCGCGCACGGGTACGCGCCAGCACGGCCATCTGGCTGTCGAATTCTTCGCGGCTGACCAGGTCCAGCTTGCCGAAGGCGCTCTGCAACAGGGCCTTGAGCTGGGCTTCGATCTCACTGCGCGGCAGCGGGTTGTCACCGCTGAACAGGCGCGAGGCGTGGCTGGCGAGGGTGTCGAGAATGGCTTTGGGCGGCAGCATGGCGGGGTTCTTTTCGATGACAAACCGCGGCAGTGTAGCACGCAGGCGACGCTGCTCAGGGCGTGCGCGGGCGATGCACGGTTTTCGCTCATGGCTAGCGCCGATCATGCACCAATGTTGTGCAGTGACTGTGCGGTCGCTGCGCACGATTTTCCTGGGCGCGGCCTAACTGCATGAAAAAGTGGCCTTTTGGCATAGCTGGCAAGCTTTCTGCTTAACCCCCTGTGACGCGTGCACCGATGCAGTACCGGTGCGCAGGCTGAGGCGGGGGAGTGCCTCACCGGATGCGGTTGGTGAGCATCGGACGGCGGTTGATCACGGCGGTCGATGCGTTTCAAAAGCCAGACACTGCGCTTAGACTTGAGCCGGGTTCGTTTTCCTGGGGCGAGTCCATCCAAACGGGAGAGAGTTTCATGAAGCTAGTCACTGCCATCATCAAGCCGTTCAAGCTGGACGACGTGCGCGAGTCGCTGTCGGAGATCGGCGTGCAGGGCATCACCGTGACCGAAGTCAAAGGCTTTGGTCGGCAGAAGGGCCATACCGAGCTGTACCGCGGCGCGGAGTATGTGGTCGATTTCCTGCCCAAGGTGAAGATCGACGTGGCCATCGCCGACGATCAGCTGGATCGGGTCATCGAGGCGATTACCAAGGCGGCCAACACCGGCAAGATCGGTGACGGCAAGATCTTCGTCGTCAATCTGGAACAGGCCATCCGCATCCGTACCGGCGAAACCGGCACCGACGCAGTTTAAGCCTCAGAACCCCACACGCCCCAGGAGAAAAACACATGACTCTGCGTAAATTCGCAGGGCTTGGAGCCCTTTTGTCCCTCGTAACCCCCGGCATCGCCATGGCTGACGAGGCTGTACTGAACAGCGGTGACACCGCGTGGATGATCGTCGCCACGGCGTTCGTTCTGTTTATGACCATTCCCGGCCTGGCGCTGTTCTACGGCGGCATGGTGCGTTCGAAGAACGTTCTTTCGGTGATGATGCAGTGCTTCGCCATCACCGGCCTGATCAGCATTCTCTGGGTGGTCTACGGCTACAGCCTGGCGTTCGACACCACCGGCATGGAGAAGGGTGTTACCAACCTCAATTCCTTCATCGGCGGTCTGAACAAAGCCTTCCTCAGCGGCGTCGACACCAACAGCCTGGTGTATGCGATCCCGGAAAGCGTGTTCATCGTCTTCCAGATGACCTTCGCCATCATCACCCCGGCGCTGATCGTCGGTGCCTTCGCCGAGCGCATGAAGTTCTCCGCGATGCTGATCTTCATGGCCGTCTGGTTCACCCTGGTCTATGCCCCGATGTGCCACATGGTCTGGTCCGGCGACGGTGCCTTCCTGTGGGATGAGGGCGTTCTGGACTTCGCCGGTGGCACCGTGGTGCACATCAACGCCGGTATCGCCGGCCTGGTAGCGTGCCTGGTTCTGGGCAAGCGCAAAGGCTTCCCGACCACGCCGATGGCGCCGCACAACCTGGGTTACACCCTGATCGGTGCTGCCATGCTGTGGGTCGGCTGGTTCGGTTTCAACGCGGGTTCCGCCGTCGCCGCCAACGGCACTGCGGGCATGGCCATGCTGGTGACTCAGATCGCCACCGCCGCCGCCGCTCTGGGCTGGATGTTCGCCGAGTGGATTACCCACGGTAAGCCGAGTGCTCTGGGCATCGCTTCCGGTGTGGTTGCCGGTCTGGTCGCCATCACCCCGGCTGCTGGTACCGCCGGCCCGATGGGCGCCCTGGTAATCGGTCTGGCCGCTGGCGTGATCTGCTTCTTCTGCGCTACCAGCCTGAAGCGCAAACTGGGCTACGACGACTCCCTGGACGCCTTCGGCGTACACGGCATCGGCGGTATCGTCGGCGCGGTCCTGACCGGTGTGTTCGCTGCACCTGTGCTGGGCGGCTTCGGCACCGTGGAAGATATCGGCGCTCAGGTCTGGATCCAGATCGTCGGCGTGCTGGTCACCGTGGTTTACACCGGTATCGTCACCTACATCATCCTCAAGGTGCTGGACCTGGTCATGGGCCTGCGTGTCAGCGAAGAGTCCGAGAGCGTTGGTCTCGACCTCTCCGAGCACAACGAGCGCGGCTACAACCTGTAACGCTCGCTGTCTTGCCCAACGCCCGGTTCGCCGGGCGTTGTTCTTTCTGCGCCAACGGCGGCGCACCCGTACAACGGTACAACGGAGTACTAGATGGAAAGCACCGCACTGATTCCCTTGCAGTATGCGCTGGACACCTTCTATCTGCTGGTCTGTGGCGCTCTGGTGATGTGGATGGCCGCTGGTTTCGCGATGCTCGAATCCGGCCTGGTGAGGGCCAAGAACACCGCCGAGATCCTGACCAAGAACATCGTCCTTTATGCCCTGGCCTGCGTGATGTACCTGCTGGTGGGCTACTACCTGATGTATGGCGGCGCCCAGGGTGGTGTACTGCCCAACGTCGGCTTTCTGATCGGCAATGAGCATGCGACGGATGTGGTCGCGGCGGGTGGTGAGGGGGCGCCGGCCTATTCCAAACGTGCCGACTTCTTCTTCCAGGTGGTATTCGTTGCCACCTGCATGTCGATCGTCTCCGGCGCGGTGGCCGAGCGCATGAAGCTGTGGGCCTTCCTGGCCTTCGCCCTGGTCATGTGCGGCCTGATCTACCCGATCGAGGGCTACTGGACCTGGGGCGGCGGCTTCCTCAAGCAGCTTGGCTTCAAGGACTTCGCCGGCTCCGGCATCGTGCACCTGGCCGGCGCCTCGGCGGCTCTGGCCGGGGTCATCCTGCTCGGCGCGCGCAAGGGCAAGTACGGCAGCCGTGGACAGATCAACGCCATTCCCGGCGCCAACCTGCCGCTGGCCACCCTCGGTACCTTCATCCTCTGGCTCGGCTGGTTCGGCTTCAATGGCGGCTCGCAACTGAAGATCAGCGGTATCGCCGACGCCAACGCGGTGGCGGCGGTGTTCGTCAACACCAACCTGGCGGCCGCCGGTGGCCTGCTGGCGGCTCTGGTGGTGGCGCGTCTGCTGTTCGGCAAGGCCGACCTGACCATGATCCTCAACGGTGCCCTGGCTGGCCTGGTGTCGATCACCGCCGAGCCGGCCACGCCGAGTGCCGTGCAGGCCGTGCTGGTCGGTGCGGTGGGCGGTGTGCTGGTCGTGTTCAGCATCCTCATGCTGGAGCGGCTGCGCATCGATGATCCGGTCGGCGCCATCTCGGTGCATGGCGCGGCGGGTATCTGGGGCCTGCTGGCCGTGCCGCTGACCAACTCCAGCGCCAACCTAAGCGTGCAGATGCTCGGCGCCGCCTGCATCTTCGCCTGGGTGTTCGTCGCCAGCCTGGTGGTGTGGGGGCTGATCAAGCTGCTGATGGGCCTGCGCGTGAGCGAGGAAGACGAGTACGAGGGGGTGGATATCGCCGAGTGTGGCTTGGAGGCCTACCCGGAGTTCACCCGCAAGTGAATACCAGGGCGCTTCGGCGCCCTTTTTGTTGGGCAATGTTTACCTGGAAAATTCCCCCACGGGCCAGGTGAAATGGTCAGCGACAGGCTCTAAAATGCGCCGCCATCGGAGGCTGCG
Source organism: Aquipseudomonas alcaligenes (assembly GCF_900156545.1). GTDB lineage: Bacteria > Pseudomonadota > Gammaproteobacteria > Pseudomonadales > Pseudomonadaceae > Aquipseudomonas > Aquipseudomonas alcaligenes_A. The sequence continues at coordinate 143,996 of NZ_FTNW01000005.1, forward strand.
GATGCCTGCCATGTGGCAACAACGGCTGATCAGCCTGCGCGCAAGGGCGCGTGGGTTTCACCTGGTGACCGACGAACTGGTCGCGGCGCTGCCTGAACTGGCCCAGTGCCGGATCGGTCTGCTGCACCTGTGGCTGCAGCACACGTCCGCCTCGCTGACCATCAACGAGAATGCCGATGGTGCGGTGCGACGTGACTTCGAGCGCTTCTTCAACCGTCTTGTGCCCCAGGGTGACGGTGGCTACGAGCACGATTACGAGGGGCCGGACGATCTGCCGGCGCACTTCAAGTCGAGCCTGCTCGGTTGTCAGCTGAGCCTGCCCGTCAGCGAGGGGCGTCTGGCACTTGGCACCTGGCAGGGTATCTATCTCGGCGAGCACCGCGATCATGGCGGTTCACGCCGGGTACTGGCGACCCTGCAGGGCGAGTGGCGTTGAAGACCGAAGAATTTTTTCCGGTGGCATGTTTGCAATGCGTGCCACTGGGCTATAAGTAACCTGCTTTGCGCAAGTCATGAGGTAGAACATGAGCGACGAAGAACTGGAACAGGACGACCTGGAAGGCGCCGACGAGGATGACGGCGAGGAGCTGGAAGCGGCTGATGCCGGTGATGATGGCGAGGACGATGGCAGCGATGCCGTAGAGCCTGGCAGCAAACCGAGCAAGAAGGCCAAGGCGGCTGAGGAAGTCGAGGAACTGCCCAGTGTAGAAGCCAAGCAGAAGGAGCGCGACGCCCTGGCCCGTGCCATGGAGGAGTTCCTCTCGCGGGGTGGCAAGGTCCAGGAGATCGAGGCCAATGTGGTGGCTGATCCGCCCAAGAAGCCAGACAGCAAGTACGGCAGCCGCCCCATCTGAGGACGGTCGCCGCCATGAAAAAGCCCGCCATCCGGCGGGCTTTTTCATGGCAGGCTCTAACGCATGGCGCTCCAGCCGGCCAGCAGCGCCGGCAGCTCGGCCAGGCGGCGGATCTGCGCGTCGGGGGCGGCCTCGCCCTGCCAGTCCTTGCCTTGCGGGTTGAACCAGATGGCGCGCAGGCCGGCGGCCTTGGCCCCGGCGATATCGTCGCCGGGGTGATCACCGATATGGACGGCCTGCGGAGCCTCCACTCCGGCGCGTTGCAGGGCGCTGTGGAACGGCTTGGGATCAGGCTTGCCGATGCCCATCTGCTCGGCGCTGATGGCGAAGCGGAAGTAGTCGGCCAGGCCCAGGCGGGCCACCTCGGCGTTGCCGTTGGTGATCACGCCGAGGATGTAGCGCTCGGCCAGGTGTTCGAGGATGCGGTGCACGTCGGGGAAGAACTCGACCCGGTGGCGGGCCTCGAGGAACACCTGGAAGCCCTGTTCGGCCAGCACCTGCGCTTCGTCCTGTGGATAGCCGGCCTCCTCCAGCGCGTGAAACAGGATGCGCCGGCGCAGCTCGCTGAGGCGATGCCTGAGCATGGGCTCGGCGCCCAGCAGGCGCGCGCGAATCGCCCACAGGTGCTCGATGGGTACCGGCCCCAGGCGCGGCGCCTCGGCAGCCAGCCAGTCACGCAAGGCGGCCTCGGCGCCGTGCATCACCGGGGCCACGTCCCACAGGGTGTCGTCGAGGTCGAAGGTGATCAGGCGCAGGCTCATGGGGTCTCGCTCTTGCGTTTGGCGCGCGGGTGGGCGCCGTCGTAGACCTTGGCCAGGTGCTGGAAGTCCAGATGGGTGTAGATCTGCGTGGTGGCGATGTCGGCATGGCCGAGCAGCTCTTGCACGGCACGCAGGTCCTGGCTGGATTCCAGCATGTGGCTGGCGAAGGAGTGCCGCAGCATGTGCGGGTGCAGGTGCTGGCCCAGCTCGCGCACACCGGCTTCGCGCACCCGCAGCTGGATGGCGCGGGGGGTCAGGCGCTTGCCCTGGCGGCCGACGAACACCGCGCCATCCTGCGGGTTGCTCAGCGCGCGCAGCGGCAGCCAGGCCTGCATGGCCTCGCGGGCCTTGCGCCCGACCGGCAGCTCGCGTGCCTTGTTGCCCTTGCCGCGTACCCGGACCAGGCCGGCGGGCAGGTCGAGACCGTCGAGATCCAGGCCGACCAGTTCCGACAGGCGCAGGCCGGAGGAATAGAAGAGTTCGAGCATGGCCTGGTCGCGGCGGGCGATGAAATCGTCCTCCACGCCGCCGTCCAGCAGCTGCGCCGTGCGGTCGGCATCCAGGGCGCGTGGCAGGCGGCGCTCGCCCTTGGGCGCGGACAGGCCGTTGGCCGGGTCATGCCGGCACTGGCCCTCGCGATTGAGGTACTGGTAGAAGCCGCGCACGGCCGAGAGCAGGCGCGCCAGCGAACGGCTGGACTGCCCCTGGGCGTGCAGGCGCGCGACCATGGCGCGCAGGGTGCGGGTATCCAGGGCGTCCCAGCTGGCGACGGCCTGCTTCTCGCACAGGGCGAGGATCTTGTGCAGGTCGCGGCGATAGCCGTCCAGGGTGTGGCTGGACACCTGGCGTTCGCTGCGCAGGTGTTCGAGGAAGGCGTCGAGGCTGCTCTGCATGGCGACTCCGGCAGACGACGATGGGCCGCGCGCGGCCCGGGGTTCAGCGCACCGAGCGCAGCGGCGCGGCGAAGCGTGGCAGCACGCGGGCCAGGACTTCGGCGACGTAGCCGAGGAACAGGGTGCCGAGGCTGCTCTTGTAGTGCTGCGGGTCCGGGCTGCCGATGGCCAGCACGCCATGCAGGCCCTGGTGGGTCAGGCTGACCACGGCGGCCGAGCCGACCTGGGTGCATTCGTCCGCGCCGAAGATGAACTCCAGCTCGGCCGGGCGCAGCACGCCGCAGGTGGTCTTGCCGCCGCCGAGCAGGCCGCCGATGGCCTGGTGGGCCTCGGCCGAGCTGACCGAACGACCGACGCCGAGCGGCGTTTCGCTGAACAGGATGAGGCTGACGAAGGGCACCTGGAACTCGTGACGCAGGCTGTCTTCCACCGCGCCGATGACTTCCTCCAGGCTGCCGGCGTCGAGCAGGTCGAGCACCAGGCGGCGGGTCTTGTCGAACAGGCGGTCGTTGTCGCGGGCTACGTCCATCAGCTGCGACAGGCGATGGCGCATCTCGATGTTGCGCTCGCGCAGCAGCTTGACCTGGCGCTCCACTAGCGACACGGCCTCGCCGGGCTGATGCGGAATGCGCAGCTCGGGGATCAGCTCCTCATGGTCGACGAAGAATTCCGGGTGCTGCCGCAGGTAGGCGGCGACGCTCTCGGAGTCGAGTTTCACGAGCTGATCCTGGTCACTCATAGACGAACCTGTCCTTCGTACACGCGAACGGCGGGTCCGGTCATCATAACCGGCTGGCCGGGCCCTGCCCACTCGATGGACAACTTGCCGCCCGGCAGCTCCAGCTGCAGCGGCGAGTCCATCCAGCCCTGGCGGATGGCGGCCACGGCGGCGGCGCAGGCGCCGGTGCCGCAGGCCTGGGTTTCGCCGGCGCCGCGTTCCCACACGCGCAGGCGCGCCTGCTTGCGGTCGATGATCTGCAGGAAGCCGACGTTGACCCGCTTGGGAAAGCGCGGGTGGTGTTCCAGCTTCGGCCCGAGGCTGTGCACCGGCGCCGTGTCGACGCTGTCGACCCGCAGCACGGCGTGCGGGTTGCCCATGGACACGGCGGCCAGCTCATGCTGCTCGCCGTCCACTTCTACTGTATAGCTGAGCGCCTCGGCGTCGGCCTGGAAGGGGATCTGCTCGGGGATCAGGCGCGGCGCGCCCATGTCCACGGTGACCTGGCCGTCCGGACGCAGGTTGAGTTCGATGATGCCGCCCTTGGTCTCGACGCGGATCTGCTTCTTCACGGTCAGGCGCTTGTCCACCACGAAGCGGGCGAAGCAGCGCGCGCCGTTGCCGCACTGCTCTACTTCCGAGCCGTCGGAGTTGAAGATGCGGTAGCGGAAGTCCACGTCCGGGTTGGTTGGCGCCTCCACCAGCAACAGCTGGTCGAAGCCGACGCCGGTGTGGCGGTCGCCCCAGGCCTTGGCGTGCTTGGGCTGGATATGCGCGTGCTGGCTGATCAGGTCGAGGACCATGAAGTCGTTGCCGAGGCCGTGCATCTTGGTGAAGCGCAATAGCATGATCGCGCCCTCACTGCGGCAGCAGGCTTTCGCCGGCGTAGAGTTCGGCGAGGGTCTCGCGGCGGCGCACCTCGAAGGCCTGCTCACCGTCCACCAGCACCTCGGCGGCGCGACCGCGGGTGTTGTAGTTGGAACTCATGACGAAGCCGTAGGCGCCGGCCGAGCGCACGGCCAGCAGGTCGCCTTCGGCCAGCACCAGCTCGCGGCCCTTGGCCAGGAAGTCGCCGGTCTCGCAGATCGGCCCGACCAGGTCGTACTGGCGCGCCTCGCCGTCACGCGGCTGCACCGGGGTGACGTCCATCCAGGCCTGGTACAGGGCCGGGCGAATCAGGTCGTTCATCGCCGCGTCGACGATGGCGAAGTCCTTGTGCGCGGTGTGCTTGAGATACTCCACGCGGGTCAGCAGCACGCCGGCGTTGGCCACGATGGAGCGGCCCGGCTCGAATACCAGGGCCAGCTCGCGGCCCTTGAGGCGCTCGCGCACGGCGGCGATGTAGTCGCCGGCCAGCGGCGGCTGCTCGTCGCGGTACTGCACGCCGAGGCCGCCGCCGAGGTCCAGGTGCTGGATCTGGATGCCTTGCGCGGCCAGTTGGTCGACCAGCGCCAGCAGGCGCTCCAGGGCGTCGAGGAAGGGCGGCAGGCTGGTCAGCTGCGAGCCGATGTGGCAGTCCACGCCGACGATGCGCAGGTTCGCCAGTTCGGCGGCACGGGCGTACACAGCGGGGGCCTGCTCGATGTCGATGCCGAACTTGTTCTCTTTCAGGCCGGTGGAGATGTAGGGATGGGTGCCGGCGTCCACGTCCGGGTTGACCCGCAGCGAGATGCTGGCGGTCTTGCCCAGTTCGGCGGCCACCAGCTGCAGGCGCTCCAGTTCATCCACCGATTCGACGTTGAAGCAGTGCACGCCAACTTCCAGGGCGCGGCGCATGTCGTCGCGGGTCTTGCCGACGCCGGAGAAGACGATCTTGCCCGGCTCGCCGCCGGCGGCCAGGACGCGCTCCAGCTCGCCCCGGGAGACGATGTCGAAGCCTGCGCCAAGGCGCGCGAGGACGTTCAGCACGCCCAGGTTGGAGTTGGCCTTGACCGCGAAGCACACCAGGTGCGGCATGCCGGCCAGTGCGTCGGCATAGGCGCGGTACTGCGCCTCGATGTGGGCGCGGGAATAGACGTAGGTGGGCGTGCCGAAGCGTTCGGCAATGGCGGACAGGGCCACGCCCTCCGCGAACAGTTGCCCGTCGCGGCTGGTAAAGGCTTGCATGTAACCCCCTTAGAGGAAGACGTCTTTGTCGCGTTCTTTGACGGTCTTGTCGTCGTCGGGCAGGTACAGCGGGCCTTTCTGGCCACAGCCAGCGAGGGCGGCGGTGAATACGGCGAGCGCGATGAAGGGCAGCAGCAGGCGCTTCATGGTGGTGTCCTTTGCAAAATCGTGAATGGCCCGGAGTATACCCACCCCCCGGCCCCTTGCCTATGCACGCCTGGCGGGGGCTGCGCCCCTTGTTGTGGCGCGTTCGGCTTGCCCGCGCCGGCGGGTTTGCGGCTAGCATGGCGGCTAAAAATCACGGAGTCGCGATGGAAGTCCCCGTTCCCGCCGCCAGCTCGGTCTCGGTCGCCTACCTGCAGGGCCTGCTCGATTACCTGGAACGCCAGGGTTTCGCCAGCGCCGGGCTGCTGGCCAAGGTGCAGCTGAGCCCGTCGTTCCTGGCCCAGCGCGACCAGCGCATCGCTGTCAGCACCTACCTGGAGTTGCTCGGCGAGGGCGTGCGCCTGACCGGCGACGACAACCTCGGCCTGCACCTAGGCGAGGCCATGCGCCCCGGCTATTACGGGGTGCTCGGCTACCTGATCATGAGCTGCGCGACCCTGGCTGATGCCCTGCACCGCCAGGCCCGCTACGCCGCGCTGGTGGGCAACCTGGGCCGCGTCGACCTCGACGAGGAGCCACCGCGCGCGGGGCTGGAGCCGCAGGTGGCGCACAGCTGGGAGCCGCTGGTGCACCAGCAGCAACGCCAGCACAGCGAGGAGACGCTGGCCGGCTGGCTGACTTTCGGGCGCTGGATCACCGGTCTGCAGATCTCGCCCACCGAAGTGCGCTTCCAGCACCCGGCTCCTGCCGATACCGCCGAGCACCGGCGCATCTTCGGTTGCCCGGTGCTGTTCGGTCAGGCCGACAACGCCCTGGTATTCCCCAAGCGCCTGTTGAACACCCCGCTGGGCCAGGCCGACGCCCAGTTGCGCCAATTGCTCGACGCTCACGCCGACCGCCTGCTCGGCCAGCTCAACCAGGGCCACAGCGTGCTCGACCGCGCGCGTCGCGAACTGGCACGCCAGCTGCCGGAGCAGGGCGCTGACCTCGAGCTGCTGGCGCACAGCCTGCAGCTCAGTGCGCGCACGTTGCAGCGCCGCCTGCGCGAGGCCGGGCTGTCGTTCAGCGAACTGCTCGACGAGACCCGCCAGCAACTGGTGCTGCACTACCTGCGCGACCCGGCGCTGGAGCTGGCGGAGATCGCCTTCCTGGTCGGCTTCAGCGAGGCCGGCTCGCTGGCGCGCGCGTTCCGCCGCTGGACCGGACAGAGCCCCGGCGCCTACCGACAGAGCCTGCTAGATTCCGCCTCCCAATCCTGAGCCTTCCCGGGATTTGCTGCGCGTCGGCCAGTCGGCGTTGAAAACGTTCTCGGAATGCTCATTTACTGTCTGTAAACTGCGCTTCCTTGCCCATTTTCGCCTTGTCTGGCTCTAGCTCGCTAAATCCCAGAAAGGCTCAGAGGACGTTGTAATGAGTTTGAGCGAAGCCCGTTTCCATGACCTGGTCGATGCCGCCCAGCAGGCCGTGGAAGACATTTTCGATGACAGCGACCTGGACCTCGATCTGGAAAACTCCGCCGGCGTGCTCACCGTGCGCTTCGAGAATGGCAGCCAGGTGATCCTCAGCCGCCAGGAGCCGCTGCGCCAGCTGTGGGTGGCGGCGCGCTCCGGCGGCTTCCACTTCGACTACGACGAGGCGCAGGGCCTGTGGATCTGCGACACCAGCGAAGAGCCGCTGGGCGAGCTGCTGACCCGGGTGACCCGCGAGCAGGCCGGTGAAGAGCTTGAGTTCGACGAACTCTGAGGTCGTCGACTCGCCCTGCCGCCGGCAGTGCTGCCTGGATGACCACGATGTGTGTCTGGGCTGTGGTCGTAGCCTGAGCGAGATCCTCGAATGGGGGCGGGCCGGCAGCGAGCGACGTCGGGCGATCTGTCAGGCCGCACAACAGCGTCTGCGGCCGACGCCCTTTTCCCGATGACCACCCGGTCTTGCTTATTGCCGGGCTTGTGGTAGCTTCACCAAAAGCTGACCCAATGATCAAAACCCCGCCTTCGGGCGGGGTTTTGCTTTATCTGGCCCAAGGAGAGAACCCGCCGCCATGAGCAACACCCCCGCCATTACCATCACGCGTCTCGACCTACAGCGCCTGGAGCGCCTGCTCGACAGCCTGGAGGACTTCGGCCCGACCGCCGAGGCGCTGGAAAGGGAGCTGGCGCGTGCCCAGGTGGTGGGCCACGACGAAGTGCCGGCCGGGGTGGTTACCATGAACTCGCGGGTGCATTGCCGCGAAGAAGGCAGCGGCAAGGACTGGCACCTGACCCTGGTGTTTCCCGAGGCGGCTGGCAGCGAAGGCAAGGTATCGATTCTCGCCCCGGTCGGCTCGGCCCTGCTCGGCCTCTCCGTCGGCCAGCAGATCGACTGGCCGGGTCCGGCCGGCAAGCCGCTCAAGCTCACCCTGCTGGCCGTGGAATACCAGCCGGAAGCGGCTGGCGAGTACCAGCGCTAGGCCAGCAGGAAGCGCCGCGACAGACGAAACGCTTCGCGGCACAGTGGAGTGTCACTGCGCTGCCGGCGCTGCTCGTCCAGCTCCAGATAGCGCGCAATGTTCTGATTGCATTCGATGGTGCTGGCGATGCCGCCCCCGGCGACCTGCCCCTTGCCGGCCAGCGCCGGGCCGTTGATCAGCGCTAGCAGCAGGAACAGCAGCAGTGCGCGTGGCGGGGAGAGCTGCATGGCTAGCCTCCCACTCGGATGGCGCCGAGCAGGGCCTGCAGTACTGGCTGCAGTGCGGGGCCGACGGGCTTCGGCCCGGATACCTCGGTAGCGGCCAGGCTCAGGGCCAGCAGCACGCTGGCGATGACGGACAGCAGGCCGCAACCGGCGAGGGTGCCATGGTCCGCGTGTGGGTGAATGAGCCTGGGCATGCTGCGCGTTCCCGGGAGGTTGCTGGAGGTGGCAGCTTCCCTCAGGCGCATTCGATTGAATAATGGTCCTTGCTCGTATCAGGTATCAGTGAAATCGATATTTTATGCCGTGCCAGGATTTCCGCTGCCACGTGCCTGTCACTCGGCTAGAGTCTGATAGTCCCGTCGCCGGCAAGGAGGCCGCCATGTCCAGTCTGCCCCTGTACTTCCCGCAGAACTTCTCCCTCGACCGCGCACTGCGCTGTGCCCAGCTGGTCGAGCAGGCCTATGCCCAGTATCAGCAATGGCTGGCGCAGGGCCGGCCACGGCGCCCGCAGGACTTCCACTGGAGCGCGCCGCAGCTTGACGGCTGGCGCTTCTCCGCGCCGATCTGGAGCATCCTCAGCGACCTGCGCTTCATCAACGAGTCCGAGCCCTTCGGTTTCGCCGCCGCCAACGATCAGGGCGAAACCTACCTGGTGCTGCGCGGTACCGAGTCGGCTCAGGACTGGCTCGACGATCTGGACCTGCAACAGGCCAGGTGGCCTTGGCAGGACGGCGCTGCGGGGAGCGTGCACGCCGGCTTTCTCAAGCTCTACACCTCGCTGCGCGACCTCGCCCTGGCCGCCCTGGACAGCCTGCAGCCAAGCGGGCCGCTGTGGGTCTGCGGACACAGCCTGGGCAGTGCGCTGTCCAGCCTGGCTGTGCTCGACCTGCATGAGCGCTGGCCGGACCAGGCGTTGCAGCACTACAACTTCGCCAGCCCGCGCCTGGCGGCTACAGACTTTGCCGCGGCCTACAACGGCCTGGGGGTGCCGACCTTCCGCGTGGTCAATGACAGCGATCTGGTGCCGCAGATTCCGGCCTCAGTCAGTGGCGAGTTGCTGTACCAGCACCTCGGTCAGGCTGTGACCTTCACCGCCAGCTACGCCGGCGTGGCCGCCAACCACAGCATGACCGACTGCTACCTCTACGCCTTGCAGCACCCGCAGGCGCCGATGCGTGGCTGACTAGTCGCCGCCCCCGCCGCCACAACCGCCGCCGCAACCACCTCCGCCATCACCGCCGCCGCTGTCGCCGCCGCCACCGGCGGAACCGGAGTCGCCGCCGCAGCCCCCGGCGGAGCTGCAGCCGAAGTGGCTGACGCAGAAGCCGCTGTCACTGCCGATGGCGCCGGGCTTGGCATCGCACTGGCGGCTGTAGCGGAAGCCGTCGTCGATGGCCAGGTCGGCGTCCAGGGTAAACAGCCAGGGCAGGCGCTCGGTGCGCTGCGGCGACAGGCCGAGGCGCTGGCAGGCCAGCTGCCAGGCGCGCTGGATGCCGTCGCTGGGGGCCTGCGGATTGGGCATGGCGTCGTTCGGCGTGTGGTGCAGGAAGTGGCCGAGGGCAGATTTGCAGAATGCCTGATACTGACGGGTGTAGAGAATGAACTCGTGCCAGGCCACATCGACCGCGCGCGACGGCATGGCAACCATCGCGCCCCTGGCCAGGCGGCACAGCTGGAAGTACTCGCGCAGCCCCAGCAGCACCCACTGGATCTGTTCGCCCGTCAGGTGCGGGTAACGTTCCAGCAGCCTCTCGCGCAGCCGTTCGGGGAACCAGTAGCCATTGATGAAACGGGCGCGCTTGCGCTGCAGTGCCGCCCGCCGCTGGTAGACAACGCCGCCCAGCAGCGCCGTGCTCAGTAGGGTGGTGAAGATCATCGGGCAGTCCTTTGCCGTTCAGGCGTTTTGCAGGGCGCTGTTGAGCGCGCCTTCGAGCTGGGCCTTATAGCGCAGATAGTGGATGGTCTGCGCCTGGCCGTCGCCGAGAATGCGCGACAGATCAAGGTCAGTGATGTAGCAGGGATAGCGCTCGGCGCCACGACGCTGGTTGAGGATGTGCCGCGCCACCGCGGCGAATAGCTCGGCGCCGTACTCCAGTTCGGAGAATTCGCGGTGGTTGCAGTACAGGGTGACATGCACCCGGCCACTGTCGGCCGGCTCGATGATCGCCTGTACGTCATAGAAGGAGTGGGCGACCTGTGCCTGTGGCGGTGCGCGGCGCTCCAGGTGCCTGGCGCGCTGCGGTGGTGCCGGCAGCACTTCGTAATAGAGGATGTCCAGGGCGGCCGGCGGCAACGGGCTGTCCAGTGGCAGCAGGGCGTTGCGGCGGTACAGCACCGATTGCAGGAAGCGCTGCAGCGGCGTCAGCAGGCTCTGCTCGTCGCGATACGGCAGGCGCTGGCGCCACAGTGCGTTGTGCTCGTCGAGCACCGTCAGCTCGGCCTGGGCGCCATCAATGCGGTAGAACACCTGGATGCAGTCGGGGCGGCCCAGTGGCAGGATCAGGGCCAGGTCCTCGCCTTCCAGGGCGTAGCGGTCGAGGTACAGCGGGCTGTAGGTGGGCTGTTCCTCGCCCAGGTGCTCAAGCAGGCTCGGCAGGTCATGCAGGGCGGCGTGGCTGACCTGGCCGGGCAACAGCTCCAGTACGTGGTAGTGCTGCTGGATCTGCAGCAGGTAGCGGCTGTTCTCGGCGCCGGCGAGGCTGGACAGGGTGTCGCGGAACAGTTCCTCGACCCGCTGGGCGATGGCCTGGGCACGGTTGCGGCAGAAGCAGCGCACCTCCAGGCGCGGCCGGCGGCCGTCGGCCGGCAGCGCGTTGAGGTAGTCGCGCAGGCAGTCGAGCAGGGCGTTGGGGCCTTCGTAGCGGCTGACCATCAGCTCGTTCCAGCTGTTCAGGCTGACCTGGTCGAGGGTCAGCACCAGATTCTCGCGCACGCCGGAATAGCCCAGTGAGTCGGTTCGGCCAGTAGTCAGGTGGACATTGAGCTGGCTGTGGGCCTTGAGCGGGTCGACGCCGACGTTGACCAGTAGCAGCGTCTCGGCCGGTTCGGCGGCATGCAACAGGGCCTCCTCGCTGACCGGCGCCAGGGGCAGCGGTGCCACCTGCTGCAGGCTGCCGAGCAGGCTGGACAGCTCGAACTCGGTCAGGTCGCTGCTGCCGGGGTGCAGCGACAGGCGGGTGCTGGCGTCGATCACGCCATTGCGGTGGCACCAGGCGAGCAGTTCGATGAGCTGGCGTGTGCGCTTGAGCGGGGCGAAATCCGGCCATTCCTGGCCATTCAGGCTGCCCTGGTAGAGCGCCCACTGGGTTTCGCCCTCGGTTTCCTGGCTGGGGCTCTGCACCAGGGTCAGGGTGTCCTCGGCCAGGTCCGGGGCGATGCCGGGGTTGATGAACTCGATCTTGCCGGCCTTGCGTTCGAAGGCGGCATACAGGCGCCGACCGAGGACGCCGAGGTCGCGACTGTTGAGCGGGATGGCAGTCTGTTCGCTGCGGGCGAACTGCGACAGGAAGCGGTAGCTGTAGGTCAGTTCGTTGACCAGCGCACGCCGTTCGGCGCTGACCTGGCGCACCTTCCACTGGCTGCGGCTGTCGAGCATGGCCAGTTCGCGCTGGCTCCAGCGCCACTCGCCGGTCAGGCGCTCGAACAGCAGGCGCTGCCAGCTTTTGGCGCGCTGGCGTGGCGGCACGCTGAGGCGCTTGCCGATCTTCAGGTACAGGCAGCGGCGGATCAGCTCCAGGCGCTCCAACTCGCCGCGCGCGGTGAGGTATTCCTCCAGGCGGCGGTACACCACGATGTAGGGGTCGAGTTCGTCCAGCTCCAGGCGACCCTCGTATACGGCCTGCTTGAACCGCAGGCTCAGGCACTCCACATGCGGATGCTCGCTGGCGTAGACCTCGGTGAGCAGCAGCTTGAGTACCGACTTGTAGGGTGACTCGATGCCCTTGAACAGTTGCCACATGCCGGCACCGATGAACTCGCCCGGCGGGATGCGCGCCAGGTGACCGAGGTCCAGCACCTCCTCGGCGCGCACGAAGCGCTTGCTCAGCAGGGCATGGGTGTAGGCGCGGTAGTTGGCTTCCTCGTACACCGGCACCAGCCACCACAGGGGTGTGCGGCCGCCAAGCCAGATGGCGGTGCGATAGAACTCGTCGAGCAGCAGGTAGTGCTGGGTGGTGCCGCAGTCGTCGGAAGTCAGTTGTGCTTCGCGGTCGCCCAGGGTGTAGCGCGCCGGGTCGATAAGGAAGCAGTGTGCCTCGGCGCCCTGAGTGGCAGCCCAGGCCTCCAGCAGATCGCATTTCTTGCGCAGTTCGGCCAGGGCGCGGGCGTCGAGTGCCGGGTCATGGCATACCCACAGGTCCATGTCGCTCTGCTCGGCCTGTGCCACGGTACCCAGGCTGCCCATCAGGAACAGGCCCTGGATCGGCGTTGGCGGCTTGCTGCCGGGCGTGCCCCGGCGTGCCTTGTAGGCGAACGAACGGGTCAGGCGCTGGGCCTCGGCAAGGAGTTCGTCGTCCGGCTCGAAGCCTGATAGTCCGGCGGGGGTGCTGGCCGAGACATAGCCCGGCAGCAGCGGGTGGTTGACGTGGAACAGCAGGGGCAACAGCTTGAGCACCAGTTGCTGGCGCGTCGACAGCGCCTGCATGGCACGCCCCAGGCGCCCATCGTTGACCTTGAGAAAGCGCGCGCGCAGCTGCCCCAGGACCTTGCGGTCGATGCCTTCATTGATATCCGGGCGGATTTCCAGGGTGCGCGTCATGTACGGCTCGGAGCGGTGGTGGCAGCAAGACTACCAGTGCCGTGGGGCATCTGGCAGTCATCTCTGCCCAGTGTATCGGCGGCATCCGCTCGCCGCTGCAGGGGAAAATCCGGGGTCGCTCCACCCCGTTCGGTCAGGCGCGTGCGGGCTCGGTGCGCAGAATGGTCAGTAGTGCCTGGGCATGCTCGGCGGCATCCAGCCCCAGGCTGGTCAGGTAGCCGCCGTCGGCCTGGGTCACCAGCCCCTTCTGGTGCAGACGGGTGATGGCCAGCTGGGCGCGATTGGAGGCGTTGTTGTGCACTTTGAGGCCTTCCTGGTGGTTGTCCAGGTTGTACAGGGCGAGGATTTCCAGTTCGGCAATCAGTTCGGGGGTGTAGGCCATGGTCGTTGCGCTCTTGTTGTTGTGGGAGTTGCCTGAGTGTAGAAGCGTCGCTTCAGGGCGTCGCATCCTGCGTCTGCCAGCGCTCGGTGATCTGTTGGTAGAGGCCGTCGCGATGCAGCGTGCGCATGCCGCTGTCGAAGCGGTTGAGTAGCAGCTCGGCCTGCGGATGGTGGCGCGAGAACGAGACAAACAGCTGCGGGCGATGCAGCGTGGCGACTGGCACGAACCGATCGGCCAGTTCCGGGTTCTCGGCAAACAGAGCCGTGGCGATACCGCGGTAGGCGGCGGTGTAGGCTACCCGCTGGTGCGCCAGCATGCGGAATCCATTGAGGTCGCGGCGCACTTCCACGCGCTCCACGCCGGTCAGGCTGTCGAAGGGTGTGCCGTACTCGTAGCCGATGGTCACCGCCACCTTCTGCCCGGTGAGCTGCTGCAGGTTGGTGATCGGGTGGGCATCGTCGCGGCGGGCCCAGAGCAGGATGTCATCGCTGAACAACGGTTCCTGCGGCAGGCGGAATTCGCTGGCGATGTCGGCATCCGGCGAGGTGTTGAAACAGGCCGCCAGCTGGCCCGTTCGGGTCAGCTCCATGCAGCGCGAGTAGGGGTAGGGCACCAGTTCGACGCGGGTATTGCTGGCGGCGAAGGCGGCGCGCACCAGATCGGCGGACATCCCCTGCACCTTGCCATCGCGCAGCGCGGTAAAGGGGTACCAGTCGTCCTCGGCGCCGATGCGATAGACCTCGTCGGCCGTGGCCGCCGGAGCGCACAGCAGGGGTAGGAGTATTGCGAGGCAGAGCCGGAGACAGCGCGCGGCCATGAAGTGACCTTTCCGCAACGGGGCTATTGCACCTTAGCAACACCTGGTCGTGGCGGAAATAGACCTTGGTCAAGGTCGGCTCATTCTTCCCCGGGCAGCTCCGGCAGGGCGCGCAGGGCCTGCTCGTACCAGGCGCCGTCGAAGGGCCGGTCATCGCGCAGCATGGCATCGATCTCGTGGGCCAGGACCAGGGCCATCAGTTCGAGGATTTCCTCGCGTTCGTAGCCGACCAGGGTCAGCTTGTTGTACACGGCCTTGGCTGCCGGCGGGTTGTCTGCTTCCAGCTGGTTCTCGATGGCCTGGATCAGGGTTTCTTCGGCGAAGGCTTCATCGTCGTCGTGGTCATGTTCGCTCATGGCTTTTCCTCGGAGGCGGCGCTGTAGTCTGCCACAGCCATCATTCAGCCGGCTGATGGAGCTTTTCGCGCGCATCCGGCGGGCTATAACTGGGTTTTCCCAGATCGGTAAGCCGCCATGCTCAGACTCCACGGATTCGCCGTCAGCAACTACTACAACATGGTCCACCTGGCCTTGCTGGAAAAGGGCCTGGCGTTCGACACCGTCAGCGTCTACGGCAGCCAGGACGAGGCCTTCCTGGCCATCAGTCCGCGCGGCAAGGTGCCGGTGCTGCAGACCGAACAGGGCTACATCAGCGAGACCGGGGCCATCCTCGACTACCTGGAAGACCTCGGTCGGGGCCGCCCGCTGTTGCCGGCCGAGCCGTTCGCGCGGGCCCAGGTGCGCGCGCTGATGCGCGAGATCGAGCTGTATATCGAGCTGCCGGCGCGCAGCTGCTACGCCGAGGCGTTCTTCCGCATCCCGGTGGAGGCGGCGATCAAGGACAAGGCGCGCAGCGAACTGCAGGCCGGTATCGCCGCGCTCAAGCGCCACGGACGCTTCGCGCCCTATGTCGCCGGTGAGCAATTCAGCCTGGCCGACCTGTACTTCCTCTACAGCATCGACCTGGCCGAGGCGGTGGCGCACAAGGTCCTCGGATTCGACCTGCTGGAGGGTTTCCCCGCCGCCCGCGAACTGTTCCAGCGCCTGCAGCAGAACCCGCATGTACAGCTGATCGCGGCACAGAAGGAGGCCGGCATGGCCGCCTTCATGGCGCATCTGCGCAGCGGGGCCTGAGGCTCAGGGGCAGGGCTTGCCGGTGCCCTTGAGGTCGAGCTTGAAGAACTGCAGACGGAAGCCCGAGGTCTTGGCGCGGCTGCACAGCTTCGCGTTGTAGGCGCGGTAGTCGGCGATGAAGATCGGCTTGCCCTGGCGGCGCATGGGCACGTAGCCGCCGCATTCCTCGTACTGGTAGCAGCTCTCGTTGACCGCGAAGTCGAAGTACGCCGCCAGCTGCGGTAGTAGTTCGACGGCGTTCTTCAGGCCGACGCTGAGGTTGCGCTTGTGTGCTTCGCTGGCCAGCCAGCGGTTGAAGTCGATCTGCTGGGCGCGGGTCAGCTTGAGGCCGTTGTCGTTGCTGTAGCCGTCCACGTTGTCCGGGTCGACGCCGTCGCAACCCTTGCTGCGGGCCAGGTCCAGGCGCTTGGCCAGCAGCTTGCGCACATCGCTGCGGCGATAGTCCAGCCAGCGCTCGCCGGGCCACTCCGGCAGCGGCTTGCCGATGGCGGCCTTGGGATAGAGCTTGGCGTCGCTGCGCCAGTCTTCCCAGGTGCCGGCGCTGAAATAGCAGATGACGATGCGGCCCTGGCCCTTGAGGTTGGTGATGGTCTGCTTGGGTGTGTCGTACAGGTCGATGTCGTAGACCTGCCGGTTGGGCGTCTGCAGGGGGCCGTTGAGTTGCAGGTGCCAGCTGGCATTGGCCGGGATGGCCAGGGGAGAGGCCTTGGCGAGCGTGGCCAGGAAAAGGGGCAGCAGTGCCAGGAGTGAGCGCATGGAGGCGGCCTTGGTGGGGCGGGACGTTTGGGCACGATAGATGAGCCGCTGGGACGCCCCAAGCGCAGGGCGCCGGACGGTACTCAGCTGGCGGCGAAGTCGAGCAGCGCCTGACCGGTCAGGCGGTAGGAAATCCAGTCGTCCTTGGGGCGTGCGCCGAAGGATTCGTAGAACTCCATGGCCGGTGTGTTCCAGTCCAGCACGGCCCACTCCATGCGCCCGCAGCCCTTGGCCACAGCCAGTTTCGCCAGGTGCTGCAGCAGCGCCTTGCCGGCACCGAGCTTGCGGTATTCCGGCGCGACGTAAAGGTCTTCCAGGTAGATGCCGTGCTTGCCGAGCCAAGTCGAGTAGCTGAAGAAGTACACGGCAAAGCCGATCGCTACGCCATCCTGCTCGCAGATCAGCGCATGGGTGGTCGAGCCCTCGCCAAACAGGCTGTCGCGAATGCCGGCGACGTCGGTCTGCACCTCATGCTCGGCCTTCTCGTAGATGGCCAGGTCGGTGATGAAGCGCAGGATCAGTTCGGCATCATCGGCCGTGGCAGTGCGGATATGCAGGCTCATGCGAATACTCTCGAAGTGTTTAGCCGTAGAGGAGAACCAGTGCAGCCAGTGGCAGGGCAACCAGGCAGAGGACGCCGAAGGAGGCGATCCAGTTGCCGCGTGGGCTGTCTGGATCGATCTGGCGCAGTGGCAGGCGCGGATAGCGGCCCAGCGTCAGCAGGCGCAACAGCAGCCAGCCGGCGCTGTAGAAGAAGTAGCCGAAGATCAGCCCCAGAATGGCCTCGCCGAGGAACAGCAGGCCACGTAGCAACAGTTCAAGCATGGGAAGTCCTTTTCCCTTGGCGGGCGATCAGCGCGTCGCCAGCAGTTCCCGGCCGCGCGCCACGGCGGCACGTACCTGGTTCGGCGCGGTGCCGCCGATATGGTCACGGGCGTTGACCGAGCCTTCCAGGGTCAGCACGGCGAACACGTCGTCGCCGATCTGCTCGCTGAACTGGCGCAGCTCGTCCAGGCTCATTTCGGCCAGATCCTTGCCGGTTTGCACGCCGTACTTCACCGCGTGGCCGACGATCTCGTGGCAGTCGCGGAAGGGCAGGCCCTTGCGCACCAGGTAGTCGGCGAGGTCCGTGGCGGTGGAGAAGCCACGGCGCGCGGCTTCGCGCATGATGTCCTTCTTCGGCTTGATCGCCGGGACCATGTCGGCGAAGGCGCGCAGGCTGTCGCGCAGGGTGTCGGCGGCGTCGAACAGCGGTTCCTTGTCTTCCTGGTTGTCCTTGTTGTAGGCCAGCGGCTGGCCCTTCATCAGGGTCAGCAGGCCGGTCAGGGCGCCGAACACGCGGCCGCTCTTGCCGCGTACCAGTTCCGGCACGTCCGGGTTCTTCTTCTGCGGCATGATCGAGGAGCCGGTGCAGAAGCGGTCGGGCAGGTCGATGAACTGGAACTGCGCGCTGGTCCACAGCACCAGCTCTTCGGAGAAGCGCGACAGGTGCATCATCGCCAGGGAGGCGGCCGCGCAGAATTCGATGGCGAAGTCGCGGTCCGACACGCCGTCCAGCGAGTTGCCGCCAACGGCATCGAAACCCAGCAGTTCGGCGGTGATCTCGCGGGCAATCGGGTAGGTGGTGCCGGCCAGCGCGGCCGAGCCCAGCGGCATGCGGTTGACGCGCTTGCGGCAGTCGACCAGGCGCTCGTAGTCGCGCGACAGCATCTCGAACCAGGCCAGCAGGTGATGCCCGAAGGTCACCGGCTGGGCGGTCTGCAGGTGGGTGAAGCCGGGCATGATGGTGTCCGCTTCGGCTTCGGCCAGGCCCAGCAGGCCCTGCTGCAGGCGGGTGATTTCGGCGAGGATGATGTCGATTTCGTCGCGCAGCCACAGGCGGATGTCGGTGGCCACCTGATCGTTGCGGCTACGTCCGGTGTGCAGCTTCTTGCCGGTGATGCCGATGCGGTCGGTCAGACGTGCTTCGATATTCATGTGCACGTCTTCCAGGTCGACGCGCCAGTCGAACTGGCCGGCTTCGATCTCGGCCTGGATCTGTTTCAGGCCCGCCTCGATGGCGTCGCGCTCGTCCGCGGTCAGCACGCCGACCTTGGCCAGCATGGTCGCGTGGGCGATCGAGCCCATGATGTCGTGGCGATACAGGCGCTTGTCGAAGTCGACCGAGGCGGTGAAGCGGGCGACGAAGGCGTCGACGGGCTCGCTGAAGCGGCCGCCCCAGGACTGGTTGGTTTTTTCGCTGCTCATGGCTGGACTCGTGGCAGGGCAGACGCGGCGGGCGCCTGCGAAACGGACAAAGTGTGCCGATAATAACAGCCTTGCCGGGAAAACCGAGGCTGCGCCGATCTGTTGCCGCCGTCACAGTTTGCGTGGTTCGGCGGCATTTGGGTCACCGTTTTGGCCCGGCCGAGCCGCTCTGGCTTGCCGCCCGGTGGCGCACACAAGGAAACTGCAGGGATGAAAATCCAATGGTTCAACAAGGGGCGCACCCTCGCCCCGGACGACGATTTCTTCCTGCCGGAGCTGTGCGAGCCCGAGGCGCTGCTTGGCCTGGTGCTGCTGGCCGAGCTGCTGGTGCTGGTGCTGGTGCTGGCCGAGCCCATGCTGCCCGCGTTCAACTGGGAGCGCCTGGCGCTGACCTCGCTGTTCGTGCAGTGGATCGTGCTGCTCTCGGCGGCGCTGCTGTGCCGCCTGCGGCCGCTGCTGGCGCGCCTGCGGGCGGCCCTGGCCGGGGCGTTGTGCTGCACCCTGGTGGTGGCGCTGACGCTGGCCTGCACCACGGTGGCCGACTACTTCAACCTGGGCGGCGTGTTGCCGCGTGAGGGCGAGGTCAACCTGTACCTGCGCCATGCGCTGATCAGCCTGATCATGTCCGGTCTGATGCTGCGCTACTTCTACCTGCAGAGTCAGTGGCGCAAGCAGCAGCAGGCCGAGCTGAAGGCGCGCATCGAATCGCTGCAGGCGCGTATCCGTCCGCACTTCCTGTTCAACAGCCTGAACAGCATTGCCAGCCTGGTGGTCGTCGACCCGGTCAAGGCCGAGCAGGCGGTGCTCGATCTGTCCGATCTGTTCCGCGCCAGCCTGGCCAAGCCCGGCACCCTGGTGTCCTGGGCCGAGGAACTGGAGTTGGGCAAACGATATCTGTCGATCGAGCACTATCGGCTCGGCGACCGGCTACAGTTGGATTGGCAGGTGGAAAATGTGCCGGCGGATCTGCCGATCCCCCAGCTGACCTTGCAGCCGCTGCTGGAGAATGCCCTGATCTACGGCATCCAGCCGCGCATCGAGGGCGGACTGGTACGGATCGAAGCGGACTACCGCGATGGGGTGTTCCAGCTCTGCGTGAGCAACCCCTTCCAGGAAGTCGCCGATCAGCAGCCGTCGCGCGGAACCCACCAGGCCCTGGTGAATATCGATGCGCGCCTGGCGGCACTTTTCGGCCCCGGCGCGAGTCTCAGCGTGGATCGCCGTGACGGGCGCCACTTCACCTGTCTACGCTATCCTTGTTCGAGACTCATGCAGGAAGCCCGAGCAATATGAATGTGCTGATCGTCGATGACGAACCCCTTGCCCGCGAGCGCCTGATCCGCATGGTCGGCGAACTCGAGGGTTATCGTGTCCTCGAGCCCTCGGCCAGCAACGGCGAAGAAGCGCTGGTGCTGATCGACAGCCTGCGGCCGGACGTAGTCCTGCTGGACATCCGCATGCCCGGCCTTGATGGCCTGCAGGTGGCAGCCAAACTGTGCGAGCGCGAGGCGCCGCCAGCGGTGATCTTCTGCACCGCGCATGACGAGTTCGCCCTGGAGGCCTTCGACGTCAGTGCCGTCGGCTACCTGGTCAAACCGGTGCGCCCGGAGGCCCTGGCTGCCGCGCTGAAGAAGGCCGAGCGGCCCAACCGCGTGCAGCTGGCGGCGCTGACGCGCCCGGCCATGCCCGGCAATGGCGCCGGCCCGCGCAGCCATATCAGCGCGCGTACCCGCAAGGGTATCGAGCTTATTCCGCTGGAGCAGGTGATCTTCTTCATCGCCGACCACAAGTACGTGACTCTGCGCCATGAAGGCGGTGAGGTGCTGCTGGACGAGCCGTTGAAGGCGCTGGAGGATGAGTTCGGCGAACGCTTCGTGCGCATCCACCGCAATGCGCTGGTCGCCCGCGAACGCATCGAGCGCCTGCAGCGCACGCCGCTGGGGCACTTCCAGCTCTATCTCAAGGGTCTGGGGCCGGACGCCCTGACCGTCAGCCGGCGCCATGTGGCCGGTGTGCGCAAGCTGATGCACAGCCTGTAAGCCCCCCGGATGCAGCCGAGCCCGAGCCCGAAAGGGGGCGGAGTGATTTATTTTTGATCAGCTCGGCTGATTGTTGGGGAGTCTGGCAAAAGGAGCTTGCCATGCCTAGAAAACAACGGATGTATCTCCCAGGCGTGCCAGCGCACGTGGTGCAGCGCGGCAACAATCGGGATGCCTGCTTTTTCCAGGATGAAGATTACCAATTCTATCTTGCGGTGCTGGCTGATGCATTGAGGCGGTATCGGGTGCACTTGCACGCCTACGTACTGATGACCAGCCATGTGCACCTTCTGATGACGCCTAGTGACGAGTCGGGTATTTCCCGCGTGATGCAGCACCTGGGTCGCATGTATGTCCTGTATGTGAATCGCACCTACCGGCGTTCAGGCACATTGTGGGAGGGGCGGCACAAGGCCAGTCTGATCAATGCCGCCGAATACTTGCTGGCCTGTTACAGATACATCGAATTGAATCCCGTGCGTGCAGGAATGGTTACAGCGCCCGAAGCGTATCGTTGGTCTAGCTATAGCTGGCATGCATGGGGCAAGGCTGATCCGTTGATCGGCGACCATGTTCTTTATCAGGCGCTGGGTGCGAACCAGTCAGATAGGCAGTGCGCATATCGGGCACTGTTTGTCGGCCATCTCGAACCTGATGCCATACACGCTATGCGTGAGGCTAGTGTTCACAACTATCCTTTGGGTAATGATCGCTTTCGGGAGTCGATAGCTTTGCAACTGGGGCGTTCTGTGGGGTGTCAGAGCTCTGGTCGGCCAGTGATCAAAAATAAATCACTCCGACCCCCTTTAGTTTAGGTGCGACGATGATTGATTTAAGTGAGTTCTTCCCGGCGGGAGTGGATTTAAAAACAGAGGGGCGCAAAGCGCTTTATGTCGATATCCTGAAGGTGGCCGAGCATTGTTTCGCTAATATGCCAAATAGTTTTGCGCAGGCGTTCAAGAGCTTGTTCTTTAAAGGAGAGCTGGAGGGCTATGGCTGTTTCGATGGCATGGAAGTTTTCTATATATGTATGAGCTTGCCAGAGGCCAGTGTCGAACAGTATGTCAAAGTGATTGAGCATTTTGATGGCTACGGCAATGGTCGTGCAGTCTATATGTTGAGCGCTTGGTTGAATGCTTGTGTTCCTAAATATCCATTGCAGCGAGAGCGTTGGGTTCTTATGTTGTTGGCTATTGACCAATACGAGCAGGCGCATCCCGAATTGGAGAGGGCGCTGAGTCTCGGTGAATTGGTGCGTTTCTTGAATTCTATCTTTGCCTCTTTGGTGTATAAGGGAAGTCCCCGCTACGGCTTGGGGGAGTGTCTTTTTGAGCAGGCTAACGCAGGGTTTGCGAGCGCGCGGGGCCAGCTGGACAACCAGAGTTTTGAGTGTCTCCAAGAGAATTTGCTCGCACTATTCAGTGCTAAGTCGAAAAAAACGGAGGCGTATCGCGATCCTTGGTTCGTCGAGTTCTGCCGACGCTACTTTGTGCGGCGAGACCTGAGCTCGGCTCTTTTGCAATTTTGCGATGAGATTTACCAGGCTATACCTGAGGGGCAGCGGATTCGCTGGCAAGACGATGCTCTTTGGGTTCCCGGCCCTCAGTAATAATGTACTTTGCTTTGTGTGTGCAGAGGGGCGTTGGCGATGGAAGCAGTCTTCTACGTTTTAGCTCGTAGTTCTCAGCGCGAGTTGTTGGAAAAGCTGGCTTTGAACCTTACTCCGGATAAGCCGGTGTTCGTAGAGGATGTGGAACCTGAATGGCAGGTGCTTTATAAGGCTTTGGAATTCATGCCATGGCCGAGGGTGTTGGAGTTTCTGGATGAGCGGCTTTTGTTGGTTGGCTGGAGCGTTGACTTCGACCCGTTCGAGTTGGCCTCTTTGGTCAAGCCATTATTGGCATCAGGCGCCCAGGTGCTAGTGGGTGCCGTTAGGCTCGAAGAGGGTGAGGTCTTTAGGGTACGAGCCTCGCCCGAGATTTCCGTGATTTATGAGCCAATTAATCATAAATTCTTCGACGACAAGGAGTTGATTGCTTGGCTGTGTCGTGAGACACAAAAGCTGGGGCGTTCTGTGGGGTATCAGAGCTCTGGTCGGCCAGTGATCAAAAATAAATCACTCCGACCCCTTTAGTCAGGATAGAGTCAAGTCTGCCTTGCATCTTGATGTTGAAGATGAGCTATTGGAAGTCATTCAGGAGAAGGGTGAAGAATTGGCTGTGAATGTAGGGCTCGGAGGTTCTTGTGAAGTCACTTATTGAAGAGAAGTACCTGTTTCCTATTGATGATGTGGATTTGGTTTCTGCCGACAGAAAGCGCTATTACAAGGAATTAGTATTTTTTGCTCGAGAAGAGCTACTTGGTGTTCCAGATGGATATTTGCAGCATTTGAAGGATCTATTTTTTAAGGGTGGAATATCGATAGAGCCATGGGATGCTTTTCGTGGGCGAGCACCACTATTGATTTGTCTCAGTGCTCCGTTTGTTGATCGTCAATTTGTCGTTGATACCTTCGGCTCATATAGCTCTCACTGTGCGTACTATGATATTGAGATGTATGTGATGCGGATTTTTGGTAAGGCCGAAAGTAAGTATCCTATGGTGGTTGAGCGCTTTGAGTCTGTTGTAGAGTATATGGCGGGTGAGGTCCCTGGATACGCGGGCACGGAAAGACTTGGGCTGTGCTCTCATTATATCAATCTTTACTATGATATTTTTTATCGTTATCGATCTGGCGGCGGTGTTAGGTCGAATTTGGCTCAAGGTGTTATAGAATTTATTGAGGGTAAATTTGAGGAGATACAATCTTTGGAGGGTTGTAGGGGTACAATAGCAGCCTTTCCGAAGGTCTTCTTTCCAATCTTTTCTGGAGCGACTGCGTTGCCGGAAAAGGTCTATACCGACCCCATCCTGCTGGGTTTTCTACAGCGTTTCTTTACCAAGCAACTGCCACCGACCTTGCAAGCTATTGCAGAGGATGTTTATGTTCGGGTGGAGCATCCAATTAGATTTATTGATGGTCGGGTAGAGTATTAATGGAATGTCTTCTTTATGTACATGTCACTGCGCGCAGTTCTGAGCAGCACAAGCAGCTGCTGTTAAACCTCTCCGTCGACAAGCCAGTGCTTGAAGATGAGGTTGAGCCGCAATGGAGAGCGCTGTTCGGAGCGCTAGAGTTTCTGGAGCTGCCTGAGCAGGTGCATGAGCTGGAGAGCTACGGTGCTTTGATTGCATGGGACATGAAGCCCTCCTCATCACCAGAGCGGTATATATCGGCGTTACATTTGGCGGATATCGAGGTTGCGGGAGCTCTGGAGGCCTTTGAGGATGGGGGGTACTGTTTGGTCGATACACGTGTTGGGGCACGGACCAACAGATGCTTCGAGGGGCAGGTTTTCTTCAATCCAGATAAAGTTATTCGGATCTTGGCGAAATAAGCCTTCAGATAGATGCGTACTGTCTGCTGGGAGTGTCGAGCCCCTGAGCAGTTTCGCAGCTGCCTACTGTTTAGGTTATGTATGAAGTATCTATGACTTCCGTCAGCGCCTCTTTCGAGAATTTTGCTTCGCGCTCCCTACCCTTCTCCTTCGCCAAATAGAAAAAGGGGACGAAATAGAAAAAGGGGACGGATTTATTTTTCAATCCTTCCGCCATGAGCCTTGGTCTTCCTTGCCCTCTCTGCTCAATTCTTAAACCTAGACCGGCATCTACGAGCTGGTGATCTTCGACGACCAGATGCGCACCCTGGTGCACAACGGCGCCGGCGAGCAGGAGCTGCTGCGCCACGCCCGCAGCCTCGGTCCGAGCATCCGTGACGACGGCCGGCGCAAGGTGCTGGAAGGGGTGACCACCCTGGAAGAAGTGCTGCGCGTGACCCGGGAAGACTGATGGGGCGGATATACCTTCGATGGTCCGGTCCGGGCCTCGCCGCCTGAGGCCTGTTATCATCCCCGGCAGTTCGTCTTCTGGAATTGCCCATGTCCCGCGAAATCCGCATCGCCACCCGTAAGAGCGCCCTGGCCCTGTGGCAGGCCGAGTACGTCAAGGCCCGCCTGGAGCAGGCTCACCCCGGGCTGAAGGTCAGCCTGGTGCCCATGGTCAGCCGTGGCGACAAGCTGCTCGACGCGCCGCTGGCGAAGATCGGCGGCAAGGGCCTGTTCGTCAAGGAACTGGAAACCGCCCTGCTGGAGAACGAGGCCGATATCGCCGTGCACTCCATGAAGGACGTGCCGATGGACTTCCCCGAGGGGCTCGGTCTGTTCTGTATCTGCGAGCGTGAAGACCCGCGCGACGCCTTCGTCTCCAATACCTACGACAGCCTCGACGCGTTGCCGCCCGGCAGCGTGGTCGGCACCTCCAGCCTGCGCCGTCAGGCCCAGCTGCTGGCGCGCCGCCCGGACCTGAAGATCCACTTCCTGCGCGGCAACGTGAACACCCGCCTGGCCAAGCTGGATGCCGGCGAGTACGACGCCATCATCCTCGCCGCCGCCGGCCTGATCCGCCTGGGCTTCGAGGCGCGCATCCGTGCCTCGATCAGCGTCGACGACAGCCTGCCGGCCGGCGGTCAGGGGGCGGTGGGCATCGAGTGCCGCACGGCCGATGCCGAGATCCACGCGCTGCTGGCGCCGCTGCACCATGCCGAGACGGCCGCGCGGGTGAGCGCCGAACGCGCGCTGAACAAGCGCCTCAACGGCGGCTGCCAGGTGCCGATCGCCTGCTACGCCCTGCTTGAAGGGGAGCAGCTGTGGCTGCGCGGCCTGGTCGGCCAGCCCGATGGCGGCCTGCTGCTGCGCGCCGAAGGCCGTGGTAGCGATGCCGAGGCGCTCGGCGTGCAGGTGGCCGAGCAGCTGCTGGCGCAGGGCGCCGAGGCCATTCTCAAGGCGGTGTACGGCGAGGCCGCGGCCGAGTGACGGGCTGGCGCCTGCTGCTGACCCGCCCGGCTGCCGAGTGCGCGGCGCTGGCTGCCACCCTGGCCGAGGCTGGCGTATACAGCTGCAGTCTGCCGCTGCTGGAAACCGAGGCGCTGGCGGAAACGCCCGAGCAGTGCGCCATCCTCCGCGATCTTGAGCGCTACAGTGCCGTCATCGTGGTCAGTAAGCCGGCCGCGCGCCTGGGCCTGGCCCTGCTCCAGCGCCACTGGGTGCAGCCACCGTGCGGCCCGCGGTGGTTCAGTGTGGGCGCCGCCACCGCGCAGATTCTGGACCAGTACCTGCAGCCGCATGGCCTGCAGGCCTGCTGTCCGAGCCTGGGCGACGACAGCGAGGCGCTGCTGGCCCTACCCGAGCTCGACCAGGCGCTGTGCGTGGCCAACCCGCGGGTGCTGCTGATGCGCGGCGAGGGCGGGCGCGAGCTGATCGCCGAGACCCTGCGCGCGCGTGGCGCCGTGGTCGACTATCTGGAACTCTACCGGCGTCTGTGTCCTCAATACCCCAGCGGCACCTTGCCGCAGCTGGTGGCGGCGCAGCGTCTCAACGCCCTGCTGGTGAGCAGTGCCCAGGGGCTGGAAAACCTGCTGCAGCTCGCTGCTGGTGCCTGGGTGGAGCTGGCTCGGCTACCCTTGCTGGTGCCCAGCCCGCGGGTGGCCGAACTGGCCCGCGCGGCGGGCGCCCAGCAGGTCATCGATTGTCGCGGCGCCAGTGCTGCGGCTGTTCTGGCGGCCCTGCGCGCCCATCCGGCGCCGGCCTCTGATGCATAAGGAAGGACTCGTGAGCGAAACCACCCCGCAGATCAGTGAACAGACCCCGCCACTCGCCGTGGAGCCGGCCCCGCAGGCAGCCACCAAGGCCAGTGGGCGCGGCCCCGCCTGGCTGGCGCTGTTGATCGGCCTGGCCGGCCTTGGTTTTGGCGGCTGGAGCGCCTGGCAGCTGCATCAGCAGCAGGGGCAAGCGACGGAGCAGCTGGAGCGGCTGCGCGAAATCGGCGCGGCGACCGAGACCCGGCTGCAGGGCAGCGAGGATAGCGTGGCCAAGAAGCTGGCCGGTCTGCCCTCGGCGGACCAGCTGGCCACCCAGCGCGACCTGCTGGTGAGCCTGCAGGGCGAGCAGCAACGCCTGGCGCAAAGTCTCTCCGGCCTGCTCGGCAAGAGCCGCGAGGACTGGCGCCTGGCCGAGGCCGAGCACCTGTTGCGCCTGGCCATGCTGCGCTTGTCCGCGCTGCAGGACGTCGACAGCGCGATCGCCCTGGTGCAGGGCGCCGACGACATCCTGCGGGCGCAGAACGATCCGCAGGCCTTCGCCGCCCGTGGCGAGTTGATCAAGGTGCTGGAGGCTCTGCGCAGCCTGCCGCAACTGGACCGTAGTGGCCTGTTCCTGCAGTTGGCCGCCCTGCGCGGCCAGGCTGCCCAGCTGCAGACGCTGACGCCCGAGTACCTGGTGCCGGCCGAAGCACCGGCGGGTGCCAACAACGCCAGCGACGCCAGCCGCTGGGAAGAACTGTGGCAGCAGGTGTCGCGCTATGTGCGTCTCGACCTGCACGCTGATCAGGACGTGCGTCCGCAGCTGGCCGGGCAGAGCCTGGCGCAGGTGCGCCTGACCCTGGCCCTGGCCCTGGAGCAGGCGCAGTGGGGCGCGCTGAATGGCGAGCCGGAAGTCTATCGCCAGGCGCTGGCCGCCGCCGGTGATGTGCTGGACACCTACTTCGACCGCGACAACCAGGCCGTGCAGGCCCTGCGCAGGCGCATCGGCGAGCTGGCCGAGCAGCCGGTGGTGGCCCAGCTGCCGAAGCTGGATAACGCGCTCGACGTGCTGCAGGCCTATCTCAAGCGCCGCGAGGCCGCCGAGCTGATGCCCGATGCGCAGGCCGAGCCGGCGCTGGAGCCGGATATCGAAGCCATCGAGGAGGACGGGCAATGATCC
This sequence comes from Aquipseudomonas alcaligenes, assembly GCF_900156545.1. GTDB lineage: Bacteria > Pseudomonadota > Gammaproteobacteria > Pseudomonadales > Pseudomonadaceae > Aquipseudomonas > Aquipseudomonas alcaligenes_A. Next base: position 171,087 of record NZ_FTNW01000005.1, read on the forward strand.
GCGCCGTCCTGCTTCTGCTGCTGGTGGTCAGCGCGGCGACCCTGCTGGGGTTGGCCGTCGCCGAGCACAGCGGCTACGTGCTGATCGCCTGGAAGGGCCTGCGTTACGAATCCAGCCTGTGGGTGTTCCTGCTTCTGCTGGCGCTGGCCTGGGGCCTGTTCGTCGGCGTGCGCTGGCTGGTGCGGGTGTTGCTGGCCTCCGGTGGTGTGGTCAATCCCTGGTCCCGGCGCAACCGTGGCAAGCGCCAGCAGCTGGCCGCCGACAAGGGCCTGTTGGACCTGATCGAGGGGCGCTGGGAACGTGCCGTGCGCCACCTGTCGCTGGCCGCCGAGGGCGAGCGTCAGCCGCTGATGTATTACCTGGGCGCGGCCCGTGCCGCGCACAAGCTGGGGCGGGTGGAGGAGGGCGAGGCGTTGCTGGAAAAGGCCCTGCGCAGCCAGCCGCAGGCCGAGCTGGCCGTGGCCCTGACCCATGCCGAGCTGCAGCGTGAGCGCGGCGATCTCGACGGTGCCCTGGAAACCCTGCAGGCCATGCGCGAGCGTCATCCGCGGCATCATGCGGTGCTCGAGCAACTGCAGCGCACACTGGTCGAGCGCGGCGACTGGGCAGCCTTGCTGGAGCTGCTGCCGGAGCTGCGCAAGAGCCGTGTGGTCGAGGGCGAGGCGCTCGCCGAACTGGAGCGCAAGGCCTGGATCGACCGCCTGCAACGTGCCGGCGAGCAGGGACTGGAGCAGGGCGAGCTGGCCCTGCAACCCCTGACGGCCGCCTGGCATCAGTTGTCCTCGGCGCAGCGCCAGGATGCCGAGCTGCTGCTGGCCTATGCCCGCCAACTGCGCGCCCTGGGCGCCCAGGAGGAGGCCGAGGAGGTGCTGCGTAAGGCGCTCAAGCAGGGTTACGACGAACGTCTGGTGCGCCTCTACGGCCAGCTGCGCGGGCGCGACCCGGCGCGCCAGCTGCAGACTGCCGAGGCGCTGCTCAAGCAGCATCCGCAGGCGCCGCAGCTCCTGCTGGCCCTGGGCCGTCTAAGTCTGCAGAACGGCCTGTGGGGCAAGGCGCGCGAATATTTCGAGATCAGTCTGGAGTTTGCCCGCAGCCCCGAGGCCTGCGCCGAGCTGGCGCGCCTGCTGGCCAGCCAGGGCGAGGCCGAGCAGAGCAATCGTCTGCTGCAGGAGCTGCTGGTGCTGCAAGGCCAGCGCCTGCCCGAGCTGCCCCAGCCATCGGCCTGACGTATGGCGCCCTGTCGCTGACGGGGCGTCTGCCATTACCTTGAAAGGCCGCTCGGCTTTCCTCTACCGTAGGCGCCTTTCTCGCCCCCGCATCGGAGTTCCCATGGCGCTGGCCACCTCGCGTACCCTGTTCCTGCTGGCATTTATCGGCTGCCTGGCCCTGATGGGCGGTGCGCTCTATCTGGAGCATGTGGTCGGCCTCAACCCCTGCCCGCTGTGCGTCGTCCAGCGCGTCTTCGTCATTCTCTTCGCGCTGGTCTGTCTGATCGCCGCCATTCATGGGCCGGCCCGTGGCGGGCAACGCGGATATGCCCTGCTGGCCCTGCTGTTTGCCGCTGGTGGCGGCGCCACGGCGGCGCGCCAGGTCTGGTTGCAGGGCGTTCCGGCGGACCAGCTGGAAGCCTGCCTGCCGAGTCTGGAATTCATGGTCCAGGCGCTGCCCCTGCAGGAGATCGCGCGCCTGGTCTTCCATGGCACCGCCGACTGTGCCGAGGTGACCTGGACCCTGTTTGGCCTCAGCGTGCCGGAGTGGAGTCTGCTGGCTTTCGTCGGCATGGCCCTGTTCGCCCTGATCCAGCTGTTTCGTCGCGCCTGACGATTCCCGATCGGCATGACTTGATGCCCGCGCCGAGTGGGCATACTCTGGCCCTGCGCCTTGTCAGGAAACTGCCGTTTTTGCCGAGGCGCCCCCCGAGAATTCGCGAGCTGACAATAAAATGTCTCGGGGCTGGCGTATTCGCATTCACCAGTAGGGAAGTGAGGACATCATGCTCGAGAGCTGCCAGAACGCCCAGGAACGCTGGGGTGGCGTACACCAGCTGATCGATCGCTGGTTGCAGGAACGCCATGAACTGGTGAGCGCCTTCGGCGCGCTCAGCGATAACCTTCAGGGTGCGGCGTCCGGGCAGGGCGTGCAGCGCTTCTGCGAGATTCTGGTCGACTACGTCTCGGCCGGCCACTTCGAGGTCTACGAGCAGTTGACCAGCGAGGCCAAGGCCTTCGGTGATCAGCGTGGCCTGGAGCTGGCCAAGCAGATCTACCCGCGCATCGAGGCCATCACCGAGGTGGCACTGGCGTTCAATGATCGCTGCGACAACGGCGACTGCCGCGATGCCGCCTCGCTCAATGCCGAACTCAAACGCCTCGGTCAATTGCTGCATGAGCGTTTCGAGCTGGAAGACTGCCTGATCGAGGTGTTGCACAACGCCCATCGGCAACAGGCCACCGCGACCCCGCTCTGAGCCGGTCGATCACTCAAGAAAAAGCCGCCCTACGAGGCGGCTTTTTCTTGGCTGTCAGTCGGCGACTTCGAGCAGTTCCACTTCGAACACCAGGGGCGCGTTCGGTGGTATCAGGTCACCTGCGCCTTCTGCACCATAGGCCTGCTCGGCCGGAATCACCACGCGCCAGCGCGCGCCGGCCGGCATCTCGCGCAGCGCGGTCTGCCAGCCGGGAATCAGCGCACCGAGGCGGAACCACTGGGGGCCTTCGCTCTGGTCGAACAGGCTGCCGTCGGCCAGCTCGCCGCGGTAATTGACCCGCACTCTGCCATTGCTGCGAGGCTTGGCACCGTTACCCGCGCGCAACTCGCGCACCAGTACGCCACCGGCCAGTTCGCGTACGCCGTAGCGGGATTTCTCCGTGGCCAGGAAGCGTCCCTCGGCCTGGCGCGCCTGTGTTTCACGGGACTCGGCGCTGCGTTGTTCGTGCTCTTCAAGCAATGCGTCAATGCGCTCCGGCGGCAGGCGTAGCGCCTCGCCGCGATAGGCCTGGCGCAGGCCTTCGAGCAGCGCCGGCAGCGGCAGGTTGGGCACCTCGCCGCGCAGGCGTTCACCCAGTTTGGCGCCGAGGCTATAGGCCAGATCCTCATCCTGCTGCGCGGCGTACGCCAGCGATGAACAGAGGCACAGCAGTACCAGCCAGAAGCGCAACATGTTAGATATCTCCGCAAAATGTGCCGGCGATTATGCAGGTTGCCGGCGCGGGCGCTAGCGACTGGCGAGTCAGGCGTCTAGTATGGGGTCACCAACGTCCGTTAGGAGGCACGCCATGCCGACCAACAATAAGAAGTCCGTTAGCACTCCTTTGCACCTGCTGCAGCAACTTTCCCACAGTCTGCTCGAACACCTGGAAAAGGCCTGCACCCAGGCGCTGGTTGAGGCCGAAGAGCTGCTGACCAAGCTGGAAAAGCAACGCGTCAAAGCGCAGGAAAAACTGCACGACACCCGCAGCAAGCTGCAGGATGCGGCCAAGGCCGGCAAGGCCAAGGCACAGGAAAAGGCCAAGGCCGCTGCGGCTGAGCTGGAAGAGCTGCTTGAGGCGCTCAAGACCCGTCAGGCTGAAACCCGCAGCTACATTGCCCAGCTCAAGCGCGATGCCCAGGAAAGCCTGAAGCTGGCGCAGGGCGTGGGCAAGGTCCGCGAGGCTGCTGCCAAGGCGCTGGACAGCCGTGCTGTCGCCAAGCCTGCGACCAAAGCCGCGACGAAGAAAGCGACTGCCAAGCCCGCAGCCAAAGTAGCCACGAAACCCGCTGCCAAGCCTGCTGCGAAGAGTGCTGCCAAACCCGCCGCCGCCAAGGCCCCGGCCAAAGCAGCCGCTGCCAAGCCCGCCGCTAAGCCGGCCGTCAAACCAGCCTCTAAGCCCGCGGCCAAGCCGGCCGCCGCCAAGGCTCCGGCCAAAGCAGCCGCTGGCAAGCCCGCAGCGAAACCGGCAGCCAAGCCAGCCTCTAAGCCTGCGGCCAAACCGGCCGCTGCCAAGGCTCCGGCCAAAGCAACAGCGGCCAAGCCGGTAGCGAAGCCGGCGGCAAAACCCGCTGCCAAGCCTGCGGCGAAGCCGGCAGCCAAGAAGCCCGCAGCGGCCAAGCCGGCAGCCGCCAAGCCCGCTGCGAAGCCGGCCAGCAAGCCTGCAGCCGCCAAACCGGCAGCACCGGCCAGCGCTGCGCCGGCACCGGCGGCCGCACCTGCCGCCAGCAACGGCAGCACGCCGCCCAGCGCTTAAGTCTGAGTGGCCGCGGCGCGCAGCAGTTCGCGCGCGTCGCGCTCCTCCAGCAGCGTTTCCAACCAGGCCACGGCTTCGTCCGTGGCCTGCCATTTTTGGGCCAGCTGTTCCAGTCTGCCGAGCAGCTCCCGTTCGGCCTCCAGCTCCAGCGCCTTGACCTGTTCGCGCAGGCGCGCCTGTTGCGGGTCGAGCTGCGCTGCGGCCTTCCAGCCCTGCCGTAGCGCGCGCAGCGGCTGCACCACCTGGCATTGCCAGGGCTTGGCTATGGCATGCAGCTGCGCCATGCGCTGCGCGTCGTAGGGCACTTGCCGGCGCTCCAGCCATAGCGCGCAGAGCAGCAGGCAGACGTCCGCGCCACTGTCCTGCAGGCGCAGAAAGACCTGCTCCACGCCGGGACGGGCGTAACAGGCCAGGGCGAAATTCCACAGGTCAGCTGGCATAGGGTGCTCCGGGCGAAGCTGGTAGACTCCGCGGCCATTATGATCCGACTCCAGAACCTCACTCTACAGCGTGGTCCGCAACGCCTGCTCGAAGGCGCTGAACTGACCCTGCACGCCGGCCAGAAGGTCGGTCTCATCGGCGCCAACGGCGCCGGCAAATCCAGCCTGTTCGCCCTGCTGCGCGGTGAGCTCGGCCCTGATGCCGGCGACTGCCAGCTGCCGGCCGACTGGCGCATCGCGCACATGCGCCAGGAGGTCGACAACCTCGAACGCCTGGCGGTGGACTATGTCCTCGATGGCGATGTGCACCTGCGCGCGATCCAGGCCGAGCTGGCCAAGGCCGAGGGCGCCCACGACGGTGCCGCCATCGCCCGCCTGCATACCGAGCTGGACAATGCCCAGGGCTACACGGCCGATGCCCGTGCGCGCAAGTTGCTGGCCGGCCTGGGCTTCACCAGCGAACAGATGGACCGCCGTGTCGGCGACTTTTCCGGTGGCTGGCGCATGCGCCTGAACCTGGCCCAGGCACTGATGTGCCCGTCCGAGCTATTGCTGCTCGACGAGCCGACCAACCACCTCGACCTCGACGCCATCCTCTGGCTGGAGGACTGGCTCAAGGGCTACCCCGGCACCCTGCTGCTGATTTCCCACGACCGCGACTTCCTTGATGCGGTGGTCGACCACGTCGCGCACCTTGAACTGCAGAAGCTGACCCTCTACCGCGGCGGCTACTCAGCCTTCGAACGCACCCGCGTCGAGCGCCTGGCGCAACAGCAACAGGCCTACGAGAAGCAGCAGGCGCAGCGCGCGCACATGGAAGACTTCATCCGCCGCTTCAAGGCCAAGGCGACCAAGGCGCGCCAGGCGCAGAGCCGGATCAAGGCCCTGGAGCGCCTGGAAGAGCTGGCTCCGGCGCATGTCGATTCGCCCTTCGACTTCGTCTTCCGCGAGGCGGACAAGGTCTCCAGCCCGCTGCTCAACCTGTCCGAGGCGCGTCTCGGCTATGGCGACAAGACGGTGCTGGACAAGGTCAAGCTGAGCCTTGCGCCCGGCGCGCGCATCGGTCTGCTCGGCCCCAACGGCGCCGGCAAGTCGACCCTGATCAAGACCCTGGCCGGTGACCTCGCCGTGCTCGGTGGCAACCTGGCGCGTGGCGAGAACCTGGCCATCGGCTACTTCGCTCAGCACCAGCTCGATTCGCTCGATGCCAAGGCCAGCCCGCTGCTGCACCTGCAGCGTATTGCCCCGGGCGAGCGTGAGCAGACCCTGCGCGACTTCCTCGGCGGCTTCGACTTCCGCGGCCCGCGCTGCGACGAAGTGGTGGTCAATTTCTCCGGTGGTGAGAAGGCGCGCCTGGCCCTGGCCCTGATCGCCTGGCAGAAGCCCAACCTGCTGCTGCTCGACGAACCGACCAACCACCTCGACCTGGAAATGCGCCTGGCCCTGACCATGGCCCTGCAGGATTTCGCCGGCGCCGTGCTGGTGGTCTCGCACGACCGTCACCTGCTCAAGAGCACCACCGACGAGTTCCTGCTGGTGGCCGACGGGCGTATCCAGCCCTTCGAGGGCGACCTCGATGACTACGCGCGCTGGCTGGTCGACTACCGTGCCCGTCAGCAACCGCAAAGCAGCGCCGCGCCGGCCGCGGACAAGACCGACAAGCGCGCCCAGCGTCAGGCTGCTGCCGCCCTGCGCCAGCAGCTGGCACCGCACAAGAAACAGGCCGACAAGCTGGAGCAGGAGCTGGGCAAGCTGCAGGAAAAGCTCGCCGCCGTCGAAGACAAGCTTGGCGACAGCGGCCTGTACGAGTCCGCGCGCAAGGACGAGCTGCGTGAGCTGCTGGCCGAGCAGGCCGCACTCAAGGCCCGCGAGGCCGAGCTGGAGGAGACCTGGCTGGAGGCCCTGGAAACCCTGGAGGCGCTGCAGCAGCAACTGGAGGAGAGCGAGTGATGGAGCAGCTGGCAGTGCTCAGTGATTGGCGCGAGCCGCTGATTCTGGCCGGGCAGGTGCTGCTGATCCTGCTCCTGGCCTGGGCCGTCCAGCGCCTGGTTGGGCGCGGTATCACCCGCCTTGGCGAGCGCTACGCGGCGCTGCCGACCGAGCTGTGGCTGCCGCTGCGCGGCCTGCTGCGCTGGCTGATCATGGGCAGCGCGCTGATGCTGGTGCTGGAGCGCCTGGGCGTGTCCGCCGAGGTGTTATGGACGGCGCTGACCGGCTTCGTCGCGGTGGCCGCGGTGGCCTTCTTCGCCATCTGGAGCGTGCTCTCCAACATGTTCTGCGCCCTGCTGATCTTCAGCATGGGGCCGTTCCGCATCGGTGACACCGTCGAGGTGATCGACAGCGCCGACAAGCCCGGGGTCAAGGGGCGGGTGATGGCGATCAACCTGTTCTACACCACCCTGGAGGACCCGGAGGCAGCCAATGCGCTGATCCAGGTGCCGAATAGCCTGTTTTTCCAGAAGTCGGTGCGTCGCTGGCGCTGACCGGAGGGCGGGAGTAGGCTGATTGCCCGCCTTTTGTTGTCGAGGTAACTGTCCATGACTCTGGAAACCTGGCTCGCCTTCTTCGTCGCCTGTTGGGTGATCAGCCTGTCGCCGGGTGCCGGTGCGGTGGCCTCGATGAGCGCTGGGCTGCAATACGGGTTCTGGCGTGGCTACTGGAATGCGCTGGGCCTGCAACTGGCGCTGCTGATGCAGATCGCCGTGGTCGCCGCCGGCCTCGGTGCCGTGCTGGCCACCTCGGAGCTGGCCTTCAACCTGATCAAGTGGTTCGGCGTGGCCTACCTGGTCTACCTCGGCTGGAAGCAGTGGGTCGCCGCGCCCGGCGAAATCGCCGCCGGTGAAGGCGAGCGTCCCCTGGGGCGCCCGCTGACCCTGGTGCTGCGCGGTTTTCTGGTCAACGCCAGCAATCCCAAGGCGATCATCTTCATCCTCGCCGTGCTGCCGCAATTCCTCGATCCCAAGGCGCCGCTGCTGGTCCAGTACCTGCTGATGGCCGCCACCATGGTCGCGGTCGATCTGGTGGTGATGGCCGGCTACACCGGCTTGGCCGCGCGGGTACTGCGCGCGCTGCGTTCGCCGCGTCAGCAGCGCATCCTCAACCGCACCTTTGGCGGCCTGTTCGTGGCCGCCGCGGCGCTGCTCGCGACCGTGCGGCGTGCCGCCTGATCTACCAGGGAATCTGCTGTCCGTCCCAGGCCCAGAAGCTGCCGCTGTCTTCCGGCCCATGTTCGGCCACCTGCTGCAGCAGGCAGCGGGCGGCAAACTCGGGGCTGAAAAGGCTGTCTGCGGCGATCTTGGCCTGAAATGGGCGCGACAGCTCCGTGTCCGTGGTGCCGGGGTGCAGGCTCAGTACGCAGCTCTGCGGGTTGAGCCGCTTGAGTTCGATGCTGGCTGTGTGCAGCAGCTGGTTGAGTGCCGCTTTGCTGGCCCTGTAGCTGTACCAGCCTCCCAGGCGGTTATCGCCGATCGAACCCACCCTGGCTGAAAGGGCCGCCACGCTGCAGGGGTGCTTGCCGCGCAGCAGTGGCAGCAGGTGCTTGAGCAGCAGGATGGGGGCGAAGCAATTGCTGTTGAAGCTGGCCATCAGTCCTTCAAGGCTGAGCTGTGTCAGGCTCTTTTCGGCGCGTGCAGCATCCTCTTGGAGAATACCGACGCTGCACAGAAGCAGGTGCAGGCGTGCCGTTTGCGCGAGCAGCTGGCTGGCCAGCGCGGCCACGGCAGCTTCGTTGCGCAGGTCGCAGGCCAGCAGCTGCAGGCGCGAACCATGGCGAGCCTGCAGGGCCAGCAGATCGGCGCTGGCCGGGGCGTGACGCGCCACGGCAAACACCCTGGCCACCTCGGCACGTTCCAGCAGCTGCGTCGTCAGCGCCAGGCCGATACCGCGGCTGGCTCCGGCGACAAGCACCTGGGCCGGTTCTTCGATGCGTTGCCAGAACTGCATGGAGTCGCCTGTATTGTCGATAGCCTGATGGGCTCGGGCATACTAGTCGCTGTTCCCCGAGGATTGTCAAAACATGCGTGTGTGGATCGACGCCGACGCCTGCCCCCGGCTGGCCCGCGACCAGGTGGTGAAGTTCGCCCTCAAGCGCGGCTTCGAGGTGGTGCTGGTGGCTGGCCAGGCGGTGGCGCGGCCGAACTTTGCCTGCGTGAAGCTGGTGGTGGTGCCGAGCGGCCCGGACGCGGCGGATGATCATCTGGTGGAGCACGCCGTGCCCGGCGAGCTGGTGATCTGCAGCGACATCCCGCTGGCCGACCGCCTGGTGAAGAAGGGCGTGGCGGCCCTCGATCCGCGCGGCCGCGAGTTCGACGAGCGCAACATGGGTGAGCGTCTGGCGATACGTAACCTGTTCACCGACCTGCGCGAGCAGGGGCAGATGGGCGGCGGCCAGGCGGCCTACTCGGACAAGGACCGCCAGGCCTTCGCCAATTCGCTGGACCGCATTCTGACCCGCCTGATGAGGTAGCTACTGCTCCCCTCTCCCTTTGGGATAGGGGGAGAGAGTGTTGCCTGTTGCACCGAGTCGCTTGCGGCACCCTCACCCCAGCCCTCTCCCGGATGGAGAGGGGGCGTGGATATCAGCAAATATGACGGCCTACCCGCACAGATAGGTGCCGGTACCCACCGCTACCAGAGTGCCGTCGTCGCTGTGCAGTTCGCTGCGCACCACGGCCACCTTGTTGCCTGAGCGCAGCAGCACGGCGGTGGCGGTGAACAGCTGGCCGCGGCCGGGGCGCAGGTAGTCCACGCGCAGGTCGATGGTGCCCAGCTTGGACAGGCGCTGCATGCGCTCCTGCTGGCTCAGGTGCTGGTGCTTGTCGAAGGCGCCGATCAGCGCCATGGCGCCGCCGGCGACGTCCAGCAGCGAGGAGATCACCCCGCCGTGGAGAATGCCGTGGACGAAGTTGCCGATCAGCTCGGGCTTCATCGGCAGGCTCATCACCACCCGGTCGCCACTCAGCTCGTCGATGCGGATGCCCAGCACCTGATTGAAGGGGATGCGCTGGAAGAAGGCTTCCACGCCCTGGCGCTGTTCCTCGGATAGCTGGAAGACCGGTTTGCTCATGCTGCGCTCCTGCGGCTCGACTGTGGCGCACACGCTGCCGCAGGACGCTGCTACTGGCCAGGGGCGCGGCGGGGACGCCGCGCACAATGGCCGGAACGGCCTGTCAGTGCGCCTGGGCCAGCTCCAGGACGCGGTCGACAAGCTTGTTGATGCCGGCGGCGGCCTGGGCGATGGACTCGGCCAGCATATAGGCGGGTGTGCTGACCAGCTTGCGCGCGCTGTCTTCGACGATGTCCTCGACCGTGCACTCGACGTGCTGGCCGCCCATGGCGGTGAGGCCTGCCACGGCAGGATCGTCGGCGGCGCCCAGGGTGCAGGTGACGCCTTCGCCATAGATCTTCGCCGCCAGGGCCGGGGCGATGCAGATCAGGCCGATCGGCTTGCCGGCTTGGGCGAAGGCCTGGGCAGCGGCCAGCACATCGGGCTGCACGCTGCAGCCGGCACCTTCCAGGGCGAAGTTGGAGAGGTTCTTGGCCACGCCGAAACCGCCGGGCAGGATCAGCGCGTCGAACTGCTCGGCCTTCAGTTCGCGTACGTCCATCACGTCGCCACGGGCTATGCGCGCGGCCTCGGTGAGCACGTTGCGGCTCTCCGGCATTTCGGCGCCGGTGAGGTGGTCGATCACGTGCATCTGCGCGATGTTGGGGGCGAAGCACTGCACCTGGGCGCCGCGCTGGTCGAGGCGCAGCAGGGTGATCACGCTCTCGTGGATTTCCGCGCCGTCGTAGACGCCACAGCCGGAAAGGATGACCGCGACTCGTTTGTGCATGCTGTTCTCCAATAGCCAGGCAAGGGGACTGCTCGCCAGTTTCGCCGATTGCCGGGGCGAGCGTCGAGCAGTGGCATGTCGCCAAATGCCACTTGGGCTGGCATTCGCCGCCGCGAGCATCCGGCGGGGCAGGCATAGGATCAGCTTAGGTCAACCTGCGCAGTGCCGAACCATGAACCTGATCCTGCTCGCCGTTCCCTTCTTCTTCCTGCTGATCGCCCTCGAGCTAGTTGTCGACCGCGTGCGCGGGGTCAGCACCTACCGCCTGGCGGACTCGCTGAACAGCCTCAGCGCCGGCGTGCTGTCGCAGGCCAGCGGCCTGCTGGGCAAGGCGATTGTCGTACTTGGCTACGCCTTCGCCTACGAGCACCTGCACCTCACGGTGCTGCCGGACGAGCCCTGGGTCTGGGTGCTGGCCTTCGTCTTCTACGACTTCTGCTACTACTGGAACCACCGCATTGGCCATGAGCGCAACATCTTCTGGGCCTCACACGTGGTGCATCACCAGAGCGAGGACTACAACCTGTCCACCGCCCTGCGCCAGACCAGCACCGGTTTTCTGCTGAGCTGGATCTTCTACCTGCCGATGGCCGTGGCCGGCGTGCCGCCGCTGGTGTTCGTCACGGTCGCCGCGCTCAACCTGCTGTACCAGTTCTGGGTGCATACCCGCCACGTGCCCAAGCTGGGCTGGTACGAATGGTTTTTCGTCACGCCATCCAACCACCGCGTGCATCATGCGCAGAACCCGGTGTACATGGATCGCAACTACGGCGGCGTGTTCATCCTCTGGGACCGCCTGTTCGGCACCTTCCAGGAGGAACTGGACGAGCAGCCGGTGGTGTTCGGCGTGACCACGCCGCTGCGCAGCTGGAACCCGCTGTGGGCCAACCTGCAGTTCTACGTGCAGCTGTGGCGCGACGCGGTACGTGCCGGCTCCTGGTGGGACAGGCTGCGCATCTGGTTCATGCCCACCGGTTGGCGCCCGGCCGATGTGGCGGCGCGCTATCCGCTGGACAAGCCGGATCTGGCCAGCTTCCGCAAGTTCGAGGTACCGCTGGCGCGCGGGCCGAAGGTCTATGCCGCGCTGCAGTTCACCAGCTACGTGCTGGGCACCAGCTGGCTGGTGGCGGTGGCGGGGCAGCACACACTGGACGTGATCGCAGGCGCCTGGCTGTGGGTGGCTTTCGGCCTTTATGCCATCGGAATCTGGCTGGAGAACCGCCCCTTTGCCCGCGGCCTGGAGCTGCTGCGCCTGGCGCTGAACCTGCCCGCGCTGCTCTGGGCCCAGCAGGTGGGCCTGGTGGGGGGCGGCATGCTGGTGTGGTGGTTGCTGGCGGCCTGGAGCCTGGCCAGCCTGGCCTGGCTGCTGTGGCCGCGGCAGGCGCAGGCACAGCCGGCCTGAAGGGAACTGCGGCTGCCCGTCGCAGTCTGGGTGTGACAGTCATTATTTGGTCATAATGGTCGGCTATACCTGTCACACTCGCCCGCCGTGCGGGTTCTGGAGTCCGTCGTGAGCTTTACCCCCGCCAATCGCCTGTTCCCCGCTACCCGCCTGCGCCGCAACCGTCGTGACGATTTCTCCCGCCGCCTGGTGCGTGAGCATCGCCTGAGTGTCGATGATCTGATCCTGCCGGTATTCGTTCTCGATGGCGAAGGCCGCCGTGAGGCGATTCCCTCGATGCCCGGCGTCGAGCGCCTGTCCATCGACCTGCTGCTCAAGGAAGCCGAGCACTGGGTGGCGCTGGGCATTCCGGCGCTGGCGCTGTTCCCGGTGACCCCGCTGGAGAAGAAATCCCTCGACGGCGCCGAGGCCTGGAACCCGGACGGCATCGCGCAGCGCGCCATCCGCGCGCTGCGCGCCAAGTTCCCCGAGCTGGGGGTGATCAGCGACGTGGCCCTGGACCCCTTCACCACCCACGGCCAGGACGGCATCCTCGATGACGAGGGTTACGTGATGAACGACGTGACCGTCGATGCGTTGGTCAGGCAGGCCCTGTCGCACGCCGAGGCCGGTGCCCAGGTGGTGGCGCCGTCGGACATGATGGACGGGCGCATCCAGGCGATCCGCGAGGCCCTGGAGCTGGCCGAGCACACCAACGTGCGCATCATGGCCTACTCGGCCAAGTACGCCAGCGCCTACTACGGCCCGTTCCGCGACGCGGTCGGCTCCGCCGCCAACCTGGGCAAGGCCAACAAGGCCAGCTACCAGATGGACCCGGCCAACGGCGATGAGGCCCTGCACGAAGTGGGCGCCGACCTCGCCGAAGGCGCCGACATGGTCATGGTCAAGCCGGGCATGCCCTACCTGGACATCGTCTGGCGGGTTAAGGACGCCTTCAAGGTGCCGACCTTCGCCTACCAGGTCAGCGGCGAGTACGCCATGCATATGGCGGCCATCCAGAACGGCTGGCTGGGCGAGGCGGTGATTCTCGAATCGCTGACGGCCTTCAAACGCGCCGGCGCTGATGGCATCCTCACCTACTTCGCCGTGCGTGCGGCAGAACTCTTGAAAGCGGGGCGCTGAAGCGCCCCAGGGAAGCAGGACATGAACACCGAGGGACTCAGCAACAAGCAGATCGTCGACGCCCAGCTCGAGGTCGAACCGCCCGTGCCGGTGGAGGTCGCCGCCGAGGTGGCGCCCGTTGCCGAACCGACAGCGCCGGCACTGGTGATTCCGGGCCTGGATGACAGCAGCCTGTACATCCACCGCGAGCTGTCACAGCTGAAGTTCAATATCCGCGTGCTGGAACAGGCGCTGGACGAGTCCTACCCGCTGCTGGAGCGGCTGAAGTTCCTGCTGATCTTTTCCAGCAACCTCGACGAGTTCTTCGAGATCCGCGTTGCCGGCCTGAAGAAGCAGATCAACTTCGCCCGCGAACAGGCCGGTGCCGACGGCCTGCTGCCGAGCCAGGTGCTGGCGCGCATCTCCGAGATCGCCCACGAGCAGGTCGAGCGTCAGTACGCGCTGCTCAACGACGTGCTGCTGCCGGAGCTGGCCAAGCACCAGATCAACTTTATCCGCCGCCGCTACTGGACCACCAAGCTGAAGACCTGGGTGCGTCGCTACTTCCGCGACGAGATCGCACCGATCATCACCCCGATCGGCCTCGACCCGACGCACCCCTTTCCGCTGCTGGTGAACAAGAGCCTCAACTTTATCGTCGAGCTTGAAGGCGTCGATGCCTTCGGTCGCGACTCCGGCCTGGCCATCATCCCGGCGCCGCGCCTGCTGCCGCGCATCATTCGCGTGCCGGAAGAAGTCGGCGGCCCCGGCGACAACTACGTTTTCCTCTCCTCGATGATCCACGCCCACGCCGACGACCTGTTCCACGGCATGAGCGTGAAGGGCTGCTACCAGTTCCGCCTGACCCGCAACGCCGACCTGTCGGTGGATGCCGAGGATGTGGAAGACCTGGCGCGCGCCCTGCGTGGCGAGCTGTTCAGCCGCCGCTACGGCGACGCGGTGCGCCTGGAAGTGGCGGACACCTGCCCCAAGAGCCTGGCGGACTTCCTGCTCAAGCAGTTCAACCTCTCCGAGAACGAGCTGTACCGGGTCAACGGCCCGGTCAACCTGACCCGCCTGTTCAGCATCACCGGGCTGGAGAGCCACCCGGAGCTGCAGCACGCGCCCTTCACCCCGGTGATCCCCAAGCTGCTGCAGAACGCCGAGAACATCTTCAACGTGGTCGGCAAGCAGGACATCCTGCTGCTGCACCCCTTCGAGTCGTTCACCCCGGTGATCGACCTGCTGCGCCAGGCCGCCAAGGACCCCAGCGTGCTGGCGATCAAGCAGACCCTGTACCGCTCCGGGGCCAACTCGGAGATCGTCGATGCGCTGGTGGATGCTGCGCGTAACGGCAAGGAAGTCACCGCAGTGATCGAGCTGCGCGCGCGCTTCGACGAGGAGTCCAACCTGCAGCTGGCCAGCCGCCTGCAGGCTGCCGGCGCGGTGGTGATCTACGGCGTGGTCGGCTTCAAGACCCACGCCAAGATGATGCTGATCCTGCGCCGCGAGAATGGCGAGCTGCGCCGCTACGCGCACCTCGGCACCGGCAACTACCACGCCGGCAATGCCCGCCTGTACACCGACTACAGCCTGCTGACCGCCGACGAGGCGCTCGGCGAGGACGTGTCCAAGCTATTCAACCAGCTGATCGGCATGGGCAAGACCCTGCGCATGAAGAAGCTGCTGCACGCACCTTTCACCCTGAAGAAGACCCTGCTCGACATGATCGCCCGCGAGGCGCAGTTCGCCAGCGAAGGCAAGCCGGCGCACATCATGGCCAAGGTCAACTCGCTGACCGATCCGAAGATCATCCGCGCGCTGTACAAGGCCAGCCAGATGGGCGTGCGCATCGACCTGGTGGTGCGCGGCATGTGCTGCCTGCGTCCGGGGGTTCCGGGGGTGTCGCACAACATTCAGGTGCGCTCCATCGTCGGTCGCTTCCTTGAGCACAGCCGCATCTACTACTTCGGTAACGGTGGCGACGAGCAGCTGTTCCTCTCCAGTGCCGACTGGATGGAGCGCAACCTCGACAAGCGCGTGGAGACCTGCTTCCCGGTGGAGGGCAAGAAGCTCATCACCCGGGTCAAGAAGGAGCTGGAAAGCTACCTCACCGACAACACCCAGGCCTGGCTGCTGCAGCCGGATGGTCGCTACCAGCGCATCACGCCGTTCGGCAACGCCAACCCGCGCAACGCCCAGGCGGCGCTGCTGGAAAAGCTGACCGCACCGCAGGTACGTTGACCTCCAGGACCCCTGGCAGGTCGGCAGCGGCGTGGATGGCTCCCCTCTCCCGTTTACGGGAGAGGGGCAGGGGAGATGGCTGTTGCGGCCCCTCTCCCTAGCCCTCTCCCCGCCGGGGAGAGGGAATGTCCGAGCCACGGTCGTGGCTGCTATTGCACGGTGATCCGGATCTTCTCGGAGATCACTGGCGGGTCCATCGGCACGTGGTGTTTGTCGCCGATCAGCAGCTGCAGCGTGTGGGTGCCCGGCGGCAGGGTCAGCTCGGTTTCCGTCTGGCCCTTGCCGAAATGCAGAATCTGTTCGGTCGCCGGCAGGGGCGCATCCAGCAGTGGCAGCGTGGTGACATCCACCAGCAGGTGATGATGCCCGGTCGCGGGCACATCAATCCCGGCCGGCGCCACGCCCATGCCTTTCAGGCCGAATCTGACGGTGAAGGTCTGGCCGACGGTGGCGCCATCCTGCGGCGTGATGAAATACACTTGGGCGCCTTCCGGCGCGGGGAGCTGGGGCACCGAATTGTCGGCCGGGGCCAGGACGGGTAGCGAGCAGAGCAGGGCGGTCAGCCCCAGGGGCAGTAGCAATGGACGCATGGCAGGCTCCTGTGCGTAGAGGGTCCTGCTCTGACCTTAGGCGCTACGGCGCCTGGCGCCGGGTCAGTCGTCGCCTTGTTCCAGGCGGGCCAGTTCGGCAGCCGCCTCGGCCAGCTGGGTCTCGTTGAACACCTGGACGCCGTGGCGCTTGAGCAGGGCTGCCGTGACGCCCTCGCCGGCGACCAGGGTGCCGTTGAAGTGGCCGTCGTAATTGTGCGTGTTGCCGCAGGACGGGCTGCGCGCCTTGAGCACGGCGACCCGCAAACCGTGCTGCTGGGCCAGGCGCAGGGCGATCTCGGCACCGGCGACGAAGGCCGCCGTGACATCGGCGCCATCGTCGGTCAGCACCGGCAGGCGCCCGTCGAGCACCGCGCCGCCCTGGCCGCCGGGAATTTCCGCCGGCGGGCGTGGCGTCGGCAGGCCGCCGGCCACTTCGGGGCACAGTGGCACGATGCGGCCCTCGTCCTGCCAGCGTTGCAGCAGATCGTAGGGCCCGTGGGCGCCGCCGTCGTAGCGAACCTTGTGGCCGAGCAGGCAACGGCTGACCAGCAGCTTTTCCATCATTCCTCCAAGGTTCGCGTAGGGCGGGTGCACCCCGCGCGATCGGCAGCGCGGGTTGCACCCGCCCTACGCCGTGACTGAAAGCGCATGTGACAGTGCCGCCCTCTCCCGGGGAAAGCGGGGAGCATGCTTCAGCGCCGCCTGAACCAGCCGGTCAGCGACAGGCGTTCGCGGGTGGCCGGCAGCACTTCGTGGGGCAGCTCGGCGGAGATGAACAGCACCAGGGTGCCGGCGGTGGGCAGCACGTCCAGCTCGGTATCGTCCGCCAGGTACAGGCGCAACGCGCCACCCTGCTCGGCCTGCCAGGCCTCGTTGAGGTAGTACACGGCACTGACAGTGCGCCGGTCATCGTCGCGGAAACGGTCGAGGTGCTTCTGGTAGAAGGCGCCCGGCGGGTAGCAGGCGAAGTGGCACTCGAAATCTTCCAGGCCGAGATAGAAGGCCTGGTTGAGGGCGCTGCGCAATTCGTCCATGGCCTGCAGGTAGCCGTCGCTCGGCGCGCTCTGGCCGTGTTCCAGCCACTGGATGCTGTCACCGCGGATGCCCTCGCGCACTGCCAGGCCCTGGCCGCGGCCGACCCCGGCCGGGCTGAGGACGCCTGCGCGGGCGCGCTTGCGGCACTCTTCGGCCAGTTCGTGGGTCAGAGTGGCAGGCAGGACGTTGTCCAGCCGTGACCAGCCGCGTGCGGCCAGGTCGTCGATGATCTGCGGCAGGTGCCGCTGGAGAAGTTGCTCGTGCATGGCGGGATTCTACCAGCGTCGCTCGCGCGCCCCTACAATAGCCGCGCCCTACAGGAGTGCCCCATGCGCGTCGTCTTTGCTCTGTTCCTGCTGCTGTGCAGCGCCACCGTCCTCGCCGACGATCATGCCCGGCTCTATCAGAGCGCCGGCTGGCCGGAGCAGCGCGCGCATTTCGGCGAGGCCCTCAAGGCGGCCCAGCAGCGTTACCAGGCCAGCCTGCCGCCGGCGGTTTACCAGGCGCTGGTGAACAACAGCGACCAGCGCTTCGCGCCGGCGGCCATGGAGCAGCGCGCCCTGGCGGCCCTGCGCATGAGCCTGGCCGACCCGCAGCCGGCACTGCAGTTCTTCGAGTCGCCGCTGGGGCGCCGCATCATCGCCGCCGAAACCCGCGCCACCGCGCGCGACCAGCTGGCCGCGCATGCCAATGGCCTGCCCCGGGTCGAGGCCGACGCCACCCGGCGCCTGCTGATTCGTCACCTGGCCCAGGCCCTGCCGGCCACTGCCGCCGGCGCCGAGGTCAGCCTGGCGCTGGCCTCGGTGGCGGCCGACAGCCTGAGTTCGATGGTGCCCGGTCTGTTCGGCGGCGAGCAGGCGCAGATGCTGGTACAGAGCCAGCGCGAGCGCCTGATGCAGCAGATCGAGGGCGATATCGACAACACCCTGCTGTATGTCTACCGCGACCTTTCCGACCCGGAGCTGGACGAGTTCGTCAGCTTCGCCCAGTCCGCCGGCGGCAAGGCTTACTACCAGGCCGCGCTGGCCGCGCTGCGCGCCGGGCTGGCGGCAGGCCAGAGCGGCGGCGACCTGCAGCCGGCTCAGCAGGGCATCTAGCGGCGTGGGCGAGTCTCGTCGGTGCACGGGCAGCGCCGCCCCCGGATTGCATCTGGGCTACTGGGTGATTAGCGCAGGCGCTCGCTGAGGAAGGCGAAGTAACGCCGGCGGATGTCCTCGTGCTCGTTGACCAGGTGGTGCCGTGCGCCAGGCAGGCGCAGGATCTCCGGCTGGTCGAACTTGTCCTGCAGCACCTGCAGGTTATGCCGCCAGTCCACCGTCATGTCGTCCTCGCCCTGCACCACCAGCGGGTTCAGGGGACTGCGCGGCGCGCGCTCCAGACGCGGTATCCAGCGGGCCAGGGCGCCGACCCAGGCGGTCGGCAGGTGGCGTGGCTGCAGCGGGTCGCGATGGCGCAGGAACTCGAGGAACGCGGTATCGGTGGAGTTCTCCGAGAAGCGTCGGGGAATCTCGCGGCGGAACGGGCCGATCAGGTGATAGCTGAGCTTGGACAGACCCCAGGCGCGCGGCCGGACCAGCGGCGCCAGGAGAATGGTGGCGCCAGGCTCCGGGCGTTTATCGCCGAGCAGGAGGAAATCCAGCAGGATGGCGCCGCCGGTGCTTTGCCCGCACAGGTGCCAGGGTTGCGGCAGGTCGAGGCTGGCGGCCTCGGCGAACAGTCCCAGCAGGGCGCGCTGGTAGGCGGAGAAGTCGTCGATGCTGGCGCGTGGCCCGGCGGACAGGCCGTGGCCCGGCAGGTCGCAGGCCAGCACGGCGAGGTTTTCGCCCAGGGCCCAGTCGATCACGTGGCGGTACAGGCCCATGTGGTCGTAGTAGCCGTGCAGCAGGATCAGCGTCGCCCTCGGCTCCGGCGGCAGCCACAGCTGGGCCACCAGGTCCAGCCCGTCGCTCTGGAAGCGGCCGAGGCGGCTATGCACGCGACCGTGCTGCGGCAGGTCCAGGCCGTAGTAGCGCTGGTAGGCCAGGACCTCGTCCGCCGACTCCGCCAGGGCCGCGGCCAAGGGTCGCAGGCCGGCACGCAGGCGCTCGGGCTGGAAGAGCTCTGGCAGGGACTGGGGCATGGCGGTCATGGCATCTTCGCTGGGGTGGGTGACAGCCGATATTCAGCTGTCGGGCGCGGCGTGGCAAGCTAGGCCCCTTTTCTTCGTGTCTTCGCTCATGCATTCCCGTCGCCGCATCATCATCGCCAGCCTCCTCGCACTGCTCTGGCTGGCCGCCATGCTGGCCGCCTTCTGGTGGTTCCAGGCCCGCTATATCCGCCCGTTCGACGAGCGCACCGAGCTGTTCATCGGCAGCCAGCTGCGCCTTCCGGCGGAGCTGGCCGGGCCCGGGGCGATCCGCCTGGTGCACTTCTGGGACCCGGCCTGCCCGTGCAATGTCGGCAACCAGCAGCACCTCGGCGAGCTGGTCGAGCAGTTCGCGCCGCGTGGCGTGCAGTTCTATGCGGTACAGAAGGCCGGCAGCGAGGGCCGCCTGCCGGACAACCTGCAGCAGCTGCAGCCCCTGCCGGCGCTGCCCGGCAGCGAGAGCCTGGCAGCCAGCCCGGCGGTGGCGATCTGGGACCAGCAGGGCCGGCTCGCCTACTTCGGCCCGTACAGCGAGGGTGCCCTGTGCACATCCAGCAACAGCTTCATCGAGCCGATCCTCGAGGCGCTGGTGGCGGGGCGCTCGGTGCAGGCTGACAGCAACCTGGCGGTGGGTTGCTTCTGCGACTGGCAACCCGAGTGACCCTGGCAGGGTGTGGAGAAGATATCGGGCTATAATTCCTGTACAGTGTTTTGGTTTTGTACAGTTTTTTGCTCAGGATGAGCCTCTACCCCCGGTGAGTGCATGAATTCGTCCGCTTTCAGTCTCGACGCCCACTATCGCCGTGCCGACCGCATCATGCTGGCCGTGCTGTGGCTGATGTTTCTCTATTCCCTCGGGCTGGCCGCCTGGCACGGTACCTGGGGGCAGGCGCTGCTGGTCGGCGGCGGTACCGCAGCGGCACTGACTGCGCTCTACGCGCTGGTACCCGGCAGTCGCCTGATGCGCTGCTGCGTGGGGCTGGCCTTCATGGTCATGTCTGCCCTGCACATCAACCAGAGCGGGGGTGTGCTGGAGATGCACTTTGGCATCTTCGTGCTGCTGGCCTTCCTCGTCTATTACCGCGACTGGTTGCCGATCGTGCTGGCCGCCGGCCTGATTGCCGTCCATCACCTGGCCTTCTTCGCTCTGCAACAGCAGGGTGTGGGTGTGTACGTGGTGCCCCAGGGCAGTTGGGGCGTGATTCTGCTGCATGCCTTCTATGTGGTGCTGGAGAGCGCGATCCTCATCTACCTGGCACGCCAGGCCTATGCCGAGGCGCGTGAAGGCGAGGCCCTGCTGCAGGTGGTCGAGGGGCTGACGGCCGAGGAGGAGCGCATCGATTTGCGGCTGCGCGGCAGTCAGGTCGGACCGGTGATCCAGCGCTTCAATCACTTCCTCGCCCAGTTGGAGGCGATGGTGGGCGAGGTGGTCGAGGATACCCAGGGGCTGGCGGCGACTGGCGATAGCCTGGCCCGTGCCACCCGCCAGTTGCGCGAGGGTTCCGGGCGCCAGCTGGGCGAAATCTCGCAGATGTCCAGCGCCATGCATGAAATGAGCGTGGCCATCGACGAGGTTGCCGGGCATGCCCAACAGGCGGCACTGGCCACCGAGGCAGCCACCAGCAAGGCGGCCGAGGGCCGCGCAGCGGTGAAGCAGAGTGCCGAGGAGATCGGCCGTCTGGCGGCGCGCATCGACGGCACCGGTGCCGAGGTGCAGGCTCTGGCCGAGCAGTCGCAACAGATCGGCCGGGTGCTGGAGGTGATCCGCGCCATCGCCGAGCAGACCAACCTGCTGGCGCTGAATGCCGCCATCGAGGCCGCGCGTGCCGGCGAGCAGGGACGCGGCTTTGCCGTGGTGGCCGACGAGGTGCGCAACCTGGCGCAGAAGACGGCCGTCTCGACTGCGGAAATTCAGGACATCATTGCTCGCCTGCAGCACAGCAGCCGCCAGGCCGCCAGTGCCATGCAGGAGAGTCAGGCAGGCGTGGTGCGGTGCGTCGAGGACAGCCGGCAGGCCGGCGAGCTGCTGCTGGCCATCGTCGCGGAGATCGAGGCCATCAGCCAGATGAGCACGCTGATCGCGGCGGCGACCAACGAGCAGGCCAAGGCCAGTTCCGAAGTTAGCCAACACCTGAGCGAGGTGCAGCGGGTGGCCGAGCAGAATGCCGAGGACGCCGGCGTGCTTGATGGCGACAGCCTGCGGCTGCGCGAGCTGGCGCGGCGCCTGGGGATTCTCAGTGCACGCTTCACGGTCGGCCAGCCGCCGCGCTGAGGCTCAGGGCAACGCCAGCCGGACGTCGCCAATGGGCTCGCCATTGCGGTCGAAGCTGCGCTCCAGCAGCTCCAGACCGCCGTCGCGTTGCAGCACCAGGGCGGTGCTGGCGCGGGTGCCATAGCCGGGGCCGACGATGAAGATGGTGGCCAGCAACATTTCCCAGTCCAGGCCCACGCCGGTATCCGGCAGCAGCGTACGGGGAGGTTGCTGGCGGTCCGCCAGCAGCTCCACCAGCTGCAGGGGCTCGGCGGCGTCGAGTGCCGCGGCGAGACTGGAGCTGGCGCGCAGCACCTTGGGCCAAGGCGTGTCCAGGTCGGCATTGGACAGACCGTAGAGGCCGGGCTGCAGACGCTCAACCTCGCCCCGCTCGGAGTTGAGAAAGAACAGCCCGTGGCGATCGCCCAGCAGCAGGTTGAAGCCGCTGTACTGATCAAGGCATGGCAGTAGCTCGGCGAGGAAGTCCGCGGCGTCAGCATCGCCGCGCAGGAACTGCACCGGCAGCTCGCCGCGCGAGCGTTCACCCTTGGGTTGGCGCGGGTCGCGGATGTTGGTCAGCGCGGCGAAGCGGCCGCCGGCCGTCACGCCCAGCCAGGTACCTCCGGCCAGCAGGTCGCGCCCGGCATACAGGCCGGGTACATCCGGCCACTCGGCCAGGGGCAGGCTGGCACGGTCATAGAACTCGTCGCGGTTGGCCGCCAGCACCAGCGGTTGTGGGTGCTCGGGGCGCCAGGCAAAGACGATCAGGCACATGTCGGGGTCCGGTTCGGGTATGCGCCGAGCCTACTGCATCCGCCGGGGCAAGTGGAGGCGTCGCACGCCATCCGTTACCATGCCGCTTCGTTTCCGGGGGTGTGCATGGAATTCCTGCTCTATCTGCTGCTCGGCGCAGCGGCCGGCGTGCTGGCCGGGCTGTTCGGCGTCGGCGGCGGCATCATCATCGTGCCGGTCCTGGTGCTGAGCTTCACGGCCCAGGGCATCGACCCGGCCGTGCTGACCCACCTGGCCGTGGGCACTTCGCTGGCCACCATCGTATTCACCTCGATCAATTCGGTGCTCGAGCACCAGCGCAAGGGCGCGGTGCTGTGGCCGGTCTTCGCCTGGATGACCCTCGGTATCCTGCTCGGCGCCGGTCTCGGCTCGCTCACTGCCGCGGCCATTCAGGGGCCGCTGCTGCAGAAGATCATTGGCGTGTTCGCCATCGTCATCGCCATCCAGATGGGCCTGGAGTTGAAACCCAAGGCCGGTCGCGCGGTCCCAGGCAAGCTGGGGCTGACGGCCGCTGGCGGGGTGATCGGCTGGGCTTCGGCGATCTTCGGCATCGGCGGCGGCTCGCTGACCGTGCCGTTCCTGACCTGGCGCAGCGTGCCCATGCAGCAGGCGGTGGCGACGTCCTCTGCCTGTGGCCTGCCGATCGCCGCTGCCAGCGCCCTGAGTTTCATGCTGATCGGTTGGGGCGAGCCGCAGCTGCCGGAATGGAGCGTCGGTTTCGTCTACCTGCCGGCCATGGCCGGTATCGCCATCACCAGTATGTTCTTCGCCCGCTTCGGCGCGCGCCTGGCGCACAAGCTGTCGCCACGCCTGCTCAAGCGCCTGTTCGCCCTGCTGTTGCTCTGCGTGGGCGTGAATTTCCTGATCTAAGGAGTTTTGAATGCTGCCTTATCCGCAGATCGACCCGGTGGCCATCGCCCTGGGCCCGCTGAAAATCCACTGGTACGGCCTGATGTACCTGGTCGGCATTGGCGGCGCCTGGCTGCTGGCCAGCCGCCGGCTGAAAGACTTCGACCCGACCTGGAGCAAGGAGAAACTCTCCGACCTGGTGTTCTGGGTGGCCATGGGCGTGATCCTTGGCGGCCGCCTGGGCTATGCGCTGTTCTACGACCTGTCCGCCTACCTGGCCGACCCGCTGAAGATCCTGCGCGTCTGGGAAGGCGGCATGTCGTTCCACGGCGGCCTGATCGGCGTGATGCTGGCCACCTGGCTGTTCGGCCGGCGCAACGACAAGAGCTTCTTCCAGCTGATGGACTTCATCGCGCCCCTGGTGCCGATCGGCCTGGGTGCCGGGCGCATCGGCAACTTCATCAACGCCGAGCTGTGGGGCAAGGTCTCCGACGTGCCCTGGGCGATGGTCTTCCCTAATGGCGGGCCGGACCCGCGTCACCCGTCGCAGCTGTACCAGTTCGCCCTCGAAGGCGTGGCCCTGTTCCTCATCCTCTGGCTGTATTCGCGCAAGCCGCGCCCGACCATGGCGGTGTCCGGCCTGTTTGCCGCCTGCTACGGGGTGTTCCGCTTCATCGTCGAGTTCGTCCGCGTGCCGGATGCCCAGCTCGGCTATCTGGCGTGGAACTGGCTGACCATGGGCCAGGTGCTGTGCCTGCCGATGATCCTCGGCGGCATCGGCCTGATGGTCTGGGCCCATCGCCGCCAGGCGGCGGCCTGAATCCGCCTCGACTTGGTTAAAATGCGTGTTTTGCCCGGGCGCCCAGGCGCCCGCGACCCTTCAGCGGAGCTGAGATGAAACAGTACCTCGACCTGATGCGCCTGGTGCGCGAGACCGGCACCTTCAAGAGCGACCGCACCGGCACCGGCACCTACTCGGTGTTCGGCCACCAGATGCGCTTCAATCTGGCCGATGGTTTTCCGCTGGTGACCACCAAGAAGTGCCACCTGAAATCCATCATCCACGAGCTGCTGTGGTTCCTCCAGGGCGACACCAACATCAAGTACCTGAAGGATAACGGCGTGCGCATCTGGGACGAGTGGGCCGACGAGAACGGTGACCTCGGGCCGGTGTACGGCTACCAGTGGCGCAGCTGGCCGGCGCCGAACGGCGAGTCGATCGACCAGATCAGCAAGCTGATCGAGATGATCAGGAAGAACCCGGATTCGCGCCGCCTGATCGTCTCGGCCTGGAACCCGGCGCTGGTCGACCAGATGGCCCTGCCGCCGTGCCACGCCCTGTTCCAGTTCTATGTCGCCGAGGGCCGCCTGAGCTGCCAGCTGTACCAGCGCTCGGCCGACATTTTCCTCGGCGTGCCGTTCAATATCGCCAGCTACGCCCTGCTGACCATGATGATCGCCCAGGTCTGTGACCTGCAGCTCGGCGACTTCATCTGGACCGGCGGCGACTGTCACCTGTACGCCAACCACATCGAGCAGACCGACCTGCAGCTGACCCGCGAGCCGCTGCCGCTGCCGACCATGAAGCTCAATCCCGAAGTGAAGGACCTGTTCGCCTTCCGCTTCGAGGACTTCGAGTTGCAGAACTACCAGGCCCACCCGCACATTCCCGCGCCGGTCGCGGTGTAAGCCATGCTGGCGGCCGAACTCAAGGCCTTCCACATGGTCGCCCGCCTGGGCAGCATCACCCAGGCGGCGAAGAAGCTGGGCCTCAGCCAGCCTACCGTCACCACGCAGATCCGTAACCTGGAAGCGCAGTACGGTGTCGAGCTGTTCTACCGCGGCGGCCGCCGTCTGACCCTCAGTGACGAGGGCGTGCGCCTGCTGCCGATGGTGCAGCAGTTGCTGCAGCAGGAAGCCGATATCGAGTTCTTCCTGCGCAACTGCGGCCAGCTGCAGGGCAGCCTGCGCATCGCCGCCACCGCGCCCTACTACGTACTCGACCTGGTCAAACGCTTCCGCGAGCGCCTGTCGCAGGTGCAGGTGACGCTGGAGATTGGCAACTCGCAGCAGGTGATCGAGGCGCTGGAGGAATACCGTGTCGACCTCGCCGCTTCCTCGCAGCTGGAGCAGGACGCGCGCTTCACCCGCCTGGTGCTGGGCCAGGACCCGTTGGTGCTGGCCGTGCACCGCAGCCACCCGCTGGCGGCACAGCAGCGCCTGTCACCGGCGGCCCTGGCCGGCCACTGCCTGCTGGTGCGCGAGGCCGGTTCCACCACCCGTGTGCTGACCGAACAGATGTTGCGGGAGACGGGCACCGTGCCCGGCGCGGTGCTGGAAATCGGCAGCCGCGAATCGATCCGCGAGGCCGTGCTGCGCAACATCGGCGTCAGCGTGATCGCCCGCCACGAAGTGCCGGACAATCCCGCGTTGCGGGTGATCGAGCTGGACGACGCGCCGCTGATCCCGGAATACCTCTACTGCCTCAAGGAGCGCCGCAGCGCACGTCTGCCGGCGGCCTTCCTGGCCCTGGCCCGCGAAGGCGCCTAGGCAATGCTTCCCCTCTCCCCATGGGAGAGGGGCAGGGCGGCCCGCGTAGGGGTGAGGGTTTTCCAGGCCACTCGTCCCCCTCCCTCACCCTGCGCGGGCCGCCCCAACCCTCGGCTTTGGCTTCCTGCGTCGCCCTACCTCCTGCATCCATGCAGTCGTCTCCCGGAGGGAGAGGGAGCCATACCCAAATCCGCCGATGACACTATCGGCCGCTTTTGCCCAACTGCCATAAAGCCTTAGCACGGCGTGCCCAGGATGAACCTCGTTCGATTCATCACGAGGTTCGCTCATGGCCACCGTCGATCTGCAGCTGCGCGACATCCACAAGGGCTTCGGCGCCTTCAAGGCGCTGGACGGTGTATCGCTGGATATCGGCGCTGGAGAGCTGGTCTGCCTGCTCGGCCCGTCCGGCTGCGGCAAGACCACCCTGCTGCGTTGCATCGCTGGCCTGGAACGCCAGGACGGCGGCGCCATCCGCTTCGCCGGGCGCGACGTCTCCGACCTGCCGCCGCAGGCGCGCGACTACGGCATCCTGTTCCAGTCCTATGCGCTGTTCCCCAACCTGACGGTGGCGCAGAACGTCGCCTACGGCCTGGCCGGCCAGGGCCGCGAGGCGATCCGCGCACGGGTGAGCGAGATGCTCGAACTGGTCGGCCTGGCCGGTAGCGCGCAGAAGTACCCGGCGCAGCTCTCCGGCGGTCAGCAGCAGCGCGTGGCGCTGGCCCGCGCCCTGGCGCCGAGCCCGTCGCTGCTGCTGCTCGACGAGCCGATGTCGGCCCTCGACGCCCGCGTGCGAGAGCATCTGTGCGGCGAACTGCGCGCCCTGCAGCGCCAGCTCGGTATCACCACCCTGATGGTCACCCACAACCAGGACGAGGCCATGCTGATGGCCGACCGCATCGCCGTGATGAACCACGGTCGCGTCGAGCAGTACGCCTCGCCCCGGGACATCTACCGCGCGCCCGCCACGCCCTTCGTTGCCGAGTTCGTCGGTCAGGGCAACTGGCTGCCGTTCGAGCGCGATGGCGAGCACGCCCGCGTTGGCGACCTCAGCCTGCGTCTGCATGGCCAGCAGCCCCGGACTGCCGCTCATATCGAACGCGGCCGCCTGTTCTGCCGTCCCGAGGCGGTGGTGATCAACCCGCCGGTACACGAGGACAACCTGTTCCCGGCGCAGATGCGCGAGATCACCTTCCTCGGTAACCGTTGCCGCCTGAGCTTCGAGCTGGACGCGTTGCCGGGGCACGCGCTGCTCGCCGAGCTGGCGCCCGAATCCATGCCGCGCCTGAGCGGCGCCGAAATCTGGGTAGCACTGCCGCCGCGCAGCCTGCAGGTATTTGCCTGATGGAAGCGCTCGCCTCGCAACGGTTGCCCATGGCGGCCCGGCGCTGGCCGGCCGACCTGGCCGACCGCCTGTTCGTGCGCGGCGGCCAGTGGCTGCTGCTGGCGCTGCTGCTGCTCGCCGTGTTGCTGCCGCTGCTGGCCATGCTCTGGCGCGGCCTGGCCGGCGAGCCGGGGCAGGGCGGCGGGCTGCTCGCGGCACGCGAGCTGGCGGCCAGCGCCAACTTCCGCTGGCTGCTCGGCAACAGCCTGAAGAGCGCCCTGGCCGTGGTACTGATCGTGCTGCCGCTGGCATACGCCTTCGCCTATGCCCTGCAACGTACCTGCGTGCCGGGCAAGGGCCTGTGGCGTGGCATCTCGCTGCTGCCGCTGCTGGCGCCGTCGATGCTGCCGGGCATCGCGCTGATCTACCTGTTCGGCAACCAGGGCGTGCTGCGCCACCTGCTGACGGACAACATCTACGGCTTCTGGGGCATCGTCCTCGGTCAGGCCATCTACACCTTCCCGCACGCGCTGATGGTGCTGCTCAGCGCCCTGGCCCTGGCCGATGCGCGGTTGTTCGACGCCGCGTCAAGCATGGGTGCATCGAGATGGCGCGCTTTTCGCAGCATCACCTGGCCGGGCAGCCGCCAGGGTGTGTTCGCCGCGGCCTGCCTGGTGTTCACCCTGTGCGTCACCGATTTCGGCGTGCCGGTGGTGGTCGGTGGCGACTACCAGGTGCTGGCCCTGGAAGCCTACAAGGCGGTGGTCGGCCAGCAGCAGTTCGGCCGCGGCGCGCTGATTGGCCTGTTCCTGCTGCTGCCGGCGCTGCTCAGCTTCGCCGTCGACCTCTGGCTGCGCCGCCGCCAGCGTGAGGCCATGGGCGGTCGCGCCCAGGTCTACCACCCGCAGCCCAGTCGTGGCCGCGATGGCGCCTTCCTGCTGCTGGTGCTGCTGGTCTGCGCCTGCCTGCTCGGGGTGTTCGGCATGGCGGTGTACTCGTCGCTGGTCAAGTTCTGGCCGTATGACCTGTCGCTGTCGCTGCACCACTACGCCTTCTCCGAGCTGCCCGGCGGCTGGCTGGCCTACCGCAACAGCCTGCTGCTGGCGACCTGCTGCGCGCTGTTCGGCGGCGTGCTGATCTTCCTCGGCAGCTACCTGCTGGAGAAGACTCGCCAGAGCCCGCTGACCCAGCTGCTGCGCCTGCTCTGCTTCATTCCCATGGCGGTGCCCGGTCTGGTTCTCGGCCTCGGCTACGTATTCTTCTTCAACCTGCCGGCCAACCCGCTGCACGGCCTGTACGGCAGCCTGACCCTGCTGGTGATCTGCACCGTGGCGCACTTCCTGACCACCGCGCAGATGACCGCCAGTGCTGCCCTGCGCCAGCTCGACGGCGAGTTCGAGGCCGCCGCGCTTTCGCTGAAGGTGCCGCTGCTGCGCCACTTCTTCCGGGTGACCTTGCCGATCTGCCTGCCGGCGCTGCTCGACATCGTGCGCTACCTGTTCGTCTCGGCGATGACCACGGTGTCGGCGGTGATCTTCCTCTACAGCCCGGACAGTCTGCTGGCCGCCATCGCCGTGCTGAACATGGACGACGCCGGCAACGTCGGCGGCGCCGCCGCCATGTCCACCCTGATCCTGCTCACGTCCGCCGCCGTTTCGCTGCTGCTGGCCGGGGCCTCGCGCGGTTTGCTGCGCCGGTCCCAGGCCTGGCGTGCGGCGCCCGGCCACTAACCATTCGGAGAACACTCATGCGCTACCAGCACCCCGACCGCCTGCAAGCCGCCATCCTCGACTGGGCCGGTACCGTGGTTGACTTCGGCTCCTTCGCGCCGACGCGCATCTTCGTCGAGGCCTTCGCCCAGTTCGATATCGAGCTGAGCCTGGAGGAGGCGCGCGGGCCGATGGGCATGGGCAAGTGGGACCACATCCGCACCCTGTGCGATCAGCCGGCCGTGGCCGAGCGCTACCAGCGCCGCTTCGGCCGCCTGCCGACGGACGCCGATGTGACGGCGATCTATGAACGCTTCATGCCGCTGCAGATCGCCAAGGTTGGCGAGCACTCGGCGCTGATTCCCGGCGCGCTGGAAGCCATCGCCGCCCTGCGCGAGCGTGACCTGCGCATCGGCAGCTGCTCCGGCTACCCGCTGGCGGTGATGGGCAAGGTGGTCGAACTGGCCGCCGCCAACGGTTACCGCCCGGATCACGTAGTCGCCACCGACGAGGTGCCCAAGGGCCGGCCGAGCCCGGCCCAGGCCCTGGCCAACGTCATTGCCCTGGGCCTCGATGACGTTGCCGCCTGCGTCAAGGTCGATGACACCGAGCCGGGCATCCTCGAAGGCCGCGCCGCCGGCATGTGGACCGTGGCGCTGCGCTTCTCCGGCAATTTCCTGGGCCTTTCCTGGGCCGACTACCAGGCGCTGCCGGCCGAGCGCCGTGCCGCCGAGCGCACGCGCATCGACGACCTGTTCAGCGGCAGCCGCCCGCACTACCTGATCGACACCATCGCCGAACTGCCCGCGGTGATCGACCACATCAACGCCCGCCTGGCCCGGGGCGAGAGCCCGCAGGCCTGCTGAACACCGTTCTTCAACCGAACAACCAACGCCAACACCATCAGGAGCTCCACCATGTTCAAACGCACCGCCCTGGCCGCCGGCCTGCTCGCCGCCTGCACCCTGCAGGCCCAGGCCAACACCGAGCTGACCGTCTACACCGCGCTGGAAGTCGAGCAGCTCAAGCCCTACCAGGAAGCGTTCGAGAAGCAGCACCCGGACATCCGCATCAAGTGGGTGCGCGATTCCACCGGCATCGTCACCGCCAAGCTGCTGGCCGAGAAGGATCGCCCGCAGGCCGACGTGGTCTGGGGCCTGGCCGGCTCCAGCCTGGCGATTCTCAAACAGCAGGACATGCTGGTGCCCTACGCCCCGGCCAACCTGGACAAGATCGGCGCCAACTACCGTGACGCCGCCAACCCGCCAGCCTGGGTCGGCATGGACGTGTGGGCCGCGACCATCTGCTTCAACACCATCGAGGCCGAGAAGCAGGGCCTGCCCAAGCCGACCAAGTGGGAAGACCTGACCAACCCGGTGTACAAGGACAAGATCGTCATGCCCAACCCGGCATCTTCCGGCACCGGCTACCTGGACGTCAGCGCCTGGCTGCAGACCTTCGGCGAGCCCGGCGGCTGGGCCTACATGGACAAGCTGCACGCCAACATCGGCCAGTACACCCATTCCGGCTCCAAGCCCTGCAAGCTGGCTGCCGCGGGCGAATTCCCGATCGGCATCTCCTTCGAGTACCCGGCTGTGCAGCTCAAACGCAAGGGCGCGCCGCTGGATATCGTGCTGCCCAAGGAAGGCCTGGGCTGGGAGATCGAGGCCACCGGTATCGTCAAGGGCACCGACCAGCTGGACGCCGCCAAGAAGCTCGCCGACTTCGCCTCCAGCCGCGAGGCCATGGACCTGTACAAGGCCAACTTCGCCGTGCTGGCCCAGCCGGGCATCGCCGAGCGCTTCCAGGAACTGCCGGCCGACTACGAGCAGCGCCTGATCAAGAACGACTTCACCTGGGCCTCGGAAAACCGCGACCGCATCCTCGCCGAGTGGCGCAAGCGCTACGACGGCAAATCCGAGCCGGTCGCCCAGTAAGCCGCGTCACCCCTCTCCCGCCGGGAGAGGGGGCGGGGGTGAGGGTTTTTCGGGCAGCACCGAGCTGCCTATCAGCCCCTCAGCCTCCGCGGCCCGCCCCAGCCCTCTCCCAGAGGGAGAGGGAGATAAGCAGCCCGCAGAATTTTCAGGAGTTTCCCCATGAGCCAACCCGACTGCGACCTGCTGGTCGTCGGTGCCGGCATGCTCGGCCTCGCCCATGCCTGGGCCGGCGCCAAGCGCGGCCTCAAGGTCAAGGTGTTCGAGCGCACCGCCACGCCGCTCGGCGCCTCCATCCGCAACTTCGGCCAGGCCCTGGTCACCGGCCAGGCGCCGGGGCCGATGCTCGATCTGGCGCGCCAGGCCCATGGCCTGTGGGCCGAGCTGGGCAAGGCCGCCGGCCTGGCGCTGAAGCAGCAGGGCTCGCTGGTCTTCGCTCGCACCGAGGCCGAGGAGGCCATGCTCGAAGCCTTCTGCGCCGGCCGCGCGCGCGAGCTTGGCTACCGCGTGGAGCTGCTGCGCGGCGTCGCCCTGGACGGCCTGTACGGTGGCCGCTTCGCCCACCACCGCGCCGCCCTGCACGGGCTGGACGACCAGCAGTTGTACTCGCGTGAGGCGCTGCCACAGATCGTCGACCATCTGCGCGGCCTTGGCGTCGAGTTTCACTTCTCCACCCTGGTGCGCGATGTCGAGCCCGGCAGCGCGTTGACCACCGCCGGGCGCTTCACTGCGCGGCACATCCTGGTCTGCTCCGGGCACGACTACCAGACCCTGCTGGCCGAACCCATGGCCGCGCTCAAGCCCTCCGTGTGTCGCCTGCAGATGCTGCGCGCTCGCCTGGAGCGGCCGCTGGACCTGCAGCACGCGGTGCTCACCGGCCTCAGCTGCGTGCACTATGGCGCCTTCGCCGACCTGCCCGAGGCCGCAGCGATCCAGGCCGAGATCCGCCGCGACTACCCGGCGCTGGAGGAGCACGGCATCCACCTGCTGGTCAGTCCGACGCCCTACGGCGAGCTGATCATCGGCGACTCCCACGACTACGGCAGCGACGCCGCGCCGTTCAATGCGGAGGAGGTCGACCAGTTGCTGATCGACCTGGCCGAGCACACCCTGGGCAGTCGTCTGCAGGTACTGGAGCGCTGGCAGGGTGTGTATGGCTCCCGTGGCCCTGGCCCGTTCAGCGTGTTGCGCGCCGCCGAGGGGGTAACCGCCGTACTGATGCACACCGGCCTGGGCATGAGCGTCGGCCTCGGCCTGGGCGAGCGCACGGTCGCCGCGTTGCTCGGTGAAGCCGCCTGGCCCGAGGCCAGCCCGGCATGACCCCGGTAGCGGCGGTCGACCAACTGCTGGCGGTGTGCCGTGAGCAGGCCCAGGCCGACTACATCGGCGAAGCGGTCAGCCAACTGGAACACATGGTGCAGGCTGCCGAGCTGGCGCGGCAGGAGGGCGCCGACGAGGAGCTGGTCCTCGCCGCCTTCTGCCACGATGTCGGGCACTTCTGCGCGCCGCTGACGGCCGACAACCGCATGGGCGAGCTGGGCCGCCAGGGGCATGAGCGGGTTGGTGCTCACTGGCTGCGCAGCCTCGGCTTTCCCGCGCGGCTGTGCGACCTGGTAGCCGGTCATGTTGCGGCCAAGCGCTATCTGTGTGCCCGTGAGCCGGGCTACCTGGCCGGGCTCAGCCTGGCCAGCCGGCAGACCCTGGACTGGCAGGGCGGACCGATGAGCGAGGCCGAGGCCTGTGCGTTCGAGCGCGACCCGCTGTGTGGCGACATCCTGCGCCTGCGTCGCTGGGACGAGGCCGCCAAGGTGCCGGGGCTACCCGTCGACCTGGGCTGGATCGAGGCGCTGGCGCGGCGGGTGCTGGCTTAGCGCTGCAGTTCGCTGGCCAGCGCGTCGACCTGCTGGCGCCGCTCCACCTGCTCCAGGCGTGCGCCGGGGTTGAGTGAGGACCAGTCCGGGTGAGCGCGGGCGCGGCGTAATGCCTCGGGCAGCTTACCCTCGCGCCAGCTGTCGTCGCCCAGGGGGTCGAGCTGGATGGCGCTGGTCGCTGCGTGGCCGCGCGCGTTCAGTGCACCGAGCAGCTGGCGTTGGCGCAGGGCGAGCAGGCGTAGCAGGTTGTCGTTCAGTGTCAGCTCGCGCTGGCCCTTGAGCTTGCCGAGCAGGCGCCCGCCATAGTTGCGCGCGGTCTGCAGGCCGCCGCCGGCCAGTGCGCCGAGCAGCGCGGCGGCGCCTAGGGTGACGCCGCCCACCAGCAGGTCGATGCCTACCCCGGTGGCGGCGCCGGCCGCCATGCCGCCGCCGACCTTGACCCCCAGCTGGCGCAGGGTTTCCGGGTTGAACAGGTCATCGCCCCAGCGCCCGTCCGTAAGTGGCAGGTCGGCGGCACGGGCGTCGTTATGGCGGAAGGCGTACAGGCGCAGCAGCGCTTCCACGCACTGCTGTTCGCGCTGACGCACGGCCTGGTGCAGAGCGGCGATCTCGCCCTGTTCGATCTGTGGCTGCGCGGCCACGCTACGGCGGCAGGCGGCGCAATCGAGCAGCAGTTCGGCGATCAGTCGCGCGCCAGCCTGGCGGCGGGCTTCGGCCTGCGCCTCATGGTCGGCAATCAGCCGTTCCAGCTGCGGCCGGGCAGACTCGATGAGCAGGGCCAGGCTTTCGTACAGACGCCGCTCGCCGTCCAGCGGCGGCGCCACGGTGTCGAATGCGACCCGCGCGTGCAGGCCCAGGCGGGCCAGCGCGTCGCGCCATTCGTCCTCGCGCTGGTTGGCGGAGTGGATGAAGTTGAGCACCGGTAGCAGTGGTTTGCCGCAACCGGCCAGCACCGCCAGTTCGTCCTTGTACTTGGCCAGCACCGGCTCACGGGCGTCGATCACGTACAGGCCGGCGTCGCTGGCCAGCAGCTGGCGCAGCACCTTGGCCTCCTGCTCGAAGCGCTGGCGCGCCTCGGCGCCCTCGAGGAAGCGACCGATGCGCGCCGGGCCGTCCAGTCGCTCGCCGGGCCTGTCCAGGCGCTCCAGGTGCTCGAGCAGGGCGATGGCGTCTTCCAGGCCGGGGGTGTCGTACAGCTCCAGCAGCGCCTCGCCATCCACCGACAGGCGCGCGCCCTCGACATGACGGGTGGTGCTGGGGCGGTGCGAGACCTCGCCGAAGCCGACATCGCGCAGCAGGGTGCGCAGCAGCGAGGTCTTGCCGACATTGGTATGGCCGACCACGGCGAGTTTCAGCGGCTTAGTCATCTGCGGCCCTCTTCCTCGGCCCCTCTCTCGCCAGCGGGCGAGGGGTGACTCCAGCTGGTCACAGCATGTACGGACTGCCCCCTCTCCCATTGATGGGCGAGGGCTGGGGAGAGGGTGCGATCAGTCATGACCAGTCTCCAGCCAGGCCAGCGGCGCGGCATCGGCGAAGCGCAGGCCCAGGCGCTGCAGGGCCTCGTGCCAGTCGCCCAGGCGCTGGCTGTCCAGCGCTTCGCCCGGGGCGGGCGGCAGCAGCCAGATGCGCGTGGCACCGGCCGTGCGCGATAGCTCACCGAGCAGGGCCAGGGTGCCACGGTCCGGTGAGCGGCGCGGGTCGACGGCCACCGCCAGACGGGCCGGCGGGAAGCGACCGAGCTGATCGAGTAGCTGCTGGCGCTGCTCGCGGCTGTCCAGTACGCCGGCGTTGGCCACCGCGGCCGACAGTGCCGGCGGCCAGGGCCGCGCGCCATCCAGCTCGACGGCCACCAGCACGGCACCGCTGCTGGCCTGCAGCTGGCTGCCGGCATGGCTTTGCGGCAGGGCGGCAGGGGCGGCATCGATCACCCCGAGGTGCTCGCTGTGTGGCTGCAGGCGCTCGGCCAGCAGGCGGTAGGCCGGGTCGTTCAGGTTCAGCGCCAGGCGTGCCCGGCCGCGTTGCCAACAGCCCAGGCACAGCAGCAGGCACAGGGCGCGCGGCAGCAGGCCGAACACCAGCAGTACGCCGAGCAGCCAGCCGGCCCAGGTGTGGCGGGTAGCCTCGTCGGCCAGCGCGGCGGTGCCGCTGGCGCGGATGGTATCGACGTCCGGCAGGGGGAAACCCAGCAGCGCGGGCAATGAGCCGAGCAGGTGGGTGAGGGCGACGAAGGTGTCGGCCGAGAGCAGCGTGGTCTCCCAGATGAAACCGTAGCGGCGGGTGCTGAGTAGAAGCAGCAGCATCACCAGGGCACTGCCCAGCGCCAGCAGCCACAGACCATGCACCAGCGCGCCGAGCAGCCAGCGGTTGAGGCGCTGGCGCTGCAGCAGCAGAACCAGGGCCGGCCCCAGCTGCGCCGCGGCGGCGTCACGCGCCAGTTTCTCGCTGAGCCATAGCCACAGGCGGCCCAGGGCGCTCTGGTGTTCGCCTGCGGCGAGCATACCTAGCAGCCAGCCGAGCAGGCTCAGCAGGTGCAGGCCGAGCAGGCTGCCCAGGGCCCAGAACAGGTTGATGGTGTCGCCTTCGCCCAGGGCGGCCAAGGCCAGGCTGGCGCCACCGGTCAGGGCCAGCAGGAGCAACGCCAGCAGCGCCAGACGCGCGCCCTGCAGCCAGTGCTGTAGGGCACTGGCCTGGCCGTCGCGCGTGGCGAGGAACAGGGCACGCGCCTCGATGCGCGCGGCCAGTTGGCCGCCGGCCTGGCGCGCCAGGCGGTTGGCCTCGCCGTCCTCCAGCGGGCCGCTGTGCTCTTCGCGCAGGCGGATGGTTTCGCACAGCCAGAGCCGTTGCAGGCGCGAGCGGGGATGCGGGAAGCTCTCTGTCACGCGGCATTCCGTTTGCGGGTCGAGATTCAAGCATAACCGCTGCACCGCGCCCCGGGGGAGTGCCCGAGTTGTGGTGTGCGGCCGGCTGCGGCTAGGCTTTGGCTAGAACAAGGACAAGAACGCCGCCATGAAGCTGCCACCCCTGGATTGGGTCAATCGCGACTCGCCCTACCTGCGCCAGATGCGCGAGGGTTTCCGCACCCTGCGTTTCGACGACGAACTGGAGGCTGCGTACAACCGCTATCACGCCGGGGTATTCCTGCTGCGCATGCGCTGGGCGTTGCTGGTGGCCATCGTGCTGTTCCTGGCCTTCGCCGTGCTGGACTCCATCAGCCTGCCACCGGAGGTGCGTACTGGCGTGCTGGGCATCCGTCTCGGGCTGATCGGGCCGACGCTGCTGCTGACCTGGCTGGCGACCTACCGCCAGCGACTGCATCCCTACCTGCAAGTGCTTGGCGGCCTGTGTGCGCTGGTCTGCGGGCTGGGGATCGCGGGGATTATCTGGGTGGCCAGGGCTCATGCGTTTCCGTTGCCCTACGAGGGCATCATCCTGGCCACGGTGTTCTTCTATTTCCTCACCGGTTTGCGTTTCGCCGTGGCATCGCTGTGCGGCTGGCTGACGTTCCTCGCCTACCTGGCGGTAGAGCTGATCAGCGGCCTGGATGCAGAGGTGCTGCTGTACAACCTGTTCTTTCTGGCCACCGCCAACGTCATCGGCTCGGTCGGTTGCTACTTCCTCGAGTACGCCACCCGGCAGAACTTCCTGGCCCTGGGCTTGCTGCAGGACCTGGCGGAGAAGGATCCGCTCACCGGTCTGCTCAACCGCCGTGCCTTCGGCGAACGCGCCGAAGCCGGCTGGCGTCATGCCCAGCGCGAGGGGCAGCCGATTGCCGTGGCGATGATGGATGTGGATTTCTTCAAGCACTACAACGACCACTATGGCCACAGCGCCGGTGACGAAGCGCTGCGTGCCGTGGCCCAGGTGCTGGGCTCTCATGCGCGGCGCCCGCTGGATGTGGCCGCGCGCTATGGCGGCGAGGAGTTCGTCGGTCTTTGGTACGGCCTGGATGAGGCGGCTGTACTGCGCCTGCTGGAGCAGTTGCGCGCCGAAGTGGAGGGCTTGGCCCTGGCCCATGCGGCGTCTGCCGTGGCACCGGTGGTGACGCTCAGCATCGGCCTGGCCTGGCTGGTGCCGCAGCCCCACCAGGGGCTGGCGGATGCCCTGCGCCTCGCCGATGTCGCGCTGTACCTGGCCAAGGAGCAGGGACGCAACCAGGTAGTCGGCAAGCGGCCGGGCAGTAGCCAGGTGGCCTGAGGACCTGCCAATCGGTATCCTCGCCACCATGAACAAGCCTCTACCTCTCTGCCTGATCGCCGCCCTCGCGGAAAACCGCGTGATCGGCCGCGACAACCAACTGCCCTGGCACCTGCCGGCGGACCTCAAGCACTTCAAGGCCATGACCCTCGGCAAGCCGATCATCATGGGCCGCAAGACCTGGGATTCGCTCGGGCGACCCCTGCCGGGCCGGCTCAATCTGGTGGTCAGCCGCCAGGCCGGTTTGCAACTGGACGGGGCTGAGGTATTTGCCTCGCTGGACACGGCCCTGGCCCGTGCCGGGCAGTGGGCCGGCGAGCAGGGCGTGGGGGAAGTGATGCTGATTGGCGGCGCCCAGCTCTACGAGCAGGGCCTGTCCCTGGCCGAGCGTCTGTACCTGACCCGCGTCGCACTGCAACCCGAAGGCGACGCCTGGTTTCCCGCTTTCACCGAGGATGACTGGTGTCGCTGCGAGTGCGAGGAGCACGAGGCCAGCGAGAGTACCCCGGCCTATCGTTTCGAAACCTGGCGCCGCCGCTGAACGCCATCGCCTGACGGGAGATCACCTGTGTTGACGACTCTGGACAAGATCCGGCTTGCCTACTGGAAGTTACGGGTGCGCTGGCACCTGCAGCGCAACGACGTGCACGGTGCTCTGGCGCGCGCCTGGCTGTATACCTCCGCCACCCAGTTGGGGGGGGATTATTACGAATTTGGCGTGTATCGCGGTGCCAGCCTGGCCAGTTCGTGGCTGGCCTATCGTCACTCTCGTCGTCTTTCGGGGCGGGCCGACCTGCCCTTCGAGCAGTCGGGCGGGGTTGCTGAGTATCTGGCCAACCGTCCGGTCTTCCGCGGCTTCGATACCTTCGCTGGCATGCCCGATAACCGTGAGGGGC
The DNA here is from genome assembly GCF_900156545.1 of Aquipseudomonas alcaligenes. Classification (GTDB taxonomy): domain Bacteria; phylum Pseudomonadota; class Gammaproteobacteria; order Pseudomonadales; family Pseudomonadaceae; genus Aquipseudomonas; species Aquipseudomonas alcaligenes_A. The sequence goes on from NZ_FTNW01000005.1 coordinate 208,451, forward strand.
AGGACAGCCTCGCCGCCGGTACCTATTTCGCGCCCATCGAACTGGCCGCTGCGCGTTGTCGTGCCGTGGGGCTCGAAGCACCCGATCTGCGCCTGATCAAGGGGTTGTTCGCCGACAATGCTGCCGCCGTCGGTACTCGGCCGGCCGCGGTCGTCCATCTGGATTGCGACCTGTATGCATCAACGCGTGACGCGCTGAACCTGATTCGTCCACGTCTGGCCCAGGGCACGGTGCTACTGTGCGATGACTACGATCTGTTCCAGGCCGACAACACGAAGGGCCAGCGCCGTGCTCTGCGCGAGTTCAGCGAGGCCACCGGCATCACGTTGGAAACCTGGTTCGCTTATGGCGCGGCCTCGCGTGCCTTCCTCTGCCACCTGCCCGTCGAGTCGCCGGTGCATGCTGCATGAGTGACGCGCAACAGACGACGGAGGTGCCGGACGGCGTACCGCAGCTCTTTGTCCGTCACCCGCTGTGGGAGGACGCCCTGGCGCTGCTCTTTGGCACGGCGCTGGTGGCGCTGGGTATTGCCTTCTACAGCCATGCCGGGCTGCTTACCGGCGGTACCGTGGGCGTCGCCTTCCTGGCCAAGTACCTGGCCGGCTGGCCGTTCGGCCTGGTGTTCTGTCTGGTGAACCTGCCGTTCTACCTGCTCGGCATCTGGCGTCTGGGCTGGGGTTTCACCTTGCGCACCGGCTGTGCGGTGCTGCTGGTGTCGCTGTTGGCCGAACTGACCCCGGGATGGGTCGCCTTTACTCACCTTAACGTGCTCTATGCGGCGCTGTTTGGCGGCGCCGCCATGGGGCTGGGTTTGCTGATGCTGTTCCGCCACAAGGCCAGCCTGGGTGGGGTTAACATCCTCGCGCTGTTCCTCCAGGAGCGTTTCGGCCTGCGTGCCGGCACGGTGCAGATGGGCATCGACGCGGTCATCGTGCTGGGCGCGATCTTCGTGGTGACGCCGGACAAGGTGGCCCTGTCGGTGCTGGGGGCGGTGATGCTCAATCTGGTGCTGGCGCTCAATCACCGCAGCGATCGCTACGTCGGGGTCAGCTGAAGCGCAATCAGCTCGGCATGCAGGGCGTCTTTTTCGAGATGCAGCAGAGCGACACTGATCGGTAGCTTGAAGCGTCGCGGTCCGGCGCTGCCCGGGTTGATCCACAGGCGTCCGTCGCGCTCCTCGATCATCGGCTTGTGCGAGTGGCCGGTGACCACCACACGCACCGAATCGGGCAGGTGTGCCGGGACATCCGCAGCCTGGTGTGTCAGGTAGATACCGAGGCCGCCCAGCGACAGTTCGACTCCTTCCGGCAACGCAGACGCCCAAGCCAGCCCCTCGTCGTTGTTGCCCCGCACGGCGGTGAGTGGCGCGGTCTGGCTCAGGGTGTCGAGGATTTCCGGCTTGCCGATATCGCCTGCATGCAGCAGGTGATCGCAGCCCGCCAGCGCCGCCAGTGCCTCGGCGCGCAGCAGGCCGTGGGTATCACTGATCAGGCCGATCTTCATGGCGCCCCCTCTCTCCGGTCCCTCTCCCGTAAACGGGGCAGGGGAGAAAAAAAGCCCGGCGCAGGGCCGGGCTTATCAGGATCGGCATGGCCGGTCGCTCGCCGGGGCAACGCTCGCGTTGCCCGAGGCCGACTCACCCCTCCAGCAGTGCCTTGTCGCGCACCGCGCCCTTGTCGGCGCTGGTGGCCAGCAGGGCGTAGGCCTTCAGGGCGGTGGACACCTTGCGCGCACGCGGTGCGACCGGCTTCCAGCCTTTCTGGTCCTGCTCGATGCGACGGGCATGCAGCTCGGCATCGGACACCTGCAGGTTGATCGCGCGGTTGGGGATGTCGATCAGGATGCGGTCGCCATCCTTGACCAGGCCGATGGCACCACCGGCGGCGGCCTCCGGCGAGGCGTGGCCGATGGACAGTCCCGACGTACCACCGGAGAAGCGGCCGTCGGTGAGCAGGGCGCAGACCTTGCCCAGGCCTTTGGACTTCAGGTAGGAGGTCGGGTAGAGCATTTCCTGCATGCCCGGGCCGCCTTTCGGGCCTTCGTAGCGGATGATCACGATGTCGCCGGCCTTCACTTCGTCGGCGAGGATGCCCTTCACGGCACTGTCCTGGCTCTCGAAGATCTTCGCGGTACCTTCGAACACGTGGATGGACTCATCCACGCCGGCGGTTTTCACCACGCAGCCGTCCAGCGCGATATTGCCGTACAGCACGGCCAGGCCGCCCTCCTGCGAGTAGGCGTGCTCGACCGAGCGGATGCAGCCGTTTTCGCGGTCGTCGTCCAGGGTCTCCCAGCGGGTGCTCTGGCTGAAGGCAACCTGGGTCGGGATGCCGGCCGGGCCTGCCTTGAAGAAGGTGTGCACGGCTTCGTCGCGGGTCTGGGTGATGTCCCACTGGGCAATGGCTTCGCCCATGCTCGGGCTGTGCACGGTCGGCACGTCGGTGTGCAGCAGGCCGCCACGGGCCAGCTCGCCGAGGATGGAGAAGACACCACCGGCGCGGTGCACGTCTTCCATGTGGTACTTCTGGATGTTCGGCGCCACCTTGCACAGCTGCGGCACCTTGCGCGACATGCGGTCGATGTCGCGCAGATCGAAGGCCAGCTCGGCCTCCTGAGCGGCGGCCAGCAGGTGCAGGATGGTGTTGGTCGAACCACCCATGGCGATGTCCAGGGCAATGGCGTTCTCGAACGCCTTGAAGCCGGCGATGTTGCGCGGCAGGACGTTGTCGTTGCCTTCGTTGTAGTACTGGCGGCACAGGTCGACGATCAGGCGGCCGGCGCGCAGGAACAGCTGCTCGCGGTCACTGTGGGTGGCCAGGGTCGAACCGTTGCCCGGCAGCGACAGGCCGAGGGCTTCGGTCAGGCAGTTCATCGAGTTGGCGGTGAACATGCCGGAGCAGCTGCCGCAGGTGGGGCAGGCGCTGCGCTCGTATTCGGCGACTTTTTCGTCGGAGCAGGAGTCGTCGGCGGCGACGACCATGGCGTCGACCAGGTCCAGGCCATGGTTGGCCAGCTTGGTCTTGCCGGCTTCCATCGGCCCGCCGGAGACGAACACCACCGGGATGTTCAGGCGCAGGGCGGCCATCAGCATGCCGGGGGTGATCTTGTCGCAGTTGGAGATGCACACGATGGCGTCGGCGCAGTGGGCGTTGACCATGTACTCCACGGAGTCGGCGATGATCTCGCGGGAGGGCAGCGAATACAGCATGCCGTCGTGGCCCATGGCGATGCCATCGTCCACGGCGATGGTGTTGAACTCCTTGGCCACGCCACCAGCTCTTTCGATCTCGCGGGCGACCAGCTGGCCGAGGTCCTTCAGGTGCACGTGGCCGGGCACGAACTGGGTGAAGGAGTTGGCGATGGCGATGATCGGCTTCTTGAAGTCTTCGTCCTTCATCCCGGTGGCGCGCCACAGTGCGCGGGCGCCAGCCATGTTGCGGCCGTGGGTGGAGGTCTTCGAGCGGTAATCGGGCATGACGGATTCCTGCGGCTAATCAGGGTAGCAGTGGTGTGTGGTGAGCGGGTCGGCGGCAGATGGCCGCGTCGAGGGTGGGCGTGCAGCGCGACGGGATCTCCGTCCGCTCGGCCCGGGCTCACAAGCCCGCCGGAGGATGCCTGGCGAGGAATGCCCCGATTCTACGCCGCGCCCGGGTATCGGGGAAAGGCTGATGGTCGGCGTTTTGCTTCGGGGCGCATGGGGCCCTTGGCGGCGTGAAGAAGCTCGTTGGCCAGCCTGACCTGGCGTGGAGCCCCGCCGGCTCTTGTGACATTTTGATTGCGTTTCTGTGTATTTGCCGTGCTAGCACTGCGCCACGTTGGTAGGATGCGCGCGCCCGTTTTGCGCCCTCGTTGATGCCGTTGTGTGCCCTTCACGCTCGATGCCCCCGTGCTTGCAGGGGGGCGTTCGGGTTGGCGCGTTCTGGCTGTTGTACTTCCGTGCGTTGGGCTTCACCACACTGTGACGTGAGAAAGCGGTATGTCGTATTTTTTACTGGTGTTTGCCGTCTCGCTCATGGTGGCGTGGCGCTTCGGTATTGATGGCCGCAGCAAGCCACTGGTCATCTGTCTATGGGTATTGAGCGCCCTGCTGGCATTGTTCTACTTCATCTCCGACAGGCTGAGCGGCAATGGCATCGATGAGTCGGTGCTGTATCACCTGCAGGTTGGACTCAAGGGAGCGGCCGTCTCCGAGTTTTACCTCGAGATCATCGGCGGGCTGCTGTGTGTCTCGGCGCTGGTGTTTGCGGTTGCGTATGCGGCTCGTCGGATACGAAAGCGATCCCGGTTCGGCTGGCCCGGTCTGGTGCTGCTGTCCGCTGTGATGGTCAGTCTGGCGCTCAATCCGGCGCTGCCGGATATCCACCGCCTGGCCGGCATTTACAGTGCCGGCGAGCCCGATTACCACGCCAGTGCCGAGCATTTTCCCGCGTTCCAGGGGGTCATGGGCCTGCCCGAAAAGAACATTGTGTATGTGTATCTGGAGGGGCTTGAGAGAACCTATCTGGATGAACGGCTTTTCCCTGGACTCACCCCTCATCTGTCGCGCCTGGATAAGCAGGGATTGAGTTTCACCAACCTGCAGCAGGTGTATGGAACCGGATGGACTATTGCCGGAATAACCGCCTCTCAATGTGGTATGCCGCTGGTTGCAGCCAGTGGCGCGAACACGATGACTGGCATGGATAGCTTCCTGCCAGGTGCCACCTGCTTAGGCGACATATTGACTCGTCATGGTTACGGCATGAGTTTCATGGGGGGCGCCGATCTCGAATTTGCAGGAAAGGGCAAGTTCTTCAACACCCATCGCTATGCATCGGTGGAGGGGCTGCGCGAGCTCAAGGATCAGATGCCCGATCGCGATTACCGCTCGGCCTGGGGACTCTACGATGACACCCTGTTCGATCTGGCGAAGAGCAGATATGACGACCTGGCTGACACGGAAAGACCTTTTGGACTGGTTTTGCTCACGGTCGATACCCATCCCCCGCGGGGTCATATGTCGCGCCAGTGTGAGGGGATCACTTATGCGGACGGTAAGAATCCGATCCTCAATGCGGTGCATTGTGCCGATCGTCTGGTAGCGAGTTTGGTGGAGCACATAGCTGCGCATCCGGCAGGGCGGGAGACGGTGGTGGTGCTCGCGTCCGATCATCTCGGGATGCCCAATACAGCTAGTGAGCTGTTGATGCAGGGGCAGCGGCGCAACCTGTTCCTGGTGCTGAACAGTGGCCTGTCTGCGCAGGCAATAGACCGTTCAGGCTCTACGATGGACGTGGCACCTACGCTGGTGAGTCTCCTCGGCGGCCGTCTGGACGCTCTGGGTTATGGCCGCAACCTCCTGGCCGAGGAGCCGACCCTGACGGAGAGGTATCGAGGCGATGTCTCTGCCGTGAATCGCTTCCTGGCTGGTAGCAGTGATTTTCTCAAGGGCTTCTGGCGCTTTCCGGATCTGGCGGCCGGCATCGAATTGGCTGGCGACGACCGGGTGAACTTGGGCGGGCGAGTTGTCAGTGCGCCTGTGCTGATGGCTTTAGGTGACGGACTGAGCGTCGATCAGGTCTACTTCGAGATCAACAGTCCCCTGAGGCTCTATCAGCAGGTCCAGAAGCTGTCGCCGGATCAGGCGTTTGCCTGGATAGACAAATGCTCGGGCGCCATCTCGAAACTCACGGAGGCTCGAGTAGACGAGCGCTACTGCCTCTTTGTCGGGAGCCTCGGCAAGCGAGGTGGGCTTTATCTTGCTCTTCGCGAGGGCGATGAGGTTGCGCCGGAGGTATTACGCTCAGCACTGGTAGGAAAGACAGATCAGGCGACACTCATGGCGAGACAAACAGCCCTGCGCGACTGGAGTGTGTATCAGGTTCGTGACGTCGTCTCTTACGCGCCCCCGGCGGACTTGGCGGGTTCAATGCAGGGAAAGGTGGGCATACGCTCGGCCAGCGGCTCCGAGGGTGGTTCTTTCCTGTTCGATATGAACGGGCGTGTACTGGCTCTGGAGCGTGGTCTGACTCTGGTTGGCTTCAAGGCAGGCGGCGAGCCCAGGAAACTGGCCTATGTGGATTCCTGCGGAGGGGAAACGGCCGGCGCCGACTGGAGCCGGGGGCTGGGGCACCTTCTTGAGCGCTACGCTCCGCAGTACGGTGCTTTCGCGGTGGTGGCGCATGACTCGGCGATGTGCGGTAAGCGAGCGGAGCTCGCTCCCCTGTTTGAAGGGGGGCCATTGTCGCGCTGGAAGGAAATTGGTTTCAGGACGCCATATATCGGCCTTATCGCCGGCAACGGAAAGGTCAAGGAGCTCCCGGGTAAGGCTGAGGAGGCGATTGCCCTGGAGGCGAAGGCTTTCATCAAAGTCGAGAACAGCGCTCTCTAGGTGGCATGGGCGGCGTGCAGTTTACACGCCGCCCCCCACTAGGTTTGCTCAGCTGTTGGGCAGCAGTCGGACCGTCAGGCTCTTGATGTAGCGGGTCTCCGGGATCGCCGGGTGTACCGGGTGGTCGGGGCCCTGGGCGCCGCGCTCGAGCAGCTGGATGTTGCGGTCCAGGTGGCGGGCACTGGTCAGCAGAATGTTCTGCAGATGGTCCTCTTCCAGGTGCATGGAGCAGCTGGCGCTGACCAGGATGCCGTCCTTGTTGAGCAGGCGCATGGCCTGTTCGTTGAGGCGACGATAGGCGGCCTCGCCGTTCTTGATGTCCTTCTTGCGCTTGATGAAGGCGGGCGGGTCGGCGACCACCACGTCGAAGCGCTCTTCGGCGGCCTTCAGTTCCTTGAGTGCCTCGAACACGTCGCCCTCGATGCAGGTGACCTTCTCGGCCACGCCGTTGAGCGCGGCGTTGCGCTCCACGCCGTCCAGCGCCAGGGCCGAGCCGTCGACGCAGAACACTTCGTCGGCGCCGAAGGCGGCGGCCTGCACGCCCCAGCCGCCGACATAGCTGAACAGGTCGAGCACACGCTTGCCCTTGGCGTAGGGGGCCAGGCGCGCGCGGTTCATGCGGTGATCATAGAACCAGCCGGTTTTCTGTCCGCCCTGCACTGGAGCTTCGAACTTCACGCCGTTTTCTTCCAGTGCCACCCACTCCGGAACCAGGCCGAAGGCGGTTTCGACATAGCGCGTGAGGCCCTCGGCGTCGCGCGCGGCGGAGTCGTTCTTGAACAGGATGCCGCGCGGCTTGAGCACCTGGACCAGTGCCTCGATCACCGCGTCCTTGGCCTGCTCCATGGTGGCGGAGGCCAGCTGCACCACCAGGTGATCGCCGAAGCGGTCCACCACCAGGCCCGGTAGCAGGTCGGAATCGCCGTAGACCAGGCGGTAGTGCGGGGTGTCGAACAGGCGTTCGCGCAAGCTCAGGGCGACGTTGAGCCGGTGTACCAGCAGTGACTTGTCCAGAACGTGCTTGACGTCGCGCGACAGCAGACGGGCGCAGATCAGATTGTTCGGACTCATGGCGACGATGCCCAGCGCCTTGCCACCGGCGGCCTCGAGCACGGCCTGGTCGCCAGGTTGGAACAGGTTCAACGGCGTGGCCGCCACATCGATCTCGTTGCTGTAGACCCACAGGTGGCCGGCGCGCAGGCGGCGATCGGCATTGGCTTTGAGGCGCAGGCTGGGCAGGGACATGGGACTACTCCGCGAAAAGAGCGGGATTATAGCCGTTGGGCCGGGTTCGCGGCGTTTACAAAAGTTGGCTGTGGCGGCGGGAAAGCTTTGGCTAAACTGTGGCGACTCTCACACTTCAGTTTCCGGCCATGACCCACGAACTTTCCGCTGAACAGATCCAGCAGGTGCTGCAGGGCATCAGCGTGCCGCCGCAGCCACAGATCATGGTGGATCTGCAGATGGAACAGGTCATGCCCAGCCCGGATCTGCGTACTATTGCCAAACTGATCAGCCAGGACCCGGGCCTGTCCGGCGCGCTGCTGAAGATCGTCAATTCGCCCTATTTCGGCCTGTCCAATCGCATCGCCTCGATTCAGCAGGCGGTCAATCTGCTGGGCTGCAATTCCGTGATCAATCTGATCAATGCCCAGTCGATCAAGGGTGAGCTGACCGATGAGGCAATCGTCACGTTGAACCGCTTTTGGGACACGGCCCAGGATGTGGCCATGACCTGTCTGACGCTGGCCAAACGCATCGGCTACAAGTCGCCGGACGAGGCCTATACCCTGGGCCTGTTCCACAACTGTGGCATTCCGCTGATGGTCAAGCGGTTCCCCAACTACATGACGGTGCTGGAAGAGGCCTACTACAGCGCCAGCCATGAGCGACGGGTAGTGGATACCGAGAATCGCCTGCTCAATACCAACCACGCGGTGGTCGGTTACTTCACCGCCAAGTCGTGGAACCTGCCGCTGCACCTGTGCGAGGCCATCGCCAACCACCACAATGCGCTTTCGCTGTTCGAGGACGATACCGGCCGCGATGCACCGCTGAAGACGCTGATGGCGATCCTCAAGATGGCCGAGCATATCTGCGCGACCTACAAGGTGCTGGGCAACCAGGAGTGTGACCACGAGTGGGAGAGTATCCAGACCCTGGTGCTGGAGTATGTGGGGTTCTCGGAGTATGACTTCGAGAATCTCAAGGAAACGATCCGCGACCTGGGACCGGGCTGATTCCCCGCCCGCCGCCTTCCTGCTAGGGTTGGCGGCCCGCACACCGTTGTACCGAGTCGCTGCATGCCCGAACTACCCGAAGTCGAAACCACCCGCCGCGGTATTGCGCCCCATCTCGAGGGGCAGCGTGTCACCCGCGTGGTGGTGCGCGAGCGCCGCCTGCGCTGGCCGATTCCCGAAGACCTGGATGCGCGCCTGTCCGGGCAGCGCATCCAGTGCGTCGAGCGGCGCGCCAAATACCTGCTGATCCAGGCCGAGAGCGGCACGCTGATCGGCCACCTGGGCATGTCCGGCAACCTGCGCCTGGTGCCGGTGGGGACGCCCGTGGCGAAGCACGAGCATGTCGATATCGAACTGGAGTCGGGTCTGGCGCTGCGCTACACCGATCCACGGCGCTTCGGCGCGCTGCTGTGGAGCCACGACCCGCTGCACCACGAGCTGCTGGCCAAGCTGGGGCCGGAGCCGCTGACGGCAGCTTTCGACGGTGAGCGCCTGTTTCAGCAGTCGCGCGGGCGCAGCATGGCGGTCAAGCCGTTCATCATGGACAACGCGGTGGTGGTCGGCGTCGGCAACATCTATGCGACGGAAGCCCTGTTCGCAGCCGGTATCGATCCGCGCCGCGAGGCGGGTTCTGTCTCGCGGGCGCGCTATGTGACGCTGGCCGAGGAGATCAAGCGCATTCTCGCCTATGCCATCGAGCGCGGTGGCACTACCCTGCGCGACTTCATCGGCGGTGACGGCCAACCCGGCTACTTCCAGCAGGAGCTGTTCGCCTATGGCCGTGGCGGCGAATTCTGCAAGGTTTGCGGCACCACCCTGCGCGAGGTGAAACTGGGCCAGCGTGCCAGCGTGTACTGCCCGAAATGCCAGCGCTAGCGATCCACCAGAATAAGAACAAGCAGTAGGAACCAGGATGTACGGCAATTACCTGCCGCCCAACCCGCTCGTCGAGTGGGTCGGGCGCACCGCGCTGAAGCTCATGGGCTGGCGCATCGAGGGCGAGCTGCCAAGGCTCGACAAGTTCGTCGCCATTGGCGCCCACCACACCTCCAACTGGGACTTCGTGATCTTCATCGCCCTGAAGTTCGTGCTGCGCCTGAATGCGCGCTGGTTCGGCAAGCACAGCATCTTTCGCTGGCCCTTCGCCGGGCTGATGCGCAGCTGGGGCGGGATCCCGATCCAGCGTCACCTCAGCCTGAATATGGTGGAGCAGGCGATTCAGGGCTTTCGCGACAACCGCGAGTTCATCCTGGTACTGTCGCCGGAAGGCACGCGCAAGAAGGTCGAACGCTGGAAGATGGGCTTCTACCATATCGCCCTGGGCGCCGGTGTGCCGATCGTGCCGGGGGCGCTGGACTTCGCCAATCGCCGCGTGGTGATCGGGGCGCCGTTCCAGCCGACCGGCGATGCGGAGGCGGATCTGCAGACGCTGCTGGCATTCTTCCGCCCCTATGTGCCGAAGAAGCCGGAATATGCGTTCTACGGTGATTGACAGGGTTCACGCTGACAATTGCCTGAGCGCTGTTATAGTTAGCAGCAACGCTCTGCCATAACTACATAAATGAAGGACCGCGCCATGAACCTGTTTCGCACTACCGCCGCTGTGTTGGCTCTGACCACTGGCCTGCTGGCACTGCCGGCGCAGGCGGAAGTGGTTCAGCAGAATGTCAGTGGTGATCCCGTTTACACCACGAATACTCCCAAGGGCTACGCCATGATCGGCGATCTGGTGGTAGCTCGTCCGCTGCTGATTGCCGCCACGGCTATTGGCGCGGGTGCGTTTCTGATCACCCTGCCGTTCACCGCTGCCGGCGGCAACGTCAAGGAAGCCGGTCAGGCACTGGTGGTCGAGCCGGGCATGTCCGCCTTCGTGCGCTGCCTGGGCTGCACCGAAAGCGGTTACAAGAAGGACTGATCCTTCCTCGCGGTAACCAAGAAGCCGGTCTGATGACCGGCTTCTGCATTTCTGGTGCGGCTATTTCCACAGCGCGGCGCGCCCCACGCCGCGCGGGTCGCTGGCGGCCTCCACCTGGCCGCTCTCCTTGTTCCACAGCAGCACCTGCTGGTTACCGTAGTGGCGTTCCACCCGCTGTAGCCTGTGACCACGCATCTCCAGGCTGCGCAGCTGGCTGGCGCTGAAGGCATCAGGCTCGTACTCGATCACATCCGGCAGATATTGGTGGTGGTAGCGAGGTGTGGCGGGCCATTGCTGCACCGGCTTGTCGTTCAGGTAGTCGAGTACGGCCAGCAGCACCATGCTGGGAATACGGCTGCCGCCGGGGGTGCCGAAGGATGCCAGTTCTGCCTTGCTTTCGATGAAGGTCGGACTCATCGACGACAGTGGCCGCTTGCCCGGGGCGATGAGGTTGGCCTGGCTGCCAGTCAGGCCGTAGGCGTTGCTGCCGCTGGGGGCGGCGGCGAAGTCGTCCATCTCGTTGTTCAGCAGCACACCGGTGCCAGGCGCAGTGAAGGCAGCGCCGAACGGCAGGTTGATCGACAGGGTGGCCGCCACCGCATTGCCCTCGGTATCGAGCACCGTGAAGTGGGTGGTGTGATCGCCCTCGCGCCAGCCTGGTGCCGGCGGCAGGCTGGTGCTGGGCGTGGCATGCTGCAGGGCAATGCCTTTGGCTAGGTTCTCCAGATAGTCGGGAGCGAGCAGCTTGGGCAGCGGGTTGTGCACTTGGTCCGGGTCGCCTAGCAGGCCGCGGTCACGATAGGCGCGGCGCAGGACTTCCACCACATAGTGGCTGCGTTGCACGGCGCCGGCTTTTTGCCAGGGCAGTTCCTGCAGCATCAGCAGGCTCTGTGCCAGGGCTATGCCGCCAGCCGAAGGGGGCGGTGCAGTAATCAGCTCGAGGCCACCCTCCAGGCCGATGCGCAGTGGCTGGCGCTCGACCACCCGGTAGTCGCGCAGGTCGCGCTCGCTCCACACACCGCCGCTTTTCCTGACACCTTCGAGCAGTAGGCGTGCCGTTTCTCCCGCGTAGAAACCGGCGTGACCATCGCGCGCCAGGCGCTCCAGGGTGCGTACCAGCGCCGGCTGGCGCAGCAGGCCGTGCAGGGGAGGAACTTGTCCCTGATCGAGGAAGATGGATGCGCTAGCTGGGTCCTGCTTCAGTGCCTCCAGGCGCCACTCGGCCCGCTCGCGGTAGACCCGATCGATACCCACGCCATCGCGCGCCAGGCGGATCGCGGGAGTCAGCGAATCGTTCAGCGGCAGTTTGCCGTAGCGCTCGGCCAGATGCGCCAGGGCCGCCGGCAGGCCGGGGATGGCTGCGGCCAGCGGGCCGTTCAGCGACAGCTCGCGCTGCACCGTACCGTTGCGCCGATAGAGGTCGGGACCGGCAGCCAGCGGAGCCCGCTCACGGGCGTCGACGAAGCGGTAGCTCGGCTTCTCACCCGCCTGACGCAGCAGGAAGAAGCCTCCTCCGCCAAGGCCGGAACCATAGGGCTCGGCCACCGCCAGTGCGGCCGCGATGGCGACGGCGGCATCGAAGGCGTTGCCACCATGGGCCAGGGTTTCCAGACCGGCGACGGTGGCGGCGGGGTGGGCGGTGGCGACGGCGGCCTGCTGCGGCTTTGGCGCCGCGGCCTGGGCGGCGAGCGTGCAGGTCAGCAGCAGGCAGGCGAGAAGTGTCTTGTAGGGCATGGGCTCGTTCCGTGCTGGGCAGGTGCATAGCCTAGCGAAGATCCGACCCTTGCGTTGTGGCGGGCGACTCAGGCCTTGCCGGTGATGCGCCGGTACTTCTCCATCAGCTGATCCTTGCTCTCGACATTGGCGTCATCGAGGGGGATGCAGTCGACAGGGCAGACCTGCTGGCATTGCGGCTCGTCGTAGTGGCCGACGCATTCGGTGCACAGGTTGGGGTCGATCACGTAGATCTCCTCGCCCTGAGAAATGGCGCCATTCGGGCACTCGGGCTCGCAAACGTCGCAGTTGATGCAGTCGTCGGTAATTTTCAGGGACATCGGGCAACTCCTGCCAGGCCCGACGGGCATGGCACTTACAGGCATTCAATGGGCGAATTGTGCCGGATTGCCGGGCATCACGCCATGCACGGGCGACCGGGACGCCCGTGCCGGGGCGCTGGGGTTCAGCGCTTGAAGCGCTCGGCGAGGGCTTCGGCCACCGCCGGATGGACGAACTTGGTGATGTCGCCACCCAGTGCGGCGATCTCGCGCACCAGCGTCGAAGAAATGAAGGAGTACTTCTCCGACGGCGTGAGGAACATGCTTTCCACGTCCGGCGCCAGCTGGCGGTTCATGTTGGCCAGCTGGAACTCGTACTCGAAGTCGGACACCGCGCGCAGGCCGCGCAGCAGGATGTTGGCGTTCTGCTCCTTGACGAAGTGCGCCAGCAGGGTGGAGAACCCGACGACCTCGACGTTGGGCAGGTGCGCGGTGACTTCCTGAGCCAGTGCCACCCGTTGCTCCAGCGGAAACAGCGGATTCTTCTTCGGACTGGCGGCTACGGCGATGATGACGTGGTCGAACAGGCGCGAAGCGCGCTCCACCAGGTCGCCATGGCCCTTGGTGATGGGGTCGAAGGTGCCTGGGTACAACACTCGATTCATCGCATCGTCCTGCTCGGAGCGGTTGGGGTGCGCGGATGGTAGCGCAGCGTTTCCCCTTGGGAAAACCCTCAGGGCGAACGCAGGTGCAGAGGAGCTGCCAGCAGCAGGCAGGCCAGGGCGATCCAGTCGGCTACCACCACTCGGCGCAGGGCCTCGTTATAGAGCGGTGTGCCCCAGGCCAGCAGGAGGAAACTGACCACGCTGACCAGGCCGGCAAGAAGCGCCAGGGTGCGCAAGCCGGGCAGGAAGGCCGCCGCTACCAGCAGGGCCCCCAGCAAGCCGAACAGCACGGCGCGATGGCGCATGAGGATCTGTAGGTTGGGCTCGTCCAGGTTGAGACCATAGAGCGAGTTGAGGCGGTCGCCGCCAAGGACTCCGACCACTGGCAGTAGATGAATGATGCCGACGATCAATAGCAGGGCGGCGACCAGCTTGCTCATGCCTTGAGGCGCTCGGCCAGGAGGGTGGCCAGCTTGGACGTCAGGCCGTAGATCGACAGCTGCGGGTTGGCACCGATGCTGGTGGGGAATAGTGAACCGTCGTGGATCGACAGGTTCTCCAGCTGGTGATGACGGCCGAGGCTGTCGGTCACCGCGTTCTTCGCGTCCTCGCCCATGGCACAGCCGCCCATGACGTGGGCACTGCCCAGGCGGGTCTGGAACAGGCGCAGCTCCAGCCGATCGATCAAGGCCCTGGCCTCGGCCGGGGTCTTCACGTACTCGGCTGCGGCATGGATGGGCAGTACGGCCTTGGCGCCGGCGGCGAACTGGATCTCGGCCATGCTGTGGAAGGCCCGACGCAGGCCGTCCCAGGTGTAATCAGTCATACGGTAGTCGAGCACCGGCGTGCCATCGCCGCGCAGTTCCACGCGGCCTTCGGCGCTGTCCGGGTGGAAGCCGTCACGCATCAGCGCCAGCATTACGTTGGTATGCGGCAGCTGCTCCATGCGCAAGGCGTTGTCGACACCGAAACGGCCAAGCAGGGTGGCGGCCAGGGCCGGCTGCATGGGTGGCACCTCGAGCTTGTAGGACATGCGTCCGGCGGTGCCGTCATCCCACTGGAAGTGGTCGGAATAGACCGACTGCGGCGCGCCGTAGAAGGGGTTGATGACCTGCTCGAACTGCGCCGCCGAGAAGTTCACCAGGTGCAGGAAGGTGCGCTTGCCGACCCGCTCATGCGGGTCGGGCGCCTGCGAGCGCAGCAGCAGTGCCGGCGAGTTGATGCCGCCGCCGGCCAGCACGTAGTGGCGGGCCTTGACCATGATGCGCCGGCCGTTGGGGGCCACCGCGCGTTCATCCATGCCCAGGCATTCCAGGCCGGTCACGCGATCGCCGTCATGGATGAGGCGCTCGGCACGGGCCAGGTAGAGCAGGGCGCCGCCCTTGTCGAGGGTGGCCGGAATGGTGGTGACCAGCATCGACTGCTTGGCGTTGACCGGGCAGCCCATGCCGCAGTAACCCAGGTTCCAGCAGCCGCGCACGTTGCGCGGGATGATCTTCCAGGCGTAGCCGAGCTGCTCGCAGCCGTCCTTGATCACCTGGTTGTTGGCGTTCGGCGGCATGGCCCAGGGGGCGACACCCAGGCGCTGCTCCATCTTCTCGAACCAGGGCGCCATGTCGGCGGCGCTGTGACCCTTCACGCCATGCGCGTCGGCCCAGTGCTGCAGGGTCGGCGCCGGCGTGCGGAAGCTGGAGGTCCAGTTGATCAGCGTGGTGCCGCCCACGGCACGGCCCTGCATGATGGTGATGGCGCCGTCCTTGCTCATCCGGCCGATGCCTTCCTGGTACAGCTGCGGATAGGCATCGGCTTCCTGCATCTTGAAGTCGCTGCTGGTCTTCAGCGGACCTTCCTCGATCAGCAACACCTTCAGCCCGGCGGCGCTGAGGATCTCCGCCGTGGTACCGCCACCGGCACCGCTGCCGATGATGGCCACGTCGGCCTCCAGCAGCAGATCCTTGTCCAGGCGAGCGCCGTTGTAGGTGGTCCAGCCACGGGCCAGGCCGTCGCGGAAGATATCGGGTACAGGCATGTTCAGGCTCTCATTCTTGTCATTCTGCCGGCGTCAGGGGCGAGCGTGATGGCTGCTGGTCGTTGATCAGAACTGCGGCGGACCGGGGTAACCGCAATGGGCCCAGGACTGCGGCCGGGCATACCAGGCCATCAGGATCAGCTGCAGCAGCGAGGCATGACCCATGCGCAGCAGGTCCAGCGAGCTGTGTTCCCAGCGTTTGAGGAACTGCTGGATATCGGCCTGGGAGGCATTCTCCCAGCTGCCCCAGACGCCGGTCAGCGGCCCGCGGGTGACCGTCATGGCCAGCACGTCGAACAGCTGCTGGGTCAGCTTGAGCAGCTCCGGCGAGAGGTGCTGCAGGTTGTTGTCGACGCCCAGCAGGGTGGCGTCCACCGCCGCCTGCAGGGCTTCTGGGCGTACCGCGCCTTCCAGCATCACCGGGATGATCGCGCGCAGGCTGGGCAGATCACTGGCGCGCAGCACCTGGTAGCCAGTTGCTGGGGTGCTGGCAGAGCAGCCGCTGAGGCTGGCGGTGACGCCGGCGGTGGCCAGGAAGGCGCCACCGAGCAGGCCGACCTTGAGCAGGCCACGGCGCGACAGCTGCGGCGTGGCGTTGGCGATGTCGTTCATCGGCAGCCCTCAGCGAATAAACAGTTTCTGGATCAGCTTCTGGATCGACGTGCCGTAGGGGGGGTAGATCAGCCGCGCGGCGTTGAAGCGCTGCTTGATCAGCACGCCCTTGGCCTTGCTGAAGGTCAGGAAGCCCTCGTGGCCATGGTAGTGGCCCATGCCGGAGGGGCCGACGCCGCCGAACGGCATGTCGTCCTGGGCCACGTGCAGCAGGGTGTCGTTGAGGCACACGCCGCCGGAGTGGGTCTCGTGCAGCACGCGTTGTTGCTCGCCCCTGTCATAGCCGAAGTAGTAGAGGGCCAGTGGCCGCGGGCGGTCGTTGATGTAGGCGAAGGCCTCGTCCAGGCGCTGGTAGGGCACGATCGGCAGCAGCGGACCGAAGATTTCTTCCTGCATCAGCTTCATCTCGTCGCTGACGTTGAGCACCAGGCTGTGCGCCAGGCGCCGGCCCTGGTCGCCGGGGAACAGCGGCACCAGCTGCGCGCCCTTGGCCTCGGCATCGGCGATGTAGCCCTTGAGACGGCCGAGCTGGCGCTCGTTGATGATGGCGGTGTAGTCCGGGTTGTTTTCCAGCTTGGGGTAGAAGCGCTGCACGGCGGCACGGTAGGCGGCGACGAAGCCTTCCAGGCGATCCTGCGGTACCAGGACATAGTCCGGCGCCACGCAGGTCTGTCCGGCGTTCATGGTCTTGCCGAAGGCGATGCGCTCGGCGGCGTCTTCCAGCGGCACATCGGCGGAAACGATGGCCGGCGACTTGCCGCCCAGCTCCAGGGTCACCGGCACCAGGTTCTCGGCGGCGGCGCGCATCACATGTTTGCCGATGCTGGTGGCGCCGGTGAACAGCAGGTGATCGAACGGCAGGCGGGAGAAGGCCTGGCCAACCTCGGCCTCGCCCAGCACGACGGCGACCATCTCTTCGGGGAAGATGCGCGCCAGCAGCTCCTTGACCAGCTGCGAGGTGGCTGGGGTCGATTCGCTCATCTTGATCATCACCCGGTTGCCGGCGGCCAGGGCGCCGATCAGCGGGCCGAAGGCCAGGTACAGCGGGTAGTTCCACGGCACGATCACGCCGACCACGCCAAGCGGCTGGTATACCACCTTGGCCGCGGCCGGCTGGAAGGCCAGGCCGACGCTGCGCCGCGATGGCTTCATCCACTTGCCCAGGCGTTTGCTGGCGTAGTCGATGCCATGCAGGCTGGGCATGATCTCGGCCAGCAGGGTTTCCTCGGCGGCGCGGTTGCTGAAGTCACGGGAGACCGCCTCGATCAGCGCCTGTTTCTCGCTCAGGATCAGCTCGCGCAGGGCCTTGAGCCAGGCGCGGCGCTGCTCGGCCGAGGGCATGGGGTTGGCGCGATAGGCGGCGCGCTGGGCGGCCAGCAGCGGCCCGAGGGCCTCTATCTGTTGTTGGTTTTGTTGGAGATAGGCAACGTCGGCGACCATGGCGTGCATCCTCTCGGGGCTGCTGCGGATTTGAGTAGCGATGATTTTTAGAGTAAATGCTCTAAAGTGTCAATCAGAGGTTTGACCGGTCGTCAGCGCCGGCGCTTACCTGTACTTTTAGGGCCAACAGACCCTAGCCCATTTCGTGTGTCGAGCCGAACCATGGCCCCGAAGAACAAGACCCGTGACCGCATCGTCGAAGCCAGCCTGGAGCTGTTCAATGCTCAGGGCGAGCGCAACGTCACTACCAATCACATTGCCGCGCACCTCGGCATGTCGCCCGGCAACCTGTACTACCACTTCCGCAACAAGCAGGCGATCATCGCCGAGCTGTTCGCCCAGTACGAGGCGCAGGTCGACCAGTTTCTGCGCCGGCCCGAGGGGCGCGCACTGACGGTGGCCGACAAGACTTTCTACCTCGAGGCGCTGCTCGCGGCGATGTGGTACTACCGCTTTCTGCACCGCGACCTCGAGCACCTGCTGGACGCCGACGCGGAGCTGGCGGAACGCTACCGCGCCTTCGCCCGGCGCTGCCTGCAGGCGGCCCAGGGTATCTACCTGGGATTCGTCGAGGCCGGCATCCTGCGCATGACCCTGGCGCAGATCGAAGCGCTGACGCTGAACAGCTGGATCATCATGACCTCCTGGGTGCGCTTTCTCTGCACCACCCTCAGCCAGGGTGGCGACATCAGCCAGGACATGCTGCGCCGGGGCATCTATCAGGTGCTGGCACTGGAGGGCGGCTATCTGGCCGAGGACGCCGGGCCGGCAGTGCAGGCACTCTACGAGCGGCTCTATGTGCCGCTGGAGCTGAGCCCGGCTTGATGCAAGTCAGCTGAGCGCGGCACGGGGCTGGCCATACTGCGGGGATATCCCTTGCCATGGCCCCCCGATGACGCCCAACCCTGCCGCGCGCGCTTGCCCCCGCCCCCGAGTACTGCTGGTTTTCGGCACCCGCCCCGAGGCAATCAAGATGGCGCCGCTGCTGCATGCGCTGCAGGCCGACGGCGGCTTCGAGGTGCGCCTGTGCGTCACCGCCCAGCACCGGCAGATGCTCGACGAGGTGCTGGCACTGTTCGAGCTCAGCGCCGACCATGACCTCGATGCCATGACCGAGGGCCAGAGCCTGAATGGGCTGTGCGCGCGCCTGCTGGAAGGCCTCGACGGCGTGCTGGCCGCCGAGCAGCCGGACCTGGTGCTGGTGCATGGCGACACCAGCACCTGCGCCATGGCCAGCCTGGCGGCCTTTCAGCGTGGCATCCCGCTGGCCCACATCGAGGCCGGCCTGCGCACCGGCAATCTGCAGGCGCCCTGGCCGGAGGAGGCCAACCGCCGGCTCACGACGCTACTCGCCACGCTGCACTTTGCCCCCACCGAGTCGGCGCGACGCAACCTGTTGGCCGAAGGCGTGGCCGACAGTGCCATCTGCGTTACCGGCAACACCGTGGTTGATGCCCTGCTGTGGGTGTGCCGGCATCTGCAGGCGCTCGACTGGCGACCGGCTGAAGGCCCCCTGGCGCAGTTGCCCGAGGCTGAGCCGCTGGTACTGATCACCGGGCACCGGCGGGAGAACTTTGGCGCGGGCTTCGAACAGATTTGCGAGGCCCTGGCCGAGCTGGCGCGGCGCTACCCGCAGGTGCGCTTCGTCTACCCCGTGCACCTCAATCCGCAGGTGCGGGACCCTGTGTATCGCCTGCTCGGCGGCATCGCCAACCTGCAGTTGCTGCCGCCACAGGACTACCGGCACTTCGTCTGGCTGATGCAGCGTGCCAGCCTGATCCTCACCGATTCCGGTGGCGTGCAGGAGGAGGCGCCCTCGCTGCACCGGCCGGTGCTGCTGATGCGTGCCACCACCGAGCGCCCCGAGGCGGTGGCGGCCGGCTGCGTCAGGCTGGTGGGCACCGACGCTGCGCACATCGTCGCCGAGGTCAGTCGCTTGCTCGATGACCCGTCCGCCGCGCAGGCGATGCGCAGCGCCGGCAACCCTTACGGTGACGGGCTAGCCTGCAGCCGCATCCTGGTGCGGCTGCGCGAGTACTTCGGTCTCGCACAGGGAGTGCCGGCATGAGTTACGAGTGGATCGATGCGCTCACCTACTACCTGTACGGCCTGCGCGGGCTGACCTGGGTACTGGCCGTGGTGCTGCTGGTGCTGGGCTTCGACGACCTGTTCATTGACATCCTCTACTGGGTGCGCCGCGTGGTGAGGTACTTACGCTTCTACCGCGGCGGTGCGCCCGATCAGGACCAACTGCTGTTGCAGGGTCGCGAACAGCCACTGGCGGTGATGGTGCCGGCCTGGCAGGAGACCGGGGTGATTGGCGAGATGGCCCGCCTGGCCGCCTCCAGCCTCGACTACGAGAACTATCAGATATTCGTCGGCACCTACCCCAACGACCCGGCTACTCAGGCCGAGGTGGACGAGGTATGCGCCCGCTACAGCCACATACACAAGGTGATCTGCGCGCGACCCGGGCCGACCAGCAAGGCCGACTGCCTGAACAATATCATCGAGGCCATTCAGCGCTTCGAGCAGCAGGCCGGGGTGCAGTTCGCCGGTTTTATCCTGCACGACGCTGAGGATGTGATCGAGCCGCTGGAGCTGCGCCTATTCAACTACCTGCTGCCGCGCAAGGACCTGATCCAGGTGCCGGTCTACCCCTACGCCAAGCGCTGGTGGCAGTTCACCGCCGGCCACTACGTCGACGAATTCGCCGAGCTGCACGGCAAGGACATCGTTCTGCGCGAGGCATTGGTCGGCCAGGTGCCCAGCGCCGGCGTCGGCACCTGTTTCAGCCGCCAGGCGATCCAGGCGCTGCTGGATGAGGGCGACGGCATCGCCTTCGACGTGCAGAGCCTCACCGAGGACTACGACATCGGTTTCCGTCTCAAGCAGAAGGGCATGAACGAGGTGTTCGCCCGTTTCAGCGTGCATGACCGTAGGCTCTCGCCATTCCGCGAGGACGGCTTCGGTCGCAGCCGCGCCACCAGCCGGGTGATCTGCGTGCGCGAGCACTTTCCCGACACGTTCGAGCACGCGGTCAAGCAGAAGGCCCGCTGGATCACCGGCATCGTCTTTCAGGGCTCGGCCAGCCTGGGTTGGAGTTCCAGTCCGCTACTCAACTACTTCCTCTGGCGCGACCGCCGAGGGGCGGTGATCAACCTGATCGGCCTGCTCTCGACCCTGCTGTTCATCCAGTTGCTGGCGGTATGGCTGCTCAACGGCTGGCTGGTCGACAGCTGGCGCTTCGACTCGGTGCTCGGCCACGACCCGCTGCTGCACGCGCTGCTGACCATCAACGGCGTCCTCCTGCTCAACCGCCTGTTCCAGCGCGGCTATTTCGTCACCCGCTACTACGGGCTGTGGCAGGGCCTGCTGTCCATCCCGCGAATGGTCTGGAGCAACGTGGTCAACTTCTTCGCCAACCTGCGCGCCATCCGTCTGGTGCTCAAGCTCGGCGATGTGCGCAAGGTGGCCTGGGACAAGACCAGCCATGAAATGCCGGCGCTGGCCAACACGCCGCGGTGTACGCCGCTGGGGCAGATCCTCGTGGCGCAGGGGGTGATCAGTGACGAACAGCTGGGCCGGGCGCTTTACCGGGCACCGCGCCGGCTGGGCCGCGAGTTGCTGGTGCGTGGCTGGGTCACCGGCGAGCAACTGGCCGCCGCGCTGGCCGTCCAGGCCGAGCGGCCCTGGCGTGCGCTCGACCCGCTGCAACTGAGCCCAGGGTTGATCGAACTCTTCCCGGCCCGCCTGGCGCTGCGCTACTCGATGCTGCCGGTGGCCGAGCTCAACGGTCGCCTGCTGCTGGGCAGCGAGCGCGCGCCCAACCCGGTGGTGCTCGCGGTGATTGCCCGCCAACTGGGGCGCCCGGTTGACTGCTGCATCGTGCCGCCCGGGCGGGTGACGCTCGGTCTGCACCACTGGTATCTGCAGCAGCATGGCGCCGTCATGCAGCAGCTGCTGGAGGCCTTGCGCGAGCCGCAGGTCGACCCGGAGCTGCAGGAACAGGTCTGTCGCCACCTGCTGCTGCTCGGTGACCTGCTGCAGGAGCTGGGCATGCTGCCGCCGGCGCTGCTGGCCCAGGTGCTGATCGAATTCGAGCCGGAGCACGACAGCCTCGGTCAGACCCTGCTCAAGCGCGGCCTGATCAGTGCCACGCTGCTGCAGCGGGCGCTGGACGAACAGCAGGGCGAGCTGCGCCATGCCCTGGCCCTGATCGAGGAGAGGCAGCCATGAACGGCCCCCGCCACACGCCGCGTGCGCTGCTCAGCCTGCTGCTGCTGACTCTGCTTGGCGCCAGCTTGAGTGTGCCGAGCCTGGCTGCCGAGCCCAGCGAACTGCAGCGCTTTCGCAGCTATCCCTATATCGAACGTGCCTATCGGGCGCTCGATCAGCAGCCGGCCGAGGCCGAGAAGCTGGTGCGCCATGTACTCGAACAGATCAGCCCGGAGCATGCCGAAGCGCAGCGGATTCTGCTTCAGGCTCTGCAACGTCAGGGCCGCTATGCCGAGGCATTGGATATCTGCGCCAAGCTGCCGGCCGAACAGGCCGCTCCGTTGCGCAAGGAGCTGCGCCTGGCCTGGATCGCCAGCGAACAGGGCGTGCCGGCAACAACCCTGGACGCCTGGCTGAACGAGGCCGAGCCGCTGGAGGCGGCGCACCTGTGGCAGGCCCAGGCCCTGCGCCTGGAGCGCCGTGACGGCGTGCCGGCCGCGCGGCGCTGGCTGGCCGGCTTGTCGGGCCGCCTGCAGGACGATGCCTGGCGCCAGTGGCAGGCCAGCCTCGCCGAACGCCAGCAGGACTGGCCGACAGTGCGCGACAGCCTGGCCGGTCAGGCCAGTCTGAATACCGAGGACTGGGCGCGTCTGGGCCAGGCTTATGTCGAGCTGGGCCAGGCCGTCGAACTGGAACAGCTGCTGCGCCGCGCGCCGTCTCCCGAGGCCGCGGCCGTGCTGCGGGTCAATGCTGCCCGGCGCTGGATCGGCCAGGGCCGCAGCATACCGGCCTACCAGCAGTTGCTGGCGCTGCAGGCGGCGGATCAGCTGCCCGCCGATCTGCGCCGCAGTCTCCTCGAGCTGGCCCGCCAGCAGGGCGACAGCGCGCGCGCCGACGCCCTGGCTGCCGAGCTGGGCGAGGATTGCCTGGAACGCAGCGCCTGGCTGATCGAGCGGAACGCCGCGGCGGCCCGTCGGGTGCTGGCACGCTGCGCGCCGGGCGAGCAACCGCAGCGCTGGCTGGCGCAGGTGCAGCAGCTGCGCGCGCTGGAATTGCTGCCACGCGGCGATCTGCCGGGCGAGCTGCACGATCCCCTCTATATCGAACTGTCGCGTGGCGCCGGCCGGGGGGCGCAGGCGCTCGACTGGCTGCTCGCCCATCCGACCGGCGAAGCCCGCCTGGCCCGTGCCGCGACCCTGGCGCAGCAACTGGGCCGGCGCCAGCAGGCGGCCGAACTCTGGCAGCGGCATTACCAGGCCAGTGGTTCCGGGCGGTCGCTGGAGCAGGCCAGCTACCTCTGGCAGCAATTGGGCCAGCCGCAGCGCGCCCGCGAGCTGCTATTCACGGCCCGGCGTCTGGATGCCGCCCAGGCGGCTCGCCTGGTGCAGCTGAGCGTCGAGGGCGGCCAACTCAGTGCGCAGCAGGTCCAGGGCCTGCTGCCGCGCCTGGCGCCTGCCGCCCGTGGCGAGCTGCTGGCGGCGCTCGCCGCGCGCGGGCGCTGCGCCGAGGTATTGGTCTTGAGTACCGGCCAACCGAGTAGTGCTGCCGAGTGGCGCGCCCGTGGCCAGTGTCACTTGCCGGAGCAGCCCGGCGTGGCGGTCGAGGAACTGCGCCAGGGGCAGGCGCTGGGGGACCGGCCGAGCGCCGAGCTGCTGCCCTTCGCCCTGGCTGCCGCCGGCGAGCCCGAGGCGGCGCTGGCGCTCTGGCAAGAGACTCCGGCCGCACTGCAGAGCGCGGCGGTACGCCGTGCGGTGGTGGGCGCCGAGGTGGCTGTCGGGCAGCTGGAGCAGGCCGAACGCCACTGGCAGGCCTTGCCACCGAGCAGTCTCGATGACTGGCGCCAGGGCGGCCACCTGGCCTTGGCACGCCAGGATTATGCCGAGGCGGTGCAGCGCTGGCAGCGGGTGCTGGCCCTGGGGGGCACGCTTGAGGACTACTACCAGGCCGGCATGGCCGCCGGCAGTGCCGGTCAGCGCGAGCAGCAGCTGGCCTGGCTGGAGCGTGCTGCACAATGGGCGCCGGAAGACCCGCGCATCCAGGCCGACTTCGGCTACGCCCTGGCCAACAGCCTTGAGCCTGCGCAGCGTCAGGCCGCCATTCCGGTGCTGGAAAAAGCCGTGCGCCTGCGTCCCGACGATTACCGCCTGAGCGATGCCCTGGCCACCTTGCAGGGCAGTTTCGGCCAGGTGCCCCAGGCGCTGAACAACTGGAAGCACACGATCGACCTGGAGTCGGCCATCGAGCCGCGCGACGAGAAGCTCGGCAACGACCTGTTCCGTGCCCGCCGCGCCCATCAGGTGCACAACGACCGTACCCGTTGGCATTTCGCCAGCACCTTCGCCCCGCGCGGGGTCACCAGCACGGCCGACCAGCGCCCGAGCGGGCTCAATGCTCACCAGCTGGATGTCGACCAGCGGCTGTCCGATGACATTGGCCTGCAGGGCGGGCGCTTGTCGGCCATTGGCCGGGTGTTCAGTTCCGGCGAGCACAGCGACCTGGCCGAAGCGGTCGGTGGCGCCGCCGGGCTGCGCTACACGCCGTGGCGGGACTACAACATCAACGTCAGCGGCGAAGTGTTCCATGAGGACTTCGCCGAGGGCGATACCGACGTCCTTCTGCGCGCCAGCGCCTCCTTCCTTGACCAGGGCGAGTACCGCAACGATTGGCGCCCGGCCGAGGGCGACTGGGCGCAGCGCCTGCTCTACCTGGACGCCGCCTGGTGGGTGGATGAGTCGCAGCGCTTCCTGATTGCCCGCTATAGCCGTGGCCACCTGTGGAAACTGGACACCAGCAGCGCTCAGGCCGCCGGTCCCTACGCCATGCTGCAGGGCAGCGAGCAGGATCAGCAGCAGGACCTGCGCGCCGGTCTGGGCCTGAGCTGGCAGCTGTGGTTCGACGAGGATCACTACAACGCCTTCCACAACAACCTGACGCTGCGCGTGGAATACCAGTGGAGCCTCGGCGGCAACCTGTTCGACCGGCGTGACGGCTGGATGGGCGGCCTGGAGCTGGCGTTCTGATCCGCGCGCGCCTGCTGCTCGTCCTGCTGCTGGCCGGGGCGCCGGCCTGGGGCGAAGTGCTGTTCTACCAGCCGCAGAGCCGCGATGCGCGGCTCGACGCGGCGCAGTGGCAGGCGCTCTGGCAGGCTACCCGGCAGGCCGGGGTCGACACCCTGGTCGTGCAGTGGACCCGCCATGGCGAGGAGGATTTCGGCGGCGCCGAGGGTTGGTTGCGCGCCAGCCTGGACCTTGCTGCGCAAGCCGGGCTGAGTCTGGTGCTGGGGCTGCAGCACGATCCGCTTTACTTCACCCGCGCTGCCGATGCCGAAGGGCTGCCGGTCTACTGGCAGCGCCTGTTCGCCGGCTACCGCCAGCAGCAGGCGGCGTTGGCGGCCTGGCATTTGCCGGTCGCGGGCTGGTATTTGCCCGCCGAGCTGGACGACCGCAGTCTGGGCAGCCCGGCCCTGCGCGCGGCTTTCGCGGCCCAACTGCACGCCTTTCGTCAGAAGCAGAGGTTGCCGCTGCATCTCAGTGCCTTCAGTGCCGGGCGCCTGTCGCCGGCGGCCTACGCCGACTGGCTGGCGACGCTGCAGGCGCCGGGTATCCAGCTGTGGTGGCAGGATGGCGCCGGCACGGCGGCGCTGCCGGCCGATGCCAGGGCTCGCTATCGCGCGGCATTACCCTGCACGGTGGGGCTGATTCATGAAGCCTTCCACCAGACCAGCGCCGCCGGCCAGCCGTTTCGCGCCGAACCTAGTGAGCCGGAGGCAGACTCGGGCTGCCATCCTCGCGCGTTGTTTTCCCTGCGTTACCGGCCGTGGGGGCGTCCGCTCTACTGAGCTGCGGCCTGCTCGCGCAGCCACTGCGGGATGCGCCGCTCCAGGTAGAACCCTGGGGCCCGCAGGCTGCCGTCGATAAAACCGACATGCCCGCCGTGCTGATGCAACTCCAGCGTCGTGCCAGGGGCCAGTTCGCCGGGCTCCGGCACCGTGTGGCGGAACACGAAGGGATCGTCGGCGGCCTGGATGATCAGCGCCGGTGTGCGGATGGCGCCCAGGTAATAGCGGCTGGAGGCGCGTCGGTAGTAGTCGTCGGCGTCGGCGAAGCCGTGCAGCGGGGCGGTCACGCGGCCATCGAAGTCCCAGAAGGTGCGCATGTCCTCCAGGGGCCCCAGGCCCTCCAGGGTCGCCAGGTGCTGGGCCAGGCCCCGCTCGGCGAAACGTGCGCGCTTTTCGGCCACGTAGGCCTTGAGCGCCTGCATGAAGTGCGCCTGGTAGACCCGCGAGAAGCCGATGCCGATGCGGTCGGCGCATTGATCCAGGCGAAACGGCACCGACACCGCCACGGCGGCCTCCAGGCCCGAGCGCTCGCCCGTCTCGCCCAGGTACTTGAGCAGCACGTTGCCGCCCAGCGAGTAGCCCACCGCATACAGCGGCGCCTGCGGCCGGCAGGCTTGCAGGTGGGCGATCACCGCCGCCAGGTCCTCGCTCACCCCCGAGTGGTAGCCCCGCGGTAGCAGGTTGGATTCGCCCGAACAGCCGCGCCAGTTCAGCGCCACGCTGGCCCAGCCCTGGCCGGCCAGCTGCTGCTGCAGACCAAGCACATAGTGCGAGCCGGACGAGCCGGTCAGACCGTGTGCCACCAGCACCAGCGGCGCCTCGGCCTCATGCGGGCCGTGCCAGTCGAGGTCGATGAAATCGCCATCGGCCAGCCACAGCCGCTCGCGCTTTCGCTGCAGTTGCGGCGCCTTGCGGAAGAAGGAGGCCCAGAGGGTCTGCAGGTGCGGGCCGGGCAGCCACCAGGCGGGTTCAAAGGTGCAAGGCATGGGCATTACTCGCTCCGCCTCCGGAGAGGCGGCTGTCCTCAATTGTGGCGGGAGGCTTTCAGCGTGCGCACGCCGGCCTTGCGCGCACCGAAAAGACCAAATCTGCGCCGCTTGGCGATTTCGAGCTGCAGGTCCAGCAATGATCCGTCCGGTGCTTTCAGTCTCTCCACGCTCAGGGTGATGTTGAACACCTTGGGTTGTGCGTGATGCTGTTTGAGGCTATCGCTGATGGTTGCCAGCATCTGTCGGCGGGTCTCGAAAGGGATGTCGCGTATGCCACAGTCGCGCAGATGATTCTTAGCCCTGATGTAGCAGGCATTGATCAGGCTCTGCACCTCGACATTCTTGATGGCATGGAAACTTGTGCGCTCATCGTCGGCATGTGAGATGGCGGCGACGAAGTGGGCCGGATAGTGATTTGCGCGGACGCCGCCACAGTGGGTCAGGCGGGCATAGAGGTCATCGTCTTCCCCGCCCCAGCCACGGAAAACCTCGTCGTAGCCTTCGACTGCCTCGAACGCGGCGCGTGGGCAGACGACAGTGCCGAAGGTTTCCGGGTTGCGTACGCCGTCGACCGGCTCGGCCTGGTAGAAGCAGCCGTCCTGCAGATTCTGCTCCAGCCAGCCGAGCCAGCCCTCGCTGATCTGGATATCGGCATCGATGAAGCAGATCCACGGGGCGGAGGAGTGCGCTGCACCGATATTGCGTGCACGCGGCAGGCAGAAGCCCGGATCGTCCTCGACCCGTACGACCTTGACGTCGGGGAAGTGCTGCTCGACCCAGTCACCTGTATTGTCAGGGCACCCGTAATCCACCAAGATGATTTCCGCCGGCGCTTGCGCGACCAGGCTGGGCAATGTCTGCTGCACATGATGCAGGCGGCCCTTGCAGGTGGTCACGAAGGCAACTTGGGGCATAAACAATCTCGGAAGAAATATGCGAGTTCTGGTGACAGGCGGGGCGGGTTTTATTGGTTCGCACTTGTGCCGGCGCTTGCTCGCCGAGGGGCACGAAGTTCTATCGGTGGATAACTACTTCACCGGCACGCGGCAGAACATCAAGGATCTGCTGGCTCATCCGCGTTTCGAGGCGATGCGTCACGATGTGACCTTCCCGCTCTATGTCGAGGTGGACCGCATCTTCAACTTCGCCTGCCCGGCCTCGCCGATACACTATCAGCGCGATCCGGTGCAAACAACCAAGACCAGTGTGCACGGCGCGATCAACATGCTCGGTCTGGCCAAGCGCACGGGCGCGCGTATTCTCCAGGCCTCGACGTCGGAAGTGTATGGCGATCCGGAGTGCCATCCGCAGCCCGAAAGTTACTGGGGGCGGGTCAATCCCATCGGTATTCGCAGTTGTTACGACGAGGGTAAGCGTTGTGCCGAGACGCTGTTCTTCGACTATTACCGGCAGCACGCGCTCGATATAAAAGTGGTGCGGATATTCAACACCTATGGACCGGGTATGCAGTTGAACGATGGCCGAGTCATCAGCAACTTCATCGTGCAGGCGCTGCGCGGCGAAGACATCACCATTTATGGCGATGGCAGCCAGACCCGCTCCTTCTGCTTCGTCTCCGACCTGGTCGAGGGCGTGGTGGCGATGATGGAGAGCCCGGCCGACTTCGTCGGACCGGTGAACCTGGGCAATCCGGGCGAGTACAGCATCGGCGAGATTGCCGAGACCATCATTCGCCTGTGTGGCGCGAAATCCCGGCTGTCCTACCTGCCGTTGCCGGAGGATGATCCGCGCCAGCGCCAGCCTGATATCGCACTGGCCCGCGAGCACCTGGGCTGGCAGCCGAGGATCGCGCTGGAGGATGGTCTGCGCGAAACCATCGACTATTTCCGCGGCGTGCTCGGGCTCAGCTGAGCCTTTCCCATAGCGCGTAATACACCTGACCGGCCTTCTGCTCGCGGTGCAGGCGCCAGTTGCCGGGCATGCCCAGGGTCGAGGGCGCGGTTTCGCTTTCGGTGTAGATCCAGGCGTCCTTGGCCAGCCAGCCTTTTTCCTCCAGCAGCGCACAGGCCGGGGCCAGCAGGTCCTGACCGAAGGGCGGATCGAGGAACAGCAGGTCATAGGGCGTGGCCGGCTGGCTTTCCAGGTACTGCAGGGCATTGGCCTGCAGCACCTGGCCGTTGCTGCACTTTAGCGTGGCGAGGATCTGGCGCAGGCTGGCAACGGCGTCGCTGTTGCTGTCCAGCGCCAGGGCGCTGCTGGCGCCGCGCGATAGGGCTTCGAGAAACAGCGCGCCGCTGCCAGTGAAGCAGTCCAGCACATGGGCGCCCTCGACATAGGGCGCCAGCCAGTTGAACAGCGTCTCGCGGACGCGGTTGGGAGTCGGGCGCAGGCCCTGGGCCATCGGGAAGCTGAACTGGCGGCTGCGCCATTCGCCGCCGATGATGCGCAGCTGGCCACTGCCGTTGTGTTCCATCGGTTTCTTGCCTGGGGACTTACGCATCAGTGCTCCGGCGGGCCGGCGGGTTGCTCGGCCGGTTTGTCGGTGGGAAGTGGCAGCGGTTTCTGCGCGACGCTGGGGCCGGCGGTGACGATCACCAGTTTGTCGACATCCAGGTGCCTGGCCATGGCGGTCTTGACCTGCTCCACCGTGAGGCTCTGCACTTCGCTCATGAAGTCGTCCAGGTAGGTCAGCGGCAGGTCATAGAAGCCCATGCTGCCGAGCTGGCCGACGATATCGGCATTGCTCGCGGTGGTCAGCGGGAAGCTGCCGACCATCTCGCGCTTGGCGTCGTCCAGTTCCTTCTGCGTCGGACCGTTGGCCAGGTAGTCGCGCAGGATGTCCTGCACCAGCTTGAGGGTGCCTTCGCTGAGCTCCGCACGGGTCTGCAGGTTGATCATGAACGGGCCGCGCGCCTGCATGGCGCTGAAGCCGGAGTACACGCCGTAGGTCAGCCCGCGCTTCTCGCGCACCTCCTCCATCAGGCGGGTACCGAAACCGCCACCCCCGAGGATCTGGTTGCCCAGCATCAGCGCGGCATAGTCCGGCGCGCGGCGGTCGACGCCGAGCTGGGCCAGCAGCAGGTGGGTCTGGTTGGAGGGGAACTCGATATGGCTGGGACCGGCCTTGGGCTCCTCGGGCTGGGCGATGCGCGGCAGGGCCGGACCCTTGGGCAGGGCGGCGGAGACTTCGGCGGCGATGGCTTCGGCCTCGCTGCGCGAGAGGTCGCCGACCAGGGCGATCACCACATTCCCGGCGGCGTAGGCCTTCTGGTGGAAGGCCTGCAGCTGCGCGACGGAGATGCCGGGTATGGATTGCTCGGTGCCTTCGCTCGGATGCGCATAGGGATGCTTGCCGTACAGACGCTCGAACAGCTGCAGGGCGGCGAGCTTGCCGGGGTTCTGCTTCTGGTATTCGAAGCCGGCCAGCAACTGGTTCTGGATGCGCGCCAGGGCGTCGGCGGGGAAAGTCGGCTGGCCGACCACCTGTTCGAACAGCTTGAGTGCCGGCTCGCGCTGCGCCGGCGCGCTGAGGCTGCGCAGGCTGGCGATGGCCATGTCGCGGTAGGCGCCGTTACCGAACTCGGCGCCCAGGCTCTCGAAGCCCTCGGCGATGGCGGTGACGTCCTTGCCGGCCACCCCCTCGTTGAGCATGGCGTTGGTCAGGGTGGCCAGGCCGGGCACGTCGTCGTGGCTACTGCCGGCGGCGAAGGTCAGGCGCAGGTCGAACATCGGCAGCTGGCGCGCCTCGACGAATAGCACGCGGGCGCCTTCGGCGGTCTGCCAGCGCTGGATGTCCAGGGTACGTTTGCTCGGTGCCCGGCCCTCCAGCGCGGCCAGGGATTCCAGCTGGGTCGATGCTGGCGCATGAGTGGTGGGTGCCTGCGCGGTGCGCGTGGCGATGAATGCCAGCAGCCCGACCAGCAGGATCAGGCCGAGGCCGAGCAGGCCGTAGCGCAGGCCGTTACGCTCGCTCATGGCTGGACTCCTTCAGCAGGGTTCTCGGGCAGGATATGGGCGACCGCCAGGCGCGAGCGGGTGAAGAAGGTCTGCGCGGCTTTCTGGATATCGGCCGGCGTGACCGCCTCCAGCGCAGCGAGGTCCTGGTCCATTAGCGTCCAGGACAGGCCAACGGTCTCCAGCGCGCCAATGGTGCTGGCCTGGCTGGTGATCGAGTCGCGCTCGTAGACCAGCCCGGCAATCACCTGGGCGCGTACCCGTGCCAGTTCGGCGGCACTCGGCGGCGTCTTCTGCAGGGCCTCCAGCTGGCGCCACAGGCCGGCTTCGGCCTGCTCCAGGGTCTTGCCCTTCTGCACGTTGGGGGTGGCGGAAAGCAGGAATAGGCTGTCGCCGCGCTTGAACGCGTCGTAGCTGGCCGAGGCGCCTGACACCAGCTCCTCGCCACGCTCCAGGTTGGCCGGCAGGCGGGCGCTGTAGCCGCCATCGAGCAGGGCGGCGATCAGGCGCAGCGCATGCACCTGGCGGGCATCGGCGCTGGTGGCCAGGCCGGGCACGTTGAAGCCCATCAGCACGCTCGGCAGCTGGGTCTTCACATGCAGCGTGAGGCGGCGTTCGCCGGGCTCGGCCAGCTCGCGCGGGAGCTTCGCCGGCGGCACGTCGCGCCGTGGGATGGCGCCGAAGTACTGTTCGGCCAGGCTCTGTACCTCGTCCTTGGTCACGTCGCCGACCACCACCAGGGTGGCGTTGTTCGGCGCGTACCAGGCCTGGTACCAGGTCCGCAGTTCCTCGACGGTCATACGCTCGAGGTCGGCCATCCAGCCGATGGTCGGGGTGTGGTAGCCGCTGGCGGGGTAGGCCATTGCCTTGAAGCGCTCGTAGGCCAGCGAGGTGGGCTTGTCGTCGGTGCGCAGGCGGCGCTCTTCCTTGATCACCTCGATTTCGCGGGCGAACTCGTCGGCCGGCAGCTTGAGGCTGGCCAGGCGGTCGGCCTCCAGCTCGAAGGCCACGGCCAAGCGATCACGCGACAGCACCTGGTAATAGGCGGTGTAGTCGTCGCTGGTGAAGGCGTTTTCCTCGGCGCCGAGGTCGCGCAGGATGCGCGAGGCCTCGCCGGGGCCGAGTTTGCGGCTGCCCTTGAACATCATGTGCTCGAGGGCATGGGACAGGCCGGTCTGGCCGGGCGTCTCGTAGCTGGAGCCGACCTTGTACCAGAGCTGCGAGACCACCACGGGCGCGCGGTGGTCTTCGCGGACGATGACCTTGAGGCCGTTGTCCAGGGTGAACTCGTGAGTCGGCTGGGGTTCGGCGCAGAGGGCAGCCAACGGCATGCCCAGTGCGCCGAGCACCAGGCTCAGGCCATAGCGAACAGCAGAATTCATTGATGATCAGTCCTGTCAGAGAGTCGGGGCGACGTTGACGGTGGGACATCAGAATACCCGATCCGTATCCCGAAGCAGCGAGACTCTCTGCGGCCGAGGCGCCGTGCTAGTCGATCAAGGGCTGCCTGATGGCGCTGACGTTGTCCTCCAGTTCCAGCAGCAGCCCGCGGATTTGCTCGGCATGCATGCTGAACGGATCGAAGCGATCGCTGCAGGAGTACTTCAGGAACAGCTCGCGGTTGGACTGCTTCGCGCCGGCCCAGCCCATGCTCCAGTTGGCGTAACGGCGGGCGCTGATTTCCGCATAGTCGAGGATGGTCAGGTCCTTGTGGCGATGATCGTCGGCTAGCCGGGTGTACAGCTCGTTCACTGCCGCGCGCGGCCCTTCCAGAACCTGCAGGAAGATTTCCGCATTGCAGCAGAGCATGCCCGTCAGACCCTTGGCAGGGTTGTTGCGCTGAGAGCTGTCGAGGATGTCGCGAATCAGCTGCGAAGAGACGCCATTGGTTGCACGGCTGGCGTAAGTAAGGCGAATGAGCATTGGGTCACCTAGCGTTGCGAGAGTTTAAATCGGTGCAATTCTGCTTGTTTGTATAGTTTTTTGTACAGAATTAACGCTGGCGAAGTGGCGCATCGGCCATGACGGCCATCGGATTGCCGTCTCGACGCAGGACGGTGAACGCTGCCCGGTGGCAGCCTAAAGTGATAAAGTCGCGGGCACATCGTGTGTGCTGGTCTCTTCGGTACGTCCATGCAGGCGCCCCGTTATCCCCGGGGCTGCAGAACAGGCACCGAAGTTCGGCAGAGTGAGTGGCTAGCTATTTCGGGGAGAGCCAAGCGCTACGCGGGCGCCTACCCCCTTTGAGATGACCCCATGTTTGGTTCCCAAGACGACAAGCCATCGCCGGAGCAGTCCGGCGAGAAGAAATCCCTGTTCGGCTGGCTGCGCAAGAAGCCGGAGGCTGCTCAGGTGGCGGCCGAGCAGGCCCAGCCTGCGCCGGCACCTGAGGCGCCGCCGGCGGAGCCGGTTGCCGCTGCACCGGCTGCCCCAGTCGAGGCCCCGGCTCCGGCCGCACCCGCCGAGGTGGTCGTGGTACCTGCCGCCACCGAGCAGGCGCCGGTGACCGAGCCCGTGCCGGTTGCGCCTGCCATCGTGGAGCCCACAGATACTGCTCCGCCGACCGTTGCCGTGGATGAGACGCCGCGCCCGGCCTTCTCGCGCTTTCGCATCAATGCCGGCACCGAAGTTACCCATCCGGTGCACGAGCAGCCGCTGCCGGTCGAGGTGCTGCCCGAGCCGCAGCCGGAGGCCGAAGCAGCCCCCGTGCAGGTCGAGCAGAGCAAGCCCGGCGACAACCAGGGCGGCTGGTTCGCCCGCCTCAAGCAGAGCCTGTCGAAGACCAGCGCCAGCCTGGGCGAGGGCATGGCCAGTCTGTTCCTCGGCAAGAAGGCCATCGATGACGACCTGCTCGAAGAGCTGGAAACGCGTCTGCTCACCGCCGACGTCGGCGTCGAGGCTACCGGCGTCATCATCGACAGCCTGACCAAACGCGTGGCGCGCAAGGAGCTGGCCGACAGCGGTGCGCTGTACAAGGCCCTGCAGGAAGAGCTGGGCGCGCTGCTCAAGCCGGTCGAGCAGCCTCTGCTGATCGCCGCCGAGAAGCAGCCCTACGTGATTCTGGTGGTTGGCGTGAATGGCGTCGGCAAGACCACCACCATCGGCAAGCTGGCCAAGAAACTGCAGGGCGAGGGCAAGAAGGTCATGCTCGCCGCCGGCGATACCTTCCGCGCCGCCGCCGTCGAGCAGCTGCAGGTGTGGGGTGAGCGCAACAACATCGCGGTGATCGCCCAGCACACCGGCGCCGATTCCGCTTCGGTGATCTTCGATGCGGTGCAGGCGGCCAAGGCGCGCGGTATCGACGTGCTGATCGCCGATACGGCCGGACGTCTGCACACCAAAGACAACCTGATGGAAGAGCTGAAGAAGGTCCGTCGGGTCATCGGCAAGCTGGATGAGACGGCGCCGCACGAGGTGCTGCTGGTGCTGGACGCCGGCACCGGGCAGAACGCGATCAACCAGACCAAGCAGTTCAACCAGGCGGTGGCCCTCACCGGCCTGGCGCTGACCAAGCTGGATGGCACCGCCAAGGGCGGCGTGATCTTCGCCCTGGCCAAGCAGTTCGGCCTGCCGATCCGCTATATCGGTGTCGGTGAAGGCATCGACGATCTGCGCACTTTCGTTGCCGAGGACTTCGTCCAGGCGCTCTTCGCGGAGAAGGAACAGGGATGATTCGATTCGAGCAGGTCGGCAAGCGGTACCCCAATGGCCATGTCGGGTTGCACGAACTGAGTTTTAACGTGCGCCGTGGCGAGTTCCTGTTCGTTACGGGGCATTCCGGCGCCGGCAAGTCCACCCTGCTGCGCCTGTTGCTGGCGATGGAGCGCCCAACCAGCGGCAAGCTGCTGCTGGCCGGGCAGGACCTGTCGCAGATCACCACAGCGCAGATTCCCTTCCTGCGCCGGCAGATCGGCGTGGTGTTCCAGAACCACCAGCTGCTGTTCGACCGCAGTGTGTTCGACAATGTCGCCCTGCCGCTGCAGATACTCGGCCTGCCCAAGCCGGACATCGCCAAGCGGGTCAGTGCGGCGCTGGAACGCGTATCGCTGTCGGACAAGGCCGAGCAGTTCCCGGCCGACCTTTCCACCGGTCAGCAGCAGCGCGTCGGCATCGCCCGTGCCGTGGTGCACCGCCCGGCCCTGCTGCTGGCGGACGAACCCACCGGTAACCTCGACCCGCGCCTGGCCGCGGAGATCATGGGCGTGTTCGAGGACATCAACCGCCTCGGCACCACCGTGCTGATCGCCAGTCACGACCTGGCGCTGATCGCGCGCATGCGTCACCGCATGCTCACCCTGCAACGTGGCCGATTGATCGGCGATGGGGAGGCCGGCTGATGAGCGACAAGCAACGCAATATCAAGGCTGCCGAGCGCGTCGGTGCCGTGCAGAGCAAGGCCGACAAGCCGATCAAGCAGGGCCCGGATTTCTCCCATCTGTTCGCCGCCTGGGTCGAGAGCCATCGTGCCAGCCTGATCGACAGCCTCGGGCGCCTGGTCGGCCAGCCGATCGGCAGCTTCTTCACCTGCCTGGTGATGGCCGTGGCGCTGTCGCTGCCCATGGGCCTGGCCCTGTTGCTGGACAACGTCGAGCGTCTCGGCGGCTCCTGGCAGAAGGCGGCGCAGATTTCCCTGTACCTCAAGGTGGAGGCCGGTGATGACGCCGGTCTGCAGCTGCGCGACGAGATCGCCGCACTGGATGACGTTGCCGAAGCCGAGTTCATCGGCCGCGAGGCCGGCCTGGCGGCGTTCGAGCAGCAATCCGGGCTTGGTCAGGCCCTGCGCGATCTGCCGGAGAATCCGCTGCCCGCGGTGGTGGTGGTGACGCCCAAGGAAATCGACAAGCCGCGCCTCGAGGCCCTGCGCCTGCGCCTCAGCGAAATGCCGGGCGTCGACCAGGCGCAGCTCGACCTGCAGTGGGTGGAGCGTCTGACCGCCATCCTCGGCCTGGGTGATCGCTTCGTCTTCGGCCTGACCCTGTTGCTGGTGATGGCGCTGCTGCTGGTGATCGGCAACACCATCCGCCTGCACATCGAAAACCGTCGCAGCGAGATCGAGGTGATCAAGCTGGTCGGCGGCACCGATGGCTATGTGCGCCGTCCCTTCCTTTATATGGGCGCGCTCTATGGCCTAGGTGCGGGGTTGCTGGCCTGGGGACTGCTGGCCTTCGGCCTGGACTGGCTGAACGATGCGGTGGTGCGCCTGGCCGGCCTCTACGGCAGCGACTTCGCGCTGGATGGTGTGCCGGTGGCCGATGGTCTGTCGCTGCTGTTGGGGGCGTTGTTCCTCGGCTATATTGGCGCCTGGCTGGCCGTGGCACGCCACCTGAGCGAACTTGCGCCACGCTAGCAATCCCTTGATTTCGATCAAAAATTGAGCATCTGTAAGGGAACTTTTCCACCGGTTCCCTGCTCAGAATCGGCAGTGCTAGACTGCACCAGCCCTGTAATACCGGAGGTTTTTGATGACCACTGCCCTGCAACCTGTCCATGCCCTAGTCCCAGGCGCCAATCTGGAGGCCTATGTGCATGCGGTGAACAGCATTCCGCTGCTGACCGTCGAGCAGGAGCGCGAGCTGGCCGAGAGTCTCTACTACGAGCAAGACCTGGAAGCCGCGCGCCAGATGGTGTTGGCCCACCTGCGTTTCGTCGTGCATATCGCCCGTAGCTATGCCGGCTATGGCCTGTCCCAGGCTGATCTGATCCAGGAAGGCAACGTCGGCCTGATGAAGGCGGTCAAGCGCTTCAACCCGGAAATGGGTGTGCGCCTGGTGTCCTTCGCCGTGCACTGGATCAAGGCCGAGATCCACGAGTTCATCCTGCGCAACTGGCGTATCGTCAAGGTCGCCACCACCAAGGCGCAGCGCAAGCTGTTCTTCAACCTGCGCAGCCAGAAGAAGCGTCTGGCCTGGCTGAGCAATGACGAAGTCCATGCCGTGGCCGAGAGCCTGGGCGTGGAGCCGCGTGAAGTGCGCGAGATGGAGAGCCGCCTGTCCGGTCAGGACATGGCTTTCGATCCGGCCGCCGATGCCGACGACGACACCGCCTACCAGTCGCCGGCCCACTACCTGGAAGACCATCGCTACGACCCGGCGCGCCAGCTGGAAGATGCCGACTGGAGCGACAGCTCCAGCGCCAATCTGCACGAGGCGCTGGAAGGCCTGGACGAGCGCAGCCGCGACATCCTCTACCAGCGCTGGCTGGCCGAGGAGAAGGCTACCCTGCACGACCTGGCCGCCAAGTACAACGTCTCGGCCGAGCGTATCCGCCAGCTGGAGAAGAACGCCATGAACAAGCTCAAGGGCTCGATTCAGGCGTAAGCTGCAGCACCCCGCAAAGCCGCACCCAGGTGCGGCTTTTTTCTGTCCGGAGCCTTTTCGTGAGTCGTCGCCCGCCTGCCTTGCTGTTCACCATCGTCGCCCTGGCCAGCTGCCTGCTTGGCTACTGGTGGCTGCAGCCGCGCGCCGAAAAGACTGCGCCGCTGCCCTGGTGGAGCGAGTGGCAGGCGGGCGTGCTGCAGCCGCTGGCCGAAGACCGCCTGACCCTGGGCCAGTTGAAGGCCCGGCTGCCTGCGGCCGAGCTGTGGCTGCAGCCGCGCCTCGATGGTCCGCGCCTGGTGCTGCGCGATAGCCAGTCCCTGGCCTCGGGCACCTGGGCGCTGGAAGCCGAGCTGGCTCTCAGCGATGCCCAGCGCGCCAGCCTGGCGGCCGCCAGCGGGGTGAAGCCCAATGACGCCGAGCTGCCGCAATCGGCGCAGATGCTCGAGCAGTTGGCCGGGCAGCGCATCGAGGCGCTCAACCTGCAGCCGCAGCAGGCCGTCTCCGCGGCGGGCCTCAGCGCCAGTCTGGGCGAGCCGCGCCTGCGCCTGCAGCTGCAAGAGGGAGAAGCCTGGGTCTATCCGCAGCTGGGGCTGACCGCGCACCTGCGCGGCGAGCAGTTGCAGTTGCTGCGGGCGGTGCCGCGGCGGCTGCTCAGTCGCTGACGTCCTCGGCATTCGCGGCTGGCGTGCTCGGCGTGGCGGGGCAGGGCGCCTTGCCGGCAGGATCCTGGATCACCCGAGTGAGCACCCTCCATGTCCGTCTCCCAGCGTCGCTGTTTTGTTCTGGCCATCGGTCTGGGCCTGCTCTACCTGGCCCTGCTGCCGTTCAAGCCCTATCCCCTCGGCTGGCTGCTCAAGCCGTTGCCCATGCTGCTGTTCGCCGGGCTGGTCTGGCGTGCCTTTCCCGGTGCGCCCGGGCGCTGGCTGGCGCTGGGTTATGGCGCGGCGGCGGCCGGTGACTTCTTTCTCGATTTCGGCGATCGCGACGGCCTGTTCATCCAGGCGCTGCTGGCATTTCTGGTCAACCAGATCGCCTTTGCCATCGCCTTCATCTTGCTCGGTCGCGGTCGTTGCTGGTCCTGGCCGCGGGTGGCGCCGGTGCTGGTCTACGGCCTGACGGTCGGCGCCTGGCTGTTGCCGGCCGCCGGCGCGCTGCAGGTGCCGGTGGCGATCTACCTGGGCTGCCTGTTGCTCATGGCGCTGCTCGCCACGCGCCTGGAAGCGAAGCCAGGTCCCTTGTGGCTGGGGGTCATGCTGTTCGTGGTGGCGGATTCGCTGATCGGGGTGAACAAGTTCGTCCAGCCGTTCCCGCATGCCGTGCTGGTGATCGTCTGCTGCTACTTCAGCGGCCAGGCGCTGATCGCCTGGGGGCTGTTGCGTCTCAGGGCAGCGGCAGCCACTGCGGCCACCAGTCCGGCGCCTGTCGCGACAGCTGGCTGATGTAGTGGCTGCCGCCGAGCTGATAGCTCTGCTGGCGGATCCAGTTGGCCCGCCGCTGAATGCGCGGCCCCGGGCGGCTGGCGCTCCAGGCGCGCGGATTGGGTAGCACGGCGGCCAGCAGGCTGGCCTGCTGACGCGACAGGTAGGGTGCGGCGACCTTAAAGTGGTGGCGCGCGGCTGCCTCCGCGCCGAACACACCGTCGCCCCATTCCACACTGTTGAGGTACACCTCGAGGATGCGCTGCTTCGGCCAGAGCAGCTCGATCAGCCCGGTGAACCAGGCCTCCAGCGCCTTGCGCGGCCAGCTGCGGCCGGACCAGAGGAACAGATTCTTGGCCACCTGCTGGCTGATGGTGCTGGCGCCGCGCAGGCTGCCGCCATCGGCGTTGTGCGCCAGGGCCTGGCGGATGGCGCTGACGTCAAAGCCCCAGTGCTCGGCGAACTTCTGGTCCTCGGCGGCGATCACCGCGATCTTCAGGTCGTTCGGCAGTTCGTGCCAGGGACGCCAGGTGCGCTGCAGGTCGATCGGTTTGCCGTCGACCCAGGACTGTACCTTGCGCTCGACCATCAGTGCCGTGCCGGGTGGGTCGATCCAGCGCAGCGCCAGCACCAGCACGGCGCTGAGGGCGGCGAACCACAGCAGCAGTTTGGTCAGGCGACGGAGCAGGTTGCGCAGCATGGCTTGGCCCGGTTGGAGGGAGCGGCCATTATAGCGGCCGCATTGAATCTGTCTGGGGAGCCATGATGTTACGAGTCTTTCTGCTGCTGGCGGCCGTGGCCGGCTTCTTCGGCGTGGCGCTGGGCGCTTTCGCCGCCCATGGCTTGAAAGGCCAGCTGAGTGCCGAATACCTGGCGGTGTTCCAGACCGGCGTGCACTACCAGCTGGTGCACGCGCTGGCGCTGTTCGGCGTGGCGCTGCTGGCCGAACGTCTGCCGGGGCGTCTGGTGAAGGCCGCCGGCAGCCTGTTCGCGCTCGGTATCCTGCTGTTTTCCGGCAGCCTCTACGCCCTGACCCTGAGTGGCCTGAGCAAGCTCGGCATGATCACTCCATTGGGCGGTGTGAGCTTCCTCGCCGGCTGGCTGTGCCTGGGGCTGGCCGCGCTGCGGGGCGGGCGGGCCTGACCGATGGTACGCACGTACCTTGGTCGATCCGGTTGATCGGGCTAGAATGCCGACCCTTTCATGTTCTGACCGCCCAGCCATGCACATCCAGTTGAACGGCCAACCCTTCGAGCTACCCGACGGCGCCACTGTCGCTGACCTGCTCGTGCGCCTGGATGCAGCCGGCAAGCGGGTGGCGGTCGAGCTCAACCTGGACATCGTGCCGCGCAGCCAGCACGGCGCCACCGTCCTGCATGACGGCGACCAGCTGGAAGTCGTCCACGCCATCGGCGGCGGCTAGTCGCCCGAGGAACTGCCATGAGCGCCATCATCGACAAGCCCTTTACCCTGGCTGGCCGCACCTACGAGTCGCGCCTGCTGGTCGGTACCGGCAAGTACAAGGACCTCGAGGAAACCCGTCTGGCCATCGAGGCCAGTGGTGCGGAGATCGTCACCGTGGCCGTGCGCCGGACCAATATCGGGCAGAACCCGGGCGAGCCGAACCTGCTCGACGTGATCTCGCCGGACAAGTACACCATCCTGCCCAACACGGCCGGCTGCTATAACGCCGAGGAAGCGGTGCGTACCTGCCGCCTGGCGCGCGAGCTGCTCGATGGCCACAAGCTGGTCAAGCTGGAAGTGCTGGCGGACCAGAAGACCCTGTTCCCCAACGTGATCGAGACCCTCAAGGCCGCCGAAGTGCTGGTCAAGGAAGGCTTCGACGTGATGGTTTACACCAGCGACGATCCGATCATCGCCCGCCAGCTGGCCGAGATGGGCTGCATCGCGGTGATGCCGCTGGCCGGCCTGATCGGCACTGGCCTGGGCATCTGCAACCCCTACAACCTGCGCATTATCCTCGAAGAGGCGAGCGTGCCGGTGCTGGTCGATGCCGGCGTAGGCACCGCTTCCGACGCCACCATCGCCATGGAGCTGGGCTGCGAGGCGGTGCTGATGAACAGCGCCATCGCCCACGCGCAGAACCCGATCCTGATGGGCGCGGCGATGAAGCACGCGATCATCGCCGGGCGCATGGCCTACCTGGCCGGGCGCATGCCGAAGAAACTCTATGCCAGCGCGTCCTCGCCGCTGGATGGCCTGATCAAGTAAGAGAACCCCATGAGTGAAGTCATCGAGTCGGTAGACGAAGGCGCCGACGAGCGCCCGCGGCGCGGCATCAAGAGTTTCGTCATGCGCTCCGGGCGCATGACCGAGGGCCAGCAGCGCGGCCTCGATCAAGGCTGGCCGAAATACGGCCTGGAGCTGGCCGACGGCCTGCGCGACTTCGATCAGGTGTTCGGTCGTAGCGCGCCGCGCACCTTCGAGATCGGCTTCGGCATGGGCCATGCCACCCTGGAGATGGCGGCCGCCGCGCCGGAGCAGGACTTCATCGGCGTGGAAGTGCACAAGCCGGGCGTCGGTGCCCTGCTCAACGGCATGCTCACGCAGAACCTGTCGAACATCCGCGTGTACAGCTGCGACGCCCTGGAAGTGCTGCGCGACTGCGTGGCCGATGCCAGCCTCGATCGCGTCCTGCTGTTCTTCCCCGATCCCTGGCACAAGGCTCGCCATCACAAGCGCCGCATCGTCCAGCCGGCGTTTGCCGAACTGGTGCGCAGCAAGCTGAAGATTGGCGGGGTGCTGCATATGGCCACCGATTGGCAGCCATACGCGGAACATATGTTGGAGGTAATGTCGCTGGCGCCGGGCTACCATAATGTGGCGGGTAACGCAGGTTATGTGGAACGGCCGAGCGAGCGCCCGGTGACCAAGTTCGAGAAGCGCGGCGAGCGCCTCGGGCATGGTGTGTGGGATCTCAAGTTCCAACGCTGCGAGTAAAGATTCGACGCTCCGCAGGATGCGGGGCCCAAACGACCGGGTCCACCCGGCGCCAGGAAGGCCAAGCCTCACCCACCGGCAATCTGCATGCGCGACCCGAACGGGTCGTACGAATAAGAACAGCGGCACCTGAGTGTGCCGCGAGGAGAAAGCTGTGCTGAGAACTATTGCAGTCCTGTCGCTGGCCGCCGCCGTCAGCCTGCCGGCGCATGCCCGCGTCGACGCCGCCCAGGCCGCGCGCCTCGGGCAAGATCTGATGCCGCTGGGCGGCGAGCGTGCCGGCAATGCCGCCGGCACCATTCCCTCCTGGGAAGGCGGATTGTCCACGCCACCGGCCAACTACCAGCCTGGCATGCACCACCCGGATCCCTATGCCGCCGACAAGGAGCTGTACCGCGTCGACAAGAGCAACATGGCCCAGTACAAGGCCCTGTTGACCCCGGGATACCAGAAGCTGCTGGAAAAGAGCCCGGATTATTACCTGCGCGTGCTGCCCACTCGCCGCAGCGCCGCCTCGCCGCAGCGTATCTACGACGCCACCCGCTACAACGCCACCAATGCCGGCCTGATCGCCGGTGGTAACGGCATCGAGGGCACTGCCGCCGGTATTCCCTTCCCGATTCCGCAGAGCGGCCAGGAAGTGATCTGGAACCACATCACCCGCTATCGCGGCGAGCAGGTGCGCATGGTCACCAACCACGCCGCCGTGCTCAAGGGTGGCGACTACGTGCTGGTCAAGCGCGAGCGTGACCTGATGTTCATCTACGGTCGCGAAGGCCTGACACCGGCGGACCTGGACAACACCCTGTTCTTCTACAAGTACGTGGTGACCGCGCCGAGCAAGCTGGCCGGTTCCGCACTGGTGGTGCAGGAGACCCTCGACCAGGTGCTGGCGATCCGCAAGGCCTGGCGTTTCAACCGTGGCGAGCGTCGCGTGCGTCGCCTGCCGATGCTGGCCTATGACGCCATGCAGCCGGACACCAACGGCATGGCCACCGCCGACGTGGTGGATGCCTACAACGGCGCACCGGACCGCTACGAGTGGACCCTGGTCGGCAAGCAGGAAATGCTGGTGCCGTACAACAGCTACGCCGTGCACCAGAAGGGCATTGCCTACGAGAAGATTCTGCAGCCGAAGCACGTCAACCCCGAGCTGCTGCGCCATGAGCTGCACCGCGTGTGGGTGGTCGACGCCAAGCTGCGCAAGGGCTTCAGCCATCCGTACGGCGCGCGTCGCTTCTATCTGGACGAGGACAGCTGGCAGATCCTCGCCGTCGACCTGTACGACAAGAACGGCGAACTGGTCGGCCTGCAGGAAGCCCACCCGATCAGCTACTACGACATCCCCATGTTCCTCAGCACCCTGGAGACCATCTACGACTTCAAGGGCGAGCGTTACTTCGTCGACGGCCTGGACAACAACGAGCCGATGTACGACTTCAACGTACAGCTGAAGAAGAGCGACTTCACTGCCGCCGCGCTGCGTCGCGAAGGCATCTGATCGCGCAAGGTTTCAGCGCCGCATAAACACAAGGCCCGCATCATGCGGGCCTTGTCGTTTCTCAGCGGTGCTTCTTGTGCCACCTGTCCTTCTTGTGGCCAAGGGCGCGGCCCGGGTGGCCGTCGTGGTCACGG
Source organism: Aquipseudomonas alcaligenes (assembly GCF_900156545.1). GTDB lineage: Bacteria > Pseudomonadota > Gammaproteobacteria > Pseudomonadales > Pseudomonadaceae > Aquipseudomonas > Aquipseudomonas alcaligenes_A. The sequence continues at coordinate 251,007 of NZ_FTNW01000005.1, forward strand.
TAGTAGCCATCGCGATAGCGGCGGTCGTCATCGTCATCATCGCCGCCATAGGCATTGCCGAGCGCGCCGCCGGCTCCACCGCCGACCGCTGCACCGATGACGCCGCCAGTGCTGCCACCGACCTTGCTGCCGATCACCTGGCCGCCTGCCGCGCCGATGCCACCGCCAATCGCCGCCTCGGTGCGGCTGCCCTTGTCCGCGCCCACGGCGCTACCGGCGGCACCGCCGACGCCGGCGCCGATGGTTGCACCGGTGCTGCCGCCAATCTGCTCGCCGATCACAGTGCCCAGCGCGCCGCCCAGGGCGCCACCGACACCGGCCGAGGTATTGCCGGCAAAGGCGCCAGCACTGGCCAGTCCCAGAGAAAGCAGGAGCAGGGAGGAGTACTTCATGGACAACGGACCTCGGTGGAAAGATGACGCGTATGCTGCCAGCGCGGCAGAGGCAGGCAAGTGGCGGATGGCGGCGCTGCGAGGGTGTTCACGGCCTGTGCAAAAAAGGGCGCAGCTGGCGAACACTCCTGGCGGGCGGCTGTCAGGTCGTAGGCACGAGCAGGCGGTAGTCTTCGACCGCGGCGAACTCTTCGGTGTTCTTGGCCTGTCCGCGGCTGTCCGGCTGGCGCACCGCCAGTAGATGGGCCACGCCATAGCGGCGTGCGCTGCGCAGGATCGGCAGGCTGTCGTCGATGAACAGGCTGCGCGCGGGCTCGAACGGGAAGTCCTGCTGCAGGGCGAACCAGAACTGCTGGTCCTCCTTGGGGAAACCGTAGTCGTGGGAGCTGATCAGGCGGTCGAAGTAAGGCGCCAGCTCCACGCGCTCCAGCTTCAGCGAAAGCGAATCGCGGTGCGCGTTGGTGATCAGCACCACACGCTTGCCGGCGGAGCGCAGGGCCTTGAGGAAGGTATCGGCATCCGGGCGCAGGGCGATCAGGTGCGCCACCTCGCGCTTGAGCTCGCGCACCGAGAGCTTCAGCTCGCGGCTCCAGAAGTCCGTGCAGTACCAGGGCAGGGTGCCGGCGTGGGCGCGGAACAGCGGCAGCAGCTCGGCATCGGCGGCCGCACGGCTGATGCCGTGCAATTCGGCATAGCGCTGCGGCAGGTGTTCCAGCCAGAAATGATTGTCGAAATGCAGGTCGAGCAGGGTGCCGTCCATGTCGAGCAGAACGGTATCGATGTCGGCCCAGGGCAACTGATGCATGGCAAAGTCCGGAAACAGACGGAGAGCGAATATCCGGCGCGGATATTTCGGGGCAGCGGGGTATGATACCCGTTCGAATCAAGGAGCGAGTGATGCGTGAGAAACCCCAGGTGCTGGCCCGCGAAATCGTCGCCAGCAGCCGCCTGTTCCGCGTCGAAGAGCTGCAGCTGCGCTTCGCCAATGGCGTCGAGCGCACCTATGAGCGTCTGGTCAGCAAGGGTTCCGGCTATGGCGCGGTGATGGTGGTGGCGATGCTCGATGCCGAGCATGCGGTGCTGGTCGAGGAATACTGCGCCGGCACCGACGACTACCAGCTGTCGCTGGCCAAGGGCCTGATCGAGCCGGGTGAGGACGTGCTGGTGGCAGCCAACCGCGAGCTCAAGGAGGAAGCCGGCTTCGGCGCCGAGCGCCTGGAGCTGATCGCCGAGCTGAGCCTGTCCCCCGGCTACATGAGCCAGAAGATCCAGGTGGTGCTGGCGCGTGATCTGTACGCGGAGAGCCTGCCGGGCGACGAGCCCGAACCGTTGCGCGTGGACAAGGTCAACCTGCGCGAACTCAGCGCCCTGGCCCAGCATCCGCAATTCACCGAGGGTCGCGCCCTGGCCGCCCTGTATCTGGTCCGCGACCTGCTGACCCAACGTGGAGAGTTCAAACCGTGAGTCATCCCTATCTGCCGGCGGTGATCGCCCTGGTTCAGCGGGCCGGTCAGGCCACCCTGCCGCACTGGCGCAACGACGTAGCGGTGACCGAGAAGGCCGATGCCTCGCCGGTGACCGCCGCCGACCTGGCCGCCCACGACATTCTCGCCAGCGGCCTGCGCGCGCTGGCGCCGGAGATTCCGGTGCTGTCCGAGGAGGATGCCGGCATTCCCTTCGCCGAGCGCGCCGAATGGCAGCGCTGGTGGCTGGTCGACCCGCTGGACGGCACCAAGGAGTTCATCTCCGGCAGCGAGGAGTTCACTGTCAATGTTGCCCTGATCGAGCGCGGCCGCGTGATCTTCGGCGTGGTTGGCGTACCGGCCAATGGTCGCTGCTATTTCGGCGGCGCCGGCCTGGGCGCCTGGCGTCAGGAGGCCGCTGGCGCGCCCGAGGCCATCGCGGTGCGTCTGGCGCCGGCCGAGGCCTTTACCCTGGTGGCCAGCAAGCGCCACTCCAGCCCGGCCCAGGAGCGTCTGCTCACTGGGCTGTCGGAGCGTTTCGGTGACCTGCAGCTGGCCAATATCGGCAGTTCGCTGAAGTTCTGCCTGCTGGCCGAAGGCAATGCCGACTGCTATCCGCGCCTGGCGCCGACTTCCCAGTGGGACACGGCGGCGGCCCAGGGCGTGCTGGAAGGTGCCGGTGGCGAGGTGCTCGACCTCAAGGGCGAGGCCCTGACCTATGAGGCCCGCGAGAGCTACCTCAATCCGTCCTTCCTCGGCCTGCCGCAGGCGGCCGAGTGGCGCGCCGAGCTCATTCAGCTGGCCCGCGCGCTGGACTGATGGATGATCGTGCTTACCTGGAGCAGCTGCTGCACCAGGATATCCCGCTGACCCAGGCCCTGGGCCTGGGGGTGCTGGATTGGAGCCACGGCGAGCTGCGCCTGAGCCTGCCGCTGGCGGCCAATCTCAACCACAAGAGCAGCATGTTCGGCGGCAGTCTGTATTGCGGCGCGGTGCTTGCCGGCTGGGGCTGGTTGCACCTGAGCTTGCGCGAGGCTGGTGTGACGGATGGCCATATCGTGATCCAGCAGGGACAGATCGACTACGCCGAACCGGTACTGAGCGATGCCGTCGCCAGTTGCGTGGCGCCGGACACCGCCGAGTGGGAGCGATTTCTGGCCTTGTACCGACGGCGTGGCCTGGCGCGCATCAGGCTGCACAGCCGGATTCTGGCCGGTGATGCCGAGGCGGTGCGCTTCAGCGGTCAATACGTGCTGCACCGCTAAATCCCCCCTCTCCCTCTGGGAGAGGGGGAGGGGTGAGGGCTGTTCAGGCTATGCGCAACTGCCACCCCCTCCCGGAGGGAAAGAGGGGCGGAACGTCACAGCATATCGGCGTAACGCTCGTCCTTGCGGTACACCAGCGGCTGGGCGAAGCCGGGGATGGTTACCTGCTGCGCATCGATCTGCAGTTCGCGGTCATCGATCAGGTCATGCCCGAAGTTGTAGAGGATGTCGAACTGGCCGCGCAGGGCCCGCTGGTCGTAAGCCGCGGCCGCAGCACGGGTCGTTTCGCGCCTGTCCAGCCACGCGCTTACAGCGGCGTCGCCATGACGCTTGCGCAGCATGCGCTCAGCCACCTGAGGTGCCAGCAGCACGCCGGTGGCGTTGTTGCCGCCGAAGCCCTTGGAGTTGATGAAGCACACTTCCATGCCCTCGACCTTACGATCACGAGTCTCCAGGCTCAGGTGCTGGCGATCCACATCGTCGGCGACCCGGTCGATGGTTTTCAGGCCCGGCAGCAGACTGTGGCGGAAGGTACCGAGGGCGGCGATGATCTGGTCGCCGCTGGCGGTAGCCAGCGAGTGGCCGAGGAAAGCCTTCACTGCGGTGATCGGCCACTGTTCGATGCCGAAGGCGGCAGCCACGCGGTCCAGCAGCTCGGACTCAGTGACCCGGTTGGCCGGGGTGCTGGAGCCGTGGGCATGCACGAAGCTGTGCTTGCGTACGGCGTCCAGGCCGATCAGTTGCACGGCGCTGGCCACAGCCTTGGCCAGGGTCAGGTAGTTGCCCGGGCCGGGGGCGGAGATGGACTTCTTGAACCCGTCGGCATTGATGAACACGTCCGGTACAGCGCCGTGAATATCGGCGCCCAGCTCCAGGGCCAGGGCATCGTCCATCAGCACCAGGAACTGGCAGGACTCGGACAGGGTAAAGCCGCAGTTGTCGCCGAACGGCCGGCTGGCGCGTTGGAAGTCGACTTCCTCGCGGCCCTGGATCTTGCGCAGGCCCTCCTCGGTGGCCAGGGCTCCCATGGCGCCGTAGCCGTCGATGATTTCCTGGGTGATCGGGGCTTCGGCGTTACCGACCAGGGCCACGCGCGCCTTGCCGCTGGCGATCTGCTCGGTGGCCTTCTGCAGGTTGTAGAGGAAGGTGGCGCAGGCGCCGGTGACGCTGCCGGTAGTGCCGACGCTGCCCAGCACATAGGCGTTGATGAAGTCGGCCGGCATGGTGTTGAGACCCAGCGGGCACTGTTTGGCGGTGACGCGACCACCCTTGAGGCGCGACTGCAGCATGCCGCCGAAGCCGTACTCGTCCAGCTGGCTCATGATGCTGCCGGCGAACACCGCGACCTCATCCGGCTGCACGCGGTCCTGGATGGTGCGCCAGTCGATGCCGGTCGAGCGCAGCGCATCGGTGGCTCCCGTGACCGCCATTTGCAGGCCGCGCGGGTGGAAGTGCGAGTGATACAGCTCGCCCGGCTCGAAGCCGCTGGGCAGCTGGCCCGCGGACTTCACCGGCAGGGCACGGTAGCTATCGACCTTGAACTCGCAGCTGTCATTCAGGGTGACGCGTACCTGCTGCTCGTCCAATGCCTCGATCATCCAGCTGGCCGGCAGCGGCTCGGGCAGGTGTTTGCGCAGGGTTGTGAACTGGGCGCCGCTGACAGTCAGACTCTTCTGCCAGTGGGCGGCTTCCACGTCCAGATGGCGCTTGTCGATGCGCCGTACCAACGTCCCGGACAGAATCTCGGCCGCATACTGCGTCTCGATGTCGGCCATGCTCAGGGGCTGGCCATCGTGGCTGTGGTACTGGCCATCGATCACCTGTACCAGTTTCATCATGACGGCCAGGCCGGCCAGGGTTTCCTGGCGGGTATCGGCGTCCAGCGATTCCTGGACGATGCGGCGGAAGCCGTGATGGAACGAGCTTCTGCCTGCGGCGTTGTAGCCGCCGAAGCCAACGATGACGGGGAGACGAGACATCACGCAAAACTCCTTCGGTCGCCCCGGTAGGCGTTGAGCGGGCAATGGCCATTCCGGCCAGGCGGTAGATACCGGGTGGCGACTCAAAATGAATCGGGATGTCTGGGTGACGCAGGCCGTGACTAATTAGTCACGGCCTGTCTTCGGCGTGCTGCCTGAGCGGACGTTGCGTCCGCTGTGTCAGTAGTAGCGGATGCCGGACTCGGCAGTGCTTATACGAGTGCCTGATTTGCCCCGCACGATGGCCTCGATATTGGCCAGCGAGCCGATGACCGCGACCTTGCCGGTGTTCTGCGCGAACTCGCAGGCGGCCTGGACTTTGGGGCCCATGGAGCCTGCCGCGAAGCCGAGGCGTTCCAGCTCATCCGGGTGGGCCTGGGCGATGGCTTTCTGGGTCGGCTTGCCCCAGTCGATGTAAGCGGCATCGACATCGGTGGCGATCACCAGCAGGTCGCTGCTGAGTTGCTCGGCCAGCAGCGCCGAACACAGGTCTTTGTCGATGACGGCCTCGACGCCATGCAGTTTCTTGCCGTCATACATGGTTGGAATACCACCGCCGCCAGCGCAGATGACCACACTGCCTTTCTCCAGCAGCCACTTGATCGGTCGAATCTCGAAGATGCGTTGCGGCCGCGGGCTGGCTACCACGCGGCGGAACTTGTCACCGTCCGGGGCGATGCTCCAGCCCTTTTCAGCGGCCAGGCGCTCGGCATCTTCCTTGCTGTAGACCGGGCCGATCGGCTTGGTGGGCTTGCGGAAAGCCGGATCGCCGCTGTCCACTTCAACCTGGGTGAGAATGGTGGCGAAGGGCACCTCGAACGGCAGCAGGTTGCCCAGTTCCTGTTCGATCATGTAGCCGATCATGCCCTCGGTTTCAGCGCCGAGCACGTCCAGGGGGTAGGGGTTGCTCGGGTCGTAGGCGTTCCCCTGCAGAGCCAGTAGCCCGACCTGCGGGCCGTTGCCGTGGGCGATTACCAGCTCGTTGCCGGGCGCCACCTTGGCGATCTGCTCGCAGGCAATGCGCACGTTTTCGCGCTGGTTTTCGGCGGTCATGGCTTCGCCGCGACGGAGGAGGGCGTTGCCGCCCAAAGCGATCACGAGTCGCATGTTGATCTCCTGAATCAAAACGGGTGGAGAAGCGCTGTGCGCTTTTCCACCCTGAGAGAGTTTCTGGGCGAGGCGTTGGCTGTGCCTCCGCCTCGCTGGCAACGGCGGTTACACGTTGCCGAGGGTGGCGACCATCACCGCTTTAATGGTGTGCATGCGGTTCTCTGCCTGCTCGAACGCGATACAGGCCGGCGACTCGAACACTTCTTCGGTCACTTCGATGCCGCCCGCCAGATGCGGGTACTGCTCGGCAATCTGCTTGCCCACCTTGGTGTCGGTGTTGTGGAAGGCCGGCAGACAGTGCATGAACTTGGTCCGCGGCGTGCCGGAGGCCTTCATCATCTCGGCGTTGACCTGATACGGCAGCAGCAGCTTGATGCGTTCGCCCCAGGCCTCGACCGGCTCGCCCATGGAGACCCAGACGTCGGTGTGGATGAAGTCCACGCCCTTGACGGCTTCTTTCGGGTCTTCGGTGAGGGTGATGCGCGCGCCGCTTTCGGCGGCGAAGGCCTTGCACTGGGCGACGAAATCATCGTGCGGCCACAGGGCTTTCGGGCCGGCGATGCGCACATCCATGCCCAGCTTGGCGCCGACCAGCAGCAGGGAGTTGCCCATGTTGTTGCGGGCGTCACCCAGGTAGGCGTAGCTGATGTCGTGCAGAGGTTTGTCGCTGTTTTCCAGCATGGTCAGCACGTCGGCCAGCATCTGGGTCGGGTGGTATTCGTCGGTCAGGCCGTTGAACACCGGTACGCCGGCGAACTTGGCCAGCTCCTCGACGATCTCCTGCTTGAAGCCGCGGTACTCGATGGCGTCGTACATGCGGCCGAGCACGCGGGCGGTGTCCTTCATGGTCTCCTTGTGACCGATCTGCGAGGAAGTCGGGTCGATATAGGTGACGTTGGCGCCCTGGTCATAGGAGGCCACTTCGAAGGCGCAGCGGGTACGGGTCGAGGTCTTTTCGAAGATCAGGGCGATGTTCTTGCCCTTGAGATGCTGGACCTCGGTGCCGCTGTACTTGGCGCGCTTGAGGTCGCGCGACAGGTCCAGCAGGAATTTCAGCTCGCGGGTGCTGTGGTGCATCAGGCTGAGCAGGTTGCGGTTGTGCATGTTGAAAGCCATGATTCTTTCTCCTTGTGGGCAGTTGAAAAGGGCGCCCGGCGGCGGGTAGCCGCCAGGGCTGGCTTCAATCAGTAGTCAATCGGGTCACGGATGATCGGGCAGGTCATGCAGTGGCCACCGCCACGGCCGCGACCCAGTTCGCTGGCGCTGATGGTCACCACCTCGACCCCCGCCTTGCGCAGCAGGGTGTTGGTGTAGGTGTTGCGGTCGTAGCCGACTACCACGCCAGGCTCCAGGCAGACCACGTTGTTGCCGTCGTCCCACTGCTCGCGCTCGGCCTCGAAGCTGTCGCCGCCGGTTTCCACCACGCGCAGTTTCTTCAGGTTGAGCGATTCGGCGACCACGTTGATGAAGGACTTCTCCTCGCGGCGCACGTCGATGCCGCCCGGTTTGCTTTCGTCCGGACGCAGCACGAAGGGCACGATGTTGTAGGCCACTTCCGGGAAGACCGTGACCAGGTCGCGGTCACAGAAGCTGAATACGGTGTCCAGGTGCATGGCTGCGCGCGACTTGCCGAGGCCAGCCACCACCACCTTGTCGGCCGCGCCCTTGTCGAACAGGGCCTTGGCCACCTGACCGATGGCCTGATGCGAGCTGCGTTCGCCCATGCCGATCAGCACGGTGCCGTTGCCGATTGGCATGACATCCCCCCCTTCCAGGGTGGCCGAGCCGTGATCCTGGTCCGGGTCGCCGTACCAGATTTCGAAGTCTTCGTTGATGAAGTCCGGATGGAACTTGTAGATCGCCGTAGTCAGCAGGGTTTCCTGACGTCGGGCAGGCCAGTACATGGGGTTGAGGGTCACGCCGCCGTAGATCCAGCAGGTGGTGTCACGGGTGAACTGGGTGTTGGGCAGTGGCGGGAAGAGGAAGCTGGACTCGCCCTGGTAGGCGCAGAACATCTTCGCCACGTCGGATTCCTTGTACTTCACGAGATCGGCGCCGGAGACACCGCCGATCAGGTATTCGGCAATGCGGCGGGACTCAAGGCTCTCGATGAAGCTTCGCACTTCACTCTGCAGGCCAAGGCCAACGCTGTTGGCGGTGATCTTGCGGTCCAGAATCCACTTCAGCGCTTCGGGATTCTTCACCGTTTCTTCGAGCAGGTTATGCATCTCCACCACCTCGATGCCGCGCTCGCGCATCTTGGTCATGAAGTCGAAGTGGTCGCGTTTGGCCTGGGAGACCCAGATCACGTCGTCGAACAGCAGTTCGTCACAGTTATTGGGGGTCAGGCGCAGGTGGGCCAGACCCGGCGAGCAAACCATTACCTTGTGCAGTTTGCCGGCTTCGGAATGAACGCCTAGGGCTTTCTTGGACATATCGAACTCCTTCTCTTACAGACTCAGGAAACCGTCATACAGCCCGTAGGCGGCGATGGCGGCACCGATCAGCACGACGACGAAGATGATTTTCTCGACGCCGGTGAATACGGGTTGCCCCAGTTCGCGCTTGGCTTTGGCGAACAGGATGGCGCCAGGCGCATAGAGCAGCGCGGACAACAGCAGGTACTGGACCCCGGCGGCATACACCAGCCACACGGCATACAGGGTGGATACCAGAGCAATGAACAGGTCTTTGTTGCGTTGGCCGGCATCGTTCTCGTAGGTTTCCCCGCGCACGGCCAGCAGTACCGCATAGGCGCTGGACCAGAAGTAGGGCACCAGGATCATCGAGGTGGCCAGGTACAGCAGGCTCAGGTAGGTGGAGCTGTTGAACAGGGTGATGATCAGGAACAGCTGGATCAGCCCGTTGGTCAGCCACAGCGCGTTGGCCGGTACGTGGTTGGCGTTCTCCTTGCGCAGGAACTCCGGCATGGTGTGGTCCTTGGCCGAGGAGAAGATGATCTCCGCGCACAGCAGGGTCCAGGACAGCAGGGCCCCGGCCAGCGAAACCAGCAGCCCGATGGAGATCAGCTGGGCGCCCCACGGGCCGACCACCTGTTCCAGCACGCCAGCCATCGAGGGATTTTTCAGTCCGGCCAGTTCGGCCTGGGCCATGATGCCCTGCGAGAGCACGTTGACCAGCACCAGCAGCAGGAGTACGGCGATGAAGCCGATTACCGTGGCCTTGCCGACATCGCTACGTTTTTCGGCGCGGGCAGAGAAGATGCTGGCGCCCTCGATGCCGATGAACACCCAGACGGTGACCAGCATCATGTTGCGTACCTGATCCATCACGCTGCCCAGCTTGTCGTTGCCGGCGCCCCAGAAGTCCGTGGTGAACACGTCGAACTTGAAGGCGATGGCGGCGATCACGATGAACAGCGCCAGCGGGACCATCTTGGCGATGGTGGTGATGGTGTTGATGAAGGCCGCTTCCTTGATCCCGCGTAGCACCAGGAAGTGCAGCAGCCACAGCAGCACTGACGCGCAGATGATGGCCGGCAGGGTATTGCCCTCGCCGAACACCGGGAAGAAGTAGCCGAGGGTGGAGAACAGCAACACCATGTAGCTGACGTTGCCGATCCAGGCGCTGATCCAGTAGCCCCAGGCCGAGGAGAAGCCCATGTAGTCGCCAAAGCCGGCCTTGGCGTAGGCGTAGACCCCGCCGTCGAGGCCGGGTTTGCGGTTGGCCAGGGTTTGGAATACGAAGGCCAGGGTCAGCATGCCTACGCCGGTGATCAGCCAGCCAATCAGCGTCGCTCCCGCGCTGGCGCTGTTGGCGATGTTCTGCGGTAGCGAAAAGATGCCGCCGCCGACCATCGAGCCGATCACAAGTGCGATCAGCGCTCCCAGTTTGAGTTTGTTTGCCGAATCGGACATCTAACACCTCCAAATGGTGGAGAGAAGTTAAGAATCATTGGGCGCTTTATGGGAGGAAGGGGTATTGATCTTGATCAATAGCTTGCTATCCATATCTCGATCCCACTGTCCCTGTACTGCAGATGAGGCCCAGGGGCACCCCGGTGACTCGCAAGCGCGCCGATCTAGAGGTCTTGGTAAGCGTTTTTTTGATGCGGCGTGCAGATAAGCTAGTTGAGCTTTTATCGCTTGCAAGTTGCAGAAGTAAGACGCTTATTCGTAATGGCTCAATGCCGTTGCGGCAGGGGCGAATAGCGTTTGGGCTTAGTATTACGAATGGGTATAGGCAGGCACGCGGCTGCCCGCCTGCGGGGCCTAGTCGTCTTCGCCAACAGAATCCAGGCCATGTCGACGCAGCTTGTCATGCAGCGTCTTGCGAGGCAGACCCAGGGCCTCGGCCAGGCTGCGCAGGGAACTGTAGCCCTTGGCCATCTCGGCGGCGATCAGCGCCTTTTCATAGGCTTCTACGCGTTCGCCCAGGCTCTGCTCGCCGGCGCTGGTGGGTGCTGCCCCGGACGGCAGGTCCAGCCCCAGATCCAGGCCCATGGCGAAGCGTTCGGCCGCGTTCTGCAGTTCGCGCACGTTGCCCGGCCAGGTGTGGCTGAGCAACTGCGCGCGCTGGCCCTCCTGCAGTTCGCGGATCGGCAGACCATGGCGCTGCGCGGCGGCCTCGGCGTGGTGGCGGAACAGCAGCAGGATGTCGGCACCGCGTTCGCGCAGCGGTGGGATGCGTAGGGGCGCCACGTTGAGACGGTAGTAGAGGTCGGCGCGGAAACGCCCCTGGTCGGCGGCCACGCGCAGGTCTTCCTTGGTCGCGGCGATCACGCGGATGTCCAGAGGGATCAGTTGGTTGCCGCCAAGGCGCTCGACCACCCGCTCCTGCAGCAGGCGCAGCAGCTTGACCTGCACGTCCGGGCTCATGCTCTCGATCTCATCAAGGAACAGAGTACCGCCGTTGGCGAACTCGAACTTACCGATGCGGCGCTTCTGCGCCCCGGTAAAGGCGCCCGGCTCGTGGCCGAACAGTTCGCTTTCCACCACCGACTCGGCCAGCGCGCCGGCGTTGATCGCCACGAAGGGCCCCTTCTTGCGCGCCGACAGATCGTGCAGGGCGCGCGCCACCACTTCCTTGCCCGCGCCGGTTTCACCGAGGATCAGCACGTCGGTGTGAATCGCCGCCAGTGCACCGACCTGCTCGCGCAGGCGCAGCATCGGCGCGGACTGGCCGATCAGGCGTGCGCTCAGCTCATTGCGGTCGGCCAGGGCCAGGCGCAGGCTGCGGTTCTCCAGCACCAGACGGCGCAGTTCCAGCGCGCGATGCACGGCATCGAGCAGCGCCTCGCTGGCGAAGGGTTTCTCGAGGAAATCGTAGGCACCGGCGCGCATCGCCTGCACCGCCAGCGGCACATCGCCGTGGCCGGTGATCAGCAGCACCGGCAGGTCGGCGTCCTGCTGGTGCAGCTGCGCCAGTAGCTGCAGACCGTCGATGCCGGGCATGCGGATGTCGCTGACCACCACGCCCGCCCAGTCCGCGGTGATGCGCTCGGCCACGCCGCGGGCATCGGCCAGGGTCTCGACGCGCAGGCCGGCCAGATCGAGGGTCTGCGCCAGGGCCTGGCGCAGGTGCTCGTCGTCGTCGATCAGCAGGACCTGGGTGCGGGCATCGATGGCCGTCATGAAAATTCCTCGGGCGGTTGCAGGTTGGCACCGGGGGTGCTGCTGCGCAGTCGCAGGGTGATCAGAGCGCCGCCCTCCGGGTGGTTGGCCAGCAGCAGCTCGCCACCCAGGGCGCGCATCAGGGTCTCGCAGATGGCCAGACCAAGGCCGAGGCCCTGGGTGCGTGTCTTGGTCGTGAAGAAGGGCTCGCGAGCATGTTGCAGGGCCTGTGCGGAGAAGCCCGGACCATTGTCGCGCAACTGTAGATCGACGCCTTCGGCGGTCACTTCGGCACTGATCCAGATACGCCTTGGCGGCGCCTTCTCGCTCAGGGCATCGAGGGCATTGGCCAGCAGGTTGCCAAGTACCTGGCGCAGGCGCGTTTCGCCGGCCTGTACCCAGAGGGTGGCGTCCGGCAGGTCGCGGACCAGTTCCACTTCCAGGGCGCGCCGGCGTTTGGCCAGCAGGGCTAGGGCGTCATCGATGGCGGGCTGCAGCGCCACGCTCTCCGGTGCATGCCGGTCGCGCCGGGCGAAGGCGCGCAGGTGCGCGATGATCGAGGCCATGCGCCCGGTCAGTTCGTTGATCTGCTTGAGATTGCCGCGCGCATCGTCCAGGCGCTGGTGGTCGAGCAGCACGCCAGCGTTGTCGGCGTAGCTGCGGATGGCTGCCAGGGGTTGGTTCAGCTCGTGGCTGATGCTGGCGCTCATGGTGCCCAGCGCCGTGAGCTTGCCGGCCTGGACCAGTTCGTCCTGGGTGCGGACCAGCTCCTGCTGGGCATGCTCGCGCACCAGTACCTCGTCTTTCAGGCGGTTGTTGAGCATCTCCAGATCGCGGGTGCGTTCCAGCACGCGCATTTCCAGTTCGCGGCGGGCGCGGGCATCGAGGGCGATACGTTCGATGTAGTGGCGACGTCGCTGCAACAGCAGGCCGAGCAGCAGCAGGCCGACCAGCAGGGCGGCGGCGCCGATCACCAGGGTGGTGCGTACCTGGCGATCGATCAACTGGCGAGGGGCGAGGATGCTGGCGGTCAGCCCGGCTTCCTGCAGCTCGCGGCTTTGGGTCAGCCAGGCACGCTCGTCCAGGCGAAGCGGTGCAGGCGCCTGGGTCGGGTAGGGCTGGTTGGCAGCGATGGCGGCGCGTTCGGCGTTGTCCAGCTCGCGGGTGGCACGGAAGCGCCAGTCCTCGCGCGAGGAGATGATCACCACGCCGTTGCCGTCGGTGACCATCAGCTGCTCCGGCGTATTGCCCCACAGGGCCTCGGCATCGTCGAGGTCGACCTTGACCACCAGGATGCCGACTACCTGCGTGCCATCGCGCACCGGGCTGGAGAAGAAGTAGCCGCGTTTGCGTGAGGTGGTGCCGAGGCCGAAGAAGCGTCCCGGCTTGCCGGCCAGGGCCTCGCGGAAATAGGGGCGGTAGCTGAAATCACGATTGACAAAGCTGTCGGCCTGGTCCCAGTTCGACGAGGTCAGGGTGAGGCCTTGCGGGCTCATCAGGTAGATCACGTCGGCACCGGTTTCCCGGCGCACCTGGGCCAGCAACAGGTTGGCGCGGTCGCGCAGATCGCCGTCGGCCGGCGCGGCGAGCAGGGCGCGCAGCGGTGGCAGCTCGGCGAGGATGTTCGGCAGCACTTCGTAGCGCTGCAGGGTGCCGAACAGCGTGGCGACGTACAGGTCGAGGGTCTGGCGATTCTGCTCGAGCAGTTCCTCGCGGTAATAACGTTCGGCGAAGAACTGCAGCGGCCACAGCAGCGGGGCGAGCAGCAGGGCCAGCAAGGCCAGGCTGCGCCAGCGCGGGCGGTGGGGAGTGGGAGCTGCGGTCATGCTGCGATCTGCGCCAGGGGAGTCGCCCTAGTATGCCAGCGCACAGGCTGCAGAAACGACAAAGGCCCGCATCGCTGCGGGCCTTCGTTTTGTATGGTGCCGGCACCAGGAATCGAACCCGGGACCTACTGATTACAAGTCAGTTGCTCTACCAGCTGAGCTATACCGGCAAGGGGCCGCCATTATAGCCATTGCTTCGACCCTGTAAACCGAGGCGTGCAGTCTGTTTTTAACCCGCTGGGCACGGGCCCGGCTATCAGCAGCCTTGTGTTTATGCACAAAGAAGAGCTGGGCGTATGGCGTGCTGCACGGATTTTGTGCGCTGTGCCCTTGTTTCGCATAACAATCTGTTTTTTATAGATTTTTTATCTTTGATCAAAAAATCGGCAAGCGCTTGCGGAGTAGACGGAGTCCGCTTTGCAGCGAGTTCTGCAGAAACTACGCACAGAGTTATCCACAGCTTCTGTGGATGAGCTCAGTCCCGCTCGGCGAGCATTAGCAGGTTGCGCGGGGTTAACTCGTGGGCGCAGAACGTGCCCAGGCGTACCCGGTAGCCCTGCTCTTCGAGGAACAGCGCGCGGTCGAGCAGCAGCCATAGCTCCAGCGGGCGACGGAACAGGCCGCGGACCAGCTCGAGGTTGCGCACCTGGGCCAGGCGTTGCCAGCCGGCGCCCTCCAGCGCAGGCCAATCGACCACGCCAGATATCGTCACGCCCCGGAGATCGGCCAGGTCGCGGCAGTAGCTGGCGAAGTCCTTGTCCAGCCAGCTGGTCGGTAGCGAGGGGGTTGGCAGGTAGTCATCCACGCCGCGTTGCTGGCGCTGTAGCAGGTCGAAGGCCAGGCGCCTGGCCATGGACAGGTCACGCTGGCGGCGCAGGCGCTGGCCGGCGGTGACGGTCTCGGCCAGTGGTAGGCGCAGATCATCCAGCGACAGTTGCAGGGTCGAGGCCCGGGCCGGTGCCGACAGCGGCTGGTAGTGCTCGGCGGCGATGCGGTTGTAGCAGCAGGGCGCCACCGCCAGCTGGGCGCAGCCGGCCGCGCTGGCCAGGCGCAGCAGGCGCACATGCAGGTCACCGCAGGCGTGTAGGGCCACCGGGCTGTGCTCGGCAGTGAGGCGCTGGCCGGCATCATCGGCCAGCACATCCTGGTGCAGGTGGCTGGCTGCCAGCTGCAGGCGATCGCTCAGGCGCTGTCCGGCCTCTACCAGCTGCGGGTCGTATTCCAGGCAGGTCAGGTGCTGGCCGCCCTGGGCCAGCAGGCGCCCCAGATGGCCTTTGCCCGAGCACCAGTCCAGCCAGTGAGCCGGTTGCCGCTTGAACTGCAGGCGTTCGGCGAAAGCGCTGATCTGCTGCCACTTGCGCCCCGGCACGTCGACGCTCAGGCGCTCGGGCAGCGGGCCGAGTTCCCGGCTGGGCAATTGATCCAGGGCTGAGAGCTCGGCGGCGCGCCGCGCCAGCGCCGGGAAGGGGGCTGGCGCAGGCAGCTCTTCGGGGTGATTGTGCTCGGCGTCGGCCTGCGCCAGGCTGCGGCGGCGCAGCCAGGCGGCCAGCTCGGCATGCTCGGCCTCCCAGGGCAACACCGGGCAGGTGAAGGGCTTGGGGCGCCAGAGGGACTGATGACTGACAAGGAAGTCGTCCAGGGCCTGGAAGCGTTCGCGCAGGGCGTGGCCGGTGAGGATCATGCGGGCAGTGAGATCAGGATGGTGCGGCGCAGTTTATCCCTCTCCCGGGCGGGAGAGGGATAGGGATAGGCGACATCAGCGACCCTGGCAGGCGTCGACGCGCAGCTTGCGCTCCAGCAGTTTGAAGGCGCGCACCAGGACGTAGGCGATGACCAGATAGAACAGTCCGGCGGCAAAGAAGATCTCTACCGGCAGGTAGGTGCGGGCGATGATCGTGCGGGACATGCCGGTCAGTTCGAGCAGGGTCACGGTGCTGGCCAATGCGCTGGCCTTGAGCATCAGGATCACTTCGTTGCTGTAGGCCGGTAGGCCGATGCGCGCGGCGCGCGGCAGGATGATGTAGAGCATCGCCTGAGCACGCGACATGCCCAGCGCACGGGCCGCTTCGATCTCTCCGGGCGGCACGGCCTGGATGGCGCCACGCAGGATTTCCGCGATGTAGGCGGCGGTGTGCATGGTCATGGTGATGACGGTGCACCAGTACGGGTCGCGCAGGTAGGGCCAGAGCGGGCCGTGGCGCACGATGTCGAACTGCGCCAGGCCGTAGTAGACCAGGAACAGTTGTACCAGCAGCGGGGTGCCGCGGAAGAAGAAGATGTAGCCGTAGGGCAGGGCACGCACGTACCAGTGTTTGGAAGCGCGGGCAATACCCATGGGCAGGGCGAGGATCAGCCCGGCGATCACGGCGAAGGCGACCAGTTCGATGGTCAGTGCCGCGCCTTCGAGCAGGCGTGGCAGGTACTTGATGATCACTTCCCAGTTCATCAGGCGCTCCTAACAAATCCGCGGCTGGCGCGCTTTTCGAGGAAGTGCATGCCGGTCATGGCAATGACGGTCAGGCCCAGGTAGATGAAGGCCGCGACCATATAGAAGGTGAAGGGTTCCTTGCTGGCGGTTACGGCAATCTGCGAGCGACGCATGATTTCTTCCAGGCCGATGACCGAGACCAGCGCGGTATCTTTCATCAGGATCATGAACAGGTTGCCCAGGCCGGGCAGGGCGATGCGCCACATCTGCGGCAGAATCAGCTTCCACAGGATGCGCCCTTTGGACATGCCGAGCGCCATGCCGGCCTCGCGGTGGCCCTTGGGGATGGCCAGGATCGCACCGCGGAACACCTCGGTGGCGTAGGCGCCGAAGCACAGGCCGAGAGCGATGGTGCCGGCGGCGAAGGGGTTCAGTTCCAGGCTGCCGACGCCGAGGAACTCACCGAGGGCGGCCAGGCCGCTGACGGTGCCGAAATAGATGAGCAGGACCCAGAGCAGCTCGGGCACGCCGCGTACGATGGTCGAGTAGGTTCCGCCAAGTCCCTGCAGGAACTTGTTCGGAGAAGTCTTGGCCAATGCGCCGAGCAGCCCGAGCACCAGGCCGAGGGCCAGGGCGGACAGGGCCAGCTGGATGGTCACCAGCGTGCCGGCGACAAGGGCGGGGCCGAAGCCGTGCAGGTCGAAGATCATGGGAGGCTACTGCAGAATGACGGCCGCCGCCCGAAGGCGGCGGCGGTCGGACGCATCAGTAGATGCTGAACGGGAAGTACTTGTCGTTGATCTGCTTGTAGGTGCCGTCTTCGACGATGGCCTTCAGTGCAGCATTCAGCTTCTCGCGCAGCGGATCGCCCTTGCGCACGGCGATGGCGATCTTGTCGTTGTCGAATACCGGATCACCCTTGAACTCGAACTCCTTGCCCGCGTCGCTCTTCAGCCATTCCCAGTTGACGAACTTGTCGGCCAGTACGCCGTCCAGACGGCCGGAAGACAGGTCGAGGTAGGCGTTCTCCTGGGTGTCATACAGCTTGATCTCGACGGTGTCGGCCAGGTTGTCTTCCAGCCAGGTACCGGCGATGGTGGCGCGCTGGGCACCGATGACCTTGCCTTTCAGGCTGGCCTTGTCGGTTTTGAAGTCGCTGCTCTTCGGCGCGATGAACTGCAGCTTGTTGGTGTAGTAGGCGTCAGTGAAGTCGACGGCCTGCTTGCGCTCCTCGGTGATCGACATGGAGGCGGCGAGGAAGTCGAACTTCTTGGCGTTCAGAGCCGGGATGATGCCGTCCCAGTCGGAGGTGACCACTTCGCACTCGGCACCCATTTTGGCGCACAGGGCTTGGGCGATCTCGACGTCGAAGCCGCCGACCTTGCCGCTGGCGTCGATCAGGTTGAAGGGTGGGTAGGCGCCTTCGGTGCCGATTTTCAGCTTGTCGGCGGCCATGGCCTGGGTACCGAAAGCCAGGGTGGCGACGGCGGCCAGCAGGATCTTCTTATAGTTCTGCATGCGTGTTGCTCCGTTAGTGATTGCTGGACATGAATTGTTTACAGCGTGCCGATTGCGGGTTGTTGAACACCTGCTCGGGCGACCCTTGCTCCTCCACTAGACCCTGGTGGAGGAATACCACTTCACTGGACACCTGCCGGGCAAAGTTCATCTCGTGGGTGACCAGCAACATGGTGCGGCCTTCCTCGGCAAGCGCGCGGATCACGTTAAGCACTTCCTGTACCATTTCCGGGTCGAGGGCCGAAGTGGGCTCGTCGAACAGGATCACCTTGGGCTGCATGGCCAGGGTGCGGGCGATGGCGGCACGTTGCTGCTGGCCGCCGGAAAGCTGGTTGGGATAGGCGTGGCGCTTGTCGGCGATACCGACCTTGGCCAGCAGCGCCTCGGCCACTTCGATGGCTTCGGCCTTGCTCTGACCGAGCACGCGACGGGGGGCCTCGATGATGTTGTCGAGGATTGTCATGTGCGGCCACAGATTGAAATTCTGGAAGACGAAGCCGATTTCGCTGCGCAGGCGATTGATCTGCTTGTTGTCGGCGGCGACCAGGTCGCCGTTCTTCGCTGCCTTCAGCTTGAGTTCTTCGCCGGCTACCAGGATCTGGCCCTGGTGCGGGTTCTCCAGCAGGTTGATGCAGCGCAGGAAAGTCGACTTGCCGGACCCGGAGGAACCGAGGATGGAGATCACGTCGCCGTCGCGGGCGGTCAGCGAGATGCCCTTGAGCACTTCGAGGTCGCCATAGCGTTTGTGCAAATTGCGGATTTCCAGCGCGGGCGGTGCCTCGGCCATCAGGGGGTCCTCTTGTTATGCGGATGCGCTCCGGCTGCTGACCGCCTTCCTAGCGTGCGGCTGAACCTAGCATAGCGTTCGCGGCAGCGCCAAGCGGGCATCTGCCTGGGGCGGCGCCGGCTGTGGCCAGTTGTCGCATCGTGACAGTTGTGTGTCGCGCCGAAACAAAAAGCCCGATACATCGATCGGGCTTTGGGGTGTTGCTGGCGGGGCGCATTGTACTGAAGCGCCCCAGGCAGGTGAAGGGTCTCGGTTCGCGGCTATCAGGTGTTGCCGTGGGCCGCCCGGCGGTGGCGGAGAATCTCGATCACCCCCGGCAGGATCGAAACGAAGATGATCGCCACGATCAGGTAGTGCAGGTTGCTCTGCACCATCGGCAGGTTGCCGAAGAAATAGCCGGCATAGCTGAACAGGGTGACCCAGGCGATGGCGCCGACCACGTTGTAGGCGGCGAAGCGGCGGTAGGGCATGTGGCCCATGCCGGCGACGAAGGGGGCGAAGGTGCGCACGATGGGCACGAAGCGGGCGAGGATGATGGTCTTGCCGCCGTGCCTGGCGTAGAAGGTCTGGGTGATCTCCAGATGGCGGCGGCGGAAGATCTTCGAGTCCGGGTTGGCGAACAGCCTGACGCCGAAGAAGCGGCCGATGCTGTAGTTGACGGCGTCGCCGAGGATGGCGGCGATGATCAGCAGAATCACCATCAGGTGGATGTTCATCGCGTCCTGGGTGGCGATGGCGCCAGCGACGAACAGCAGCGAGTCGCCCGGCAGGAAAGGCGTTACCACCAGGCCGGTCTCGCAGAAGATGATCAGGAACAGGATGCCGTAGATCCAGGGACCGTAGGCCGCGGTCAGCTCCGCCAGGTGGCGGTCGATGTGCAGGATGAAGTCGATGACGAGCTGGACGAATTCCATCGGAGGCTCCACGTTCACCGGCGCGCTTCCTGCGCCGCAGATAGCAAAAACCCCTGAGACCTTGCGGAATCAGGGGTTTCGGTATTTTGGTGCCCAGGGACGGAATCGAACCGCCGACACGGGGATTTTCAATCCCCTGCTCTACCGACTGAGCTACCTGGGCAACGGGGCGCAATTAAACGGATTTGGCGTTGCAGTGTCAAGCGAGAGAATGAAAAAAATTTGAGTGCAGACGGGCGGTTACGAATTTTCGGGAGGCGGCGGGCGGTTTCCGGCCCGCCCTCGCGTCAGGCGCTCGGTGGCACGTAGCCATCGGCCTTGGCGTAGTCCTCGCCGGAGAGGAACTTGTCCATCTCGGCCTGGAGGAACTTGCGGTCCTCGGCGTTCATCATGTTCAGTCGGCGCTCGTTGATCAGCATGGTCTGGTGCGCCTGCCACTCGTCCCAGGCCTTCTTCGACACGTTGTCGTAGATGTCCTGGCCCTTGGCGCCGGGGTAGGGCGGTCGGTCGAGGCCGGGCAGGTCTTCGTTGTGTTTGCGGCAGTGGACGGTGCGGCTCATGAGGCTTCTCCTGCATTCAGTTCTTGCGCGGCTCGCTTGAGGAGCTTCTTCACCGGGGCGGCCAGGCCCAGGCGCGGCGGGGTGGCGAGGTTATACCAGAGCCAGTCGCCCTCGGCCACGGCGCCGCCGGTCTGCTCGACACGCACCAGCCAGGGTTCGATGGCCAGCTGGAAGTGGCTGAAGGTGTGGGTCAATCCGGCCAGCTCGCGCGGCTCGTCCAGGTGCAGGGCATGCTGGCGTGCCAGTTCGCCCAGGGCGTCGAGGTCGTCCAGTTCCGGCAGGCTCCACAAGCCGCCCCACAGGCCGCTGGAGGGGCGGCGGTAGAGCAGGATGGCGCCGTCGGCGTTGGCCAGCAGCGGCATCAGCGTGCGCTTCTGCGGCAGCGCCTTGCGTGGCTTGGGTTCGGGGAAGTCGGTTGCACGGCCGAGCAGGTGCGCGCGGCAGCCCTCGCGCACCGGGCACAGCAGGCAGCTCGGCTTGCTGCGGGTACACAGGGTGGCGCCCAGGTCCATCATCGCCTGGGTGTAGTGGTTGACCCGTTCGTGCGGGGTCAGCTGCTCGGCCAAGTGCCACAGCTGCGCCGCCACCTTGGGTTCGCCCGGATAGCCGTGCTGGGCTTTGTAGCGGGCCAGCACGCGCTTGACGTTGCCGTCGAGGATCGGCGCGCGCAGGCCCATGCTCAGGCTGGCGATGGCGCCGGCGGTGGAGCGGCCGATGCCGGGCAACTCGGCCAGTTGCTCGACCGAGCGCGGGAATTCGCCGCCATGCTGCTCCACCACCTGTTTGGCCGCCTTATGCAGGTTGCGCGCGCGGGTGTAGTAGCCGAGGCCGGTCCACAGGTGCAGCACTTCATCCTCGGCGGCTTCGGCGAGGGCCTGCACGCTCGGCAGGGCCTCCATGAAGCGGTCGAAGTAGCCGAGCACGGTGCTCACCTGGGTCTGCTGCAGCATGATCTCCGAGACCCACACCCGATAGGGGGTGATGCCCTGCTGCCAGGGTAGATCCTTGCGCCCGTGCTGGTCGTACCAGGCCAGCACGGCGCCGTTGAACTGCTCGGGACTCATCGGTTGAACAGGCCCTTGAGTGCGTCTTTCAGCTCGGGGCTGACCTTGTCGCCGAGCTTCTCCTCGATCTTCTGTTCCAGCTTGTTGCCGGCCAGCTTGGCGGCGATCTTGCCAAGGCCGTCCTTGTCCAGGCGGCAGGCCTTGGCGCCCAGCTCCAGCGGGCCGCGGCAGCGCAGCGGCCACTCCAGGCCGACATAGCGCTCGTTGACCTGGCAGGCCGGGTCCGGCATGGCGGTCTTGTCGCCCTCGATGACGATGCCGACGCGGTAGTCCATGCCCAGTACGCGCAGGTCGACGGCACCGTCGCCGTTGACCGTCAGGCCGGGGATGCGCGCCTTGAGGTCGGGGTTGCTGGCCACGCCGTTGGTGAACTTCAGGCTGCCGTGCAGTTCCTCGAACGGCGTGTCCTTGCCGCGCGGCTCGCCGGACAGCGATTTGCGATTGAGGGTGGCGATGCCCTGGCACAGCTGCTGTTCCAGGTTGGCGTCGACCAGCATGCCGTTGTTCAGGCTGAAGCTGGCGTTGCCATTCAGTGCATCGATCCAGGCCTTCTCGCTGTTGCCCTGGGTGCGCAGGTCGGCGTTGAGATCGAGCAGGCCGCGCACGGGAGCTTTCTCGCCTCGGGCTTCGATCAGCTTCTCCAGCGGGATGCGTTTGAACTGCGGGGTTGCGCTCAGCACGGGAATGGCTGGGCGCGCGTCGAGCTGCGAGCGTACGGCGAACTCGCCGCCGTGCAGGTCGCCGCGCAGTTCCTTGAGGGTGAGCAGGCCGTCCTTGGCCGTCAGTGCAATGCGTGCATCCTCGATCGGCAGCTTGCTCAGGGTCAGCTGGCCAAGGCCGATGGCGGCTTCGATGTCGAGTTTGCGCAGGGTTTCCAGTGGCAGCAGCGGCGTGCTGCTCCAGGCCTGCTGGGTCGGCGCGCCGGGCAGCGGAGTGGTGCCGCTGTTGCCGGCGGCGGCCACGGCCTGCTTGACCTCGTTCTGGCGTGCCGCGCCGGCGCCGGCGTCCTTGTTCTCCGGCGGCAGGTAGCGGTCGAGGTCGAGCTTGTCGCCCTTGAGCTGCAGGCGCAGGGCCTGCTTGGCGATATCGCTGAGCGCCAGGTTGCCGCTGAAGGTGCTGTCGTCCAGCTTCAGGCTGAGGTCGTTGAGGTTGATGCTGGTCGGCGTGCCCGCCAGGCGGGTGGACATCTCGAAGCGGCTGAGGGTGGTGTTGTCGCGCATGGCTGGCAGGACGATGCCGATGCCGTCGAGGAACTCGCGCAGGTTGAACTGTGCCAGCGACAGGTTGCCCTCCAGCTGGGCGGTCTTGTCCAGGTCACGCAGCTTCAGCTCGCCGAGGGCGCGCAGCTGGTTGGCGGAGAGCTTGATGCCGGTCCACTCGGCCACCTGGGCCGACTGGTCGAGCAGCAGCTGGCCCTGGCTGGCGAAGGTCAGGGTCTTGCCGCCCAGCGGCTCGCCGGAGGCTTCGCCGGCCAGCTTGAGGTCCTGCAGCTGGTAGCGCTTGAGCGCGCGGTCGAAGCGCAGCAGGCCCTGCAGCTCGGTCTTGGCGCGCAGTACCGGCTGGTTGCTGCCGAGGAAGGCCAGCAGTTTGATCGGGATATCGGCGCCCTCGCGGATGGCGCCGGTGGACAGCTCGATGCCCTCGGCGCTGAACTGCTGGCCGCTCTTGGCGTCCTGGTAGTCCACGCGCGAGTTGCTGATGGTCAGGCTGTCGATGTCCAGCTTGAGTGGCTGGGCGGGTTGCTCGGTTTCGCCGGCGATCGGCGGCTGGACTGGCGGCTGTGCAGTGGCAGTGGTCGGGGTGGCCTCGCGCTTGGCCGGCTGGCCCACGCCTTCCCAGTTGCCGCGGCCCTTGTCGTCGCGCTGCAGGGTCAGGTCGAGGCCGTCGACGCGGATGTCGCTCATCTGCACTTCGCGGCGCAGCAGTGGCAGCACGCGCACAGAGAGGCCGAGCAGGCGCAAGTTGGCGAAGGGCTGTTCCGGGCTGTCGGCGCTGGCCAGGGTGGCGTCGGTCAGCTCCAGGCCGAGCCAGGGGAACAGGCTCCAGCCGATGTCGCCCTTGAGCTGCAGTTCGAGGTTGGCCTTGTCGCGGGCCAGCTGCTGGATCTCGTCTTTATAGTCGTTGGGATCGAACAGGTGGGTGAGGGCGAAGCCGAGGCCGATGATGATCAGCAGCAGGCCGAGCATTAGCAGACCCAGGATTTTGCCGAAGGCTTTCATGGACCAGTCCTTGTGTGGGATTTCTTCTGTCAGGCGCGGGAGTATAACGCTGGCCAGTCGCGGGGCTACGGCCAGCGCCAGGCAAAAGACCGCAAGGGTGCGATTGCATGGATTGGATGGCGGTGTCGGGCGGCGGTTCCTCTATCGGGTGGGCGGATGGCGCCAACGGAGGTCGGGGATGGCGGCTGCGGCCCACCCGCTGGGCTTTATCTGGAGTTAGGCTGAGGGAATAAAGAAGAACGTATGTCCGCGAGGTATCGATGAACGTCGCCGTGTTGGCCGTACCGCTGTACATCCTGCTGATCCTGCTGGAGCTCGCCTACGAGCGCTGGAGTGGGCGGCACACCTATCGCCTGGCCGACGCGGTGACCAGCATCGATACCGCCGTGTTGCGCATGTTGCTGGAAGGGCCGTTGCGTCTGCTGCTGGTCATCCCCTACGCCTGGCTTTACGAGCATGCGCGGCTGTGGACGCTCGATCCGACTTCGCCCTGGGCCTGGCTGCTCGGCTTCGTTGCCGTGGACTTCTGCTTCTATTGGGCGCACCGCAGCCTGCACCGCTACAACCTGTTGTGGGGCGCGCACCAGCCGCACCATTCCAGCGAGGACTTCAACCTGTCCACGGCGCTACGCAAGGGCGCCTTCCAGACCGCTTTCGACTGGCCCTTCTACCTGCCGCTGGCGCTGCTTGGCCTGCCGCTGCCGCTGTTCCTGGTGCTGCTCGGCGCCCAGCTGGTCTACCAGTTCTGGATTCACAGCCAGCATGTGGGGCGGCTGGGGATGCTCGAGTGGTTCATGGTCACGCCGAGCAACCACCGCGTGCACCACGGCCAGAATGATCGCTACATCGACAAGAACCACGGCGGCGTATTCATTGTCTGGGACCGTCTGTTCGGCACCTTCGCCGACGAGACCGAGGTGGTGCGTTATGGCGTGACCACCCCGGTGCGTACTTTCGACCCGCTGCGCCTGCAGTTCTCCTGGTGGCGCCTGCTGTGGGCCGATGCCGTGGCGACCCGCTCCTGGTGGGACAAGCTGCGCCTGTGGTGGATGCCCACCGGATGGCGCCCGGCGGATGTGTGCGCGCGGCCGTGGCCGAAGATGGGCGCGGACAAGTTCGACTGCCCCAGCCAGGCCGGGCTGCGCTGGTATGCCTTTGTCCAGTTCGTGCTGATCAATGCCCTGACCCTGGTCTACCTCGCCAGCGTCAAGCAGGCCGGCTGGCTGCTGCCGCTGCTGCTTGGACCGCTGATCCTGTTCGGCTGTGTCAGTCTGGGATGGCTGTTCGAGGGACGGCGCGAGCTGTGGCGGCTGGAGGCCATCCGTCTGGCGCTGCTGGCGGCGTTCGCTCTGGCCTGGGGGCTGTGGCTGGCGCCGGCGCAGTGGGCGTTCGGTATCGGCTTGGCCGGGTTGTGCGTGGCCAGCCTGCTGTGGCTGTTCTGGCTGGCGGCGCGGCCGCAGATGGCGCAGGCGTAGCCCGGATGCAGTCCAGGCTCCAGGGCTGGTTCGCGAGCTGAGCTCGCTCCTACAGGGCGTCCAGCGGCAGGCCGGTACGCGCGGCCAGGGCCTGGCTCTCCAGGTGATCGCGGGGCGCCGCCAGGTGCAGTGGCTTGCCCGCCTCGCGGGCCAGGCGCCTGGCTTCGTCGAGGATGCGCCGGCCCACGCCGCGCTTGCGTGTGACCTTGCGCACGCACAGGTGCGACAGGCGCCAGTGGTCTTCGCCGCGCTCCAGCAAGGCGGCGCCGAGCAGTCGGTCGTTGAAGCGTCCGGCGATCAGTTTGCCGCTGCCGATGCCGTCGGCCAGCAGGGCGTCGATGCTGGTGTAGGGCTCAAGCAGCCAGTCCGGGGCGTCGGCGTAGACCTTGCCCAGGTCGGTGTGGTCCTGGGTGGAGGGGCGGCTGACGATTTCGACCACAACGGGCATGGCAACTTCCTCGGTAGACGGGTGGCGCAGTGTAAAGCCCCGTCAATCGCGCCGATAGCCGGGGCGGGCGACCGCTGCCGGTAGCCGTTCCGGGCGCGGCCCGCCTATAATGGCGGCCTTTTCCCGTGAGCAGCCTGTGGAGCTGGAGATGGCCGAACGTACGGCATCCGTCGAGCGCAACACCCTGGAGACCCAGATCAAGGTCTCGATCAATCTGGATGGCACCGGCAAGGCCAAGTTCGATATTGGCGTGCCGTTCCTTGAGCACATGCTCGACCAGATCGCCCGTCATGGCCTGATCGACCTGGACATCTACTGCAAGGGCGACCTGCATATCGACGACCACCACACCGTGGAAGACGTCGGCATCACCCTCGGCCAGGCCTTTGCCAAGGCAGTCGGCGACAAGAAGGGCATGACCCGCTACGGCCATTCCTACGTGCCGCTGGACGAAGCCTTGTCGCGTGTGGTGATCGACTTCTCCGGCCGTCCCGGTCTGCAGATGCATGTGCCCTTCACCCGCGCGGTGGTCGGCGGCTTCGACGTGGACCTGTTCCAGGAATTCTTCCAGGGCTTCGTCAACCACGCCCAGGTGTCGCTGCACATCGACAACCTGCGTGGCACCAACACTCACCACCAGATCGAAACGGTGTTCAAGGCCTTCGGTCGCGCCCTGCGCATGGCCGTCGAGCTGGACCCGCGCATGGCCGGGCAAATGCCATCGACCAAGGGCTGCCTGTAAATGCAGACCGTTGCAGTAATCGACTATGGCATGGGCAACCTGCACTCGGTGGCCAAGGCGCTGGAGCACGTTGGCGCCGGCCGAGTGATGGTCACCAGCGATGCCGCGGTGATCCGCGAGGCTGATCGCGTGGTGTTCCCCGGCGTCGGCGCGATCCGCGACTGCATGGCCGAGATCAGGCGCCTGGGCTTCGATGCCCTGGTCCGCGAGGTCAGCCAGGATCGCCCGTTCCTCGGCATCTGCGTCGGCATGCAGGCGCTGCTGGAGCGCAGCGAGGAGAACGGTGGGGTCGACTGCATCGGCCTGTTCCCCGGCCAGGTGCGCTTCTTCGGCAAGGACCTGCACGAAGGCGGCGAGCACCTGAAGGTGCCGCACATGGGCTGGAACGAGGTCGAGCAGGTGGTCGACCACCCACTGTGGCACGAGATTCCGGACATGGGCCGCTTCTACTTCGTGCACAGCTACTACATCGAGGCCGGCAACCCGGCCCAGGTGGTTGGTCGTGGCCACTACGGCAAGGACTTCGCCGCGGCGCTGGCCGAAGGCTCGAAGTTCGCCGTGCAGTTCCATCCGGAGAAGAGCCATACCCACGGCCTGCAGCTGCTGCAGAACTTTATCGGCTGGAACGGCCGCTGCTAACCGCTTTCGTTTTATTCCGGGCCTTGGCGGGCCCGGCCTGAGGACTCGCTGAAATGCTGATTATCCCCGCTATCGATCTCAAGGACGGCGCCTGCGTGCGTCTGCGCCAGGGCCGCATGGAAGACTCCACGGTGTTCTCCGATGACCCGGTGAGCATGGCTGCCAAGTGGGTCGAGGGCGGTTGCCGTCGCCTGCACCTGGTCGACCTCAACGGCGCCTTCGAGGGCCAGCCGGTCAACGGTGAAGTGGTCACCGCCATCGCCAAGCGCTACCCGCACCTGCCGATCCAGATCGGCGGCGGCATTCGCACCCTGGAAACCATCGAGCACTACGTCAAAGCCGGCGTCAGCTACGTGATCATCGGCACCAAGGCTGTTAAAGAGCCCGAGTTCGTGGCCGAGGCCTGCAGGGCCTTCCCGGGCAAGGTGATCGTCGGCCTGGATGCCAAAGACGGCTTCGTTGCCACCGACGGCTGGGCCGAGGTGTCGAGCGTACAGGCCACTGACCTGGCCAAGCGCTTCGAGGCCGACGGCGTGTCGGCCATCGTTTATACCGACATCGCCAAAGACGGCATGATGCAGGGCTGCAACGTCGAGGCCACCGCAGCTCTGGCCGCGGCCAGCAAGATTCCGGTGATCGCCTCCGGTGGCATCCACAATCTCGGCGATATCGAGAAGCTGCTGCTGGCCCGTTCGCCCGGCATCATCGGCGCCATCACAGGGCGTGCCATTTACGAAGGCACCCTGGATGTGGCCGAGGCGCAAGCCTTCTGCGATTCCTTCAAAGGCTGAGGACTGCTGAGATGGCGCTGGCAAAACGCATCATCCCGTGTTTGGACGTGGACAACGGCCGCGTGGTCAAGGGTGTGCAGTTCGAGAACATCCGCGACGCCGGTGATCCGGTGGAGATCGCCCGCCGCTACGACGAGCAGGGCGCCGACGAGATCACCTTCCTCGACATCACTGCCAGCGTCGACGGTCGCGACACCACCTTGCACACGGTGGAGCGCATGGCCAGCCAGGTGTTCATCCCGCTCACCGTTGGTGGTGGCGTGCGCACCGTGCAGGACATCCGCAACCTGCTCAATGCCGGTGCCGACAAGGTGTCAATCAACACGGCTGCTGTCTTTACCCCCGAGTTTGTCGGCGAGGCCGCTGCGCGTTTCGGTTCGCAGTGCATCGTCGTCGCCATCGACGCCAAGAAAGTCGCCCCGGGTCGCTGGGAAATCTTCACTCACGGCGGACGCAAGCCGACCGGGCTGGATGCCGTGCTCTGGGCGAAGAAGATGGAGGACCTCGGCGCAGGCGAGATCCTGCTGACCAGCATGGACCAGGACGGCGTCAAAAGCGGCTACGATCTGGGCGTAACCCGTGCCATCAGCGAAGCCGTGGGCATCCCGGTGATCGCCTCCGGCGGCGTTGGCAACCTGGAGCACTTGGCCGCCGGCATTCTCGAAGGCAAGGCCGACGCCGTGCTGGCTGCCAGCATTTTCCACTTCGGCGAGTACAGCGTGCCCGAGGCCAAGGCCTACCTGGCCAGTCGCGGCATTGTGGTGCGTTAAGCCAACTCGAAACGGGGGCGTGCAATGCGCCCCCGGCTTTCCTCTTCTATACCTAATGAAGCGTCTCGGTGGATTATCCAGGCGGCTTCGTCCTCTCTCCGACTCCCTGCCTCCTGTCTCCCTCCGTGGTGCATCTGTCGGCTGAACGGCTCTAGTCAAACTGGCTTTCTGCCAGCATGCTAAGCTCGTGGCAAAAATTTGTTGCCAAGAATTTGACGTTGTGCGTGGCTGAATATCGGAATTTTTTCCCCTGCGGCCTAAAGGTCGCAAGATATCTGCCGTCACTACGAAAACGGGATTTCCTCTCCGCGACGGCTTGCCTGGGTGGCAGGGCTGAGGCGGGTCACTCTGTGCAGGTACAAAAACAATGAGCAGCATCTTTACTGGCCTGACCACCGCTCAAGTCGCCGCGTTGACTACCGCGCAAATTGCCGCGCTGACTACCGAAGATATCGCGGGCATGAGCACGGCGCAGATGGTGGCCTTCACGACTGCACAGATCCAGGCGCTCTCCACTGAAAGCATCGATGCGCTGAGTACGCTGCAGTTGCGCGCCATGCAGACACAGGACTTCGCTGCCCTCACCAGCGACCAGATTCCAGCGCTCAATGCCTCGCAAACGGCGGCTTTGACCACGGCGCAGATAGTTGCCCTCACCCCTGCACAGGCCGCCGCACTGACTGCCACCCAAGTCGCTGCCCTGACCACTGCACAGTTGCAGAAAATGGAGACTGCCGATCTGGCCTCTCTGGGGACTGCACAGATCGCCGCTCTGACGACCGTTCAGGTGGCCAACCTGACCAGCGTTCAGGTGCCTGCGCTGACCAATGCCCAGGTCGCCGCTCTGGAGGCCGGTGATCTGGCGGTGATGAGTGCGGCCAACATCAAGGCGCTGACTTCCGTCCAGGTGGCGGCGCTGACCACTGCGCAGATTCAGGCGCTTAGCACCACGCAGATCGCGGCCCTGGATACCGATATCGGTGTGCTGACCAATGCACAGATCGCCGCTCTCGAGTCGCATCAGGTAGCAGCTCTGACCTCTGCGCAGGTGGGCCTGCTTACGCCCGCCAAGCTGGCCGCTTTGGATGCGGCCGATGTTCAGCATCTGAGCACTTCCGTGATTGCCACGCTGAAGACCAATCAGATCGCTGGATTGACTACCGATCAGGTGCAGGCGCTCACCACCCTTCAGGCGAGCAAGCTGACCTCCGCGCAGGTGGCGGCTCTGACCACCGCTCAGGTTCGCGCATTGGAAGATGCCGACCTGGCAGCCATCTCTACCGCCGTCATCGCTGGTCTCGGCTCGGCGCAGATAAGGGCGCTGACCACTGATCAGATCCAGGCACTGACCAGCGCGCAGGTGGCTCGCCTGGACACTGCCGATATCCAGGCGCTCACCACTGATCAACTCGCTGCGATGGACAGTGCCCAGATTGGCGCATTGACCTCGGTGCAGGTCACGGCTCTCAGCACGGCGCAGATTCAGGCCATTGACGCCACCGATCTCGCTGCCCTCAGCAGTGCTGCCATCGGCGCGTTGACCACGGCCCAGGTGGCCAAGCTGACCACCGAGCAGATCGATGCCCTGACCACCCTGCAGGCCCAGGCGCTGAAAGCGACTCAGCTGGCCGTCCTCAGCACGGCACAGGTGCGTGCGCTTGAGGTCGAGGACGTGGCGGCGCTGTCTACCGCCAGCATCGGCGGCATGACCTCCGCGCAGGTCGCCGCCCTGACCACTGACCAGGTTCAGGCGCTCAGTGCGGCTCAGTTGGCCAGGCTCGACTCGCTGGACGTCAAGGGTCTCAGTACCGAGCAGGTTGCCGCGCTGAGCTCGGCCCAGCTTGCCGGGCTCACCTCGGGCCAGATCGTGGCCCTGAGCACCGCCCAGGTGGTGGCCATGGGGGCCGATATTGCCGGTCTGTCCGCGGCTGCGCTGGCAGCCTTGACCACAGCCCAGGTGGCCAAGCTGACCACTGAGCAGGTCGACGCGCTGACCACCGTGCAGGCAGCGGCGCTGACTGCGACCCAGATCGCGGCGCTGAGTACTGATAGCATCAAGGCTATCGAAGTCGAGGACATGGCGGTCATTAATACCGCCGCTATCAAGGGGCTCAGCACCGCACAGGTGCGGGCGCTGACCAGTGATCAGGTCGCCGCCCTGACCTCATCCCAGATTCGTGCCATGGATGCGGTGGATGTTGCTGCTCTGACGTCCGACAGCATCGCAGCGCTGAGCACGCTGCAGATCAGTGCGCTGACCGCAGGGCAGATCGCCGTGCTGACGACCGCGCAGATCCAGGCCATTGAAACGCAGGACCTGGCGGTGCTGTCCACGGCCACCATCGCCGGCCTGACCACGGCACAGATTCGTGCGCTGACCGTCGACCAGCTGGAAGCCCTGACCACCGCGCAGGCCGCGGCTCTGACCGGCCCGCAGATCACGGCCATGACCACGGCGCAGATCGCTGCGTTGGAGGTGGCGGATGTTGCCAAGCTGTCGTCCGCAGCCATTGCCGGCCTGACCAGTGCCCAGGTGGCCGCGTTGACCGACGGCCAGCTGCAGGCGCTGACCACGGCCCAGATTTCCAAGATCGATGCCGTAGACCTTGCAGGTCTGAGTACTGACGACATTGCGCTGCTCAGCGCTGCCCAGGTCGGCGCCATCACCGCCAGCCAGGTTGTGGCTCTGACCACGGCCCAGATTCGAGCAATCGACGGTGCAGACATACCCTCGATCTCGACTGCTGCCATCAAGGCGATGAGCAGCGCACAGGTGGCGGCCCTGAGCACCGAGCAGATCGTGGCGCTGACCACCGCGCAGGTGGCAGCGCTTGATCCGGCAGACTTCGCCGCGCTGAGCACGGCGCAACTGGTTGCCCTCAGCCAGACTCAGGCTGCTGCTCTGACTTCGACGCAGGTTGCTGCGTTGGCACCCGCCAAGCTGGCGGCTCTTGAGGAACAGGATCTGGCCGCGCTGAGTACGCAGGCCGTCAAAGGCCTGACCAGCGCGCAGGTCGGCGCATTGACCACGGACCAACTGGTAGCCTTGACCACGGCCCAGGCCGCAGCTCTGGGAACGGCGCAGGTCGCCGGGCTGAAGACCGCTCAGATCGCCGCGCTTGAAGAGCAGGACCTGGCGGCGTTGAGCACGGCAGCCATCGCCAGCTTGAGCACGGCGCAGATCTCCAGCCTGACCGCCACCCAGGTAGACAGCCTGACCACCGCTCAGATCAAGGCCATCGAAACGGCCGATATTCGTGCCATGACCACCGCGCAGATGGAGGCGCTGACCGCTCCCCAGGTCGAGGCTCTGACCATCCCGCAACTGGTCGCCATGACCACCGCGCAGATCAATGCCCTCACGGCACCGTTGACAGCCGAACAGTTGGTCGCCCGCGAAATCGGGGCTTTGACCACCGCCAACATCGGCGCGCTGACCACCGCACAGATCGCGGCCTGGACCACCGCACATACCGCTGCCCTGGTTTCGACCCAGGTGGCCGCCATGTCCACCGCGCAGCTGCGTGCGATTGAAACCGTTGATATCCAGGGCCTGTCGGCCAGTGTGATCAAGGGCTTGAGCACCGCGCAGATCTCCAAGTTGACCAACGCCCAGATTGCTGCGCTGAGCACTGATCAGGTCGTGGCCATCGAGGCGGCCGACATGGCCGTTCTGACTACCGCGCAACTGGTGGCGCTGACCAGTACCCAGGCTGCCGCGCTGGGAAGCGCCCAGGTTGTGGCACTGAACACAGCACAGGTTCGCGCGCTTGAAGTGGCCGATCTTGCCGCCCTGAGCACCATGGCGATCAGCAAGCTTTCCGCTACCCAGATTGCCGCCTTGACCCAGACTCAGGTGGCGGCACTCACGACGTCGCAGCTGCAGGCGCTCGGCACCGCCCAGATCAAGGCCCTGAGCACTGCGCAGATGCAGGCATTGAGTTCGGAGCAGTTTGCCGCTCTAGGCTCGGCGCAGATCGCCGCCCTGGAAACCGCCGATGTCGTGGCACTCACTACCGCCCAGGTGGCGGCCTTGAGTACCGCCCAGGTGGCGGCGCTTAACACGGCGCAGATTGTTGCGCTGACCAGCAAGCAGGTTGCGGCGTTGAGCAGCGATCAGGTCGATGTGCTCAGTACTGCCCAGATCGTTGCCCTGGGTAGCGAAGACTTCAGAGCCATGACCACTGCTCAGATAGCAGTGCTGGATACCGCGCAGATTCGCGCCCTGCAGACCGCCGATATTGTGGCGCTGACCAGTGCCCAGTTCGTTGCCATGAGCACGGCGCAGGTGGCTGCCCTGACCACTGCCCAGATTCGCGCCATTGAAACGGCTGACCTGCGTCAGCTGAGCAGCGCGCAGATTGCCAGCCTGACTTCCGCCCAGGTGGCGGCGTTGACCACCGATCAGGTCTCCAAGCTATTGCCTGCGCAGATCGCGGCTCTGGAAACCCAGGACCTCGTGGCCCTGGGCACGGCTGCCATTGTCAGTCTGACCAACGCCCAGGTAGCTGCACTGACCACCGCGCAGGTCGCTGCCCTCACCACTGCGCAGATCGCAGCGCTGCAGACTGGCGACCTGACCGTACTGGACAGCGCACAGATCGAAGCCCTGACCACTGCCCAGGTCGCGGCCCTGACCACGGCTCAGGTGGCCGGCATGTTGCCGCAGCAGATCGCGGCGCTGCAGACCGAGGATCTGGCCAAGCTGTCTTCGCTGCAGATCAGGGCCCTGACGTCCGGCCAGGTGGCCGAGCTGACCACCGAGCAGGTTGCCGCCCTCGGCACCGCTCAGGTAGCGGCGTTGGATACCATCGATCTGCGCGCGCTCAGTGAGGAGCAGGTCGCGGCGATGAGTTCTGCCCAAGTGGCCGCATTGACCACTGCGCAAATTTCCGCCCTGACCACCGCCCAGATCGCGGCCCTGGAGACCGAAGATGTCGCCGGGCTGAGCCTGAACGCCTTCAAGGCGTTGACCACCGCTCAGCTGCGGGCATTTGGCGAGGAGCAGTTGGCGGCGCTGACCACCGCTCAGGCGGCTGCGCTGACCAGCGTACAGATCCGTGCCCTGACCGTCGGTCAGCTGGCGGCGCTGGAAACCGCCGATCTGGCGGTTCTCTCCACGGCCAGTATTGCGGCGTTGCTGAGCACCCAGGTGCAAGGCCTGACGCCGGAGCAAATTGCCGCTCTGACCAGCGCACAGCTGGCAGCACTGAGCACGCAGCAGGTTGGACTGCTGAGCACTGAGCAGGTCGCAGCCATCGAGACTGCGGATCTGCAGAAGCTGTCCAGCGCAACCATCAAGGCCCTCAGCTCGGCCCAGGTCGCGGCGCTCACCAGTGATCAGGTGGCGGTGCTGAGCACTGCCCAGATCGTCGCCCTCGACACCGCAGATGTGGCGGCGTTGACCGCGGAACAACTGTCGGCGCTCGACAGTGCCCAGGTTCGTGCGCTGACCACCGCCCAGGTAGTGGCGCTCGGCTCGGATCAGGTGGCCGCGCTCAGTACTGCTCAAGTTGAAGCGCTGACCACCGCCCAGGTACGTGCGCTTGAAACGGCCGATCTGCGGGCGCTCAGCGCCGAGCAGATTCAGGTATTGACCACGGCGCAGATCGCTGCCCTGGCCACCAACCAGATCGCGGCGCTGACCACTGAACAGGTGGCGGCACTGGAGATCGACGATCTGCTCGTTCTCTCCACCGCCAGTATCAAGGCGCTCACCAGTGCCCAGGTGGCCGCGCTGACCACCGACCAGATTTCCGCGCTCAGCACCGCACAGATCGCGGCGCTGGACAGTCAGGACGTCGGTGCCCTGGGCCTCGATCAGATCGTGGCCCTGACCGAGGAGCAGATGGCTGCACTCAGCTCCAGCCAGGTAGCCGCTCTGGGCAGCGCGCAGATTGCCGCTATCGAGACCGCAGACCTGCAGCAGCTGTCCACCGCCATTATCCGCAACCTGACGACCGTTCAGGTTCAGGCCCTTACCACCGATCAGGTGCAGGCGCTCACCGGGTCTCAGGTGGCCGCGCTGACCACCGCGCAGCTGGCCAGCCTCAGCACCGAGCAGGTAGTTGCCATCGATGCCGGAGACCTGGCGTTGCTCGGCACGGCGCAGATCGTTGCACTGAGCACCGCCCAGGTGGCGGCACTGACCACCGAGCAGGTGGCCAGTCTTGGTTCTGATCAACTGGGAGCCATGGAAACGGCCGATATCCGTGCCCTGGGTACGGCGCAGATCGCCGCGCTGAGCGAGGATCAGGTTGTTGCCCTGCGCTCTGCCCAGCTGGCGGCGCTGACCACTGACCAGATTCGTGCCCTGGAGCCGCAGGACCTTGCGGCTCTGAGCAGTGCCACCATTTCTGGTCTGTCCGTGGCCCAGGTTCAGGCATTCACCACGGCGCAGATCGCCGCCCTGACCGAGAATCAGGTCCCGGCATTGACCAGTGCCCAGATGGCGGCGCTGACCACCGAGCAGGTGGCGGCCTTCGAGCCTTCCGACCTGGCGGCCCTGGCACCGTCCACCATCTCCGGCTTCAGCTCACTGCAGATGGCGGCGTTGAGCACGGCGCAGATCGCTGCACTGACCTCCGACCAGATCGCGGCGCTGGACTCCAATGACCTGGCCGCGCTGACCACCGAGCAGATCGTCGCGCTGACCCAGACCCAGGTGCGTGGGCTGACTTCGGCTCAGGTCTCTGCACTGAGTACCGAACAACTGGCGGCGATGGAAACCGCCGATCTGTCCAAGCTCAGCACGCTCGGCGTTGCGGCGCTGTCTTCCGCCCAGGTCGCCGCGTTGACCGCAGGCCAGGTTGCTGCTCTGACGGGCACCCAGGTGGCGGCGCTGGACGTTGGCAGCCTGGCGGGCCTGAGTACTGCCCAGGTGGCCGTGCTGTCGTCTTCCCAGGTGGCTGCCATGACCGCCGGCCAGGTGGCCGCGCTCAGCACTGCGCAGATCGTGGCGCTGGACGCCGTCGACGTCGCTGCGCTGGGCAACACCCGTATCGCCGCACTTACCACCGCCCAGGTGGCGGCGTTGACCCTTGGCCAGCTCGAAGCTCTGAGTACGGCCCAGGTCCGTGCGCTGGAAACTGAAGATCTGGCCGCTTTGCTGACCGCCCAGCTCGCGGGCTTGAGTACTGCACAAATTGCCGCCCTGAGCACGGCCCAAATCGCGGCAATGACCAGTGCGCAAGTCGCTGCCCTGAGCGTGTCGCAGCTAGAGGCGCTCGGCGCCACCCAGATCGCGGCTATTGAGACGGCCGACCTTGTTGCACTCAACAGTGAACAGCTGCAGGCTCTGAACACCGAGCAGATCGCCGCGCTAAAGGCTGCGCAGATTGCCGCGTTGACCACGGAGCAGGTCGCTGCGCTGGAGCCGGGTGATGTGGCGGTACTGAGTGCCGCCCAGCTGGCGGCGCTGACCACGGCTCAAGCCGCTGCGCTGACTGTCGACCAGGTTACCGCGCTGGGTACTGCCCAGGTGCGCGCCCTGGAAACCGCCGACCTGGCGGCTCTGGGCACTGATCGCATCGCCGCGCTCTCGACTTCTCAGCTGGAGGCCCTGAGCACCGCGCAGATCATTGCGCTGACTACTGATCAGGTGCGTGCGCTGACCTCCGATCAGTTGCCCGCGCTGACCACGGCTCAGGTGCGTGCCCTGGCGACCGATGACCTGGCCGCACTGACCACCGACCAGATTGCCGCACTGACCCAGGACCAGATCGCCGCGTTGAGCAACGCCCAGGTAGTGGCGCTGACCACCGCCCAGGTCGCTGCTATCGAGGTCGGCGACCTGGCAGGCTTCAGCACCGCCCAACTGCAGGCCATGCAGACCGAGGACCTGGCTGCCCTGACCAGCGAACAGATCCAAGCCCTGAGCACCGCCCAGCTGGCCGCGCTCAGTAGCGCGCAGATTGTGGCGCTGACCACCGCCCAGGTTGCCGCCCTCACCGGCAGCCAGGTTCAGGCGCTGACCACGGCGCAGATTCGTGCCCTGGAAACCGCCGACCTGGCCGCCATGACCACCGACCAGGTAGTGGCGCTGACCACCGCTCAGGTAGCGGCGCTCAGCACCGCTCAGGTCGCCAGCCTGACTCAGACCCAGATCGCCGCGCTGGAGAGCAGGGATCTGCAGGCCCTGAGCACGGCGCAGATCGTGGCCCTGACCACCGCGCAGATCCAGGCCCTCACCACCACCCAGATCACCCAGCTGACCAGTGCGCAGATTGCGGCCCTGGAAACTGCCGATCTGGCGGCGTTGAGTCAGGACCAGGTGTTTGCTCTTAGCGGTTCGCAACCGACGGCGCTGACCACCGCGCAGATCGCCAGCCTGCCGACCGCGCAGATCGCTGCCTGGCAGACCGCCGATCTGGTCAACCTGACCACCGCGCAGATCGTCGCGCTGACCACCGCACAGATGCAGGCCCTGACCCTGGAGCAGATTCCGGCCCTGACCACCGTGCAGATCCGCGCGCTGGAGACCGCTGACCTCGCTGCTCTCACCGCTGAGCAGATCGAGGCGCTGACCACTGCACAGGTGCAGGCACTCAGTACTGCGCAGATCCAGGCACTGACCACGGCACAGGCCGCTGCCCTGGCAGTTGCCGACCTGCAGGCCCTGACCACTGCCCAGATCCGTGCGCTGGAAACCGCCGATCTGGCGGCTCTGACCGATGTGCAGATCGCCGCGCTGAGCACCGCCCAGGTGGCTGCGCTGACGACCGAGCAGATCAGCAAACTGACCGCCGGCCAGATTGCTTCGCTGGAAACCGTTGACCTGCGAGCCCTGAGTACCGAGCAGATTGCCGCCCTGACCAGCGTGCAGATCCAGGCGCTGGGCGCAGCGCAGATTGCGGCGCTGACTACGGCCCAAGTGCGTGCGATTGACACCGTCGATATCCAGGCCCTGAGTGCCGAGCAACTGGCTGCGCTGACCACCGCCCAGATCCAGGAGCTGACCACCTCGCAACTGGTGGCGCTGACCACCGCGCAGATCCAGGCTATCGAACTGGCCGACCTGCAGGCCCTGAAAACGGCTCAGCTGGTGGCGCTGGAGACGGCCGACATCGCCGCTCTGCGCACCGACCAGATCGAGGCGCTGACCACCGCTCAGGTGGCAGCTCTGACCAGTGCCCAGCTGCAGGCGCTTACCACCGAGCAGGTGGCGGCCCTGGAGACGGCCGATGTGGTTGCCCTCACGCCAGGCCAGATCGCCAAGCTGGAGACGGCGGACATCGCCGCTCTGCAGCTCGCGCAGATCGCGGCATTGACCACCGCGCAGGCGGTGGCGCTGACCACTGCGCAGATCCAGGCGCTGACCAGTGACCAGCTGTCCGCCCTGAGTACTGCTGACCTGAATGCCCTCAGCACCGCGCAGATCCGCGCGATCGATGCCGCCGATCTGGCGGCGCTGAGCAGTGCCCAACTGGTGGCACTCAACACCGCTCAGGCGGCTGCCCTGACCACCGCGCAGGTGGCGGCTCTGACGCCGGTCCAGATCAGTGCGCTGGAGAACGCCGACTTGGCCGCTCTGGGTACCGCCCAGATCGCCGCAATGAGCTCGTCCCAGCTGGCTGCACTGAGCAGTTCCCAGCTGCAGGCCCTGACCCAGGCGCAGATCAAAGCCATCGAAACCGTTGATCTGGCGGCTCTCAGTGGTACTCAGCTGAGCAAGCTGACGCTCTCCCAGATCCAGGCCCTGACCCTGACCCAGGTGGCTGCACTGACCAGCACCCAGGTCGAGCTGCTGACCACCGCTCAGGTGGCAGCATTGACTACCTCGCAGATCCAGGCGCTGACCACTCTTGACCTGGCTGCGCTGAGCAATGCCCAGATCGTGGCGCTGACCACCGCCCAGGCCGCGGCACTGACCGCCGCTCAGGTAACCGCGCTGACCGTTGACCAGATCGCAGCGCTGGAAACGGCTGACCTGGCTTCGATCAGTACCTTGCGCATCGGTAGCCTGACCACGGGTCAGGTGGCCGCACTCAGCAATGCCCAGGTGGCTGCGCTGACCACGGCGCAGATCGCGGCTATGGAAACCGCCGATCTGGCGGCGCTGAGCGCTGACCAGATAACCGCCCTGACCAGTGCCCAGGTGGCTGCGCTGACCACCGCACAGCTGGCCAAGCTCACCACGGCGCAGATCGAAGCGCTTGAGGTGGCAGACCTGCAGGCGCTGAGCCAGGCCCAGATCGCCGCCCTGACCACCGCCCAGGTGCGTGCCCTGACCCAGGCCCAGGTGGCTGGTCTGAGTACTGCTCAGGTTGTGGCGCTTGAGACTGCCGACCTGGCCGTTCTGACCAGCGACCAGCTCGCAGCGCTGACCACGGCGCAAATCCGTGCGCTGACGACTGCGCAGATTCAAGCGCTGACTACGGCCCAGGTCTCTGCGCTGGAGACGGTCGATGTGGCCGCGCTGACCACTGCTCAGGTGGTGGCGCTCCAGAATGCCGACCTCGCTGCTCTTACTGCGGAACAGGTTGCTGCACTGACCTCCGCGCAACTGGCGAAGTTGACCACTGCGCAGATCGGCGCGCTGACCACCACCCAGGTGGCGGCCGTGGAGACGGCCGACCTGGCGGCGCTGAGCAATACCCAGCTACAGGCCTTGAGCACTGCCCAGGTGCGGGCGCTGAGTGCAGAGCAGATCGCGGCGCTGAGTCCTGGCCAACTGACGGGGCTGTCCACCACCAGCCTGCAGGCCCTGAGCACCGAGCAGATCGTGGCGCTGACCACGGCGCAGGTCGCGGCGCTGAATACGGCGCAGATCGTCAGCCTGACCAGTGCCCAGGTGGCCGCGTTGCAGACTGCCGATCTGGCTGCCATGAGTACCGCCCAGATTCGTGCCCTGGAAACCGCCGATCTGGTCGCGCTGAACCAGCAGCAGGTGGCCGGGCTGACTTCTGCCCAGGTCGCGGCGCTCAGCACCGCCCAGGTGGCGGCGCTGACCACGCTGCAGGTGACGGCGCTGCAGACCGCTGATCTGCAGGCCATGAGCACCGCGCAGATCGTGGCCCTGAGCACCGCCCAGGTACGCGCGCTGAGCGGTGAACAGGTGGCGGCGCTGACCACGGCTCAGGTACGTGCCCTCGAAACTGCTGATGTCGCGGCGCTCACCACTGATCAGGTAGTGGCCCTGACGCCAACCCAGAGTGCTGCCCTGAGCACCGCGCAGATTGCTGCGCTGACGACGACGCAGGTTGCCGCGCTGGAGGTCGCCGATCTGGCAGCCCTGAACTCTGCTCAGATTCGTGCCCTGGAGACCGCCGATATCGCGGTGCTCAGTGCTGCGCAGCTGGCTGCTCTGAGCACCGCGCAGGTCGCTGCGCTCAGCACCGCCCAGGTGGTGGCGCTGACCACCGCGCAGATCGAGTTGCTGTCGAATGCCCAGGTGGCGGCGCTGACCACCGCCCAGGTGGCTGCACTGCAGACCGGCGATATCGCGGCCTTCAGTGATGTACAGCTGGTGGCGCTGACCACGGCTCAGGCCGCAGCGCTGACCGGCTCGCAGATTGCCGCGCTCAGCCCTGATCAGGTTGCCGCCCTGCAGACTCAGGACTTCGCGGCGTTGTCGACGGCAGCCATTGTCAGCCTGACCACCGCCCAAGTGGCCAACCTGACCCTGGCGCAGATCGCCGCGCTGACCAGCGCCCAGATTGCCGCCATGGAAGTGGTGGACCTGGCTGCGATGACGCCCGAGCAGCTGGTCGAGTTGAGCACGGCCCAGGCCGCTGCGCTGACCAGTGCGCAGATCAACGCGCTGAGCCCGGAGCAAAAGGCCGCTCTGAGTCCGGATGCGTTGACGGCTGCCGAGGTCGCCTTCATCGAGGGACTGACCACCGATAGCGTACCGGCCCTGACGACCGATCAGGTCGCAGCCTGGACCACCCGGCAGATCCGTATCCTGGAAACCGAGGATCTGGCTGCTCTGACCAGCAGCCAGGTGCAGGCGCTGACCACCGAGCAGGTGCAGGCACTGACCACGCTGCAGATCCAGGCGCTGACCACGGCGCAGGTGGCCGCGCTGGAAAGTCAGGATGTCGCCGCGCTGAGCAACGCCCAGCTGGTGGCGCTGACCACCGCCCAGGCCGCCGCGCTGACCAATGCACAGCTCGGTGCGCTGAGTACCGCGCAGATTCGTGCACTCGAGGTCGCCGACCTGGCGGTGCTCGCCGCCGATCGTATCGTCGCGCTGAGTACCGAGCAGGTCGCCGCCTTGACGGCTGCACAGATCCAGGGGCTGACCACGGCCCAGATCGTGGCCCTGAGCGAGGAGCAGATTGCTGCGCTCAGTACCGCGCAAATCCGCGCGATGGAAACCACCGACCTGGCCGCGTTGACGGCTGATCAGATCGCCGCCATCGAGACCGAGGACCTGCGTGCGCTGACCAATGAGCAGATCACGGCACTGACCAGTGCCCAGGTAACGGCTCTGACGGATGAGCAGATCCAGGCGCTGAGCACCGCGCAGATCAAGGCGCTGAGCACCGAGGACGTGGCCGCCCTGACGGTCAACCAGCTCGATGCGCTGAGCACCGCTCAGGTTCAGGCGCTGACCACTGAGCAGATCGTCGCACTGACCCCCGCGCAGTTCGCCAATGGCCTGTCGCCGGCGCAGATTGCCAAGCTCACCACCGCTCAGCTTGAGGCTCTGGGAACCGCCGATATCGCGGCGCTGACCGAGGAGCAAATTGCGGCGCTGACCACGCTGCAGACTGCTGCGCTGAGTACCGCGCAGTTCTCCAGCCTCTCGGCACAGCAGATTCAGGCGCTCACCACTGCCAGTATCCAGGCGCTGAGCGCTGCCCAGCTGGTGGCCCTGACCACTGCCCAGGTGCAGGCGCTGGAAGTTCCGCAGCTGGCGGCACTGACTACTGCCCAGATCGTGCTGATGGAGATCGCGGACATTGCGGCGCTGACCGTCGGACAGATCGAAGTGCTCAGTGCTGCCCAGGTGGCAGCGCTGACCTCGGCCCAGGTCGTCAGTCTGACCACGGCGCAGATTGCGGCGCTGGAGCCGGATGATCTGGCGGCGCTGTCCACCGCCACCATCGCGCTGCTGACTTCGGCGCAGGTCCAGGCCATCACCATCGACCAGATTCCGCAGATGACCACGGCACAGATTCGTGCTCTGGAGACGGCGGATCTGGCACTGCTCAGCAGCACCCAGCTGGGTGCGCTGCGCCTCGAACAGGTGTCGGCACTGACCACGGCGCAGGTAGCGGCGCTGACCACCGCGCAGGTGCAGAACCTCGACAATGATCAGATCCAGGCCCTTACCGGGGCTCAGGTTGCCTCGCTGACCACGGCCCAGATCCAGGCCCTGACCACCGCGCAGGTGGCGGGTATGGAGGCTCAGGATGTCGCTGCGCTGACCAGTGCCCAGCTGGTGGCTCTGACCACTGATCAGGTCAAGGTGCTGACTGCCGAACAGATCCAGGCCATGAGCAAGACC
Organism: Aquipseudomonas alcaligenes; assembly: GCF_900156545.1. Taxonomy (GTDB): domain Bacteria; phylum Pseudomonadota; class Gammaproteobacteria; order Pseudomonadales; family Pseudomonadaceae; genus Aquipseudomonas; species Aquipseudomonas alcaligenes_A. The sequence continues at coordinate 292,426 of NZ_FTNW01000005.1, forward strand.
CAGCTGTCGCAGCTGGAGACTGCCGATCTGGCTCTGCTCAATACCGTGCAGATCCGTGCCATCGAGACCGCCGACATCAGCGGCCTGACCACGGCGCAGATCGCCGCGCTGACTACCGAGCAGGCCGCTGCGCTGACCACGGCGCAGATTGCCGCGCTGACTACGGCGCAGTTCCAGGCCATGGAGACGGCGGACCTGGCAGCCCTGACCACGGCGCAGATCCGGGCGCTGGAGACCCGTGACCTGGCTGTGCTCAGCACTGCCCAGATTGCGGCGCTGACCAGCGATCAGGTCAAGGCGCTGACCACGGCGCAGATCGTGGCGCTGAGCACCGATCAGATACCGGCGCTGGATGCGGCCGATTTCGCCCTGCTCGACACGGCTCAGATCGTGGCCCTGCAGACCCGCGACGTGGCCGTTCTGACGACCGCACAGATCGTCGCGCTGACCACCGAGCAGGCCGAAGCACTGACGTCGGCCCAGCTGGCGGCGCTCACCACGGCCCAGCTCACCCGCATCGAAACCGAGGATCTGGTGGCCATCACCACCGCTACCCTGCAAGGCTTGAGCGCTGAGCAGGCGGCGGCGCTGACTACCAGTCAGGTTGCGGCCCTGACCACCGATCAACTGGTATCGATCAGGACTGCCGAGCTGGCGGCGCTGACCACGGCGCAGATCGTCGCCTTGACCAGTGACCAGGTGCAGGCACTGACCACGGCGCAGATCGTGGCCCTGACCACGGCCCAGGTTGCAGCGCTGGAAGTCGGCGACTTCGCCTTGCTCACTGCCGGCCAGGTCGCGGCTCTGGAGACTGCCGATGTCGCGGCGCTGACCACGGCGCAGGTCGTCGCGCTGACCACCGAGCAGGCGGCGGCACTCAGCTCTGCCCAGCTGGGTGCGCTGACCACGGCGCAGCTGGTGCAGATGGAAGTGGCCGACTTCGAGGCTCTGACCGCGGCTGCCATCGTCGGCCTGACCACGGCGCAGGCTGCGGCGCTGACCGTTGCTCAGGTCCAGGCGCTGACCAGTGATCAGCTGCAGGCCATGGAGACTCGCGACATTGCCGCGCTGACCACCGCGCAGATCCAGGCGCTGAGCAGCGAGCAGTTCCAGGCGCTGACCACGGCCCAGATCCAGGCGCTGACCAGCACCCAGGTCGAGGCTCTACAGACCCAGGACCTTGCTGCACTCAGCACCGAGCAGATCCGTGCCCTGGATGCCACTGATCTCGCCCTGCTCAGTACCGCCCAACTGGTGGAGCTGACCGTTGGACAGATCGCGGCGCTGACCACCGAACAGGTGGTCAAACTGACCAGCGTCCAGTTCCAGGCGCTGACGACCGACCAGCTGCAGGCCCTGACCACCGAGCAGGTGGCCGCCATGCAGGGGGCCGATGTCTCCGCGCTGACGACTGCGCAGATCGTGGCGCTGACCACGGCGCAGGCACAGGCGCTGACCACGGCGCAGATCGTCGCGCTCACCAGTGATCAATTCGCGGCGATGGAAACCGAAGACCTGGCTGCCCTGAGCACCGTACAGGTTCAGGCCATTCAGGGTTCCGACCTGGCCGCACTGGGTACCGCGCAGATCCAGGCACTGACTGTCGGCCAGGTGCAGGCGCTGACCACCTCGCAGATCGTCTCGCTGACCACCGCCCAGGTCGAGTCGCTGACCCTGGCTCAGGTGGCTGGGATGACGACTGCGCAGATCGCGGCGATGCAGATCTCCGATCTGGCGGCTCTGACCACGGCGCAGATCGAGGCTCTGACCACGGCGCAGGTGCAGGCCCTGACGGCGTCGCAGGTCTACGGCCTGACCACTGCTCAGGTGGCTGCGCTGGAAACCGAGGATCTGGCAGCGCTGACCACGGCGCAAATCCAGGCGATGCAGAACTCCGACCTGGCGGCGCTGACGACCGACCAGATTCCGGCGCTGACAACCGACCAGATCCAGGCCCTGACCACGGCACAGATCAAGGCGCTGACCACCAGTCAAATCGCCGCGCTCACCAGCGATCAGGTCGCCGCCCTGGAAACTGCCGATGTGGTGGCGTTGACCTCGGCTCAGGTCGGTGCCATCGAGGCCGGTGATTTCGCCCAGTTCGGTACCGCGCAGCTGGTGGCCATCGACGTGGCGGATATCGCTGCGCTGACCACCGATCAGTTGAGCGCACTGAACATGACCCAGGCCGATGCCTTCAGCGCTTCGCAACTGGCAGCCATGAGTACCGAACAGCTTTCGGTGCTGACCACCTCGCCGCTGATCCTCGATCTCGACGGCAATGGCGCGCAGACCCAGCACTGGGCGGCCAACACCCTGTTCGACATCGACGGTGACGGCGATCTCGACCAGACCGGCTGGGTCGGCGAGGGCGATGGCCTGCTGGCACTGGATCGCAACGGTGACGGCAGCATCAACGACGGTAGCGAGCTGTTCGGCACGGCTACCACCCTTGATGACGGCAGCAAGGCCGAGGACGGCTTCGCCGCCCTGGCCGAGCTGGACAGCAACGGCGACGGCCGTATCGATGCCAGCGACGAGGCGTTCGCCTCGCTGCGGGTGTGGATGGATGCCAACAAGGATGGCGTCAGCCAGGGCGGTGAACTGTACAGCCTGTCGAGCCTGGGTATCGCCAGCATCAACCTGCAGTCGCAGCAGACCAGTGAGCTGAACAACGGCAACTGGATCGGCCTGAGCGGCAGCTACGAGACAGTCGATGGCCAGGTGCACAGCATGGTCGACGCCTGGTTCCGCAGCGGCGAGGCTGGCCAGACCATTGATCTGACGGCTCTCAACCCGGCGTCGGTGAGCGAGCACAGCCTCAGCCGCATCGATCTGGGCCGTGACGGAGGCGTGGCCAGCACGCTGAAGCTGGATGCCGAGAGCATCGGACAGTTCGGTCAGACCGGCCTGGTCGATACCGGCAGCCTGGGTGCTTCGCAGCCGGTACAGCTGATGATCAATGGCGATGCCAACGACAACGTGCAGATTGCCGGTTCGGCCGAGCAATGGCAGGCCGCCGGCAGCGTCGAGGTCGACGGCACCCGCTACGACGTGTACAACGACGGGGATATCCAGCTGCTGGTCGCCAGCAACGTGCACACCAGCTTCTACTCGTGACGTAGCGGCTGGTGTTATGCCCCGGTGATGCCAGCAGGCATCGCCGGGGCAAGCCCGTGCAACTCATTCCCGATAAGGCGTTTGCATGTCCGCCAACCCGCTCGAAAGCCCCAATCTGGACGTTGCTCTGCTGACTGCGTTGCAGTTCGCCGAGCAGGCGGCCCTGGAACCCATGCAGCTGATCGCCGTGGCCGAGCGCCTCGGCCTGGCCGGCCGCCCAGCCGATGTGGTGAGGCTGTACCAGACCTGGTTGGGGCACTGCAGCTCCAGTGCCGACTACATCGTGCAGTTCAATCTGGGCGTAACCCTGTCGCAGCTGGAGCAGTTGCCGGCGGCAGAGCAGGCCTACCGGGCGGCCATCCAGCGCAAGCCGGATTTCACCCAGGCCTGGTTCAACCTGGGCGCGGTGATCGAGCGCCAGGGGCGGCCGGACAACGCCCTGACCATCTGGCAGTCGATGCTCGACCATCCACTGGTAGGCCCTGGGCTCAACCATGAGCTGTATGTCATGGTGCTCAACGCCATGGGGCGGCTGATGGAGGAGGTGCGCCAGTTGCAGCCGGCCGAGCAGAAGTTGCTCGCCAGCCTGCAGGCCGATCCGGAGCAGCCCAAGGTGATCCAGCATTGGGTTCACCTGCGCCAGAAGCAATGCGAGTGGCCGGTTTTCGTGCCGCCACAGGGGCTGTCGCGTGGCGATCTGCTCAAGGCCACTTCGCCGCTGGCGATGCTCTCTGCCAGCGATGACCCGGGGCTGCAACTGGCGACCGCCATGCACTTCGTGGTCGAGCGGGTTAACCAGCGGGTTGCACAGCTGGCGCCGTCGGGCGGGTATGTGCATCCGCGCATACGGATCGCCTTCCTGTCCTCGGACTTCTGTTTGCACGCGGTGTCGCTGCTGACCGTGGAGCTGTTCGAACTGCTCGACCGCGAGCGCTTCGAAGTCTATGGCTTCTGCTGGAGCCGCGAGGATGGTTCGGCGTTGCGCGCACGGGTGAAGGCGGCGATGGATCATTTCATTCCCATCGGCGGCCTGGATGATGCCAGTGCCGCCCAACTGATCCGCCAGCATGAGATCGACGTGGTGGTCGACCTGCAGGGTCTGACGTCAGGGGCGCGGCCGAACATCCTGGCCTATCGCCCGGCGCCTCTGCAGCTGACCTATCTGGGCTTCCCCGGGCCGACCGGTCTGCCCTGCGTCGACTATGTGATCGCCGACCGCTACCTGATTCCGGAAGACGAGAAGCCCTTCTACAGCGAGAAGCCGCTGTACCTGCCGGTGTTCCAGTGCAGCGACCGTCAGCGCCCGGTGGCGCCATTGCCGACCCGGGCCGAATGTGGCTTGCCGGATGATCGCTTCGTGTTCTGCTGCTTCAACAACAACTACAAGTTCAACGAGGAGACCTTCTCCTGCTGGATGCGTATCCTCGCCGCAGTGCCGGATAGCCTGTTCTGGCTGCTGGCCGACAATCAGTGGTCGCAGGCCAACCTGATCGCCTGTGCCGAGCGCCATGGCGTGAGCGCGGACCGGCTGGTGTTCGCCCCACGGGTAGCGCCGGAGCTTTACCTGGCACGCTACACAGTGGCCGATCTGTTCCTCGATGCCTATCCGTTCAATGGTGGCACCACGGCCAATGACGCGCTGTGGATGGGGCTGCCGGTACTGACCCGTTCCGGCCGCACCTTCGCCTCGCGCATGGCTGGCGCGCTGCTGACCGCGCTGGAGTTGCCCGAACTGATCACCGAGAATCTGGCTGACTACGAGCAGCGTGCCATCGAGTTGGCGCACGACCCCGAACGTCTGCGCGGCCTGCGCCTGCGACTGCAGCAGGGGCGCGAGACCTCCCTGCTGTTCGACATGCCGCGCTTCGTGCGCAGCTTCGAAACGGGCATCGACGCTGCCTATGCCCGGGTGCGCCAATAGGCTGGAGAGAACCACGAACATGCCCGCCGAGCCGATTCACCTGTTCCACATCGCCTATTCGGACGCCACCCTCAAGGGCATGCCGGCCGGTTTCGAGTTGCTCGACAACATGGCCCATGAGCGTGACGACTGGCGCGAGTACTGGCCGATCCGTCGTTTCCTGTTGGAGCAGCCACTGGATGAGGAGGCCTGGTACGGCTTTTTCTCGCCGCGTTTCAAGGAAAAGACCGGGCTGGATGCGCTGCACGTCAGGGAATTCGTGCAGGCGGCTGCCACCAACGGTGCCGACGTTTGTACCTTCAGTCCGCAGCCCGACATGGGGGCATTCTTCCTCAATGTGTTCGAGCAGGAAGACCTGTTCCACCCCGGCTTTCTCGACATCAGCCAGGCCTTCGTCAGGCATGCCGGGCTCGATGTGGCATTGCGGCAGCTGGTGATGGACTCGCGGCAGATCGTCTTCAGCAACTACATCGTCGCCCGGCCGCCGTTCTGGCGTCGCTGGCTGGCGCTCAACGAGCAGTTGTTCGCACTCTGCGAGCAGGGCGAGGGCGAGCTGGCCGACGCGCTGCGTCGCGAGTCTTCGTACCCGGGCAGCGTCCCCTGCAAGGTGTTTCTGATGGAGCGCCTGGCCTCGCTGATCCTGACTCTGGAGCCGAACTGGCGGGTGCGGGCTTACAACACCTTCGATTGCGCCTGGTCAGCCAGTCGGCTGAACCAGTTCCGCCTCGAGGCGGTGCTCAGTGATGCACTGAAAATGGCCATGCGCGAGCAGGGTTTCGCTCAGTATCGGGATGCCTTCGCGGCCCTTCGCGACAAGCTGCGCTAGCCGCATGCGCGCCGGCCCGTGCCGGCGCCCAGGAGGCTCATTTCAGGCGCAGGCGGCCGGCGATGGTCTCGGAAATGATGCGCAGCTTCATCCCGTCTTCCGGGAACTCCTGCTGATTGAGAATGCCGTCCTGGCCATGGATGAAGCCGTTGGCGTAGTTCTGGAAGCTGCTCAGGATGCGCTGCGGATGCTGCGACAGGTGTTCGCGGTCCTTGAGGAAAACGGCCACATAGTCGTTCCACAGGCCGTTGCTCTGGTAGGACGTGTAGGACTCCAGCATCAGGGTGTTGTAGCCACAGCGGTTGGCCCAGTTGGCCAGGGCATTGCCCGAATCCGGGTAGAAGCGCCAGCAGTCGACCGGATAGCGGTGGAACAGTCCGTTGGACGGCGCGTTCAGGTAGAACAGCCCGGTCGGCTTGAGCACGCGCATGATCTCGTTGAACAGCAGCCAGAAGAACTCCGAGTGCTCGAAGCAGGAGCTGCTGACGACTGCGTCGAGCGAGCCGTCCTCGAACGGCAGCTTGTAGGGGTCATCGATGATGATGTCGACGCCCTTGCCCTGCACGAAGTCGACGCCGATATAGGTGGCGTTGTCCGGGCAGACATCCTTGAGCGAGCCGTTGACGTTCTGCGCGCCGATATCGGCGACGGTCACCTGGCCGAGCGGCTTGAGGTAGGTGTCGAAGAATAACTTGCCGTTTTCCATCGCGGATGGATGCATGGGATGTCTCGCTGTTGTGATTGTCGTCGGTAAAGCCAGTCTGGTCTCTTTCACGCCGCTAGAACAGCGCCTCCACCTGTTGCAGTACGGCTCGGTTCATCAGGCCGCTACGGGCGTGCAGTTCCACCAGGCTCTGCAGCATCAGCAGCTTGCTGTTGAGCAGGTCGCGGCGCGCCATGAACAGGGTCTGCTGGGCGTTGAGTATGTCCACCGTGGAGCGGACGCCGGCCTGATAGCCCTTCTCGGCTGACTCCAGGGCGCGCTGGTTGGAGCGCACGGCAGTTTGCAGGGCCTTGCACTTGGCATAGCCGCTGACCACGCCCAGGTAGTTGCGCTCGATGTCTTCGGACAGCTGGCGAGCCTCGTCGTCGAGCTGGGCTTGCGCGCTGGAAAGGGCATATTGCGACTTGCGCGAGGCCGCGTTGACACCGCCGCCAGCGTAAAGGGGGACGTCCAGCGACAGGCCCACATACGAGCTGGACTGACGGCGAAAGTCATCCGCCAGGTCGTCACGGTCGCTGTGGCTGAGTTCGCCGACCAGGGCCAGCTGCGGATAGTGTCCGGCCTTCTGTGCGCGCAGCTCGGCCTCGGCCACGCGCACCGAGTCGCGGCGTGCATCCATGCGGGGGGCCGCGCTTTGCGCCTGCTGCCGCCAGAACGCCAGGTCCTCTTCACTGCGCAATGGCACAGCTCCTGGCAGGTTTTCGCCCATCGCCTGGATGCTTGCCACGCGCACGCCGGTACGCCCGGAGAGTGCGTGCAGCGCCGCCTGCAGGCGCGCCTCCGCCTCGATTTCCTGAGCCTTGACCAGGTCCAGACGCGCCTGGGCCTCATCGATGTCGGTGATGGTGCCATCGCCGACCTCGAACAGGCGGCGGGTCTGCTTGACCAGGCCCTCGATGGCGATTTTCTGCTGACGACTCAGGCTCAGTTCGTTTTCCTGCCTGGCCACTTCGAAGTAGGTTTCCACGACACGCGGGAACAGCTCCTGGAAGGCATCGTCGTAGAGCGACTCTCCCAGTTCGCCACGCGCCTTGGCTTGGGCGTAATAGGCGGCCCGCGCGCGGTCGTAGAGCACCTGGCGCGCGCTCAGGCTCAGGCCGGTGCTGGTGAAGCGCGGGTCTTCATTGCTGCCGTCAAGATCGCGGCCACTGAGCTGGCGGGTGCTGCCGTAGCGGCCGCTGGCATTGAGCTGGGGTAGCAGCGGAGCCAGGCCGATGGCCTCCTCCTGCTGGCTGGCCTGGAAGTCGAACGTAGCAGCCTGAAATGTTGGGTCGTGGTAGAGCGCATTGTCGTAAGCATCCAGCAACGTCAGCGCAGGCCCTGCGGTGGCCATTGCTGGAGTGGCCAGAAGCAGGCTCATCAGGAACAGGCTAAGACGCATCTCACTCTTCCTTCAGCGCGCCGCGGATGCGCTTTTCCAGCGGGCTCAGCAGGTACTTGAGGAAGGTACGCTCTCCCGTCTGCACCATGACCTCCGCTTGCATGCCGGGTTTGACCTCCAGGCCGTGGGCCCGCAGCTTCGCCACTGCATCAGCCCCGACCTCCACCTCGACGGCAAAGTAGGGGAGGCGGGTCTGCTCATCCAGCAACTGGTCGCCTGACACGGTCAACACTTTGCCTTCGACGACCGGCAGGGTAGCGCTGTTCAGGGAGCTGAAGCGCAGGTTGACCGGTAAACCTATCTTCAGACGGTCTGCCACCAGTGGCTCGAACTTGGCCTTGATGATCCACGCCGAACCCTGCGGCACGATATCCATCAGGCGTTGGGCGGCGGGAATCACGCCGCCTTCGGTATGCACGGACAAGTCGATCACCTGGCCGCTCACCGGTGCGCGGATGGCGGCATTATCCACCTCGAACTCCAGTGCCTTGATGCGCTCGGCCAGGCTGGAGGCCTCGGCTGAGGTGCTGGCCAGCTGCGACTCCGCCTCGATGCGGAAACTCTGTTGCAACTGCAGGCTTTGCAGCCTGCTCTCGGCAATGCCCTGTTTGGTCTTGCCGATGTCGGCGATACCGGAGGTGAGTTGTGCACTCAGCTGCGCGGAGTTGCGCTCGGCTTCGAACAGGCGGTTGCGCGGCACATAACCTTCGGCGGCCAGCTGGCGCAGGCCGTCCAGTTCCTTGCGCTGATAGTCGAGCTGGGTTTCCAGGTGGTTGCGAATCTGTTCGTAGGCGCGCAGTTGCTCCTGCAGCGAAGCGGTCTGGTTCTCGACGATCTGCAGGCGGCTCGCCAGTTCCGCGCGCCGGGTCTCGAACAGATTGGCCTGCAGCTCCATGTTGCGTTTGGCGCGCGGATCGGACTGGTGGCTGAGCAGATCGGCGGGCCAGTCGATGTGCGCCAGGCCGTGGCGCTCGCTACTCAGGCGAGCTTCGCTGGCGCGTGCACTGAACCATTGACCTAGTGCCACTTCCAGCTGAGCCTGCGCCTGGATGGAGTTGAGCTGGATCAGCAACTGGTCGGCCTCTACATGATCGCCCTCGCGGATCAGGATGTCGTCCACCGCTCCGCCGGTCAGGGCCTGCACTGTTTTGCGCTCCCCGGCTACCACCACGGTGCCGCTACCCACCACGCCCTGAGCGAGTGGCGCCAGTGCGGCCCAAATCAGAAAGCCGCCCAGGCCAATGGCGATAATCCACAGGCCAAGGCGAGCGGTGCGATTGGCATCGCGGATGTCGGCGGGCAGATTCTGTACTGCTGTCATGGTCAGGTCGTCTGGGTGCTTGGGCTGGCGCTGGCTGGGCTTGCAGCAGGGAACAGTGCCTTGAGCACCTGATCACGGGGGCCGAACATCTTCTGAGTGCCGTCCTGAAGTACCAGCAGCTTATCGACCACCGCAAGGACGTTCGGTCTGTGGGTCACCAGTACCACGGTCGAACCATGCTTGCGCAAGGCATCGATGGCGGCGACCAGGGCGGCCTCGCCTGCGTCGTCGAGGTTGGAGTTGGGTTCGTCCAATACCACCAGCGCCGGCTTGCCGTACAGCGCACGAGCCAGGCCGATGCGCTGCTTCTGGCCACCGGAAAGGCCCAGGCCGCCCGGGCCCAGTGGAGTGTCATAACCCTGCGGGAAGCGCAGGATCATGTCATGGATGCCGGCCAGTGTGGCGGCTTCTATGACCTGTCCCGAGTCTGCCTGGCCAAAGCGGGCAATGTTCTCGGCAACGGTGCCGTCGAACAGCTCGATGTCCTGCGGCAGGTAGCCGAGGTGCGGGCCCAGCACTTCTGCATCCCACTGGCCTATCTCGGCGCCGTCCAGACGGACCGAGCCGTAGGCGGGGGGCCAGACGCCGACCATGGCGCGGGCCAGGGATGATTTGCCGGACGCGCTGGGGCCTATGACGGCCAGGACTTCACCCTTGCTCAAGGCCAGATCGATGCCGTTGACTGCCGGACGCTTGCTGTTCGGCGGATTGACCACCAGGCGCTCGATGCGCACCGCTCCGGTTGGCGCCGGCAGACTCATGCGCTCGACCTTGCGCGGGAATTCGTCGAGCAGCTGGCACAGGCGCTTGTAACTGGCCTTGGCGCTGTCCAGCTGCTTCCACGAGCTGATGGCCTGTTCGGCCGGCAGCATGGCTTTGCTGATCAGGAAGCCAGCGGCCATCATCACGCCGCCGGTGATCTGTCCCTCGAGAATCAGCAGCATGGCCACGCCCATGGCCAATGACTGCCAGGCGGTGCGCACCAGACGGGTGATGGTGGAGATTCGTGCTGCCTTGTCGCTGGCCGAGGTCTGTGCGCCGATCAATCGCTGCTGCAGAGCGGCCCAGCGCTTCTGCAGGTTGCCGAGCATGCCCATGGCCTGAATCACTTCGGCGTTCTGCAGGGTGCTGTTGACGTACTTCGACGAGTGCACCGAGATCTGATTGGCTTCTTCCAGTCCGTCGCGCGTAGCGTGCTCGTTCCATATCGCCAGACCGAACAGGATCAGGGCGCCGAGCAGGGTGAACAAGCCGAGCCAGGGATGCAGCAGGCCGGTGACGATGAGGAAAATCGGCATCCATGGCAGGTCGAGCAGAGAGATCAGCGCCGATCCGGTCAGGAACTGGCGCAGAGCATTCAGATCACTGAGCACCTGCGCCGGGTTGGCGTTGTGTTCCTTGAGGCTTTTCTGGAAGGCCACCCCGAACAGCCGCTCGCCGAGGTCGAGGTCGATGCCGACGCTCATCTTGATCATCACCTGGCCGCGTATCCATTCCACCAGCGAGCTGAGGATGAACAGGCCGAGTGCCAGCAGGGTCAGTAGCAGCAGGGTCATCTCGTTGCGGCTGGCCATCACCCGATCGAACACCTGCATCATGTACAGGGCCGGTACTACGGTGAGCAGATTGATGACTCCGCTGAACAGGGCGATCACCCAGAACAGGCTGCGGTAGCGCAACAGGGCGGCGTCGATATCACGGGCTGGGTCGAGGCGTAGGCGCATAGTGGAGCGGGTTTCCGGGCTGTCGGAGCATCATGCCATTATCGGCCGAGAATGGGCATGCTGGAGGCCGCTTCATCGTGTGCAGGAATCGCCAGCGGTTACCAGTGTGTTTGGCTAGAATTGGCATTCCGGTTCGCTTCGCGAATCTCCCAGTTCGACAAGGAGTCTCTATGTTGTTCTCCAGGCTGCTGACCCTGTTCCTGCTGTTGGTCGGCACCGCGCAAGCACGTGCCGAATCCCTGGTGCTGCTCACGGAAAACCTGCCGCCCTTCAATATGGCCGTCAGTGGCGGCAATTTCGCCCGTGACGACGGCATTACCGGTATTAGCGCCGAAACCATGCGTCTGGTGTGCCAGCGCGCGGGCGTCGAGTGCCAGCAGATCCTGCGCTTCCCCTGGGAGCGCGTGTATAACCAGGCCCTCAAGGACGCAGGCTATGGCCTGTTCTCGGTGGCTCGCACGGCGGAGCGCGAGACGCTGTTCAAATGGGTCGGTCCCATCGCCAGCGAGGATTGGGTGCTGCTGGCCCGTGCCGATTCGCCGATCCAGCTGAGCAGCCTGGAGCAGGCCAAGCAGTACCGGCTGGGCGGCTACAAGGGTGATGCGCCGACCAATAAGGTGGTTGAGTCGGGGCTGGACGTGCAGCAGTCGCTGTACGACAAGGAGAACCCGGAGCGCCTGGCCAAGGGCCAGATCGACCTGTGGGTGACCTCATCCGTCGCTGGCCAGTACCTGGCACGCCAGCAGGGTTATCAGGACTTCCGTGTGGTGCTGACCTTCGGTCGCGGTGATCTTTATCTGGCGCTCAACCAGCAGACCACCGATGCCACCGTGGACAAGCTGCGTGCGGCGCTGGAGCAGCTGCGCAGCGAGGGCGCGCTGCAGGGTGTCATGCAGAGGTACTGAGTGCGGCCTCGCTCGTCGCTGATTGGTTCGTTTCTTGCGAGCAATCGGGGCGAGCGACTACCGGCGTGACGCAGTTCAACGCAGTCGGCCTGGCGCGTGGCACTATGCCGGCTTGCCACTGCACCGGACTGCGTGCCGGTCGAAGACCACTCCGGGGTGCAACGCTCCGCAGTGGCCACTTGCAGAGAAGTCGCCCAAACAACCATAAATCCGGAGCTGTACTGCAATGTTGAAGTATCTGCACAAGGGGCTGCTGTGCGGCCTGCTGTTACTGGCTGGCGGCGCGCATGCCGAGCTGTCCGACGATTACAAGGTGATCCTGCTGACGGAGAACTTCCCGCCGTTCAACATGGCCATCGACGAGAAGAACTTCGCCCGTGACGACAATATCGACGGCATCAGCGCCGATCTGGTGCGTGAGGTCTTCAAGCGCGCCGGTATCGGCTACAACCTGAGTCTGCGCTTCCCCTGGGACCGCATCTACCGTCTGACCCTGGATAAGCCCAACTACGGCCTGTTCTCCACCACCTATACGGAAGAGCGCAAGCCGCTGTTCAAATGGGTCGGGCCGCTGGCCAAGAGCGAGTGGGTGCTGCTCGCCGCGCCGGGTAGCACCATCAAGGTCGGCAGCCTGGAGGAGGCCGCCAAGTACAAGATCGGCGCCTACAAGAACGATGCGGTCAGCCAGCACCTGGAAAGCAAGGGGCTGAAGCCGGAGAACTCCCTGCGCGACCAGGAGAACGTGGCCAAGCTGATGAGCGGCAAGATCGACCTGTGGGCCACTACCGACCCGGTCGGCCGCTACATCGCCAAGCAGGAAGGCGCCAGCGGACTGCAGGTGGTGTTGCGCTTCAACAGTGCCGAGCTGTTCCTGGCGCTGAACAAGGAGACGCCGGACGAGGTGGTCGAGCGCCTGCAGAAGGCCCTGGATGAGCTGCGCAACGAAGGTTTCGTCGACGAAATCACCAGCAGCTACCTGTAATACCTTGGCGGCCAGCCGCCACAGTGCCGGCGGCTGGCCGCCGGTGCTGCGTTTCCTGGCGCGCTTCTGCTACCCTTTGGCCGCCCCCGGGTTGGCGATGCCGTTGCGCCGCGGGCGTCCCCGACTGTCAAGGATACGGATATGCTGTTGAAGCGACTGAGCGTGCTGCTGCTGGGCGTAGGCCTGCTGTTCTCCTCCGTGGTGCGCGCCGAGCTGCCCTCCGACTACAAGGTGGTGTTGCTCACCGAGAACTTCCCGCCTTACAACATGGCCAATAACGGCAAGAACTACGCTCGCGAGGAAAACCTCGAAGGCATCGCCGTGGAGGTGGTGCGCGAGACGTTCAAGAAGGCCGGCATCGACTACCACATGACGTTGCGTTTCCCCTGGGCACGCATCTACAAGATGGCCCTGGAGAACCCGAACCACGGCGTGTTCGTCGCGGCCAAGCTGCCGGAGCGGGAGAAGCTGTTCAAATGGGTCGGCCCCATCGGTCCGGATGACTGGGTGATGCTGGCCCGTGCCGACAGCAGCATCAGCCTGATCAGCCTTGAGCAGGCCAAGTCCTACCGCGTCGGCGCCTACAAGGGCGACGCCATCGACGAGCACCTGCGCAAGCAGGGCCTGGAGCCTATCAGCTCGCTACGTGACCAGGAAAACGCGCACAAGCTGCAGGAAGGCAAGATCGACCTGTGGGCGACTGGCGATCCCGCTGGCCGCTACCTGGCCAAGCAGGAAGGCATCACCGGCCTGAAGACCGTGCTGCGCTTCGACAGCGCCCAGCTGTACCTGGCCCTGAATCCGGAAACCCCGGATGAGGTGGTCGAGCGTCTGCAAAAGGCGCTGGACGCGTTGCGTGCCAGCGGCAGGGTCGATCAGATCTTCCAGAGCTACGTGCAGTAAGCGCATCAGGCATGAAAAACCCGGGCTAGCCCGGGTTTTTTGTTTCGCCGCCGCGGGTTACTCGCCGCGGGTGACGTTCAGACCCTTGAGCAGATTGAGTGCCTGGCTCAGCTGGTAGTCATCGTCCTGTGGACGCGGGGCCTTCTGCTGCTTGCTGCCGCTGGGCTTGTCCGCACCGCCGTTGCCGTTGCCCAGGTGGCCGGCCAGGTCGGCTTCCTTGATCAGCTCGCCGCCGTCTTCGCGGGTCAGCTTGGCGCGAGCCACCTCGATGTCCGGGACTATGCCCTGGGCCTGGATGGAGCGCCCGTTGGGGGTGAAGTACAGCGCGGTGGTGAGCTTCAGGGCGCGGTCGTTGTTCAGCGGCAGCACCGTCTGCACCGAGCCTTTGCCGAAGCTGTCGGTACCCATCAGCACACCGCGCTTGTGGTCCTGCAGGGCGCCGGCGACGATCTCCGAGGCCGAGGCGCTGCCACCGTTGATCAGCACCACCAGCGGCACGCCTTCGCTGGCGTCCGCCGGATCGGCATTGAAACGCAGCTCGGAGTTGGCGATGCGGCCTTCGGTGTAGACGATCAGGCCTTTCTTGAGGAAGTGGTCGGCCACTTCCACCGCCGCCTGCAGCACGCCGCCAGGGTTGTTGCGCAGGTCCAGAACCAGGCCGCGCAGCTTCTTGCCGTTGTCCTTGCGCAGTTTGGCCAGGGCCTTGCCGACTTCCTCGCCGGTGTTGACCTGGAACTGGCTGATGCGGATCAGCCCGTAACCGTCTTCCAGCAGCTGGCTGCGCACGCTCTTGACCTTGATCACGGCGCGGGTCAGCTCCACGTCGAAGGGTTTGCCGCCCTCGCGTACCAGGGTCAGGTTGATCTTGCTGCCGGCCTTGCCGCGCATCTTGTCCACCGCCTCCATCAGCGACAGGCCCTTGGTCGGCTGGCCGTCGATCTTGACGATCAGGTCGCCCGGCTGGATGCCGGCTTTGGATGCTGGGGTGTCGTCGATCGGCGAGACCACCTTGATGAAGCCATCCTCGGTGCCGACTTCGATACCGAGACCGCCGAACTCGCCGCTGGTGCTTTCCTGCAGCTCGGCGAAGGCTTCGGGCTCCAGGTAGGCGGAGTGCGGGTCGAGGTTGCCGAGCATGCCCTTGATGGCATTCTCCAGCAGGGTCTTGTCGTCCACCGGCTCCACATAGGCTGCCTTGATGCGGTCCATCACCTCGGCGAAGGTGCGCAGCTCCTCCAGTGGCAGCGGCGCCTTGCCGTTCACGGCTTCGACGGCTGGCACTTCGACGGCCTCGGCAGCCAGCAGGGTGGGGCTGCCGAGCATCAGGCCAAGAGCCAGGGCGAGGGGGGTGAGGCGACGGAATTGCTGCATGTGAACTCCCAAAATGATGAGGCGACAGCCTCGGCTGTCATCCCTGAGCGCGGCACCACTGGGCCGGGTCGCTGGGGCGGCCCTGCTGGCGGATGGCGAAGTACAGCGCCGGGGTGTCCTGGCCACCGCTGGTGCCGACCGTGGCGATGGCTTCGCCGGCGCTGACAATGTCACCGGCGTCCTTGAGCAGGCTTTGATTATGGCCGTACAGGCTCAGGTAGCCATTGCCGTGGTCGAGAATGACCAGAAGGCCGGCCCCGCGCAACCAGTCGGCGAACACCACGCGGCCGCCATGCACGGCATGTACCTGGCTGCCGGCACTGGCGCCGATCAGCACGCCGTCCCAGGTGGCGCGGGCGTCGCCGGCGCGCGGCGAACCGTAGCGCGCGACCAGGCGGCCGTTGACCGGCCAGGGCAGCTTGCCCTTGGCCTTGGCGAACGGGCCGCCGAAGCTGGCGCCCTCGCTCGACACCGCGGGCCCCAGCGGCAGCGGCTTGCGGTTCGGGTCGCGGGCCTGCTGGGCTTCCAGGGTGGCCAGGCGGCGCGCCTCCTCGGCTTCGCGGGCCTGGCGGGCGAGGGTTTCCTCGATGGTCTTGAGCACGCGGGCGAGCTCGGCCTGTTCCTGCTCGCGGGCCTTGAGCTTGCGGTCGCCGGCGCCGTATTCCTTGTTCAGCTTGGCCAGTGCCGCCTGGCGTTGCTTGCGCACCTCGGCCAGCTCGCTGCGGCGGCTGTCGAGGGAGCTTTTCTGTGCCAGCAGCTGGTTCTGCTGGTTGGCGATGTCGCTTTCGACATTGGCCAGCTGACGCAGGGTTTCGTTGAAGGCGTCGAGCTGTTCGACCCGGGCCTTGCCCAGGTAGTCGTAGTAGCTGAGGGTGCGGGCGAACTGTTCCGGTTGTTGCTGGTTGAGCAACAGCCGCAGGGGCTCCTGCTGGCCGCTCTGGTAGGCGGCGCGGGCCTGGATGGCGATCAGGCGTTGCTGTTCAAGGCGCGATTGCTGGAGTTTTTTTTTCTCCTGATCGAGGCGCTTGAGCTCCTCCTCGCTCTTTTTCAGCTCTCCTTCGAGGCCCTTGACTTGTTTCTCCAGGCCGCCCATTTCCTTCTCGGTGCGCTGCAGTTCCTTCTGCACGCCGGATTTCTCCTGCTGCAGCTTTTCCAGCAGCTTCTTCAGCTCGGCCACGTCGGCACGGGCGGCTTCCAGCTGCTTCTGGGTTTGCGCCTTGTCGTCGGCAAAGGCCGGGACGGTCAGGCTGGCGAGGAGAACGAGGGCGAGGGCGCGGAACATGGAGGGTGCGGCACCTGGAGCGAAGAAGGGCCTAGTATGCCCGCGGTGTGGCGCAAAAAAAACGCCCGCAGGCGGCAGCCGGCGAGCGCTTCACGGATTACTCCGGGTTATTGCAGCTGGACGATGGTCTTGCCGGTCATTTCTGCCGGCACCGGCATGCCCATCAGGGTCAGCAGGGTCGGTGCCACGTCGGCCAGCACGCCGCCTTCGCGGATGGTCGCCGGGCGCTTGCCGACATAGATGAAGGGCACTGGCTCGCAGGTATGCGCGGTATGCGCCTGGCCGGTGCATTCGTCTTCCATCTGCTCGACGTTGCCGTGGTCGGCGGTGATCAGCGCTTCGCCGCCGACCTTGTCGAGGGCTTCGACGATGCGGCCGACGCAGCTGTCCAGGGTCTCCACGGCCTTGACCGCCGCCTCGAACACGCCGGTGTGGCCGACCATGTCGCCGTTGGCGTAGTTGACGATGATCACGTCATAGCGCTGGTTTTCGATGGCGTCGACGATGCGGTCGGTGACTTCCGGCGCGCTCATCTCCGGCTTGAGGTCGTAGGTGGCGACGTTCGGCGAGGGGATCAGGATGCGCTCTTCGCCGGCGAAGGGCTCTTCGCGGCCGCCGGAGAAGAAGAAGGTGACGTGCGCGTACTTCTCGGTCTCGGCGATGCGCAGCTGGGTCTTGCCGTTGTTGGCCAGGTATTCGCCGAGCACGTTGGTCAGCGGCTCCGGCTTGTAGGCGCTGGGCGCCGGGATGCTGGCGGCGTACTGAGTGAGCATGACGAAGCCGGCCAGTTGCGGCACGCGCTGGCGCTGGAACTCGTTGAAGTCGGCCTCGACGAAGGCGCGGGTCAGCTCGCGGGCGCGGTCGGCGCGGAAGTTCATGAAGACGATGGCGTCGCCGTCTTCGACCTTCACCGGCTCGCCGATGGTGGTGGCTTTGACGAATTCGTCGCTCTCGTCGCGGGCGTAGGCCGCTTCCAGGCCTTCGACGGCGCTGGCGGCATTGAATTGGCCCCGGCCCTCGACGATCAGGTGGTAGGCCTGCTCGACACGGTCCCAGCGGTTGTCGCGGTCCATGGCGAAGTAACGGCCGGTGAGGCTGGCGATGCGGCCCTTGCCCAGCCTGGCGAAGGTGGCGTCGAGCAGCTCGATGGACGGCTGGGCCGACTTCGGCGGGGTGTCGCGGCCGTCGAGGAAGGCGTGCAGGTAGATCTTCTCGGCGCCACGCTTGGCGGCCAGTTCGGCCATGGCGACCAGGTGGTCCTGGTGGCTGTGCACGCCGCCGTCGGAGAGCAGGCCGAGGATATGCACGGCCTTGCCGGCGCCGACGGCCTGGTCAACGGCGCGAGTGATTTCGGCATTCTCGAAGAACTCGCCGTCGCGGATGGCCTTGGTCACCCGGGTGAAGTCCTGGTACACCACGCGGCCTGCGCCGAGGTTCATGTGCCCGACTTCGGAGTTGCCCATCTGGCCGTCCGGCAGGCCGACGTCCATGCCCGAACCCGAGATCAGGCCATGCGGGTAGGTGGCGCGCAGGCGGTCGTAGACCGGGGTCTGCGCCGCGTAGATGGCGTTGTGCTCGGGGTTCTCGCTGTGGCCGAAGCCATCGAGGATGATCAGGACCAGGGGGTTGGGCGTTGCGCTCATGGCGGCTGGCTCGCTCGTGGTGATCAAAAAAGGTCGCGCATTTTACCGATGCAGGCCCGCCGCGTCACCGCTGGGCGGGGCTTGGCCGACCTGTGGGGCTGTGTATACTGGCCGCCATTTTAAGGCTATGGAACCGCGCGATGTTGGCCCACCTGATTGAATTTGCCACTAACCACTATGTACTGAGCGGATGCTTCGTGTTCCTGCTGGTGCTCTTGATCGTCACCGAGCTGCGCAAGGGCGGCAAGAGCCTGACCAGCCGCGAGCTGACGGCGCTGGTCAACAGTGAGCAGGGCGTGGTGCTGGATGTGCGCAACCACAAGGACTTCAGCAGCGGCCACATCGTCGATGCGCTGAACATTCCCTTCGACAAGCTGGCCGAACGCATGGTCGAGCTGGAGAAGCACAAGGCCAAGACCATCATCGTGGTCGACGCCATGGGGCAGCACGCCGGCATGGTTGCCCGCGACCTGAAGAAGGCCGGCTACACCGCGGCTAAGCTGGGCGGCGGCATCGCCAGCTGGCGCGGCGACAACCTGCCGGTAGTCAAGTGACATGCCCGAGGTCCTCGTCTACTCCAGTGCCTGGTGCCCCTACTGCATCCGCGCCAAGCAACTGTTGACCAGCAAGGGCGTGGCGTTCCGCGAGATCAGCGTGGACGGCCAGCCCGACGTGCGTGCCGAGATGAGCCGCAAGGCCGGACGCACCTCGGTACCGCAGATCTGGATCGGCAGCACCCATGTCGGTGGCTGCGATGACCTCTACGCCCTGGAGCGCGCCGGCAAGCTCGACGCGCTGCTGCAGGGCTGAACCCTTTCAGCAACCCGCAACAAGAAGAACAGCCATGACCGAACAAGCGAACAACGGCGCCGCCCAGAACAACGAAGGGCCGCAATTCTCCCTGCAGCGCATCTACGTGAAGGACCTGTCCTTCGAAGCGCCGAAGAGCCCGGAAATCTTCCGTCAGGAGTGGGCGCCGAGCGTAGGCCTGGATCTCAACACCAAGCAGAAGCAGCTCGATGGCGACTTCCACGAAGTGGTGCTGACCCTGTCCGTGACCGTGAAGACCGGTGAGGAAATCGCCTTCATCGCTGAAGTGCAGCAGGCCGGCATCTTCCTGATCAAGGGTCTGGACGCCGCCTCCATGGGTCACACCCTCGGCGCGTTCTGCCCGAACATCCTGTTCCCCTATGCCCGCGAGGCGCTGGATGGTCTGGTGATCCGCGGTTCCTTCCCGGCCCTGATGCTGTCGCCGGTGAACTTCGACGCCCTGTATGCCCAGGAGCTGCAGCGCCAGCAGCAGGCTGCCCAGGCCTGATCGGCTGCCGGCAGGACAAAGCCGCCTTAGGGCGGCTTTTGCGTTTCAGGAGCCGGCGAAATCCAGCTGGCGCCAGGCCTCATAGACCACCACGGCCACCGCATTCGACAGATTCAGGCTGCGGCACTGCGGGCGCATCGGCATGCGCAGGCGGCGTTCGTCCGGGAACTGCTCCAGTACCTCGCTCGGCAGGCCGCGACTTTCCGGGCCGAAGAGCAGCATATCGCCGGCACGGTATTCCATTTGCGCGTAGCTGTGGCTAGCTTTGGTGGTGAATGCCAAGATTCTGTCGGGCTGAACAGACGTGATACAGTCGCTCAAGGAATAGTGGCGCTTTAATGTTGCGTATTCGTGGTAGTCCAGACCGGCCCGGCGCAGGCGCTTGTCGTCCAGGTCGAAGCCCAGCGGCTCGATCAGATGCAGGTGGCAGCCCGTGTTGGCGCACAGGCGGATGATGTTGCCGGTGTTCGGAGGTATCTCCGGCTGGAACAGGACGACATGGAACATTGATCGGGCTCAGCTAGGTCTGTAGCCACCATTCTACAATGCACCTGACGCGACTGGCCCATGCAGGGCGGCGACGGCAGGACGCAGGGGGATTTGCAGTTGGTGTGGTTCGCAAAAAGAAGAACTACAGCGGACGGCCTGCTGGGCATCGAAACCGGCCCGGAAGGCATTGCGCTGGCGCGCGTGCAGCGCCTGCCCGGTGAGGCGCCACGCCTGCTTGAGTGCCTGTTTCGCCAGGCGGCTCCCGCCGAGCAGCCGGCGCTGCTGAAGAGCCTGGTGGCCGAGCGCGCCCTGGGTGACATGCCGGTCAATCTGGTGCTGCACCCCGCCACCTATCAGATGCTCCTGCTCGATGCTCCCGACGTGCCCGCCGAGGAACTGCGCGACGCCATGCGCTGGCGGGTCAAGGACCTGATTGCCGAGCCGCTGGAGCAGGTGGTGGTGGATGCCTTCTGTCTGCCTGACGATGCCTATCGTGGCCGCTCGCGCATGGCCTACTGCGCCGTGCTGGGCAAGGCGCGCATGCAGGCCTGGGGCGATCTGTTCCGGCAGGCCGGCCTGCGCCTGCGCAGCATCGATGTTACCGAGATGGCGTTTCGCAACCTCGGCCTGCTGGCCGGCGCCGAGGGCATGAACGTCGCTCTGCTGCGCCTGCGCTCCAGTGAGGGACTGATCAGCGTGCAGAACGGTGCCGACCTGTACATGGCGCGGCGTATCGAGCACGGCCTGGATGGCGCCGCCGGCGACTACGGAACCCTGACTCTGGAGATCCAGCGCTCGCTCGACTATTTCGAGAGCCAGCTGGGCAAGGGCTATATCAATCGTCTGCTGCTGCTGCCGAGCAAGCGTGATGGCGCTGCCGTGCAGCAGGCCATGGGCGGCGGCCTGGCGGTCAAGCTGCAGGCGCTGGACCTGCGCGAGCTGTTCCCCGGCCAGGCCAGCGCCGAGCTGGATGCCGTCCAGCAGGCCTACTGCATGACTGCGGTCGGCGCGGCCCTGCGTCAGGAGGTCGACTGATGCAGAACCTCAACCTCTATCAGGTCGAGCGTCGCCGTCGCGGCGGTCCACGGCGGCGGCATATGTTGCTCGGCCTGGTGCTGCTGGCGCTGTTCTGCCTGCTGCATGCCGGCTGGCAGTACTGGCAGCTGCGCGATGCCCGGCAGCAACTGGTGCTGGCCGAGGCCCAGGCCAGCGAGCAGGAGAGCGTGCTGGCCACGGCCAAGGCCGGCTTTGTCGAGCCGCAGCTTGATCCGCAGTTGCCCGCTGAAGTCGCTGCACGCCAGGCGGAAAACGGTCAGCTGCAGGGACTGCTGAATTACCTGCGGGTGCTGGCCGAGCAGCAGAACACCGGCTTCGTCCCGCCGCTGCAGGCCCTGGCCGAGCATCATCCGCAGGGGCGCCTGTGGCTGACCGGTATTCATCTGGATCAGGGGGGCACCCAGTTGCGCCTGCAAGGGCGCGCGCAGAGCCAGCAGTTGCTGCCCGGTTATCTCGACGCGCTGGGGCGTAGCCCGGTGTTCAGTGGGCGCGAGTTTGCGCGCCTGGATGTCGAACGCGGTGAGGATGGCCTGCTCGACTTCGACCTGTCCTCGCGTCCCGCCGACCAGGAGAAGGCCGATGAATAAGTGGCTGCAACGCTGGCAGGGCTTGGCGCCGCGCGAGCAGTGGCTGACCTATGGCGTCGGCCTGGCGCTGCTCGGCATGCTCTATCTGCTGCTGGTGGGCGATCCACTGAGCGCCTCGGTGGCGCGCACCGAATCATCCATTCGCCTGGCCGAGGGGCGTAGCGCCGAGGCTGCCGTCGGCCTGGAAGAGCTCAAGGCCAGGCTCGCCGCCGACCCCAACATTCCCTACCGCAGCGCGCTGCTGGCGGCATCGGTCGACCGCGAGGCGCTGCTGCGACAGATCGATGAGGGCACCGCCGCGCTGCTCACCCCGGAAAAGATGAAAGCCGTGCTGCAGAGCCTGCTGCAGGCCCAGCAGGGACTGAGTCTCACCGGCATGCAGAGCTTCAGCGAGCCGGTACGCCTGGCCGAGGCGTCGGCAGCGAAGGCAGCGGGCCCTGCCGGCGACGCCCAGACGGAGCTGCCGACGGTGCTGTACCGACATGGCCTGGTGCTGCAGCTCGAGGGTGGCTATTTCGAACTGCTGCAGTATCTGCAGGCGGTCCACGCCAGCGGTTGGAAGCTGAACTGGGACAGCCTCGACTACCGCGTCGGCGAAGCCGGCCCGGGGCGGGCGAAGATCAGCCTGAAACTCTTCACCTTGAGCCGCAAGGCGGGATGGGTCGGTGTCTAGAACCTTGCTCTTGGCCCTGTTGCTGGGCTGCGCCGGCGCGCACGCGACTGTCGACCCGACCCGGCCGCCTGCCGACCTGCTGCCAGCCACGGGGGCGGCAGCGGCTCCGGCCGCACTGCAACTGCAGGCCATCCTGCGCGGCGCCCAGGGCAGCCGTGCGGTAATCGACGGCCAGACCCTGCGCGTCGGCGAGGAACATGGCGGCGTGCGCATTCTGGCCATCCAGCCGCACGCCGTACTGATCGAACGCCAGGGCCAGCGCGAGCTGTTGCGTCTGGTCGAACCTGTAATCAAACCGAGCCGATGATGCCGATGACTCCGACTCTGCCGAAACGTGGCCTGCTGCTGGGCCTGGCCTGCCTGCTCAGTGCCTGCCAGACCTTCATCGATGGCGACAAGCAGCTCTATGAACAGAGCGGCAAGCTGCTCGACGAGAGCCTGCAGCAGGCTCAGGCCAGTGCCAAGGTGACACCACCGCCGGCCGTGCAGGCGGCGCTGTTGCCGCCGCTGAGCAGTACCCTGTTCGCCAGCGGGCCACGCTTCGACGTGGCCGCCAAGGATATGCCGGCCCGCGAGTTCTTCCTCAGCCTGATGGAGAGCGCCGGGCAGAACCTGGTGGTCCATCCGGCCGTGAGCGGCAACATCACCTTCAGCCTGCGTCGGGTCACCCTCGAAGAGGTTCTCGCTGCGGTGCGCGACAGCTACGGCTATGACTTCCGCCGCACCAGCTACGGCTACCAGATCCTGCCGAACGAGAAGATCACGCGCAGCTACGACCTCAATTACCTCAACCTGCAGCGCCTCGGTGAGTCGGATACCCGCGTCAGCTCGGGGCAGGTGGAGAGCAGCCAGAGCAGTGACTCCGATGACAACGGCAACTCGAGCAGCGACACCTCCGTAACGACGCTGAATGCCAGCAAGGTGGTGACCAGCAGCAATGTCGATTTCTGGAAAGAGGTCGAAGGCGTGGTGCGTGCCGTCGTAGGCGACGAGGAAGGCAACAGCGTGGTGGTCAATCCGCAAGCCAGCCTGCTGGTGGTACGCGCCAGCAGTGCCGACCAGGAGAACGTGGTGCGCTTCCTCGAACAGGCCCAGCGTAACCTGCAGCGTCAGGTGATACTGGAAACCAAGATTCTTGAGGTCCAGCTCAATGACGGTTTTCAGGCCGGCATCAGCTGGGAAAAGATTGGCGGTGATGTGAGCGCGGGGATCGATGGCGCCGAACTCACGGGGCCCAGCGAGATCGACGGCGTTTTCAGCACAGTGCTCAGCTTCGGTGATTTCACTGGCCTGATTCAGCTGCTTCAGACCCAGGGCGAGGTGCGGGTGCTGTCCAGCCCGCGCATTTCCACGCTGAACAACCAGAAGGCGGTGATCAAGGTCGGCACCGACGAGTTCTTCGTTACCGACGTCTCCTCCAACAGCAGCACGACCACCGTGGCCGGGGTGACCCAGCCGACTCAGGACGTGACCCTGACGCCGTTTTTCTCCGGTATCTCGCTGGATGTGACCCCGCAGATCGACCAGCACGACGTGGTCACCCTGCATGTGCGGCCGACCGTCAGCCGGGTCGTGGACCAGAACAAGACCATCGTGCTGGGCGAGAACAACGTCTTCAATCTGCCCCTGGCCTTGTCCACCTCGCGTCAGTCCGACTCCATCGTGCGGGCTCGCAGCGGTCAGGTGGTGGTGATCGGCGGCCTGCTGCAGAACAACAACGAGAACACCGACGCCGAAGTGCCCTGGGCCAGCACCCTGCCCGTCGTCGGCAACCTGTTCAAGCAGCAGCGCAAGGCCATGCAGAAGAGCGAGCTGGTCATCCTGATGCGGCCGCAAGTGGTCAGCGACGAGGTGTGGCTGGAAGAGATCCGGCGCAGCGCGGAATCGTTCAAGGAACTGAGGTAAGGCAATGTACGAGGCCTTCTTCGGCCTGCGCGAGAAGCCCTTCGCGCTGACGCCCAACACCGGCTTCCTGGTGCAGCTGGCGCCCTATCAGGCTTGCCTCAACCTGCTGCGTGTGGCCCTCGGTGAAGGCGAGGGTTTTATCAAGGTGACCGGCGAGGTCGGCACCGGCAAGACCCTGCTGTGCCGCGCGCTGCTCAATACCCTGCCGGTCGAGCGCTTCCAGCTGGCCTACCTGCCCAACCCCGGCATGAGCCCGGTCGGCCTGCGCCAGGCCCTGGCCCGCGAACTGCTGGTCGAGAGCGTCGACGAGCTGGATGCCCAGAGCGTACTCGATGCCCTGCATCGTCGCCTGATCGAGTTGGCCGCCGAGGGTCGCAGCACGGTGCTGCTGATCGACGAGGCACAGGCGCTGCCGGCCGCCACCCTGGAGGCGCTGCGCCTGTTGACCAACCTGGAGACCGAGCAGGCCAAGCTGCTGCAGGTGGTCCTGTTCGGCCAGCCGGAGCTGGATGCCACCCTGGCGCGCGACGAGTTCCGCCAGTTGCGCCAGCGCATTACCTTCTCCTACCAGCTGCGCCCGCTCGACGTGAAGGATTGCACCCGCTACCTCAACGAGCGCCTGGCGGTGGCCGGCTACCGTGGCGAGCCGCTCTTCGCGCCGCGCGCCATTCGCCGCCTGGTGCGTGGCAGCGGCGGCATCCCGCGGCTGATCAATATCCTCGCGCACAAGGCGCTGATGGTGGCCTTCGGCGAAGGCCGTCGGCAGGTGAGCCCCGCTCATGTGCGCCGTGCCCAGCTGGATACCGAGGGCGCGCAACCTTTCCTGGCGCGTCGGCCGGCCTGGTTCGGTTGGGGGCTGGCAGCGGTCAGCCTGTCAGTGCTGGTGCTGGTCGGCGCGTGGTCCTGGCTGGACCAGTGGCGGGAGCTGCTGCCATGAGCCTGGTCAACGATATGCTGCGTGACCTCGAGGAGCGTCGTGCCGCACCGGGCGAGCGCCTGGCCCTGGAAGGTCTGCACGCGGTGGATGAGGCGGCAGCCGCGCGCCGCGAGCGGATCGAGCGTCTGCGCCGTGGCTCGATCTGGTTCATGGCGGTGATGCTGATCGCCGTGCTGGTCGGGGTGATGATCGGGCGGGTGGTCAAGGGGCAGATTCCCTGGGGCGGAACCATGCCCGAGCCTGCCACCGAGGTGGTCGCTGCTCCCGTGAGTGCGCCGCGTCTGCTGGAGGTGCTGCCGCAGCATGATGCCCGCGGCCTGACCCTGCAGCTGCTGCTGGAGCGCTCTGTGCCCTACCAGCGTACCGAAGAGAGTGGCGCGGTGAGTCTGCGCCTGCCCGGCCTTCAGCTGGCGGGTGAGGCGCAATCCGGACGTTTGCAGCGCAATGGCCGCAGTCTGTCCTGGCGGGTGGAGCAGCAGGGTGTCGACGTGCAGGTGCTGCTGGTCGGCCTCGCTGGAGAGTTGGAAGTGCGTGATCGCCTGGAGCCCGCCGGTGAGCGCTGGCTGCTGTGGATCGAGGTGCCGCTGGCGGAAGCCGCCAGTGCCGCCGAAGCGCCACCCGCGCCGGAGCCGTTGCCGGTCGCCGCGCCGGCCGAGGCCCCGGCGTCCGAGCCCGACATGCCGGCCTGGGCTACTGCCCCGGTGGCGCCCGCGGATGCCGCGCCGGCGACCCCGCCAGTCGAACCGGCCAGCGCTCCCGAGCTGAAGATCGAACCCTATCGGCCGGATGCCCTGAGCCGTGCCCGGCAGGCCATGGGCGCGGGGGACTACCGATCCGCCATCAATGAGCTGGAGGCCTTGCAGAAGCGCCGCGAACGCGATCCCGAGGTCATGCGCTGGCTGGCGCGGGCCTATCTGGCCGATGGACAGCAGCAGCGTCTGCTCAGCTGGCTGCCGAACCAACTGGCGCAGATGCCGCAGGACAGTGAGCTGCGCCTGCTGCTGGCACGTGCCCAGCTGCAGGCCGGCGCTACCCAGGCGGCAGTCGCGACCCTTGAGCAGCACGCCCCCGGCCTGATGCAGGAGCCGACTTATCATGCACTGCTGGCCGCCAGCTATCAGCAGACCGGGCAGTGGCAGCAAAGCGCAGCGCTGTACCGCCAGCTGGTCGCGCTGCGCCCCGCTCAGGCGACCTGGCAGCTGGGCCTGGCCATCGCTCTGGAGCAGCTGGATCAGCCTGCCGAGGCGGCCCGTCATTATCTGCAAGCGCTGCAGGGCGCGGGGCTGGACGCGAGCACCCGGCGCTTTGCCAGCGAACGCGCTGCGGCACTCGGAGGTCGAGAATGACAGAGAACACGATTCCATCCGCCGACCTCACTCAGCGCAAGGTTCGTCTCGGCGACCTGCTGGTGCAGACCGGACTGATCAGCGAGGCACAGCTGCAACTGGCCCTGCAGGAGCAGAAACGCACCGGCTCCAAGCTGGGTCGTACGGTGATCGACCTGGGCTTCGTTGCCGAGGTCAAGCTGCTCACCGCACTGTCCGAGCAGTTGAAGATTCCCTTTATCGAGCTCAAGCACTTCAAGTTCGACCAGCAGCTGGTGCAGACCCTGCCCGAGGCCATGGCCCGGCGCTTCCGTGCCATCCCGCTGTCGCGCGAAGGTGGTGGTGTGCTGGTGGGCATGTCCGATCCGCTCGACCTGTTCGCCCAGGACGAGATGGAGCGCCTGCTCAAGACCCGCGTGCGTCCGGCGGTGGTACGCGAGGCCGAATTGCTGGCCACGCTGGACCTGGTGTACCGGCGCACCAGTGAGATCGCCTCCATTGCCGGCGAGCTGGAAGGCGAGCTGCAGGACAGTGACTTCGACCTGTCCAAGCTCGGCGCCGACAACGTCAGCGACGCGCCGGTGGTGCGCCTGCTGCAGACTCTGTTCGAGGACGCCGTGCAGATGAAGGCCTCGGACATCCATATCGAACCGGACGAGGGCGTGGTGCGTATCCGTCAGCGCATCGACGGTGTGCTCAATGAGCAGGTGATGAAGGAGCAGCGCATCGCCTCGGCGCTGGTCATGCGCCTGAAGATCATGTCCGGCCTGGACATCTCCGAGAAGCGTCTGCCGCAGGACGGCCGTTTCAATATCCGGGTGAAGAACCGCAATATCGATGTGCGGGTGTCGACCATGCCGGTGCAGTTCGGCGAATCGGTGGTGATGCGTCTGCTCGATCAGAGTGCCGGCATTGCCAGCCTGGATGCCGGCGGTATGCCGGCCGACATGCTGGCACGCTTTCGGCGCCTGCTGCAGCGTCCCCACGGCATGGTGCTGGTGACCGGCCCTACCGGCTCGGGCAAGACCACCACGCTGTATGCGGGCCTCGCCGAGCTGAACAGCCCGGAGAAGAAGATCATCACCGTGGAGGACCCGGTCGAGTACCGTCTGCCGCGGATCAACCAGGTGCAGGTCAACACCAAGATCGAGCTGACCTTCGCCCGCGTGCTGCGTGCCGCCCTGCGTCAGGACCCGGACATCGTCCTGATTGGTGAGATGCGCGACCAGGAAACCGCCGAGATCGGCCTGCGCGCCGCCCTGACCGGCCACCTGGTCCTGTCCACCCTGCACACCAATGACGCGCTGACCTCGGCCATGCGCCTGATCGACATGGGCGCCGAACCGTTCCTGGTCGCCACCTCGCTGAATGCCGTGCTGGCCCAGCGCCTGGTGCGCCGCGTGTGCGAGAACTGCATGGAGGACCACTATCCCGAGCAGCAGCAGCAGGCCTGGTTGGAGAGCCTGCATGGTGCGCCATTGGCCGGGCGCGCCTTCAAGCTGGGTAGCGGCTGCCATCAGTGCCACAACAGTGGCTACTCCGGGCGTATTGGCGTGTACGAGCTGCTCGAGATGGACGAGGCGATGATTGCCGCGCTGCGCCGCAGCGATCCCCAGGCCTTTGCCGAGGCGGCCAAGGCCAGTGCCGGCTACCGGCCGCTGGCCGCCTGCGCACTGGACTATGCCCTGGCCGGGGTGACCAGCGTGGAGGAGGTGCTCAAGGTCTGCGCCACCCTGACCGACGAGGTGCTGGTGTGAGCGGCCGCTCAGGCATCGCTCGCACCACCCCCTCTCCCATTCATGGGAGAGGGCGCTTTGGTAGCCCGGATGCAACCCGGGGGCGGAGCCACCTGCTTCCCGGATTGCACCTCGGCGCCGCTGCCCCCAGCCCCTCTCCCGAGGGGAGAGGGGAGTCTCGGTCATGAGCCAGTTCCGCTACACCGGCCGCGACGCCCAGGGCGCCAAGGTCACCGGTACTCTGCAGAGCGCCAGCCGCGACAGCCTGGCCAGCGAGCTGCTGGCGCAACAGATCACCCCGCTGACCATCGAGGAACAGGCCGGGCAGGGTGGCGAGGACGTCCTGGCCATCCTGCAGGAGAAGCTGCGGCGCCGGCGTGTCGACCTCGAAGAACTGATCATCTTCTGCCGCCAGATGTACAGCCTGAGCAAGGCCGGCGTGCCGATCATCCGCGCCATCGGCGGCCTCGCCGAATCGCACCGCAACCTGTATTTCCGCGAGGTGCTACAGCAGGTGCGTGCCGACCTCGAAGGCGGCATGAACATGGCCGTGGCCCTGCATGCTCACCCCAAGGTGTTCACCACCCTGTTCATCAGCATGGTCAGTGTCGGCGAGAACACCGGCCAGCTCGACCAGGCCTTCCGCCAGCTGGCCGGCTACCTGGAGCTGGAGCGCGAGACGCGCAAGCGCATCAAGCAGGCCACACGCTACCCGCTGTTCGTGCTGATCGCCATGGCCGTGGCGCTGGTGGTGATCAACCTGCTGGTGATCCCGGCGTTCGCCAAGGTGTTCGAGCAGTTCAAGGCGGACCTGCCCTGGCCGACCCAGGTGCTGATCGGCACCTCGCAGTTCTTCCAGGACTTCTGGTGGCTGCTCCTGCTGCTGTTCGGCGGCGGCCTGTATGCCTTCTTCAAGTGGATCGAGACCGACGCCGGCGCGCTCAAGTGGGACGCCACCAAGCTGC
Organism: Aquipseudomonas alcaligenes; assembly: GCF_900156545.1. Lineage (GTDB taxonomy): Bacteria > Pseudomonadota > Gammaproteobacteria > Pseudomonadales > Pseudomonadaceae > Aquipseudomonas > Aquipseudomonas alcaligenes_A. The sequence continues at coordinate 321,520 of NZ_FTNW01000005.1, forward strand.
GCCTGCCCATTGTCGGCGGCATTTTCGAGCGCATTGCCCTGGCCCGTTTCACTCGTACCTTCGCCATGATGTACAAGGCCGGCGTGCCGCTGCTGCAGACCCTGTCGATCAACAGCGCCAGCGTCGGCAACCGGCATATCGGCCAGGCCATCCTGGGTATGCGCGAGGGGGTGGAGCGTGGCGAGGCATTGACCCGCACCGCGTCGAGCAGCGGCCTGTTCACCCCGCTGGTGTTGCAGATGATGGCCGTGGGCGAGGAAACCGGCGCCCTGGATGACCTGTTCATCGAGGTGGCGGACTTCTACGAGCAGGAAGTGGACTACGACCTCAAACAACTGGCGTCGGCCATCGAGCCGATCCTGATCGTGGCTATGGGCGTGATGGTGCTGATCCTCGCGCTGGGCGTGTTCCTGCCGATGTGGGAATTGGCCTCGGTCGCCAAGGGCGGCGCGTGAGCCCGGACTACCAGGCCGATTACTGGGTCAGGCGCGCGCGCCTGTTTGGCTGGGGACTGATCCTGGTCATGGCACTGGCGGTGGTGCTGGCGCTAGGCTGGAAAATAGCCGAGGTCAGCGAACTGCGGGCCATGGATGCCACCCGTGCCCACCTGGCTGCCAGCCTGAGTGGCCTGGCGGCGGAGCAGATGGCGAAGGACCGGGTGCTGGACGAGGCCTGGAAACGCAAGAATCCGTTCGTGCTGCTGCGCTGGCAGCAGGACAACTACTGCGGCGAACTGACCGCACCAGGCGAGCCGCGTGCCGGCTGCTGGTACTGGTTGCCACAGCAGGCCTGGGTGCTCTACCGCACCCGGTTCGCCGACGGATGGAAGGGAAGGGGGCACGAGCTGCGTGCCTGGCGCCTGTCGACGGTTCCCGAGGGGCTGTCGACTGCGTCACAATCCAGGGGCGCCCCCTTTGCCCTGGAGCTTGAAGAAGTTCCCGCCGCGGAACTGTCCGCGCAGGGTTTTTGAGTCACAGAGGAAGCAAGATGAAGAACAGCAAAGGTTTTACCCTGATCGAACTGGTGGTGGTGATCGTCATCCTCGGCATTCTGGCTGCGGTGGCGCTGCCGCGGTTTATCGACACCACCAAGGATGCACATGAGTCCGCAGTCCGTGGTGCCGGTGGTGCACTGGCCTCGGCGGTGCTTTTGGTGCGGGCGCAGTGGGAGGTCAATCGCAGCAAGGGCGTGACCAATCCCAATGACAACGTCGCTGGTTTCGGCGCCAACAACGTAGATGTGAACACCAGTGGTTGGCCGGTGGGCATCGATGATGGCAATACCGTGGGCTCGGTCGCCGATTGCCAGGCCATCTGGAACAACATTCTGCAGGGTTCTGCACCAACCGTTACCGGCGCCACGCCCGACTATGTGGCCACCGTGGCGGGGCAGGTCTGTACTTATACCTACCAGCGTGATCCTTCCGCTGCCGGTGTGGCGAACGATCTGATTGTTTACGATGCAACTAACGGCACCGTTACTACTACCTACATCGAATAACCGACCTACGGGGACTGTGCGTATGAAAAGGCAACAAGGTGGCTTTACCCTGATCGAACTGATTATGGTTATCGTGATTCTGGGCATTTTGGCGGCGTTTGCGCTGCCGCGGTTTGCTGATCTGGGAGGGGATGCACGTCAGGCATCCATCAATGGTGCTCTGGGAGCAGTTAAAAGTGCGAGTGGCATCGTCCATTCCGCAGCCCTGGCCCGGAATGTGACGGGTGATCTCACCACGCCAGCCACTGTTTCGCTGGAAGGCACCAACATCAACGTTGTGTTCGGATATCCACAGGCGAGTGAAACGGGCATTCAGGCAGCAGCCCAGCTGGTTGCTGCCGACTACACCATTGGATTTGCTGGGAATGCGATGACCGTTACTCTCGGAACGTGCTCTTTTACTTATACCCAGCCCACAGCTGCGAATACCGCTCCTGTCATCTCGGGCATTACCGATAGCAACACCACGGCGCCTGGCTGCTGAGCCTAGCTGACGTGGTACAGCGCGGCTTCACCCTGGTCGAGCTAACGATGGTCATCGTGATCATCGGCATCCTCGCCGCCGTGGTGGGGCCGCGCTTCTTCGACCGCCAGGTGTTCGACGAGCGCCTGTTCTACGAAGAGTCCCTGGCTGCCGTGCGCTATGGGCAGAAGCTGGCGGTGGCCAGCGGCTGCCTGATCCAGGTCAGCCTGGATGGCAGCGGCTACCGCCTGCGCCGCGCCGCCAACTGCACTTCCGGTGGCTTCACCAGCGAGGTGCAGGGGCCGGATGGCCAGTCTCCCTTCGCCGCGCCGCTGCCCAATGGGGTCAGTGTCTCGGCGAACACCTTTCCCGTGGTATTCGACTCCCTCGGCCGTCCTTCGGCCGCGGCGAGTGCCACCCTCGGCAGCTTCACCATCAACGTGACTGCCGACACCGGCATGGTGCGATGAAGCGCCAGGCCGGCATGACCCTGGTCGAGCTGGTGATCACCATCGTGATCATCGGCATTGCCGCCGCCGCGCTATACAGCGCCATGGCCGCCATCACCGGGCGTTCCGCCGACCCGCTGCTGCGTCAGCAGAGCCTGAGCATTGCCGAGGGCTATCTGGAGGAGATCCTCCTGCAGCCGTTCCTCGACAGCAGCAATGCGGTCTGCCCGGCGCCGCCGGCCAGTCGCGCCAGCTTCGACAATGTCTGCGACTTCCACGGCCTGAACGACAACGGCGTGCGCGATGCCCGTGGCCAGGCCATTGCCGCGCTGGCCAACTATCGGGTGCAGGTCGCCGTTACGGCCCATGCCCTGGACGGCCTGGCCGCCAGCGATGCGCTACTGGTGCGCGTGACGGTCACCGACCCGGCGGGCCAGACGCTGGCGCTCGACGGCATCAGGACGCGCTACTGATGCGGCGCCTGCGCGGTTTTACCCTGGTCGAACTGGTCATGGTCATCGCCCTGGCGGGGCTGGTGGGGGTGATGATCAGCACTGTGCTGTCACGCCCGATGGAAGGCTTCCTCGGCCAGAGCCGGCGTGCCGAGCTGGTGGATATCGCCGCCGGTGCCCTGCAGCGCATGAGCCGCGATGTGCGCCTGGCCGTGCCCAACTCACTGCGCGTCTCCGCCGATGGTCAGGCGGTAGAGCTGCTGCTGATCCACAGCGCGGCGCGCTACCGTCCCAATCGTATCGGCGAGCAGGGTCTGCGTTTTTCCAGTGACGCGGCCGGCACCTGCAACAGCACCACCCAGGGCGGTCGCTGCGACAGCCTGCAGGTGCTGGACGGCGCGTTCAATCCCGCCGGCGCGCGCTGGCTGGTGCTGTACAACATCGGCGCCGAGTCCGGTGGTAATCCGCAGCAGGGCAGCAATGTGTGGAAGTACGACAATCCGGGTGTGATCACGCCGACCGGCACCAGCTTCACCAGCCTGGCCGGCGCCCCGGCCGGCGAGAGCCATATCGCCCTGGGCAACCTGCCGGTCGGCGGTTTCCGCTTTGCCTTCGCTTCGCCGCAGCACCGCCTATACCTGGCCGAGACGGTGGTGGGTTACCGCTGCCAGGGCGGCCAACTGGTGCGCTATAGCTACAACGCGCTCAACGATACCCTGCCGGCCAACCCGCCGCCGGGCTCCAATCCACAGCCGGTGGCGCGCAGTGTGGCCAACTGCAATTTCACCTACCAATCCGGCAGTACCCAGCGCGCCGGGCTGCTCACGCTCAGCCTGGGCATCGCCCAGGACGGGGAAAACCTGCAACTGCTGCAACAGGTCCATGTCGACAATGCGCCGTGAACCCCGCTGGCGCCGGGCGTCAGGCTTCGGCCTGGTGGCGGCGCTGTTCCTGATCATCGTGGTGACCCTGCTGGTGATCACCATGGCGCGCCTGTCCACGGTGCAGCATGGCAGCACCAGCCTGGCCATCCAGCAGGCGCGCGCCTACCAGGCCGCGCGTGCCGGGCTGGAGTGGGGCATCAGTCAGGCGGTGCAGAGCAACCTGTGCGCCGCCGGCACCCCGAGCATGACCGGCACGGGGCTGGCCGAGTTCAGCGTCAGCGTCAGCTGCGCCAGTTCCAGCTATACCGACAACGAGGGTAATCCGGTGCAGATCTTTCGTTTCACTGCAGAGGCGCAGAATGGCACGCCAGGCGGGCGCCCGGATTATGCCTATCGCCAACTGACTGCCACGGTGGAACGATGAGCCGCGTTGTCCTGTGTTGCCTGGCCCTGCTGGCTGCGCTGCTGGCGCTGCCGGCGCAGGCGGTCACCTACACCTTCAACACCAGCGGTGGCACCTTCGTTTCAGGAACGCCTTCCATCTGCTCGGGAAGCTGGAGTCGCTCCGGCAGCACCTTCACCTGTACGGGTGATCTGAGCACGGCCAGTGGCGATGTACTGACGGTGTCCAGCGCAACGGCCATTACGGTCAGTGCACGGCGAATCACCCTGATCGGCACAACGGTGGGCGCCACCGACCGTGCGATCAACCTGCGTGCCACCTCCAATCCGATCACCGCAACCAACTCGACCGTGACCGGCACGCTGACCGCCACGTCGGGAAGCATCAGTCTCACGGGGGGCAGTGTCAGCGGGCTGGTGCTGAGCGACTGCTGCGCCATCACCACCAATGGCACCAACCTGCTCGGCGGCGCGAATTCCGACAGGGACCGCCTGAGCATTACCGGCGGGACGCTGCAGGGCGACTTCTACGCGGGCAACAACCCGGCGACCTTCACGGGCGTGAACATGCTCTCGGGCACCGTCAGCGGTGCCAGTACAGTCACCTTCAACGACAGCACCTTGGGCAGCCCCACCTCCTACGTCGACGTGACCTCGGCCAATGGGCCGGTGACCTTGAACAACTCCAGTGCCTACGGCAACTTCACGGCGCCCGGTTACTCGACCATTGCGGTCAACAGCCCCAGTACCGTGACCGGCACCTGTTCGCCTGGCTCGACACCGGCCAACGCCTGCCGGCCTGCGCCGCTTCTCTACTGGGCGCTGGACGAGAGCCAGTGGACGGGGGCCACTGGCGAAGTGCTCGATAGCACGCCGAATGGCCTGAGCGGCGCCGCCGTCAATGGCGCAACCACGGCGCGCACCACCCCCGCGCTGCCGACAGTGGATGCCCAAGGCACTTGTGGTTACGGGGTCTTCAATGCGACGTCCAGCCAGTATGTGCAGCGCGCCGACAACAACCTGCTCGACCTGCGGGGCAGCTTTACCATCGGTGTGTGGGTGAAACCGCGTAGTCTGCCGAGTTCGGGGCTGATGAGCATCCTGTCCAAGGACAACAACTACGAGTTCCACCTCAACCCCAATGGCACCATCAACTGGTGGTGGCAAACCGGGACCAACACCACGCGCGAGTTCAACAGCACCACGGCGCTGCCGACCGGGCAGTGGAGCCATGTGCTGATTCGTTATGCCCCGGGCGACCAGCGCATCTACATCAACGGCAGTCTGGCCGGGCAGGCCAGTTTCGCCGGCACACCGGTCGCCAACAACAACCCCCTGCAGATGGGTGCGGATCAGAACTTTCCCGGGCGCTACTTCAATGGCGAACTCGACGAGTTGCGCATCTACAACGTGGCGCTGTCCGAAGCCCAGATCGCGGCCCTGGTGGCCGAGCGTCATCCCTGCGGCCTTAACCTGCAGTGCTTCAGTGATAACTTCGATGATGGCAGCCTGGGCGAGGACTGGGCGGTGGCCAGCCGCGGCGCCACGGCCTTCACGCCGACCGTCAGCGGCCAACGCATGCGCCTGACCAGCAGCCAGGGCAACGTCTCTACCTCGTCCACCCTGCAGCGCCTGTTCCCGGCGGCGGGTAACTATATCCAGGTGCAGTTCAAGTACTACGCCTACAACGGCAGCGGCGCCGACGGTGTTGCGGTGGTGCTGTCCGATGCGAGCGTGACGCCTCAGCCCGGCGCCTTCGGCGGTCCGCTGGGTTATGGCACCCGCGGCGATGCGGCGAACCCCGGTTTCGCCGGTGGCTGGTTGGGGGTCGGTATCGACGAGTACGGTAACTTCTCCGTCGAGGGTGGCGACAACCCGCAGCAACAGCGTCCCGACTCGGTGGCGATTCGTGGCTCGGGCAGCAGCCCCTACACCTCCGGCTATCGCTATATCGCCGGTACCGCGGCCGGTCTCAGTCCCGGGGTGGACAACGCCAGCAGCACCAGCGCCGCGCCCGGGCATACCTACCGCATCACCCTGGATGGTCGTTTCACCAGTCAGGCGCGGGTAACGGTGGAGCGCGACACCGGCAGTGGCTTCGTGGTGCTCCCCAACCTCAATGCGGTCAATGTGCTGGCGGCTGCCAATCAGCAAGCGGCGCTGCCGAGCGACTTCTATTTGTCGCTGACCGGCTCCACCGGCGGCTCGACCAATATTCATGAGCTCGACGACCTGCAGGTCTGCGCGACCGATATCAAGCCGATCGGCCAGCAGATTGATCACTTTGAACTGGTCTACGCTACGGCCACGCCACTGACCTGCAATCCTCTGCCAGTGACCGTCCGAGCCTGTGCGAATGCGGCGTGCACGCAGCTTTATGTCGACCCGGTCACCGTAACGCTAAGTCCAGGTGCGGGCTGGGTAGGCGGCATGCCGCGAATTTTTAGTGGCGGGCAAGCTACTTTCAACTTGCAGGTCACCACTCCAGGAACAGTGAGTCTCGGGGTGGCCAGTTCGTCTCCCCTTGCCAAACCAAACAGCCAAACGCTCTGCTCGTCGGCTAACTGCCAGGTTGAGTTTGTCGATAGTGGCTTTTTTTTCTCCATCCCGACGCAACTGGCGAACAAGGAGTCTGAGCTCGTTACCGTATCGGCGCGCAGTCGGAATCCAGACACACAGAAGTGTGAGCCGTCCTTTAAAAGTGTGAAGCGTAATGTGTCGTTCTGGTCAGACTATCTGAATCCTGATCCTGCGGAGATTCAGGGGAAACCCCAGATAGCGCTGCGTTACAACACCCCGCTCACCGAGCCAGAGCTTGTCTCGACCGCATCTGCCACAGCGACGGTAGTGCCCCTGGATTTTGATGCGAACGCTCAGGCCAAGATTTGGGTGCGCTACCCGGACGCCGGTAAGTTGCGGCTGAATGCCAGTCACTTCAGCGAAGAGGCCTATGCGGTAGGAAGTGCCTCCTTTGTAAGCAAACCCTACGGCCTATGCCTGCAACGGCCGGCGTCCATCACCGGGGTCCTTAGCGACTGCAATGGCGCCGATTGCGCCGTTTTCCCCGGCGGCATTCGCGCCGGAGACAGCTTCCCGCTGAGCATTCGTGCCGTGGGCTGGCAGGCCGATGGCGAGGCCTTGACTGCGGAGCAGCTGTGCAGCGGCAATATCACCACGCCCAACTTCCGCCACGACGACATTGGCCTGAGCAGCGCGGTGGTGGCGCCGAGTGGTGGCGACAACGGCGTGGTCACGCCACTTGCCTATAACCATGCGTTGGGCAACGCGACCAGCTCAGCGCATTCGATTTCCGAGGTCGGTGTCTTCACAATCACCGCCACGCCTCCTCCAGGCGCCTATCTGGATGGTGAGACGGTCAGTGGTGGCAGCAGCGATCTGGTCGGCCGCTTTATCCCGGCTTACCTGAGCGCCGAGGGTAGCGCCAGCCTGACACCCAGCTGCGGCAGCGCCTTTAGCTATCAGGGCCAGCCGATGGGGTTTGCCAGTGGCTTCCAGCCCACGCTGACCATCACCGCCCGCAATCGCAGTGACGCCGTGACCCGCAACTATGACCGTGGTGCCTTCTGGCGATTGGGCGACCCCGCAGTAGGTGTTTATGCCTCCATTACCGGCGTTGCCGCCCGCGATGCGCGCCTCGCCACTGATGATGGCACGGTCTCCCTGGCCGTCGCCGAGGCGAACAATGGCGATGGCAAGCGTATCTACAGCTGGACCGGCGAGCGGTTGCTTTATAAGCAGGCCCTGCTGCCCAGCGTCGATGACTATCCCTTTGAGGCCGAGATCGAGCAACGCTTCCCGGCGGCCAGCCTGACCGATGTTGATGGCGCCTGCCACGGCACGGGGGGCGCCTGTCAGGACTATGTCTATGCCTTTTCCGATCAGCCGGGCAGCGAAGTCCGCCTCGGCCGTCTGCGCCTCGGCAATGCCCATGGCTCCGAGCTGCAGAGCCTGAGCCTGCCGCTGGTGCTGGAAAGCTGGCAGGACGTTGCGGGGGGCAGTTTCCAGGTCGAGGCGGAGGATGCCTGCACCAACTTAGGGACGCCTGCACTGGATATGTTCACCGGCAACCTGGCCCTCGGAGAGACCACGCCGACCCTGGTGGGCCCGTCCGCCGGTGGCGGCAGCGTGTCGTTGAGCGCCCCGGGCGCCGGCAATGATGGCTCGGTACAGGTCAGTTTCCCCGCCTCGCCCAGTTGGCTGCAGTACCCCTGGGATGGCGCCAACCGCCAGCTGGCGCGGGGCCTGGCCAGTTTCGGCATCTACCAGGGCGCCGCACCGCTGATCTTCCGTCGCGAGCTGTACCGCTAGAACGCAAAAAGGCCGCCTCTGGGGCGGCCTTTTGCCTTCGGTGTAAAAGAGGGGATTCCCCGGCCTGCCTGTACCAAGGTCCCCAAAACTGGAGTTACCTGATACTAAGCAGAAGCTGTGCCAGTTTTGTTACGGCAGCCAAATTCTGTCTGTGCAAGGCACGCCGAGTGGACGCGCGCGGACCTCCGTTACTGACTAATCTTGTGGATGTCGTCAGTCGCCGGAAAGCCTGCATGAAAGCTATAGCCACGCTGATGCTGTGGGGTGGGTTGCTCCTGGCGCCGCTCACGTCGGCCGAGCACCTGCGCCTGGTCGGCGACGTCTGGCCACCCTTCACCGACCAGCGCCTGCCCGGCAATGGGCTGGCGGTGGAGCTGGTGAGCACCGCCCTGCGGCGTGCCGGGCATACCGTCGAGTATGTCGAGGTGCCCTGGGCTCGGGTGCTGAAGGGGCTGCAGCAGGGCGACTACGACGTGATCGTCGCGGCCTGGTACAGCGCCGAACGCAGTCGCTACGGCTTCTATTCCAGCCCCTATCTGGTCAACCGCATCCGCTTTTTGCGCCGTGCCGGCATGCCCATCCAGTACACCGGCCTGGACAGCCTGCAGCCGCACAGCATTGCCGTGGTCCGGGGCTACAGCTATGACGCGGACTTTGATGCGGCCCAGGGCCTGAGCAAGGTGCCGGTGCTGGAGTTCGCCATGGGCGCGCGCATGCTGGCAGCCGGCAGGGTGCAGCTGACCCTGGAGGACGAGCTGGTGGCGCAATACCACCTCAACCGTGACCTGCGCGAAATCCGCAATGCGGTGGAGTTCGTCGAGACGCCGCTGAGCGAAAACAGCCTGCATATCCTCATGCGCCGCAGCCATCCTTTGCACCGGCAGATAGTCGACGGCTTTGATCGCGAACTGCAGAACATGCGCGAGGACGGCAGCTACCGCGAGATATTCAAGCGCTATGGTCTGTAGCCGTGGCGCCTAAGGTGCGCCCGCGGCCGCTGCGCTTGGCCTGATAGAGCTGCATGTCGGCCTGTTGCAGCATGTGTTCCAGATCCTGTGGCTGACCGTGGCAGACGCCGGCGCTGAAGCTCAGCGCGGGGGCGCCTGGCGCGTACTTCAGGGTGGCGCAGTGCAGGCGCAGCGCGTCCAGGCGTGCGCCTAGCGTGGCGCCGTCGAGCTGGCTGATCAGGGCGAATTCCTCGCCGCCCAGGCGGCCACAGAGGGCGTCGGGGAAGGCCTGCTGCAGGGCTTTGGCAAACAGGACCAGGGCATTGTCGCCACTGGCATGGCCGAAGTTGTCGTTGATGTGCTTGAAGTGGTCGAGGTCGAGCATGGCGACCCCCGCCGTGCGCTTGCCCTTCTGCGCCAGACGCAGCAATTCCGTGCCCTGCTCGTAGAAGGCGCGGCGGTTGCACAGCCCGGTCAGCGAGTCGAACAGCGCTGCCTGCTTGAGGGCCTGCAACATGTCGCGGCGCTCCAGGCTGGACATCACCCGGCAGTTCAGTTCCTCGGGGCAGAAGGGTTTGCGCAGGAAGTCGTCGGCGCCGTGCTTGATGAACATGGCGCTGAGCGAGCCCTTGGCGTCGGCGGACAGGCCGAGAATGATCAGCTCGTGACGTTTCATCTTCTGGCGCAACAGCTTGACCAGCTCGAAACCGCTGATGCCGGGCATGCTGTGGTCCACCAGGAACAGGCCGATATCGGGCTGTTCCTGCAGGATGCGCAGTGCCTCATCGCCATCGCAGGCATCGATGATCTGATACAGGTGGGGCGTGAGAATGCGGCGGATGAAGTGGCGCGTGGCGTCCGAGTCTTCGGCGACCAGAATCTTCACGTGGCTGTTGCGCTCCAGCCGGTGGATCAGGCGGAAGGCGTATTCGTAGGAGTGCTGGCTCTCCTTCAGCACATAGTCGACCACACCCTTGAGCAGCAGCTCGTCGCGGCGGTGCTCGTCGTAAGAACCGCTGAGCACGATGCAGGGCAGGCTGTACTGCAGCACCAGGTCGACGATCTCGCCATGCGGCGCGTCCGGCAGGTTGAGGTCGACGATGGCGGCGAAAAACAGCGCCGAGGACGCTTCCAGCAGCACCTGGGCCTCGCCCAGGGAGGCGCAGAACAAAGGCTGCAGATCGGGCTCCTGGCGGAACAGGTGCTCGAGAATCTTCAGCACCAGCGGGCTGTCTTCCACCACCAGAATATTGCGCATTGCCAGGCCTTCCCCCTAGAGCATCCGTACTTTCACGGCACGTCCCTTGATCTTGCCGCTTTGTAGGCGCTGCAGGGCCTCGCGGGCCACGCTGCGCTCCACGGCGACATAGGCCTGGTAGTCGAATATGGCGATCTTGCCGACCTTGTCGCCGGGAATGCCGGCATCACCGGTGAGGGCGCCGAGGATATCGCCTGGGCGCAGCTTGTCCTTGCGCCCGGCCGCCAGACATAGGCTGTGCATTGGCGGCAGCAGCGCCTCGCCCTTGTCCTTCAGTTCGCCGAGCAGTTGCCAGGTCAGCGGGCTGCCTTGCAGTTCTTCGATGGCCTGGGCGCGGTAGGCCTCGCTCGGGGCCACCAGCGACAACGCCAGGCCTTTCTCACCGGCGCGGCCACTGCGGCCGATACGGTGGATGTGCACCTGGGCATCGCGCGCCAGTTCGACGTTGATCACCAGCTCCAGGCCGGCCACGTCCAGGCCGCGCGCGGCGACGTCAGTGGCCACCAGCACGCTGAGGCTGCGGTTGGCGAACAGGGTCAGCACCTGATCGCGGTCGCGTTGCTCCAGGTCGCCGTGCAGGGCCGCGGCGGAAATCTTTTCCGATTCGAGCAGGGCGGCCAGTTCGTCGCATTGCTGGCGGGTGGCACAGAAGGCCACCGCTGGCTGCTTGCGGAAGTGGCGCAGCAGGCGGATCACCGCGTCCATGCGCTGCTTGGGGTCGATCTCGTAGAAGCGCTGCTCGATCTGCCCGTCATCGTGCAGGGCTTCGACCTGCACGCGCTCGGGATCACGCAGGAAACGCGCGGCCAGCTGCTCGATGCCGGCCGGGTAGGTAGCGGAGAACAGCAGGGTCTGGCGCTTGGCCGGGGTCTGCTCGATAACTTCGGCGATGCTGTCGAAGAAGCCCATGTCGAGCATGCGGTCGGCTTCGTCCAGCACCAGGGTATTCAGCCCGTCCAGTTTCAGGGTGCCCTTGCGCAGGTGCTCCTGGATGCGCCCCGGGGTGCCGACGATGATGTGTGCGCCATGCTCCAGTGAGCCGATCTGCGGGCCCAGCGGCACGCCGCCGCAAAGGGTGAGGATCTTGATGTTGTCAGCGGCACGGGCCAGGCGGCGCAGCTCCTTGGCTACCTGGTCGGCCAGCTCGCGGGTCGGGCACAGCACCAGCGCCTGGCAGCCGAAGAAGCGCGGATTCAGCGGGTGCAGCAGGCCGATGCCGAAGGCGGCGGTCTTGCCGCTGCCGGTCTTGGCCTGGGCGATCAGGTCGCGGCCCTTGAGGATCAGCGGCAGGCTGGCCGCCTGGATGGGCGTCATCTCGGCATAGCCGAGTGCGGCGAGGTTGTCGCGCATGGCGGAGGACAGCGGCAGGGAAGCGAAGGCGGTGGTCACGGAGCGAACCTGGCAGTGGCGGTTGTCGATTGTAGCAGGCCCCTCAGAGCTCCTGCCTCAGCTCGGCGATGCGTGCGTCCTTGTCCTGCCACAGCTGGCTGACCCAGCTCTGGATGTACTGGCGGAATTCCGGGTCATTTTCGTAGTCGCCAGCCCAGAGCGTGGGCGGCAGCTCGCGGGTGCGGATGTCCATGATCACCCTGGGTACCTGGCCGCTGATCAGTTTCCAGAACCCCGGCGCGCGCTGGCCCGGATACACCAGGGTAACATCGAGCAGGGCGTCCAGCTGCGGGCCCAGGGCGGCGAGGGTGAAGGCCACGCCACCGGCCTTGGGCTTGAGCAGGTGCTGGTAGGGCGAGCCCTGTTGCGCCTGCTTGGCGGCGGTGAAACGGGTGCCTTCCAGGTAGTTGACCACCGTGACGTTGAGGTCCTTGAAGCGTTCGCAGGCGCGCTTGGTGATCTCCAGGTCCTGGCCGGCCATCTCCGGATGCCGCGCCAGGTAGGCCTTGGAATAGCGCTTCATGAAGGGGTAGTCCAGGGCCCAGAAGGCCAGGCCGAGGAAGGGTACCCAGATCAGCTCCTGCTTGAGGAAGAACTTGAAGTAGGGCGTCTTGCGGTTGAAGGCCTGGACCAGGGCCGGGATGTCCACCCAGGACTGGTGATTGCTCACCACCAGGTAGGAGCGGTCGCGGCGCAGGCCCTCACCGCCGCGAATGTCCCACACGGTGGGGGTGAGGGTGGCGAAGATCAGCTTGTCGATCTCGGCCCAGGTTTCAGCGACCCACATCACTCCACGTGAACAGGTCGTGCGCAGGGTCTTGCCGGGTAGCACCAGTTTGAGCAGGGCGATCAGCATCATCGGGCCGATCAGGACTAGAGTATTGAGCAGCAGCAGTAGGATCACGCTGCCGGCGATGATTAGTCGACGCATGGCTTCTCCTTGTCGCAGGCAAGGCCATGATAACGAGCGCGTTCGTCGTCCGGGGCAACAAATAAATGCCTGCTGGCAATGTGCCGCGTTCGTGGCTGGCGTATCCTTGTGCACTGAAACAACCAGATCATCGGCTCCTCCATCGTGCTCAAACGTATTGCGGTTACCGAGCTGTGCCTCGGCATGTACATTCACGAATTCTGTGGTTCATGGATGGACCATCCGTTCTGGCGAGGGCGTTTCCTGCTCGACAACGAGCGCGACCTGCAGCGCGTGCGCGACAGCGAGGTGCGCGAGGTCTGGATCGATGTCAGCAAGGGGTTGGATGTGGCTGCCGGGCATGCCAGCCAGACTGTCGAAGAGGTCGAAGCCGAGACCGAGGCCCGCCTGCAGGCCGTGGCCGAGAGTCCGCTGCCACCGGTTCGTGCCAGCCTCGAGGACGAGGTGCAGCGCGCGCTCAAGCTGTGCGCGCAGTCCAAGGCCGCTGTGGTCGAGATGTTCAGTGACGCGCGCATGGGGCAGGCCATCGCGACTGATCAGGTAACCCAGCTGGTCGAGGAGATCTCCGACTCGGTGCTGCGTCACCCCAACGCGCTGATCAGCCTGGCCCGGCTGAAGACCAGCGATGAATACACCTACATGCATTCGGTGGCGGTCTGCGCCCTGATGATCGCCCTGGCGCGCCAGCTTGGCCTGCCCGAACGGCAGGTGCGCGAGGCGGGCGAAGCCGGTCTGCTGCATGACATCGGCAAGATGGCGATTCCCGACGCCATCCTGAACAAGCCCGGCAAGCTGACCGACGGGGAGTTCGACACCATGCGCAGCCACCCGGAAAAAGGCGCGCAGATGCTGCTGGACTGCGGCCAGATCAGCGCGCTGGTGCTCGATGTGTGCCTGCACCATCACGAGAAGTACGACGGCTCCGGCTATCCGCATCGCCTGAGTGGCGAGCAGATCAGCCTGTTCGCGCGCATGGGGGCAGTGTGCGACGTCTATGACGCCATTACCTCGGACCGCCCCTACAAGAAGGGGTGGGACCCGGCCGAGTCGATCCGCAAGATGGCCGAATGGAAAGGCCACTTCGACCCACAGGTGTTCCAGGCCTTCGTCAAGTCGGTGGGTATCTATCCGGTGGGAGCACTGGTGCGCCTGGAGAGCGGCCGCCTTGGCGTGGTCATGGAACAGAACGACAAGTCGCTGCTGATGCCGCGCGTCAAGGTGTTCTTCTCGGCGCGCTCCAGGTTGCCGATTCCCCAGGAAGTGGTCGACCTGGCCAAGCTGGTCGGGCGTGACAAGATCGTCGGTCGCGAGTCGGCCGAGGAGTGGGGCTTCAAGAACATCGAGGAGCTCTGGTCCGGGCTGGAGGCACGCAGCGGCTCGTATTTCGGCTGACCGCCGCGCGATGATTGACGTGCCCGGCAGCATGCGGCACCGTTTCGCAATCATCAGCCGGTCGCACGGACGCCATGCCGCACATCCTCATAGTCGAAGACGAAGCCGCCATCGCCGACACCCTGGTGTTTGCCCTGCAGGGGGAGGGCTTCAGCACGACCTGGCTGAGTCTTGCCGAGGCGGCGCTGGAGTACCAGCAGCGCACCCCGGCTGACTTGCTGATCCTCGACGTCGGCCTGCCGGACATCAGCGGCTTCGAGGCCTGCAGGCGATTGCGCCGTTTCTCCGAGGTGCCGGTGATCTTCCTCACCGCGCGTGATGCCGAGATTGATCGTGTGGTCGGTCTGGAGATCGGCGCCGACGACTATGTCGTCAAGCCCTTCAGCCCGCGCGAGGTGGCGGCGCGGGTGCGGGCCATTCTCAAGCGCATGGCGCCACGGCCGGTGGAGCCGCTGGCGGCCACGGGCCCGTTCCGGGTCGACAGCGAGCGCGTACAGATTCACTACCGTGAGCAGCAGCTGGCATTGACCCGCCATGAGTTTCGTCTGTTGCAGACGTTGCTGGCGCAGCCGGAGAGGGTCTTTTCCCGCGAGCAGCTGCTCGATGCGCTCGGCGTGCCCGCCGACGCCGGTTATGAGCGCAACATCGACAGCCACATCAAGAGTCTGCGTGCCAAGCTGCGCCAGGTCGCGGCCGACGCGGAGCCGATCCAGACCCATCGCGGGCTGGGCTACAGCTACAGCCCCAGAAGTGCCTAGCCGGTTGCGGTCTGCCACCGCGCCGCGTGCGAACCCGGTGCTCAGGATAATCTTCATGCAACGACTGTTCGTGTGCCTGCCAGGAGCGCTGCCATGCCACTAGGCGTTCGCATCTTCCTGGTGTACTTCCTGTTCGTCGGCCTGGCCGGCTGGTTCGTGCTCAGCACGGTGATGGACGAGATCCGCCCCGGCGTGCGCCAGTCCACCGAGGAAACCCTGGTCGATACCGCCAACCTGCTGGCCGAGATCCTGCGTGACGAGGTGAAGAATGGCAGCCTGGCCCAGGGCCGCCTGCCCGAGCTGCTCAAGGCCTATGGCCAGCGCCAGCCGCAGGCGCAGATCTGGGGCGTGGAGAAACGCGCCGTCAGCCATCGCATCTACGTCACCGATGCGCGCGGCATTGTGCTGCTCGACTCGAGCGGCGTCGCGGTCGGCCAGGACTACTCGCGCTGGAACGATGTCTATCTGACGCTGCGTGGCGAGTACGGGGCCCGTTCCACCCGCGAGGACCCGGCCGACGAGGACAGCTCGGTGATGTACGTGGCGGCGCCGATCAAGGATGCTGGGCAGATCATCGGGGTGGTTTCGGTGGCCAAGCCGAACAAGTCGCTGCAGCCCTATATCGAGCGCTCGCAGCGGCGCCTGGGCTGGCTCGGCGCCGGGCTGATCGTGCTCGGTCTGCTGATCGGCGGCGTGCTGTCCTGGTGGCTCAGCGGCTCGCTGCGCCAGCTCACCCGCTACGCCAGCGCGGTCAGTCGCGGCGAACGCGCCGAGTTGCCGAGCTTGCGTGGCGGCGAGCTGAAGCAACTGGCCGAGGCGGTGCAGAAGATGCGCACCGAGCTGGAAGGCAAGGCCTACGTCGAGCAGTACGTGCACACCCTGACCCATGAGCTGAAGAGCCCGCTGGCGGCCATTCGGGGGGCCGCCGAATTGCTCGAGGGCGAGATGCCGGCCGAGCAGCGGCAGCGCTTCGTGGCCAACATCGCCAGTGAGGGCGCGCGCCTGCAGCAGCTGATCGAGCGCCTGCTCAACCTGGCCCTGGTAGAGCAGCGCCAGGGGCTGGAAGAGCGGGTGGCGGTCGAGTTGCGCGACCTCGTCGAGGAGCTGCTGCAAGGGCAGGCTGCGCGCATCCAGGCGGCTGATCTGCGGGTGGAGAACGCCATTGCTGCTGGTCTGCGCGTGCCGGGCGAGCGTTTCCTGCTGCGCCAGGCATTGGCCAACCTGCTGGAGAACGCTCTTGATTTCACGCCTGCAGGCGGCCTGCTGCGCTTCACCGCCGAGGTGCGCGCCGATGGCGTGGACCTGGCTCTGTTCAACCAGGGAGCGGCGATTCCCGAGTACGCCCTGCCGCGTCTGACCGAGCGTTTCTATTCGTTGCCACGGCCTGCGAGCGGGCGCAAGAGCACCGGCCTGGGGCTCAATTTCGTGCAGGAAGTGGCTTCGCTGCACAGCGGCGAGCTGAGCCTGCGCAATGTCGAGGGTGGCGTGCGCGCCAGCCTGCGTTTGCCGTTAACCTGAACGGCGGCGAGGTGGACTATGCTTCGTCGCAGAACCCAGCAGGCGCCTGCCAGGGGCATCGCCTGACGAGAAGACGACAACAGCCGGGGAGGCGTTGCATGAAGACCGTTGCGGAACTGCTCAGAACCAAACCCAGCACCTACGTGCATCACATCAGTCCGGAGGCCTCGGTGCTGGATGCGGTCAAACTGCTGGCCGAGAAGAAGATCGGTGCGCTGTTGGTGATGGCCGGTGGACGCCTGGTGGGGATCGTCAGTGAGCGTGACTATGTGCGCAAGCTGGCCGAAATGGAACGCGCCGCCTTCGACGCGCGGGTGGCCGACATCATGACCGCCGAGGTGATCACCGTCGGCCCGCGTGACGGCGTGCAGCACTGTCTGCAGATGATGACCGACCACCGTCTGCGCCACCTGCCGGTGGTGGCAGAGGGCGAGCTGATCGGCATGCTGTCGATCGGTGACCTGGTCAAGCAGACCATCGACGACCAGGCCAGCCTGATCCAGCAGCTGGAACAGTACATTCGCGGCGGCTGAGCCCACACAAACTCCACACAGACTCCACATCCCTCGCACGGCGCCGCCACGGGCGCCGTTGAGACTCTCCCCATGGTCCAACCCAAGGAGAGTCCCCATATGAACCGCAATCTGCTGATCAAGCTCGGCGCCATTGCCGCGCTGATGCTGCTGCTGATGATCCCGATCCTGATGATCGACGGCATGGTCGAGGAGCGCCAGGCGCAGCGCGATGGCGTGCTGGAGGATATTGCGCGCAGTTCCAGCTATAGCCAGAAAATCACTGGTCCGCTGCTGGTGGCGCCCTACCGCAAGACCGTGCGCGAGTGGAAAACCCACGAGAAGACCGGTCAGCGCTACCTCGAGGAAAGCGAGGTGAGTGGCCGCCTCTATTTCCTGCCGGAGCGCCTGGCAGTCGGTAGCGAGATCAGTACCGAGCTGCGTGCCCGCGGCATCTACCAGGCGCGCCTGTTCCACAGCAACAGCCGCCTCACCGGCCATTTCCAGGTACCCGCCAACTTCGGCGTGACCGAGGATATCGGCGACTACACCTTCAGCGAGCCCTTCATCAGCGTTGGCATCAGCGATATCCGCGGCATCAAGAACAACCTGGTGCTCGAGCAGGGCGAGCGCAAGCTGCCGTTCCAGCCCGGCAGCGCCGACTCGATGCTCGGTGCCGGCGTGCATGCGCCGTTGCCGATGGCGGTGGCCGACGTGCATCAAGGGCAGCGCCTGGACTTCGCCTTCGACCTGCTGCTGCAAGGCACGGGCGAGCTGAGCATCGCCCCGGTCGGCCGCGAGACCCAGGTCGACCTGAGCGCCGACTGGCCGCACCCGAGCTTCATTGGCGAGTACCTGCCGAGCGAGCGTGAGATCAGCGGTAGCGGATTTACCGCGCGCTGGCAGACCAGCTTCTTCGCCACCAACATGGAAGAGGCCCTGAGCGAGTGTGCCTACGGCGGTGAATGCAACGCCTTCCTGGGTCGTCAGTTCGGTGTCAGCTTCGTCGACCCGGTGGACCAGTACCTGAAGAGCGACCGCGCGTTGAAGTACGCACTGCTGTTCATCGGCCTGACCTTTGCCGGCTTCTTCCTCTTCGAGGTGCTCAAGCGCCTGGCCGTGCACCCGGTGCAGTACGGCCTGGTCGGCCTGTCGCTGGCGATGTTCTACCTGCTGCTGCTGTCGCTGGCCGAGCACATGGCCTTCGCCCGGGCCTATGCCCTGGCGGCCTCGGCCTGCGTGTTGCTGATCGGCTTCTATGTCAGCCATGTGCTGCACAGCTGGCTGCGCGGAGGCGGCTTCACCGCGGCCCTGGCCGGGCTCTACGCCATGCTCTATGCCCTGTTGTCCGCCGAGGATTACGCCCTGCTGATGGGCTCGCTGCTGGTGTTCGGCCTGCTCGCCGCAGTGATGGTACTGACCCGCCGTCTCGACTGGTATGGCCTGGGCAAACCGGCCGTCGCCGCCTGATATCGACCCGGCGCGGCGTAGGCCGCGCCCTCTGCGAGGAAATCGCCATGTTGCGTTTGCTGATGCAGTTTTCCGCCTGCTTTGCCCTCGGCCTGGTGGTGGCCGGGATACTCCTGATCGGCCTGATGTTCTTTGGCCAGTTCGACCTGATCCACGGCCTCAACCTCAGCGGCCGGCCGCTGGCCAGCGTCGCCCTGACGCTGCTGCCGGAAGGCTTCTGGGACGCCCTGACCGGCGTGCCGGATGCCGCTGGCAATGCCCATGTCCAGTCGTTCCTGCAGCTGTGCGTGGCCCTGGCGCAGGTCGCTCTGCTGCTGGGCGCCGGTTTCTTCCGCCTGTGGTACCGCACATGAGCGGCCGTGTCGGACTGCGCGAGGAGTCGCGCCTGGGGCACCTGCTGGCGCGGCGCATTGCCCGCCTGTTTCCACGGCCCTTGCAGCCCGTGACGGACCTGCGCCGGGAGCCTGCACCATGGCGTTGAAGGCAGGCACTCCCTGGTACTTCACGGTGGGCCTGAGCGGCGGTATCACCCTGGCCTACCTGCTGAGCGTGCAACTGGGCCTGTGGCTGCCGTCCTGGCCGTTCAACGCCCTGTTCACCCCGCTGGCCATGTTCAGCCTGGCGCTGCAGACGCCGTACCTGTGGCGCCCGCAGGCCGCCAACCTGGCGAGCTGGCGCCTGGGGGCACTCCTGGGGGCCGCCGTGCTGGCGCTGGCCTGGTTGTCGTATGGCTACGGAGGGGCGCTATGAACCCGTTGACGAGCGCTCTGTATGTCGTCGCACAGCTGCTCTATCGCGCCGTGCTGCTGTGGTTCTGCCTGCTCCTGTTGCTCTACCTGGGC
Organism: Aquipseudomonas alcaligenes; assembly: GCF_900156545.1. Taxonomy (GTDB): domain Bacteria; phylum Pseudomonadota; class Gammaproteobacteria; order Pseudomonadales; family Pseudomonadaceae; genus Aquipseudomonas; species Aquipseudomonas alcaligenes_A. The sequence goes on from NZ_FTNW01000005.1 coordinate 341,016, forward strand.
TACAAGCTGGCCGAGCGCAGTTATGCGATCGAAGCGCTACCGGCTCCGCTCGAGGTGGATGGTCTGGTGCTGGTCGGCGGTGAGAGCGGCTTTCGCGAAGGCTGCGGTGTCGCCGTGCTGCGCATGTCGCCTGCCCTGCGCGCGCGCCTGCAACGTGAGGGCCTGGCGGCGTTGCAGCAGGCGCGGCAGGCACGCGGCTATGCGGACGATGACTACTACCGCTACGAGCCCTGGCAGGCGCTGCCGGCGCAGGGCGATGGCGACATGCTGTCGCCGATCTTCCTCGGGTTGCAGTGCGCGGATGCCGATGACGAGCTGAGCGCACGGATCGGCCGGGCCAGCCAGGGCTATTACACCACCAAGCACGAAGGTGCCCTGCTGGTCCTGCCGCGCGAGGGGCTGATCGTGTTCGGTTACTTCGGGTGAGTGGCCTGCATCGACGGTCGCTGGCTGACATCGGCAAACCAGCCGGCCAGGCCCGGGAAGCGCTCGCGCCAGCCCAGCTGCGGCTGGCGCAGGTCGAGGTAGCCGAGGGCACAGGCCAGGCCGATGGCGGCGATATCGAAGCGGCTGGCGAGTTCGGCCAGGCAGTCCTGCTCGAAGTAGGCCAGGGCGCGCTCGATCTTGTCCTGCTGGGCGGCCTGCCACTGCTCCCAGCGCTTGTCCTCGGGGCGCAGAAAGGTCTCGTAGCGCAGCAGCACGGCGGCATCGAGGATGGCATCGGCCAGCGAGGCCAGGGTCAGGCGCCGCCAGCGCGCGCTGCCGGTGGGGATCAGCGGCTCACCGACGTGCTGGCTGTCGAGGTAGTCGAGGATCACCCGGCTGTCGTGCAGCACGTTGCCGTCGGCCAGGCGCAGGGCCGGGATCTTGCCGGCCGGGTTGCCCTCCAGTACCGCCGCGTTGGGCGCCACCGGGCTGAGCTGCACCTCATGCAGGGCTACCCGATCGGTCTGTCCGGTCTCATGCAGCAGCACCATCACCTTGCGCACGAAGGGCGAGGCGGGGGAGTGGAACAGGGTCATGGTGCTCATGGTGGTTCTCCGTGAGGGGCGGCGGCGCGTCGGGCGCCATGAACAAGGCCTGGGGCTGCCAGCGTCCGGCGCAGAGCGTGCAGTCGCGCCCCGTGCCGGTACGCTGACGCCGCTCAGCGGCCGAGGTGACGCTCGACCCAGGCGGCATAAGCGTCGATGAACTTCTGCAGGAAACCCTCGATGCCGGCGTCCAGTTTACCGCTGTCGTCGAAGAACTTGCCGGCGCCACCCAGGTAGGCCTCCGGCTGCTGCAGCACGTAGACGTCGAGGAACACCAGGCACTGGCGCAGATGGTGATTGGCGCCGAAGCCGCCAATGGCGCCCGGCGAGGCGCTCAGCACGGCGCCCGGCTTGCCGCTGAACACGCTCTGCCCGTAGGGGCGCGAACCGACATCGATGGCGTTCTTCATCGGCGCGGGAATCGAGCGGTTGTATTCGGGAGTGACGAACAGCAGGGCGTCGGCGCCCCTGACTTGCTCACGGAAGCGGCTATAGGCCTCGGGCGCCGGGCTGACGTCGATGTCCTCGTCATACAGGGGCAGGTCACCGATCTCGACCAGCTGCAACTGCAGCGAGGGCGGTGCCAGTTCGGCCAGCGCCAGGGCCAGCTTGCGATTGATCGAGGCCTTGCGCAGGCTGCCGACCAGGACGGCGACCTTGTGGATCTTGCTCATGGGACTTCCTCGCGTGCTAAGAGGGTGAGCGGGAACTATAGACCCGCATGGCCGTAATCGATCCGCTGGCCCGCCCTATTGGCAACGCCGTGGGCCATGGCTACTCTGCAGCGGCCGGCGGAGTTTGCCGGCATCAGCCACCTTCAAGGATGAAACCATGCAGACAAAGCAACTGCTTGCCTGTGCGGCGCTGTGCGTCGCCAGTTCCCTGGCCTATTCGGCCGTTCTCTACGATGTCAGCTTCCCCTCGCCGCCGCATGTCGATGGCCAGCCGATCATCATCGATGGTACGCCGCAGACGCCGTCGCGGCAGAACATGGGGTCGGTGCAGATGGTCAGCTACTATGCTGGCCAGCCTGGCAACTGGGGGGTGTTCAACCAGCCCAGTTGCAACGCCTCGTACGATCAGATTGAGTTCTTTCTGCCCGCCGGGCAGCAGAAGATCTATCTGAGTTTTGACGTACTAACGACCTCACTGAACAACAGCGATAGCGCTTTCAGTATTTCGCTCGACAGCAAGGACTACGGTGCTCGTTCGCTGAACTTCCATGGCGGTGGAAACGATATCTATCTGTTCAATGTCGCGAATAGTGGTGGCAGATTCGGCTACTTCACCGATCAACAGCGCTATCAGATCACCATGCATGGCGATGTAGCCAAGAATCTGCTGACTATTTCCATCAATGGCTCACAGGTTCACAGCAGTACATTGGGGAGTACAACGCTAACCGGTATTCGGATGACCATGTCGCCCTGGACCGGCAGAGCGAGCCAGTGCTCGCAAAGCGCAGCGGCCGTCAGCAATATCAAAATCTACGAAGACCCTGCCGATATGCAGGTGCCACCGCCGGAACCCAACCTGGGTCTGGAGTTCACCCTGCGCTCCGGTACCACCGACGTTCTGCCCGCCACCGGTGGCTACATCCGTCATAACCGCACGCTGTTCAACTACAGCGGCAATGATCTGAGCCTCAGCTACTGGATCACCACCGAGCTGGCCGACGGCACCCGCTATCCGCTGCTGGCGCCGCGCACGGTTCAGGTTGCTGCGGGTTCCAGCTTCACCGAGCCGAAGAATTTCCTGATCCCCGCCTGGTTCCCCGCGGGCAACTACAAGGCGCGACTGGTCGTGGCCGACGAGGCCAGCGGCGAGCGTGTGTTTAGCGATCTGACCTTCAAAAAGCGCGCCGAATAAGGCGCACGAGGGCATCGGTATTCTGCCGGTGCCCTTGACCCCTCGCGCAACTGCGCAGAAATTGACCAGACGTCGGTGCAAGGCCGGCGCTCGAACAACGGTCATCCGCCATCGGCAGGCTGGCCCAACAAGAACAAGTCCGAAGATTCCCCGACTGCCGACAGCCACCCTGTTGAGGAGATCGCCATGGATACGTTCGACCCGCGTTTTCAACTTGAAGCCGAGGAGCCGCCTCAGCAGGCGCTTGTGCACCAGAAGATCCAGTTCACGCTGCTGGCGCTGGACCGCCTGGCCTGTCGGCTGCCTCCGCCAGCGCAGGGGCCTGCTGCACAGCCGGCGTCAACCTCAGGGACACCAGGCTGAGACCCAGCCTTCTCGAGTCGTTACCCAGGCCCAGCTCGTTTGGGCATTGGGCATCGGGCAAGCGGAACCGGAGCCGGAGTGGTGAGTGCTGGGCGAGCTCGGCGGGTATGCGCAGGGTGCGCAGGCCGTGATTCTGGGTGGTGTCGAACAGCCACTCGGCCAATGCGTGGTCGCCCAGGTGGATGTGGACCCGCTGCCTTGGCCAGCCCTCGGTGACGAAGCACTGGGCCTCCACTTCCAGTTCCAGATCCTCGTGCACCGGGGCCGCCAAGGGCAAGGAGAGGCCCGCTTCCGGTCCGTCGGTCCAGGTGCCTTGCGGTTCTGGGTAGGACCAGCCGTAGCTCTGGATGGCAACGGCAGCGCCGTCGCTGCGGAAGGAAAGGGTGCTGCCCAATGTATAGGCCGGGGCCCGGGCGAGTTCGAACCGGCGGATTTCCCTCAGCCCTCCGTGCGCATCGGCCAGCGGATGCAGCCCACGCGTCCGGCGCAGCCGATCGATCAGTTGGCCCCGGCGCAGGCCACGGGCCCGGTACTCCAGGGCGGCCGGGAACAGGCCAAACGCGGCCAGCCACCTGAGTAATCGGTATTGCAGGGCTGAGCGTGGCGGCACCTCGTCGTTGCCGGCGCGGGCCAGCAACTGTTGGCGCAGCAGGGGGGTGTGCAGGACCTGGTGCCAGAACCATTCCTGCTCATGGGCGTCGCGCAACATATAGCTGTTCGCGCGCGCCCCGGAATGGAAGGCAATGACCGACACCCAGGGCAGGGCCCGCAGCTGCAGCCCCCGACGCCAGGCGCGGAACAGATACTCCCGCGAGCTTTCCGTGACACAGTCTCGAGCGGCTTTCCAGTAACCCGTTCGCTCGGCCGTCTCGCGTCGCATCAGCCAGCTGGAGGCCGGGGCAAAGGTCTCCACCGGGTCGAAGCTGCCATCGCGGCCGATGCCATGCACAAAGGTTCGCCAGGTGTCCGCCGCCAGCTGCTCGGCCGTGCAGGGCATGATCACGGCGGTTGCCGGGAAAACCAGGTCCGCGCCGGTGGCCTGCAGCCACTCCAGGGCGGCCTGCAGGTGGTCGGGCAGCCACAGGTCATCGTGGTTGAGAAAGGCGATATGGCGACCACGAGCCCGGGCGATGCCGACATTGTTGGGGCCGGACTGTTCGCCGACGTTACGCATGAGGTTGATGTAGCGGATGCGAGGATCCGCCGCCGCCTCGACCACGGCCGCAGTCTCGGCGCCGCAGGCATCGCCGATCACCAGGAGTTCCCAGTCGGTCAGCGTCTGTTCGAGCACGCTGGCGATAGCCAGGCGCAGCGTTTCGGGGCGGTTGTAGGTCGCCAGGATGATCGAAACGAGGGGCTGCATGGCGATGCTCATGCAAAGCGATAGGGGATGTCGGGGCAGTCGGCGGGGAGTCGCCAGTGATCCGGGTCGTCATAGGCATAGGCTTGATCGACCACATTGACCACGATGGCCGTCCTGCTGCCGAGGCATTGCACGCCATGCCAGACGCCGGCGGGAACCGTCACCAGCAGCGGACGCTCCTCACCCAGGCGCAGCTCGACAAGATGGCCCTGGGTCGGTGAGTCGATACGGGCGTCGTAGAGCACGACCTTGATGCGTCCGTAGGCACAGAACAGGCGATCCAGCGTAGTGGCATGGGCATGCCAGGCGGAGAGGGCGCCGGGTTCGAGCACGCTCTGGAACACCTGTTCGACCGGGCGATCATCGAGTTGCCAATCCCGTCGCCAGATTTCGGTCAGGCGCGAGCGGTCCCCGAGCATGTTGTCGATCGAGCGGATCTTCACGCCCTCGATGTTCTGGCGGTTGGTGGGCTGCCAATCGGCGTCCACAAGCTGTGGGTCCTTGCGTCCCGTCAGTGTCCAGGCCGGCATGGCGCTGCTCCTTGAGTCATCCCGTGCAGTATACCCAGGGGCCTGCCCTCAGTTCCGCGCGTCGATGAAAGCCGCCAGCAGATCCTCCTCCAGCGCGCGCTGTGCCTCGCTGGGCTGCCTCGCGCGATGTCGTGCCAGGCGGAATTCCACCGCGAAGCCCAGCTGCTCGGGCAGCAGGGCCCGCAGGTGGCCGCGTGCCTCCCAGGGCGCGGCGACATGCTCGGGCAGGTAGCCGATGTGGGCGCCGCTGAGAATGAACGCCAGGCTGCCTTCGACCTGTTCGCTGCGGGCGCTGCCAGTACCGGCCTGCCAGGGTTCGTCGGCGGCGATGAAACGGTAGGGGTGCAGCACGCCGTCGTATTGCTGCAGCTCGGCTGGGTCGATGCGCGCCCTGGTGAACAGGGCATGGTCGCGGCCGCAGTAGAGGCGCTGCGGTTCGCTGAACAGCGGCCGGTAGTCGAGCGCCGTCTGGCTGCCGGAGAAATAGCCGATGGCCAGCTGCAGCTGGCCCTGCAGCAGGCGGCGCTCCAGCTCGGCCGGCATGGCGCTGAGTAACTCGATCTGCACCGCCTGGTTGCGTTGGCGAAAGGCGCCGATGGCCGCGCCGAGCCGTTCCAGCACCTCGTCGGCCAGGGCCTCGGACAGGCCGATGTGCAACTCGCCGAGAAGCTTGTCGGCCATGCCCTGAGCTTCGCCCTTGAAGGTCTCGATGGCGGCGAACAGCTTGCGCGTGGCGACCAGCACCTGCTCGCCCTTGGGCGTCAGGCGAAAGCCCGACTTGCCGCGCTCGCACAGGCGAAAGCCCAGGCGTGTCTCCAGCTTGGCCATCTGCGTGCTGATGGTCGACTGGCCGATGCCCAGCTCGCCCTGGGCGGCGCTGAAGCCGCCGCTCTCCACCACGGTGACGAACAGGCGCAGCAGTTGCAGGTCGAGGTCGCGCAGCTGGCTGAGCATGTTGGCTCCATACATTGATTTCTGTCGATGTCAGAGTAGATCACTTCGTATTTATTCGAAGCAATGGCCGGCGCAGGATGCCGCTATCCGCAGCCCCCGACAGAGGGGCGCGGCCAACCGATCCTGCCGAGGAATTGCTCATGCGCCTGGTCGCCAGCTTGCTTGTGTGTGCCTTCGCCCTGCCGCTGCAGGCCGAGGAAAAAGTGCTCAACCTCTACAACTGGGCCGACTACGTGCCGCAGCAGGCGCTGCAGCGCTTCCAGGCCGAGACCGGCATCCGGGTCAAATACGACAGCTTCGACAGCACCGAGGTGCTGGAGAGCAAGCTGCTTACCGGTGGCAGTGGCTACGACCTGGTCTTTCCCTCCTCCAGCGTGCTGGGCCGGGCCATCTCGGCCAAGGCGCTGCAGCCCGTCGGCGAGCTGGCCAACCGCGGCAATCTCGATCCTGAGTTGCTGGCCAAGCTGGCGGGCATCGACCCCAGCAATGCCTATGGCGTGCCCTACACCTGGGGCACGGTGGGTCTGGGGATCAACCGCGAGGCCGTCGAGCAGCGCCTGCCGGGCGTCGCCCTGGACAGCCTCGACCTGCTGTTCAAGCCAGAGTACGCCAGCAAGCTCAAGGACTGCGGCATCAGCGTACTCGACTCGCCGCAGGAGGTGATCGCGGTCGTGCTCAACTACCTGGGCAAGGACCCGTACAGCACCGCCGAGGCCGACCGGGAGGCCGCCAAGGCCCTGCTGGCGCAGCTGCAGCCGAACCTGCGCTACGTTGGCCAGAGCCGGCAGATCGATGACCTGGCCAAGGGGGAAATCTGCCTGGCGCTGACCTACACCGGCGATGCCGGTATGGCGGCCGCGCGTGCCAGCGAGGCGCAGCAGCCGTTCTCGGTGGTCTACCGCATTCCGCGTGAGGGCACGCTGATCTGGTTCGACACCCTGGCCATCCCCGTGGATGCGCCCCATCCCGAGGCCGCGCGGGCCTTCATCGACTACCTGCTCAAACCCGAGGCGATCGCCGAGCTGACCAACTCGCTGTACTTCGCCAACGCCAACCGTGCGGCCACGCCGCTGCTGGATGCGGCGGTGAGTGGTGATCCGGACATCTACCCCGGCCCCGAGCTGCGTGCCCGGCTGTTCGCCGAACAGGCGCTACCGTTGCGCGAGATGCGCCAGCGTACCCGCCTGTGGACGGCGTTCCGCACCCAGTACTGACAACCGTTTGGCCGCTCCGGCACCGAGCGGCCCGTTCGAGACCACGACCATGGACCATGCATTCGACAACGACCAGGCGATCACCCGCGACAGCCTCTACGGCACGGCGGCCGAGCCGACCTACGCCGGTATCACCAGCTTCATGCGCCGCCGCTATACGCGCGACCTGCGCGGCGTCGACCTGGTAGTCAGCGGTGTGCCGTTCGATACCGCTACCACCAACCGCCCGGGCAGCCGCTTCGGGCCGCGGGCGATCCGCGCCGCCTCGATCCAGTCGGCCTGGGCCCGTCACTATCCCTGGGAGTTCGACCCGTTCGATCTGCTGGCCTGCATCGACTACGGCGACTGCCACTTCGACCACGGCACGCCGCAGGCCACCCCGGCGGCCATCGAAGCCCACGCCGACAGGATTCTCGACGCCGGCTGCGCCATGCTCACCCTGGGCGGCGACCACTTCATCAGCTACCCGCTGCTCAAGGCCCATGCCAAGAAGCACGGCCCGCTGGCGCTGATCCATTTCGATGCGCACAGCGACACCTGGCCGGACGAGGAGCTCCAGCGCATCGACCACGGCACTATGTTCTACCACGCCGCCCGCGAGGGCCTAGTCGATCCGGCACGCTCGGTGCAGGTCGGCCTGCGCACCACCAACGACGACGTGATGGGCTTCCAGGTGCTGGATGCGCGCCAGGTCAACCGCAGTACTCCGGAACAGATCGCCGAACTGATCCGCGCTCGCGTCGGCGATCAGCCGGTGTACCTGACCTTCGACATCGACTGCCTCGACCCGGCCTTCGCTCCCGGCACCGGCACGCCGGTGTGCGGTGGGCTGTCCAGCCACCAGGCGCTGGAGATCCTGCGCGGTCTGCGTGGCATCAACCTGGTCGGCATGGACGTGGTCGAGGTGGCGCCACCCTATGACCACGCCGAGGTCACCGCACTGGCCGGCGCCACCCTGGCGATGGAGATGGTCTGCCTCTACGCCTACCGCCACAAGCTTGGCTAGTCGGCGGCATCCTGCGCCAGCAGGATCAGCCGCAGCTGCGCCGCGCCCGGCGACAGGCTGTGGCCGGCGCGGCTGACGATGCCGTAGGCCGAGTGCTGGCTCAGCGCCACGCTTATCTGCAGCGGCGCCAGGCGCCCGCTGGCCACGTCCTGGGCGATCACGTCCCAGGGCGCCAGGCTGACCACGTGGCTGCTGGAAACCAGCTCCTTGAGCACCATGAAGTTGTCGCACTGGATGGTCAGCGGGCTGGCGCCGGCGCCCAGGTTGCGCAGGGCGGCGCTGACCTCCTCGGGCAGCTGGGTGCCGGCCAGCGGGTAGTCCAGCAGGTCCTGCAGCCCCACCGGCTGGCGCTGCAGCAGCGGGTGCTGCGGGTGGCAGAACAGCACGCCGGGGTGCACCCGCAGCGGCTCGATGTGCAGCTGTGGGTCGCCCTCGAACTCGCGGGTATCGGCGACGAACAGTTCGATCTCGTCATCCAGCAGGCGCCGGCGCAGCTGCTGCCAGTTGTCGATCAGCAGGTGCAGGCGCACCCGTGGAAAACGCTCGGCGAAACTACCCATGGCCTGCGGCACCAGCCGCGCGGCAGGGTAGGGGCCTGCCCCCAGGCGCACTTCACCGCTGGCCAGGTTGCCCAGCTGGCTCACCGCATTGCTCAGCGACTGGCTACCGGCCAGCAGGCGCCGTGCATGTTCCAGCACCAGCCGGCCATGGGCGGTGAGGCTGATGCCGCGACTGTGACGATTGACCAGCGCGCAGCCCAGGCTGCTTTCCAGGGCCTGGATGCTGCGGCTCAGCGCCGGCTGGCTGAGGTGCACGGCTTCAGCGGCGCGGGCGAAGTGGCCGTGCTCGGCGAGGGCGACGAAGTGGCGAAGCTGGCGCAGATCGTTCATGCGTATCTCGCATTGGTATTTCGAATGGAATGCATTGGAATTATCACAAGGCCTTTGCCAGTCTGCCAGGCGAGATAACAACAACGAGTCCGCCTCCCATGTCTGCACTCCGTCGTTTCAGCGGCCTGCTCCTGGCCGCCACCCTGCCTCTCGGTGCCCTGGCCGCGCTGCCCGAGGAACAGATCACGCCGAGCATTCACCCCGAGCTCAAGGCGCACACCGCGCATTTCAACCAGAAGCTGTATCGGGTGGCCGACAACGTCTGGTCGGCGGTGGGCTGGCAGCTCGGCAACGTGGTGGCCATCGAGGCGCCCGAGGGCCTGATCATCGTCGACACCGGCGAGTCGGTGAGCGAGTCGCGCAAGATCATGGCCGAGCTGCGCAAGGTCAGCGACAAGCCGGTCAAGGCGGTGGTCTACACCCACTTCCACCCGGACCACATCAACGGCGTGCAGGCGTTCGTCAGTCCCGAGCAGGTGGCCAGCGGCGAGGTGCAGATATACGCCCATGAAACCCTGCTGGCCAACGTGGTAGCCCAGGGCGCGCAGGTTGGCCCCATCCTCGGTGTGCGCTCGGCCTACAGCTTCGGCAGTTTCCTGCCGGCGGGCGACAACCAGGACATGAACGCCGGCATCGGCCCGCTGGCCAAGGCCGAGCCGTCGACCTTCATCGCGCCCACCATCACCTTCAAGGAGCGCCTGGACACCCGGGTGGCGGGCCTGCCGGTGCAGTTCCTGCATGCGCCCAGCGAGGCGCCGGACGAAATCGTGCTGTACCTGCCCGACAATAAGGTGCTGATCAGCGCCGAGGTTGATCAGGGACCGACCCTGCCGAACATCCACACCCTGCGCGGCACCAAGTTCCGTGATCCGGTGCAATGGGTGGCCAGCCTCGACCTGCTGCGCTCGCTCAAGGCCGAGCACATGGTGCCGCTGCACGGGCGGCCGATCAGCGGCACCGAGCAGGTCGAGGAAGTGCTGCGCATGACCCGCGACGGCATCGCCTATATCCACGACCAGACCGTGCGCTGGATGAACAAGGGGCTGACCCCGGACGAGCTGGTCGAGAAGGTCAAGCTGCCGCCGCACCTGGCCGGCTACACCCCCTACCTGCGCGAGTACTACGGCACGGTCAAGCACAGCGTGCGGCAGATCTACAACGGCTACCTGGGCTGGTTCCAGGGCGACCCGGTGGAGCTCGACCCGATCCCGCCGAAGGACAAGGCGCAGCGCCTGATCGCGCTGATGGGCGGGCGCGAGAAAGTGCTGCTGGCCGCCGGCGAGGCCTATCTCAAAGGCGATTACCAGTGGGCCGCGGAGCTGTCCGGCTATGCCATCCGGGTCGATAACGAAGACGCGCTGGCCCGCGACATCAAGGCCCGCTGCCTGCGCAAGCTGGGCTACGCCAGCATGAACATCAACTGGCGCAACTGGTACCTGAGCAGCGCCATGGAGCTGGAAGGCAAGTTCGACGGCGACGACGTGCGCGAACAGGCCCAGGTGCTGCGTGGCGTATTCCTCTCTCCGCAGATGGTGAAGAACTTCACGCCGCAGGCCTTCCTCGGCAACTGGGTCACCCGCATCGACCCGGAGAAGGCCGGCGATGTGCAGATGACACTGGGCTTCGAGTTTCCCGACGTGGGCGAACAATGGGCACTGGAGGTGCGCCGCGGCGTCGCCCAGCTGCACCGCGGCATCCCGGAGGGCACACCGCTCAGGCTGACCATGAACAAGAGCTTCATGGACACCCTGCTGACGGGGGAGGGCGGGCTGGTCAAAGGCGCACTGCTGGGCGACGTCAAGGTCGACGGCAGCCTGCTCGATATCAAGACCTTTCTGGGGTGCTTTGACTTCGCCGAGGAACCCTTTGGCCTGACCGTGCGTTAGGGCGACCTGGAGTCGGACAGCGCTGCTTCGCGCTGTCCGACTCGCTTCCAGCAGTGGCCTGGCACTCAGACGATCAGCGCGCTGTTATCCAGGCTGGCGACACCAAGCAGTTGAATCTCGAACTCCGCATCGCTGTCGGCATCCACGCTGCCATACAGGATGCCGTCGCTGAAGCGCAGCTGGCCGGTCGCATCCCCGCCGAAGAGCGCATCGCCAATGTAGGTGAAGGCCTCGTTGATACCCGAGGTGGCGCTGTTGGCGTCGAGGAACGACAGGTCGATGAGGTCGCCATCGGCCAGATTGAAGTCCTTGATCAGATCACGCAACGAGCCCAGTCCCAGATCTCCCAGGGCCTTGAACTCGAAGCGGTCCGCACCGGCTCCGCCGGTCAGCTGATCGCTGCCGCTACCACCTACCAGCGTGTCGTTGCCGGCACCGCCGTCGAGCACATCGTTGCCGCCATTGCCGTACAGAACGTTATCGCCGCTGTTGCCGGTAAGACGGTCGTTGTAGTTGCTGCCGTGCAGGCGCTCGAAGTTCTGCACGCTGTCCTTGCCGGAGCCACCGGTGTTCTGCGCCGTGGTGATGCCGAGATTGAGGGTAATGCCCTTGCTGGCGTACAGGTAGGACAGGGTGTCGATGCCGCTGCCACCATTCATGACATTATCGCCGGCACCCGCATAGATGATGTTGTCCAGCGCGTTGCCGGTGCCGTTGGCCACGCCGCTGGCCATGATGCGCAGGTTCTCGACATTGGCGCCCAGGGTGTGGGACGCCAGGTAGCTGTAGACGGTGTCCACGCCGCCGATGCTTGCGTCGGCAGTGGTCTCGCTGACCACGTCGCCGGAGTTGTCGATGTAATAGATGTCGTTGCCGTCGCCACCGATCATGGTGTCGGCGCCTGCACCGCCGTTGAGAATGTCCTTGCCGGCATCGCCGACCAGCTTGTTGGCGGCGCTGTTGCCGGTCAGCTTGTCGTCGTACTTGCTTCCGCTGAGGTGCTCGAAGTTCACCACGGTGTCATTACCCGAGCCGCCGGTGGCCTGAGCAGTCGTCACCGCCAGGCTCACGCTGACGCCTTGGTTGGCATACAGGTAGGAGAGGGTGTCGGCACCGCTGCCGCCGTTCAGCACGTTGTTGCCGGCACCTGCGTAGATGACGTTGTTCAAACTATTGCCGGTGGCGTTGGCAGTGCCCGAGGCATTGATGCGCAGGTTCTCCAGGTTACTGCCCAGGGTGTAGGACGACACATAGCTGTAGACCGTATCCACGCCGCCGGTGCTGGTGCTGGCGTTGCTTTCGCTGACAACATCGCCGGAGTTGTCGACGTAATAGATGTCGTTGCCGTCACCACCGATCATGTTGTCGGCACCAGCACCACCATTGAGAACATCCTTGCCGGCATTGCCGACCAGTTTGTTGGCAGCACCGTTACCGGTCAGCTTGTCGTCGTAATTGCTGCCCGTGAGGTGCTCGATGTTCAGCAGGGTGTCTTCGCCAGAGCCGCCGGTGACCTGCGCCGTCGCGATGGCCAGGCTGACGGTGATGCCCTGGCTGGCATAGAGGTAGGACAGGGTGTCGCTGCCACCCGCGCCGTCGACGATGTTGTTGCCGGCGCCGGCGTAGATGATGTTGTTCAGCGCGTTGCCGGTACCGTTGGCGGCGCCACTGCTGAGCAGCACCAGGTTCTCCACGTTGTTGCCAAGCGAATAGCTCGCGAGGCTGCTGACCACGGTATCGCTACCGCCGGTGGCTGCATCGGTATTGGTTTCGCTAACCAGGTCGCCGGCATCGTCGACATAGTAGGTGTCGCTGCCATTGCCGCCGAACATGCTATCGGCGCCAGCCTTGCCGTCCAGAATATTGTTGCCGGTGCCGCCGTAGAGCGCGTTATTGAGGGCATTGCCATTGCCGTTGGCATTGCCCGTGGCGCTGATCCGCAGGTTTTCCAGGTTGGCACCCAGGGTGTAGGACGCGAGCGCGCTATACACGGTGTCGTTGCCGCCGGTGGCGATGTCGGCATTGATCTCGCTGACGACGTCGCCGGCGTTGTCGACGTGGTAGGTGTCGTTGCCATCGCCGCCGCTCATCCTGTCAGCACCGGCGCCGCCATTGAGGACGTTGCTCCACTCATTGCCAGTGAGTCGGTCGTTGTATTTCGAGCCGATGGCATTTTCGATCTTCGCGCCATAGGCGATGGCCAGGCAGTTGTTGATATAGGTGCTGCCGTTCCAGAAGGCCTTGCCAATACTGCTGAAGCTGCCTGCGTTCAGGTTGATGTTGACCGCCAGAGTCTGGTTACTGCCGTCGATCGTATCCGTGCCGCCGGCATCCCAGATGGTTTCGAACACACTGCTGTTGGCATCCCACTTGTAGGTGTTGTTGCCGGTCTGCCAGCTCATGTTGGCGCCGTACAGATACTGGATGGCAGCGATGTCGATCAGCATCGGGCCGTTGGCCTGGAAGGAATAGGAGTTGTTGTAGCTCATCACCGTGTAGCGCACGTCATCGTACTCGGTGCCCGCGAGCGACACGGAGCTGGTCGGGCTGGTCTCGAAGGGATGCTTGAGACCCAGGGCGTGGCCGATTTCGTGGACCAGCACGTGGTAGTCGAACTGACCCGGTTTGGGCGAGGAGCCGGTCGTGGGGCTCAGCCAGACATCGCCCGCGGACGGAGTGGAGCCCGGCAGATAGGCCCAGGCGGCATAGTCCTGGTCCATGTTGCGGTAGCCGCCGAAACGCATGGTGCCGACCTGGCTGCTGGTCTCAGTGACTTTGCTGAAACTGATGTTGGCGACGGCGCTCCACTCGGCAAGCGCAGCGATGGTTGCGCTCTGCTGGCCGCTGGTCAGGGTGAAGGAGGCCAGGTACTCGTTATCGTAGGAATAGTTGGACGCGAAGCGGGACGAGGAGGTGATGAAGCTGTAGCTGAGCGAGGTACCGGTGCCCACGGCGCCACCCCACTTGGTGCCGTACACCAGGCTGTCAATCTGGGTGTCGCCGGAAATACCGACAGAAGAGTAGGGGCTCGCTTGGGTAGGGCTCGGCATTCATCACCATCCTGGCAGAAAACTATTGGTGCCCGTATAGGGCGTGCGAAGGGCGCTAATTTAGGTGGGTTATGCGCAAGGCTCAAGATGCCGCGCGTGCAGCTTGTCGCCGTTTCTACAGGCGCAATGCAAAAGCCGCGCAATGCGCGGCTTTGAAGGTGGTGGGCCCACACGGACTCGAACCGTGGACCAAAGGATTATGAGTCCTCTGCTCTAACCGACTGAGCTATAGGCCCTCAGAAGGAGCGGCGGATTATAGCGGCGCCTTTTCCGCGCTGCCAATCGGCAGGGGGCCGAGGAAATTGGCGGCGAAGGACTCGGCCGAGAGCGGGCGGCTGATCACGTAGCCCTGGATCTGTTCGCAGCCTTCGCTGGTGAGGAATATCTCCTGTGCCTTGGTCTCCACACCTTCGGCGATGACGGTCATCTGCAGGCTGCGGCCGAGGGCGATGATGGCGCGGGTGATCGCGGCATCGTCGGGATCGCCCGGCAGGCCGCGGACGAAGGACTTGTCGATCTTGAGGATGTCCAGCGGCAGGCGCTTGAGGTAGCTGAGCGAGGAATAGCCGGTGCCGAAGTCATCGATGGCCAGCTGCAGGCCGAGCTCCTTGAGTTCATGCAGGATCAGCAGCGCCTCTTCGGCCTGGGTCATGATGAAGCTTTCGGTGATTTCCAGTTGTAGCTTGTCTGCTCCCAGGCCGAACGTGGCGAGAATGGCGGCGATGCGCTCGCACAGTTGCGCCTGGCGCAGCTGGCTGCCGGACAGGTTGACCGACAACGGGCCGAAAGGGGCATGGCGGTCCTGCCAGGCGCGCATCTGTCGGCAAGCCTCCTGCAGGACCCAGTCGCCGAGCTGGAGGATCATGCCGTTTTCTTCGGCCAGGGGAATGAAACGGTCTGGGGGGATGTCGCCGAATACCGGGTGGCGCCAGCGGATCAGTGCTTCGGCGCCCACCAGCTTGCCGGTGTGCAGGCAGAGCTTGGGCTGGTAGTGCAGGCTCAGCTCGTCGCGTTCGATGGCGCGGCGTAACTCCAGCTCCAGGGTCATGCGCTCGGTGGCCTGGAAGGTCAGGCTGCGGGTGTAGAACTCCACGCGGTTGCGGCCCTTGGCCTTCGAGCTGTACATGGCGGCGTCGGCGTTCTTTACCAGGGTGGCGACATCGCTGCCGTCTTCGGGGAACAGGCTGATACCTATGCTGGCGCTGATGAAGAACTCGTGGCCGTCCACCTGGAAGGGCGCGTGGAAGCAGGTCAGCAGCTTGGTCGCCACCCGCTCGGCGTCGCGCGGCTGGTGCAGGCCCGGTAGCAGCACGATGAATTCATCACCCCCCAGGCGTGCCACGGTGTCGATATCACGCAGCTGTTCGCGCAGGCGCAGGGCGATGCTCTTGAGCAGTTGGTCACCGACCGGGTGGCCGAGGCTGTCGTTGATGTGTTTGAAGCGATCAAGGTCGAGGAACAGCACCGCGCCGCGCTGCTGGTCAGTGCGTGCATCGTGGAGGGCGTTGTCCAGGCGGCTTTCGAACAGCATGCGGTTGGGCAGGCCGGTGAGTGGGTCGTGGTGCGCCTGGTAGTCCAGGCGGTCCTGGGCCTGCTTGAGCGAGCTGATATCGGCGAACACGCCGACGAAGTGGGTGATCTGCCCGCTCTGGTCGCGTACGGCGCTGATGGTCAGCCACTCGGGATACAGCTCGCCGTTTTTGCGCTTGTTGTAGATCTCTCCCTGCCAGTGGCCTTCCGCCGCCAGTTGGTGCCACATGGCGGCATAGAACGCGCTGTCGTGCTTGCCCGACGACAGCAGGCGCGGGCTCTGGCCCAGGGCCTCGGCCTCGCTGTAGCCGGTGATGGTGCTGAAAGCACGATTGACTGCGGTGATGCGCTGGTTGAGGTCGGTGATCATCACGCCTTCAGCGGTGCTCTCGAACACCGTGGCGGCCTGATGCAGACGTGCCTGCATGTGTTCGCGCTCGGTGATGTCGCGGGCGATGATCAGCATGCAAGGTTCTTCGTCGATGATGATCGACTGTACGGTGAGGTCGGCCAGGCGCTGTTGCCCGTGGTGCGTGCTGATCCAGGTGCGGAAGTCGCGCAGCGAGCCCTTCGCTTGTATCTGCGTGATCATCGTGTCGCGGTCGCCCGGATTTGCCCACAGGCCGATGCCCAGCGTGGTGTTGCCGATCACCTCGCGGCTATCGTGCCCCGTGATATCGAAGAAGCCTTCGTTGGCTTCGAGAATCATGCCGTCACGCAGGCGAGTCATCAGCAGCCCATCCGGTGACGCGTGGAAGGCTTTGGCGAACTTTTCCTCCGACAGCCTGAGTTGCTGCTGCGTGCGCTTGAGTTCGGAAATGTCGCGCACGGCGACTACCAGTGCAGGCTGGTCGTGGATGTCGATGTGCTGGGCCGAGACCAGGCCCGTGAACAACTCCCCATTGCGGCGGCTGAAGGGCATCTCGATGTTGTTTAGGGCTTCTCTTTGCAGGCGATCAAGCACCATGGGGCCGATGCTGGGCGTGCCCCAGATGCCCAGTTCGCTGGCGGTTCTGCCGATAGCCTCGTGTGCGCTAATCCCGAGTTGTTGCTCGAAGGTGCGGTTGACGGTCAGTAGCACGCCATCGCTGCGGCGTGCGATGACCAGAATGTCCGGGCAGTTGTGGAATACCAGTTCGAACTTCTCTTCCGAGAGGCGCTGGGCCTGCTCGATGCGTTTGGCCTCGCTGATGTCGATCATCAGGCCGCGCAGTACCGTACCTTCCTCGGTGTTGATCAGGGTGACGATGTCACGTATCCAGACCACTCGGCCATCGGCTGCCAGCATCCGGTAGTCGAGGCTGTGGTCGTGGCCGGCCTGACTTTCCGTGACGCAGAAGTATTTGGCGCGGGCGGCATCCTCGGGGTGCAGGGTGCGCTGCCAGAAGCCGGGTTGCAGCCAGTCCTCCAGGGGATAACCGAGCAGCTTCTCGGCATGGGGGGAGACGTAGGTGAAGCAGTAGTCCGAGAGGCGCATCTGCCAGGCAATCGCATTCAGGCTTTCGACCATGCCGCGATAGTGTCGCTCGCTATCGCGCAGGCGACTCTCAAGGGCCATGCGCTCGTTCACTTCCTGTTGCAGGCGACGATTCACGCGCATGACGGCCACCACGATCAGCAGGGCCAGGAGCAGCACGGGCAGGCCGTACATCAGCGCCCCCCGTTGCCAGGTACTGCGCTGGTCGAGAACGCTGCCTATCCAGGGCGCCTGCAGGGTGGCGATTTCTTCGGCGCTGAGTTCGGCGAACAGCTTGTCGAGGATGCTGATCAGCGGTGCATGGCTTTTGGGCGCTGCCATGGCGAGCTGATAGCGATAGGGTGTGTCGCCGCTGACCAGAAGGTCTTTGAGCTTGAGCTGGCGCATGCTCCAGACGCTTGAGGCGAGGTCGCCGATCATGGCGTCTGCCTGGCCCGTGGCGAGTGCCTGCAAAGCGGCCACTACGCTGGGGAGTGGCAGCAGGTTGAGATCCGGGTGACGGTTGCGCAGCAGTTCGTGCGGGGCGTAGTCCTGCACCACCGCAATCTTGAGGCCATACAGATCATTCAGGCGCATGGGCTGGGGGCCGTCGCGGCGCGACAGGATGACGATCGGGAAGTCGAGATAGGGGCGGGTGAAGGCCAGGTCGCGTTGGCGTTCGGGGGTGGACATGATGCCCGGCAGGAGATCGAGCTGCCCGCTTTTGGCGCCTGCCAGTACTTCGCTCCAGCGGCGAGGCTCCACCGGCACCATGCGGATGTTCAGGCGCTTCTCGATCAGTTCGACGTAGGCCGCGCTCAGGCCGCTGTAGCGACCCTGCTCGTCGCGAAATTCGAAAGGGGCCCAGGAGGCGTCAATGCCGAGTCGTAGCTGTGGGTGCTCAGCCAGCCATTGCTGTTCTGCCGGGCTGAGCTCCACGGCTGACGCGGGTTGCATCCAGTAAGCCAGGCACGACAGGAGAATGGCCAGCAGGCGCGGCATGCGGTAGTTCCGAGAGCGTGAAGATGACGCAAGTGTAGCTGTAGCAGAAACAAAAACCCCGGCTTGCGCCGGGGTTTTGTGATCACTCGTCGAGGAAGGAGCGCAGGTGCTCGCTTCGCGTCGGATGGCGCAGCTTGCGCAGCGCCTTGGCTTCGATCTGGCGGATACGCTCGCGGGTGACATCGAACTGCTTGCCGACTTCCTCGAGGGTGTGGTCGGTGTTCATGTCGATGCCGAAGCGCATGCGCAGCACCTTGGCCTCGCGGGCGGTGAGCCCGGCCAGGACTTCGCGAGTGGCTTCCTTGAGGCTCTCCACGGTAGCCACCTCGATCGGCGACTGCATGGTGGAGTCCTCGATGAAGTCGCCCAGGTGCGAATCCTCGTCGTCGCCAATCGGCGTCTCCATGGAAATCGGCTCTTTGGCGATCTTCAGGACCTTGCGGATCTTGTCCTCGGGCATTTCCATGCGCTCGCCCAGCTCTTCCGGAGTCGGCTCGCGCCCCATCTCCTGAAGCATCTGGCGAGAGATGCGGTTCAGCTTGTTGATCGTCTCGATCATGTGCACCGGAATACGGATGGTGCGCGCCTGGTCGGCGATCGAGCGGGTGATCGCCTGGCGGATCCACCAGGTGGCGTAGGTCGAGAACTTGTAGCCGCGGCGGTATTCGAACTTGTCCACCGCCTTCATCAGGCCGATGTTGCCTTCCTGGATCAGGTCGAGGAACTGCAGGCCGCGGTTGGTGTACTTCTTGGCGATGGAGATCACCAGGCGCAGGTTGGCCTCGACCATTTCCTTCTTCGCCCGGCGAGCTTTCGCTTCACCGATGGACATGCGGCGGTTGATGTCCTTGATCTCGGCGATCACCAGGCCGGCGTCGGCCTCGATGGCAGCCATCTTTTCCTGGCAACGCTGGATGTCGGCCAGCAGGTTGCCGATGGCTTCGGCGTACTTGGCCTTGCCCTTGGCCAGGCCGGCAGCCCAGTCGGTGGCAACTTCATTGCCGGGGAACAGCTTGAGGAAGTCGGCGCGAGGCATGCGCGCGTCACGTACGCACAGCTGCATGATGGCGCGTTCCTGGGCGCGAACCTGTTCCAGCGAGCCGCGAACGCGCTCGACCAGGGCGTCGAACTGCTTGGGCACCAGCTTGATCGGCATGAACAGCTCGGCCAGGGCCTGCTGCTCCTTCTCGGCCTGCTTGCTGCCGCGGCCGTGCTTTTTCAGGGCCTTGCGGGTCTTGTCCAGCTGCTCGGCAACGGCGCCAAAGCGGCGGGCGGCTTCTTCCGGGTCCGGGCCACCGTCGCCTTCGTCGTCGGAATCGCTGTCGCCTTCCTCGTCCTCTTCCTCGTCGTCCTTGGCTTCGGCCGTGGCTTCCTTGAGCTCGGGCACGACTTCCTCGGCCGGCAGGCTGCCGTCATCCGGGTCGATGTAGCCGCTGAGGACGTCGGACAGACGGCCACCTTCACTGGTGACACGCTGGTATTCGGCGAGGATGCTGTCGACGGTGCCGGGGAACAGGGAGATGGCCCCCATGACCTCACGGATGCCTTCCTCGATACGCTTGGCGATTTCGATTTCGCCTTCGCGGGTCAGCAGCTCAACGGTACCCATTTCGCGCATGTACATGCGCACCGGGTCGGTGGTGCGGCCGATATCGGTTTCTACCGCGGCCAGGGCTGCTGCGGCTTCTTCGGCGGCGGCTTCGTCGGTGTCGGCTTCGGCCAGCAATAGGGCGTCCGCATCCGGGGCACTTTCGAAGACGTTGATGCCCATGTCGTTGATCATGCGGATGATGTCTTCGACCTGTTCCGGATCGGAGATGTCTTCCGGCAGGTGGTCGTTGACCTCGGCGTAAGTCAGGTAACCCTGCTCACGGCCGCGGGTGATCAACTCTTTCAGGCGTGACTGCTGTTCTTTGGACATAAAACCCTATCCACTGAAGGTCTTGGCGGGCTGAAAATAAGCCGAGGATTATACCTGATTCGGTGCGTCAGGCGCCAGTTGGGCTCTTGCTATCGGGTGTGGTGGCGTGGCTGAAGTGCTCTCTCAATAGAGCTTTCTCCTCGTCACTTAGTTCGCTGGGGCTCTTATGCATGACGCTGCGCAGTAGCTGGTCGCGGCGCTTTTTCAGTTGGCCATTGGCAAGTGTAGTAATGGTGTCGAAGAACTGCTGTTCAAGATTGTCGCCTTCGATCAGCCATTCCTTCTCGGCCAGGGCGCGCAGCAGGCGGCCCTGTTCGGTGCCGTGCCAGCGGGCGATCAGCTGCAGCGAGCGCAGCCTGGGGCTTTTCTGCAGGGTGCCGACCAGGGCGACGAGCAGCTGGGCGTAGGTGTCGTCTTCGTCGGCGAAATGGCTGACATCCTCGACCTTCTGCGCCAGTTGCGGGTGGTGCAGCAGGGTGCGCAGGGCGGTCAGGGTCGGCGATTCGACATGCACCGGCTTGCGCGGCGGTGCGCTATCGCGTCCGCCTTTCTTCCAGTCGCTGCCTTTTTTCCATTCGCCATCCTTCTTCCAGGATTTGCCTTCGCCTTTTTGCCAGGGCTTCTTCTGCTCGTAGGCTTCGGCCGGCGGCTCGATATGGTTGGCGTAGTCGGCAACATCGCCGTACTCGGGTTGGGTGTCGTAGTAATGGCCATAATCCGCTGGCGGCTCATGGCTGCCGGTCGATGCGGCTGGCGTGGCGGGGGCGCTCTGCGCGACCTGCTGCAGCATTTCGCCGGAGAGGCCGGTGATTTCCGACAGGCGCTGGCGCATCAGGGCGCGCAGGTGGTTGCCGGGGATCTTGTCGATCAGTGGTGCGGCCAGGGTTACCAGGTGCGCCTTGCCTTCCAGCGAGCGTGGGTCGGCTTCTTCGCTGAGTTGCTGGAAGAAGTAGTCGGCCAGCGGCTGGGCGTGCTGGTTGATGCGGGCGCGGAAGGCATCGGTGCCCTCGCTGCGTACCAGGGTGTCCGGGTCTTCGCCTTCGGGCAGGAACAGGAAGCGCGCGCGACGGCCGTCCTGCAGGTTGGGCAGGGTGGCTTCCAGGGCGCGCCAGGCTGCCTTGCGCCCGGCGGCGTCGCCGTCGAAGCAGAACAGCACGCTGGGCACCAGACGGAACAGGCGCTTGAGGTGCTCCTCGCTGGTCGCCGTGCCAAGGGTGGCTACCGCGTTGCGCAAGCCTTGCTGAGCCAGGGCGATGACGTCCATGTAGCCCTCGACCACCATGATCTCGTCGAGGTCGCGATTGTTCTTGCGCGCTTCGTACAGGCCGTACAACTCCTGCCCTTTGTGGAACACGGGGGTTTCGGGGGAGTTGAGGTACTTCGGCTTGTCGTCGCCGAGTACGCGGCCGCCGAAAGCGATGACGCGGCCGCGGCTGTCGCGGATGGGAAACATCACGCGGTCGCGGAAGCGGTCGTAGATGCGGCCGTTCTCGGCGTTCTCGATCAGCAGGCCGGCGTCGATCATGGCCTTCTGCTGCAGTTTGTCGCCGGCCATGTGCTTGTGCAGGTTGTCCCAGCCCGGCGGGGCGAAGCCCAGGCCGAAGTCGCGGGCAATTTCGCCGGTCAGGCCGCGGCCCTTGAGGTAGTCCACGGCCGCCTTGCGCGTCGGGTGGCTCTTCAGGGCCTGGCGGTAGTAGTCGGCGGCAGCCGTCAGCAGCGGGTACAGCGGTGAGTCGACCGGCTGGCGCGGGGTGCGGCCACGGCCGCCTTCCTCGCGCGGGATGTCCATGCCGGCGCGCTTGGCCAGATCCTCGACGGCCTGGGGGAAGTCCAGGCTGTCGTGGTCCATGATGAAGCCGAGGGCGTTGCCGCCGGCGCCGCAGCCGAAACAGTAGTAGAACTGCTTGTCCGGGCTGACGCTGAAGGAGGGGGTCTTCTCCTTGTGGAACGGGCAGCAGGCGGTGTAGTTCTTGCCGGCCTTCTTCAGCTGGATGCGCGAACTCACCACCTCGACAATGTCGGTGCGGTTGAGCAGGTCATCGATGAAGGACTGCGGAATCAGACCGGCCATGGCTCGTCAGCGTGGAAGAAGAAAGGCGGCAGCATAAACGAAAAAACTCCGATCATCGCCGGACGGCGACGCGGAGTCAGAAATGCAAAGCCCGGCCGGAGCCGGGCTGTGCGCAAGCCTTTAGCGGCGCGACTGATAACTCAGTACAGGCGCTCGCGGCGACGCTGCTCGCGCTGCACTTTTTTGGCGTGACGCTTAACAGCGGCAGCAGCCTTGCGCTTGCGCTCGGTGGTCGGCTTTTCGTAGAACTCGCGGCTGCGGACTTCAGCCAGAACACCGGCTTTTTCGCAGGAGCGCTTGAAACGACGCAGAGCTACGTCGAAGGGTTCGTTCTCTTTAACTTTGACGGCTGGCATCCAGGTCGTACCTTCACTGTTTTACCGAATGGACGACGCGATCCGGCAAGGGCACGGGAATACGTCGGTTTTCAAGGGCTGCGGATATTAACGCCTCGCGCCGCGGAATGCAAAGCCTCTGATCGAAAAGCGCTGGCCGGGCCAGGGGGCGGCGATTATCATGCGCGCCTCCTTTTATAGCCAGTGTTGAAGGTCCCCCATGCTAGTGCTGGGCCTGGAAACCTCCTGCGACGAGACCGGCGTCGCGCTCTACGACAGCGAGCGCGGCCTGCTGGCCGACGCGCTGTTCAGTCAGATCGATCTGCATCGCGTCTATGGCGGCGTCGTGCCGGAGCTCGCTTCGCGCGACCACGTCAAACGCATGCTGCCGCTGATCCGCCAGGTGCTGGATGAGGCCGGCGCCAGCCGCGAGCAGATCGAGGCCATCGCCTACACCTCCGGCCCCGGGCTGGTTGGCGCGCTGCTGGTCGGCGCCGCCTGCGCCCAGGCCCTGGCGTTCGCCTGGGGCATTCCGGCCGTGGGTGTGCATCATATGGAAGGCCACCTGCTGGCGCCGATGCTGGAAGAGCAGCCGCCGGCCTTTCCGTTCGTCGCCTTGCTCGTATCCGGCGGTCATACCCAGCTGGTGCGGGTCGACGGCATCGGCCGCTATCAGCTACTCGGCGAGTCGGTAGACGATGCCGCCGGCGAGGCCTTCGACAAGACCGCCAAGCTGATGGGGCTGCGCTACCCGGGCGGGCCGGAGATCGCCCGTTTGGCGGAAAGTGGTACGCCGGGACGCTTCACCTTCCCGCGGCCGATGACCGACAGGCCTGGCCTGGATTTCAGTTTCAGCGGCCTGAAGACGTTCACCCTGAACACCTGGCAGCAGTGCCGCGACGCCGGCGATGCCGGCGAGCAGACCCGCGCCGACATTGCCCGCGCCTTCCAGGATGCGGTGGTCGATACGCTGACCATCAAATGCAAGCGCGCGCTCAAGCAGACCGGGCTGAACAGCCTGGTGATCGCCGGCGGTGTGAGTGCCAACCAGGCTCTGCGCCAGTCCCTGGAAAGCATGCTGTCCGGGCTCAAGGGCCAGGTGTTCTACGCCCGCCCGCGTTTCTGCACCGACAATGGCGCAATGATCGCCTATGCCGGCTGCCAGCGGCTGCTGGCCGGCCAGCACGAGGGGCCGGAGATCCGGGTACAGGCGCGTTGGCCGATGGAGCAGCTGCCGGCCATATGATTTTGGCTCAGGCCGGTCATTAGAAATGCCGTTCGCGTCCGGCCATGAGGTCGCGTAGATTGCCGCGATGACGCCAGACGATCAGTCCGGTCAGCACGCACATCGGCAGCAGCGCCGCCGGTTGCTGCCAGGCCAGCAGGGGCAGGGTCAGCGGTGTTGCGATCAGCGAGGCGAGGGAGCTGGTGCGGGTCAGGTAGAAGGTCAGCGCCCAGCTCGCCAGTGCCAGCAGGGCCGCCGGCGGATATAGGCCGAGCAACATGCCGGCCGCCGTGGCGACACCCTTGCCGCCCTGGAAGCGGAAGTAGACCGGGTAGAGATGGCCGATCACGGCGGCCAGGCCGATCCAGGCCTGTTGCTGCACACCGAGGCCAAGCAGGTGGGCGACCAGCACGGGCAGCAGGCCTTTGAGCAGATCGCCCAGCAGAGTCAGCACTGCCAGCTTCTTGCCGGCGACGCGCAGCATGTTGGTGGCGCCGGGGTTGCCTGACCCGCTGGCGCGCGGATCGGGACCGCCGCTCAGGCGGCTGAGCAGGATGGCGAAGGACAGCGAGCCGAGCAGATAGGCGAGCAGTGCCAGCAGCCAGAACATGGTATCCATTCCGGGGCGAGTGAGCCCCGATTCTAGCGGCGAGACCCGGGTCTTGTCGTGCAGCGGAGACGAGGTTTGGACAAGGTTTTCATCGAGGGTCTGGAAGTCGACACCCTGATCGGGGCGTACGACTGGGAGCGCGGCATTCGTCAGTGCCTGCGCCTGGACCTGACGTTTGCCTGGGACATTCGCCCGGCCGCTGCCACTGACGACCTGAGCCAGGCCCTCGACTACGCGGCGGTGAACCAGCATGTGCAGGCCTTCGCCCGCGCCGCTCAGTTCGAGCTGGTGGAGACCTTTGCCGAGCGCCTGGCCGCCGAGCTGCTGGCACACTTCGGCGCACCCTGGCTTCGCCTGCGGGTCACCAAGCCCGGCGCCAACCCGGCGGCGCGCGCCGTGGGCGTGGAAATCGAGCGCAGCCGGCCATGACACCGATCTTCCTGGGGCTGGGGAGCAATATCGAGCGCGAGCAGCGCCTGGTCGCCGGGCTCGACGCCCTCGCCGAGTTCGTCCACGACCTGCGTTGCTCGCCGGTGTTCGAGAGCCGTCCGGTCGGCATCAAGAGCGGCAACTTCTACAACCTGGTGGTCAGCGGGTGCACCGAGCTGTCCCTGCATGAGCTGGATCGCCGCCTCAAGTTCATCGAAGCCGACAACGGCCGCTACGCGCCCGAGCGCAAGGGGCTGCCGCTGGATATCGACGTGCTGCTTTATGACGGCCTGGTCGGCAGCTTCGATGGCCTGGAACTGCCGCGGGCGGAGATACTGAAGAACGCCTTCGTGCTCTGGCCGCTGGCGCTGCTGGCGCCGGAGGCGGTGCACCCCGTGGCCGACAAACCCTTCGCCGAGCTCTGGGCAACGGCGCAGATCGACCAGCAGCTGTGGCCGGTGCCTTTCGCCTGGCGCGGCGTGGAGCTGACGCCGGCCGCGCTGCTGCAGGCCTATCCGACGCTGTCCTAGCGCGGATGCAATCGCGCCGGCTGTCGGGCTACGCCTGCTGTGCGCTTTCCTTGTAGTGCCTGAGGGCTTGCAGGCGTTCGCCCTTGAGCGCTTCGCCCAGCTCTGCACCCTTCAGGCCGCGCTCCAGCAGGGGCTGTACGTGCACCGCACGAGCTGCCTGCATGGCACCGCGTAGGTACTCGGCCTGCGGGTAGGCGCGTTCCTCCAGGCCCAGACGGCCACGCGCGTCCATTTCGCAGGCGGCGATGAATTCCTCGAAACGTTGTGGTCGGCGATAGACGTCGAAGCTTTGCAGCAACTCCAGCAGGCTATTGGCGCGCAGCTCCAGGGCACGGTGGCCGTGGGTGTGGTACTCGCCGACCAGCAGCGCCAGTTCGGCGCAATCGCGCGGTGCCTTGCAGCGCTGGTTGACCGCGTCGATCAGCTTGAGCCCGCGATGTTCATGGGCGATATGGCGTGGCCATTCGGCCGGCGGCGTACGGCCCTTGCCCAGGTCATGCAGCAGGCAGGCCCAGCGCACGCTCAGCGGCTGTTCATGCCGGGCGCACTGCTGCAGCACCATCAGGCAGTGCACGCCGGTGTCCACCTCGGGGTGATGGGCTGCCGTCTGCGGGATGCCGAACAGGGCATCCAGTTCCGGCAGCAGCTCGGCCAGAGCGCCGCAGTCGCGCAGCACCTGGATGAAGACATCGGGGCGCGGCTCCATCAGCGCGCGGGAAATTTCCTTCCAGCTGCGTTCCGCGGTGAGCGCGCGCAGTTCGCCGGATTCGGCGAGCTGACGCATCAGCGCCAGGGTTTCCGGCGCCACGCTGAAGCCCAGCGGCGCGTAGCGCGCGGCGAAGCGGGCGACACGCAGCACGCGCAGCGGGTCCTCGGCGAAGGCCGGGGAGACATGGCGCAGGAGGCGCGCCTGGAGGTCGCGCTGGCCGCCGTAGGGGTCGGTGACATGGCCCTGGTCGTCCTCGGCCATGGCATTGATGGTCAGGTCGCGGCGGATCAGGTCTTCTTCCAGGGTGACGTCCGGGCTGGCGTGAAAGGTGAAGCCGCCATACCCCTGGCCGGATTTGCGCTCGGTGCGGGCGAGGGCGTATTCCTCGCCGCTGTCGGGATGCAGAAAGACCGGGAAGTCCGCGCCCACCGGGCGAAAGCCGCGGGCCTGCATGGCTTCGGCGCTGGCGCCGACCACCACCCAGTCGATATCGCTGACGGGCCGGCCGAGCAGGCGGTCGCGCACGGCGCCGCCGACTTTGTAGATCTGCATGAATGAAGTCCTCCGTTGCCGCGGAGGATAAGCGAAAAGCGCCGGGCGAGGCGCCCATCCGGATGTCAGATGGGCGGAATCACCAGGTCCAGGCGCGGATAGTCGTTGTCCTCGCTGTGCTCGCTGCGCGGTGGTACGTGTTGTACGCCGACGATCTGATCGCCGCGCAGGCTCTCCAGGTGGATGTCGAAGCCCCACAGGCGGTGCAGGTGCTTGAGCACTTCCTGGGTCGAGTCGCCCAGCGGTTTGCGATCGTGCTGGAAGTGGCGCAGGGTCAGGGAGCGATCACCGCGGCGATCCACGCTCCAGATCTGCACGTTGGGCTCGCGGTTGCCCAGGTTGTACTGCGCCGCCAGGGTCTCGCGGATCTGCCGGTAGCCGGGCTCGTCGTGGATGGCGGGGATCAGCAGGTCGTCCTTCTGGTCGTCGTCGAGCACGCTGAACAGCTTGAGGTCGCGGATCACCTTGGGCGAGAGGAACTGCAGGATGAAACTCTCGTCCTTGAAGTTGGCCATGGCGAACTTGAGGGTGCTCAGCCAGTCGCTGCCGGCGATGTCCGGGAACCAGCGCTTGTCCTCCTCGGTGGGGTGTTCGCACATGCGGCGCAGGTCGCTGTAGATGGCGAAGCCCAGGGTGTAGGGGTTGATGCCGCTGTAGTAGGGGCTGTCGAAGCCGGGCTGGTAGATGACTCCGGTGTGCGACTGCAGGAACTCCATCATGAAGCCTTCGGTGACCAGGCCCTCGTCGTACAGGTCGTTCATCAGGGTGTAGTGCCAGAAGGTCGCCCAGCCCTCGTTCATCACCTGGGTCTGGCGCTGCGGGTAGAAGTACTGGGCGATCTTGCGCACGATGCGGATCACCTCGCGCTGCCAGGGCTCCAGCAGCGGCGCGTGCTTCTCCAGGAAGTACAGGATGTTTTCCTGCGGTTCGGCCGGCCAGCGCTTGCTGTCCTGGTCGTGGCCCTTGCTGGCGCTCTTGGGGATGGTGCGCCAGAGATCATTGATCTGCTTCTGCAGGTGCTCCTCGCGCTCCTTCTGGCGGCGCCGCTCTTCTTCGGCGGAGATCGGGTAGGGGCGCTTGTAGCGGTCCACGCCGTAGTTCATCAGGGCGTGGCAGGAGTCGAGCAGCTCTTCCACGGCGTCGATGCCGTGGCGCTCCTCGCACTGCATGATGTACTGCTTGGCGAACACCAGGTAGTCGATGATCGAGCTGGCGTCAGTCCAGGTGCGGAACAGGTAGTTGCCCTTGAAGAAGCTGTTGTGGCCGTAGCAGGCATGGGCGATCACCAGGGCCTGCATGCACATGGTGTTCTCTTCCATCAGGTAGGCGATGCACGGATCGGAGTTGATCACGATCTCGTAGGCTAGGCCCATCTGCCCGCGCGAGTAGCCCTTCTCGGTGGCCAGGAAGTGCTTGCCGTAGGACCAGTGGTGGTAACCCAGCGGCATGCCGACCGAGGCGTAGGCGTCCATCATCTGCTCCGCGGTGATCACCTCGATCTGGTTGGGGTAGGTGTCCAGCGCATAGCGCTCGGCGATGCGCGCGATCTCCTTGTCGTACTGGCGGATCAGGTCGAAGGTCCATTCCGAGCCGGTGGAGAGGGGCTGGCGTCTGGCGCTCATGGGGCGTTCCTCAGGTGACCATGCGGCGCTGGAACAGCTCGCGGAACACCGGGTAGATGTCGGCGGCGGAAACCAGCTGCTGCTGGGCGAAGGAGGAGGGGAAGGTCTCGCTGACCTGTTCGTACTCGTACCACAGCGCCTGATGCTCGCGCGGGGTGATCTCGACGTAGGTGAAGTACTGCATGAACGGCATGATCTGGTTGATCAGGATGTCGCGGCAGACCGGCGAGTCGTCGTTCCAGTTGTCGCCGTCCGAGGCCTGGGCGCCGTAGATGTTCCATTCGTTGACCGGGTAGCGCTCGGCCATGATCTCCTGCATCAGCTTGAGCGCGCTGGAGACGATGGTGCCGCCGGTCTCGCGGGAGTAGAAGAACTCCTCTTCGTCGACCTCTTTGGCGCTGGTGTGGTGGCGGATGAACACCACTTCGATGCGTTCGTAGTTCCGCTTGAGGAACAGGTAGAGCAGGATGAAGAAGCGCTTGGCGATATCCTTGGTGGCCTGGGTCATGGAGCCGGAAACGTCCATCAGGCAGAACATCACCGCCTTGGAGCTGGGGTTGGGCTGCTTCACCAGCAGGTTGTACTTGAGGTCGAAGGTGTCGAGGAACGGCACGCGATGGATGCGCGCGCTCAGGCGCTCGATCTCCGCTTCCACCGTCTGAATGTCGCCGAAGTTGTCCGGCTCCTCGCGGCGCAGGCGCTCCAGCTCGGCCTTGGCCTCGCGCAGCTTGGCGCGGCTGGAGCCGGACAGGGCGATGCGCCGGGCATGGGCCGAACGTAGGGTGCGCACGATGTTGATGCGCGAAGGGTTGCCCTCGTTGCTGATGCCGGCACGCACTGTCTTGAAGGTGTCGGTGCCGGTCAGGTGGCGCTTGATCAGGTTGGGCAGCTCCAGATCCTCGAACATGAAGTCGAGGAATTCCTCCTGGGTGATCTGGAACACGAACTCGTCCATGCCTTCGCCGGAGTTGCTCGCCTTGCCGGAACCCCGGCCACCGCCACCACCTTGCGGGCGTTGCACATGGTCGCCGGCGTTGAACTCCTTGTTGCCGGGATGGACGACGGTCTGCCGTCCGCCACGGCCGTGATGCAATACCGGCTCGTCGATGTCGCGGCCGGGAATGCTGATCTGCTCGCCGTGCTCCATGTCGGTGATGGAGCGCCGGCTGACCGCCTCCTCGACGGCCTTCTTGATGTGCTCACGGTAGCGCCGCAGGAAGCGCTGGCGGTTTACCGTGCTCTTGTTCTTGCCGTTCAGGCGCCGGTCGATCACGTAACTCATGACTTCTCCTTAGAACCTGCCTGGGCTGCGTGCCGTTTGGCCGGTTCATGGCACACGCGCCCTTGCGAGCGCGCGGCGACCGGCGCCGCGGTCTTGCCGCGACGCCGATGGCAGACTACTGCGACTTGCGCACCCGCAGATACCATTCCGACAGCAGGCGCACCTGCTTCTCGGTGTAGCCGCGCTCGACCATGCGTTTGACGAAGTCGTTGTGCTTCTGCTGATCCTCCTTGCTGGCCTTGGCGTTGAAGCTGATGACCGGCAGCAGGTCCTCGGTGTTGGAGAACATCTTCTTCTCGATGACCACCCGCAGCTTCTCGTAGCTGAGCCAGGTGGGGTTCTTGCCATTGTTGTTGGCCCGGGCGCGCAGCACGAAGTTGACGATCTCGTTGCGGAAGTCCTTCGGGTTGCTGATGCCGGCCGGTTTCTCGATCTTCTCCAGCTCCTCGTTGAGGGCCACGCGGTTGAGGATCTCGCCGGTCTCCGGATCGCGGTATTCCTGATCCTGAATCCAGAAGTCGGCGTACAGCACATAGCGGTCGAAGATGTTCTGCCCGTACTCGCTGTAGGACTCCAGATAGGCGGTCTGGATTTCCTTGCCGATGAACTCGATGTAGCGCGGCGCCAGGTATTCCTTGATGTAGCGCAGGTAGCGCTCGCGCATCTCGGCGGGGAACTGCTCCTGCTCGATCTGCTGTTCCAGCACGTACAACAGGTGCACGGGGTTGGCGGCGATCTCGTGCGGATCGAAGTTGAACACCTTGGAAAGGATCTTGAAGGCGAAGCGGGTCGACAGGCCGTTCATGCCCTCGTCGACGCCCGCGCTGTCGCGGTATTCCTGGATCGACTTGGCCTTGGGATCGGTGTCCTTGAGGTTCTCGCCGTCGTAGACACGCATCTTCGAGTAGATGTTGGAGTTCTCCGGCTCCTTCAGGCGGCTCAGCACGGAGAACTGCGCGAGCATCTTCAGGGTGTCCGGCGCGCAGTGGGCGTTGGCCAGCGAGCTGTTGATCAGCAGCTTGTCGTAGATGCGCACCTCGTCGGTGACGCGCAGGCAGTAGGGCACCTTGACGATGTAGATACGGTCGATGAAGGCTTCGTTGTTCTTGTTGTTGCGGAAGCTGTGCCACTCCGACTCGTTGGAGTGGGCCAGGATGATGCCGCTGTAGGGCAGGCCGCCAAGGCCCTCGGTACTGTTGTAGTTGCCCTCCTGGGTGGCCGTCAGCAGCGGGTGCAGCACCTTGATCGGTGCCTTGAACATCTCGACGAACTCCATCAGGCCCTGGTTGGCCCGGCACAGTGCGCCCGAGTAGCTGTAGGCGTCGGCGTCGTTCTGCGGGTACTCCTCAAGCTTGCGGATATCCACCTTGCCGACCAGTGCGGAGATGTCCTGGTTGTTCTCGTCGCCCGGCTCGGTCTTGGCGATGGCGATCTGGTTTAGGATCGAGGGGTGCAGCTTGACCACGCGGAACTTGCTGATGTCGCCGCCGAATTCGTTGAGGCGCTTGGTCGCCCAGGGCGACATGATCGAGCGCAGGTAGCGCTGCGGGATGCCGTACTCCTCTTCGAGGATCTTGCCGTCCTCGTCGGCGTTGAAGAGGCCGAGCGGCGACTCGAACACCGGCGAGCCCTTGATGGCATAGAAGGGGATGTGTTCCATCAGCTGCTTGAGCTTCTCGGCCAGCGAGGACTTGCCGCCGCCCACCGGACCCAGCAGATAGAGGATCTGCTTCTTCTCCTCCAGGCCTTGGGCGGCATGGCGGAAGTAGGAGACGATCTGGTCGATGCACTCTTCCATGCCGTGGAAGTCGGCGAAGGCGGGATAACGGCGGATCACCTTGTTGGAGAAGATCCGCGACAGCCGTGGGTCGGCCGAGGTGTCGAGCAGCTCGGGCGAACCTATGGCCATCAGCATGCGTTCGGCTGCGGTGGCATAGGCGCTGCGGTCGGTCTTGCACAGCTCCAGATATTCCTGCAGGGAATATTCTTCCTGCCGAGTCGCCTCGAAACGTTGCTGGAAGTGGCTGAATATACTCATGACTGCACCTCGCTCGCTTGCGTGGAGCCGGCGCGGGGCATTCGGGCGGGTGCGCGGGAGGACGGCGGGTCGGCCGTTGAACATCCCCCTGAACACGACAAAGACGCTACCGATGGCCCGGAACCGGTGTGCCGGCTCTCCCTTCTGGATGGCCTCGTCCTAAGCGTAGTTCGGTTTCGCCGGCGTCAAGTGTGGCGAGAGGGTGACAAGGTGTTGCCGTTCGTCGGCAGGCTACGGCTGGCGCGGCTTTGCGCCGCGCCGGATTTTTTATTCGAGTTCGCTGCGCGACACCTGATCCGGGTATTGGCTGCGCCACAGCTCGAAGCCGCCATCCAGGCTGTAGACCTCGGCAAAGCCCTGGTGCGCCAGGTAGGCGGCGGCGCTCTGGCTGGAGTTGCCGTGGTAGCAGGTGACGATCAGCGGGTGATCGAAGTCGGCCTTGGCGATGAAGTCCGCCAGGCTGTGGTTGTCGAGATGGCTGGAGCCACTGATATGGCCGTTGGCGAAGCTCTGCGGGTCGCGAATATCCACGACCACGGCACCCTGCTCGCGCAGGGCCTGGGCCTGTTCCGGGGCAATGCGTTTGAATTCGCTCATCGGGCGATCTCCTTGCAGTCGCAGCGGTGTTTCTCGCCGCTGTCGATATTCATCAGGGTCATGGCGCCGCCCCACACGCAGCCGCTGTCCAGGGCGTGCAGGCCGGGTTCGTCGCACTGGCCTTCCAGCGCTGCCCAATGGCCGAAGATGATCTTCTGCCCGCGGGTCTTGCGCGAGGGCCAGCTGAACCAGGGGGCATAGCCAGGCGGGGCAGTGCCAACGCCTTCCTTGCTCTTCAGATCGAGGGTGCCGTTCTCGGTGCAGAAGCGCATGCGCGTGAAGTAGTTGGTGATCACCCGCAGGCGGGTGACACCGTGCAGGTCGCCGTCCCAGCAGGCCGGTTCGTTGCCGTACATGCCGTCGAGGAACAGCGGCAGGCGGGCGTCGTCGCGCAGTGCTTCCTCGACTTCGGCGGCGCGCTTGAGCGCCTTCTTCAGCGTCCACTGCGGCGCGATGCCGGCATGCACCAGGGCAATGTCGCGCTGCTCGTCGTAGTGCATCAGCTTCTGCTGGCGCAGCCATTCGAGCAGGTCGGCGCGGTCCGGCGCGTCGAGGATTTCCTGCAGGGTGTCGTGCTTCTTCAGCCGCTCGACATTGTGCGCCGCCGCCAGCAGGTGCAGGTCGTGGTTGCCCAGCACGCAGACCAGTGCCTCGCGCATGGCGAACAGAAAGCGCAGGGTTTCCAGCGACTGTGGGCCACGGTTGACCAGGTCGCCGACCAGCCAGAGTTTGTCCTGTGCCGGGTCGAAGGCTACGCGTTCGAGCAGGCACTGCAGTGGCTGCAGGCAGCCTTGCAGGTCGCCGACGGCATAGGTCGCCATCAGTGCAGGGCCCCCGGTACGGCCAGGCGGAAGGGCGCGATGGTCGCGTCGAAGCGTTTGCCATCGTCGGCGAGCATCTGGTAGCTGCCGTGCATGTTGCCGACCTTGGTCGCCATCACGGTGCCGCTGCTGTAGGTGTGGCGCTCACCCGGCTGCAGGTGCGGCTGCTGGCCGACCACGCCGGCGCCGCGCACCTCCTGCACACGGCCGTCGCCGTCGGTGATGATCCAGTGCCGGCTGAGCAGCTTGGCTGCCTCGCTGCCGGCGTTGTGGATGGTCACGGTGTAGGCGAAGGCGTAGCGGTTCTGCTCCGGGGTCGATTGCTCCGGCAGGTAGCGGGTTTCGACGCTGACGTCGATCTGGTAACGCGGGTCGGCCATCTGGGAAAACTCGACAGGCTGGAAGGGCAGTTTAGTCCGCTTGTTCGGCGCTCTGGCGTGCGGCCAGCTGATCGGCCAGGCGCACGAAGGCAGCCAGGTCGAGCTGTTCCGGGCGCAAGCCGCCATCCACGCCGGCGGCATCGATGGCCTCGGCCGGCAGCAGCTGCTTGAGCGTGTTGCGCAGGGTTTTGCGGCGCATGTTGAAGGCCTCGCGTACCACGCGCTCGAGCAGGCGATGATCCTTGGCCGGGTGCGGCAGCACTTCGTGCGGCACCAGGCGAACGATGGCCGAATCGACCTTGGGCGGCGGATTGAAAGCGCCCGGCCCGACATTGAACAGATGCTCCACCCGGCAGTGATACTGCACCATGATCGACAGACGGCCCCAGTCGCCACCGCCCGGCTCGGCGGCCAGACGCTCCACCACCTCTTTCTGCAGCATGAAGTGCATGTCGCGGATCAGCGGCGCGTTGTCCAGCAGGTGGAAGATCAGCGGCGTGGAGATGTTGTACGGCAGGTTGCCGACCACTCGCAGGCTGTGCGGCGCGGCCTGCAGGCGGGTGAAGTCGAACTTCAGGGCGTCGCCCTGGTTGAGGCGGAAGTTGGGGTTGCCACCGAACTTGGCCTGCAGGATGGGGATCAGGTCGAGGTCCAGTTCGATCACGTCGAGCTGCGCGCCGCTGCCCAGCAGACCTTCGGTCAGCGCGCCCTGGCCAGGGCCGATCTCCAGCAGGCGCTCGCCTTCCCTGGCATGGATGGCGCGCAGGATGCGGTGGATGACCCCGGCGTCGTGCAGGAAGTTCTGGCCGAAGCGCTTGCGCGCGCGGTGTTGGTATTCGGACATGGGTACGGCTCCAAGCTTCAAGCCACAAGCTCAAAGCACAATGCAAAGAGCGGCAGTTTAGCAGCCAAGCGGCCAGGCTCTAAGCCTCCCGCGCCACAACCCGCGCGAGAAAGCCATGGGTCTGCGATCAGCGACGTGCCGCGGCCATCTGGTAGGCAGTTTCCAGGGCGACCTGCAGGCTGCCGGTATCCACCCGGCCGCTACCGGCGAGGTCCAGAGCCGTGCCGTGGTCGACCGAGGTACGGATAATCGGCAGCCCCAGGGTGACATTGACCGCCGCACCGAAGCCCTTGTACTTGAGCACCGGCAGGCCCTGGTCGTGGTACATCGCCAGTACCGCGTCGCAGTGGTCGAGGTGCTTGGGGGTGAACAGGGTGTCGGCCGGCAGCGGGCCGATCAGGTTCAGGCCCTCGCCGCGCAGGCGCGCCAGGGTCGGTTCGATCACCTCGATCTCTTCGCGGCCCAGATGACCACCTTCGCCGGCGTGCGGGTTGAGGCCGCAGACCAGGATGCGCGGGGCGGCGATGCCGAACTTCTCCACCAGGTTGGCATGCAGGATGCGGCTGACGCGCGCCAGGCGCTCGGCCGTGATGGCGTCGGCGACGTCGCGCAGGGGCAGGTGAGTGGTCACCAGCGCCACGCGCAGGCCGCGGGTAGCCAGCATCATCACTACCTGCTCGGTGGCGGTCAGCTCGGCGAGAAACTCGGTGTGTCCGGAGAAGGGAATGCCGGCCTCGTTGATCACGCCCTTGTGCACTGGCGCGGTGATCATCCCGGCGAAGGTGCCGTCGATGCAGCCCTGGCCGGCGCGAGTCAGCGTCTGCAGTACGTAGTCGGCGTTGCGTCTGTCCAGCTGTCCGGCGACCACCGGGGCGGCCAGTGGCGTATCCCAGACATACAGGCTGCCGGCCGGCGCTGGAGTTTGTGGCCAGCGGCCTGGGCCAACGTCGCACAGCTCGATGCGCAAGCCCAGCTGTGCGGCGCGCTCGGCCAGCAGTTGCTGGCTGGCCACCGCCACCAGCGCCTGCGGCTGGGCCTCGCGCGCCAGCAACAGGCAAAGATCCGGGCCGATACCGGCAGGCTCACCGGGGGTCAGGGCAAACAGGCGGGATGCGGACATGATCGATCTCTTCGGGCTGGCGGATTGGCGCTATTTTACGCTCAAGAAAAAGCCCGGCGGTGCCGGGCTCTCTGGTGGTGCTGCGAATCGTCAGAGTTTGATCTCGACGTAGGCCTCGTCGCGGATCTGGCGCAGCCAGGCCTGCAGCTCCTCGTCGTACTTGCGGTTGCGCAGGGCATTCATGGCCTGCTGCTCGCGGTACTGCTCGCTGCTGTCGGTAGCGCGACGGCCCATGACTTCCAGGACGTGCCAGCCGTAGGGGCTCCTGAACGGCTTGGAAAGCTGGCCGCTGGGCGTTTTGGCCATCACTTCGCGGAACTCCGGTACCAGGGTGTTGGGGTCGATCCAGTTCAGATCACCGCCATTGAGCGCGGAGCCCGGGTCCTCGGAGAAGCTCTTGGCCAAGGTGGCGAAGTCTTCGCCAGCGATGATGCGCTCGTACAGGCGCTCGACCAGACGCTGGGTCTCCGCTTCGCTGCGGACTTCGTTGGGCTTGATCAGGATGTGGCGCACATGCACTTCATCGCGAACCTGAGTATCGCCACCACGCTTTTCCAGCAGTTTGACGATCATGAAACCGCTGGGGGTGCGGACCGGCTCGGTGATGTCGCCGACGTTCAGGCTGCGCAGCAACTCGACGAAGGTCGGCGGCAGCTGGGCGGCCCGGCGCCAGCCGATCTCGCCACCGTCCAGCGCGTTCTCGCTGGCGGAGCTGGAGATCGCCAGCTGGGCGAAATCGGCGCCGCTGCGCAGCTGGTCATAGATGGTGGAGACTTTCTGCGCCGCCGCACGGATTTCGTCCGGTGAAGAAGCCTCGGGCACCGGGATCA
This sequence comes from Aquipseudomonas alcaligenes, assembly GCF_900156545.1. GTDB lineage: Bacteria > Pseudomonadota > Gammaproteobacteria > Pseudomonadales > Pseudomonadaceae > Aquipseudomonas > Aquipseudomonas alcaligenes_A. The sequence continues at coordinate 377,076 of NZ_FTNW01000005.1, forward strand.
GGATGTTGGCCAGCCGGTAGTCTTCCGACAGCTGCATCTGACCGAGGTCGGAGGCGAGGAAGTTTTGCACTTCCTGATCGGTGACCTGAATGCGCTCGCCTACGCGGCGCTGACGCACGCGGCTGATGATCATCTCGCGACGCACCTGGTCGCGGGCTTCCTCGTAGGACAGGCCATCACGCGACAGGGCGGCACGGAACTGATCCAGGGTCAGGTTGTTGCGCTGGGCAATGCTGCCCATGGCCTGGTTCAGCTCCTCGTCGGTGATGCGGATACCAGAGCGGTCGCCGATCTGCAGTTGCAGGTTCTCGACGATCAGGCGCTCCAGCACCTGCTGCTGCATCACGTCCTGCGGCGGCATCTGCCCGCCACGCTTGGCGATGGTCTGCTCGACTTCACGCAGGCGCTGATCCAGCTGGCTGTACATGATCACGTCGTTGTCGACGATGGCGACCACGCGATCGAGGGACTGGAACTGCGCCTGGGCGCCGGAGGCGAGGAGAACTGCGCCCAGCAACAGCGGGCGCAGGCAATCAGAAAGCTTGTTCTTCACGTTCACGATAACCTTGAATGCCTTGCTCGAGGAAACCTTCGGTCTTGCCGCCCAGCACATTGCCGAGCCCCTTGAGGACGACCTGCAGGAAGATGCCGCGATCCGGCTCTTCGTTGACGTCCGGGTTGAGACTGGTTTCGTCGTAGTCGATCCAGTAGCGGTTGATCAGGCGCAGTTTCCAGCAGCAGCTGTCGTACTCGAAGCCACCGAAGGCTTCCAGGGTGCGGTTGCGTGCGTAGTCGTGCTGCCAGCGGGCGATCACGTTCCACTGCGGGACCATCGGCCAGATGACGGAGACGTCATGCTGCTCGATCTTGTAGTAGTCCTTGATGAACGTGGTGTTCGGGTTACCGTCAGTTTCATACTCCGGTAGACCAAAGTCGCTACCGTATGTCCAAGTGCCGCTGGCCTGGTCGTAGCGTAGGTTGTCGTTGCGATAGCGGTAGCCAGCATTGATTACCTTGTTCGGGTTGTCTTCCGGCTGGTAGTGGAACATCAGACTTCCGGAGCGGGTACGATGGGTTTCGCCATCCCAGTTGAAGTCCGAAGTCAGGCGCCAGTCGCGATTGAAACGGTACATATACTCCAATGCATAAGGAGAGAAGTCTGATTTATAGTCCTCTCGATTACTCAGAGAGCGAGGGTCACTTTTGGAGAAGCCGTCAGGCATAGTGACTTTGCGATCTTTGAAATAAATGGCCTGGCCGACACTGAAAGTTTGACGTTCGAAGCCGTTGTTTTCGATCCAACGACTAGTTACACCCAGCGACAGTTTGTTCTCGTCGCCGATGCGGTCGTTGCCGAAGAAGCGATTGTCGCGGAACAGTGAGGAGTAGTTGAAGCGGTATTCTGCTGTGTCGAATACCGGGATCTCTTCCTGATCTTCTTCCGGCACATACAGGTAGTAGGCGCGAGGCTCCAGGGTCTGGCGGAAACTGGTGCCGAACAGCTGGGTGTTGCGGTCGAAGTACAGGCCGCTGTCGATACTGGTGATCGGTACGCCGCGGTCCGGGGAGTCATTGAAGTCGTCTCTGCGTATCCCGCCTTTGGATAAGTCAAATGCTGTAGCGTCAAGGTCTAGGTCGTATTGGGTATAGGCGTACTTCAGGCTCGGCTTGATGAAGCCCCAGCTGTTTTCCATCGGCAGGCTCATGCTGGGCTCGAGATGGATCCGGTCACCGGTAGAGCGCGCAAGGCCGCGTACGTTGTTGTCGTACCACGGAGTCGGATTGCCGTTTTCGTCGATGAAGTTACCGCTGCGCAAGTCGCGATCGAAGCGGACGAACTCGCTACCGTACGAGAAGTTCAGGCCGCCGGGCTGGAATGGCAGTTGGCCGTTGAGCGTCAGTTGCGGCAGGCGCTCGTAAGGCGTGATGTCGATGACGCTGGTCTGCTCGTAAGCATGCGCATTCAGGCGCGCGGTGAAGCTGTCGCCGCGGTAGGTGAGCGTGCCGCGCTGGTTGAGGAAGTCTGGGGTTTCCAGGTTTTCCAGGTCGCTGTCGAGGTCCTGGAAGTAGTAAGGATCGCTGATGTCGGTGTAGTCGACTTCGGCCAGCAGGCGCGAGTCGAGGCCCTGCTTGTGCTGCCAGTTGTACATCCAGCGCTGGTCTTCGTACTCGGACTGCAGCTTGCGTTCGTCCTCCTGGTCATCCAGGTAGGCGCCCCCGATCTGGCCTTCGCTGCTCTTGGTCAGGTAGCGGAACTCGCCTTCCAGCAACAGGCCGCGCTTGGCCATGTAGGTCGGGTAGAGGGTGGCGTCGTAGTTCGGCGCCAGGTTGAAGTAGTAAGGCGTCGACAGCGAGAAACCGGTGTCGCTCGAGGTGCTGATGCCCGGGGCGAGGAAGCCGGACTGGCGGCGATCATCGATCGGGAAATAGATGTACGGGGTGTAGAAGACCGGAATGTCTTTCACCCGCAGGGTCACGTTGGTCGCGGTGCCGAAGCCGGTGGCGGGGTCCAGCTTGACGTTGTTGCCTTTCAGGTGCCAGGCGTTGCTGCCGGGTTCGCAACGGGTGAAGGTACCGTCCTTGAGGCGGACCACGGCGCTCTCTTCGCGCTTGGCGTAAAGCGCGCTGCCGCGGACGTGGCCCTTGTGAATCACGTATTCGGCGTTCTCGACCTTGGCCTCGCCGTTGTCCAGCTGGATCTCGGCGCGGTCGCCGACCACCAGCATGCCGTTGTCGCGAATGCGCACGTTGCCTTTCAGCTCGCCGCGGTTCTCGGCCTGGTGCAGGGTCGCCTCGTCGGCCTCGATCTGCATGCTCGACTGGCGCAGGACCACGTCACCGGCCAGGGTAGCGGCTTCCTTTTCCTGCTCGTAGCGCGAGGCTTTGGCCGAAACGAAGGTCGGCGACTCGTTCATCGGCGTGTCGTCGTTCATCCCCGGACGCAGCGGCTCGACGTAGGAGCCCTCGCAGTAGGGGCCGACTTCCGCCAGCTGGGCTGCAGTCAGCTGCTCGCGCGGTACCCAGTCGAGGTGGCTGTAGTCGGCGCTACGGCTCTGGAGGGCGCGCCCACCGCTCTCGGTGACCAGTACCGGCTGCTCGCCCTGGGCTTGGCCATCGACGGACTTGGCATCGGCCGGCGCGGAGCTGACAGCATTGGCGCTGTGCTGCGGACGCGGCAGGTCGACGGCGGCGTTGCTCTTTGGCGTGCAAGCCCAACCGCCGGTGGCGGAGGCACTGCAGTCATACTGCTCGGCAGCGACGGCGAAAGGCGAGGCCAGGGGTTGCAGGGCCAGCAAACCGCCGGTCACCAGCAACGGGAATTTTTTACGGAACAGGGGGAGTTTTACTGCCATCTTGTTTTTCCGGGCTTCCTGCGCGCCTTCGACCCGCGGGGGCCGCACGCCTCTCGATGGGCTGAAAAAGATGCTGGATAATAAAGCATGACCCGCGCAACGGCTAGCGCCGTCGGAGACCCCTGTAATGCCTGATCAAGATGTACGCCTCCAGCTCCTGCAGAGCTGGCTGGAACAGTGTTTGCCAGCCCTTTTCGAGCGCGAAGGCTGGGGCGCGGTGCCCCTGGCGAGCCTCACGCCGGCCAGTAGCGATGCCAGTTTCCGTCGCTATTTCCGCTGGCAGTCCGAGGGCCGCAGCCTGATCCTGATGGATGCGCCGCCGCCCCAGGAAGACTGCCGTCCCTTCGTGCGCATCGCCGCGTTGCTGGCAGATAGCGGTGTGCATGTGCCGCGTATCCTGGCTCAGGATCTTGAACGGGGCTTCCTGGTGCTGGACGACCTGGGTCGGCAGACCTGGCTGGAAGTGCTGAATGCCGACAACGCCGATGCGCTGTTCGAGCAGGCCCTGCAGGCGCTGGTGAGGTTCCAGCGCATGCCGTGTGCAGACGCGCTGCCACCCTACGACGACGCCCTGCTGCGCCGCGAGCTGCAGCTGTTCCCCGACTGGTACCTGCAGCGTCACCTCGGCGTCGAGTTGAATGAGGTGCAGCGCGACCAGTGGCAACGGGTCTGCGACCTGCTGGTGGGCAGTGCCCTGGCCCAGCCGCGGGTGTTCGTGCATCGCGACTACATGCCGCGCAACCTGATGTTGAGCGAGCCCAATCCGGGCATCCTCGACTTCCAGGACGCCGTGCACGGCCCCATCAGCTACGACGTCACCAGTTTGTTCAAGGATGCCTTCCTCAGTTGGCCGGAAGCGCGCGTGCAGGCCTGGCTGCAGCGCTACTGGCAGCTGGCGGGCGAGGCGGGGCTGGCGGTGCCGGCCGAATTCGCCGAGTTCCAGCGCATGAGCGACCTGATGGGCGTGCAGCGTCATCTCAAAGTGATCGGCATCTTCGCGCGCATCTGCCACCGCGACGGCAAGCCGAAGTACCTGGCCGATGTGCCGCGCTTCTTTACCTATATAGAGTCGGTGCTGGCGCGTCGGCCGGAACTGGCCGTGCTCGGCGAGCTGCTGGCCAGCCTGCCGCAGCGTGAGGTGCAACCGGCATGAAGGCGATGATTCTGGCAGCGGGCAAGGGTGAGCGCCTGCGCCCCCTGACCCTGCATACACCCAAGCCGCTGGTGCGTGCCGCCGGCACGCCGCTGATCGAGTTTCATGTGCGCGCCCTGGCCGCTGCCGGTTTCACCGAGCTGGTGGTCAACCATGCCTGGCTCGGTCAGCAGATCGAGGATTACCTGGGCGACGGTAGCCGCTTCGGTCTGCGCATCGCCTACTCGGCGGAGGGTGAGCCGCTGGAGACCGGCGGGGGCATCTTCAAGGCGCTGCCGCTGCTGGGCGAGGAGCCCTTCCTGGTGGTCAACGGCGATATCTGGACCGACTACGACTTCGCCACCCTGCGCCGCCCGCTCGAGGGCCTGGCGCATCTGGTGCTGGTCAGCAACCCGGCCCATCACCAGGCCGGCGATTTCCGCCTGCACCAGGGTCGGGTCAGCGATGCCGTCGCCGGTGAGCCTGCGCTCACTTACAGCGGCATCGCCGTGCTGCATCCGCGGCTGTTCGCCGGTTGCCAGCCGGGCGCCTTCAAGCTGGCGCCGCTGCTGCGCGCGGCCATGGCCGACGGCCAGGTGAGTGGCGAGCACCATATCGGGCGCTGGATCGATGTCGGCACCCACGAGCGCCTGGCGGAAGTCGAGCAATTGCTGATGGCGGGCGCCTGAGATGCTGTGGCCGGCGACCCTGCTCGGTGCTGCCGCAGGACTGGCATTGGCCAGCATCCCCGGCGCGCTGCTGGGTGGCTTGCTGGGGCAGGTGCTGGATCGGCGCATGCGTCTGCAGTCGCTTGACCATCTGCGCGAAATGCTCGGGCGCAAGCCGGCGGCGCTGGATGACGAGGACCTGCTGTTCATGCTGATCGGTCGCCTGGCCAAGAGTGATGGGCGGGTACTCGACAGCCATATCCAGGCCGCGCGCAACGAGATGCAGCGCCTCGGCCTGGACGAGCCCGCGCGGCGCCGTGCCATGCAGGCCTTCAATCGTGGCAAGCAACTCGAGGACCGTGAACTGCGCGCGCCGCTGCGGGCTCTACATCATCGCCCCGAGCGCAGCGAGGCGTTGCTGCGTACCTGCTGGCGCATGGCCTGGGCCGATGGCCGGGTGAGTGAGGCTGAAGCCCGCCTGATCCGTCAGTGGGGCATCTGGCTCGGCTGGCGGCGCGAGGCGCTGGCGGCCTTGGCCGGCGAGTACGAGCCGGCGCGCAAGGTGCCTGAGGTAAAAACCAGCGATTACCAGGCGGCGCTGCGCCTGCTCGGTGTGCAGGCAGACAGCGAGCCGGCGGTGATCAAGCGCGCCTACCGGCGCCTGATCAGCCGTCATCACCCGGACAAGCTGGCCGGCTCCGGCGCGACCCCGGCCCAGCTGCGTGCCGCCACTGACAAGACCCGCGAGCTGCAGGTCGCCTACGAGCTGGTGCGCCAGCGTCACGGCTTCCGCTAGTTCGGCTACTGCTTCTCCAGCCAGCCGCGGATACGGCGGAACAGCTGTTCCTGTTCCGCCTCCTGATTACCCGGCAGTGCCTTGAGGGCGATCTGCGTGTAGCTGTCGTGGGCCAGACGTTTGCTGGCCTGCTTGCGCCGCACGGCGCTGCCACGGTCGGCGGCCTGGTCCTTGTAGAAGAAGTCGCCGGTGGCCAGCTTGAGGCCGGGGATCAGCTCCTCCAGGGGCGGAGTCTGCCCGGCGGGCAGTTGCGCTGCCACGACCACCAGCTGCTTGACGGCCTCGGGCTTGCGCTCCTTGAGATAGAGCGCCGCCCAGTAGGCACCCGCGCCATGGCCGAGCAGCACGATGTTCTTGGCGTCCTGCTGTTCGGCGAAGGCGATGCCGGCCTGGATGCGGGCAAAAATGCGCTCGGCCGGATCGACGGGGGCTGGCGCGGGCGGCGGCGTGGGGGCTGCCTCTGCTGGCGCAGCGGTGTCAGTGGTCTCGCTGGGGGCCTGCTCGGCGCCTTCGGCAGGCTGGCTGGCGGTATCGACGGTCACCGGCTCGGGCGTGCGCGGCAGCACCGCCTCCGGCAGCGGCGCATCCCTGCTGTCCGGCAGGCTCAGGCTCAGCGTACTCCAGCCAATATCTGGCAGCTTGAGGCGCAGCGGTTTGATCGTTTTCGGCCAGTCGGCACTTTCATCGGCGCCCGGAATCAGCAGCACCATGCCCTTGGCCTCGGGCGCATTGGCCGGTTTCCACAGCGCCAGGAATGACTCGTCGCCGGCCTGCAGCATCTGTTGCTCACCCTTCGGCAGCTGGCGCTCGAGTGCTTCGGCGCTGTCCTGGCTGCGCTCCTCCAGGGGTGCCCGCGGCACTTCCGCTGGCGCTGGGGCCTCGCTGGCGGCGGGCTCGGCCGGTGGTTCGGTGGGAGTGGTTTCCTCGGCATGCAGGGGCAGGGCGAGAGTCAGGCTCAGGGCCAGGAGTGTCGGCAGGACTGGACGGCGCATCTCAACACTTCACTTGGGGGATGATTCCTGCAGCCTAAGCGCTTACTCGCGGTTTGTCAGGTAAGGTAGGGGCGGGCTTGATGAGGTGGATGGGCGTCGTGCGCAGGATACGTGTGGTCTGTTGGCTGTTGCTGCTGTGTCCGCTGCTGGGGCAGGCAGTCGAGCTGGATGCGGCCCAGCATGCCTGGCTGGCCGAGCATCCGCGGCTGCGCGCCGGGGTAGTGCTGCAGGCGCCCTATGCCGAGTATCAGCGGCGCCAACAGCAACTGGGCGGGCTCAATGTGGAGCTGACCGAGACCCTGGCCTCGTCGCTCGGCATCACGCTCAGCTGGCGCAGCTTCGAGACCCAGGCCGCACTGGAGCAGGCCCTGCGTGACGGGCGCATCGACTTTGCCCCCGGGCAGGTGCAAACGCCTGCGGGCCTGCGCCTGTGGCGTTACAGCGACCCCTACCTGCGCATTCCGCACCTGCTGGTGGGGGAGCGCCTGGGCGAGGTCAGCGTCGAACTGGAGCGTCTGGGTGAGCGCGAACCGATTGCCGTGCGTGTACCCAGCGCGGTGGCCGACTACCTGCGCAGCAACTACTTCAACCTGCACCTGCAACCCCAGCCTTCGGCCCGCCAGGCACTGCAGGCGGTAGTCGAACAGCGGGCGCGCTACGCGGTGGTGGATCAGGCACAGCTCAGCCGGCTGAGCCAGGAGAGCGATTACTCGCGCCTGGCGATCATTGCCGACGTCGGCCTGCCGCAGTTGCTGCGCTTCGGTACCCGGCCCGACTGGCCGCAGCTGGGCGCCATCCTCGATGCCGGCTTGCGCCAGTTGCCGGCCGAACAGCTGGAGCAGCTTCAGCAGCGCTGGCTGACGGCGAAGAAGCCGGGCCTCGGCGAATCCCCGCTGTTCTGGCGCAGCCTGAGCATCCTGCTCGGCCTGCTGCTGGCGGTCTGCATCCTCCTGCTCAGTGTGCTGCGGCGCCAGCGTGGGCGGCTGGAGAAACGCCTGCTGGAAGCGCGGCAGACCCTGGCTCAGCGCGAGGTGGCCGAGGAGGCCCTGCGCCTGGCGCAGTTCTCCCTCGACCACAGTACGGTGGGCATCCTCTGGGTCAACTGGGACAGCCGCGTCCGCTATGCCAACCAGGCGGTCGCCGAGATGCTCGGCTACACCCCGCAGGCCATGGTCGACCGGGCCCTGCAGGAGTTCGAGCCGACTCTCGGCATGGACCGCTGGCTGAATCTGTGGAAGCGCGTACGCCAGCACGAGGAAGGCGCGCTGAGTTTCGAGAGCAGCTGCCAGCGTGCCGACGGCAGCACCATGCCGGCCGATGTCACCCTGGGCTTCCTGCGCTTTCGCGAGGCCGAGTACCTGGTGGTCTACCTCACCGACGTCACCGAGCGCCGCCGTGCCCGGGCCGCACTTGAGGAGAGCGAAGCGCGCCTCAAGGGTATCGCCGGCAATGTGCCGGGCCTGGTGTTCCGCCTGGAACGCCCGCGTCCGGGGGCGCTGGTGGATTTCGCTTTCATCAGCGAGGGTAGCGAACAGTTGGTCGGTTACCCGCCGGCGACCATCATGGCGACTGACTTCGGCATCCGCAGCCTGGTCCATCCAGAGGATCGCGCCGCCTATCACGCCACCCAGGATGCCGCCATCGAGGCGGCCGGCGACTGGCAGTGGCAGGGCCGCATCCTTACCCGCGACGGTCGCGTGCGCTGGGCCGACATCAAGGCCAGCGCCCGCCAGCTGAGCACCGAGCATGTGGTGTGGGACGGCGTGGTGTGGGACATCAGCGACAACAAGGCGATCGAGCTGGAACTGGCCGAGTCGCGGGCCCAGTTGCGCGAGCTGTCGGCGCACCTGGAGAGCGTGCGCGAGGAGGAAAAGGCGCGCATTGCCCGCGAGGTGCATGACGAGCTGGGCCAGGTACTCACCGTGCTCAAGCTGGAAACCTCCATGTGCGAGCTGGCTTACGCCGGCCTCGATCCCGGCCTGCAGGCGCGCCTGGATAGCATGAAGAAGCTGATCGCCAACCTCTTTCAACTGGTCCGCGACGTGGCCACCGCCTTGCGCCCGCCGATCCTCGATGCCGGTATCGGCTCGGCCATCGAATGGCAGGCGCGGCGCTTCGAGGCGCGCAGTGGTATCCCCTGCCTGGTGCAGGTGCCGGAGCAGCTGCCGCAGCTGTCCGATGCCAAGGCCATCGGCCTGTTCCGTGTGCTGCAGGAGGCGCTCACCAACGTGCTGCGTCATGCCAAGGCTCACACGGTGGAGATCGCCCTGGAGGTGCAGGGGGGCGAGCTGTGCCTGCGTGTCAGTGACGATGGTCGGGGTTTCGATCCGCAGGCGCAGCGCGCACAATCCTTCGGCCTGGTCGGCATGCGCGAGCGCGTGCTGATGCTCGGTGGCCGCCTGGTGCTGGACAGCGCGCCGGGCGAGGGCACCACGCTGGTGGTGCGGGTAGCTCTGGATGAAGAGGTGGTAGCGTGATTCGAGTACTGGTGGCCGAGGACCACACCATCGTCCGCGAGGGCATCAAGCAACTGATCGGCCTGGCCAAGGATCTGCAGGTGGCCGGCGAGGCCAGCAATGGCGAACAACTGCTGGAAACCCTGCGCCACACGCCCTGCGAAGTGGTGCTGCTGGACATCTCCATGCCCGGCGTCAACGGTCTCGAGGCCATCCCGCGCATCCGTGCGCTGACCCATCCGCCGGCGGTGCTGGTGCTGTCCATGCATGACGAAGCGCAGATGGCCGCTCGCGCCCTGAAGATCGGCGCGGCCGGCTACGCGACCAAGGACAGCGACCCGGCCCTGCTGCTCACCGCCATCCGCAAGGTCGCCGCGGGCGGGCGCTACATCGACCCCGAGCTGGCCGACCGCATGGTCTTCGAGGTGGGCCTGACCGATTCGCGGCCGCCGCATTCGCTGCTCTCCGAGCGCGAGTTCTCGGTGTTCGAGCGCCTGGTGCGCGGTGAGGGGGTCAACGAGATCGCCCAGCACCTGTCGGTCAGCAGCAAGACCGTCAGCACCCACAAGGCGCGCCTGATGCAGAAGCTCAACCTGCACTCGGTGGCCGATCTGGTGAAGTACGCGGTCGAGCACAAGTTGATCTGAGACAAGCACCTCATTTGTCCCTCTTTACATTGCAGTCGCTTCGTGGCTGATTGGTCAGCTTTCGTGGCGGCCGCTCTGGTGCGCGCCTTTCGCCCGCTCACAGGGCATCCATGCAATGGTGGACAAGATGTACAAGAAGTACCTTGCAGGCAGTCTGCTGGCGGCTGCGCTGCCGGCCCACGCCGACTACGTGACGGTGATTTCCTTCGGCGGGGCGAACAAGGAGGCGCAGCGCGCCGCCTTCTACGAACCCTTCAAGCAGGCCACCGGGACCAGCGTGGTGCACGGCTCCTATAACGGCGACCTGGCCAAGCTGCGCAAGATGGTGCAGATGAGCCATGTGTCCTGGGACGTGGTCGAGGTGGAGGCGCCGGAGCTGGCGCGCGGCTGCGAGGAAGGCCTGTTCGAACAGCTCGATGCCAGCCTGCTCGGTGATGCTGCCGACTACCTGCCCGGCGCCGTGCAGCCGTGCGGCGTCGGCATCTTCGTCTGGTCCACGGTGCTGGCGTATAACGGCAGCACGCTGAAGGGGGCGCCGCAGGGCTGGGCCGATTTCTGGGATACCCAGCGCTTCCCCGGCAAGCGCGGCCTGCGCTGGGGCGCCAAGTACAACCTGGAATTCGCCCTGATGGCCGACGGCGTGCCGGCCAAGGACGTGTACCGCGTGCTGGCCAGCGCCGAGGGCCAGGATCGCGCCTTCCGCAAGCTCGACCAGCTCAAGCCGCAGCTGCACTGGTGGAAGACCGGCGTGGAGCCGATCCGCCTGCTCGGTGACGGTCGCGTGGTGATGAGTTCGGCCTACAACGGCCGGGTCGCCGTGGCCCAGGCCGAACAGCCGCAGCTGGCCCTGAGCTGGAATGGCGGTATCTACGACTTCGATTACTGGGCGCTGCCCAAGGGCATCAGCAAGGCCGAGCAGGCGCGCCGCTTCGTCGCCTTCGCCAGCCAGCCTGAACCCCAGCGCAGTTTCGCCGAGAAGATCGCCTACGGCCCGGTGAACCGCCAGGCCATCGCCGCGCTGGACCCCAAGGTCAGCGCCAACTTGCCCACCGCACCGGCGAACCTGGCAGGTGGCGTGGGCATGGATGCCGCCTTCTGGGCCGCCAATGGCGCCGCCCTGGAAGAGCGCTTCGCTCGCTGGGCCGAGCGCTGACCCTGTCTCGGGCGTTGTAGGGCGATCCCTACAGCGCCTCCTCCGTCTGTCTTATAGCAATCTCTCATACCGCCCGATTTGCGTCGGCTGCTGGGCTTTCTAGTCTTAGCGCACGGCAACAAGAACAAAGGTGTGTGATGGCCGAGAATGCTTCCAGCGATGTGCTCGTCAGTTTCAAGGGCGTGCAGAAGAGCTACGACGGCGAAAGCCTGATCGTCAAAGACCTCAACCTGGACATCCGCAAGGGCGAGTTTCTCACCCTGCTCGGTCCGTCCGGCTCCGGCAAGACCACCAGCCTGATGATGCTGGCCGGTTTCGAGACGCCCACTGCCGGCGAGATCCTCCTGGCCGGGCGCGCCATCAACAACGTGCCGCCGCACAAGCGCGACATCGGCATGGTGTTCCAGAACTACGCGCTGTTCCCGCACATGACGGTGGCCGAGAACCTGGCCTTCCCGCTCACCGTGCGCGGCATGAACAAGACCGACATCACCGAGCGGGTCAAGCGCGCACTGTCCATGGTGCAGCTCGACAACTTCCGCAACCGCTACCCGGCGCAGCTCTCCGGTGGCCAGCAACAGCGCGTGGCGCTGGCCCGCGCCCTGGTGTTCGAGCCGCAGCTGGTGCTGATGGACGAGCCGCTCGGCGCGCTCGACAAGCAGCTGCGCGAGCACATGCAGATGGAGATCAAGCACATCCACCAGCGCCTGGGCGTGACCGTGGTCTACGTGACCCACGACCAGGGCGAGGCGCTGACCATGTCCGACCGCGTGGCGGTATTCCACCAGGGCGAGATCCAGCAGATCGCTCCGCCGCGTGACCTCTACGAGGCGCCCTGCAACACCTTCGTTGCCCACTTCATTGGCGAGAACAACCGCCTGGCCGGCGAGCTGGTCAGCCGTGATGGCGAGCGTTGCACCGTGCGCACCGCGCGTGGTGAGGAAGTGCAGGCGTTGGCGGTGAAGGTCGGCGCGCCGGGTGAGCCGGTCAGCCTGTCGATCCGTCCCGAGCGGGTGCGCATCAACGGCGCCAGCGAGAGCTGCGCCAACCGCTTCAGCGGCCGGGTGGCCGAGTTCATCTACCTGGGCGACCACGTGCGCATCCGCATGGAGGTTTGCGGCAATCCCAATTTCTTCGTCAAGCAGCCGATCGCCGAGCTCGACCCCGCCCTGGGCGTGGGCGACGTGGTGCCGCTCGGCTGGCACGTGGAGCACGTAAGGGCGCTAGACCCTCTGATCGTCGAGTGACGGCGCCAGGCATTACCAACCCTGCACAGTGGAGAAAACAACAATGAGCAATTTCCGCAGCATCTTCTGTCACAGTACCCGTTACGGCGCCCTGGCCCTCGGCCTGCTCGGCGCGGCCCAGGCAATGGCCGCCGACCTGACGGTGATTTCCTTCGGTGGCGCCAACAAGGACGCCCAGACCAAGGCCTTCTACGAGCCGTGGGAAGCGGCCGGCAAAGGTAAGATCATCGCCGGTGAGTACAACGGCGAGATGGCCAAGGTCAAAGCCATGGTCGACACCAACAGCGTGTCCTGGCACCTGGTCGAAGTGGAGTCGCCCGAGCTGACCCGTGGTTGCGACGAGGGCCTGTTCGAGGAGCTCGACCCGGCCCTGTTCGGCAACCCCGACGACTTCATCGAAGGCGCCATCCAGCCTTGCGGCGTGGGCTTCTTCGTCTGGTCCACGGTGCTCGCCTACAACGCCGACAAGCTGTCCGCCGCACCGGCCAGCTGGGCCGATTTCTGGGACGTCGCCAAGTTCCCGGGCAAGCGTGGCCTGCGCAAGGGCGCCAAGTACACCCTGGAGTTCGCCCTGATGGCTGACGGCGTGGCGCCGAAAGACGTCTACACCGTGCTCGCCACCCAGGAAGGCCAGGACCGCGCGTTCAAGAAACTCGACGAGATCAAGCCGCACATCCAGTGGTGGGAAGCCGGCGCCCAGCCGCCGCAGTTCCTCGCCTCCGGTGACGTGGTCATGAGCTCCGCCTACAACGGCCGCATCGCCGCGGTACAGAAGGAGAGCAACCTCAAGGTGGTGTGGAACGGCGGCATCTACGACTTCGACTCCTGGGCCATCCCGAAAGGCGCCAAGGATGCCGACGCCGCCAAGGCCTTCGCCGCCTTCAGCGTGCAGCCCGAGCAGCAGAAGGTCTACTCCTCGAACATCGCCTACGGCCCGGCCAACAAGAAGGCCGTCGAGCTGCTCGACCCGGCGCTGCTCAAGGACATGCCGACCACGCCGGAAAACATCGCCAACCAGGTGGCCATGAACGTGACCTTCTGGGCCGACTTCGGCGAGCAGCTGGAGCAGCGCTTCAACGCCTGGGCGGCGAAGTAAGCATCCCGTGCAGTGCCCCTTCCTGGTGAAGGGGAGTTGGTTGGAGGGACGCTCCCCCGTCCCTCCGAACCCTCGCCCGCCGTTGGGCGAGGGCGCTTTGTCCCGGTGTCTCTGGAGCCTGCGATGGCCACTACCGTTTCCCTCACCGAATTCGCCGGTCTGACGCTGAAGCAGAAGCTGGCCCGCGCCGAGCGCATCAACCGGCTCAAGGCTCAGGGTCTGATCCTGCCGCTGCTGGTGTTTCTCTTCGCGGTATTCCTCCTGCCGATCGGCGTGCTGCTGTACAAGAGCGTGGAAAACCCCGAGGTGGTCGGCAGCCTGCCGCGCACCGTCGAAGCCATTTCCACCTGGGATGGCCGTGGTCTGCCGGATGAGTCGGTGTACCGCGCCCTGGCCCTGGACCTGGCTGACGCGCGCAAGAACCAGACCATTGGCGATCTGTCCAAGCGTCTGAACATGGAGCTGGCTGGCTACCGCAGCCTGCTGGCCAAGACCGGTCGTGCCCTGCCGTTCAAGCAGGAGCCTGCCTCGTTTAAAGATGCGCTGGAGAACCTCGACGAGCGCTGGGGCGACCCGGCCTACTGGCAGGTGATCCGCCGCAACGACAGTGGCGTCACCTCCTATTTCCTGCTGGCGTCGCTCGATCACCGCATCGACGACCTCGGCGAGCTGGCGTCCGCCACCCCGGACCAGGCCATCTACCTGGACATCTTCGCCCGCACCTTCTGGATGGGCCTGGTGATCACCGCCATCTGCCTGGTGCTGGCCTACCCGCTGGCCTACCTGCTGGCCAACCTGCCGACCCGCACCAGCAATCTGCTGATGATCCTGGTGCTGCTGCCGTTCTGGACCTCGATCCTGGTGCGCGTGGCGGCCTGGATCGTGCTGCTGCAGTCCGGCGGCCTGATCAACAGCGCCTTGATCGCCATGGGCGTGATCGACCAGCCGCTGCAGCTGGTGTTCAACCGCACCGGCGTCTACGTGGCCATGGTGCACATCATGCTGCCGTTCATGATCCTGCCGATCTTCAGCGTGATGAAGGGCATTTCGCCTTCCTACATGCGCGCCGCGATCTCGCTCGGTTGCCACCCGTTCGCCAGCTTCTGGCGGGTGTACTTCCCGCAGACCCTGGCCGGCGTCGGCGCCGGTTGCCTGCTGGTGTTCATCCTGTCCATCGGCTACTACATCACCCCGGCGCTGCTGGGCAGCCCGGGCGACCAGATGATCAGCTACTTCGTCGCCTTCTATACCAACAGCACCATCAACTGGGGCATGGCCACGGCCCTCGGCGGCCTGCTGCTGCTGGCGACCATGCTGCTCTATGTGGTGTACAGCTGGCTGGTGGGCGCGAGCCGCCTGCGCTTGGGATAAAAAGGCCTGCGTAGCAGGCCAACTGATGACCCTCGCCCCTTCGGGGAGAGGGTGCCCGTAGGGCGGGAGAGGGGATTTGCCAACGCATCCCTCTCCCTTGCGCGGGCCGCCCCGGCCCCTCTCCCGTGAACGGGAGAGGGGGCGAAGATGACCCTCACCCCTCTGGGGAGAGGCTGCCCGCAGGGCGGGAGAGGGGCGAGGCCCCGCTAGAGATTGATTGGAGAATGCAGATGCTGAGCCCCTACAAGTCCCCCGTCGAGCGCGCCTGGTTCTGGACCCATCGTGGCCTGTGCGCGCTGGTGCTGCTGTTCCTGATCCTGCCGGTGCT
The DNA here is from genome assembly GCF_900156545.1 of Aquipseudomonas alcaligenes. Classification (GTDB taxonomy): domain Bacteria; phylum Pseudomonadota; class Gammaproteobacteria; order Pseudomonadales; family Pseudomonadaceae; genus Aquipseudomonas; species Aquipseudomonas alcaligenes_A. Next base: position 392,315 of record NZ_FTNW01000005.1, read on the forward strand.
GGTGATCATCCCGCTGTCGTTCAACTCCGGCAGCTTCCTGGTCTACCCGCTGCAGGGCTTCTCGCTGCGCTGGTACGAAGACTTCTTCACCTCCGCCGAGTGGATGCGCTCGCTGAAGAACAGCCTGATCGTGGCGCCGGCCGCCACGGTGCTGGCAATGGTCTTCGGCACCCTGGCGGCGATCGGTCTGACCCGCGGCGAATTCCGCGGCAAGGCGCTGGTGATGAGCCTGCTGATCTCGCCGATGGTGGCCCCGGTGGTGATCGTCGGTGTGGCCAGCTACCTGTTCTTCGCGCCGATGGGCCTGGGCAACAGCTACACCTCGCTGATCCTGGTGCACGCGGTGCTTGGCGTGCCTTTCGTGATTATCACCGTGTCCGCGACGCTGCAGGGCTTCAACTACAACCTGGTGCGTGCCGCTGCCAGCATGGGCGCCTCGCCGCTGACCGCGTTCCGCCGCGTGACCCTGCCGCTGATCGCTCCCGGGGTGATCTCCGGCGCGCTGTTCGCCTTCGCCACCTCGTTCGATGAAGTGGTGGTGACCCTGTTCCTCGCCGGCCCCGAGCAGGCCACCCTGCCACGGCAGATGTTCAGCGGTATCCGCGAGAACCTGTCGCCGACCATCGCCGCCGCCGCGACCCTGCTGATCGCCTTCTCGATCATCATGCTGCTGACCCTGGAATGGCTGCGCGGGCGTAGCGAGAAGATGCGCACCGCCGTGCCGGAATAAGCCCTGCAGCGCCGGGGCGACGGGTTGCGGGGCTGCCGCCCCCGACCAATGTCGCCCCCGTTAGCTGACATACGACAACTGCCCCGCCCCCCGACTCAGGCTACAATCGCGCCTTTCCGATTCACGCCTGAGGCCGCCATGCAACCCTTCGCCATCGCTCCGTCGATCCTCTCCGCCGATTTCGCCCGCCTGGGCGAGGAAGTCGACAAGGTCCTCGCCGCCGGCGCCGACATCGTCCACTTCGACGTGATGGACAACCACTACGTGCCCAACCTGACCATCGGCCCGATGGTCTGCTCGGCGCTGCGCAAGTACGGCATCACCGCGCCGATCGACGCGCACCTGATGGTGTCGCCGGTCGACCGCATCATCGGCGACTTCATCGACGCCGGCGCGACCTACGTGACCTTCCACCCGGAGGCCACCCTGCACATCGACCGTTCCCTGCAGCTGATCCGCGACGGCGGCGCCAAGTCCGGCCTGGTGTTCAACCCGGCGACCTCGCTGGACTGCCTGAAGTACGTGATGGACAAGGTCGACATGATCCTGCTGATGAGCGTCAACCCAGGCTTCGGCGGGCAGAAGTTCATCCCTGGCACCCTCGACAAGCTGCGCGAGGCTCGCGCGCTGATCGACGCCTCCGGCTACAACATCCGCCTGGAGATCGACGGCGGGGTCAACGTGCAGAACATCCGCGAGATCGCCGCCGCGGGCGCCGACACCTTCGTCGCCGGGTCGGCCATCTTCAACCAGCCGGACTACAAGACGGTGATCGACGCCATGCGCGCCGAACTGGCTCAGGTGCGCGCGTGATCTTCGAGCTGTTCGAGGGGCGCCTGCCGCGCCTGGTGATGTTCGACCTGGATGGCACCCTGGTGGATTCGGTGCCGGACCTGGCCGCCGCGGTCGACCGCATGCTGCTCCAGCTCGGTCGCCCGGCCGCCGGTGTCGAGCGGGTGCGCGACTGGGTCGGCAACGGCGCGCGCGTGCTGGTGCGGCGTGCTCTGGCCGGCGATATCGAGCATGCCGCCATCGGCGAGGCCGAGACCCAGCAGGCGCTGGAGCTGTTCAACGAGGCCTATGCCGACAACCACGCGCTGAGTTCGGTCTACCCCGGCGTGCGCACCACGCTCAAGTGGCTCAAGCAGCAGGGCGTGGAGCTGGCGCTGATCACCAACAAGCCGGAGCGCTTCGTCGCCCCGCTGCTGGACGAGATGAAACTGGGTCGCTATTTCCGCTGGATCATCGGCGGCGACACCCTGCCGCAGCAGAAGCCGGACCCTGCCGCGCTGCTGTTCGTTATGCGCCTGGCCGGCGTCGAGGCGCAGCAGGCACTGTTCATCGGTGATTCGCGCAACGACGTGCTGGCCGCCCGCGCCGCCAGCGTGCCCTGCGTGGCGCTGAGCTACGGCTACAACCATGGCCGGCCGATCGCGGAAGAGGGGCCGACGCGGGTGCTCGATGACCTGCGCCAGCTGCTGCCCGGTTGCACGGTCGATGACGCTGCGCTAATGTCGCCGGACTCTCCTGAATACCCGCCGCATCGAGACAGCATCGTGGTAGTTGCCAGCAAACAATGGATGAAAGTCATCAAGGCCCTGGCCCGCTGGCGCTGGCGCGCCTGACTTTTCCTGGCCGGCTGGTTCCGGCGCGTTTGCCTGACTCCCGATTTTCCTCCTCCACGAGGCTGTTTTTCATGAACCGCGAAGAATTCCTGCGCTTGGCCGCCGACGGCTTCAATCGCATCCCGCTGGCTTTCGAAACCCTGGCTGACTTCGACACCCCGCTGTCGATCTATCTCAAGCTGGCCGACACCCCCAACTCATACCTGCTGGAATCCGTGCAGGGCGGCGAGAAATGGGGGCGCTACTCGATCATCGGCCTGCCGGCGCGCACCGTGCTGCGCGTGCATGGCCACCATGTCAGCGTGCGTGTCGACGGCATCGAGGTGGAGAGCCTGGAAAGCGAAGACCCGCTGGCCTTCGTCGAGCAGTTCAAGGCGCGCTATAACGTCCCCACCATCCCCGGTCTGCCGCGCTTCAACGGTGGCCTGGTCGGCTACTTTGGCTACGACAGCGTGCGCTACGTGGAGAAGAAGCTGGCGCAGTGCCCCAACCCCGATCCGCTGGGCACCCCGGATATCCTGCTGATGGTCTCGGATGCCGTGGTGGTGTTCGACAACCTGGCCGGCAAGATGCACGCCATCGTCCTCGCCGACCCCAGCCAGGCCGAGGCCTACGAACGGGGCCAGGCGCAGCTGCGCGAGCTGCTGAACAAGCTGCGCCAGCCGATCACCCCGCGCCTGGGCGTGGACCTGAGCAAGCCGGCGGGCAAGGAGCCGGACTTCGTCTCCAGCTTCAAGCGTGACGACTACGAGGCGGCGGTCGGCGCCATCAAGGAATACATCCTGGCCGGCGACTGCATGCAGGTGGTGATTTCCCAGCGCATGTCGATCCCGTTCCAGGCCGCGCCGATCGACCTGTATCGCGCACTGCGCTGCATCAACCCGACGCCCTACATGTACTTCTTCAACTTCGGCGACTTCCATGTTGTCGGCTCGTCGCCGGAAGTGCTGGTGCGGGTCGAGGACAACCTGGTCACCGTGCGCCCGATCGCCGGCACCCGCCCGCGCGGCGCCACCGAGGAAGCGGACCTGGACCTGGAAAAGGACCTGCTGTCCGACGCCAAGGAGATCGCCGAGCACCTGATGCTGATCGACCTGGGCCGTAACGATGTCGGCCGGGTCTCTACCACCGGCACGGTGAAGGTCACCGAACAGATGGTCATCGAGCGCTATTCCAACGTCATGCACATCGTCTCCAACGTCACCGGCCATCTGAAGGAAGGCCTGTCGGCCATGGACGCCCTGCGCGCCATCCTGCCGGCCGGCACCCTGTCCGGTGCGCCCAAGGTGCGCGCGATGGAGATCATCGACGAGCTGGAGCCGGTCAAGCGTGGCGTCTACGGCGGCGCCGTGGGCTACCTGGCGTGGAACGGCAACATGGACACCGCGATTGCCATCCGTACCGCGGTGATCAAGGACGGTGAACTGCACGTGCAGGCCGGTGCCGGCATCGTCGCCGATTCGCAGCCGGCCCTGGAATGGGAAGAAACCCTGAACAAGCGCCGCGCCATGTTCCGCGCGGTCAGCCTCGCCGAACAGTCCGTAGAGTAAGGGGCCCCACCATGCTGCTGATGATCGACAACTACGACTCCTTTACCTACAACGTGGTGCAGTACCTGGGCGAGCTGGGTGCCGATGTCCACGTGATCCGCAACGATGAACTGACGGTCGCCGAGATCGAGGCGCTCAAGCCCGAGCGTATCGTGGTCTCGCCCGGCCCGTGCACGCCGACCGAGGCGGGGGTGTCTATCGAGGCCATCCTGCACTTTGCCGGCAAGCTGCCGATCCTCGGCGTGTGCTTGGGCCACCAGAGCATCGGCCAGGCCTTCGGTGGCGATGTGGTGCGCGCGCGCCAGGTGATGCACGGCAAGACCAGCCCGGTGTTCCACGAGGACAAGGGCGTGTTCGCCGGCCTCAACAAGCCGCTGACCGTGACCCGCTACCATTCCCTGGTGGTCAAGCGCGAGACGCTGCCGGAGTGCCTGGAGATGACTGCCTGGACCCAGCATGCCGATGGCTCGGTGGACGAGATCATGGGCCTGCGCCACAAGACCCTGAACATCGAGGGCGTGCAGTTCCACCCGGAATCCATCCTCACCGAACAGGGCCACGAACTGTTCGCCAACTTCCTCAAACAGCAAGGCGGAGTGCGCTGATGGACATCAAGGAAGCCCTCAATCGGGTGGTCAACAACCTCGATCTGACCACCGCCGAGATGCAGGACGTGATGCGCCTGATCATGACCGGCCAGTGCACCGACGCGCAGATCGGCGCCTTCCTCATGGGCATGCGCATGAAGAGCGAGACCATCGACGAGATCGTCGGGGCCGCCACCGTGATGCGCGAGCTGGCTTCGCCGGTGAGCATCGACGCCGAGCGTCTGGTTGACACCTGCGGCACCGGTGGCGATGGCATGAACGTGTTCAACGTCTCCACTGCCGCTGCCTTCGTGGTCGCCGCGGCCGGCGGTCAGGTGGCCAAGCATGGCAACCGCGCGGTCTCTGGCAAGAGCGGCAGCGCCGACCTGCTGGAGGCTGCGGGTGTGTACCTGAGCCTCAAACCCGAGCAGGTGGCGCGTTGCGTCGAGAGCGTCGGCGTCGGCTTCATGTTCGCCCCGGCCCATCACGGTGCCATGAAGCATGCCATCGGCCCGCGCCGCGAGCTGGGTCTGCGCACCGTGTTCAACATGCTCGGCCCGATGACCAATCCGGCCGGGGTCAAGCACCAGGTGATCGGCGTGTTCAGCCAGGCCCTGTGCCGGCCGATGGCCGAAGTGCTGCAGCGCCTCGGCAGCCAGCACGTGCTGGTGGTGCATGCGCAGGACGGCCTGGACGAGATCAGTCTGGCCGCGCCGACCCATGTCGCCGAGCTCAAGGACGGGGTGATCAGCGAGTACCGCATCCAGCCGGAAGACTTCGGCATCCGCAGCCAGACCCTGATCGGCCTGACCGTGGAGGACGCGCAGGACTCGCTGGCGCTGATCCGCGATGCGCTGGGCAAGCGCAAGACCGACAACGGCCAGAAGGCTGCCGACATGATCGTGCTCAACGCCGGCGCTGCCCTGTACGCCGCCGACATCGCCACCAGCCTCAAGGAAGGCGTGCAGCTGGCGCAGGATGCCCTGCACACCGGCCTGGCCTGGGAGAAGCTGGACGAGCTGGTGTCCTTTACCGCCGTGTTCCGCGTGGAGAACGAAGGATGAGCATTCCAACCGTGCTGGAGAAGATCCTCGCCCGCAAGACCGAGGAAGTCGCCGAACGGCGCGCCCGCGCAAGCTTTGCCGAAGTCGAGGCCGCGGCCCGCGCCGCCGACCCGGTACGCGGTTTCGCCCGCGCCCTGCAGGAGCGGGTGGCACGCAAACAGGCGGCGGTGATCGCCGAGGTGAAGAAGGCTTCGCCGAGCAAGGGCGTGCTGCGCGAGGACTTCGTGCCTGCCGAGATCGCCAGGAGCTACGAGGCCGGTGGTGCGGCCTGCCTGTCGGTACTGACCGACATCGACTTCTTCCAGGGCGGCGACGAATACCTGCAGCAGGCCCGCGCGGCCTGTAGCCTGCCGGTGATTCGCAAGGACTTCATGATCGACCCGTATCAGATCGTCGAAGCGCGTGCTCTGGGCGCCGACTGCGTGCTGCTGATCGTCTCGGCGCTGGACGACGTGCGCATGGCCGAGCTGGCTGCCACCGCCAAGGATGTCGGCCTCGACGTGCTGGTGGAAGTGCACGACGGCGACGAACTGGAGCGTGCCCTGAATACCCTGGACACCCCGCTGGTGGGCATCAACAACCGTAACCTGCACACCTTCGAGGTGAGCCTGGAAACCACCCTGGATCTGTTGCCGCGTATCCCCAGTGATCGTCTGGTGATCACCGAGAGCGGCATCCTCACCCGCGCCGATGTGGAGCTGATGGAGATCAACCGGGTCTATTCCTTCCTGGTTGGCGAGGCCTTCATGCGCGCCGAAGAGCCGGGTGAGGAGCTGAAGCGCCTGTTCTTCCCTGATGGCAAGCGAGTGGTGCTAGGCGCCGATCCGGACTGATCTGGATATGAAAAAGGCCGATGGGTTTCCCCATCGGCCTTTTTGCTCATGCAAGAGCCTATCAGGGCAGGGTGAACAGCACCTTGACCTGGTCGGTCACCGCGGCCTTGTCCACATAGCCGATGGCATCGGCTTCGGCAGCGACCTTGGCCACGACCTCGGCATCACCGGCTACGCTCGGCAGTGGCTGACCCTTGCCGGTGAACACCAGGCCGGACCAGTAGGACTTCAGCTGCGCTTCGTTCTTGCTGGTGACGGCGGCGTAGAACTTCTCCTTGGTCGGGTTCCAGTCCTTCTGGTCGACGCCTTTCAGCGACTTGTTCTTACCCAGGAAGATGTTGGCGACGTCGGCCTGCGAAGGCGCGGCGGAGGCACCGGCGTTGACGATCACGGCGACCTCGGCCTGTGCCAGGGCGGCGGCGCCGATGCTCGCGGCGGCGAGGAGAATGCGGAGAGACTGCTTCATATGCATGCTCCTCAGAATACGAAGTCGATGCCGGCGCTGATGATGTCGCCGTCGTAGTTGCGGGCCGGAACGCCGGCCAGGCCGTTGGTGCGCTCATACACGGTGTTGTCGTACAGCTCCTGGGCGTTGCGCACGAACACGCCGTCATAACCGCCGGTGGTGTCGACGCGCTTGTACTCGCCCTTTAGCACCACGGTCGGCAGGATGTTGTAGTTCAGACCGAGGGTCCAGGAGCTCTGGCGGCCATCATCTTCGTCCAGCTGGGCGTAGGTGACATGGGCCAGGAAGTCGCCGAAGCGGCGGCCGCCCATCAGGTAGAAGGAGTCGGTGCTGTTGCTGCCGTCGTTCTCGATGACGCGGCTGGTCCACTCATTGGCAGTCAGCCAGGTACCGTTATCGTACTGGTAGCCAACCGAGGTGAATTTGCCCTTGTCCTTGTCCAGCGACAGCAGGGTCGCGGTGTCCGGGTTGCCGAAGATGTCGGTGAAGCTGCCGGCGATCTCGGTGTTGATGTCGGCCTCGACATAGCCGACACGGAAGGTACCGAAGTCGTTGGTGGCCAGGCTTACGCTGGAACCGAAGACGTTGTCGTAGTCGATGTCGAACTCTTCGTCATAGATGTAGTAATCGCGGTTCTTGGCGATACCACCAGCCAGCTGGAAGGACAGCGTGGCGAAGGACAGCGGCAGGTTGTAGACCAGGTCCGCGCCTTCATAGTTGGACAGCTGAACCTGACTGTAGACCTCGTCCGGCAGGCGCAGCCACGGATAGCTGAAGCCCACGTCGATGCTTTCGGAGTACATGTACACCGGGGTGCGCAGGCGGCCGACGCGCACCATCAGGTTGTCGGTGCTTTGCCACGACAGGTAGGCCCACTCCAGGTTGGCCTTCCACTCGTCGCCGTAGGCCTTGGCCGTGGTCTGCAGGGTCAGGCCGACGGTGTCGGTGACGCCGTAGGTCAGCTGGGCGCCGAACTTGCTCAGTTGGTCGCCACGCCAGGAATCGTTGGTCTGGCCCGAGATGCCATAGCCGCGGCCATCGTCTTCGCCGCCCAGATGGGTGACGCCAACGGTGCCGAAGCCATTGATCAGGGCTTCGCCTTGTTCCAGCGCGAATGCAGAGGTGCTGGCCAGGCAGATGGCCAAACCGAGAACGCGGGCTGTAGTCATGCAGTGATGCTCCGTAGAAGGTTAAACGCGGAATTGGGCCGTCGCCGCGCGCAGGTGGTCTCCTGTGCTGACCAGCTGCTCGCCGAGGCGTGCGGTGGCTTCGGCCCCATGGGCGGTTGCTTGGGCGTCCTGCTGCAACACTTGGGTGTCTTGCTGTATGGAACTGGAAAGACCTATCTGTTCTTGAGTGAGCTGGGCGATGCCGGCGTTGAGCTCATCGATTTCGCTGACCGCCACGGCAATGGATTCAAGCATGCGGGTGGCTTCCACCGAGCGCTCGATGCTGTGCTGGGCCTTGTCGCCGTTGGCCGTCATTACATTCAGTACGCCGTTGGCGCTGTTCTGCAGGCGCTGGATGATCTGCTGGATCTCGGCGGTGGAGGCGGCGGTCTTCTGCGCCAGGTTGCGGACTTCGTCGGCAACCACGGCGAAGCCGCGGCCCTGCTCGCCGGCACGGGCGGCCTCAATGGCGGCGTTGAGGGCGAGCAGATTGGTCTGCTCGGCGATGCTGCGGATTACCGTGAGGACCGAGCCGACTTGCTGGGTCTCTTCTTCCAGTTGCTGCATGGCCTGAACGGCGCCCAGCACGCTGCTGCCCAGGTCGCTGATGCTGGTCGACAGGCTGCCGATACTGGCGCGTGCGGTATCGGCCTGGCGCGAGGCGGCGCCGGCGCCTTCCGAAGCCTGCTGCGAGCGCTGCGCCACTTCCTGGATGCTGCTGGTCATGGTCTGGATGTCACGACCGATTGAATCGGTATGGCCCTGCTGCGACCTGGAGTTCTCTTTCGATTCCTGGGTCAGCCGATAGAGTTCCTGGGACATGCCGCCCAGCGGGCTGGCCGCCTCGATGATCTGGCGGATGGTGCCCTGTAGCTTGTCGAGGAAACCGTTGAACAGCTGGATCATCTCGCCGATTTCATCGCGCGAGTCGACGTTGACCCGGCGGGTCAGGTCGCCATCGCCACGGGCGATGGCCTGCAGCGACTCGATCACGCCATGCACATTGCCCATGATGCCGCGGATGATCATCAGGGCGCCGAAACCTACCAGGGCCACCAGCACGGCGCTGAGGATGTAGCCGGTACGGGTGGTGGCCGCGTTGTCGGCGCGTGCCTGGCCGAGGGTGCTCTGGAAGTCCTCATACGCATTGGCTCGAAACGCCGAGCCAAGCTTCTGAGCGGCTTCCAGGTCGCTGGCCATGCGGTCCAGGTTGGGGCGCAGGTCGTCGAAGCTGGCGCTGCCCTTGATCAGTTGCTCGGAAGCGGCCAGCGCGTTGTCGGCGTAACGGCCAATGGCTTTGCGCCAGTCTTCGAGCTCGCCGATACGCTCGTCGTTGCCACGGGTCAACGGCTGCAGACTCTGCTGCAGGCCGGCGATGTCGGCCAGAACCTTGCGCGCTTCGTCCAGCGTCGCCAGTTCACCGGCTGCCACGGCGCTGTTGAGCATGCCGGGTAGGCGGGAGAACTGGAAATTCACCGCGTCGGCTTTCTCCAGCGTGGGGAAACTGTTGTTCTCCAGAGTGTCCAGGCGCGCATCGTTGGCCGCCAGCTGAACCGAGGTGTAGACCACGAACAACAACAGGCCGAGCAGGGCGACGGCAGGCAGTAGCGACAGCTTCAGGGTCAGCGACAGATTTTTCAGCATGGCAGGTACCCAAGTGGGGGCTTGCATTGTATAGAAAGACGCATGGTGGCTAAAGGCTACATGCTGGTCATCCTGTGACCATTTGTATTCTGTTTGTCCGTAAATGTTTTGTCGGCCGCCCCTTTATTTTCTATAGCCGCAAAATCGCGAATGCGCCCGTGACAATGAAGCACAGATTGCTGGCGGCAGGCTCGCGCGCTCGCCTAGACTCGTTACATAACAATAAGGAGTCGCCGATGCGCGCTGCGATATTGCTTGGCCTGATGCTCAGCACGGCCACGCACGCTGCCGACCCGCTGCAGGAGGCCATGGCCGAGCTGCAGCCCAGCTCACTAGCCGTTGCCGAACAGCGGGCCGAACTGGCCTGGTTCGCCAAGGCCGGCAAACCGTTCGCCGGTACCCAGGTTCGAGTCATCTCCGAGCGTATCCCTACCCACTGGTATGAGGCCAACGTGCTGGCGCCGCTGTTCAGCCGCCTCACCGGCATCCGCGTGATCCATGAGGTGAGTGGCGAGGATGACGTGGTCAACAAGCTGCGCACCCAGCAGGAGACCGGCCTGCCGCTGTATGACGCCTATGTCAGTGACAGCGACCTGATCGGTCAGCACTTTCGCGACGGCCAGGTTCTGGTGCTGTCCGACTTTATGGTCGGCGAAGGTGCTGCGGTGACCTCGCCGACGCTCGATCTGGCCGACTTCATCGGTCTGCCCTTCGTCACCGCCCCTGATAACAAGCTCTACCAGTTGCCTGACCAGCAGTTCGTCAATCTGTACTGGTACCGGCGCGACTGGTTCGAGCGGCCCGAGCTGCGCAGGGCCTTCCGCAAGCGTTATGGCTACGATCTGGATGTTCCGCAGAACTGGAGTGCCTATGAAGACATCGCTGCGTTCTTTACCGAGCAAGTCGGCGAAATCGATGGCCAGCGTGTCTACGGCCATATGGACTACGGTGCCTTCGATCCCTCGATCGGTTGGCGCCTGTCCGATGCCTGGCTGGGCATGGCCGGGGTCGCCGATCTGGGGTTGCCCAACGGCGTGCCGGTGGATGACTGGGGCATCCGTGTCGAGTCCTGCCGGCCGGCGGGGGCCAGCGTGGTTCGCGGCGGTGCTCTGGATAGCCCGGCAGCGATCTATGCGCTGCAGCAGTACATCGACTGGCTGCGCCGCTATGCTCCGCCCGAGGCGCAGGCGATGAGCTTCAACCAGGCCGGCAATGTCGCCGCCCAAGGACATATTGCCCAGCAGATCTTCTGGTACAGCGCCTTTACTGCCGACTACACCTTGCCGGACAGCGCGGTGGTAGCCGCTGACGGCAAGCCCAAATGGCGGGTTGCGCCTTCACCGCGCGGTGCCTATTGGCAGGAGGGCATGAAGTCGGGTTACCAGGATGTCGGAGCCTGGACACTGCTCAAGGCTACGCCGCTGCGTCAGCGCCAGGCCGCCTGGCTGTATGCCCAGTTCGTCACCGCCAAGAGCGTGTCCTTGCGCAAGACCCTGGTCGGGCTGACGCCGATCCGCCGTTCCGATCTCGATTCGCCGGCCTTGCTGAGCGAGGCTCCGCGTTTGGGCGGGCTGGTCGAGTTCTACCGCAGCCGGGCGGCAAGACGCTGGACGCCCACCGGCGCCAATGTGCCGGACTACAGCGGCATGGCCAGCCTGTGGTGGCGTCAGCTGCATCCGGCGGTAGCGGGGCGGATCAGCGCCGCCGAGGCATTGGGCAACCTGGCGCGCATCTTTGACCGGCATCTGCAGGAGGTCGGTTTGCGCCAGACGCATGCCTGCGCACCGCGCCTGAACCCGACACGGAGCGCCGCGTACTGGTTGAAGCAGCCCGGCGCGCCGTGGCCGCGACTGGACAATGAGCGGCCTGCCGGGCGTACCCTGCCTTATGAGGAGGCCCTGCGTGCGTGGGATTAGCCTGCTGCTGGTCGCTCTGCTCAGCGCGCCGCTGGCTGCTGCCGAGGTGCAACTGTTTGCCTGGGAGCGCGCGCCGCTGGTGCAGCAGCGCCCGGACGGCGGCGGCGCCGGCCTGGTGCCTGAGCTGGCCGACGAGCTGTTCCGGCGTGCCGGCATCGCCTACCGCCTGAGCTTTCTGCCTTTGCAGCGCGCCCTGCACCAGGTACAGCAGCAGGAGCGCAGCTGTGTCCTGCTGGTGGAGCGCCAGCAAGAGCGCGAGCCGCAGTTCGCCTGGGTCGGGCCGTTGCTGGTATCGCGTCTGGGCCTGTATGCCAAGGCCGATGATGACCTGCAGCTGAGCAGCCTGCAGCAGGCGCGCGGGCTGCGCATCCTCAGCCACCAGGGCTCGGGCGCCGGCGAGTACTTGCAGACGGTCGGCCTGGAAGTGATCTACTCGAACAAGGAGTCGCTCAACCTGAGCATGCTGCAGCGCAGCCGCGCGCGGCTGTGGGCCACCAGCTCGGCGGTAGTCGCCTCGCTCTCGGCCAGCCCGGCGCCGCGCGAGGTGCTGCCCTTCCTCACCCTGATGGAGGACATCGCCTGCCATCCGCAGATGGATCCCTCCGAGCTGCGGCGCCTGCAGGACAGCCTGCGGCAGATGTACCGCGAGGGCTGGGTGCAGGCGCTGCATCGCAAGCATGGTCTGGAGTTGCGATAGCCAGGTTGGCATGCGCCTTGTCTGCCGCGCTATCGTTCCGCGTGCTTGGCCCTGAGCGGTTGGATTCTCCAGCGGCCCTTGGCGGGGTCTATGGAGGTTTAGATGGCGTTCTACCGTTCGCAGATTCGTTGGTCGAGGGACGGCCAGCCTTTCCTTGATAACCAGTACAGCCGCGCTCATGTCTGGCGTTTCGACGGGGGCATCGAGGTGCCGGCCTCCTCTTCGCCGCAGGTCGTACCTGTGCCGTTCTCCGTCGTCGCCGCGGTGGATCCGGAAGAGGCCTTTGTCGCCTCGCTGTCCAGTTGCCACATGCTCTGGTTCCTTTCCCTGGCGGCCAAGGCCGGGTGGCTGGTGGAGGAGTACCTCGACTGCGCAGAAGGCGTGATGGCGCGCGATGATCAGGGGCGATTGGCCATGACGCAGGTTACCCTGCGGCCCGAAGTGCGCATCGCCGGGGACGGCTGCCCGACGCAGGAGCAGTTTGCTCAGCTGCACCATGCGGCCCATGAAGCCTGCTTCATCGCCAACTCGGTGAAGAGTCAGGTGTGTTGCGAGCCCGTGCTGCGGATATAAAAAAACCGCCCCGGAGGGCGGTTCTTTCACTGCTGAGGCGAATTACAGGCCGTTGGCGGCCTTGAACTCGCGGCGGCGGCGGTGCAGGACCGGCTCGGTGTAGCCGTTCGGCTGCTTGGTGCCTTCGACCACCAGTTCCAGGGCGGCCTGGAAGGCGATGTTGCTGTCGAAGTTCGGCGCCAGCGGGCGGTACAGCGGGTCGTTGGCGTTCTGGCGGTCAACCACCGGGGCCATGCGCTTGAGGCTCTCGACGATCTGCGCTTCGGTGACGATACCGTGGCGCAGCCAGTTGGCCAGCAGCTGGCTGGAGATACGCAGGGTGGCGCGGTCTTCCATCAGGCCGACATCGTTGATGTCCGGCACCTTGGAGCAGCCAACGCCCTGGTCGATCCAGCGCACCACGTAGCCGAGGATGCCCTGCGAGTTGTTGTCCAGCTCGTTCTGGATTTCCTCGGCCGACCAGTTGGTGTTCGGTGCCAGCGGAATGGTCAGGATGTCGTCGATGGACGCCGGAGTGCGCTTGGCCAGCTCGGCCTGACGGGCGAACACGTCGACCTTGTGGTAGTGCATCGCGTGCAGGGTGGCGGCGGTCGGCGACGGCACCCAGGCGGTGTTGGCGCCAGCCATCGGGTGCACGATCTTCTGCTCGAGCATGCCGGCCATCAGGTCGGGCATGGCCCACATGCCCTTGCCGATCTGGGCGCGGCCCTGCAGGCCGGTGGCCAGGCCGATGTCGACGTTGTTGTTCTCGTAGGCACCGATCCACTTCTCGCTCTTCATGGCGGCCTTGCGCACCATGGCGCCGGCTTCCATGGAGGTGTGGATTTCGTCACCGGTACGGTCGAGGAAGCCGGTGTTGATGAACACCACGCGCTCGCTGGCCGCCTTGATGCAGGCCTTGAGGTTGACGGTGGTGCGGCGCTCTTCGTCCATGATGCCGACTTTCAGGGTGTTGCGCGGCAGGCCGAGGACGTCCTCGACGCGGGAGAAGATCTCGGCAGCGAAGGCCACTTCTTCCGGGCCGTGCATCTTCGGCTTGACGATGTACACCGAGCCGGTGCGGCTGTTCTTGCGGCTGGTGTTGCCATTCAGGTTGTGGATGGCGATCAGGCTGGTGAACAGGCCGTCCTGGATGCCTTCCGGAATCTCGTTGCCGGCGGCGTCGAGGATGGCCGGGTTGGTCATCAGGTGGCCGACGTTGCGCACGAACAGCAGGCTGCGGCCGTGCAGGGTCAGCTCGGAACCGTCGGCCTTGGTGTAGACGCGGTCCGGGTTCATGGTGCGGGTGAAGGTGCTGCCGCCCTTGCTGACTTCTTCAGCCAGGTCGCCTTTCATCAGGCCCAGCCAGTTGCGGTAGACCACGACCTTGTCGTCGGCATCGACGGCGGCCACGGAGTCTTCGCAGTCCATGATGGTGGTCAGCGCAGACTCCATCAGTACGTCCTTCACGCCGGCGGCATCGGTCTGGCCGATCGGGCTGGTCGGGTCGATCTGGATCTCGAAGTGCAGGCCGTTGTGCTTGAGCAGCACGGCCTTCGGCTTGGCGGCTTCGCCCTGGAAGGCGACGAACTGGGCGGCGTTCTTCAGGCCGACTTCGCTGCCGTTCTTCAGGGTTACGGCCAGCTGGCCGTTCTTCACCACGTAGGCGGTGGCGTCGACGTGGGAAGCGCCTTCCAGCGGGGCGGCTTCGTCGAGGAAGGCGCGGGCGAAGGCGATTACCTTGTCACCGCGGACCTTGTTGTAGCCCTTGCCCTTCTCGGCGCCGTTCTCTTCGCTGATCACGTCGGTGCCGTAGAGGGCATCGTACAGCGAGCCCCAGCGGGCGTTGGAGGCGTTCAGGGCGAAGCGCGCGTTCATCACCGGCACTACCAGCTGCGGGCCGGCCAGACGGGCGATTTCTTCGTCGACGTTCTGCGTGGTGGCCTGGAAGTCGGCCGGTTCCGGCAGCAGGTAGCCGATTTCCTGGAGGAATGCCTTGTAGGCGGCGGCGTCATGCGCCTGGCCTTTGCGGGCCTGGTGCCAGGCGTCGATCTGGGCTTGCAGTTCGTCGCGTTTGGCCAGCAGGGCGCGGTTCTTCGGAGCCAGCTCGTTGATCACGGCTTCGGCGCCGGCCCAGAACTTGTCGGCAGCGATGCCGGTGCCGGGGATGGCTTCGTTGTTGATGAAGTCGTAAAGGGCCTTGGCGACCTGCAGACCACCTACTTGAACGCGCTCAGTCATTGCTTGCCTCACTTGATGCAGAACAGGGCCGGAAGGCCATGTAGTAAGAGTCGGCGGATACTACATGACTCGTCGGGAAAAATCAGTCACAAACTGTGCTCGCCTGTCGCTCCGTGCGGCGTGCCTACAGCCCGGCCGGGGCCTTGCCGGACGGGGCTCCACGCCTGTGCCTATACTGCGTGCTTTGCCGATCCCGGAGGCAGTATGCCGATCAGCCGTGCCCAACCCGCCGATCTTCCCGAACTGGCCGAGCTGTTTGCCAGCTATCTGGACTTCTACCAGGTGCCGCGCCCGCTGCCCGAGGTCAGTGCCTTCCTCGCCGCACGCCTTGAGCGCGGCGATTCGGTGCTGTTTATCGCCCGCGACCAGGCCGGCCAGACGCTGGGCTTCGTCCAGCTGTATCCCTTCTTCGCCTCGCTGTACATGGCGCCGGCTTTCCTCCTCAGCGACCTCTATGTGCATCCGGCCGGACGTCGCCAGGGCCTGGCCGAGCAGCTGATGAACGCCGCCCGCGAACATGCCGAGGCCAGCGGCGCCTGCGGCCTGCAGCTGGAGACGGCGAAGGACAATGTCGCCGGCCAGGCGCTCTACGAAAAGCTTGGCTATGTGCGCGATGAGGTGTTTTATACCTACTGGCTCGGCCTCAGACCCTGAACAAGGAGTTGCTCGTGGATCATCTGGTACTCACCGTCATCGCCCCCGACCAGCCCGGCCTGGTCGAACGTATCGCCCAGTGCATCGCCGCGCATGGCGGCAACTGGCTGGAGAGTCGCATGTCGCGCATGGCCGGGCAGTTCGCCGGCATCCTCAAGGTGGCGGTGCCCGCCGAGGGTTATGACGAGCTGGTCGAAGGCCTGCAGGCCCTGAACAGTCAGGGCATCCGCGTGCTGGTGGCGGAGAGCGGCATCGAGCCGGTCTGCACTTGGAAGCCCATCCACCTCGACCTGGTGGGTAACGATCGCCCCGGTATCGTCCGCGACATCACCCGCCTGCTCGCCGAGCACGGCGTCAACCTGGAGAGCCTGACCACCGAGGTGGCGCCGGCGCCGATGAGCAGCGAGCCACTGTTCCATGCCACGGCGCTGCTGGCTGTGCCGCTGGACCTGTCGCTGGACCAGCTGCAGGACAAGCTGGAAACCCTGGCCGACGACCTGATGGTGGAGCTGAACCTGCGCAGCGAGGAGTGATCCCCAGAATGCGTGGGTGAAGCTGTGGATAGTCTGGGGAGCCCCGGCGCACTGCCTAGTGCCCCGGGGCTTTTTCATGCCTGGTTAAAAAAGCCGCAGCTTCAGGGGCTTGTGCACAAATAGCGGGGATGGCTCTGTGGGCGGCGTGGGGATAAGTCCGTTCGCCCCACGGATGACGGGAGCTGTGGCCTGCTGCACGATTTTCAACCAGTGTCGCCTGCCGGTGGATATCCCCGGAAGCTGTGGATGAAGTTGTGGGCAGGCTGGGGGATGGCCGCTGCACGCCAGGGCTGCCGCGGGCTTCCGCGAATCGCTCAGAAAACCAGCAATATCAAGCGCTTGTGCACAAAGGCTGGGGATGAAGCTGTGGATAGCCGGCGGACTTATCGCTGTGCGCCAGGCCGGGCGCGGCCTGCAGCAACCTGGGCGTTTCCTGATCAGCCGGCTGGCCGGCGCTTTGCGGTGGATAAGGCTGGGTCGCGGGTTGGCAACGATATCCCCGGGAAACGGGGAAAGAGCTGTGGACAGTCTGCGGACTCCTTGCTGCAGCCCGCGCTTGGCGTGAGCTGCAGCGGTTCGCTCAGGAATCGCACAGGCGCGCCAGGTTTGTGCACAGCGCCTGGGGATGGTCCTGTGGAAAAGCTCGGGAGCAACCACGCCAGCCCCCGGCCGGCGTGACTTCGCCCGGGCTGGTCGTTTTCTAGGCGACCTGCCCCCGGCGGCGCAGGCCCAGCCAGATGTCCAGGCTGTAGATGAACAGCGCCGCCCAGATGCACACGAAGGACAGCAGCTTGCTGGACTCCAGCGTCTCGCCGAACAGCAGCACCGCCTGCAGCAGCACCAGAGTCGGCGCCAGGTACTGCAGGAAGCCCAGGGTGGTGTAGGGCAGGTGGCGCGCCGCGGCGTTGAAGCACAGCAGCGGCACCAGGGTGATGGGGCCGGCGGCGATCAGCCAGAGCGCCTCGCTGCTGCTCCAGAAGCCGGCCTGGGTACTGGCCGCGGCCGGGTGCAGCCACAGCCAGCCGAGCGCCAGCGGCAGCAGCAGCCAGGTTTCCACCACCAGGCCGGGCAGGGCGGCCACCGGTGCCTGCTTACGGATCAGGCCGTAAAAGCCGAAGGTCAGCGCCAGCACCAGCGACACCCATGGCAGGCTGCCGACCTGCCACAGCTGCTGCAGCACGCCGAGGGTGGCCAGCCCCACCGCCACCCATTGCAGGCGGCGCAGGCGCTCGCCGAGCAGCAGCATGCCGAGCAGCACGTTGATCAGCGGGTTGATGTAGTAGCCCAGGCTGGCCTCCAGCATGCGCCCGTTGTTCACCGCCCAGACATACACCAGCCAGTTGCTGGCGATCAGCAGGCCGCTGGCGGTGAGCACCGCCAGGCGCTTGGGATTGTCACGCAGTTCGCGCCACCAGCCGGGGTGTTTCCACAGCGCCAGCAGCAGGGCGCCAAACAGCGCCGACCAGATTGCCCGGTGGGCGATGATCTCCAGCGCCGGCACGGCCTCGATGGCTTTGAAGTAGAGTGGGAACAGACCCCAGATCAAATAGGCGGCGATGCCGAGGGCGTAGCCGCGGCTGGGGTTGGCGGAGGGCATGCTGCTCCTTGATGAATAGGTGGCTAACTAAAGGCACCCGATTTTAGTGCCTGTTGCCCGGGCTTGTCTGTGTGATCAGCTTTGGCGTGCGCGGCGGTGTGCATATCGCGTGCGTGCCATGGAAGCGGGAGCATGAGTCAGGCCGCCATCGGTTCAGCAACCGAGCCGGTTCAACTAATCTGTGCCCATGGTGCTCTCCAGTAGTGGTGTATCGAATGCAGGCTAGCAATCCGTCAGGGGCTGAAGCGGCCCTGACAGAGCAGACAGAACGGCTCAGAAGCTTCATCGACGGTACCAACATCGGAACCTGGGAGTGGAACGTTCAGACGGGGGCGACCACTTTCAACGAACGCTGGGCCGAGATCATTGGCTACCGCCTGGCGGAGCTGGAGCCTGTCGACATCAATACCTGGCTGCGCCACGCGCATCCCGACGACCTCGAAGAGTCTGGCGCCCGCCTGGAACGGCACTTCAAAGGCGAAACGCCGTTTTATGACTATCAATGCCGCATGCGCCACAAGTCGGGCCGCTGGGTCTGGGTCCATGACCGTGGGCGGGTGGTGAGTTGGACCGCGGATGGCAAGCCGCTGATGATGTATGGCACTCACGCCGACATCACCGAGATGCGCGAGCAGCAGGAGGCGGCCTACCGGACCAGTGCCCAGCTGCAGGCGATTCTCGACTCGGCGACCGGCGTCAGCATCATCGCCACTGCCCCCGACGGACTCATCACCCTGTTCAACCGGGGGGCGGAGCGCCTGCTCGGATACCGGGCCGAGGAAATGGTCGGTGTGCAGACGCCGGCGCTCTTCCATCTCGAGGCCGAGGTCGAGCAACGCGGGCGTGAGCTGTCCCGGCTCGTGGGACGGGATATCAGCGGGTTCGAGGTTTTCGTGCACCTGGCTCGGCAGGGCGAGCCCCAGACGGAGCAGTGGACCTATGTGCACAGGGACGGAAGCTGTCGCCGGGTGAACCTGACGGTCAGCGCCATATTCGACAGCCAGGGCGAGATTTCCGGGTTTCTGGGGATTGCCAGCGATATCTCCGAACTGGAGGTCACTTCCACCGCCTTGCAGCAGAGCGAGAGCCGTTTCCGGGGGCTGGTGGCCAACTTGCCCGGTGTGGTTTACCGCTGTGAGAACGATGCGCAATGGACGATGCGCTACATGAGCGATGAGGTCACCTCGCTGACCGGCTATCCGGCCAGTGACTTCATCGATAACCGCGTCCGCAGCTTTTCCAGTGTCGTGCACCCGGATGATCTGCACATCACCTACCAGTCCGTCGCCGCCATTGAACGACATGAAAAATTTGAGCTCACCTACCGGCTCCGGCATGTCGATGGGCACAGCGTCTGGGTGAGGGAGCAGGGGCGCGGAGAATACGACGCCGACGGCAATCTGCTCTGGGTGTCCGGTTTCATCTGGGACATCAGTGATCGCAAGGCGGCTGAGGATGCGCTGCGAGTCAGCGAGCGGCGCTTCAGCGGCGCATTCAACACCGCCCCTCAGGGCATGGCGATCGTTGATCTCGACGGGCGTTGGCTGGAGGTCAACGATGCCCTTTGCCGCATGCTCGGTTACAGCCGTGAAGAACTGGTGCGGCTCGACTTCCAGCACATCACCCACCCCGACGACCTGGCCAAGGACCTGCAGCTGCTGCAACAGCTGCTGGAGGGTGTGATTGCCGACTACCAGCTGGAGAAGCGTTACATCGACAAGCGTGGCGAGGTGTTGTGGATACTGCTTAGCGTGTCGCTGGTGCGTGACGCTCGGGGATTGCCGCTGCACTTTGTTTCCCAGATTCAGGACATCACGGCGCGCTTCGAAGCGAGCAGGCGGCTGCGCGAGCGTGAGGAGTACCTCAGTACCCTGCTGGATAACGTCATCGATGCCATCGTGACGATTGACGAGACCGGGCTGATCGAAACGTTCAATCCGGCGGCCGAGCGGATTTTCGGTTACGGAAAAGCGGAGATCATCGGGCATAACGTCAAGCTGCTGATGCCGGCGGGTTACCGCGAGCAACATGACGGATACCTGGCGGCCTACCGCAACAGCGGTGTTCCGCGAATACTGGGTAAGGATCTGGAGCTGCCGGCGCAGCGTCGCAATGGCGAGCAGTTCACCATGGAGCTGGCCGTCTCGCAGATCACCTTGCAGGGGCAGCGCCGCTTCATTGCCGTCATACGCGATATCAGTGAGCGCAAGCGCATTGAGCGCATGAAGAGCGAGTTCGTTTCCACCGTCAGCCATGAGCTGCGCACGCCGCTCACGTCGATTGCCGGGGCGCTGGGTCTGATCAATGGCGGCGCGCTGGGCGAAGTGCCGGCGCAGATGGGGGAAATGTTGCGCATCGCCCAGAGCAACAGCCAACGCCTGTCGGAACTGATCAATGACCTGCTGGACATGGACAAGCTGGTGGCTGGAAAGATGACGTTTGCCCTGCAGCCCCTGCCGCTCTGGCCGCTACTGGAGGCGGCCATCGAGCAGAATCAGCCCTATGCCGCGCAGCACTCGGTCGCTCTGCTGCTGCAGCCGCCCCGGCTGGATGTCGACGTACGGGTGGATCGGCAGCGTTTTGCGCAGATCATGGCGAACCTGCTGTCCAATGCTGCCAAGTTCTCCACGCAGGGCGCCGAGGTCGAGGTGTCTGCGGCCCTGGCCGGCACGCGGGTGCGCATCAGTGTGCGTGACTGTGGTGTGGGCATCCCCGACGCCTTTCGCGCGCGCATTTTCGGTAAGTTTTCGCAGGCGGATGCCACGGACACCCGGCAGAAAGGTGGCACCGGTCTGGGGCTGGCGATCACCCGTGAGCTGACCGAGCGAATGGCGGGGCAGATCGGATTTGAGTCGGCCGAGGGGTATGGGAGCACCTTCTGGGTGGAGCTGCCGGTGGAGCGTCAGTCTTGAATCGCTCCACACGAAGGCCGGGGCTGCTGGCCGGTATAGGACTTTTGGCACTGGCACTGACGCTGGGTGGCCTGGTTGAGCTGGGGATGTGGCGCTACAGCCAGTATCGGCACCTGGAGGAACAGCGCTTTCTGCGCGCTCAGGCCTATGAGATGAAGGCGGTCCTGCTGGCCGAACTGAATGCCAGCCTGCACCTTGCCAGTGGTCTGGCGAGTTATGTGCCGGCCAAGCAGGGGCGGCTGGCGGCGGCTGAACTGCAGCCCTGGCTGCAGGGGCTTTTCGCTCAGGGGCGCCACATCCGCAATATCGGCTTGGCCCCAGACAACCGCATTGCCTTCCTGTATCCACTGGCCGGCAATGAGTCGGCGCTGGGCCTCTATTACCCGGATGTTGCCGAGCAGTGGCCTCTCATTCAGCGCATCATCGAAAGTCGTGAGCCGCGCCTGGATGGGCCGCTGAACCTGGTGCAGGGCGGCAGGGGGCTGGTCTACAGGGTGCCCGTGTATCTGCCGGATCAGCGCTACTGGGGCCTGATCAGCACGGTCATTGACTTCGATCGGCTTATTGCGCACTTGCAGGCATTGGCGCGCAAGCGCGATCTCTCCGTCGCCTGGCTGCCGTTCGATGCCCCGGCTGTGGATGCCTCAAACAGCGTGCGCTTGCCGGTATCACTGGCCGGGGCGCAGTGGCAGCTTCAGGTGGCCGCAGCGCCGCAACCGGCGCTCTCTTTGCTATTGGCGAGGGCTCTGGGCTGGAGCGTCGCCCTGCTGATCACGTTGCTGGCCGGCTGGATGGTGCACTTGCAGCTGCGCCGGGCGAGCCTGGCGCAGGCGCTGAACCGGAGCCAGCAGGATTTCATGCGAGCCTTCGACATGGCGCCACAGGGCATGGCGATGTTGAACGCCTCGGCGCAGCTGGTGGAGGCCAACCAGGCGCTGTGCCAGCTCCTCAAGCGCGGTCGTGGAGAACTGCTGGGGGCCGCACTGTCCGACTACTGTCTCCCCGACGATCGCGAGGTCGTGCGCCGGCACCTCGCACAGAACGCCGAGCAGGCGCGCGCGGGCTGGACGATGCAGGTGCTCGACGCAGAGCAGAGTGCCGTCGATGTGGAGTGCAATGTCTCCTGGCTGGGGCTATCTGCGACGGGGGAGTCGCTCTGCATCCTGCATCTTCAGGACATTACCGAACGCTTGCGACTCCAGCGGCTGCAGCGCGAGTTCATTGCCAGTGTCAGCCACGAACTGCGCACACCGCTGACGGCTATTGCCGGTTCTCTCGGTTTGCTCAGCGGCGGCGCCCTGGGCGAGGTACCGCAGGCCATGCAACCACTGCTGAACATCGCGCACTCGAACAGCCTGCGCTTGCAGGAACTGATCAACGACCTGCTGGACATGGAAAAGCTGATGGCAGGGAAGATGCGTTACGACATCCGCGAGCAACCCTTATGGCCGCTGCTGGAAGATGCGATAGCGCACAATCAGCCCTATGCCGATCAGTATCAGGTCGTGCTTGAACTGTCCGGGGAGCCTGTCGAGGCAAGTGTCGCTGTCGACAGCCAGCGTCTGGCGCAGATTCTGGCCAATCTGCTCTCCAATGCGGCCAAGTTTTCCCGCCCCGGATCTGTCGTGACGGTGCAGGCGCATGTCGATGGCGATTGTGTCAGGATCAGTGTCAACGACCGTGGCATTGGTATCCACGAAGAGTTCAGGAACCGCATCTTCAGCCGGTTTGCCCAGGCAGATGGCGGCGATGCGCGTCAGAAGGGCGGTACCGGGTTAGGTCTGGCCATCTGCAAGGAGTTGGTCGAGGCCATGTCGGGGCAGATCGGCTACGAGTCACAGGCGCAGCAGGGCAGTACCTTCTGGTTCGAGCTGCCCATCGCCAATAGGGTGGTCAGGGTATGACGACACGCAAGCATCAGGGGCATCCGCCCACACCGCCGAATGAGCGCCAGCGCCTCGCCGCGCTGCTCGAGTTTGAGCTTCTGGATACCCCTGCCGAGGCGATGTTCGACAACATCACGGCGCTGGCGGCGCAGATTTGCGAAACACCGATCGCCCTCATCTCGCTGGTCGATGCCGAGCGGCAGTGGTTCAAGAGCCGGCAGGGCCTGGACGCCCCTGAGACGCCGCGCGAGTTGGCGTTCTGTGCTCACGCGATCAACGGCGAGACCCTGTTCGAGGTGGAAAACGCCCTGCTGGATCCGCGCTTCAGGCACAACCCGCTGGTGACCGGTGCCCCGGATATTCGCTTTTACGCGGGCATGCCGCTGGCTGACGGGGAGGGCCACAACCTGGGCACCCTGTGCGTCATCGATCGCCAGCCGCGTCAGCTCAGTGGGCAGCAGAAGGACGCCCTGCGGTTGCTGGCCCAGCAGACCATCAGCTTGTTCGAGCTGCGTTTGCAGACGCGGCGGCAGCAAGAGCAGGCCGCGCTGCACAAAGCGATTCTGAGCAGTGTGGGGACTGCCGTGCTGGTCACCGACATGGAGGGGGTGATTCGCCAGGCCAGCCCGGGGGTGCATCCGCTGCTGGGCTATGAGGTGGGGGCTCTGGTCGGTCAAAGTCTGGAGCTGGTGCTGCCCGATCAGGGGCGTCAGCTGCGGCCCGATCCATCCGGGTCGTTCACCGGCCCAGGCGTCGAGCAGGCTAGCCTGCATGAGTTGAATGCGCGGCATCGCAAAGGACAGCGCATTCCCGTGTTGTTCAGCCTGGCACCGATTGCCATGGATGGCAGTCCGCAGCTGGGGTATCTGTGCATCCTCAATGACCTGAGCTACCGCGAGGAGGCCCTGCAGCGCCTGCAGCATATCGCCGGGCAACTGCCTGGCGTGGTCTATCAGTTCCAGCTGCGTCGCGATGGCCGAAGCTGCTTTCCCTACGCCAGCGAAGGGTTGCAGGACGTTTACGGACTGCTGCCCGAGCAGGTGAGGGAGGATGCGCGTCTCGTTTTCGCGCGAATCCACCCGGATGATCTGCCCGCCGTGACCGCCAGCATCCAGGAGTCAGCGGATAGCTTGAGTGTCTGGCACAGGGAGTACCGATTTCTTCACCCCGCGAAGGGCCTCATCTGGCTGGAGGGCAGGGCCGCGCCCCAGCGGCGTGCCGATGACAGCATTCTCTGGCACGGCTTCATCACCGATATCACGCAACGCAAGCGGCTGGAGCAGATGAAAAGCGAGTTCGTCTCGACGGTCAGCCACGAGTTACGCACCCCCCTGACCTCCATTGCAGGCTCGTTGGGGTTGATCAATGGTGAGGCGCTGGGGCCTGTGCCGGAAGCGATGCGCGAGATGCTGCTGATTGCGCAGAACAATTCCCAGCGCTTGCGCCAACTGATCGACGATCTGCTGGACATGGACAAGTTGCTTGCGGGCAAGATGAGCTTTATCCCGCAGCTTCTGGATCTGGACCATCTGCTTGCCGAGTGTGCCGCCAGCCATCAGGGTTTTGCCCGTCAGCATGAGGTGCAGCTGCGCTACGCGGGCGGGCCGGCAGCGCAGGTGATGGCGGATCCCCTGCGCCTGCAGCAGGTGCTGAGCAATCTGCTGTCCAATGCGCTGAAGTTTTCCCCGGCGGGCAGTCAGGTCGTCCTGTATACCCAGGCGATGGGTGGGCGGATAAGGATCGCGGTGGCTGATCAGGGGCCGGGTATCCCTGCCGAGTTCGTTGATCGGCTCTTCGAGAAGTTCTCCCAGGCCGATGCCAGTGATCGCCGGCAGAAAGGCGGTACGGGGCTGGGTCTGGCCATCAGCAAGGAGCTGATCGAGCGCATGGGCGGGGTGATTGGCTTCTATCCTCGCCCCGAGGGCGGTAGCGTGTTCTGGATTGAATTGCCGGCGCAGCGTCAGGGGGACCCTGTAGCCCCGCCTGCTGCCTGCGAGGAGGATGATCATGGGTGAGCTCAGGCGCATATTGCACGTGGAGGATGACCCCTCCATTCAGGCGGTGGCCAAGGTGGCGCTGGAGGCTGTCGGCGGGTTCGAGGTATTGAGTTGCTGCAGCGGTCAGGAGGCTCTGGATGAGGTGGTGAACTTTGCGCCGGACTTCATCCTGCTGGATGTGATGATGCCCGGGATGGACGGTCCGCAGACGCTTGAGCGGCTCGTCGAGCTGGTCGACATCAAGGCGATTCCCGTGGCATTCATGACGGCCAAGGTGCAACCTCCAGAGGTCGATTACTATCTGAGCCTGGGCGCGCGTGACGTGATCATCAAGCCTTTCGACCCGATGCAGTTGGCAAGTCAGATACGCGCCATTTGGAGCCGCTCGCATGGATAAACAGAAACAGTTGGCGGACCTGCAGGCCCAGTTGCAGATACTGGGGGAGCAATTCGCTCTGCGGCTCAAGGAGGAGTTACCTCAACTAGCCGAGAAGGCCTGCTATCTGCAGCGCTCCTCGGACCCCTCCGAGCAGCTGGCGCACCTGCAGGCTCTGCGCAGCCAGCTGCACAAGCTCGCGGGAAGTGCCGGAACCTTCGGCTTCAAGGTGCTGGGCGATCAGGCGCGCGCACTCGAGCAGCAGGCCCAGCAGTGGCTCAATAGCCTGGAGCTGCAGCACCAGGGGCTGGATACCTTTGTGGCGGATGTCCAGCAGCTTGCCGGTAGCGTGGAACTCTCTGCCGTTGCCGAAGTGATTGCGCCGCCGCAGGACTGGCCGCGCAAGGAGTCTCCGGTGGGCGACGAGCGGCGCATCTACATCCTGGAGGATGAGGACAGTGTGGGCGAGAACATCCGCCGCACGCTCTCCACTTTCGGATACCAGGCTCGCCACTTTACCGGCACTGCCGATCTCGACCAGGCGCTGGCCGAGCAGCTGCCGGACGCGTTGATAGTCGACGTCAACCTCGGCGACGCCCAGCAGAACGGGCTGGAGTATGTGTCTTCCCTGCAGCAGCGCCTGCCGCAGGCACTGCCGGTGCTGGTGCTGACGACGCAAACTGATTTCGACACCCAGCTGCAGGCGGCACGTCTGGGGGCCGTGGGCTTTTTCAGCAAGCCGGTGGATGTCGCCAAACTGGAAAGCCGTCTTGAGCAGTGCTTCGCCCAGCATGCGGGGGCGCCCTACCGGGTAGTGATCGTCGATGACGACCACGCGCTGACCAACCGTTACCGCCTGGTGCTGAGCGGAGCCAATATGCTGGTGGAGGTCGTCAATGAGCCTGCCCGGCTGTTCGAGGCGATTGCACAGTTCAGTCCGGAAGTGCTGCTGCTGGATGTGGACATGCCAGGCTGCTCGGGCCCCGAGCTGGCGCAGATGGTACGGTTCAATGACGACTGGATCAGGATACCCATCATCTATCTGTCGGCCGAGACCGATATCGGCCTGCAGATGAGCGCGCTGCTCAAGGCCGGGGATGATTTCGTTACCAAGCCCATCTCCGACAAGAGCCTGGTCGCAACCGTGTTTTCCCGGGCGCAGAGGGCGCGGTTGCTCAGCAATGCGCTGTCGCGAGACAGCCTGACGGGACTGCTGAAGCATGCCGATATCAAGGAACAGGTTGCGATTGAATATCAGCGCGCCCAGCGTACGGGCAAACCCATGAGCGTGGTCATGCTGGACATCGACCACTTCAAGAAGGTCAATGACTCATATGGTCATGGCGTTGGCGATAATGTCATCCGGGCTCTGGCCAACCTGCTCAGGCAGAGGCTCCGCAGGGTGGACAGCCTTGGGCGATATGGTGGTGAAGAGTTTATGGCCGTGCTCCCCGAGTGCAGCGGAGAGCACGCATTGCAGGTGCTTGATGAAATTCGCCAGCAGTTCGCGCGGATCAGCTTTTCCAGCGACGTCGGCGATTTCAGCGTCAGCCTCAGCGCGGGGGTGGCGTCATGCGTCACGCTGGATGCCGGCGCGCTGATCGAGGCCGCCGACAAGGCGCTCTACTCGGCGAAGCACTCGGGGCGTAACCAGGTCTGCCTGGCTGAATAAGCGCGCGAACGCCCGTCTCACGAGGTCGGGCGAGGGTCAGAACAACCGCAACGGCTCCTCGTCCAGCGCCGCCCGCTGTTCGCGTAGCGCCAGGATCTGGTCGCCCCAGTAGCGCTCGTTGGCGAACCAGGGAAACGCCAGCGGGAAGGCCGGGTCGTCCCAGCGCCGGGCGATCCAAGCGCTGTGGTGCATCAGGCGCAGCGCGCGCAGGCCCTCGATCAGCGGTAGCTCGCGGGCCTCGAAGTCGTGGAACTCGTTGTAGCCGTCGACCAGTTCGGACAGCTGGCCGAGGCGCTCCTGGCGGTCGCCGGCGAGCATCATCCACAGATCCTGCACGGCCGGGCCCATGCGGCAGTCGTCGAGGTCGACGACATGGAAGGCGTCGTCGCGGTGCAGCAGGTTGCCGGGGTGGCAGTCGCCGTGCAGGCGGATCGGCGTGTAGCGCACGCGGGCGAACAGCTCATCCAGTTGGTTGAGCAGGTCGCGCGCCACCGATTCGTAGGCCGGCAGCAGGCTGCGCGGCACGAAGCCGCCTGCCAGCAGGGTGTCGAGGGAGGCATGGCCGAAGCCCGCCACCGTGAGTGTCTCGCGGTGCTCGAACGGGCGGCTGGCGCCCACCGCATGCAGGCGGCCGAGCAGTTGGCCGAGGCTGTACAGCTGGTCCAGGTTGCCCGGCTCCGGAGCGCGGCCGCCGCGCCGGGGGAACAGGGCAAAGCGGAAGCCGGCGTGTTCGAACAGGCTCTCGCCGTCGCGCTGCAGGGGCGCCACCACGGGCACCTCGCACTCGGCCAGTTCGTGGCTGAAGGCGTGTTCCTCGCGGATGGCCGCGTCGCTCCAGCGGTCCGGGCGATAGAACTTGGCGATCAGCGGCACGCTGTCCTCGATGCCGACCTGGTAGACGCGGTTCTCGTAGCTGTTCAGCGCCAGCACGCGGGCGTCGCTGAGGTAGCCGAGGCTCTCCACGGCATCGAGCACCAGGTCGGGGGTGAGGGTGGCGAAGGGATGGCTCATGGGGTGCTCCAGTCAGGGCGCCCAGTGTAGCCATTCAATCGCCTGGTTTGGGCGTGCGCGCCAGGCAATAGACATCGATGCGCCGGGCGCCAGCCCTGAGCAGCAGGCGGGCCAGGGTTTCGGCGGTGGCACCGGTGGTCAGCACATCGTCGACCAGCGCCACATGCAGCCCCTTTACGGCGGCCCGCTCCGACAGGGCAAAGGCCTGGCGCAGATTGCGCTTGCGCGCGGCGGCGTCCAGCTCCTGCTGGTGCGCGCCTTCCCGCAGGCGCAGCAGCCAGTCGCTGTGCACCGGTAGCTGCAAGCCGGCGCCCAGCCAGCGGGCGAGCATTTCGCTCTGATTGAAGCCGCGCTGGCGCAGGCGCCTGCGCCCCAGCGGCACCGCCAGCAGGCAGTCGGGGCGCGGCAGCCCTTCGGCGAAGGCGTGCTGCAGATGATGTGACAGCAGGCCGCCCAGCAGACGTCCCAAAGGCCACTGCGCCTGATGCTTGAAGCGGGTGATCAGGCTGTCGACCGGGAAATCGTAGCGCCACGGCACTTCGACCCGGGCGAAGGCCGGCGGTCGTTTGAGGCAGGCGCCGCAGGTCAGCCCCGTGCCGGGCAGTGGCAGCGCACAGATCGCGCAGTGCCCGCCGAGCCAGGGCAGTTCGGCCTCGCAGGCGCTGCACAGCGGTTGCGCGGTGTCTGCCGGGTCATTGCACAGCAGACAGATTTGTTTGTTTTTTGTCCAGATGTAAACCTGGTCGTCCGCGAATGGTTGACAGCGCATGGTCCTTCCCTTGACGATGCCTCAGCCGTGTTGCACAGCCTAGAACAAGGAATCACCCCATGAGCGCCAGCGTCGCCACCGCCACCCGTCACGATTGGTCCCTCGCCGAGGTCAAGGCGCTGTTCGAGCAGCCGTTCAACGACCTGCTGTTCCAGGCGCAGACCGTGCACCGCATGCACTTCGACCCGAACCGCGTCCAGGTCTCGACCCTGCTGTCGATCAAGACCGGCGCCTGCCCCGAGGACTGCAAGTACTGCCCGCAGTCTGGTCACTACAACACCGGCCTGGACAAGCAGAAGCTGATGGAGGTGCAGAAGGTGCTGGAGGCGGCCGCCGAGGCCAAGGCCATCGGCTCCACCCGCTTCTGCATGGGCGCGGCGTGGAAGCACCCGTCGGCCAAGGACATGCCCTACGTGCTGAAAATGGTCGAAGGCGTGAAGGCCCTGGGTCTGGAAACCTGCATGACCCTGGGCAAGCTCGACCAGGAACAGACCCGCGCCCTGGCCGCCGCCGGCCTCGACTACTACAACCACAACCTGGACACCTCGCCGGAGTTCTACGGCAACATCATCACCACCCGCACCTACAGCGAGCGCCTGCAGACCCTGGCCTACGTGCGCGAGGCGGGGATGAAGATCTGCTCCGGCGGCATCCTCGGCATGGGTGAGTCGCTGGACGACCGCGCCGGCCTGCTGATCCAGCTGGCCAACCTGCCCGAGCATCCGGAGTCGGTGCCGATCAACATGCTGGTCAAGGTCGAGGGCACGCCGCTGGCCGGCGAGAAGGATGTCGATCCGTTCGACTTCATCCGCATGCTCGCCGTGGCGCGGATCATGATGCCGAACTCGCACGTGCGCCTGTCCGCCGGCCGTGAGGCGATGAACGAGCAGATGCAGGCCCTGGCCTTTATGGCCGGCGCCAACTCGATCTTCTATGGCGAGAAGCTGCTGACCACCAGGAACCCGCAGGCCGACAAAGACATGCAGTTGTTCGCGCGTCTCGGCATCAAGCCCGAGGAGCGCGAGGAGCACGCCGACGAAGTACATCAGGCCGCTATCGAGCAGGCCCTGGTCGAGCAGCGCGACTCCAAGCTGTTCTACGACGCCGCGTCGGCGTGACGCAGAACGCCCCCTCTCCCATTGATGGGAGAGGGCTGGGGAGAGGGGCGGTTTCAACCCTCTCCCCCGGCCCCTCTCCCGCGAGCGGGAGAGGGGGAGATGAAACCTCATCGAGCCATCCATGCCTTTCGATCTCGCCGCCCGTTTAGCCGAGCGCCACGCCGCCCATCTCTACCGCCAGCGTCCGCTGCTGGAGAGCTCGCAAGGCCCCGAGGTGGTGGTCGACGGCCGCCCGTTGCTGGCCTTCTGTTCCAACGACTACCTGGGTCTGGCCAACCACCCCGAGGTGATCGCGGCGCTGCGCGCTGGCGCGGAAAAATGGGGCGTGGGCGGCGGCGCCTCGCACCTGGTGATCGGTCATGGCACGCCGCACCACGAATTGGAGGAAGCCCTGGCCGCGTTCACCGGGCGGCCTCGCGCGCTGCTGTTCTCCACCGGCTACATGGCCAATCTGGCCGCCGTCACCGCGCTGGTCGGACAGGGCGATACGGTGCTGGAGGACCGTCTCAACCACGCCTCGCTACTGGATGCCGGCCTGCTGTCCGGCGCGCGCTTCTCGCGCTACCTGCATAACGATGCGGTGAGCCTGAGCAAGCGCCTGGAGCGTGCGCAAGGCAACACCCTGGTGGTGACCGACGGCGTGTTCAGCATGGACGGCGACCTGGCCGACCTGCCGGCGCTGTGCGCCGAAGCCCGCAGCAAGGGCGCCTGGGTGTTGGTCGATGACGCTCACGGCTTCGGCCCGCTGGGCGCCACCGGCGGCGGCATCGTCGAGCATTTTGGCCTGGGGATCGAGGACGTGCCGGTGCTGGTCGGCACCCTGGGCAAGGGCTTCGGCACCGCCGGCGCCTTCGTCGCCGGCAGCGAGGAGCTGATCGAGACGCTGATCCAGTTCGCCCGCCCCTACATCTACACCACCAGCCAGCCGCCGGCCGTGGCCTGCGCCACGCTGAAGAGCCTGGAGCTGCTGCGCACGGAAGGCTGGCGCCGCGAGCACCTCAACCGGCTGATTGCCCGCTTCCGCGCCGGTGCCACGGAGATCGGCCTTAACCTGATGGCCAGCCCGACGCCGATCCAGCCGATCCTGGTCGGCGACAGTGAGCGGGCGCTCAAACTCTCCGCGTTGCTCAAGGATCGCGGCCTGCTGGTCGGCGCCATCCGCCCGCCGACCGTGCCAGCTGGCAGCGCACGCCTGCGCGTGACCTTGTCCGCCGCCCACAGCGAGGCGCAGCTGGAACGGCTGCTGGCTGCGCTGGCCGAGTGCTGGCCATTGGTGAACCAGGATGCGTGATCAGCTGATCCTGCTACCGGGCTGGGGCCTGGGTAGCCTGCCGCTGGAAGTGCTGGCCGAGGCCCTGCGCGGGCTCGACCCGGCACTCAGGGTGGATATCGAGCCGCTGCCCGAGCTGAGTTCTGGCGAGCCGCGCGACTGGTTGTTGGAGCTGGACGAGCGCCTGCCGCCACATGCCTGGCTGGGCGGCTGGTCGCTCGGCGGCATGCTCGCCAGCGAGCTGGCGGCCCTGCGCGGCGAGCGCTGCCGCGGCCTGCTGACCCTGGCCAGCAACCCCTGTTTCGTCGCCGGGGCTGACTGGCCATATGGCATGGACGAGGCCACCTTCGACGCCTTCGTCGCCGGCTGCCGTGACCATCCGGCGGCCACGCTAAAGCGCTTCAGCCTGCTCTGCACCCAGGGTTCGAGCGAGGCGCGCGGCCTGGCGCGTCAGCTGCAGGCCGCGGCGCCGCACCTGGCCCCCGAGGTGCTGCTGGCCGGCCTGGAAGTGCTGGGCAACTTCGACGGGCGCAGCGCCCTGCAGCGCTTCGCCGGGCCACAGCTGCACCTGCTGGCCGGTGCCGATGCACTGGTGCCGGCCGAGGTGGCCGGCGAGCTGCTGGCACTGCAGCCGGATATCGAGGTGGGGCTGATCGAGGAAGTCAGCCACGCCTTCCCGCTGGAGCGCCCGCACGAGGTGGCCGCCGCCATTCATGCCTTTATCACCGAGGCCGGCGATGTCTGACGCTGCACTGCCGGACAAGCGCCGGGTGGCCGAATCCTTTTCCCGGGCGGCGGCGAGTTACGACAGCGTTGCCGAATTGCAGCGCGCGGTCGGCGGTGAACTGCTGCAGCGCCTGCCGCCATTGCTGCCGGCGCGCTGGCTGGACCTGGGCAGTGGTACCGGGCATTTCACCCGGCGCCTGGCCGAGCGTTACCCACAGGCCGAAGGCGTGGCTCTGGACCTGGCCGAGGGCATGCTGCGTCACGCCAGGCCGCAGGGTGGGGCGGGGCATTTCATCGTGGGCGATGCCGAGCGTCTGCCGCTGCGTGATGGCAGCCTCGACCTGATGTTCTCCAGCCTGGCCGTGCAATGGTGTGGCGACTTCGCCGCCGTGCTCGGTGAAGCGCGCCGCGTGCTGCGGCCTGGTGGCGTGCTGGCGTTCAGCAGCCTGTGCGTCGGTACCCTGCAGGAGCTGCGCGACAGTTGGCAGGCGGTGGATGGGTTCGTCCACGTCAATCGCTTCCGCCGCTTCGAGGGCTACCAGGCACTGTGTGCCGCCAGTGGGCTGCAGGTGCTGGCGCTGGAGCGCCAGGCCCGGGTGCTGCATTTCCCCGACCTGCGCGCGCTGACCCATGAGCTCAAGGCCCTGGGCGCGCACAACCTCAATCCGGGGCGTCCCGACGGCCTTACCGGGCGTGCACGCATTCGCGCCCTGGTCGAGGCCTACGAGCATTTTCGCCAGCCCGCTGGGCTGCCGGCCACCTACCAAGTGGTTTACGGCGTGCTGCGGCGGCCCGACTAAGGGCCACGTGCCCCACGACTTCGAGGAATAACAGTCATGGCCCAAGCCTTCTTCGTCACGGGCACCGACACCGAGATCGGCAAGACCACCATCGCCGCGGGCCTGCTGCACGCCGCCCGCTTGGCAGGGTTGAGCACGGCGGCGGCCAAGCCGGTGGCTTCCGGCTGCGAGCAGACGGCACAGGGCCTGCGTAACGACGATGCCCTGGCCCTGCTCGGGCAGTGCTCGCTGGCACTGGACTATGCCGAGGTCAATCCCTTCGCCTTCGCGCCCGCCATCGCGCCGCATCTGGCCGCGCGCGAGGCGGCTGTCGAGCTGAACGTGGCGCGCTTGCGCCCGGCGGTGCAGCAGGTGCTGGCGCGTGGCGCCGATTTCACCCTGGTCGAGGGCGCTGGTGGCTGGCGCGTGCCGCTGGCCGGGCGCGAGACCCTGGCCGACCTGGCCGTGGCGTTGGAGTTGCCGGTGATCCTGGTGGTCGGTGTGCGCCTGGGCTGCATCAATCACGCGGTGTTGACCGCCGAGGCCATCGCGCACGACGGCCTGCATCTTGCGGGCTGGGTGGCCAATATTGTCGATCCACAGACCTCGCGCCTGGAGGAGAACCTGGCGACCCTGGCCGAGCGCCTGCCTGCGCCCTGTCTCGGGCTCGTGCCTCGTCTGGCCTTGGCGACACCCGCGGCGGTGGCGGCGCACCTGAGTTTGTCGGCGTTATAAGCCGCTGATCGGCCATCGCGCTTTGCTTGTACGTTTTTTGAGCATTTTCTGCTTCAATTGCAGGCATGAGTCTGTCCCGTGAGGGAGTCGCAAGCATGGAAATCTCTGGTAACGCTTTCAGTTCGGGTCTCAGCGGCATTCAGGCCGGGCAGCGCCGTGTTGAGCAGGCAGCCAGTGAGATCGCCGGTAATACCTTGCCGACGCAGGCACCGGCCGAGGCGCCCCCGGCCCAGCAGGTCGAACCGAGCCCGCAGAGCCAGGCCAACACCCAGGCCGACATGGCCGAGAGCCTGGTCGGCCTGATGCAGGGGCGTAACGAAGTGCAGGCCAGCGCGCGGGTGGTGGAAACCGCCGACGAAGTGCTGGGCACGCTGATCGACACCCGCGCCTGACCGGAGCGTCAGCGCCGCAGTAAATAGAGGGCTCGCCCCGCGGCGAGGAGGGTCTGATGCAGATCGGCAGCGCTACGCTCTATGTCGCGCCTCTGCCGTTGTCCCAGGCGGCTCGCCCCGTTTCGTCCAGTCTTTCCCAGCCTGCTCCCAGCGAAGAGTCGCTGCCCTCCGGCCAGTCAGTCAC
The DNA here is from genome assembly GCF_900156545.1 of Aquipseudomonas alcaligenes. GTDB lineage: Bacteria > Pseudomonadota > Gammaproteobacteria > Pseudomonadales > Pseudomonadaceae > Aquipseudomonas > Aquipseudomonas alcaligenes_A. The sequence continues at coordinate 426,000 of NZ_FTNW01000005.1, forward strand.
CTCTACCGACGACACGGCCCTGCGCGACGAGGCGGCCAGCCCAGTACGCGGCGAGGCGGAAGAGGAAAAGGCATCCCCCCGCGAAGCCCAGCAGCAACGCCAGGAGCAGCTGGAGATTGCCGAGCTGGCCAGTCGTGATCGCGAGGTGCGGGCTCACGAGCAGGCCCATGCGGCGGTCGGCGGCGCCTATGCCGGAGCCCCCACCTACACCTTCACACGCGGCCCGGATGGCAAGCGCTACGCCATTGGTGGCGAAGTCAGCATCGACAGCAGCCCTATTCCCAATGATCCCGAGGCGACCCTGCGCAAGATGGAGCTGGTGCAGCGCGCCGCCCTGGCGCCCGCCGAGCCCTCCGCCCAGGACCGCCGCGTCGCCGCCCAGGCCGCCGCCCAGGCGACCCAGGCGCGCGCCGAGCTGGCGCAGTTGCGCCGTGAAGAGGCGGCCAGTGCCGCCGAGGAGCGTGCCGCGCTGCGCGAGGAGCGCCTCGCCGCGGAGGAGGAGCGCAAGGCTCGCGAGGAAGAGACGGCAGATCAGGAGCGGCAACCCAGCGCGCCACCGCCTAGACTGGATTTGTACCTGCGTCTGGCCCAGCTGCAGGCCCCCGTGCCAACGGTCGATCTGCTGGCCTGAGCGACTCCTGGCGGGTGCTTGACAAGGGTAGGGCGTAAACGTATGTTTCAAACGCCTGTTTGATTGCTGGGCCGGTTCGTGCCTGCCGGGCGTCGGGAGTCATCCCGCACATGACCGATTCGCTCGGTCACCCTAACACTAAGGAATCCACCGTAGAGGTTTACCGCTATGCCTGAGTACAAGGCCCCCTTGCGTGATATCCGCTTCGTTCGCGACGAACTGCTCGGCTACGAAGCGCACTATCAGAGCCTGCCGGCTTGCCAAGATGCTACCCCGGACATGGTCAACGCCATCCTCGAAGAAGGCGCCAAGTTCTGCGAGCAGGTAATCGCTCCGCTGAATCGTGTGGGTGACATCGAGGGCTGCACCTGGACTCCGGAAGGCGTGAAGACCCCGACCGGCTTCAAGGAAGCCTACCAGCAGTTCGTCGAAGGCGGCTGGCCGAGCCTGGCCCATGACGTCGAGCACGGCGGTCAAGGCCTGCCGGAATCCCTGGGTCTGGCCATCAGCGAAATGGTTGGCGAAGCCAACTGGTCCTGGGGCATGTACCCGGGCCTGTCGCACGGCGCCATGAACACCATCTCCGAGCACGGTACCGACGAGCAGAAGCACGTCTACCTGACCAAGCTGGTTTCCGGCGAGTGGACCGGCACCATGTGCCTGACCGAGCCGCACTGCGGTACCGACCTGGGCATGCTGCGCACCAAGGCCGAGCCCCAGGCCGACGGTTCCTACAAGGTTTCCGGCACCAAGATCTTCATCTCCGCCGGTGAGCACGACATGTCGGGCAACATCGTCCACATCGTGCTGGCCCGCCTGCCCGACGCCCCACAGGGCACCAAGGGTATCTCCCTGTTCATCGTGCCGAAGTTCCTGCCGAACGCCGATGGTTCCGCCGGTCAGCGCAACAGCGTTTCCTGCGGCTCGATCGAGCACAAGATGGGCATCCACGGCAACGCCACCTGCGTGATGAACTTCGACGGTGCCACTGGCTACCTGATCGGCCCGGCCAACAAAGGCCTGAACTGCATGTTCACCTTCATGAACACTGCTCGTCTGGGTACCGCCCTGCAGGGTCTGGCCCACGCCGAAATCGGCTTCCAGGGCGGCCTGAAGTACGCTCGCGAGCGTCTGCAGATGCGTTCCCTGACCGGCCCGAAAGCGCCGGACAAAGCGGCCGACCCGATCATCGTCCACCCGGACGTGCGTCGCATGCTGCTGACCATGAAGGCTTTCGCCGAAGGCAACCGCGCCATGGTCTACTTCGCTGCCAAGCAGGTTGACCTGGTCAAGTACAGCCAGGACGAAGAAGAGAAGAAGGCCGCCGACGAGCTGCTGGCTTTCCTGACTCCGATTGCCAAGGCCTTCATGACCGAAGTCGGCTTCGAAGCGTCCTCCCACGGCATGCAGATCTATGGCGGCCACGGCTTCATCGCCGAGTGGGGCATGGAGCAGAACATGCGCGACTGCCGTATCTCGATGATGTACGAAGGCACCACCGGCGTTCAGGCCCTCGACCTGCTGGGTCGTAAGGTTCTGATGACCCAGGGTGGCGCGCTGAAGAACTTCACCAAGATCGTGCACAAGTTCTGCCAGGCCAACGAAGGCAATGAAGCCATCAAGGGCCTCGTTGCTCCGCTGGCTCAGCTGAACAAGGAGTGGGGCGACATCACCATGAAGATCGGCATGGCTGCGATGAAAGATCGCGAAGAAGTCGGTGCCGCTTCCGTGGACTACCTGATGTACTCCGGCTACGCCTGCCTGGCCTACTTCTGGGCCGACATGGCGCGTCTGGCCGCCGAGAAGCTGGCAGCCGGTACCGACGACGAAGCTTTCTACAAGGCCAAGCTGCAGACCGCGCGCTTCTACTTCCAGCGCATCCTGCCGCGTACCCGTGCCCACGTCGAAGCCATGCTGTCCGGCGCCAACAACCTGATGGAAATGGACGAAGAGCACTTCGCTCTGGGCTACTAAGTCCGCTCCGACCTCAGGTCAGAAAACCGCAGCCTTCGGGCTGCGGTTTTTTTATGGGCCGAGGAAAATGCACGACGGAATGCGAAGGATTTCCGCTGCCCTTTGCGTGCGATGCAGGCAGAATGCCGCATCATCCCAGCCAATGCTCCGTTGCCCGTGCCTCGTCTAAGTGCCTACCGCCCCGACCATCTGCTGACCGCCCTGCCACTGCTGCTGGCCGGCCTGGCCGTGGCGCGCCTGGGGGAGCTGAGCGAGTTCTTCCTGTCGCTGTTCAACGTGCTGCCGACCCTGCTCCTGCTGCTGGGCGGCGCCTTCTGCGTGGTCTATGGCCGCCAGCGCGAGTTCTCCCTGCTGGTGGTGGTCTACCTCACCTACTTCCTGCTGGACATCCAGACCGACCACTTCCGCGAGCAAGGCCAGGTGCGCCAGGACGCCGCGCTGGTGTTCCACCTGTGCAGCCTGCTGCTGCCGTTGCTGTACGGCCTGTTCGGCGCCTGGCGCGAGCGCAGCCACCTGCTGCAGGACATGGTGGCGCGAGCCGCCGTGCTGCTGGCTATCGGCGGCACTGCGCTGGCCCTGGCTCGGCGTTTCCCCGTCGGGCTGCAGGGCTGGTTGACGGAGATCCACTGGCCGATCTGGCATGGGCAGTGGATGAGCCTGATCCAGCTCGCCTACCCGCTGTTCCTGATCGCCGGTGTGCTGCTCGCGGTGCAGTACCTGCGCCAGCCGCGGCCGCTACATGCGGCGCTGTTGCTCGGCCTGCTCGGGCTGCTGTGGATGCTGCCCAACACCTTCATCTTGCCGCATGCGTTGCAGGTGATGAGCAGCCTGGTGATGCTGATGATCGTGGCGGCGGTGGTGCACGAGGCCTATCAGATGGCCTATCGCGACGAACTCACCGGGCTACCCGGGCGCCGCGCGCTGAACGACCGCCTGGAGCGCCTGGGGCGCAACTACGTGATCGCCATGGCCGACGTCGATCACTTCAAGAAATTCAACGACACCCACGGCCACGATGTTGGCGACGAAGTGCTCAAGCTGGTCGCCAGCCAGCTGCGCAAGGTCGGCGGCGGTGGCAAGGCCTACCGCTACGGGGGCGAGGAGTTCACCCTGGTGTTTCCCGGCAAGTCGCTGGACGAGTGCCGGCCGCACCTGGAGGCGGTGCGCGAGGCGGTCGAGAAGTATCCGCTGCAGCTGCGCGATCGCCAGCAGCGCCCGAAGAGCGACAAGGAGGGGCGCCAGCGGCGCAGGCCCGGCGGGGCTGGCAGTGTGTCGGTGACCATCAGTATCGGCGTGGCCGAGCGTGAGCTGCAGCAGCGTTCCGCCGACGAGGTGATTCGCTGTGCCGACAAGGCCCTTTATGCGGCCAAGAAAGCCGGGCGCAACTGCGTGGTGGCGCAGGGTGAAAGCCGTCGTGGTGCGGTGCGGGTCGCAGCTGCCGCCGAATAGCGCATGCGTTGTGACCGGTAGTCCATAACCTGAACCTATGTCCTGTTTTTGTGTTCGGATAGACTCCGGGCCATGTTGAAACGGCCGGATCGTCGGCCGTTCCGTTGCTCCCGAGGATCGTTCCATGGCCGACTACAAAGCTCCCCTGCGCGACATGCGCTTCGTTCTCAATGAAGTCTTCGACGTTTCCAAGCTGTGGGCCGAGCTCCCCGGCCTGGCCGAGGTGGTCGATGCCGATACCGCGGCTGCCATTCTCGAAGAAGCCGGCAAGGTCAGTGGCGGCACCATCGCCCCGCTGAACCGCAGTGGCGATGAAGAAGGCTGCTCCTGGGTTGACGGCGCGGTGAAGACCCCGGCCGGCTTCCCCGAGGCCTACCAGACCTACGCCGAAGGCGGTTGGGTCGGCGTTGGTGGCTCGCCGGAGTTCGGCGGCATGGGCATGCCGAAAGTGATCGGTGCCCAGGTCGAGGAAATGGTCAACTCGGCCAACCTGTCCTTCGGCCTGTACCCGATGCTGACCGCCGGTGCCTGCCTGTCGATCCTCAACCACGCCAGCGAAGAGCTGAAGCAGCAGTACCTGCCGAACATGTACGCCGGTGTCTGGGCCGGTTCCATGTGCCTGACCGAGCCGCACGCCGGTACCGACCTGGGCATCATCCGCACCAAGGCCGAACCGCAGGCCGACGGCAGCTACAAGATTTCCGGTACCAAGATCTTCATCACCGGCGGTGAGCACGACCTGACCGAGAACATCATCCACCTGGTGCTGGCCAAGCTGCCGGACGCCCCGGCCGGCCCGAAGGGCATCTCGCTGTTCCTGGTGCCGAAGGTGATGGTCAATGCCGATGGTTCGCTGGGTGCGAAGAACTCGCTGGGCTGCGGCTCGATCGAGCACAAGATGGGCATCAAGGCCTCGGCCACCTGCGTGATGAACTTTGACGGCGCCACCGGCTACCTGGTCGGTGAAGTGAACAAGGGCCTCAACGCCATGTTCACCATGATGAACTACGAGCGCCTGGGCGTCGGCATCCAGGGCCTGGCCCTGGGCGAGCGTTCCTACCAGAGCGCCGTCGAGTACGCCCGTGAGCGTATCCAGAGCCGCGCGCCGACCGGCCCGGTGGCGAAGGAAAAAGCCGCCGACCCGATCATCGTGCATCCGGACGTGCGCCGCATGCTGCTGACTATGAAGGCGCTGAACGAGGGCGGTCGCGCCTTCTCCAGCTATGTCGCCATGCAGCTGGACACCGCCAAGTACAGCGAAGACAAGGAAACCGCCAAGCGTGCCGAGGAGCTGGTCGCCCTGCTGACCCCGGTGGCCAAGGCCTTCCTCACCGACATGGGCCTGGAAACCACCGTGCACGGCCAGCAGATCTTCGGCGGCCACGGCTTCATCCGCGAGTGGGGCCAGGAGCAGCTGATCCGCGACTGCCGCATCACCCAGATCTACGAAGGCACCAACGGCATCCAGTCGCTGGACCTGATGGGTCGCAAGATCGTTGGCAGCGGTGGCAGCTTCTACAAGCACCTGTCCGACGAGATCAAGGGCTTCGTCGCTTCCGCCGACGCCTCGCTGGCCGAGTTCACCGGTCCGCTGAAGGCCGCCGTGGAAAACCTCGATGCGCTGACCGCCTGGGTCATCGCCCAGTCCAAGGCCAACCCGAACGAAATTGGCGCCGCCTCGGTGGAGTACCTGCACGTGTTCGGCTACACCGCCTACGCCTACATGTGGGCCCTGATGGCCCGCGCCGCGCTGGGCAAGGAAGGTCAGGACGACTTCTACGCCAGCAAGCTGGGCACCGCGCGCTTCTTCTTCGCCCGCCTGCTGCCGCGCATCCACTCGCTGACCGCCTCGGTCAAGGCCGGTAGCGAGTCTCTGTACCTGCTGGACGCCGCGCAGTTCTAAGCGCGTTTCGGTGATGCAAAGCCCCGCCTCGGCGGGGCTTTTTCATTTCCGTGGCAGCGCAATGGCGCTGCCCGGGGGAACGTAAGCCTGCGAAGCGTTGTGTCTGTGCGCCAGTTGACCTACGTCTCTGTGTGGGAGGCAGGGCGCGCCGATATACTCGGTGCGTCCCGCGTCGTTCGCGGGTCTCGCAGGGATACAACGCATGCAATGGATCTTCATGCTGGTCGGCCTGGTGCTGGGTGCACTGGCCGGTGAATCGGTGACCTCCGCCCTGCTCGGCGGCTTGATCGGCCTGGGCCTGGGCCAGGCGCTGCGCCTGCAGCAGCTCGGCGCCGACAACGCGCGCTTGCGCGAGGAGCTGAAAGGCTTCGCCGAGCGCTTCGAGCGCGGCACCACGGCCATGGTCGAACGGCTGACAAGGCTGGAGAGTGGCCAGTCGGCGACTGCCGAGCCCGCTGACGCCGCTGATGTCCCGCCCAAGCCAGAGCCCGAGGCGGCCCCGCTCCCGTTGCCGGTTGCGCCGCAGCCGCAGCCGACGCCGCTGCCCGAGAGCGCGGCCGACGAGTTGGTCTGGGAGCTGCCGGAGCTGCCCGCCGCCGCTGCGGTGGCCATGCAGCCCGCCGCGGCGCCGGCGCACCCCCAGCCGCCGCAGTCATCCATGCCGCGCTCGCCGGTACCGCCGCGCGAACCATCACCCATCGAGCGTGCCATCGACATCGCCCAGGCCTGGCTGCTGGGCGGCAATACCGTGCTGCGCGTCGGCGTGGTGCTGCTGTTCCTCGGCCTGGCCTTTCTCCTGCGTTACGCCACCGAAGGCATGGTGGTGCCGGTGGAACTGCGCTATGCCGGCGTGGCGGCCAGCGCCATCGCCCTGCTCGGCCTTGGTTGGTGGTTGCGCCGGCGTAACCCGAGCTACGGCCTGATGCTGCAGGGCACCGGCATCGCCGTGCTGTACCTGACGGTGTTCGCCGCGATGCGCCTGCACCCGCTGCTCGATCCGAAGCTGGCGCTCGGCCTGCTGGTACTGGTCACCGCCTTCTCGGCCATCCTCGCCGTGGCGCAGAACGCCCTGGGCCTGGCAGTGGCGGCGGCGCTCGGCGGCTTCGCCGCGCCGATCCTCACCTCCACCGGCAGCGGCAACCATGTGGCGCTGTTCAGCTACTTCATCCTGCTCAACGCCGGCATCCTCGCCATCGCCTGGTTCAAGGCCTGGCGCCTGCTCAATCTGGTCGGCTTCCTGGGCACCTTCGGTATCGGCTTCGCCTGGGGGATCCGCTCCTACACGCCGGAACTGCTGTGGAGCACCGAACCATTCCTGGTGCTGTTCTTCCTGATGTACGTGGCCATCGGCCTGCTGTTCGCCCGGCGCCGGCTGCACGAGGCGGCGGACGCGCCGGAGGGGCGCGACGAGTTGCTGCGCTGGTCGCGCGGGCGCGCCGACTATGTCGACGCCACCGTGCTGTTCGGTCCGTCGCTGGTGGGCTTCGGCCTGCAGTACGCCATCGTCCAGCACCTCGAGTTCGCCGCCGCGTTCAGCGCCCTGGGCCTCGGCCTGTTCTACCTGGTGCTGGCGCGCCTGCTGCGCGGGCGCAACGTGCTGCTGTTGATGGAAACCTGCCTGGCCCTGGGTGTGGTGTTCGCCACCCTGGCCATCCCGCTGGGCCTGGACGCGCGCTGGACCTCCGCCGCCTGGGCGGTGGAGGGCGCCGGCATCTACTGGCTGGGGCTGCGCCAGGGGCGGCCGCTGGCGCGTATCTTCGCCCTGCTGCTGCAGGCCGGTGCGGCGCTGGCCTTCCTCGGCCAGGTCGATATCGGCTACGACAACCTGCTCGACGGTGCGCCGCTGGGTGCGCTGATGCTCGGCGTGGCGCTGCTGTTCAGCTACTGGCAGCTGCGCCGGGCGCCGCTCGAGGCGAGTCGCGCCTGGGAACGTCATGGCCTGCCCTGGCTGGCGGTGGCGGGCCTGCTGTTCCTCTACCTGATCGCGCCGCTGTGTTTCGGCGCCGAGGGTACGGCCATCGCCTGGGCGTTGGCGGGGCTGGCCACTCTGTTCATCGGCCTGCGCTTGCAGGCGCGCAGTTTCCTGTTCACGGCCTTCGCCGTGCAGTTGCTCGGTGGCGCGGTGTTCCTCACACAGATGCAGGGCAGCGGGCTGGGCGAGTCCGGGGTGTTCTACTCCGGCTGGCGCGGCCTGATGGTCTGCTCGCTGATCGGTCTGGCATTGGTCGCCGGCATGCTGATCGCGGTGCGCGACAAGCTGGTCAGCGAGGATCGCCGGCTGATGCGCGGCCTGTCGCTGGTGATGCTGGTCGGCCTGGTTTTCGTCAACCTGGCGGTACTGTTCGTGTTGCCCTGGCAGAGCGCTGCGGCGGTATGGGCGGGCACTGGCCTGCTGATCATCTGGCTCAGCTTGCACCTGCAGCTGCGCGCCAGCTTCCTGTTCGGCCTGCTGCTGCAGGTGGTCGGCGGTATCGCCTTCCTCGCCGCCAGCCCGCTGTTGCTCGGCTCGCTGCCGAGCGAAGGTCTGCGCCCGCTGGCGCATGCCGGCTTCTGGGCACCGCTGGTGCTGGCCCTAGTGGCGCAGATCGGCGCCTGGCGTCTGCGTCACGTCCTGTTGCGTCAGCAGGCCGGTACGCTGGGTAGTCTGAGCCTGCAGCGTCTGGCGCAGCTGTTGCTGGCCTGGGGTGCCGGCTGGTGGGTGCTGGCGCTGGCCAGCGAGGTGCTGCGCTTCGTCGCCGCCGACCTGCAGGGCGCGGCGCTGCTGGCCCTGGCGGCGCTCAGCGTGGCGCTGTGGAGCTGGCTGGCCGGGCGTCTGCGCTGGCGTGCACTGGCGCTGCTGGGCACCTTGCTGGTGCCGGCTGCGGTGGTCATCCTGCTGCACCTGGGGCAGCGCTTTTACCATCCGGCCGCGGGGTTCGGCTGGCTCGGCTGGGGCCTGGTCTTCGCCGTGCACCTGTGGTCGCTCAAGCGTCTGGCGGAACTGCTGCCGGCGGGCGTGCGCAGCGCCGCCCATGTGCTGGGCTGCTGGCTGATGCTCGGCGTGCTGGCCCTGGAGTTGCGTTATGGCCTGATGCTGCTGGCCGAGCACTACAACGCCTGGCGCTGGCTGGGCTGGGCCGTGCTGCCGAGTGCCTTCCTCCTGGCGATGGCCGCACCGCGCGCCTGGCCCTGGCCGGTGGCGGCCTACCCGCGCGAATACCGGGTGCTGGCGGCCGCGCCGCTGGCGCTGCTGATGCTCGGCTGGTTGTGGCTGGCCAACATCGCCAGCGACGGCAGCGCCGATCCGCTGCCCTACCTGCCGCTGCTCAACCCGCTGGAGCTGGGCATGCTGCTGGTACTGCTGGCGATCTACACCTGGCTGCGCGGTGGCCTGCCGCAGCTGGGGCTGGCGGCGTATGGCGAGCGCATCGCGCAGACAGTCGCCGGTGCCTCGCTGTTCGTGGTGCTGACCGCCAGCGTATTCCGCGCGGCCCATCATTGGGGCGGCGTGCCCTACGAGCTGGATGCGCTGCTCGACTCGATGCTGGTGCAGGCCGGGCTATCCATTGTCTGGACCCTGATCGCTCTGCCGCTGATGATCCTCGGCCACCTGCGCGGACGCCGCGAGCTGTGGCTGCTGGGCGCGGTACTGATCGCCGTGGTGGTGGCCAAGCTGTTCTTCGTCGAACTCGGCAACCGTGGCGGCCTGGAACGCATCATTTCCTTTATCGGCGTCGGCGTATTGCTGCTGGTGGTGGGCTACTTCGCCCCACTGCCGCCGCGCAAAGCTGAGCCTGAGCAGGTGAACGCATGAACAAATACCTCTTGCCGGCCCTCATGACGCTGCTCATGGCGCCGCTGGCGCAAGCCGACTACGCGACCCAGGTACCGCTGACGCTGGAAGGCGAGGGGCCCTGGTATCGCCTGGAGCTGCCGTTGTCGCTGCAGATGGCTGCCCGTCATACCGACCTGCGTGACCTGCGGGTAATCAATGCCGAGGGCGAGGGGCTGGCCTATGCCCTGACCCTGGGCACCTCACAGCCGGCGGAGCAGCGCCAGGAGGCGGCGGTGAAGTGGTTCCCGCTGAGTGGCCCCGCTGACGCCCAGGCGGTACCGGCCATCCGCGTGCAGCGCAGTACCAGCGGCACCCTGGTGGAGGTGGCGCCGGAACAGGTCGCCTCGGGTGAGCAGATCCTGCGGGGCTGGTTGCTGGATGCCAGTGCCTTCGACCAACCGCTGCACCGCCTGCAGCTGGACTGGAGTGCCGAGCAGGAGGGCTTCCAGCGCTTTTCCATCGAGGCCAGCGACGACCTGCAGCACTGGCAGCGCTGGGAGGACGGGCAGATCGCCCGGCTGAGTTTTGCCGACGAGCGTGTTGAGCAGCGCGAGGTGCGCCTGCCTGGCGCCAAGGCGCGCTATCTGCGCCTGCTGTGGCAGGCGCCGCAGCAGGCGCCGGCACTCCTGGCCGCGCGCGTGGTCAGCCTGGCTAGCCAGGAGCAGGCCCCGCCGCTGGCCTGGTCTGCCCCTCTGCCGGTCAGTTCCAGCAAGTCTGGCGAATACACCTGGGAACTGCCGCTGTCGCTGCCCTTGCAGAAGATTCGCGTCGAGCTGCCGGCGGGCAATGTGCTGGCGCCGGTCAGCCTGGCCTCGCGCGGCGCCGGCAAGCTCGAATGGCAGCCGCTGACGCGTGGCCTGCTGTATCGCCTGCCGCAGGATGGCCAGGAGGCGCTGCAGAACGAGATCGAGCTGTGGGGCACGCCGGTGCAGCAGTTGCGCCTGCGCGTCGACGCTCGCGGCGGTGGCCTGGGCAGCCCGGCGCCGTCCATCCAGGTGGCGGTGCGCGGCACCCAGGTGGTGTTCCTTGCCCGCGGTTCCGCGCCCTACCGCCTGGCTCTGGGGGATGCTGGGGCTCATTCCGCGGCGCTGCCGCTGGGTACCCTGATTCCCGGGTACGAACCCAAACGCCTGGCCAGCCTGGGGCGCGCCACGGCGCCCGAGCAAGTACCGGCAGCGGTGCAGCAGGCGGCTGACGCCGCACAGTCCGCGGCTGACTGGAAGCGCGTGGGCCTATGGGGCGTTCTGCTGGCAGGTGTCGCGCTTCTCGGGGGCATGGCCTTCAGTCTGTTGCGCCAAGCGAAGCCCGGTGAACACTAGTTCTCCGAGGCCAAGCGCATAGTGAATTGAGAGGAAAATCACGCTAAAGTCGCGCAGTTCCACCGGTCCAATAACAACGACAAGGACATTCCGATGAAGCGCTTACTGACCCCCCTTGCGGCGGCCTGCCTGTTGGCCAGTGCATCCCTTCCGCTGCACGCCTCTCCCTATTCGAACCTGATCGTGTTCGGCGACAGCCTGAGCGATGCGGGTTGGTTCACCGACGCCGATGGTTCGGTGCGTTTTACCAACAGAGTCGGCCCAACCTACCGGGCTGGCGAAGCCTACGGGCCGGTAGCGCCGATGCTGCTCGGCGGTCAGTTGGGTCTTGGTGATGCCGGTCTTGCCTCCGCCAATGCGGGAGGCAACAACTGGGCGGTAGGTGGGTACCGTACCGACCAGATTCTCGATACGGTCAACGATCAGTACCTGGCTGGCAACGGCCTGCGTGCCGATCCTGACGCGCTCTACTACATCACCGGTGGCGGCAACGACTTTCTCCAGGGGCGTATCGTCAGTACGGCCACCGCACAGGCTGCCGCCGGCCGTCTGGTCGACAGCGTAGAGTCTCTGCAGCGTGCTGGCGCGCGGTACATCATGGTCTGGCTGTTGCCCGACGTGGGCAAGACGCCCGCGCTTTCCGGCTCTGGTCTGGGAGCCATTGCTTCTCAATTGGGTGTCGACTTCAACAACGAGCTGGTGCGCCAACTGGCCACCGTAGACGCCGAAATCATCCCGCTGAACGTACCGCTGATGCTCTCCGAGGTACTGGCCAGCCCGGCATCCTTTGGCCTGGCTGCCGATCAGGACCTGATCGGTACCTGCTTCGACAGTGACGGCTGCACGGAAAACCCGATCTACGGTGTCAACGGCACCAATCCTGACCCGACCAAGCTGCTGTTCAATGACGGCGTGCACCCGACCATCGCCGGGCAGATGCTGATCGCCGACTACGCCTACTCGCTGCTGGCCGCTCCCTGGGAGATCAGCCTGCTGCCGGAGATGGCGCAAGGCACCCTGCGCTCGCACCAGGACCAGCTGCGCGCGCAGTGGCAGGCGGACTGGGAGGCCTGGCAGGCAGTGGGCCAGTGGCGCTCCTTCGTCAATGGCGGCGGTCAGCGCCTGTCCTATGACGTCTACGAAAGCGACGCCGATGGCAATGGCTACAGCCTGAACGTCGGTGGCAGCTATCGCCTTGACGACGCCTGGCGCGTCGGCCTGGCCGCCGGTTTCTACGAGCAGGGCCTGGAGGCCGGGGACGCCAACTCCGACTACGACCTGCGCAGCTACCTGGCCACCGCTTTCGCCCAGTACCAGCAGAATCGCTGGTGGGGTGAGCTGGCGGCCAGCGTTGGCTACCTGGACTACAAGGATCTCGAACGTCAGTTCGACCTCGGCCAGACCACCCGCAGCGAGAAGGGCGACACCGATGGCGACCTGTGGAGCCTGAGCGGCCGTATCGGCTACGACATCGCCCAGAGCGCCGACAGCCCGTGGCACCTCAGTCCCTTCGTCAGTGCCGACTATGCGCGAGTCGAAGTGGACGGCTATGCCGAGGACAGCGCCAGATCGACCGCACTGGAGTATGGCGACCAGAAGCGCAACTCCAAGCGCCTGGGGATCGGCCTGCAGGGCCTGTATGACCTGAACCAGCAGACCCGTCTGTTCGGTGAAGTGGCGATGGAACGCGAGTACGAGGACGACGCCAGCGAAGTCGACATGTCGCTGCGCAGCCTGCCGACCATCGGTTACACCCTGGAAGGCTACACCCCGGACGACAAGACCTGGCGCGCCAGCTTCGGCGTCAGCCACCAGCTCGCGCCGGGCATGGCCGTGCGGGGGGCTTATACCTTCCGCGATGCTGACGACAGCGACTCGCACGGTATCAACCTGTCCCTGTCCTGGGATATCTGAGTCACACCGGGGCCTCGTTCGAGGCCCCACTTCTTTGCGGTGGGCGCCGAGCGGGTCGAGACGCGGCGGTCACAGACAGGTAAACTGCGCGCGATTTTCACTTCCTCCTCCGGAGCCCCCCATGTCGCGCGTCACCCTGAGCCGCTACCTGATCGAACAGACCCGCAGTCACAACACCCCTGCCGACTTGCGCTTCCTCATCGAGGTGGTGGCGCGTGCGTGCAAGGAAATCAGCCATGCTGTGTCCAAGGGCGCACTGGGCGGCGTACTCGGCAGCATGGGCACCGAGAACGTGCAGGGCGAGGTGCAGAAGAAGCTCGACGTGATTTCCAACGAAATTCTCCTGGAGGCCAACGAGTGGGGCGGCCACCTGGCCGGCATGGCGTCCGAGGAAATGGACAACGCCTACCAGATTCCCGGCAGGTACCCCAAGGGTGCCTACCTGCTGGTGTTCGACCCGCTGGACGGCTCCAGCAATATCGACGTCAACGTCTCGGTCGGCACCATTTTCTCCGTGCTGCGCTGCCCCGATCAGTACCTGAGCCAGAACGACAGTCTCGACGAGAAAGCTTTCCTGCAGCCGGGTACCCAGCAAGTTGCGGCCGGCTATGCCATCTACGGCCCGCAGACCATGCTGATGCTGACCCTGGGCGACGGCGTGATGGGCTTCACCCTGGATCGCGAAATGGGCAGCTTCGTGCTCACCCACGAAAACATTCGCGTCCCGGAAAGCACCGCCGAATTCGCCATCAACATGTCCAACCAGCGTCACTGGGAAGTCCCGGTGCAGCGCTATGTCTCCGAGTTGCTGGCCGGCAAGGAAGGCCCGCTGGGCAAGAACTACAACATGCGCTGGATCGCCTCGATGGTGGCCGACGTGCACCGCATCCTCACCCGCGGCGGCCTGTTCATGTACCCGCGCGACGCCCGTGAGCCGGAGAAGCCGGGCAAGCTGCGCCTGATGTACGAGGCCAACCCGATGTCCATGCTCATCGAGCAGGCCGGCGGCGCCGCCACCAACGGCACCCAGCGCATCCTCGACATCCAGCCGGAATCCCTGCACCAGCGCGTGGCGGTGTTCCTCGGCTCGAAGGAAGAAGTCGAGCGCGTCACCGGCTACCACCAGGCCTGAACCATGCCCGCCTGGCAGCCGTTGCTGGACTGGTGGTTCGGCGCTGCCGTAACCGCCGGCGAGGTAGTGACGCAGCGCAGTGGCCTGTGGTTCGGCTACCGCGCCGAGCAGGATGACGATGCCCGCCGCCGTTTCGGCGAACTCTGCGAGCAGGCGCTGGCCGGTAGCCTGGAGGACTGGTGTGGGTGTGCCGAGGGGCGCCTGGCGCTGCTCCTGCTGCTTGACCAGCTACCGCGCATGATTCATCGCGGCACAGCGCAGGCCTTCGCCGGCGACTCGCGTGCCAGGCAGGTGCTGCGAGAGGGCCTGGCGCGAGGGTTCGATCAGGATCTGCCGGCGATCCGCCGGGTGTTCGCCTACCTGGTGCTGGAGCACGCCGAGGACCTGGCTCTCCAGGATGAGGCGGTCGCGCGCTTCGTCGCGCTGCGCGACCAGGCTCCGGCTGCCGAGCGCGCGCTGTTCGACGGCTACCTGGATTACGCCGAACGTCACCGCCAGGTGATCCGCCGCTTCGGCCGCTTCCCCCACCGCAACGCCCTGCTTGGTCGTGTTTCCTCGCCGCAGGAGCTGGCCTTTCTCGAGGAACCGGGTTCGCGTTTCTGAAGTCTCAAGGGGCGCAATCGAGTCGGTCCTGTGCCAAGCTCTGTCGCAGTTTCTTTCCCTTCAGGAGTTCGTCATGTCGCTGCGCTCTGTCGCTGTACTCGCTGCCTGTGTCCTGCTGGCCGCCTGCAGCAAGATCAACCAGGAAAACTATTCCAAGCTCAAGGCCGGCATGGCCAAGAGCGAAGTGGAGAGCCTGCTCGGCAGTCCGACCGAATGCTCTGGCGCCATCGGCCTGACCAGCTGCACCTGGGGCGATGAAAAAGCCTTCATCAGCGTGCAGTTCGCCGCGGACAAGGTGATGCTGTTTTCCGGCCAGGGGCTGAAATGATGCGTGCCCTGTTCTGCACCCTGGCACTTGCCCTGCTGGCCGGCTGCGCCGGTTCGTCCGCGGAAGCACCGCCGGCCAGCGCCGGCCAGGTTGATCTGCAGCGCTACCAGGGCACCTGGTACGAACTGGCGCGCCTGCCGATGTTTTTCCAGCGCAACTGCGCCCAGTCCGAGGCGCACTACCGTCTGCAGGACGATGGCAGCATCGGCGTGACCAACCGCTGCCGTACCCTGGAGGGCGAGTGGATCGAGGCGCGCGGGCGCGCCGTGGCCCAGGAGGCCGGGCGCACCGACAAGCTGTGGGTGAGCTTCGACAACTGGTTCAGCGCACTTTTCCCCGGCGTGGCCAAGGGCGACTACTGGGTGCTCTACCTGGATCAGGACTACCAGCACGTGCTGGTCGGCAACCCCAATCGCGAGTACCTCTGGCTGTTGTCGCGCACCCCGCAGGTCTCGGCCGAGACCCGTGAGCTCCTGCTGGCCGAGGCGCGCGCGCGCGGCTACGACACCGATGCGCTGATCTGGCGCGTGGCGGATGAGCAGGTCACGCCCTAATAGTGGCCCTGCGCCGGCCGGGCCGCGGCCCTTGCTGTCCGGTTCGCCGCCAATGTGTTACTCCCAGTCCAGTCGTGCCAGCTGCCACTCGCCGTCTTCCAGCCACCATTCCAGCCTGACGCTGTAGTGCCGGGCACTGTCCGGGATCAGACCCTCGGCGCCGGTCAGGGCCACCTCGGCGCGGGTATGGCCCTTGTGGCTGTAGGTCGGGTCGATCTCGCTGCGGGTGCCGATGGCGATCACCCGTACCTGCTTGTGGCGCAGGAACAGCAGGGCCATGGTGCGCTGTGCCCAGGTGCGGTCGTACTGTTGCTGGGCGCTGAACTGCGGATGCAGCTGGTCCAGCACCGCGCCGTTGTCCTTGGCTTCGATGTTGTCCTGCAGCTGCTGCACGGCGGCTTCCAGGGCGGCTTGCGGATCGTTGGGAGTGCAGCCGCTGAGCAGGGCGCAGGCCAGCAGAAAAGCCGGGATTAATCGCGCTGGAGTCATGTTCAAGGTCCTTTTCATGGTTATGATGCCCGGCACGGCTGGCCGTCGGCAGACGGCCTCAGGGACCTTACGCACAGACTCGGGAGTGCGCCATGCTGACTTTGTATCCGGAGATCAAACCCTACGCCCGCCACGAGCTGGCGGTGGAGGAGCCGCACGTCCTGTACGTGGACGAGAGTGGCTCGCCGGAGGGCCTGCCGGTGGTGTTCATCCACGGTGGCCCAGGCGCCGGCTGCGATGCCGCCAGCCGCCGCTACTTCGACCCCAACCTGTACCGCATCGTCACCTTCGACCAGCGTGGTTGCGGCCGTTCCACTCCGCACGCCAGCCTGGAGTACAACACCACCCAGGCCCTGGTGGCCGACCTGGAGCGTATTCGCGAACACCTCGGGATAGACAAGTGGCTGCTGTTCGGCGGCTCCTGGGGCTCGACCCTGGCGCTGGCCTATGCCCAAGCTCATCCCGAGCGCGTGCACGGCCTGATCCTGCGCGGCATCTTCCTGTGCCGCCCGCAGGAGATCCGCTGGTTCTATCAGGAAGGCGCCAGCCGCCTGTTCCCCGACTACTGGGAAGACTACCTGGCCCCCATTCCGGCCGAGGAGCGCGGCGACTTGGTGCAGGCCTTCTACAAACGCCTGACCGGTCCGGACCAGATCGCCCAGATGCACGCGGCCAAGGCCTGGTCGACCTGGGAGGGGCGTACCGCCACGTTGCGCCCCAACTCGCAGGTGGTCGACCGTTTCAGCGAGCCGCACCGCGCGCTGTCGATCGCCCGCATCGAATGCCACTACTTCGTCAACAACGCCTTCCTGGCTGACGACCAGCTGTTGCGTGACATGCCGAAGATTGCCCATCTGCCGGGCGTGATCGTGCATGGCCGCTACGACGTGATCTGCCCGCTGGACAACGCCTGGGCGCTGCACCAGGCCTGGCCGAACAGCGAGCTGCAGATCATCCGCGACGCGGGTCACTCGGCCGCCGAGCCGGGCATCACCGACGCCCTGGTGCGGGCCGCCGACCAGATGGCGCGGCGCCTGCTCGACCTGCCGTTGGAAGAGGCATGAAGCTGCTGATCCAGCGGGTGCGCGCGGCCCGCGTCGAAGTCGAGGGCGAGGTGGTCGGTGCCATCGATCAGGGCCTGCTGGCACTGGTCGGCATCGAGCCGCAGGATGATGCGCAGACGCTGGCCAAGGGGCTGCAGCGCCTGCTCGCCTACCGGGTGTTCGCCGATGACGCCGGCAAGATGAATCGGTCACTGCAGGACGTGAACGGCGGCCTGCTGCTGGTCTCGCAGTTCACCCTCGCCGCCGATACCCGAAGCGGCCTGCGCCCGAGTTTCTCCACCGCGGCGCCGCCGGCGCAGGGCCTTGCCCTGTTCGAGCGCCTGGTCGAGCTGGCCCGCGAGCAGCACCCGCAGGTGGCCACCGGACGTTTCGGAGCCGACATGCAGGTGCACCTGGTCAATGATGGACCGGTGACCTTTCTCCTCGACATCTGAGCGCGGCAGCAAGCGTCCCCAACGGAGTGAATGGACATGGAAGATCGTCGTATCAATCACCGCACCTATGAGCACTCTGCCAGCGGCCAGTACTACCAGCTGGTTGGCGTGCTCGACCGCGGGGCCGGCGCTTTGCTGGATTTCTTCCTGCTGGCGATCCTGGGCGTTGCGGTGATCCTCGCCGCCGTGTTGCTGATGCGCGTCACGGCCGACTCCAGCGCCCTGCTTGCCCTGCTGAGCGAGCTGTCGCTGCTGTTGCTGGGGCCGCTTTATTTCCTGCTCTGCTGGTATCGCTGGGGCAAGACGCCGGGGATGAGGGCGGTGGACGCGGAGCTGGTGGACCGTCGCACCCTGGCGCGTCCGGTGTGGTGGCGGCTGGTGCTGCGCTACCTGGTCTTCGTGGCCTTGTGCGCCGTGCTGGGTGGCTATGCCATCCTTCTGCTGGCCGTCTGGATGAGCGTGGACAAGCGCCGGCAGGGGCCGCATGACCGCCTCGCCGGCACTCTGGTCATCCTGCGGGTGCCAGCGCAGCCCCAGGCCGAGGCTGTTGACGGATTGAAGCCTGTCGCCTGAGCACTGCTCAGTGCAGTGGCTGGGCAGGCTGCAGTTCGTTCTGCTCCAGCCAGTCCTGCGCCAGTTCACGCAGGCGCCCGGCCTCGAAGGTCTGCCAGGCCTGCAGCAATGCCGGGTAGTGCATCAGGACGTGATGGAAGGTGCGCGCCGGGCGCCGGCTCTCCAGTGCCTGCTGCAGTTCGCCATAGGCATGCGGATGGATCACTTCGGCGAGGAATTCGCGCATCAGCGCCAGGTTGTCCTCGGCCTGCAGTGGCTCGACCAGCAGGAAGCGCTCCGGCTCCTCGCGCAACAGGGCTTCCAGTTCGGGATCGGCATCTTCCTCGGGAATCAGCAGCAGCTTGCCGCTGAACAGGTCCAGGTAGTGATCCAGGCCTTCGGTGTTGAGGGCGCAGGCCAGTTCGTCCAGGTCGATGGTCAGCGGGCGCATGGCAGGCTCCGGAAGCGCGGGCGATGCGCCAGCCTAAGCCCGCGCGTGTTGCACGACAACGACGTTCAGAACAGGCGGGCCAGTAATGCCGGTACGGCCGTCTCCACGCGCAGGATGCGCTCGCCCAGCTGCACCGGTGCCAGACCAGCCTCCTGCAGCTTGTCCACCTCGTAGGGTATCCAGCCGCCTTCCGGGCCGATGGCCAGGGTGACCGCTTCGCTCACGGCGCGCGGGCAGGCGGGATAGTCGCCCGGATGGCCGACCAGACCCAGGGTGTCGGCACTGATGGCGGGCAGGCGATCCTCGACGAAGGGCTTGAAGCGCTTCTCGATGCTCACCTCGGGCAGCACGGTGTCGCGGGCCTGTTCCAGGCCGAGCAGCAGCTGCTCGCGGATGGCCTCGGGTTCGAGGAAGGGGGTCTGCCAGAAGCTTTTTTCCACCCGGTAGCTGTTGAGCAGCACCAGGCGCGGTACGCCCATGGCGGCCACGGTCTGTAGCACGCGCTTGAGCATCTTCGGGCGTGGCAGGGCCAGCAGCAGGGTCAGCGGCAGCTTGGCCGGCGGCGGTTGGTCCAGCTCGACGCGCAGCTCGGCGTGCTGTTCATCCAGGGCCAGCAGGGTGCCGCGTCCCATCAGGCCGCCGAGGCGGCCGACGCGCAGAGAGTCACCGCTCTCGGCGCCATGCACCTCATGCAGATGCTTGAGCCGGCGGCCGCTGAGCACGGCGCGATCCGCCGCGACGAAATCGGCGTCTTCCAGCAGCAGCAGATTCATGGCAGCGGTGCGGGGGGCTGGTCTTCGGGTTGCTCGTCGTCCGCCTCAGGCTCGCCGCGCTTGCGTACCAGGCCGCCGAACAGCAGGCCGACCTCGAACAGCATCCACATCGGCACCGCCAGCAGGGTCTGCGAGAAAATGTCCGGTGGGGTGAGGATCATGCCGACCACGAAACAGCCGACGATCACGTAGGGGCGGCTCTTTTTCAGCGTCTCGATATCGACGATGCCGACCCACAGCACCAGGAAGGTCGCCACCGGGATCTCGAAGGCCACGCCGAAGGCGAAGAACAGGGTGAGGACGAAGTCCAGGTACTCGTTGATGTCCGTCATCATCGCCACCCCGTCCGGGGTCACGCTGGCGAAGAAGTGGAAGATCAGCGGGAACACCAGGAAGTAGGCGAAGGCCATGCCGCCGTAAAACAGGAAGATGCTGGAGACCAGCAGTGGCAGGGCGATGCGTTTCTCGTGCTTGTACAGCCCGGGAGCGATGAAGCCCCACACCTGGTGCAGGATGATCGGCACGGCGAGGAACAGCGCACACCAGGCCGTCAGCTTGAACGGGGTGAGGAAGGGCGAGGCGACGCCGGTGGCGATCATCGTCGCGCCTTCCGGCAGGTAGGCCCGCAGTGGCGCCGAGACGAAGGTGTAGATGTCCTGGGCGAAGTAGAACAGGCAGGCGAACACGATGAAGATTGCGACCACGCAGCGCAGCAGACGCGTGCGCAACTCGGTCAGGTGCGCCACCAGGGGCATTTCGGTATTCGGTTCGGTCATGGCTGGCGCGGCGGCTCCGGAGTGGCCGGGGGCTGGGGAGTCGGCACGCTGGAGCCTGTCTGGACAGGCGCCGGGGGCGTCCCCGGTTCGCTGGTGGCTGGCGTGGCCGGGGGCTGAATCGATTGCTGCAGCTCGCGTTCCATCTGCAGGATCTGCTCGTTGTGCAACTGGCGGCGGATTTCGTCAGCGCCCATTTCGCGCTCGACCTCGGCCTTGATCGTGCTGAAGCTGCGTTTGAGCCGGCCTATCCACAGGCCAGCCGTGCGTGCGGCCCCGGGCAGGCGCTCGGGGCCGAACACGACCAGTGCCACCAGCCCGACCAGCAGCAGCTCGGAGAAGCCGATATCGAACATGGCTCAGGTTCAGTCCTTGCGTACCGGGTCTTCGACCCGCTGGGCCTGGGCGTCGATGGTCTGCGGTTTGTGCGGCGCTTCCGTGGTGGTGCTCGGCGCTGCCTGAACCGGCGCTTGCGGCGCCGCTTCGGCCGGTTTGTCCTCGTCGCTGTTCATTGCCTTGCGGAAGCCCTTGATCGTCTCGCCCAGGTCGGAACCAAGGTTCTTCAGGCGCTTGGTGCCGAACACCAGCACCACCACGATGAGGATGACCAGCCAGTGTTTCCAGTCGAAAATGCCCATGCAAACAGTCCTCGAAAATGAACTCAGGAAGTGGAGCGCGCCGCTTTCTCGTCGTGCCCGGAAAGTCCGAAACGGCGGTCCAGCTCGTCCAGCACGGCCTGCGGGTGCTGGCCGAGGGCGGCGAGCATGACCAGGCTGTGGAACCAGAGGTCCGCGGTTTCGTAGATCAGGTCGCTGCAATCGCCGTTGATGGCCGCGTCCTTGGCCGCAAGAATGGTTTCGACCGACTCTTCGCCGACCTTCTCCAGAATCTTGTTCAGGCCCTTGTGGTACAGGCTGGCCACGTAGGAGCTGTCCGGCGCCGCGCCTTTGCGCGCCTCCAGCACCTCGGCCAGGCGGGTGAGGGTGTCACTCATGCTTGTGTCCCTGGTAGATGGCGTGCGGGTCTTTCAGTACCGGATCGACGGTGTGCCACGCGCCATTTTCCCAGACCCGGTAAAAGCAACTTTCGCGCCCGGTATGACAGGCGATGCCGCCGAGTTGCTCGACCAGCAGGATGATCACGTCGGCGTCGCAGTCCAGGCGCAGCTCATGGAGCTTCTGCACATGTCCGGACTCCTCGCCCTTGCGCCACAGCTTGCCACGCGAACGTGACCAGTAGATGGCACGCTGCTCGGCCGCGGTGAGGGCCAGGGCCTCACGGTTCATCCAGGCCATCATCAGCACGCGCCCGGTCTTGTGGTCCTGGGCGATGGCCGGCACCAGGCCATCCTCGTTCCAGTGAATTTCGTCGAGCCAGTCGGTCATTTCTCAATCCGCCCGTTGCCGGGCACTGTCATGGCGCAGGCGCTGCGCCGTTGCTGCACCGCTAAGGTGCCGAAAGTCCAAGTGTGCCAGCCGGGGGCGTGACTGGCTATCGGCGCAGGATCAGCGCCACGCCGGCGCCCAGGCTGAGCCAGGCGGCCCAGGCCGCAGGAGCCAGCACCAGTCCCTGGCTGACGCCGCCGGCGACCAGGGCCGCGCCGAGCAGGCGCAGTGGCCAGGCAGAGCCCTGCGCCGCCTCGACGGGCGCCGCGGGGCGCGGCAGGTTGAGGCGCTCCAGGGTGTCGCGGGCCATCTGCGACAGGTGCGGCACCTGCTCGGCCTGCTGCTGCAGGTTGCGCAGCAGGTGCAGGGGGCTGATGCGTTCGCGCATCCAGCGTTCGAGGAAGGGCTGGGCGGTGCTCCACAGGTCCAGGTCCGGATAGAGCTGGCGGCCCAGGCCTTCGATATTGAGCAGGGTCTTCTGCAGCAGCACCAGCTGTGGCTGCACTTCCATGTTGAAGCGGCGCGCGGTCTGGAACAGGCGCAGCAGCAGCTGGCCGAAGGAGATGTCCTTCAGCGGCTTCTCGAAGATCGGTTCGCACACCGTACGGATGGCCGCCTCGAACTCGTTGACCTTGGTTTCCGCCGGCACCCAGCCGGAGTCGATGTGCAGCTGCGCCACCTTGCGGTAGTCGCGCTTGAAGAAGGCGATCAGGTTGCGCGCCAGGTAGTCCTGGTCCTCGGGGGTGAGGCTGCCGACGATGCCGCAGTCGATGGCGATGTACTGCGGGCTCCAGGGCGTGCGGGTGGCGACGAAGATGTTGCCGGGGTGCATGTCGGCGTGGAAGAAGCTGTCACGGAACACCTGGGTGAAGAAGATCTCCACGCCGCGCTCGGCCAGCAGTTTCATGTTGGTGCGCTGGTCCGCCAGGGTCGCCAGGTCGGTCACCGGCACGCCGTAGATGCGTTCCATCACCAGCACCTTGGGCCGGCACCAGTCCCAGTACACCTGCGGCACGTAGAGCAGCGGCGAGTCGGCGAAGTTGCGCCGTAGCTGGCTGGCGTTGGCTGCCTCGCGCATCAGGTCGAGCTCGTCGAAGATGGTCTTCTCGTAGTCCGACACCACTTCCATCGGGCGCAGGCGACGCGCATCGGCCGAGGCCTTCTCGGCGATGCGCGCGGCGAGGAACAGCCAGGCCAGGTCGGAGCGGATGATCGGCCGCAGGTTGGGGCGGATCACCTTGACCACCACTTCCTCGCCGCTCTTCAGCTGTGCGGCATGCACCTGGGCGATGGAGGCCGAGGCCAGCGGCTGCACGTCGAAGCGGGCGAAAATATCGCTGACCTTGGCGCCCAGCTGCTCCTCGATGCGCGCCACGGCATGCTCGGGGTCGAACGGCGGCACCTGGTCCTGCAGGCGCGCCAGCTCGTCGGCGACGTCCGGCGGCAACAGGTCACGGCGGGTGGAGAGCAGCTGGCCGAACTTGATGAAGATCGGGCCGAGGTCTTCCAGGGCCAGGCGCAGCGCCTCGCCGCGGCTCAGTTCCTGTTGGCCGCGCGGCAGCCAGCGCCAGGGCAGGGCGAAGCGCAGGGCGCGCATCCAGGTGGGCAGTGGCAGGGTCAGCAGCAGGTCGTCCAGGCGGTAGCGGATGACCACGCGCAGGATGCGCAGCAGGCGGCGGGTGGCGAGCAGGCTCATGAGTTCTTGTGCAGATTCCGGGCGAGGCGGTCGATGCGCGCGTCGAGGCGATCGAGGGCCAGCTTGAGGTCGTCCAGTTCATCGAAGCGGGCCTGGGCTTCGCGCTCGCCGACCAGGCTGCGCGATTCCTCGGCCAGGTAATCGGCGAGGGTCTGGCGCAGGCTGTCCAGGCTTTCGCCGGCCCAGTTCACGCGGCTGCGCAGGTGGCCCGCGAGCAGCTGGCTGCCGACCGGGCCGAGCCAGCGCGACAGTTCGTATTCCCAGTCCAGCTCCAGGTCCTGGAGGATGCCGGCCAACTCCAGCAGCACGGCGCTATCGCCGCTTAGAGTCACTTCCGGGCGGTGCAGGATGGCGGTCTTGTCCTTGGCCAGGGCCAGCTTGAGCAGGCTGCTGGCAGGCGCGCTGAGCACGCAGTCGGCGCCTTCCCAGTGGCTGGCCAGTTGCAGGCCCTCGGCGCCAGGGAGGATGAACAGCTTGAGCGCGGGGCTCTGGCAGTCGACCTCGATCAGCTTGCCTTCCAGACGGGCCAGGCGCGGCAGCGCGGTGCTGTCCATTTGCAGCACACGGTTGAGACCTAGCTCAACGCCCGCCAGCAGCGCCTGGGTCAGCATCAGGGCTTGATGCCGCGGTGCAGGGCGACGATGCCGCCGGTCATGTTGTGGTAGGTGACGCGCTCGAAGCCGGCCTCGACCATCATTGCCTTGAGCGTTTCCTGGTCCGGGTGCATGCGGATCGACTCGGCCAGGTAGCGGTAGCTGTCGGCGTCGTTGGTGATCAGCTTGCCGGCCAGCGGCATGAAGCTGAACGAGTAGGTGTCGTAGGCCTTGGCCAGCAGCGGGTTGCCCGGCTTGGAGAACTCCAGCACCAGCAGGCGGCCGCCCGGCTTGAGCACGCGCAGCATGGAGCGCAGGGCGTTCTCCTTGCGGGTCACGTTGCGCAGGCCGAAGGCGATGGTGACCACGTCGAAATGATTGTCGGGGAAGGGCAGTGCCTCGGCATCGGCCTGGACGAACTGCACGTTGCCGGCCACGCCCTTGTCCAGCAGACGATCGCGACCGACCTTGAGCATGGAGTCGTTGATGTCAGCGAGCACCACTTCGCCGCTCGGGCCGACCAGACTGGAGAACTTGCGGGTGAGGTCGCCGGTGCCGCCGGCGATGTCCAGTACGCGGTTGCCCGGGCGCACGCCGGACAACTCGATGGTGAAGCGCTTCCACAGACGGTGCAGGCCACCGGAGAGCACGTCGTTCATCAGGTCGTACTTGGCCGCCACCGAGTGGAAGACTTCGGCGACCTTCTCCGCCTTCTGGCTTTCCGGGACGTCCTGGAAGCCGAAGTGGGTGGTCTTTTCCTGCTCTGGGGCCTTGCGCGGGTCGTTCATGTCGCGTCACCTGAATCGAAGTGGCGGCCATTCTAAACCCCCGGCCGGCCTTTGTCTTGGCGCCGGGTGGAGCTGTTATAGTCGCGTGACACCAGGTCGCAGCAGGAGTCGCGCATGTCTCGTATCACCGTCGAACGTTCCCATTCCCTCGGCCTCGCCGTCGCCCGTGAGAAGGCCGAGGCGCTGGCCCAGCGCCTGGCCAGCGAGTACGACGTGAAGTACCGCTGGAGCGGCGACACACTGGAGTTCAAGCGCAGCGGTGCGGACGGCACCATTGCCGTCGGTGACGACAACGTGCGGGTCGAACTCAAGCTGGGCCTGCTGCTCTCCGCGCTGGGCGGCACGATCAAGCGCGAGATCGAGCAGACGCTGGACAAGCACCTGCAGGCCTGAATCGCCCCTAGTATGTGATTTCTAATTTTTCCCTCTACCTTGCGTTCAAGTCCTGGCAAAGGACCACCAGTCCATCACTTTGAACGCGAGGTGCATCATGGCCACTAAAGTTGCCGCCAAGAAGAAAGTCGCAGTCGAGAAAGTCGAAGATAAACTCACCGTTCTGACCGACGTCAAAGCCTATGCCCGCAAGGTCTGGCTGGCCGGTCTGGGTGCCTACGCCAAGGCCGGTGCCGAAGGCGCCGAGTACTTCAAGGAGCTGGTCAAGGCCGGCGAAGGCGTGGAGAAGCAGGGCAAGAAGCTGGTGAGCGAGCAGGTCGATGCCGCCAACAGCCAGATCGAAACCCAGCTGAACAGCGTCAAGAGCAGCGTTTCCGAAGTCAAAGGCAAGGTTGAAGTGCAGTTCGACAAGATCGAGAAGGCCTTCGACAACCGCGTCGCCAGCGCACTGAACCGCCTGGGTATTCCCTCCAAACAGGATGTTGAGGCACTCTCTGCTAAGCTGGATGAGTTGAATGCTTTGCTTGAGCGAGTGGCGCGTACCCAATAAGGAGAGCAGGATGGCTGTTAAGAAACCTACCGCTGCAAAAGCGGCTGCAAAACCGGCGGCAAAGAAAGCGGCTGCCAAGAAGGAAAACAACTCCTGGATCGGCGAGATCGAGAAGTACTCGCGGCAGATCTGGCTGGCCGGTCTCGGCGCCTATTCCAAGATCAGCAACGACGGCAACAAGCTGTTCGACGGCCTGGTCAAGGACGGCGAGAAGGCCGAGAAGAAGGCCAAGACCGAAGTCGACAAGCAGCTCGACGTGGTCAAATCCAGCGTTGGCAGCACCGTCGGTTCGGCCAAGTCCAAGGTCGACGAAGTCAAGGGCAAGGCCCTGGGCAAGTGGAGCGAGCTGGAAGAGGCATTCGACAAGCGCCTGAACAGCGCCATCTCGCGTCTGGGCGTGCCCAGCCGTAACGAGGTGAAGGCCCTGCAGACCAAGGTCGACAGCCTGACCAAGCAGATCGAGAAGCTCACCGGTCAGTCGGTCAAGCCGGTTGCCAAGGCTGCCGCCAAACCGGCCGCCAAGGTCGTCGCCAAGCCTGCTGCGAAGCCGGCCGCGAAAGCGCCTGCCAAGCCTGCCGCCAAGGCTGCTGCGAAACCCGCAGCGAAGCCCGCCGCTGCCAAGCCGGCGGCCAAGCCGGCTGTCGCGAAGAAGCCGGCGGTGAAGAAGCCTGCCGCGCCGAAACCGGCCGCCAAGCCGGCTGCTGCCAAGCCTGCCGCCCCGGCGCCGGCTCCGGCCGCTGCACCGGCTCCGGCCGCAGCTCCGGCGACCCCCGCCACTCCGTCCTGATCCCCTCAGGATGTACAAAAGCCCGGCCCAGTGCCGGGCTTTTGCATTTCCGGGTCAGGCTTCCAGGTAGCGCTGGGCGATACGTTCGGCGGCGTGGCGTGGTTCATCGGTGAGGTGCGGGGCGACCAGCATCATCACCTGGAACACCACCAGACGGACTTCGCCCTGGGCGCCGAGGATGCGCTGATAGTCCAGGGAGAACAGCAGGGTCAGGGTGATCTGCTCGACCAGCTGGCCCAGGGCGGGAGTGTCGCTGCGCAACTGGCCAAGGGCCTTGAGTCTGGCCAGCAGGCTGGCCAGGGTGCGCTTGAGCTGGTTGAGCCACTGGCGGATGCCGCGGGCCAGCTTGGGCAGGCGCCCGGAGAGGTTGGACAGGTCCTGGAACAGGAAACGGTACGAGGCCAGGCGCTCGACGATCAGGTGCAGGAACAGCCAGTAGTCTTCGGCACCCAGTTCGGCCTCGTGCGGCGGGTCGAGCAGCGGTGCCAGTTCGGCCTGGAAACGCTCGAACAGCTCCATCACCAGCGGCTCCTTGCCGTGGAAGTGGTAATAGAGGTTGCCCGGGCTGATGCCCATCTCGGTGGCGATTTCGAGGGTGGAGACGTTGGGTTCGCCCTGTTCGTTGAATAATTGCAGGGCGGTTTCGAGGATGCGGTCGCGGGTCTTCATTCCATGATCTTGAGTGGCCGCCGGGGACTCGACGATAACCGGCCGGGGCGGCGCCCGGCCAGCGCTTTCGCCGCGCCTCAGCGCATGTGAACGTAGGTGCCCGGCGAGGCTTCCATCGCCGGGTACTTGTTGCTGCCGAGGGCGAACACCGTTTCGCGCTGCTCCCCGGAACGCTGCTGGATCCATTCCAGCCATTGCGGCCACCAGCTGCCTTCCTGCTTCTGCGCGTCGTAGTACCAGGCGCGCGGGTCACTGGTCAGCTTGTCGTTCTCGAAGTAGGTGGCCTTGGGGTTGCCCGGCGGGTTGAGGATGCTCTGGATATGCCCGCTGTTGGACAGGATGAAACGACGGCTGCCGCCCAGCAGCAGGGTCGAGCGGTACACCGTGTCCCAGGGCGTGATGTGGTCGTTGATGCCGGCCACGCTGAAGCTGTCGAGGTTGACCTTGGACAGGTCGATCGGCGTGCCGCAGACCTCCAGGCCGCCGGCGCGAATCAGCGGGTTGTGCTTGAACAGGTCGAGCAGGTCGCCATGCAGCGCAGCCGGCAGGCGGGTGTTGTCGTTGTTCCAGTAGAGGATGTCGAAGGCCGGCGGCTCCTTGCCCATCAGGTAGTTGTTGACCCAGTAATTCCAGATCAGGTCGTTGGGGCGCATCCAGGCGAACACCCGCGACATGTCACGGCCATCGAGCACGCCGCTCTGGTAGGAGCGGCGCTTGGCCGACTCCAGGGTCTGCTCGTCGGCGAACAGCATGGCCGGGCTCTCCACCTGACTGTCCAGCAGGCTGACCATATAGGTAGCGCAGCCGATCTTGCGCAGCTGGCGCTTGGCCTGCAGGTGGCCCTGCAGGGCGGCGATGGTCAGGCCGCCAGCGCAGGCACCCATCAGGTTCACTTCCTTGCTGCCGGTGATGAGGCGGCACACCTCGGTGGCGTCCTCCACCGCCTGCACATAGCTGGACAGGCCCCACTCGCGATAGCGTGCGTCCGGGTTGCGCCAGCTGATCATGAACACCTGCAGGCCGTTCTTCAGGCAGTACTGGACGAAGCTCTTCTCCGGGCTGAGGTCGAAGATGTAGAACTTGTTGATCTGCGGCGGTACCACCAGCAGGGGCGTGGCGTACTGCTTCTCGCTCATCGGCTTGTAGTGGATCAGCTCGAACATCTCGCTGCGGAACACCACGGCGCCCGGTGTGGTGGCCAGGTTGCGGCCAACCTCGAAGGCCTGCTTGTTGACCTGCTGCGGCATACCACTGTTGTGCAGCAGGTCGTCGAGCAATTGGCGTGCGCCGCGGATCACGCTGGCGCCGCCGCTGTTGAACAGCTCCTTGACCGCCAGTGGGTTGAGCAGGGTATTGGACGGCGCCAGGGCATCGTTGAGCAGGGAGAACAGGAAGTGCGCGCGGGTGCGGTCGTCCGCTGACAGATCGCTCTCGTCGATCCACGCCTTGAGCTGCTTCTGCCAGGCCAGGTAGGCCTGCAGGCTGCGGCGGTAGAAGGGGTTGAGGTGCCAGGTAGGGTCGGCGAAGCGACTGTCCTGCGGGTTGGGCTGGTGCGGCGTATCGCCCAGCATCACCCGTCCCAACTGTTTGCCGAACGACAGCAGGTGTCGCGTGCTGTGCACCGGTTGGCGCAGACCCTGGAAGGCCAGCGTGCGCAGGGTGGAGAACAGGTCGCGACCGCGCAGGCCGACCATCGCGCTCTGCGCATTCATGAAGTGTGCGGGTACCGGCATGGATCCCGGTGCAGTCTTGTCTCGCATGGGGCAGGCTCCGTCGTCAAACTGTCATAACCGATGACAGCAAGGCTTGTACCAAGGCGCGCCGGTGGGCATTCCAGACTGCCGCGCGAAAATTCTTCCCTGTCCGGCCGGCATCGCCCTGGGGCGAGCCTGCCGGAGTAGCACTACAGTTGTGCGATCAGTGACTGCGAACGGGCTGCGGCTGCGGATGCATCACCGCGCGCTGCCGTTCCTCCTGGAGGAACTTCATGATGATAGGTGCTACCGCTTCGGCGCGTGTCACCAGAAACAGGTGACCGTCGTCGATCACATGAAGTTCCGAGTTGGGAATGCGCCAGGCCAGCAGGCGCATGTTGACCAGCGGGATCAGCGGATCATCGTCGCCGGCCAGGACCAGGGTGGGCTGGCGAATGCGGTGCAGCCAGTGGATGCTGGTCCAGCCGAGGCCGGCGAACAGCTGCCAGTAGTAGCCCATCTTGCCGCCCGAGCGGACCTTGGAGGCGTGCGCCAGGGCCAGCTTGGGATCGCGACGGAAGGCGCCGCCGTAGATGTCCGGGGCAATATGCACGCCGTAGGAGGGCTGGATGTAGCGCTTGGGGCTGGCCATGCGCCACAGCACCTTGGGCTTGCCCGGTACCATCACCGCGCCGGCCGAGGTGGCGGCCAGCACCAGCTTCTTGCAGCGTTCCGGGTAGTCGTGGGCGAACTGCTGTGCCAGTGCGCCGCCCCAGGACACGCCGATGGCGTTGACCTGGCCGTAGTCCAGATAGTCGAGCATGCGCGCTGCCAGTTTGGCCAGGCCAGGGAACCGGTAGGGCGTGCTCGGGGTCGATGAGCCGCCGACGCCGGGAACATCGAAGGCAATCACTTCCAGGTCCGGGTCCAGCGCGCGGACGAAGGGCATCACCAACTCCAGGTTGGCGCCGATGCCGTTGAAGATCAGCAGTGGCGTCAGGCTGCTGCTGCCGGGGCGGACCGCAGTGCGGATGGTCTGGCCATCCAGCTCTATGGTGCGAAAAACGAAAGGTTGCGGCATGCGCTAGGCCCTATACATGAATCCGTGGCAAGCGGCCTTCCGGAGCCGCTTGCCAATCTCCCGCTTGTGCGGGTGGCGACGCTCGGGCCTGGGCCCTTGCGGCGTGCAGCACTTCCGGGTGCTGCGGGCAGTACTGCGCAGGGTGCAGCGTTACGACAGCAGGTGTAACTCAGCGCTCATGGACATAGGTGCCGGGGGAGGCCTCGCCCGGTGTGTACGCTTTGTTGCCCAGTACGGCCGGAGTCTTCTTCAGCTTACCGGAGCGTTCGGCCAACCACTGCTGCCAGTGCAGCCACCAGGAGTCGGCATGCTTGGTCGCTTTCTCCTGCCATTCGCGGGCATTGGCCGCCGGCTCGCTGTTGGTGACGAAGCGCGCCTTGGGGTTGCCCGGCGGGTTGAGGATGCTCTGGATATGACCGCTGTTGGACAGCACGAACTCGACCTTGCCGCCGAACAGCAGCGAGGACTTGTAGCAGGCTTCCCAGGGCGTGATGTGGTCGGTGGTGCCTGCCACGCAGTAGATGTCGCTGGTGACCTGCTTGAGGTCGATCGGCGTACCGCAGACCTCCAGGGCGCCAGCACGGGTCAGCGGGTTGGTCTTGAACAGCTCGATCAGGTCGCCGTGCAGGGCGGCCGGCAGGCGCGTGGTGTCGTTGTTCCAGTAGAGAATGTCGAACACCGGCGGCTCGTTACCCAGCAGGTAGTTGTTGACCCAGTAGTTCCAGATCAGGTCGTTCGGGCGCATCCAGGCGAACACCTTGGCCATGTCCTTGCCTTCCAGCACGCCGGATTGGTAGGAGCGGCGCTTGGCGGCCTCAAGGGTCTTCTCGTCGGCGAACAGCGCGACCTGGGTGTCCAGCTTGGTGTCCAGCACGCTGACCAGCAGGGTCATGGAGTTGACCTTCTTCTCGCCGAGGGCGGCGTAGTGGCCGAGCAGCGAGGAAATGGTGATGCCGCCCGAGCAGGCGCCGAGCATGTTGATGTCTTTGCTGCCGGTAATTTCGGTGACCGCGTCGACGGCTTCCTTGAGCGCCTCGATGTAGGTCGACAGGCCCCATTCGCGCTGCGCCTTGGTCGGGTTGCGCCAGCTCACCACGAAGGTCTGGATGCCGTTGCGCAGGAGGAAGCGCGCCACGCTCTTCTCCGGCGACAGGTCGAAGACATAGAACTTGTTGATCTGCGGTGGAACCACCAGCAGCGGACGCTCATGTACCTGCTCGGTGATGGGTTTGTACTGGATCAGCTCCAGCAGGTCATTGCGGAACACTACGGCGCCTTCGCTGGTGGCGAGGTTCTTGCCGACCTCGAAGGCATCCATCTTCACCTGGCTGGGCATGCCGCCATTGTTGATGATGTCCTTGGCCAGGTGGGAGAGGCCGTCGAGCAGGCTCTTGCCGCCGGTTTCGAAGAAGCGCTTGACCGCTGCCGGGTTGGCCATGCTGTTGGTCGGCGCCATGGCTTCGGTCATCAGGTTGATGACGAAGTGGCCGCGGCTGGTGTCCTGCTCGGAGAGGTTGCTGTCCTCGATCCAGTCGTGCAGTTCCTTGCGCCAGGCCAGGTAGGTCTGCAGGTAGCGGCGGTACAGCGGGTTCTGGCTCCAGGCCGGGTCGGCGAAACGACGATCATCGGCCTCGGGGGTCAGCGCGGACTGGCCGAGCATCACGTTCTTAAGTTCGAGAGCGAAATGCGTCACATGCTTGGCGCTGTGGAAAGGTTGCTTGATGGCCTGGGCCAGCACCATGCGGGCAGAAGTGAGTAGATCCTTGCCGCGCAAGCCGATCACCGGGTTCAGTCCCAAGGTGTTTTCCGAGGCTTGGCGATGCAGGTCTTCATTATTTTTGTGGGTCATCTACGACGCTCCATTGTCCTGAGACGAATACCAACTGCAGCTGTGAAAGGCACAGGGCGAAGGGCTGGTACTGCTCGGGTTTGCCGGGTGCGGAGGGAACTCCGCGCTTTCTTCGCATTCGCCTGGGCAAATGCATGGAACCTGCCAGTTCCTTGGTTACCCGAGTTTCCGTTTTTGCGCAAGTTCGCCAATGCGGATTACGCAGCGCGCGGGAGTATGCCGAGCGCGATTAGAAAATGCGCTCTAGGCATGAAGGCAATATGACGAGAGGGCCGCGGCAGAGCCTGCCGGGGGCGATTTCTAGAGCATCAGGCGCACGACTGACTCGCTCGGGTCGCGCGACTTGCCGGCGGCGGCCAGCTGCTGCAGATAGTCGGCCCACAGCTGCTCCTGGCGGGTGGCCAGCTGGTAGAGGTAGTCCCAGGTGTACAGGCCGCTGTCATGGCCATCGTCGAAGCACAGTTTCAGTGCATAGTTGCCGGCCGGCTCGACGCGGCTCAGTGCCACGTTCAGCTTGCCGTGCTGCAGGATGGGCTTGCCATGGCCCTGCACCTCGGCCGAGGGCGAGTGCACGCGCAGGAACTCGGCGCCGAGCTGATAGCGTTCGCTACCGTAGGCCAGCTCCAGGGTGCGGGAAGCCTTGTGTAGCTTGATGGCGGTGGGCATGCGCATGGAGTGAATCCTGAAGCGGGGTGGATAAGCCATTATCCACCCCGCGACACCATCAGAGAATGTAACGCGACAGGTCTTCGTCCTGCGCCAGCTCGCCCAGGTGGCCGTTGACGTAGGCGGCGTCGATGCGGATCGGCTCACCGTTCTGCTGGCCGGCCAGGTCGCCGGCGCTGAAGGAGACTTCCTCCAGCAGGCGCTCGAGCAGGGTGTGCAGGCGCCGCGCACCGATGTTCTCGGTCTTCTCGTTGACCTGCCAGGCGATCTCGGCGATGCGCTGGATACCGTCGGCGGCGAACTCGATGTGCAGGCCTTCGGTCTTCAGCAGCTCGCTGTACTGCTCAGTCAGCGCCGCATGCGGCTCGGTGAGGATGCGCTCGAAGTCCTGCGGCGACAGGGCCTTCAGCTCCACGCGGATCGGCAGGCGGCCCTGCAGCTCGGGCACCAGGTCGCTGGGTTTGGCCAGGTGGAAGGCGCCGGAGGCGATGAACAGGATGTGGTCGGTCTTGACCATGCCCAGCTTGGTATTGACCGTGCAGCCCTCGATCAGCGGCAGCAGGTCGCGCTGCACGCCCTCGCGGGACACGTCGGCGCCGCTGACATTGCCGCGCTTTGCGACCTTGTCGATCTCGTCGATGAAGACGATGCCGTGCTGCTCCACCGCCTCCAGGGCACGGGCCTTGAGCTCTTCCTCGTTGACCAGACGTGCCGCTTCCTCGTCGCGCACCATCTTCAGGGCGTCCTTGACCTTCAGCTTGCGGGTCTTCTTCTTGCCCTTGGTCAGGCCGGAGAACAGGTTCTGCAACTGGCTGGTCATCTCCTCCATGCCCGGCGGGGTCATGATCTCGACGCCCATCGGCTGCTCGGCGACCTCGATGTCGATCTCTTTGTCGTCCAGCTGGCCCTCGCGCAGGCGCTTGCGGAACAGCTGGCGAGTATTGGAGTCCTGGGTCGGCTGCGGATCTTCGTTGAAGCCGACGCGGGCCGGCGGCAGCAGGGCGTCGAGGATGCGCTCCTCGGCGGCGTCCTCGGCGCGGTGCTGCATCTTCTGCACTTCCTGTTCGCGCAGCATCTTCAGGGCGGCGTCGGCCAGGTCGCGGATGATCGACTCGACATCGCGGCCGACATAGCCGACCTCGGTGAACTTGGTCGCCTCGACCTTGAGGAACGGCGCGTTGGCCAGCTTGGCCAGGCGGCGCGCGATCTCGGTCTTGCCGACGCCGGTGGGGCCGATCATCAGTATGTTCTTCGGCGTCACTTCCTGGCGCAGTTCGGCCGGCAGCTGCATGCGCCGCCAGCGGTTGCGCAGGGCGATGGCCACGGCGCGCTTGGCGTCGTCCTGGCCGATGATGTGGCGGTTGAGCTCGGAAACGATCTCGCGGGGCGTCATGGACATAGATGTGGCTCCGGAAGCCGCGCTTACTGGGCGCAGTCTTCTTCCTCGATGGTCAGATTCTGGTTAGTGAAGACACAGATGGAGCCGGCAATGTTCAACGCGGCCTCGGTGATTTCGCGGGCGGACAGCTCGGTCTTCTGCAGCAGGGCCAGCGCCGCGGCCTGGGCGAAGCCGCCACCGGAACCCATGGCGATCAGGCCGTGCTCGGGTTCGACCACGTCGCCGTTACCGGTGATGATCAGCGAGGCGTCCTTGTTGGCCACCGCCAGCATGGCTTCCAGGCGGCTCAGCGAGCGATCAGTACGCCAGTCCTTGGCCAGTTCGACGGCGGCGCGTACCAGATGGCCCTGGTGCTTCTCCAGCTGGCCCTCGAAGCGCTCGAACAGGGTGAAGGCGTCGGCGGTGGCGCCGGCGAATCCGGCCAGCACCTGGCCGTGATAGAGGCGACGGACCTTCTTGGCGTTGCCTTTCATCACGGTGTTACCGAGGGAAACCTGGCCGTCGCCGCCCATGACGACTTTGCCGTTGCGGCGGACTGAAACGATGGTGGTCAAGGGGTGGATCTCCACGCAGCGGGGCAGAAGTGCCCGAATGGAGATCAGATGGGGTGGCCCGTCCGGCTTTTCAACCGGGCGGTCACAAATCGTGGATCAGAGGCGGCTCACAAGATCGCGAGCTAGGGGCAGGCAAGGCGAGCACTGGCGAAGGCGCGCAGTTTACAGGCAGTAAATGAGCAGCCTGAGCCAGTGTTCAACGCAGCATGACCGACGCGCAGCAGCTTGTGAGCTGCCTCTCAGCGGCTCTGGCGCTGCTGTAACAAGAGATTGCTGAAGCCGCTGGCGGCCAGTTGCTTCTGCGCGCTGGCCAGCTGTTCGCGGCTGGCGTAGGGGCCGACCAGTACGCGGAACCAGTTTTCCTCGCGCACCTTGCCCGACTCCACCTGCACGTTCTGGCCGAGCAGGAGGATCTGCGCGCGCACCTTGTCGGCATCCTCGCGCTTGCGGAACGAGCCGGCCTGGAGGAAGAACTGGGTGGTGACCGGCGCCTTGGCCACTACCACCGGCGGCGGTGGCGGGGTCTGGCCGTTGAGTGCGGCTTCGGCGCGGGCGGCGTCGATCTTGGCCGCTTCCTCGGGCGTCACCGGCTTCTGCTCCGGCGGCTTGGGCGCGTCGGCGGGCGGCAGCGCATCCGGCGGCACGATGACCTCGGACTCGGGCAGCAGGGTATAGAAGTCGTACTTCGGCTTGGCCGGCTCGGCTGGCGCCTGGGGCGTCTGCTGCTGCGCGGCGGTGCGCTTCTGCTCCTCGGGCTTGCTGCGCTTCACTTCGTCGCGGCCTGGTTCCAGGCTGAACAGGAACATGAAGAAGGCGCCAACGGCGGCGCCGCAGGCCAGCCATACCCAGCCCGGCACCGGCTTCTTCGCCGGCGCCTGGTAGCGGCTGGCGCCACGTTTGGGCGCGGGCTTCTTCTTCGCGGCCACTTACATGCGCTCCAGGGTGTCCAGGCCGAGCAGCTCCAGGCCCTGCTTGAGGGTGCGGCCGGTCAGGGCGGCCAGGCGCAGGCGGCTCTGCTGGGTGGCTTGATCTTCGGCGGCGAGGATCGGGCAGTTCTCGTAGAAGCTGGAGAACAGCCCGGCCAGGTCATAGAGGTAGCTGCACAGCAGGTGTGGCGTGCCTTTTTCGGCGACGCTGGCGAGCAGTTCGTTGAATTGCGCCAGCTTGGCGCCCAGGGCCTGCTCCTGCTCGGCGACCAGGGTGATCTTGCCGCCGATTTCGCTGACGTTCTTGCCCAGCTTGCGGAAGATGCTGGCCACGCGGGTGTAGGCGTACAGCAGGTAGGGCGCGGTGTTGCCTTCGAAGCTCAGCATCAGCTCGAAGTTGAAGCTGTAGTCGCTGGTGCGGTGCTTGGACAGGTCGGCGTATTTCACCGAGGCGATGCCGACCACGCGGGCGATCTCGCGCAGCTCGTCGTCGCCGAGGTCCGGGTTCTTGCCCTTGACCAGCGCATAGGCGCGCTGCTCGGCTTCATCGAGCAGTTCGACCAGCTTTACCGTGCCGCCGTCGCGGGTCTTGAACGGGCGACCGTCCGGGCCGTTCATGGTGCCGAAGCCCATGTGCTCCATTTCGAAGCTGGTGGGCACGAAGCCGGCCAGGCGCGCGCAGGCGAACACCATCTGGAAGTGCAGGGCCTGGCGCTGGTCGACGAAGTACAGGGCGCGGTCGGCCTTCAGCACGCCGGCGCGGTAGCGGGTGGCGGCCAGGTCGGTGGTGGCGTACAGGTAGCCACCGCCGGCCTTCTGCACGATCAGCGGCAGCGGGTTGCCCTCGGCATTCTTGAACTCGTCCATGAACACGCACTGGGCGCCGTTGTCCTCGGTCAGCAGGCCTTTGGCGGCAAGGTCGGCGATGACGTTGGGCAGGTCGTCGTTGTAGGCGCTCTCGCCTTTGACGTCGGCCATCGACAGCTTCACCCCGAGACGGTCGTAGAGCGCCTGGCAGTGGCTCAGGGAGATGTCGTTGAAGCGGTTCCACAGGCGCAGGCACTCGGCGTCGCCAGCCTGCAGCTTGACCACCAGCTCGCGGGCGCGGTCGGCGAACTCGGCGGAGTCGTCGAAGCACTTCTTGGCGGCGCGGTAGAAGCCTTCCAGGTCGGCCAGCTCGCTTTCGGCGGCGGCCGGGTTTTCCTGCATGTAGGCCAGCAGCATGCCGAACTGGGTGCCCCAGTCGCCGACGTGGTTCTGGCGGATCACCGTGTCGCCGAGGAACTCCAGCACGCGCGCCACGCCGTCACCGATGATGGTCGAGCGCAGGTGGCCGACGTGCATTTCCTTGGCCAGGTTGGGCGCCGACAGGTCGACCACCACGCGTTGCGCCGCGCCGTTCTTGCGCACGCCAAGCCTGGCGTCGGCCAGCGCGGCTTCCAGGCGCTCGGCCAGGGCGTCGCTGTTCTGGAAGAAGTTGAGGAAGCCGGGGCCGGCGATTTCCACCTTGCTGATGCCGGCGTCGGCGGGCAGGGCGGCGATCAGCTTCTCGGCCAGGTCGCGCGGCTTCTGCCCGGCCGGCTTGGCCAGCATCATGGCGATGTTGCTGGCGAAGTCACCGTGGCTCTTGTCCTTGGTGTTCTCCACCTGGATCACCGGGCTCAGCCCTTCGGGCAGCACGCCCTCGGCGGTCAGGCGGGTCAGGGCTTGCTGGATCAGGTGGCGAATGGTGTCTTTCATGGTCTGCTCGGTCGGCCGCGGCTGGTCGAAAACTGCGCATTATAGAAGCAGCCGCCAGTTGCAGGCCACAGGCGAGCTGTAGCGCGCATGCAATCCGGGGCGGAGGTCAGAACAGGTCGATGGGGTCGACATCCAGCGACCAGCGCACGGCGCGCCCGGCCGGCATCGCTTCCAGCACCGGCAGCCAGTGCGCCAGCAGCTTGTGCAGCGGCGCGCGGCTGGCGCACTGCAGCAGCAGCTGGGCGCGGAAACGCCCGGCGCGGCGCTCCATGGGCGCCGGCACCGGGCCGAGCAGCTCGATGCCGTTCAGCTTGAGCTCCGCGCACAGCTGTTCGGCGTAGGTGCAGGCATCATCGAGGAAGGCCTCGGCCTGGCCCGGCTTGTGCGCCTCGCCCCGCAGCAAGGCGAGGTGGGCGAACGGCGGCAGGCCGGCGCCGCGCCTTTCGCTCAGGGCCTGTTCGGCGAAGGCCGGGTAGCCCTGCTCGGTGAGCTGGACCAGCAGCGGGTGGTCGGCCAGGTGGCTCTGGATGATCACCTTGCCCGGTTCTTCGGCGCGGCCGGCGCGGCCGGCCACCTGCACGGTGAGCTGGGCCATGCGCTCGCTGGCGCGGAAGTCGGCAGAGAACAGGCCGCCATCGGCATCGAGGATCGCCACCAGGGTCACGCGCGGGAAATGGTGACCCTTGGCGAGCATCTGGGTGCCGACCAGGATGCACGGCTCGCCCTTGTTGATGGTGGCGAACAGCTTGTCCATGGCGCCCTTGCGCGAGGTGCTGTCGCGGTCGATGCGCAGCACCGGGAATTGCGGGAAGAGCAGGGCCAGACGCTCCTCGGCGCGCTCGGTGCCGGCGCCGACCGGGCGCAGGTCGACCTGGTTGCATTCCGGGCAGTTGCGCGGCGGGCGCTCGACGTGGCCGCAGTGGTGGCAGCGCAGTTCGTTATGGCGCTGGTGCAGGGTCATGCGCGCGTCGCAGCGCGGGCACTGGCTGATCCAGCCGCAGTCGTGGCACAGCAGGGTGGGGGCGAAGCCACGACGGTTGAGGAACACCAGCACCTGCTGGCCGGCTTCCAGCGTCTGGCGAATCGCCTGCTGCAGCGGGCCGGAGATGCCGGCGTCGAGTGGCAGGCTCTTCACGTCCAGGCGCAGGAAGCGCGGCTGCTGGGCGCCGCCGGCGCGCTGGGTCAGCTTGAGCAGGGCATAGCGCCCGGCGTGGGCGTTGTGCAGGCTCTCCAGCGACGGCGTGGCCGAGCCGAGGACGATCGGCAGGTGCTCCTGGCGCGCCCGCACCAGGGCGAGGTCGCGGGCGTGGTAGCGCAGGCCCTCCTGCTGCTTGTAGGAGGCGTCGTGTTCCTCGTCGACGATGATCAGGCCGGGGTTCTTGAGTGGGGTGAACAGCGCCGAGCGGGTGCCGATGACGATATCGGCTTCGCCATCGCGCGCGGCCAGCCAGGCATCCAGGCGCTCGCGGTCGTTGACTCCGGAGTGCAGCAGGGCGATGCGCGCGTTGAAGCGGCGGGCGAAGCGCTCCACCGTCTGCGGCCCCAGGTTGATCTCCGGGATCAGCACCAGCGCCTGCTTGCCGGCCTCCAGGCAGTGGCGGATCAGCTGCAGGTAGACCTCGGTCTTGCCGCTGCCGGTGACACCATACAGCAGGAAGGCACCGAAACCCTGCATGCCGGATTGCACGGCATTGAATGCGGCGCGCTGCTCGGCGTTGAGCGGCAACTCCGGCTGCGCCAGCCAGCCGCCGTGGCGCACCAGCGGTGTACTGCGGCGTACCTCGACGCGCACCAGGCCCTTCTCCAACAGCAGGTCGAGGCTGTCCTTGTTCAACTGCAGCTTGCTCAGCAGGCCGTGCGGTACGCCGTGATGGTGCTGCGCCAGGGTGCGCAGCGCTTCGCGCTGGCGCGGTGCGCGGGCCAGGCGCGGGTCGTCCGGGCTGGCGTCGGCGCTCACGTGCCAGTAGCGCTCCTGACGCACCTCGGCGGGTTCGCCCTGGCGCAGCAGCACCGGCAGGGCCCAGCTCAGCGTGTCGCCAAGGCTGTGCTGGTAGTACTGCGCCGTCCACAGGCACAGCTTGAACAGCGGCGCTGGTAGCGGCGGCGTGCGGTCGAGCAGTTGCAGGGCCGGTTTGAGTTTGTCCGCCGGCACCTCGCTGTGCTGCACCATCTCTACCAGCACGCCCACCACCTCGCGGCGGCCGAACGGCACGCGCAGGCGTACACCTGGCTGCAGCGCCACGTGCGGCACACCCTGCGGCGCCAGATAGTCGAACAGGCGGCGCAGCGGCGAGGGCAGGGCGAGGCGCAGGATGGTGTCGGGCACGGCGAACTCCGAAAATCGAGGTCGCGATGCTAGCACGGCCGCACGTCGCCCGGCCGCTGGGGCGGCTTGCGCGGCGGCGGCGGTCTGATATAGTGCGCGGCCTATTTCCGTGCGGTACCCGGCAACGAGCCGAGTGGCGGCACACCCCACCGAGGAAAAAGCGATGAAAGCCGATACCCATCCGCAGTACGAAGAAATGGTTGCAACCTGCAGCTGTGGCAACGTGATCAAGACCCGTTCCACCCTGTGCAAGCCGATGAGCCTGGACGTGTGCTCCGAATGCCACCCGTTCTACACCGGCAAGCAGAAGATGCTGGATACCGGCGGCCGTATAGACCGCTTCAAGCAGCGTTTCGGCGTATTCGGCAGCAAGTAAGCCGGATGGTGGTTCAGACCACGCTGCTGAAAAAGGCGTCCCTGGTGGGCGCCTTTTTCGTTTCTGTCTGCCTGCAATCCGCGGCATGGGCCTTCTGCCCGCTGCAGCCCGAGCTGCAGGCGCTGCGCGTGGCCAAGGTGGTGGACGGCGACACCCTGCGCCTGGCGGATGGCCGCAGCGTGCGCCTGATCGGCATCAATGCCCCCGAGCGGGCGCGGGACGGGCGCCCGGCCGAGCCTTTCGCCGAGGCGGCGCAGCGCCGCCTGCAGGCGCTGGTGGCAGCCAATGACGGGCGTGTCGGCCTGCGTGTCGGCGCCAAGCCGCGCGATCACTACGGGCGTACCCTGGCGCATGCTTACGACGGCAGCGGGCGCAATCTGGAGGCGCAACTGCTGGCCGAGGGGTTGGGCTTTCGCGTGGCCTTCGAGCCATCCAGTGGGCTCGAGGTTTGCCAGCGCGAGGCCGAAGCCGACGCGCGGGCGCGTCAGCTAGGGCTGTGGCAGCAGGTGCAGTGGCTCAGCCCGTTCGACCTGCGCCGTGGCGGTTTTGCCCTGGTGCGCGGTCGCATCGAAACGGTCCAGCGCAATCGCGGCGGGCTGTGGCTGGAGATGGACGGGCCGCTGGTGCTGCGCGTCGAGCCGAAGCTGCTGCGTCACTTTGATGCGGCGGCCCTGCAGCGTCTGGTCGGGCGCGAGGTCGAGGCGCGCGGCTGGGTCATCGACCGTTCCCGGCGCGGCGGCCTGCAGACCGACCAGGCGCGCTGGCTGCTGCCGCTGACCCATGCAGCCATGCTGGAGGTGTTGCCATGATCTGGCGCCTGTTGCTGCTGGCGTTCCTGCTGTTCCAGCTCGCCGGTTGTGCGGTCAACCCGGCCACCGGCAAGACCGATTTCGTGATGATGAGCGAGCAGCAGGAGATCGAACTGGGGCGCAACTACGCCCAGGAAATCGCCAAACAGTACCCGCGCTACGCCGACGAGAAGCTGCAGGCCTATGTGCAGCGAGTCGGCGAGCGCGTCGCCCGCTATGGCCATCGCAGCCACCTGAGCTACCGCTTCACGGTGGTCGACAGTCCGGAGATCAACGCCTTCGCCATTCCTGGCGGGCACATCTATATCCATCGCGGGCTGATGGCCTATCTAGGCTCCGAGGCGGAGCTGGCTGCCGTGCTTGGCCATGAGGTCGGTCACGTTACCGCGCGCCACAGCGTGCGCCAGCAGAGCCAGTCCGCCGCCTGGAACATCCTCGGCCAGGCTGTGGCCATCGGCACCGGCGTCGGCGCCGCCGGCGACGTCACCAGTGCGCTGGGGACTGCCCTGGTGCGCGGCTACGGCCGCGACATGGAGCTGGAAGCCGACGGCTTCGGCGCCCAGTACCTGGCGCGCAGCGGCTATGACCCGCAGGCGATGATCGAAGTGGTCAAGGTGCTGAAGAATCAGGAAGACTTCGCGCGTGCCGAGGCGCAGGCGCGCGGGCAGGCCGTGGCGCCGAGCGGCTACCACGGCCTGTTCGACACCCACCCGGACAACGATACCCGCCTGCGCCAGGTCGTCGCCGCCGCTACGCCGCTGGCCACCGGGCAGGGCGAGGTGGGGCGTGAAACCTACCTGAAGATGATCGACGGCATGCCATTCGGTGACGCCACCGAGGCCGGCGTGCGCCGTGGTCAGCGCTTCTATCATGTCGGCCTGGATTTCACCCTGGCCTTTCCGCAGGGCTGGGAACTGATCAATCGCCCCGACGCGCTGATCGTCCATCGCGCCGACGAGCAGGCCTTTCTGGTCATGAGCCTGGAGGGATTGCCGGGTGGCGGCGGCTCGCAGGCGTTCGTTCGTCAGCGTACCGGTGGTCGCGGTCTGGCAGCCCAGCAGAGCTTCGTCCAGAGCGGTCTGGACGTGACCACCGGTGTGCTGCCGGGGCGTGATGCCAAGCGGGTTGCGGTGGTGGTGCGTGGACAGCAGGCATTTCTGTTCGTCGGCGCGGTGAAGGGGCGTGCCTCGCTGGAGGCAGCCGACGAGCAGTTCATGGCGGTGATCCGCAGTTTCCGTCCGTTGCAGGCCGATGAACGAGCCTTGGGCCAGTCCCGGCGCCTGCAGCTGGTGCGCTTCAAGGCGGGACAGAGCCTGGAGGAGTTGAGTCGGCAGATGGGTGGGGAAGGTGACCCGCTGCAGCGCTTGCGTCTGCTTAATGGTCTGTATTCGACCGGTCAGCCACTTCCTGGCGATTGGCTCAAAGTGGTCCGCTGAGGCGCTGCGAGCCCCGGCCTTGTGGGCCTCGGTCATCTTGCGTATGCTCGCTCGCCTGCCTTTCACAGCAAAGCGGAAATAGCCGAAATGTCCGATCTGAAAACTGCCGCTCTCGAGTATCACGCTCAGCCCCGTCCGGGAAAGCTCAGCGTCGAACTGACCAAGCCCACCGTCACTGCCCGTGACCTTGCCCTGGCCTACAGCCCAGGTGTGGCTGAGCCGGTACGCGAGATCGCCCGTGACGCCGAACTGGCCTACCGCTACACCGGCAAGGGCAATCTGGTGGCAGTGATTTCCGACGGCACCGCCATTCTCGGCCTGGGCAACCTCGGCCCGCTGGCCTCCAAGCCGGTGATGGAAGGCAAAGGTGTGTTGTTCAAGCGTTTCGCCGGTATCGACGTGTTCGATATCGAGGTCGATGCCGAGAGCCCGCAAGCCTTCATCGATACCGTCAAGCGTATATCCATCACCTTCGGTGGTATCAACCTGGAAGACATCAAGGCGCCCGAGTGCTTCGAGATCGAGCGTGCGCTGATCGAACAGTGCGATATACCGGTGTTCCACGATGACCAGCACGGCACCGCCATCGTCACCGCGGCCGGCATGCTCAATGCTCTGGAAATCGCCGGCAAGACCCTGCCGGAAGCCAAGATCGTCTGCCTCGGCGCTGGCGCTGCCGCCATCTCCTGCATGAAGCTGCTGGTGAGCATGGGTGCCCAGGTCGAGAACATCTTCATGCTCGACCGTAAGGGCGTGATCCACGCCGGTCGTGACGACCTCAACCAGTACAAGGCGGTGTTTGCTCACGCTACCGACAAGCGCAGCCTGTCCGACGCCCTCGACGGTGCCGATGTATTCGTCGGCCTGTCCGGTGCCAACCTGCTGAGCCAGGAAGACCTCAAGCGCATGGCGCCGAATCCGATCGTGTTCGCCTGCTCCAACCCGGACCCGGAAATCAAGCCGGAGCTGGCCCGTGAGGCGCGCCCGGATGTGATCATGGCGACCGGTCGTTCGGACTACCCGAACCAGGTCAACAACGTGCTCGGCTTCCCCTTCATCTTCCGCGGTGCCCTGGACGTACGCGCCACTCGCATCAACGAGGAAATGAAGATCGCCGCCGCCAACGCCCTGCGCGAACTGGCCAAGCTGCCGGTACCCAAGGAAGTCTGCGATGCCTATGGCGGCATCGAGCTGAGCTTCGGTCGCGAGTACATCATTCCGAAGCCGATGGACGCACGCCTGATCACCGTGGTGGCCGATGCCGTGGCCAAGGCTGCGATCGAGAGCGGCGTGGCGACCCTGCCCTACCCGCCGCACTATCCGCTGAAGTCGGTGGATGAGGTGTTCAACGGCTGATCGCCGCTGCAATGAAAAAGCCCCGCGAATGCGGGGCTTTTTTGTGGCTGGGCGAAAGGCCTCAGAACAGGTCGATCGGTGTCGCCTCGTCAGCCGGCAGCGGGCTGCCGGGAATGCCGAGCGCCGGGTCCAGTTCGCTCATCGGAGGCGGCGAATCCTCGCTCTTGAACAGCTCGAAGTAGGCGTCGGGCGAACCGGGCGATGCCGCGCGACCGCTCAGCGGATCGACGCGCAGGCTGAGCAGGCCGGCTGGCTCGGGCGGCAGGTGGTCCGGCTTGTCCTTGAGTGCGGCGCCCATGTAGCTCATCCAGATCGGCAGGGCCACGGTGCCGCCGTACTCATGGCGGCCGAGGCTTTCCGGCTGATCGAAACCGACCCAGACGGTGGTCATGTAGTCGGCGTTGTAGCCGGAGAACCAGCTGTCCTTGGACTCGTTGGTGGTGCCGGTCTTGCCTGCCAGATCACCGCGGCCCAGCGCCAGTGCACGGCGGCCGGTACCGCGCTTGATTACGTCCTGCAGCATGCTGGTCATGATGTAGGCGGTGCGCTCGTCGATGATCTGCTCGGCCGCTACGGGTTTCACCACTTCGGCATTCGGCTCTTCGAGCAGCAGCGAAGCGTTTTGCTCCTCGACCAGCTGCAGGCGCTCCGGTGTGCGTGGCGGGTTGGCGGTGAACAGGGTCTTGCCGTCGCGGCTTTCGATGCGCTGGATCAGATAGGGCTGGATCTTGCGTCCGCCGTTGGCGAAGACGCTCCAGCCGCCGGCGATTTCCAGCGGGGTCAGGCCGGCGGTACCCAGGGCGAGCGACAGGTTGCGCGGCAGCTCCTGCTTGTTGAAGCCGAAGGCGCTGATGTAGTCGAGCGCATAGTCGATGCCGATCGTCTGCAGGACGCGGATCGATACCAGGTTGCGCGACTTGTACAACGCTTCGCGCAAACGGATCGGGCCGAGGAAGGTGTTGTTGTCGTTCTTCGGGCGCCAGGCTTCTTCCATGCCGGCTTCCTGGAACACGATGGGC
Organism: Aquipseudomonas alcaligenes; assembly: GCF_900156545.1. Classification (GTDB taxonomy): domain Bacteria; phylum Pseudomonadota; class Gammaproteobacteria; order Pseudomonadales; family Pseudomonadaceae; genus Aquipseudomonas; species Aquipseudomonas alcaligenes_A. Next base: position 470,249 of record NZ_FTNW01000005.1, read on the forward strand.
GCATCGTTGACCAGGCTGGAAGCGGTGAAGCCGGCGTCCAGCGCCGCGCTATAGATGAAGGGCTTGAAGCTGGAGCCCGGCTGGCGTTTGGCCTGGGCGGCACGGTTGTAGTTGCTCTGCTCGAAGGAGAAGCCACCGACCAGCGCGCGAATGGCGCCGTCCTGCGGGTCGAGCGAGACCAGTGCGCTTTGTGCGGCCGGGATCTGGCGGAACAGCAGGGCGCCGCTCTCCTTGTCCGGCTCGACGCGTACCAGGTCACCGATCTGCGCCACGTCCGCCGGCTTCTGCGGGCGTGGGCCCAGGCTGTTGGTGTTGAGGAAAGGGCGTGCCCATTTCATGCGGTCCCAGGCGACCGGCTGCTCTTCGCCGTTGCGCAGCAGGACCATGATGCCGCTCTTTTCGACCTGGGTGACGATGGCCGGTTGCAGGCCGCCGATGCTCTTGTGCTTGGCCAGTTCCTGCAGCCAGGCTTCGCGCGTCAGACCGGGCAGGCGGGTTTCGGGTCCGCGGAAGCCGTGGCGCTGATCGTAGGCGATCAGGCCCTCGTGCAGCGCGTTGCTGGCGGCGTCCTGCAATTGCGACGGCACCGTGGTGATGACGCGGAAACCTTCGGTATAGGCATCGCTGCCGTAGCGGCCGACCATCTCGGCGCGCGCCATCTCGGCGATGTAGGGGGCATTGAGCTCGATCGGCTGCACATGGTGGCGGGCGTCGATGGGCTCGGCCAGGGCAGCATCGTAGCGCGCCTTGTCGATCGCGCCGAGCTTGTACATGCGCCCAAGGATCCAGTCGCGACGCTCCATGCTGCGCTGCGGGTTGACCAGCGGATTGTAGCGAGAGGGGGCCTTGGGCAGTCCGGCGATCATCGCCAGCTGGGCCAGGCTGAGGTCGCGGATCGACTTGCCGTAATAGACCTGTGCGGCAGCCTCGACGCCGTAGGCGCGGTTGCCCAGATAGATCTTGTTGACGTAGAGCTCAAGGATCTCGTTTTTGCTCAGCTCGCGTTCGATTTGTAACGCCAGCAGGATTTCATTGATCTTGCGTGAGAAGCTGCGCTCATTGGTGAGGAAGAAGTTCTTCGCCACCTGCATGGTGATGGTGCTGCCGCCAGTCTGGATGTGGCCGCTCGCCAATAACTGCGTAGCAGCGCGCACCAGGCTGGTGAAGTCGACGCCATAATGGTTGGCGAAATTGTCGTCCTCGGCGGCCAGCAGGGCCCTGATGAAGTCGGGCGGGATGTCTTCGAAGCGGATCGGCGAGCGACGCATCTCGCCGAATTCGGCGATCAGCTTGCCGTCAGTACTGTAGACGCGCAGCGGTATCTGCAGCTGGATGCTGCGCAGCGACTCGACGGAGGGGAGGCCGGGACTAAGATAGAGAAAGGCGCCGCTGAAACTGAGCACCAACCCGCAAAAAACGGCGACACAAGACCACCAGAAAAACTTCAGCAAACGCATCAAGGTTCTTGGAATTCCAGGTAAAAGAATGGGTTAAGTGTTGCGCGGTGCGAAAAGGGGAAAACTGTTCACATTATAAGCGGTTTTTTTGCAGGGGAGCCATTTGCGCTTCTGTCAAGACTGTTATTTAATGTGGAAAAACATAAATAGTCCGTAAGTCTCGGATGCAGATAGGAAATCGGTCGTGCTAGGGCTCTTCAATAAGAAAGCGAACACGCTTCTGGGGATCGACATCAGTTCGACCTCGGTCAAGCTCCTTGAATTGAGTCGCTCCGGAAGCCGCTACAAGGTAGAGGCCTATGCCGTCGAGCCGCTCCCACCCAATGCCGTTGTCGAAAAGAACATCGCCGAGCTGGAAGGGGTCGGTCAGGCCCTTGCTCGCGTTCTAAGCAAGGCAAAAACCAGCGTGCGTACCGCTGCGGTGGCGGTGGCCGGTTCTGCGGTTATCACCAAGACCATCGAAATGGAGGCCGGCCTCAACGATGACGAGCTGGAGAACCAGCTGAAGATCGAGGCCGACCAGTACATCCCCTATCCACTGGAAGAGGTGGCTATCGACTTCGAGGTGCAGGGCCTTTCGGCGCGCAACCCCGAGCGAGTCGAAGTCTTGCTGGCTGCCTGCCGTAAAGAAAACGTCGAGGTTCGCGAGGCGGCTCTTGGGCTCGCCGGTGTAACGGCCAAGGTCGTCGACGTGGAAGCCTATGCGCTCGAGCGTGCCTATGCCTTGCTTGAGTCCCAGCTCGGCGGCAGCGTCGATGAGCTGACGGTCGCCGTGGTCGACATCGGTGCCACCATGACCACCCTGAGCGTGCTGCACAATGGCCGCACGATCTATACCCGGGAGCAGCTGTTCGGTGGGCGCCAGCTGACTGAAGAGATCCAGCGTCGTTATGGTCTCTCCGTCGAGGAGGCCGGTCTGGCCAAGAAACAGGGTGGCCTGCCGGATGACTACGAAAGCGAGGTGCTGCAGCCCTTCAAGGAAGCGGTCGTGCAGCAGGTTTCGCGTTCGCTGCAGTTCTTCTTCGCGGCCGGCCAGTTCAATGATGTCGATTACATCCTGCTGGCAGGTGGTACGGCCTCGATTCCTGACCTGGATCGCATGATTCAACAGAAGATTGGTACTCCTACCCTGGTGGCCAACCCCTTCGCCGATATGGCGCTGGGTAGCAAAGTCAACGCCGGAGCCCTGGCTAGCGATGCCCCGTCCTTGATGATTGCCTGTGGCCTGGCGATGAGGAGTTTTGACTGATGGCGCGGATCAACTTACTTCCATGGCGGGAGCAATTGCGCGAAGAGCGCAAGCAGCGCTTCTTGGTCGCCCTGGGCGGGACGCTTGCTATTGCGGCTGGTTTGGTCTTTCTGGCAGGTCAATACCTTGACGGCGCAATTGAGCAGCAGAATGCCCGCAACGGTTTCATTAAGAAGGAAATTGCGGCCCTTGATGCTCGTATCAAGGAGATCAAGGAGCTCAAAGAACGGCGCCAGCAACTCTTGGAGCGCATGAAGATTATCCAGGACCTTCAGGGTAATCGCCCCATTATCGGACGCATATTTGATCAGTTGGTCCGCACTTTGCCGGATGGCGTCTATTTTACCGGCCTGAAACGTACCGGCCAGGTGATCGAAGTGGTCGGTGCTGCCGAGTCCAATAACCGGGTTTCCAGTCTGATGCGTAATCTGGATGCCTCTGAATGGCTGATTGCGCCCAACCTTACTGAGGTGAAGGCTGTTACGGCCGGTGCAATTGATCAGGCGAATACTTTTCAGCTTTCTGTTAGGCAGGAAACGCCCGGTGTGGAGGCGGAGTCTGAGGCGGGGGCAGGGAAGCAGAGCGCAGTGAATAATAAGGGCGGTAAAAAACCATGAGCCTTGCTGAATCTATCGCCTCTGTTAAGAAAGTCGATCTCTCAGAACTCGACGTGAACAATCTCGGCTCTTGGCCGGCTGCAGTTAAAGTCATTACTTGTGTGTTATTGCTCATCGTCGCGCTGGTGCTTGGGTATAATTTTTATCTCAAGGATCTGCAGGCGATGCTTGACAGGAGCAGAGCAGAAGAAGTCTCTCTAAAAGAGCAGTTTTCCTCCAAGGCTTTTCAGGCCGCAAACCTCGATGCCTACAAGGCGCAAATGCGGGAAATGGAAGAGTCCTTTGGCGCTTTGTTGCGCCAGCTTCCGAGCGACACCGAAGTGCCGGGGCTGCTCGAGGACATTACCCGTACAGGCCTTGGTAGCGGTCTTGAGTTTGAGGAGATCAAGCTTGAGCCCGAGGTTGCCCAGCAGTTCTATATTGAGTTGCCCATTCAGATTGTCGTAGTTGGCGGATATCACGACTTGGCGACTTTCGTTAGCGGCGTGGCGAGTCTTCCGCGGATTGTAACCCTTCATGATTTCGAGATTGCGCCGCCCTCCGAGCAAAAGGGGGAACAGGTGAGTTCTTCTAAGTTGCGAATGAGCATCCTTGCTAAGACTTATCGCTACAACGACGAGGGGGGCAAGAAATGAAGTTGATGCGCTTGGCTTGTCTTTCTCTCTTGAGCGCTTCTCTGGCGGGGTGTTTGGGGGGGGATGATTTTTCTGATCTGCAGGCTTTTATGGATGACGTATACAAACGTCCCCAGGGGGCTATCGAGCCGCTGCCCAAGTTTCAGCCCTACGAGGTCTTCACTTATAGCGCGGCAGCGTTGAGAAGCCCGTTCCAGCCTCCGGTCAAAATCGATCTGGCCAACCAGCAAAAGCGTTCGGCGAGTGTGAAGCCTGATGAGACTCGCATTAAGCAGTTTTTGGAAGGCTTCAATATCGAGGTTTTTGAGATGGTCGGTACTCTCGGCAGAGATGGGAGCGTTTTTGCTCTTGTGCGAGGGGCCGGGGGGGTTCATCGCGTGAAAGTGGGTGACTATTTAGGGCGAAATCACGGCCGTGTCGTCGCTATCGATGAGGCCAAGATTGAAGTTGTTGAAATAGTTCCGGATGGCGAGGGCGGCTGGCTGGAGCGTCCTCGTAGTCTTACTCTCAGTGAGCGCACTTAGTTGCGGAGTTCATATGAAGAATAATATTGCGTCTGCCAAACGGAGCAAGTTAATGATCGGCATGCTTTCTCGCCTTGGGGTTTCCCTCGTCCTTGCTTCGCTCGCGCCAACCCTTCTGGCAGCTGAGTTGCAGAAGCTCGATGTGGCCGCGTTGCCTGGCGACAAGATCGAGTTGAAGTTGTCTTTTGATCAGCCAGTTTCCAGCCCTCGTGGTTATACCATTGAACAACCGGCGCGAATTGCTTTGGATCTTCCAGGTGTTTCCAATGGTCTGGGGGTAAAGAATCGTGAGCTGGGTGTTGGTAACGCGCGCAGTGTGACGGTAGTCGAGGCCAAGGATCGAACCAGGTTGATTGTCAACCTGACTACGCTGGTTCCCTACAGCACTCGTGCCGAAGGTAACAATCTCTACCTGCTGGTAGGTGATGCTGCGGTGCGCTCCGATACCGTCGCCTCGTCGCCCGTGGCTGCTAAGCCTCTGGCCGCTGCGCCGGCTGGTCGTGCTATTCGCGGAATTGATTTTCAGCGGGGCGAGCAGGGTGAGGGTAACGTTGTTATCGAACTTTCAGACCCCTCCGTGAACCCCGATATTCAGGAGCAGGGTGGTAAAATTCGCCTGAATTTCTCCAAGACCCAGCTGCCAGAGAACTTGCGAGTTCGTCTGGATGTGAAGGACTTTGCGACGCCGGTGCAGTTCGTGAGTGCTTCGGATCAGGATGGGCTATCAACTATCTCCATTGAGCCTGTTGGGTTCTATGATTATCTGGCGTTCCAGGCGGACAACAAGCTGACTATCAGTGTCAAGCCGCTAAGTCAGGATGATGTTGAGAAACGCAAGAAGGAGCGTTTTGCCTACAGTGGTGAAAAGCTCTCTCTCAACTTCCAGGACATTGATGTTCGCTCGGTTCTGCAGCTAATTGCGGACTTCACTGATTTGAACCTGGTTGCCAGTGACACGGTGCAGGGCAACATCACGCTGCGTCTGCAGAACGTACCTTGGGATCAGGCTCTCGATCTGGTGCTGAAAACCCGGGGACTTGACAAGCGTAAGGTTGGCAACGTTCTGCTGATTGCCCCTGCTGATGAGATTGCTGCCAGAGAGCGCCAGGAGCTTGAGGCACAGAATCAGATTGCGGAACTTGCGCCTTTGCGCCGTGAGCTGATTCAGGTCAACTATGCCAAAGCTGCGGATATTGCCACTCTGTTCCAGTCGGTTGCTGCGACTGAAGGTGGCGAAGCCGGTGAGCGCGGCACTGTCACTGTGGACGACAGAACCAATAGCATCATTGCCTATCAGACGCAGGATCGCTTGGATGAGCTGCGTCGAATTGTGGCTCAGCTGGATATTCCTGTGCGCCAGGTAATGATTGAGGCGCGCATCGTCGAGGCCAACGTCGGCTATGAGAAGGATATCGGTGTGCGTTGGGGCGGGACAATCAGTAATGGCAAGTGGTCGACCTACGGTAAGGATGGTGCCCAAGGTATCAAGGATGAAGATGGTTTCTCGTGCGGGCCCTTTGCCGGGCAATGTACCTTCCCGACCGTAAAGAACGGTGATGCACAGCTTCCAGTTCCTTTCGTTGATATGGGGGCTACTGACGCCAGCTCTGGTATCGGTATCGGTTTTCTTACTGACAATGTGCTGCTGGATTTGCAGTTGAGCGCAATGGAGGCCAGCGGTAATGGCGAGATCATTTCCCAGCCTAAGGTTGTTACTTCTGACAAGGAAACTGCAAAAATCCTGAAAGGTGCGGAGATTCCTTATCAGGAAGCCAGTTCCAGTGGTGCGACTACTATTTCCTTTAAAGAGGCCGCGCTCTCTCTGGAGGTGACTCCGCAGATCACGCCGGACAACCGCATCATCATGGAAGTCAAGGTTAATAAAGACGAGCCTGACTATGACCGCGAGGTCAATGGTGTTCCACCTATCAACAAGAATGAGGTCAATGCCAAAATTCTCGTGGAAGATGGTGAGACCATCGTGATCGGTGGCGTGTTCTCCAACACTCAGTCCAAGGTCGTTGAGAAAGTCCCGCTACTGGGGGATGTGCCGTTTATCGGTCGTCTGTTCCGTCGTGATGCGGTAAGGGATCAGAAGAACGAACTGCTGGTCTTCATTACTCCGCGGATCATGAACAACCAGTCAATAGCGGTAAGCAACTGATAGTGCAGAACGTGATCCTGGTAGGCCCGATGGGGGCTGGTAAGAGCACCATCGGGCGGTTGTTGGCCAAAGAGCTGAGGCTGCACTTCAAGGATTCAGACAAGGAGATCGAGCAGCGAACCGGTGCCGATATCCCCTGGATCTTTGATGTGGAGGGTGAGCAGGGTTTCCGCGAGCGCGAGCAATCGATGGTCGTGGAGCTCTGCGAGCTTGATGGCGTGGTGATTGCCACGGGTGGTGGCGTGGTGCTGCGGCCCGAGAATCGCCAGGCCCTGCGTGCCGGGGGGCGGGTGGTGTACCTGCATGCCTCTGTCGAGCAGCAGCTGGAGCGCACTTCCCGGGATCGTAACCGTCCGCTGTTGCGCAATGCCGAGCCTGGCAAGGTGCTGCGCAACCTGATGGAGATTCGCGATCCTCTCTACCGTGAGATCGCCGATATCATCATCGAGACGGATGAGCGCCCGCCGCGGCTGGTCGTGCAAGAAATCGTCGATCGCCTCAAGGCGTTGCCTCCCCGTTAAAGACCGGGTCCATCTGCGTTATCCTACGCCCTTTATGTTCGGGGGCTTCATGCAGACTCTTACCGTCGATCTTGGCGACCGCAGCTATCCCATTTACATCGGCGAGGGGCTGCTGGTTCGTCCAGAGTTGTTCAAGTCGCACCTTGCCGGTCGGCAGGTGGCTATCGTCACCAATGAGACCGTTGCGCCTCTCTATCTGGATCTGGTGAAACAATCGCTGTCGGGGCAGGACATTGCAACTGTGGTTCTGCCAGATGGCGAGGTATTCAAGACCTGGGAAACGCTGCAGTTGATCTTCGACGGTCTGCTGCAGGCTCGTCATGATCGCAAGACCACCATCATCGCCCTCGGTGGTGGCGTGGTGGGTGATATGGCGGGTTTCGCTGCGGCCTGTTACCAGCGGGGCGTCGATTTCATTCAGGTCCCTACCACGCTGCTGTCTCAGGTGGATTCGTCGGTAGGCGGCAAGACCGGCATTAACCACCCGCTTGGCAAGAACATGGTCGGAGCCTTCTACCAGCCCAACGCGGTGATCATCGACACGACCGTGCTGAATACCCTTCCAGCCAAGGAGTTGTCGGCGGGTTTGGCCGAGGTGATCAAGTACGGCCTGATCTGTGATCTGCAGTTCCTCGGCTGGCTGGAGGAGCATGTCGAGTCTCTGCGTGAACTCCAGCCTGCCGCCCTGATCGAAGCCATCCAGCGCTCCTGTGCCGCCAAGGCGCGTGTGGTGGGGGCTGATGAACGCGAGTCCGGGCTGCGCGCCATCCTTAACCTGGGGCATACCTTTGGCCATGCCATCGAGACGCACATGGGCTACGGCGAATGGCTGCACGGCGAGGCGGTGGCGGCCGGTACGGTCATGGCGCTGGAAATGTCGTCGCGTCTGGGTTGGATCTCTGCCGCTGAGCGTGACCGTGGCATCCGCCTGCTGGTGCGCGCCGGGCTGCCGGTGGTGCCGCCTGCCGAAATGCGTCCCGAGGATTTTATCGAGCATATGGCGGTCGACAAAAAGGTGCTCGATGGCCGCCTGCGGCTGGTGTTGCTGAAAGGCCTCGGTGAGGCCGTGATTACCGATGACTTCCCGCGGGAAGTCCTGGATGCCACGCTGCGTGCCGATTATCGCGCGTTGCTGGCTCAGCTTGGAGAATAAGAGAGCTACATGAGCAGTCTGCACGCCGACGAGGCCTTTCTCGCGCACTACCAGTTCAGTCATGACCCCTTCGCTGCGCGGGTGCCAGGCTTCCGTTTCTTTCCTGCCCAGCGCAAGTCTGTGCTGGGCCAGCTCCATCATCTGGCTCGCTACAGTCAGCTGCTGCTGGTGGTGACCGGGCCGCATGGCAGCGGCAAGACGCTGCTGCGCCAGGCGCTGGTGGCCAGCACCAACAAGCAGTCGGTGCAGTCGGTGGTGATTTCCGCGCGCGGCGCCGGTGATGTCGGTGGCGTGCTGCGCCAGGTGGCCCAGGGGTTGGGCATGCAGCAGATGGATGTGCGCAGCATTCTGGCGCAGGTGTCCCAGCTGGCGCTGACTGGGCAGGAGGTGTATCTGCTGGTCGACGATGCCGAGCAGTTGGCTGATGCTGCGCTCGATGCGCTGTTCACGCTGGCGGCTGGCAATGCCGATGGTCGTCCGCACGTTTTCCTGTTTGCCGAGAGCGATATCCTGCCGCGGCTGGAGCTTTTGGCCGATGGCGAGGAGCGTTTCCATGTCATTGAGCTGCTGCCCTACAGCGAAGACGAGACTCGCGAGTATCTTGCTCAGCGACTCGACGGTGCGGGTCAGGGTATTGATCTGCTGAGCGATGATCAGGTCACTGACATCCATCTGAGCTCTGGTGGCTGGCCTGGCGCGATCAATCAGGCGGCGCGCGAGGTGTTGGTCGAGGCCATGCTGGCCAGTCGCGCCAGTGGCGCGGCGGCGGCTCGTGGAGGTCTGCCGAAGAAGCATCTGCTCGCGGTCGCGGTTGTCGCGGTTGCGCTGGGGGCGGCGTGGCTGATGCAGGGGCGTACGGAAAGTACGCCGCCCATGGTGACCGAGAAGCCGATCGAGCTGGTGCCGCAAGGCGCTGTTCCTGCTCCAGCCGAACCCGGTAAGCCCGTGGCGCAGGCTGCGGTGCCGGGGCAGGGGGCTGCCGTTGAGTTCAGTGGCACCAGTCAGCCGTTGCCGTTGCCGTTGGTGGGCGAGGCGCAGCCGGTGATTCGCGAGCCGTTGGCGCAGGCCTCCGGCATGCAGGAAGGTGAGGAGGGCGGTGTTGCCGAAACGCAGGCGCCGGTGCAGGCGGTTGCACCGTCTGCGCCCGTGGTAACTCCGGTTCCGGTCAGTGCGCCCGTGGTGCCGACCGTGGCCAGTGCGCCGCTGGCGCAAGCGGTTGCGCCCAAACCTGTGCCCGTTCAGACGCCGGCGCAACCCGTTGCTGCGGCCAAGCCGGTGGTGGCTGCCCCGGCGCCGAAACCAGCGGTGCCCAAGCCGGCCGCGCCCGTGGCCAAGCCCGTTCCTGCTGTTGCCAGTGTGGCTCCGGCACCTGGCGGCGAGTGGTATGCCAGTCGTCCCGCGGGCAACTATGCCCTGCAAATCCTGGGCACTCGCTCGGAGAGCAGCGCCAAGGCCTTCGTCAGCAAGAATGGTGGCGAGTACCGCTACTTCAAGAAGTTGCACCAGGGGCAACCGCTTTACGTGGTGACCTATGGTCAGTTCTCCAGTCGCGCTGCCGCTCAGGCGGCCATCAAGTCGCTGCCGGCCGCCGTTCAGGCTGGCAAGCCCTGGCCGCGCAGCTTCGCCAGCATCCAGCAGGAGGCGGTGCGCGCCCGCTAAGAGGCGCGTGAATCGCCTTCCAATTGGTGACCGGTGGGTCCTAGCACGGGCCTCCGGTCGCCGCCTTTCGTGCAAGCGACAGAAGTTTTCATTTGGCCGTCACAAAAATTTGTGAGGGCCAGGGTCGCTATGTAAAATGACCCCCCTTTGCCTGCGCCAAGCTGGGGCACAGCCCTGCGCGGCCGGCAGCTAGGTCGATGAATTAGAAAGCAATTTGCCTCCACGAGGCAGCCTGGTGAGAGTGTCTATGAAAGCAGGTCTGTACCATCCTGATCAGTTCAAGGATAACTGCGGCTTCGGCTTGATTGCCCACATGCAGGGCGAGGCAAGCCATCACTTGCTGAAGACCGCCATTGAAGCCCTGACCTGCATGACCCACCGCGGCGGTATTAACGCCGACGGCAAGACCGGTGACGGTTGTGGTCTGTTGATTCAGAAGCCCGATCTGTTCCTGCGCGCCATTGCCAAGGAACAATTCGGCCGTGAACTGCCGCAGCAGTACGCGGTGGGCATGGTGTTCTTCAACCAGGACCCGGCCAAGGCCGAGGCCGCCCGCGCCAACATGAACCGCGAGATCGAGGCCGCCGGCCTGCAGCTGATCGGCTGGCGCAAGGTGCCGATCGATACCAGCGTGCTCGGCCGCCTGGCTCTGGAGCGCCTGCCGCAGATCGAGCAGGTGTTCATCGGCGGCGAAGGCCTGGACGACCAGCAGTTCGCCATCAAACTGTTCAGCGCCCGTCGTCGCTCCTCGGTGGCCAACGCCGCCGACACCGACCACTACATCTGCAGCTTCTCGCCGAAGACCATCATCTACAAAGGCCTGATGATGCCGGCGGACCTGCAGCAGTTCTATCCGGACCTCGGTGACGAGCGCCTGCAGACCGCGATCTGCGTGTTCCACCAGCGCTTCTCCACCAACACCCTGCCGAAATGGCCGCTGGCGCAGCCGTTCCGCTTCCTCGCCCACAACGGCGAGATCAACACCATTACCGGCAACCGCAACTGGGCCGTGGCCCGCCGCCTGAAGTTCGCCAACGAGCTGATTCCCGATCTGGAAGAGCTCGGCCCGCTGGTCAACCGCGTCGGCTCCGACTCCTCGAGCATGGACAACATGCTCGAGCTGATGGTTACCGGCGGTATCGACCTGTTCCGCGGCGTGCGCATGATCATCCCGCCGGCCTGGCAGAACATGGAGACCATGGACGCCGACCTGCGCGCGTTCTACGAGTACAACTCCATGCACATGGAGCCGTGGGACGGCCCCGCTGGCGTGGTGCTGACCGACGGCCGCCATGCCGTCTGCCTGCTCGACCGCAACGGCCTGCGCCCGGCGCGCTGGGTCACCACCAAGAACGGCTACATCACCCTCGCGTCGGAAATCGGCGTGTGGGACTACAAGCCGGAAGACGTGATCGCCAAGGGCCGTGTCGGCCCGGGCCAGATCCTCGCGGTGGACACCGAAACCGGCCAGGTGCTGGACACCGATGCCATCGACAACCGCCTGAAGTCGCGCCACCCCTACAAGCAGTGGCTGCGCCAGAACGCCGTGCGCATCCAGGCCAAGCTCGATGACGACCATGGCGTGGCCAGCTACGACGCCGACCAGCTCAAGCAGTACATGAAGATGTTCCAGGTCACCTTCGAGGAGCGTGACCAGGTGCTGCGTCCGCTCGGCGAGCAGGGCCAGGAAGCCGTGGGCTCGATGGGCGACGACACGCCGATGGCGGTGCTGTCGCAGCGCATCCGCTCGCCCTACGACTACTTCCGCCAGCAGTTCGCCCAGGTGACCAACCCGCCGATCGACCCGCTGCGCGAGTCGATCGTCATGTCCCTGGAAATCTGCCTGGGCGCCGAGCGCAACATCTTCGAGGAATCCCCGGCCCACGCCAGCCGCGTCATGCTGAGCAGCCCGGTGATCTCCCCGGCCAAGTGGCGTGCGCTGATGAGCCTGACCACCCCGGGCTTCGAGCGTCACGTTATCGACCTCAACTACGACCCGGCTATCGGTTTGGAAGCCGCGGTGCGCAACATCGCCGACCAGGCCGAGGAAGCCGTGCGTGCCGGCAAGGTGCTGCTGGTCCTCACCGACCGCCACATCGCCCCGGGCAAGCTGCCGGCGCATGCCGCGCTGGCCACCGGCGCCGTGCACCATCGCCTGACCGAGAAGGGCCTGCGTTGCGACTGCAACATCCTGGTCGAGACCGCGACTGCGCGTGACCCGCACCACTTCGCCGTGCTGGTGGGCTTCGGCGCCTCGGCCGTCTACCCCTTCCTGGCCTACGAAGTGCTGGCCGACCTGATCCGCACCGGTGAAGTGCTGGGCGACCTCTACGAGGTGTTCAAGTACTACCGCAAGGGCATCTCCAAGGGCCTGCTGAAGATCCTGTCGAAGATGGGTATCTCCACCATCGCCTCCTATCGCGGCGCCCAGCTGTTCGAGGCCGTTGGCCTGTCCGACGAAGTCACCGGGCTGTGCTTCCGCGGCGTTGCCAGCCGCATTCAGGGCGCGCGCTTCGTCGACATCGAAGACGAGCAGAAGCTCCTGGCCAACGAAGCCTGGAACAACCGCAAGGCCATCCAGCAGGGCGGTCTGCTCAAGTTCGTCTACGGCGGTGAGTACCACGCCTATAACCCGGACGTGGTCAATACCCTGCAGGCCGCCGTGCAGCAGGGCAGCTACGAGAAGTACAAGGAGTACGCGGCGCTGGTCGACCAGCGTCCGGTGTCGATGATCCGCGACCTGCTCAAGCTCAAGCTGGCCGACCAGCCGCTGAGCCTGGACGAGGTCGAGCCGCTGAATGACGTGCTCAAGCGCTTCGACTCCGCCGGCATCTCCCTTGGCGCCCTGTCGCCGGAGGCCCACGAGGCCATCGCCGAGGCGATGAACCGTCTGGGCGCGCGTTCCAACTCCGGCGAGGGCGGCGAAGACCCTGCCCGCTACGGCACCGTGCGCAGCTCCAAGATCAAGCAGGTGGCTACCGGCCGCTTCGGTGTCACCCCGGAGTACCTGGTCAATGCCGAAGTGCTGCAGATCAAGGTCGCCCAGGGCGCCAAGCCCGGCGAAGGCGGCCAGCTGCCGGGCGGCAAGGTCAACGGCCTGATTGCCCGTCTGCGCTATGCCGTGCCCGGCGTGACCCTGATCTCGCCGCCGCCGCACCATGACATCTACTCGATCGAGGACCTGTCGCAGCTGATCTTCGACCTCAAGCAGGTCAACCCGGATGCGCTGGTGTCGGTCAAGCTGGTGGCAGAAGCCGGGGTCGGCACCATCGCCGCCGGCGTGGCCAAGGCCTATGCCGACCTGATCACCATCTCCGGCTACGACGGAGGTACCGGCGCATCGCCGATCACCTCCATCAAGTACGCCGGCAGCCCCTGGGAACTCGGCCTCGCTGAAACTCACCAGACCCTGCGCGGCAACGACCTGCGCGGCAAGGTGCGGGTACAGACCGACGGTGGCCTGAAGACCGGTCTCGACGTGATCAAGGCCGCCATCCTTGGCGCCGAGAGCTTCGGCTTCGGCACCGGCCCGATGGTCGCCCTGGGCTGCAAGTACCTGCGCATCTGCCACCTGAACAACTGCGCCACTGGCGTAGCGACCCAGAACGACAAGCTGCGCAAGGACCACTTCATCGGCACCGTCGAAATGGTGATGAACTACTTCACCTACGTTGCCGAGGACACCCGCGAGTGGCTGGCCAAGCTGGGCGTGCGCAGCCTCGGCGAGCTGATCGGGCGTACCGATCTGCTCGACGTGCTGCCGGGCGAGACCGGCAAGCAGGGCAACCTGGATCTGAGCCCGCTGCTCGGCAGCGATCACATCCCGGCCGACAAGCCGCAGTTCTGCGAAGTCGAGAAGAACCCCCCGTTTGACCAGGGCCTGCTGGCCGAGAAGATGGTCGAGCTGGCCAAGGCCGCCATCGCCGGCAAGACCGGTGGCGAGTTCGAACTGGACATCTGCAACTGCGACCGTTCCATCGGTGCGCGCGTGTCCGGCGAGATCGCCAAGCAGCACGGCAACCAGGGCATGAAGGACGCGCCGATCACCTTCCGCTTCAAGGGCACCGCAGGCCAGAGCTTCGGCGTGTGGAACGCCGGCGGCCTGCACCTGCGCCTGGAAGGTGACGCCAACGACTACGTCGGCAAGGGCATGACCGGTGGCAAGCTGGTGATCACCCCGCCGGCCGGCAGCCCGTTCAAGACCCAGGAGTCGGCCATCGTCGGCAACACCTGTCTGTACGGGGCCACCGGTGGCCGTCTGTTCGCCGCCGGCACCGCTGGCGAGCGTTTCGCCGTGCGCAACTCCGGCGCCCATGCCGTGGTGGAAGGTACTGGCGACCACTGCTGCGAGTACATGACTGGCGGCTTCGTTTGCGTACTGGGCAAGACCGGGGTGAACTTCGGTTCGGGCATGACCGGCGGCTTCGCCTACGTGCTCGACCTGGACAACAGCTTCGTCGACCGCGTCAACCACGAGCTGGTGGAAATCCAGCGCATCAGCAACGAGGCCATGGAGGCCTACCGCAGCCACCTGCGTGAAGTGCTGAGCGAATACGTGGCGGAAACCGCCAGTCCCTGGGGCACTCACCTGCTCGAGAATCTGGAGGATTACCTGCGCAAGTTCTGGCTGGTCAAGCCGAAGGCCGCAAGCCTCGGTTCGCTGCTCTCCAGCACCCGTGCCAATCCGCAATAACGCGCCTGAAGTGGTTTGATGAGGTTTTGAAATGACTGAACGTCTGAACAACGACTTCCAGTTCATCGAGGTCGGGCGCAAGGATCCGAAGAAGAAGCTCCTGCGCCAGCGCAAGAAGGAGTTCGTGGAAATCTACGAACCCTTCAAACCGGCCCAGGCCGCTGACCAGGCACATCGTTGCCTGGGCTGCGGCAACCCGTACTGCGAGTGGAAGTGCCCGGTGCACAACTTCATTCCCAACTGGTTGAAGCTGGTCTCCGAAGGCAACATCCTGGCCGCCGCCGAGCTGAGCCACCAGACCAACACGCTGCCGGAAGTGTGCGGTCGCGTGTGTCCGCAGGATCGTCTGTGCGAGGGCGCCTGTACCCTCAACGACGGCTTCGGTGCGGTGACCATCGGTTCGGTGGAGAAGTACATCACCGACACCGCCTTCGCCATGGGCTGGCGTCCGGACATGTCCAAGGTCAAGCCGACCGGCAAGCGCGTCGCCGTGATCGGCGCCGGCCCTGCCGGCCTGGGCTGCGCCGATGTGCTGGTGCGCAATGGCGTGACCCCAGTGGTGTTCGACAAGAACCCGGAAATCGGCGGCCTGCTGACCTTCGGCATCCCCGAGTTCAAGCTGGAAAAGACCGTGATGAGCCGTCGTCGCGAAGTCTTCACCGGCATGGGCATCGAGTTCCGCCTGAACACCGAGATCGGCAAGGACGTGACCATGCAGCAGCTGCTGGATGAGTACGATGCCGTGTTCATGGGCATGGGCACCTACACCTACATGAAGGGTGGTTTCCCAGGCGAAGACCTGCCGGGCGTGACCGACGCGCTGGACTTCCTGATCGCCAACGTCAACCGCAACCTCGGCTTCGAGAAGTCCCCGGAAGACTTCATCGACATGAAGGGCAAGCGCGTGGTCGTGCTCGGCGGCGGCGACACCGCGATGGACTGCAACCGCACCTCCATCCGCCAGGGCGCCAAGGCCGTGACCTGCGCCTACCGTCGTGACGAAGAGAACATGCCGGGTTCGCGCAAGGAAGTGAAGAACGCCAAGGAAGAGGGCGTGAAGTTCCTCTTCAACCGCCAGCCCATCGCCATTGTCGGCGAGGACAAGGTGGAAGGCGTCAAGGTGGTCGAGACCCGTCTCGGCGAGCCGGACGCCCGTGGCCGTCGCAGCCCCGAGCCGATCCCGGGTTCCGAGGAAATCATCCCGGCGGAAGCCGTGCTGATCGCCTTCGGTTTCCGTCCGAGTCCGGCCGCCTGGTTCGCCGACTTCAAGATCGACATCGACAGCCAGGGTCGTGTGGTCGCGCCGGAGAAGAGCCAGTTCAAGCACCAGACCAGCAACCCGAAGATCTTCGCCGGTGGCGACATGGTGCGTGGTTCCGACCTGGTGGTGACGGCAATCTTCGAAGGTCGCAACGCTGCCGAAGGCATCCTCGACTACCTGGGCGTCTGATCGCCTGGGACAAATCGTCGCGATAGACAAAAGGCACGGCACTCGCCGTGCCTTTTGTTTTCTGGTCTGCGAAAATGCCCGCACTTTTTCTGCGCCAAGGCGCGCGGGTGCCTGTGATCCAGGGGCCCGCCCGGAGGAAGGGGGTCGCCGCCGAGCGGCCATCGCATACTCCCGCCGCAACGCTTCCCTGCCGATTTTCCAGGAACCCTGCCGATGTCCGCCCTGAAGAACGACCGTTTCCTGCGCGCCCTGCTCAAGCAACCCGTCGACGTCACGCCCGTGTGGATGATGCGCCAGGCCGGTCGTTACCTGCCGGAGTACCGCGCCACCCGCGCCAAGGCGGGTGACTTCGTCAGCCTGATGAAGAACCCCGAGCTGGCCTGCGAAGTGACCATCCAGCCGCTGGATCGCTACCCGCAGATCGACGCCGCGATCCTCTTCTCCGACATCCTCACCATCCCCGACGCCATGGGCCAGGGCCTGTACTTTGAAACTGGCGAGGGCCCGCGCTTCAAGAAGGTGGTGTCGAGCATGGCCGATATCGAGGCCCTGCCGATTCCCGACGCCGAGCAGGACCTGGGCTACGTGATGGATGCGGTGCGCACCATCCGCCGCGAGCTGAATGGTCGCGTGCCGCTGATCGGCTTCACCGGCAGCCCCTGGACCCTGGCCACCTACATGGTCGAGGGCGGCTCCAGTCGCGACTTCCGCAAGTCCAAGGCGATGCTCTACGACAACCCGCAGGCCATGCACGCGCTGCTCGACAAGCTGGCCCGCTCGATCATCGTCTACCTCAACGGGCAGATCCAGGCCGGTGCCCAGGCGGTACAGATCTTCGATTCCTGGGGCGGTGCGCTGTCTTCGGCGGCCTATCAGGAGTTCTCCCTGCGCTACATGAAGCAGATCATCGACGGCCTGATCCGCGAACACGACGGTCGTCGTGTGCCGGTGATCCTGTTCACCAAGGGTGGCGGCCTGTGGCTGGAATCCATGGCGGAGACCGGCGCCGAGGCGCTGGGCTTGGACTGGACCTGCGACATCGGCAGCGCGCGCCAGCGCGTGGGCGATAAGGTCGCCCTGCAGGGCAACATGGACCCGGCCGTGCTGCATGCCAAGCCGGCGGCCATCCGTGCCGAGGTGGCGCGTATCCTCGCCGCCTATGGCCCGGGCAATGGCCAGGTGTTCAACCTCGGCCACGGCATCACCCCGGAAGTGCCGCCGGAGCACGCCAAGGCCTTCTTCGAGGCGGTGCACGAGCTGTCGGCGCAGTACCACGCCTGATTCAAACGCATAAAAAAGGGCCGCTGATGCGGCCCTTTTTCCTGGTACGCAGGCGTCTTTATTTGATGTTGGCCAGATCGGCCTTGAGGGCGACACCCGCCATGATGGCGCCGGCGTGGCACTCGTACTTCTGCGCGTCGGAATAGACCACGTTCTTGTAGTTGCTGACGATGTTGACCACGGCATTGGCGCCGGCCTGCTTGGCGGCATTCTGCATGCGAATGAGTGCAGACTGGAGCACCCAGACACAGGCTTCCTCGTCGCTTTTGTTGAAGGCATTGGTCTTCTGGCTGGTGGTCACGCCGGACTTCACCACGCTCACGTTGCCAGCCGGCTTGTTGCCCGCCAGGTAGAACTTCACGCTGCCGTCAAGGCGGCCCGCTTGCAATGCCTCTTGTACCACCTGTTCGAACGGCAGGAAGTGCGTGGTGTCGCGCGCCTGGCTAATGCCGGGTACCAGCGCGAACAGCAGGGCAGCCAGGGTCCAGTTTTTCAGTTGCATGGTCGTCTCCTTGACGATGGTTGACTCACAGGGTTTTCGGGAGCTTCAGCTGGTGCAGAATCTCGGCGCGCAGGCTGTTGACCCAGCGATTGTAGTTGCGATGAATTTTGCCGTCTTCGTACTCCAGGCCCTGGCTGTCGCGGTAGCGAATCTGCACGCCGAGGGGGTTGTAGGCGATGCTGATTCTGGCGAGATGGCGTTGGCGCACGTTGATCGACGCCTGGATCTCGCTGGGCTCGACCTCTTCAACTTGCCAGCGCCGAGCCTCCAGGGCGCTGATGATGGCCTGCTGCAGCTGCACCTGGCTGTACTCAGGCTCCGCCGGCAGTTTCACCTCGGGCTGCAGCAGCGGCTTGGAGGTGCAGGCGGCCAGGCCGAACAGGGTCAGGGCCAGCAACAGGGTCTTGAGCGTGCGAGTCATGCGTTATCTGCGTTCCAGCGTTTGAAGATCAGCGAGGTGTTCACCCCGCCGAAGGCGAAGTTGTTGTTCATCACGTACTGGTGGCTCATCTGGCGGAACTCGCCGCGCAGGTAGTCCAGCTCGCCGCACTCCGGATCGATGTTGTCCAGGTTGAGGGTGTAGACGTAGCTGTCGCTGTTCATCATCTCGATGCTGAACCAGGACTCCAGCGCACCGCAGGCACCCAGGGTGTGGCCGAAAAAGCTCTTCTGCGAGCTGATCGGCATGCGCGGGCCGAACAGGCTGCTGGTGGCCAGGCTCTCGGCCACGTCGCCCTGGGCGGTGGCGGTGCCGTGGCCGTTGACGTAGCCGATGGCGGCGGGTTCCAGGCCGGCATCTTCCAGGGCCAGTTCCATGGCGCCGCGCATGGTCGCCTGCTCCGGCTTGGTGGCGTGGATGCCGTCGGAGTTGCAGCCGAAGCCGACGATTTCGGCATGGATGGTCGCCCCGCGCGCCAGCGCGTGCTCCAGTTCCTCCAGCACCAGGATGCCGGCACCCTCGCCGATCACCAGGCCGTCGCGGCCGCTGTCGTAGGGGCGCGGGGAGAGGTGCGGGGTGTCGTTCTTCAGGCTGGTGGCATAGAGCGCGTCGAACACCATGGCTTCGGTCGGGCACAGCTCCTCGGCGCCGCCGGCCAGCATCATCTTCAAGCGCCCGTACTTGATCGCCTCGTAGGCGTAGCCGATGCCCTGGCTGCCGCTGGTACAGGCGCTGGAGGTGGGGATCAGGCGGCCCTTGAGGCCGAAGAAGATGCTGATATTGGCCGCCGTGGTATGCGGCATCATGCGGATATAGGAGTTGGCGTTGAGGCCGTCGGCCACCGAGTTGAGCAGCATATTGCCGAACGCCTTGATCTCGTCGGTGCTGCCGGTGGACGAGCCGCAGGCCACGCCCATGCGCCCATCGCTGATGCGCGGGTCGCCGAGCAGGCCGGCATGCTCCAGGGCGCGTTCGGCGGCGTACACCGCCAGCTTGGACACCCGGCCCATGCTGCGGGTCTGCTTGCGCGTCCAGTGCTTGGGCTGGACGAAGTCGTCTACCGGGCCGCCCAGGCGGGTATTCAGCTCGGTGAAGCGGTCCCATTCATCCATGCGGCGGATGCCGCTCTTGCCGGCCTTGAAGTTGGCCGCAATGGTCGGCCAGTCGCTGCCCAGCGAGGTGATACCGGCCATACCGGTGACGACGACACGTTTCATCAGCACAGACCACCGTTCACCGCGAGGACCTGGCGGGTAATGTACGCCGCCTCCTCGGACATCAGGAAATTCACCGCGCCGGCCACTTCTTCCGGGGTGCCCATGCGCGCGGCCGGTACCATCTTGAGGATTTCCTCCACCGGTACCTGTTCGTCGAGGATCTCGGTGTCGATCAGCCCTGGCGCGACGCAGTTGACCGTGATCTTGCGCTTGCCCAGCTCGATGGCCAGGGCCTTGGCGGCGCCGATCACGCCGGCCTTGGAGGCGCTGTAGTTGACCTGGCCGCGGTTGCCGATCAGCCCGGACACCGAGGTGATGCAGACGATGCGCCCGGCCTGGCGGCGGCGGATCATCGGCATGGTCAGCGGGTGCAGCACGTTGTAGAAACCGTCCAGGTTGGTGCGCAGCACCTGATCCCAGTCGTCTTCGGAGAGCGCCGGGAAGGCGCCGTCGCGGGTCAGGCCGGCGTTGCACACCACGCCGTAGTAGGCGCCGTGTTGCTCGACATCGGCCTCCAGCGCCGCGCGGCAGGCGGCGCGGTCGGACACGTCGAACTGCAGGATGCGCGCCTGCCGGCCCAGTTCGGCGATCTGTGCCTGCACGGCCTCGGCCTCATCGCGGCGCGAGCGGCAGTGCAGGACGATGTCGTAACCGGAGCGGGCCAGGCGCAGGGCGATGGCCCTGCCGATGCCGCGGCTGGAGCCGGTGACCAGGATGGTTTCAGTCATTGCGATTGCTCTTGCTGTTCTTGTAGATAGCTCGCCACTTCCGGCGGGCGGAACACATTGAGGCGTGCTTCGGCATGGATATCGGGGCCATCCAGGTGGCACTCGAAGACGCCCATGCCGTTGTCGTCCTGCAGCGAGCGCAGGGCCCTGATGCGCAGTTCGGCGCCGGCCGGGAAGCGCTCGACATTGCACTCGAACTTGCGCGTGCCGAGGAGGAAGCCCAGCTCCACCGGCAGGCCGGCCTGGCGTGCCTGGCACCCGGCGTAGGCGGCGATGCTCTGCGCCATCAGCTCGATGCCGACCCAGGCCGGCAGGCTACCGTCTTCCTGGTTGAACAGGCCGCCGGGGCGCACGGTCAGGCGTGTCTCGATGTCTTCGGCGCCGAAGCTGATGACCTCGTCGATCAGGATCATGTCGGCGGCATGCGGGATCAGTTCGGCGATCGGCCACTGGCTCATGGCGCATCACCCAGGATAAGCGCGACGTTGTTGCCGCCGAAGGCGAAGGAGTTGCTCATCAGCCGGCGGCCCGCCGTTCTCTGCAGGCGATCACCGGCGCCGACCAGGCGCAGCGGCGACAGCGCCGGGTCGGCCTGGCCGTCCCAGCGATGCGGCGGCAGCAGGCCGTCGCGGTTGTACTCGCTCAGGGTCAGCCAGCAGAAGGCCGCCTCCAGCGCGCCGGCGGCGCCCAGGGTGTGGCCGGTCAGCGGCTTGGTCGAGGAGCAGGGCAGCGTGGCAGGTAACAGCCCGTGCACGGCATGGCTCTCCATGGCGTCGTTGTGCGTGGTGGCGGTGCCGTGCAGGTTGAGGTAGTGGATGTCGCTGGCCACCAGGCCGGCGCTGGCCAGGGCTTTCTCCATCGCCGCGTGGGCGCCGAGGCCTTGCGGGTGCGGCGCGGAAATATGGTGCGCGTCGGAGCTGGCACCGCCGCCGAGGAAGGCGATCGGGCTGGCTTCCCTGGTCATCAGGAACAGCGCCGCGCCCTCGCCGATATTGATGCCGTGGCGGTTCACCGAGAATGGGTTGCACAGCTCGGCGGACACCGCTTCGAGCGCCGAGAAACCGTTCAGGGTCAGGCGGCACAGGCTGTCCACGCCGCCGCAGATCACCGCGTCGCACAGGCCCTGCTGCAGCAGACGATGGGCGCTGAGCAGCGCGCGGGCGCTGGAGGTGCAGGCGGTGGACTGGCAGTACACCGGGCCTTTGAGGCCCAGCCAGTCGGCGAGGAAGGTGGCCGGCGCGGCCATCTCCTGCTGGGCGTAGTGGTAGTCGGCGGGCAGCTCGCCCTCCCTGAAGAAGCGCGCGATACCGGCGCTGGCCTCGCGGATGCCCGAGGTGCTGGTGCCCAGCACCAGGCCGACGCGGGTGGCGCCGTGGCGGGCGATGGCGGCGCGCAGCTCGGGTTCGATCTGCAAGGCGGCGGCCAGCAGCAGCTGGTTGTTACGGCTATGGGCTGCGGCGAAGCCGGCTGGCATCTGCGGCAGGGCGCCATGCACGGCGCCGACGGTGAGGCGGCGGTCGCTGACCCAACCGTCCTCGGCGCGCATGCCGGAGGCATCGCCGGCCAGCAGCGCGTCGGCCACTGCCTGCTTGCCTTCGCCCAGGGCGCACAGCAGGCCGAGGGCATTCAAATAACTCGGCTGTGTAGAGCGGGGCATCAGTTGCCTTCTTCTTGGTTCAGCGCGCGCACCCGATAGCGGAGCTGTGGTGCGGCGAGGGTAAAGTCCAGTGCGGAACGGTAGCGGATTCGCCAGTCCGGGTTAAGCCGGCGCTGACCATCGGCGTCGCGCTGCCAGCTGTCCTCGGGGTAGGCCGCCAGTGCGTTATCGGTGGTCAGGGCGAACAGCAGGGCGGCGAACAGTTCACGGGCCTCGGCGTTCGGTGGCAGCAGGCCGTCGTTGCGCCACTCGCCCTGTTCTAGCAGCTGGCGCGCCAGCGGTACGCCGAGCGGATCGAACAACGACCAGCGCAGGGCCTGGCCTTCGGCCTGGATCACCAGCAGCCAGTCGCGCCTTTCAGCATTCTGCGTGCGTTCGATCTGCAGGCTGATGGGCAGCGCGGCGGTCAATTCGGGGCTGCTCGTCGGCACGGGCGTATGCCCGGCGCAGGCGCCGAGCAGCAGAACCAGGGCAAGCAGCAAGACACGGGTCAGCACGGCTTGCGCGCCACCACATTGACCAGCGTCTCGTCGCGCTGGCCGAATGGCTTGGGCTGCAGGATGCCCCAGCGTTCGAGCAGGCCGAAGTCTCTGGAGCGGCTCCACCACAGGTAGGGGTAGGAGACATTGCGTTCCTCGAACTGGAAGCCCTGCGCGCGCAGCATGCCGAGGTACTCCTCGGCGCTCTTCTGCACGTGCATCGGATGGCGGAACAGCCAGCGGATCACCCAGGTGTCGATGTAGAACTTGGTCGACTCGGCGAACAGCAGCAGGCCGCCCGGCTTCAGCACGCGCCAGAACTCGGCCAGGGCGCGCTCCTGCTCGACCAGATGGTGGAAGGTCTGGTGGCAGAACAGGATATCCACGGATGCGTCGGGCAGCTGGATGCTGGCGCAGTCGCTGGCGATCAGTTGCACGTCGAGGCCCAGCTGCCCGGCTTCGGCGCGTGAGCAGTCGAGGCTGTGCGGGTCGGCATCCAGGCCGATCAGTCGCCCCGGGGCGAAGGCTTCCTGCAGCAGGCGAAACGAGCGGCCCTGGCCGCAGCCAGCGTCGAGCAGCACCGGCGCCTGCGGCAGCGGTGCATCGATCAGGCGCTTGAGGTCGTTGATCGCCACGCGCAGCACATGGTGCTGCCAGACGTGGCTCTGCAGGAACCAGAAGCCGAAGCGGGTTTCCTCGACGTAGGTGGCGGCGGCGCGTTCCATTGCGGTGGCGGTCCTTAGTTGGGGGAGCAGAGTTCGGCAAGCACGCCGAGGCGGCGCTTGGGCTCGGCGACATAGGGGTTCTTCTCGTCCCAGGCGTAGCCGGCGAGGATCGAGCAGATCATGCGGCGGATCTCCGGCTGGGCCTTCTCGTAGAAGATCACGTCCTGGAAGCTGCCATCGTACCAACCCTGCACATACACGCGGAACGTATCCACGCCGCGCTTGAGCGGGACGGCGAATTCGTTCTCCCAGTCCACCGCCTCGCCGCCGAGCTGGCGGTGCAGCAGGGCGGCGGCCATGCTCGCCGAGCGCATGGCGATGGTCACGCCGGAGCTGAACACCGGGTCGAGGAACTCGGCGGCGTTGCCCAGCAGGGCGAAGCCCGGGCCGTGCAGGCTTTTGACGTTGGCCGAGTAGCCACCGATGGCGCGCGCCGGGGTGTCCCACACGGCATTCTCTAGCACACGGCTCAGCGACGGCGTCTCGGCAACGAACTGCTTGAGGCAGGCGTCGAGGTCCTTGGGGTAGCCCTCGTAGTGCTCGGCGGCGGACACCACGCCCAGCGAGCAGCGGCCGTTGCTGAACGGAATGGTCCAGAACCACACGTCCCTGAGTTTCGGATGCGTGGTGATCAGGATCTTCTCGCGGTCGAAGCCGCTGGCCGGGTCGATGTGGTCCTCGATATGGGTGAACACCGCCTGGCGAATCGGGAAGGACGACGGCGTGTCGAGGTCGAGCAGACGCGGCAGCACGCGGCCGTAGCCGCTGCCGTCGAGGACGAAGGCGCATTCGACGGTGTATTCGTGGCCATCGGCCAGGCGGCGTACCGACAGGCGCGGGCAGTCACCAGCGAAGTCCGCGGCGAAGATCTCTTCTTCGTAGCGGATCTCCACGCCCTGCAGCTCGGCCTGGTCGGCCAGCAGCTTGTCGAAGTCGGCGCGGATCACCTGGTAGGTCGAGCCCTTGCCCTCGGTGAATTTATCGCGGAAGTCGAACTCGGTGTAGCGCTCGCCCCAGGCGAAGGCCGCGCCATGTTTGGTCTGGAAACCGGCGGCCTGCACTGCTTCGAGCATGCCGGCTTCCTCGACGAAGTCCAGGCAGTGCGACAGCAGGCTCTCGCCGATGGAGAAGCGCGGGAAGCGCTGGCGCTCCAGCACCAGCACATCGTGGCCCTGGCGCTTGAGGATGGCCGCCGCGATGGCCCCGGAGGGCCCGGCGCCGATGACCACGACCTGGCGTTGTTCGAGTTCAGGAGACTTCATAGCGGCTTCGTGCCTCGTTTTTATCAGCAGGGCGGCCGAGCAGGGCCGGCAGCAGAGTGGAGAACAGACTCATCAGCAGCAGGCCGAAGTAGATCAGCGCGTCGATCAGCTGCAGCTGCAGGAGCAGGTTGAGGAAGACGATTTCGGTGAGGCCGCGGATGTTCAGCAGCAGGCTCTCGCGCCACTTCACCCGCGCTGCGGCGCTTGGGTCGGCCCAGTGCAGACCGAGCCAGCTGCCGAGCATTTTGCTCAACACCGGCAGCGCCAGGAGGATAGCGATGACCGTCCAGGAGGTGTCTTGACCTATGCCATGGAAATCCACCCGTAGCACGCCGAACGTCAGGATCAGCGGCACCGCCAGGCCGTTGATCAGCAGCTTCCAATGGCGCAGCGGCAGCGGTAATACGAAGGGCTGCCTGAGCCAGCCCAGGCACAGCATGTAGGCGATGCCGAACACCAGGGTGTTGAGGCCCAACTGCTGGAACAGCAGCATCAAGGCGAAGAACGGCAAGCTGTAGAGCAGTGGCTGGCGCAGCTTGAGCAGGCGCAGTGCGAGTGGCAGCGCGGCAGCCAGCAGCGGCCACAGCAGGGCGGCGGGGTTGCTGCTGCCCTGCGCCAGGCCGAACAGGCTCCAGCACAGGAAGTCCATCAGGATTGCCGCATGCAGCAGGCGCTTGGTGGCTTCCGCCGGGTAGCCGATGCTCTGCAGGAACAGGTAGAGCACCGGAATCGCGGTGATCGAGAACAGCAGGCCGATGCCCACCGAACTGAGCCAGCTGCGCTCACCAGGCAGCAGCCAGAGCGAACAGGCCAGGCCGGCCAGCATCGGCACCAGGAAACTGGGCAGGGCGATCTTCACGCAGGCCGGGCTGAGATCGAGGTCGATCACGTCGCTGAGGATGTAGCCCAGCAGCAGGGCGAAGCACAGGCCGTAGGCCAGGTTCAGCCAGGTCGGGGCCAGCAGGTCGGTGGCGCTCAGCTGCCAGTGCGGCTCGACCCAGAACAGCAGCACGGCGGGAATGGCGATGGCGGCGACCAGCAACTGGCCGACGATGGGTATCAGCCGGCGCCCGCCGATCCAGGCCACCAGGGCGTAGATGGCCAGGGCCAGCAGCCAGAAGCCGAGCACGTTCATGCGCTCACCTCCTGGCGCGGTCGCGCGGCGGCCCAGGGCGCAAGCAGGAAGCAGAACAGCAGGCCGAGGCTGATGGCCAGACCGAAGTTGGCGATGGCCGGGGTCTGGCTGAGCAGCAGCAGGCCGAACGACAGCCAGGCAGTGAGCGCCGAGAGCAGAGTGCCAAGTAGGCTTACCGCCGGCCCGCCGATGTTCTCGCGCATGAGGATGGCGTAGTCGACGCCGATGGCGGTGATCAGCAGCAGGCCGAACAGGCTGAACAAGGTCAGCGGCTGGCCCAGCCAGCCCAGGCAGGCCAGCGCCGCCAGGGCCGACAGCAGTGGCAGGCAGATCACCCGCAGTGCGCCGCCGAGGCCGAAGGGCAGGCACAGCAGCAGGAGAATGGCGGCGCTGGAGATCAGCTTGAGTTCGGCGGCGCTGAGCTGGGTGGCGGCGAACAGACCGTTCAGCTCGCCGAGGCGATCGACCAGCTGCACGCCCTCCAGTCCAGCGGCAGCCTGCTGCAGCAGCGCCGTGTCATTGAGGCCCTGCAGGCTGACGATACCGGCTACTCCACGCTCACTGCGGCCCAGCCATAGCGGACGCCAGGCTTCGCCCAGTGGTCCGGCCAGGGCTTGGTCCAGATTCGGCTGCGGTGTTTTCAGGAGTTCGTCCAGTTCGGCACGCAGCGCCGCTTCCGGTAGACCGAGATCGAGCAGCGGTTGCCAGTGCTGCGGCAGCTGCTGCAGCGCGGCGCGCAGCGGCGCCAGTTCGCTCTCGGGTGCGGCCAGCTGGCTAAGGGCGCGATAGCCGCGCAGATGGCCGGCGACGATGGCGGCGTCCAGGCGCTGGCTCAGTTCGGCCTGGCGTTGCAGCAGCTGTTGCTCGTCGGCGCCGCGCACCAGGAAGAACTGGCTGGTGGGCTGCTGCCCGGTCAGCTCGGCGATGCGTCTGGCCTCGTCCATCAGCTGAGGCTCCTGGCCCAGCCACTGACGCAGGTCGTTCTGCGGCGTCAGTTGCCACAGGCCGCCGGCGCAGAAGGCCAGCAGGGCGAGCAGCCACGGCCAGCTGCCGGTGCGTGCCAGCAGGCGTGCACGTCGCTCGACCAGGCTTTCGGCGGCATGGCGTAGGCTGGCCGGTGGTGCCAGGCGCAGGTTGTTCAGCCAGGCCGGTAGCAGGCACACCGAACACAAGTAGGCGCCGATCAGCCCGGCGGCGGAGAACAGGGCGATCTGGGTCAGCGCCGGGAAGGGCGTGAAGGCCAGCGCCACATAGCCGGCCAGGTTGGTGCCCAGGCTCAGGCTCAGGCCCGGCAGGGTCTCGCGCAGGGCGCCCCAGCTCGACCACGGGCTGTCGCCCCAGCTCTTGCTCAGGTAGTGCTGCGGGTAGTCGGCGGCGACGCCGACCAGGCTGGCGCCGAGCACCAGGGTCAGCGCGTTGATCTGGCCGAACACCAGCACGCAGGCCGTGCAGCCGGCCAGCAGCGCCACACCCATCGGCAGCAGGCTGACCAGCACGCGCGGACGGCGGAAGGCCAGCAGGAGCAGGAGCAGGGTGCCGAGGGTGGCGCCGCCGCCGATCAGGGCGATCTCGCGGGTGGCCTTGGCCTGGCCGGCCGCCGCGTGCAGCGCACCGCCGGCGGCGAGCAGCTGGCCGCCCTGGTTCTCGACCTGCTGGCGCAGCTCGGCCACGGCGGCGGCGATCTGCGGCGGCGCCTGCATGTCGAAGGCATCGCCGCGGGTGCGCAGGCGCAGCAGGGCCCAGGTGGTGCCGCTGTCCTGCAGCAGCAGGGCGCCGCTGCCGAGGTCGGCCTGGATGCGGCTGCCGGGATTGAGCGTCTGCTGGGCGCGCAGGCCGAGGCCGAGCCAGTCCTGCTCGATGGGCAGCAGGCCGAAGCCGGCGAAGGTGTCGAACAGTTGCTGGGCGCGCTGTTCGATGAACGTGTCCGGTTGTTCGATCAGCAGCTGGTGGTCGAGCGGTGCCAGCAGCGATAGGCGCTCCTCACCCAGCTGCTCACGGATGGCGTCGAGGTCTGCCTGCAGGCTCCATTGCACCTTGTCGAAGCGTCCGCTGGCCAGCCACTGCTCACCGGCCTGGCGCACCAGCTCGATGGCGCGTTCGCGTTGTGGATGGCCGATGAGGATCAGCAGCTCGCGCGACAGCGGCTCCTGCATGCGCTGCTCGGCCTGTTGCACCAGTTCGTCGCCAGCACCCTTGGGTAGTAAGGCGAGCATGCTGGCCTGCACCGGCGGGCCGTCGCGCCACTGCCAGGCGGCCAGCGCCAGCAGGGCCAGGAGCAGTACGCCGAACAGGCGCGGCAGGGTTTGCTGCAGGCTAGGGGACAAGGTCGGCGCGCTCCTGCGCGGTCAGGGCATCGCCCGCCTGGCTCTGCGGCAGCTTGAGGACGGTGCGGTCACCCTGGGTTTCGATCAGTTCGATGCGCTCGACCAGCGCGCCGCCGTCGATGCGGATGGCGCTGAAGATCTGCTTGAGCAGCAGCGAATGCGGGGTGAGCTTTAGCTGCCAGGCGTTCTGCTCGCCTGTGAGTTGCAGATCGAAGTCACGCTCCAGGCCCGAGCGGTCACCCTTGAGCACGGCGAGGAACAGGCGGCTCTGCTGGGCGGCGACGTCCTGGCCCGGTTGCTGTTGCCAGCCATCGGGCGTGCGGCGGGCGATGCCGCTGTCGGCGATGCGGTAGTCCTGCTTCAGGGGCTTCTGCAGCAGCCAGAGCAGGCCATGGTCGCGGGACAGGGTGAAGTGGCCCTGGCTGGTCAGCGGGGTGGGGAGGGCGCGCAGGTGCTTTTCCTGCACGAACGGCCCGCGTACCACTGCGGGTTTGGCGAGCTGGGCGCTGAGGTCGGACAGGTCGAAGGCCTGGGCGTGTGGGGTGCTTATGCTCAGGAGCAGCAGGCTCGCGGCTTTGATTACTTGGCTAATTGTCGAGCTGGCTTTCGGGTTCGGGTTTCGCCCACCCGGGCGAGTTACTTTCTCTTTGCTCGTGCAAAGAGAAAGTAACCAAAGAGAAAGCACGCCCGGCATACGGGTCTCGCTGCGCTCGACTCCCCTCGCGCCATCATTGCTCCAGGGGCCCGCGCCGACGCGCCATCCCTGGCCCATCGGCGCTCTCGCGGCATCCATGCCGCTCAACCCCTTACGCAACGATTCTGCTCGGCCTCCTGACGGGACTAGTCCCGGCACAATCTCTTGCCTCAAGCCGGTAGGCAGTTGGTGGCCTTCGATTTGGCTAGCTGCGTAGGACGGGTAAAACCCGCGAGCGGTCTGCAGGGGCGAGCTCTGCTCGCGAACGGAGGGGAGCAGCGGCGCTCCCTCACCCCAACCCTCTCCCGGAGGGAGAGGGGGCTGGTCGAGCGTACGGGTAGACGCCAGTTGGCTTGTGGTGTTGCTGCCCGGTTTCAGGCGCGCTGAAGTCCCCGTCAGGAGGCCGAGTGGAGGTGTTACGCAGGGGGACGAGCCGCAGGGATGCGGCGAGAGGCTTAAAGGGCCATGGATGGCCCTTGTAAGCCGGCCCCCGGAGTGGCACCGGAGGGAGGGAACCCCGCCGAAGGCGGGGCCGGATGTCGGGGTGCCCTTCTTTTTGGTTACTTTTTCTTGGGCAAACAAGAAAAAGTGACGCGCCCGAGGGGGCGCAACAAAAAGCGAAGAGCTACTGCGGTAGTTGGCTAGGCGATAGCGCAGCAAAGAGTCAGCAACTCGCCCGGCGGGGCGAAACAGAGCGCTCAGAAGGCGCAGGAAACCAGCCGGGCTCAACAAGCTCACGCCAGAACCCTCTCCACCGCCTCAACAAACACCCGAGGCGATGCCAGCAGCATCTCGCGAGTAGCGATCTCCACCGCCACCTGCACACTGCTGCCGCGGGTCATCCGCTCACCCGTCGCCACATCGGTGATCAGGTAATTGATCTTCAGTCGGTTCTCCCACTCCACCAGATCGGCGCGCACACGAATACGCTGACCGAACTGCGCGCCACGGATATAGCGCAGCTGCAGATCAATGATCGGCCAGGCATAGCCCGCATCCCGCATCTGCCGGTAGTTGTGCCCCAGCTTGTCGAGCAGCGCGCAGCGCGCCTCCTCGAAGTACTTCACGTAGTGGCCATGCCAGACCACTTCCATCATGTCCACGTCGAAGAACGGCACGACCAGCTCGATCTCCGCCTGCAGCACGCCTTCCTTACGCATGGCGAAGGCCTCCGTAGGGCGGGTGAAACCCGCGAACGGCCAACGCGGGTTGCACCCGCCCGACGCCAGAGACGTTACGCATAGAGCCTCCAGTGGCGGCTGCGTATGCGCGCCAGGCACAGGCGCAGTTCGCCTTCCAGAGCGCGGTCCTCGATCACCGGCGGGAAGTCCGTGGCCAGCTGCTCGCGCATGGCCGCCAGCGGCGCGGGAATGTCGGTCTTGCCGGCGCGCTCGCGCAGCCACACGCCCTGGTTGGCGGCCAGCAGGGTGGCGGCGGCCACCTGCTCGGTCAGCTCCAGGCTGCGCAGGGCGTCGCGCGCGGCGATGGTGCCCATGCTCACCTTGTCCTGGTTGTGGCACTCGGTGGAGCGCGAGAACACGCTGGCCGGCAGGGTGTTCTTCAGCGCCTCGGCGGTCCAGGCGCTGGCGCCGATCTGCACGGCCTTGAAGCCGTGGTTGATCATTGCGGTTTCCGCCGGCGCGCCGGACAGGTTGCTCGGCAGGCCGTGGTTGTAGCGGGTGTCGACCAGCAGCGCGAGCTGGCGGTCGAGCAGGTCGGCGACGTTACCGACCAGATTCTTCAGGCTGTCCATGGCGAAGGCGATGTGCCCGCCGTAGAAGTGCCCGCCGTGCAGGGTGCGCTCGGTCTCGGCGTCGAACAGCGGGTTGTCGTTGGCGCTGTTCAGTTCGATCTCGATGAACTGCCGCAGCAGGCCCAGACTGTCGGCCAGCACGCCGAGCACGTGCGGCGCGCAGCGCAGCGAGTAGCGGTCCTGCAGACGGTGCAGCGGCGGCAGCGGCTCGGCCACGGCCAGGTCCTGGCGTAGCCAGGCGGCGACCTGGGTTTGGCCCGGGTGGGGTTTGGCGGCGAACAGGCGCTCGTCGAAGTGTTCCGGGTTGCCTTCCAGCGCCACCACGTTGAGTGCGGTGATGCGCGTGGCCAGCTGCAGCAGGTAGTCGGCGCGCGAATAGGCCATGCAGGCCAGGGCGGTCATCACCGCGGTGCCGTTCATCAGCGCCAGGGCTTCCTTCGGGCGCAGCACCAGCGGTGTCCAGCCAAGTTCCTGGTGCACGTCCGCTGCGCTGCGGCGTTCGCCCTTGTACATCACCTCGCGCTCACCGCTCAGCGTGGCGGCGACGTAGGACAGCGGGGTCAGGTCGCCGCTGGCACCGACCGAGCCTTCTTCCGGGATCAGCGGCAGCACATCGTGTTCGAGGAATGCCTGCAGGCGCTCCAGCAGCTCCACGCGTACCCCGGACACGCCATGGCACAGCGACTGCAGGCGCGCGGCCAGCACGGCGCGGGTGCTGGCTTCGTCGAGCAGCTTGCCCAGGCCGCAGCCGTGGAAGGTGAACAGGTGCCGGGGCAGCGCTTCGACCTGGTGCAGTGGCACCGCCACCACGCAGGAGTCGCCGTAGCCGGTGGTGACGCCGTAGATCACGCCTTCCTGGTCCAGCAGGGTGTCGAGGAAGCGCGCGCCCTTGGCGATCTTCTCGCGGAAGGCGGCATCGCCCTGCAGCTGGGCGCGGGCGCTGCGCTGGGCCAGGGCGACCACCTGTTCGATGGTCAGCTGGGCGTCGCCGAAGGTCACGTGGTCAGTCATGGGTATTCCAGAACGGGTAGAAGTTGAACCATTGCCGCGGGGCGCTCAGGCAGTGCTGGCCGAGGCGCTCGGCGTAGCGTTGTACCCAGGCGTGGATCACCGCGTCGCGGTCACGCCGCGTCCACTGCACCGCATCGGCGAAGCTCTCCAGGTGAACCTGATAGTGGCCGTCGATCTTCAGGCAGTGCATCAGGTTGACCGGGCAGCGCAGCAAGCCGGCCAGTAGCCAGGGCCCCTGGGGGAAGGCGGCGGGCTGGCCGAGGAAGTCCACGGTGACGTTGCGCCCGCCGTGCAGCGGCACACGGTCGCCGGCGATCGCCAGCCATTCGCCGCGCTCCAGGCGCTCGGACAGCTGCAGCATTACGGCCGGGTCCAGCTCGCTGACCTGGATCAGGCGCAGGTGACTGGCGCCGGCCTCGCCCAGCAGGCGATTGAACTGTGCGGCGTGCTTGGTGTGCACCAACACGTTCATCTGTACCTTCTCGCCCAGCTCGGCGAGGGCGCGGCAGACTTCCAGATTGCCCAGGTGTGCAGTGACCAGCAGCTGGCCGCGGCTGCCATCGTGCAGGTGCTGGCGCAGGTCGTCGGGGTCGATCAGGGCGATCTGATCCAGGCCGAGGCGGCCGTTCCACACGTCGAGCTTGTCCAGCAGCGCGTCGGCGAAGGTCATGAACTGGGCAAGCACCGAGCCGAAGCGCGGCGCCAGGTCCGGTCGCTCTGCCCAGCGGGCCAGGTTGCGCTGGTACTGCAGGATGCTCTGCCGTGCCCGGCGACCAAACACAAAGAAGTATAGGACGATGGCATACAGCAGCGGACTCAGCGCGCGGCGGCCCAGCACTCGCACGGCGCCGGCGGTGAACTTCATCAGCAGGAAGCTGCCGCGCTCGCGTTGCCGCGCCCAGTGTTCGGTGTTCGGCCTGCTCATCGGTGCCACCGGCGCCAGAGGATCAGCGGTGCGCGCAGCAACATGCCGAAGAACAGCTTGGCGTGCATCTTCGAGATCAACGCGTTGTCGTGTAGCAGACGGAAGTGCGAGAGGCCATCCAGCGGATAGTGCACGCGGGTCGGCAGCCACTGCATGGGCTGGTTGCGCCAGGCCAGGCGGACCAGAACTTCCGGGTCGAAGTCCATGCGCTTGCCCAGGCGGGTGCTGTCGAGCAGTGCCACCGTGGGGGCCAGCGGGTAGACACGAAAGCCGCACATGGCGTCGCGGATCGACAGCGACAGGCTGTTGATCCACACCCATACATGGGTCAGGTAGCGTGCGTACAGGCGGCCCTTTGGCACGCTTTCGTCGTACTGCGGATAGCCGCAGACCAGCGCCTGTGGATGCGCGCGTGAAGTGGCGAGGAAGGTGGCGATATCGGCCAGGTCGTGCTGGCCGTCGGCGTCCACCTGCAGGGCATGGCTAAAGCCCAGGCGCTGCGCTTCGCGCAGGCCGGCCATCACCGCGCCACCCTTGCCCTGGTTGACCGGCAGGCGCACCAGGTAGGTGTTGTCCTGTTGCGCCAGCTGGTCCATCACCGCCGCGCAGCTGCTGCTGGAGGCATCGTCGACCAGCACGCAGGGCAGGCCGGCTTCATGCAGTGCGGCGACCACCACGGGCAGCGCGTGCTCGTGGTTGTACACCGGGATGACGGCGCAGGGCTTATGCATGGGCAGCCCCCCTCACCGGTACGCCTGCCGCCCCAGCCCTCACCCCAGCCCTCTCCCGGAGGGAGAGGGAGCTGGCCGTGCAGGTCGGCAGAGCGATGTGTAGGTCAAACAGTTCGGCTGCCAACACATACTTCCCCTCTCCCCTTGGGAGAGGGGCCAGGGGTGAGGGTCTGCCAGGCACGAACAGTCTCACTGCGCCGCCCCCAGCAGAATGCGCCCGGACGAGCACGGCGCATCGCCGTTGCGGTAGGCGAAGTACAGCTTGCCGCGTTCGGCGTCGAAGCGCAGGGTCAGCTGGATGCGGTCGCCGGGGCGTACCAGCTGCTGGAACTTGAGCACTTCCATGCCGCAGAAGCGCGGCGGCAGCTCGGCGATCAGCTCGCGGGCCAGGCGCTGTGCCCAGTCGATCTGCACCACGCCGGGCAGTACCGGGGTCTGCGGGAAATGGCCGGTGAAGTGGGCCAGGTCCGGCGGCACGTCCAGTTCCAGCTGCCATTCGCCCTCGATTTGCTCGACTTTGCGCGGCGTGACCTGGGTCGGACGCGGCGCGGCAACCAGCTCATCGACGGTGCTCTGCGCCAGTTTGCCCTGGTTGCTGTAGGGCAGCTCCAGCAGCAGGCGCCAGCGGCGCGGCAGGGCGATGGCCTCACAGTGGCCGGCCAGATGCTTGCGCAGGGTTTCGGTGACAGTCTTGCGGCCCTGGTTACGCAGGACGTGCAGGCCGGCCGGGCTCAGTGCCAGCAGGGCACCGAGGAAGGCGCGGCCTTCCTGGACTACGCCCAGACGGGCGTCGGCGACCCAGTCGTGCTGGGTCAGAGCCTGCTCCAGCATGGGCAGTGAGATACGTTTTTCTTCCAGCTTGACGATGCGGTCCAGCCTGCCGCGCAGGAGGAAGCGGCCGTCGCTCTGCAGCTCGGCGGCATCCATGCTCTGCTCGACATGCCCGGCCGGCAGATAGGGCGAGGCGATGCGCAGGGCGCCTTCGTCGTTCAGGGAAAGTTCGACGCCGGGGAAGGCCGTCCACAGCTCGCCGCCCTGGCGCCAGGCGATGCCGCCGGTCTCGGAGCTACCGTAGATCTCGGTGGGGCGTTGGCCCAGCTGTGCGCCCAGTGCGGCGCAGACCTCCGCCGGCAGCGCGCCGCCGGAGGAGAACACCCGGCGCACGGCGCCCAGGGCCTGCCAGTCGAGGTTGTCGCCCATGCGCTTGAGCAATGCCGGACTCGTTACCCAGGCGAACGCCGTCTGGCCCAGGCTCTCGCGCTGCAGGTCTTCGGGAAATGGCAGCGCGCGGCGCCAGAACGGCCGGCCAGCGCACAGCGGCCAGAGCACGCGGAACAGCAGGCCGTAGATATGCTGGGCGGCAACGCTGCCAAGGATGGTCGCGCCGGCCAGGTCATGGCCCCACAGCTGCTCCAGCGTCTCGACCTCGTTGGCCAGTTGACGCAGGGACTTGTCGATCAGCTTGGGCTCGCCGCTGGAGCCCGAGGTGCACAGCACCAGGCGACAGGCGTCGAGGTCGAGGGCCGCGGGCGGCAGCGACTCACCATCAATGCCATCGAGCCCGTCCAGCCACAGATCGACCTGTGCGGCCAGGCGCTGGCGGCTCTGTGCCTGGGCATCGCCCGGCAGCAGCACGGTAACGCCGGCGCGCCAGGCACCGAGCAGGGCGATGGCCAGCTCGCCGGCGTCTTCCAGATACAGCGCCACGTTGCGCACGCCGCGCGTCTGCAAGGCGCCGGCCAGGCGCAGGGCGCGCTGTTGCAGCTGGGCGTGATCGAGCGCCGGCGCCAGCGCCACGGTGCGGTTGCTCAGGGGGTGCAGCAGCAGGTCGGCGAGTCCCAGCCAGCTCATCCATTTCTCCTCACCCGCTGGCGGATCAACCACTCAGCAGCAAACAACAGACCCATCAGGGCATAGGCGATGAGCCCGGTGTAGAGCGTCCACCAGCCGAGCGGCGCCCACAGGGTGAGGGCGGTGACCACCAGACCGTTGGCGAGGAAGAAGCCGGTCCAGACGACGGTGACCTGGCGGGTGTAGCGCACGGCATGTTCCGGCAGCTCGGGTTCCTGCAGGCGCGCCAGGCGTTCCACCAGCGGCGGACCGAACTTTAGCGACAGGCCGAACAGGGCCAGCAGCATCAGGTTGAGCAGCACCGGGTACCAGCGCAGCAGCGCCGGCTCACCGGCCAGGCCGAGCAGCAGGCAGAAGGTCAGGGCGGCGCCGGCCATCCAGCGGCTGCCGGGTTGGCCGCGCTGGCTGATGGCGCGTGCCAGCCACAGCCCGCCGAGCAGGGCGGCGAACAGGCGCGGTGACAGGTGCTCCATGCCGAAGTAGACGGCGAAGGGGTAGAGCAGGCCGGCCATGACCAGCAGCAGGCCAAGCAGACGCTCCATGGCTTAGCCGGCTGCCGCTTCGGTATTGACCACCCGGTACACGGCCTCGACCACGTCGCCGACGGTGCGCACGGCCTTGAACTCCTCGGCGGCGATCTTCTTGCCGGTCTGGCGCTTGATGTGGTCGATCAGGTCGACGGCGTCGATGCTGTCGATTTCCAGGTCCTGGTAGAGGTTGGCCTCCAGCGTCACGCGTTCGGCGTCCAGCTCGAACAGCTCGACCAGGGCATCGCGCAGGGTGGCGAAAATCTCTTCACGGCTTTGCATTGCGGGCTTCCTCAGGCGGCCTGCTTGGCGGCAACGAAAGCCGCCAGGCTGGCCACGTTGGCGAAGTGCTGGCGGGTGTCCTTGGCTTCGGCGTCGATCTTGATGCCGAAGCGCTTCTGGATGGCCAGGCCGAGCTCGAGGGCGTCTACCGAGTCCAGGCCCAGGCCTTCGCCGAAAAGGGTGAGGTCGGCGGCGATGTCTTCGGCGGCCATGTCTTCCAGGCCCAGGGCCTCGATGATCAGGTGCTTAATCTCGGTTTGCAGATCGCTCATCTGTTGCGAGCTCCTTCATGAAATGTTGATGCAGATGGTCATTGAGCTTGCGCGAGGCAATCGGCAGCGGAGCCTGCTCGGTGAATTGCCGCGGGTCGATATCCTCCCCGACCCGCAGGCGAAAATGAAAACGGCGCGACGGAATGCTGTACCAGGGCTCGGCCTTGGTCAGCGTGGTGGGCGTCACGCTGATCACCACCGGGGTGACCACGCTGGCGCCGCGCACCGCGATGGCGGCGGCGCCGCGGTGGAACTCGGGCACCTGGCCTGGCGTGGTGCGCGTGCCTTCGGGGAAGACGATCAGGGTCTGGCCCTGCTGCAGGGCTCCGGCAGCCTCGTCGAGCATGTCCAGGCTGCCGCTGTTGCTGATGTAGCCGGCGGCGCGGATCGGCCCGCGCATGCTGGGATTGTCCCACAGGCTCTGCTTGACCACGCAGTTGGCGTCGCGGATGAAGGCGATCAGCACAACCACGTCGATCAGCGAGGGGTGGTTGGCAATCACCATCTGCCCCGGACGGCCCAGGCGCTCGGCGCCTTCGACTTCATAGGTCAGCACACCGCTGCGGTACATGAACTGGACGAACCAGTAGAAGGTGCGACTGACCACCGCCCGCGCACGGGTGCGGCGCACCAGGGCGTCGCCGGGCAACAGGGCCAGTAGCGGAAACACGACGATGCGCAGCAGCACGCCGCCGATGCCGAACAGCGAAAAGCTCAGCGCGGTGGCGATCAGGCGCCACCAGTAGGGCGCGCTGTAGCGGCTCAGGCCTTGATACGCGACCAGTTCCATTGCCGGTGTTTCCAGTGATGTTGCAGGGAGCCCGTGCCGCCACTCAGGGCGCGGACCAGTTCCAAGGCATGCGGCCAGGTGCTACGGGGGCCCTGGCCCTCGCCGAGTTGCAGCTGCCATTGCGCGCCCGGACGCAGCAGCAGGGCCACGGCATAGGGGAAGGGCACGTCATCGATGAAGGGCGTGTAAGGCTCGGGCGGAGCCTCCTCGGCGACCACCAGCAACACACCGGACGCACCTTCGCCGAGCAGGGTGGCCGCTTCCAGCAAGGCCTGTTCCAGGCCGTCGCCTTCGGCGGCCAGTGCCGTCATCTCGCTGGTGTCGCCGCGCTGGATCGACCACAGGCCGATGATCGCGTTATGCACCGAGAGGCTGAACTGGGTGGGCGAGAGTGGCTCGTCGTGCGCCAGGTCGCTGAGAATGGCCAGGGTGCGTGGGGTTTCGCCGTGGCGCGAGGCGAATACCAGGGGCAGGGGGCCGGCAGCGTCGGCCAGCGGCCAGGCCACGTGGAAAGCCATCCGCGCCAGACGGCTCAGGCGGCGGCGCTGCAGTGCCGGCAAGAAGCTTACGTCGGGCTGCTCGCCACTGTCCCTCGGGGCGAAGGGCGCCTGCTGCCAGGCGTGCCAGTCGGCTGCGCTGTCCAGGCCGGGAGCCCAGGCACGCCAGTGTTCGATCCTGAATTGTGTCACGCTGAGAGCTCTTCTCGGCCCTTCCGAGGGCGTCCTTGTCGACTGCGATCCCGCTGCGGAAAGGGGCGCGCGGGACATGGCGAGGTGTGCGCATTATCCAGACCGTGCGCGGCCTGCGCAAATTCTGGGACGACCGTCCTGACGAGAGGCTGGCCAGGCGCCACCTTAGTCCTCGCCCTTGTCACGGGCTTTGCATAGAATCCGCCCATCTGCGATCAGGGAGGTGTCACATGCGGCGCGTGGTGTTCAATCAGAAAGGCGGTGTCGGCAAGTCCAGCATTGCCTGCAACCTGGCGGCGGTGAGTGCGGCCGAAGGCTACCGTACCCTGCTCATCGACCTGGATGCCCAGGCCAACTCGACCCACTACCTGACCGGGCTGACCGGTGACGATATCCCGGTGGGCATTGCCGACTTCTTCAAGCAGACCCTCTCGGCCACTTCCTTCAAGA
Source organism: Aquipseudomonas alcaligenes (assembly GCF_900156545.1). Taxonomy (GTDB): domain Bacteria; phylum Pseudomonadota; class Gammaproteobacteria; order Pseudomonadales; family Pseudomonadaceae; genus Aquipseudomonas; species Aquipseudomonas alcaligenes_A. The sequence continues at coordinate 508,095 of NZ_FTNW01000005.1, forward strand.
AGGGCAAGGTCGACATCTACGAGACGCCCTTCGACAACCTCCACGTGGTCACTGCGACCGCCGAGTTGGCTGACCTGCAGCCCAAGCTGGAGCAGAAGCACAAGATCAACAAGCTGCGCAAACTGCTGGAAGACCTGGCCGAGGACTACGACCGGATCTACCTGGATACTCCGCCGGCGCTGAATTTCTATACGGTTTCCGCGCTGATTGCCGCCGATCGCGTGCTGATCCCCTTCGATTGCGACAGCTTCTCGCGCAATGCCCTGTACGGCCTGCTACAGGAGATCGAGGAACTCAAGGAAGACCATAACGAAGACCTGGAGGTCGAGGGTATCGTCGTCAACCAGTTCCAGCCGCGCGCCACCTTGCCACAGCAGCTACTCGACGAGCTGATCGCCGAAGGGCTGCCGGTGCTGCCGGTTAACCTGATGAGCTCGGTGAAGATGCGCGAATCGCACCAGGCCTGCACCCCGCTGATCCACCTGGATCGCAGCCACAAGCTGACCCAGCAATTCATCGAGCTGCACAACCTGCTGGAGCGCTGAGTGCCAGGCAGGCCATGAAAAAGGCGCCCGAGGGCGCCTTTTTTGTCGCAGGGCCGGGGCCTAGCGCACCACGAACACATCGCAAGGAGCCTTGTGCAGGTAGTGCTGCGCCAGGCTGCCGAGCAACGCCTGGGACAAGGCGCTGCGCCCATGGCTGCCGAGCACCAGCAGCTGTGGTTGCTGCTGGGTGATGTGCTCCTGCAGGCTGCGCAGGATGCCGCCGACCTTCACCTCGTGGGTGATTTTGGGCGCATCGGCAGGCAGGCGCTGGGCTTCGTCGAGGATCAACTGGTCGATCAGGGCGCGCTGGGTCATCAGCTCGGCGTCGGCCACGGCGCCGTTCTTCTGCGGCTCGAACACATGCATGGCGTGGATGCTGGCATCACTCGGCAGCAGCAGGCAGCCCTGGTGCAGGGCGGTGCAGGCGCACAGGGAGAAGTCGATGGCGGCCACGGCACTGCGGTAGGGCGTGGCCTCGTCACGCGCGACCAGTAGCAGCGGTACCGGACAGCGTCGGGCGATGCGGTCCAGGGTGGTACCGGAGAAGAACTCGTGGCGCTGGTGATGGGCACCGAGCACCAGCAGGTCGGCGCCACTTTGTTGCACCTGTTCCAGCACGCCTTCGGCGGGCTTGCCCTGGCTCAGACGCAACTGGCTGCCGGGCGGGGCGAATTCGGTAAGGCTGCGGTCGAGGGCCTGTTCGATGCGCTCGCGCTCGGCGTGATCCAGCTTGGGGTCGAAGACGTGCAGGAGGGTCAGTTTGGCGCCATGCTGGCGAGCCAGCTGGGCGGCACGCCGCAGCGCGAGGTCGGCAGTGCTGCGCAGGTCATGCGCGATCAGGATGTGTTCCGTCATGTTTCCCTCCGTGGCGCGGCGCGAGGCGGCGCATCGAGTCTCTCTGGGCCCTTACAGTGATCTCCCTTGATAGACCTGCTTTTGATCCACGGCAAGTCCTAGTGTTTACGTAATTGATACAGCGCTTTGGTTTCTGCCACGACCTCACCGCTGCCGTCGCGCAGGTGCAGCTCCAGGCTGTAGTCAGCCTTGCCGTTCTGCTCGGCCTCGGCCTGGATGCGGTCGATCTCCTCGTCGCTCAGGCGGGCTTCGACGGTGATGTCGCTGGTCGCCGGGCGGCGGAAGCGCAGGTTCATTTCCTTGATCAGCGGGTAGAAGCGCTGCACGTCGAAACTGGTGAGAAACAGCGCGCCGCCGGGGATCTCCGCCAGGGTGAACAGGGCGCCTGCATAGAGGGTGCCGATATGGTTCTGGTTGCCGCTCAGCGGCATGCGCAGGCGCACGAAGCCGGGCTCCAGCTGTTCGGCCTTGAGGCCGCAGCGTTTGACGAAATCGATCTTCTCTTCGGTGAAGATGCGGGCCATTTCGGCGGGTAGTGGCATGGGCGGGGCTCCTCAGGCTGGAGTCCCGAGACTAGCTGCTGTGGCTCCGCCGGCAATGACTGCCGCGCTCGTGGCGGCTGACCGATCCGCTCAGGTGATGCCCTGGCCGCGCAGCCAGGCGAGCAGTTGCGGCAGCGGCAGGGCGCCGCTCTGGCGGGCCACTTCGACGCCGCCGCGGAACAGGATCAGGCTAGGGATGGAGCGGATGCCCAGCTGTGCGGACAACTGCGGGTTGGCCTCGCTGTCCAGCTTGCCCAGGCGGCAACGCCCCTGCAGCTGTGCGGCGGCCTGCGCGAACGTTGGCGCGAAGGCCTTGCACGGCCCGCACCAGTCCGCCCAGACATCCACCAGCAGCGGCAGGTCGCCCTTCAGCTGGGCGGCGAAGGACGCCTGGTTCAGGGTAATCGGCGCATTGGGCAGCACCGGGCTTTTGCAGCGCCCGCAGCGCGGCGCATCGCCCAGGCGTTCGCTGGGTATGCGGTTGAGACCGTTGCAGGCGGGGCAGGGGATCAGTGCGGGGGCGCTCATGGTCGGCTCCAGTAGGGCAGTGGCCTCTATCTGGAGCCGACCAGGGCGCTTTGCAAGGGTTAGCCGCGTGCGGCCAGCAGGGCCTGCTCGAGGTCGGCGCGGATGTCGTCGAAGTGCTCGATGCCGATCGACAGGCGCACCATGTCGCGCGGCACGCCGGCCTTCTGCAGCTCCTCGTCATTGAGCTGGCGGTGGGTGGTGGAGGCCGGGTGGCAGGCCAGCGACTTGGCATCGCCGATGTTGACCAGGCGTACCACCAGCTTGAGCGCGTCGATGAAGCGCGCGCCGGCTTCCTGGCCACCCTGAATGCCGAACGACAGGATCGCCGCCGGCTTGCCGCCCATGTAGCGCTGCGCCAGGGCGTGCTCGGGATGATCGGCCAGACCGGCATATTTAACCCAGGCCACCTGCGGGTGGCTCTGCAGGTACTGCGCGACTTTCAGCGCATTCTCGCAGTGCCGCTCCATGCGCAGGGCCAGGGTTTCCAGGCCTTGCAGGATGAGGAAGGCATTGAACGGCGACAGCGCCGCGCCGGTGTTGCGCAGCGGCACCACGCGGCAGCGGCCGATGAAGGCGGCGGGGCCGAAGGCTTCTGTGTAGGTCACGCCGTGGTAGGACGGGTCGGGCGTGTTGAGCAGCGGGAAGCGCGCCTGGTTATCCGCCCAGGGGAACTTGCCGGAGTCGACGACGATGCCGCCGATGCTGGTGCCGTGGCCGCCGATGTACTTGGTCAGCGAATGCACGACGATGTCGGCACCGTGCTCGAAGGGGCGGCAGAGGATCGGCGTGGCCACCGTGTTGTCGACGATCAGCGGCACGCCGTGGCGATGCGCGGCGTCGGCCAGGGCCTGGATATCGACGATGTTGCCGGCCGGGTTGCCGATCGATTCGCAGAACACGGCCTTGGTCTTGTCGTCGATCAGCGCTTCCAGGGCGGCGATGTCGTCGTGCGCGGCGAAGCGGGTCTGGATGCCGAAGCGTGGCAGGGTGTGGGCCAGCAGGTTGAAGGTGCCGCCATACAGCTTCGCCACCGAGACGATGTTGTCACCGGCTTCGGCGACGGTCTGGATGGCGTAGGTGATGGCCGCCATGCCGGAGGCCACGGCCAGCGCGCCGACGCCACCTTCCAGCGCCGCCACGCGCTCTTCGAGCACGGCGTTGGTCGGGTTCATGATGCGCGAGTAGATGTTGCCGGCGACCTTCAGGTCGAACAGGTCGGCACCGTGCTGGGTGTCGTCGAAGGCAAAGGAGCTGGTCTGGTAGATCGGTACGGCCACCGCCTTGGTGGCCGGGTCGGGGCTGTAGCCGGCGTGGATGGCCAGGGTTTCCAGTTTCATGCAGGACGTTCCTTCGGGCTATTGGAAGGCTCGCAGCATGGGGAAAACGACGAGGCCCGGTCAATGCGCTGAGTCAATGATCCGGGCCTTGGGTTAGACCGATGTGTTCCCAGCTTATACCGGCACCAGCGGCCAGAACCAGGGAATGACGAAGCTTGCCACCACCCAGAGAATCAGGTTGAGAGGAATGCCGACCTTCATGAAGTCGGTGAAGCGATAGCCGCCGGCGTTGTAGACAAAGGTGTTGGTCTGGTAGCCGATGGGGGTGGCGAAGCTGGCGCTGGCGGCGAACATTACGGCCACCACGAAGGCGCGCGGGTCGACGCCCAGATGCTGGGCCAGCCCGATGGCAATCGGAGTGACCAGCACGGCAACGGCGTTGTTCGACAGCACTTCGGTCAGGATCGAAGTGAACAGGTAGATGAAGCTCAGCATCAGCAGCGGGCCGGCCCAGGGCAGCCAGCCCATGACGTTTTCCACCAGCAGCTTGACCAGGCCGACCTTGTCCATGGCGATGCTGATGGCCAGCATGCCGAAGATCAGGCTGAGGATCTTCCAGTCCACCGCCTTGTAGGCGTCCTCGACATCCAGGCAGCGGGTGGCCAGCACGGTGACCGCGCCGATGATGGCCAGGCCTTCGATGGGCATCACACCGAAGGCGGCCAGCAGCATCACCGCCAGTGTGGCGATGATGGCGATCGGTGCCTTGTCGCGACGGAAGGAGCGTTCCTGCACGGTGTTGAGGCTGATCAGTTCGCCATTGTCGGCAAAGCGCTTGATCTGCGCGGGGGTGCCTTCGACCAGCATGACGTCGCCGAACTGCAGCTGGAATTCGTCCAGGTTGCCGGAGACATTTTCGTCCTGGCGATGCACGGCCAGCACGGCGATGCCGTAGCGTGCGGTGAGGTCGAGGTCGCGCATGGGGCGGTTGCTGTAGCGCGAGTTGCGCCCGACGATGGCCTCGGCCAGCACCACATCGTGGCTGGAGATGGTTTCGAAAGCTTCGCCACGATTGAAGCTCAGGTGTCCGCTGCCGCGCAGCTCCACCACATCCTTGACCTGGCCGTGGATCACCAGCTGGTCGCCGGCGGCCAATACGGTGTCGTGGCCCGGCTCGGTCAGCTCTGCCTCTTCACGGAAGATCTTCAGTACCTGCAGACCGCTGCCGCCATTGAGGTTTGCCTCGGCCAGCGTCTTGCCGATCATCGGCGAGTCGTGCGGCACCAGCAGTTCGCTCATGAAGGTGCGGTCCAGGTCAGGGCGCAGCTGCTTGGACAGGGTTTCGCGCTCAGGCAGCAGGCGGCGGCCGATGGTCAGCATGTAGGCCATGCCGGCGGCGGCCAGGATCAGGCCCGCACCGGTGATCTCGAAGATGCCGAAAGGCTCCAGGCCGGCCTTGCGCGCCACGCCGTCGACCAGGATGTTGGTCGACGTGCCGATCATGGTCAGGGTGCCGCCGAGGATGGTGGCGTAGGACAGCGGGATGAGCAGCTTGGAGGGCAGGGTGCCGGCGCGGCGCGCCAGGGAAATCGCCACCGGGGTGAGGATGGCCACCACCGGGGTGTTGTTGAGGAAGGCCGAGATCACCAGGGCCGTCACCGTCAGCCCGGTGAGTACGCGGATCGGGCTGGTGCCGACCAGTTCGCCCAGCCAGTTGCCGAGTGCGTCGATGCAGCCGGTACGCTCCAGGGCGGCGGACAGCACGAACATGCAGGCGATAGTCACCGGCGCCGAGTTGCTCAGTACGCTCAGGACCTCCTTGGGCTCCAGCAACTGGCTGATCAACAGTGCGGCCACGGCGATGGCGGCGACTATGTCCGGACTCCACTTCTCGCGGACGAAGGCATAGAGCACCCATACCAGCAGTGCGGCAACGAACAGTAGAGGCAATGAGTCCCAGGGCATGGGCATCCTTAACGCGTGCGAATCTCGTGTGAGGTATCGGGCACGCTCTGGGCGGCCGTACAGGGGCGGAAAGATAAGGTCTGGCTCTTAGATAGTCTAAGAATGTTTTTAGAGGTTTATATTCCATAGTGACGTAGTAACGTGTCACTCAGCCCCCTCACTCTTTTCGGAAAAGGAACCCGCATGGCCAGGATGGAGCCAACCCTCGGAACGATCGATCTCGACATCTACAGTCCGCCTGCCGCCTCTCTTCGGGATGAGCCCGTATTCGCTGGCCGGGCACCACGGCTTTTCGATTTCTCCGGGCGCCTGTCCCTCTCGCGCTATTGGCTGTTGCACCTGGTGTTCTGCTGCTACATCTCCTGGGGGTTGCTGTTGGTGCTCTTCCTCGGGTTGCGGCATAACCTCTATGCGCTGATCGGTGCCAGCCTGGCGGTGCTGATCCCCAGTGCGTTGGTTCAGGCCAGTCTGCTGATGCGGCGTGCCCGGGATCTCGGAATGCATCCCGGGTGGGGCCTGGCGGCGCTACTGGTGCCGTTGCTCGGGCACCTGCTCTGGCTTTATCTCGGGCTGATGCCTGGCAACATGCAGACAAACCGCTACGGCGCTGCCAATCCGCCTTTGGCGCGAGGCTACTTCCTGCTGATCCCGCTGCTGCTCGTGTCGCTGCCGGGAGCGGTATTCTGGGCTTGGCTCAGCCATCCCGAATGGCTGATGCCGCTCGCTGCCTACTTCTGAGCAGGCCTGCCCGTCCATCCCGAACCTGGTGGAATGTTGCCCCATGTCCTCTGAGCCGCGCCCCAATAACACTGCCCTGGTACTTCTCGCGTCCCTCTATTGCGCCCAGGGCCTGCCGTCTGGCCTGGTGGCTCATTCGCTGCCGGTATTGCTGCGGCAGAGCGGCGTCGACCTGGCACTGATCGGCCTGCTCAAGCTGCTGGCGCTGCCCTGGCTGCTCAAGGTGCTGTGGGCGCCCTGGATCGACCGCATTGGTTCGCGGCGCCTGGGCCATCACCGTGGCTGGATTCTGCCGCTGCAGGGCACGGTGATCCTCTGCCTGGGCGGTCTGGCCTTGATCGCGCCGCAAGCATTGTTCGGTTCGGCCTTCTGGCTGTTGCTGGGCATGTTGCTGATCATCAACCTGGCTGCTGCCAGCCAGGATGTGGCCACCGACGGCCTGGCCGTGCGCCTGCTGCCGGAACGCTGGCGCGGCCTGGGTAACAGCTTGCAGGTGGGCGGCTACAAGGTTGGCATGCTGGCCAGTGGCAGCGGCCTGCTGCTGGTGATCGGCGGGCTGGGCTGGAACCTGTCCATCGGCCTGCTGGCGATGGCGCTGGTGGTGCTGACCCTGCCGATTCTGTTCTTTCCGGAGAAGCGCCTGTTGCCGCAGCACATCGAACAGGCCGAGCCCGCCGGCCCTGGTCTGCTCTGGCGGCATTACCAGGGCCTGCTGGCGCAACCGGGCATGCTCGCCTGGCTGGCGGTGGTGCTGACCTTCAAGCTCGGCGATGCTCTCGGTTCGCCGATGATCAAGCCGATGCTGGTGGATCAGGGCTGGGACACCAGCGCCCTCGGCCAGCTGACCCTGATCAGCAGCCTGGCCGGCATCGGCGGCGCGCTGCTCGGCGGCCTGCTCTACGCGAGGATCGGCGCGCTGCGCTCACTGCTGACTTTCGGCGCCCTGCAGGCGCTGGGCATCGCCGGCATGGCGCTGCTGGTGGGCAGGGGCGGAGACGCCGTGCTGGTGTATGCGGTGTCGCTGTTCGAGCAGGCCGCTGACGGCATGTCCACCGTCGCCCTGTTCGCCGTGATGATGCGCATGTGTCGCCCCGAACACGAGGGGGCCGACTTCACCCTGCAGGCCAGTGCGCAGGTGTTACTGGCCGGTGTTGTAGGGGCATGTAGCGGGCTTCTGGCCAAGTGGCTGGGTTATCAGGTGTTATTCGTTTCGGCCGCTGCGTTGGGCGCGTTCATGCTGGTGTTGGTACTGCGCTATTTTCGCAATGCGGCCGAATCGCCATAGGCGAGCGCTCAGAAAATATACAAAGAGCGCCGAGTGAGGAGTCTACTGAGCGGGTAGATCATGCTTGGCGGCATCCTGCTCAGCGGTCGGCCTTTCCCAGCTCAGTAGAATGGGCATTGTGTGGATGTGTCGACCATCTTCTCGATCCTCGAATTTGGTCATGGCGCCGGCAGCAAAAATGCGTTCAGCCCCTGCATCCATATCCCATAGCTCAATCTGAAGTGCAGTGTTCTTTGGGAGCCCCTCTTGCAGGTTTGCTAGAACATCCATCCAGATGTGCCAGGTGCGTCCGCCATCTTCGGTCATATAAATTCTTCCGGAGTCGGTAGTGAACCACCCGCGCTTGCTGTCATGCATTTTCAGACTAGTAATGCCTGCACCGCTGCCAGTCTCATTTTTCCAGGCAACTTTGCCTTTACGAAATGGACCGGGCTCATCTGAACACAACACACTATAAGATATGGTGTAACAAAGCAGATTTGGCTCCACATGCTCAAGAGCCAGGCTGGGTGTCGGCTCTCTCAATGGGGAGTCTTGGACTACCCAGCTTCTTCCGCTGTCCGGAGTGTAGAGTAGGCCGCTGCTAGTCGTAGCCCAGTCCGTTCGGTCTTTGTTAAGGATGATTCTTTGGACCGCGATCCCGAACATGGAATCAAAGGAGCGTTGCCATGTTTTTCCGCCGTCAATAGTTGTGAGCACCCGCTGCTCTCCGGCGACAACGCCATGGTCATTATCGGAGAAGGCAACTGTATAGGCTGCTCTGAACCTCAGGTCTTCTAGGTCTGAGTTGGTTTCGCTGATAAATCCGGGATTATAAAGTTTCCAGTTTTCACCGCCATCATGGGTGCTATAGATCATGCCTTTATCGCCAACGGCGAACGCTTTTTTGTTATTTAAAAAGGCAATGTCGCGAATAAAATTTGGGGATGATGTCAGGTAGGTCGCGTTCCAGTCATCGGCGGTCGGTTTTTTCGGACAATCATACTTCCCTGCCCTCCGACCAAGAATATGCTCCCGTCGGGTGACTCTTTGACTCTCGCAATTCCGCCCACCAAGTCAGGCATGGTAGTAATTACTGTTTTTCTACCTTCCTGAGTCAGTATTTCTTTCTGTTCTGCCTCAATATCACGTGACATCTGCTTGTCGCTTTCATGTGGGCGCGTGCATTGATATTTGAGGTCTTCCAGATCACAAAAGGTTGAGGAGAAATCGCAGCTGGCAAGAATGGGTAATGCACAGCTGGCGAGAATAATGCGATAGGTCGCTCGAAATTCCATTTTGCAAGCCCGTTTCATTGTTGCGGAGGTTATGCCCATTTATTCGATGAGTGAGGGGCGTTGAGCCGATTTTCAGAATCCCAGCTTTCCAGGGAAGTAAGAGAGTGGCGGGTGGGTTGCTTTCCACTCCTTGGCAAAGGCTTCGGCCTGCTTGATCTGTTCCGGTGTCATCTGTGCTGCAATTCTAGGTAACTCATCCTTAGCCAGCGGGAGCATGTCGCCGCCACCGTCGAGCTCAAGCAATAAAGACATCAGTCCGTAGCTTTCGACGAGATCTACAGGGAGCTGCAGAGGATTGTTGGGATCTGAAAGAAATAGCGCATAGTTGGAGAAGGCGACAGTATGGCCGGTTTCTGCGCCTTTTCTTAGCCAATATCTTGCGCCCTCTAATTCCCCCTTTTCTTGTAGCAAACCATAGTACCTTGTTATGCCTTTGGGGTCGCCGCCTTCCGCGGACCGTTTTAATAAGCTCTCTATTGCGGCATCCTTTTCCCATGGGAACAAAAAGAATTTATCTCCTTGTGCGTATTTTGATGCCAGCCAAAATTGACTATGCGCATAGCCGACTGCGGCAGATTTTTCAAGCCACTCTAAATTGTTTGTGGCGTGGTACAGCAGATACATTGCTTCGCCGTCGCCTTTCTCAGCTAGCTCGGTTGCGGTAGAGAGTAGTTTTTTATGCCAGTCATTGGCGCTCTTAAGGCCTTTAGGGCAGTTTCCCATGGCTACACAAAGGTCACTCTTCATGGAGCTCAATCGGTGCATGGCATATAGATCGCCTTGCTCGCTTGCTCTGGTGTACCATTTGTAAGCCTCTTCTGTTGTATAGCGGTTGGTGCGCCTTAAATCTTCTGCTAAATAGTATTGCGCTTCTTTGTCGCCGGCTTCTGCTGCGACGCGAAGTTCCTGTTCGGGGTCCTTGTACTGGTTGTAAAGTGCTATGCCGTTTTCTTTGGACTTTATTTGCTCTTGGCTAAGTCGAGGTGCTTGCGCTTGTGCTTGTGTCGTTGATAGAAGAATTAGAAGGGTGAGGCTCTTTAGTAATGCGAGGCGAATGGCCATTGTGTAGGCTCCTTTATTCCCCGGGGCCGGTGTAGGTTGCGTACTCCGGTATGCGAACAAAACCAGTTTGAATGCTTGGTGTGCGCACGCAATGCTGGTCACTCAACGCTCCAAGTACTGATGTGTGGCTGTTATATTCTCTCAGTGCTCTCTGGCTTGCAGGTTCGTTTTCGGCTTTTGGGGGCGTGCTGTTCATGATGGCATCAAGGCGCATGCGGTTTTCACAATAACTTTGTCCTGGCGAAGAGCCTTTTGTTCCAAGGCGATTCATTCTGGTGCATGCTTCTTCAAATTGTCGCTGGGCCGCAGGAACTATTTCTGTTCTTTCAGCGTTGAATCTTATCCAGCCCAAGATTCGGGTAATAGCTTGCTGCTGAGTTAGAAGGTAGGGGGTGCCGTTTGGAGCTTCTGGATTAAGCCTGGATGGAGGGGACGCCAACACTGATAGTAATGGGCCGAGCGCTTCCGGAATTACATCGATGATCCATTTCTCTAGCTCTGACTGATTTTTATAGTTAATGATTGTCTCGGCTATTGCGCCGCCGGCTCCAGAGCTAGTCAGCGTCTCGTAGATGCTGGCAACTACATCTGCCCCCAGCATAAAGCTCGAGCGCATATCTATACCCAGGATGCCAAATATATTGAGTCTCCAGAGCAGACTGAAAGCGTCGCTCTCAATCCATTTGAGAGGGTGATACATGTTTTTGCGCAGTTCGCGGCGCAGCACATCGAGCAGCTCGCCGATGGCCTCGTAGCCCACGGCAAAGGCAAAGCTGCCGCTGGCGCCTGGGCCAGCGATCAGCGAAGCCTTGAGGCGCAGAATGAAGCGCCCCTTGTCGAGCGACAGGGAGACTTCGCTATCCATTCCCAGGCCGATGGCGGCGGATATTTCCGCTGTGAGGTGGGCCAAGTTGAGCCACTTCTCTTCAGTGTTCTTGGTTTGGCCTGCGGGCAGTCGCTTGCTGACCAGGCCCTTGGGAGGGAGCCAGTTGAGTTGCCCGGTTACCTCGATGCCGGCCTGCACCCCGGCAAAGAGTTTGAAGCTGGCGCCGGCGGCATCCTCGAGCTGTACGGGGGCTGAGGTCGCCTGCCCCATATCTTCGGTGCGAGCTGTGCTGGCCGTGTTCGCCGTGCGGGAGGCTGGTTCAATAGGGTCGAGGCTGGAGCCGTAGCGGAGCCGACTTGGTGACAGGTCCAGGTTGGCCGCCAGCTGTAGGGAGGCCCCGGCGAAGCCCCAGGCGCGGGCGCTGAAGCAGGCTGAGAACCTGCCCAAGTCGAGAGTGGCGACCTTCTCTTGGTAGTCGATGTACTTGGCCTGCACCGGCTGGGCTTCCTTGGCCTTGGGTAGTTCGATGTTGAAGAGTTCGACCTCGCCACGAGCCAAATCGATATCCAGTGTGGTTTCGAAGCTGGCGGTCGCATCGCGCAGCGTGGGGCCCGAGGCTTCAGTGCTGGTCTGGATACGCTCCGGCGGTGCCGAGAGAAAACGCACAAGCTGTGCCTGGGGGGTGCGGTCGAACAGCCGGATGCTGCGCCTGACGCTATCGAGAAATACCACTTCGCACAGGCGGTCGCCCCACTGCTTGCGGGTGGCCGCATTCTTGAGTGAGTCGACCTGCCAGCCCAGCTTGGTCAGATATTCGTAGAAACGCTCGACTTCGAACCAGCCGTTGTTGTCGAACCATTCGCCCTGATCTTTGATCTCGAACGCGCCCATGCCCTTCAGCCAGTCGCTGAAGGCACTACGCGAGGCTGGCTGGGTGCTGCTATTTCCAGCGAAGCTGGCGGACTTCTTGATATTGGGCTTGGTCAGCCCATTGAGCACCATCATGCTGGTATGACCGAGTGGCTTGGGGCTGTCCGGCCAGCTGACTTCGTGTAGCGGAAAGTCGCTCTTGACCAACCGCTCGACGGGGCGGGGCTTGAACTGTTCAGGATTCCAGAGCAGGTGCCTGCGCGGCTTGCTGCTGGTCACGGCCTGCTGAGCCTCGGCATAGAGCTGCTGGAGCGCCATCTGCTCGGCATCCCAGGCCTCTCGTTCGGCCGCGAGCAGGCCGGCTGGAGGCAGCATGTTCTGGCCTGTGCTCTTGACCCAGCCCGCGTACTTTTCGCGCATCTCGTCTTCGACGGTTTGCTGTCTGGCGAGGTGTTCCTGGTATTGCTTGAAGCGCTGGACGCCGCTGCCGGCGCCGCCGGAGGCCATGATCAGGGCGAACTCGGGGACGGCCAGCCCATAGTCGGCGACCTTGATGATGGCGTCGATATAGGTCTTGTAGGCCTCCAGGGCCACCAGCTGAGTGAAGACTTCCTGGTACTTGAGACTGGGGCTACGGCCCTTGTTGAATTCCTGGATTTCCCTGTAGCGCTGGTGCTGCTGCTCCAGCAGCTTGGCCAGTTCGTCCTGCTCATAGGTGGGCAGCTCCCCGTACTTGAGTACCTCATCGCGGGTCTTCAGGTAATGATCGACACGCTTCTTGGCTTCCAGCGCTTCGGGGGTAAAAAGGGCTCCGTCCTGATAGGTGTAGTTTTGCTCCTTTGCTTTCTTGACGGCGATATCCCGGAGCTTTTTCCATTCGCGCTGGAGAACCCGTAGTTTGTGGCGCCTAGCCATTCCATCCGGAATTCTCTTTATATCCTCATCGGCCCGGCGTGAGGCCTCAGCGCGATCGTTGGTGGGTTTCGCGGGTCGCGGTTCGATACCGAGGGCGCGATCCTGGAGCTGTATAGCCAGGTTCAGATCCTCGATATCGGGATGCTCGCGCTCGAAGAATTGCATCCGCTCCTTTTCCTGGCCTTCAAGGAAATAGCTCAGGTTGGGCTCCATGAAATAGTCCAACAATCCGCAGGCATCCAGGCCTTTCTTGCGCTCTTCTTTACTCTTGCCGGGCGCTACCTGCTGTTCGAGGATGTGTGCCGACTCGCTGAGTGCATCATCGGCCTCCTTGGGCAGGAGCCAGAAGGATTGTTCCTGGGTGGCGTAGATGATGTTGGCAAAGCGAGGCTTGCAGGGGTGTGAGGCTTTTTCAAAGAGGGTGTTCAGAGCCTCCTTGGCGTGCTGCAGAGGTGGCAGTCGTAGCACGGCGGGCTCTGTGGCCGGGGTGTCCGCCTGGGCAGGGGCTGGAGATGAAGCCGACGTAGGCGCAGGGGATGTCCGGGCTACAACGCTGAGGTTCCAGCCGACTTCGATATGGTCTGCGTTGACGATGAAGCTGTTGAGCTCCAGAAGCTCGGCAATTGTGCTGCCGTGCTGGGTGGCGATCTTGGTCAGTGTGTCGCCGCTGCGGACGACATAGTTGATGAGTTCCATGGTGCATCCATTCAGCTGGATTAAGAGGCGCCCAATCCCTGCAGACGCTCTGTCTTGATGAAGGCTTTCGTCGAGGCCTGCAGAATGGCCATGACGGCCGGTTGCGAGTTGAGGGCCGGCCCGCGCGATAGCTGGGCCAGGCGCAGCAGGTGGCGCTCATCGGTAATGCCGTGTTCGGTGAGCGCGTCAAGATTACCGATCAATGTGGGCAGCGCTGCCTGGCCTGGGGAGTGGAATGCTTGATGCTCCTGGTCGATCCAGTACAGCCAGCGGAGAGTGCGGTAGGTTTTCTCGGTGTTGTTGGCCAGTGCCAGAGGTCCGGTTGTGATTGCTGAGGCACTATCGACGGGGGGCTGCCAATCCAGCCAGCCACTCTGGCTTTTCTGCAGGTTGATAAGGGCAGGGCTGGTAACTCCTGACCAGGGGCCGAAGAGGTCTCTTTGACCCTGAATGGTCATCGCCAGTGCTGCCCATAGGGCCGGCTGGTAATAGGTGGCCAGGCTCTGTCCGCCTGACCCGTCATTGATCTTTAGTAGGCGCCGCGCATGGGCCAGTGCCAGTTGGTGGCTTTGGGCTCTGATGGCTATGCCGGCCTGGCGTTCCTGGCATAGACGCGCACAGAGTTGGGTCAGCTCGTGGCTTCCTTGCACGCTGACCCAGATCGGTCCACTTTCTGCCAGGTGCTCAAACTCTGTGGCGTATAGCAGGTATTCCACCTCGATGGCGTGGCCACAGTTATAGAGCTGGGTTAGGGCTTCCGGCTGTCGTGCCTGGTCGATGATGAAATAGAGTCCATTGCCATCCGTTCGGAGATTCTGGCGGGCTAAGGCTAAGAACTCGTTCAAGCCGTCATGCATGGGCAATCTCCTCGGCTGCAAGCGCCGTTGCTCTGCTTGCCGCACAGGGGGCTTAAACCGGGTACCAGCCTGTTCAAGGGCGCCGCAGTTAACAGGGCGCCGGCTTTGTCACTGTCTGCTGCTTTCACTTTGCCTGGCAGGATAGGCGCCGCCCCTGTGCCGCTTCCCGGACCGCCGCCCGAGTTGATCTTGATCTGCGGGCCGACCAGGGTGACGCCGCTGGCGTCCAGCTTGATGAAGCTGCCGGCGGCCTTGAAGGTGAGCTCACTGCCGGCTTCGAGCACGACCTTGAGGCCGCTGGAGAGGTGGATCTCATTGCCAGCCTCGACGAACTGCCCCGTGCCCAGCTTCACATGTTGGTTGGTCGCTACGGTCAGGTGGTCGTTGGCGCGGACCTCGGTCTTGCGGTCCTTGTGCGTGGTGCGGTGTTCCTCGGCTTTCAGCTCGGTGTAGCTGTTGGCCTCGACGGTGTCGTGGCGTTCGTGGCCGATGCGGATCTTCTGGTCGTGCTCGACGTTCTCGTCCCAGTCCTTCTGGGCGTGGATGTAGATCTGCTCCTGGCCCTTGCGATCCTCGATGCGCAGCTCGTTGTAGCCGCCGCCACCGGGTGAGCTGAGGGTCTTGAACACCGTCCGGGTCTTGTTGGCCGGCAGGTCGTAGGGAACGACATGTTCCTTGTGGTACAGGCAACCGGTGACCAGCGGCTGGTCGGGGTCGCCTTCGAGGAAGGTGACCAGCACTTCCATACCGATGCGCGGGATTGCGATGCCGCCGTAGCGGTCGCCGGCCCAGCTGGAGCTGACGCGCAGCCAGCAGCTGGTGGTGTCGTCGGCCTGGCCTTCGCGGTCCCAGTGGAACTGCACTTTCACCCGGCCGTACTGGTCGCAGTGGATTTCTTCGCCCTTGGGCCCGGTGACCACGGCGCTCTGGCTGCCGAGGATGCGCGGCCTGGGGTGTTGCAGCGGCGGGCGCCAGGGCTGGTCCCAGGGGGTGGCGCTGAAGCGGTTGCGGTAGCCCTGATTGAACTCCTCGCGGGTTGCCCCCTCTCCCTGGCCCTCTCCCCGCAGGGGAGAGGGGAGACTGGCGCCGAAGTTGGTGATGGACTCTTCCAGCACCTGCGGCTGCTTGCCTTCGTGGTGGATCTCGTTGAGCAGCCACAGCTGGTTCCAGTCCGCGCGCGGGTGGGCGCAGAGGTCGAGGAAGTGACCGGTTCTCAGCAGCGGCTGGTCGCTCTCGCCCTCGGCCAGCTGATGGTCGGCGCGGTGGCGCTCCAGGGCGCGTTGGGACAGGTGCTTGCCGCGGGCGCGCTCGGTGAAGCGGCCGGGGTAGTCGTAGTCTTCCAGGTCCGGCTTGGCCTCGCCCTTGTGGGC
>NZ_FTNW01000008.1 GCF_900156545.1 Aquipseudomonas alcaligenes
ACCCGGTGCCGGTGAAAAGCCACGAGCAGCAGCAAGTGCAGCAACTGCATAACCTGCGCGAGGCCTGGAAAAAGACCCGGGTGCAGCACATCAACCTGCTGCGCGGCATCCTGCGCGAACTGGGCGTGGCGGCGCCGAGTGGCACCCAGGCCTTTCTACGCCAGGCCTGCGAGCTGATCGAGCGTCCCGAAGTCTGCGCCCTGCGCGGCTCGTTACAGATGGTGCTGGCCGAAATCAGCCTGTGCGAACAGGCGATGCGCGACAGCGAAGAACAACTGGCGCGCTGGCATGCCGACGATGACATCGTGCACAAACTCGACGAAGTCAGCGGTATCGGGCTGCTCACCGCCAGCGCCCTGAAAACCGCCGTCGGCAAACCCGAACGCTTCGCCAGCGGCCGACACCTGAGCGCCTGGCTCGGCATGCCCCCCAACGAATACAGCAGCGGCGAACGGCGCAGACTCGGGTGCATCAGCTGCAAAGGCAACACCTACGTGCGCACCCTGCTGATCCACGGCGCCCGAGCGGCACTGCTGGCCGCCAAGCGCTGCCAGACGCGAACGCCCGAGCGCCTGACCCAGCTGCAGCGCTGGGCCCTGCAAACGGCCGAACGTATCGGCCACAACAAAGCGGCGGTGGCGCTGGCGAACAAACTGGTGAGGATCTGCTGGGCAGTGTGGTGCCATGAGCGACGTTTCAGCGGCGACTGGCAGAGTGCAAGGCCCGCCTGACGGCGGGGGGTAATCAGCAAGACGAGGTGATTTTCCTGCGGTTGTGGTGAGAAGCGAGACTGTCGGAACAGGCGAGTCCTGCAGCGGAACAAGGCCGATAACAATCATGATCTTTGGGATCGTTTGAACGCTTGGCCCCCGCTGCGCGAACTACAGAATGGCCCGGGCACTAGCCCACGCAAGGCCGGATATGCGATTGCAACCGCGCTGACGACAGGATCGAAAAAAGCTTTCCTCACTGCTTGTGGGGAGAGTCCATATGCGCATTGTTAGCGGACAACTCACTGCTTGGTGTCTATATCAACGCCGCATAGCGGGCAGTATTTGATTTTCTTGGGCAGCGAAATAAAATGGCCGCTATTCATAAGCGTTGACCCAAGATTTCCCTTACACGATGGACATTTTATTGAGAGCTTTATTGCCAGCATCGCCGCGAAGCCTATGAAAAAACCTGCAAAAGACCAGGCGGCAGGTTCTTGGTTTTGGTTGATCTGGTATTGAATTAAGCCGGCACTGACTAGCATGCCACCAAATATGGCGATGTTTGAAAGCCTCATTCGGTTGTTGATGACACTCCGGATTGTCAATGTAACCTCCTTTGGCCGCTAACGATTAAGCTAACAGGCGAGCAAAAGCGCAGCTTTTGCGAGTCCAGTGAGCGGAGCGAACGGTGTTGAGCGACTTGTTATGTTGCATTTCACTGTGCTGCTTTTATAGGGCTGTTTGGGTTTGTTTGACCTGCTGCGTTCTGTTCGGCCGCCTGCTCGGTCATTACTTTTCCCAGATAGAAACCGATGAATCCGGATATGGGGGTTGTAATTGCAGTAGTGATTACAGCTACAAGAACTGGTTTTATAAGCCACTCTCGAAGCGAGTTTTTACCATGTGCATTATCAATGTCTTCAAGTTTTAATCTACTGAAGCGAAGCAGATCTTTGCCGCTTTTTGTTAGGGAGAGATTTTTGTAGAAAACTTCTCCGTCTACGATCTCTTCTTCGCCGTAAATATACCCTTTCTCGACACCATCCCAGATGGAGCCTTCATAAGACATTCGATGGGCTCGCCTCAGAGATCCATTATCAATTTCTGCTAGATATTCAAACATGACGTGCCTGTGCAACATAACGTTTGGCTAAGGGGCCGGCTTCGCCGGTCCCGAGTGAGCGGAGCGAACGACTTGAGCCAATTGTTAGATTGCCCAGCCGAGCGCCGGAAATTAGGCCAGCACCGAGCTTGACCGGCGGAGCGCACGGCGTGTCGGTTTTGGCCCCGGAAGTTATTTGTGATGTGCACATTCTCTGAAAGCAACTCCTTTGCTGGCCACAAATAACGGCCTCTACTGTCAGGCGACCATTCGATTCAGGAACACCGCGCTGATGCGGTGATTGTTTTCCCTGGCTCGGTGCTGAATAACCAATTTTGCCCTTGCGCCTAACTATAAGTAGCCGACACAAACGGCGTAATTTTTTCCGCCACTTGTGTCGCATAACATTCCTTGTCGTCCGCTAAGTCCTTGTCTAGCCTGCAGATGGCATCAGGAGATGCGACATGAATCAGGGAGCAATTGCGACATGGATGACAAGCCCAAGCTGCTCGATCAGGTACGCGAGCAAATTCGCCTTCGACACTATTCGATTCGCACCGAAGCTGTCTATCTGGAGTGGGTCAAGCGCTATATCCGCTTCCACAAGTATCGCCATCCGCAGGAGATGGGAGGTCCGGAAGTCGAGGCTTTCCTGAGTGATCTGGCGGTGCGCCGGGATGTTTCGGCTTCCACGCAGAACCAGGCGTTGTCGGCGATTCTCTTCCTTTATAAACAGGTCCTGCAGATCGAACTGCCATGGATGGACGGCGTGATTAGGGCGCGCCGTCCGCAACGCTTGCCGGTGGTGTTGACGCGGGAGGAGGTGGCGAGCGTGCTGGCGCAACTGGATGGCACGCTGTGGTTGATAGCCAGTCTCCTGTATGGCTCCGGTATGCGCTTGATGGAAGTGCTGCGCCTGCGGGGCAAGGATGTGGAGTTTGCTCGCCTGGAAATCCTGATCCGCGATGGCAAGGGGCAGAAGGATCGTGTGACCATGCTGCCACGCAAACTGGCTGCGCCACTGGAGCTGCATCTGCAGCGGGTACGAGCCCTGCATGAGCAAGATCTGCGGGAAGGTTATGGCCGGGCCAATCTGCCACATGCCCTGGCGCGCAAGTATCCCAATGCGGCTACCGAGTGGGGCTGGCAGTTCGTATTCCCTTCGGTCAACCGTTCAGAGGACCCGCGCTCCGGCGGTATCTTTCGCCATCATTTGCATGAAAAGACCATTCAGCGGGCCATTCGCAACGCGGTGCGGCGAGTCGGGCTGCACAAGCCGGCCACGCCGCATACCTTGCGGCATTCTTTCGCCACGCATCTATTGGAGAGCGGGCAGGATATCCGCACGGTGCAGGAGCTGCTTGGCCACTCCGATGTGAAGACCACGCAGATCTATACCCATGTGCTCAATCGCGGTGGCTTGGGCGTGCTCAGCCCGCTCGACCGGGCATGAAAAAGCCCCGCATTGGCGGGGCTGTTTTCGCAGCGCTGTGCGCTCAGACCAGTTCGGCCCAGAGGTCGTATTCGTCGGCATCCACGACGCGCACGCGCACCTTGTCGCCCGGTTGCACGCTGGTGGAGTCGATGAACACGCTGCCGTCGATCTCCGGTGCATCGGCCCAGGAGCGGGCGACGGCGCCTTCGTGGTCGACTTCGTCGATCAGTACTTCGATCTCGGTGCCGATCTTGCGCTGCAGGCGGGCGGCGCTGATGGCCTGCTGATGCGCCATGAAGCGGTCCCAGCGGTCCTGCTTGACGTCATCCGGTACCGGCTCCAGGCCCAGGTCGTTGGCCGGGGCGCCTTCCACCGGGCTGTACTGGAAGCAGCCGACGCGGTCGAGCTGGGCTTCGGTCAGCCAGTCCAGCAGGTACTGGAAGTCTTCTTCGGTTTCGCCGGGGAAGCCGACGATGAAGGTGGAGCGGATGGTCAGCTCTGGGCACATCTCGCGCCAGGCCTTGATGCGCGCCAGGGTCTTGTCTTCGAAGGCGGGGCGCTTCATGGCCTTGAGTACTTTCGGGCTGGCGTGCTGGAAGGGGATGTCCAGGTAGGGCAGCAGCTTGCCGGCGGCCATCAGCGGGATCACGTCGTCGACGTTGGGGTAGGGGTAGACGTAGTGCAGGCGTACCCATACGCCCATGCTGGAGAGTGCTTCGCACAGTTCCTTCATGCGCGTCTTGACCGGCTGGCCTTCCCAGAAGTCGGTCTTGTACTTGAGGTCGACGCCGTAGGCGCTGGTGTCCTGGCTGATCACCAGCAGTTCCTTGACGCCGGCCTTGACCAGGCGCTGGGCCTCGGACAGCACGTCGCCCACCGGGCGGCTGACCAGCTTGCCGCGCATGGACGGGATGATGCAGAAGGCGCAGCTGTGGTTGCAGCCCTCGGAAATCTTCAGGTAGGCATAGTGGCGCGGGGTGAGCTTGATGCCCTGCGGCGGTACCAGGTCGATATAGGGGTTGTGGTCGGCCTTGGGCGGGATCACCTCGTGGACGGCGTTGACCACCTGCTCGTACTGCTGCGGGCCGGTGACGGCCAGCACGCTTGGGTGCACGTCGCGGATGGCGTTCTCGGACACGCCCATGCAGCCGGTGACGATCACCTTGCCGTTCTCGGCGATGGCTTCGCCGATGGTGTCCAGCGATTCGGCCTTGGCACTGTCGATGAAGCCGCAGGTGTTGACCACCACGACGTCGGCATCCTGGTAGGTCGGGACGATCTCGTACCCTTCCATGCGCAGCTGGGTGAGGATGCGTTCGGAATCGACGGTGGCCTTTGGGCAACCCAGGCTGACGAAGCCGACTTTCGGTGTGGCGGTGGACATCGGTGGCTAACCTCGAGCGGGCGCTCGTAGGCGCCTCTGATCAAAAAGTGCGCAATTCTAGCGGCAGGTCGCCGGCTTGACCAGCCTGCTCGGATAACTGATCGGCGTGGCGTGCGATTTGCCGGCCGCAGTCCAGGGCCATGAAAAACGGCGCCGATGGGCGCCGTTCTTTGCAGAGATGTCAGTCGCGTCCCGGTAGCATCCGGGTCAGGGTGTTGTCGCGGCTTATATAGTGGTGGAACAGCCCGGCGACGGCATGCAGGCCGATCAGCCAGTAGCCGGCTTCGGCCAGGCGTACGTGCCAGTGCTCCAGTTGCTCGCCGAAGTCATGGTCGGGGGCGACCAGTGCTGGCAGTTCCAGGCCGAAGAAGGGAATGGGTTTGCCAAAGGCGCTGAGGATCAGCCAGCCGAGCAGCGGGGTGCCGATCATCAGGGCGTACAGCGCCAGGTGCATCAGCTTGGCGGGGATGGCCTGCCAGGCGGGAATGGCCGGCACGATTTTCGGGGTGGGGGCGATCAGGCGTGCGATCAGGCGCACCCAGACCAGGGCGAAGATGCTCAGGCCCAGCATGAAATGGGTCTGCTTCATCAGTTCGCGCCCGTCGGTCCCCTTCGGGAACAGGCCGCGAAACTCCATGGTGAAGTAGACCACGGCAATCAATACCAGCATCAGCCAGTGCAGCCCGATGGACAGGCTGCCATAGCGGTGTTCGGTGTTTTTCCAGCTCATCACGCTTCCTCTCATTCCGCATCTTCCGGCGGGCTTGAGTGCAGCTTAGTGGTTCTGGCTTAAGACAGTCTGAAGCGAGATCAATGTTTGCTCGCTTCGGCGTGCGTTTAGGAATGCACGGACTTGATTGCCGAGTGGCCAGGAGGAGGGCGAGTTGGAAGGGCTTGGCGCTGTCATCTGCCAGATTGGTTCGCCGCAAAACGCAAAAGGCCACTCGATTGAGTGGCCTTTTGCGGAATCTGGTTGCGGGAGCCGGATTTGAACCGACGACCTTCGGGTTATGAGCCCGACGAGCTACCAGACTGCTCCATCCCGCGCCGGCCATTCTACTCAGGGATTGGTTTGTGTCAATCGATTTCTGTTTTTTAATCAATTACATAAATCGTAGGCAAGAAAAAAGGCCACTCGATTGAGTGGCCTTCTTCTGAATCTGGTTGCGGGAGCCGGATTTGAACCGACGACCTTCGGGTTATGAGCCCGACGAGCTACCAGACTGCTCCATCCCGCGGCCGCCATTCTAGCGGCGAACGCGTTGCTGTCAACCATTGATTGAGAAAAAGCTGTTTTTTCTCAGATGCTTAGCGTGAGGCGGGTGGTAGACTTCGGCTTCCAGAGCAGGCCGGACGGGGCTTGGCGTGCGCAAGATCATCCACATTGACTGCGACTGTTTCTATGCCGCCATCGAGATGCGTGACGATCCGCGCCTGGCCGGCAAACCGCTGGCGGTGGGTGGGGCTGCCGACCGGCGCGGGGTAGTTGCCACCTGCAACTATGAAGCGCGGGCCTGGGGAGTGCGCTCGGCCATGCCCATGGGCCAGGCGCTGAAGTTGTGCCCCGACCTGCAGGTGGTGCGCCCGCGCATGGATGCCTACAAGGCGGTGTCGCGGGAAATCCACGCGATCTTCCGCGATTACACCGAGATCATCGAGCCGCTGTCGCTGGACGAAGCCTACCTGGACGTGTCCGCCAGCTCGCATTTCGACGGCAGCGCCACGCGCATCGCCCAGGACATTCGCCGGCGGGTGTCGCAGGAGCTGCACATCACCGTGTCCGCCGGGGTGGCGCCGAACAAGTTCCTGGCCAAGATCGCCAGTGACTGGCGCAAACCCAATGGCCTGTTCGTGATCACCCCCGATCAGGTCGAGGACTTCGTCGCCGCACTGCCGGTGAACAAACTGCACGGAGTGGGCAAGGTCACGGCGGACAAGCTGGGGCGCCTGGGCATCGATACCTGCCTGGACCTGCGCGACTGGAGCAAGCTGGCCCTGGTGCGCGAGTTCGGCAGTTTTGGCGAACGCCTGTGGCACCTGGCGCGGGGCGTCGATGAGCGTGCGGTGCAGGTGGACAGTCGGCGCCAGTCGGTGAGCGTGGAGAACACTTTCGACAAGGATCTACCGGACCTGGCCAGCTGCCTGGAGCATCTGCCCGAGCTGCTGAGCCAGCTCGATACGCGCATGGCGCGGCTGGATGCGAGCTATCGGCCGGACAAGCCGTTCGTCAAGATCAAGTTCCACGACTTCAGCCAGACCACCCTGGAACAGGCCGGTGCGCGCCGTGACCTGGACAGCTACAAGCTGCTGATGAGCGCCGCTTTCGCGCGCGGCAACAAGCCAGTGCGCCTGCTCGGCGTGGGCGTACGGTTGCTGGATTTGCGTGGGCGGCATGAGCAGCTGGAGTTGTTCGAGTAGTCCCGAGCGCATCCAGGATATGGGCTCCCCTCTCCCACTTGTGGGAGAGGGGCCGGGGGAGAGGGTATGTGGCCAGCCCTCTCCCTAGCCCTCTCCCGTAAACGGGAGAGGGGATGCCGCAGCGTGTGTCGAGAGAGCGTGCCGGCCGTGCAGCACTTATGCGCAGTTGCCGGTTGCCGGTTGTCCCGGATGGCATCCGGGCTGCGCGGAACGGCGTCGCGGACGGTTGCTCAGCCTTCTTCCGGCCACAGCCGGATCGGCTTGCCGTCCGCCGGCCACAGGCGCAGCTGGCCGATGCCGGACACGTCCCAGCGTTGCACCTGGCCGAGGGCTTCGAGGAAGCGTTGCTCCTGCTCCATCAGCGCGGGCGCGCACAGCTTGCGGGTGGCGCCGGGCTGCTCGAAACGCAGCGCGTCGCCGTCACGGCGGTAGCTGGCGAACCAGTGGTTGCAGCCGGCGCTGCCGTAGGCGCGGCCGTCCTCACCGAGGGTGATGGTGAGGTGGCTGCGGTCGATCAGCGGGCGCTCGCCGATCCATTCCACGCGGTAGGTCTTGTCGTTTTCCAGCTGGACCGGGTCGCTGGCGCAGCCGCTGAGGGTGGCGGCGAACAGGGCGGGAACCAGGGCATGCTTCATGTGCTTTGTTCCTTGCAGGCAGGGCAGAAGTGCTTGCCGCCGCGGCTGGCCCAGCCCAGTTCGGCCAGGCGCGCCTCGGCTGCCGGTGCCTGGGCCTTGGCGCCGAGGCTGGCGTCGACGGCGAATTCCAGGTCGATGCGCTTGCCGCAGCCATCGCAATCGACCTGCCAAGTATGGATCGCCAGTTCGCGGAATGCCGGGCCGTTGGCCACCGCCAGCCACTGGCCGGGCGGGTTGATCAGATGGCGGACTTTCTCCACGGCCAGGCTCATGGACAGCTCGCGGCTGCCCTTGAGGGTCACCAGCAGGGTGTCGCCAGCCTGCACGGCGCCGCCGTTGCCGGTCACCTGGTAGCGGCCCGGCGCCAGGGCGCGGCATTCGGTCAGGGTGTGTTGCGGGTTGAGCAGGGTGTAGCGGAAATCGTGGGTGGTCATGCAGCCTCCTGAGCTGGGCGGGATGCTATCACGCGGCAGATGTCACCCGGTTGACCGGCGTGCCGGCGGCCCAGGCGGCGATGTTGTCGAGGGTGGTGCCGGCGATGGCGGCCAGCGCCTCGTGGGTCAGGAAGGCCTGGTGGGCGGTGACGATGACATTGGGGAAGGTCAGCAGGCGTGCCAGCACATCGTCCTGCAGCGGCAGGTCGGAGCGGTCCTCGAAGAACAGCGCGGCTTCTTCTTCATAGACGTCGATGCCCAGGTAGCCGAGCTGGCCGCTTTTCAGCGCGCCGATCAGTGCCGGTGTATCGACCAGCGCACCGCGCCCGGTGTTGATCAGCATGGCGCCGCGCTTCATCTGCGCCAGGCGGGCGTTGTCGATCAGGTGCCGGCTGCCCTCGTTCAAGGGGCAGTGCAGGCTGATGATGTCGCTCTCCGCGATCAGGTGGTTGAGGGTGACCTGGTGGCCGCCGAAACTCGCCAGCTCAGGCACCGGATAGGGGTCGTAGACCAGCACCCGGCAGCCGAAGCCGGCCATGATGCCGGCAAAGGCCTGGCCGATCTTGCCGGCGCCGACCACGCCGACCGTCTTGCCGTGCAGGTCGAAGCCGGTCAGCCCGTGCAGCGAGAAATCGCCCTCGCGGGTGCGGTTGAAGGCGCGGTGGATGCGCCGGTTGAGCGCCAGGATCAGCGCCACCGCGTGCTCGGCCACCGCGTGCGGCGAATAGGCCGGCACCCGTACCACCGCCAGCCCCAGGCGTTCGGCGGCCTTGAGGTCGACGTGGTTGTAGCCGGCCGAGCGCAGGGCGATCAGCCGCGTGCCGCCGGCGGCCAGGCGCTCCAGCACCGGCGCGGACAGGTTGTCGTTGATAAAGGCACAGACCACCTCGCAGCCTTCCGCCAGTGCAGCGGTGTCCGCTGTCAGAAGGCAGTCCTGGAACTGCAGCTGCCAGTCGCCCGGCAGCGGCAGGGCCTGGAAGCTGGCGCGGTCGTAGGGTTTGCTGCTGAACAGGATGATGTTCATCGGAACTCCTCAGGCGCTGACCGTGGCTTCTTCGGCGAGCCGGGCAATGGCCGCGTCCAGTTCATCGAGGGCCGCCTGGGCCATCGGGTCGTCCTGCTTGAGCAGGGTTTCACTGCGCTGGCAGGCGGCGCGCAGCTGCGGTACGCCGCAGTAGCGGGTAGCGCCGTGCAGGCGGTGTACGCGCTCGATCAGGGCGCCGCGTTCGCCGCTCTCACGGGCCTGGCGGATGGCCTGGCGGTCAGCGGGCAGGCCGGCCAGCAGCATATTGAGCATGTCGCTGGCGAGATCCGCCTTGCCGGCGGTCAGGCGCAGTCCTTCCTCGGCATCCAGTACGCGCAGGCTGGCACTGCTGACCGCTGCGGCGGGGGCGGGCTGGGCATGGTTGCGCAGGGCCAGGCCGGTCCACTTGAGCACCACCTGGGCCAGCTGCCGTTCGTTGATCGGCTTGGTCAGGTAGTCGTCCATGCCGCCTTGCAGCAGGGCACGTTTCTCGTTGGCCAGGGCATGGGCGGTGAGGGCGACGATCGGCAGCGGGCTACGCTCGCGCTCCTGTTCCCACAGGCGGATCGCTTCGGTGGCCTGGCGGCCGTCCATGCCGGGCATCTGCACGTCCATAAACACCAGGTCGAAGTTGTGCTGTTGCACCGCCTCGACGGCGGCATAGCCACTGTCCACCGCCACCACCTCGGCGCCCATGTCGCTCAGCAGGGTCTGCACCAGCAGCAGGTTGGCCGGGTTGTCGTCGACGCACAGCAGGCGTGGCGCGCGGCTGGTCAGCGGGGCGGGGGCCTCGACCTTGAACGGGCGCGGGCTTACCAGCTCA
The DNA here is from genome assembly GCF_900156545.1 of Aquipseudomonas alcaligenes. GTDB lineage: Bacteria > Pseudomonadota > Gammaproteobacteria > Pseudomonadales > Pseudomonadaceae > Aquipseudomonas > Aquipseudomonas alcaligenes_A. Next base: position 9,969 of record NZ_FTNW01000008.1, read on the forward strand.
CCGAGGGCACGCAGCAGTTTGCGCGTGCAGGCCGGCTTGGCCTGCAGTTGCAGATGGGTGTCGGGCAGCGCTTCGTGGTACAGCGCCTGTTCGGTGGTGGGGCAGAGCACCAGGGTCTTGCAGCCCAGGCGGTCGAGCTCCCACAGGCGCTGGCCAAGTTGCTCCGGCGGCAGCTCCTGCAGGTTGACCCCGAGCACGGCCAGCTCGATCGGCTGGCCGGCGTCGCGCTGGCGTGCGACCTGCTCCAGCAACGGGTCGAGGCTGGAAAACTCCAGCACCTCCAGGCTGCAGTCCTGCAGCTGGTGCTGCAGCGCCTGACGAGCCAGCTCGTGGCTTTCCAGCATCGCCACGCGGCGCCCCTGCAGCGGTGCACGCGGCAGGTCGTCGCCATCGTCGCGGGCCTTGGGCAGGGTCAGGCTGATCCAGAACTCCGAGCCGCTGCCGGGGTTGCTGTCGACGCCGATCTCGCCGCCCATCTGTTCGATCAGGCGTTTGGAAATCACCAGGCCGAGGCCGGTGCCGCCGGCCTGGCGGCTAAGCGAGTTGTCGGCCTGGCTGAAGGCCTGGAACAGCGCGCGCAGGTCCTCGTCGGAAAGGCCGACGCCGGTGTCCTGCACGCTGATGCGCAGCTGTGCGCGGTCGTCGCTTTCGTCCTCGACCATGGCGCGTACGGCGATGGTGCCCTCGCGGGTGAACTTGATGGCATTGCTCACCAGGTTGGTCAGCACCTGCTTGAGGCGCAGCGGGTCGCCCTGCAGCGCCAGCGGGGTGTCGCGGTAGATCAGGCTGACCAACTCCAGCTGCTTGTCGTGAGCGGCGGGGGCGAGGATTGTCAGGCAGTCCTGGATCAGGTCGCGCAGGTTGAACGGTATATTCTCCAGCACCAGCTTGCCGGCTTCGATCTTGGAGAAGTCGAGCACCTCGTTGATGATCCCCAGCAGGCTCTCGGCGGATTTTTCGATGGTGCCCAGGTAGTCCTGCTGGCGCGGGGTCAGGTCGCTTTTCTGCAGCAGGCCGGTGAAGCCGAGGATGCCGTTGAGTGGGGTGCGGATCTCGTGGCTCATGTTGGCCAGGAACTCGGACTTGATGCGGCTGGCCTCCAGGGCCTCCTTGCGCGCCAGGTCCAGCTCGATGTTCTGGATCTCGATGGTCTCCAGGTTCTGCCGCACGTCCTCGGTGGCCTGGTCGATGCTGTGCTGCAGCTCTTCCTGGGCATTCTGCAGCGACTCGGCCATGCGGTTGATGCCAGCGGCCAGTTGGTCCATCTCGGGGTTGCCCAGCGGCGGCAGGCGGGTTTCCAGCTGGCCTTCCTTGAGCAGGTTGACGCCCTGTTGAATGCTGCGCAGTGGATCATTGATGAAGCGGCTCATGCGCAGGGCGAGCAGGGCGGTGATGCTGAGGCCGGCGACGATCAGCAGCAGGCTGGTGAACAGGCTGCGGTAGCCCTGCAGCAGGGTGCGATGGTGGGAGATTTCCAGCTCTACCCAGCCCAGCAGGCGGTCGGCGCCTTCGCTGCTGCCCTCGGCGGCCAGGCTCTGGTGGCGGCCGAACACCGGCATCAGGAAGCGCGTGGCGTCCTGGCCACTGCGGGTGGTCAGCGGTTCGACGGTGGCCTGCGGTGGCTCGTTGAGCATGCTCGGGCCGGCCTTGGCCAGCGCTGCGCGCTCAGCGGAGAGGAAGCCGACGGCGCGCACATCCTGCTGGTTCAGCGTCTCCTCGGCTAGGCGTTTGAGCTGATGGGCATCCTCGCGGGCCAGGGCCGGGGCTGCCAGCGGGGCCAGGTGCTGCACCATCAGCTCGCCACGCTCGTGCAACTGGCTGCGCAGCTCGGCCAGCTGCATCCAGGTGAAGTAGCCGCCGAGCACCAGTGCCAGCAGGCTGGTGGGTAGCAGGGTGAGCAGCAGTACGCGGCCCTTGATCCCGAGATCCTTGAACACGGCAGTCTCCATCCAGGTGGTAGCCGCAGTTTAGCGATTCGTTCGATGGGAATCTGCTGGCTCTTTTGGCAGAATAATCAGGATTTATTCTCATCGGATACTGATTGTCATGAATTCCGGGGCGCGCATCCTCGCCATCGAGGACGATGTCCTGCTGGCCAGTCATCTGCAGCAGCACCTGTCGCAATGCGGCTTCGCGGTGACTCTGCAGCACGACGGTGCGTTGGGGCTGGCGCAGGCCTGTAACGAGGACTTCGACCTGGTGCTGCTTGATGTCCTGCTGCCCGGGCGCAACGGACTCGAGGCGCTGGCCGAGTTGCGCTGCCGGCGCAGCGTGCCGGTGATCCTGATGTCGGCCCTGGGCGCCGAGCAGGATCGCATCGCCGGCTTCAGCCAGGGCGCCGACGACTATCTGCCCAAGCCCTTCGCCATGGCCGAGCTAGAAGTACGCATCGCCGCCATCCTGCGCCGTGTGGCCTACGAGCGCCGCCGACACGAGCCGGCGGTGGATGGCGGCCTGCGCTTCGATGAATCGCGCGGCGACGTCTGCCACGAAGGGCAGTGGGCGCAACTGACCCTGACCGAATTCCGCCTGCTGGAGCTGCTCGCCGCTCATCCGGGCGAGGTGCTGAGCAAGGCCTTCCTTTATCAGCAGGTATTGCACCGCCCGTTCTCGGCCCACGATCGCGTGCTGGACATGCACGTCAGCCATATCCGCCGCAAGCTGCAGGCCGTCGGCTATCTGGCCGGGCGCCTGGAGACGGTGTGGGGACGCGGCTACCTGTTCAGTGGCGAGGAAGCCTGAGTGCTGTCCCGACATTCGCTGTTCTGGCGCCTGGCGGCGCTGCTGGTGGGCTTCTGCCTGCTGATGGTCTGGCTGGTGTGGTACTGGGGCGGTAGCGTCGAGCGGCTTGGCTACTACCTGCGTGCCGACGATCAGCGCCAGTTGCTGGGCTACGCCGCCGAGGCCGAGCAGGCCTGGCGTGCCGGTGGGCGCGACGGCGTCGATGACTGGCTGGCGGACATGCGCCGCCGCGAGAGTGGCTGGGTGGCGGTGCTCGGGCCGGGCCTGCATTCGCTGTCCAGCCAGGCGCTGAGTGCGGCCGAGCTGGAACGCCTGACTTTCGTGCGGCGCATCGACTGGCCGATGAGCAAGCGCAGCATCGGCCTGCCCAGCCTGCTGGTGCCGTTCCCGGAGGCGCCGGAGGCCGGCCGTCTGGCCATTGAGCTGCCCGAGCGCATGCTGCCGCCGGGCTTCACCCTGGCTACCCAGCTGCTGGTGCATGGTCTGGTGCCGGGCGTGCTGGCGCTGCTGCTGTGCCTGCTGATCTACCGCCAGCTGATCGCACCGCTCAAGCACTTGCGTGAGCAGGCCGACGCCCTGCGCGGCGACCATCTGCGCACCCGCGTGGCGCCCCAGGTCAGCCGCCGCGACGACGAGCTGGGCGCCCTGGGCCGTGCCTTCGACCACATGGCTGAGCGCCTGGAGCACACGGTGAGCTATCAGCGCCAACTGCTGCGCGACCTGTCACACGAGCTGCGCACGCCACTGTCGCGCCTACGCGTGGCCGGCGAGTGCGCCAGCGATCTGGAGGTGCTGCGCCAGCGCCTGGAGCGCGAAGTGCAGTGCATGCAGCGCCTGGTCGACGACACCCTGGAGCTGGTCTGGCTGGACACCGAGCGGCCCCAGCCGGCGCTGGAGACAATCGATGTGGCGGCCCTGTGGGGCGTGCTCGCCGAGGATGCCTGCTTCGAGAGTGGCTGGGAGGCCGCGCGTTTGAGCTGCGAACTGCCCGCCGAGTGCCGGGTTCGCGGCCATCTCAACGGCCTGGCCCAGGCGCTGGAGAACATCCTGCGCAATGCCATCCGCCATTCGCCGGTGGACGGTGTGGTGCGCCTGCGCGGGCAGCGGCAGGGCACGCACTGGCTGCTGCACCTCGAGGACCAGGGCGGCGGTGTGCCCGCGCAGGAGCTGGAGACCATCTTCCGTCCATTCACCCGGCTATGTGCCGCGCGACCAGGCGGCGAGGGCTTCGGCCTGGGCCTGGCCATTGCCCGTGGCGCCCTGCGCATGCAGGGGGGCGAGTTGTGGGCGGAGAACGCGGCGCAAGGCCTGCGCCTGAGCCTGCGGCTGCCAAGTGTATAGTTTGTAAATTAGATTTACTGACAAATAGGAATTTATATCATTTGCGCCGATTTCCATGCGCGGAGCATGGTCGCCTCGGCACTGCCAGCCCTCGATCCTCTCCCGCGCCTGTCCTTGTCTTCAGGAGATTGATCGATGTCCGCGCGATTCACCTTGAGTCACCTGTCCCTGGCCCTGCTGGCCGCCACGACCACCTCGCTGCAGGCTGCGCCCGATTCCGCGGCGCCTGCCGAGCAGGCCGTGCTGCTGCAGGAAACCCAGGTGCTGGGAACTGCCGAGGAGGAGCTGAAGCAGGCGCCGGGCGTTTCCATCATCACCGCCGAGGACATCCGCAAGCTGCCGCCGACCAACGACCTGGCGGAGATCATCCGCCGCGAGCCGGGGGTCAACCTGACCGGCAACAGCACCAGCGGCAATCGCGGCAACAACCGCCAGATCGACCTGCGCGGCATGGGCCCGGAAAACACCCTGATCCTGATTGACGGCCAGCCGTCCACCTCGCGTAATGCCGTGCGCTATGGCTGGAACGGCGACCGCGACAGCCGCGGCGAGACCAACTGGGTGCCGGCCGAGCAGGTCGAGCGCATCGAGATCCTGCGTGGCCCGGCCGCCGCGCGCTATGGCTCGGGAGCCATGGGCGGGGTGGTCAACATCATCACCAAGCGCCCGACCGACAAGCTCAGCGGCTCCATTACCGCCTACACCTCGCTGCCGGAAGACGATGCCGAGGGCATGAGCAAGCGCACCAACTTCAGCCTCAGCGGGCCGCTCGGCGAAGCGTTCTCCTTCCGTCTGTACGGTGGCGCCAGCACCACCGACGCCGATGATGCCGACATCAACGCCGCGCACCAGGCCAGCGAGGATGCCCTGGTTTCAGGGCGCGAGGGCGTGCGCAACAAGGACATCAACGCGCTGCTCAGCTGGCAGCTGAACCCCGAGCAGAGCCTCGACCTGGAGGCCGGCTACAGCCGCCAGGGCAACATCTACGCCGGCGACACGATGAACAACAACGGCGGTGGCAACCCCGAGTTCATCAACAGCCTGTACGGCCATGAAACCAACGTGATGCAGCGCAGCAACTACGCGCTGACCCACAAGGGCGATTTCGACTGGGGCAGCTCCAAGGCCTCGCTGAGCTATGACTACACGCGCAACTGGCGCCTCAACGAGGGTCTGGCCGGTGGTCCCGAGGGCGCGCCGAGCGAAGGCGCCGGGGCCTTCATGTCGCGCCTGCGCAACACCCGCGCCAACGCTGAGGTCAACCTGCCGCTGAGCGCCGGCCTTGAGCAGGTGCTGACCCTGGGCAGCGAGTACCTGTACGAGTCGCTCAACGATCCGGGCTCGCTGCGCGAGCAGAGCTTCGACCCGGACAGCGGTGACATCCCCGGCTTCAGCCGTGACCAGACCAAAACCACCGCGCACAGCTATGCGCTGTTCGCCGAGGACAATATCCAGCTGGGCGACCGTACCATCGTCACCCCCGGGCTGCGCTTCGACGACCACGAAGAGTACGGCGGCAACTGGAGCCCGAGCCTGAATGCCTCGCACGAGCTGACCGACGAGCTGACCCTGAAGGGCGGTATCGCCCGTGCCTACAAGACGCCCAACCTGTACCAGTCCAACCCCGGCTACCTGCTGTATAGCCGTGGCAACGGCTGCAATGCCAGCGAAACCAACCGCGGCGGCTGCTACCTGGTGGGTAATCCGGACCTCGAGCCGGAAACCAGCATCAACAAGGAAATCGGCCTGGCTTTCGACAAGGGCAGCTGGCGTACCAGCGCCACCTATTTCCGCAACGACTATCGCAACAAGATCGTCGGCAGCAACCAGTACATCGCCCGCCTGAGCAACGGGCGCCGCGTGCTGCAGTGGGAGAACACCGACGAGGCCGTGGTCGAGGGCGTGGAGGGTAACCTGTTCGTTGCGCTCAGCCCGCAGCTGGAGTGGAACACCAACTTCACCTACATGCTCGAATCCGAAGACAAGCAGACTGGCGAGCCGCTGAGCGTGATTCCCGAATACACCCTCAACAGCAGCCTCGACTGGCAAGTGACCCAGCAGCTGTCGCTGCAGCTGACCGGCACCTATTACGGCAAGCAGGAGGCGCCGAGCCTGAATCGCCGCACCGGTCAGGCGATCGACGCGGACGCGCAGCAGGACCTTGACCCCTACGGCCTGGTCGGCGTCAGCGCCGGTTATGAGTTCAACCAGAACTACAGCCTGCGGGTCGGCATCAGCAACCTGTTCGACAAGCAGATCTACCGCGAAGGTAACGCCAACGACGCCGGTGCCAACACCTACAACGAGCCGGGACGCGCCTATTTCGCGTCGGTCACCGCCTCGTTCTGATCCAGCCTTTGCTCCTTGCCCGCCGTTGCGGTGGGCCTTCGGCTCCGCCCGGCTCAGGCTCGGCGGGGCCTTTCCTTGAGAGGTATCCGCATGCGTGCTCTGATCGCCGCATTGCTCGCCCTGCTGAGCCTGCTGGCGCCCGTCGCCGTGGCCAGGCCCGCGGCCGAGCAGCACCTCGGCGCTACCCTGGTCGAGCGTGGCTCCGCCCACTACCGCTTCGAGCATTTCGAGCAGGCCTCGGCCGACGGCCGGCGCCACTACCGGGTGCGCCTGGGCATTCCCCGGCGCGCCGCCCCGGCGAGCGGCCATCCGGTGCTCTACCTGCTCGACGGCAATGCCGCCCTGGCCGCCCTGCGCGAGGACTGGCTGGCCGAAGTGGAGCAGGGCACGCCACCGCTGCTGGTGCTGATCGGCCCGGCCACTGAGCAGCGCCTGGACCTGGACGCGCGCATGTTCGACTACACCCCGGCGCCGCCTGCCGGGCCGGGGGCTGAGGACCCCATGCTGGGCGGTCGGCCCAGCGGCGGCGCGGCGGCGTTCCGCGCCCTGCTGGTGCAGCGCATTCGCCCCGAAGTGGCGCGCCGGGTCGCCGTGGACGAGGCGCGTCAGGGCCTGTGGGGGCACTCGCTGGGCGGTCTGTATGTGCTCGACAGCCTGTTCAGCGCGCCGGCCGACTTCCACTTCTATATCGCCGCCAGCCCGTCGCTGTGGTGGCAGTCCGGTCTGTTGCTGCAGCGCCACCGCGACTTTCCGGGGGCCGCGGCGCGGCTGTTGATCCTGCGCGGCAGCGACGAGCGCCCGTCGGGCGCGCAGCTCGCCGCCGATTCCGCGCGTGCCCGAGCGATGGCGGCATTGCCGGCGGACGCGCCGCAACGTCTGGCCGAGCGCCTGGATGCGCTGCCCGGTGTGGACGCCGAGTTCCATGCGTTCGCCGGCCTGGGCCACGGGCCGATGCTGGCCGCTTCGCTGCGTCCGGCCCTGCGCCTGCTCGCCGGTCTGGCGCCGCTGGAGGGCCGTCGATGAACGCTGTGTTTGCCCGGGCCATGGCCGCCGTGTTCGGCGGCTATGCCTTTACCTACGCCTTCACCGCCTGCCTGGCGCGCTTGCTGCCCCTGGAGCGGATCGACGCACTGCTGGTCGCCAGCCTGCCGATGTTCGTCGTCTACACCCTGGCGGTGCTCTGGGCTTTCGCCGCGCGCGATGCCTGGCGCGCCTGGCTGGGCCTGCCATTGGCGATACCGCTGGCGCTGATCGGCTTCTGGCCACAACTGCTGGAGCGTCTGGGATGAAGAAACGGACCCTGACCCAGGCCATGGCCTGGCTGCATACCTGGGGCGGCCTGCTGTTCGGCTGGCCGCTGTTCGCCATCTTCCTCACCGGCAGCCTGGCGGTGTTCGACCATGAGATCGACCACTGGATGCAGCCGGAGATCCAGCGCCAGGAGGTGCCGATCGCCCATGCGGCCGAGCATGCGCTGGCTTACCTGCAGCGCCATCACGCCGATGCCGGGGCGTGGAACATCTCCCTGCCCAGCGAGCGTGACCCGGGCCTGCGGGTGACCGTCGGCGACCGCCGCCGCGGCATCAGCACCGACCTCGACCCGCGCACGGGCGAGCCGCTCAAGGTGCGCGAGGCGGCCGGTGGCAGCTTCTTCTTCCATTTCCACTACACCCTCAATCTGCCGCGGCAGATCGGCATCTGGGTGGTCGGCCTGGTGGCGCTGGCGACCCTGGCGACCCTGGTCAGCGGCATCGTCATCCACAAGAAGCTGTTCAAGGAGTTCTTCACCTTCCGTCCGAACAAGGGCCAGCGCTCCTGGCTGGATGCGCACAACGCTGCCGGTGTGCTGCTGATGCCTTTCCACCTGATGATCGTCTACACCGGGCTGATCATCTTCGGCCTGATCTATGTCCCGGCGGCGCTGCAGGCGCTGTACGACGGCGATGCCGAAGCCTTCTTCGAAGAACAGATCCAGGCGCCGCCGCACAGCCATGGCCCCAGCCGCGCCCCGGCCGCGCCATTGGTGGCGCTCGCGCCGCTGCTGCAGCAGGCCGAGCAGCGCATGGGCCCGCTTGCCGGTCTGAGCATCCAGCACCCCGGCCGCGCCGATGCGCGCATCGAGGTGCGCCGCGTGCTGGGCAACCGCATCGCCCTGAGCAAGGGTCACAACATGGTGTTCGACGGTGTTAGTGGCGCGCTGCTCGCCGGCCCGCCGCAGCTGCGCCCCACGGTGCTGACCCAGCGGGTGATGTTCGGCCTGCACTTCGCCCAGTTCGGCGGCTACCCGATGCGCTGGCTGTACTTCTTCTGCGGCCTGGTCGGCAGCGCGATGATCGCCAGCGGGCTGGTGCTGTTCACCGTCAAGCGCCGGCGCAAGTACCTGGTGGAGGGCAGGGCGGGGGACTTCGGCCATCGCCTGGTGGAGGGGCTCAATGTCGCGGTGGTCGCCGGCCTGGTGCTGGCCTGCATCGGCCTGTTCTGGGTCAACCGCCTGTTGCCGGTGGAGATGACCCAGCGCGCCGGCTGGGAGCTGCGCCTGTTCTTCGCGCTCTGGGCGCTGAGCCTGGTACACGGCTGGTGCCGCCCGCACCTGCAGGCCTGGCGCGAACAGCTCGGCGTCGCGGCGCTGCTGTGCCTGGGGCTGCCACTGCTCAGTGCGCTGACCCTGCAGCGGCCCTGGGCCGACAGCGGGCACCTGCTGCTGGAACTGACGGCGGCGGGCATCGGCCTGTTGCTGGCCTGGACCGCACGGCGGATCGGCCAGCGTGGCGCCCAGCCACTGTCGCGCCGGGCGGCGCGCCCGCTGGCGGAGGTGAACTGAGATGCTGAGCGCTTTCTTCGCCGGGCTGCTGCTCGCCTATGCCGGCATGGCCGCGCTATGCCAGGGCCTGGAGCGTCACTACAAGCAGGTTTGGCAGCATCTGCCGCCGCCCGGGCGGCGCCGCACCTTGCGCCTGCTCGGCTGGGCGCTGCTGGCGGCCAGCTTTGCCGCCAGCGTCGCGGCCTGGGGATGGGCCATGGGGCCGGTGGGCTGGTTCGGGCAGATCAGCCTGGCCGGCTTCGCCCTGGTCCTGCTGTTGCCCTACCAGCCGCGCCTGGCGCTGCTCTGGCCGGGGCCGGCGCTGCTGGTGTGGCTGCTCTGCCGGCTGGCGGGCGGTTAGTGCGCCAAGTGTTGCCTGGCATGTAGCGCCGTTATGGTCGGCGGCGGTTTGCCGGTATCATGGCGCACCTGTTTCACGAACGGATGGCCCGCTTCGCCATGACCCTGCAGTTTCCCACCATCGCCGACTGCATCGGCAACACCCCGCTGGTCCGCCTGCAACGCCTGCCCGGCACCGAGCGCAATCACCTGCTGGTGAAGCTCGAAGGCAACAACCCGGCCGGCTCGGTGAAGGACCGCCCGGCGCTGTCGATGATTTCCCGCGCCGAGCTGCGCGGTGACATCCAGCCCGGCGATGTGCTGATCGAAGCCACCAGCGGCAACACCGGCATCGCCCTGGCGATGGCGGCGGCGATCAAGGGTTACAAGATGATCCTGATCATGCCCGGCAACTCCACCGAGGAGCGCAAGGCGGCGATGAGCGCCTATGGCGCCGAGCTGATCCTGGTGGACAACATGGAGGTGGCGCGCGACCTCGCCCTGGCGATGCAGGCCGAGGGCAAGGGCAAGGTGCTCGACCAGTTCGCCAACGGCGACAACCCCGAAGCGCACTACCGCAGTACCGGCCCGGAGATCTGGCGCCAGACCCAGGGCGCCGTCACCCACTTCATCAGCTCGATGGGCACCACCGGCACCATCATGGGCACCTCGCGCTACCTCAAGGAACAAAACCCGGCGGTGGAAATCATCGGCCTGCAGCCGCAGGACGGCTCGGCCATCCCCGGCATCCGCCGCTGGCCGCAGGCGTACCTGCCGAGCATCTTCGACGCCAGCCGGGTCGACCGCGTCCTGGACATCTCCCAGGCCGAGGCCGAGGACATGATGCGCCGTCTGGCGCGCGAGGAAGGCATCTTCTGCGGCGTGTCGTCCGGCGGCGCGGTGGCGGCCATGCTCAAGCTGGCGCGCGAGACCGAGAATGCGGTGATGGTGGCGATCATCTGCGACCGCGGCGACCGCTACCTGTCCTCCGGGCTGTTCAACTAACCGACATGGCCAAGCACAAATCCCTGCGCTTCCAGCCGGCTGGTGGTGAGCGCAAGACCCAGGTGCCGGTCGGCAAGAAGCAGAAACTCTCCATTGAGCGTCTGGCCAACGACGGTCGCGGCATCGCCTTCGTCGAGGGGCGCAGCTGGTTCGTCGCCGGTGCGCTGGCCGGCGAGGAGGTCGAGGCACGCGTGCTGGCCGCCCGCGCCCAGGTGGTGGAGGCGCGCAGCGAGCGCGTGCTGACCCCCTCTGCGCTGCGCCGCGAGCCTGCCTGCGCGCATGCCGGCCGCTGCGGTGGCTGCACCCTGCAGCACCTGCCGCATGCCGAGCAGCTTGCCCTGAAACAGCGCAGCCTGGCCGAACAGATGCAGCGCCAGGCCGGCGTCGAACCGGATGAGTGGGCCGCGCCGTTGACCGGCCCCGAGCTGGGCTACCGGCGCCGCGCGCGCATCGCCGTGCGCTGGGACGTCAAGGGCAAGCGCCTGGAGGTCGGCTTCCGTGCCGCGGCCAGCCAGGACATCGTCGCCATCGACGACTGCCCGGTGCTGGTACAGCCCTTGCAACCGATCCTGCGCGCGCTGCCGGCGCTGCTGCGGACGCTGGACAAGCCCCAGGCCCTCGGCCACGTCGAGCTGTTCCACGGTACCCAGGCGGCCCTGCTGCTGCGCCATACGGCGCCGCTGGGCGAAGCCGATCTGCAGCGCCTGCGCGCCTTCTGTGCCGAGCACCAGGCGCAGCTGTGGCTGCACGGAGCCGGCGAGCCCGAGCCCGATGTGCCTGAGCAGCGCCTGGGCTATCGCCTGGAACCCTGGAACCTGGAGCTGCAGTACCGCCCGGGCGATTTCGTGCAGGTCAATGGTGCGGTCAATCAGGCCATGGTCGAACAGGCGCTAGACTGGTTGGCGCCGCAGACTGGCGAGCGGGTATTGGACCTGTTCTGCGGCCTGGGCAACTTCGCCCTGCCGCTGGCGCAGCGGGTCGGCGAAGTGGTGGCGGTGGAAGGCGTGCAGGCCATGGTGGCGCGGGCGCGGGAAAATGCCGCGGCCAACGGCCTGGGCAATCTGCACTTTTTCCAGGCCGACCTGTCGAAGCCGCTGGCCGTTGCGCCCTGGGCCGCCCGCGGCTTCGACGCGATACTGCTCGACCCGCCGCGTGACGGCGCGTTCGAGGTGGTCAAGGAGATTCACCGACTGGGCGCGCAGCGCCTGGTCTATGTGTCCTGCAACCCGGCGACCCTGGCGCGCGATGCCGCCGAGCTGGTCCGGCAGGGCTACCGGCTGAAGCGGGCCGGGATTCTCGACATGTTCCCGCAGACGGCGCATGTGGAGGCGATGGCGTTATTCGAGAGGGGCTAGGAAGCCCTTGTAATCCGACTGGCCCAGAGAAGGTCAGAGCTAATCCGGCGAGGCGTGACTCGCCGTAGGGAAGGCAGAAAATGGTACAGGTCAGAGCACACCAGCCGATCAACCTCGACGGCAGCATCAACCTCGAGGCCTGGCTGGACCATACGCTGAGCGTCGACCCGGCGCTCGACCGCGAGGCCCTCAAGGTGGCCTGCGAGTTCGCCCGCGAGGTCGAGCAGCAGGCCAATGCCGCGCAGAACCTCTGGGCGGAGGGCAACTCCAGTTTCCAGACCGGCCTGGAGATCGCCGAGATCCTCGCCGACCTCAAGCTGGACCAGGACAGTCTGGTGGCGGCGGTGATATACCGCGCCGTGCGCGAGGGCAAGACCACGCTCAAGGTGGTGCAGGAGAAGTTCGGCGCGGTGGTGGCCAAGCTGATCGAAGGCGTGCTGCGCATGGCCGCCATCAGCAACAGCATCAACCCGCGCGAGTCGGTGGTGGTCGGCTCGCAGACGCAGGTGGAGAACCTGCGCAAGATGCTGGTGGCCATGGTCGACGACGTGCGCGTGGCGCTGATCAAGCTGGCCGAGCGCACCTGCGCCATCCGCGCGGTCAAGCATGCCGACGACGAGAAGCGCCTGCGCGTGGCCCGCGAGGTGTTCGACATCTACGCGCCGCTGGCCCACCGCCTCGGCATCGGCCATATCAAGTGGGAGCTGGAGGACATCTCCTTCCGCTACCTGGAGCCGGAGCAGTACAAGCAGATCGCCAAGCTGCTGCACGAGCGCCGCCTCGACCGCGAGCAGTACATCAACGATGTGATGAAGCAGCTGCGCGACGAACTCTCCGCCACCGGCGTCAAGGCCGACATCAGCGGCCGCGCCAAGCACATCTATTCGATCTGGCGGAAGATGCAGCGCAAGGGCCTGCAGTTCAGCCAAATCTACGACGTGCGCGCGGTGCGCGTGCTGGTGCCGGAAGTGCGCGACTGCTACACCGCACTCGGCATCGTGCATACCCTGTGGCGGCACATTCCCAAGGAGTTCGACGACTACATCGCCAACCCCAAGGAAAACGGCTACCGCTCCCTGCACACCGCGGTGATCGGCCCGGACGGCAAGGTGCTGGAGGTGCAGATCCGCACCAACGCCATGCATGAAGAGGCCGAGCTGGGCGTGTGTGCCCACTGGAAGTACAAGGGTACCGACGCCAAGGGCGGCTCCGACCACTACGAAGAGAAGATGGCCTGGCTGCGCCAGGTGCTGGAGTGGCACGAGGAGCTGGGCGACATCGGTGGCCTGGCCGAGCAGCTCAAGGTCGATATCGAGCCGGATCGGGTCTACGTGTTCACCCCGGACGGCCACGCCATCGACCTGCCCAAGGGTGCCACGCCGCTGGACTTCGCCTACCGCGTGCACACCCAGATCGGCCACAACTGCCGCGGCGCCAAGATCAACGGGCGCATCGTGCCGCTGACCTACAGCCTGCACACCGGTGAGCAGGTCGAGATCATCACCAGCAAGAACGGCGCACCGAGCCGCGACTGGCTCAACCCCAACCTCGGCTACATCACCACCAGCCGCGCGCGGGCGAAGATCGTCCACTGGTTCAAGCTGCAGGACCGCGAGCAGAACGTCGCCGCCGGCAAGGCCATGCTTGAGCGCGACCTGTCGCGCCTGGCGCTGGCGGCGGTGGACTTCGCCAAGCTGGCGGAAAAGTGCAACCTGAAGAGCGTCGAGGACATGTACGCGGCCCTTGGCGCCGGCGACTTGCGCCTGGCCCATGCGGTCAACCTGGCGCAGCAGCAGGTCGAGCCGGAGCGCGGCAACGAGCAGCTGGAGCTGATCCCGCGGCGTGCCAGTGCACCGCGCCCGGGCAAGCGCGGCGATATCCAGATCCAGGGCGTCGGCAACCTGCTGACGCAGATGGCCGGCTGCTGCCAGCCGCTGCCGGGTGATCCGATCGTCGGCTACATCACGGTCGGCCGTGGCGTCTCCATCCACCGTCAGGACTGCGCCTCGGTGCTGCAACTGGAGGGGCGCGAGCCGGAGCGGATCATCCAGGTCAGCTGGGGGCCGGTACCGGTGCAGACCTACCCGGTGGATATCGTCATCAAGGCCTACGACCGTTCCGGCCTGCTGCGTGACGTGACCCAGGTGCTGCTCAACGAACGCATCAACGTGCTGGCGGTGAACACCCGCTCGAACAAGGAGGACAACACCGCCTCCATGCAGCTGACCATCGAGATTCCCGGGCTGGACGCGCTGTCGCGTCTGCTCGCGCGCATCTCCCAGCTGCCCAACATCATCGAGGCGCGGCGCAACCGCAGCGGTTCATGATTACACCTTTTCCCTTTGGGAGAGGGTTGGGGCGACCCGCGCAGGGTGAGGGTGCCATCGGCGACTCGGAGCTGCCTGGAGCCCCTCACCCCCGGCCCCTCTCCCGGCGGGAGAGGGGAACGTGTGGCCCCAATCTTCGAGACTGACTCATGCAAGACACTTATTCCCTCGATGACCTGCTGCACCTGATGGCCCGTCTGCGTGACCCGCAGCACGGCTGCCCCTGGGACCTCAAGCAGAACTACGCGACCATCGTGCCCTATACCCTCGAAGAGGCCTACGAGGTGGCTGACGCCATCGAGCGTGGCGACTTCGACCATCTGCCCGGCGAGCTGGGCGACCTGCTGTTCCAGGTCGTCTACTACAGCCAGCTAGCCAGGGAGGAGGGGCGCTTCGAGTTCGCCCAGGTGGTCGACGGCATCACCCGCAAGCTGATTCGCCGCCACCCACACGTGTTTCCTGACGGCGACCTGTACGGCGCGCCGGATGCGGCGAAGCTGGAAGAAGCGGCTGTCAAGCAGCGCTGGGAGGAACTCAAGGCCGAGGAACGGGCCGAGAAGGCCGCGGCGCCGGAGCAGCTGTCGCTGCTCGACGATGTGCCCACGGCGCTGCCGGCGCTGTCGCGTGCCGCCAAGCTGCAAAAACGCGCGGCCCAGGTCGGTTTCGACTGGCCCGAGGCGCTGCCGGTGGTGGACAAGGTGCGCGAGGAACTCGACGAAGTGCTGGAGGCCATGAGCGAGAACGATGCCGGGGCCATCGCCGAGGAGATCGGCGACCTGCTGTTCGTCGTCACCAACCTGGCACGACACCTCAAGGTTGACCCGGAAGCTGCCCTGCGCGCGGCCAACGGCAAATTCGAGCGGCGCTTCCGCCATATCGAACAGGCATTGCGCGAAGCCGGCCGGCCCATCGAGAATTGCAGCCTGGAAGAGCTGGATGCCCTTTGGGGCGAAGCCAAGAAACTGGAAAAACTGCAGCCTGGCTGCTGAGTGATGAGAACCCCATGAGCCTTTCCCTCCGCGACCAGCTGCTGAAAGCCGGCCTGGTCAATGAAAAGCAGGCCAAGCAGGCCGGCAAGCAGAAACAGAAGCAGCAGCGCCTGGAGAAGAAGAACCAGGTCGAGGTCGACGATTCGCAGAAGCAGGCCGCCCTGCAGGCCATGGCCGAGAAGCAGGCCCGCGACCAGGAGCTGAACCGCCAGCAGCAGGAGAAGGCCCAGCAGAAGGCCATCGCCGCGCAGATCAAGCAGCTGATCGAGACCAGCCGCCTGCCCAAGATCAACGGCGAGGACTACTACAACTTCGTCGACGACAAGAAGGTCAAGCGCATCGCGGTGAACAACCTGATGCGCGACAAGCTCAGCCGTGGCTCGCTGGCCATCGTCCGCCATGGCGGTGCCTACGAGGTGATTCCGCGCGAGGCGGCGCTGAAGATCCAGGAGCGCGACGCGCAGCGCATCGTCCTGCTCAACACCCAGACGGAAGGGCCGGACGAGGATGATCCGTACGCCGCCTACCAGATCCCCGATGATCTGATGTGGTGACGAAAAAGCCGGGCTTGCCCGGCTTTTTCCTGTCTGCGAACACAAAGAAGCCGGGACAGGCCCGGCTTCTGGCATGACACGGCGCCTTACTCGGCGAGGCCCTCGACGGTGCGGCCGTCGACCTGGCCGTCCTTGAGCATGATCTGGTATTCCTTGCCGTCCTTCTCCACCTGGTGCAGGCGAACCAGCAGGTAATCCCAGTCCTTGGCGAACCACAGCACGGTCTTGCGGCTGCTCTGGGTCGGGTCGCGTACGCGCTCGACCTTGATCGCGTCAATCAGCCCGGCCTTGGTGCGTACGCGCTCCTCGCCGAGTACGCGGAAGTCGTAGGTCTCGATCTCGTCGCCGTCGATCACCTGGTAGCTCATGCTCTGCTTGCCGGCAGCCACGTCTTGCTGCAGCACCAGCTGGTAGGTCGACTTGTCCATCAGGCCGCGGTTGAGCGGGAAGCGCACCGGCTCGCCGCGGTCGTTGCCCAGTACCTGCTTCTCGGTCCAGTCGAAGTCCAGCTCGATCTGCTTGGACTTGCCCAGGCCGCTGCGGTCGAAGCGGTAGGTCAGCGGCAGGAAGGCGTCGCTTTCCATGCGCAGGGTGCTGGTTTCCTTGAGGCTGGCGACCAGCATGGAGGCCTCGAAGTCCAGCTCCCAGCGGCCGTTGTCCAGGGCCTTGAGGCTGCGCCCGGCGGTGCCGCTGATCGGCACCTGCTTCCAGTCGGCGGTGTAGCTGGCGGAGAAGGGCTTGAGCTCCAGGGCCTGCACCGGCAGGGCCAGGAGGGCGAGCAGCATCAGCAGAACGCGGGGCATGGAATCTCCTATGGGCGGATCAGGTGTCCGGTGGCCGGCAGGTCCTTGCCGTCCAGTTGTGCGCCGGTCTTACCCAGCTTCAGGCGGCCTTCGGCGAACCAGCGCATGGCCAGGGGGTAGATATGGTGTTCCTGGCGGTGCACGCGCTGGGCCAGGCTTTCCGGCGTGTCGTCAGACTCTACCGGCACCACGGCTTGTACGACCAGTGGTCCGCCATCGAGTTCCTCGGTGACGAAGTGCACGCTGCAGCCATGTTCGCGGTCGCCGGCCTCCAGCGCGCGCTGGTGGGTGTGCAGGCCTTTGTACTTGGGCAGCAGCGAGGGATGGATATTCAGCAGGCGGCCCTCGTAGTGACGCACGAAGTCACCGGTGAGGATGCGCATGAAGCCGGCCAGCACCACCAGCTGCGGGTCGAAGCCGTCAATGGCTTCGATCAGCGCGGCATCGAAGGCCTCGCGGCCGTCGAACTGCTTGTGGTCGAGCACCCGGGTCGGGATACCGGCGTTCTGCGCGCGAACCAGGCCGTAGGCATCGGTGCGGTTGCAAATCACCGCGGCGATGCGCGCCGGATTGCCGTCCTGGGCGATGCTGTCGATCAGGGCCTGCAGGTTGCTGCCGGACCCCGAGATCAGCACCACGACATTGCAGTCGGCCATCAGTGGGCTTTCAGGTTGTTCAGCACTACCTGCTCGGCACCTTCGGCGGCCTGGGCGATCTGGCCGATCACCCACGGGGTTTCGCCGGAAGCACGCAGGCTGGCCAGGGTGGCCTCGACTTGGTCCTGAGCGACGCAGATGACCATGCCGACGCCGCAGTTCAGTACGCGGTGCATCTCGTGCTCGTCGACGTTGCCTTTTTCCTGCAGCCAGTCGAACACCGCCGGGCGGGTCCAGCTGGCCACGTCGATCACCGCCTGGGCGCCTTGCGGCAGCACGCGCGGGATGTTGTCGAGCAGGCCGCCGCCGGTGATGTGGGCCATGGCCTTGACCGCGCCGGTTTCCTTGATCAGCTTGAGCAGTGGCTTGACGTAGATGCGGGTCGGCGCCATCAGCAGGTCGGCCAGCTTCTGGCCATTCAGCTCGGTGGCTTCGATGTCGGTGCCGGACACTTCGAGGATCTTGCGGATCAGCGAGTAGCCGTTGGAGTGCGGGCCGGAAGAGGGCAGGGCGACCAGCGCGTCGCCGGTCTGCACCTTGGAGCCGTCGATGATCTCGGCCTTTTCCACCACGCCGACGCAGAAACCGGCCAGGTCGTAGTCTTCGCCTTCGTACATGCCCGGCATTTCGGCGGTTTCACCGCCGACCAGGGAGCAGCCGGCCAGTTCGCAGCCGGCGCCGATGCCGGTGACCACGGTGGCGGCCACGTCCACGTTCAGCTTGCCGGTGGCGTAGTAGTCGAGGAAGAACAGCGGCTCGGCGCCGCACACCACCAGGTCGTTGACGCACATGGCGACCAGGTCCTGGCCGATGCTGTCGTGCTTGTTCAGGTTCAGGGCCAGGCGCAGCTTGGTGCCGACGCCGTCGGTGCCGGACACCAGCACCGGCTGCTTGTAGCCGGCGGGGATTTCACACAGGGCGCCGAAACCACCCAGGCCGCCCATGACTTCCGGACGCGCGGTGCGCTTGGCCACGCCTTTGATGCGCTCGACCAGGGCTTCGCCGGCGTCGATGTCGACACCTGCATCCTTGTAGCTGATGGAGGGTTGCTTGCTCATGGGTTCGGGCCTTTAGAAAGGGAGAATGCTGTGGGCGACCGGTGCGGCAGCGGGCCGGTCCGCGAAGGCGCGCGATTTTATCAGGCTTGCCCGCCAGCGGCCACCGGGCGCGACGGTTGCCGGGGGGCAGGCGGCTGTTTAAGGTATAGCCCTTCGCGTGCCGCTCAGGCACAGCCTTTCCAGCCGAGACCCGATCGATGCGCCTGTCCGCCCGCCTGTTTGCCCTCTGCCTCCCGCTGTTCAGCCTGCCGGCCCTGGCCGCGCCGGTCAGCGGCCTCTATCAGGTGCGCGAGGCGGTGACCAGCCAGCAGCCGGAAGAGCGCAGCGCCGCGCTCAACCGTGCCCTGGAAACCCTGGTGCTGCGCCTGACCGGTGACGCCAAGGCGCTGCAGAGCCCGGCGCTGGAAGGGGTGCGCCAGGACCCGCAGCAACTGGTCAGCCAGTATGTCTACGAGGGCGAGACCCTGGTGGTGGACTTCGATCCGCTGACCACCGAGAACAAGCTGCGCCAGGCCGGTCTGCCGCTGTGGGGCGCCAACCGCCCGGCGATCCTGACCTGGTGGCTGAACAGCAGTGCCGAGGGCGCCAGCCTGGTCGGCGATGGTCAGGAAGCCGCCGCGCCGCTGCAACAGGCCGCCCAGCACCGTGGCCTGCCGCTGCGCCTGCCGCTGGCCGACCTGCAGGAGCAGCTGGTCGCCACGCCGGAAAGCCTCGGTGCCACGCAACCGGACGCGCTGCGTGAGCCTTCCGAGCGCTATGCCGCCGATGCGCTGCTGGCCGTGCAGGCCCGTGAGGATGGCGGCCAGTGGCAGGCCGAGTGGCGTCTGTGGCTGGGCGATGCGCGCGAGCAGGGCAAGGCCCAGGGCGCCGATCAGCAAGCCCTGGCCGATGCCGTGTTGCTGGCCGTGAGCGAGCGCCTGGCGCCGCGCTTCCTGGTCAAGCCGGGCGCCGCCAGTGCGCTGACCCTGGAAGTTCAAGGCGCCAACCTTGGCCGTTTTGCCGAACTGGAGCGTCTGCTCGAACCCTTTGCCGCGCGCCTGCTGCGCGCCAGCGGCGATCTGCTGGTGTGGCAGGTCAACGCCAGCGCCGAGCAGCTGCGTGCCCAGCTGGCGCTGGCCGGTCTGCAGGAAGTGCCGGCCGATGCCGCCCCACTGGATGCCGGCGGCAACTCGCAGGCCACCCCCGCGGCGGCACCGGCCAACCTGATGCGTTTCCGCTGGTAAATCCCCCTCAATAGCGACGGAGTGCCTGAGATGACCGATTCGCGCCGCTGGCTGTGGCTGGCCGGAGTGTTTCTGTGTGGCTGGCTGATCTACCTGCTGACCCCCATCCTGTCACCCTTCCTGGTGGCCATGCTGCTGGCATACATGGGCGATCCGATTGTGGATCGCCTGGAGAAGCGCGGCCTGTCGCGGACCTGGGGCGTGGTCATCGTCTTTGCGCTGTTCAGCCTGCTGTTGCTGATCATGCTGCTGGTGCTGATCCCCATGCTCGGTCGCCAGTTGGTGCGTCTCTACGAGCTGGCGCCACAGGGCCTCGACTGGGCGCAGCACCAGGCACTGCCCTGGGTGCAGGCGCAGCTCGGCCTGGCCGAGGGCTTCTGGCGCTTCGATCAGCTCAAGCAGGCGCTGTCCGGGCATCTGGGCAAAACCACCGACATCGTCAGCGGACTGCTGGCCCAGGCCACCGCCTCGAGCCTGGCGCTGCTCGGCTGGCTGGGCAACCTGCTGCTGATCCCGGTCGTGGCCTTCTACCTGCTGCGCGACTGGGACCTGATGCTGGCCAAGCTGCAGAACCTGCTGCCGCGCGCCCGCGAAGGGCTGGTGGTGCGCCTGGTCGGTGAGTGTCATGAGGTGCTCGGTGCCTTCATGCGCGGCCAGCTGCTGGTGATGCTGGCGCTGGCCGGCATCTACTCGGTCGGCCTGATGGTGGTGGGGCTGGAGCTGGGCCTGTTGATCGGCCTGCTCGCCGGCCTGGCCAGCATCGTGCCCTACATGGGCTTCATCGTCGGCTTCGGCGCCGCGGTGGTCGCCGCGTTGTTCCAGTACAGCGGCTTCGAACTCTACCCGCTGATCGGCATCGCCGTGGTGTTCGGCATCGGCCAGTTGCTCGAAGGCATGCTGCTCACGCCCATGCTGGTCGGCGATCGCATCGGCCTGCACCCTGTAGCCGTGATATTCGCCATCCTCGCCGGCGGCCAGCTGTTTGGCTTCACCGGCGTGCTGCTGGCACTGCCGGTGGCCGCGGTAATCATGGTTTTGCTGCGCCATGCTCATGATTTCTATAAACTTTCCGCCCTTTACGGAGAGTCTTCCGGCGATTCGCAAGAACCGCCGTCCAGTGCATGAAACCAGTTCAGCTGCCCCTGGGCGTGCGTCTGCGTGACGACGCCACCTTCGCCAACTACTACCCCGGTGCCAACGCGGCGGCCCTCGGCTATGTCGAGCGCCTGTGCGAGGCCGATGCCGGCTGGACCGAGAGTCTGATCTACCTCTGGGGTAGTGACGGCGTGGGCCGCAGCCACCTGCTGCAGGCGGCCTGTCTGCGTTTCGAGCAGCGTGGCGAGGCGGCGGTCTATCTGCCGTTGGCCGAGGTGGCCGAGTATGGCCCCGAGCTGCTCGATGGCCTGGACCAGTCCGAGCTGGTCTGCCTGGATGACCTGGATGCGGTGTCTGGCCGTGCGGACTGGGAAGAGGCGCTGTTCCACCTGTTCAATCGCCTGCGCGATTCCGGTCGGCGTCTGTTGCTGGCGGCCACCGCCTCACCGCGCGAGTTGCCGGTTCAGCTGCCTGACCTGCAGTCGCGCCTGACCCTGGCTCTGGTGTTCCAGCTGCACGCGCTGTCCGACGAGGACAAGCTACGCGCACTGCAGCTGCGCGCCTCGCGCCGCGGCCTGCACCTCACCGATGAGGTCGGCCGCTTCATCCTCACCCGCGGCGAGCGCAGCATGAGCGCGCTGTTCGAGCTGCTCGAGCGCCTCGATCAGGCTTCGCTGCAGGCGCAGCGCAAGCTGACCATTCCCTTCCTCAAGGAAACCCTGGGCTGGTAAGGCCCAGGGTTGTCCTTTCTCACTCGCCCGCCAGCTTGCGGTCGTACTGGAACTTCCAGCGCACATAGAGCAGCGCGCTGCAGAACAGGCCGAGGCTGATCACCGTCTCCAGCGCGCCGAACAGGGCACGGGCCGGGTCGATGGCGGCCAGCACGCCCTGGATGAAGTAGATATTCACCACGAAGCAGGCCCAGGCGTGCGCGCGGGCGTTGCCCAGTAGCAGGCCGGGGGCGAGCAGCAGCAGCGGCAGCAGCTGGATGCTGAGGACGACCCAGATGCGCGCGCCGTGCAGGTCGGCGAAGGCCAGGTTCCACACCAGCAGCAGGATCAGCAGGGCGAAGAAGCTGAACAGGGCGAGGGCGCGGCTGACTTTCAGGCGCGGGGCCAGCCATTCCAGGCTTGGCAGGGGCTTGGGCGTTTTAGCCACGAGAGGTCTCCAGTTGCTTTGCGGTACTCGCTAGGCGCTGGCCGAGGGCGCGGCACAGGGCGATTTCGTGTTCGTCGAGCTTGCGTTTGCCATCGGCGCCGGCATGGTGGCTGGGGCCATAGGGTGTGCCGCCGCCGCGGGCTTCCAGCAGGGCGCCTTCGCTGTAGGGCAGGCCGGTGATCAGCATGCCGTGGTGCAGCAGCGGCAGCATCATTGACAGCAGAGTGCTCTCCTGGCCGCCGTGCAGGCTGGAGGTGGAGGTGAACACGCCGGCCGGCTTGCCGACCAGCTCGCCGGTCAGCCACAGGCTGCTGGTGCCGTCGATGAAGTACTTGAGTGGCGCGGCCATGTTGCCGAAGCGGGTCGGGCTGCCCAGGGCCAGGCCGGCGCAGTGGCGCAGGTCATCCAGTTCGGCGTACAGCGCACCCTCCTCGGGAATGGCCGGTGCGCTCGCCTCGCACTCGCTGGAAACCGCCGGCACGGTGCGTAGGCGCGCTTCGAGTCCGGCCATCTCCACGCCGCGGGCGATCTGTTTGGCCATCTCGGCGGTGGCGCCGTGGCGGCTGTAATACAGCACCAGGATATAGGGCGCGCTCATGCCAGCAGCTCCAGGACCTTTTCCGGCGGCCGACCGATCACCGCGCGCTCGCCCGCAACCAGGATAGGGCGCTCGATCAGTTTGGGATGGGCGACCATGGCGGCGAGCAGTTGCTCGTCGCTCAGGCTGCTGTCGGCCAGGCCGAGCGCCTTGTATTCGTCCTCGCCGCTGCGCAGCAGTTCGCGCGGGGCGATGCCGAGTTTGCCTAGCAGGGTGCGCAGCTCCTCGGCGCTGGGCGGGGTTTCCAGGTAGCGCACCACGGTCGGGGCCAGGCCTCGTGCTTCGAGCAGCTCCAGGGCGCCGCGGGACTTGGAGCAGCGCGGGTTGTGGTAGAGGGTCAGGTCGGTCATTGGCAGTGCCCATTGGCGAATGAGGGCGCTATTCTAGCCGTCTAGAGGACATTACGGGCTAAGGAGTGGGGATGCGACAGCGGCTGGATGATCTGGTGGAGTTCTGGCGTTTCCTGCTGCAGCGTTTCTTCGCCGACCGTGCCATCAACAGCGCCGCGGCGCTGACCTACACCACGCTGTTCGCCGTGGTGCCGGTGATGACCGTGACCTTCGCCATGCTCTCGGCCGTGCCGGCTTTCCAGGATACCGGTGAGCAGATCCAGAGCTTTATTTTCCGCAACTTCGTGCCGTCCTCGGGCGAGACGGTGCAGCAATACCTGCGTGACTTCACTACCCAGGCGCGACACCTGACCTGGGTCGGCGTGGCACTACTGGCGGTCACTGCCTTCTTCATGCTGGTGACCATCGAGAAGACCTTCAATGCCATCTGGCGTGTGCGCCAGCCGCGCCGCGGGATTTCCAGCTTCCTGCTGTACTGGGCGATCCTCAGCCTGGGTCCGCTGTTGCTGGGGGCGGGTTTCGCCGTGACCACCTACATCACCTCGCTGTCGCTGCTCTCCGGGCCGGATGCGCTGATCGGCGCCAAGACCCTGTTGGCCTTCGCGCCGCTGCTGTTCAGCACGGCGGCGTTCACTCTGATCTACTCGGCGGTGCCCAACGCCCGGGTGCCGCTGCGTCATGCGCTGACCGGCGGGTTGTTCGCGGCGGTGCTGGTGGAAGTGGCCAAGGCGATGTTCGGTCTGTTTGTCAGCCTGTTTCCCGGCTACCAGCTGATCTATGGGGCCTTCGCCACGGTGCCGCTGTTTCTGCTGTGGATCTACCTGTCCTGGCTGATCGTGCTGTTCGGTGCCGAGTTGGTGTGCAACCTGTCGTCATCGCGTACCTGGCGCCGGCGTGCGTTGCCGCGCCTGCTGGTGCTGCTCGGCGTGCTGCGGGTGTTCCACGACAGCCAGCAGCGTGGCCTGGCGGTACGCCATGCCGACGTGCAGCGCGAAGGCTGGCCGCTGCCGGAGGACGAGTGGGAGGAGCTGCTCGACTTCCTCGAGCGCGAGCAGTTGATCTGCCGCGCCAGTGGTGGCGGCTGGGTACTGTGCCGTGATCTCGAGCACTACAGCCTGCATCGTTTACTCGGCCACAGCCCCTGGCCGTTGCCACGCCCGACCCAACTGCCGGAGCAGCTGGACGAGGCCTGGTATCCCGCGTTGCGGCGTGCCCTGGACATGCTGCATGAGGAGCAGGCGGCGCTGTTCGAGGGCAGCTTGGCGCAATGGCTGCACGCCAGAGACTGAAGGCTTGCCAGATGTGACGAAAAAAGTCAGTTTAGGGCGAGGTGCAGTCCGTCGCATGGGGCTGCCTAGGCGCTAAGGCGCAACATTTCCGGCCATGGAAGGGCTGGCACGCTTCTGGCAATCAACCAGCGAAATGCTGGCAGACTGCCGGCGGCCTGAACGGATCAGGGATGTCGAGTGGATGAGCAGTAGCAAGAACAAGATAGTGCCGTTGCAGCCGCGGGATTCCGAGGAAGCCCTGGAGCGGCTCAATCGCATTACCGGCCTGCGTTTCGCACGCTGGCCGGAGTCGCTGGCTGCTCTGGCGCGTCAGGCCGCCGAAGAGAGTGAGCCAGCCAAGCCCGGCAGCGTGGTGCGTTTCGGCGTTTTCTGAGGCGCCAAAAAACAAAACCCCCGCCGGGGCGGGGGTGGGGAAAGAGCCGGAAGACTCAGGCCATGGCCTGGCGGGAGGCGCTGTCCTGGATCTCCACGGCTTGCACGAACAGTTCTTCGACGATCAGGGTTTGTGCCGGCACCGCCGAGCGCAGGCGTATCTGCATGTCTTCGATCTTCTGCTTCAGGGGCAGACGAGCGATGCCGGACAACATCACCTTGCTGTGCGCATTGACCTTGCCGTGATCGACCGCCACTTCGCGCACCTGGCTGCCATCGCGGTAGCGCACCATTAGCGACACCGGCAGATTCGCCAGCCCCGGCAGATGCAGCCAGACCGCCACGTTGTACTCGCCAATGCGCCCTTCGTAGGGTGTCACGCTCAGACGCGCGCTGTTGACGATGCTGGCAGGTACAGGGCCGATCAGCTTGTCGTTGGCTTGGGTCATGAAGGCTCCGGCAGAACTCATTGGTATAGGAATGGCGCGATTATAGGGGTGGGCTGCGCCGGCAATCTGTGCGCTGAGCCTTTTTCGGCTGAGACTTCCGTCGCAGAACCTGTCTCAGGGTTCAAGCCAGGCGCAGCGGGTGGCGGACCACTTCCGAGGTGCCGAGGTTGGCGGCGGGCAGGGGCAATACGGCCTGATTGTTGACGTTGGCCAGTTGCAGCCAGATGTTCTCGCCTTCGACGAACTGTCCGCAGGGCAACCACAGGCCGTGGTGCCATCCGGCTCCCGGCTCGGGCGTGCTCTGCAGCACGCCGGGGTGGGTCTGGGCGCTGGGGGCGCGGCGCAGCCAGGCGGCGCGTGGCAGTCCCTTGAGATAGCGCAGGCCGAGGTACAGCCCCTCCTGGTTGAGGTGGCGCCAGCGCACCAGGGCCAGGGTCGGCGTACCGCTGTGCGGCATGACCAGGATCAGCTGGCCGACCGGCAGTTGCGTGGCCTGGTCGCGGTGGCACAGCAGGCGTGCGCCACCGGCGCTGGCATCGAGCATCTGCGCGGTGCAGCTGCTCGGGCGTTTCTCCAGTAGCTGCGCATGGATGGCGGTGAGGCCGATCACCAGCCTGCAGTCGGCGCTGAAGTCGGCGCGCGGGTGGCGGCGTTGCTGGCGTCCCAGCCAGTGCTGGCGTACCCGCTCGAGCAACTCGCGCTCGCGCGCACTCTGCAGCGGCGCGGGTTCGTGCAGGGCTACCAGCAGGGCGCCCAGCTCCAGGCGCCGCAGGTACTCGGCGCTGCCTTTGGCTTCGCCATCGTAGGGCAGGCATGGTAGCGCCTGGCTGAGGTCGATCAGCGGTCCTTCCTGCTCTTCCTCGTCGTCCCAGGGCAGCAAGCGCGCCAGCTCGGCCAGGGGGGTGAGGGCGCCGAACAGTACTGCACATTCGCCCTCGGCCATGTGGAAGGGGTTGCTCAGCGCCAGTATCAACATCTGTTGGTAGAGGCCGCGCAGCGTACCGGCAGGTGCCGGCTGGAAGGGGGCGGCCACGTGTTCATCGAGGCAGCCCTGATGCTCGCCTATCCAGTACAGCAGGTGGCTGTCGCTCCACAGCGAGGCTGACGGTTCCAGATACAGCTGGTAGTGGCGCAGCAGGCTCTGGGCCAGGAAGTGTTCGGCCATGTACAGGCACCAGGCCAGGTGCGGACGCGATGGCTGACGGCCCTGGAGGATCTGCAGCAACAGACGCTTGAAGCCCGCAGCCAGCTCGTCACAAAGATGCACGAACAACGGCGACGGCGCGCTGCCATCGCGCAGGGCGCTGCTGTAGTGGCGGTACTCCTCGCACAGGCTTTGCAGGGCGCGCTGTCTTTCCAGTAAGGTCATGGCGCTGCGGTTCAGACGAAACAGCAGCCTCAGCACCTGTTGCAGGCCCTCCTCGCGAGGCTGCAGGCGTGCTTCGGCCAGCGCAGCATTGAGGTCGGTCAGCGGCGGGGAGTCCTCGTCGAGAATATCCGGCACTTCCAGATGCAGGGCATCCAGCGTCATACCAACCCCGCGAACACGAGGAGCGATTGCATGGGAAGACCACTCCAGATGGTAATAGGTGTGATTGCCGGGCTTCTGCTGGCCGGCTGCGCCGACGACTGGGGCGTCGATCAGCATGGACGAAAGGTACCGGCTGAACAACTGGATGGCCAGTGGTTGGTGATCAATTACTGGGCCGAGTGGTGCGGCCCCTGCCGCACCGAGATTCCCCAGCTCAATCGCCTCGAAGCGGAGCTGGGAGGTAATGGGGCGAGGGTGATCGGGGTCAATTTCGACGGAGTGCAGGGCGATAAGCTGGCACAGGTGACCGACGCCTTCGATATCCGCTTCACCGTGTTGGCACAGGACCCGGCCGCGCGCCTGCAGCTGCCGCGCAATGATGTGCTGCCGGTCACCTATATCATCGATGCCGATGGCAGGCTGCGCGAGCGTCTGGTCGGCGAACAGACGGCCGCGGGCCTGCAGGCGCGGCTGGCCCACTGGCGGGCCCAGGAGTAACGACGATGCAGATCTGCCTACACGGTTTTGTCAGTGGCAAGGTGCAGGGCGTGAGCTTTCGCCAGTGCACGCAGGATGAGGCCGAGCGTCTCGATCTGAACGGCTGGGTGCGCAACCTGGCCGATGGCCGGGTCGAGGTGCTGGTCGAGGGTGAAGAGTCGGCGGTGCGTGAGCTGGAGGTCTGGCTGGGGCGAGGTCCCGAGCGCGCTCGGGTCGATGCGCTGGTGCTGGAACAGCAGCCGGTGCAGGGCGTCACCGGCTTCGTCGTACGGCGCTAGAGCGCTCCGGTCCTGCCCAGCACTGGCTCAGTCCTCGCCGGGGTCGGCGGCCAGGCGCCCGGCATCCTTCATCAGTGCCTTGAGGAACTCTTCCTGCAGCTCCGGATCGTTGCGGGTCAGTTCGATCAGGCTCTGTTCCAGTTCGCTGGCTTCCTCTTCCAGGCCGAGGTCGGAAAGGCGCTTGACCCGATGGACCCACTGGCTGACTTCGTCATCTTCGAGGTCGTCATAGATCAGGGCGTGAGCCTCGCGCAGCTTGCCGCGCAGACTGCGGCTGACCAGCAGGTTGGCTTCGGCGCGGGTGCCATCCTGCGGGTCTTCGACGCTGAGCAGCAGGTTGCCGATCAGAGCTGCATCATGCTCGGCGAACGGGCCGTCGAGCAGGTTGAGGCGCAGCACACCGTTGCGGTCGGTGGTCAGCTCCAGCTCGTCCTTGCCGGCCTTGACCAGCACCGGACGCTCCGCCCAGGGCAAACTGGAGTATTCCGTACGCCTGTCGCGCTGGGTTTCCTCGATGGCGGCCAGGTTCTGTTCGGCACGACCATTGGACTCGACGTTCATTGCCGGATTGAGGCCGGCGACGCCGTAGCTGATCCAGTCCTTGGTCACGCTGTCCGGTAGGCGGCCGAGCATGACCACGTTGAGCACGTTGGCGCCCACGCCAGCGACCACCGCCACCGCCCCCAGCGGTACTTCGTAAAGCTCGCGCCAGGGCTGGTAGGGGGTATAGCGATCGTAGCGGCGGGTGACCTCGAACTCGGTGACTTCGAAGGTCTTCTGCTCGTTGATGCGTACCCGGCGCTGCGGCAGTTCCAGTACGCGTGGCTCGCCCACGTCGATCTGCAGGCTGTGGTCGAGCAGACGGCGCTCGAAGCGTTCCTCATGCTCGCTACGCTGTGGCAGGTGGTTGGCACAGCCGGCGAGGAGGAGGGCGCCGATCAGGGCGGCGCCAGTGCGCAGGGTGGTTCGCTGGAACATGCGGGCTACTTGCGACTCAGCGTGGGATGCGGGTGGAGAGGAACGGCAGCAGTTCGGCCGCCGGGATTTGCTGGCTCTCGCTGTCGCGACGGCTCTTGTACTCGAGGTTGCCCTCGGCCAGGCCGCGCTCGCTGACCACGATACGGTGCGGGATGCCGATCAGTTCCATGTCGGCGAACTTCACGCCGGGGCTGGTTTTCTTGTCGCGGTCGTCCAGCAGCACCTCGTAGCCGGCGGCGGTCAGCTCGGCATAGAGCTTGTCGGTCGCCTCGCGCACGGCTTCGTTCTCGTACTTCATCGGCACGATGGCGATCTGGAAGGGGGCCAGGGCGTCGGTCCAGAGGATGCCGCGCTCATCGTAGTTCTGCTCGATGGCGGCAGCTACCACGCGCGATACGCCGATGCCGTAGCAGCCCATGATCAGGGTGACCGGCTTGCCGTTCTCGCCCAGTACCTTGCAGCCCATGGCCTCACTGTACTTGGTGCCCAGCTGGAAGATATGCCCGACCTCGATGCCGCGCTTGATCACCAGGGTGCCCTGGCCATCCGGGCTGGGATCGCCTTCGACGACGTTGCGCAGGTCGGCAACCGCCGGCAGCGGCAGGTCGCGCTCCCAGTTGAGGCCGAAGTAGTGCTGGTCGTCGATGTTGGCGCCGGCGCCGAAATCGCTCATCAGTGCCACGCTGCGGTCTACCAGGCAGGTGATCGGCAGGTTCAGCGGGCCCAGGGAGCCCGGGCCGGCACCGATGGCGGCGCGAATCTCGGCCTCCGAGGCGAACACCAGCGGGCTAGCGACCAGCTCGTGGTTGGCGGCCTTGATTTCGTTCAGCTCGTGGTCGCCACGGATGATCAGGGCGATCAGCTTGCCTTCCTCGGCTGCGTGGACCACCAGGGTCTTGACGGTTTTCTCGATGGCCAGGCCGAACTGTTCGACCAGATCAGGGATGGTCTTGGCGTTCGGCGTGTCGACCAGGCGCAGTTCCTCGGTGGCGGCGCCGCGCTCTTTCTCGCGCGGGATGGCCTCGGCCTTCTCGATGTTGGCTGCGTAGTCCGAGGTGTCGCTGAAGGCGATATCGTCTTCGCCGGACTCGGCCAGCACATGGAATTCGTGGGAGCCAGTGCCGCCGATGGAGCCGGTATCGGCCTGCACCGGACGGAAGTTCAGGCCCAGGCGGGTGAACACGTTGCAGTAGGCCTGATGCATGCGGTCATAGGTTTCCTGCAGCGAGGCCTGGTCCAGATGGAAGGAATAGGCATCCTTCATCAGGAATTCACGGCCGCGCATCAGGCCGAAGCGCGGACGGATTTCGTCGCGGAACTTGGTCTGGATCTGGTACAGGTTGATCGGCAGCTGCTTGTAGCTGTTCAGCTCGTTGCGCGCCAGATCGGTGATGACTTCCTCATGGGTCGGGCCGACGCAGAACTCGCGATCATGGCGGTCCTTGATGCGCAGCAGTTCCGGGCCGTACTGCTCCCAGCGTCCGGACTCCTGCCACAGCTCGGCCGGCTGGATGGCCGGCATCAGAACTTCCAATGCGCCGGCAGCGTTCATTTCCTCGCGCACGATGGCTTCGGCCTTGCGCAGTACGCGCAGACCCATTGGCAGCCAGGTGTACAGGCCGGAGGCCAGCTTGCGGGTCATGCCGGCACGCAGCATCAGTTGATGGCTGATCACTACGGCGTCGGAGGGAGTTTCCTTGAGGGTCGAGAGCAGGTACTGACTGGTACGCATGTTTGGCCGTTATGTCGGTTGCGAGGGCAAATAATGACTCGGCATTGTACGGTGCCAGCCAGGTGGCGTACAGGACAGACCGGGAGTTGAACATGGCGGAGCTGACTGCTGACCAGGTGCAGGCGCTGATTCGTGCGGGTGTGCCGATGGCGGAAGATATCGACCTTCGTATCGAGCGTCTCGATAGTGATCTGGCGGTTGCGCGAGTGCCGTTTCACGGCAAGCTGGTGCGGCCGGGCGGGACCTTGTCGGGGCCGACCATCATGGCGCTGGCCGATGCGGCCATGTATGCGGTGGTGTTGGGCAGGCTAGGGCGCATGGAGATGGCGGTGACGGCCAATCTTAATATCAACTTCCTGGCCAGGCCCAAGCCTGTCGACCTGATTGCCGAGGCGCGCATCCTGCGTCTGTCGAAGCGCCAGGCGGTGTGCGAGGTGCAGCTTTATTCGCAGGGTGAAGAGGGGGAGTTGGTGGCGCATGTCACCGGGACCTATGCCTTGCCGCTTTGAGTGGCTCGTCCCGATAAAAAAGAACCCGGCCTAGGCCGGGTTCTTTTGCACTGATTTAAGTACTACTTGGACTTACAGCACGTCCAGCGGGTACTCGACAATTACGCGGGTATCGTTCAGGTCTTTGAAGTTGGCACCGTTTTCCACGGTGTTGGCGCGGTGCACGGCATGGCGTACGCGGAAGGACAGGTCTTTGGCGGCACCTTCCTGAATGACGTACTTGGCCTCGGCGTTCCACTCGTGCTCTTTGCCTTCCTCGTTGGTGCCGGCAATGGTGATATCTTCGCCGGTGATGTAACGAGTCATGAAGCTCAGGCCTGGAACGCCAAAGGTGGTCATGTCCAGGTCGTAGCGAACCTGCCAGGATTTCTCGTCTTGGCCGACAAAGTCAGAGATCTGAACGGAGTTGCCTACCCAAACGGTGCCGCCACCGTCGATACCATAGAGGTAGCCGGTGTCGCCGGAGGATTGCTGGTAACCAACGGTGAATTTGTGAGCGCCCACGCTGTAGGCGGTCAGCAGGCTCCACACCTTGTTATCCAGCTCGCTGCCGAGTGCGTCACCGTCATCTTTGCTGCGGTATGCGTTGAGGTCGAAGTTCAGGGATTGTTCATCGGCCAGCGGCAAGGTGTAGTTGACGTTGACATACTGCTTCTTCCAGTAGTCTTCGACGTCGGATGCATGGAAGGAGGCGCTCAGGTTGTCGGTGAAGGCATAGCTGACACCGAAGATGTTAGCCGACTTCAGTGTCGTGGTTTCGTTGATCGGGTCGGTGAGGCTGTCGCGGCTGGTATTGGTCTGGGAGTTCATCGCGGTGAAGCGACCGGCGCTCAGTTCCAGGCCTTCGATTTCGTTGCTCACCAGGTAGGTACCGGTAGCGACTTCCGGCAGAGTGCGGCTGTCATCGGTGGAGAACACTGGGCTGGCCACAAACTGGTTGCCGTATTTCAGAACGGTATCGGAGATGCGGAACTTGATGGCGCCGCCGACTTCGCTGGTGGTGTCATCAGCACGACCTTCGTCGGTGGTGGCGAAGATGCCGTTGCTGTGACGACCGCGGCCGCTGTCAAGCTTGATGTTGGACAGGGAGTGTGCGTCAACGCCGACACCTACAGTGCCTTGGGTGAAGCCGGATTCGAACAGCAGGCGAATGCCCAGGCCGGTCTCTTCGCGGTAGCCTGTGCGGTCGCCTTTTACTTTGTTTGCCGGGCTGACGTTGGAGTAGCCGTGTTTGAAGTCACGGTTCATGTACAGGGCGCGGTTGAAGATGTCGAAGCTGCTGTCTTCAACGAAGCCCTTGGATTCGGACTGCGCGCTGGCGAAGGCCAGCTGGGTGGTACCGGCGGTCACGGCCAGAGCCAGTGCGCTCCACTTCATCACTTGCATTGTGAATGCTCCTTTGGTTTAGAAGAGTTGTGCTGCCCAAGGTCTTGTTTTTAGGCGGCTCTTTCTTTTTGTGTCGGCGCTAACTTATAGCACGGAGACTCAAGTTGGCGACAGCTATCATCGATTCGCTACGGTTTATTTACGTGTGCGTCGCATTTTTGCATGTCAGGTGTCGCGAATCTGTAGTTTTGCCGCCGACGTTCTACCTGTCGTGTGTTCCGAAAAGCCTGCAAATCCAACTGGTTAGGGGGTTGTAGGGTGTTTCTCGACACGCCGACTCCGACGGTACTTTGGTTTAAGCAAGTTCCATGCACAAAACTCGGTTTCAAGACTGATTGATCACTTGATCATCGTTGGGGGCCTTGCAAGAGCGCTCTCTGCGCTGCGGCTTGGAG
Source organism: Aquipseudomonas alcaligenes (assembly GCF_900156545.1). Classification (GTDB taxonomy): domain Bacteria; phylum Pseudomonadota; class Gammaproteobacteria; order Pseudomonadales; family Pseudomonadaceae; genus Aquipseudomonas; species Aquipseudomonas alcaligenes_A. The sequence goes on from NZ_FTNW01000008.1 coordinate 42,128, forward strand.
GTCAGATGCGAACGTTGGTTAAGCGCCATTGGAGGTCGTGCATCTGCTGGCGTTACCTGGGTAGGTAAAATCTACTCGCCGGTAACGTTGTTGTCTGAGACGGCGTTCGATTTGTGGGCGCTATGGTTATCGGGGTGCTCGATTCTGGGGCGTTTGTTGTGCGGGTCCCTGTTGCGCCCGTCGGGGGTGTCTGAAAGGGGGTGAATTGTGCAAGGGGCGCCCTTATCCTGCGCAGCTTGCCGATATAGAGGGGGAAGCATGATGTTCAGTCTTGATAGTCGTTTACAGCAGGACACTCTGGTCGTTGGGGATTTTCCCCTGTGCCGGCTGCTGTTGATGAATGATGCGAACTATCCCTGGTTCATCTTGGTGCCGCGCCGGGAGGCGGTCAGTGAGCTCTTCCAGCTGGATGCTGTCGATCAGCAGGCTCTCTGGGGTGAGACCACGCGTCTGGCGGAGGTGCTCAAGGACGCTTTCTCTGCCGACAAAATGAATGTGGCCACGCTGGGTAATGTCGTCAGTCAGCTGCATATGCATGTCATCGTGCGTCGTCGTGAGGATCCTGCCTGGCCGGCGCCGGTATGGGGGCGTCTCCCTGCGCGGGCCTATACAGATGCAGAGATCGCTTTGGTGCGTGAGCGTCTGCGCCTTGTGTTGACTGCCGATTTCCACTTCATCGAGGGTTAGGCTATGGATCTGCAATCCAGAGTGGTCGAGCTGGAGAGTCGGTTGGCTTTTCAGGACGACACTATCGCGACCCTTAATGACGTGGTGGTGGAGCAGCAAAAGGTCATCGAGCGTCTGCAGTTGCAGATTGCCGTGCTGGCGCGTCGTCAGGAGGAGATGGCGGGGCAGTTCGGCATCGCGGAAGACGAGGCACCGCCGCCACACTATTAAAGGCAGAAAAAAGCCCGCGTTAAGCGGGCTTTTGGCTTTTGGCTTTTGGCTTTGCGGCTTCAGCGGTAGCCGGGCAGGGCAATGATCACGTCTTCTGCCTGCAGGCCCTTGTCGCGTTGCATCACCGAGAACTCGACGCGCTGGCCTTCGACCAGGACGCGGTGGCCATCGCCGCGAATCGCCCGGAAGTGCACGAAGATGTCGTCGCCGCTGTCGCGGGAGATAAAGCCGAAGCCCTTGGAGGTGTTGAACCATTTCACCGTGCCGGTTTCGCGATTCTCGTCGCTGATCTGGCTCTGCGTGGGGCTGGTCCGGGCGCTGGTGCTGCCAAAACTGATCGCGAGGTGCAGTGCGCAGGCAATGGCTAGCACGACCAGGCTCAACCAGATGGCGGGCTGCTCGCCGATCTGTGGCAGCGGTGCGAGCAGGATGAGTGCCTGCAGCACGCTGGCGAAGACCAGTAGCGCACTGACCAGTGCCTGCAACTGATTGCGCAGACCCTGTTGGCGGCCGGATACGACGGGGGCGACGAGCAGGTTGATCAGGCCGAACATGGCCAGGTACAGCGCATCGGGGTGTTGCAGGAAGCCTGGAGTCTGGCTTTGTAGGCTGGGTGCGAACGACAGCAGCAGTGCGCCGCCGCCTGTGATCAGGTGAACGATCTTCAACATATCCAGAGAACTCACTTATCGAGGGTGGTCAATCAGAGAGCGGTGCTGTTCGACTCGATGGATTGGCCGAGCATGACCCGCCTATGCCGCAACATGACGGCACGGCACCTATTTAACCGCAAAGGAGATATCCGCTCAAATCAAGCGCTTAGAGCGGCTTCTGGTTTGGAGGGGTGGACCTGATTGCGACCGTTGCGCTTGGCCTGGTAGAGGGCGTCGTCGGCTCGGGTGACGAGGCTGTCGAAAGTATCGCCCGGCTCGGCCATGGTGAGGCCAAAGGAGGCGGTGATGGTATCCAGTACCTTGTCAGTGCTGCGTACCTTCACGCGCAGGGCCTGGATCTTCTGGCGCAGTTGCTCGGCGAAGCTGTTGGCGGTGCTGATGTCCGGGCAGTCTCGCAGGATCACGCAGAACTCTTCACCGCCATAGCGTGCGGCGATGCCTCGTGCCGGCAGCAGGTCGCGCAGCAGTTGGCCGACATGCTGCAGCACGCGATCGCCCAGCGGGTGTCCGTACTGATCGTTGAACTGCTTGAAGTGGTCGATATCCAGCATGACCAGGGCGAGACCAGTGGTGTCGCCCGCCAGTGCCTGCTCCAGCAGGCGGGTGAACGCGTGGCGGTTGAATACGTGAGTCAGACTGTCCAGCGTGGCAGCGGCCTGGGCGCGCTCGAGTTGAGTGCGCAGGTTCTGAATTTCGGCCTGGGCTGCTCGCAAGCGGTAAAGAAAGCGTTCCTGCTGATCCTGCATCTGCAGGGTGCTTTGCTGGAGTTCGTTGAGGACATTCGGCAGGTCGTCAACGATAGGCTCCTGCAGGGCGGCCAGGCCTTGAGACAGGCTGGTCTGATAGTGCTGGCTGCCCGTCACGCTGCGCTGTACATCGCCTTCGATATCGTCGACCAGTTCGATGACCTGCTGCTGGCCGGCGCGCGCCTCTTCCAGCTCACCACGAATGATGAAGTCACGGAATAGTTTGGTGGCAGTCTCTGGTGGGAAGCTGGAGAAGTCCTTGACGGTCTTGTCGAGGCGGCGGTTCAGTTCCGGCTCGGAGCCTTTGCAGTAGCTGTACCACAGTGCGTAGTGGATCGGGTTTGGGGGGATGTCGTGGCGCACCATGTGCGGCACCGCTTGCTTGAGCAGATCCGCAGCCTCACGGGTCTCTTCGGGAAAGAGCTCTAGCAGGGAGGGTGCTTTGGTCGGCTGGCTCATGCAATTCACTGAGGTAAAAAGAGGTAATACGCAAAGGATAGAGTAGTCGTGTGCCTCTCGCCTAGCAAAAGGCCCGGTCTAGCCGGGCCCTTTGAAGGCGCGGGGATGGTCAGGCGGCGAGCAGGCTGCGCAGCATCCAGGCGGTTTTTTCGTGTACCTGCATGCGCTGGGTGAGCAGGTCGGCGGTCGGTTCGTCGCTGACCTTGTCCAGCAGCGGGAAGATGCCGCGCGCAGTGCGCACTACGGCTTCCTGGCCTTGCACCAGCAGCTTGATCATGTCCTGCGCGTTCGGCACGCCGTCTTCTTCCTTGATTGAGGACAGGCGGGCGTAGGCGGCGTAGGTGCCCGGCGCAGGGAAGCCCAGGGCGCGAATGCGCTCGGCGATGGCGTCAACGGCCAGGGCCAGTTCGGTGTACTGCGCCTCGAACATCAGGTGCAGGGTGTTGAACATCGGGCCGGTGACGTTCCAGTGGAAGTTGTGGGTCTTCAGGTACAGGGTGTAGGTGTCCGCGAGCAGGCGGGACAGGCCTTCGGCGATGGCGGCGCGATCCTGTTCGGCGATGCCGATATTGATTTCCATGCCTTTTTCTCCTCTCAGATGTTCAGGGCAAAGACTCCCCTTGATGACTGCAGGCTATCACGGCTAGTTCCGTAAACCTCTTGTCTTATATCAATCGGTTCGATGCTTGCGGCCTATCACTGTTGGTGTGCCAGCTCGGGGTGTTCCTGCAAGGTGCGGTTGAAGATGTCGACCCAGTGGGCGCTGAACTGCTGGCCTGCCAGGTTGTTGATTTCCAGGATGGCACGCAGGCGTGGGCGTTTGCTCAGTGTCTGGTGGGCGCGCTCGTGGGTGCGGGCGTCGAAGGTGTCGACGATGTTGAGCAGCAGTGCTCCCGGGTGGATTTCCGCTTCGCGCAGGCCCTTGGGGTAGCCGCTACCGTCGGCGTGTTCCTGGTGTTGCAGGATGATCTCGCTGGCGCTGGCCCAGGCGGGCATGCGCTTGAGCAGTTCGCTGGCCTGGCGTGGGTGTGATTGCATCTGTCGACGTTCTTCTCGGCTCAGTTCGCTGCCCTTGTGCAGCAGGTCGAGCGGCAGGAAAGCCATGCCAAGATCGTGCAGGCACACGGCGGCGGCCAGCTGTGCGGGCTCCACCGGGCGGCCGGCGGTCTCGTTCAGTGCCAGGGTGAGTTCTAGCGTGCGCTGGCCGCGGCCTTGCCAGAAGGGTGAGCGGCGCTCGCTGGTGGCCATCAGGTCGGTAAAAAACAGCAGGTCGGCGTCCAGGGTGATGTCGTGGCGTGCCAGCAGCTGCGGAAGCTGCTCATGATCGATCTCTTTCGGTTGCAGGCGGGTATTGGGGTCCAGATGCTGCAGCAGGGTGCGACGGATCTCGGTCTGGCGAGTTTCCGGGGCAGTTGCCAGGGCTCGCAGAGCCTGGCACTGGCTGGCGATCTGCTGTGGGTCGGGGGCGTCGGTCAGGCCCAGGGCGGCGTCGATGAGCTGGCGTAGCTGATCCAGGCTGAGCAGCAGGATGTCGCCGAGCAGGCTGTCGAAACGCAGCGTGCCTTCGCGCAGGCTGCCCAGAACATCTTCCATGGCCTGGGGCAGCGGTAGCAGGTCGTTCAGCTCCACATAGCCCAGGCTGCCCTTGATCGTGTGCACCAGGCGGAACAGTTCACGCAGGCGATCGCCATCCTGTGGATGGCGCTCCAGTTCAATCAGCAACTGCTCGCAGCGCGGTAGCTGTTCCTTGGTGTCGAGGCGGAAATCCTCCAGCAGGTCGCTGGAAATGTCGGCGGGGCGATGCAGGGCCATGGGGCGGTCTCCGCGGGGCTAGACCTTCAGTATAGGAAGGCCGCGGGGCGGTGGCTGCGCGGGTACGATTAACCCTATATAATCCCGCCCCTTGTCTGCGGATGCGGAAACGCCTCGGTCCCGGCGCTGGGCGCCGTTAGTCGCCTGTTTCGGTGCTTTCCCCATCGTTTTGCAGAAAATGCTCGCTGTTGCCCGGTATCGCCGGGCGCGAATTCAAGACTGATCTAGAGAAGCGAACCACGACCATGATGCGCAGCCACTATTGCGGCCAGTTGAACGAGAGCCTGGATGGCCAGGAAATCACCCTTTGCGGCTGGGTGCACCGCCGTCGTGATCATGGTGGTGTGATCTTCCTCGATATCCGTGACCGTGAAGGTCTGGCCCAGGTGGTATTCGACCCGGATCGCGCCGAAACCTTCGCCAAGGCCGACCGCGTGCGCAGCGAATATGTGGTCAAGGTCACCGGCAAGGTGCGTCTGCGCCCCGAGGGTGCGCGCAACGCCAACATGGCTAGCGGCGCCATCGAGGTGCTGGGTTACGAGCTGGAAGTGCTGAACCAGGCCGAGACCCCGCCCTTCCCGCTGGACGAGTACTCCGACGTGGGCGAGGAAACCCGTCTGCGTTATCGCTTCATCGACCTGCGCCGCCCGGAAATGGCCGCCAAGCTGAAGCTGCGCTCGCGCATCACCAGCAGCATCCGTCGCTACCTGGACGACAATGGCTTCCTCGACGTCGAGACCCCGATTCTGACCCGCGCCACCCCGGAAGGCGCGCGTGACTACCTGGTGCCGAGCCGCACCCACGCCGGCAGCTTCTTCGCCCTGCCGCAGTCGCCGCAGCTGTTCAAGCAGCTGCTGATGGTCGCGGGCTTCGACCGCTACTACCAGATCGCCAAGTGCTTCCGCGACGAGGACCTGCGCGCCGACCGTCAGCCGGAATTCACCCAGATCGACATCGAGACCAGCTTCCTCGACGAGAACGACATCATGGGCCTCACCGAGACCATGATCCGCAACCTGTTCAAGGAAGTACTGGGCGTCGAGTTCGGCGAGCTGCCGCACATGACCCTGGCCGAGGCCATGCGCCGTTTCGGCTCCGACAAGCCGGACCTGCGCATCCCGCTGGAGCTGGTGGATGTCGCCGACCAACTCAAGGACGTCGAGTTCAAGGTGTTCTCCGGCCCGGCCAACGATCCGAAAGGTCGCGTTGCCGCCCTGCGCGTGCCGGGTGCCGCGTCCATGCCGCGTAGCCAGATCGACGACTACACCAAGTTCGTCGGCAACTACGGCGCCAAGGGCCTGGCCTACATCAAGGTCAACGAGCGCGCCAAAGGCGTCGAAGGCCTGCAGTCGCCGATCGTCAAGTTCATTCCGGAAGACAATCTCAAGGTCATCCTCGACCGCGTCGGCGCCGTCGACGGCGATATCGTGTTCTTCGGTGCCGACAAGGCCAAGGTCGTCTGCGACGCCCTGGGCGCGCTGCGCATCAAGGTCGGCCACGACCTCAACCTGCTCACCTGCGAGTGGGCGCCGCTGTGGGTGGTCGATTTCCCGATGTTCGAGGAAAACGACGACGGCAGCCTGACCGCCATGCACCACCCGTTCACCGCGCCCAAGTGCACCCCGGAAGAGCTGGAGGTCAACCCGGCTGCTGCCCTGTCCCGTGCCTACGACATGGTGCTTAACGGTACCGAGCTGGGCGGCGGTTCCATCCGTATCCACGACAAGGCCATGCAGCAGACCGTGTTCCGCGTGCTGGGCATCAATGAAGACGAGCAGCAGGAGAAGTTCGGCTTCCTGCTCGACGCCCTGAAGTTCGGTGCTCCGCCCCATGGCGGCCTGGCCTTCGGTCTGGACCGTCTGGTGATGCTGATGACCGGCGCCAGCTCGATTCGTGAAGTGATCGCCTTCCCGAAAACCCAGAGTGCGGCCTGCGTCATGACCCAGGCCCCGGGCATCGTCGACGCCAAGGCGCTGCGCGAGCTGCATATTCGCCTGCGCGAACAGCCCAAGGCTGAGTAAGCGTTAGCAACAGGAGCCTGGCATGCCAGGCTCCTTGCATTCAGGCACGACAAAATCGATTGAAACTGACGGAGTGAGTTATGGCCGGTCATTCCAAATGGGCCAACATCAAGCACCGCAAAGGGCGCCAGGACGCCAAGCGCGGCAAGATCTTCACCAAGCTGATTCGTGAGCTGACCGTGGCGGCCAAGCATGGCGGTCCGGTGCCGGCGGATAATCCGCGCCTGCGCCTGGCGGTCGACAAGGCGCTGACCGCCAATATGTCGCGCGACGTGATCGACCGCGCCATCGCCCGCGGTGCCGGCAACACCGAAGCCGACAACATGATCGAGCTGAGCTACGAGGGCTACGCGCCGAGTGGCGTGGCGATCATCATTGAAGCCATGACTGACAACCGTAACCGTACCGCCGCCGAAGTGCGTCACGCCTTCACCAAGTGCGGTGGCAACCTCGGCACCGACGGTTCGGTGGCCTACATGTTCGAACGCAAGGGGCAGATCAGCTTCGCGCCTGGCGTGAGCGAGGACGCGCTGATGGAGGCGGCCCTGGAGGCCGGCGCCGATGATGTGGAGATGGGTGAGGACGGCTCGGCGCTGGTGTCGACCAGCTTCGCCGACTTCCTGGCGGTCAACGAGGCGCTCACCGCTGCCGGTTTCAAGGGTGAAGAGGCCGAAGTGGCGATGATTCCCTCGACCATGGCGCCGATCACCGATCTGGACACCGCCAAGAAGGTGCTCAAGCTGATCGACATGCTGGAAGATCTGGACGACGTGCAGAACGTCTACCACAACGCCGAAATCCCTGACGAGATCATGGAGCAGCTGGACTGATCCCGCTGCGTCGGCCGAAGCCGGAAGTCGCCTCGCGCGCTTCCGGCTTTTTTATATGCGCGGCCCTCCGTATACTCGCGGCTGGATAAATAGACAGTGCCCAGGCGCGTGGAGCTGAACCCGGCATGACCCTGATTCTCGGCATCGACCCTGGTTCGCGCACCACCGGTTACGGTGTGGTGCGTGATACCGGGCGTGGGTGCGAATACGTGGCCTCCGGCTGTATCCGCACCGGCGATGGCGACCTGGCCAGCCGCCTGCAGGTGGTGTTTCGCGGTGTGGGCGAAGTGATTCGCCTGCACGGGCCAGTGACCATGGGTATCGAGCAGGTATTCATGGCCAAGAACGCCGACTCCGCGCTCAAGCTCGGTCAGGCGCGCGGCGCGGCGATAGTCGCCGGTATCGAGGCGGGGCTGGACGTCAATGAATACACCGCCAGCCAGGTCAAGCAGGCCATCGCCGGTACCGGCGGGGCGGACAAGCAGCAGGTGATGATGATGGTCATGCACTTGCTCAAGCTCACCCAGAAGCCGCAGATCGACGCCTCCGATGCCCTGGCCATCGCCCTCTGCCATGCCCATCACCGGCAGAGCCTGATTCCCCATGGGCTGCTCGGTGCCAAACGGCGCAGCGGTCGCCTGCGCCTGTAATAGAAGGAAGCGAATTCGTGATCGGACGCCTCAAGGGCACCCTGGCGGAGAAGCAGCCGCCACATTTGATCCTCGACGTGAATGGCGTCGGCTATGAGCTGGAAGTGCCGATGACCACGCTTTACCGCCTGCCGGCGGTGGGGCAGCCGGTGACGCTGCACACCCATCTGGTGGTGCGCGAGGATGCCCACCTGCTTTACGGCTTCTTCGAGAAGCGCGAGCGCGAGCTATTTCGTGAGCTGATCCGTCTCAATGGCGTCGGCCCCAAGCTGGCCCTGGCGCTGATGTCCGGTCTGGAAGTGGACGAGCTGGTGCGCTGCGTGCAGGCCCAGGACACCTCGACCCTGGTGAAGATCCCGGGCGTCGGCAAGAAGACCGCCGAGCGCCTGCTGGTCGAACTCAAGGATCGCTTCAAGGCCTGGGAGACCATGCCGTCCATCGCCACGCTGGTGGTGGAACCTCGTGCCGGCGTGGCAGTCTCAAGCGCGGAGAACGATGCCTTGAGCGCATTGATCGCCCTCGGCTTCAAGCCGCAGGAAGCCAGCAAGGCCGTGGCGGCGATCAAGGAAGAGGGGCTGTCCAGCGAAGAAATGATCCGTCGAGCCCTCAAGGGCATGGTCTAAGCAGTGATCGAAGCCGACCGTCTCATTACCGCCAGCAGCCGCGACCGCGATGAGCAGCTGGATCGCGCCATCCGCCCCCTGGCGCTGGCTGAATACATCGGCCAGCCGGTGGTGCGCGAGCAGATGGAACTGTTCATCCAGGCTGCCAAGAACCGTCAGGAAGCCCTCGACCACACCTTGATCTTCGGCCCGCCCGGTCTGGGCAAGACCACCCTGGCCAACATCATCGCCCAGGAAATGGGCGTATCGATCAAGAGTACCTCGGGCCCGGTGCTGGAGCGCCCGGGCGACCTGGCCGCGCTGCTGACCAATCTGGAACCGGGCGACGTGTTGTTCGTCGACGAGATCCATCGCCTGTCGCCGGTGGTCGAGGAAGTGCTGTATCCGGCCATGGAGGACTTCCAGCTCGACATCATGATCGGCGAGGGCCCGGCCGCGCGCTCGATCAAGCTCGACCTGCCGCCCTTCACCCTGGTCGGCGCCACCACCCGCGCCGGCATGCTGACCAATCCGCTGCGCGATCGTTTCGGCATCGTCCAGCGCCTGGAGTTCTACTCCAGCGAGGACCTCGCCACCATCGTCAGCCGTTCGGCCGGCATTCTCGGGCTGCATATCGACCCCGCAGGCGCCTTCGAGATCGCTCGTCGCGCCCGTGGCACGCCGCGTATCGCCAACCGCCTGCTGCGCCGCGTGCGCGACTTCGCCGAGGTGCGCGCCGGCGGGCAGATCAGCCGTGGCATCGCCGACCAGGCGCTGAACATGCTGGATGTCGACGAACGTGGCTTCGATCACCAGGACCGGCGTCTACTGCTGGCCATGATCGACAAGTTCGACGGCGGGCCGGTGGGTATCGACAACCTGGCGGCGGCTATTGGCGAAGAGCGCGGCACCATCGAGGACGTGCTCGAGCCTTACCTGATCCAGCAGGGCTACATCATGCGCACGCCGCGGGGCAGGGTGGTGACGCGGCACGCCTACCTGCACTTCGGCCTGAATTTGCCGAAGCGCCTGGGCGAAGCGCCGGTCGCGGATCTGTTCGACGGCAACGAATAGTCGAAAAACAACGGCTTGCCCGGATTGGCAAGGCCAGGAGTAAACACTAGAGTATGCGCGCGCAAAACGAGGCCCAGCCTTTTGCCCTCAAGTGTCGGGTGTATTACGAGGACACCGACGCCGGCGGCATCGTCTACTACGTCAACTACCTCAAGTTTATGGAGCGGGCTCGTACCGAGTGCCTGCGCAGTCTGGGTTTCGCCCAGTCGCAGCTGGCGGGGGAGAACCTGCTGTTCGTCGTGCATTCCGCCGAGGCGCGCTATCACGCGCCGGCCCGGCTGGACGACGAACTTTTTATCACGGCCGAGGTGATCGAGTTAAACCGTGCCAGCCTGCGCTTTCGTCAACAGGTGCGGCGGGCAACGGATGAGGCGCTGCTCTGCGAGGGGCAGTTCGTGGTGGCCTGTGTGCGCACCGACAATTTGAAACCCCGTGCCATTCCCGAAGCGCTGCGTGCAGCCTTCGCCGGCATGGGTCAAGTCACAGCAGGAGAGTAGCGTGGAAGCAACAGCCAACGCCGTTGACCATATGTCGATGTGGAGCCTGATCAGCAACGCCAGTCTGGTGGTGCAGCTGGTCATGCTGAGCCTGGTCGCCGCCTCGGTGGTGTCCTGGATCATGATCTTCCAGCGCAGCACCATGCTGCGGGCGGCGAAAAAGTCGCTGGAGGTGTTCGAGGAGCGCTTCTGGTCCGGCATCGACCTGTCCAAGCTTTACCGCCAGGCCGGCAGCAACCCCGATCCGGATTGCGGTGTCGAGCAGATCTTCCGCGCCGGCTTCAAGGAGTTCTCCCGCCTGCGCCAGCAGTCTGGCGTCGATCCGGATGCGGTTATGGACGGCGTGGCCCGTGCCATGCGCGTGGCCATCTCGCGTGAGGAGGAGAAGCTCGAGCAGAGCCTGCCGTTCCTCGCCACCGTCGGCTCCACCAGCCCCTATATCGGCCTGTTCGGTACCGTGTGGGGCATCATGAACTCCTTCCGCGGCCTGGCCCAGGTACAGCAGGCGACTCTGGCCACCGTGGCCCCGGGTATCGCCGAGGCCCTTATCGCCACCGCCATCGGTCTGTTCGCTGCCATTCCGGCGGTGATCGCTTACAACCGTTTTTCCGCCGGTGGCGATCGCCTGATCAGTCGTTACTACACCTTCGCTGACGAGTTCCAGGCGATCCTGCACCGCAAAGTGCACACCAGCGAGGACTGAGGCTCAGCCCATGGCCAGAATTCGCAACAGACGCAAGCCGGTCTCCGAGATGAACGTCGTGCCTTATATCGACGTGATGCTGGTGCTGCTGGTGATCTTCATGGTGACCGCGCCGATGCTCAATCAGGGCGTCAAGGTCGACCTGCCCAAGGTCTCCAGCGAGGTGCTGCCGCAGGACAATGACTCCCGCGTGCTGACCATCTCGATCAAGGCCGACAAGACCTACTACTGGAACATGGGTGACGAAGTCGATCCGGACCAGGGCAAGGCCAGCGAAACCGCGACCGCACTGCCGGCACTGGTGCAGACGGTGAGCGCGATCATGAGTCAGAACGCTGCCCAGGGTAAGAAGGTGCAGGTGTTCGTGCGCGGCGACAAGTCGGTCGACTACGGCTCGGTCATGGCCGTGATGGGCGGTCTGCAGGAAGCCGGCGTGGGCAACGTCGGGCTGATCACCGAGGCGCCCTGATGCAGCAGAAGAGCGTGCGCTCCTCGTCGGAAAGCTATTTCTGGCCAACGGTCTGGGCCGTGACCATTCACGTCCTGCTGTTCGCCATGCTGTTCGTCAGCTTCCACTTCGCCCCGGAATTGCCGCCGGCGCGGCCGATTGTCCAGGCTACCCTGTACCAGTTGAAGTCGCAGAGCCAGGCGACTACCCAGACCACCCAGAAGATCGCCGGCGAAGCGCAGAAGACCAAGGCCCGCCAGTACGAGGTGGAGCAGCTGGAGACCAAGAAGGAAGAGCAGCAGAAGCAGGAAGCGGCGGAACAAAAGAAAGTCGCGGCGGCCAAACAGGCTGAAGAGAAGAAGCAAGCCGAGGCCAAGAAGGCCGAAGAGGCGAAGAAAGCGGCTGAGCAGAAGAAGCTGGCCGAAGTTGCCAAGAAAAAGGCCGAGGAAGAGAAGAAGAAAGCGGCTGCCGAGGAAGCGCGCAAGAAGGCGGCTGAGCAGGCGAAGAAGAAGGCGGCGGAAGAGGCCAAGAAGAAGGCCGCTGCCGAGGCCGCGAAGAAAAAAGCCCAGGAGGCCGCACGCAAGGCCGCCGAGGACAAGAAGGCACAGGCGCTGGCGGAACTGCTGGGCGACACCACCGAACGTCAGCAAGCGCTGGCCGACGAGGTGGGCGACAAGGTGGCGGGCAGTCTCGACGACCTGATCATCAAGCTGGTCAGCGAGCAGTGGCAGCGACCGCCATCGGCGCGCAACGGCATGAGTGTCGAGGTGCTGATCCAGATGCTGCCCGATGGCACCATCGTCAATGCCTCGGTTACCCGTTCCAGTGGCGATTCGCCGTTCGATGCCTCGGCTGTCGCGGCAGTGAAGAACGTTGTGCGTATTCCTGAAATGCAGCAAGTCGATAGTGCCACTTTCAACGCCATGTACCGTCAGCGGCGGATGATTTTCAAACCGGAGGATTTGTCTCTGTGAACAGCTTGATTCGTATAGCGCTGCTCGGCCTGGCCCTGCTCGCGGGGGCCGTGCAAGCGGCAGACCCCTTGGTGGTCTCGACCGGCAGCGACCGTGCCATTCCCATCGCCGTAGTGCCCTTTGGCTGGCAGGGTGGCACCGTGCTGCCCGAGGACCTGGCCACCGTGATCGGCAACGACCTGCGCAACAGCGGCATGTACGAGCCCATCCCGCGGCAGAACATGATCAGCCTGCCGACCTCGGCGGCCGAGATCATCTACCGCGACTGGCAGGCCCTGGGCGCCCAGTACGTGATGGTCGGCAGCATCGTGCCGAGCGGCGCGCGTCTGCAGGTGCAGTTCGCCCTGTTCAACGTGGCGACCCAGCAGCAGGTGGTGGCCGGCACCGTCGGTGGTACCACCGACCAGCTGCGCGACATGGCTCACCATATCGCCGACCAGGCCTTCGAGAAGCTCACCGGCATCAAGGGCGCCTTCTCCACCAAGATGCTCTACGTCACCGCTGAGCGTTTCGGCGTGAACAACACCCGCTACACCCTGCAGCGCTCGGACTACGACGGCGCCCGTGGCGTGACCCTGCTGCAGTCGCGCGAGCCGATCCTTTCGCCGCGCTATGCGCCGGACGGCCGCCGCATCGCCTATGTGTCCTTCGAGCAGCGTCGCCCGCGCATCTTCATGCAGCACATCGACACCGGTCGCCGCGAGCAGCTGACCAACTTTGAAGGTCTCAACGGCGCCCCGGCTTTCTCGCCGGATGGCAATCGCCTGGCTTTCGTGCTTTCCAAGGACGGCAACCCGGAGATTTACGTGATGGACCTGGGCAGTCGTCAGATCCAGCGCGTGACCAATTCCGGCTCGATCGAGACCGAGCCGTTCTGGGGCAAGGACGGGCAGACCCTGTACTTCACCAGCGATCGCGCCGGCAAGCCGCAGATCTACAAGCAGAGCATCTACGGCGGCGCGGCTCAGCGTGTGACCTTCACCGGCAACTACAACGCCAACCCGAAGCTGTCGGCCGACGAGAAGACCCTGGTGATGATTCACCGCCAGGACGGTTTCACCAACTTCAAGGTGGCCGCCCAGGACCTGGTAACCAGCCGCCTGCGCATCCTCTCGGAGACCAGTCTGGACGACTCGCCCACTGTTGCGCCCAATGGCACCATGCTAATCTACGCCACCCGCCAGCAGGGTCGCGGAGTGCTGATGCTCGTGTCCACCAATGGACGCGTCAGACTGCCGATTCCCACCGCGCAAGGTGATGTTCGGGAGCCGTCCTGGTCTCCCTTCCTGAACTGATGCGGTAGCAACTTTTTCTGCTGTAAACACACCTAGAACTCATTAGGAGCTCCACCATGGAAATGCTGAAATTTGGCAAATTTGCCGCTCTGAGCCTGGCCCTGGCCGTGGCTGTTGGTTGCTCGTCCAAAGGCGGCGACAACTCCGGCGAAGGCGCTGTTGACCCGAACGCTGGCTACAACGCCAACGGCAGCGGCGTTGACGGTGCTCTGAGCGAAGAAGCCGCTCTGCGCGCCATCACCACCTTCTACTTCGAGTACGACAGCTCCGACCTGAAGCCGGAAGCCATGCGCGCTCTGGACGTACACGCCAAGGACCTGAAAGGCAACGGCGCTCGCGTCGTTCTGGAAGGCCACACCGACGAGCGCGGCACCCGCGAGTACAACATGGCTCTGGGCGAGCGTCGTGCCAAGGCCGTTCAGCGCTACCTGGTGCTGCAGGGCGTTTCCCCGGCTCAGCTGGAACTGGTTTCCTACGGTGAAGAGCGTCCGGTTGCTACCGGCAGCGACGAGTCCTCCTGGGCTCAGAACCGCCGCGTCGAACTGCGCAAGTAATTCGCCATGCGTAAGTGCCCTCGTGTCCTGACCTCTCTGGTATTCGCCCTGCCGCTTGCGGCGGTGGCGGAGGTTCCCGTGGTGGATGGCGGCTCGGCGAGCAGCTATCCGCCGGTCGGTTACGGTACGAGCGGCGCCTACGCCGGAGCCGGGGCAGCCGCCCCGGTTTCGGCGCAGGGCGAGCTGTTCATGCAACTGCAGCAGATGCAGCAGGACATCGCGCAACTGCGTGGCCTGGTTGAGGAACAGCAGAACGAGATCGCACGCCTCAAGCAGGAAAGCCAGGCGCGTTATCAGGATCTCGACAGCCGCCTGCAAGGCGGTGCCGCCGGTGCACCACAGGCACCTGCACAGAATTCCCCTGCCGATGGCGCGATCAACGCCGCCGGCACTCCCGCTGACCCGGCCCAGCAGGCCCCGGCAGCCAGCAACGAGCCGGCCGACCCGGCGAAGGAAAAGCTGTATTACGACGCCGCCTTCGACCTGATCAAGGCCAAGGACTTTGCCAAGGCCAGCCAGGCCTTCGAAGGTTTCCTGCGCAAGTTCCCGCAGAGCCAGTACGCCGGCAATGCCCAGTACTGGCTGGGTGAGGTGAACCTGGCCCAAGGCAATCTGCAGGGCGCCGGCAAGGCCTTCGCCCAGGTTGCGGCCAGCTACCCGACTCACGCCAAGGTGCCGGACTCGCTGTTCAAGCTGGCCGATGTCGAGCAGCGTCTGGGCAACACCGATCGCGCCAAGGGTATCCTGCAGCAGCTGATCGCCCAGTACCCGGGCTCTTCCGCCGCCCAACTGGCGCAGCGCGACCTGCAACGTTTGCCCTGACTTGTCCGTCGTTCGGTCAGAAAGCCCGCGCCTGTCGCGGGCTTTTTCGTTACTATCGCCGCCCCGATTCACCCGCAACGGAGGCGGATGGCCTGTTTCGCCGTCACGCCCGGTGCTCTCATGCAAACAAACCTGCGTATTACCGAGATTTTCTACTCGTTGCAGGGCGAGACCAATACCAGTGGCCTGCCCACCGTATTCGTCCGCCTTACCGGCTGCCCGCTGCGCTGCCAGTACTGCGACACCGCCTACGCCTTCAGTGGTGGCGAGATCATGAGCCTGGAGGCCATCCTCGAGCGGGTGGCCGCCTTCAAGCCGCGTTATGTCTGCGTCACCGGTGGCGAACCGCTGGCGCAACCCAATTGCATCCCGTTGCTCGAGAAGCTGTGTGACGCCGGCTATCGCGTGTCGCTGGAAACCAGCGGCGCCATGGATATTGCCCCTACGGATCGGCGGGTCAGTCGGGTGGTCGACCTGAAGACCCCGGGCTCGCAGGAAGTTGCACGCAACCTCTACAGCAACCTGGATGAGCTGACCGGCAACGACCAGGTGAAGTTCGTCATCTGCTCGCGCGAGGACTATGACTGGGCTGTCTCCAAGCTGATCGAGTACAGCCTTGAGCAGCGCGCCGGCGAGGTGCTGTTCTCGCCCAGCCACGGGCAGGTGGATGCCCGCGCCCTGGCCGACTGGATCGTCGCCGACAACCTGCCGGTGCGCTTCCAGTTGCAGTTGCACAAGATTCTCTGGAATGACGAGCCGGGACACTGACATGACCGACAAGAAAGCCGTGGTACTGCTCTCCGGTGGCCTCGACTCCGCCACCATCCTGGCCCAGGCCAAGGCGGCGGGTTTCGCCTGCTACAGCATGAGTTTCGATTATGGCCAGCGTCACCGCGCCGAGCTGCAGGCGGCCGAGCGGGTGGCGCGGCAGATGGGGGTGGTGGAGCACAAGGTGATCGGCCTCAACCTCAACGGCATCGGTGGCTCGGCCCTGACCGACAGCAGCATTGCCGTGCCCGAGGCGCCGACCGAGGGTATTCCGGTCACCTACGTGCCGGCGCGCAACACCGTATTTCTCTCCCTGGCGCTGGGCTGGGCCGAAGTGCTGGGCGCCCACGACATCTTCATCGGTGTGAATGCGGTGGATTACTCGGGGTATCCGGACTGCCGTCCGCAGTTCATCGAGGCCTTCGAGCGAGTGGCCAACCTGGCGACCCGCGAGGGGGTGGAAGGCCGAGGGTTCCGTATTCAGGCGCCGCTGCAGAATCTGTCCAAGGCGCAGATCGTGCAGATCGGTGTGCAATACGGCGTCGACTACGGCCTGACCGTGTCCTGCTATCAGGCGGACGACGACGGGCGTGCCTGTGGCAAGTGCGACAGCTGCCGCCTGCGCGCTGCGGGTTTTGCGGCTGCCGGGGTGGCCGATCCCACCCGCTACGCATAATTTTTTCTTTGGAGTGTTGATTTCCTGAATTAAATCAGTATCATGCGCTCCGCGTTGGGTCGTTAGCTCAGTCGGTAGAGCAGTTGGCTTTTAACCAATTGGTCGTAGGTTCGAATCCTACACGACCCACCATATCGCTAAAGCCAGTCGAAAGACTGGCTTTTTTTATGCCTCGAAAAAGCGGTTTGGCGGGCGGCCCAGGGCCCGGTGATATACTGCCCGCTCGCGTTTCAGCGCCCTCAGGTTTGATGACATGACCCAGATTTCCGAACGCCTGCTGGTGCAGGCCCATCTTGCCGCCAAGCAGCCCAAGCCGCTGACGGTCGAGGAGGAAGCCTTCTACCGCAGCGAGATCGCCGCCGAGCTGAAGAAGCAGAACGCCGTGCTGGTGGCGCATTACTACTGCGACCCGGTGATCCAGGCCCTGGCCGAGGAAACCGGTGGTTGCGTCTCCGACTCGCTGGAGATGGCCCGTTTCGGCAACCAGCACGCGGCGCAGACCGTGGTGGTGGCTGGGGTCAAGTTCATGGGCGAGACCGCCAAGATCCTCAATCCGGAAAAGCGTGTGCTGATGCCGACCCTGGATGCTACCTGCTCGCTCGATCTGGGCTGCCCGGTGGATGAGTTCTCGGCCTTCTGCGACCAGCACCCCGATCGGACCGTAGTGGTGTACGCCAACACCTCGGCAGCAGTGAAGGCGCGTGCCGACTGGGTGGTGACGTCCAGTTGTGCGCTGGAGATCGTCGAGAGCCTGATGGACAACGGCGAGAAGATTCTCTGGGCGCCTGATCAGCACCTGGGGCGCTACATCCAGCGCGAGACCGGTGCCGACATGCTGCTCTGGGACGGTGCCTGCATCGTCCACGAAGAGTTCAAGGCCAAGCAGCTGGAGGATATGAAGGCGCTCTATCCGGAGGCCGCCGTACTGGTGCACCCGGAGTCGCCGGAGGCGGTGATCGAACTGGCCGATGCGGTGGGTTCGACCAGCCAGCTGATCAAGGCGGCGCAGACCCTGCCGAACAAGACCTTCATCGTCGCCACCGACCGCGGCATCTTCTACAAGATGCAGCAGCTGTGCCCGGACAAGGTCTTCGTCGAGGCGCCTACCGCCGGTAACGGCGCCGCCTGCCGCAGCTGCGCGCACTGCCCTTGGATGGCGATGAACACCCTGCAACGTACCTTGCAGTGCCTGCGTGAGGGCAGTAACGAGATCCTGGTCGATGCGGCGCTGATTCCGCGTGCGATCAAGCCGCTCAAGCGCATGCTGGACTTCACCCAGGCTGCTCGACTGAAGCTGGCCGGCAACGCCTGACTTTCCAGCGTGCAGAAAAAAGCCCGGCCAGTGCCGGGCTTTTTCATGGCTGGGTTCAGCGCATCATCTTGTCCAGGGCGCGCTTCTCCTCCATCAGCTCCTGCTGGCGTGCGTCGATGCGCGAGGCCAGGGGGAAGTTGCTGCTGGCGCGGCGCTTGGCCAGGTCGAGCTGCTCCAGTGCCTGGTCGTAGTCGCCAACCAGGGCGAAGAACTCGGCGCGGGCCTGGTGCAGGCCGATGATGTTGCGCGTCAGGCCGCGCACCTCCGCCACCTGATACCACACATCCGGATCGTTGCCGCGCTGCTTGAGCAGTTGGTCGAGGGCGACTTCGGCTTCCTTGGTCTGGTTCTGCTTGAGCAGCAGGTCGATGCGCGCCTGCTCCAGCGGGTAGCTGTCCGGATACAGGTTGCGCATCCGCTCGACGCGCTGTTGGGCGTCGCTCAGTCGGTTGGCTGCGCTGTCCAGTTCGATCATGGCCAGGTTGTAGGTGAGATCGTTGGGCTTCTTGGTCAGCAGGGCGTTCAGCTCGCTGCGCGCCTCGGCGAGGCGGCCGCCCTTGATGTGGGCGATGGCCAGGCCGTAGTGGGCTGCTTCCAGCTGGGGGTTGCTGTCGAGCATGGCGCGGAAGCGCTTGGCGGCGATGCCCGGGGTTTCCTCGAACATCAGCTGGGTACGTGCGCGCATCAGCTGATAGCCGAGGCTGTCGGAGATGCCGCGGGAGGGATACTGCTCGGCGCGGTTGCGGGTATCGGCGATGCGCGACTCGGTGACCGGGTGGGTAAGCAGGAATTCCGGCGGCTTGGAGTCGTAGCGATACTGACGCATCAGGCGCTCGAACATGCTGGGCATGGCACGCGGATCGTAGCCGGCTTTCTCCAGGTTGAGCAGGCCGATACGGTCGGCTTCCTGTTCGTTCTGCCGGGAGAAGCGGCGCTGCTCCTGGATGGCGGCGGCCTGCGCACCCATGATGGTGGCGATACCGGCGTCTCCGGCACCGGCAGCGGCAGCAACGATGCCGGCGAGCATGGCGGCCATCACCGGTACCTGCATGCGTTGCTGGGCCTCGACGCCGCGGGCGAAGTGACGCTGCGACAGGTGCGCCAGTTCGTGGGCCATCACCGAGGCATATTCGCCTTCGGTCTGGGCGTGCAGCAGCAGGCCACCGTTGACCCCGACGATGCCGCCGGGGGCGGCGAAGGCGTTGATCTGCGGGCTGTTGAGCAGGACGAATTCCAGGCGGCGGTCTTCCAGTTGGCTGGTCTCGGCCAGGCGATAGACGCTGGTTTCCACATAGTCCTTGAGCTGCGGGTCGGACAGTTGGTCGATCTGCCCGCGCAGGACGCTGAGCCAGGCGCGGCCGAGGCGGTGTTCCTGTTCTGGCGAGACGATAGATGAGCTGGCGTCGCCCAGCGACGGCAGGTCGCTGGCGCCTGCGGGAAGCGCGAGGCAGGCCAGGGCGAGCAGGGTGGGGCGCAGAAGATTCATGCACGGGGCTCTTGGCGAAACGAGGGGCTTACTGTAGCCGCCTTGCCGCGCTGCTGGCCAGGGTTGTGCGTTATCCTTGGCGGCCTTCGAGGAGAGTGTGCATGACCGATATTCCCCCTTGCGATGCCGAGCTGGATGCCACGGGTCTGAGCTGCCCGCTGCCGCTGCTCAAGGCCAAGCTGGAGCTCAATCGTCTGGCCAGTGGTGCGGTGCTCAAGGTCACCGCCACCGACGCCGGCTCACAGCGCGACTTTCGCGCGTTCGCCCGCCTGGCCGGGCATGAGCTGGTGCGCGAAGAAGAAGAGGGCGGGGTGTTCCGCTACTGGCTTAGGAAAGCCTGAGGCGAAGCTCAGGCGAAATCTTTCCAGAAGTCGGCCGGGCGGCCG
Organism: Aquipseudomonas alcaligenes; assembly: GCF_900156545.1. Classification (GTDB taxonomy): domain Bacteria; phylum Pseudomonadota; class Gammaproteobacteria; order Pseudomonadales; family Pseudomonadaceae; genus Aquipseudomonas; species Aquipseudomonas alcaligenes_A. The sequence continues at coordinate 61,814 of NZ_FTNW01000008.1, forward strand.
CAGTATTTTAGGAACTCCGCGATGTCGGCCTTGAGGGTGTTGACCACTCGCGCCCGCGCTTCCTCGCTCCACTGCACCGGTTGGGTGAATGGGCGGCGCAAGCCGAGGCGACGGAAAATCCTGTCCTGGGTGGGGATCGACAGACGCGCCATCTTGTAGCCGGTGAACTCGTTGGTGCGCAGGAAGCGCAGCAGACGGGTGTCGTAGAGTTTTTCTTCGCCGGAGTTGAGCTGGGTGCTGTTCGCTGTGTCGTTGACGAAGCTGCTGTCCACGCCAAGGAATTCGTAGCACTGCTTCAGGACGCTCTGTGGGTCTTTCTGCAGGTCTTCGAGGAATACGACCAGAATCTGATCGTCGCGGAAGTGCTTGCGATAGCTCTGCAGGCGTTGCCAGTAGTGCGAGTCGCCCAGCAGGGCCGGCAGGCCGCTCATGGCCTCGTTGATGCCGTAGGGGGCGTTCACGGCGTAGCAGGGGCCGCTGTGATGGAACTCGCGGTAGCTCGACTCGATGCGCTTGAAAGGGTTGCGTACGCTGAAGATCAGTTTCATCTCGGGGTTGTGCTCATGCACGCGGGCACTGACCAGCTCCTCGAACTCCACTGTGCAGTACATCTGTGAGCCTTCGCCAAGCAGCTGGCCGGGCTTGGCCGGCTCGAACAGCTTTTCATACAGGGGGCGATGTTCGGCCAGATCCTTTCTGATGAAGTGATGGGGTTCCTTGATCTCGGGAATGAAGATTTCCGGGTGCTCGCCCAGCAGATAGCAGAGCGTTGTAGTGCCACATTTGCTGATTCCAGGAACCAGGAAATCGATTTTCATACCCCAGCTAACTCCAGTTTCTTATTAATTGTTGTTGAGTGCTTGTGCCGCAGCCAGCACTTCATCCACATGGCCCGGCACCTTGACGCCGCGCCACTCCCGGCGCAGCAGACCCTGAGCGTCGATCAGAAAGGTGCTGCGGCCAACAACTCTGCGCATCGCGCCATACAGCATCTTTTCAACCATTACGTCGAACAGCTGGCAGAGTGCCTCGTCCTTGTCGCTGATCAGCTCGAAGGGGAATGCCTGCTTGCACTTGAAGTTCTCGTGAGACTTCATGCCGTCGCGCGAGACGCCGAAGACCACCGTATTGGCGGCCTGGAAGGCGGCGTGCTGGTCGCGAAAGTCCTGGCCCTCGGTGGTGCAGCCCGGGGTGCTGTCCTTGGGATAGAAATAGATCACCACTTGCTGGCCCTTCAGGGCACTGAGGGATACCTGCTGGCCGCTGGTGGCAGCGGCGCTGAAATCGGCAACCGGTTGGTCGAGATAGACGGCCATCATTCACTCCTTACGGGTTTTGCGGGCGCCAGGGTTCGATCAGCGCGTCCAGGTTCAGCGCATCGGCAAAGTCGAGGAACTGGTCGCGCAGCCAGCTGATCTGGGTGCCCGGTGGCAGGGTCACGGTGAGCGTTGCGTTGAGCAGGGTGCCGCCAGTTTGCGGTGCCTGGTAGGTGTCGCAGGTGATGTTCTCCAGCTCCACGCGGTGGTCGCTGAAGAACTGGCACAGCTCGTTGAGAATGTCCGGGCGGTAGGCGCAGCTGACATAGGCCACATAGGGCAGTGCATTGGGGCGAACGTCCAGGGCGGCGCTGCGGATCATGTTGACGCTGAAGGCGTGGCGCTTGGCCAGCGCCGGCAGCACGCCTTCAAGGCGGGCCAGAGCGTCCCAGCTGCCGTTGACCTGCAGCACCAGGGCGCTGTACTCGCCATGGCGAGTGAGGCGGCTACTGACCACGCCGCAGCGGTTCTCCTGGCTGGCCCGGCAGAGCACGCTGGTGAGCTCCATGGGGTTGGCGCCGAGTGCGCTGATGACGAGGAATTGTTCGCGAACCTGAGGGGTGGACATGCAGCTTTCCTGAAACGATGGGCGCTCGGCACACGCTGGCCGAACAAAGGCTGAAGGGTAGCGAAAAGCGCCGCTCAGGGGAATGCTGCGGCGGTTGTGCAACACCTGAGCCGCCAGTACCATTACGGCTCTCTTTTTCCGGCAGGAGCGGTTGCATGATTTCGGGCAGTATGGTGGCACTGGTCACGCCCATGGACGCACAAGGCGGTCTGGACTGGGACGCCCTGAGCAAACTGGTCGACTTCCACCTGCAGGAAGGCACCAACGCCATTGTTGCCGTCGGCACCACCGGTGAATCCGCGACCCTGGATGTCCACGAGCACGTGGAAGTCATCCGCCGCGTAGTCGACCAGGTGGCTGGGCGCATCCCGGTGATCGCCGGTACCGGCGCCAACAGCACCCGCGAGGCCGTCGAGCTGACCCAGAACGCCAAGAGCGTCGGCGCCGATGCCTGCCTGCTGGTCACCCCCTACTACAACAAGCCGACTCAGGAAGGTCTCTACCAGCACTTCCGGCATATCGCCGAGGCAGTAGCGATTCCGCAGATCCTTTACAACGTGCCGGGCCGTACCGCCTGCGACATGCTGCCGGAAACCGTCGAGCGCCTGGCCAAGGTCGCCAACATCATTGGTATCAAGGAAGCCACTGGCGACCTGCAGCGCGCTCAGGACATTCTCAATCGCGTGAGTTCCGACTTCCTGGTCTACTCCGGCGACGATGCCACCGCCGTCGAGCTGATGCTGATGGGCGGCAAGGGCAATATCTCGGTGACGGCCAACGTCGCTCCGCGTGCCATGGCCGAGCTGTGCGCCGCCGCGATGCGCGGTGATGCCGCCACCGCGCGGGCGATCAACGAGCGCCTGATGCCGCTGCACAAGAATCTGTTCATCGAATCGAATCCGATTCCGGTGAAGTGGGCCCTGCATGAGATGGGACTGATGCAGGACGGCATCCGCCTGCCGCTGACCTGGCTCAGCCCGCGTTGTCACGAACCGCTGCGGCAGGCCATGCGCCAGTCCGGCGTCCTGGCTTAATCGAGGAATACTTGCGCATGAAGCGACTGGCTGGACTCTCCACCCTTGCCCTGATCATCTCCAGTACCAGCGGCTGTGGCTGGCTGTGGGGCGACGAAGGTTACTTCCGTGACCGCTCCACCGACTATCTGGACGCGCGCCAGACCGCGCCGATGCAGATGCCGGCCAATGTCGACGCCAAGCGCATCGATCCGCTGTTGCCGGTTCCGGCACACGTGGCGACCAGCTCCGAGACGCCTCAGAGCTTCGAGGTGCCGCGTCCGCAGGCACTCGGTGCTGCGGCCGAGTCCAACGAATTCAGCCTGCAGAAGAGCGGTGATTCGCGTTGGCTGGTGGCGCAGCGTACGCCGGCGGAAGTCTGGCCGGTGGCGCGTTCCTACTTCGAGAACAACGGCTTCCGCATCGCCGAGGAGCGTCCGCAGACCGGTGAATTCGTCACCGAATGGCAGGGCGCACAGGACCTGGCACCGTCCATGGGTCGCCGTGTCGGCAGCCTGATGAGCGACACCGATAACCAGGTGCGGGTGCGCGTGCGCATCGAACCGGGCGTGGTGCGCAACACCAGCGAAGTCTTCGTGGTCAGTGCCGAGCGTGAAGAAGGCAGCAGCGCCGACGTGGGCTTCCCGGCTCGCAGCGGTAATGCCAGCCTGGAAGCTTCGCTCCTCGACGGCATGCTCGCCGACCTGGGCAGCACTGCCGAGCACGGTTCGGTCTCCCTGCTGGCCGCGCGCAGCTATGACGCGCCCAGCCGCGTGAGCCTGACCCAGGATGGCGCCGGCAACCCGGTACTCAATCTCAGCACCGACTTCGACCGTGCCTGGTCCAGCGTGGGTCGTGCCCTGGAACTGGGGGATGTGCGCGTCGACGACATCAACCGCAGCCTCGGCGTGTACTACGTCAACCTGGCCGAGGGCGCGAAGAAGCCCGAGGAGAAGAAGGGCTTCATCAGCGGCCTGTTCGGCAGCGAGCCGACCAAGGAAGAGATCGATGCGCGCGCCGAGCGTTATCAGGTACGCCTGACCCGCAACGCCGGCGGCGATGTGCAGGTCACCGTGGAGAAGGACATCAACACCGTGGCCCCGGAAGATGTGGCCCGCCGTGTACTGACCCTGATCCAGGAAAATCTCGGCTGATCCGCTCCGGCTGCGGCCGGAGCCACAGCGAACCGATAGGCGAAACCCTCAGGGTTTCGCCTGTTTCGTTTTGAACCAGGCGGAAAATCGACATGACCACACCTACCACCCTCAGCCTGAAGAAGATCTACTCCGGCAAGGTCCGCGATCTCTACGAAATCGATGAAAAGCGCATGCTGATGGTCGCCAGCGACCGCCTGTCGGCCTTCGACGTGATCCTCGAGGAGCCGATTCCGGAGAAGGGCAAGATCCTCACCGCGATCTCCAATTTCTGGTTCGACAAGCTCAAGGACCTGGTGCCCAACCACTTCACCGGCGACCAGGTCGAAGACGTGGTGCCGGCCGCCGAACTGCCGTTGGTCGAGGGCCGCGCGGTGGTGGCCAAGCGTCTCAAGCCGGTCGCGGTGGAGGCCATCGTGCGCGGCTACATCGTCGGTTCCGGCTGGAAGGAATACCAGAAGAGCGGCACCGTCTGCGGCATCCAGCTGCCGGCTGGGCTGAAGGAAGCGGCCAAGCTGCCACAGCCGATCTTCACCCCGTCGACCAAGGCCGCCGTCGGTGACCACGATGAAAACATCAGCTTCGCGCAGTGCGAAGCCATCATCGGCGCCGAGCTGGCGGCCAAGGTACGTGACACTGCCATCGCCCTGTACAGCGCGGCGGTCGAGTATGCGGCCACCCGTGGCATCATCATCGCCGACACCAAGTTCGAGTTCGGTCTGGATGAAGACGGCACCCTGACCCTGATGGACGAGGCGCTGACCCCCGACTCCAGTCGCTTCTGGCCGGCCGACAGCTACGCCGAAGGCAGCAACCCGCCCAGCTTCGACAAGCAGTTCGTGCGTGACTGGCTGGAATCTACCGGCTGGAACAAGCAGCCGCCAGCACCGGCCGTGCCGGCCGATGTCGCACAGAAGACCGCCGACAAGTACCGCGAGGCGCTGACCCGCCTGACCCAGTGACGTCTGTCTAGGTGAGAGAGGGGGCAGCGGCCCCCTTTTTCATTTCGGCAGCGCAAGCGGTTGATCAGACAAGAAAAAATGCTGGACTAAAGGCGCTTAGCTGTTATCATGCGCACCGCTTTGGGAAGATGCCGGAGTGGTCGAACGGGACGGATTCGAAATCCGTTGTGTCAGCAATGGCACCTAGGGTTCAAATCCCTATCTTCCCGCCATATCCAAAGCCTAAACCCCTGAAACTCCTAGAGTTTCGGGGGTTTTGCATTTTGGGGTGGTGACTGCCGATTGGGCTCGATGGCCAGCCCGCAAGGCGTACGGCTAGCGTGCTCCGTTCCGCGCGCCAGTTGTTCGGGCGCGGGGCCGTGGTGAGCCCCGGCCCGATGGCGTGTTGTTCGTTAGCGCTGTCTGGTGGTGCTGCGCGTTTCGGCGTCGCTCCAGGGGAGCTCACCCTCGCTGCTTTCGCCATCCGGTCGTTCTACCGGTGTGGCGAGGACCTTGTCGATGCGCTTGCCGTCCATGTCCACGACCTCGAACATCCAGCCGTCCCATTCGACGCGGTCACTGGTGGCCGGTACCCGGCCGAGCAACAGCATGAACATGCCCGATACCGTGTGGTAGCGGCCCTTGTCTTCTTCGGGGACTGTCTTGAGGTTCAGGCGATCCTTCATTTCAGGAATCGGTATGGCTCCGTCCAGTAACCAGGAGCCGTCATGGCGCTGTACGGCCCAGGCGTCTTCCTCATTATTTGGGGTGAACTCACCAGTGACCGCCTCCAGCACATCCTGAAGGGTCACGATACCTTCCAGCTCGCCGTACTCGTCGATCACGAATGCCATCTGCATGCCGCTGGCACGGAACTGCTCGAGCAGCTCCATGCCTGTGAGGGTTTCCGGCACGAATACGCAGGGGTGCAATTGCTCGCTGAAGTCGGGTTTCTCTCCCTTGGCCAGGCAGGCAAACGCCTGCTTGGCATGCAGCACGCCCAGCAGGTTGTCGAGCCCGCCGTCGCAGACCGGAAAGCGAGAATGTTCGGATTCGATCATGATCTGGATGTTCTCTTCCGGTGTCTTGCGTATGTCCACAAAAACCAGATCCGAGCGCGGGATCATCAGAGAGCCGAGTTGGCGATCATCCAGGCGGAATACGTTGCGCACCATCTCATGCTGGTGCTGCTCGATCACGCCAGCTTCCGAGCCTTCCTCCAGCATGGCGTGTATCTCTTCTTCGGTTACGCCGGAGTTACTGGCCTGGCGTACGCCCATGATCCGCAGAATGGTGTGGGTGGACCATGACAGCAGCACGACGAATGGGCGCGTAAGGAACGACAGGGTCACCATCGGCCTGGCCACGAGGCGGGCAATAGCCTCGGGGTTGAGTTGGCCGATGCGTTTGGGTACCAGTTCGCCGATGACGATGGATACATAGGTAATGACGATCACCACGCCAGCGGTCGCGCCAATGCTTGCCGTTGCGTCGGGTACGCCCAGGCTGTGCAGCCACTTCGCCAGCGGAGCGGCGAGTACGGCCTCACCGACGATACCGTTGAGGATGCCGATTGAGGTGATGCCGATTTGGATGGTCGAGAGAAACTTGGTTGGGTCTTCGCCCAGCTTCAGGGCGATTGCAGCCGCTGAGTCACCCTCGGCGGCCAGCTTCATCAGGCGTGCTTTCCGCGCTGCGACCAGGGCGATCTCCGACATGGCGAAGAGGCCGTTAAGGACGATCAGCAAAGCCAATGCGACAAATTCCACGTTTCATCTCCCACGCACGCCGTTGGCGCACGGATAACTGTTTCGTTCCGGCCAGGTCAAGCAGCTGTCAGGCCCGGCTCCATTCATGCGGTCATGCTGCCGAGCGACAAGCATGCAGCGTCGCTTGCCTACAGGCGGTCATCGTCCAGGTTCAGCAGGCTGCTGCGGGTGCACAGGCCGATGAGAGTGCCATCAAGGTCGCATAACACGCCGAGTTCAGCCTGCTTGCGGCTCAGCAGGCGAATGGCCTCATCGACACTGATCGAGACGGGCAGGCAGGGGGTGACGATGATCCGGGACAGAAGATCGGGGGCATGCCTCAGCAATTCAGCGCGCAGCGATTCACCTGTGGCGTAGCCCAGCGGGAAATCATCATCAGCGGAGGTGAATACCAGGCAGCAGGAATTTTCCCGGAGCATCACTGCGTCGTGCAGGGCTTCGAATGTGTCGTTGAGGTAGATGCGCTCGAACTGGTGCAGTGGCGTGCTGATCGACGGCAGCAGGGCCGAGAGTGGCGTGATCGAATCCGCCGCGTGAGCGACTGGCATAAGGTCGCAGTGGGGATTGGCCTCTTCAGGGAAGGTGCGACTGGGAGGTTCCGATGAAATGGTCATGCAGAAAGTTGGTAGCTAAGGGAACCAAAGCATAAACGTTGCTGTCGCGCGGGAGATGGAGCATCTTTTACAAGCTGTTTCCCATCACCTTCAGCCTGTCCCGCGTGGGTGACATTCCTGTGGATGCGCCTGCTGTGTCAGTTTCAGGCCGCGACATCGTTGGGGCTCGGAGCAGGTCTGGTTCGCCTCCTGCTGATCGTGTGGTTGTTCGGCGTGTTTGCGGCGGGATGGTGCAGGCTTTGTCTGTTTGCCGTATTTCTGCTAATTTTGTTGCAAACAGACGTGGCGAGGCGATCATGAGTGCGCTCAGCAAACCCAATGTCGATGCCGGCGCCGTCCTGCTCAAGGCGTTGCTCAACAGTCGTGAGCAGCTGGGCCTGACCCAGCAGGAGCTGGCGGCGATAGTCGGCGTCAACCGTTCCGCCATCAGTCGCTGGAGCGACAGCGGCGGGCTGCGTCCGGAGAGCAAAACCGGTGAGCTGGCCTTGCTGCTGATCCGTATCTACCGAGCCCTGTTCGCCCTGTTTGGTGGCAATCTGGACGACATGCGGCATTTCCTGCGCACCGAGAATCGGCATCTGGCTGGTGTGCCGTTGCAGCAGATGGGGCAGGTACAGGGCCTGGTGCGGGTGGTTGAGTACCTGGACGCCATCCGTGGCAAGGTCTGAGGGCCTGCTGGCGGCGCGGGTGTATTGAGTGCCCGTCCGTGGCGTTTGCCACTTCTTATTGATCCTCAACAGGTTCTGACCTTTTTCTGAGCGCCTCCAGCAGTGGGGCTGAGCGAGCTTTCGATATGGATATCTGGCAGGTCTGTGAGGGGGAGCAGCAGATCATTGCCCTGCGCGGCCGTCTGGTGCGGCTGGTCGAGAACCAGGGCCAGGTCGCAACCCTGCAGTTGGTGGATACGCTGGAGGAGCAGGCGTTGCTCGAACAGTTGCTGGAGAGCAGCAAACCGCCGCTGCCACCCAGCGACGAGCCGCTGCACTACCTGTTGCGCACGCCGTTTCGCTACCCGCCGCTGCGCTGGGGCTCGCGATTCGGTCGGCGCCATGAGCCCAGCCTGTTCTACGCTGCTTGCCGATTGGAAACGGCGATGGCCGAGACGGCCTTCTATCGCTTCGTGCTGTGGTACGGCATGGTCGAGCCGCCACCCAGTGGCCGTATTCTTTCCGAACACTCATCCTTCGAGGCGCGCTATCAGGTGCAGCGCGGGGTGCGTCTGCAGCTGCCGCCTTTCGACCGCCATCGCACGCTGCTCACCCACCGCAGTGACTATCGCGCCACCCATAGCCTGGGTAGCGCAATGCGCGAAGCGGGGGTGGAAGCCTTCGAGTACCCCTCGGCACGTTGCCCGAGAGGCGGCAACAATGTCGCCCTGTACGTGCCGGCAGCCTTCAGCGAGAGGCGCCCACGCAACCTGCAACCCTGGCTGTGTGAAACCACGGCAGGTTACGTGGCGTTCAAGAACGCCCAGGCGCCCGATACACCACGCCTGTACGCCCTTGATCTCTATCTCGAGGATGGCGTGCTGCCGCAACCTGCCTGATCAGTGGCTGTGTTCGGCGGCTGGGGCGTCTTTCTGCACCGCGACCTCAACCTGTACCTCGCCTGCCTGCTCGAAGCGCAGGGTCATGGGGAAACGCTCGCCATCCTTCAGTTGCTGCTTCACCCCGAACAGCATGACGTGGTAGCCCATGGGCACGAACTTCACCTCGCCGCCGGCGGGTACATCCACGCCCTGCACCTGTTGCATTTTCATCAGACCGTCCTTGTGCACGTGCTCGTGCAGCTCGACTTTCTGTGCCTGCGGCGAGCTGGCTGCCAGCAGGCGGTCGGCTGTTGCGCCCTGGTTGTGCAGGGTGAAGAAGGCTGCGGCATTCGGAGCGCTTGGGGGCATTTCGCGGGACCAGGGATGGTCGATCTGGATCTGTCCGGCCTGGTACTCATGGGCCTGAGCCATCAGCGGTGACAGCATCAGCCCGGTCAGCAACAGAAGTGTTTTGGCGTTCATGGTGTTTCTCCTTGGGGGGCGTTGAGCGTGTTCGAAGCGGTGCGCCGCGGGCGCCGGGCATGCAGCCAGAGGCCCGTACAGGCGAGCAAGAGCAATGACAATGCGCTGAGGCTCAGCAGCAGGTCTTTGCTGACTTTACCCAGATGATTGAGCAGTTCCCACTTGTGCAGGTAGGCGAATATGGCTCCTTCCAGGCGATCGGCGTTGCTGACGCGCGCGGCCAGTGCGCCATCGACCGGATCGAGGAAGAGCGCGCTGTTGTCGGCGTCATCGTAGCTCGCCTTGAGCACTGGCAGGCGCTTGAAGATGAAGCCGTACTCATGGTCGAAGCGCTCCTGCAACTGGATTTCCTGTGGCTGGCCAAGGCCGCGTTGCGCGGCGTAGTAGGCAAAGCGCTGCTGCAGATAGCGCTGCGCCGCCTCGCCGGGCAAGGGCTCGCCACCGGCAGTGCGATAGAACAGAGTGCGGTCCGTTTCCAGGCGCCAGGTGGGCTCGCCATCGAGCTCTACCAGGTGCAGGCGATACAGCGAATCCCCCGGCGGCAGCCAGTCTGGCGCGGGGGCGCCGACCAGCTTGGCTGTGCTCAGTTGCGCGGCATAGTCCACCAGGGGCGCAGGCGCTGCGCGTTTGTGCAGCAGGTGCCAGGTGCCGCTGGCCAGGAAACTCAGGCTCACCAGAGCCAGCAGCATGCCGCCCCAGCCATGTACGCGACGTAGCCGGGTGGGTGCGCGCTTGCGCGCGATGAACAGCGCCATGCCGAGGAGCGCTGTCAGCGCCACGCTGGCGAGCAATACCAGCATCAGCACCACCCGCCAGGTGCCCGCGTGCTGCAGCCAGGCGAAGCTGTGCAGCTGCTGAAACAGCAGGCTGAACCAGGCCTTGCGGTCGTCCACCAGCGTGCCGAGGCGATCCTGGTAGAGGTCGACATACAGGCGCAGGCCGTCGTCGCGTGCAGTGTCCACGCGCGCGGCCGGCAACAGGCGGTTGATGAAGGCGTACTCGCTGCTGAAGCTCGTCAGGCTGCCGCGATAGCGCAGGTTGGCGTCCTCGCCGAGATAATGTGCGGCGAGGCTCTCGGCGTGGCGGGCAGCGAGGTCGGCAGGTGCGCCCGTGCGGGCATGCCAGTAACGCGGTTCGCTCTGTCCGACCAGGCGCACCTGGTAATAAGGCTGGCCATCCAGCACCAGCAGGCGCAGGCCGGCCACCGCCGGTACTCCGGCAGTAGCCAGCACCTGGGCTGGCGCACGCAGGTGCTCCAGCGGCAGGGCCGGACGGGGCGCTACGAATTGCGCCGGGCGAGGCTGCAGCGCGCTCATCAGCGGATGCAGCATGCCGCTGGCTGCCCAGGTGAATACCCCCAGGCAGGCCAGCAGTGCCAGGCGCCGGTGCCACGGCAACAGCCGCAGCAGGCGTTGGCGCCAGCGCATCACATCCGCCACTCCAGGCCGACGTACAGGCTGCGACCGTCACCCGGGAGGAACAGCGCCGCATCCTGGCCGTTGGCGTCGGCCACGACACCGGTGGTGGCGATGTAGGTCTTGTCGGCGAGGTTGCGGCCTTCGACGAAGAAGCCCAGGCCATCATCCGGTCGGTAGCCGCCTTTCAGGCCCCAGATGGCATAACCTTCGGCATACAGGCTTTCGGCATGGTCGACGGCATAGTGGGTCGGCACCCATTCCAGAGTCGGACCGGCATACCAGCCTGCTTTCTGCCACAGCGCCTCGCCCTTGAGGAACTGGCGCGGCACGCCGGCGATGCGGTTGTCGCCATAGACCTCGTCGTTGTCGAAGCGGAAGTCGTTGAACAGGTACTGTCCGCGCAGCACGAAGTCGCCCAGGGTCCAGGCCGCGCCGAACTCGATGCCCTGATGGATGGTGCGGTCGGCGTTGGTGGTGATGACATTGCCTTGTCGGGTCGGGTCCGTGTAGCCGATCAGCTCGTCGCGAATCTCGCTGCGGTAAACCGCCAGGTCGACATCCAGGTCACCGCGCGCCCAGCGCAGGCCGGCTTCCAGGGTGTTGGCCTTTTGCGCGTCGTTCTCGCTGACGATGGCGCCGCCGGAGAGCTCGCTGAAGGTCGGCGGCTCGAAGCTCTGGCTGAAGTTGGTGAACAGTTGCAGCTCTTCATTCAGGTCATGGCGCAGGCCGATGCGTCCACTGCGACCGATGTAGGTCTTGTTGAACGACTCGTCCTGCGGCAGGCAGAAACCAGTGACGAAGGCATTGCAACGCAGGCGGTCATCCACGTCGCGCTCCTGGTGCTGCCAGGCTACGCCTGTGATCAGCGCCCAGCGTTCCGCCAGCGGGATTTCCAGTTCGCCGAACAGGTTGAGGTTGCGTGCGGTCTGGTGCAGTTCATTGAGCTTGTCACCGCTGTGGCCACTCTGGTTGGCGTAGCGCGAGTCCCAGGCGCGCCCGTGGCTGCTGTCCAGGCCGCCTTGCCAGCGCCAGCCGGCGTCGTTCTGCCACTTGTGGGTCAGGCGCAGGCCGTAGTCCTCATAGTCGATGTCCAGTACCTGGAAGATGGGGTGGAACAGCGACTTCTCGCTGTAATAGGTGGCCAGTTCGAGGCTGTGCCCGCCGTTCAGCTCCAGAACGCTGATATTGCCCAGGCGGTTGAGGGTGAAGTCGCGCTGGTTGTCTTTGCTTACCGACTCGGCCGCAGCCTGTTCCGGATTGTCGCGTAGCTGGGCTTTGCTGAGATTGCCTGGCAGGTCCGAATCGGTCTCCACGTGGGTCAGGTAGAAGCGAGTGGACAGGCGATCATTGATACGGCCGCCCAGGTTGGCGAAGTAGCGCTGGTTATCCTGGCGAGCGTGGTCGCGGAAGCCGTCCTGCGCATAGTCGTTGAGGCTGACGAAGGCGTCCCAGTCGCCGAAGTCCTGGGCGAATGCGGCGTACAGGCGCTGGTAGTCGAAGCTGCCAGCCTCGGTGCGCAGGGTCACCGGGGCGGCGGTCTTGCCGGTGGGGCTGACGAAGTTGATCGCGCCCCCCAGGTTGGCGGCGCCGTAACGCCAGGCGTTGGCGCCACGTAGCACTTCGATATGGTCGGTGGCCAGCGGCTCGATGCTCTGGAAGTCGAAACTACCGTCCGCCATGTTCACCGGCGCACCGTCCTGCATCAGCAGCAGGCCGCGGCCATGGAAGGTGCGTTGCAGGCCCGAGCCGCGAATCGACAGACGCGCCTCTTCGGCGCCGAAGCGTGGCTGGATGAACACGCCGGTGGCCAGGCCGAGGGCATCCTGCATGGTGCTGCTGCGGCCATTTTTGTATTGCTCGGCATCGACCACGCTGGCGCCGCCCGGAATCTGGGCGAACTCGGCTTTCTTCTCGGTCTGCGTGGGCGCGGTGGGGTCGCTAACATGGCGACCTTCGATCTGTGTGGTTTCCAGTTGCAGCTGCTCGCTGGCCTGGGCGCTGTGCGCCAGGCCCAGGCTGAGCGTCAGCAGGCTGGGGATAAACAGGGGGCGCAGGGCGGCTTCAATCGTTCTTTTCATGGTTCCGATCCGGGTATGGCGAGGCGCACGCGGACGCGCTCGCAACGTGCAGAATGACAATGGCTGCGGCCCGGCCAGGACGGCCGGGGGATCAGAACAGCGGGGAGGCGCGGGGGTTGGCCGAGGGCCAGGAATAGCGCGGCGGGGCCTTGTGGCGTGGCTCGTGGGGCGGGCGTGGCGCCGGCGGGATGCGCAGCAGCCAGGCCAGCACGAACAGCATGCCCAGGCTGACGATGGCGCTGCCACAGACTGCACAGCTGAACGGGCTGCTCAGCTGGGCGGAGTCGTTCCCGGACAGATCGTCGCCAAAGCCTGCGCCGGAGCTGCCACTGGCCGAGCAATACAGCCCACCGATACCGCTCAGCTCCAGGCCGGCGTATTGGCCATGGGCAAGGGCGCAGGCGACCAGATTGCTCAGGATGCACAGATAGAGCATCCAGGCAGTGGCGGCACGGTGGAGTGGGCTGAGTTTCATGGGTGGCGACTCTAGCACCGGTGGGCGGGGGACCGGAATCCCCCGGGGGATGCGCCCCGATGTCGCGGTCTGGCCGCTCCGAAACGGGGCAGGCCCCGTGGCAGAGCGTCGCAGTTGTGCACAATCGCGAGGCAGGCTGTCAACTTCCTGTCACAACCCGGCGTAAACCCCTGATTCTCGGTGGATAATTTTTAATTCATTGAAAAATAAGGACTTTTTTAATTGGTGAAAAAATCACCAGTTTGACTGGGGGCCACGTTTCTTCGGGGTTGAGAAGGTTTTTCACCCAGTTGTCCACGGAGTTATCCACAGCTTCTGTGGATGTTTTAGAGCCTTTGTTCTAGAGCAGCTTTTCGCTGTGCTTGGCAAGTCTTTACCGGCAGAAAAAAGAGAGTAGAGTGGCGCGCCCCGTTGTCAGCCAATGCTTACATGAAGTCTCGCGCCCTGTTTGTCAGCCCATCGCAACCTGCGCCACAACAACGTCTGCCGCTGCGCCTGGCTCTCTGGCTGCTCGATCGCCCGCGTCTGAGTCACCATGCCAGCGTCAAGCGTATCGCCGGGCGCCTGCTCAAGCAGCCGGCGCGTCAGGGCGTGGTGGTCGCCCAGAGCCGTCTGGGGCAGATGTTGTGCCGGGAGTGCGGCAATGCCCGTGATCGGCGCATCGGCCTGGAGTTGTTGCGCCAGGCGGCCCGCTCGGGCGACCTGCGGGCCCAGCTGGAACTCGGCCGGCACTACTGCCAGCCGCGCCAGCGTGAACCGTTGCAGGCCCGCCACTGGCTGGAGGCCGCCGCCGCCCAGGGCTCCCACGAAGCTGCCCGGCTGTTGCAGCGCCTCAACCCCTGAGCCGCGCGCGGGTATACTGCCGGGCAGTTTTCCCATCGCCCGCGAGTCTGCACCGTGCCCTTTGCCTTCGTTCTCGATCCGACTAACTTGCTCCTCGGCCTGCTGCTGGGTGCCGCACCGCTGGCCTTGCTGGCCTGGAATCTCCAGCGTGCCCAGGCCGGCCAGGCCGCCGAGCGCCTGCTGCTGGAAGAGCGCTTGAGCCAGGCGCGTCTGGCCCAGGAGGGCTTGTCGGTGCAGCTTGATGGTCTGCAGGACGATCTGCGCGCGCAGCAGCAGCAGAGCAGCCAGCAGCAGGCCGAGCTGGCGGCCCTGCGCCGTGAGCGCGAGTTGCTCGGGCGCGAGCGCGAGGCCGCGCAGGTTGCCGCCCAGGAGTGGGCGCGCGAACGTGAACAGAAGGAGAGCCAACTACGCCAGCTGGACAGCCAGCGTGCCGCCCTGGCCGCCGAGCTGCGCGAGCAGCAGGAGAACCAGCAGCAACGTCTGGCTGATCTGCAAGGCGCGCGCGACGAGTTGCGCGCACAGTTCGCCGAGCTGGCCGGGAAGATCTTCGATGAGCGCGAGCAGCGCTTCGCCGAAACCAGCCAGCAGCGCCTGGGCCAACTGCTCGATCCGCTCAAGGAGCGCATCCAGGCGTTCGAGAAGCGCGTCGAGGAGAGCTACCAGAGCGAGGCGCGCGAGCGTTTCTCCCTGGCCAAGGAGCTGGAGCGCCTGCAGCAGCTCAACCAGCGCCTGGGTGACGAGGCGACCAACCTGACCCGGGCGCTCAAGGGCCAGAAGACCCAGGGCAACTGGGGCGAGCTGGTGCTGGAGCGGGTGCTGGAGCATGCCGGTCTGGAGAAGGGGCGCGAATACCAGACCCAGGTCAGCCTCAAGGGCAGCGACGGCGAGCGCTTCCAGCCGGACGTGCTGATTCAGCTGCCGGGCGACAAACAGGTGGTGGTCGATGCCAAGGTCAGCCTGACCGCCTACCAGGCGCTGATCGCCGCCGAGGACGAGGAAGGCCGCGCGGCCGCGCTGAAGCAGCACGTGCTGAGCCTGCGCAGCCACCTCAAGGGCCTCTCGGTAAAGGACTACCAGCGCCTGGAAGGCCTGCACAGCCTGGACTTCGTGTTGCTCTTCGTGCCCATCGAGGCGGCCTTCGCCGCTGCCTTGCAGGCCGATCCGGGGCTGTTCCAGGAGGCCTTCGAGCAGCACATCGTGATCGTCAGCCCGACCACCCTGCTGGCCACTCTGCGGGTGATCGACAGCCTGTGGCGCCAGGAACGGCAGAGCCAGAATGCCCGCGACATCGCCGAGCGCGCCGGCCAGCTGTACGACAAGTTCGTCGCCTTCATCGGCGATCTGGACGAGGTCGGCAGCCGTCTCAAGCAGCTCGACAAGGCCTACGATGCGGCGCGCAACAAGCTGTGCGAAGGTCGCGGCAACCTGATCAACCGGGTCGAGAACCTCAAGCTGCTCGGCGCCCGCGCCAGCAAGAGCCTGCCAGCCGAGCTGATCGAGCGCGCCTCCGGCGTGCCGCAGCTGGACGAGGCCGGCGAGTAGGTCAGGTCAGCAGCAGGGCCGCCAGGCCCAGCAGCAGGCCCAGGCCCATCACCGGCAGGGTGCGCAGGGCCAGTTCGCGGCCGCCGATCAGGGCGATCAGGCCGGCCTTGACCAGGCTGTTGCTCAGCGCTGCCAGGTAGATGCCCTGCACTGCCAGTTCCGCTGCCATGTCGCCCTTGGCGCCGCGTGCCAGCGACAGGGTGATGGCGTCCACATCCGACAGGCCGGAGAGAATGGCCACGCCCCATACCCCGGCGTTGCCGAACCATTCGCGAGCGGCCTCGATCAGCAGCAGGATCAGCGCCAGCAGGGCGGCGAAGCGCAGCGCCGGGGCCAGCTCGAAGGGGTTCCTCAGTGGCGGTTCGACCGCCTGCTGCAGCTCACTGCCGGCGATGCGGTAGAACACCAGGGCGCCGCCGGCATACACCAGACCGGCCAGGCCCAACGGCAGCAACAGGTGCGGCAGCAGCGCGGTGTTGATCAAGCCGACTTCCAGCAGCACGCGCGGGAACATCAGCGCGGAGGTGGCCAGCAGGGCACAGGCGAGCATGGCGCGCAGCTGGCGGCCGTCGTGCAGGCGCGACAGGGTGATGGTCATGGCGGTGGAAGACACCACGCCGCCGAGCAGGGCGGTGACCAGCAGGCCGTGGCGGGTGCCGATCATACGAATGGCTACGTAGGCGGCAAAGCCGATGGCGGCTATCAGCACCACCATCCACCACACCGCGTAGGGGTTGAAGGCCTGCCAGGGGCCGTAGCCCTGGTTGGGCAATACCGGCAGCAGTACCAGGGAGATGAACAGCAGCTTCAGCGCGCCCGACAGCTCGGCTTCGGAGAGCCGGCGCAGGCCGCTGTGCAGCGGCTCCTTGAGGCTCAGCAGCAAGGCCACTGCCACCGCGCCGCCGGCGGCCAGGCTGCGCTCGCCGGCCATGGCCAGGCTGCCGAGCAGGAAGGTGACCAACAGGGCGATCTCGCTGGTCAGGCCCAGGTCGCCACTGCGGCGCACCTCGCCGATGTATCCCGCCAGTGCATGCAGGCCGACCAGCAGGGCGATGGCGATCCAGGCCGCCACGCCAAGGTGGCTGCCGAGCAGGGCGGCCAGGCCGCCGAGCAGGCCGACCAGGCCGAAGGTGCGAATGCCTGCCACCAGGTGTGTGTCATCGGCGTCGCGTGCACGCCAGCCGCGCTCGGCGCCAATCAGCAGGCCGGCCACAAGGGCGGCGGCGAGGTTGAGGGCAAGTTCTGCGGCGGGTGACATTGGCGCTCCTTCGGCCCGGCGGATGAGCGCATTCTAGACTGCTACACCGTCTGTCGGCTTGCCTCAGGTCATGCCACGTCCACCAGCACCACCTCGCTGTCTTCCAGGGCGGTGACGCGCACCACTTCCTCTTCGGCGACGGCCACGCCGTCACGCTCCGCCGCGACTATGCCGTTGACCTCGATGCGTCCGCGGGCGGTCACCAGGTAGCCTTTGCGCAGGCGTCCCAGTGGGTACTCGGCGCTCTGCCCGGCGGCCAGGGTGGCGGCGGCCAGGCGGGCGTCTGCGCGGATGCGCAGGGCGTCCTCGTCGCTGCCGTGGCCGCTGGCCAGGACCACGAACTGGCCGGCGCGCTCGCCACGCGGGAAGGGCTTGCTGCCCCAGGCAGGTGCTTCGCCCTGCTGGTCGGGGATGATCCAGATCTGGAAGATCTTGGTGGTGACGTCCTCCAGGTTGTACTCGGAGTGGGCGATGCCGGTGCCGGCGCTCATCACCTGCACGTCGCCCGCCTCGGTGCGGCCCTGGTTGCCCAGGTTGTCGCGGTGTGTGATGGCGCCTTCGCGGACGTAGGTGACGATCTCCATGTCGTGGTGCGGGTGCGGCGGGAAACCGCTGCCGGCGGCGATCTCGTCGTCGTTCCAGACGCGCAGGCGGCCCCAGTTGACCCGCTGCGGGTCCTGGTACTCGGCGAAGGAAAAGTGGTGACGGGCGTTCAGCCAGCCGTGGTGAGCATGGCCGAGGGAGGCGAAGGGGCGTACTTCGATCATGGTGATGACTCCGTGGCCTGGGCGCCAGATTGCGCCGCAGGGGATGGAGTGAATGATCTATCGAATCATGGTCGATAAAAAGCGCAAAAAATGCGCATAACTGATCTATTTAATAGATGGTTCGTGGCCTGTAGAGCGGGTGAAACCCGCGGGCATGATCGCGCGCGGCTCGCGGTTTTCACCTGCGCTGCACTGGGCTCAGGCCAGCGGCAGGTGCCGGCTGATCAGTGCGCGCAGGGCCGCCGGCTTGACCGGCTTGGCCAGGTAGTCGAGGCCGGCGGCATGCACCTCGGCCACCAGCTCCGGGCGGCCGTCGGCGCTGATCACCACGCCGGGCAGCGGCTGGCCCAGGCGCGTGCGTAGCCAGGCCATCAGCTCGGTGCCGGTGTCACCTTCGTCCAGGTGATAGTCGACCAGCGCCAGTTGTGGCCGTACGGCCTCGTCCAGCAGGTGCTCGCACTCCAGGCGGTTGCGCGCCGTCCAAACCTGGCAGCCCCAGCGCGACAGCAGGCTGTGCATGCCGGCGAGGATGCTGTCCTCGTTGTCGATGCACAGCACCTGGGCGCCGCCGAGGGCGCCGGGAACGACCTCCAGGGTCTTGCTCGCGCTCGGTTGCGGCAGTTCGCGGGCCAGCGGCACGCTGACACTGAAGACGCTGCCCTTGCCCGGCCAGGAGCGTACTTCCAGGCGGTGGCCGAGGACCCGGCAGAGGCCATCGGCGATCGCCAGGCCGAGGCCCAGGCCTTTCTCGGCACGGGTCTGGTGGCTGTCCAGGCGCTTGAACTCCTCGAAGATCACCTGGCGCTTGTCCTCGGGAATGCCGGGCCCGCGGTCCCAGACCTCAAGGCGCAGCTGCCCGCCTTCGCGTCGCGCGCCGAGCAGCACGCGGCCGCGGGCATAGCGGAAGGCGTTGGTGAGGAAGTTCTGCAGCACCCGGCGCAACAGTTTGGGGTCACTTTCCACGGCGAGGGTGCAGGGCACCACGCGGAAGTCCACGCCCTGCTCGGCGGCCAGCACCTTGAATTCGGCGCCGAGCGCATCGAACAGCTGGTGCAGCGGGAAGCGGCTGCGCTCCGGGGTGATACGGCCACTTTCCAGGCGCGAGATGTCCAGCAGGTCGGCGATCAGGTCTTCCGCCGAGCGCAGCGAACTGTCGAGGTGGCGCACCAGTTCGCGTGCCTCGGCCGGCAGGGCGTCCTGCTGATGGGCGAGGGCGGCAGAGAACAGTCGTGCGGCGTTCAGTGGCTGCATCAGGTCGTGGCTGACGGCGGCGAGGAAGCGGGTCTTCGACTGGTTGGCGGCCTCAGCGTTGCCCTTGGCCTCGCCCAGCGCCTGGTTCAGCTGCGACAGCTCGCGGGTGCGTTCCTCGACGCGCTGCTCCAGGCCTTCGTTGGCCTCCAGCAGGCCCTGTTCCGCGCGGCGGAAGGCGGTGATGTCGGTGAAGCTCATGACGAAGCCGCCACCGGGCATGGGGTTGCCGATCAGTTCGATGACCCGGCCGTTGGGGAACAGCCGCTCGGAGGTGTGCGCCTTGCCCTGGCGCATCCAGAACAGGCGCTTGCTCACGTGTTCCTCGACGTCGCCGGGCCCACACAGGCCGCGCTCGGCGTTGTAGCGGATGATGTCGGCGATCGGCCGACCGACGCCGATCAGCCCCTCGGGGTACTCGAACAGCTCCAGGTAGCGGCGGTTCCAGGCCACCAGGCGCAGGTTCTGGTCGACCACGCTGATGCCCTGGGTGATGTTCTCGATGGCGCCTTGCAGCAGTGCGCGGTTGAACTGCAGGACCTCGGACGCCTCGTCGACGATGCGCACCACGTCTTCGACCTGCATCTCGCGGCCCTCGATGGCCGCGCGCACCACGGCACGGGTCGAGGAGGCGCCGAGCACGCCGGCGAGCAGGCGCTCGGTGTGGGCGATCCACTCGGCGTTGGCGTTCTGCGCCGGGTTGAAGGCGCGCTCCTGCTGCTGGGCGAAGCGCTCGAAGCTCTGTTGCGCGCGTTCCTCGCCGACGAAGCGGGCGGCCAGGGCCATCAGGTCGGCGACCTGCACGGCCAGCAGGTTGCGCGTGCTGGTCTTGTTGCCGGTGTCGAGGCCGATGAAGCGGCCGGCCTGCCAGTGTTCGGAGACGCGGGTGCGGGAGAACCAGGAGACGGCACCGAACAGCAGCCAGTTGCCGGTCAGCGACAGCAGTACGCCACGGGTCAGCGGGTCGATCTCGATGCCGACCGGGTAGTAGAGCAGCTCCGGCAGCAGCGGGAAGCTGTCCAGCGACCAGCGCAGGCCGCCGGCCACCAGCGGCAGGACCAGGGTGTAGAACCACAGGGCACAGCCGGCGGCCAGGCCGGCGAACACGCCGCGGCGGTTGGCCTGTTTCCACACCAGCGCGCCGAACATGGCTGGCGCCAGCTGAGCGATGGCGGCGAACGACAGTTGGCCGATGGTGGCGAGGCTGGCGTTGGTGCCGAGCAGTCGGTAGCAGACGTAGCCGAGCAGCAGGATGATCAGGATGCTCAGACGGCGTGCGCTGAGCATCCAGTGGCGGAACAGCTCAAAGGGGCGCTCGGCATTCTGCCGGCGCAGCAGCACGGGCAGCAGCATGTCGTTGCAGACCATGGTCGACAGCGCCACCGCCTCGACGATGACCATGCCGGTGGCCGCTGAGGCACCGCCGATAAAGGCCAGCAGTGCGAGCGAGGAGTGGGCTTCGGCCAGTGGCAGGCTGATGACGAAGGAGTCGGGTTGTACATCGGCCGACAGCAGCATCTGCCCGGCCAGTGCGATGGGCACCACGAACAGCGCGGCCAGCACCAGGTAGATCGGGAACACCCAGCGCGCCAGGCGCAGGTCGCGGGCCTCGATGTTTTCCACCACGGCCACGTGAAACTGGCGCGGCAGGCAGATGATCGCTGTCATGGCCAGGCCGGTCTGCACCAGCATGGCCGGCCAGCTCACGGTCTGAGTCCAGAACTCCTCCAGGGCGGGGGCTTGGCCGGCGCGCTGGAACAGGTCGGAGAAGCCGTCGAACAGGCCCCAGGTGACGAAGGCGCCCACCGCCAGGAAGGCCAGCAGCTTGACCAGCGACTCGAAGGCGATGGCCAGCACCATGCCGCGGTGGTGTTCGGTGACATCCAGGTTGCGGGTGCCGAACAGCACGGTGAACAGGGCCAGCACCAGCGACACGATCAGCGCCGTGTCCTGGCTGCGGGTCGGGCTCGGCGTGGTGCCGACCAGCAGGTTGACGCCCAGTACGATGGCCTTCAGCTGCAGGGCAATGTAGGGCAGCACGCCGACCAGGCAGATCAGCGCCACCACCACTGCCAGGCTCTGCGACTTGCCGTAGCGGGCGGCGATGAAGTCGGCAATGGAGGTGATGTTTTCCTGCTTGCTGATCGCCACCATCTTTTCCAGCACCCAGGGCGCCAGCAGCAGGAGGATGATCGGCCCCAGGTAGATGGGCAGGAACGACCACAGCTCGCCAGCTGCCTGGCCAACCGCGCCGAAGAAGGTCCAGCTGGTGCAGTACACCGCCAGTGACAGGCTGAACACCCAGGCGCGCACGCGTGGCTTGAGGGGCGCGCGGCGACGGTCGCCATAGAAGGCGATGGTGAACAGGGTGGCCATGTAGGCCAGGGCGACGAAGGCGATCAGACCGCCGGACAACGACATGCGAACTCCGCGGATGCAGGGATGGGCGGCACGACCATTAGGCTAGGGAATAGTCTCGCATGTCCGGGCCGCTGCGCCAGGCCGACCAAGGTCGCAAGCGGCTTGAGCGGCCGCGGCCGGCCTGCTAGCGTGGCCGGCCGTGGTCGCTTTACCGGAGTTCGTGTCATGTTCAAGCCCCAACCCGTCGCCCTGCAGCAGGGCGCCCTGCGCCTCGATCCGCTGACCGAGGCCGACCTGCCGGGCCTGCTGCAGCTGGCCGAGGCCAACCGCGCATCGCAGCAGTTCATGAGTGGCACGACCCGCCCGGACTGGTACCGCAGCGCGCTGGCCGAGCAGCGCGAGGGCCGCGAGGTGGTGTTCGCCATCCGCCTGGCCGGTGAGCTGGTCGGCACCACCAGCTTCTTCGACTTCAACTTGGTGCTGCCGGCCGCCGAGATCGGCGCCACCTGGCTCGACGTGGGCCAGCACGGCACTGGTCTCAATCGCATGATCAAGTACCTGATGCTGCGCCATGCCTTCGAGGAGTGGCAGCTTGTGCGCGTGCAGCTGAAGACCGCCGCCAGCAATCTGCGCGCGCAGCGTGCCATCGAGAAACTCGGCGCCCAGCGCGAGGGCCTGCTGCGCAACCACCGGCGCCTGGCCGACGGTCGCCTCGATCACACCGTGATGTACAGCATCACCGACAGTGAGTGGCCACAGGTCAAGGCTGGCCTGGAGGCGCGCTTCGGCGCGTGAGACGGTGGCCGGCGGTGAGCAGACCCGCTTCTGGGAGAGCCAGGCGCTGACAGGCGTCGAGCTGCTGCACGCGCGTTATATCGAGCAGCGCTTCGCTCCGCATGTGCACGAAGGCTTTGTGTTCACCGTGATCGAGGGCGGAGCCCAGCGCTTCCGCCACCGTGGTAGCGACCACCTGGCGCCGGTCGGCAGCATGGTGCTGATCAATCCGGATGAGGTGCATACCGGTTCCAAGGCGCACGAGCAGGGCTGGTGGTACCGCGGCTTCTATCCAGCTCCGGCGCAGGTGCAGGGCGTACTGGCGGAGCTGGAGCTGGCGGATCGAGGCATGCCGTCCTTCGGCGCCAGTGTGCTGCAGGACCTGGAGCTGCATCAGGCCTTCGGCAGGTTGCATCGCCTGCTCGATGGCGAGGCGTGCACCCTGCAGCAGCAGACGGCCTGGCGCGAGGCGATCCTGCTGCTATTTCAGCGCCATGCGCGCATCCCGCAGGCGCGCGAGCCCGGCGCCGAGCCGCGGGCCGTGGCAATGGCCAAGGAGCTGCTGGCGGCGCGCCTGGGCGATCCGCCCTCGCTGGAAGAGCTGGCCGGGCTGGTGAATCTGTCGCCGTTCCATTTCGCCCGCGTGTTCCGCCGTGCCACCGGTCTGCCGCCGCACGCCTGGCTCAAGCAGCGTCGCCTGGAGCAGGCTCGGGCGCTGCTGCGCTCCGGCTGTGCGCCGTTACAGGTGGCGCTGCAGCTGGGCTTCTCCGATCAGAGCCACCTGAACCGGCAGTTCAAGCAAAGCTACGGTGTCAGCCCCGGCGAATATCGCCGCGCCTGCGCGGGCGACTGAGCAATATCGTTCAAGACGCCGCGCGCACCTTTCAACTAGCCTCCCGGGTTCAAGGAGGTTCCATGTCCCGTCACCACGAATTTCTGCAGGGCCTGCGCGACATGCTGCCAATGCTGCTCGGCGCCATGCCCTTCGGCATCATCTACGGCAGCCTGGCCGGTGCCGCCGGCCTCACGCCCTGGCAGACCATCGGCATGTCGCTGCTGGTGTTCGCCGGTTCCGCCCAGTTCATCGCCATCAGCCTGCTCGGCGGTGGTGCGACCCTGGCCGTGCTGTGGCTGACCACCCTGGTGGTCAACCTGCGCCACGCCCTGTATAGCGCCAGCCTGCAGCCCTTCGTGCGCCACCTGCCCAAGCGCTGGCGCGTGCCGCTGGCCTTCTGGCTGACCGACGAGGCCTTTGCCGTGGTCCAGCACCGCTATGCCGAAACCGATGCCTCGCCCAACAAGCACTGGTATTTCCTCGGTGCGGCACTGGCCATGTACGTCAACTGGCAGGCCTGCACCCTGGTCGGCCTGGTGTTCGGCCAGGCGGTGCCGAACATCGGCGACTGGGGCCTGGACTTCGCCATGCTCGCCACCTTCATCGGTATCGTCGTGCCCATGCTGCGCAATCGCCCGCAGGTGGCGGCGGCCCTGGTGGCCGGGGCGGTGGCGCTGGCCTGCCACGCGCTGCCCTACAAGCTCGGCCTGATGGCTGCGGCCTGCGCCGGGATCGTCGTCGGCGTGGTGCTGGAGCGTCGCTATCGCCTGCTGCAGGATGAGGTGATCTGATGGACAACTGGATGCTGATCCTTGGCATGCTGGCGATCACCTTTGCCACCCGCTACAGCCTGTTCGCCTTCCCTGACCTGCGCTTCCCGCCGCTGATTCGCCAGGGGCTGCACTATGTGCCGACCGCCGTGCTCACCGCCATCGTGGTGCCCGGCATGCTGCTGCCGGACGGCAAGACCTGGGCGCTGAGTCTGGACAACGCCTACCTGCTGGCCGGCCTCGCGACCATCCTGATCGCCGCGCTGACCCGCCATCTGCTGGCGACCATCGGCGGTGGCCTGCTGGTGTTCTTCCTGCTGCGCTGGTGGCTGGGGCAGATGCCGATCTAAGCCCCTCTCGCTTTGGGAGAGGGGCCTGTAAGCATCTCGGTGTTGCCTGGAAAACCCTCACCCCCGCCCCCTCTCCCAGAGGGAGAGGGGAGCTGTGCACGAAAGCCACACGCGGGTGTGGCTTTGCCCGGGGCAGATGCGGTCCAATGCAGGACGGCCCGCTCGGCCTCAGACAGGTACAAGGACGATGACCCCGAATTCGCAATTCGCCCTGCTCGGCACCCGGCGCTTCCTGCCGTTCTTCATCACCCAACTGCTCGGCGCGTTCAACGACAATCTGTTCAAGCAGTCGCTGATCCTCGCCATCCTGTTCAAGCTCAGTTTCGAGGTGGACAA
This sequence comes from Aquipseudomonas alcaligenes, assembly GCF_900156545.1. GTDB lineage: Bacteria > Pseudomonadota > Gammaproteobacteria > Pseudomonadales > Pseudomonadaceae > Aquipseudomonas > Aquipseudomonas alcaligenes_A. Next base: position 86,255 of record NZ_FTNW01000008.1, read on the forward strand.
GGAGGCCTGGATCAACTTCGCCGACCGCGATCTGCTGGTCAATCTGTGCGCGATGCTGTTCATCCTGCCGTTCTTCCTGTTCTCCGCCCTCGGTGGGCAGTTCGGCGAGAAGTTCGCCAAGGATGCGCTGATCCGCCTGATCAAGCTGGCCGAGATCGTGATCATGGCGGTCGGCGCCACCGGCTTCCTGCTGGAGAACCTGCCGCTGATGCTGCTGGCGCTGTTCGCCATGGGTACCCACTCGGCGCTGTTCGGCCCGGTGAAGTACTCGATCCTGCCAGCGGCACTGCGCGAGCAGGAGCTGGTGGGCGGCAACGCGCTGGTGGAGATGGGCACCTTCCTGGCCATCCTTGCCGGCACTATCGGTGCCGGTCTGCTGATGTCCGGCAACGGCTACCAAAGCGCAGTGGGGATCGCCATCGTCGCCACCGCCGTCGCCGGCTACCTGTCCAGCCGCGCCATTCCTCGTTTTGCCGCATCGCTGCCGCAACTGCAGCTGGACTGGAACATCTTCCGCCAGTCCTGGCGGATCATGCACCTGGGCCTCGGCCAGCGTCCGGCGGTGTCGCGCTCGCTGATCGGCAGTTCCTGGTTCTGGTTCCTCGGCGCGGTGTATCTGACGCAGATTCCCAACTTCGCCAAGGACCTGCTGCACGGCGACGAGAGCGTGGTGACGCTGATTCTCACCGTGTTCTCGGTGGGTATCGCCTTGGGCTCGATGCTTTGCGAGCGCATGAGCGGACACAAGGTGGAGATCGGCCTGGTGCCGTTCGGCTCCTTCGGCCTGTCGTTGTTCGGCATCCTGCTGTGGGCCACTTCCAGCAGCTTCCCGCAGGCGAGCGCGGCGCACGACTGGCTGGGTCTGCTGCAGATGGGCGAGGCCTGGCCGGTGCTGGCGTCGATTCTCGGCCTGGGCGTTTTCGGTGGCTTCTACATCGTACCGCTGTACGCGCTGATCCAGTCGCGCACCGAGGAGCATGAGCGGGCGCGGGTGATCGCTGCCAACAACATCCTCAACGCGCTGTTCATGGTGGCGGCGGCCGTGGTGTCGATCCTCTTCCTCAGCGTGGCCAAGCTGAGCATTCCGCAGCTGTTCCTGGCCATCTCGCTGATGAACCTGGCGGTCAACGCCTACATCTTCAAGATCGTTCCCGAATTCACCATGCGCTTCCTCATCTGGATGCTCAGCCACTCGATGTATCGGGTGCGCCACCAGAACCTGGAGGTGATTCCGGAGGAGGGCGCAGCGGTGCTGGTGTGCAACCACGTGTCCTTCGTCGATGCGCTGCTGATCGGCGGCGCGGTGCGGCGACCGGTGCGCTTCGTCATGTACTACAAGATCTACAACCTGCCGGTGCTCAACTTCGTGTTCCGCACCGCCGGCACCGTGCCGATCGCCGGGCGCAACGAGGACCCGGAGGTGTTCGAGCGGGCCTTTGCGCGGATCGCCGAGTACCTGGCGGCGGGTGAGCTGGTGTGCATCTTCCCCGAAGGCAAGCTGACCACTACGGGCGAGATCGACGAGTTCAAGGCCGGGGTCGAGCGCATCCTCGCCGCCAATCCGGTGCCGGTGATTCCGCTGGCGCTGCAGGGGCTGTGGGGCAGCTTCTTCAGTCGTGCGCCACACAAGGGCCTGTTCAAGCGCTTCTGGTCGCGGGTCAACATCATCGCCGGTACACCGCTGCCGGCGGACACCGGTCGGCTGGTCATGCAGGAGCAGGTTTCTTTGTTGCGTGGCGATCAGCGCTGACCCGAGCGAATGAAAAAGCCCGCCGATTGGCGGGCTTTTTGGTTGGGGTCTATCAGTGGCTGAGCTTGAGGCCGATCAGGCCGACGACGATCAGCGCCACGCTGCCCAGGCGCATCAGCGCCATCGACTCGCCAAACAGGAAGATGCCGGCGATGACCGTGCCGACCGCGCCGACGCCGGTCCAGATCGCATAGGCGGTGCCCAGCGGCAGTTCCTTCATGGCCAGGCCGAGCAGGCCGATGCTGACGATCATTGCCGCGACGGTGAGCAGGGTAGGGAGGGGGCGGGTGAAACCGTCGGTGTACTTGAGGCCGACGGCCCAGCAGACCTCGAACAGGCCGGCGAGAAACAGAATGATCCAGGACATGGAATGGCTCCTAATGACTATGGGCGGGCCGTCCCGGATGGTCACTCGGGTGGAGCGGCGAGGTCGTCCTCGCATTGTTCGCTATTTTGCACAGTGAGCTGCACAGGGCAAGTCCGTGGGGACGAACGAGCCCTGGCAAAGGTTACCGGAGTTGTCCGGCCGGTCAGATACCTTCCGGTACCTCTTCGCCGCCGAAGGCCTCGAACAAGGCCGGCAGGAAGTCGGTGAAGGTCAGCATCATCAGGGTGAAGCTGGCGTCCAGCTGGCCGAGGGCCTCGTCACCGCCATCCTGGGCGGCCTGGTCCTGCAGCAGATCCTCGAAGCGCAGACGCTTGACGGTCATCTTGTCGTCCAGCACGAAAGACAGCTTGTCCTGCCAGGCCAGGGACAGCTGGGTGACCAGCTTGCCGGAGGACAGATGCAGCTGGATTTCCTCGCTGGTCAGGTCCTGGCGCTTGCAGCGCACCACGCCGCCGTCCTCGCTGGTGTCGCGCAGCTCGCACTCGTCGAGGACGAAGAAGTCCGGGGCTGCGGTCTGGGCCTTGACCCAGTCGGTGAGGGTGGCGGTTGGCGCCATCTTCACGGTCAGCGGGCGTACCGGCAGCGAGCCGATGGCTTCGCGCAGGGTGGACAGCAGGTCTTCGGCCTTCTTGGCACTGGCGCTGTCGACCAGGATCAGGCCGAGCTTGGGGGCGATGGCGGCGAAGGTGCTGGAGCGGCGGATGAAGGCACGCGGCAGGAGGCTCATGACGATCTCGTCCTTGAGCTGGTCGCGTTCCTTCTTGTAAACCTTGCGCATCTGCTGCGCTTCGATCTCGTCGACCTTGTCCTTCAGGGCGTCGCGCACCACGCTGCCCGGCAGGATGCGTTCTTCCTTGCGCGCGGCGATCAGCAGGAAGTCACCGCTGACATGCACCAGCGGCGCATCGCCGCCTTTGCCGAACGGGGCCATGAAGCCGTAGGTGGTCAGCTCCTGGCTGGCGCAGGGGCGCGCGGCCTTGGCGGCCAGTGCCGCTTCCAGGGCTTCGGCGTCGAAGGGCACGTCCTGGGTCAGGCGATAAACAAGCAGGTTGCGGAACCACATGGGGGAGACACTCCTTGAACACGAAGCGCGCATTATTCTCTGCCGGCCTCGATTGGCCAACCCGAAGCTAAGCCTTTGGAACTGCTCGAAAATTTTTTTCAAAAAAGGCTTGCCAAGGTAAAAGCTCATCCCTAGAATGCGCACCACTTCGAGAGCGAAGGGTGATTAGCTCAGCCGGGAGAGCATCTGCCTTACAAGCAGAGGGTCGGCGGTTCGATCCCGTCATCACCCACCATCTCGCTCATGGGGTTACGCGCAGCGGTAGTTCAGTCGGTTAGAATACCGGCCTGTCACGCCGGGGGTCGCGGGTTCGAGTCCCGTCCGCTGCGCCATATATAAAGCCTTGGTTAGACTGAAGACCAGGCTTGAAGAAAACGACCGAAAGGTCGTTTTTTTTTGCCCGCATTTTATTGGTTCCGGCTGCCGTATCGCGATGATGCCCGGCGTCCTGAACTTATCTGCATACCACTGTTCCTATAGTGCCGTAGCCAGTGCTCGCCGCAGGCTGCTAAGCTCGCGCTCTCTTTCTGCCCCTCGTGGCGCTAATAAGGAACAAGCATGAAACAACATCGTCTTGCTGCGGCGGTTGCCCTGGTCGGCCTGGTTCTGGCCGGTTGCGATGCACAGACCAGCGAAGTGGAACTCAAGACCCCGGCGCAGAAGGCCTCCTATGGTATCGGCCTGAACATGGGCAAGAGCCTGTCGCAGGAAGGCCTGGATGACCTGGATTCCAAGGCCGTGGCCATGGGCATCGAAGACGCCATCGGCAAGAAAGAGCAGAAGCTGAAGGACGAGGAGCTGGCCGAGGCCTTCGCCTTCCTGCAGAAGCGTTCCGAGGAGCGCATGGCCAAGCTCAACGAGGAGTCGGCCCAGGCTGGCAAGAAGTTCCTCGAGGAAAACGGCAAGAAGGACGGCGTGAAGACCACCGAGTCCGGCCTGCAGTATGAAGTCGTGAAGAAGACCGAAGGCGCCCAGCCCAAGGCCACCGATGTGGTGACCGTGCACTACGAGGGCAAGCTGATCGACGGTACCGTGTTCGACAGCTCGATCCAGCGCGGCAGCCCGATCGACCTGCCGGTCAGCGGCGTGATCCCGGGTTGGGTCGAAGGCCTGCAGCTGATGCACGTTGGCGAGAAGTACAAGCTGTACATCCCCAGCGAACTGGCCTATGGCGCTCAGAGCCCGAGCCCGGCGATTCCGGCCAACTCGGTGCTGGTGTTCGATCTGGAACTGCTGGCCATCAAGGATCAGAAAGAAGAAGCCGCGGCTCAGTAAGACTCCGCGCAGTCGATGCAAACGCCCCGTTCGCCGGGGCGTTTTTGTATGTGCGACTTATCGGTCTGAATGAAGGGGGATCGGCTGCTGGTGTTACGCTTATGCACATCTGGCCGGTTACCTGCCTCGGGTTGACCGTTACCGCGTTTCCTGAGCAATGCTCGTATCATAACTGCATGATTTATAAGCATTTTTGCTCGTGAACAAAAAATGCCCGATCTGTCTCGGGGCCCTGTGGGACGGGCGTTTGAAGCGTTATCAAGAGAACTGTTCACAAGGTTATCCACAGCTTTGGTGGATAACCCGGGCAGCCCAGTCGTGGCGAGGGATAGAGGAGTGCGGGCATGAATTCTTCCTGGGGTGGTGCACGTTACCTGACGATGGCAAGGCGTTTGCTCGAGAGTGGTCGGTTGCCCGGTTTGCTGCGCGCAGTGGCGAACAAGGGCGAGCGCAGTGCGCGCTTCGCCCGGGTACGCGATGACCTGAACCTGCTGCTGGGACTGTGCGCCGCCTGGTGGCGCGGTGAATACCGGGCCGTGGGTCGCCAGGCGCTGCTCTCGGTGGTGGCGGCGCTTCTGTACTTCCTGGCGCCGCTGGACATGGTTCCGGACTGGCTGCCGGGCGCGGGCTTGCTTGACGATCTGGCCGTGCTGGCCTGGGTGATGCGTACCTGGGCTGCGGAACTGGATGCCTATCGGGCCTGGCGCGAGGCACGGCCTGCAGAGCAGTTGAAACAGGTGGAGGCGCTGCCGCGCAGCGACGAGGAGGCGCGCTGATGCCGGGCCACTCTTGTCTGACGAGTCAGTATGGGTCACGCTCTGCCCATGGGCGGATGAGCGCCAGCAAGGGAAGTGCCGAGTGTTTCGGCATTGTTTTCCACGGAGAGCTGTAATGAGTGTGCAAGTGATCAGGCGCGATGGGCAGCCCGAGTACGCCGTGCTGCCCTGGGCCGAGTACCAGGCCCTGTTGAGCGCTGCCGGTCAGGTGCAGGCCACCGCCGCACCGGCCCCAATGAGTGTTTCCCCGTTAGGCCAGCTGGCCAGCCTGCGCGAGACCAAGGGGCTGTCCCAGGCCGATCTGGCCCGCGCGGTGGGTATCAGCCCGCACTACCTGAGCCTGTTCGAATCCGGCGAGCGCGTACCGGAGGGGGCTATCCTGCGTTCGCTGGGGCGCGTGCTGGGAGTGAGTGACTGGGAGCAGTCCTCTTGAGCGTGCGTATCCACCGGCAACACTGGCAGGCGCTGCTGGGTGAGCTGGAGGATGCCCGTCGCCAGCGTCATCTGCTGACTTACCGTGCCCTGGTCGAACGCCTGCAGCTGCCGACGCCAGCCATGCAGACGCTGACCGCTGCCCTGGAGCATCTAGCGGCCCTCGATGCGCGTGCCGAACGGCCGCTGCGCAGCGCGCTAGTGATCAGCCAGGGCGCCAGCCGCCTGCCGCGTACCGGTTTCTTTGAGTGTGTGGCGCGGCTTGGGCGTTTCTCCGGCCCATCCGACGGTATCGCGGCCGCTTCCTGGCATGCCGCCGAGGTGGCGCGGGTGTTCGAGTTCAGTTATCCCGAGGAGGCCTGATGTTCTGGCCTGCGCGGGCGCGACTGGGCTACTGGCTGGCACGTCGCCTGTTCCACTGGCGCTGGTTGTTACAGCAGCCGCGTGCCTGGGCCTGGATGCAGGGCCAGTACGCGCGCATGGCCGCGCTGGGGCATGTGCCGGCGCAGAGTTTCTACGGTCATATCCTGCTGTTCCGCGGCCAGGGTTTCGGGGCGCGCGAAGAGGGCTTGCGCCTGTTGCGCCTGGCTGCCCAGAGCGGTGACGGCAAGGCCGCCTACCAGGTGGGCGTGCAGGTGCTGACAGGCGACAGCCGTCAGGCCGCGGATGCCGCCGAGGCGGCGCGCTGGTGGGCGGTGGCGGCCGATGCTGGCCATCCGCTGGCCGCCCAGCGCCTGAGCCAGTTGTATCGCGAGGGTGGCCCGGGTTTGGTTGCCGATGCCGGGCAGGCCGAGCGTTTTGCCCAGCGCGCCGAGCAGCTGGGACTCAGGCCGAAAGACTGAGCGTATCCAGGATGTGCAGACTGTAGCCGGGCACGGCCTTGGCCTGGCGTTTGGCCTCCGAGGCCAGGCCGGCCAGTTGCGCGGCGTCCAGCTGGGCGCAGCTCTGCGGGTGTAGCTGCACGACGCCGATCGATAGCGACAGCAGGGCAAACTCCTCGCGCCTGCCCTGGCGGTTGTGGCTGACGAAGCAGCCGGCCTGCAGGTGTTCCTCGCGGTAGAAGCGCCGGCACTGGGCCTGGAAGTCTTCCTGTAGCTGATTGAGCCGCTCGCGCCAGGCATCCGGCCCCAGCACCAGGAGAAAGTCGTCGCCGCCGATATGGCCGACGAAATCGCGGGCGGGATCAATCCGTTCATTCAGGCATTGCGCCAGGCACAACAGCACCTCGTCGCCACGGGCATAGCCGTACAGGTCGTTGAACGGCTTGAAGCTGTCGATATCCACGTAGCACACCACCGACTCGCGGCCCTGCTGCAGCAGGCGGGCGAGGCATTGCTGGATCGGTACGTTGCCTGGCAGCAGGGTGAGCGGGTTGGCGTGGCGGGCCTGCTGGATTTTCAGCTCGGTGATCAGCTTGAGCACGTCGATCACCCGGCCAAGCCCGCAGTAGCGGCCCTGACGAGTGATGATGAAGTCTTCCTCCATGCGTTGCCGCGCGCGGCTGGTGAGCAGGCGGCTGACCTGCTGCAGCGAATGGCCGATGTCCACGGCGAGAAAGTCGTTGCTCATCAGCCGGCTGATCGGCTTGCGCGCGAACAGATCGGTGGCGAAGGGTTTGAGCAGGGCGTCGGACAGCGAATGGCGATGGACGATGCCGACCGGCTGTTGCCTGTCATCCAGTACTGCCAGGGAGTTGAGATTGGCCTGGGCACGGAAGGCTTCCAGCACCATGGCGATGGGGGTGTCCTGGGGCACCGCCGGCTGTTCGGCGAGTAGCGCAGAGAGGTCGCCGCTGTCCTCGCCGAGTGCCGGAGCCAGGTTGTCCAGGCGCGGTAGCAGCTTCTGCGCGTCACGCGGTGGCTGCTCCTGGGGGCGACATAGCAGATAGCCCTGAACCAGGTCGACGCCCATCTCGATCAGGGTCGCCAGTTCTTCCGCCAGCTCGATGCCTTCGGCGATCACCTGGGCGCGCGAGGCCTTGGCCATCTTCAGGATCGAACCGACAAACTCGCGCTTCACCGCATCCTGGTGGATGCCATCGATGAAGTGGCGGTCGATCTTCACGTAGTCCGGGCGCAGTTCGGACCACAGGCGCAGGCTGGAGTAGCCGGCGCCCAGGTCATCCAGGGCGATGGAGAAGCCCATGGCGCGGTAGTGGTGCAGGGCGGTGTCGAGCAGGCCGAAGTCTTCGATCGGTGCCTGTTCGGTGAGTTCGATCACCACCTGGTCCGGTGGGATGCCAACGTCCTGCAGCAATTTGAGCGTGCGTCCTGGCTGGTGGCTGGATTCGAGCAGCGACTCCGGCGAGACGTTGAGAAACAGCTTGCCGCTCAATTGCTGACCGCGGAAGTGGCGGCAGGCGCTCTTGCGTGCCAGCAACTCCAGTTCGCTCAGGCGGCCGACATTGCGGGCCACGCTGAACAATGCCAGCGGCGCGTGCAGCGGACTGTTGGAAGGGCCGCGGGTTAGCGCCTCGTAGCCGAGGATGCGCCGTTCGGAGAGGCTGACGATGGGCTGGAACAGGCTGTGAAGGTCGCCGTGAGCGAGGATGGATTCCAGCGCGCTCAACTGCTCGGTGACGGTCATGGGCGTCTCGTTCTGCGGAATGAAAAAGGGCCGGTATCGCTACCGGCCCCTCTATTTCACGACAGTTCGATGACTGTTTGATTACGTCAGTGCTTGGCGACGGTCGCTTCCAGGCCCAGGTAGTCGAGCAGGATGTGCCCGCTTTCGGTGAGGTAGGCGTCGTCTTCCGGCTTGGTCTTCTCCGGTTCCACCGGGGCGGCGTCCTCGTCCTCTTCCTTGATTTCCTTGAGCAGCTCCTCGCCCTTGGCCTGGCGTTTGGCGTTTTCCAGGCTCAGTTGACGCTTCTCGATATCCGCATGCTGGGCGCGACGTTTGTCCTCGTTGAGGCTGACGCTGGTCTCGGCCATCAGCTCCTGAGCCAGCGCCAGGCGTTCGCGGGTGAAGACGAAGTCCGGATTGCCGGAGGTGCGCGATTCGTGACGGGCCTTGAGTTCTGCCAGGAACGGTTTGTAGGGGTTGCTGTCCGGGCGCACGGCCGGCTTGATGCTGTCCCAGGGCATGGCCTCGGGCAGGGCGCTCTCACCGATTTCCTTGGTGTCGACGATGTCCGGGTAGGCGATGTCCGGCAGCACGCCCTGGTGTTGGGTGCTCTGCCCGGAGACACGGTAGAACTTGGCCAGGGTCAGCTTCAGCTCGCCATGGTTGAGCGGCTGGATGGTCTGCACCGTGCCCTTGCCGAAGGTCTGGCCGCCAAGGATCAGCGCGCGATGGTAGTCCTGCATGGCGCCGGCGAAGATCTCCGAGGCAGACGCCGAGAGGCGATCGACCAGCACGGCCAGCGGGCCGTCGTAGAACACGCCAGGCTCCTCGTCGGCCAGTACGTCGACGCGGCCGTCGCTGTTGCGCACCAGTACCGTCGGACCCTGGTCGATGAACAGACCGGTCAGCTCGGTGGCTTCCTGCAGGGAGCCGCCGCCATTGTCGCGCAGGTCGATGACCACGCCGTCGACTTTCTCCTGTTTCAGTTCACCCAGCAGGCGCTTCACGTCACGGGTGGTGCTCTTGTAATTGGGGTCCTGGGCGCGGTAAGCCTTGAAGTCCAGATAGAAGGCCGGAACCTTGATCACGCCGAGTTTGTAGTCGCGTCCCTCGTGCTGCAGCTTGAGCACCGACTTCTGCGCCGCCTGTTCTTCCAGCTTGACCGCTTCGCGGACGATGGTGACCACTTTGCTGGTCTGATCGCTCGGCGCGTTGGCGGCCGGGATCACTTCCAGGCGCACCTTGGAACCCTTGGGCCCGCGGATCAGCTTGACCACTTCGTCCAGGCGCCAGCCGATCACGTCGACCATTTCCTTGTCGCCCTGGGCTACGCCAACGATCTTGTCGGCAGGTGCGATCAGCTTGCTCTTTTCGGCCGGGCCGGCGGGCACCAGGCGCACCACCTTGACGTACTCGTTGTCGCTCTGCAGCACAGCGCCGATGCCTTCCAGCGACAGGCTCATGTTGATGTCGAAGTTCTCCGCGTTGTCCGGGGAGAGGTAGTTGGTGTGTGGGTCGTAGGTCTGCGCGAAGGCATTGATATAGGCCTGGAACACGTCCTCGCCGCGGGTCTGCTCAAGACGCTTGCGCTGGTTCTTGTAGCGTTTCTGCAGCAGCTCCTGGATGTCCTTGCTGTCTTTGCCGGCCAGCTTCAGGCGCAGCACCTCGTCTTTCACGCGCTTGCGCCAGAGATCGTCCAGTTCGGCCTGATCCTTGGCCCACGGAGCTTTCTCGCGGTCGACCAGCAGGCTTTCGTCGAGGCTGAAGTCGATCTTGTCGACACCCTCGGCCAATAACGCATCGACGTGATCAAGGCGTTCCTCGGCACGCTGCAGGTAGGTGCGGTAGATGCGGAAACCAGGTTCCAGATCGCCGCTCTTGAGCAGGTCGTCGAACTTGCTCTGCCAGCGGTCGAACTGGGCGATATCGGCGGCGGTGAAGTAGCTGCGTGCCGGGTCGAGCATCTTCAGGTAGCCCTCGTAGATCTTCGCCGAGCGGGCGTCATCCAGCGGGGGCTTGTTGTAGTGGTGACGCTTCAGCAGCTCGACCACATTGAGGCTGGCGATCACCTGTTCGCGGTCAGGCTGCAGGTAGGCCCAGTTCTCCGCGGCGGCCTTGGCGGCAGCGGGCAGGGAGTGCAGGCCGAGAAGCAGGGCCAGGGCGGTAGCGGGGAGGAATCTCTGCATGGTGGTTCGACGCGAAGGCAGGTGATAACGCATATTAGGCCGTCTGATAGGGCGCCGGTTCCGTGGGAGCCGGGCGGCAGAATGCAAAAACCCGACGGTAGGCGCAAAGCCGCATGCTGTCTATTGCCGGGGTCTTTACTCACTATGGAGGCAGCATGAAGGCATTGCAAGGCATCGAGGGGCAGCTGGAGTGGGTGCAGCGGGCGGTTCCTGCCTGCGATGTGGGGCAGGTCCGCATTCGCGTGGCCGCCGCCGGCCTCAACCGCGCCGACCTGCTGCAGCGGGCCGGGCATTACCCGCCACCGCCAGGTGCCAGCGATGTTCTCGGCCTGGAGTGTTCGGGGGTGGTGGTAGAGGCCGGTGCCGGCAGCGTCTGGAAGGCCGGTGACCGGGTCTGTGCCCTGCTGGCGGGTGGTGGCATGGCCGAGGAAGTGGTGGTCGATGCCCGCCACGCCCTGCCGGTGCCGGAAGGCATGAGCCTGGCCGAAGCAGCCGCTCTGCCGGAGGTATACGCCACGGCCTGGCTCAACCTGTTCCAGCTGGCCGCACTCAAGCCCGGTGAGAAGGTATTGCTGCACGCTGGCGCCAGCGGTGTCGGTTCGGCGGCGATCCAGCTGTGCAAGGCCTTCGGCAATCCCTGCTGGGTCAGCGTCGGCTCGGCCGAGCGCCTGGCCTATTGCGAGGGCCTTGGCGCCCAGGGCGGTGCGATTCGTGGCGAGGGACTGGAAAGCCTGCGTGACTTCGGGCCTTTCGACATGATCCTTGACCCGGTGGGGGCCAGTTACGCCGAGCTCAACCTGCAGCTGCTGGCCCGCGACGGCCGCTGGGTCTGCATCGGCTTGATGGGCGGCAGCAAGGCGCCGCTGGACATGGCCCTGCTGCTCGGCAAGCGCATCCAGCTGACCGGCTCGACCTTGCGCAACCGCGATGAGCAGTTCAAGGCCGAGCTGTTGGCCGACCTGCAGCGCCATGTCTGGCCGCTGTTCGCCGAAGGGCGTCTCAAGCCGCAGCTGGAGCGTGTCTACCCGGCCAAGGACGTGGATGCCGCTTTCGCCGCGCTGGCCAGCAACCAGGTGGCCGGCAAGCTGGTGCTGCAGATCGACGCGAGCCTGACCTGAGCCGGCTCGCGCGCTGTCAGTGCCAGGCGAGGATGTCCCAGCCGGCCTGCTCGGCGTGAGCGCGCAGGGTCGGGTCCGGGTTGACCGCATGAGGATGCGGCACCTGCTGCAGCAGAGGCAGGTCGTTGCGCGAGTCGGAGTAGAAATGCGCGCCGTCCAGGCTCTCGTCTTCGGCCTCTAGCCAGGCGGCGAGGCGGGTGACCTTGCCTTCGCGGTAGGTCAGTACGCCGCTGGTCTTGCCGCTGTAGCAGCCATGCTGCAGCTCGCAGTCGATGGCCAGGACTTCCTCGACGCCCAGGCGTTCGCCGATGGCGCTGACCAGGAAATGTGCCGAGGCGGAGATTATCAGCAGGCGGTCGCCGGCTGCACGGTGAGCGGCCAGGCAGCGCATGGCGTCGCTGTAGATGATCGGCTCGATCACGTCTTCGACGAAGGGGCCGACGATGAACTCGACTTCCTCCGGCGTGCGCCCCACCAGCGGCGACAGGGTGTAGGCCATGTAGTCCTCCATGGCCAGCTTGCCCTGGGAATAGAGCGCCATCAGCTCCTGTTCGCGGGCGAGGAAGGACTCGCCGTCGACCCACTGGATGTCGGCCATATGCTGTGCCCACAGCGAGGCGCAGTCGCCGTGGATCAGGGTTTCGTCGAGATCAAAGATCGCCAGTGCCATCACGCCACCTCCCGGATCGCGTTGGTGTCGATGGACAGGCCGACGCACTGGCCCTTGCCGATCAGCGAGCCTTCCGAGCGGTTAAGCACATCCACCAGCAGTTCCACGCCGTTGGCTTGCACCCGGTAGCGGATCACGTTGCCGAGCAGGCTGTGGCCGAGCACCTCGGCGGCAATCGCGCCGCTGTCTTCCAGGCGGATGGACTCGGGGCGGATGGCAATGCGCTGGTGCACCGGACGCAGCAGCAGGCGGCTGGCGGCATCGGCATCGAGCAGGTTGTAGTTGCCGATAAAACCGGCGGCGAAAGCGTCGACTGGCGCGGTGTAGAGGGACTCGGCATCGCCGCTCTGGACGATCTTGCCGGCATTCATCAGGAAGATGCGGTCGCTCATGGTCAGCGCCTCCTCCTGGTCGTGGGTGACGAAGATGGTGGTCAGGCCCAGCTCCTGCTGGATGGCGCGGATCTGCTCGCGCAGGTGCTTGCGGATGCGTGCATCCAGTGCCGACAGCGGCTCGTCGAGCAGCAGCAGGCGCGGGCGGGTGACCAGCGAGCGGGCCAGGGCCACGCGCTGGCACTGGCCGCCGGAAAGCTGGTGCGGGTAACGCGCGGCATAGTCGTGCAGCTCCACCAGGCGCAGCACCTCGTCGACGCGCTGGGCGGTCTCGTCCTTGCCGACCTTCTGCATGCGCAGGCCGAAGGCGACGTTCTGCTGCACGGTCATGTTGGGGAACAGCGCGTAGCTCTGGAACACCATGCCGATGCCGCGCTTCTGCGGCGACAGCGGCACCAGGTCCTGGTCGCCCAGGAGGATCTGCCCGCCATCGACCTCGGTGAGGCCGGCGATGCAGCGCAGCAGGGTGGACTTGCCGCAGCCGGAAGGGCCGAGCAGGGTGACGAACTCGCCTTTTTCGATCTCGCAGTGGATGTCGCTGAAGATCGGGGTGGCGCCGTAGCTTTTGTGCAGGCTGCGGATACTCAGGTAACTCATGAAGGTGTCCTTGTAGGCTTCGACTCGCTGCGCTCGCGCGCAGCCTACGGTTTGTCCTTGTTCAGGCGGGTGGCCGCCCAGGTGAAGAGCAATACGAAGAAGAAGTAGGAAATGACCAGCGCGCTGTTGAAGTGGCCGCTGCTGTTACGCATGTTGTTCAGGTACACCTGCAGGGTTTCGTAGCGGGTACCGACCAGCAGGTTCGCGAACACGAACTCGCCGAACAGGAAGCTGAAGGAAAGGAACAGCGAGACCATCAGGCCGTTGCGCAGGTTGGGCAGCACCACCAGGAAGGCGGCCTTCCAGGTGCTGGCGCCGAGCAGGTGGGCGGCGTCCATCAGGTCGCGCAGGTTGATCGCCTGCAGGTTGTTGGTGATGGCGCGGTACATGAACGGCAGGGCCACGGTGAAGTAGCAGCCGATCAGGATCCACGGTGTGCCGACCATCGCCAGCGGTCCGGAGCCGTAGACCTGCAGCAGGCCCACCGAAGACACCACCGGCGGCACGGCGAAGGGCAGCAGGATGAGGATGTTCATCACCCCGTCCAGCTTGGGGAAGTGGTAGTGCACCACGAACAGCAGCGGCAGGATCAGCACCACCGCCAGCAGCAGCGCGCCCAGGCACACCAGCAGCGACTGGCCGAAGGCGGCGAGGAAGCGCGCGTCGCTCCACAGCGCCAGGTACCACTTGAAGGTCAGGCCATCCGGCAGGATGGTCGCCGACCAGCTGGTGGACAGCGAGTAGAGCAGGGTGGCCGCCAGCGGCAGCAGCAGGATCAGGAACAGCAGCCAGACCACCACGCGGTGGTAGAGGGCGACGGGTTTGGTTTCAGCGCGCATCGTGATAGCTCCTGCGCAGCAGCCACTGGTGCACCACGGTGATCAGCGCCATCAGGCCGACCAGCACCATGGCCAGGGCACTGGCCAGGTTGGGGTCGAGGCTGATGTCGCCGGCCACCAGGCCAGCGATGCGGATCGGCATCACGTTGAAGTTGCCGGTGGTCAGGTAATAGACGGTGGCGTAGGCGCCGAGGGCGTTGGCCAGCAGGATGACGAAGGTGCCGAGCAGTGCCGGGGTCAGCACCGGCAGGCCGATATGTCGCCAGAAGTCCCAGCTGCCGGCGCCGAGCAGTTGCGCCGACTCGCGCCAGTCCTGGCGCAGGGCGTCGAATGCCGGGTAGAGCAGCAGCACGCCCAGGGGGATCTGGAAGTAGGTGTAGAGCACGATCAGGCCGGTCTTGGAGTACAGGTTGAAGTCGTCGATCACGCCGGCCTGCTTGAGCAGCAGGGTCAGCGCGCCGTTGAAACCGAGCAGGATGATGAAGGCGAAGGCCAGTGGCACGCCGGCGAAGTTGCTGGTCATGTTGGAGAAGGCCATGACGAAGTCGCGCAGCTTCGAGTCCACCTGGCGCAGCGAGTAGCTGCCGAGGATGGCGATGACGATGCCGAACAGGCTCGACCAGAAGGCGATCTGCAGGCTGTGCTTGATCGCCTGCAGGTAGAACTTCGAGGAGAAGATCTTGCTGAAATTGGCCAGGCTCCAGCTGTCGCCAACAATCAGGCTGTTGACCGCCACCCACAGCAGCGGGGCGACCTGGAAGGCGAAGAAGAACACGGCGAAGGGCAGCAGGCACAGCAGGGCCAGCCACTTGCCGCGAAGAACGGACATCACTTGAGCAGTTCCTTGCACAGGGGTTTGTCGTGGGCGGCACCGAGCAGCGCGCAGATGGTGCCGCACAGCTCTAGCTGCCGGGGACGGGCGTTGGCATCGAGGCTGAAGGCCTCGCCCAGCACCAGCAGCGGGACCTCGCGCTCTTCGGCCAGCAGGCCGTTGTGCGAGCGGTCGTTGTTCATGCCATGGTCGGCGGTCACCAGCACCTGGTAGCCGGCGTCGAGCCAGCCCTGCAGGTAGTCGGCGAGGATCACGTCGGCACGCCGTGCGGCGTTGCGGTATTGCGGCGAGTCCAGGCCATAACCATGGCCGGCGTCGTCGATGTTCATCGGGTGCACCAGCAGGAAGTCCGGCGCGTGCCTGAGGCGCAGGCTCTCGGCGTCGGCGAACAGGTGCGAGTCCGGGTAGTGGTCGGCGTAGTAGAAGTGACCGTGCTGGATCGGCAGGGCCGCATCGCTGGTGTGGCGGTCGCGGGCGGCGACGAAGGGCGCGCGGTTATACAGCTCGCTCATCCAGTGATAGGCCGCGGCGGCGGTGGTCAGGCCGGCGTCACGGGCATAGTGGAAGATGCTGCGCTCTGTGGACAGACGCACCACATCGTTGTGCACCACGCCGCTATCGATTGGCGCAACGCCGGTCATGATGCATTCGTAGAGCGGGCGTGACAGCGCCGGCAGTTCACATTCGAGGCGGTACAGCGCGGCGCGGCCGGCGGCGCAATAAGCGTGCAGATGGCCCAGGGCATGCCGGGCGACCTCGTAGTTGAGACCGTCCAGCAGCACCAGGATAACTTTGTGTTTCATCGCGATAGTCCTCAGCGAAAACGGGGCGTTGTGCTCCCCTCTCCCACGTGTGGGAGAGGGGCCGGGGGAGAGGGCCAGCCTTGCCACCCTCTCCCCAGCCCTCTCCCGTAAACGGGAGAGGGAGTAAAAGCACAGCCCCGCATCGCGGTTACTGCATTTCGATGATCACGTTTTCCTGCCACAGCTGCGGCAGGGCCTTGGACGTGGCTTCCCAGGCAGCGGCATCCTTGATCGGCTGGACCTTGGCGTACTGCTCGTTGGGCAGCAGCTTGGCCTGCACTTCCGGCGGCAGGGTCAGGTGCTCGGCGCGGATCGGCCGGGCATTGCCCTTGGCCAGGTTGATCTGGCCGGCGTCAGAGAGGATGTACTCGCGGGCCAGCTTGGCCGCGTTGGGGTGCTTGGCGTACTTGTTGATGATGGTGGTGTAGCCGGAGATCACCGAACCGTCGGACGGGATCAGTACCTCGAAGCGGCTCGGGTCGATCTGGTCGCGGTAGGACAGGCCGTTGAAGTCCCATACCACGCCGACTTCCACTTCGCCTTTTTCCAGGGTCTGGATGGTCGGGTTGGACAGCGACAGGCGGCCCTGCTTGGCGATCTCGGCGAAGAAGTCCAGGCCCGGCTGGATGTTCTTCTCGTCACCGCCGTTGGCGATGGCGGCGGCCAGCACGCCGTTGACGGCCTGCGCGGCAGCGCTGACGTCACCGATGGCGACCTTGTACTTGCCTTCCTTGAGGTCGGCCCAGGACTTCGGCGGCTCCTTGACCAGCTGCTTGTTGACGATGAAGGCGATGGAGCCGGTGTAGGCCAGCATCCAGTGGCCATCGGCATCCTTGGCCCAGGCCGGAATCTGCTCCCAGGTGCTCGGCTTGTAGGGCTGGGTCACGCCTTTCTGCACCGCGATGGGGCCGAAGGCGGCGCCAACGTCGCCGATGTCGGCGGTGGCGTTGTCCTTCTCGGCCTCGAATTTGGCGATTTCCTGGGCCGAACTCATGTCGGTGTCCATGTGCTTGAGGCCGTACAGCTTGTTCAGGTCAGCCCAGGTGTCTTTCCAGTTGGCCCAGCTGTCGGGCATGCCGACGCTGTTGACTTCGCCCTCTGCGCGGGCGGCTTGTTCCAGTGCTTTCAAGTCCTCGTTGGCCATGGCCTGGTTACCCAGAACAATGGCCGATCCCATCAGTGAAGCCAGCAGCAGGCGTTTCATCGTGAAGCTCCTTAGCAGGGTGGAAGTTTGGTCTAGATCAGCAAGACCCAGGCCAAATCTAGAGGCTTTATATGACGTTTTTATGGCGATGCCGTGCACCCAGGCATGCGTGGGAAAGCGTAGACCATAGCTAAGTGGCTGATTTGTCGAAGTTGCAGGAGGCCACATGGCATGCGGCATGCAGGCCGTACAGGAAGAAAACTGGCTGTCATCTGACAGTCATCTAGGCTGCCTAGCATGACCCGCGCCTGCACCGGCTTGGTGCTGGTCTATGCCAGATTGGGAGAAAAGCATGCGCGAAGAAGCGCCGCGTACCGTTACTGCTATCTGTCGTGCTCTGCAGGAGCAGATTGACCACGGCCTGTTGCCCGAAGGCGGGCGGTTGCCGGCCGAGCGCGCGCTCAGCGAGCTGTTCGAAACCACCCGCATCACCCTGCGCGAGGCATTGGGGCAGCTGGAAGCCGAGGGGCTGATCTATCGCGAGGAGCGTCGTGGCTGGTTCGTCTCGCCACGGCGGTTGGCCTACAACCCGCTGGTGCGCAGCCACTTCCACGCCATGGTGCGCGAGCAGGGCAGGGTACCCTCGACCGAGGTGCTGAGCGCGCGGCTGATGCCAGCGCCAGTGGACATCTGCGAGCGCCTGGAACTGCCGGCGCTGTCGGCGGTGCTGCAGATCCGGCGGGTACGGCGGATCGACGGGCGCCTGGTGCTGTATGTCGAGCACTACCTCAACCCTGCCTACTTTCCGGGCATCCTCGACGCTGACCTGACCGCCTCGCTGACCGAGCTGTACGCCAGCCGCTACGACATCCGCTACGGCAGGGTGGCCTTCGATATTCTGCCGACTGCCTTGCCGGTGGATGCCGCCTTCAACCTCAAGGCGGCGCCCGGCAGTCCGGCGCTGTGCATCACCCGGGTCAACCGCGACCAGCATGGACGAATCATCGACTGCGATGTGGAGTACTGGCGCCACGATGCGGTGCGGGTCAGCGTTGAGGTGCCGGACTGAGCGGCCCGCGTGGGGGGAGCTCCCTCTCCCGTTGACGGGAGAGGGTTGGGGAGAGGGGCGAGACTTAGGCCAGCTCGGCGCTGCCGTAGAAGGCGCTGAGCACCCGCACCAGGTGCGCCAGGTCGTGGCTGCCGGCCAGCTCGCGGATGGAGTGCATGGCGAAGGTCGGCAGACCGATGTCGACGGTGGGTACGCCCAGCTGGCTGGCGGTGATCGGGCCGATGGTCGAGCCGCAACCCATGTCGCTGCGCACCACGAAACTCTGTACCGGCACTTCCTCGGCCAGACACAGGTGGCGGAAGAATCCGGCGGTCTCGCTGTTGGTGGCGTAGCGCTGGTTGCTGTTGACCTTGATCACCGGGCCGGCATTGAGCTTGGGACCGTGATTGGCATCGTGCTTGTCGGCGTAGTTGGGATGCACGCCGTGGGCGTTGTCGGCCGAGACCAGCAATGATTTCTGAATGATCCGTACAAAGGCATCGCCTTCCGGCAGCACGCGGCGCAGGACCTGCTCGAGGAATGGGCCGTCGGCGCCGCAGGCCGAGCAGGAACCGATTTCCTCGTGGTCGGTGCACACCAGCACGCAGCTTTCATCGCCATCGGCTTCGATCAGTGCCTGCAGGCCGGCATAGCACGACAGCAGGTTGTCCAGGCGCGCGCCGGCGATGAAGTCCTGGTTGAGGCCGATCACCGCGGCGCTCTGGGTGTCGTAGAAACTCAGCTCGTAGTCCAGTACCGCGTCGGCGCTGATACCGTGTTCCTCGGCCAGGCGCTCGGTCAGTACGGCGCGGAAGTCGGCACTGTCCTCGCCGGGGAACTGGGCGAGTATCGGCGGCAGCTCGGTCTGCGCGTTGATCGCCCAGCCCTGGTTGGCCTCGCGGTTGAGGTGGATGGCCAGGTTGGGGATCACCGCGATTGGTTGTTCGAAGTCGATCAGCAGGCTCTGCACCTTGCCGCCTTCGCGGAAGGTCACGCGGCCGGCCAGCGACAGGTCACGGTCGAACCAGGGGGCGAGCAGGGCGCCGCCGTACACCTCCACGCCGAGCTGGAAGAAGCCCTGGCGCTGCAGTTCCGGCTGCGGCTTGACGCGCAGGCAGGGGCTGTCGGTGTGCGCGCCGACCAGGCGCAGGCCGCCATCCAGCGGGGCGCGGTGGCCGAGACGAAAGGCGATGATCGAGGAGTCGTTGCGGGTCACGTAATAGCGGCCGCCCGGCTCGGTGTGCCAGGGTTCGCGCTCATCCAGTGCGCGGAAGCCGGCGGCCTGCAGGCGCTGGGCCATGCTGCGGGTGGCGTGGAAAGGGGTGGGCGAGGCCTTGAGAAAATCGATCAGACCCTGGTTCAGCTCTGCGCGCATAACGGACTCCGGACGGCGATGGCCGAGTTTATCGGATTCCGTGGCGCGTTTGGCAGGCGTGTAGCCGGTGTGTGGCTGTGTCTGCAGGCGGCTCAGAAGCTGTCTGCGATCTCGAAAGCCCCCCTCTCCCCATTGTGGGAGAAGGAGTTGGCCCACTCACCCTCTCCCCAACCCTCTCCCGTAAACGGGAGAGGGGGCAAAAGCGCACTGCACCTGCTCTCCAGATCGGCATGGGAATGCAAAAAATAGTCAGTTGTAGCCCGGATGCAATCCGGGGGGCGGACCTGCCTGTTCCCCGGATTGCATCCGGGCTACGGAAAAGGCTCAGAACGGCGCCGGACACTCGAAGCGCAGGCGTTCGCCGGTCTGCGGGTGGGTCAGGCTCAGCATGCTGGCGTGCAGGCATAGGCGCGGCCAGGCGGCCAGGGCCTGTTCGTGGGCATAGAGGCCGTCGCCAAGCAGCGGGTGGCCGATCGACAGCATGTGCACGCGCAGCTGGTGCGAGCGGCCGGTGATTGGCGTCAGCTCGACGCGGCAATAGTCGCCACAGCGTTCCAGCACGCGCCAGAAGGTCAGGGCGTGCTTGCCGTGCTCAAAGTCGACCACATGGCGCGGCTTGGTCGGCGGGTCGTAGCGCAGTGGCAGGTCGATGCTGCCGCTGTCCAGTTCCGGCTGGCCCCAGCACAGGGCGGTGTAGGCCTTTTCGGTTTCGCGGTCGTGGAACTGGCGGGACAGCTCGCGGTGACTGTCGGCGTCGCGGGCCAGCACGATGATGCCGGAGGTTTCCCAGTCCAGGCGGTGGACGATGCGCGCTTCCGGGTAGCCGTTTTCCTGCAGGCGGGTCACCAGGCAGTCACGGTTGTCCTCGGCGCGGCCGGGCACCGAGAGCAGCAGGGTGGGCTTGTTGATCACCAGCAGGGCGTTGTCCTGATGGAGTATCTCGATGTTCGACAACGGCATGGCGGTTCCACAAATGACGACGGCGGCCGAGGCCGCCGTCGCTTACCCCGTCTGAATCAACGATCCGGCAGGGTGATGTTGAGTTCCAGGATGGAGCAGCTGCCCTGGTTTTCCAGCGCTACCTGCACCTGATCCTGCTCGATGTTGACGTACTTGCGGATCACCTCGACCAGCTCCTTCTGCAGGGCCGGCAGGTAGTCCGGCTGGCTACGCTGGCCGCGCTCGTGGGCGACGATGATCGACAGACGCTCTTTCGCAATCGACGCAGGGGTTTCCTTTTTGCGTTCACGAAAGAAGTCGAAAATGTTCATTAGCGCGCTCCAAACAGGCGTTGCATGAGTCCTTTCTTCTGCACGTCGAGGAAGCGATGCGGCACTTCCTTGCCGAGCAGGCGGTCGACGGCATCGCTGTAGGCCTGGCCGGCGTCACTCTGGTCGTCGAGGATGACCGGTACGCCCTGGTTGGAGGCTTTCAGCACGGCTTGGGACTCGGGGATCACGCCCAGCAGGTTGATGGCGAGGATTTCCTCGACGTCTTCCACGCCGAGCATCTCGCCCTTGGTGACGCGCTCGGGGTTGTAGCGGGTCAGCAGCAGGCGCTCCTTGATCGGTTCCAGGCCCTGCTCGGCGCGGCGCGACTTGCTGGCCAGCAGGCCGAGCATGCGGTCGGAGTCGCGTACCGAGGACACTTCCGGGTTGGTCACGACGATAGCTTCGTCGGCGAAGTACATGGCCATGTGCGCGCCGGTCTCTATGCCGGCAGGCGAGTCACAGATGACGTATTCGAAGTTCTGCGAAAGCTCGTCGATGACCTTGCCCACGCCTTCCTTGGTCAGCGCTTCCTTGTCACGGGTCTGGCTGGCGGCCAGCACGTAGAGGTTCTCAAGGCGCTTGTCCTTGATCAGGGCCTGGGTCAGGGTCGCTTCGCCGTTGATCACGTTGACGAAGTCGTACACCACGCGGCGTTCGCAGCCCATGATCAGGTCGAGATTACGCAGGCCCACGTCGAAGTCGACGATGACGGTCTTGTGGCCGCGCAGGGCGAGGCCGGTACCGATGGCGGCGCTGGTGGTGGTTTTACCCACGCCGCCCTTGCCGGAAGTGACTACGAGGATCTTGGCCAAGGTGATTCACCCCAAATATATGAAAAATCGGGAAATCCGGCGCCGGTAAACTGGCTTCCGAATGCCCCTTTTGGTCCCTGAAATTGGGCCGCAGTATCCGTTAAAGGCGGGTGATGTTCAACACGTCACCCGACAGGCTGACTTGCACCGATTGCCCCCACAAGGGATCGCGGCGCAGCTCTTCCGCGGTCTTGTATTGCCCCGCCACGGAGAGCATTTCGGCGCCCATCTGCTGGCAGAAGATGCGCGCCTTGGTGTCGCCCTTGACGCCGGCCAGGGCGCGGCCGCGGAGCGGGCCGTAGACATGGATATTGCCGTCGGCGAGCAGTTCCGCGCCGGCGCTGACCGGCGCCATCACCACCAGGTCGCCGCCCTGGGCGTAGATCTGCTGGCCGCCACGCACCGGACTGGTGACGATGCGGGTCGGTTTGTACTGCGGCTCGGCCGGTTTCTCTTCCTTCTTGCGCGCCTCCACCGGCTCGACCAGCTTTTCGCGGGCGCCGGACGGCGGCAGTACTGGGATGTCCAGGGCCTCGGCGGCGGCGATGTCGTCCTCGCGGCTGGCGCGAATGGCCAGGGTGCGCAGGCCGTGCTGGCGGCAGAGGTCCATCAGTTTGCCCAGGTCGAGTGCGCCTTCACCTTCCGGCAGCTTGTCCAGCGCCAGCACCAGGGGGATGTTCTGGAAGAAGTTGGGCGCCTGCGCCACTTTCTCGGCCAGCTGCCGGTCCAGGCGCTCCAGGTCGTTGTGCGCCAGCTCCAGCACGGTGATGGCGAGCATGCTGCCCTTGAGCTGGAACACGGGGTCTTGGTCGAGGAGATCGGCTTGGCTCATGGTTCGCCCACTGCATTGAATGGGCACGACTTATAACGATAAGCCCGCAGCGCCGCAAGCCGGGCGGACTTCTGTAAAATACGCGGTTTTACCGCCTGCCCGGAATCATTCATGGACCGCCCGCAATTTCGCGCTTCTTTCCTTCACCCGCGTTTCTGGCCGCTGTGGCTGGGCCTCGGGCTGCTGTGGCTGATTGCGCAGTTGCCGTACCGGGTTCTGCTGCTGCTCGGTCGCGGCCTGGGCGCACTGATGTACCGTGTTGCCGGTTCGCGGCGGCATATCGCCGGGCGCAATCTGGAACTGTGCTTCCCGAACCTCAGCGCTGCCGAGCGCGAGCGCCTGCTGAAGGAGAACTTCGCCTCCACCGGCATCGCCTTCTTCGAGACGGCCATGGGCTGGTGGTGGGCCAAGCCGCGCCTAGCCGGGCTGGCGCACATCGAGGGGCTGGAGCACCTGCGCCAGGTACAGGCCGAGGGGCAGGGCGCGATCCTCATGGCGCTGCACTTCACCACCCTGGAAATCGGTGCGGCGCTGCTGGGCCGGGTGCAGACCATCGACGGCATGTACCGCGAGCACAAGAACCCGGTGTTCGACTTCGTGCAGCGCCGCGGCCGCGAGCGCCACAACGCCGACGCCACTGCCATCGAGCGCGAGGACATCCGCGCCATGCTCAAGGTGCTGCGCGCCGGCCGCGCCATCTGGTACGCGCCGGACCAGGACTACGGCCCCAAACAGAGCATCTTCGTGCCGCTGTTCGGCATCCAGGCCGCCACCGTTACCGCCACCACCAAGTTCGCCCGTCTGGGCAAGGCGCGGGTGGTGCCCTTCACTCAGGAGCGCCTGGCCGATGGCAGCGGCTACCGCCTGGTGATCCATCCGCCGCTGGCCGACTTCCCCGGCGAGAGCGAGGAGGCTGACTGCCTGCGCATCAACCAGTGGATCGAGCAGGCGGTCAGCCAGCATCCCGAGCAGTACCTGTGGGCACACCGGCGCTTCAAGACCCGCCCCGAGGGCGAACCCAAGCTGTATCGCAAGCGCAGGCGTTAGCCCGGCCCTATACTCGCTGAAAAACAGCGGACAGCCCCCATGACCGATGCAGTCGAAGTTGCCAGCCCCGTCACCGGGCTGATCCTGTCCGGTGGTGGCGCGCGGGCGGCCTATCAGGTCGGGGTCCTGGGGGCGATTGCCGACCTGCTCGGTGATGCTGGTCGTAACCCGTTTCCGGTCATCGTCGGCACCTCGGCCGGTGCCATCAATGCCGTTGGCCTGGCCTGTGGCGCCCTGCACTTCGCCAGCGCGGTCCGCCGCCTGACTGAGGTCTGGCAGGGGTTTCACTGTGGTGACGTCTATCGCAGCGACTGGCCTGGCGTGTTGCGCCAGGCCAGCCGTTTCTTCGCGCACAGCCTCATGGGCATTGGCAAGGATCTGCCGGTCGCGCTGCTCGACAGCACGCCGTTGGGCGACCTGCTGGCCCGTGAGTTGGATTTTTCAGGTATCGCGGCGGCAGTGCGCCTGCGTCAGCTGCGCGCGGTGGCGGTGACCGCCTTCGGTTACGAGAGCGGCCAGGCGGTGACCTTCTACCAGGGGCGCGCGACCATCGACCCCTGGTTCCGCCACCGTCGTGTCGGGGTGCCGACGCGCCTGAGCCTGGAGCACCTGCTGGCCAGCGCGGCGATCCCGCTGATTTTCCCGCCGGTCAAGGTCAACCGCGAGTACTTCGGCGACGGCGCGGTGCGCCAGCAGGCACCGATCAGCCCGGCACTGCACCTGGGCGCCAGTCGCGTGCTGGTGGTGGGCGTCAGTGGCAATCCACAGGGCAAGGCTGGCAACCAGCAGGTGGTGCGCCGCCGAAGTGGCCACCCGCCAACCCTGGCGCAGATCAGTGGGCACATGCTCAACAGCACCTTCATCGATAGCCTGGAAGGCGACATCGAGTTGCTTGAACGACTCAATCACATGAGTCGCCTGGTACCTTCCGGGCTCCATCCGCGGGGGCTCGGCCTGAAGCCCGTGGATGTGCTGGTGATCTCGCCGAGTCAGCCGCTGGACCAGATCGCCGCACGGCACCGGCGGGAGATGCCCAGAGCCATGCGCTTCTTCCTGCGCGGTTCGGGCGCGACCCGTGCCAGCGGCGCCGGGGTGCTCAGCTACCTGCTGTTCGAGCCTGGCTACTGCAACGAACTGATCGAACTGGGCTACCAGGACGCCATGGCGCAGAAGGGCGCCCTGTGCCGCTTCCTCGGCCATACCGAAGTGGCGGCCGAGGATGTGCCGGTGCTGTCTGCGCGCTGAGGCTCATGCGGTCAGGCGGTCGTCGCGGAAATCGCGTAATGCCTGCTCTATCTCCTCGCGGCTGTTCATCACGAAGGGCCCGTATTGCACGATCGGCTCGTTCAGCGGCGTGCCGGCGATCAGCAGCACCCGTGCGCCGGTTGCGCTGCCCATCTCGATGGCGCCGATTTCCGATAGCCGCGCCAGGCGGCCTTTGCTAACGCTGTGGCCGTTGACCGCCAGCTCACCCTCGTAGACATACAGGAGCACCCGCTGGCCATCGGCCAGGCGCGGTGCCAGGCGGCTACCGGCTGGCAGATGCAGGTCGAATAGCTGTGGCGCGGTGTGCGGACGTTGTACGGCACCCTCCTGCTGCTGCGCTCCGTCATCGAAGCGCCCGGCGATCACCGTTACCGCCACGCCCGTGCTAGTGGTGAGGCGGGGGATTTCTTCCGGCGCATAGTCGCGGTAGCCGGCATCACCCAGCTTGTCCTTGGCCGGCAGGTTGAGCCAGAGCTGGAAGCCACGCATCACGCCTTCCTGCTGCTCCGGCATCTCGCTGTGGATGATGCCGCGCGCGGCCGTCATCCACTGCACGCCGCCGCTTTCCAGCAGGCCGACATTGCCCAGGTGGTCCTCGTGGCGCATGCGCCCTTCGAGCATGTAGGTGATGGTCTCGAAGCCGCGGTGCGGGTGCGGCGGGAAGCCGGCGATGTAGTCGTCCGGGTTGTCCGAGCCGAACTCGTCGAGCATCAGGAAGGGATCGAAGCGCTCGATGCCGGCGCCGCCGATTACGCGGGTCAGGCGTACGCCGGCGCCATCCGAGGCGCTCTGGCCGATGTGCTGGGTGAGGACTTGGCGGAATTGGGTCATGGGGCACCTCCTGAAGTGGAATGCGCCCATGCTAGTCCAGTAGATTGAATCTATGGGTGAGACTTTTACCGTCTAAATATCTATTAATTGGATCATTCGGCAATCTGCAGCTTGCGCGCCTCGCGGTACACGTAGCGTACCTTCTCGTATTCGAACGGGCTGTTGAGCTGGCCATAGCGGAAGCTGGTGCTGTCGCGCAGGTCGATCACGCGTAGGCCGGTGATTTCCGGGTGATCGCTGCTGATCTCCGCCATGTTGAGGTAGTTGATCTGGTTCTCCGCGGCGAAGTCGAACACCCTGCCGCCGGTGTCGCGCAGGTTGGACGGACCGAGCAGCGGCAGCATGACGTAGGGACCGTCCGGCACGCCGTAGAAGCCCAGGGTCTGGCCGAAGTCCTCGCTCTGCTTGGGCAGGCCCATGCGCGTGGCCGGGTCCCACAGGCCGGCCACGCCGACCGTGGTGTTGAGCAGCAGGCGCCCGGTGGTCTGCAGCGAGCGCTTGCCCTTGAACTGCAGCAGGCTGTTGAGCAGGTTGGGTACATCGCCCAGGTTGCCGAAGAAGTTGTTCACGCCGGTGCGCACCAGGCCCGGGGTGACGTAGCGATAGCCGCGCACCACCGGCAGGAACACCCACTCGTCGAAGCGGTAGTTGAAGTGGTACACGCGGCGGTTCCACGACTCCCAGGGGTCGTAGACATGCAGGGCGCTTAGGGTGGAGCGCTCGAACTCGCGCTGGTCCAGGTGCGGGTTGAACTGCAGCTGCTGCATGGGGTTGGTGAAACCGTCGGGGTCGGTCTGGGTTTCGGCCTGGGCCAGGCTGGCGGCCAACAGCAGGGCAAGCGGGAACAGGTACTTAGCCACGGAAGAACTCCAGCATGGCGTCGCCGTTGACGCGGTAGTTGAGGTTGCCGCAATGCCCGCCGCGCGGATAAAGAGTCAGGCGCTCGCCGAAGGTGCGGCGCAGGAAGCCGAGGTCGCCACGCCCCAGGATCAGGTCGTCGGCATTGTGCATCACCGCCACCTTGGGGCTCTTCTTCAGGTACTGCTCCAGGGCGTAAAGGCTGATCTGATCGTTCAGCTGCAGCAGGCTGCCACCGTCATAGGCCTTGCGCCAGTAAGGCAGCAGTTGCTCGACGATGTAACAGTCGAAATCGCACTGCAGGGCGCGCTTGAAGAAAGGAGTCAGGCTGGTGCCTTCGCTGATCGGGTAGTGCGGCGGGGTGATCAGGCCGCGGCGGTTGATCAGGTCGGCGGTGAAGGCCATGTCAGATACCGAGAAACGGAACGAACTGCCGATCAGCATGGCCAGCTGTTCGTTGCTGAGCTTCTGGCCGGACTGCTGGAAGTCGTAGAGCAGGGCCTCGTTCATGTCGATGTGGCCCTTTTCCTCGAAGTAGCGCGAGAGCTTGCCGAGGATCAGTTCGAAGTAGGTGGTGCCGTCGTCGACGCCCTTGACCCGGGTCTGCACCAGGCGGTCGAGGTTGGTTACCGAGGTGTAGAGGTTGACCGGCGGGTTGAGCAGCAGCACTCGCTTGAAGTTGAAGCTGCGCAGGCGCTCATCCAGCTCGCTGACAAAGGCGGCATTCAGCGCCCCCAGGCTGTAGCCGGTGAGGTGGTAGTCGCTGACGGCCAGCTTGGGGTGCTGGGCGCGCACGGCCATCATCACCCGGTACAGATCCTCGGCGTCCTGCCGTGACAGGCCGGGGGTGGCATTGCGCGAAGCGGCGCTGATGAAGTCGTAGCTGGTTGGCGAGGACAGCTGTACCACGTGATAGCCGGCGCCATAGAACAGGCGCTTGAGTTCTTCGGTCTTGCCGCTGGAGTAGCTGGCGCCGGTGCCGGCGATGATGAAGATCAGCGGCGCCTGGCCCTTCTGCTGGGCCAGGCGATAACGCAGCTTGGTCACCGACCAGAAGTTTTCCGGCAGCTGGAATTCACGCTCCGGGCGCAGCTTGAGGTCGTAGTCAGCCTGGTCGATCTCGTCGTCGCTGGGCACCGGCGAGCGCAGTTCCGGCGGCGTGGTGGCGATGGTCGCCTCGAAGGGGTTGGCCAGCGGGTAGCCGTAGCTGGCTACGTCAATGTCCGCCGCCAGCACTGGCGAACCGAGCAGCAGGCTGCCGAGCAGGGCGATGAACGAAGGGAAACGGGGCATGGGCCGGGTTCCTGGATAACGGAGGGTGAAGTGAATAACGGCGCTATGACAAGTGCAAGCGCTGCAAGTGCCGCAGCTGCTAATCCAGCGCGCTGAGGCTCTGTACCCAGATCAGTTCGCAGGCACCTTGGCCGACATCCTCTCGGGTCAGTGAACTTTGCCAGTGAAAGCCATCGTCGCCGACCACTCGCACCAACTGGCCGCTCAGGGCGATGCGCTGGCCCGGCTCTACCCGCTGCAGAGCCCTGGCCACCGTGGCATCGGCGGGAATCAGGTGCATATTGGCGCTGTGGATTTCGATCTCGCGACGGGGAATGGGGAAGTCGTCGGTGCGCCAGTGATACCAGCGGTTGCGCTGGCTGATGTCGATACGTGCCAGCACCTGAGGGTCGGCCATTGGGCCCCAGCCCAGCGCCAGGTCGGTGGGCGAGATTCGCGCGCCGCGGTCGAACAGGTAATCTTCGCGGCCCAGTACGCGGGCCTCCAGGCTGAAGTCCTGCAACGGCGTGATGGTGTGGCCATCGAGGCGGATCACGCCGTCCGGCGATGCCTGCTGCGGGGGTTCGGATGGCAGACGCAGCCATTGCCAGCCAAGTGCGAGCAGCATCAGCAGGGTCAGGGCGAGGAGCAGGCGGCGTGCGGTCATGGGGCTAATTCTAGTGTTGCGGTCTTGCACTCGGGCACGAGCAGATTAAGCTGGTCGCCTTTTTCGGACCACCGGAGCGTCAAGATGTCCCGCCATATTCCCTTCCTGCTGTTGCTGTTGGTGCTGCCCCTGTGGCTGGCGGCCAGCTACGGCGTGCGTTTCGCCCTGATGGAGGACGGCCAGTGGGTGGGTATCTGCGTCGAGCAGGCGGCGCGCTGGGAATGCCAGGCCCGTGCCGGGCTGGGATACCTGATTCACTTCCGGGTGATTGCCTGGACCGCACTGGTGTTGGCGGTGGTTGGCTTCATCGCTCCGGGCAAGGCTGGTCGGGTGTTGGCCGCCCTGGCGCTGTTCTTCGGCATTCCCGCGCTGGTGCTGTATAGCGCCAGCCTGGCGGTGTTCGCCCTGGTGCTGGCGGGCCTGCGGCTGGTGCGGGCGCCCCGCGCCGCCTGACGGCACGGGGCGGCAGGCGCCGCGCCTTAGAGCGAGCCTTCAGCCGCGCGAATGACGCAGGCTGCGCCACAGGGCGGCGACTAGCAGCGCGCTGGTCAGCGCCCAGCCGATGGCTTGCAGGTTGTGCAGGCCTTCCTGGTACAGCTGCGGCGCGATACCGGCACCGATGATCACGGTCAGCAGGGCGATCTCGCGGCGTGGCGCGCGCACCGGTCGGCACAGGTAAACCAGCGCCGGCAGTAGCAGGGCCAGGCTGGGGAAGCTGCGGTAGCGCGAGTCGAACACCAGTCCGAGCATCAGAACCGCACCGGCAAAGCCGGCTGCCGCCAGCCACCAGCCGCCGCGCGCCTCCAGCCAGGCGAAGACGCGTTCGCGCCAGCCATTGCGCGACGACAGGGCCAGGATGGCATGCGCCATTACCAGCAGGTTGAGGCCGAGCAGGGCCGTCGCCCACAGCCATTCGCCCCAGTAGCGGCTGGTGATCAGCGCCAACTCACTCCAGCCCAGGCTACAGGCTGCACCCAACCCAGCAACGAGGGGTAGCAGTAGGGCGGCGCGCGGCGAGGCGGGACGTCCGGCCAGCAGCAGTGCGGCTAGCATCAGCAGGCCGCTGGCACCCAGCCAAAGCGGCCAGTGTGGCAGGTTGGACACCGGTCCGGCGAGGATGCCCTTGTCAGCGCGCTCGGCATCGTAGAGGCCCCAGAAGCCGCCGACGGCGCCCTCGCTGTCGCGCTTCCACGGCTGGTCGAAGGCTTCGATCAGGTTGTAGCGCCAGCCGTTGTCCTCGGCCAGCTTGACGAAACCACGGATGAACAGTGCTTCGTTGACCCGGCTCGGCAGCGCTGTCTCACGCTGGCGGCCCTCGCTGGGCCAGCCGGTTTCGCCGATCAGGATGTCCTTGGGCGCGTAGGCGCTGCCGAAGGCACGGCGCACGTTGGCGACCTGATTCAGCGCGGCGTCGATGCCGGTGGGATCGTCTTCCCAGTAGGGCAGCAGGTGGATGGTGAGGAAGTCCACCGCCGGTGCCATCTGCGGATGCTTGATCCAGAATTCCCAGACATCGGCATAGGTCACCGGCTGCTTCACCGCCGCCTTGACCCGTGCGATCAGGGCGACCAGCTGGCTTTCGGTGGCTTCCTTGCGCAGCAGCACCTCGTTGCCGACGATGACTGCATCGATGACGTCCGGGTAGGTGTTGGCGGCGCTGATCAGCGCCTTGATCTCAAGCTCGGTGTCTGCCGGGTTGGCGCTGACCCAGGCGCCGGCCAGCATCTTCAGACCATGCTTGCGCGCCAGCTCCGGCAGGGCTTCCAGGCCGATCTGCGAGTAGGTACGGATGCAGGTAAAGCGCTGGGCGAGCAGCGCCAGGTCGGCATCGACCCGCTCGGGACGCAGCACGAAAGGCTGCTGGAAAGGCGACTGGTCCTTGTCGAACGGTGTGTAGGACGCGCACTGCAGCTTGTGCGTCGGCGTGGCGGCGTCGGGCAGTTCGACCGGCCGGCCGACCCAGTACCAGATGGCGGTGAGTGCCGCCAGGGCGATAAGCAGGGCCAGGGAGTAAGACAGAGCGGGAGAGCGCGACGTGGTGGTCATGGCATCCATAGTTAGCGGGCGGCGAAGCCGCGCATCTTAACGGAGCCCCGGGCCCGCGCACAGCTCACCCGTGGTGATGCAGCCAGGCATGCCCTGGAATGGCACCGCTGTCGGCCTTGTTGCCCTCGATGCGTTTCCAGATCTTCTCGTGAAAGTAGAAGCCTACCGAGTTGCACAGCGGTTCCACCGCTGCCACCAGGCCGCCAACGGCCACACTGCCGGTCAGGGCGTAGGCCACGCCGAAAGCGATGCAGAAGTGCATGAGGGTGAAGGTGATGGTCTTGAGCATGACGCACCTCGAATGAGAATTGTTGCATGTCGAGGTAAGGCTAGAGCCATTGTCGTGAGCACGGAAATACAGCGTTTGCATGGCTTGAATAGGTATAAGTCAATATATCTTGGTGTGCTGATAGGTTTTGCGTTGAGCGCTGCTCGTCCCCCTCTGGCTAATCTAAGAGAGCGACATGGCGCTGTGCTGGATCGTCTTGCCCGGTAAATCTGTATGTCCAATCCCACCGACGGTGATCGTCTCAGAATCCCTGTAGAGCAGTTGGTCATCGGCATGTATGTGGTCGAACTCGACCGGGCCTGGACCGAGACTGAATTCCTGTTTCAGGGGTTTCGCATACGCCAGCAGCAGGAGATTCGTCTTCTGCAGGAGATTTGCCAGTACGTCTGGGTAGACGCGCGGCGTTCGGTGGGTATTCGCCAGCAGGCTCAGGAGAACCAGGCCGCGAACCTGCAGCCGGTCATCAGCAAGGTTTCCTTCTCTGCCGAGATGGCCCAGGCCGAGCCGGCTTACCAGGCGGCGCGCGAGCAATCACAGCGCATACTGCAGGCCATCAAGCTGGGACAGGCGTTGGATGTGGCGGCGGTGAAGGAGGTGGTCAAGGGCTGTGTCGAGAGCATCCTGCGCAACCCCTCAGCCCTGCTCTGGCTGGCGCGTATAAAAAACAAGGATGAGTACACCTCCGAACACTCCCTGCGGGTGGCCATGCTGTCCATTGCTCTGGGCCGAGAGCTTGGCCTGTTGCCGCTGCAACTCGAACAGATCGGTGTCTGCGGCATGTTGCACGATGTCGGCAAGATCAAGGTGCCCAACGAAATCCTGAACAAGCCCGGCTCGCTCACGTCCGAAGAGATGTTGATCATGCAGAGCCACGCGGCGGAGGGGCGCAAGCTGCTGCTGAGTAACCAGCAAGTAACGGCGGCGACGGTCGATGTCGCCTATTGCCACCATGAGCGCCTCGATGGTCGGGGCTACCCGCGTGGTTTGGATGGTGCCCGTATTCCGTATTTCGCCAAGATAGTCGCGGTGGTCGACAGCTACGATGCGATCAACAGCGACCGTGTCTACAACAAGGGCAAATCATCCCTGGAGTCGCTACGCATCCTGTTCGATGCCCGCGACAGCCATTTCGATGCCGATATCGTCAGGGCCTTCATCCACCTCATCGGCATTTATCCACCCGGAGAAATCGTCGAGTTCAGCAACGGCGAGGTCGGCATCATTATCGGCTGCCCGCCTGGCAACAAGCTCAAACCGCGCGTGCTGGTGGTGCTCGACGACCATAAGCAACGTTGCAAGGAGCGGGTGGTCGATCTCCAGGAGTCGCCTCGCGATACCTCCGGCAAGCCCTACAGGGTGAAGGAGGTGCTCAGCTGTGGCGCTTTCGGTATTTCCATCGATGAGTATCGTCAGCGCGGGCTTATCGTTCCCGGCAATCTCTGACAAGCAGCGGTGATTCTGTTTATTCGATAGCCGTCGCGAAGCCCCGGCCGGCTTCGCAGCCCCGGCAGCATTCCGTTCAAGGCCCGCTCCGTTGATCGCACGTAAATGCTAAGACTTTGGTCGAGAACCGCCGCGGGCTACGACTAAGGTCGTCTGTCGTGCTTGCGTGGGTGCTCGCAGAGTGACCTCACCAGTAACTCGTGCTGTGGAGGACAACAACAATGAACGACAGCGTCTACAAGCGGATTGAGGAAAGTCCGCGCTTCAAGGAGCTGGTCGCCAAGCGCGACCGCTTCGCCTGGATACTCTCTGCCATCATGCTCGGCCTCTACGTGGCCTTCATCCTGTTGATCGCCTTCGAGCCGCAAGTGCTCGGCATGCGCATCAGCGATGATTCGCCGATGACTCTGGGCATCCCGCTGGGCGTCGGTCTGATCCTCTCGGCCTTCGTGCTGACCGGTATCTACGTCAAGCGTGCCAATAGCGAATTCGACCGTCTGAACCAGGAAGTCCTGGCCGAGGTGCAGAAATGATCGCGCGTATTCTCTCCACACTCGGCCTGCTGGCGCTGGCGCCGAGTCTCTGGGCGGCGGGTGCCATCGAAGGCGAGGTGCAGCGCCAGCCGCTGAACATGGCCGCCATCGTGATGTTCGTCGCGTTTGTCGGCTTCACCCTCTACATCACCTACTGGGCCTCCAAGCGCAGCAAGTCGGCGGCCGACTTCTATACCGCTGGCGGTGGCATCACCGGCTTCCAGAATGGTCTGGCGATCGCGGGTGACTATATGTCGGCGGCGTCCTTCCTGGGGATCTCCGCCCTGGTGTTCGCCTCTGGCTACGACGGCCTGATCTACTCGATCGGCTTCCTCGTTGGCTGGCCGATCATCCTGTTCCTGATCGCTGAACGTCTGCGCAACCTCGGCAAGTACACCTTCGCCGACGTCGCCTCGTTCCGCCTCAAGCAGACTGAGATCCGTACCCTGTCCGCCAGCGGTACGCTGGTGGTGGTGGCCTTCTACCTGATCGCGCAGATGGTTGGTGCCGGCAAGCTGATCGAGCTGCTGTTCGGCCTCGACTACCACGTCGCCGTGATCCTGGTCGGTATCCTGATGGTCTGCTACGTGCTGTTCGGCGGCATGCTGGCTACCACCTGGGTACAGATCATCAAGGCCGTGCTGCTGCTGTCCGGCGCCAGCTTCATGGCGCTGATGGTGATGAAGCACGTCAACTTCGACTTCGGCACCCTGTTCAGCGAAGCGGTCAAGGCGCACCCCAAAGGCGAGGCCATCATGAGCCCCGGCGGCCTGGTGAAAGACCCGATCTCGGCCATCTCCCTGGGCCTGGCGCTGATGTTTGGTACTGCTGGCCTGCCGCACATCCTGATGCGTTTCTTCACCGTCTCCGATGCCAAGGAAGCCCGCAAGTCGGTGTTCTACGCCACCGGTTTCATCGGCTACTTCTACATCCTGACCTTCATCATCGGCTTCGGCGCGATCCTGTTGGTCGGCACCAACCCCGCTTTCAAGGATGCCGCTGGCGCCCTGATTGGCGGTAACAACATGGCCGCCGTACACCTGGCCGATGCCGTGGGTGGCAGCCTGTTCCTCGGCTTCATCTCCGCCGTTGCCTTCGCCACCATCCTCGCGGTGGTTGCCGGCCTGACCCTGTCCGGCGCCTCTGCAGTGTCTCACGACCTGTATGCCAGCGTGATCAAGAAGGGCAAGGCCAACGAGAAGGATGAGCTGCGCGTGTCGAAGATCACCACGCTGGTGCTCGGCGTGCTGGCCATCGGCCTCGGCATCCTGTTCGAGAAGCAGAACATCGCCTTCATGGTGGGTCTGGCCTTCTCCATCGCGGCCAGCTGCAACTTCCCGGTACTGATCCTCTCCATGTACTGGAAGAAGCTGACCACCCGCGGTGCCATGATCGGCGGCTGGATGGGCCTTGTCACTGCCGTGGTCCTGATGGTGCTCGGCCCGACCATCTGGGTGCAGATCCTCGGCAACGCCACGCCGATCTACCCGTACGAGTACCCGGCGTTGTTCTCCATCACCGTGGCCTTCATCGGTATCTGGTTCTTCTCGATTACCGACAAGTCCACTGCGGCTGACGAGGAACGCGCGCGCTTCTACCCGCAGTTCGTGCGCTCGCAGACCGGCCTGGGTGCCAGCGGCGCTGCGGCCCACTGATCTACGCTCCGTGTGATCGACTGGGCAGCCTGCGGGCTGCCCTTTTTTATGGGCGACGGTATGATCGCCGGCCACTCACAGGGACGAACCCAGGACACTCAAGGATGAACACCACTTTCTCTCGCTGGGGCAGCGTTGCCCTGGCACTTTGTCTCAACCTGCTGGCTGGTTGCGCCTACCGCGGCGGCGACGTCGCCAGCGCCGCGGCCGAACCGCCCAGCGCCGGCTATTCCGCCGCCCAGGGGCAGGTCAGCGGCCGACTGCTGGTGTGGACTGCGGATTTCTCCATCGAGGTGGCTGATCTCGGCAAGTCCGCCGAGCAGCTCAGTGCGCGCATGGTCGCCCTCGGCGGCTACGTCGAGGAGAAGAGCGACGACGGCAGTCAGCGCCAGAGTTTCGTCTACCGCGTGCCCAAGGACGCCTTCAATGAAGCGCTGGGCGATGTCGAGCGCAGCGGCAGCGTGCTGTCGCGCCACGTCAAGGGCGAGGACGTCACCGAGCAGTACGTCGACGTAGAGACCCGCCTGAAGAACAACCTGGCCCTGCGCGACCGTTTCCGCGACCTGCTGGCCAAGGCCAAGGACGTCAAGGACATCCTGCTGATCGAGGCGGAGCTCAACCGCATCCAGTCGGAAGTCGACTCGATGGAGGCGCGCATGCGCGTGCTCAAGGACCAGATCCAGATGTCCACCATCCGCGTCGCGCTCCACCAGCAGGTGCCGCCCAAGCCGGCCACCATCTACGGCCCGCTGGGCTACCTGTACAAGGGCGCCGAGTGGTTCGTGATCAAGCTGTTCGTCATCCGCGAGTGAACTGAGCATGGACGTGCTGCGCATGCTGCTGGCGGTGCTGGCCCTGCTGGCCGGCATTGCCGCGCTGGTGCAGGGTATTGTCGTCGGGCCGCTGTGGGCCTGGCTGCTGGTCATGGCGCTGGGTTTTCTGCTGGCCTACTGGCTGTGGCCGCGTCACCGTGAGGTGGAGAGCGGCTGGTTCGACGTGCTGGAACTGCTGGTTGAGCTGCCGGTGAATGCCCTGCTCGGGCTGTTGCGCCTGCTCGGGCGGTTCTTTCGCGATATCGACCTGTCTGGGCCATGAGGCGTTGCAGGAAATCGACGGGACGCCCGGCTTGAGCCGGAGCCTCGGTTTGCGGCATGGTGGGTGCAGCCTTCCGATACGGCAGCCAGCGTCATGCACACGTCCTTTCTGATCCTCCCCGGCTACGGCAACTCCGGGCCCGAGCACTGGCAGAGCCTGTGGCAGCAACAGGATGCGCGTTTCCGCCGGGTCGAGCAGCGTGACTGGTGGAGTCCGCAATGCAGCGAGTGGGTCGCGACCCTGGAGCGGGCCGTGGCGGCCAGCGGCCCGGATACCGTGCTGGTGGCCCATAGCCTGGGCTGCGGCCTGGTTGCACACTGGGCGGCGCAGACCCGCCAGCGTATCCGCGCCGCCATGCTGGTCGCACCACCCGACCCCGAGGGCCCTGCGGCTGAGCTGAACATTCAGGGCTTCGTGCCGGTGCCGGACCTGCCGTTGGCTTTCCCCAGCCTGGTGGTGGCCAGTAGCGACGATCCTTACTCCAGCCTCGAACATGCGCATGCTGCGGCCGCCCGCTGGGGTAGTCGCTGGCACAACCTGGGCCCGTGCGGCCATATCAATGGCGACAGCGGCCTGGGCGACTGGCCGCAGGGTCGGGCGCTGCTGGACTCGCTGCTGCGCTGAAAAGCAAAAGCCCCGCACTGGGCGGGGCTTCTGGCGTAAAGCGACGGGCTTATTCGTCCATCTGCGACTGCAGGTAGTTCTCCAGACCGACCTTCTCGATCAGGCCGAGCTGGGTTTCCAGCCAGTCGATGTGTTCTTCCTCGGACTCGAGGATATCTTCCAGCAGCTCGCGGCTGCCGTAGTCACCAACGGTTTCGCAGTAGGCGATGGCGGCTTTCAGGTCGGGCAGGGCCGCTTGCTCGAGCTTGAGGTCGCAAGCCAGCATTTCCTTGGTGTTCTCGCCGATCATCAGTTTGCCAAGGTCCTGCAGGTTGGGCAGACCTTCGAGGAAAAGGATGCGCTTGATCAGCTTGTCCGCATGCTTCATCTCGTCGATGGACTCGTGGTACTCGTGCTTGCCGAGTTTCTCCAGACCCCAATCCTCGTACATACGGGCATGCAGGAAGTACTGGTTGATCGCCACCAACTCATTGCCGAGGATCTTGTTCAGATGCTGAATGACCTTCTTGTCGCCTTTCATGATATGTGCCTCGCCCTGAGTGGTGATTGGTAATTCAGGAGTCTGCGTCAGAAGTGCTATTCGGTCAAATATAAGCCATTGAAATATATATGAAAATTAATATAAATAAGAATGTTTAGCTTCCGCGTTTTGGCGCTAACTTATTGAAAGCACGAATAAACTTGCTGCCCTCATATGGCCGGGTTCTTCTACGTGATGGTGGAGTCGACGACATGTTTCTGCGCCTGGCGGCCGATATCCTGGTCGTGATGCACCTGCTGTTCATCCTGTTCGTGCTGGCTGGCGGCCTGCTGGTGCTGCGTTGGCCGCGCCTGGCTCTGGTGCACCTGCCGGCGGCAGCCTGGGGTGTGGCGGTGGAGTGGCTGCATCTTTACTGTCCGCTGACCCCGCTGGAGAACCGTCTGCGTCAGGCGGCGGGGCAGGCCGGCTATGAGGGCGGCTTCGTTGAGCATTACCTGATTCCGCTGATCTACCCGGCCGGGCTGACCCCGCAGATACAGGTCTGGCTGGGGGGCGGGGTGCTGTTGGTCAACGGGATCATCTATGCCTGGCTGCTGGCGCGCGTGCCGAGGCGCTAGGCACTCTTCTGGGCTGTCATTCAGCGGCCTGATACAGCGCCGCCAGTGGGGGCGGCTTGGCTACACTCGCCTCAACCTCACCACAGAACAAGGCAATACGAGTATGCAGAATCGCATGATGATCACCGGTGCCGGCTCGGGGCTCGGTCGCGAGATCGCCCTGCGCTGGGCCCGTGAGGGCTGGCGTCTGGCGCTGTGCGACGTGAACGAGCAAGGCCTGGCCGAGACCCTGAAGCTGGTCCGCGAGGCCGGTGGCGACGGCTTCACCCTGCGCTGCGACGTGCGCG
Source organism: Aquipseudomonas alcaligenes (assembly GCF_900156545.1). GTDB lineage: Bacteria > Pseudomonadota > Gammaproteobacteria > Pseudomonadales > Pseudomonadaceae > Aquipseudomonas > Aquipseudomonas alcaligenes_A. The sequence continues at coordinate 123,434 of NZ_FTNW01000008.1, forward strand.
ACTACAGCCAGCTGACCGCCGTGGCACAGGCCTGCGAGGAGCGCTTCGGCGGGCTCGACGTGCTGGTCAACAACGCCGGCGTGGCTGCTGCCGGCTTCTTCGCCGACCTCAGCCTGGAAGACTGGGACTGGCAGCTGTCGATCAACCTGATGGGCGTGATCAAGGGCTGCAAGGCTTTCCTGCCACTGCTGCGGGCGAGCCAGGGCAAGATCATCAACATCGCCTCCATGGCCGCGCTGATGCAGGGCCCGGCGATGAGCAACTACAACGTGGCCAAGGCCGGTGTGGTGGCGCTGTCCGAGAGCCTGCTGATCGAACTCAAGCCCGAGGGCGTGGCGGTGCATGTGGTCTGCCCGTCGTTCTTCCAGACCAACCTGCTGGACTCCTTCCGTGGCCCGACTCCGGAGATGAAGCAGCAGGTCGGCAAGCTGCTGGAAGGCAGCCCGATCAGCGCTGCGGATATCGCGGGCTACATCTACGACGAGGTGGCCAAGGGCGAATTCATGATCCTGCCGCACGAGCAGGGCCGCATGGCCTGGGCGATCAAGCGGCAGAACCCGCAGATCATCTACGACGAGATGACCGTCATGTGCGAGAAGATGCGTGCCAAGCTGGGCGTGAGCTGATTCGCGCGGGTATGAAAAAGGGCAGCCGAGGCTGCCCTTTTTGTTGCTGGCTGAAGTAGGGCGGGTATAACCCGCGCCTGTGACTCAGCCCGCCACCAGCACGCGGATCGCCTCCAGGCGCAGGGCCGCCTTGTCGAGGAAGGCCAGGCCGCTTTCGCGCTGCTTGCGCAGGGCCTCGATCTCGGCCGGGCGCACGCTCGGGTTGACCGCCTGCAGTGCGCTCATGCGGGCGATTTCCTCGTCCAGAGTGGCGGTGAAGCGCTGCCGTGCCTCTTCCACACGGCTGCTGTGGCGCGGCGCGATCTTTGCCTCGGCGGCGTTGATCTGCTTGGCCAGTACGTCACGCTGTGCCTGCACGAACTTGTTGGCGCTGGCGCGTGGCACGGTTTCCAACTGATCGTTGAGGGTGTCGAAGGCGACTTTGCTGGCCAGGTCGTTGCCGTTCGGGTCGAGCAGGCTGCGCAGCGCCACCGGTGGCAGGAAACGGCCCAGCTGCAGCGCCTTGGGCGCCACCACTTCGCTGACATAAAGCAATTCCAGCAGCACGGTGCCGGGCTTGAGCGCCTTGTTCTTGATCAGCGCCACCGCGGTGTTGCCCATCGAGCCGGACAGCACCAGGTCCATGCCGCCCTGCACCATGGGGTGTTCCCAGGTGAGGAACTGCATGTCCTCGCGGGCCAGGGCCTGGTTGCGGTCATAGGTGACGGTGACCGCCTCGTCGTCGCCGAGCGGGAAGCTGGCGTCCAGCATCTTCTCGCTGGGGCGCAGCACCAGGGCGTTTTCCGAGTGGTCCTCGCTGTCGATGCCAAAGGCGTCGAACAGCTCTTCCATGTAGATCGGCAGGGCGAACTGATCATCCTGTTCGAGGATTTCCTCGACCAGCCGCTCGCCCTCGCCGGCGCCGCCGGAGTTGAGCTCCAGCAGACGGTCGCGGCCGCTGTGCAGCTCGCCTTCGAGGCGCTCGCGTTCGGCCTTGGCCTCGCTGAGCAGGGCGTTCCAGGCACCTTCGGCGTGGTCTTCCAGCAGTGGCAGCAGGCGCGGACCGAACTGGTGCTGCAGAGCGTTACCGGTCGGGCAGGTGTTGAGGAAGGCGTTCAGCGCCTGGTGGTACCACTGGAACAGGCGCTCCTGCGGGCTGTCCTCCAGGTAGGGCACGTGCAGCTGGATGGTGTGCTTCTGGCCGATCCGGTCGAGACGACCGATGCGCTGTTCCAGCAGGTCCGGGTGGGCCGGCAGATCGAACAGCACCAGATGATGGCTGAACTGGAAGTTGCGGCCTTCGGAGCCGATCTCGGAGCAGATCAGCACCTGGGCGCCGAATTCCTCGTCGGCGAAGTAAGCCGCGGCGCGGTCGCGCTCAAGGATGCTCATGCCCTCGTGGAATACCGTGGCCGGGATGCCGGAGCGCACACGCAGGGCGTCTTCCAGGTCAAGCGCAGTCTCGGCATGGGCGCAGATCACCAGCACCTTGAACTTCTTGAGCATCTTCAGGGTGTCGATCAGCCAGTCGACGCGCGGATCGAAACGCCACCAGGCCTCGTCATCAGCCTGCGACTGGTAGCGTACCTCGGGGTACAGCTCGGCGTGCTCGCCGGGTTCCAGCTCGGCGTACTGCTCGGGGTTGGGCAGCGGGTAGGGGTGCAGCTGGCGCTCCGGGAAGCCTTGCACGGCGGCGCGGGTGTTACGCAGCAGCACGCGGCCGGTGCCGTGGCGATCGAGCAGCTCGCGGATCAGCCGGGCGGCGGCCTCGCTGTCGCCGTCGCTGACGGCGCCCAGCAGCGCCTCGCCCTCGGCGCCGAGGAAGCGCGCAATGGTGGCGTGGGCTTTATCGGACAGGCGGCCCTCGTCGAGCAGCTCCTGTACCGCTTCGGCCACCGGGCGGTAGTTGGCGCTCTCGGCGCGGAAGGCGTCGAGGTCGTGGAAACGGTCCGGGTCGAGCAGACGCAGGCGTGCGAAATGGCTTTCCAGACCCAGCTGCTCGGGGGTGGCAGTGAGCAGCAAAACGCCGGGGATGACGTTGGCCAGTTGCTCAACCAGACGATATTCGTCGCTGGCCTTCTCCGGGTGCCAGACCAGGTGGTGCGCCTCGTCGACCACCAGCAGGTCCCAGCTGGCGGCGAAGGCGGCGTCCTGAGCCTTGTCGCTGTCCTTCAGCCACTCCAGGGAGACCAGCGCCAGCTGGGTGTCCTCGAAGGGGTTGTCGGCATCGCTTTCGGCGAAGCGTTCGGCATCGAACAGCGCCACCTGCAGGTTGAAGCGCCGGCGCATCTCTACCAGCCACTGGTGCTGCAGGTTCTCCGGGACCAGGATCAGCACGCGGCTGGCACGGCCAGAGAGCAGCTGGCGGTGGATCACCAGGCCGGCCTCGATGGTCTTGCCCAGGCCCACTTCGTCGGCCAGCAGCACGCGCGGGGCGATGCGGTCGGCGACCATGCGCGCGATGTGCAGCTGGTGGGCGATCGGCTGGGCGCGGGCGCCGCCCAGGCCCCACAGGCTGGACTGCAGCAGGCGGCTCTGGTGCTCCAGGGTGTGGTAGCGCAGGGCGAACCAGTTCAGCGGGTCGATCTGCCCGGCGAACAGGCGGTCGCTGGCCAGGCGGAACTGGATGAAGTTGGACAGCTGGGTTTCCGGCATGCTGACCGGGCGGTGCTCGGCGTCGAAACCGTGGTAAACCAGCAGGCCGTCGATGTCCTCGACTTCCTGCACAGTCAGCTTCCAGCCCTCGAAGTGGGTGATCTCGTCGCCCGGGGCGAAGCGCACGCGCGTCAGCGGAGCGTTGCGCAGCGAGTACTGGCGGGTCTCGCCAGTGGCCGGGTAGAGCACGGTGAGCAGGCGGCCGTCGGAAGTGAGGATGGTGCCCAGGCCGAGTTCCGCCTCGCTGTCGCTGATCCAGCGTTGCCCCGGTTGGTACTGCACAGTGCCACTACTTGCCATGAAATGCCCCAGCTGCGAAAAAAGCCGCGTATGTTAGCGGAACGCTGCGTCGAGGGCGACGGTCCACGGAATCAACGCAGGCGTCCCGAGTCGAAAGTGTAGCCGGTTCAAGTTGGGTACTGTCCGGCCGACAGCTGGGTTAACCACGGAGAAAAGTCGATGCTGCCGCCCATTCCGCAGAGTCTGGTCCCGGTCACCTCCCAGCAGGACGTACCCAAGCCACGTCCCGATATTCCTCCGGTGACGCCGTCCAGTGAAAGCGCCAAGGAAAGCGCCATCGAGCTGGACCGGCGCCACCCGCAGGAGACCGAGATGCTCCTGCGCGAGGAGCAGCGCCGGCGCCAACGGCGTGGCTACAGTGCCGAGGAGCTGGCCGAAGGCGAAGTCGAGGAGGGCGACGAGAAGCTGCTGGAAGAGTTGCCACGCCAGGGCCTGTGGGTGGATGTGGAAGTCTGATCGTCGGACAATGCACGCTCACTCTCGTATTTCGACCGCCGTGGACCTGTTCTCCGCTTCCCCCATCGACCTGCCCGGTGCCGAGCTGGACTTGCGGCCACATTGGCTGGATGCCGCCACCGCCGCCGCCTGGTTCACCGAGCTGGCCCACGATACGCCCTGGGAGCAGCCGCAGCTGTTCATCCATGGCCGCCATCTCGCCGTGCCGCGCCTGGTGGCCTGGTATGGCGACCCCGAGGCCAGGTACCGCTATTCCGGCCTGGAGCACCAGCCGCTGCCCTGGACACCGCGGCTGGCGGAGATTCGCGCCCGGGTGCAGGAAGCCTGCGGGCGGCCATTCAATGCCGTGCTGCTCAACTATTACCGAGACGGCAACGATTCCATGGGCTGGCACAGCGACGACGAGCCGGAGCTGGGCCGCGACCCGCTGATCGCCTCGCTGAACCTCGGGGGTACCCGGCGTTTCGACCTGCGCCGCAAGGGCACCACGCGCATCGGGCATTCGCTGGAACTGGGCGACGGATCGCTGCTGGTCATGGGCGGGCAGACGCAGCATCATTGGCAGCATCAGGTGGCCAAGACCCGCAAGCCGGTGGCGCCACGCATCAACCTCACCTTTCGTCTGATCCGAGGCCGAGCATGAGCGACGACAAGCTGATCGACTTCACTGCCGAGCGCGGCAAGCGCATCCATGACCTGCACGACAAGAAGCTCGACGAGATGCGCCAGGCCTTCGCGCAAGCCCTGCCGCTGCCCAAGGGCAAGAGCAAGTCCAAGCCCAAGAAGAAACGCTGAGTCTGCCTGCGGCGCCCTGTCGCGGCGCCCACCTCACCGGACATTGATCCGGATCAATTCCCGCCGCCGTGCCTCCTCTACTCTGAAGCCATGCAAGACAAGGCTCAGCTCAAGGAGGCAGCCATGTTCATCGACACAGTAGTTCTCGCCGGTATCGGTACGGTCGCGCTGATGGTCGCCTTCTTCGGCGGCGTCGGTCTCTTCATCTGGAAGGACTCGCACAAGAAGGCCAAGGTGACCACCAAGGCCGAGTGATCCTTCCGCAACAGTGCACGCAAGGCATTTAGGGCGACTTCGGTCGCCCGTTTTTTTTGCCGCCGTTTTTTACCTCTCAGTCGTGGGCGCCGGCGCGCTTGAGCAGCTGCTTGCAGCGTTGGGAGAGGTGCACCACGCGCAGCTGCTTGCCGGCGCGGGTGTAGCGCTCGCGCAGGGTCTTCAGCGCGGCGATGGCCGAGTAGTCGACGAAACTCAGGTGACGGCAGTCTAGGGTCACCTGCTGCGGGTCGTCGGCCACCTCGAACAGGTTGAGGAAAGGCGTGGTGCTGGCGAAAAACAGCGTGCCGTGGACGCGGTAAAGCTTGCCGCCATCGGCCAGGGTGTCGCAGTCGGCGTACAGCTCGCGGGCATGGTGCCAGGCGAAGTTCAGTGCGGCGATGACGATGCCGCAGAGCACGGCGGTGGCCAGGTCGGTGAACACGGTGATGATGGTCACCGCAGCGATCACCAGCACATCGTTGGCCGGCACCTTGCCGAGCACGCGCAGCGAACCCCAGGCGAAGGTCTGCTGCGATACCACGAACATCACGCCGACCAGTGCGGCCAGCGGGATCAGCTCGATCACTGGGGCCAGGAACAGCACGAACAGCAGGATCATCACCCCGCTGACCACGCCGGACAGGCGGCCGCGGCCACCGGAGCTGAGGTTGATCACGGTCTGCCCGATCATCGCGCAGCCGCCCATGCCGCCGAACGCGCCGGACACCATGTTGGCGGCGCCGAGGGCCACGCATTCGCGGTTGGTGTGGCCGCGGCTCTGGGTGACCTCGTCGGTGAGGTTCAGCGTGAGCAGGGTTTCCAGCAGGCCGACCAGGGCCATCAGCGCCGCATAGGGGGCGATGATGCGCAGGGTCTCCAGGTTCCACGGGATGTCCGGCAGAGCGAACTGCGGCAGGCCGCCGGCGATCTGCGCCATGTCGCCGAGGGTGCGGGTGGGCAGGTCAAGCAGGTACACCAGCAGGCCAACGCCGAGGATCGCCACCAGCGCCGGCGGTACGACGCGGGTCAGTTTCGGCAGCAGGTAAACCACCGCCATGGTCAGGGCTACCAGGCCGAGCATCCAGTACAGCGGCGTGCCCCTGAGCCAGCCACCGTCTGCGTGGAAGTGCTCCAGCTGCGACAGGGCAATGACGATGGCCAGGCCGTTGACGAAGCCGAGCATCACCGGGTGCGGCACCATGCGCACCAGCTTGCCCAGGCGCAGCACACCGAACAGGATCATCAGCAGGCCGCCGAGCAGTACGGTGGCCAGCAGGTACTGCACGCCGTGCTGTACCACCAGGGCGACGATGACCACCGCCATCGAGCCGGCGGCACCGGAAATCATCCCCGGGCGTCCGCCGAACAGCGCTGTGATCGTGCAGATGATGAAGGCGCCGTACAGGCCCATCAATGGGTTGAGCTGGGCGACCAGGGCGAAGGCGATGCACTCGGGCACGAGCGCGAAGGACGAGGTCAGGCCGGCCAGGATGTCGGCGCGCAGACGGGCGATTTTCATGGGTATACCCAGATCAGCCGGCGGGCGCCGGCCAGGTGAGGCGGATGCGCAGGGGGCTTAATGTTACGCAATCGACAGTGCCCCGGCCAGTCTGCGGGCTCCGTGCAGCGCATCATGCCCGTCGCCAGCATCGTTTCAACCACTGCTCAGGCGGCCTGCGGCCAGTGGTGCAGTCACTGCAATCGGTAGCGTCTCAGCTCGTCCGCGCTGAGCACCTTCATCCGTTGTGGCTCGATGGCCTGCATGTCAACGGCCAGGCTGGGGGCCACACCCATGTCACGGAAGTAGCCAGCGCTGTTGTAGGGCATGCCTGCGCGGCTGGATTGGGCGGATTCGCCAGCAGGGAAGTAGGGGCGATGCAGGCCGACGTGGCCACGCACGGTCTTCTTGCGGCCGGCGGCCAGCAGGTAGATGCAGCTGCCCTGGCATACGCCCTTGGCGGGCACCAGGGTTTCGAAACCGGTCTCGCGCAGCAGGCGGCCCATGCGCATGGCTTCGGCGGCGCTGCCGCCGATGCTGTCGAGCAGGAGGATTTTGCGCGCGAACTTGCCGGGGTGGGCGCGCAGGGCCTTGAGCATGGCGTCGTAGTCACCCGGAGCGATTTCCTCGGATACCTTGAGGATCAGGATGCGGCCGAGGTTGTTCTGCTGGGCGGATTCGACCTCTACCTTGGCAAGGGCAACATTGGTGGCGAGTGCTGCGAGGCACAGCAGGGCGATGCGAAGGGTACGGCTCATGGTGTTGCGATTCAGGCTGATACGACAGGGCGCAGAAGATACCCGGAGCGGCGTCTGCATGCACCTGCCGATGCTCAGGGCGTGACGCCCGAAGCGGCTTCAGGGCAGCTGGCTTCGGCGCGGATGAGTGCGCGCGTGGCCCAGTTTTCGGCACGCACATACCAGGGTTCGGCGTGGTCATCGAGCTGGGCGGTGGCATCCGGGTGCCCGCTGGCGGCGGCTTTTTCCAGCCACAGACGGTTCTGGTCCTGATCCAGCGGCACTATGTGGCCGAAGCTGTAAGCTTCGGCCAGGGCATATTGGGCCTGTGGCAGCCCGCCCTGGGCGGCCTTGCACAGCCACTGCGCGGCCTTGGCGTTATCGCGGGCGTAGTGAAGGGCGAGATCGTCGCCACCGACAGCATCCAGATCGCTCTCCTCGACCAGGTCGCTGCGGTACTGCTCGCTGAGCAGGTACTGGGCCTCCAGGTGGCCCTGTTTGGCGGCTGTTTCGAGCCAGAACATGGCGCCGATTCTGTCCTGGCTACTCGACTTCCAGGCCAGCAGGTAGCGGCCCAGTTCGGCCTGCACTTCAACCAGACCGCGCTCGGCCGCGTCGGCCAGCCACTTTTCGTAGAGTGCCTGTTGCACGAGGTTCTCGGACTGCCGGTAGAGCTCCAGCAGGCGCTGGTCGGAGCTGGTGTCGCCCTGGCTGGCGGCCAGCAGGTAGTAGAAACGTGCGGTCATGTAGCGCTCGCCGCTGTCGGCATAGCGCGCCACAGCCAGGCTCGAGCAGAGATCGCCTTGCCTGGCGCGTGCCGCCAGCGCGTCGAGCTCCGCCTGGTCGATATCGGGGTTGGCGACGCAGCTGTCGGTGGCCGCCTGTGCGGTCAGGCCATGGAGCAGGGCGAGGGTGCAGGCGAGAACGCGGGCATGGCGCATGAGGATTCCTTCCATGGAACGGGCGCCGGGCTGTGTTTTTCGCGCGGCATGCGGGCGACCTTATCCAAGCCGGAGGCGCCCGACAAGCCTTGGCCAGTGGCCGTCAGCCTCGCGCCGGAATATTCAGGCCACGCTGCACGGCCGGGCGCGCGAGGAAGGCGTCGAGTACGCGGCGCACATTGGCGAAGCGTGCGAACTGCACCAAATCGCCGGCCTCGTAGAATCCGACCAGGTTGCGTACCCAGGGGAGGATGGCGATATCGGCGATGCTGTAGCCGTGGCCCATCATCCAGTCGCGGTCCTGCAGATGCTGGTCGAGTACGCCGAGCAGGCGGGCGGACTCGGTTGCGTAGCGATCACGCGGGCGCTTGTCCTCGTACTCGCGGCCGGCGAATTTGTGGAAGAAACCAAGTTGGCCGAACATCGGCCCGATGCCTCCCATCTGGAACATCAGCCACTGCAGGGTCTGGTAGCGCTGGGCGGGGGCCTGCGGCAGCAGCTGGCCGGTCTTCTCCGCCAGGTAGACGAGAATGGCGCCGGACTCGAACAGCGCCAGTGGTTCGTCGCCGGGTCCGTTGGGGTCGAGGATGGCGGGGATCTTGTTGTTCGGGTTGAGCGAGAGGAACTCCGGGCTGAACTGATCGTTGCTGTCGAAGCTGACCAGGTGCGGCTCGTAGGCCAGGCCGGTTTCCTCCAGCATGATCGACACCTTGACCCCGTTAGGCGTGGGCAGCGAGTACAGCTGCAGAAGGTCGGGATGCCGGGCGGGCCATTTGCGGGTGATGGCGAAGGCGGACAGGTCGGTCATGGAATTCCCTGCGAAGGCTTGAATGGTGCCGCCATCAGAGCATCCGCTGCGGAGGCAGTGAAATCGAACCTTGTGCTAGTGGTCATCGATCCGGCTGATTCGGACCCGGTTCCCTGCGCGTGGCGGAGCCGGTATGGTGCGGGCTTTCCTCAATCGGGTCACGGAGCCTTCAGCATGAGCCTGCACGGTCAATACGATGAGCAGAACATCTTCGCCAAGATCATTCGCGGTGAGGCGCCCTGCTACAAGCTGTACGAGGACGAGGACGTGCTCGCCTTCCTCGACCTGTTCCCGCAGTCCTACGGTCACTGTCTGGTGATTCCGAAGAACGCGCCGGCGCGCAACATTCTGGAGATCGATGACGCCAACCTGGCCAAGGTGATGGCGGTGGTGCGCAAGCTGACCCGGGCGGTGGTGGACGAGCTGGAACCGGCCGGTGTGCAGGTGGCGCAGTTCAACGGCGCCCCGGCCGGGCAGACGGTGTTCCATATCCATGTGCACATCGTGCCGCGCTACGAGGGCGACACGCTGGGCATGCATGCCAGCCAGCAGGCCGACGCCGGTCAGCTGCAGGCCTTGCAGGCGCGGCTGGTGAAACGCCTCCAGGGCTGACATCCGGCTTAGTCATGTGCCCCGGCAACACCGGCATCTATACTCGCCAGACATGATGGCAGTCGGAGCTGTAGATGTTTCGCATCCTGATCCTCAGCCTGCTTCTCGGCGTGCCACTGAGTGTCGCGCATGCCGAAGAGCACCTGACCCTGTGCCACGAAGACCGCGATTCCTACCCCTGGGTGCTGCGCGACGGCGGCGGGCTTAACCCGGAGTTGCTGGCGCAGGTGGCCGAGGCGCTGCACTTGCGCCTGAAACTGGTTGCCGTGCCCTGGAAGCGTTGTCTCGCCGGTCTCCAGAATGGCCAGTACGATGGCGCCTTCGCGGCCAGCTTCAAGCTAGAGCGGCAGGCGATGGGGCGCTACCCGACCACTGCGGAGGGCGATGTGGACGCGCGCAAGCGCATGCACATGTCGTTGTATGCACTGTACCGGCGTCGTGGCGATGGTCTCGACTGGGATGGACAGCGTCTGCTCGGGCTACAGGACCGTATCGGCTCGCTGAGCGGTTTCTCCATTGTCGATTTTCTCCAGCAGCAGGGCGCAGAGGTCGATGAAACCAGCCGCGATCCGCTGGAGCTACTGCACATGCTGCGTGTCGGCCGGGTGCAGGGCGTTGCGTTGCAGGCGCCGCGGGCTGACCAGTTGCTCAGCCAGCACGCCGATCTGGCAGCGGCTGTGGAAAAGATTGCCTTGCCGCTGGAGCAGAAGCCTTATTTCCTCATGCTGTCACATGCGTTGGTCACCGAGCGGCCTTTGCTGGCGGCGGCACTCTGGTCGGAGATCGAGCGTCAGCGCGATTCCGCGCGCTACCAGATGCGTGAGATGGAGTTCTTCCGACAGCGCTGAAAGCCCTGTTTGCCATGGCTGTTGCTCGGCACTTGAGTGTGGGCGCGCGCGCGGTCAATACTGCGCCGACACAACGCTCGCCCAAGGAGGGCATCCATGCGCCGTATTCTCGCCGTTCTACCTCTGGTTCTGCTGGCCGGCTGTTCGTCGTTCCGCCCCGACGCCGAGAACATCACGCCGGTGCCAGGTGATCGCCTGCTGGCTTATCAGGAGTCGTTCCAGAACGGCGGACGCCTGGTGATCAACCGTGACATGGGCCTGATGGGTGGCGGTTGCTACGTGGCCATTGAGGTCGACCGCAAACTGGCGGCACGCATCGGCATGGCCGAGGTGGCCAGCTTCGAGGTGCCGGCCGGTACCCGCGTGCTGGGGCTGACAATCGACCCTCTGGATGACACCCTCTGCGGCATGGGCCGTCTGCACAAGGAGCTGGCGGTCAAGGTGGTGCCGGGGAGTACCCAGTACTTCCATATCGTCAGCGAGAATCGGGGCGGCTTTGATCTGCGGCCGGACGCCAACCCGCCGCGGCCCTGATCGCGGCAGCCCTGCGAGGACACCTGCATGCGGTCTCTCCCGTGTATCGCCGTGATCGTGTTGCTGCTCGGCGGCCCGTTGGCGCTGGCAGCCGAGTGGCCGCCGGGAGTTCGCGACAGCTTTCTCAACGGCTGCGTGGAAAGCGCCGGGGAACCACTGGGTCAGGAGCGCGCCACACGCTACTGCGCCTGCACGGTGGCCCGTATCGACCGGGATTTCAGCGCTAGCGAGGTGGCTGCGCTGGAGCGCGCCGAACTCCCCGAGCCGCTGATCCGGCGTCTGCAGCAGGTGTCTCAGCAGTGCCTGCAGAGGCTCGGTGGACAGGGCTAGCGGTAACGTTCGAGGATGGCGTCGAACTCGCCGTCCTGCTTCATGCGCACCATGGCGCGCAGCAGTGCCATGGTGGGCACATCCGGCTCATTGCGCACCATGCAGGCAACCGGGTCTGCGGAGACTTCACTGATCGGTTGCAAGCGCCGCCCGGCTGGTTGATGGCGGTTGAACCAGTCCAAGGTCAGTTGATTGCTGACCGCGAAGCGGTAGCGCCCGGCTTCCAGCTTCTCCAAGGCCAGTTCCTGGGTCCGAGCATCGTCGCGGCGGAGTTGGCCGCTGGCGAACATCGCTTCCAGCTGGGGATAGGAGAACCCCAGTACGGTTCCGACACGTTCCCCGCCGCGTTGCCCTGGTCGAGCGGTTTCGCCGGGGCGGCCGACCAGTAGGTCGCGCTGCACCATGAAGGGCACGCTCCAGATGTATTGATGATGCGACTCCGTCAGCCAGTCAGGGCTGACGTAGCAGCGCACGTCTATTTCACCGCGCACCAGCATCTGTTGAACGCGCAGGCGCGGGAGCACCAGCATTTCGGCGCGACGGCCGACCTTCTGCGCCAGGCGTTTCTGCAGGTCGAAGATAATCCCGCCGGCAGCCTGGCGATTGTCGTCGTAGCGCATCATGGGCATGGCCCAGCTCTCCGTTACCGAAAAGCGAATCGGTCGCTCCTCGGCAAGCGTCGCAGCGGGGTACAGCAGCAACAGGGCGAGCAGAATGCGCATCAAGTGTCGGGCCTGAGGTGTCTGTCAGTGGGACAGCTTAACGGCAAACTGGCCGGCTGCGCCCCCTTGATGGCCGTTGCTCGCAGGTTTCGCCGCGGGCGTCCTGCCGGCCCTGCTGCGAGTCCTGGTCTGTCTGCCTCGGCCGAGGTGTCGTGCACGGGCAAAACCGGGGCGCACGCCTTTGGCTGTAGGCTCACCGGCTCTGCGGCAGGGCCAGCCCCATGACGGCGAACAGGCAGCCGCAGCAGCGGTTGAAACCGCTCCCGGCCCGCTCCAGCCATGGACGTGTGCGCTGGGCGGTGCGCGCCAACAGGTATTCGACAATGCCTTCGACGATGGCGAAGGTGCCCGCCATCACGGCGAACTGCAGCCACAGGCTGCGCATCGGGTCGAGGAATTGTGGCAAGAAGGCGCCGAAGAACAGGATCACCTTGGGGTTGGACAGCGCCGACAGCAGGCCCTGGCGAAACAGTTGTACGCCAGGGCGCGGCGCGGTCGACTGCAGTGGCGTCAGGTGCAGCGCCGGCGCGCGCCACAGCTGGATGCCGAGCCAGATCAGGTAGGCGGCGCCCAGCCACTTGAGCACCAGCAGGGCATGCGCGGAGGCTTTGAGCAGCGCGGCCAGGCCGAACATCGACAGCGCCATCAGCAGGACGAAGCCGAGCATGCCGCCGCTGATCGTCCAGAGGGCGCGACGGTGGCCGTAGAGCGCGCCGTGGGTGAGGGCCAGCAGGCCGTTGGGGCCTGGGGTCAGCGACAGGCCGAAGACGGCGGTGAGGTAGATCAGCCAGGTATGCAGGGCCATGCGCGGTTCAGACCCTGTCGGCCAACGCCAGCTTCACCCCCAGCAGGGCGAATAGCCCGCCTGTGCCGCGCTGCAGCCACAGGCCGAGGCGCTGGCCGATGCGCAGGCGTTGTTGGGCGAAGGCGGTACTCAGGGCCAGGAAATGGCACCAGAGCATGCCGTTGACGTTGAAGATGGCGCCCAGCAGGAGGAAGGCCAGTGCCTTGTGCTCGGCGTCCGGGCTGATGAACTGCGGCACGAAGGCGAGAAAGAACAGCGCCACCTTGGGGTTGAGTACGTTGGTCAGGAAGCCCTGGGCGAAGATGCGCCCGTAGGGCAGGGCCGGCAGCTCGGTGGCAGGCGCCTGCGGCTCCTGGCGCCGGGCCAGCAGCATGCTGATGCCGATGTACAGCAGATAGGCGGCGCCGATCAGCTTGACCACCATGAAGGCCGTGGCGGAGGTGGCGAGCAGGGCGGACATGCTCAGCGCGGCGGCGATGATGTGCACGCAGGTGCCGGCGCCGATGCCCAGTGCCGCCGCCGAGCCGGCACGCCAGCCCTGGGTGGCGCTGCGCGCCATGATCAGCAATGAGTCGGGGCCGGGCGCCATGTTCAGGAGCAGGCCGGAGACGACGAACAAGGCGAGGTCATGAGTGCCGAGCATGGCGGGCTCCTTGGGTAGCGAAAAGCGATTCTGCGCCTTTCCTGAGACAGCGGTCAAAACACCAGAGCCGGTCGAGAGTGACTCGATAGCGACGTTTTTGCCGACAATCACCTTATATCCACTGTGTCTTTCCAGCTCGATCGTGCATCTCTCTTTCATCGAGCGGCGTGCCGCCAGTCGGTGCCGCTTCGCCGCGGCAGCGCCGCAGGGCCCGGCTATGGCACACTCCGCGTTTTGCAGCGCTACGTGCCACTGCCTGGTTCGGGCCATCGCTGCAACCGAATTCGCGCCATCGGCCGTTGCCGTGGTGCCGCCGACAAGCCAGCCGCTCCGGGCGGCCACAGAAGAAGAGGAATGTCCCGTGCACAAAGCCGTAATCAGTGGCACTGGCCTGTATACCCCTGCCAACAGCATCTCCAACGACGAGCTGGTGGCTTCCTTCAATGCCTATGTTCAGCAGTTCAATGCCGACAATGCCGCCGCCATCGAGCGCGGTGAAGTCGAGGCGCTGAGTGAATCGAGCAGCGCCTTCATCGAGAAGGCTTCCGGCATCAAGAGCCGCTTCGTCATCGACAAGGACGGCATCCTCGACCCGCAGCGCATGGTGCCGCGCATCCCCGAACGTTCCAATGAAGAGTGGGGCATTCTCTGCGAAATGGCCGTGGGCGCCGCCAGGGAAGCCCTCGAGCGCGCCGGCCGCAGCGTGGCCGACATCGATGGCGTGATCGTCGCCTGCTCCAACCTGCAGCGCGCCTACCCGGCGGTCGCCATCGAAGTGCAGGCCGCCCTCGGCATCAACGGCTGGGGCTATGACATGAACGTGGCCTGTTCCTCCGCCACCTTCGGCATCCAGGCCGCCACCAATGCCATTGCCACCGGCCAGGCCCGCGCCGTGCTGATGGTCAACCCGGAAATCTGCACCGGCCACCTGAACTTCCGCGACCGCGACAGCCACTTCATCTTTGGTGACGCCGCCACCGCGGTGATCATCGAGCGTGCCGACCAGGCCACCTCGAAGCATCAGTGGGACATCCTCGGCACCAAGCTGCTGACCCAGTTCTCCAACAACATCCGCAACAACTTCGGCTTCCTCAACCGCGCGGCGGAAGAGGGCATTGGTGCCAAGGACAAGCTGTTCGTCCAGGAAGGCCGCAAGGTGTTCAAGGACGTCTGCCCGATGGTGGCCGAGCTGATCGGCGCCCACCTGGCGGAGAACCAGCTCAACGTCGGCGACGTGAAGCGTTTCTGGCTGCACCAGGCCAATCTCAACATGAACCTGCTGATCGCGCGCAAGCTGCTCGGCCGTGACGCCGAAGCCCACGAGGCGCCGGTGATCCTCGACACCTACGCCAACACCAGCTCCGCCGGCTCGGTGATTGCCTTCCACAAGCACCACGACGATCTGCCGGTCGGCAGTCTGGGTGTGCTCAGCTCCTTTGGCGCCGGCTACTCCATCGGTAGCGTGATTCTGCGCAAGAAGGGCTGATCACTCCGGTATGTCGGGGACCGATGCCGAACTGCTCGCCCGCCTGTTGGCCGGTGAGCAGCGGGCCTTCCGCGAGCTGGTCTCGACTTACCAGGGCGCGATGCGCGCGGTGGCCTATGCCATCGTCGGCAGTCGCAACGCCGACGAGGTGGTGCAGGATGCCTGGCTGGCGGTGGTGCGCAACCTGGACGGCTTCCAGCAGCGCGCCAGCCTGAAGACCTGGCTGCTGACCATTACCGCCAACACCGCCAAGAGCCGTCTCAAGCAGCAGCGCCGCGAGCCGCTGCTCGATGACCTGCCGGCGCCGCATGGCAGCGTCGGCACAGAGCGCTTCGCCGAGGATGGCCATTGGCAGACGCCACCCGGTCAGTGGGAGCTGGACACGCCTGAGGCCCTGCTGGCGGAAGCCGAGCTGCGCGAGTGCCTGGACAAGACCATCGCCAGCCTGTCCGAAATGCAGTCCAGTGTCCTGCTGCTGCGCGAGCGACAGGGCCTGGAGCCCGAGGAGATTTGTAATCTTCTCGATCTCTCGCTCTCCAATGTGCGTGTCTTGTTGCACCGTGCCCGGCTCAAGGTGTTCGCCACGCTTGAGCATTTCGAGGAGACCGGCCAATGCTGAGTTGCAAGGACCTGGTGGAGCGCTCCAGCGATTATCTCGACGGCCAGTTGCGCCTGCGCGAGCGCCTCGGCGTGCGTGTGCACCTGGCGATGTGCGTGCATTGCCGGCGCTTCATCCGGCAGCTGAAGCTGAGCCAGGCCGTGCTGCGCCAGCTGCCGGAAAAGCCCGTTGCCGAACTGGACTCGCTGGCGGAAAAGCTCGCCCGGCAACGCCGCGAGCCCTGACTCAGAGCGGGTCACTACCGTTCGGCGGGCTTCATCAAATTGTCATCGAACTGTGGCAGCGCGCGTCGATGATCATCCGCAGACTCGCGTTCTACTGGGGTTCTGCGTTCCGGATGTTGCCATGCGAGTTCTACTTTTTCTTGCCGCGCTCGCGTGCGGCCTGCCTGCCTTTGCTGCCAACCGTTGCGACACCACCGTGCCGACCGGTCAGGTCGATGTCGGTGACGTGCGCCTGGCCTACCAGAGTGTCGGTCGCGACAGCGATCCGGCCTTGCTGCTGGTCATGGGGCTGGGTGGGCAACTGATCCACTGGCCTGACGACGTGGTCGAGCGCCTGTGTCGGCAGGGTTTCCGGGTCATCCGTTTCGATAACCGCGATGTCGGCCTGTCCACCTGGGCGCGGCCGGCACCGGAGGCCAGTCTGGGCTTTGCCGCGCTGCGTTATCGCCTGGGTTTTTCGGTGCAGGCGCCCTACACGCTGCGGGACATGGCCGGGGATTCGTTGCGGCTGATGGATGCCCTCGGCATTCAGCGCTTCCATCTGCTGGGGGCAAGCATGGGCGGGATGATTGCCCAGCACATGGCCGACCTGGCGCCGCAGCGGGTCGAGAGCCTGACCCTGCTGATGACCAGCTCCGGTGCGCCCGGTTTACCGGCGCCCAGCCCGCAGCTGCTGGAGCAACTGGCCCGGCGCGAGGCACCGGATCGGGCCGCGGCCATCGCGCAGCAGGCCGATCTGCTGGCGGCGCTGGGCAGCCCGCAATTGCCCAGCGATCGCGCACAGCTGCTGCGCGAGGCCGAGCGCAGCTACGACCGTGCCTTCAATCCGCAGGGGGTACAGCGACAGATCCTGGCGATTCTTGCCGAGCCGAGCCGGGTGGCGCTGCTCGAGCGCCTGCGCGTGCCGACGCTGGTGGTGCATGGCACCGCCGACCCGCTGCTGCCGGTGATGCACGGTGTGCATGTGGCCGCGCATGTCCGGGGTAGCGAGCTGAAACTGATTCCCGGCCTGGCCCATCGCTTCCAGGCGGCCTTCCGCGAGCCCCTGCTGGCCGCCGTGCTGCCCTACCTGCGCGAGCGTCGGATGGAAGAGGTACAGCTGGCGCAGAGCGCGGAGCAGTCGTCCACGCGCTCGCCGTTGTGATCGTCGCTCAGAGTCCCTGGGCGCGCGGCAGGGCCTGGCGGCTCAGCAGGTAGTCCTGCAGGCGGGCCTGCTGGCCCGGCGTCATGTACAGGCCCAGCTTGGTCCGGCGCCAGAGGATATCCTCGGCCTGCATCGCCCATTCTTCGCGGCACAGGTACTCCACTTCACGGGTGTACAGGCCGGCGCCCAGGTGCTCGCCAAGTTCGCTCTGGCGTTGCACGCCATCCAGCAGGCGCCAGGTGCGGCTGCCATAGGTGCTCACCCAGCGCTCTGCCAGTTCGCGGTCGAGCCAGCCGAAGCGGGCGATCAGCTGCTCGGCCAGCTTCTCGCGGCTGTCCATGTTCTCGCCGCCGGGTAGTGGCGCCTTGGCGGTCCAGGCCGGGCACAGGTGCGGGAAGTTCGGTGCCAGCAGCTCCATGGCCGACTCGGCGAGCTTGCGGTAGGTGGTCAGCTTGCCGCCGAACACCGACAGCAGCGGCGCCTCGCCCGGTGCACCGGCCAGCGACAGGGTGTAGTCGCGGGTGATCGCCGAGGGCAGGTCGGACTCGTCGTCGCACAGCGGGCGTACGCCGGAGTAGCTGTGCAGAATGTCGCCAGGCGTCAGCTGCTTGCGGAAGTGGGCATTGACCACCTTGAGCAGGTAAGCGGTTTCCTCTTCGCTGATGCGCACCTTGGCCGGGTCGCCCTGGTATTCGCGGTCGGTGGTGCCGATCAGGCTGAAGCGCTCCAGCCAGGGAATGACGAAGACGATGCGCTGGTCCTCGTTCTGCAGGATATAGGCCTGCTCCTGATCATGCAGGCGCGGCACCACGATATGGCTGCCCTGGATCAGGCGAATGCCGTAGGGCGACTTCTGCTTGAGGTCGTCCTGCAGGAACTTCGCGACCCAGGGCCCGGCGGCATTGACCAGGGCGCGGGCGCGGGTGGAAAACAGGCTGCCATCGGCGCGTTCCAGGTGCAGGTGCCACAGGCCCTTGCTACGCCGAGCGCTGACGCAGCGGGTGCGGGTGTGGATGTGCGCGTGGCGCTCGCGCGCGGCCATGGCGTTGAGCAGTACCAGGCGGGCATCGTCCACCCAGCAGTCGGAGTATTCGAAACCGCGCAGCATTTCCGCCCGCAGCGGGCTGCCGGCGCCAAAGCGCACGCCGTGCGAGCCCGGCAGTTTCTCGCGCTTGCCCAGGTGGTCGTAGAGGAACAGGCCGGCGCGGATCATCCAGGCCGGACGCAGGTGCGGGCGGTGGGGGAGGATGAAGCGCATCGGCTTGACGATGTGTGGCGCCTTGGCCAGCAGCACCTCGCGCTCGGCCAGGGCTTCGCGCACCAGGCGAAACTCGTAGTGTTCGAGGTAGCGCAGGCCGCCATGGATCAGTTTGCTGCTGGCCGAGGAGGTGTGCTGGGCCAGGTCGTCGCGTTCGCAGAGGAATACCGACAGGCCGCGCCCGGCCGCATCGGCGGCGATGCCGACACCATTGATGCCGCCACCGATCACGGCGAGATCGTAGATTTCAGCGATAGGGGGCGTCGGCATGGCAAGGCACTCTGAGTTGTAATGTGAACGCAATAATGTTCGATAGTGAAAATATGCTAGCGAAGCGTGTGCGCTTTCGCTAGTCCGAAAGCACGCCGGGTATCGGAAGGGTGACGGGTGTCTGGGCCTGCTCGGGCTCAGACGAGGTGCAGCTGAATCTTCTGCTCGTGCAGCAGGCGGCCCAGGCTGGCGGTGGGGGGGGCGTCGGTGTAGAGGTGGTCGATCAGGGCGATCGAGCCCAGGCGCACCACTGCGTTGCGCCCGAACTTGCTCGAGTCGGCGGCCAGCAGGACCTGGCGGGCGTTGTCGATGATGGCCTGGGAGACCCGTACCTCCTGGTAGTCGAAGTCGAGCAGGCTGCCGTCCTCGTCGATACCGCTGATGCCGACGATGGCGAAGTCGACCTTGAACTGCTGGATGAAGTCCGCCGCCGCCTGGCCCACCACGCCGCCGTCACTGCGCACACTGCCGCCGGCCACCAGTACCTCGAAATCGGCCTTGTCGGCCAGGGTGGCGGCCACGTGCAGGTTGTTGGTGATCACCTTGAGGTGGCGGTGGCCGAGCAGGGCGCGGGCCACCGCCTCAGTGGTGGTGCCGATGCTGATGAACAGCGAGGCATGATCGGGGATGCTCGCGGCGATGGCCTCGGCAATGCGCTGCTTCTCGTCGCGCATCTGCCCTGCGCGCATGGCGTAGGCGGTGTTCTGGATGCTCGAGGCCTCGCTCGCCGCGCCGCCGTGGGTGCGCCGCAGCAGGCCCTGCTCGGCCAGCTGGTTGATGTCGCGGCGGATGGTCTGCGGGGTCACCGCAAAGGCCTGGGCCAGCTCGTCGATGCTGACGTAGCCACGCTCGCGGGCACGTTCGAGGATGCTTTGCTGGCGGGGAGGGAGGCTCATGGGCTTTCCTTTTTTATCGGTCGGCGGATTATAACGAGGCGTGGCGGTTGTGCGACGCTCGGGGTAGGCCCCGCTGTGATGCACGGAACTGCTTCCCGCCGTTTTTTCCGTTAATGTACGCGCCTTCGTCGGAAATTTTCGAATTCGAACATGACTCCCGCCATCGATCTGTTGAAGAAAGCCAAGGCTGAACACCAGGTACATAGCTACCAGCATGACCCCAAGGCGCCGTCCTATGGTCTGGAAGCGGCCGAGAAACTGGGCCTGGACCCTGCCCGGGTGTTCAAGACTCTGCTCGCGGCGACCGAGAAGGGCGAGTTGCTGGTGGCCGTGGTGCCGGTGGCCGGTACCCTCGACCTCAAGGCTCTGGCGCATGCCGCGGGAGCCAAGAAAGCCGACATGGCCGACCCGCAGCTGGCGCAGCGCAGTACCGGCTACTTGGTGGGCGGTATCAGCCCGCTGGGGCAGAAGAAGCGCTTGCGCACTTTCAT
The DNA here is from genome assembly GCF_900156545.1 of Aquipseudomonas alcaligenes. Classification (GTDB taxonomy): domain Bacteria; phylum Pseudomonadota; class Gammaproteobacteria; order Pseudomonadales; family Pseudomonadaceae; genus Aquipseudomonas; species Aquipseudomonas alcaligenes_A. Next base: position 143,366 of record NZ_FTNW01000008.1, read on the forward strand.
CGACGAGAGTGCCCGGCAGCATCCGACCATCCACGTCAGCGCCGGGCGGCGCGGACTGGAGGTCGAGCTGGCGGCCGAGGTGCTGGCCCAGCATACCCAGGGTAGTTTCGCTTCTATCGGGCGGGAGTGATCGGCTCCCTCACCCTCCGGCCCCTCTTCGGGTGGAAGAGGGGTGTGTATGAATAACAACAAGGAAAACCGCATGTCCCACTACCTGCTGGCCATCGACCAGGGCACCACCAGTTCCCGCGCCATTGTCTTCAGCGCCCAGGGGCTGCCCCTGGCCACTGCCCAGCGCGAGTTCAAGCAGTACTTCCCCAAGGATGGCTGGGTCGAGCACGACGCCGAAGAGATCTGGCTGAGCACCCTCCAGGTCTGTCGCGAGGTGCTGGCCAGCAAGGGGCTCAGGGCCGAGGAGGTGCTGGCCATCGGCATCACCAACCAGCGCGAGACCACCATTGTCTGGGATGCCGCGACCGGCACGCCGATCCATCCGGCCATCGTCTGGCAGGACCGCCGCACCGCCGACTACTGTGCCGGGCTGAAAGCCGCCGGCCACGAAGCGCGGGTGGCGGAGAAGACCGGCCTGCTGATCGACCCCTATTTCTCCGCCACCAAGCTGCGCTGGATTCTCGACAGCGTGCCCGGCGCCCGCGAGCGCGCCGAGCGCGGCGAACTGCGCTTCGGCACCGTCGACTGCTTCCTGCTGTGGCGTCTGAGCGGCGGCAAGTCGCACCGCACCGATGCCAGCAACGCCTCGCGTACCCTGTTGTTCAACATCCACAGCCAGCAGTGGGACGAGGAGCTGCTGGCGCTGTTCGACATCCCGCGCAGCCTGCTGCCGGAGGTGCTCGACTGTGCCGCCGACTTCGGCAGCACCCAGCCCGAATTGCTTGGCGCCGCCATCCCGGTGCTGGGCATGGCCGGCGACCAGCAGGCCGCGCTGATCGGCCAGGCCTGCTTCCAGCCCGGCATGGTCAAGAGCACCTATGGCACCGGTTGCTTCATGATCCAGAACACCGGCGCCACTCCGGTGGTGTCGCAGAACCGCCTGCTCACCACGGTCGGCTATCGCCTGAATGGCCAGGTCAGCTATGCGGTGGAGGGCAGCATCTTCGTCGCCGGAGCGGCCGTGCAGTGGCTGCGCGACGGCATCAAGCTGATCGGTCATGCGCGCGACACCGAAGCCCTGGCCGAGCAGACCGGCGATGCCTGTGGTGTTTATCTGGTGCCGGCCTTCACCGGCCTGGGCGCCCCCTATTGGGACCCCAAGGCGCGCGGTGCCATCTTCGGCCTGACCCGCGACACCGGGATCAAGGAGATTGTCACCGCCGGCCTGCAGTCGGTCTGCTACCAGACCCGCGACCTGCTGGAAGCCATGCACCGCGACGGCGCCGCCGAGCCCAGCGCACTGCGCGTGGACGGCGGCATGGTGGTGAACAACTGGGTCATGCAGTTCCTCGCCGACATCCTTGGCGTACCGGTGGAGCGCCCGGAGGTGACCGAGACCACGGCCCTTGGCGTGGCTTACCTGGCCGGCCTGCAGGCTGGGCTATACCGTGACCTGGAGGAGATCGCCAGCCACTGGCACCGCCAGCAGCGCTTCGCCCCGCGCATGGCCGGCGAACACCGCGACAAGCTGTATGCCGGCTGGTTGGATGCGGTGAAGCGGGTGCGCAGCGAGGCGTGAAGGTGGTACAAGGAAATCATTACCCCTATTGAGGTCGCCGCATGCAGCTGCGCCGTCGCCTGCCGATCCTTTCGCTGCTCGCCTGCCTGTCGCTGAGTACGGCGGGCGTGGCGCGTGGCGAGACGCTGGTGATTGCCGCTGATCTCTGGTGCCCGATCAACTGTGCGGCGGATTCGCCCAGGCCTGGCATCTTCGTCGAGCTCACGCGCGACATCTTCGCCGAGGCCGGTATCCAGGTGCGCTATGAGACGCGCAACTGGGCGCGGGTGTTGCAGGAGGTGCGCCGCGGCGACATCAATGCGGCGATCGGCGCTGGCTATGACGATGCGCCCGACTTTCTGTTCGGCGAGACGCCGGTGGCGCTGTCGCGGAACTGCTTCTACACGCTGCAGGATTCGAGTTGGCGTTATGTCGGTGTCGAGTCGCTGCCGGCCGTGCGCATCGGCGTGATCAACGATTACAGCTATGGCGAGCCAATCAACGGCTACATCGCCGGGCCTCACGCCCAGGGCGACCGGGTCCAGGTGGCTGCCGGCAACAAGGCCCTCGATCTCAACCTGACCAAACTGAGGCATGGCCGGCTGGATGCCGTACTGGAGAACAGCTGGGTGATCCAGTCGCGGCTGGCCGAGCTCGGTCGTAGCGGCGAGCTGCGCGAGGCCGGCTGCCGCGAGCCGGATATGCCGATCTTCCTGGCCTTCTCGCCGGCGCGCGCGGACAGCAGCCGCTATGTCGATCTGTTCGAGCAGGGGCTGCGGCGCTACCGGGCCGACGGTCGCCTGCAGGCGCTGCTGGACCGGTACGGCGTCAGTGAGCGCTAGGCGTCAGGATTTCTCCTGCATCACCGCTGCATAGGCGCTGGTCAGTTCGTTCATCTGCCACAGCAGCGTCTCGGTAGTGGTGGTGATTACCGTCGGCACATAGCGCGCGTCGGCGGAAAGCTGGAAACCGGCGCGGGCGAAGCGCCACTGGGCCTCGACTTTCTGCAGCGCTGCGGCGATCTGCGGGGTGTTCTGCTCGGCCCCCAGCAACTCCTGCTGGGCGGCTTCGAATTCGCTGGTGGCCTGCTGCAGTTGCTGCTCCAGGCCCTCGACCGGCAGTTGCCAGCTGAGTGCCAGATAGAGCTTGGCGATACGCTGGCTGAGCATGCGCTGGCGCCCGCTGCGGTTGACCAGGCGCGCCCCGGCGCTGCCGGTGTGGGCTTCGATCAGCTGCACCAGCGCCTCGCTCTGCACCAGCAACTGGTCGCTGAGTTGCAGCAGCCGCGGCGCCTGCTCGCGTGTCGGGCGCGACAGGGCCAGCTCACGGTAGCGTTGCCAGCTCTCTCCGACCTGCTCCAGGGCGGCGCGAATCCCCGCGCTGGGCGCGTACTCGGCCAGCGCCTGGTAGTTGTTTTCGAAGCGCGCCACGCTCTGGTCCAGCTGTTGCAGCGCCTGGTCGCTGCGCACCTCGGCGCCGATCATCAGGTAACTCTTGGCGATGCGCTGGCTGAGCATGCGCTGCATGCCGGACAGGTTCATCGCCTCGGCATCATCGATTGCCGCCCACGCCGGTGGGCAGAGCAGCGTCCAGGCCAGGCCAATTAGCAGAACAACACGACTCATCATGGAAACCTCCAGAGGCACGTGGTCGTGCCACGTGCCGAAAACGAGGGATGCCGGGCGGCAAGGCCGCCCGACCGGTTCACCTGGGGTCAGTAGGTGTACTGCAGCTGCAGCCAGACCTTGTCGGTATCGACGGTGCGGGCCTTGTCGTCGGAGTCGTAGGTGGCGTACTTGACCAGACCCACCAGGCCCTTCACCCCGGGAATCGGGTGGGCGTAGGACAGGTCGATTTCGTTGCCATAATCGTCACTGCCCTGCTCGGTGGAGAAGTCGTGGTACCAGGCCTGCAGGGTGCCGCCCAGCAGCGGGGCGGTGACGCCGACATAGGCGTCCTCGATGCCGTCGGCCGGGGTGGTGAGGAACTGGTCGGCCCAGCCCTGGAAGGCGTGCTTGGTTGCCAGCGGGGTCTGGAAGGCGCGGTTGCCGCTGCCGTTGTCGCCGCCGAGCACCTCGTAGCCGGCCTTCAGCTGCACCCCCTTGATGGTGTAACCCAGCTCGGCGAGGTAGTACTCGCTGTCCAGCTCCAGCGGGTTGTCTCCATAGTCCTTCTGCTGGGCGTATTCGAGGGCATAGCTGACCCCGGCGACAACCCCGTTCAGGCGTAGACCGCTGGTCTGGCTGGACAGCGTGCCCTCGGCGGCGGTGAGGGCCACGGCGATGTTGTCCAGGTCCAGCAGGTAGCTGTAGGCGGTGGCGGTCAGCTCCGGCATGAGCACGTACTGGGCATTGATCAGGTGGCTGTGGCCGTCGATGTTGGCCGGGTTGGTGACATTGTCGTAGCGGCCGTTGTCCGGGCCGAACACGGTGTTGACCTGGTCAAGGTAGGCGTAGCTCAGGGTCAGGCCATCGAGCGGCTTGAGCTGGGTGAGGGCGCCGTCGAAGGTCTGCTCGTTCTGGCGCCAGGCCACGCTGCCGATGAAGCGCTGGTTGTCCAGGTTGATGCGCTGGCGGCCGAGCACGGCACTGCCGAGTTTGTGGTCGTAGCGCAGCAGGGCCTGGTTGACCTCGGTGCCGTCAGGGTCGGCGACCACCGCGTATTCCTTCTGGCCGTTGCGCGTGCTGTTGTAGGCGTCGTCGCCGATGCGGCTGACATTATCGACCTCGAGCAGGCCGGACAGGCCATACCACTTGCCGCTCTGGAAGCCGGCGCGGGTGCGCAGGGTCTGAGCGTTGGCGTCGCGCAGATCATTGTTCTGGTCGACGTTCTCGAAGCGGTAGCGAGCGTCGAGGATCGGCTTGCCCTGGGTGAACAGGTTGCTCAGTTCCTCGGCGGCGAAGGCGCCCTGGGTAGCGGCGGCGGAGGCGATGGCGAGCGACAGCAGGGTCGGTTTCATGCACATAGGTGGTCTTTCCTGTTGGCCAAAAAACGCAAAAAAAAACGCCACAGCGCCGCGCTCCCGAATCGGGAAGGGCTCCTGTGACGTCGTTGTCGGTTGAGTGGCAGACACGCCGTTGTGCTGACCGGGGTCGGCCATAGCAGACGGCGTGCCAGGATTGCCAAGTGACTGATTTATGATGGTTTAATGACTTTCTAGAACCTTTCGCGATTAAACGCTTGCACCGCACTTGTTCGCAGTGCCTCCGGACAGTGCAGCTGTAGCGGCGCAATCGGGCGCGACTGTACCGGTCTGGCGGCCACGCCCTGCGGCATGCTGGCGGGCCACCACCGACTGTCAGGGAGCTCGGCATGCAACTCGAATTTCATCAGATCGACGCCTTCACCGATCGGCCGTTTCGCGGCAACCCGGCCGTGGTCTATCGGCTCGATGCCTGGCTGGAAGATGAGTTGATGCAGCGCATCGCCGCCGAGCACAACCAGGCCGAAACGGCCTTCACCGTGCGTGAGGGTGCGGGTTGGCGCATCCGCTGGTTTACTCCGTCCTGCGAGGTGCCGCTCTGCGGTCACGCCACTCTGGCCGCCGCCCACGCGCTGTTCGAGCTGTATGGCGAAGCGGGCGAGCGCCTGCAGTTCAGCTGCCTGTCCGGTGACTTGTCGGTGGGGCGTGAGGCGGGTCGCCTGGTGCTAGATTTCCCGGCCATGTGGCTGCAGCCGGCCGACATGGCAGCCGAGGTTGCCGTCATCCTCGGTCAGCCGGTACAGGCCGTGCAGGTCGGCAAGGAGCTGCTGGCGGTGCTGGAGTCGGAGCAGGCAGTGCGTGATTGCCAGCCGGATCTGGCGGCGCTGGCGAAGCTGCCAGGCCTTGGGGTGATCATCACGGCGGCGGGGCGCGAGCATGACCTCGTTTCGCGCTACTTCGCGCCGGGCATCGGCATCGACGAGGACCCGGTCACCGGTTCGACCCATTGCATCCTGGCGCCCTACTGGGCAGAACGTCTCGGCAAGGCTGAGCTGAGCGCCTACCAGTGTTCGGCGCGCGGCGGCGAGTTGCACTGCCGGCTGCAGGGCGAGCGGGTGAAGATCGCCGGCCAGGCCGTGCTGGTGGCCAGCGGCAAACTGTTCATCTGATCTGCCCGAGCGGCGTGCGCGGGATCAGCTGCTGCTGTAGCGGCGCACGCCGGACTCCGGCAGGTTGACCTGTGCAGCCACGCTGCCGGGGGCCGGGAATACCACCAGGTGGTCGGCGGCAACGCGTATCCCCACCTGCTGACCGGGCTGGTGGTCGGCATGGCTGGGGAAGATCGCTTCCAGCTGGCTGCCGGTGGGCAGCTGCAGGCGATACAGGGTGGCGGCGCCAAGAAAGGTCTTGCCGACGATCTGCGCCTGCAGGGCGCTGTCGGCGTCGGGGACGATGTCGTCCGGGCGCAGCAGCACGTCCACCGAGCTGCCCGGCGCCATGGTGTAGGCGCGGTTGCCGTGGATGACGCCCAGCTCGGTCTGCACCGTATCCGGGCTTAGCAGCTGGCCGCGGATGAAATAGCCCTGGCCGACGAAGCTGGCGACGAAGGGAGAGGCCGGCTCGTGATAGAGGTTGAAGGGGGTGTCCCACTGCTCCAGGCGGCCCTGGTTGAACACGCCGACCTGGTCGCTGACGGCGAACGCCTCTTCCTGGTCGTGGGTGACCAGAATGGCGCTGGTACCACGGCCCTTGAGGATATCGCGGACCTCGTGGCTCAGGCGCCGGCGCAGCTCGCCATCGAGGTTGGAGAAGGGTTCGTCGAGCAGCAGCAATTGCGGTTCGGGGGCCAGTGCGCGGGCCAATGCCACGCGTTGCTGCTGGCCGCCGGACAGCTCATGGGGAAAGCGTTTTCCCAGTGGGCCGAGCTTGACCAGCTCCAGCAGTTCGGCGGTGATACGTGCGCATTCGGGATGCTTGCGAATGCCGAAGGCCACGTTGTCCGCCACCGAGAGGTGGGGGAACAGGGCGTAGTCCTGGAACACCATGCCGATGCGGCGCTTCTCCGGTGCCAGGGTGAAGCCGGGGCGAGAAATCACCGCGCCACCCAGCTCGATCTCACCTTCCTGTACCGACTCGAAACCGGCGATGGCGCGCAGGGTGGTGGTCTTGCCGCAGCCGGAGGGGCCGAGCAGGCAGCCGATGTCGCCGGCGTTCAGGTGCAGTTCGAGCGACTGCACGATGCGGTGCCCCTGATAGCCGCAGGCCAGGCCGCGCAGGGACAGCAGCAGCTGGCTCATGCGCGCTGCAGGCCCGGTGCCACCAGCAGCTCCAGCAGCGCCTTTTGCGCGTGCAGGCGGTTTTCCGCCTGCTGCCAGGCCAGGGAGCGCGGGTCGTCCAGCAGATCGCTGCTGATTTCCTCGCCGCGGTGGGCGGGCAGGCAGTGCAGGAAGATCACCTGCGGGTCGGCTGCATCCAGCAGGGCGCGGTTGACCTGGTAGGGCGCGAACAGCTTGAGGCGCTTGGCGCTTTCCTCTTCCTGGCCCATCGAGGTCCACACGTCGGTGCTGACCAGATGGGCACCGGCCACCGCTTCGCGCGGGTCGCGAACGATGCGCGCACGGTCGCCGGCCAGGGCGAGGAACTCGGCCTTCGGCTCGTAGCCCTCGGGGCAGGCGATGCGCAGCTGGAAGTCGAACTGCACGGCCGCTTCCAGGTAGCTGTTGCACATGTTGTTGCCGTCGCCGATCCAGGCCACGGTCTTGCCGGCAATGCTGCCGCGCGCTTCCTGGAAGGTCTGCATGTCGGCCAGCAGCTGGCAGGGGTGCAGGTCGTCGGACAGGCCGTTGATCACCGGCACGGTGCTGTGCGCCGCGAACTCGGTGAGGTTGCTGTGGGCGAAGGTACGGATCATCACCGCGTCGAGCATGCTCGACATGACGATGGCGGTGTCGCCGATCGGCTCGCCACGACCCAGCTGGGTATCGCGCGGGGAGAGGAAAATGGCCTGGCCGCCGAGCTGGATCATGCCGGCCTCGAAGGACAGGCGAGTACGGGTGGAGGCCTTCTCGAAGATCATCCCCAGCACCCGGCCCTGCAGCGGCTCATGGGCGACGCTTCGCTGGCGCAGATCCTTCAGCTCGATGGCTCGACGGATCAGCCCGCCCAGTTCCTGGGAGCTGTAATCCATCAACGAGAGAAAGTGCCTGGCGCTCATCTTCTTCACTACCTTAATTCGACAGCTGTCGCGGCCCGTTTTTTCCGGGAAAAAGCAGCCCACACGGCGGCTGGAGCCGCTTGGGGGCGACAAATGGGGGAGGCGCGATCTTATAAGGAAATGTCGCGGCGTGCCAACCGGGCAGCCAGATTGCCCTGGTTGCCAGGGCAGAGAGCCTGGCGACGCGGGTTTCAGGGCAAGTCCTTCATCATGTTGGGCTGTTGTCGGCATTGGCCAGGAGGATGGCGACCAGCGTGCCGCCTAGACAGAGTGCGATGCCGACGCCTAGGGCTGACATGTCAGTAACTCCATGGAAGTGGCTGCTGGCGATCCTCCCTGCCCAGCGACCTTCGATCTCGGGAATGGCGCCTGTCCGATTGCCATTTATTGAGATAAATTATCATTTGAGATTTATTTTGTATATCGCCAGCTACCCGACCGACCGGCCTCCCGGAGTGAATCCAGCTGCGCCCTCATGCTTGCATCGGCGACCCTGATAGCCGCCGATTCACGCGGCAAAGGCCGCTGGCCAACCCTGCCAGTAGTCGCCATAGTCCTGTTTTCACGACCCGACCGGTCGTCTCGAACAGAACAATGAGGCTAGGCCATGACCAAGACCCTCCATCACCGTGCCTGTCACCTGTGTGAGGCCATCTGCGGCCTGACCATCGAAACCGAGGAGCGCGACGACGGCCGCCATATCCTGTCGATCAAGGGCGATGCCCAGGACAGCTTCAGCCGTGGCCATATCTGCCCGAAAGCGGTAGCCCTGCAGGACATCCAGAACGATCCGGACCGCGTGCGCCAGCCGCTGCGCAAGGTTGATGGGCAGTGGCAGCCGATCGCCTGGGACGCGGCTTTCGCGCTGGTCGCCGAGCGCCTGAGTGCGATCCAGGCCGAGCACGGCAGGAACGCCGTGGCCGTCTACCAGGGCAACCCCAGCGTGCACAACTACGGGCTGATGACCCACAGCAACTACTTCCTCGGCCAGCTGAAGACGCGCAACCGCTTCTCCGCCACCTCGGTGGACCAGCTGCCGCACCATCTGACCAGCTACCTGATGTACGGCCACGGCCTGCTGCTGCCGATCCCGGACATCGACCACACCCGCTTCATGCTGATCCTCGGTGGCAACCCGCTGGCCTCCAACGGCAGCATCATGACCGTGCCGGACGTGGAGAAGCGCCTCAAGGCGCTCAAGGCCCGCGGCGGCAGGCTGGTGGTGGTCGACCCGCGGCGCAGCGAGACGGCGGCGATGGCCGACCAGCACCTCTTCGTGCGCCCGGGTAACGACGCGGCGCTGCTGCTCGGCTTGCTTAACACCCTGTTCGAGGAAGGCCTGACCCGCGCCAGCCACCTGCCGGTCAACGGCCTGGAGCAGGTGCGCGAAGCCATCGCGCCGTTCAGCGCCGAAGCCATGAGCGCGCGCTGCGGCGTGCCGGCGCAGGATATCCGCCAGCTGGCCCGCGACTTCGCTGCGGCCGAGTCGGCGGTGTGCTACGGGCGCATGGGCGTCTCCACCCAGGCCTACGGCAGCCTGTGTCACTGGCTGATCCAGCTGATCAACCTGGTCACCGGCAACCTCGACCGCGTCGGCGGCGCGCTGTGCACCAGCCCGGCCGTCGATCTGGTGGCGAGCACCTCGGGCGGCCACTTCAACGTCTGGCAGAGCCGCGTCTCCGGCCTGCCGGAATACGGCGGCGAGCTGCCGGTGGCGGCGCTGGCCGAGGAAATGCTCACTCCCGGCGAGGGGCAGATCCGCGCACTGATCACGGTGGCCGGCAACCCGGTGCTGTCCACCCCCAACGGCCGCCAGCTGGAGCAGGCCCTGGACGGGCTGGACTTCATGGTCTCGGTGGACCTCTACATCAACGAGACCACCCGTCACGCCGACCTGATCCTGCCGCCCACCGCGCCGCTGGAGCACGATCATTACGACACCACTTTCAATATGTTCGCCGTGCGCAACGTCACCCGCTTCAACGAGCCGGTGCTGGCCAAGCCCGCAGGTGCGCTGGACGACTGGGAGATCTTCGTCGGCCTGGCCCATGCCTTCGCCGCGAAGAACGGCACCGAGCTGAAGCCGACCATGCCGCCGCAGCAGATGATCGACATGGGCCTGCGCTTCGGCCCCTATGGCGACAACTCCGAACACAAGCTGAGCCTGACGGCGCTGCGCGACGCACCCCACGGCATCGACCTGGGCCCGCTCAAGCCGAACCTGGCGGCGCGCCTGAAGACCGAATCCAAGGCCATCGAGGCCGCTCCCGAGCTGCTGGTCGCCGATCTCGCGCGCTTCGCCGCCGAACCGCAGCCGGCCGCCGGCGAGCTGCTGCTGATCGGCCGGCGCCATGTGCGCAGCAACAACTCCTGGATGCACAACTACCAGCGCCTGGTGAAGGGCAAGCCGCGCCACCAGCTGCTGATGCACCCCGACGATATGGCCGGCAGAGGCCTGAGTGACGGCCAGCGCGTGCGCGTGCAGTCGCGGGTCGGGGTGATCGAGGTGGAGGCCCTGGCCAGCGACGAGATGATGCCCGGCGTGGTCAGCCTGCCGCACGGCTGGGGCCATGCCCGGCCCGGCGTGCAGATGGCAATTGCCAGCGCCCAGCCTGGCGCCAGTGCCAACGACCTGACCGACGAGCGCCAGCTCGACGCGGTGTCCGGCAACGCAGCGCTCAATGGCGTGCCGGTGAGCGTCGAGGCGGCGTGACACGGTGGCTGCCCGGGCTTGAGTGAGGTGTGCTCAAGCCCGAGCCCGCCGCTGGGTCTTTCGTGTACAATCGCGCCACCGCGCCCGGCACAGGTCCGGGAAAGTTCAGACGAGGTGAGTCGTGGATATTATCGATACCATCAAAGAGCAGATCTCCAGCAACACCATCCTGCTGTACATGAAAGGCTCGCCGAACGCGCCGCAGTGTGGTTTCTCCGCCCGCGCCGCGCAGGTGGTGATGGCCTGCGGCGAGAAGTTCGCCTACGTGGACATCCTGCAGAACCCGGAAATTCGCGCCAACCTGCCCAAGTACGCCAACTGGCCGACCTTCCCCCAGCTGTGGGTGGCCGGTGAGCTGGTCGGCGGCAGCGACATCATGACTGAGATGTTCGAGAAGGGTGAGCTGCAGACCCTGATCAAGGACGCCGCCGAGAAGGCCAAGGCCGAGTAAGCCTCTGCGCTCTTCCCGAAAGCCGATGCCTGTGCATCGGCTTTTTTGTGTCTGCAATTTCTGCCTGTACCGGAGCACAACCCGTTGTGCTCAGCGCAGGTGTGCCTGTGCGGCGGGTGCTCAGCTCGCGGTAAGCGGCGATGCTGGTCGCGATCCGGGGGCGGAACAACCGGCTCCAGGTGCGTTTGCGGAGTGGTTGTTTCGGCGATAGAACAGGCCCTGGATCACCCAAGGGGAGCGCACTCCCGTGCCATGGAACGCCCATGATCGACTGGCCTGGCTGCTGGAAAAACCTGCTCTACCTGCATGTTTAGTGCGTACCGGCGGGCGATCGGGTTCGGTCGTCAGCCGCGTGCCGCACTGACGCCTTCGAGGGTGGCGAATGAGGTGTCCTTGGCGGTGAGCAGGAAGTCGCGCATGAACGGCGCGTCGAGCATGTCGGCGCGGATGCCGGCATACAGGGTGGCGAACAGGCCCTTGTCGCCGAGACGTTTGGCGGTCACGTAGTCGCGCGAGCTGTACTCATGCAGCGCCCAGTTGGGCAGGCCGCAGACGCCCCGGCCGCTGGCCACCAGCTGCATCATCATCACTGTCAGTTCCGAGGTGCGCACCTGCGCCGGTTCGACGTCGGCCGGTTCAAGGAAGCGGGTGAAGATATCCAGCCGGTCGCGTTCTACCGGGTAGGTGATGAGGATTTCCCGCGCCAGGTCTTCCGGCACCACGTAGGGCTTGCCGGCCAGCGGGTGCTGATTGGCCACCGCGAGCATCGCCTCGTAGGTGAACAGGGGCACGTAGGTGATGCCGGGCATGTCCACCGGGTCGGAGGTGACCACCAGATCCAGGTCGCCGCGGGCCAGCGCCGGCAGCGGGGCGAAGGAGAAGCCCGAGGCCAGATCCAGCTCCACCTCCGGCCAGGCGTCGCGGAACTGGTCGATGGTCGGCATCAGCCACTGGAAACAGCTGTGGCACTCGATGGCCATGTGCAGGCGGCCGGCAGTGCCGCCGGCTAGCCGGGCCAGGTCGCGCTCGGCGGCGCGCAGCTGTGGCAGCAGGCTGTCGGCCAGTTGCAGCAGACGCAGGCCGGCGCTGGTGAAGCGCACCGGCTTGGTCTTGCGGATGAACAGCGACAGGCCCAGCTGGCTCTCCAGCTCCTTGAACTGGTGCGACAGTGCCGACTGGGTCAGGTGCAGGCGCTCGGCGGCTTCGACCAGGCTGTCGGCCTCGCGCAAGGCGTGCAGGGTTTTCAGATGGCGCAGTTCGAGCATGTCAGGCCTCGGTGAGTAAAACTTATGGCGTTTCGCGATTGAGGTGAGTTTCCTTCAAGATGGCCGGGCTGTCGAGCGCTTGCCCGAAGCCCTGCTCTGGGCCAGCATGCGGGCCTGCCCGTTTCCGGAGTCGTCCATGCGCCGCCTGCCTTCGCTCACCGCCCTGCGCACCTTCGAGGCCGCCGCCCGCCACGCCCATTTCGGCCGTGCGGCGGCCGAGCTGTGCGTGACCGACAGTGCGGTCAGTCACCAGATCCGCCAGTTGGAGGAGCAGCTCGGTACGCCGCTGTTCGAGCGGGAGGGGCGGCAGGTGCGCCCGACGCCGGCCGCGCGGCGTCTGCTGCGCAGTTTGCAGCAGGCGTTCGAGCTGATCGGTGAGGCTTGCGACGAGCTGCGCGACCCCGGTTCCCAGGCGCAGCTGCGGATTGCGGTGACGGTGGAGCTGGCGCAGAAATGGCTGATCGGCCGGCTGGCCGACTTCACCGAGCGTCACCCGCAGATCACCCTGCACCTGCACGAGCAGCCGCTGGAAGCGGCGCTGCCGGGGGCCGAGATCGACCTGGCGATCACCTACGGCACCGGCCCCGAGGACGCCAGCGCCTACTTCGTGCGGCCGCTGCCGACCCTGCAGTTCTTCCCGGTGTGCAGTCCGGGGCTGTTCAACCAGCAGCCGCTCAAGCACCCGCGCGATCTGGCCCGCCACTGCCTGTTGCATGACGACCAGGACGGCAAGACCTGGACCGCCTGGCTGACCACCCATGCCGGCGACATCCAGCCGGCGCGTCACCTGTACCTGGGCCACGCCGGGCTGACCATGGAGGCCGCCGCGCGTGGGCAGGGCGTGGCCATTGGCGACAACCTGACCAGCGCCGAGGACCTGGCCAGCGGCCGTCTGGTGCGGCCGTTCGCTGCGCAGGTGGCATCGCTCGGGCAGTACGCGCTGGTCTGCGAACGCCTGCGGCTGGACAAGCCGGCGGTGGCGCAGTTCATTGAATGGTTCACTGATCAGTTGGTTGATCTGTGAGCTTAATTCAAGGATTCCGCGATAATGGTCATTGGTCGCGGACGCTCTGGCACGGGTACTGTCGGCTCATCCAACCGCCACCGATGAGTCCCTAGCAATGGCCCGTACTCTGACCTCCCTGCCCAAAGCCGACGGCTTCCGCCTGCCCGGCGAATTCGAACCCAAATCCCGCTGCTGGCTCGGCTGGCCGGAGCGCCCGGACGTGTGGCGCAACGGCGGCAAGCCGGCGCAGAAGGTCTGGGTCGAGATCGTCACCGCCATTGCCAGCAGCGAGCCGGTCACCGTCTGCGCCTCGGCCGCCCAGTACGCCAACGCCCGCCGCCAGCTGCCGGCCCATGTGCGGGTGGTGGAAATGACCTGCAATGACACCTGGTTCCGCGACAGCGGCCCGGCCTTTCTGCTCAACGACGCGACCGGCGAGGTGCGCGGCGTGGACTTCGAGTTCAACGCCTACGGCGGCCTCGATGGCGGCCTCTACTATCCCTGGGACAAGGATGACCAGATCGCCCAGAAGATCCTCGAGATCGAAGGCTTCGACCGCTACCGCACCCCCTTCATCGCCGAGATGGGCGGCATCCAGAGCGACGGCCAGCGCACCCTGCTGACCACCGAGCAGTGCCTGCTCAACCGCAACCGCAACGCCCACCTGGGCAAGGACGAGATGACCCGCCGACTTTCGGACTACCTCGGCGCCGAGCAGGTGATCTGGCTGCCGCGCGGCTGCAAGTTCGATGAAACCGACGGCCATATCGACGACCTGGCCTGCTTCGTCCGCCCCGGCGTGGTGGTGATGCAGTGGACCGACGACCGCAGTGACCCACAGTGGGAGATCTACCAGGAGGCCTACGACATCCTGCGCAGCACCCGCGATGCCCAGGGCCGCGAGCTGGAGATTCACAAGCTGCCACAGCCGCGCGTGCTGGAGTGGACGGCGGAAGAGGCCGAGGGCCTGGATCAGGACGACGCCACCCACACTCGTCAGGCCGGCACGCAGATCTGCGCGTCCTACATCAACTACTACGCCGGCAACTCGGCCATCGTTGTGCCGCTGTTCAACGACCCGAATGACCGCATCGCCCAGGCGACCCTGGCCGAGCTGTTCCCCCAGCACCGTATTCTCGGCATTCAGAATTCGCGCGAGATCCTGCTCGGTGGCGGTAACGTCGCCTGCATCACCTCGCCGCAATACGCTGCGCCCAAGCGCTAGGAGGCCGTCATGAAACTGCCCGCCTCATGGTTGGCCCTGGTGCTGTCCGTCTGCGCGAGTGCGCAGGCGGCGGAGCCCGCCAAACAGGTCAACCTCTACATCTGGAACGAGTATCTGGCGCCGGACACCCTGTCGTCCTTCGAGCAGAAGACCGGCATCAAGGTGGTGGTCGATCACTTCGACTCGCTGGAAACGGTGGAAACCAAGCTGCTCACCGGCCACAGCGGCTACGATCTGGTGCTGACTGCCGGCCAGCACCTGCAACGGGCCATTCAGAGCGGTGCGCTGCAGCCGCTGGACAAGACCGCGTTGCCGCACTTCGCCGGCATCGGGCTGGAGTTTGCCCAGCACATGGCCGCCTTCGACCCGGGCAACCGCTATGCCGGCATCTACCTGTGGGGCACCACCGGCTTCGGCTACCAGCAGGAGGCCATCGCCAAGCGCATGCCCGAGGCACCGGTGGACAGTTGGGCCATGCTGCTCGACCCACAGGTGGTGGCGAAGTTTGCCGACTGCGGGGTGAGCTACCTCAACGATCCCAACGAGGTGTTTGCCGCCGCCTTCCGCTACCTGGGGCTGGATATCAATAAGCAGAACCTGGACGACCTGAAAAAGGTCGAGGCACACCTGGCCCAGGTGCGGCCGCATATCCGCTACTTCGACAATGACCGCAACATCGCCGATCTGGCCAACGGCGACACCTGCCTGGCGATGTCGTGGAACGGCAATGTCGGCATCGCCGCCGGCCAGGCCCAGCAGGCCGGCAAGCCCTATTCGCTGAGCTACAGCATCCCGCGCGAAGGGGCGCTGATCTGGTTCGATGCCATGGTCATTCCCAAGGATGCGCCGCATCCCGAGGCGGCGCTGGCGCTGATGGATCACCTGATGACACCCGAGGTGATCGGGGCCATCACCAACACGGTGTTTTATGCCAATGCGGTGCCGGCGGCGGACAAGACGGTCGATCCAACCATCCTGGCCGACCCCGGTACCTATCCGCCGGCCGAGGTGCGGGCCACGCTCTACACCAAGAACGACAACGGCAAGGCGTTCAACCGGGCGCTGACGCGGGCATTCAGCCGGTTCAAATCCGGGACCTGATGCGTGGGAGGGGCGCCGCTAGGCGCCTCTTTCATGAATGAAACTTGAGTTAATCAAGAGTTTATTGAGTTTGTCTCACTTTGCCTGGCTGCCGAGAATGTCGCCATCCACAAACAAGGAGAGACACCCATGGCATTGGCCCACAACCTCGGCTTCCCGCGCATCGGCCGCGACCGCGAACTGAAGAAGGCCCTTGAGGCCTACTGGAAGGGCGAGCTGGACGAGGCCGGCCTGCGCGCTGTCGGCCGCGAGCTGCGCGCCGCGCACTGGCAGCTGCAGAAGGATGCCGGTATCGAGCTGCTGCCGGTCGGCGATTTCGCCTGGTATGACCAGGTACTGACCCACTCGCTGATGTTCGGCGTGATTCCCGAGCGTTTCCGTCCCCACGCCGGCCAACCGACGCTCGACACACTGTTCGGCATGGCCCGAGGCGTGAGCAAGAACACCTGCTGCGGCGGCGCGCATGCGCAGGAGCTGACTAAGTGGTTCGACACCAACTACCACTACCTGGTCCCCGAGTTTACCGCTGACCAGCAGTTCGCTCTGAGCTGGGAACAGCTGTTCGAGGAAGTGGAGGAGGGCAAGGCGCTCGGTCACAACCTCAAACCGGTGCTGATCGGCCCGCTGACCTACCTGTGGCTGGGCAAGTGCAAGGGCCAGGCGTTCGACAAGCTCGACCTGCTTGAACGCCTGCTGCCGGTCTATGGCGAGATCCTCCAGCGCCTGGCCGCCCTGGGCATCAAGTGGGTGCAGATCGACGAGCCGATCCTCGCCCTCGACCTGCCGCAGGACTGGAAGAACGCCTTCGAGCGCGGCTACAACCTGCTGCAGAAGGAGCCGGGCAAGAAGCTGATCGCCACCTACTTCGCCGGCCTGGAGGACAACCTCGGCCTCGCCGCCGGCCTGCCGGTGGATGGCCTGCATATCGACTTGGTGCGTGCGCCGGAACAGTTCCCCACCATCCTCGACCGCCTGCCGGCCTACAAGGTGCTGTCGCTGGGTGTGGTCGATGGCCGCAATATCTGGCGTGCCGATCTGGAGAAGGCTCTGGACGTGCTGCGTGAGGCGCAGGAGCGGCTGGGCTCGCGCCTGTGGGTCGCGCCCAGTTGCTCGCTGCTGCACAGCCCGGTGGACCTGAGTCGCGAAGACAAGCTGGATGCCGAGCTGAAAAGCTGGCTGGCCTTTGCCGTGCAGAAGTGCGCCGAAGTCGCCCTGCTGACCCGCGCACTGAACCAGCCGGATGCCCCCGAGGTCTTCCAGGCACTGGCGCACAGCCGAGCCGTGCAAGCCAGCCGGGCCGCCTCTTCGCGCATTCACAAGCCGGCCGTGCAGGCGCGCCTGGCGGCGATCACGGCGGCTGATAGCCAGCGCCAGTCGCCGTTCGCCGAGCGCATCGAGCAGCAGCGGGCGCGGCTGAACCTGCCGTTGTTCCCCACCACCACCATCGGCTCCTTCCCGCAGACCTCGGCCATCCGCCTGGCGCGCCAGTCCTTCAAGGCCGGCAAGCTGACGGCGGCCGAGTACACCGAGGCCATGCACGCCGAGATCCGCCATGCGGTGACCGTGCAGGAGCAGCTGGGCCTGGACGTGCTGGTGCATGGCGAGGCCGAGCGCAACGACATGGTCGAGTACTTCGCTGAGCAACTGGACGGCTATGCCTTTACCCGTTTCGGTTGGGTGCAGAGCTACGGCTCGCGCTGCGTCAAGCCGGCGATTATCTACGGCGATCTGTCCCGTCCGCAGGCGATGACGGTGGCCTGGATCGAGTACGCGCAGCGCTGCACCGACAAGCTGATGAAGGGCATGCTGACCGGCCCGGTGACCATGCTGATGTGGTCCTTCCCGCGTGACGACATCCCGCGCGAGCAGCAGGCGCGCCAGTTGGCCCTGGCCATCCGCGATGAGGTGGTGGACCTGGAGGCGGCCGGCATCCGCATCATCCAGATCGACGAGGCGGCGTTCCGCGAGGGGCTGCCGCTGCGCAAGGCGGGCTGGCAGCACTACCTGGATTGGGCTACCGAGGCCTTCCGCCTGTGTGCCTCGGGCGTGCGCGACGAGACGCAGATCCACACCCACATGTGCTACAGCGAGTTCAACGACGTGATCGAGTCCATCGCCGCCATGGACGCCGACGTGATCACCATCGAGACCTCGCGCTCGGACATGGAGTTGCTGGAGGCCTTCGAGCGTTTCGCCTACCCCAACGAGATCGGCCCGGGAGTGTACGACATCCACTCGCCGCGAGTGCCGGACAGCGCCGAGATGGTGCGCCTGATGAAGAAGGCCGCCCAGCGGGTGCCAGCCGAACGCCTGTGGGTCAACCCGGACTGCGGCCTGAAGACCCGTGGCTGGGCGGAGACCGAAGCGGCGCTGGTCAACATGGTGGCGGCGGCACGGCAGCTGCGGGCGGAGCTGGCCTGATCTGATTGCCTACATCCCGGATTGCATCCTGGCTACGGTTGGTCTGACGGCGGCGCCGATGTTCCCCCCTCCCTCTGGGAGAGGCGCGGGGGTGAGGGTTGTCCAGGCGACTCGTGGTTCCTCCCTCTCCCCAGCCCTCTCCCGTAAACGGGAGAGGGGGCGCTGGCGTAGCCCGGATGCAATCCGGGAGCGGGGTTCGGTTGTGCCACCATCCCGGATTTTATCCGGGCTACGGTTGGTCTGAAGGAGGCGCCAATCTTCCCCTCTCCCTCTGGGAGAGGGGCGGGGTTGAGGGTTTCCCGGGCGACTCGCGGTTCCTCTCGCTCCCCAGCCCTCTCCCGTAAACGGGAGAGGGGGCGTTGGCGTAGTCCGGATGCAATCCGGGAGCGGGGTTCGGTTGTGCCGCCATCCCGGATTTCATCCGGGCCACGGTTGGCCTGAAGGCTACGCCGATCTTCCCCTCTCCCTCTGGGAGAGGCGCGGGGGTGAGGGTTGTCCAGGCGACTCGTGGTTCCTCCCTCTCCCCAGCCCTCTCCCGTAAACGGGAGAGGGGGCGTTGGCGTAGCCCGGATGCAATCCGGGAGCGGGGTTCGGCTGTACCGCCATCCCGGATATCATCCGGGCCACGGTTGGCCTGAAGGCTGCGCCGATCTTCCCCTCTCCCTCTGGGAGAGGGGCGGGGGTGAGGGTTTCCCAGGCGACTTGTGGTTCCTCCCTCTCCCCAGCCCTCTCCCGTAAACGGGAGAGGGGGCGTTGGAGTAGCCCGGATGCAATCCGGGAGCGGGGTTCGGTTGTGCCGCCATCCCGGATTTCATCCGGGCCACGGTTGGCCTGAAGGCTGCGCCGATCTTCCCCTCTCCCTCTGGGAGAGGGGCGGGGGTGAGGGTTTCCCAGGCGACTCGCGGTTCTTCCTTCACCCCAACCCCTCTCCCGAGGGGAGAGGGGCTATACCGCCACTACGCTCAGCAGATAGTCGTCGAATTCCACGCAGCGCCCGTCCAGCTCGCTACCCCGCGGCCAGTCAGCGTGCAGGTCAAGCAGCAGGCGCAGGCGGGCCTGTTCACCCTGCACCTCCAGCAGTTCCGCGTCGTGGAAGTAGAAGCGGGTCAGCACCAGCGGGTAGAGCGCCTTGAACAGGCTCTCCTTGAGCGAGAAGGTCAGGGTCACCCGTCGGGCGAAGGCCTCCGGGTCCAGCCCGGTGGCGCGTTGCAGTTCGGCCGGGGTGAGGATTTCGCCGGCCAGCCTGGCGGCGCGCTCGGTGCTCAGGTGCTTCTCCAGGTCGATGCCCAGGCCGCGCCAGTCGCGCGCCAGGGCGACCATGGCGGCGGCCCGGCCGGCGCCGTGGGTGATGGAGCCGACGGTGCCGGCGGGCCACAGCGGCACGCCGTCCTCGTCACGCCCCGGCACCAACGCCTGGCCACACAGCTGGTGCAGGGCTTCGCGGGCGCACAGGCGGCCGGCCAGGTATTCGGCCTGGCGCTTGGCCACGCCGCGCACCGGTGGGATGCCGCTATCGGGGAAGTCCCCGGGCCTGAGCTGCGCCGCGTCGAAACGCGCGCTCACCAGCCGGGTGGCGGGCAGCGGCAACGGCGCGGAGGAGGGCAGCAGTTGGCAAAAAGGTGGGGTAGGCAGGCTCATGCCCGGCATTCTGCCGTGGCTGGGGTGTGCAGGCCAGGCGTTTACATTTCTTTGCACAGCGACAACGAAGCACTACAGAGCAAACGCTTGTTTCTGGTCAGAATGGGACATGCGTTCCAAGTGGACGCTGGTGAGGTTGTAGCCGGAGCGGCGAATCGCCCTTCCGGTTTTACTCTGCTGATACGAGTGCGGGAGTCCCCAGGGACTCCCGTTTTTTTTGCCCGCGATTCCGAGTGCCCTGTCTGGGAAATACGCTCAAGAACGGGTGAGCGTTTTTTCTGCCAGCCAAGGCGCCGCGACGCCAGCAGAATCGAACAGATACTTCTCGGGATAGGGCGCTAGAACACCTCCTTGAACAGCGCCTGCATATCGGCCCAGGAGCGCTCGTCGGCGTCCTTCTGGTAGCCCAGGTCCAGGCCGTGGCCTTTGTGCGCATCGGCATCCGGATTGCTGAAGCCGTGCTTGGCGCCGGGCAGCTCGACGAAGCGGTAGTCGGCGCCGGCCTGGTCCATCTCGGCCTTGAACGCGGCGATCTGCTCCGGGGTGATGAAGCTGTCGGCGGCGCCATGCTCGACCAGCACCTTGGCCTTGACGCTGCCGGGCGTGGCCGGCGTGGCAGTGACCAGTGCGCCGTGGAAGCTCACCACGGCTGCCAGCGGCAGGCCCTGGCGGGCCATGTCCAGCACCACCTTGCCACCGAAGCAATAGCCGATGGCGGCCAGCCTGGCCGGGTCGGTCTGCGGCTGTGCCTTGAGCAGGTCGAGGCCGGCCTGGAAGCGTGCCTTGGGGATGGCGGGGTCGGCCAGGGCGGCGTTCATGAAAGCCTTGGCGTCGTCCGGGTGCTGGGTGTTGCGGCCATCGCCATACATGTCCACGGCCAGGGCGCTGTAGCCGAGGGCGGCGAGGTCGCGGGCGCGGCGCTTGGCGTAATCGTTCAGGCCCCACCACTCATGCACCACGATCACGCCGGGGCGTGGGCCGCTGATGGCGTCGTCCCAGGCGTGGTAGCCGACCAGGCGAGTGCCGTCGGCGGCGGTGTAGGGAATCTCACGGGTCTGGATCTGCGCCTGGGCGGTGCCGGCAAGGCACAATAGGGCGAGCAGCAGGTGACGCATGGCAGGTCTCCTCGGGGCGGTCATCGGAACGGACAGAATAGCGCGAGGCGCCCTCTAGCGCGGGTTACCGGGCGGCGTGATGCCCATCGACACGTAGATGCTGGTGAACCTGTCCATGCCCATCTCCGCCGGCTTGACCCATTCCACCGGCACGTAGAGCAGGCCACCGCCCACCGGCACCGGCGCGGTGGGCACCAGGATGGCGTGGTAGGCGCGGCCGTCGATCTCGATTGGCTCGGGGTTGGGCAGCAGCGCCAGCACGGCGGTGCCGTCGCCGCCGAAGAAGCACCATACCGGGCGCATGGCGGCCAGGTCAGCGTTGTCTTTCTGGTCGAGCAGACCAACGAAGCGGTCGGCCAGGCCGTACAGGTTGCCGAGCAGCGGGATGCGCCGCAGGGTGCGGTCGAACAGTCGGCGCAGTGGCCCCTTGAGGCCCAGCTGCACGGCCAGGCCGAGCGGGTAGAGCGCCACCACCAGGGCCAGGGTGCCGAGCAGCCAGGCCAGCTCCGGGCTGCTGACGAAAGGCTGGCCGAGCCCGGCGAACAGCTTGCCGATGAAGCTGGTCGGGCCGATCAACTGGTTCAGCAGGCTCACCAGCCAGCCCAGCAGGGCGAGTGACAGCGCCATCGGCAGCAGGGCGATCAGGCCGGCCAGCCAGGTGGCGAGCAGGGAGTGGAAGCTGCGTTTGAACATGGGCGGAAAAGTCCTTGTGCGGGAGGCGTGCCAAGGCTAGAGCAAAAGCCCGGCGCGGCCATGCATTTTCGTTCAGCGTTGGTTCAGCAAGGGTTCAGCGGCGGTTCAGGGCCGCGTTGGCAACATGGTCCCCGAGTTCAGCCACTGTCCCAACGCGGAGAAAACATCATGAAAAACACCCTGAGCAAACTCGCCCTGGCCACCACCCTGACCTGCGCCGCCGTCGGCGCCAACGCCGCCGACAACTTCGTCGGCCTGACCTGGGGCCAGACCGACAACAACATCCAGAAGTCCCATGCGCTCAACCAGAGCCTGGACAACCCCAAGCTGGATAAAGTCATCAATGGCAGCGGTACCTGGGGCGTACGTGCCGGCCAGGTGGACCAGTACAGCCGCTACTACATGACCTACGAGAACGTCTCCGACAGCTACCAGGGCTACAAGCACCGCCAGCAGAACCTGCTGGGCAGCTACGACGTCTTCGTGCCGCTGGGCGACAGCGGCACCAAGCTGTTCGGCGGCGCCACCCTCGGCCTGGTCAAGCTGGAGCAGGAATCCAGCGGCTTCAAGCGCGACAGCGACATCGGCTACGCGGCCGGCCTGCAGGCGGGTATTCTGCAGGATCTGAATCAGAACGCGTCGATCGAAGCCGGTTACCGCTACCTGCGCACCAACGCCAGCACCGAGATGGCCCCGCACGGCGGCGACAAGGTCGGCTCGCTGGACCTGCACAGCAGCGGCCAGCTTTACCTCGGCGCCAGCTACAAGTTCTGACCTGCCAGGGAGAAGGCCGGGCGCACAGCCCGGCCTGTTGTGAGGGAGAGCCAACATGAAGATTCTTGTGGTCGAGGACGAGGCGCTGCTGCGCCACCACCTGCACACCCGCCTGGGTGAGCGCGCATTCGTGGTCGATGCCGTCGCCGATGCCGAAGAGGCGCTGTACCGCGCCCAGGAATTCAACCACGACATCGCCATCGTCGACCTTGGCCTGCCCGGCATGAGCGGTCTGGACCTGATCCGCCAGCTGCGCGGCCAGGGCCGCAGCCTGCCGATCCTGATCCTCACCGCCCGCGGCAACTGGCAGGACAAGGTCGAGGGTCTGGCCGCCGGCGCCGACGATTACCTGGTCAAGCCGTTCCAGTTCGAGGAGCTGGAAGCGCGCCTGCACGCGTTGCTGCGCCGTTCGGTCGGCCTGGTGCAGTCCAGCGTCGAGGCCGGCCCGCTCAAGCTCGACCTCAACCGCAAGCAGGCGCTGGTCGCTGAGCAGCCGCTGGCGCTCACCGCCTTCGAGTACCGCATCCTCGAATACCTCATGCTGCACCCGCAGCAGGTGGTGTCCAAGGACCGCCTGATGGAACAGCTGTACGAGGGCGACGACGAGCGCGACCCCAATGTCATCGAGGTGCTGGTCGGGCGCCTGCGCCGCAAGCTGGAAGGCGCCTGCGCGCTCAAGCCGATCGACACCGTGCGCGGCCAGGGCTACCTGTTCACCGAGCGCTGCCGATGATCCGCTCGCTGCGTGTGCGCCTGATGCTCGGCGCCGCCGCCCTGGCGGTGCTGTTCATGGCGGCCCTGCTGCCGCTGGTGCAGGGCGCGTTCCGCAACGCCCTGGAGAACGTCATCGAGCAGCGCCTGGCGGCCGATGCCGCCACCCTGATCTCATCTGCGCGCATCGACGGCGGCCGCCTGAGCATGCCGGCGCGCCTGCCGGATGAAGAATTCAACCTCCTCGAATCACGCCTGCTCGGCTTCATCTACGACCGCGAAGGCCGCGAGCTGTGGCGCTCGCCCTCCACGGCCGACGAGCAGATCGACTACCGCCCGCGCTACGACGGCGAAGGCCACGACTTCGTGCGCCAGCGCGATGGGCGCGGCGAGGAGTTCTTCGTCTACGACCTGGAGGTCGACCTGCTGCGCGGTGAAACCGCCGCCTACAGCATCGTCACCATGCAGCCGGCCAGCGAATACCAGGCCATGCTCGACGGCCTCGGCCGCCAGCTGCGCCTGTGGCTGGGCGGCGCGTTGCTGGTGCTGCTCGGCCTGCTCTGGCTGGGCCTGACCTGGGGCTTCGGTACCCTGCGTGGGCTGAGCCGCGAGCTGGATGAAGTGGAGGGCGGCAACCGCGACCACTTGAGCCGCGAGCATCCCAGCGAGCTGCTGCGCCTGACCGACTCGCTGAACCGCCTGCTCGACGGCGAGCGGCGCCAGCGCGAACGCTACCGCGACTCGCTCGGCGACCTCGCGCACAGCCTGAAAACCCCGCTGGCGGTGCTGCAGGGCGTGGCCGAAGGGCTGCGCGAGCGCGAGCCGGCGCAGGTGCTGCAGACCCAGGTGGAGCGCATGAGCCAGCAGGTGGACTACCAGCTGCAGCGCGCCAGCCTGCGTAAGAGCGGCCTGGTGCGCCACCGCGAACCGCTCGCGCAGGTGCTCGATACCCTGTGCGGCGCGCTGGACAAGGTCTACCGCGACAAGCGCGTGCAGGTGCAGCGTGATTTCCCCACCGAGCTGCGCATACCGATGGAGCGCGGCGCGCTGTTCGAGCTGCTCGGCAACCTGCTGGAGAACGCCTACCGCCTGTGTCTGGGGCAGATTCGCGTCAGTGCGCGGATCGGCGTTGACGGCTGCGAGCTGGTGGTCGAAGACGATGGTCCCGGCATCCCCGCCGACCAGCGTGCGCGCATCCTCCAGCGCGGCGAGCGCCTGGACAGCCAGCACCCGGGGCAGGGCATCGGCACTGCCGTGGTGGTGGACATCCTCGACAGCTACGACGGCCAGCTGCAGCTGGAAGACTCCAGCCTGGGCGGCGCCTGCTTCAGGATGCGCCTGCCGGGCTGAGCTGTAGCGCGTCAGCCAGGGGCGAGCCTCGCGCCTCGGTTGCCAGAGCCGCGCGCAGCTCCTCAGCCGCTGACCGGGCGTTCCAACCGTTCGAAGGCTTGGCGGATGGCGTCCCGGCTTGCGGCGGATAGCTGCTTGCCCGAGGCTTCGATCTGCTCCTGGCAGTTGCGCAGGATGAGAAGTTAGCGATCCCGACGATGAAAGATCCGATTCTCAACAATGCACTCAGGAGGGCCACTGTGAACATCAGTGAACTGCGCATGAAATCTCCTGGTGTCTGACGGTTAAACACCTGGGCGAACCAAAGCGCAGCTTTTGGGTGCCCAGCCTAAGCAGTGAGCGGGGGCGAAGGTTACTCCTGTGTGGAGAAGTGTTTCTTAGCGAGCTCCTTGGCTAGCTGCAAACCTTCATCTGTCAAATAAACGGACTCTGATCTGCTTCTGGGATTGGTGATATAGCCTTTGTCAAACAGGTCATTCATAACGCCGAAATCAATACGCTTCCAGACCATGCCATTCTCAAATTCAAATACTCCAAGCAGTGCCAGGACAACTTCCGAGATTTTCTGATCATCGTATTTCATGGTGGTTGACCTCGATGTGCTGAGTAGCCTCTGACGGCGATCAAATAGGCGGCTTTGGCCGGGCCCGCGTGAACGGTTTGAATCGCTTGTCAGGCCAGGTTTACTACCTAAATGCGCCAACAATTGCACCGATCAGAGTGAGTTCCACAATGCCATGCGCTGAATCTACAGATGTTAGTTTTGCAGGCATGCGAGCAAAACCATTGTAGTAGCCGAGCGATGTGTAGGTGCGACGTTTCAGCGGCGACTGGCAGAGTGCCGGGCCCGCCTGACGGCGGGGGTAATCAGCAAGACTAGGTGAACTTCCTGCGGTTGTGGTGAGAAGCGAGACTGTCGGAACAGGCGAGTCCTGCAGCGGAACAAGGCCGATAACAATCATGATCCTCGGGATCGTTTGAACGCTTGGCCCCCGCTGCGCGAACTACAGAATGGCCCGGGCACTAGCCCACGCAAGGCCGGATATGCGATTGCAACCGCGCTGACGACAGGATCGAAAAAAGCTTTCCTCACTGCTTGTGGGGAGAGTCCATATGCCAGTTGTTAGCTGCATATGGCTCAGTAAGTTTCCAGAGCTTCTTCGATTACGTCTGGAGTAAGCTCAATTAGGGCTTGGCCGAAAGTTTTTTCATTTTTCATCCATAGTATAAAGCCAAACATGTAGCGCAATGTATCTGCGTCTGTGGTAATTGGTATGCGCAAGTGTGCATAATCCATTAGCTGCCTCATGGCTGATAGATAGTCTTCTGATAGCCACTCCGGAATATCTGGATTACCTCGTTGGCCTTTAGCTATTTGAATGCTGCCGACGTAAGCCCAAAGGTCGGCTCCACCATAAGATATTTCAATTAACTTTTCTGCTAGAATAGGAATTGCGGATAATGAAGCCTCTCCAATATCCCCCTGATGGTAAAGCTCCTGCCAAAAACAATCCCACGCGGCTCGATCATAGGGCTTAGCAAGGACATTGTTTAATATTGTGACTACATCGCAGGGGACACGATAACCACCAAGTAGCTTCCGCTGTTGAAGATCGTCGAGAGTCAGCATCTGGCTATCCTTTGCAGCTAACGTTTGGTTAAGGGGCCGGCTTTAGCCGGTCCCAGTGAGCGAAGCGAACGATTTGAACCAGTTGTTAGACCGTTCACGGGTATGCAGCAGAAAGAAAGCTATCTTGCATTGAACCAGCATGTTCTGTGCCTGACTCATCAGTGAGCGAGAATGCAACAAACTGCCCCCCAACCTGTGTTGTGCCATCAATTGCTCCACAAAGGGTTGAAATGGCATCAATTGATGCTATGCGCGCAAAAGATAAGAGTATTTCCTGCTGATGCGGCTTTAGCTCGCGGGCCAGACCAATAATTGCCCGCCACTCTTCGTCTTTTACGGTGGACAAATCTTGTGTAGTGAGCATGCTTTTGTAAAACGACAGCGTTTCGTCACATGCGTCCTTTAAGAGAGCTTTACACAGGGTCGATGTTTTCATGGGCTAGGTCTAACGTTTGTTTAAGGGGCGGGCTTTAGCCCGTCCCAGTGAGCGTAGCGAGCGGTTTGAACCAATGGTTAGGCTGTGCCACGGTTTAACGCTAGGTGCGTGCTGCGGCAATGAGTGCAGCTCGCGCCTCAAGTAGTTGGGAATGATACTGCTCTGCTACCAGCGAGAATATCTCGTCGTCTCTCTCGATGCGAAAAAATGAATCAGTCAGACGTGCCTGGAACTCCTTTTTCCTAATTGGCGAATCTTGAAGGCGGCTGGCCATAGCGACATAAGCAGAAGACTTTGATGCGCTCTCGCGCAGAAACTGGGGAGAGTCCACCAATTTGCAGTTGACGTGGATGTCGCGCAGTAAATTAGCGACCCTCCGAATAGCCGCATGATGTTTGGGGGCACACGCTTGGCTAAGTAAGATGTCATTGCCCAGCAAGTCGATGTCACCGGCTTGAAGGAGGCCGACAATGAGCTGAATAACCTTGGATGGTGTTTGCACTTGTATCAGCCTAACGTTTGGCTAAGGGGCGGCCAATAGCGCAGCTATTGGACGTCCCGAGTGAGCGAAGCGAACGACTTGAGCCAATTGTTAGATTGCCCAGCCGTACGCTGCAAGTGAGGCCAGCGCTGCGCTTGACCGACGGTGCGCACGGCGTGTCGGTTTTGGCCCCGGAAGTTATTTGTGACGTGCACATTCTCTGAAAGCAACTCCTTTGCTGGCCACAAATAACGGCCTCTACTGTCAGGCGACCATTCGATTCAGGAACACTGCGCTGATGCGGTGATTGTGTTCCTTGGCTCGGTGCTGAATAACCAATATTGCCCTTGCGCCTAACGTTTGGTTAAGGGGCCGGCTTTAGCCGGTCCCGCAGTGAGCGAAGCGAACGGCTTGAACCATTAGTTAGAGTGCGAGGTTTCAAGATAGAGCCACGCTCTGTGAGCTGCAAGTGGAATTAATATTAGCTCGGTGAGTAATGGGTATGAGGTTGAAAAAAGAAGATTGATATTTTCGAAGTTAATTGCTGTGATGCTGAAGAATAAGATTGGGGCGTATATCGCGATAGCAGCAAATGGTGCGTATTTTTTGTAAATATATGCAGTCGGAAAGGCGATGAGTGATGCGGCAAGCGCAATGAGAATAAGATTTAGCGCAACTGATGAGAGCAATATGCCGGTCATTGAGTTGGTGGGGTTTGCAGGTATTAAATCCATCAAAGGCATAACTGCAAATTTTGAAAACCCGGCAAAGAAGGCTATGGCGAAAACTGGTATTAGTAGAAACTTAATCAATGTTACTGCGGTTTGCACGAAATATCTCCTTGTGCTCTAACGTTTGGTTAAGGGGCCGGCTTTAGCCGGTCCCGAGTGAGCGAAGCGAACGGCTTGAACCACTAGTTAGCGGTTTAATTTATTTTCGGTGACACGTTGTTTCACATGGGCGTGCAGCAGTAGCGGAATTTTTGTAAATATATATAAGCCAAGGTTTCCCATGAGAAATAGAATAAAGCTTGCAAGTGCTAGCCATAGCTCGCTTTTTAAACTGAGATGGTAGAGTGCTCTAGCCCCACGGCCATGCTGTATTGGCGGAAAGCCTGCTGCCCATACATTTGTTATTAGCCAGTAAAAGAACAAAAAAAGTGCCCCGCCGAATATAAGGCATCCATACCATTCA
This sequence comes from Aquipseudomonas alcaligenes, assembly GCF_900156545.1. Lineage (GTDB taxonomy): Bacteria > Pseudomonadota > Gammaproteobacteria > Pseudomonadales > Pseudomonadaceae > Aquipseudomonas > Aquipseudomonas alcaligenes_A. The sequence goes on from NZ_FTNW01000008.1 coordinate 171,376, forward strand.
AATATTTGTGCTGCTGCAAGATCTTCTTTATTCCGCAGGGAGTAAATAATAGTTGCTAATAAGCAGAAAATAATCGAAAGGCTTAGTGATGTGGCTGTGGCTGTGTTGATTTTTGATGCAACACCTTCGGATGAAGGTGTTAGATTAATTAGAAATGAAAGCTGGCTAATTAATGGTATATTCCCAATGGCATGGCCAAGAGCTATTGCGATAATCGTCAATATGGTGATTCTTCGAGCTAACATTTAACTGCCTGGTGTGTATTTTAGTTTTGCCGCTAACGTTTGGTTAAGGGGCCGGCTTTAGCCGGTCCCGAGTGAGCGAAGCGAACGACTTGAACCAGTTGTTAGGCGTTTAATCATACAGCTGCTTATGTTCTTTCCAAAATTGTGCCACGACACACTCAATATGATCATGGAAGTCTTCAAAGAAGCCTGGGGAGTTCCATGAGTCAGGGTAGGCATAGCGTTCGCCTCCTTCTCCGAAAGAAGATACCCAAAATAATGGCTCTTTTGGATCTGAAATTTCGAAGTCTGATGCTTCATACAGGCATGGGTCATTAAGGTCGTTGACGATTCTGAAGTTATCCGCTTCGATGCCAATTACTTCGTATGATTTTCCATAAGTCAGGCTGTTGCTTGCGATATTGCCTATGGCGATTACTTTCATGGGGCGCCTAACGATTAAGCTAACGGGCGGACAAAAGCGTAGCTTTTGGACGTCCAGCGAACGAAGTGAGCGATAGTTGAGCGCATTGTTAGGCGCTAGCACTATTAATGTTCGGAAAAGCGGGTTTGAACATAGGAAAGCGCCGTTGGGAAGTCTTGTGCGTATTGAGCTACTGACAATTCATTTGCAATGCACTCAAATGTTAGCTCCTTCAGGCAAATGACAAAGTGACGGAGTGTGTTGCTAGACTTGGCTGCGAAACTACCTCGAATTCTCTTTGTAGATTCATACATTTGATTCTCCACTTCCTTTACCCACTGGGAGTCGGCGACCTCTACGACCGAGGATGCGGAGCTGGACAAGCCCTGTGTGTAAAGCGGGTGTTCTGAAAGCCCTTCGTCGTTGGGATAGCCAAATTTCGTAGCAACGCAGCCAATGCATTCAAGTACGGCCACGCCTAGATCTTCGAGGTAGCCGGAGGATGACGCCGTTTGCGAAACTGCAAAGAAAAGAAGAAAGGCCGACCAGCCATCCTGAAGCAAGGTCTCTGCTGGTACTGAAGGAGAAGGTTCGCAACCAATGCTGTAAGGAATTATTCGTTGAGCCATTTCTAGTGCCTAACGTTTGGCTAAGGGGCGGCCGGAAGCGCAGCTTACGGACGTCCCGAGTGAGCGAAGCGAACGACTTGAGCCAATTGTTAGACAGCCCAGCCGGACGCCGGAAATGATGCCAGCGCCGAGCATGACCGGAGGAGCGCACGGCGTGTCGGTTTTGGCCCCGAAGGTTATTTGTGACGTGCACATTGTGTGAAAGCAACTCCTTTGCTGAGCACAAATAACGGCCTCTACTGTCAGGCGACCATTCGATTCAGGAAAACCGCGCAGATACGGTGATTCTGTTTCCTGGCTCGGTGCTGAAACCCAATATTGCCCTTGCGCCTAACGTTTGGCTAAGGGGCCGGCTTCGCCGGTCCCGAGTGAGCGGAGCGAACGACTTGAGCCAATTGTTAGATTGCCCAGCCGAGCGCCGGAAATTAGGCCAGCACCGAGCTTGACCGGCGGAGCGCACGGCGTGTCGGTTTTGGCCCCGGAAGTTATTTGTGATGTGCACATTCTCTGAAAGCAACTCCTTTGCTGGCCACAAATAACGGCCTCTACTGTCAGGCGACCATTCGATTCAGGAACACCGCGCTGATGCGGTGATTGTTTTCCCTGGCTCGGTGCTGAATAACCAATTTTGCCCTTGCGCCTAACGTTTGGCTAAGGGGCGGCCGGAAGCGCAGCTTACGGACGTCCCGAGTGAGCGAAGCGAACGACTTGAGCCAATTGTTAGACTGCCCAGCCGTACGCGGCAAGTGAGGCCAGCGCGGAACTCACCGGACGGAGCGCGCGGCGTGTCGGTTTTGGCCCGGAAGGTTATTTGTGATGCGCACATTGTGTGAGAGCAACTCCTTTGCTGAGCACAAATAACGGCCTCTACTGTCAGGCGACCATTCGATTCAGGAGCACCGCGTCGATGCGGTGATTGTGTTTCCTGGCTCGGTGCTGAATCCACTATTTCTCTTGCGTCTAACGTTTGGTTAAGGGGCGGGCTTTAGCCCGTCCCGAGTGAGCGAAGCGAACGACTTGAACCACTAGTTAGAAGCCATTCACCCATGGAAAAATGCCTTAACATTTTTTGAGGCTTTGTCCATCAGTCCGCTTTCTATATTCAAGGTTACTTGAGCATCCCAAGGTTCTGCTCCTTCGTATTGGGAGAACTTGAGCTTAACCGTTATGTGACCTTTCTGATCTGACGTACATGTAATTGAAAATTCTTGTTCAATTGATGCCCATACTATTTCGCCGTTCCAGCCTTTCCATTCTTTGGCCATGTACGCAAATAGATCAACTAATAAGTCGCAGTCTGTGTAGCCCCAGACACGTCTAGAAACGAAGACATCATGACTTTTGTATGCCGCAGTAAAATAGTCGCCTTCGATGTTTGATAGCACTAGTTGTGCGGCTGTATCTGCTGACTTGATGACGACTTCATTCATTGCTATGGCTTCTAACGTTTGGCTAAGGGGCCGGCTTCGCCGGTCCCAAGTGAGCGGAGCGAACGACTTGAGCCAATTGTTAGATTGCCCAGCTGAACGCAGGAAATGATGCCAGCGCAGAGCTTAACCGGCGGTGCGCACGGCGTGTCGGTTTTGGCCCGGACAGTTATTTGTGATGTGCACATTCTTTGAAAGCAACTCCTTTGCTGGCCACAAATAACAGCCTCTACTGTCAGGCGACCATTCGATTCAGGAACACCGCGCTGATGCGGTGATTGTGTTTCCTGGCTCGGTGCTGAATAACCAATTTTGCCCTTGCGCCTAACGATTAAGCTAACGGGCGAGCAAAAGCGCAGCTTTTGCGAGTCCAGCGAACGAAGTGAGCGGCAGTTGAGCGCATTGTTAGGCAAAATGCTCGCCGATGTAGGGTGATGTTGCTTTAGCTGCTAGTTTAAATGCGAGGAGCATAAGTACCAAAAGCACGAAATGAATAATGTTTAGCAGTTTGCTGCCGGAGAAGTTTCTGTGCCACCACCAGTTAAAGCTCAAAAGTGCAAGGCATATGAAAGGAACTGTGCTCAGCGCAATGGCGACGCCAGTGAGACTGTTTGGTCTTGTGGTTGCCAGGGCTATGACCATAAGCATGAATGCCATGCCTAGCTTGCGGCGACGCTCGTGCCATGGATTATGCAGAGGAATTGGTTTCATATTTGCCTAACGATTAAGCTAACGGGCAGACAAAAGCGTAGCTTTTGGCTGTCCAGCGAACGAAGTGAGCGGCAGTTGAGCGCATTGTTAGGCTCAACGTACCATTCGGGTATCTTGGGGATCAGATGCACGGCGAGCGCGCCAGGTTTGAGTGCTGCGGCTCCAGACGACACCTTCAGGAGTTAATTTTTTGAAGGCCTCAAGAATGCTTTTGTTTATTGCCCAGTTTCTTTGCTTGTTCTTGTAAACGTGCTGCTCACCAAACTCTGTCCGTATGCCTCGTGCAGCAGATGATTGCGACAAGCGTTGATGCTTGTTGTATTGCTCAAGCATCCACTCTGCAACTTTCATTTCTTCTTCAGTCCATGCCATGGTTTCGTTCCCTCTTTGCTGGCCTAACGTTTGGTTAAGGGGCGGCCAAAAGCGTAGCTTTTGGACGTCCCGAGTGAGCGAAGCGAACGACTTGAACCAGTAGTTAGAGGTTACTCCTGTGCGGAGAAGTGCTTGTTAGCTAGCTCTTTAGCTAGCTGCAAACCTTGCTCTGTTAAGTAAACGGACTCTGACTTGCCTTTGGGATCGCTGATATAGCCTTTTTCAAATAGCTCATCCATAACGCTGAAATCAATCCGCTTCCAGACCCTGCCGTTCTCAAACTCAAACACTCCAAGCAGTGCTAGAACAACTTCCGAAATTTTCTGATCGTCATATTTCATGGTTGTTGGCCTCGATGTGCGTGAGTAGCCTCTAACGATTAAGCTAAGGGGCCGGCTTCGCCGGTCCCAGCGAACGGAGTGAGCGCTTTGAGCGCATTGTTAGGTGCAGGCTCACTAACCAAAAGT
>NZ_FTNW01000004.1 GCF_900156545.1 Aquipseudomonas alcaligenes
ACTTGTGTTGCTGATAATCAGTTGACTATCAGTCTTACCTCACAAGCACCCACACGAATTGCTTGATTCAGTTGTTAAAGAGCGTTTCGATTAAGCCTTTCGTCTCAACCGAGGCCGCGCATTCTACAGCAGCCTTTCAACCTGTCAAGCTGTTTTTGAAGAATTTTTCGTTTCTTCTCAACCGCTTGCGCTTCCGACATCGCTTTCGATCTCATCTGCGGGAGGCGCATTCTACAGCGTTCAAAACCGCTGTCAACCACCTCCTTCTCGCGCTTTCGACTCCGAAGAATCGAAGCACCGACAGAGTCAAACCACCACCCTGTCAGCCCGGCGCATTCTAACTGAATCCGCCGCCGATGCAATCTTTTATTTCGTTCAACTCTTTGATTTTCAAGGAGTTTTCCGAGAGGACTGCGCCGGAAGAGGCGCGCATTATAAGGACCCTGAACGGGCCGTCAAGCCCATTCCTCGAACTTTTACTCAGCCTTGAGGCTGATGCGCGCGAAAGCCTTCTTGCCCGCCTGGCAGACATGCGCGGAACCCAGCTTGAAGATGAAGGTGCGGTCGACCACCTCACCATCAACCTTCACGCTACCCGCACTGAGCAGATCACGAGCCGCCGCAGCGTTCTTCACCAGACCCGCCTTATTAAGGACAGACGAGATCGGCATATCCTCCGCAGAGAGCAGTTCCACCTCTGGCAGGTCGTCAGGCAGCTCGCCATCCTTGAGGCGATTGCCCGCCGAGCGATGCGCATTGGCCGCAGCCTCTTCACCATGGAAGCGCGCCACGATCTCCTCGGCCAGCTTGATCTTGATATCGCGAGGGTTGGCGCCAGCGGCCACATCCCGCTTGAACTGCTCGATCTCCTCCATGGAGCGGAAGCTCAGCAGTTCGAAGTAACGCCACATCAGCGCATCCGGCATGGAGACCAGCTTGTTGTACATGACACCTGGCGCTTCCTGGATGCCCACGTAGTTGCCCAAGGACTTGGACATCTTCTTCACACCATCCAGGCCCTCGAGCAGCGGCATGGTGACGATGCATTGCGACGGCTGACCATAGGCACGCTGCAGTTCGCGCCCCATCAGCAGATTGAACTTCTGGTCAGTACCACCCAGCTCGACGTCAGCCCGCAGCGCCACCGAGTCATAACCCTGCACCAAGGGATAGAGGAACTCATGAATGGCGATCGGCTGGTTGCCTTCATAACGCTTCTGGAAATCATCGCGCTCGAGCATGCGCGCCACGGTGTACTGAGAAGCCAGACGAATGAAGTCGGCCGGCGTCAGCTGATCCATCCAGGTGGAGTTGAACGCCACCTCGGTCTTGGCCGGATCGAGAATCTTGAACACCTGCGCCTTGTAGGTCTCGGCGTTGTCCAGCACCTGCTCACGAGTCAGTGGAGGGCGAGTCGCACTCTTGCCACTGGGATCACCGATCATTCCGGTGAAGTCGCCGATCAGGAAGACCACCTGATGCCCCAGCTCCTGGAACTGGCGCAGCTTATTAATAAGCACGGTATGCCCCAGGTGCAGGTCGGGCGCCGTCGGATCGAAACCAGCCTTGATACGCAGCGGCTCGCCACGCTTCAGCTTCTCTACCAGTTCAGACTCAACCAGAACCTCTTCCGCACCGCGCTTGATCAGCGCCAGCTGCTCTTCAACCGACTTCATGACAGAACTCACGCTACCCACAGACCAAAAGGGAACCAACCATACAAGATCACTGACCAATTACAAGCTTTGCCCCCAGGGCCGGCCACTCGGCCGATAGGTCAGCCACAGGGTTGCCTATAGGGAATTTTGATTATATTTTAGACAGTTAATGCATTCTTCCAAGAAACACCCTTAGCCATGACGCATTCTGTACCCAAAGCCCCGCCCTACCCGAGGAGCCACCTGCTGGCAGCCAGCGGCGTAGCGGCGCTGCTGAGCCTGGCCCTGCTGGTGTTCCCCTCCCGCGAAGTCGAGGCGAAGAAGACCTATCTGAGCCTGGAGCTGGACAACGGCTCTGAGCAGATCGTCCAGGAAAAGGACGATCTCCGACCCGGCCAGACCGCCGGGGATGGAGGCGCATCGCCTTTCGCCGATGCCGGCCTCAGCGACAACAAGAACAGCGCCCAAGCAGACGCGGATAAAAACAACCCAGCCAACCCTCCCACCGATCCGCTACAGAAAAGCGTCACTGTTGCCAGTGGCGACACACTGTCGACCGTATTCTCGCGGGTCGGTCTGGATGCCAATGCGCTGCACGAAGCCATTGGCAGCAGCAAGGAAGCCAAGCGCTTCGGTCGCCTGCATGTTGGCCAGGTACTGGAATTCAAGCTGACTGCCGACGGCAAACTGGAACGCCTGGGCAGCAAGCTGAGCGACCTCGAAAGCATCTCCCTGACGCGCAGCGACAAAGGCTTCTCCTTCAAGCGCGAGCTGGTCAAGCCGGACGTACGCACCACCTACGCCCACGGCGTGATCAACAGCTCGTTGTTCCTCTCCGCCAAACGTGCCGGCCTGTCGCACAGCCTGACCATGGATCTGGCCAACGTGTTCGGCTACGACATCGACTTCGCCCAGGACATCCGTGAGGGCGACGAGTTCGAAGTCATCTATGAGGAGCATGTGGTCGGCGACAAGAAGGTTGGGAGCGGCAACATCCTCTCTGCGCGCTTCACCAACCGCGGCAAGACCTATACCGCCGTTCGCTATACCAGCAAACAGGGTGTGACTAGCTACTACAACGCTGACGGCATGAGCATGCGCAAGGCGTTCATCCGCACCCCGGTAGACTTCGCCCGCATCAGCTCGAAGTTCTCCATGGGCCGTCGCCACCCGATTCTGAACAAGATTCGCGCCCACAAGGGCGTCGACTATGCTGCGCCACGCGGCACGCCGATCAAGGCTGCCGGCGACGGACGCGTCATGCTGGCCGGGCGACGTGGCGGCTACGGCAACACCGTGATCATCCAGCACGGCAACAGCTATCGCACGCTCTACGGACACATGCAGGGCTTTGCCAAGGGCATCCGCAACGGCGTGAGCGTGAAACAGGGCCAGATCATCGGTTATATCGGCACCACCGGTCTTTCTACCGGACCGCACCTGCACTACGAGTTCCAGGTCAACGGCCGTCACGTCGACCCGCTCAGCCAGAAGCTGCCGATGGCCGACCCCATCGCTCGCAACGAGAAGCAGCGTTTCCTGCAGCAGAGCAAGCCGCTGATGGCCCGCATGGATCAGGAAAAGGCCACTCTGCTGGCCGCTAACAAGCAGCCCTGATATGCCGCGCTACCTGGGGGTGATGTCCGGTACCAGTCTCGACGGACTGGACATCGCCCTGATCCAACAAGACACCCACCCCATCCTTCTCGCTCACCACTACCTGCCAATGCCCGACGCCTTGCGCGCCGAGCTGCTGGCACTGTGCGCCCCCGGCCCCGATGAGCTGGCCCGCGCCGCCCTTGCCGAGCAGCGCTGGGTGGAGCTGGCAGCCTCTGGCATCGATGCACTACTGCAACGCGAGGGCCTGAGCGCAACCAGTATCCGCGCCATCGGTAGCCACGGCCAGACCGTGCGGCACGAGCCGGCGCGTGGCTTCACGGTGCAGATCGGCAACCCTGCCCTGCTGGCTGAGCTGACCGGTATCGATGTGGTCGCCGACTTCCGCCGCCGTGACGTAGCGGCTGGGGGCCAGGGCGCCCCCCTGGTACCCGCCTTTCACGAGGCGCTGTTCGATAATCAGGACAGCCACTGCGCCGTGCTCAATGTCGGCGGTTTCAGCAACCTCAGCCTGATTGAAACGGCACAACCGGTACGCGGCTTCGACTGCGGCCCGGGCAACGTGCTGCTGGATGCCTGGATCAACAGACACCAGGGCAAGAGCTTCGACCGCGATGGTGCCTGGGCCGCCAGCGGTAAATTGAGCGAGACGTTGCTGCACCGGTTGCTGAGCGACCCCTACTTTGCCGGCCAGGGGCCGAAGAGTACTGGTCGCGAGCTGTTCAACCTGCCCTGGCTGGAAAGCCATCTGAGCGAAATCCCGGCGCTGCCTGCAGCCGACGTGCAGCGCACCCTCCTGGAGCTGACCGCACGCAGCATCGTCGACTCGCTACAGCGGGCGCAGAGCCACACCACCGAACTGCTGGTCTGCGGTGGCGGCGCCCATAACCTGACGCTGATGCAGCGCCTGCAGGAGCTGCTGCCGGCCTGCCAGGTGGCCAGCACCAGCGCGCGCGGCGTACCACCGGACTGGGTCGAAGCCATGGCCTTCGCCTGGCTGGCACACTGCTGCCTGGAGCGAGTCCCCGCCAACCGCCCCAGCGTGACCGGCGCCAGGGGGCTGCGTGTCTTGGGTGCCATCTACCCCGCCTGACAGGGCCAGAGCAGAAACGAAAAAGCCGCGCATCAGCGCGGCTTTTTCATGACCAACGGGCTCAGATCGAGAAGGACGATCCGCAGCCGCAGGTTGTAGTGGCATTGGGGTTGTTGATGACGAAGCGGGAACCTTCCAGGCCTTCCTGGTAGTCCACCTCGGCACCCGCCAGGTACTGGAAGCTCATCGGATCGACCACCAGGCTCACGCCCTCGCGCTCGACGATGGTGTCGTCGTCTGCCACATCCTCATCGAAGGTAAAGCCGTACTGGAAGCCCGAGCAGCCGCCGCCGGTGACGAACACGCGCAGCTTCAGGCGCGGGTTGCCCTCTTCATCGACTAGGCTCTTCACCTTGTTCGCCGCGCCCTGGGTGAAGATCAGGGGGGTTGGAGTGAAGGTCTCGACGCTCATCTTGCTGCTCTCCCGGCGCCAGGCGCCAACTTACATACCACACGGGTGGCGATTATCCGCTTACCCGAGCAAATCGGTCAATTATTCCGCACCAAGGTTGGCGCGGAGCCTGCCCGCGCAGGCCCCGCATGGATCAGGGCAGCAGTGCGGCGTGAGCCAGGCCCAGGCGCTCGTCCAGACCGAAGAGGATGTTCATGTTCTGCAGCGCCTGGCCGGACGCGCCCTTGACCAGGTTGTCGATGGCCGACAGCACCACCACCAGTTCGCCGCCCTGCGGACGGTGCACGGCGATGCGGCAGACGTTGGCGCCACGCACACTGCGGGTTTCCGGATGGCTACCGGCCGGCATCACATCAACGAAGGGCTCGTTGGCGTAGCGCTGCTCGAACAGTGCCTGCAGGTCCACGCCACGATCGGCGACAGTGGCGTACAGGGTCGCGTGGATGCCGCGGATCATCGGCGCCAGGTGCGGAACGAAGGTCAGGCCGACCGGGCCGTTGGCAGCGCGGCGCAGCCCCTGGCTGATCTCCGGCAGGTGGCGGTGACCCTTCACCGAGTAGGCCATCATGCTCTCGCTGGCCTCGCACAGCAGCGAGCCGACCTTGGCGCCACGGCCCGCACCGCTGACGCCGGAGGCGCAGTTGGCGATCAGGCGGCTCGGGTCGGCCAGGCCGGCTTCGAGCAGCGGGATCAGGCCGAGCTGGGTCGCCGTCGGGTAGCAACCCGGTACGGCGATCAGGCGGGCGCCCTTGATCGCCTCGCGATTGACTTCCGGCAGGCCGTAGACCGCTTCCGGCAAAAGATCCGGCGCGCCATGCGGCTGGCCGTACCACTGGGTCCACTCCTGCGCATCCTGCAGGCGGAAGTCGGCCGACAGGTCGATGACCTTGGTGCCGGCCGCCAGCAGCTCGCCGGCCAGGGCATGGGCCACGCCGTGCGGGGTGGCGAAGAACACCACGTCGCAGGCGCCCAGGGTCGCCACGTCCGGCACGCTGAACGCCAGATCGTCATAGTGACCACGCAGGTTGGGGTACATGTCGGCGACCTTGACTCCAGCCTCGGAGCGCGAGGTGATCACCGCCACCTCGGCCTGCGGGTGCTGAGCCAGCAGGCGCAGCAGCTCCACTCCGGTGTAACCCGTGCCGCCGACGATTCCGACCTTGACCATTGCATACCCCCGCTGCGAGACCGTTGAGAAAGGCTGCGATGATAAGGCCCGTGGCCGCGCCGGCCAACCTCGAACGGCGAGAGGATGACGGGCAGGCGCAGCTTTCTCTACTATCGCAGGCAACTCTTCAGCTGGATGCCGTCAATGCTCTATCTCTGGATCAAGGCCCTGCACATCATCGCCATCGTCTGCTGGTTCGCCGGCCTGTTCTATCTGCCGCGCCTGTTCGTCTACCACGCCATGGCCGAGGACCAGACCAGCCGCGAGCGCTTCTGCGTGATGGAGCGCAAGCTGTACCGCGGCATCATGAACCCGTCGATGATCGCCACCCTGGTCTTCGGCGCCTGGCTGCTCTACCTCAATCCGGCCTGGCTGAAGATGGGCTGGCTGCACGCCAAGCTGCTGCTGGTGGTCCTGCTGGTCGGCTACCACCATGTCTGCGGTGCTCAGCTCAAACGCTTCGCGCGTGGCGAAAACGCCCGCGGCCATGTGTTCTACCGCTGGTTCAACGAGGTGCCGGTGCTGTTCCTGCTGGGCATCGTGATCCTCGTGGTGGTCAAACCCTTCTGATAACAAGAGGAAAGTCCCATGTCCCTGCCCGCCCTGCTCGACCAGCGCCTGCGCCTGCCCGTGGTGGCTGCGCCGATGTTCCTGGTGTCCACCCCGCAACTGGTGCTGGCCTGCTGCCACAGCGGCGTGCTGGGCAGCTTCCCCGCCCTCAACCAGCGCGAGAGCAGTGGTTTCAGGGCCTGGCTGGAAGAAATCGAGGCCGGTCTCAAGGCCGATTCCGCGCCCTATGCGGTCAACCTCATCGTGCATGGCAGCAATCCTCGCCTGCAGGCCGACCTGGCCATCTGCGTCGAGCATAGGGTGCCGGTGGTGATCACCAGCCTGGGCGCGGTGAAGGAAGTGGTGGACGCGGTGCACAGCTACGGCGGCCTGGTGTTTCACGACGTCACTACCCGCCGTCATGCCGAGAAGGCCGCCGAGGCCGGGGTCGACGGACTGATTGCGGTAGCCGCCGGCGCCGGCGGGCATGCCGGTACCTGGAGCCCGTTCGCCCTGATCGCCGAGATCCGCCAATTCTTCGACAAGACGCTGCTGCTCTCCGGCTCCCTCAATCATGGCCATGAGGTGCTGGCCGCGCAGCTGCTCGGCGCCGACCTGGCCTACATGGGTACCCGTTTCATCGCCACCCGCGAGAGCAACGCCGACGCCGAGTACAAGCAGATGATCCTCGACGCCCGCGCCGCGGATATCGTGCACACCCCAGCGGTGTCCGGCGTACCGGCCAGCTTCATGCGCCAGAGCCTGGAGAAGGCTGGCTACGACCTGGCACGCCTGCAGGACAAGGGGGACGTCAACTACGGCGAGAAGCTCAAACCGATCAGCGACGAGGCCAAGGCCTGGAAAACCGTATGGTCGGCTGGCCAGGGTGTCGGCGGCATCGCCGATGTACCCTCGGTGGCCGAACTGGTGGCGCGCCTGGATGCCGAATACCGCGCAGCCCGGGAGCGCTCCACGCAGCTCGGCCAGCATTGGCCGCGCTGAGCAGGAATTTGCACAGCCGTCGCTTGTCCGCCCTCGGCAAAGCCCCTAGGCTCTAGGCATTTTAATAACGCAGACAGGGATGCACGCATGACAGAAGCTCGCTACAAGATCGTCTTCGACGGCCAGCTGATGCCGGAGATGACGCTGGCAACGGTCAAGGAAAACCTCGCTCGCCTGTTCAAGAGCGACCCGAGCAAGATCGACGCACTGTTCAGCGGCTCGCCGGTAGCGCTCAAGCGCGACCTCGCAGAGACCGAAGCGGACAGATACCTGGCCGCTCTGCAGCAGGCCGGGGCCCAGGCCCGCAAGGAGCAGGAAGCGGTCGCGCTGAGCCTGGTGGACAGCACACCAGAGCCGGCCAGCACCAGCACGCCCGCGGCCCCCGCCTATGGCATGACCTGCCCCAAGTGTGGCCATCAGCAGGACAAGGCCGCCGAGTGCGCGGCATGCGGCATCATCATCGACAAGTACCTGGCGCGCCAGGCCCAGCTGGCCGAGAGCGCCCCAGCAGCGGCCGCGCTCGGCGCACAATCGCCCTACAGCCCACCGCGCGCTGAAGTCAGCAACGGCCTGCCGGAATATGGCGCGCTGAAGGTACTCACCGTAGATGGTCGCATCGGCCGTGTGCGCTATCTGGGCTGGTCCATCGCCGTGATGCTGCTGGCCATGCTGGCCTACGGCATCTCGGCGGGCCTGATGCTGGTCTCGCCGATACTGGGCGGCATCCTGATGATCCCGCTGGTGATCGCTGCCGTGGTGGTGAGCGTGATGATCGGCGTACAGCGCCTGCACGATATCGGCTGGTCCGGCTGGCTGTGGCTGCTCAACCTAGTCCCCCTGGTCGGCAGCGTATTCGCCCTCCTGATGCTGGTCGTGCCCGGCACCCAGGGCGCCAACCGCTACGGTGCACCACCGCCGCCAAACAGCCGTGGCGTGATCGTGCTGGCCTGGTGTGCGCTGCTGGTGCCCATCATTGGTATTGTCGCGGCTATCTCGATTCCGGCCTATCAGGACTATGTCGAGCGCGCCCAGGGTATGGAACAGGTGGCGCCCGCAGACGCCGCCGAGCCCTACGTGAGTCCGGACTTCGAGGAGTAAATCTTGAGCGGTTACGCCCTGATCACCGGAGCCTCCAGCGGCCTCGGCCTGGCCTTGGCCGAGGCGCTGGCCCGGCGTGGGCATAACCTGATCCTGGTGGCACGCCAGCGCGACGCCCTGGAAAGCATTGCCTGCGAGCTGAGCCAGCGCTTCGGCATCGAGGCGCTGCTGCGCATCTGTGACCTGACCGAACCCCTGCAGCTCACCGGGCTGATCCAGGAACTGGAACAGGGCGAGCGCCACATCGACTTGCTGGTGAACAATGCCGGCATCGGCAGCGCCGGGCTGTTCGTCGACCAGGACTGGGGGCAGGAACAGGACCTGATCGAGCTCAACATGCTGGCTGTCGCCCGCCTCTGCCATGCCCTGGGCGCGGACATGAAGCGGCGCGGCGGCGGGCAGATCCTCAATGTCGCGTCAGTGGCGGCCTTCCAGCCCGGGCCGCTGATGAGCAATTACTTCGCCAGCAAGGCCTACGTGCTGCATCTCTCCGAAGCCCTGCGCTGCGAGCTGGCGCCTTTCGGCGTCAAGGTCTCGGTGCTGTGCCCCGGGCCGGTGGCCACCGCCTTCTTCCGCCGCGCCGGCCTCTACAGCGGCGGGCTGGAGCGGCACCAGCAACTGGCCAGCCCCGAGCAGGTCGCCCTGGCTGCCATGCGCGGTCTGGAAAAGAATCGCGCCATCATCATCCCCGGATGGCGCAACCGCCTGCTGCCACAGCTGCTACGCCTGACCCCGCGCGCGCTAGTCCGCCGCATTGCCATGCGCATGGTGCGCCCGCTGCTGCCGCGAGCGCCGGACGGCGAGCAGGCCCGCGCGCTCGACTAGCCGGCGTTCACCGTGCGGCCATCCGCCCAGGCGCGCAGGGCGGCCAGGTCCTCGGCCATCACCACCGACAGTGGCGCCGTGCCCTGGATAGTGCTCAACAGCAACGCCTGATCCACAGCCTGCTGGCGGGCTTGCGCGGCATACAGGGCGCTGACCACCACCTGCTCGATCTCGGCCCCGGAGAAACCGTCACAGGCCGTCGCCAGCGCAGCCAGGTCAAACTGCTCGGGGTCCATCTCGCGGCGCCGCAGGTGGATGGCGAAGATCTCCGCGCGCACCGCCACATCCGGCAGGTCGACGAAGAACAGCTCGTCGAAGCGGCCCTTGCGCACCAGTTCCGGCGGCAGACGGTGAATGGCGTTGGCGGTGGCCACCATGAACACCGGCGCCTTGCGCTCGGCCATCCAGGTCAGCAGGGTGCCCAGTACGCGCTGGCTCACGCCGTCGTCGTTGTCGGCAGTGGCCAGGCCCTTCTCCAGCTCGTCCATCCACAGCACGCAGGGTGCCATCTGCTCGGCAAGCTTGAGCGCCTCGCGCAGGTTGCGCTCGGTCTCGCCGAAGAACTTGTTGTACAGGCTGGCGAAGTCCAGGCGCAGCAAAGGCAGGCCCCAGAGCCCGGCCACGGCCTTGGCCGCCAGGCTCTTGCCACCGCCCTGCACGCCGACCAGCAGCATGCCCTTGGGCATGTCTTCGCCCTTGCCGTTGAGGAAGATGTCCTGACGCTCGCCGAGCCAGCGCTTGAGGTTGGCCAGGCCGCCGACTTCGGCAAAGCGCGCGGTGTCGTGCTCGAAACTGAGCACGCCTTCCAGGTCGAGCAGCTGGAACTTGGCCTTGTTCAGCTCCGGCAGGTCTTCCTGGGTGATGGCGCCATCGTCGCAGATCAGGCTGCGCGCCAGCGCCCGCGCCTCCGCATGGCTCATGCCGCGCAGGTTCTTCACCACCTGCTGCAGGGTGCGGTTGTCGGTGCGCACCCGCGCGCCACGGTTGCGCTCGCTCCAGCGAGTGGCCTCCTCGCGCACGATCGCCAGCAGCTCCTCCTCGGTCGGCAGCGCCAGACTGAAGCGCGCGGCATAACGCTGCACTTCGGCCGGCAGTTTGACCGCATGCGACACCAGCACCAGGGTCGGCTTATGCGGCGCCTCGTTCATGGCGATTTCCTTGAGCAGGCGCACCAGTTTGGGGTCGTCGACCAGGAAAGGATGCAGGTCGCACATCACATAGAGGTTGGGCGTCGGGTCGGCCTTGATCAGGCGCAACGCCTGCTCCGGCTCACGGCTATCCTGCTCGCCCACCGGCTCACCACCGAAGGCCAGGCGCTGCAAGCCCTCGGTGACCGCCCAGGTGTAGATGCCGAGGCCGCGCTTGATCGCCAGCGAGGTGAGGGTCTCCAGCACCCGCGGTTCATCCCAGGACTCGATCACCACCAGCTTGACGCGCGACTCCAGCACCAGCCCGAGATCGTGGATATCGTTCTTCAACACGCACTCCTTGTGTAGCCTGCCAACACGATTAAACTCGCAGAATACCCAAAGTCACCGAGGGAAAGCGCATGGACTGCCTGTTCTGCCGCATCGTCGCCGGCGAGATACCGGCCCGCACGCTGTACGAGGACGACCAGGTGCTGGCCTTCCATGACATTGGCCCACAGGCGCCGGTGCATTTCCTGGTCATCCCCAAGCGCCACATCCCCCGCCTCGACCAGCTCACCGAGGGTGACCGGGCCCTGGCCGGACACATCCTCTACACCGCCCAGCGCCTGGCCATGCAGGAAGGATGCGCGGAGGGATTCCGCGTGGTGATGAACTGCAACGACCTGGGCGGGCAGACCGTCCATCACATCCACATGCACGTGCTCGGCCAGCGCCAGTTGCACTGGCCGCCGGGCTGAGCGGCGCACTGCGGCCTCTTGTCACCGGTCGTTTTTCTGTCCGGTCCTTCAGGTAAACTGACCGCATGCTTTCCGTGGAGTTGGCCATGAGCAACGAACGCCAGTTTTCCCCCCTCGACCGCCTGCTGATCCAGGCTGATGCCGCCATGCGCACGCTGCTGCCTTTCAGTGGCGCCCCGGCGCGCCCCTCACCCGCGATCCTGCAGAACGAGGCGGAGCTGAGCGACGACGAAGCCCGTCATGTGGCCGGCCTGATGCGCATCAACCACACCGGCGAAGTCTGCGCCCAGGCGCTGTATCAGGGGCAGGCGCTGACTGCCAAGCTGCCGCAGGTACGCAAGGCCATGGAGCATGCCGCCGACGAGGAGATCGACCATCTGGCCTGGTGCGAGCAGCGTATCCGTGAGCTGGGCAGCCATCCGAGCGTGCTCAACCCGCTGTTCTACGGCCTATCCTTCGGTGTCGGCGCGGTGGCCGGGCTGATCGGCGACCGTGTCAGCCTGGGCTTCGTCGCCGCCACCGAGGATCAGGTGGTCAAGCACCTGGACGAACACCTGGAACAGATTCCGGCGGACGACGCCAAGACCCGCGCCATTCTCGAGCAGATGCGCGAGGACGAAGAACAGCATGCCACCAGCGCCCTGGATGCGGGCGGCCTGCGCTTCCCGGCGCCGGTGAAGCTGGGCATGAGCCTGCTGTCGAAAGTGATGACCACGAGCACCTATCGCATTTAACGCAGTAGCCACGAAAAAGGGCGCCAATCGGCGCCCTTTTTCATTGCAGGAGGATCAACGCGGCATATTGCGCGCGTAGAAGATCTCCAGCATCTCGTGACGCACGCGCTCTTCCACCTGCTTGCGCTGTTCGGCGGTGAGGTTGCGAGTGGCGTCGCCGAACAGATAGTTGTCCAGCTCGAACTGCTTGAGCAGCATCTTGGTGTGGAACAGGTTCTCCTGATACACGTTGACGTCCATCATCTGGTAGGCGTCGAGGGTGTCGTCGGAGAGGTAGTTCTGGATCGAGTTGATCTCATGGTCGATGAAGTGCTTCTTGCCCTCCACGTCGCGGGTGAAGCCACGCACCCGGTAGTCGACGGTGACGATGTCCGAGTCGAACTGGTGGATCAGGTAGTTGAGCGCCTTCAGCGGCGAGATCACGCCACAGGTCGACACGTCGATGTCCACGCGGAAAGTCGCAATGCCCTCGACCGGATGAATCTCCGGGTAGGTGTGCACGGTGATGTGACTCTTGTCCAGGTGCGCCAGGATGGTCTCCGGCAGCGGCCCCGGGGACTCCTCGATCTGGCTGGCGGTGGGTTCCACCGGCTGCTCGGAGATCAGGATGGTCACGCTGGCGCCTTGCGGGTCGTAGTCCTGACGGGCGATGTTCAGGATATTGGCGCCGATGATGTCGACAACATCGGTGAGGATCTGCGTCAGGCGCTCGGCGTCGTACTCTTCATCGATGTACTGGACGTAGGCCTGCTGGTCTTCCGGCGTTTCCGCGTAGCAGATGTCGTAGATGTTGAAGCTCAAGGTCTTCGTCAGGTTGTTGAACCCGTGGAGCTTGAGTTTGCTTTTCACCGTTTGGAACTCTCTATGTGGATGCGGCCCTGCCGCGTGATCGAGCATGCCCGTCAGCTGGGAACAACTCAGCTGCGTAGGACGGTTAACACCTCTTCGCGATGGCGATTGTGGTTTGGGGTTGCGGGCGGGGGCCCGCGAAAAGGCGCGCATTATGCAGAGCCAGGACCGGCTCCGCCAGAGCATGCGCGCGGGGAATGACGAACGTGGGTCAGCCCAGTTCGACGATTTCGTAGTCGTGGGTGATCTCGACGCCGGCACGGCCGAGCATGATCGAGGCCGAGCAGTACTTCTCCGCCGACAGCTCGACGGCGCGCTTGACCTGGGGCTCCTTGAGGCCACGCCCCTTGACCACGAAGTGCAGGTGGATCTTGGTGAACACCTTGGGATCTTCGTCGGCGCGCTCGGCCTCGAGGAAGGCTTCGCAGCTCTCTACCGGCTGGCGCGCCTTCTTCAGGATGCTGACCACGTCGAAGTTGCTGCAGCCGCCCAGGCCGATCAGCACCATTTCCATCGGGCGCACGCCGAGGTTGCGACCACCGGCCTCGGGCGGGCCGTCCATCACCACCACATGACCGCTGCCGGATTCGCCGAGGAACATGGCCTCGCCGGCCCATTGAATGCGCGCTTTCATTGCCAGGACTCCACTGCCCGAAAAAGGCGCGTAGCTTATCACAGCGCGCTGTAGCGCCCGTTCCCGGCCAATGGGCCGCACTGCGTGCCGACTGCGTCGCAATTTGGCATTGCTGCACCACCTCTGTCTGTTAAGCTGACCCCGGATAACTGGCACACTTGTTCGGATAACTAATAAGAAATTCGCCTGCTGGACAAAGGCTTACTCTAATTTTCGGGACTCGGGCATGGTCGCTATTACCCTTACACCAAAGATCAAGAACATCGACAAACTGCTCGCGCATTGTCACCGCCGCCGCTACACGGCCAAAAGCACCATCATCTATGCAGGGGATCGTTGCGAAACCCTGTTCTTCATCATCAAAGGCTCGGTCACCATCCTCATCGAGGATGACGACGGCCGCGAGATGATCATCGCCTACCTCAACGCCGGCGACTTCTTCGGCGAGATGGGTCTGTTCGAGAAGGAAGGCACCGAGAAGGAACGCAGTGCCTGGGTCCGCGCCAAGACCGAGTGCGAGGTGGCGGAACTGAGCTACGCCAAGTTCCGTGAACTGACCCAACAGGACCCGGAGATTCTCTACGCCCTGGGCAGCCAGATGGCCGATCGCCTGCGCAATACCACGCGCAAGGTGGGTGACCTGGCCTTCCTCGACGTCACCGGCCGCGTCGCCCGTACCCTGCTGGACCTGTGCAAGCAACCGGACGCCATGACCCACCCGGATGGCATGCAGATCAAGATCACCCGTCAGGAAATCGGCCGTATCGTCGGCTGCTCCCGGGAAATGGTCGGACGCGTGCTCAAGTCCCTGGAGGAACAGGGCCTGGTGCACGTCAAAGGCAAGACCATGGTGGTCTTCGGTACCCGCTGACGCCATCCTGCCGATGATTGTGCCGCAGCCGCAGCATCAATCCGCCATGGACCATTCGCCCCCTCTCAGCCCGCCAGCCAGCGGCCGGGAGGGCGCGCCGAACGGCACGCCATCAATACCCCAACCGCAGCGGCACACAACCATGACGACTCATGGTCTCTGCGTGGAGCCTCACTGAATACGCTCCTTTAGCGCCACGGTAGCCCTAGCGCATTTCCTGCACCAGCAGCGCCAGCAACTCTGCCGCCGGCAGCTCGCGAACCAGCGGTGCGCCCTGGCCGGCCCACTGGGCGGCGAAGTCGTGGCAACCGTGGGCGCTGGCCGCCGCCTGCAGGGCCTTGGCCGCGTCGTAGCAGATCGGGTAATCCGGCAGCTCCGCGCCCAGGTCGCCGTACAGCCGATTGGGCAGGCCGCGCGCCGGGCGTCCGGAGAGATTCGCGGTGATCGCGGTATGCGCTGCCTTCTCGCCCTTCAACGCCTCGCGGTAGGCGGCGTTAGCGGCTGACTCGGGACACAGCACGAAGGCCGTGCCCAGCTGCGCGCCAGCGGCACCCAGGGCCAGGGCCGCGCGGATGCCGGCACCGTCCATGATGCCGCCGGCGGCAATGATCGGCAGGCGCGACTGCTGCGCCAGCAGGCGCACCAGCGCCAGGGTGCCAAGCGCCGCATCGCCCTCTTCCGGTATGAACACCCCGCGGTGGCCACCGGCCTCGATGCCCTGGGCGACCAGTGCGTCCACGCCGGCGGCCTCGGCCAGCCGCGCTTCGGCCGGCGTCGTCACGCAGGCCAGGGTACGGATGGCGGCCTGGCGCAGGCGCTCGATCCATTCGGCCGGCGGCAGGCCGAAGTGAAAGCTGACCACCGCCGGGCGCAGCTCCAGCAACGTCTCCAGCATCGCAGGATCGGCCAGGAAGCTCGGGTAGATCTCGCGCAGCGCCGCCGGCGGTGCGGCACCGAACTCGGCGAACAGCGGCCGCAGGCGCTCCAGCCAGGCCTGCTCGCGCGCCGCATCGGCGCGGGCCGGTGCATGGCAGAACAGGTTGAGGTTGAACGGGCGGGCAGTCAGCGCGCTGGTCTGCGCGACCAGCTCACGGGCCTGCGCCGGCGTACTCGCGCCCAGACCCAGCGAACCCAGGCCGCCCGCCTCGGACACGGCGGCCGCCAGCGCCGGCGTGGAAACCCCGACCATCGGCGCCTGGATGATGGGATGGTGGATACCGAGCAGTGCACACAGGGACGACATGAAAAGCCTCCGCAGGATTGACCTATCAATCTCGATTAAAGATTATCTGTAAAACATTATTCTTATTTTGAGATTTATAAAAGCCCATGGATCTCACCAGCCTCGCCCTCTTCCGCGCCGTGGCCCTCGAGCAGAGCGTGACCCGCGCCGCACAGAGCCTGCATCGCGCCCAGTCCAACGTCACCACGCGCATCCAGCAGTTGGAGGAAGAGCTCGGCGCCAGCCTGTTCCTCCGCGAAGGCAAGCGCATGCGGCTGACCGAGCAGGGCCAGGCCTTTCTCGCCTACGCCGAGCAACTGCTGGCGCTGGCCGACGAGGCGCGTCAGGCGCTGCACCCCGCACAGCCAAGCGGGCGCCTGCGCCTGGGCAGCATGGAAAGTACCGCGGCGGCGCGCCTGCCGGAGCCGCTGGCGCGCTTTCATCGCAGCTATCCGCAGGTCAGCCTGGAAGTCAGCACCGGGCCCAGCCAGGCCCTACTCGAAGGCGTGCTGGCACGGCGCCTGGACTGCGCGCTGATCGCCCTGCCGCAGCACCTGGCACAGGATCGCTGGCAGGGCGAGGCGCTGGATCAGGGCCTGGAGGGCGAGGCGCTGTTTCGTGAGGAACTGCTCTTGCTCCTGCCGGCCGACCACCCGCCAGTGCAGGAGCCGACGGACGTGCGGCTGCGCACCCTGGCGGGCTTCGCCCAGGGCTGCAGCTACCGGCAGATCGGCGAGCGCTGGCTGGGCCAGAGCGGTGCGCCACTGCGGGTACAGGAAGTCGGCTCGTACCACGCAATTCTCGCCTGCGTGGCCGCCGGCACCTGCGCTGGCGTGGTGCCGCGGACTCTGCTGGAGCTGCAGCGCACGCCGCCAGCAGTGCGCCAGGTACCGCTGCTTGAGGTGGATACGCTGCTGGTCTGGCGCCGTGGTTACGCGGCACCGGCCTTCCGCGCCTGGCGCGAGCAGCTAGGCTCTGCGACCTAGGTCCAATAGCCGCCGCGCGCGGGCGGAGCGACCATCGGTGCAAACCACGCCCCCGGGAGCGTCGCATGTCGTCCAGCGTTGCCGGCAAGACGGCCGTCCTGCAGAACATCCACGGCACCATGGAGTTCCTGCGCAAGTACCCGCCGTTCAACCAGATGGACAGCGCCCAGCTGGCCTACCTGGTAGAGCATTGCCAGCTGCGTTTCTATGCCGCCGGCGAGAGCATCATCAAGCCCGGCGACGGCCCGGTGCAGCACTTCTACATCGTCAAGCAGGGGCTGGTGGTCGGCGAGCGCCCGCACTCGGCGCGGCGCGGCACTGAGACCACGTTCGAGATCGCCAGCGGCGAGTGCTTCCCGCTGGCCGCCCTGCTCGGCGAGCGCGCCACCCGCACCGAACACCTGGCCGGCGAGGACACCTTCTGCCTGTTGCTGGGCAAGGACGCCTTCGTCCGCCTGTTCGCCCAGTCCGCGCCTTTCCGTGACTTCGCCCTGCGCGGGGTCAGCAGCCTGCTCGACCAGGTCAACCAGCAGGTCCAGCTGCGCGCCGCCGAGAACCTCGGTGCGCAGTACTCGCTGGACACCACCCTGCGCGAGCTGGCCCTGCAACAACCGGTGGCCTGCAGCGCCGTCACGCCGCTGCGCGATGCCGTGCGGCGCATGCACGAACAGCATGTCGGCAGCATCGTGATCGTCGACGAGGGCGAGCGCCCTGCCGGCATCTTCACCCTGCGCGACCTGCGCCGGGTGGTGGCCGACGGTGAATCGCTGGAGCAGCCGATCAGTGCGCTGATGACCCAACGCCCGTTCCACCTGCCGCCGGAGGCCAGCGCCTTCGATGCGGCCCTGGCGATGACCGAGCGGCATATCGCCCACGTCTGCCTGGTGGAGCATGAGCGCCTGGTCGGCGTGGTGTCCGAGCGCGACCTGTTCTCACTGCAGCGGGTCGACCTGGTGCACCTGGCCCGCACCATCCGCCACGCTGGCCGCATCGAGACGCTGGTGGCACTGCGCAGCGACATCCGCCTGCTGGTCGAGCGCATGCTGGCCCATGGCGCCAGCTCCACGCAGATCACCCAGCTGGTCACCCTGCTCAACGACCATACCGTGTGCCGGGTGATCGAACTGGTGCTGGAGGAGCTGGGCGATCCCGGCATGCCCTTCAGCTGGCTGTGCTTCGGCAGCGAAGGGCGGCGCGAGCAGACGCTGCACACCGACCAGGACAACGGCATCCTGTTCGAGGCCGACAGCCCCGAGCAGGCCGAACACATGCGCCAGCGCCTGTTACCGGTTGCCCGGCGCATCAACCAGCGCCTCGCCGAATGCGGCTTCGCCCTCTGCCGCGGCAACATCATGGCCGGCAATCCCGAGCTGTGCCTGTCGCGCCGCGAGTGGGCGTTGCGTTTCGCCGCCTTCGTGCGTGAAGCCACCCCGGAGAGCCTGCTGGCGTCGAGCATCTACTTCGACCTGCGGGTGGTCTGGGGTGACGAGCAGGGTTGCACGCAGCTGCGCCGCCAGCTACTTGCCGATGTGGCCGACAACAGCCTGTTCCAGCGCCTGATGGCCGCCAATGCCCTGCGTCACCGCCCGCCACTGGGACGCTTCCGCGACTTCGTGGTGGCGCGCAAGGGCGCCGAAAAGGACACCTTCGACCTCAAGGAGGAGGGCCTCACACCCTTCGTCGATGGCGCCCGCCTGCTGGCCCTGGCCCATGGCGTGGAGGAGAGCAGCACCCTGCGCCGCTTTGCTGAACTGGTACGCCTGGAGGTGATCGACGCCCAGGACGGCGCCGCCTACGAGGAGGCCTACCACTTCATCCAGCAGACCCGCCTGCAACTGCACCAGCAGCAGGCGGCCCAGGATCTGCCGCTGTCCAATCGCCTTGATCCGGACAGCCTCAACCACCTGGACCGGCGCATCCTGCGCGAGTCCTTCCGCCAGGCCCAGCGCCTGCAGGCCAGCCTGACGCTGCGCTACCAGCTATGAAGAAGATGCTCGACTGGCTGCGCAGCAGCCCCGCTATCGATCCCCGCAGCCTGCACCTGCCGACAGCGGTGGCGCTGGACGAGCGCCCGCTGAGTGCGCAGCGCATGGTGGTGGTCGACCTGGAAACCAGCGGTCTCAACCTGCAGCGCGATCAGCTGCTGGCCATCGGCGCGGTGGTGATCGAGGACGGCGCCATCGACCTGTCCCAGCAGTTCGAGTGCACCCTGTGCCAGCCCGGCCACCGCGCCGGCGCCAGCACCCTGATCCACGGCATTGCACCCAGCGCGGTGGCCGCCGGCCGCGATCCCGCCGAGGCCCTGCTGGCCTTTATGGAGTTCGTCGACGACAGCCCGCTGCTGGCGTTCCACGCACCGTTCGACCAGCACATGCTCGAACGCGCCCTGCGCGAGACACTCGGCTACCGCCTGCGCCATCCCTTCCTCGACGTCGCCGTGCTGGCCCCGCTGCTGTGCCCGGACGCGCCGCCCTACAAGGGGCTGGACGAGTGGCTGGAACACTTCCGGCTGCAGGCCAGCGAGCGTCACCACGCCAGCGCCGATGCCCTGGCCACGGCCGAGCTGGCGCTGATCCTGTTCAGCAAGGCACGTCGCCAGGACCTAGACAGCCTGGCCGAACTGCAGCGCCGGGCGCAGAGCTGGAAACGCCGGCAACTGGCGCATTCGCTCTGACTCGCCGATAGAGCATACCAATATCATTTGTTAAATATTCTCGTTTCAAGCGACGCGCGCGCTTTACTAGAATGCACGCCCCTCCCAGGCCCGGGCTGCCCTCATGCGTTCCACCACCATCCGCCACTGGTCCGTTGTCCATACCTGGACCAGCCTGGTCTGCACCCTATTCCTATTCCTCCTGGCACTCACCGGCCTGCCGCTGATCTTCCACCACGAGCTCGAACACCTGCTCGGTGAAGCACCAGAGCTACGCGAGATGGCTCCCGGCACGGCGCACATGGACCTGCAGCAGCTGGTCGAGGCCGGCGAACGCCATCGCCCCGGCGAGGTGGTGCAGTACCTGGGCTGGGAAGAAGACGAACCCAACGGCGTAGTCACCATCATGGCCGCCACCGCCGGCACCGAACCGAATTCGTCACATACCTTCATGCTCGACGCGCGCACGGGCGAGGCAGTGGAGATGCCGGCGGCCAACGGCGGTTTCATGATGCTGATGCTGCGCCTGCACGTGGACCTGTTCGCCGGCCTGCCGGGCAAACTGCTGCTGGCCTTTATGGGCGTCCTCTTCGTGGTGGCGATCATCTCTGGCGTGGTGCTCTATGCGCCCTTCATGCGCAAACTGCGCTTCGCCGCAGTGCGCGACAAGTCCACGCGCCTGCGCTGGCTCGACCTGCACAACCTGATCGGCATCGTCACCCTGACCTGGGCCCTGACGGTGGGCGTTACCGGGGTGATCAGCGCCTGCGCCGACCTGCTGATCGAAGCCTGGCGCGGCGACACCCTGGCGGCCATGGTCGAACCCTACCGCGACGCGACGCCGCTCACCGAGCGCGCCCCGGCCAGCGATCTGCTGGAGATCGCCCGGGCGGCTGCGCCCGGCATGCAGCCGGACTTCATCGCCTTCCCCGGCACGCGCTTCTCCAGCGAGCATCATTACGCGGTGTTCATGAAAGGCAGTACGCACCTGACCTCGCACCTGTGGACCCCGGTGCTGATCGACGCCCACACCCTGCAGGTCACCGCCGTCGGCTCCCGCCCCTGGTACATGGACGCCCTGGCCATGTCGCAGCCGCTGCACTTCGGCGACTACGGCGGGCGACCGATGCAGATCCTCTGGGCGGTGCTGGATGTGCTGACGCTGATCGTCCTGGGCAGCGGCCTGTACCTCTGGTGGGTGCGCCGCCGCGCACCGCGCACGGCCTTGCGTGACGAGGTGGCGGCATGAGGCAGTCGACCTTCGCCATCCCCGCGCTGCTGGCTGTACTCGGCGCCGCCGGGCTGTTCGCCGCCCTGCTCGGCGACGGCGCATGGGATGCCCTGGCCTGGCTCGGCCTGGGCCTGCCGGCCGTGATCGGCACCTGGCCGCTGCTCAGGCGCTGAAAGGTACTGGCGAAAGCGCCACGCCCGCCTAGCGTTAACGCAGGCAGAGAGCGGCAGCACAGGAGTGCCCCGCTGTCAGTCCCTTGTCCCTCGTCGTTCTGCCAGAACCGCCGCCACGCGGCATCCGTCTGCGCAACGCCTGGGAGTCACGCCATGCTGTTCATCACCAATCGCTTTCCCACCGGCTCTATCGAAACGGTGAAAGGCCGCAAGTTCGACTTTGACCTCAGCAATAACGCCCCCAGCCACTCGGTCTACTTCTGCCAGCGCAAGAGCAAGAAGAATCTGATCGAACTGGGCAGCGAACTTTTCCTCGACCGCCTGCACGAGGCGCCGCAGCGCCAGGTGCTGCTGTACATCCACGGTTTCTCCAACCTGCCGGACGATGTGTTCGCCAATGTCGAGGAGTTCCAGCGTCTGTGCGACCAGGCGTTGGCCAAGGAAGTGCTGGTGATCCCGGTGATCTGGCCGTGCGACAACGATCTGGGGATCGTCAAGGACTACTGGGACGACCAGAAGTCCGCCGACTACAGCGCCATCTCCCTGGCCCGCGCCCTCAGCCTGTTCCTCAAGTGGCGCGACGAACGCGAGGCGGCAGGGCTCGACAGCTGCCTCAAGCGCATCAACGTGCTGGCCCACTCGATGGGCAACCGGGTGCTGCGCGAGACTCTTTGCGAGTGGGACCGCTACGACCTGGCCCAGGGCGTCCCCATGCTGTTCCGCAATACCTTCCTGATCGCCGCCGACATCGAGAACGAATCGATCCATCGCGGCCAGCGCGGCGAGCTGATCTCCCATGCCTCGCGCAACGTGGTGGTGTACTACGCCTCGGACGACCTCGCCCTGCGTGGCAGCAAGGCGGCCAACCTGAAGAACCGCATCGCCTCGCGGCGCCTCGGCCACAGCGGCCCGGAGAACATGGACCTGGCGCCGCACAACCTGTACGCGGTGGACTGCGATGACGTGAACACCCGCTACGACACGCCCAAAGGGCACTCCTACTTCCGCAGCGACGATCAGGGCAAACCCGGCGTGGTGTTCCAGCATCTGTTCGAGTGCCTGCGCAGCGGCCGGGTATTCCCGCAGGACGAGGCCAGGCGCTCGACTATCCTGCGAACAGATATAAGAGGGAAAAAAGGAATTTAAGGCTTGGCCATCTGGGCTAGCCTCATATAAATGACCTACCGCCCGTACCAGCCTACGGCTAGAACATCAATCACGACCAAACATCAAAGAAAACACACAAGATGAATTAGGCAGCAAAGCAGGAAGGAGCAAAATCATGAGCACCACTCTAAAACACGCACTAACCTTACTAATATTAGTGAATTACGGATGCACAACCCCCTCTGTCCGTCTTGACTCAGCAACATATATTAACTCGCCTCATCAGCCCACGAGCAATTACGAAGCCTACATAACAATCAAGGCGAAATATACACCAGGCAATAGCCAGGACCTTCCAGGCAATCTGACACCAGGAACCAGCCTAGCCGACATGTGCGAATCAAAACTGACATTTAACGACAACTCACTGGAGTCCGTGGTTAGCATAAAAATACCTACACTAACAACAGAAAGCGATCACGCAATACCCGTTTTCGCGGCCAAAATTAAAAATGGCGGCACACTCTGCGACATAACAGAAGAAGAAATAACAATACCCAATATTCCACTAACACAAGAAACTCTAGAAATTAAATACGGACTGACCACATCATCCGAGGGAGACATCTACGTAGATGAGGCAATAGAAGTAATTACAACATTAGCACCAGCAGCATCACCAGGAACCGTGATATATAGGATAGCCACAGAGAAAGCCTTGAAAAGCATTTCAGAAAAAGCCAGCTCCAATGCTAAATCCAGCTTTAGATCAGGATTTAACCATAGCAGGTCAATTGAGCTAAAGCCATTACATGGAAAAAGCGAGGCATACATAGCAGTCAAAGTAAAAAATGGAGAAAACGAGCACAACGCTGGCTACATAAAGATCACAGCAACCGCAAGGCCAAGCCTATTTACAGAGCGCAGCAGAAACAACATCCCCG
Source organism: Aquipseudomonas alcaligenes (assembly GCF_900156545.1). Lineage (GTDB taxonomy): Bacteria > Pseudomonadota > Gammaproteobacteria > Pseudomonadales > Pseudomonadaceae > Aquipseudomonas > Aquipseudomonas alcaligenes_A. The sequence continues at coordinate 22,715 of NZ_FTNW01000004.1, forward strand.
ACTACAGCTTTCTACCTCAGCTCCCAGAAATAATATCTTCCGACAACAACACCCGACTCTCAGATCTAAGAACCCAACAAATAACCAACATACAATCCCAGACAACCCCGACCGGCTTAGAGGCCGTATGCAAAAATATTCAAGACGTACTAAAACGGGACTTTGGCCTACTTACATACGACCAAGCCTACTACATTACAAGCACCCTCAGCGCCAACAAAAACTTCAACGCAGAAATACCCATACTGAATGAACTCCCAGATAAAAACATAACAACCGTCCAGAACCTCAAGACAAACACAAATCTATCCTGCCTTAAAGGCTATCAAGAGCAGATAGCTCAAAGCAAAATCCCTTTCAGGATCCCAGAATATGACGCACAAATAGAAGAACAAACAAAAAGAGTAACCTATCTAGACTGGAGCATTTCAGCTCAGCTTTTAGCGAACCTATCGCAATCTCTGAGCGAAAGCACACCAGTAGAAGACGCAATAAGACTACTTAAAAACAGCACTTTTAGCGGCTACACAAAAGTCAAGCTATACAACGAAACAGGAAATATAAAACTATCTAAAGCAACCCCATCAGGATCACAGGAAATTGAGACAGACGAACTAGCAAGACTCCTTACAGAGACTATACGACCAGGAAAAATAGGCTGCTATCACAGCCTCGCAAGCCCTTTAAGCCGAGCAGCCTTGTCAGCAGACGAGTATCATGCGTATGCGTTAATTGAGAGCAGCGATAAGAGCTTCGGAAAAAATGGCTGGGCCCGCCTGCTTATTGCTCGCGCACCAGCAGCCCCCGGAAAGAAAAGCTCCGTCTATCAACTAGGAATTACAAATCTATCCTCGAACGAGAACGAGACCATAACCCGCATATTTGGGGAAAGTAGCTCAAAAAACTGCACGCCAAGCAACTCCTAACCTGCCTTAAAAAAATAAACCATTAGCATGGGATGCGAATTTGAGCGCCGCATTTTATCCAAAACTGCGGCGTTTTCTTTGCCTGCTTTGTACTGGCCTCTTCTGAAGGAGACAGTCTCCCACATGTGACGCAGTCCAGAAAAAGAAAACCCCGCTTGCGCGGGGTTCTGCAGACTGGTTCCTGACATCCGTGGTCGGTGCGCCATCCTGGCGAACAATCCTTCATGTCCCTGTTCTTTTAGGTGCGCTTCCTGCGCTAAGTCCTTGAAAGCGAGATTAATCTGACTGATGGCATGCTGATAGCAGCCTTCGCCGGCGCACCGTGTAAGCCAAAGCTTACAAAGCCGCCGAGCGGGAAGGGGTTCACAAAGCCGGCGTGACCGCTATCATCGCGCGCCTGATTTGCCTGCGCCCTGCGCCATCGAGCCTGACATGAGACCGCAACTGATCGCCGCCGCGGAAATCGACCGCGTCGAGACCTGGACCAAATACAACAAGGACATGTGCACCAGCTGCATGTCGACCTGCTGCACCATGCCGGTGGAAGTGCGCATCGCCGACCTAATCCGCCTTGGCGTGGTCGACGAGTTCGAGCGCGGCGAACCGCCGAAGAACATCGCCAAGCGCCTGCAGAAGGAAGGGCTGATCGAGCGCTTCAACCAGAAGTCGGGCATCTTCACCCTGACCCGCATGAGCAACGACGACTGCATGTACCTGGATCGCAAGACCCGCCTGTGCACCGTCTACGACAAGCGCCCGGACACCTGCCGCAACCATCCGCGCATCGGCCCGCGTCCCGGCTACTGTGCCTGGCGCCCCAAGCAGTGATCCCGGCGCGCGGCGAGCGCCAAAACGGTTCATCGCCGCCCCGCGCTGCCCGAACAGGTGGCAAGAAAGATCGATAGAAAGTGCCGAGCCGTGAGCTCGGCATTGTTTTTTATCGAGCGTCATTTTTCAGGCGAAACTTAACCCATTGATTCAAAAAAGCCTTTCAAGACCCAGACACAACGCCCACAAGCACTTAGGGCTGTCTCTGCAGAATTTCACACAACTGCATTAATTTTGGCGCACTGTCTGCAGTGTGGACTGCAGCACAGATCGCCGGCATCACGGCGACAACTTTCCAGATCAAGAACAGCTGCGCATTTCACCTTCGCCACGCTTTCCACTGCCTAAATCTGACGTGCAACCAACCTTCCGGGATGAGGGGTAGGCAATGGATTTGGGTATTGGATTCCCCGCAGTAGCGCCTCGACAGCCAGGTCGTTTCACCACGCACGCCCCCGCGACCAACCACCCCTGCGGGAGCTGAGCATGCCTGGTCATAGCGCTGACAGCGTACTGCCGCTGTCGCAGAACAACCCCTGCGCCCGCTTTTTCGGCTGGACCTGCCTGTTCGCCCTGATCGCCTTCTGTTCGGGCCTGGTCGATCCCAACCTGCTCGACCCGGCGCACAAGCACTTCATCCTGCTGATCGGCGGCATCGGCCTGTGGCGCTATGGCAACGCCGCCATGCACTACCTGCGCGGCATGTACTTCATGCACTGGAAATTCCCGCGCATGCGCCGCGCCGTGGAGGCCATGGGTGAGGCCGCGCTGCCCTCGCAGGTCTTCATGGTGGTGACCAGCTTCCGCATCCCCACCCACACCACCTACAAGGTGTATCGCTCGGTGTTCGAGGAGGTGCAGCGCCTGCCCGTGCCCTGCACCGTGATCGTGTCCATCGTCGAGAAGGCCGACGAAAACTTCATCAAGCAGATCATGCGCGACTGTGTCAGCCCCGCACGCGGCGACATCCGCCTGGTGGTGGTGCGCGCCCGCGGCACCGGCAAGCGCGACGGCCTGGCCCATGCCTTCCGCGCCCTGTCTCGACAGATGCCGCTGGAGGACGCGGTGGTCGGCGTGGTCGACGGCGACACCATGATGCTGCCCGGCTGCGTGGAGAACGCGGTGAAGTTCTTCGCCTACCTGCCCAGCGTCGGCGGCATCACCACCAACGAGTTCTGCCAGGTCGAAGGCGGCAAGCTGGTGCGCGAGTGGCACTCGCTGCGCTTCGTCCAGCGCCACATCAACATGTGCTCCATGGCCCTGTCGCGGCGGGTGCTGACCATGACCGGGCGCCTGTCGTTCTTCCGCGCCTGCGTGATGACCGACCCGGCCTTTATCCGCGATGTCGAGGCCGACTTCCTGCAGCACTGGCGCCTGGGCCGCTTCCGTTTCCTCACCGGTGACGACAAGTCCTCCTGGTTCAGCCTGATGCGCGCCGGCTGGGACACCTTCTACGTGCCCGACAGCCACACCCTGACGGTGGAGCACCCGCCAGACAGCAACTTCCTGCGCGCCACCCGCCAGCTGATGTTCCGCTGGTACGGCAATTCCCTGCGGCAGAACTTCCGCACCACCCGCCTGCTCGGGGTGCGGCAACTGGGGTTGTTCACCATGTATGTGCTCTATGACCAGCGCGTGTCGATGTGGACCAGCCTGCTCGGGCTGACGGCCTCGGTGGTCGCCGCCCTGCTGTATGGCGTGGAGTTCCTGCTGGTGTACCTGTTCTGGGTGCTGCTGTCGCGCACCCTGGTGACCCTGCTGATGCTGTTCGCCGGGCACCCGGTCGATCCGCTGTACCCGCTGGCGCTCTATTACAACCAGATCGTCGGCTCGGCGATGAAGGTGCATGCCCTGTTCCACATGGACCAGCAGAGCTGGACGCGGCAGAAGACCACCCTCGACCGCAGCGATGCGGCCTTCGATCAGGCCCTCAACCGCTGGTCCTCGAAAACCATGCAGGCCTCCGCGCTCGCCCTGTTCGGCGGCGTCGTGGCCCTGCTCCTCACCCTGTCCCAACCCTGAGAGGCGGAACGCCATGAGCAGTGCCATTTCCTCGATCGCGCCCAATGTGGTCCACGAAGCGGTGGACGAGCGCCAGCACGTGCGCAGCAAGCTGCCGGCGCGGGTCGTCCTGAGCGGCGCCGACGACAGCTTCACCTGCGAACTGCAGGACATCTCCCTCGGCGGCCTCGGCCTGCGCTGCTCGCGCGAGCTGCCGCAGGGCGCGCTGTACGACGCCGCGATCCAGCTGGAACTCAACCAGGTGGCGCTGACCATCGACGCCCAGGTCAAGGTCATCGCCGAGCGCGGCGGCCTCATCGGCGTCGAGTTCGTCGAGCTGGAACCGCGCAAGCGCGACATCCTGCGTTACCTGCTGAGCGCCTACCTGTCCGGCGAGATCGCCGACGTCAACGGCCTGTTCAACGTCATGCAGCGGGAGAACTACATCAAGCAGCGCAAGCAGAGCCAGAGCGGCGCGCGTACCCGCCTGGAACGGGCCCGCGCCCTGCTGGGCAGCGCCGGCTACCTGGCGGCCGGCATCGCCGTGGCCGGGGTGCTGGCCTACAAGAGCTACCTGCTGTTCTTCAGCGTGCCGGCCAGCCAGGCGCTGGTCAGCGCCGACGCGCACATTCTCAGCATGCCGGAGAACGGCTATGTGCGCTTCCTGCTGCCCGCCGGCGTGCAACGGGTCAAGGCCGGCGAGCCGATCGCCAGCGTGTCCACCCAGCTGGCCACCAGCTTCACCACCCCGGCCGACCTGGAGGCCCTGGCGCGTCTGTCGCAGAACGATCTGCAGAGCCTGCTCGGGCGCACGCTGATCGAAACCACCCTGGCCAGCCCCTGCGACTGCTACGTGTATTTCCCGAGCAAGCCCACCGACGGCTATGCCTACAAGTTCGCCGAACTGGCGCACCTGATCCCGGCCGACGACGACCTCTACGTCAAGGCCAGCTTCCCCTTCGACAAGCTCAAGGGCCTGCACGACATCAGCGCCATCGACCTGCAGGTGTTCGGCGAGCCGGAGCCGCGCAAGGGCACGGTGATCCGCTCGGCGGTGGACGCCGAGAACCAGGCGCTGGTGCTGAGCATCAAGCCAGACAAGGCCCTGCCGCTGGCGGCCTATCAGCAACCGGTGACGGTGGACCTGTTCAAGGGCCTGCCGCTGACCAGCAGCCTCTAGGAGACGCCATGTCGTACCGCGCGATCGCCAGCCTGCTCGCCCTGCTGCTCTGCGCCGGCCTGGCCCAGGCAGCCAGCCTGGCCCAGGTGCAGTACCGCCTGCACCTGGACCCGAGTGCCGACGTCGAGGCCGACCTGCGCGCGCTGGTCGAGCGTGGCGACCAGCCGGCCATGCTGCTGCTCGCCGACCAGCTGGCCCGCACCGGCCAGCACCAGGACGAGGCCATCGCCCTGTACCAGCGCGCCTTCGCCGACGGCCATGGCGAGATCGCCGCGCTGGCGCCGCTGGCGGCCCTGGTCGAACGCCAGCCCGACGGCCGCGAGGCGCATCGCGCCTTCTTCGCCCAGGCACTGCAGCGCTACCCGCTGAGCCGCGACTTCGCCACCCTGACCACCAGCCTGGATGTGTTCCTGGTCTACCCCGAACTGTTCCCGCGCGCCGAGCCACAGGCGTTGATCGAGCTGTACCGGCGCGCCTGCATCGACGCCTGCCACCTGAACCTGTACCGCGCCCGCCTGGCCGAACTGAACGGCCAGCAGGCGCTGGCCGAGAGCCTCTACCTGCAAGCCCTGCGCGAGGACGCGCGCGCCGTCGACCGGCTCTACCAGGCGCTCGGCGAGCAGCAGGACACGCTGTTTCCGCAACGCGTGCAGCCGCTGCTGGCCGAGGCCGACGCCTTGCCGCTGGGCACCGTGCAGGCCATCGGCAGCCTGCTCAGCAGCATCCCGCGCGAGCACGATCCCGAGGTCATGGCCTGGCTCGACAACGCCATCGCCCGCCAGGCCGACTCGGCCAGGGTGGCCAAGGCCAGCTACATGATGTCGGCACCCGAGAACTATGCAGCAGAAGACGTCTTCGCCCTGATCGACCGCATCGAGCAGACCCGCTCGCAGGAAGGCCGCGCCCTGCGCGCCTCGGCCTACCTGGTGCGCGGTTGGCGCACCCTGGACCCGTTCAAGGCCAAGGCGATCATCGACGGCCTACTCGCCGAGGGCTACCAGAACGCCTACCTCAACCTGGGCGAGCTCTACAGCATGGGTGGCCTGGACCAGGTCGACCAGGCCCAGGCCATCGCCACCTACCGTCTGCTCGCCGCGCGCGGCGTGCCTTCGGCCTTCTACCGCATTGCCACCATCTACGGTGGCGGCAAAGGCATCTGCAACGACCCGATCAAAGCCTATGCCTACGCCAGCCTGGCCGTGGAGCGCGGCGAGCTGAGCGCCCGCAAATACCTGCGCGAGCTCGACGGCAAGCTGCCCGCCGGCGACCGCGAACGCGCCCTGCAGGCCCGCGCCGGCATCCTCAAAGAGCTGGAGGCGACCCTATGAAACGCTGCCTGCCCGCCCTGCTCTGCCTGCCCTGGCTGGCACTGGCCCAGGCCGAGGAGTCGGCCCAGCAAATAGTCGCCGACGAAAGCACCCCGGCGCAGGAGAAGGTCACCGACCTGGGCCGCTTCGAGTTCGCCCAGAAGGCCACCCTGCAGGGCGGCTACGGCCCCGAGGACGGCACCCTGGGCAATGACCGCAAAGGTTTCTACGGCCTGCGCTACGAGCCGACCCTGGCCTGGTACTCCGAGGAAGGCGCCTGGTCGCGCTGGCAGGGCTTCGGCCGCGCCTGGCTGAACTACAACTCCGGCCAGGCCAGCACCCCGCTGCAGGAAAACGAGGCCCAGCAGCTCGAATACTTCAGCGCCGAGCTGCGCGAGTTCTACCTGCGCCGCAACCTGCTCGGCGACGACCCGCGCTTCGCCCTCGCCGTGGGCCGCCAGCGCTTCGGCGACTACTTCGGCCTGTGGTGGGACGACAGCATCGAGGCCCTGCGCCTGGACTACGACGACAGCTTCGCCCGTGGCTTCGTCGCCATCGCCGAGCAGTTCCACAGTTACAACAGCGACATCAGCAGCCTGGACGCCGACCAGCAGGACATCGCCTACCTGATGGGCGAGTACGCCCTGCGCTGGCAAGCGCAGCAGTGGGCCGGCCTGCGCCTGATGATCGAGCGCGACCACAGCGGCCGCGACGAGACCGACGACCCGCTGGATTTCCGCGGCCAGCGCCTGGGCCTGTTCGCCAGCGGCGAGCAAATGGGCTGGCGGCTGCTCGACGACTATCGCCTGGAGCTGGCGATGCTCGACGGCGACAACCGCTACAACGACGGCCGCGACCAGGATGTGCGCGGCTGGGCCCTGCTCAGCGAGCTGGGCAAGCGCTTCGACGACAGCCCCTGGCGGCCGCGCCTGTATCTGCACGGCGGCCTTACCGACGAGCCGGACGAGGACGGCGACGGCTTCCGCCTCAATGCCATCCAGTCCGACCGGGTGGCCGACCCCGAGACCTACAGCACCGGCCTGGTCAGCGCCTTCGTCGGCGTCGACCTGCGCAACCTGGCGTTCTATGGCATCGGCCTGGACAGCCAGCCACGGCCGCGCCAGCAGCTCGACCTGCGCCTGACCGACCTGCGCCTGCGTGACGAAGACGGCGAGCTGCCGCTGCGCGCGAGCGCGGACGGCGAGCGCAGCGGCAGCCACCTGGGCCAGACGCTGGACCTCAACTACTTCTGGGAGATGTTTCCGCTGGCCTACGAAGGCCGCCAGGTGCAGGTCAACGCCCTGCTCTCCCTCAGCTATTTCCGGGCCGGCAGCGCAGTTCGCGGCCTGGACAACGACTACCAGGCCAGCTTCGGCCTGGTGCTGCGCTACTGACCGCGAGGTGTCGCCATGGTCTTCACATCCAACGTGTTCCTGTTCCTCTTCCTGCCGGTGTTCCTGCTGGTGTACTACGCGGTCAAGGACTCCTGGCGCTCCTACGTCATCGTGCTGGGCAGCTACCTGTTCTATGCCTGGTGGCGCCCGGACTTCCTCCTGCTGTTCGTCGCCATCTCCTACTGGAACTACTGGTTCGGCCTGCTGATCAAGCGCCGCATCGACGCCGACGACAAGAAAAGCGCGTTCCGCCTGCTGTGCCTGGGCGTGGCCGGCGACCTGGCGGCGCTGGGTTACTTCAAGTACGCCAACTTCGGCGTCGAGGTCATCGCCGCCGCGCTGCAGCCGCTGGGCATCAACACCTTCACCCTGGAACACATCATCCTGCCGCTGGGCATCTCCTTCTACGTGTTCCAGGCAATCAGCTACATCGTCGACATCTACCGCAAGGACGCCGAACCGACCCGCCGCTTCGTTGACTTCGCCGCCTTCATCGCCCTGTTTCCGCAGCTGGTGGCCGGCCCCATCCTGCGTTACAGCCTGATCGACCAGCAGCTCAAGCAACGCACCCATTCCATGGAGCTGTTCAGCCTTGGCGCCTGCCGCTTCATGCTCGGTTTCGTCAAGAAGGTGCTGATCGCCGACTCGCTGGCCCCCATGGGCACGGCGATTCTCGGCAGCTCGGAGCCGCAGATGGTGGATGCCTGGTTCGGCATGTTCATCTGCCTGCTGCAGCTGTACTTCGATTTCTCCGGCTACAGCGACATGGCCATCGGCCTGGGCATGATGATGGGCTTCCGTTTTGCCGAGAACTTCAACCAGCCGCTGCTGTGCCAGAGCCTGACCGAGTTCTGGCGGCGCTGGCACCTGACCCTGGCCGACTTCCTGCGCGACTACATCTACGTACCGCTGGTGCGCTCCAAGCGGGTCAGCGCCGACGGCGCGTTGTTCTGCACCATGCTGCTGTCCGGCTTCTGGCACGGCGCCAGCTTCGCCTACATCTTCTTCGGCCTGTACTTCGCCGTGCTCATGGTGGCCGAGCGCCGGCTCGGCCTAGTGACCAAGATCGGCGGCCCCTACAAGTGGTGGCGCAACCTGCTGGCGCTGATTTTCGTGGTGGGCGTGATGCCCTTCTTCATCACCGGCGACATGCAGCACGCGCTGCGCATCGTCCCCGCCATGCTCGGCTTCAACGGCATCGGCTCGCTGGAGGTGTACCTGCTGGCGACCTCGCAGATGACCCTGGCCTTCACCCTGGTGGCAGTGGTCTGGCTGCTGCTGGCCGGGCGCCTGAACCTGCGTTTCTACGCCGGCGCCCAGCAGGGTTACTGGATGCAGCACGTCGGCGGGCTGAGCATGCTGGCGCTGTGGGCCGCCTTCGGCCTGTCGCTGACCCGCCTGGCCGCCAACTCCTTTTCTCCCTTCCTCTACTTCCAGTTCTAGGAGGCTGCCATGTCATTCCCCGTCATGAGTTCGGCAAGCAGGGTCAACGGCGTCCTGTTCATCCTGTTGCTGGGCGCCATGCTGCTCTACTCCACCCCCAGGGTGGTCGCGTTCGCACGCACCCAGGAACCGTCCACGGCCGCCACGCAGTTCATGAGCGGCGAGCTGCTGCGCCAGTTCGAGGACTACTACGACAAAGGCCTGTTCCTGCGCCAGCCCTCGGTGGAGGCCTGGGCCAGCCTGCAGTACCTGCTGTTCCGCGAGGGTTCCAGCGGCGTGGTGCTGGGCAAGGACGGCTGGCTGTTCAGCAACGAGGAATACCGCGTTCCCGGCGCTTACCAGCAGGCGCTGGAGGAGCACCTTGCGCGCATCGCCGAGGTGGAAAAGACCCTCAAGGCGCACAACAAACGGCTGATCCTGCTGCCGCTGCCGCTCAAGCTGGATGTCTACGAGGAGTACGCCAGCCGTGCCCCGGACGCGCGCGCCAAGGCGCTCTACGACGACTTCCTTAGCGGCCTGCGCGCGCAGCGCATCGAGGTAGCGCCGCTACGTGAGGCCTTCCTCGCACAGAAGCAGCAGCAGCCGCTGTTCCTGCCCACCGACACCCACTGGACGCCCTATGGCGCTCGCCTGGCCGCCCAGGAACTGGCCCGCCAGCACCCGGAACTGGTCGGCAGCACGCCCTACACCTCGCGCCAGGTGGCGCAGAAGGAGCTGCCGGGCGATCTCAGCAACTACCTGCAGTTCAACCGCACGCTGGCGCCGGAACGCTTCCAGCCGAGCCCGCTGCCGGTGTTCGAAACACTCAAGACCGATCAGCAGGCCAGCGATGCGGCGCTGTTCGGCGAGGCCGCCCAGCCGATCATGCTGGTCGGCTCCAGCTACACCAAGATCGACGACTGGAACTTCCCCGGCTTCCTCAAGGAGTCCCTGCGCACCGACCTGCAGACCACGGCCGTGGAGGCCAAGGGGCCGTTCTACGCCATGGAGCAGTTCCTTGCCGGGCAGAAGCTGGCCGACCCGGAGATCACCACGGTGATCTGGGAATTCCCGGTGCGCACGCTGCTGGCGGAAAAACCCGTGACCTCCGGCTGGCAGGTCGCCGCCAACCAATTCTTCTGACTGGAGACTGAACCCATGAAAGCCCTTTCCCGCCTGCTGCTCGCTCTCGCCCTGCTCGCGCCCGCCCTCAGCCCGGCGCAGGATGGCAATGCCGCCCTGTACGACGCCGTGGCGCCGGCCGGCTCGGCCTACATCCGGGTACTCAACCTGTCCACCAGCGGTGCCGAGGTGATGCTCAGCGGCAAGAGCGCGGCGCAGAAGGTCAGCGCCGGCCAACTCGGCAACTACCTGTTCAGCGCGCCTGGCACGCACAAGGTCACGGTCGGCGGCGCCAGCCTGCAGGCCGACCTCAAGCCCAGCAGCGCCACCACCCTGGTGTACGACGGCAGCAGCCTCAAGGCCATCGCCGACAACTATGTGGAGGACAGCAAGAAGGCGCAGATCGCCTTCTACAACCTCACCGACAAGCCGCTGTCGCTGAAGACCCTGGACGGCAAGCACGCGGTGGTCGAGGGCGTGGCCAGCCAGCAGGCCGGCACGCGCATGGTCAACGAGATCAAGATCGGCTTCGCCGCCTACGCCGGCGAGCAGAACCTGGCCAAGTTCGACGAGCTGTTCCTGAAGAAGGGCCGCTCCTACAGCTATGTGGTCATCCCCAGCGGCGCCGGAGTGCGCACCATCGCCGCGATGAACGGCCTGGACAGCATCAAGTAGCCGCCGCCATGAGCCTGTCCCGTCTGCTCCTCGCCAGCCTGCTGCTCGCCGCGCCCGCCCTGCGCGCGGCCGAGCAGTGCGACCTCGACTGCCTGCTGTGCCCGGGCCTGGCCGACCCCGCGCACTACGGCGAAGGCATCATGAAGTCGATGAAGTACGTCGCCCCGGGCAAGGACACCTGGCTGTTCCGCTCCGAGGTGGACCTGAGCAACGACTTCGGCATTCCGCCCGCCATGCGCCCGCAGTTCAAGCGCCTGATGGACGCCTTCCATGCCCTCGGCACCCAGGTGGTGATCGCCGTGCAGCCGACCCGCGGCATCATGCACCGCGACAAGGTGCGCGCGGACAGCGCCTACGGCTTCGACTTCGCCACCGCGCGGCGCAACCTGGCCAGCTTCCTCGACCAGCTGCGCGCCGGTGGCGCGGTGGTGCCGGACATCCTGCCGCTGGTCGACAGCCCGCCCGAACAGGATTACTTCTTCCGCCGCGACCACCACTGGACGCCAGCCGGCGCCATGCACACCGCACGCCTGGTGGCCGACAGCATCAGGCAGCAACCCTTCTACGCCGACCTGAGCAAGAAGCAGTACCGCACCGAGCCCGGCGTGATGGTGCCCAAGGACGGCACCATGAGCCGCGCGCTGAAGAAGATCTGCGGCAACAACTACGGCTTCCAGTACGCCCGCGGCTTCCAGACCGTGCCGGCGGGCGACGACCTCGGTGCGCTGTTCGACGAGCAGAGCAGCCAGGAGGTGGTGCTGGTCGGCACCAGCAACTCGGCCGCGCGCGACGACGACACCAAGAACTACAACTTCGACGGCTACCTCAAGGAATACCTCAGCGTCGATATCCTCAACGTCGCCCTGCCTGGCGCCGGCCAGGAGGGCGCGCTGCTCAACTACCTGCAATCGCCGGACTACACGCCGGACGCCCCGCCGAAGCTGATCATCTGGGAGCTGCCGGCCAGCTTCCGCCTGGAAGACCCGCTGATGTACCGCCAGCTGCTGCCGGCCATTGCCGGTGGCTGCGCCAAGGGCCAGGTGCTCGGCGAGCGCAAGAGCGAGCTACCGGCGCTGCCGCGCGGCCAGCGCTTCGAGCTGCTGAGCAATGGCGGCGCGCAGCGCCTGGACCTGCGCGGCAAGCCGGGCTTTCTCGACATCAAGCTGGCGGACAAGAACCTCAAGGACTTCTACGTCATCGTCTATTACGACAATGGCCAGCGCGACAAGCAGTGGTACCGCCGCGAGGCCATCGTCGCCGGCGGCCAGTACTACCTGGAACTGAGCCAGGACGCCGCCTACCGCGACGCCAACCTGCTCTCGGTATTCATCGAGCCGACCGAGGACCTGGCCGCGCCCGTGGCGGTGGAGACCCGGCTATGTCTGTAAGAGTGCTGCCCGCCCTGCTGCTCTGCGCCGGCGCGGCGCAGGCGCAGCCGCAGTCGATCTGGCCACCTCGGCCGCTGCCGCTGGCGGCGCAGATCGGCGACTACCGCCAGTTGGAATGTCCGAAGGCCGTGCCCGAGCCCTACACCGGGGCGCTGCAGATCGATAGCAAGTACGACCAGAGCGACGCCAGCCGCTCGACCCTCAGCGGCAAGGTGTCGGCGCGCTCCAAGGAAACCCATAGCCGCCTGGCCGAGTACACCCAGCGCCTGGCGCAGTTCGCCGACTACCTGGTGCAGGCCAAGAATCCCCGCCAGGCCGGCACTGCCCTGGCCTGTCTGGACCATTGGCTGCAGGCCTGGGCGGAGGCGGGCGCGATCGAGAGCCGCGATGCCAGCAAGACCGGCCTGGCCGCGCGCAAGTGGGCGCTGGCGGCCATCGCCTCGACCCTGCTCAAGAGCCAGGCGCTGAGCGGTGGCCGGCCAGCGCTTTCCAGCGCGCAAAGGGCCTGGCTGCAGCGCCTGGCCGAGCAGGTGATGGACGACTACCGGCCGCGCCAGGCGGCGGACTTCGCCTACTTCAACAACCACGACTACTGGGCTGGCTGGGCCGTGGCCGCCAGCGGCATGCTGCTGGGCCGCGACGACTATGTGGCCTGGGGCGAGCGCAACTTCCGCCGTGGCCTGGCGCAGATCACCGACTCGCCGCACGGCCCCTACGCCTACCTGCCCAACGAACTGGGCCGCGGCCCGCTGGCGGCCAACTACACCCACTACGCCATGGTGCCCCTGCTGCTGCTGGCCGAATCCTCGCGCTACAACGGCCCCGGCCTCAGCGCCGAGGATGACCGGCGCCTGCAGCGCCTGGCCGACTTCGCCGCCCTCAGCCTGCTCGACCCTCAGCGCCTGGCCGAACTGCGCGGCCAGCCGCAGCACGAGGTGCCGCCGTACAAGCTGGTGTGGCTGCTGCCGTTCCTCGACCTGTACCCGCAGCACGCCCTGGCCCTGCGCCTGCAAGCCAGCGCCGGCGCGGCGGCGACCGCCTACGGCCAGCTCGGCGGACGCCTGGCGCCGCTCTATCCCCACGTTGCGAGGTAACCCGATGGCCGCGCTCGACTACCTGCGCCGCTGCGCGCCGCTGCTGCTGATCGCCTTCTGCGGCCTGTGCCCGGCGCAAACCCGCACGCTGCTGCATCACCAGCTCGCGGCCCTCGGCGAGCACCCGCAGCAGGCGCAGATCGCCGCCCTGCTGGCCACCCCGGCGCAAGGCCTGGACCCGGCGCAGTTCGCCGTCGCCACACCGGGCGGGCGTGGCCGGGTCAGCCTGACCAGCCTGTTCTCGGCCCAGGCCGGCAGCTGGCCCTTCGAGCCCTTCGTCAGCAGCGGGCTGTTCCGCGTGATCGCCGACTACCAGGCGCACCACCCGCAGGCGCTGCTGCTGGACGACGGCAGCCTGAGCCTGGAGCAGTTGGCCAAGGCGCTGAACGACCCGCGCATCCTCAAGCCGCACAAGGACGGCTACCTGCTCAGCTACCCGCTGCTGATCGGCCCCAAGGGTGCGCTGCTGGTGGAGGACCAGCGCCTGTACCTGAACAGCCGCGCCGGCGCCGCGCTGATCAACCGCGGCCAGCTGGTCCTGCGCCGGGCCCAGCTGCAGAGCTGGGCCGGCGAGCAGAGCCAGTTGGCGGCGAAGCCGTTCCGCCCCTTCATCATGGCCTGGGCCGGCAGCTTCACCCTGATCGAACAGTCGCAACTGGCGCGCCTGGGCTACAACGCCCACCTGGCGCGCGGCCTGACCAGCCGGCGCAGTGCCCAGCAGCCGGCCGCCACGCCACCCGCGCGGGTGTTGATCCGCGCCAGCGAGCTGCGCGAGATGGCCAGCGGCGTGGAGCTGCACGACAGCCTGGCCCTGATCGAGGACTCGCAGTTCAGCGACCTGCAGCAGTACGGCCTGGACCTTGCCGCCAGCCGGGTCGGCATCGCCCGCAACCAGATCAGCGGCGTACGCAACCACAGCGGTATCCGCCTGCGCGACGGCAGCGCCGGGCTGATCGCCGACAACCTGATCGGCAACGTCGGCAAATCCGCCATCGAGGCGCAGCTGCAGGGCGGCGCCCTGGCCCTGCAGAACAACCGCATCGGCGGCACCGGTGCCAGCGCCATCGTTCTCACCGGCAGTCCGCAGCAGCCGGCCGAGGGCCTGCTGGTGGCCGGCAACCTGATCGGCAACAGCCAGGGCAGCGGCATCGACGGCCAGCACATCGGCCGCGCCCTGATCATCGACAACCGCATCAGCGGCACCCCGGAGTACGCCATTCGCATCCGCAACGAGCCGCCGCTGCCGGGCGAGATCAGCCTGCTCGGCAACCAGCTGGGCAATGTCGGCAAGGCGATGATCCACCTGCAGGGCGTCAACCGGCTGTTGCTCGGCAGCAACAGCTACCTGGGCCTGGCCAGGCAGCAGCACATCCTCGACGGCGACCTGCTGCCGGTGCAGAGCCTGCTGCTGGAGACCACCCTCAAGCACGGCTGCGTGGCGCAGCTCGACCTGCTCGCCGAGCAGCAGCCAAGTGCGCCGCTGCAGCGCGCGCCACGTTGCGGGCAGAGTATCTAGGCTGCTCCTCGCAGCTCTTGCGCCAGCGACTGGGCCGGCAGCCGCGCACTCACTGCCCCCTCTCCCTCCGGGAGAGGGCCGGGGTGAGGGATCCTGCCTGCCGCATCACCCTCACCCGCCCTGCGGGCACCCTCTCCCGGAGGGAGAGGGAGAAAACTACTCGTCCAGCACCGGCACCAGCAGCAGCGCGTGCACCCGGCCGAAGATGTTGCGCCCCATGGCCACGATCACGCCCTGGTCGTTGATGCCGAGACCAGCCTCGATAATCCAGCCATCGGGGTCGGGAATCAGGCTGTTGAGGTCCTGCATGCCCTCCTCCAGGCTCCAGACGAAGCCGACCGCGCCGGTGGCCGTGTCCGCCTGGCCGACTACGCGCACCTGCGCGTTGACGCCCTTGGCATAGCTGTTGGCGCCGCCGAGGGTGCCGAGGTCCTGCAGGCCGCCCGCGCTGGTCCAGAGAAACGCATGCTCGGCCCCCGCCGCGCTGGCGTAGCCGACTACCGCGCCGCTGGCGCCGATGGCCTTGCCGTAGCTGTTGCCGCCGTCCAGGGTACCGAGGTCCTGCAGGCCGAGGGCCGGGTCCCAGCGGAAGGCATGCGCGGCATTGCCGACATGGCTGAAACCGGCGACCTGGCCGGACTCGTTGATCCCGGTGGCGTAGCTGTTGCTGCTGGCGCTGCCGAGTACGCCGAGGTTCTGCATGCCCGCGGCCGCGCTCCAGCGATAGGCGCGGTACTTGCCACTGGCGATCTGGCTGTAGCCGGCCACCTGCCCGGCATCGTTGATCTCCCGCGCGTAGCTGTTGCCGCCGCCGAGGGTGCCGAGCAGCTGGAAGCCCCCGCCAATGCTCCACAGGAAGGCGCGGTCGACGCCACCCTGCGGGCCATAGCCGACCACCTGACGGCTGGCATTGATGCCATAGGCATAGCTGGTGCTGCCGCCCAGGGTGCCGAGGTCCTGCAGGCCGCCCTCGGGGGTCCAGAGGAAGGCGTGGGCACCGAGGCCGGCATAGCTGTAGCCGACCACATCGGCATTCTCGCTGAGCCCGTGCGGCACGCTGTAGGAGGTGGCGATCAGGCTGCCGAGATCGCTGAGTACGTAGAACTGCGCCTGGGCTGGCAGCGCCAGGCAGGCAAGCAGGCCACCGGCGACGCAGCCGGCGCGAAGGGAAAGTTGCGACATGTCACCCATACCCCGATGGCTGAAGGGATCGGCAGGAACGAGGCGACTGCGGGACGCGAAGAGAGATGGAGCGAGGGCGCCACGTGAACGTGGTCTGCACCTGAATGTGAACCGCCCGCCCGACGCCGTCAAGCGCCGGCGGGCGGCAGTTTCACAGCGGCTGGGCGGGGGTGCTTGCAGCCGCCTGCTGGGCCACTTCGCTGTCCACCGGCTTGGGCCGGATCAGGCTGAAGTCGATCAGGTTCTGCGGCTGCTGCGGATCGCCGATCAACAGCGGGCGGGCCTTGAACTCGTTGCTCACCAGGCTGCGGCTACGGTCATGCTCGGCGAAGTCGAGGCCGGCCAGGTCGGCCCAGGTATGCACCAGGCTGGAACTGCTGAACGGTCGCGCCAGAACCTGAGCGAAGTCACGGGGCTGGTGCGCCTGCCACTTCGGCGAGTTCCACAGGAGGAAGGGAATGGTGTACATCGGGTCGGTCGGCGCCGCCTCGTTGCGCCCCAGCACCTCGGCCTTGGGCGCATCGAACACGGCCTCGCCATGGTCGGCGAGGTAAAGCAGGAAGCCGTTCGGATCGGTGGCGGCGAACCGCTTGATCAGGCTGGAGACGACGAAGTCGTTGTACAGCACCGCGTTGTCGTAGGCGTTGTAGGTCGGCAGCTGGTCCTCGCTGACATGCGCCGGCGCGCCGCTGTGGTCGGTGAAGCGCTCGTACTCCGGCGGGTAACGGTACTGGTAGCTCATGTGGGTGCCGAGCAGATGCACCACGATGAACTTGCGCGGCGCGTCCTCGGCCAGCACCTTGGCAAACGGGTCGAGCACATCGCCATCGTACTGGCGGGCATTCTGCTCGCGGTTGTTGTTCAGGTAGAACTGCTCGTCCGCCTGTTTGGAGAAGGTGGTGAGCATGGTGTTGCGCTTGGTGATGGTCTGCTGGTTGGTGATCCAGTAGGTCTTGTAGCCGGCCTGTTTCATCACGCTGACCAGCGACGGGGTATTCAGGTAGGCCTCCGGGTTTTCCTGATCGGCAAAGGTCAGCACCTGCTGCAGCGCCTCGATGGTGTAGGGCCGCGGGGTGACCGCACCGGTAAACACCTGCAGCTGATCGCGCAGCTTGTCCAGCTCCGGCGTGGTCTCGCGGCCATAGCCATACAGGCTCATGCGCTGACGGTTGGTGGACTCGCCGATCACCAGCACCAGGGTGGCCGGCTGGCCGGCGTGGGCGTCACGCAGGTCGGTCAGCGGCGCGATGCGCTGACGGCCCTCCAGCAGCGCCTGCATGTTGGCCAGCTGAGCACGATACTGGCGGTAGCCGACCACCAGCTGCCAGGGCGTGGCTGGCTCGATGCGCTCCTCGAAGTTCTCCAGCGCCACCTGCGCGTCTTCATGCTTGCTGAACTGGCGAATCGCCGGGTAACCGAGCGAGGCGAACAGGAAGAAGGCTGCGGCCAGCGCCGCCGCCGGGCGTGGCAGGTATACCGGACGTACCTGGCGCCAAAGCAGCCAGGCGCCCAGGCCGTAGGCGAAGAAGGCCGGCAGCATCCACCAGGCGAAATACTGCGCCAGGTACTCGCTGCCTTCGCTGACGTTGGACTCGAAGAGGATGAAGATCACGCTCTGCGAGAACTCCTGGCCGTAGATCAGGAAGTAGCCGAAACCGGCCAGCGAGCACAACCACAGTGGCACGCCGATCAGCGCCGCCAGCATCCGCGCCCGCGCCGGGAACAGCAGCAGCGGCACCAGCCACAGCAGGCTCAGCAGCAGCGACTGACGCAAGCCGGAGAAGCCCGCGCTGCCTGTGGCGTAGATCAACGCCTGGGTAACGCCGGAGAAGTACCAGAAGAACAGCAGGGTCCAGCCTAGGCCGCGCCAGTCGACGGCGGCGCGGGCACGTTGTGCATCAGTCATCACAGCACCAAGCGCTGGCGGGGAATCCGCCTTATCTCCCGAACTCTGCCAGGGGAGCTGTGAAAACTTCGTCAACGCCTCACTGCAGATGGAAATGCGCGGTGTTCTGCGCCAGGCTGCGGCTGCCCTCGCCCAGCCGGTCGGCGACGCCATGCACCGCCTGCGCCCCCTGCAGCAAGCTGGCAGCAGCCTGGTCGACCTGCTGAATATTGCCGCTGACCTCCTCGGCGGTGGCGGCCTGCTGCTCCACGGCGGCCGCGATCTGGGTGAGCATGTCGCTGACGCGCTGCACGGCGCCGGCGATTTCGCCGAGATGATCGCCCAGCTCGGTGACCGCACCGGCATCGCCCTCGGCCTGGCTGCAGGCCGTCTGCATCAGCTCCACCGACTGCAGCACCACGCGCTGCAGGCCCTCGACCGTGGCGCTGATCTCGCGGGTCGACTCCTGGGTGCGCTGCGACAGCGAGCGCACCTCGTCGGCCACCACGGCAAAGCCGCGTCCGGCCTCGCCGGCCCGCGCCGCCTCGATGGCGGCATTCAGCGCCAGCAGGTTGGTCTGCTCGGCAATGCCCTTGATCACGTCCACCACGCGGTCGATCTGCTGCGCCTGCTGGCGCAGCTCGGCCAGCGCGGCTGCGGTATCGCCCAGGCGCGCGGTGAGCTGGCGCATGCTGGCGGTGGTCTGCTGGCTGCGCCGGTTGCTCTGCTCGGCAATCGCCAGGGTCTGGCCGGCATCCTGCGCGGCCAGCTCGCAGTTCTGCGCCACGCTCTGCGCGGTGGCCGCCATCTGCGTGGCGGCGGCGGCGATCTGGCTGACCTGCTGCTGTTGCTGCTCCACCGCACCAAGGGCACGGCGCGCCTCGTCACTGAGCACCAGCACGGTATCGCCCAGTTCGGCACTCTCGCGGTTGACGCCCTGCAGCGAATCGC
Organism: Aquipseudomonas alcaligenes; assembly: GCF_900156545.1. Classification (GTDB taxonomy): domain Bacteria; phylum Pseudomonadota; class Gammaproteobacteria; order Pseudomonadales; family Pseudomonadaceae; genus Aquipseudomonas; species Aquipseudomonas alcaligenes_A. Next base: position 41,586 of record NZ_FTNW01000004.1, read on the forward strand.
GCAGCTGCGCCACCGCATCGTTGAGGGCGGCGCCGATCAGCGCCAGCTCGTCCTTGCCGTGGACCGTGACGTGGCGACGCAGGTCGCCATCGCGCAGCGACTGCGCCAGCGAGGTGATGCGCCAGCTGCTACCGCGGATCGACGCCTGCAGGCAAACCAGCGCGTAGAGCGCCAGCGCGACCAACAGGCAAAAGGCGCCGAGGGTGAAGACCAGGGCACGCAACGCCTGGCTGCGGTACTGCCCGAGGCGGGTATCCAGGGCCTGCAGGGTGGCCTGCTGCAGCGCCTCGACATGCCCCAGCGCGCCATCCATGCCATGCTCGAACTCGGCGGCCTTGAGGGTGATCCCGGCGTCGCCGTACATCTGCTGATCGAGCTGCTTGAGCCAGGCATCCAGACCGGCCAGGCTCTGCTGGTAGGCCTGCCCCCAACTCGCCAGCGAAGCCGGCAGCTCGCCCTGCAGGCGCTCGCCGAGCTTGCCCAGCTGCAACCGCGACTCCCCGGCAGTGGCGCGGATTTCGCGCAGCTGCAGGCGACTCTGCAGGCTGAACTGGCCGGCAACCACCGCGCCCTGGCCGACGCTGGCGAGCACGCCGAGACGCTGCTGCAGGCGCGGCGCGTCCTGCGTGGCCAGCTGCATGAGCAGGTAGGTCTCCAGCCAGGGGTCGAGAATCAGGCCGCTGTCGGTGGCGATCTGCTCGCGCAGCGCGGCAAGGCGTTGCTGGGCCAGGGTGAAGCGGTCATAGGCATCCGGCCACCAGCCGACGCTGCCCAGCGCCTGCGCCCTCAGACCGTCGCGCTCGCCCTGCAGGGCCTGCAGATCGGCCAGCACCTGCTCGCTGGCGCCCTCGGCGGCCAGCACCTGTTGCAGGGCCTGCAACGCGTCATCCAGTTCGCCATCGGCCTGCTGCAGACGACTGAAGGCGGCCTGCGTCTCGTCACTGGCCTGGCGATTGCGCTCGGTGGCCTTCCAGCGCGCCGTGAGGTTGCGCTGGCCCAGCAACTGGCGCTCGACCCGGTCCAGCGCCTGCAGCTGCACGACGCCGGAGCGCTCGTCATCGACCACCTTGAGTTTGCCCAGGTAGTTGTCGCCGATCGACCAGGCGGCGTAACAGAGCGGCAGCAGAAACAGCAATGCCAGCAGCTGGAATTTGCGGGCGAAACTGAATTTCTCCAGGGCATTCACACCGGGTAGCAACAAGGCATTCATCGTCGAACTCCTGAATCGGACGAAACCGCGAAGCGCCTGGCGCAGCAAATGCCGCGCCAGGCGCCCGCCCCTCCGAGGCTATGCGCGAGATATCGGACGCCTCGTCGGTTTCATGAGCTAAACGATAGAAGCATTGCGCCATCCAGGTGCAAAAAGACGCCGTACGGGCCGACCGGGATCACTCGGCGAACGGAGCGCTGCCCTGGCGCAGGCTGTTGCTCAGCGCCTGGAAGCCCTGCAGCAGCAGTGCGTCGTCGTGCGAGGCATTGCTGACGCTGGCGCGGACGAACTGCGGCACCGCCGCGCGCCCAACGGCGAAGGCCTCCGCCGTGGCGACCAGGTAATTCTTCAGCTTCAGCTCGGCCTCGACATCCGAGGCTCGCCAGGGCTCGGGCACCTCGATCCAGAAGTGCGGACACTGCGGATGAGTGCGATAGCTCAGGCCTTCCAGCAGACCCTCGACCAGCTGCTTGCGCCGGCCGATTTCGATGATCTGCTGGCGCAGCAGCTTCTCCGCGACGCCGCTCTCGATCCAGCCACTGGCCAGCTCCATCGCCAGCGGCGTGGCCATCCAGCAGCTGCCGCGCAGGGCGGCAGCGATGCGGCTGATCAGCGGCACCGGCGCATGCAAATAGCCCACCCGCAGCCCGGCGGCCACCGCCTTGCTCAGGCTGCCGATCAGCACGCTGCGCTCGGGGGCGTAGAAGCTCAGGGGCGGCGGACGGTCCTCGACCAGCACCGCATGCGCCTCGTCCTCGATGATCAGCAGGTTATGCTCGCGACAGACGGCGACCAGCGCTTCGCGCCGCGCCGCGGACAACACGCCGGTGGTCGGGTTCTGCAGGGTCGGCGTGCAGTACAGGGCGGAAATGCGGTGCTGCCGGCACAGCTCGTCGAGCGCCGCCGGCATCAGCCCTTCCTCGTCCATCGCCGCACCGAGCAGCTTGATGCCGAGCATGCGCGCGGCGCTGATCAGGCCCGGGTAGGTGAGCTGCTCGGTGACCAGGGTATCGCCGGCGCGCAGCAGGGCCATCAGGGTGCAGAGCAGGCCGTGCTGGCCGCCATTGACGCACAGCACCTGCTCGGCCAGGGGGCGGAAGTCGCCGTGGGCCAGCCAGCGCGCACCGGCCTGGCGATAGCGCGGCAGGCCGGCGTCCGGCGTGTACAGGGTCATCTCGGCCAGCGTCTGCGGGTTGCGCGCCAGCTCCAGCAGGCTCTGCGCCAGCAGGCTGGTCTCGGCGCCGGGGATGTGCATGTTGCGGCTCATGTCGAACTGCTCGGGCCGCTCCTCGACGAAGTTGCTGAAGCCGATGTCGCGCTTGCGCTCCAGGTCGCGCTGGCGCACGAAAGTGCCATCGCCGACCCGCGCCACCACCAGCCCCATGCGCTCCAGCTCGGCATAGGCCCGGCTGACCGTGCCGATGGTAACCCCCAGGCGGTCGGCCAGACTGCGGTGCGGCGGTAGCTTGGCACCGCCCTCGATGCTGCCATCGAGGATCCGCAGCTCCATGGCCTCGGCGAGGCGCTTGTACTTGGCGCCATGCCCCGAGCTTAACGCGTCGCGCAGCATTGACACCGTGTCAATAATTGGTTTGACAGCCATTTTTCGTCCAAATAGCCTCATTTACCAGTATCAATGCCAATTGATCTCTGGATTTAAGGGGTCAATTTTGTGATCACGAAGGATTGTCATCATGCCAATGTCCGCAGCAATTGCAAACACCGGAAAAGCCAGGGGGCAGTGGCTGGCCGCCCTGATCACCAGCCTGCTGTTCCTCACCGTGTGCCTGAGCTGGGGCACCACCTGGCTGGGCATCAAGATTGCCGTGGAAACCGTACCGCCACTGACCGCCTCCGGCCTGCGCTTTCTCATCGCCTTCCCGCTGTTCCTCAGCTTCGCGCTGATCCGCGGTGACTCGATCTTCTTCCCGCGCAGCCACCTGGGCTTTTTCGTCTTCGTCACCCTGGGCTACTTCAGCCTGCCCTACTACCTGCTCAACTACGGCGAGACCCATGTCTCTTCCGGCCTCACCGCCCTGCTGTTCAGCTGCATGCCGGTGTTCATCCTGATCTTCTCCGCGCTGTTCCTGCGCGAGCGCATCTACCTGTCGCAGGTGGTGGGCATCGGCATCGGTTTCGCCAGCCTGTACATGATCCTGCGCAGCCAGGGCCTGAGCCTGGCGCACGACGAATTCGCCGGTGTGCTGGCCATCCTCGCCGCCGCGGTGATGCACGCCCTGTGCTACGTGGTGACCAAGAAGCAGGGCGCCGAGATCAGCGTGATCACCTACAACACCCTGCCCATCGGCCTGGCCGGCATGATGCTGTGCCTGGTCGGCCTGGGCGTGGAGCAGCCGGACTTCGCCGCCATCAGCACGCGCTCCTGGATGGCACTGACCTACCTCGGCCTGTGCGCCTCGGTCGGCGGCTTCATCGTCTACTTCTTCCTGCTCAAACGCCTGAGCCCGGTGATCCTGTCCTTCGTCTTCATCATCTTCCCGGTATTCGCCGTGATCATCGGCTCCTGGTACGAAGGCCAACCGATCTCCCGCGACCTGGCGCTGTACTCCGCGCTGCTGCTGGCCGGTTTCGCCATCACCAAGGTGCCGGTGGAAAAGCTCCTGGCAAAGCAGGTCTGACGCGATGAGCCACCAGGACGCCCTCACCCCGCAGGCGCTGCAAGCCATCTACCGCCATGCCGCCGCCACCTACCCCGAGGAATGCTGCGGCTTCGTCTTCGCCGACGCCCGCGTGTACCTCGGCGAGAACATCCAGAACCAGCTCAACCGCCTCGACCCCGAGGTGTACCGGCGCAGCGCCGTCAACGGCTACACCTTCGCGGTGGCCGACACCCTGCTGCTCAACCGCAGCCTGCGCAGCGACAACCCAGTCCGGGTGATCTACCACTCGCACCCCGATGTCGGCGCCTACTTCAGCCGCGAGGACGAGGACAAGGCGCTGTTCATGGGCCAGCCGATCCATCCGGTGGCCTACCTGGTGGTGGACGTGCGCGCCGGCGAGGCGCAGGGCGCCAAGCTGTTCGAGTGGAACGGAGAAGAATTCGTCTGCAGCCGGGAGTTCCCCGGCTCCCCCGATAGCCATTGATAAAGGAGGTTTGGCTATGAGTGTGGTGATTGTTCCGGAAGTGCTGGGCCGTGTCGCCAGATTGCCCGCCACCCGACTGGAGGGGGCCGGCGCGACGGTTCGCGAACTGGTCGAAGACATCTGCACGCGCCATACGGAGCTGCGCGAGCACCTGTTCTACGGCAACGACCAGTTCAAGGAGCACTTTCTGCTCACCGCCGGCGGCGAGCTGCTGGAAGCCGACAGCCCGCTGCCGGCCGATGCCGAGTTGGAGATCCTGCTGGCCACCTCCGGTGGACTGGACTGCGATGAGCTGAGCAACGACGAGGTACGCCGCTACGTACGCCACATCACCCTGCCCGACGTCGGCCGCCAGGGCCAGCTGCGCCTGAAGCAGGCGCGCGTGCTGATCATCGGTACCGGCGGTCTGGGCTCGCCGGTCAGCCTGTACCTCGCCGCCGCCGGCATCGGCACCCTCGGCCTGGTGGATTTCGACCGGGTCGAGAGCAGCAACCTGCAACGCCAGGTGGTACACGGCAGCGCCACCCTGGGCATGCCCAAGGTCGAGTCGGCGCGGCGCCGCCTGCTCGACCTCAACCCCGCTATCCGCATCGACGCCCACGACTGCGCGCTGACGGCGGACAACGCGCTGCAGCTGGTCAGCGACTATGACCTGGTGATCGACGGCACCGACAACTTCACCACCCGCTACCTGCTCAACGACGCCTGCGTGCTGCTCGGGCGCCCACTGGTGTATGGCGCCCTGCATCGCTTCGACGGCCAGATGAGCCTGTTCAACTACCGCGAGGGCCCCTGCTACCGCTGCCTCTACCCGCAGAGCCCGCCCGCCGAACTGGCGCCCAACTGCAACGCCGGCGGGGTGATCGGCGTGTTGCCGGGGGTGGTCGGACTGATCCAGGCCACCGAGGCGATCAAGCTGATCCTCGGCATCGGCGAGCCCCTGGTCGGACGTCTGATGCGCTTCGATGCGCTGGCCATGACCTTCAGCGAGGTGCGCTTCAAACGTCGCCCCGACTGCCCCAGCTGCTCACCGACACGCCGCGACCGCAGCCTACAGAGTGAAGCCCCGGTGCAGTGTGCCAGCGCCGTGCGCGACACGGCGCTGCCGGCGGAGCTGCTGGTCAGCCCGCAGCGGCTGAAGCTGAGCCTGAGCCGCGGCGAGGACCTGCAGTTGCTCGACGTGCGCGAAGCCAACGAACTGGAAGTGTGTGGCCTGGCGCAGGCACGCAATATCCCGCTGGGCGAGCTGGACCAGCACCTGCACGAACTCGACCCTGAGCGACCGCTGTGCCTGATCTGCTACGGCGGCCCGCGCGCCGAACGCGCCGCCCAGCGGCTGCTGGAGGCCGGCTTTTCGCGCCTGCAGGTGCTGCAGGGTGGGCTCAAGGCCTGGGCGCGCGACATCGACCCCGACATGCCGCTGTACTGAGGTCGCGCGATGATCCATGAATCCTTGCTGCAGGCCATCGGCGAGACACCGGTGGTCCGCCTGGCCGCCTTCAGCGCGGAAACCGGGCTGGAGGTCTACGCCAAGCTGGAATCGCTCAACCCGGGCGGCAGCCACAAGGCGCGCATTGCCCTGGCCATGGTGCGCGACGCCGAGACCCGCGGCATCCTGCGCCCAGGTAGCGGCCAGACCATCATCGAACCGAGTGGCGGCAACACCGGCATCGGCCTGGCCATCGCCGGCAACATCCTCGGCTACCGCGTGGTCCTGGTGATACCCGACAACTACAGCCCGGAGAAACAGAAGCTGCTGCGCCTGTACGGCGCCGAGGTGGTGCTGTCCGACAGCCGCCGCGGCAACAACTCGCACGGCGAGCTGGCCATGGCGCTGCAGCTGGAAAACCCCGGCTACGTGATGCTCAACCAGCAGCGCAACCCGGCCAACCCGGAAATCCATCGGCGCACCACCGCACAGGAGATTCTGCGCGACTTCGCCACTCTACCACCGGACTGCCTGGTGGCCGGCATCGGCACCGGTGGCCACGTCACCGGCCTGGGCGAAACACTCAAGGCGGCCTGGCCGCAGCTTCGGGTGTTCGGCGTGGAGCCGGAGCAGTGCGACCTGCTCGCCGATCGTCACGCGCCGCACGAGATCCAGGGTCTGTCCATCGGCCTGATACCGGCCATCCTCAACCTCGGCGTGCTCGACGGCATGCTCAAGGTTTCCAAGCAGGACTGCCTGGCGCGGGTACGCCAGACCATGCGCAGCGACGCGGTCAGTCTCGGGCTGTCATCGGCGGCCAACCTGGCAGCCATCGCCCAGCTGGCCACTGAACTGCCGCGCGGAACCCGGGTGCTGACGCTGATCTATGACGGCGTCGACAGCTACCTGGCCCACTTCGACTGACCCGTGAAGGACGATGGGATGCGCACCTACCTCGACAGACTGAAGCTCTACGATGTGCTGCTCGACCACCTGGTGCATGCGCTGCAGCCAGCGCAGATGGAGCTGCTGCTGCCACACCTGGACGGCCTCATGGACACCGCCGTGCGCCAGCTGAGCGAGGACGTGCAGGCCTATGCCGAGCGCGACCCGGCCTCCGGCGGGCGCAGCGAGCTGATCCTCGACACCTACGCCTCGTTCAAGGCGGTGCTCTACCACCGCCTGGCACACCAGGTCTGGCGGCTCGGCGAGCTGCCCGACCGCGAGATCATCGCCCACCGCCTGGCCAATACCGGCAAGCTGCAGTCCGGGGTGGAGATTCACCCGGCGGCCCGCATCGGCCGGCGCTTCGTGCTGGATCACGGCTTCGGCACCGTGATCGGCGAAACCTGCGAAATCGGCGACGACTGCTACCTGCTCAGCGGCGTCACCCTGGGCGCCTGCGGCATCGCCGACAACCCCGGAGGCAAGCGCCACCCCAGGCTGGGCCATGGCGTGGAAGTCGGCGCCGGCGCGCGCATCCTCGGCGCGGTGGACATCGGCGACCACGTGTTCATCAGCCCGGCCTGCGTGATCACCCGCGACGTGCCTGCCAACACCCGTGTCAGCATCGCCAACCAGCTGCAGCTACAGCGCTGCGGGCAGGCCGGCGGCCGCGGCTTCCTCGGCGCCTTCGCCCTGGGCGAGCGCCTGCACCTGGTCGGTGAACTGCCGGACGCCGAGGACATCAGCGTGCTCGATGCCGACCATCACCCACTCGCCTGCCTGCGCCTGGAATGCACGGTGCGCGAGCGCCACCACCGCCAGTATCGCCTGCGCAATCTCGGCGCCGTGGTGCCTCCGCCCTGCTACCCGTTGCACCTGCGCGTCGATGGCCAGGACATCACCCTGCTCGACCCGCCCGGCCTGAGCAGCCTGGTGAGCACGGTACTCAAACCCCACCTGCTGAGCCTAGGAGGCTGACCCATGTCGGCGTTGACCCTGCAGACCCGCGCCCTGTTCGACGAGGCGCCCTATCAGCACTGCTTCACCGCCCGCCTACTGGCCGCCAGCGAGCAGGGCGTAGCGCTCGACCAGACGCTGTTCTACCCCACCGGTGGTGGCCAGCCCGGCGACCAGGGGCACTTGCTGCTGCCGGACGGCTCGGCCGTAGCGGTGCTCGGCACCCAGCGTGATCCGCTGCTGCGCGCGCTCATCTGGCATCAACTGGAGCCCGGCGCAGCCATCGCCCTACAGGCGGGCATGGAGGTGCAGGGCTGCCTGGACTGGGAACTGCGCCATCGCCACATGCGCATGCATACCTGCCTGCACCTGCTGTGCGCCCTTGTCGACGCCCCGGTGACCGGCTGCAGCATCGCCGCCGACAAGGGCCGCCTGGACTTCGACCTGCCCGAGTCGACCCTCGACAAGGAACAGATCACCACACAGCTCAACGAGCTGATCGGCGCCGCCCTGGAGGTGCGCGCACAGGAGCTGCCAGCCGGCGAATACAACCGCCTGCTGCAACTGTGCCGCACGCGCATCCCGCCGCCTGCCCACCACGGCATGGTCCGGGTGATCGAAATCCCCGGCGTCGACCTGCAACCCTGCGGTGGCACCCATGTGCGCAACACCGCCGAGATCGGCGCGGTGGTCTGCGACAAGATCGAGAAGAAGAGCCGGCACAACCGGCGGGTCACCCTGCGCTTCGCCTGAGCCTTCCACCACAGCGGCGCCCCTGGCGCCATGCCTGACTGCCTTCCCTTTTCATCGCCTCTGGCAGGGCTACCCGCCCAGCAACGGCGATGAGCACTCCGCGCCGCCCACAAGGCGGCCGGAACCTAACCCCCCGGAGCACCCCTCCGCCCCAATCCAGGAGAAGACCATGCCTAGGAAACTGATCCCGCAGTCGCTGTTACTGGCCAGCCTGGCCGCCCCTGCCACCACCTTCGCCGCCGTGCTGGTGGATGTTGCCAGCCTGCCGCAGCCCCGCGCCGGCGTCGCCGCTGGCGATATCCACAGCACCCTCGGCCTGGCCCCGGAAGAACTCGATGCCGACAGCAGCGCACGCCTGCCCAACGGCACCCGCGTGACCCGCTATCAGCAGTTCTACAAGGGCATACGCGTGTGGGGCGAGGCCATCACGGAAGCCAGCGGCCCGCACCCCCAGCGCAGCGGGCGCATGCTGGTCGGCATCGAGCAGGACCTGACCCGTGACGCCACCCCGACGCTGACGCGCGAGCAGGCCCTGCAGCAGGCCAAGGGGCTGGTTGCCAGCGCACTGCCGCCGCGCAACGAGCAGAGCGAACTGGTGGTACGCCAGGGCGAGCAGGGCCAGGCCCAGCTGGCCTATGTGGTGTCCTTCTTCCTCGGCGGCGCCAAACCGTCACGCCCGCACTTCATGATCGAGGCCAACAGCGGCGAGCTTCTGCAGCGCTGGGAGGGCCTGGCCCACGCCGAGGCCAGCGGCCCGGGCGGCAACAGCAAGACTGGCCAATACCTCTATGGCACCCAGTACGGCCCGCTGATCGTCAGCCGTGACTGCCAGATGAACAGCGGCGACGTGATCACCGTCAACCTCAACCAGCGCTATGACAACAGCAGCGTCACGCCTTTCCGCTTCGCCTGCCCGTACAACGACTACAAGGCTATCAATGGCGCTTTCGCCCCGCTCAACGATGCGCACTATTTCGGCAATCTGGTGTTCCAGATGTACGGCAGCTGGTTCGGCGGCCTGCGCCCACTCAACGAACGCAAGCTGTACATGAAGGTGCACTACGGCAACGGCTACGAAAATGCCTTCTGGGATGGCCAGGCGATGACCTTCGGCGACGGCCGCAGCCGCTTCTACCCGCTGGTGTCGCTGGACGTGTCGGCCCACGAGGTCAGTCACGGCTTTACCGAGCTGAACTCGGGCCTGGTCTACGAAGGCCAGTCCGGCGGTATCAACGAGGCCTTCTCGGACATGGCCGGCGAAGCCGCCGAATACTTCATGAAAGGCAGCAACGACTGGAAGGTCGGTGCCGACATCTTCAAGGGCAGCGGCGCGCTGCGCTACATGGACCAACCCAGCCGCGACGGCGCCTCCATCGAACATGCCGCGCAGTACCATGACGGCATCGACGTGCATCACTCCAGCGGCGTGTACAACCGCGCGTTCTACCTGCTCAGCCGCACCCCCGGCTGGAATACGCGCAAGGCCTTCGAGGTGTTCGTCGACGCCAACCGCTTCTACTGGACCGAGACCAGCAGCTTCGCCCAGGGCGCCTGCGGCGTGATCCGCTCGGCGCAGAACCGCAGCTACGGCAGCGCCGAGGTGGCTGCCGCCTTCGCCGCGGTCGGCGTCAGCTGCCCAACCCTGCTGTAAACGCAGCGGCAAGAAAAAGCCCCCGGCGGATCGCTCCGCCGGGGGCTTTTCATTGACTGCGCGAGGATCAGACCTTGCTGCGCTCGTAGCGCTTGCGGTCGTTCTCGTTGAGCATTTTCTTGCGCAGACGGATCGACTTCGGCGTCACTTCCACCAGCTCGTCTTCGTCGATGAACTCCAGCGCCTGTTCCAGGGTGAATTTCAGCGCCGGGGTCAGCTGGATGGTCTCGTCCTTGCCGGAAGCGCGCATGTTGTCGAGCTTCTTGGCCTTGGTCGGGTTGATCACCAGGTCGTTGTCGCGGCTGTGGATGCCGGCCAGCTGGCCTTCGTAGACTTCGTCACCCGGGCTCAGGAACAGCTTGCCGCGGTCCTGCAGGGTTTCCAGGGAGTAGGTCAGCGCGGTGCCGGTGGCCATGGAGACCAGCACGCCATTCTGGCGGTGGGCGACTTCACCAGCCTTGACCGGACCGTAGTGGTCGAAGGTCGAGGTCAGGATACCGGTACCCGAGGTCATGGTCAGGAAGGCGTTACGGAAGCCGATCAGGCCACGCGCCGGGATCACGTATTCCAGACGGATACGGCCCTTGCCGTCAGGGATCATGTTGGTCATGTCGCCCTTGCGCATGCCCATCTGCTCCATCACCGGACCCTGGTGCTGTTCCTCGATGTCGATGGTGACGTTCTCGTACGGCTCCTGCTTGACGCCATCCTTCTCGATGATCACCACTTCCGGGCGGCCCACGGCCAGCTCGAAGCCTTCACGGCGCATGGTTTCGATCAGTACCGAGAGGTGCAGCTCGCCACGACCGGAGACCTTGAACTTCTCGGCGGAATCACCGGCCTCGACGCGCAGGGCCACGTTGTGCAGCAGTTCCTTGTCCAGACGGTCCTTGATGTTGCGGCTGGTGACGAACTTGCCTTCTTTACCGGCGAACGGCGAGTCGTTGACCTGGAAGGTCATGCTCACGGTCGGCTGGTCGACGGTCAGCGGCGGACGGGCTTCGACGTGCTGCGGGTCGCACAGGGTGTCGGAGATGAACAGCTCGTCCATGCCCGATACGCAGACGATGTCGCCGGCTTCGGCCTCGGCCACTTCCACGCGCTGCAGGCCGGAGTGGCCCATGATCTTCAGCACGCGACCGTTGCGCTTGGTGCCGTCATCGCTGATGGCTACCACCGGGGTGTTGGTCTTGATGCGGCCACGGGCAATACGGCCGATGCCGATCACGCCGAGGAAGCTGTTGTAGTCCAGCTGGGAAATCTGCATCTGGAACGGGCCGTCGACGTCAACGTCCGGAACCGGCACGTGGTCGATGATGGCCTGGAACAGGGCGTCCATGTTGTCGTCCATCTTCTCGTGGTCCATGCCGGCGATGCCGTTCAGGGCCGAGGCGTAGACGATCGGGAAGTCCAGCTGCTCGTCGGTGGCGCCGAGGTTGTCGAACAGGTCGAAGATCTGGTCGATAACCCAGTCCGGACGCGCGCCCGGACGGTCGATCTTGTTCACCACCACGATCGGACGCAGGCCGGCCTTGAACGCCTTCTGGGTCACGAAACGGGTCTGCGGCATAGGGCCGTCCTGGGCATCGACCACCAACAGTACGGAGTCGACCATCGACATCACGCGCTCAACCTCACCGCCGAAGTCGGCGTGGCCGGGGGTGTCGACGATGTTGATGTTGTAGCCGTTCCACTTGATGGCGGTGTTCTTCGCCAGGATGGTAATGCCGCGCTCTTTTTCCTGGTCGTTGGAGTCCATCACGCGCTCGGATTCCGCTTCTTTGCGGTCGAGGGTGCCGGAGAGTTTCAGCAGCTTGTCTACCAGGGTGGTCTTGCCATGGTCGACGTGGGCGATGATGGCGATATTGCGCAGTTTTTCGATCACGATGTCGTCTCGATTGATGATTCTGAAAGCTGTGACCTGGCAGTGTGCCTGGCCGTTGTGAATTCGGGATTACGCGCCGCGAGGCTGGTCGGGAGGGCGGTGGCGGATGCTGCCACCGAGCAGGCCGGCCCTTTTAATGCGGGCGATAGACGCGAACATTGGCATGCCCCTCGCTAAGCAGATGGTGGGCATGCAGGCGGCTCATGACGCCCCTGTCGCAATACAGCAGGTACTGGCGGGTCTCATCCAGTTCCTTGAAACGGTTGTTCAGCGCGTAGAACGGCAGCGCCTGCACCTCGACGCCGTCGAGCTGCAGCGGCTCGTCCTCGGCGGCATCCGGATGACGGATATCGAGGACGATCTGCCCGGCCAGTGCCTCGGCGACGATCTCGACCTGCAGGTCCTTGCCCAGCTCATCGATCACCTTGTCCACCGTCACCCGCGTCGCACGCTCCAGGGCGCGCTCGAGGATGGCCATGTCGAACTGGCTCTCCTCATGCTCGATGCGCATGGGCTTGGCCTTGGTGGTCGGGTTGACCGAGATCACCCCGCAGTATTCGGGCATGTTCTTGGCGTATTCGGCGGTGCCGATGCGCACGGCGGTATCGATGATGTCCTGCTTGTGCGCGGCGATCAGCGGGCGCAGTACCAGGGTGTCGGTGACCGCGTCGATCACCGAGAGGTTCGGCAGCGTCTGGCTGGACACCTGGCTGATCGCTTCGCCGGTGACCAGCGCGTCGATGTGCAGGTCCTCGGCAATGCGGCTGGCGGCCCGCAGCATCATGCGCTTGAGCACCACGCCCATCTGGCTGTTGTCGACCTTGCCGAGAATCTCGCCCACGACTTCTTCAAAAGGCACGCTGATAAAGAGAACGCGGTGCGAGCTGCCGAACTTCTGCCACAGGTGGTGCGCCACTTCCATCACGCCCAGTTCGTGGGCACGGCCGCCGAGGTTGAAGAAGCAGAAGTGGGTGAGCAGGCCGCGGCGCATCATCTGGTAGGCGGCGACCGTGGAATCGAAGCCGCCGCTCATCAGCACCAGCGTCTGCTCGATCGAACCCAGCGGGTAGCCACCGAGGCCCTCGTGCTGGGCATGGACGATCAGCAGGCGGTCATAACGCACCTCGAAGCGCGCCTCGACCTCGGGCTTCTTCAGGTCGATACCGGCGGCACCGCATTCGCGACGCAGGCGGCTGCCGACATGGGTCGCCAGGTCCACCGAGGAGAAATCATGGGTGTTGCCAGCGCGCTTGCAGCGCACGGCGAAGACCTTGCCGGCGATTTGCGCACCAAAGTGCGCACGGCACTTCTCGAAGGTGTCGTCGAAATCGACGTAGGGATACTCGTGCACTTCGAGGAAGTGGGCGACACCCGGTGTACAACGTAGGCGCTCGAACATCTCCGCCTGCACCTTCGGCTCGGTCACCCCGCTGATCAGATCAAGGTTGTCCCACTCGCCCTGCACCTCCAACTCGGGGTCCAGGTCGCGCAGCACCGTGCGGATGTTCTTCGCCAGCTGGCGGATGAACTGCTTGCGCACCGGCCGGCTCTTGATGGTGATTTCCGCGAAGGGTTTGACGATCAGTTTCATGAAATAGCGGGGGCCGGGCAGGATGCCAAAAAACAGGGGCGCGGATTATAGCGGAAATTGTTCAAGCTTTGATCAAAAACAATAAGGACCCGCAAAAAGCACCAAAAAAGTGCGCTTGACGATTACGCAGCACCGATTCGGTGCGCAAAAATGTTCAAAAAATGGCCACAGCCCGCACAAGCCCTGAGTTTCAGGCATCCAGCCCATTCCGGGGCACTGGCATGCAATTTGCTCCCTTGTGAGGCAGCCTGGTCTGGCGGACTATCGCGCCCGGCTTAGCACCAATTCCGGAGGCAGGCTCAGCCGGCCCCATCCACCTGGAGGACAGCATGTCGAAGTCGATTCAACTGATTAAAGAACACGACGTGAAGTGGGTAGACCTGCGCTTCACTGACACCAAGGGCAAGCAGCACCACGTGACCATGCCGGCCCGTGACGCCCTGGACGAAGATTTCTTCGAGCACGGCAAGATGTTCGACGGTTCCTCCATCCACGGCTGGAAGGGCATCGAAGCCTCCGACATGATCCTGCTGCCGGTCGACGAAACCGCCGTACTGGACCCGTTCACCGAAGAGCCGACCCTGATCCTGGTCTGTGACATCATCGAGCCGAGCACCATGCAGGGCTACGATCGTGACCCGCGCTCCATCGCCAAGCGCGCCGAGGCCTTCCTGAAGACCACCGGTATCGGTGACACCGTCTTCGTCGGCCCGGAGCCGGAGTTCTTCATCTTCGACGAAGTGAAGTTCAAGTCCGACATCTCCGGTTCCATGTTCAAGATCTTCTCCGAGCAGGGTTCCTGGAACACCGACGCCGACATCGAAGGCGGCAACAAGGGCCACCGCCCGGCCGTCAAAGGTGGTTACTTCCCGGTTCCGCCGTGCGACCACGACCACGAAATCCGTACCGCCATGTGCAACGCCATGGAAGAAATGGGCCTGGTCGTCGAAGTTCACCACCACGAAGTGGCGACTGCCGGTCAGAACGAAATCGGCGTGAAGTTCAACACCCTGGTCAACAAGGCTGACGAAGTTCAGACCCTGAAGTACTGCGTGCACAACGTGGCCGACGCCTACGGCAAGACCGCTACCTTCATGCCGAAGCCGCTGTACGGCGACAACGGCTCGGGCATGCACGTGCACATGTCGATCTCCAAAGACGGCAAGAACACCTTCGCTGGCGAAGGCTATGCCGGTCTGTCCGAGACCGCCCTGTACTTCATCGGCGGCATCATCAAGCACGGCAAGGCCCTGAACGGCTTCACCAACCCGTCGACCAACTCCTACAAGCGTCTGGTCCCGGGCTTCGAGGCTCCGGTGATGCTGGCCTACTCGGCCCGTAACCGTTCCGCGTCGATCCGTATCCCGTACGTTTCCAGCCCGAAAGCCCGCCGTATCGAAGCGCGCTTCCCGGACCCGGCTGCCAACCCGTACCTGGCCTTCGCCGCTCTGCTGATGGCCGGTATCGACGGCATCCAGAACAAGATCCACCCGGGCGATGCTGCCGACAAGAACCTGTACGACCTGCCGCCGGAAGAAGCTGCCAACATTCCGCAGGTTTGCGGCAGCCTGAAGGAAGCTCTGGAAGAGCTGGACAAGGGCCGTGCATTCCTGACCAAGGGCGGCGTGTTCTCCGACGACTTCATCGATGCCTACATCGAGCTGAAATCCGAAGAAGAAATCAAGGTGCGCACCTTCGTGCACCCGCTGGAATACGACCTGTACTACAGCGTCTGATCCAGTCCCGACCGCTCACGCGGCCGGCTTGAAAGAGGCCTCCTTCGGGAGGCCTTTTTTTGTCTGCGGATTTTCTTGCGCCAGGCCACGCCGAGCGCCCCTTGTACTTGCCAGGCAGGCGCAGCGGTGCAACCCTTGCTCGCAGAATCATTCAGGAGCCCGACGATGCGCCTGCTCACCGCCTGCCTGCTCTGCGTCCTCGCCCTGCCGGCCACCGCGCAGATCTACAAATACACCGATGCCAACGGCAACACGGTCTTCACCAACCAGCCCCCGGAAGGCCAGGCCAGCGAGTCCGTGGAGCTGAAGCCGACCAATACCGTAGAGGCTCAGCAGCCGGTGGCGGCCGAACAACCCAAGGAAGCAGAGGAGAAGCGCGACGCTTACAGCCGACTGGCACTGAAGGACATTCCCAGCGAGGATGCCCTGCGCGCCAACAACGGCACCTTCATGGTCGGCGTCGACATCGAACCGCGCCTGCGCCCCGGCCACAGCCTGCGCCTGCTCCTGGACGGGCAACCCTATGGCCAGCCCAGCCATGTACCGCGCCTGCAACTGACCGAGATCGATCGGGGCGAACACACGCTTGCCGTCGAGGTCCTGAGCGGCCAGCGTCAGGTACAGCAAAGCGATTCGGTGACCTTCACCGTGCAGCGCATCAGCCTGAACAGCCCCGCCCGAGCGAACCCCACTCCACCCAAGCCCACCCCCAAGCCAGCCAACTAACCCCAAAGGGCTCCCATGCTGCGTCCGCTGTTCTTTCTGCTGCTCTGCCTCGCCTGCACCATCGCCCAGGCAGGCGTCTACACCTACATCGATGCCGAAGGCAACCGGGTGTTTACGGATCAGCCGCCGTCGGGACAGGCCGAACGCATCGAGCTGGCGCCGTCCAATGCGATGCAGCCCCAGCAAACCCCACCACCCGCAGTGCCTTATTATCCTGCGGCCAGGGTAGAGCCGGCCTACGACATCCTGCGCATTCTGGTGCCGGAACCGGATGCGACCATTCGCGATCCGGCCGGCAGCCTGATCGTCACCGTCACCAGCGAACCCGGCCTGCACTCGGGGCACCGTTTCCGCCTGATCATGGACGGCCAGCCGGTCGGCGAGCCTGGCACCAGCCCGGTTTTCCCCCTGGAGAACATCGACCGCGGCACCCATCAACTGTCTGCAGAAGTCATCGACAGCCAGGGCCGGATCGTCGAGCGCACGCCGGCACAACCCTTCCACATGAAGCGCATCACCCTGGCGGAGAAGCGCCGTACCAACCCCTGTAAAAAAGAGGACTGGGGCGTGCGCCTGGAGTGCCCCCTCAAGGACAAGCCAAAAGATCCGCCCAAGGACATTCCGCTGGTCCCCTTCATCTGAAAGCCCGGAGCAATGCACCACTTTGATGCATTGAGCTGCACCGATTTCTATACTCTCCCTGTTTTGGTTCACTCGATCCGTCGCCGGCTGCGCCGAAACGCAGCCTGAAGAGCGGCGCCGGGCAAAGATGCGCGTCTTTTCGGGGCCTTGGTTTGCTTTTTGCATTTTCCAGCCCATCGCCAGGACCCAGACCTGCCATGATCAACGACGCGCTGCACCGCCTACTGCTGGATAACCTGACCACCGCAACCATCCTGCTCAACGCCGAGCTGCGCCTGGAATACATGAATCCGGCCGCCGAGATGCTGTTGGCGGTCAGCGGCCAGCGCAGCCACGGCCAGTTCATCAGTGAACTGTTCACCGAGTCGCCCGAGGCGCTCAGCTCGCTGCGCCAGGCCGTGGAACACGCCCACCCTTTTACCAAGCGCGAGGCGATGCTCACCTCGCTGTCCGGCCAGACCATCACCGTCGACTATGCGGTGACGCCAATCCTCAACCGCGGCCAGACCCTGCTGCTACTGGAAGTGCATCCGCGCGACCGCCTGCTGCGCATCACCAAGGAGGAAGCGCAGCTGTCCAAGCAGGAGACCACCAAGCTGCTGGTGCGTGGCCTGGCCCACGAGATCAAGAACCCGCTCGGCGGCATTCGCGGCGCGGCGCAGCTGCTGGCCCGGGAGCTGCCGGACGACGGACTGCGCGACTACACCAACGTGATCATCGAGGAAGCTGACCGCCTGCGTAACCTGGTCGACCGCATGCTCGGCTCGAACAAGCTGCCGAGCCTCTCCATGACCAACATCCACGAAGTGCTGGAGCGCGTCGCCAGCCTGATCGAGGCCGAAGCCCAGGGCAGCATCACCCTGGTGCGCGACTACGACCCGAGCATCCCCGACCTGCTGATCGACCGCGAGCAGCTGATCCAGGCCGTACTCAACATCGTGCGCAACGCCCTGCAGGCGCTGTCGAGCCAGAGCGACCTGCGCCTGGGCCGTATCAGCCTGCGTACCCGCACCCTGCGCCAGTTCACCATCGGCCACACCCGCCACCGCCTGGTGGTGAAGATGGAGATCATCGATAACGGCCCGGGCATTCCGCCAGAGCTGCAGGAAACCATCTTCTACCCCATGGTCAGCGGCCGTCCGGACGGCACCGGCCTGGGCCTGGCCATCACCCAGAACATCATCAGCCAGCATCAGGGCCTGATCGAATGCGAGAGCCACCCCGGCCACACCGTCTTTTCGATCTTCCTGCCCCTGGACCAAGGAGCCACACCGTCATGAGCCGCAGTGAAACCGTCTGGATCGTCGATGACGACCGCTCCATCCGCTGGGTGCTGGAGAAGGCCCTGCAGCAGGAGGGCATGACCACCCAGAGTTTCGACAGCGCCGACGGCGTGCTGACCCGCCTGACCCGCCAGCAGCCGGATGTGATCATCTCCGACATCCGCATGCCCGGCGCCAGCGGCCTCGACCTGCTGGCCAGGATTCGCGACCTCTATCCGCGCCTGCCGGTGATCATCATGACCGCGCACTCCGACCTGGACAGCGCGGTCGCGTCCTACCAGGGCGGCGCCTTCGAGTACCTGCCCAAGCCGTTCGACGTCGACGAGGCCGTCTCGCTGGTCAAGCGTGCCAACCAGCACGCCCAGGAGCAGCAGGGCCTGGAGGCGCCGGCGGCACTGGGGCGTACGCCGGAGATCATCGGCGAGGCGCCGGCGATGCAGGAGGTGTTCCGCGCCATCGGCCGCCTCTCCCACTCCAACATCACCGTGCTGATCAACGGCGAATCCGGTACCGGCAAGGAACTGGTCGCCCATGCCCTGCACCGCCACAGCCCGCGTGCGGCCGAACCGTTCATCGCGCTGAACATGGCGGCGATTCCCAAGGACCTGATGGAGTCAGAACTGTTCGGCCATGAGAAAGGCGCCTTCACCGGCGCGGCCAACCAGCGGCGCGGACGTTTCGAGCAGGCTGACGGCGGCACGCTGTTCCTCGACGAAATCGGCGACATGCCTGCCGATACGCAAACCCGCTTGCTGCGCGTGCTGGCCGATGGCGAGTTCTACCGCGTCGGTGGCCACACCCCGGTCAAGGTCGACGTGCGCATCATCGCCGCCACCCACCAGAACCTCGAATCGCTGGTGCAGGCCGGCAAGTTCCGCGAGGACCTGTTCCACCGCCTCAACGTGATCCGCATCCACATCCCGCGCCTGGCCGACCGCCGCGAGGACATCCCGACCCTGGCCCGCCACTTCCTGGCCCGCGCCGCCCAGGAACTGGCGGTGGAACCCAAGCTGCTGAAGAGCGAGACCGAGGATTACCTCAAGCATCTGCCCTGGCCAGGCAACGTACGCCAGCTGGAGAACACCTGCCGCTGGATCACCGTCATGGCCTCCGGTCGCGAGGTGCACATCGATGACCTGCCGCCGGAGCTGTTGAGCCAGCCGCAGGAGAATGCCCCGGCCGCCAATTGGGAGCAGGGCCTGCGCCAGTGGGCCGACCAGGCCCTGGCGCGCGGCCAGTCGAGCCTGCTGGACAGCGCCGTGCCGGCCTTCGAGCGGATCATGATCGAGACCGCACTCAAGCACACCGCCGGCCGCCGCCGCGATGCCGCCGTACTGCTGGGCTGGGGCCGCAACACCCTGACCCGCAAGATCAAGGAACTGGGCATGAAGATCGACGGCGGCGACGATGACGACGGCGACGACTGATCACCAGCCAGGTTGACGAAGACGGGCCCACGGGCCCGTTTTTCTTTGCCGGGCACGAGCGCTATCCTCTGAGCGGAAGGTCAAAAAAAATGGTGCCCCGAGTACCATCCGCGCCGTCTGCTTCGGCCAACCACCTTTTTCTGCCCGCCGGGTAGCCGTTCGCCCATGCCCTCATCCTTGCAACACACCTGGCGCCAGCTCTGGGCGCGCGAGAAATTCACCTACGGTGTACGGGTGCTCATCGCCCTGGCTGGAGCCATGGCGCTGTGCTGGTACCTGGACCGCATCGCCTTCGTCATTCCGTTGTTCCTCGGCTGCATTGCCAGCGCCCTGGCCGAGAGCGACGACCATTGGCGCGGCCGCACCCAGGCACTGCTGGTCACCCTGGCCTGCTTCGGCGCCACGGCCACTGCCGTGCAGTTGCTGTTCCCCTACCCCTGGCTGTTCGGCGCGGGCCTGGCCCTGGCCACCTTCGCCATGACCCTGCTCGGTGGCATCGGCGAGCGCTATGCGGCAGTCGCCCAGGCCACGCTGATTCTGGCGATTTACACCGCGATCGGCCTGGAGCACCGCAGCCACGCCAGCGGCGGCTTTTGGCAGGAGCCGCTGCTGCTGATCGGCGGTGCCGCCTGGTATGGCCTGCTCGGCATTCTGTGGAGCGTGCTGTTCAGCCAGCAGCCGGTGCAGCAGGCACTGTCCCGGGTGTTCGAGGAGCTGGGGGGCTACCTGCGCCTGAAGGCCTCGCTGTTCGAGCCAGTGCGCAAGATCGATCTGGAAGGTCGACGGCTGGCTCTGGCACGGCAGAACGGTCAAGTGGTCACCGCGCTGAATCAGGCCAAGGATGTCATCCTCAACCGCATGAGCCGCAAACGCAGCGGACAGAAGACCAACCGCTACCTCAAGCTGTACTTCATCGCGCAGGATATCCATGAACGCGCCAGCTCCTCGCATTACCCCTACAACGCCCTCGCCGAGGCCTTTTTCCACAGCGACGTGATGTTCCGCTGCGGGCGCCTGCTCAGCCAGCAGGGCAAGGCCTGCCAGGCCCTGGGTAGGGCCATCCGCCTGCGCCAGCCGTTCGACTACAACGACAACAGCGAGGCGATGGCCGAGCTGGACGCTTCCATGGCTTACCTGCGTGAGCAGAACAACCCGGCCTGGCGCCGCCTGCTGCGCGCCCTGGGCGCCCTGGCCGGCAACCTGGCGACCCTCGAGCGCAAGCTGACCAGCGCCAGCAATCCGGACGCTCTGGCCGACGAGCAGGACAGCGCCCTGCTCGACCGCTCGCCACAAAGTTTCAAGGAAGCCCTCGAACGCCTGCGCCAGCATGTCACCCCCACCAGCCTGGTGTTCCGTCACGCGCTGCGTCTGTCGCTGGCCTTGCTCGCCGGTTATGGCCTGCTGCACTGGATCCACCCACAGCAGGGCTACTGGATCCTGCTGACCACCCTGTTCGTCTGCCGCCCCAGCTATGGCGCCACCCGCCTGCGCCTGGTGCAGCGGGTCGGCGGCACACTGATCGGCCTGGTACTGGGCTGGGCACTGATCCGCCTGTTCCCCGATCCGCTGCTGCAGTCGCTGTTCGCCGTGGCGGCCGGGGTGGTGTTCTTCACCAACCGGGTCGACCGCTACACCCTGGCCACCACCGCCATGACCCTGGTGGTAGTGCTGTGCTTCAACCAGATCAGCGACGCCTACACCCTGCTCTGGCCGCGCCTGGTGGATACCGTGCTGGGCACTACCATCGCCGGCCTGGCGGTATTCCTGATCCTGCCGGACTGGCAGGGGCGCAAGCTCAACCAGGTGCTGGCCAGCACCCTCAGCAGCAACAGCCGCTACCTGCAGCAGATCATGCAGCAGTACGAATCCGGTGCCCGTGACGACCTGAGCTACCGCCTGGCCCGACGCAACGCGCACAACGCCGATGCCGCGCTGTCGACCACCCTGTCCAACATGCTTCTGGAGCCCGGCCACTTCCGCAAGGACGCCGAAACCGGCTTCCGTTTCCTAGTGCTGTCGCACACCCTGCTCAGCTACCTCTCGGCCCTCGGCGCGCACCGCGCGAGCCTGGCCGACGATGCCAGCGATGCCCTGCACGACCGCGCTGCAGCCCACATCAGCCAGAGCCTGGAGGCCATCGCCGCCTGCCTGCGCGACAACCAGCCGGTGGCGGTGTACGACGAGACCGACCAGCGCCTGGCCGAGGAGCTGGAGCAGCTGCCCGATGACATGGATGAAGGCCACCGCCTGGTGCAGGTGCAGCTGGGGCTGATCTGTCGCCAGCTGGGGCCACTGCGCACCTTGGTGGCGCATCTGCAGAAGGGACCTGCCGACATCACCCAGGCCAAGGCCGCCTGAGGAGGCAGTTCCATCTGCGTCGGCGCCGCGCAGCCGCCGACCATCGCACTGCCGGCCTCATTCCGAGGCCGTTCAGTGACGAGGTGATGCCATGAAACACTGTCCCCAATGCGGCTCCCAGCTAGCCAAGAGCGCACCGGTCGAATCGGCCGAGTACTGCAGCAACTGCCAGAACCCTGGCAAGAACACCAACCGCAAGCGCGGCGAGGACCGCAACCAGAGCTTCGGTGGCGAGACCCACAGCAAACAGCCCAAGGGCAACAATCACAACAGCGGTCGCTGAGCCCGCCCCGCAGGCGCCTGCGCGCCTGCGGGCCGATGACTGCCCGCGGATTCGCCGCGCCTTTCCGCTAGAATGCGCGGCTTCGCGACTCATCGAGGTTCAGCCGTGTCCTTCTTCCCGGTCATCATCATCGGCGCCGGTGCCGCCGGCCTGATGTGCGCGGCACAAGCCGCCGCACGCGGGCGCCAGGTCCTGCTGCTGGACCACGCCAACAAGCCGGGCAAGAAGATCCTCATGTCCGGTGGCGGGCGCTGCAACTTCACCAACATGTACTGCGAGCCGGCCAACTTCCTCTCGCACAACCCGCACTTCTGCAAGTCGGCCCTGGCCCGTTACAGCCAGTGGGACTTCGTCGAGCTGGTGGTCAAGCACGACGTGCCTTACCACGAGAAGAAGCTCGGCCAGCTGTTCTGCGACCGCAAGGCCAGCGACATCCTCAATCTGCTGCTGGCCGAGTGCGACGAGCACGGCGTCGACCTGCGTCTGGACACCAGCATCGAAACCATCACCAGGCGGGATGGCGGCTACCACCTGCACACCAGCGCCGGCGAGTTCAGCTGCGAGTCGCTGGTGATCGCCACCGGCGGCCTGTCCATCCCCACCCTTGGCGCCACCGGCTTCGGCTACCAGGTGGCCCGCCAGTTCGGCCATACCCTGCTACCGACCCGCGCCGGCCTGGTGCCCTTCACCATCACCGAGCCACAGCTCAAGGCGCTGTGCACCGAGCTGTCCGGCACCTCGGTGGAGGACTGTGTGGTCAGCTGCAACGGCGTGAGCTTCAAGGAGAACATCCTGTTCACCCACCGCGGCCTGAGCGGACCGGCGATCCTGCAGATCTCCTCGTACTGGCAGCCGGGCGATGCCATCAGCATCAATCTGCTGCCGCACATCGACCTGCCCGCATGGCTGGCCAGCCAGCAGCAAGACAGGCCGAACAGCGAGCTGAAGACCCTGCTGGCCGAGCTATTCACCAAGAAGATGGCCGGCCTGCTGGCCGAGCAATGGTTCGTCAGCAAGCCGCTCAAGCAGTACACCCCGGCAGAGCTGGAGGCAGTGGCGCAGAAACTGGCCGAATGGACCCTGGTGCCGGCCGGCACCGAGGGCTACCGCACCGCCGAGGTGACCCTGGGCGGCATCGACACCCGCGAGGTGTCGTCGAAGACCATGGAGTCGCAGAAGTCGCCGGGCCTGTACTTCATTGGTGAAGTGCTGGACGTCACCGGTCACCTGGGCGGTTTCAACTTCCAGTGGGCCTGGGCCTCGGCGCACGCCGCCGCGCAATTCGTCTAAGGCCATCCCGCGCCTGCTATCAGGGCGCGTTCCATCCGACGTGCAACGCCAGGAAAGCCCGGAGCACGCTGGCGGCGCCGCTGGCGCTCTGCCAGTATTGGCGGATGGCCGCCTGCCGGCACTTCTAAATGCGGAAAACCCGATGCACCGCTGTCGCTACGCCCTGCTGCTACTGCTCTGCCTGCTGGCCGTGCCGGCTCGTGCGACCCTGCTGCTGACGGAAAACCAGTCGGCCCTACCGTTGCTGGGCCATATCGAGTCACTCCGCGACCCCGAAGGCCGCCTGCAGCTGGCGCAGCTGATCGCCAATCCCCAGCGTTTCCAGAGCACCGCCGGGCGCCGCGACCTCGGCTTCGGCTATGTCGACGGCGCCATCTGGCTGCGCCTGGAGGTACAGTCCGCGGCCCAGCGACCAACCGACTGGCGCCTGGAGCTGGACTATCCGTCGCTGGACCTGGTGCAGCTGTTCGATGTCGGCAGCGATGGCGTGCGCCAGGCGCGCAGCGGCGACATGGTCGCCTACGCCGAGCGCAGTGTCGGCAACCGCACCCCGGTGTTCGACCTGAGTCTGCAGCCGGGCGAGCGTCGCACCCTCTACCTGCGTGCCAGCTCGGCCGGCAGCATGACCCTCAGCGCGACCCTGTATAGCCGTGCCGAGCACGAGCAGCACAGCATCCGCGGCTATGTGGTGCAGGCCATTTACTTTGGCACGCTGATCGCCCTCGGCTGCTACAACCTGCTGCTGTTCCTCGCCCTGCGCGAGCGCCCCTTCCTCTACTACGTGCTGTTCGTCAGCACCTTCTGCGTCGGCCTACTCGGCCTCAACGGCCTCGGTGCGCAATTCCTCTGGCCCCAGGCCGGCTGGTGGACCAACCGTGCACTGCCTTTCGGCATCAGTGGCGCCGGCGCCATCGCGCTGCTGTTCGCGCGCAGCTTCCTCGACACCCGGCAGTGGCTGCCGCGCTGGGATCGCGCACTGCGCCTGTGGTTCCTAGTGATCTCCTGCTGCGCCATGGCGACCCTGCTGCTGCCCGTGCAGCAGGCGCTGCAGCTGATGTCCGCCAGTGGCATTAGCGTCTGCGCGCTACTGCTCAGCGTCGCCTTCGTTAGCGTGAAGAACCGCGTGCCCGGCGCTGGCTTCTTCGCCCTGGCCTGGACCATGCTGCTGTGTGGCGCCGCCTTGCTGGCGCTGCGCAACTTCGCCCTGATACCGTCCAATTTCTTCACCCTGCACGCCATGCAGATCGGCTCGATGCTGGAAATGATTCTGCTGTCGTTCGCCCTGGCAGCACGTTTCAACGCCCACAAGCGAATGCGGGAACAGAGCCTGCAGCAACAGGAACGCGAACTGGAACAGCGGGTGGCAGAACGCACCGAGGAACTGGCAGCTGCCAACCAACGCCTGCAGGCCATGGCCATGCAGGACCCGCTGACCGGCCTGGCCAACCGCAACGCGCTGCAGCAGCATCTGGACATGGCACTGCGCCGCACCCTGCGCAGCCGGCAGCCACTGGCGGTGCTGCTGATTGACCTCGACGGCTTCAAGCCGATCAACGATCTGCATGGCCATGCCCTCGGTGACCAGGTGCTGGCAGCGGTGGCGATGCGCCTGCAAACCTGCGCACGCGAAAGCGATCTGGTCGCGCGCCTGGGCGGCGACGAGTTCATCCTGGTGTGCGAGGCGCTGCCCTCCGCCGATCATGCGCGCCAAGTGGCCGAGCGTATCCTCGAACAGCTCGGCCACCCCATCGATACGCCCAGCGGCGAGGTGCGCATCGGCGCCAGCATCGGTATCGCTCTGAGTCATGGCGATGACAGCCCCACCAGCCTGATCCGTCAGGCCGACATGGCCATGTACCGGGCCAAGGCCGAGGGCCGTAATCGAGCCTGCTTCGACGAACCCGCGCCCCCCTGAGCCCCATCACGAACCGGCATCGGCACGGTGGCACTGCAGTCGCCTGCCACCACTCTGAAAAGGCTGCCCCATGCCCATCAGCTGGCACACCCTGCATCACTCCGCGCTGAGCACACGCGACCTCTACGAGCTGCTCGAACTGCGTTCGCGCGTATTCGTGGTCGAGCAGAACTGTGCCTACCAGGATGTCGATGGCCAGGACCTGCTGGCCGACACTCACCACCTGCTGGCCCGCCAGAATGGACAGCTGCTGGCCTACCTGCGCCTGCTCGACCCCTCGACACAGGGCGGCGAGGTGGTGATCGGCCGTGTGCTGACGGCTCCTGCCGCACGCGGCAGCGGTCTGGGTCACACACTGATGGAACACGCCATCGAGGCCTGTACCCAGCGCTGGCCGGGACGGCCGATCTACCTCTCGGCCCAGGCCCATCTGCAGGGCTACTACGGCCGCTACGGTTTCCTGGCGGTGACCGAGCCCTATCTGGAAGACAACATTCCGCATATCGGCATGCGCCGCGTCGTCGCCTGATCAAGAGCGCTCAACACGCAATCTCCACGCGGCCAGCGCAGAAACTCCACACCCCGCCGGCAGACTGCAGCCAACCGCACAAGGGAGTTGGCGCATGCTGTTTCTACTGGGTTTTCTGCTGCTGGCGGTGTTCTGCCTGAGCGTACTGATTCGCGCATTTCTGCTGTTTCCGCTGCGTGCCCTGCGCCATGGCTGGACGCCGGCGTTGCGGCGCTATGGCCTTAGCCTGCTGCTCTGCGTTGCCTTACTGCTATGGGAGCTGGGCGCGCTGTACGGCTTCAGCTGGCAGCAGCTGGGACGGGCCGACCGCGGGCAGATGGTGGATGCCGCCGTGGCCTTCGCCTACCCCGAGGCCTATGCCGATCTGGACGAGCTGCGTAACGACTATGCGCACTTCAGCCCCGAGGTCAGCTACTGGGACAGCTGGGATTACCAGGACAGTGTCGAAGTTGGGGATAAGCTGCTGGGCCACACCGAGTACCAGATCCGCCTGCCCGACCTGGTGGTGGTCGCCGATATCCATGGCCAGCCGCTCTATCATTTCCCACTGGACGAAGAGCAGCAGGTGATACCGGACCGCCCGATACTGGGCCTGATCGGTGACATCCAGGACCTGCGCGAGGCCGCTCCGGTGAACGAAACCCTGGGGCTGCGCTGGAGCAACTCGCAGTATGGTGAGGCGGAAATCCACGACAACTGTTTCAGCGCCTTCAGTCCCCTGTCCCGCGAGCAGCACCTGGAGCTGACCAGCTCCGGCGCCGAGCCGCTGCGCATGGGGCGTCCGCTGGGCTACTACCGGGTGCAGGTCCAGCTCGGCCAGTGGGACGGCTGGCCGAGCAACTCGGCCAGCCGCCAGCGCATCAGTTACGCCGAGTTCCTGCAAGAGCGCCAGGCCTGTCGCGCCCGCGCCGCCACGCCGGTCAGCGTCCCGCGGGAGTGAGCAACTCGGCGGGAATGGGCTGCCCCGGCAGCCAGCGACTGTAGATCAGGGCAAAGCTGCCGTCGCGCTTCATCGAGTCCAGCGCCTGCTGCCAGTTCAGGATCACGCTGTCCGGGGTGCTGGGCGAGAAGGCGATATAGGCGGCGCTGCTCAAAAAGCCGTGCAGGGCCTCGACGTCCTGCAGGCGCAGGTCGCCCAGGGCCAGCAGGTCTTCCAGGGTCACGTTGTCGGCCACCACCACCGGCACCCGGCCATGACGCAGCATGGTCATCATCTGCTGCGGGCCCTTCACACCGACCAGATTGGGCAACCCCCGAGCCTGTAGCTCCTGATAGCTGTACCACTGCCGCGGCACGGCCACCTGGCTGATCCGGGTAACATCCTCGAAGCGCTCGATGCGAATACCCGAGCCGCGTAACGCATAGAAGCTGGTGACCGCCACCACCACCGGGCCAACCCATTTGAACAACCGCTCGCGCTCGGCAGTGCGCATGGTGACGAACAGGGCTGTATTCGGCTCGTGCTGCGTGGCCTGATAGCCGCGCGCCCAGGGCACCACGCTGATGCGCCCGTGATCGCCGGTGCGCTCGAACAGCTCACGCACCAGGTCGACCGCCAGGCCCACCGGGCGGCCATCGCGGGAATAGTTCAGCGGCGGGTACTCTTCGGTGTAGAACTGCAGCGACTGGGCCTGCACGGCAGCGCTCAGCCACAGGGCGAACAGGCCGACCATACAGCGCCAGAGGGTTCTCCGCATCACGACTCACCTCGCCTCGTTCCTCTGTAGTCTAGCGCGCGACCGCCGTCCGCCGTGCTGATAACCTGCACATCCCCAGCCACCGACGCCCCGCACATGGACAAACTCCTTCTTCAGCAACAGGTATGCCGACGCCTCACAGACGATCTGGCACTGCTGCTCACGGCCGCCGAAGACGCCCGCCAGGCCGCCACCCACGAGGAAAGCAAGGCCGAGAACAAGTACGACACGCGCGGCCTGGAAGCCTCCTACCTGGCCGCCGGGCAGGCGCGCCGCGCCGCCGAGATTCGTGCCGCCCTGGCGGCCTGGCAAGCCCTGCCGCTGCGGGCCTACGATGAGACGCAGGGCATCCAGCTGGGGGCGCTGATCTGGCTGGGCAACACCAAGGGCGGCAGGCAGTGCCTGTTGCTGGGGCCGGACGGTGCCGGCCTGAAACTGCAGCACGACGGCCAGGAAATCACCCTGATCACGCCGCATGCACCGCTGGGCCGACAACTGCTGGGCCAAGGCCCGGGTGACCAGGTACAAGCCGCTACGCAGGTCTGGGACGTGCTGCGCGTCGAGTGATCAGGCTGCCGCCGACTGCTCGTCCCCTAGTAGGTAAGCTTCGAACCCCAACTGGTTGAGCAAGTGCACGGCCAGCTCGCTGCGGATGCCGCCCTCAGGCGTGACCACGTAACAGGTCGCCCGGTCCAAGCTGTCGGCATGGGTGCGCAGGTTGGCCACGGGCAGGTTGAGGCTCTCCGGCTGATGACCGAGGCGATACTCAGCCGCCAGGCGCACATCCAGCAGCAGGTGCGGACGCTGCCCTTGCCGGTCCAGCCGCTGCATGTCGCTCTTGCTGATACGCGGGATCAGGGTCGGGCGCACCAGCTCGACGAAGTCGTCACGGTGCAGGCGTGCCAGTTCGCCGTCCTCCAGCATGATCACACTGGCCGAGCGCACGGCGCCACTGACTAGCGCTTCCTCGCCGAAGAAGTCGCCACGCTCCAGTACCAGCGCCGGCTGGTCGCGGTAGGCGGCCGGCAGGCTGACCTGGGCGCGGCCCCGCTTGAGGACGAAGAAGTGCTCGCCCGGCTCGCCGTAACCGACCACCCGCTCTCCGGCCCGGGCCTCGACGTACTCGAAACGCGCCAGCAGGGCATGCAGATGAGAAGGCGGCAGGCGCCCGAACAGCGGCGTAGCCAGCAAGCGCGCCAGCCAGTCGTCTTCCTGCTCCTCGACCTGCATCTCGCCCAGGCTGCTGACCTGATAGGCCGCCTCCTGGCTCCAGCCCAGCAGACGCTGCAACAGCTGGTGCTCGACGGCGAACAGACGCACTGCAGTGACGGCCCTGATGCTGGCCGGGTTGCTCTGCCCCGGGTTCAGCGGCAGGTGGGCCTGGGTCGATCCCCCCTCGATGTGCTGCTTGCCAGCGCTACCGCTGTCCACGCTGACGCGGCCCTCCAGCAGGTAATACTGCGCCACGGAGCGCTCGCCGCGCTGCAGCAACGGGGTACCGGCCGGGTATTGCAGGTACTGCAGGCTGGCATGCAGCTGCTGGCGATAGTGCGGTGTGAGGAAATCCATCGGGCTGAAACTGCTCAACTGTTCGCAGGTCAGCAGGGTGGGTGCAGTGCTCATGATCGAACCTCCGCGAAAGAACGCGGCCTTGCGCGATGAGGGCGCTCCTTTGCCGGGACCTGCTTTAACCATAGCGTTTAGCCATCAGATCAGGGCGGACGCTGGTCGGATTACCCGAACTCCGAATTAAAACCTATTGGATTCAAAAGGTTGCACACATAAACCGGGGATGACTCTGTGGATAAGCCGGGGAAGAGTCCATGCAGCGCAGGCGCGGCGGGCCCTGCACCGCGCTGTACGGTTTTCGTCCAGCGCCTTCAGGCGCCCTGCAGGTCGCGCCAGGTCAGGTACAGGCGCAGGTCGAATTCCAGCTGGTGGTAATCCGGCAGCATGTACTGGCACAGCTTATAGAAAGCCTTGTTGTGCTCGGCCTCCTTCAGGTGGGCCAGCTCGTGCACGACGATCATGTTGAGGAACTCCGGCGCCGCCTCCTTGAACAGCGCGGCCACACGGATCTCCTTCTTCGCCTTGAGCTTGCCGCCCTGCACCCGCGATACCGCCGTGTGCAGGCCGAGTGCGCGATGGGTCAGGTCGAGGCGGTTGTCGTACAGCACCTTGTCGATGGCCGGCGCGCTACGCAGGTATTCCTGCTTCAGCTCCACGGTGTAACCGTACAGCGCCTTGTCGCTCTGCACCTGGTGGCGACTGGGATAGCGCCTGGCCAGGTAATCGCCCAGGCGGTTTTCGCTGACCATCTGCATCACCTGCTGCTGCAGGTGCGGCGGATAGCCCTGAAGATATTTGAAAGGAGTACTCATGGCGCCAGTTTAACCGCCGGCGGGCGCCCACAGGCACCCACCGACGACGGACGCTCAGCGCACCTTGAAGCGGTTGACCAGCTCTACCAGGCGACGGTTGGAAGCCAGCAGGGCATCGGTGCTCCTGTCGGTCTGCTGGCCGCTGGCGACCAGGTCATCGACCATGTGGCGGATGGCGACCATGTTCTGGTTGATCTCCTCGGTCACCGCGCTCTGCTCCTCGGCGGCGGTGGCGATCTGCGCGCTGAGGTCGTGAATGCGCCCGACCGACGAGGCCATGTCGTCGAGCCCGACGTTGACCCGCGAGGTCTTGTCGGCCGTGGCCTGGCAGCTGGCCTTGGTCTTCTCCATGGCCTGCACGGCGGAGCTCACGCCCTGCTGCAGCTTGCTGAGCATGTCGTTGATTTCCGAGGTGCTCTGCTGGGTACGCCCGGCCAGTGCACGCACCTCGTCGGCCACCACGGCAAAGCCGCGGCCCTGCTCGCCCGCACGCGCCGCCTCGATGGCCGCGTTGAGCGCCAGCAGGTTGGTCTGCCCGGCAATCTCGCCGATCACCCCGAGCACATCGTTGATGCGCTGGGCATCCTGTTGCATCTCCTGGACCCGCGTCGTGGCGCTATCCACTTCATCGACCAGGGCCAGCACGCTGTTGGAGGCTTCGGCCACCACCACGCGCGACTGCTCGGCCTTGTCATTGGCATCGCGGGTGAAGCTGGCCGTCTCGGTAGCGCTCTGCGCCACGGTGTCGGCGGTGGAGCTCATCTCGGTGATGGCGGTGACCGCCTGATCGGTCTCGGCGGCATGCCGGGTCAGTACCTCGTTGCTGTGCCGCGACTGCTGCTGCAGCTGCGCCAGCTCCTCGGCGATCACCGCCGAGGCCTGGGTCACGTCGGCGATCATGTTCTGCAGGTAGGCAATGAAGCGGTTGACCGACTCGCCGACCGCGTCCATCTCGTCCTCGCCTTTCAGCGCGATGCGTCGGGTCAGGTCGGCATCGCCGGCCGACAGCGAATCGATGTTGCCGCGCAGCACATGCAGGCGCTGCACCAGCTGGCGGATGGCGAACAGCATCAGCAGCACCAGCAGCGCCACCAGCGGCAGCTGAATGATGGCCAGGGTCTTGAGCACGTCCGAGCTGTTCTCCACCAGCAGGCGGGTCGGCAAGGCCGCGGCCAGCAGCCAGGGCGTACCCTCGACCGGCTGCAGGTAGAAGGTCCAGGCCTCGCCGTCGTTGTCAAACTCCTGCTTGTACAGGGTCTCGCGGCCGATCTTGCTCAGGCCTTCCTGGATCTCGCCGACGAACACCGACTGGCGAGCCAGATCGGCGACGTTCTTCAGCACGATCTCGCCGCCGATGCGCGCCTGGTTGCTGAGGATCTTGCCGTCCGGCTCGACGATCATCACCTCGCCCTGGATCTCCTGCTCCTTCTCCGCCACCAGCTGGTTGAAGAAGCCCAGGGTCACATCGATGGTGGACACGCCGAAGGGTGCGCCGTCCTTCATGATGGCCATGGCGCAGTTGGTGCGCGGCTGGGCGCTGGCGTCATCCTTGTAGGCCGCAGCCCAGGCGCATTGCCCGCGCGGCGCCTGCATGCCGGCGCGGTGCCAGGGCTGCTCGTAGTACTTCAGCGACTCGGCGGAGTTCCAGTAGGTGTTCACCGTCATCTTGCCGCTGGCGTCGCGGTGGAAGAAGGTACTGTGCTTGTCCTGCTCGGAGCGCTTCTGCGGCAGCGGCCAGATACCGCCGCCGAACACCTTGGGATCGCCGTACTGGTCAACCAGGCCGGGCACCACGACATCGATGCTGGCGCTATCGAGCAGCGGGATGGTCTGGGTGATGCTGCGCGACTGCGCTTCCACCTTGGCCAGCTCGAAGAGAATGGCCTCGGAGATCTTGTTGACCTTGCTCAGCACCAGTTGTTCTTCGGCAGCCTTCAACTTGGGCGTGACGAAATGACGGATGCCCTCCTCGGTCAGCAAGAAAACCACCACGACGAAGGCAATGAAGATGAGGGTGTAGCGGGCCTGGATTGTTTTTATTGAGCCCATGATTACTCCTGCTCTGTGACTGCTGGCACCTGGCGCCGCCATAGGGCGCAGGGCAGGCTCGGGATAAACCTTCTTTCAGCATATCCCGGCTATCGGAAATAACCTTTCGGGCTTGAAGGCTAAGCGCTGCATCCTCCGTAAAAGCCGACGAACGTCATGCACGCTCGTGCCACTTACCGGATACCGTCGACTTCGACACAGGACTCGATGGCCTCGTTCTTCAACAGCGAACAGGGCTTGCCTGCCAGGTAGCTGCGATAGACCCGCAGCAACTGCTCGGCGCTGTAGCGGCAGTGCTCCGCCTTGCACCCGGCATTGAAGTCGAAGCGGCTGTCGGCCGGCTTGGCCAGGCGGATGTAGATCGCCGGCCAGTCGCTCGGCGGCGCATCGGCGGGGGTGAACAACAGCCGCTCCCGGCGCTGCAGCAGATGGCCGCCGGCCGCCGCATAGTCGAAGACGAACAGCAGCGTGCGCGAGACCTTGATGGTGCAGTCGGCGCGTTCGATGCAGCGCTGCGGGTCGCCAGGACTGACCGCCAACGGCACGCTCGCAGGCTGCTCGGGCGCCGGCGCCTGGCTGGCACAGCCGGCCAGCAGCAGAACGGCGCCCAGCGACAGGATGCGTAAGGTCATTGGCGCTCCTCCAGGTAAGAAAAAGCCCCGCAGAGCGGGGCTTTCGGGTAAAGCATGACGGCTTAGTTGACCTTGGCCGCCAGCTCGCCACTGGCGTAGCGCTGGTACATGCCTTCCAGGGAGATCGGCTTGATCTTGGAGGCGTTGCCGGCGGTGCCGAAGGCTTCGTAGCGGGCGATGCAGATGTCACGCATGGCGACGATGGTCTTGGCGAAGAACTTGCGCGGGTCGAACTCGCTCGGGTGCTCGGCCATCATGCGGCGGATGGCACCGGTGGAGGCCAGACGCAGGTCGGTGTCGATGTTGACCTTGCGCACGCCGTGCTTGATGCCCTCGACGATTTCCTCGACCGGCACGCCGTAGGTTTCCTTGATGTCGCCGCCGAACTCGTTGATCACCTTCAGCCACTCCTGCGGTACCGAGGAGGAGCCGTGCATCACCAGGTGGGTGTTGGGGATGCGCTTGTGGATTTCCTTGATGCGCTCGATGGAGAGCACGTCGCCGGTCGGCGGCTTGGTGAACTTGTAGGCGCCGTGGCTGGTGCCGATGGCGATAGCTAGGGCATCGACCTGGGTGGCCTTGACGAAGGCCGCGGCTTCTTCCGGGTCGGTCAGCAGCTGGCTGTGGTCCAGTACGCCTTCGGCACCAACGCCGTCTTCTTCACCGGCCATACCGGTTTCCAGGCTGCCCAGGCAGCCCAGCTCGCCTTCCACGGACACGCCGCAGGCGTGGGCGAAGGCCACGGTCTGCTGGGTGACGCGGACGTTGTAGTCGTAGTCGGCCGGGGTCTTGCCGTCTTCCTTCAGCGAGCCGTCCATCATCACCGAGCTGAAGCCCAGCTGGATCGAGCGCTGGCACACGTCCGGGCTGGTGCCGTGGTCCTGGTGCATGCACACCGGGATATGCGGGAATTCTTCGATGGCGGCCAGGATCAGGTGGCGCAGGAAGGGCGCACCGGCGTATTTGCGGGCGCCGGCAGAAGCCTGGACGATCACCGGGGAATCGGTCTTGTCGGCCGCTTCCATGATCGCGCGCATCTGCTCGAGGTTGTTGACGTTAAAGGCCGGCACGCCGTAGCCGAATTCGGCGGCGTGGTCGAGCATCTGGCGCATACTGATGAGTGCCATGGTGTTCCTGTCTCCCGGAATGGGTCGTTAATCGTGCAAGCCTGCCCCACGGGCGAGCCTGGTTCAAGTCTCCGGACGTCGGGCTGCCCCGCCATCCCAACCCGCGCACAGCCTGAGCGCGGGGTCATGCAAATGCTTTGCCGCTAGCGGGCGCGGCAGCCGCGACCGATCAGGTCGTCATCGGCCACCCGGTACACCAGACCTTCCTCACCCTTGGTGTGGAAGGCCAGTATGCCGTCGCTGTAAAGCGCACCGGAGCCTGACGGCTCCTGCACCAGGCGATGGACGATATCGTCGCCGCCCAGGCGCAGGTCCACGCTCTCACCATCGGCGTCGGCAAGACGCCACAGCACTTCGGCCTGGCTGTCGCAGACCCAGCGGGTCCACTCGTCGCTCGGCGGCTGACTGGCACAGCCACCCAGCAGGGCAACCAGGGCCAGGGTGCAGCTTGCTTGTTTCAGCATGGTGGTTCTCCGGTTGGCCTTTGCTCCCCTCTCCCGTAAACGGGAGAAGAGGTTACTTGGCGCGCTGTTCCAGCACTTCCACGGCCGGCAGGACCTTGCCCTCGACGAATTCGAGGAAGGCACCGCCGCCGGTGGAGATGTAGGAAATCTGCTCGCCCACGCCGTACTTGTCGATCGCGGCCAGGGTGTCGCCACCACCGGCGATGGAGAACGCCGGGCTCTCGGCGATGGCCTGGGCCAGCACCTTGGTGCCGTTGCCGAACTGGTCGAACTCGAACACGCCGACCGGGCCGTTCCACAGGATGGTCTTGGACGACTTCAGCAGCTCGGCGAACTGCGCGGCAGTCTGCGGGCCGATGTCGAGGATCATGTCGTCGTCGGCAACGTCGGCGATGGCTTTCACAGTCGCTTCGGCGTCTTCGGCGAAGGCCTTGGCCACCACCACGTCGACCGGCAGCGGCACGCTGACCTTGGCGGCGATGGCCTTGGCGGTGTCGACCAGATCGGCCTCGTACAGCGACTTGCCGACCTTGTGCCCGGCCGCGGCGAGGAAGGTGTTGGCAATGCCGCCGCCGACGATCAGCTGGTCGCAGATCTGGCTCAGGCTGTTCAGCACGTCGAGCTTGGTCGACACCTTGGAGCCGGCGACGATGGCCGCCATCGGCCGTTGCGGGTTGCCCAGGGCCTTGCCCAGGGCGTCCAGCTCGGCGGCCAGCAGCGGGCCGGCAGCGGCGACCTTGGCGAACTTGGCCACGCCGTGGGTCGAGCCCTCGGCGCGGTGGGCGGTGCCGAAGGCGTCCATGACAAACACGTCGCACAGGGCAGCGTACTGCTGGGCCAGCTCGTCGGCGTTCTTCTTCTCGCCCTTGTTGAAGCGCACGTTCTCGAACAGGACGATGTCGCCGGCTTTCACCTCGACGCCGCCCAGGTAGTCCTTGACCAGCGGCACTTCACGGCCCAGGGCCTTGCTCAGGTAGGCGGCGACCGGCGCCAGGCTGTTCTCCTCGGAGAACTCGCCCTCGGTCGGGCGGCCCAGGTGCGAGCAGACCATCACCGCCGCGCCCTTCTCCAGGGCCAGCTTGATGGTCGGCAGGGAGGCGAGGATGCGCGCGTCGCTCTTCACCACGCCGTCCTTCACCGGCACGTTGAGGTCTTCGCGGATCAGCACGCGCTTACCGGCGAGGTCGAGATCGGTCATCTTCAGAACGGTCATGGTCAGTCCTTCACGGGGGCTGGTTACTTGGAGGAATTGGCGACGGCGAGGAAGTGCTCCGCGACGTCGAGCATACGGTTGGCAAAGCCCCATTCGTTGTCGAACCAGGCCAGCAGGTTGACCAGGCGCGGGCCGGAGACCCGGGTCTGGCTGCCGTCGACGATGGCGGAATGGGCATCATGGTTGAAATCGCAGCTGGCATGCGGCAGTTCGGTGTAGGCCAGCAGGCCCTGCAGCGGACCGGCCTCGGCGGCCTGGCGCAGCACGGCATTGATCTCGGCGGCACTGGTGTCACGCGCCACCTGCAGGGTGATGTCGAGGCAGGACACGTTCACCGTCGGCACGCGGATGGCCTTGGCCTGCACGCGCCCGGCGAGTTCCGGCAGCAGGCGCTCGATACCCCGCGCCAGGCCGGTGGACACCGGAATCACCGACTGGAAGGCCGAGCGCGTGCGGCGTAGGTCTTCGTGGTGGTAGGCGTCGATCACCGGCTGGTCGTTCATGGCCGAGTGGATGGTGGTGATCGAGATGTACTCGATGCCCAGCGTCTCGTTGAGCAATTTGAGCAGCGGCACCGCGCAATTGGTGGTGCAGGACGCATTCGACACCAGCTTTTCCGCGCCGCTCAGGCGTTGCTGGTTGACCCCGAACACCACGGTGGCATCGATGTCCGCTTCGCTGGCCATCGGCTGGGAGAACAGCACCCGCGGCGCGCCGGCCCTGAGGAAGCGCTCGCCATCGGCACGGCTATGGTACACGCCGGAGCATTCCAGCAGCAGGTCGATGCCCAGCGCGGCCCAGTCGATGCCTTCCGGCTCGCTCTGGCGCAGCACCTTCACGCAGTCGCCATTGATGTGCAGGCAATCACCGTCGACCTGCACCTGGCCGGGGAAGCGGCCGTGGGTGGAGTCGAAGCGGGTCAGGTATTCGATGCTGGCCTGGTCGGCCAGGTCGTTCAGCGCCACGATCTCAAAGCCCGCCGCCGCGCCGCGCTCGTGCAAGGCGCGCAGCACGCAGCGACCGATACGGCCGTAGCCGTTGAGGGCGACTTTGTAGGGGCGGGCGTTGGGCATGGGCTCTCTCGATGACAGGGCAGCCCCCTCTCCCATTCATGGGAGAGGGATGGGGAGAGGGTCGCCAGCAAAGCAGCCCTCTACCGCTGCCCCTCTCCCGCAAGCGGGAGAGGGGTGACTCAGGCGTCCAGCAGCTCGGCAGCGGTTTCCAGGATGTTCTCGACGGTGAAGCCGAACTCCTCGAACAGCTGCGCGGCAGGCGCCGACTCACCAAAGGTGGTCATGCCGATGATGCGGCCTTCCAGACCGACGTACTTGTACCAGTAGTCGGCATGCGAGGCCTCGATGGCGATGCGCGCGCCAACCTGCAGCGGCAGTACGGCCTGCTTGTAGGCGGCGTCCTGCTGGTCGAACACGCTGGTCGACGGCATGGAAACGACGCGGACCTTTTTGCCCTGCTCGCTCAGCTTCTCGAAAGCCTGCACAGCCAGGCCGACTTCCGAACCGGTGGCGATCAGGATCAGCTCCGGCTCGCCGGCGCAGTCCTTGAGGACGTAGGCACCGCGGGCGATATCAGCCAGTTGCTGGGCATCGCGGGCCTGATGCGGCAGGTTCTGACGGCTGAAGATCAGCGCGGACGGACCGTCGGCGCGCTCGATGGCGTACTTCCAGGCCACGGCGGACTCCACGGCATCGGCCGGGCGCCAGGTGTCGAGGTTCGGCGTGCCGCGCAGGCTGGCCAGCTGCTCAATCGGCTGGTGAGTCGGGCCGTCTTCACCGAGACCGATGGAGTCGTGGGTGAAGACGTAGAGCACGCGCTGCTTCATCAGGGCGGACATGCGCACGGCGTTGCGGGCGTATTCCATGAAGATCAGGAAGGTCGCGCCGTACGGGATGAAACCACCGTGCAGGGCCACGCCGTTCATGATGGCGCTCATGCCGAACTCGCGTACGCCGTAGAACAGGTAGTTGCCAGCCGCGTCGCCGGCTTCCACGCCCTTGCAGCCCTTCCACAGGGTCAGGTTGGAGCCGGCCAGGTCAGCGGAGCCGCCAAGGAATTCCGGCAGCAGCGGGCCGAAGGCGTTCAGCGCATTCTGGCTGGCCTTGCGGCTGGCGATGGTTTCGCCCTTCTCGGCGACATCCTTGATATAGGCGGCGGCCTTCTCGGCGAAGTCAGCCGGCAGCTCGCCAGCCATGCGGCGCTTGAACTCGGCAGCCAGTTCCGGATGGGCAGCGGCGTAGGCGGCGAAACGCTGGTTCCACTCGGCCTCGTTGGCGGCACCGGCGGCCTTGGCATCCCACTCGGCGTAGATGTCGGCCGGGATCTCGAACGGGCCATGGTTCCAGCCCAGCTTGGCGCGGGTCAGGGCGATCTCGTCGTTGCCCAGCGGCGCACCGTGGCACTCTTCCTTGCCGCCCTTGTTGGGCGAGCCGAAGCCGATCACGGTCTTGCAGCAGATCAGGGTCGGGCGCTCGGTTTCGGCGCGCGCGGTCTTGAGCGCGGTCTGGATTTCCTCGGCATCGTGGCCGTCGACATTGCGGATCACCTGCCAGCCGTAGGCTTCGAAGCGCGCCGGGGTGTCGTCGGTGAACCAGCCGTGCACTTCGCCGTCGATGGAGATGCCGTTGTCGTCGTAGAAGGCGATCAGCTTGCCCAGGCCCAGGGTGCCGGCCAGCGAGCAGACTTCATGGCTGATGCCTTCCATCATGCAGCCGTCGCCCAGGAACACGTAGGTGTGGTGGTCGACGATGCTGTGGCCGGGGCGGTTGAACTGCGCACCCAGCACCTTCTCGGCGATGGCGAAGCCCACGGCATTGGCGATGCCCTGGCCCAGCGGACCGGTGGTGGTCTCCACGCCCGGGGTGTAGCCGTACTCCGGGTGACCCGGGGTCTTGCTGTGCAGCTGACGGAAGTTCTTCAGATCGTCGATCGACAGGTCGTAGCCGGTCAGGTGCAGCAGCGAGTAGATCAGCATCGAGCCGTGGCCGTTGGACAGCACGAAGCGGTCGCGGTCGGCCCACTGCGGGTTCTGCGGGTTGTGCTTGAGGTAGTCACGCCACAGCACTTCGGCGATGTCGGCCATGCCCATGGGGGCGCCGGGGTGGCCGCTGTTGGCCTTTTGCACGGCATCCATGCTGAGGGCACGAATGGCATTGGCTCGCTCACGACGGCTGGGCATCGCTAATCTCCTGCGGGGGGCTGGTCACGTAAAAGGCGCGTATTTTCGCCCAGCCAGGCCCCCAGGGGCAATGACAGATGGTCGAAGCCCCTTCCGCCAGCCTCAATCGGCGCTGAAAACGCCGTGCGCTGCGGGCTGCGGCGTACTCAGGCAAGGGGCACGGAACAGCTCGCCGTGCCACATTCCCCGCAGCGTGCGCTGCAGCACCAGCAGCCAGACCGCCGTCAGCTGCACCGCCAGCACCAGGCCGACCCAGGCGAAGAAGCGCAGCTCGGTCAGGTGCAGCAACTCGAAGGTGGCCAGGGCGAACACCCCGAGCGGGAAGGTGAAACCCCACCAGCCGAGGTTGAAGGCCATGTTGTCGCGGATGTAATGGCGAGTGAACAGGGTGGCGATGACCAGCCACCACAGCCCGGCGCCCCACAAGGCCAATCCGCCGACCAGGCCGATGCCGTGCGCCAGCTCTGCCGCTGCGGCCAGCGGTGTACCGGCGAATGCGGCAGGCGCCGCCTGCCCCATGCTCAGCAGGCCGAGACAGCCAGTGGCCAGGGGCCCCAGCGGCAGCCAGCTGGTGGCGGCGAAGTCGGTGTCCGGCAGCTTGTGCAGGGCCAGGCGCAGCAGCACCAGGGTGATCAGCGAGAAGGCCAGGGCCAGCGACATACCCCAGAGAATGAAGCCGACCACCAGTATCTGGCGCGCGGCAGCCGGGTCCAGGTGCGGCGCCAGCGCGCCGGCGGCGCCTGCCGCCACCTCCGGCGCGACGATCGGCAGCAGCCACACGGCCGTCATCTTCTCCAGCGCGTGACTCTGCCGGGTAAACATCAGGTAGGGCACCAGCAAGGCGCTGCCCAGCGCCAGGGACGCATCCAGCCACCACAGGCCGTGCGCCAGCGCATACACCCCCTCGCCCCAGCGCGCCGGACCAAACTGCAGCAGACCGTTGACCAGCACCGCCAGCCCCATCGGAATGGCCCCGAGGAACATCGACTGCACCGGGTGCAGCAGCATCGGCCACAGGGTGTCGCGGTGCAGCACCAGACGGGCGAGGAACAGCAGGGTGAACAGGGCGAACAGGACCACACCGAACAGCCACAGGGCTTCGGCCAGCGCCATGTGTCCAGGTACTGCCCAGGGTAGGCGGGCAATCACCAGGGCAAGCACGCCGGTACCCATGGTCACGGCGAACCAGTTGGGAGTGAAGTGACGGATAAATGCCCAGGGTTCGGGCAAGCGAGTGAAAGGACGAGGCATAAGACTCCGGTCGGGTGGTCCCGTGGGGTGACTACAGACAGGGTCAGGCTAAGGCGCTACTTGCCATATTAAAAATACATATTCAGCATCACATAGATACCTAATTGATATGGAATATCTATGAACCTGCACCACCTCAAGGTCTTTCTCGCCGTCGCCCAGGCCGGCAGCGTCAGCCGTGGCGCGGAGACCCTGCACATCAGCCAGCCGGCGGTGACCCGGGAAATCCGCGACCTGGAGGCCAGCCTCGGCCTGGCCCTGTTCGACCGCCACCCGCGCGGCGTGACGCCCACTGAGGGTGGCCAGCGCCTGCTGCAGTTCGCCGAGCGCATCTTCGCCCTGGAGCAGGCTGCCGAGCGGGACCTGCGCGACCTGGCCGGTCTCGGCCACGGCGAGCTGAGCCTCGGCGCCAGCGCCACCCTGGGCGCTTACTGGCTGCCACCGCTGCTCAATAGCTTCCGCGAAAAGCACCCTGGCGTGTTCGTCAGCCTGCAGATGAGCAACACCCGGGAAGTGCTGCAGCAGCTGGATGACGCACTGATCAGCCTGGGTTTCGTCGAAGGCCCCTTCCCGGCCGAGGACTATGCCCACCACCTGCTCGCTCGCGACCAGTTGCTGCCGGTGGTCGGCCCCGCGCACCCACTGGCCGGCCGCCAGAGCCTGCGGCTGGCCGAACTGCAGGCGCACGAACTGTACCTGCGCGAACCCGGCTCCGGCGCCCGAGCCAGTATCGAGCAGGCCTACCGCACCCGCGGCATGGAAGCACGCGCGGCGATGATCGGCGGCGGCACCGAGCCGCTCAAACGCCTGATCGCCGGCGGACGCGGCATCGCCTGGTTGTCGCAGTTGGTGGTGGAAGAGGAACTGGCCGACGGCCGCCTGGTGCAGCTCGATGTGCGCGATCTGCAGATCGAACGCGAGCTGCATGTGCTGTGGCGCCCGGGCAGCCGCCTGAACCCGGCGCCAGCCGCCTTCCTGCAGATGATCGACAGCAATATCAAAACTTTTTGATATTGCTGTTGCTGGATGAAAAGTGACCGACTAGACTGCCGGCCCTATGAATATGCGCGTGCCCCAGCTCCGCTTCGAGCCAGCCGATGAGCTCGCCGCCCTGTGCAAGGCCGGCGGCGACCCGCTGCGCCTGAACGTACTGCGCGCGCTGGCCAACGACTCGTTCGGCGTGCTGGAACTGGCGCAGATCTTCGCCATCGGTCAGTCAGGCATGAGCCACCACCTCAAGGTCCTGGCCCAAGCCGGCCTGGTGGCCACCCGCCGCGAAGGCAACGCCGTGTTCTACCGCCGCGCCCTGCCGCAGGGCGAGCTGCTCGGCGGCACCCTGCACGGCGCGCTGCTGGCGGAAGTCGACGGCCTGCAGCTACCGGCCGAAGTCGAGGCGCGCATCGCTGCCGTGCACGCCCAGCGCGCCGCCGCCAGCCGCGACTTCTTCGCCCGCGCGGCAGACAAGTTCCAGGCCCAGCAGGACCTGATCGCCGGCCTGCCGCAGTACCGCGACAGCGTGCTGGCACTGCTCGATGCGCTGGGCTTCGCCGCCGAAAGCACGGCGCTGGAAGTCGGCCCCGGCGATGGCGGCTTCCTCCCGGAGCTGGCCCGCCGCTTCGCCCGGGTGGTAGCGCTGGACAACAGCGAGGCGATGCTGGAGCTGGCGCGCCAGCGCTGTGACAACGAACGACTGGGCAATGTCGAGCTCAAGCTCGCCGATGCACTCAGGGACGAGATCGACGCCGCCGACTGCGTGGTGGTGAACATGGTGCTGCACCATTTCGCCGCCCCGGCCGAGGCGCTGAAGCAGCTGGCACGTCTGGTCAGACCGACCGGCAGCCTGCTGATCACCGAGCTGTGCAGCCATGACCAGAGCTGGGCCAGGACGGCCTGCGGCGACCTCTGGCTAGGCTTCGAACAGGAAGATCTGGCCCGCTGGGCCGATGCCGCGGGGCTCACGCCCGGCGAGAGCCTCTATGTGGGCCTCAAGAACGGCTTTCAGATTCAGGTACGGCACTTTGCCAAGCCGGATGCGAAGCAAACTCAGGTATGAATAGGATTTTGAAATGAGCGAATACTCCCTGTTTACCTCCGAATCCGTGTCCGAAGGCCACCCGGACAAGATCGCCGACCAGATTTCCGATGCCGTCCTCGACGCCATCATCGCCCAGGACAAACACGCCCGCGTGGCCGTGGAGACCCTGGTCAAGACCGGCGTCGCCATCGTCGCCGGCGAAGTCACCACCAGCGCCTGGGTCGACCTCGAGCAGATCGTCCGCGACGTGATCTGCGACATCGGCTACACCAGCTCCGACGTCGGCTTCGACGGCGCCACCTGCGGCGTGATGAACATCATTGGCAAGCAGTCCCCGGACATCAACCAGGGCGTCGACCGTGCCAAGCCGGAAGACCAGGGCGCCGGCGACCAGGGCCTGATGTTCGGCTACGCCAGCAACGAGACCGACGTGCTGATGCCGGCACCGATCTGCTTCTCGCACCGCCTGGTCGAGCGCCAGGCCGAGGCGCGCAAGTCCGGCCTGCTGCCGTGGCTGCGTCCGGATGCCAAGAGCCAGGTCACCTGCCGCTACGAGAACGGCAAGGTGGTCGGCATCGACGCCGTGGTGCTGTCCACCCAGCACAGCCCGGAAGTATCGCTGCCCGACCTGCGTGAAGCGGTGATGGAGCTGATCATCAAGCACACCCTGCCGGCCGAGCTGCTGCACAAGGACACCCAGTTCCACATCAACCCGACCGGCAACTTCGTGATCGGCGGCCCGGTAGGTGACTGCGGCCTGACCGGGCGCAAGATCATCGTCGACTCCTACGGCGGCATGGCACGCCACGGCGGCGGCGCCTTCTCCGGCAAGGACCCGTCCAAGGTCGACCGTTCGGCTGCCTACGCCGGCCGCTACGTGGCCAAGAACATCGTTGCCGCCGGCCTGGCCGAGCGCTGCGAGATCCAGGTGTCCTACGCCATCGGCGTGGCCCAGCCGACCTCCATCTCGGTCAACACCTTCGGCACCCACAAGATCGCCGAAGACAAGATCATCCAGCTGGTGCGCGAAGTGTTCGACCTGCGCCCGTACGCCATCACCAAGATGCTCGACCTGCTCCACCCGATGTATCGCGACACCGCGGCCTACGGCCACTTCGGCCGCACCCCGCAGCAGAAGACCGTCGGCAGCGACACCTTCAGCACCTTCACCTGGGAAAAGACCGACAAGGTCGACGCCCTGCGCGCCGCCGCCGGCCTGTAAGGCTAGGTTGCCGCGACGCAAAGCCCC
This sequence comes from Aquipseudomonas alcaligenes, assembly GCF_900156545.1. Classification (GTDB taxonomy): domain Bacteria; phylum Pseudomonadota; class Gammaproteobacteria; order Pseudomonadales; family Pseudomonadaceae; genus Aquipseudomonas; species Aquipseudomonas alcaligenes_A. The sequence continues at coordinate 84,592 of NZ_FTNW01000004.1, forward strand.
GCTTCGGCGGGGCTTTTTTATGCCCTGGGCTAGGCTTGTCGCTTGTCACCCTGAGCAAGGACGCTCGCCATGCCCCCTCGCCTCTTTCCGCTGTTTCTGGCCCTGTGCGCCGGCCAGGTGGCCGCCGCGCCCTGCCCCGACTGGCCCGCCGAACAGGCCCGACGGGAGCTGGCGGCACTCGCCGCGCAGCTCGCCGACTGGGACGACGCCTATCACCGCCAGGGCCGCTCGCCGATCAGCGACGAACTCTACGACCAGTCGCGCCAGCGCCTGGAAGACTGGCATGCCTGCTTCCCCGCGGAGGCCACGACGACCGCCGCCCCGCTGCAGGGCGCCGGTGGCCCTGTCGCCCACCCGGTGGCGCAGACCGGCCTGGCCAAGTTGCGCGACGCACACGCCGTGCGCGCCTGGATGGTCGGCCGCGACGACCTGTGGATCCAGCCCAAGGTCGATGGCGTCGCCGTCACCCTGGTCTACCGCGACGGCAGGCTGCAGCAGGTGATCAGCCGCGGCGACGGCCGCAGCGGCCAGGACTGGACGGCGCGCGCCCGACTGATCGGCGCCATTCCACAGAACCTGCCCCACCGCGACGCACTGATCCTGCAGGGCGAGCTGTACTGGCGCGTCGACGATCACGTGCAGGCCCGTGACGGCGGCAATGGCCTGCGCGGCCTGGCCGCGGGCGCCATGGCACGCGGCACGCTGGATGAACCGCGCGCCCGGCAGGTGGGCCTGTTCGTCTGGGACTGGCCGAACGGCCCGGCGAGCATGACCGAGCGCCTGCAGGGCCTGCGCGCGCTGGGTTTCGCCGATAGCGTCGCGCTGACCCTGCCGCTGCGCACGGCGGCGGAGGCCGGCCAATGGCGCGAGCGCTGGTATCACCAGCCCCTGCCGTTTGCCAGCGATGGCGTGGTGCTGCGCCAGGGCCAGCGCCCATCTGGCGACAGCTGGAGCGCTGAGCCGCCGAGCTGGGCCGCGGCCTGGAAATACCCACCGCGTCAGGCCCTGGCCCAGGTGCGTGCCGTGCGGTTCGAGATTGGCCGCACGGGGCGCATCACCCCGCTATTGCAGCTGCAGGCGGTCGAACTGGACGGACGCCAGGTGCGCCGCGTCAGCCTCGGTTCATTGCAACGCTGGCGCGAGCTGGATGTGCGGCCCGGCGACCAGGTGGCCATCGCCCTCGCCGGCCTGACCATCCCGCACATGGAGAGCGTGGTCTGGCGTGCCCAGCAGCGCACGCAACTGCAGGTACCGGACCCGGCGCAGCACCACGCCCTCAGCTGCTTTCGGCCGACGCCCGGCTGCGCCAGCCAATTCGCCGCGCGCCTGCAGTGGCTGGGCGGCAAGCAGGGCCTGGCGCTGCCCGGCGTCGGCGCCGGCACCTGGGAAAAGCTGCAACTGCAGGGGTTGCTGGACTGGCTGACACTGGCGGAAGAAGAACTGGCCCGCCGCCCGGGCTTCGGCCAGCGCAGCGCGGCAAGCCTGTCCGCCAGCTTCGCCAGCGCGCGGCAGCGCCCCTTCGCGCAATGGCTGCGCGCCCTGGGCCTGCCACCCAGCGGCTCGGCGCCGCTGCAGGGCGACTGGGCAGCACTGGCGGCACGCGAGGCAGCGGACTGGGACGCCTATGCCGGCGTGGGCCCGACTCGAGCCGCCCAGCTGACAGCCTTCTTCCGCCACCCGGAGGTGCTGCACCTGCGCGAACAGTTGCAGCGCAGCGGCATCGAGGGTTTCTAGTAGATGCGGAACTCTTCGTGGCAGGCCTTGCAGGCCGCCTCGACCTTGGCCACCGGCGCCTCCAGTGCGCGCGCCTTCAACGGTTTGACCTGGGCGGCGCCACGCAGCTCGGCGGTGGCGGCTTCCAGCTCCCGCGCCAGCTGCTGGAAGCGCTCCTGGCGCTGCCACACCTCATCGCGCGCCTGGCTGTCGCCGTCGCTTTCGCGCACCTGCGGGAAGTACTGCCAGGGCTGGCGCGACAGCTCGTCGAGCTTGGCCGCGCCCTCGGCGAAACGCTGCTCATTGAAGCTCAGGCGCCCACGCAGCATGCCGCCCAGATCTTCACTGGTGCGCAGCATCTCTTCGAACAGGCCCTGGCGCTTGCCCAGCGGAGAGTTGGGATCGACCCGGTCACAGCCCACCAGCAGCGTCACAGCCAGCAGGCCAAGGAGCAGTTTCGACTTCATATCTACAGCCAATCACGGACGAAGGGGGCGACAGTATTGCCAGTCCACCCTCGATCGCCAAGCGCCAGGCTGTCGCAGAATGCTGCACGACGGAAGACCTTGGGCTGCGCCGCCGGGATGGCTATAATCGGCGGGCTTCACATGGCCGGCTTCACCCGGTCATGCCCGCCACCTGTCCGAGGGGCGCTGCAGCAGGCTGAAAGACCGCCTGTCAGGCTCGGATGGGGCGTTACCCAAACGCATCAACGGCGCCCATTCGCAGACAACGAATGGAGAGCTTTTGCATGAGCGCTGCTTTTACCGATTATAAAGTCGCCGACATTTCCCTGGCCGAGTGGGGCCGCAAGGAACTGATTATCGCCGAGTCCGAGATGCCGGCACTGATGGGCCTGCGTCGCAAGTACGCCGCCAGCCAGCCGCTGAAAGGCGCCAAGATCATCGGCTGCATCCACATGACCATCCAGACCGGCGTGCTGATCGAGACCCTGGTCGCGCTGGGCGCCGAAGTGCGCTGGTCCAGCTGCAACATCTTCTCCACCCAGGACCAAGCGGCCGCTGCCATCGCCGCTGCCGGCATCCCGGTTTTCGCCTGGAAAGGCGAGACCGAGGAAGAGTACGAGTGGTGCATCGAGCAGACCATCCTCAAGGACGGCCAGCCGTGGGACGCCAACATGGTGCTGGACGACGGCGGTGACCTGACCGAGATCCTGCACAAGAAATACCCGCAGATGCTCGAGCGCATCCACGGCGTGACCGAAGAGACCACCACCGGTGTGCACCGCCTGCTCGACATGCTCAAGGCCGGCACCCTCAAGGTCCCGGCGATCAACGTCAACGACGCGGTCACCAAGAGCAAGAACGACAACAAGTACGGCTGCCGCCACAGCCTGAACGACGCCATCAAGCGCGGCACCGACCACCTGCTGTCCGGCAAGCAGGCCCTGGTGATCGGCTACGGCGACGTGGGCAAGGGTTCGGCCCAGTCCCTGCGCCAGGAAGGCATGATCGTCAAGGTCACCGAGATCGACCCGATCTGCGCCATGCAGGCCTGCATGGACGGCTTCGAGCTGGTCTCCCCGTACAAGAACGGCATCAACGATGGCACCGAGGCCTGCGTCGACCGCGACCTGCTGGGCAAGATCGACCTGATCGTCACCACCACCGGTAACGTCAATGTCTGCGACGCCGGCATGCTCAAGGCCCTGAAGAAGCGCGCCGTGGTGTGCAACATCGGTCACTTCGACAACGAGATCGACACCGCCTTCATGCGCAAGAACTGGGCGTGGGAAGAGGTCAAGCCGCAGGTGCACAAGATCCACCGCACCGGCGCCGGCAGCTTCGATCCGGCCAACGACGACTACCTGATCCTGCTGGCCGAAGGCCGCCTGGTGAACCTGGGCAACGCCACCGGCCACCCGAGCCGGATCATGGACGGCTCCTTCGCCAACCAGGTGCTGGCGCAGATCTTCCTGTACGAGCAGAAGTTCGCCGACCTCTCCCCGGAGAAGAAGGCCGAGCGCCTGACCGTGGAAGTGCTGCCGAAGAAGCTCGACGAGGAAGTGGCGCTGGAAATGGTCAAGGGCTTCGGTGGCGTCGTCACCCAGCTGACCAAGCAGCAGGCCGACTACATCGGCGTTACCGTAGAAGGCCCGTTCAAGCCGGACACCTACCGCTACTGATGCACCGGGAAGGCGGGGCGGCAACGCCGCGCCTTCTTCGCGTCTGCAAGGACCAGATTTATGTCGCAAGAACGTCGCTACAGTTTCGAGTTCTTCCCCACCAAGACCGAGGCCGGCCACGAGAAGCTGATGGGCGTGGCCCGCCAGCTGGCCGGCTACAACCCGGATTTCTTCTCCTGCACTTACGGTGCCGGCGGCTCCACCCGCGACCGCACCCTCAACACCGTGCTGCAACTGGATGGCGATGTCGGCGTGCCGACCGCGCCGCACCTGTCCTGCGTCGGTGACAGCAAGGACGAGCTGCGCAGCCTGCTCAGCCAGTACAAGAATTCCGGGATCAAGCGCATCGTTGCCCTGCGCGGCGACCTGCCGTCCGGCATGGGCATGGCCAGCGGCGAGCTGCGCTACGCCAACGAGCTGGTGGAGTTCATCCGCAGCGAGACCGGTGATCACTTCCACATCGAAGTGGCCGCCTACCCGGAAGTGCACCCGCAGGCGCGCAGCTACGAGGACGACCTGCAGAACTTCGTGCGCAAGTGCCGGGCCGGCGCCAACAGCGCCATCACCCAGTACTTCTTCAGCGCCGACTGCTACTTCTACTTCGTCGAGCGCGTGCGCAAGCTGGGTGTCGACCTGCCGATCGTCCCAGGCATCATGCCGATCACCAACTACAGCAAGCTGGCGCGCTTCTCCGACGCCTGCGGCGCCGAGATTCCGCGCTGGATCCGCAAGCAACTGGAAGCCTATGGCGATGACCTGGAGAGCATCCAGGCCTTCGGCGAGCAGGTGGTGACCGAAATGTGCGAACGCCTGCTGCAGGGCGGCGCTCCGGGCCTGCACTTCTATACCCTCAACCAGGCCGATGCCAGCCTGGCCATCTGGAACAACCTCAAGCTGCCGCGCTGAGGCGAGCGCGCCGCCCGGCAACTTTGCGGCGGCGGCGCGATCTCATGCCAGACACACCCTGCGCGCCGCCGTTCCGACGCGGGCGCGCGTCCGACACGGAAGCCTCGATGACTCTGGTACGCAACAAGATCAACGCCTCGGTAAGCCCCAAGGGCAGCCTGGAAACCCTCTCCCAGCGCGAAGTGCAGCAGCTGCGCGAGACCGGTTCCGGGAGCATCTACGCCCTGTTCCGCCAATGCGCGCTGGCGATCCTCAACACCGGCTCGCACAGCGACAACGCCAAGACCATTCTCGAGGCCTACCCCGATTTCGAGGTGCTCATCCACCAGCAGGACCGCGGCATTCGCCTGGAACTGCGCAACGCCCCGGCCGATGCCTTCGTCGATGGCGAGATGATCGCCAGCACCCGCGAGATGCTGTTCAGCGCCCTGCGCGACATCGTCTACACGCAAAGCGAGCTGGAAAACCAGCGCATCGACTTCGACAGCTCGCAGGGCATCACCGACTACGTTTTCCACCTGCTGCGCAACGCCCGCACCCTGCGCGCCGGTGCCGAGCCGCGGATGGTGGTGTGCTGGGGCGGCCACTCGATCAGCACCGAGGAATACAAGTACACCAAGAAGGTCGGCCACGAGCTCGGCCTGCGCCGCCTGGATATCTGCACCGGCTGCGGTCCCGGCGTGATGAAGGGGCCGATGAAAGGCGCCACCATCGCCCATGCCAAGCAGCGCATCGGCAGCGGCCGCTACCTGGGGCTGACCGAGCCGGGCATCATCGCCGCCGAAGCGCCCAACCCGATCGTCAACGAGCTGGTGATCCTGCCCGACATCGAGAAGCGCCTGGAGGCCTTCGTCCGCGTCGGTCACGGCATCATCATCTTCCCCGGCGGCGTCGGCACGGCCGAGGAGTTCCTCTACCTGCTCGGCATCCTCACCCATCCGGACAACGCCGACCTGCCCTTCCCGGTGATCCTCACCGGCCCGCGCAGCGCCGAGCCCTACCTGCAGCAGCTGCATGACTTCATCGGTGCCACCCTTGGCCGGACGGCCCAGCAGCGCTACCGGATGATCATCAACGACCCGGCCGAAGTGGCCAGGCAGATGGCTGCGGGGATCAAGGACGTGGCGCAGTTCCGCCGCGAGCGCAACGATGCCTTCCATTTCAACTGGCTACTGAAGATCGACGAAAGCTTCCAGCGTCCGTTCGTGCCGACCCATGCCAACATGGCGGCGCTCGACCTGACTCGCGAGCAGCCGGTGCATGCACTCGCCGCCAACCTGCGCCGCGCCTTCTCCGGCATCGTCGCCGGCAACGTCAAGGCCCACGGCATCCGCATGATCGAGGAGCACGGCCCCTACGAAATCAAGGGCGACCCGAGCATCCTGCGTCCGCTGGACCGCCTGCTGCATGCCTTCGTCGAGCAGCACCGCATGAAGCTGCCGGGCGGCAGCGCGTATATACCCTGTTACAAGCTGGTCAGCTGACCGGTACAAAATGCAGACGAAAGAGACCGACCTCTGCCACGAGCCCCACTACAGTCATAAAGGTACTTGAGTGAGGACACTGCATCGTGGCAAGAGTCTCCGCACTGATCGTTCTGCTCGGCTGGTGCATCACCGGCCATGCTCAGCCCCTCAAGGTGTGCACAAACGAATGGCCGCCCTACACCCTGCTGGAAGACGGCCAGGTCCGCGGCATTGATGCCGACCTTCTGCAACTGGCGCTCAGCAACCTCGGCGTCAGCTATGAAATCACCTTGGAGCCCTGGCGGCGCTGCCTGCGCAAGATGGCCGATGGCAAGCTGGATATCCTGCTGGACGCTTTCTACAGTGACGAGCGCGCCAAGACCATGATCTTCCCCAGCGAACCCATGGCCGAGAGTGCCATGGTCCTTTTCCATGCGCGGACACGGCCCTACAACATCCGTTCGGTGGACGATCTCACGGGCCTGCGGGTCGGCACCGAGCCGGGCTACGCGTACAGCCACGAAGCATTCGCCACTGGCACGCACTTTATCCGGGAGGACGCACCAACCCTGGATGCCAACATAGGCAAGTTGATGCTGGGCCGCATCGACCTGGTCATCACCGATCGTGCCGTCGGCCTGTTCACCGCCAAGAACCTCGGCGTGCAGGATGAGATTGCCTACAGCGCCCAGCCACTCTACAGCGACCATGTGTATGCAGCCTTCAGCCGACGCTCCGAAGCCGCTGCACTGGTGCCCAGCTTTGAACAGGAGCTGCGGCGCCTGAAGCAGTCGCCCGAGTACACCGCCATCCTGCGACGCTACCATCAGCACTCCACCGCACCAACCGCCGGGCAGAGCAACGCTAGCGCAGACTAGCGGCTCTGTTATACTCGGGCCTCTACGCCAGGCTTGCGCCCGGACGCTCGGCAACCCATCGCCCAGCAGTACCGGACGGGATCGTTCAACCAGAGCGATTCAAGCCAGACTCTTCCCCATCGGGCTTTCGCCCCATATTGACAGGATTACACATGTCCTTTGCTTCCCTCGGTCTCTCCGAGGCATTGGCCGGCGCGGTAGAAGCCGCCGGTTACGCCCAGCCCACTCCGGTGCAACAGCGGGCCATCCCCGCCGTGTTGCAAGGCCGCGATCTGATGGTCGCCGCCCAGACGGGTACTGGTAAAACCGCAGGCTTCGCCCTGCCGATCCTGGAGCGTCTGTTCCCGGGTGGCCATCCGGACCGCGAACACCGCCATGGCCCGAAACAGCCGCGCGTGCTGGTGCTGACCCCCACCCGCGAGCTGGCAGCCCAGGTCCACGACAGCTTCAAGATCTACGCCCGCGATCTGAAATTCGTCAGCGCCTGCATCTTCGGTGGCGTCGGCATGAACCCGCAGGTACAGGCCCTGGCCAAGGGCGTCGACGTGCTGGTGGCCTGCCCCGGCCGTCTGCTCGACCTGGCCGGCCAGGGTAGCGTCGACCTGTCCCGCGTGGAGATCCTGGTCCTCGACGAAGCCGACCGCATGCTCGACATGGGCTTCATCCACGACGTGAAGAAGGTCCTCGCCCGCCTGCCGGCGCAGCGCCAGAACCTGCTGTTCTCGGCGACCTTCTCCAAGGACATCATCGCCCTCGCCAACAAGCTGCTGCATGATCCCGAGCGCATCGAGGTGACGCCGCCGAACACCACGGTCGAGCGCATCGAGCAGCGCGTGTTCCGTATCCCGGCCACGCACAAGCGTGCCCTGCTGGCGCACCTGATCACCCTCGGTGCCTGGGAACAGGTACTGGTGTTCACCCGTACCAAGCACGGTGCCAACCGTCTCGCCGAGTACCTGGACAAGCATGGCCTGCCGGCCGCCGCGATCCATGGCAACAAGAGCCAGAATGCGCGCACCAAGGCCCTGGCCGACTTCAAGGCCAACCAGGTGCGCATCCTGGTTGCCACCGATATCGCCGCCCGTGGTCTGGACATCGACCAGCTGCCGCACGTGGTCAACTACGAGCTGCCCAACGTCGAGGAAGACTACGTCCACCGCATCGGCCGCACCGGTCGTGCCGGCCGCAGTGGCGAGGCCATCTCGCTGGTGGCGCCGGACGAGGAGAAACTGCTCAAGGCCATCGAACGCATGACCAAGCAGCAGATTCCCGCCGGAGACATGCAGGGCTTCGACCCGGCCAGTGTCGAGGTAGAGAAGCCGGAAGCCCGTGGTCCGCGTCCGGAGCGCCAGCCGCGCGCCGACAAACCGCGCCACGAGCCCAAGCACGAACCCAAGGCCGACGGTGAAGCCGGCGACGGCCAGGGCAAGAAGCGCAAGCGTCGCCGCGGCAAAGGCAAGGGCGAAGCCGGCCAGCAGCCGCAGCAGAACCCGCCACGCCAGGCCGGCAAGCCGGCCGCCCCGCTGGCACTACCGCGGGAGCGTGACCCCGAGGAGTTCCTCGACGACGAATTCGACAACTTCGGCAACCGCGCCGACTATGTGCCGCCCCAACCGCAACCGCAGGGTCGTAATCCGCGCCGGGGTGGCCAGAGTGGCGCTCAGCGCGGCCAGGGTGGGCAAGGGCGCACCCAGGGCGCGCCGCGTCAGGGTGGCCAGGGCCCACGTCAAGGCGGGCAGAAGCAGGGTCAACGCCAGGGCGGCCAGGGTCAGGGTCAGAACCGCAACCGCGGCGGCCAGGGCCCGCGCCAGGGCGGCGGGCGCCGTGACGAGCCCCGCTACGAGCGCCAGGAGCCGGCGGTACAGGACAGCCGCGCGGCCAAGCAGCCACTGATCATCCGCAAGGGTGAGCGCCTGCCAACGCTGGAGCAGCTGGAAAGCCTGTCGGGCAGCCGCCCGCGCAGCGAGAAGCCGGCACTGCTGACGCGCAAGAGCGATACGGCGGAGTAACTACCTGCGCTCTGCAAAAGCCGGCCAATGGCCGGCTTTTTTATGCCCATCCGCTGGGCCAAACCACAAAAAAGCCGGCACTGGGCCGGCTTTTTCATTTTGCTGCGTTCGGCAACGGCGTTACTGGCGCACGCCTTCCACCGAGAGAATCAACTCCACTTCCTGAGAAGCCGGGCCGAGGTCCTTCTGGATGTTGAAATCCTTCAGCTTCAGCTTGGTGCTGCCCTCGAAGCCGGCGCGGTAGCCGCCCCACGGGTCGCTACCTTCGCCGAGGAACTTGGCGGCGATCACCACCGGCTTGGTCACGCCGTTGAGGGTCAGGTTGCCGGTGATGTCGGCAGTGCCTTCGCCGGTGCTCTTGACCGAGGTGGACTCGAAGGTGGCAGTCGGGTGCTTGTCGACATTGAGGAAATCACCACTGCGCAGGTGCTTGTCACGCTCGGCATGGTTGGAGTCGATGCTGGCGGTGTTGATCTTGACGCTCACCTTGCTGGCTTCCGGGGCCTTGGCATCGAAGCTGAAGCTGCCGTCGAAGTCCTTGAAGGTGCCGTACAGCCAGCTGTAGCCGAGGTGGCTGATCTTGAAGTTGATGAAGGCGTGTTGGCCTTCCTTGTCGATGGCGTAGTCGGCAGCCATGGCCTGGCCAGCGAACAGAGCGGCGCCCAGGGTCAGGGCGGCGAAGGTTTTCTTGAGCATTAACAGTCTCCTTGTGGGTTACTTGCCGGTGCGACCGAACATACGCACCAGGGTGGCGTCACGGTCAATGAAATGGTGCTTGAGCGCTGCCAGGGCATGCAGGCCGGCGAAGATCACCAGAGCCCAGGCGAGGTATTCGTGGATGGCGCCAGCGACGTCGGCCTGGTCCGGAATGCTGGTCAGTGTCGCCGGCACCTCGAACAGGCCGAACACGGCAATGCCGCGGCCGTCGGCGGTGGAAATCAGGTAGCCGCTGATCATCAGGACGAACAGGGCGAGATAGAGGAACGCATGGCCCGCCTTGGACGCCAGGCGAGTCGCCCCGCCATGGTTGGCCGGAGCCGCCGGAGGCGGGCTGACGAAGCGCCAGAGCAGGCGCCCGAGCATCACCGCGAACAGCACCAGGCCGATGCTCTTGTGCAGGTCCGGCGCGGTGCGATACCAGCCGCTGTAGTAGTCCAGACCGACCATCCACAGCCCCAGGCCGAACAGGCCGAATACCACCAGGGCCACCAGCCAGTGCAGCAGGATGCTGACCAGGCCGTAAGTGGAGTCGGAATTGCGCAACTGCATGAGAAGTCTTCCGTGTAAGCGAATGGGAAACAGCCTAGCGGCAAAACCATCGATTAAAAGCGGAATTTTTCGCTTCGAAATATCGAGTAACCAGATGATTTAACGCTGACGCCTTAGTCAGCAATTACCCATGATGGTTCGCCGCAACGGCCCTGGACGGCACGTTGGCATGGACGAACGGCAGGCGGCGTATCCCCGCAAGCCTTCTGGTAGTCTCAGCCACTGTCGTATCGGAGATCAGCCATGAGCCAGAACACCCAATGGATGCAGCGCGACCTCGCCGTGCTGTGGCACCCCTGCACCCAGATGAAGGATCACGAGCGCCTGCCGCTGATCCCGATACGCCGTGGTGACGGGGTCTGGCTGGAAGACTTCGACGGCAAGCGCTACCTGGATGCGGTCAGCTCCTGGTGGGTCAATGTATTCGGCCATGGCAACCCACGCATCAACGCCCGCATCCGCGAACAGCTGGACAGTCTGGAGCACGTGATGCTCGCCGGCTTTACCCATGCGCCGGTGGTGGAGCTGTCCGAGCGCCTGGTAAAGATCACCCCGGAGGGCCTGTCCAAGGTGTTCTACGCCGACAACGGTTCCTCCGGCATCGAGGTGGCGCTGAAGATGAGCCACCACTACTGGATCAACAACGACCAGCCCGGCAAGAAACGCTTCATCACCCTCACCAACAGCTACCACGGCGAGACGGTGGCGGCGATGTCGGTGGGCGACGTGGCGCTGTTTACCGACACCTACAAGGCGCTGCTGCTGGACACCCTCAAGGTGCCCAGCCCGGACTGCTACCTGCGCCCGGAAGGAGCCACCCGGGAGGAGCATTCGCGCAACATGTTCGCTGCCATGGAGCAGACGCTGGCCGAGCACCACCAGGAGGTCGCCGCCGTCATCGTCGAGCCGCTGATCCAGGGTGCTGGCGGCATGCGCATGTACCACCCGGTGTACCTCAAGCTGCTGCGCGAGGCCTGCGACCGTTATGGCGTGCACCTGATCCACGACGAGATCGCCGTCGGTTTCGGCCGTACCGGAACGATGTTCGCCTGCGAGCAGGCCGGCATCACCCCGGACTTCCTGGTGCTGTCCAAGGCGCTGACCGGCGGCTACCTGCCGATGGCCGCCGTGCTCACCACCGATGAGGTGTACGGTGCCTTCTACGACGACTACGCCACCCTGCGCGCCTTCCTCCACTCGCACACCTACACCGGCAACCCGCTGGCCTGCGCCGCAGCCCTGGCGACCCTGGACATCTTTGAGCAGGACAACGTGATCGAGGCCAACAAGGCACTCAGTGCCCGCATGGCCAGCGCCACCGAACACCTCAAGGACCACCCGCATGTCGCCGAAGTACGCCAGACCGGCATGGCCCTGGCCATCGAGATGGTGCAGGACAAGCCGAGCAAGACCGCCTACCCCTGGCAGCAGCGGCGCGGCCTCGCGGTGTACCAGCATGCCCTGAGCCGCGGCGCCCTGCTGCGCCCGCTGGGCAGCGTGGTGTACTTCTTGCCGCCCTACGTGATCACTCCCGAGCAGATCGACTTCCTCGCCGAGGTGGCCAGCGCAGGCATCGACATCGCCACCCGCGAGTCGCTCAGCGTCGCGGTGCAGGCCGACCTCTATCCCAACCATCGCGATCCGGGCTAACGGCATGGAGCACAGTTTCTGGCACGACCGCTGGGCGACCAACAAGATCGGTTTTCACGAACCGGCGGCCAATCCACTCCTGGTCACCCACTGCGCCGCCCTCGCCCTGCCCAGCGCTGGCCGCATGCTGCTGCCGCTGTGCGGCAAGACCCTGGATATCGCCTGGCTGCTGGCCGCCGGCTACCGAGTCGTGGGCGTCGAGCTGAGCGAACTGGCGGTGCAGCAGCTGTTCGCCGAGCTGGGCGCGACGCCGCGTATCCAGGTACTGAACGATGCGCTGCAGCGCTACGAGACGGACAAGCTGACGGTCTTCGTCGGCGACATCTTTGCCCTCAACCGCGAGCAATTGGGCGCGGTGGACGCGATCTACGACCGCGCCGCCCTGGTGGCCCTGCCCGCCACGCTGCGCTCACGCTATGCCAGCCACCTGACCGCGATCAGCGCTGGTGCGCGCCAGCTGCTGATCAGTTTCGACTACGAGCAAAGCCAGCTGCCGGGACCACCCTTCGCCGTCCTGGCCGCAGAGCTGAGCGAGCTGTATGGCCAGCACTATGAGCTGCAAGCGCTGGCACGCCAGCCGCTGGTGGGTGGCCTCAAGGGGCAGTGCCCGGCGGACGAAGTGGTGTGGCTGCTGCAACCGCGCGCCTGACCTGAACGGGCGAACGCGCTTAAAATAGCCACCTTTCCCAAGGTGACCGCCCGCATGCGCCTGTCCCGCTTCTTCGTCGACGCCCCACTGTCCCTCGGCCAGCACGAACTGCCTGAGGCCCAGGCCCATTACATCGGCCGCGTGCTGCGCCATGCCGCCGGCGATGCCGTGCAGCTGTTCGACGGCAGCGGCCAGGAGTACCTGGGCGAGCTGATCGACGTGGGCAAGAAGGCGGTACGGGTCGAGTTGCGCGAGCAGCTCGCCGGCCAGGCCGAATCGCCCCTGCGCATCCATCTGGGCCAGGGCCTGTCGCGCGGCGAGCGGATGGACTGGGCGATCCAGAAAGCCACCGAACTGGGCGTCGGCGAGATCACCCCGATCGTCTCCGAGCGCTGTGAAGTGCGCCTGAAAGACGAGCGCGCCGACAAGCGCCTGGCCCACTGGCGCCAGGTGGCGATCAGCGCCTGCGAGCAGTGCGGGCGCTCGGTGCTGCCGGTGATCCACCCGCCAATCACCCTGGCCGAGTGGCAGGGGCATGTGCAGGCCGAGCTGAAGCTGGTGCTGCACCCGGTCGCCGCGCCACTGGAGAGCCATGCCCGGCCGCAGAGTCTGGCCTTCCTGATCGGCCCCGAAGGCGGCCTGAGCGAGACCGAGGTCGAACAGGCCAAGGCCGCCGGCTTCCACGCCGCGCGCCTTGGCCCGCGTGTGCTGCGCACCGAGACCGCGCCGGTGGTGGCGCTGGCCGTGGCCCAGCAGCTGTGGGGCGACTTCTAGCGCCCACCGCTGTCGCCTGGACGTAACAAGATGTGACTTTCGGGGATGGCAAGCCCGTCCCTCTCTGGCATGCTCTGCGCGCCAGGAGCGAAGCGGCGGCCTACCACCGCGCTGCGTGCCTGCCGAGGCTCGGGCGCATCGCCAGACCTCACTCCAATAACAATTCGCCCGGGCTCCGCGCTTTCCCACAAGGGAGCCGTTGCAGGCCCGAGGCTCTAGGAGCACTAAATGAACGAACTGGTCAACACACTCAACGGGCTGGTCTGGAGCCCGGCGCTGATCTATCTGTGCCTGGGTGTCGGTCTCTACTTCTCCTTGCGCGGTCGCTTCCTGCAGGTCCGTCACTTCAAAGAAATGATCCGCCTGATGTTCACCGGGCGTACCGACGAACACGGCATCACCTCCTTCCAGGCCCTGACCATGACCCTTGCCGGTCGTGTGGGTACCGGCAACATCGCCGGCGTCGCCACCGCCATCACCTTCGGCGGCCCCGGTGCCGTATTCTGGATGTGGATGGTGGCCTTCCTCGGCGCCAGCTCGGCTTTCGTCGAGTCCACCCTAGGCCAGGTCTACAAGGAGAAGCTCGACGGCCAATACCGCGGCGGTCCGGCCTTCTACATCGAGAAGGGGCTGGGCATCAAATGGTTCGCCTGGGCTTTCGCCATCGTCACCATCTTCGCCTGCGGCCTGCTGCTGCCGGGCGTGCAGGCCAACTCCATCGCCTCCAGCGTGCAGACCGCCTTTGACGTACACCCCAACACCACCGCCGCGATCCTGGCCATCATGCTCGGTCTGATCATCTTCGGCGGGGTCAAGCGCATCGCTCGCTTCGCCGAGTTCGTGGTGCCCTTCATGGCGCTGGGCTACATCCTGGTCGCCTGCGTCATCGTGATGCTGAACATCGAGAAACTGCCGGACGTGGTCGCGCTGATCTTCAAGAGCGCCTTCGGCCTGGAAGCCGGCTTCGGCGCCATCCTCGGCCTGGCCATCATGTGGGGGGTGAAGCGTGGCGTGTACTCCAACGAAGCCGGCCAGGGCACCGGCCCGCACGCTTCCTCGGCCGCTGCCGTCAGCCACCCGGCCAAGCAGGGCCTGGTGCAGGGCTTCTCGGTGTACATCGACACCCTGTTCGTCTGCTCCGCCACTGCCTTCATGCTGCTGATCACCGGCCAGTACAACGTGCAGGCGCCGGATGGTAGCGCGCTGTTCACCGGCATTGCCGGCGTCGCCGCGGGTCCTGGCTATGTACAGACCGCGATGGAGAACATGATGCCGGGCTTCGGCAACATCTTCGTCGCCGTGGCGCTGTTCTTCTTCGCCTTCACCACCATCGTGGCCTACTACTACATCGCCGAAACCAACATCGCCTACATCAATCGCCAGGTGAAGCGCCCGGTGCTGACCCTGCTGCTGAAGGTCGGCATCATCGCGGCCACCGTGTATGGCACCGTGAAGACCGCCGATCTGGCCTGGGGCCTGGGTGATCTCGGCGTGGGCCTGATGGCCTGGCTGAACATCATCGCCATCGTGCTGATGCACAAGACTGCCTTTGCCTGTCTGAAGGACTACGAGGCCCAGCAGAAGGAAGGCAAGGACCCCGTGTTCCACCCGGAGAAGCTCGGCATCAAGAACGCCGACTACTGGGGCGGCCACCGCGCCGAGGACAACCTGGCCGGGGAAAAGGCCGCCGAGCTGCAAAGCCCGGTGGAATCCCAGCGCTGAGTTGACCCCGTAATACCCGAGCCCCGGTACCGCAAGGTCCGGGGCTTTTTCATGACGGCCTCAGAGGCCGCGCAGGGTCAGCCCGGCCAGCATCAGCAGCAGCGCGCCACAGCCGGCATAGCTGATGCGCTGCCACAGCAGCGAGGTGTGACGGCGCAGCCAGTCCACCAGCGCCGCGCAGATGAAGCACCAGAGCAGCGAGGCGACCATGAAGCCGGCGAAGAACACCGCCATCTGCGCCTGGCTCGGCGTACCCTCGACGATCCCCGCCAGCGCACTGCCCAGGGCGCCCCAGAACACGATGTTCTTCGGATTCGACAACGACAGCAGTGCGCCCGCGCCGAAGGCATTGCGCCCCTGTTGTGCGCTGCCCTCCTCCTGCGTCGGAGGCTGCCAGGCATCGCGCAGTCCCTGGATACCAAGCCAGACCAGATAGGCCGCACAGGCAATGGTCAGCGGCACGCGCACACTGTCCTGGGCCAGGAACAGCACCAGGCCGGTCAGGCCGATCAGCGCCCAGACCGCATCACCGATCAGCGAGCCGAGCTGCACCAGCAGCGCCGGGCGGAAGCCACCGGTCAGGCCGCGGCGCAACGTTTCGCTGAATACCGCGCCAGGTGAGGCACAAAAGGCCAGGCCGAACAGCATGGCAGCGAGGAAGATGGCCAACATCAAAAGCACTCCGCATTCGTCAATCAGGCGGATTATCCAGGCTCCGGCCGGCGTCGACTTGAACCGGATTGCGCCGCTAGCCGCGCAGGCAGGCCTGGTAGCGCCCCGGGCTGATGCCGTAGGCGGCACGGAAGTGGCGATTGAGATGGCTCTGGTCGGCGAAGCCCAGACAATGGGCCACCTCACCAGCCGGCAGCCCCTGGCGCAACAGGCCCTGGGCGCGCCGGGTGCGCAGCTGCATGGCCCACTGTCGCGGGCTGAGCCCGGTGTATTTCTGGAAACTGCGCAACAGATGGAAGCGCGACAGGCCCACTTCAGCGGCCATCTGCTCCAGGCTCGGAGTCTGCTGCAGGTTGGCAGCCAGCAGCTCCTGCAGACGCTCCACGGCGGCATGTCCCAGACTTCGCGCGGCACTCAGGCGCACGCCCGCTCCTGCGGCGATGCGCCCGAGCAACAGGGTCACGCCCTCTTCGCCACGCTCGCGCAGCAGAGCGTCTGCGCTCAAGCAGGCCGTCACCGCGCTGGCCAGCTCACGGGCCAGGTGCGGAGCTTGCTGCACGGGTCGCTCGAACTGCAGGTCGGCGCGGCCCAGGCGATCTGCCAGCTGCGCCGCCGGCACGTAGAGACTGACATAGCGCCAGGGCTGGCCCTCGGCCGCACCACCGCCCTGGATCTCACCCGGGTTGTAGGTGGTGATGGCGCCGACGCCAGCGCTGAAGCTGCGACCATCCAGCCAGATGTGTTCTTCGCCGAGCAGGTTGGCGCCGATGACGAATTCGTCGTGGCTGTGTTTGTCGAACTGCCGGCCCGCCACACAGCTGCTGGCGACCTCCAGGTCGCCGAGGCGCGCCAACTGGACCGCGTTCATTTCAGATCAGGCCGGCGTCCGCCAGCTTCTGCTCCAGGCCGATCAGGTCAGGGATCTTCACCACCGCCTCACCGAGCTGCACGGCATCCAACTCCAGCGGCGCCAGCTCGGTGCTGGCGCGCTGCAGGTGGCTATCGACCTTCATCGAGCGCGGGATACCCTGCACCAGCAGGGCGATGAACTTGACCTGGTCACGACCGCCCATGGCGTTGAGCACGGCCACCCGCACCCCTGGGCCGATCTGCGGCTGGCCACCAGAGGCGGCCTCGAAAGACAGCAGCGGCAGCTGCAGGTCGCGCCAGGCCACCTGGCCGAGGAACCAGGATGGTAGCCCCGGCGTGACATGCGGCGGGCGGTAGGGAATCAGCTCCGCCACTGCCACGTTGGGCAGCAGCAGGGTACGGTCGGCCAGCGGCACCAGCAGCGCGGTAAGGCTGCTGACACTGTTCTGCGGGGCTACGGTTTGGCTCATGGCGGCTCCTTGAAAGACAGCAGAGGCCGTTACTGGCACTGCTCGGCCAGATGATTGACCAGGGCGGCGGCCAGCTCGCGCGGGTCGCCGCTGAGAGCGCTGTAGCCGCCCTCGCGCAGACTGTCGGGCATGCTCGGGCTGGCGCAGCTGTCGGCCTTCTGAGTCCAGATCAGGCCACCCTGGCGCCGTACGTAGGCGGCGGCAGCACTGCCGTCGCTGCCCATGCCGCTGAACGCGATCACGCCGCAGTTGGCCCCGTATTGCTGGGCCAGGTTGAGCATCATCTGGTCGATGGACGGACTGTAAGGCTCAGGCCAGCCGCGGTCGGCCACCTGCATGCTGCCATCTTCGGCAAAGCCCAGTTCGTGGGCAATTGGCGCTACCACCACCTCACCGCAACGCACCGCATCGCCTTGACGTGCCGGGTTGACGTGCCACTGACTGTGCCGGCCGACGGCCTGCGGCAGCGCCGTCTCGAAGGCAGCATCGATGTGCTGGGCATAGATGAAGCCGATCGGCAGGCCGCCGGGGAGTGCATCGAGGAACTCCTTGACCGCCGCCGGTCCGCCGAGCGAGGCAGCCAGCAGCCATACCTGCTTGGCCGGCTCGCCGGCCACCAGCGGTGTACCGGCCAAGGCAGCCGGCAGTTCCAGACGACTGGGGCGCTGCGCCTCGGCCAACAGGGCTTCCAGGCTGGGGCCGACGGCCTGAGCCGGATCACCGACCAGGCGCTTGAGCTTGCCGAACAGGCGGCGCTCCCAGCGCGGGTAGTTCTCCGAATGACGCTCCGGGGCATGCCCCTCGCCGAACAGCACCGGGGCGCTGGCTTGTTCCAGAAGATTGTCGACCAGCGGCGAGTCTTCCGACTGAGCCAGGTCCACCAGCCACAGGTCGGTCTCGCAGTCGGCCAGCGCCGCCTCGTCGAGGCGCGCCGGATCACTGTTGAGCACGACCTGGTAGCCGCTGCCGGACAGCGCCTGCTGCAGCACATGACGCTGCAGCGAGGTGTCGGCGATGACCGCAATACGAGCAGCAGTTCTGTCAGCCATTGGCCTTGTCCTTGACCAGTTTCAGGATGTTTTCAAGCAGGTCCGACTCCTGGTACGGCTTGCCCAGGTATTCGTTGACGCCGATCGCCATGGCCCGCTCGCGGTGCTTCTCGCCGGTACGCGAGGTAATCATGATGATCGGCAGATCTTTCAGGCGCTCGTCGTGGCGCACCAGGGTGGCCACTTCGAAACCGTCCATGCGCGGCATCTCGATGTCCAGCAGCATGATGTCCGGCTTGTGCTCCTGCAGCTGGGCGATGGCGTCGACCCCGTCCTTGGCGGTCAGCACGTTCATGCCGTTGCGCTCCAGCAGGCGGCTGGTCACCTTGCGCACGGTGACCGAGTCGTCCACCACCATGACCAGGGTTGGCCGCGTGCTGTCGACCTCGTTTGCCACCGGTGCCTGGCTGGCCAGGCGCGGGACCTGGACCTGGCTGAGCTGATGGGCATGGCGCACGCGAATGGTCGCCAGCAGGTCGAGAATCACCACCACGCGACCGTCACCGAGGATGGTCGCGCCGGAGATGCCATGGACACCGGCGAACTGCGGGCCGAGGCTCTTCACCACGATTTCGCGGGAGCCCGCCAGGGCGTCCACCTGCACCGCCACGGCGTGCTCGCTGGAGCGCACCAGGATCACCGGCAGCGGCAGGCTCTGGCCGACCAGCTTGGGTTGCTGGCCGTTGTTCAGCAGGTCACCGAGGTATTTCAGTTCGTAGGCCTGGCCGGCGTATTCGAAGCGCGGCGCATCCGGACCGTAGTAGGCCTCCAGTTCGTACGGCGATACCCGCACGATACCTTCGATGGTGTTCAGCGGGATGGCGTAGAAGTCCTCGCCGGACATCACCATCAGCGCCCGGTTAACCGACACGGTGAACGGCAGGCGTATCAGGAAGCGCGTGCCTTCGCCGACGGTGGACTCGATGGTCATCGAGCCGCCGAGCTGTTTGACCTCGGAGTGCACCACGTCCATGCCGACGCCACGACCGGAGATCTGCGTGACCTTCTCGGCGGTGGAGAAGCCGGCTTCGAGGATGAACTGCAGCACCTCGTGGTCCGACAGATCGCTGTTCTCGTCCATCAGCCCACGCTCGATGGCCTTGCGCCGTACCGCGTCGAGGCGAATGCCGCCACCGTCGTCGGCCAGTACCAGCAGGATGTCGCCACCTTCGCGACCGAGGGTCAGGCGGATGTTGCCGACCTCGGGCTTACCGGCGGCAAGACGCTTGTCGGCCGCCTCGATACCGTGGTCGACGGCGTTGCGCAGCATGTGCTCCAGAGGCGCGACGATGCGCTCCAGTACGGTACGGTCCATCTCGCCATCGGCGTTGCCGACGTGGAACTCGACCTGCTTGCCCAGCTCGCCGGCCACCTGGCGGACGATTCGGCGCAGACGCGGCACCAGGCGATCGAAGGGCACCATGCGCGTGCGCATCAGGCCTTCCTGCAGCTCGGTGTTGACCCGCGCCTGCTGCAGCAGCAGGGTTTCGGCGTCACGGTTCTTCGCCGCCAGGGTTTCCTTGAGGTCGAGCAAGTCGGAGGCGGACTCGAACAGCGCACGGGACAGCTGCTGCAGTTGCGAGTGACGGTCCATCTCCAGCGGGTCGAAGTCTTCGTAGCCAGCGCGCTCGGCTTCGGCCTGATAGCGGCTGAGAATCTGTGCCTGGGTCTCGGTATCGAGGCGGCGCAGCTGATCGCGCACCCGCTCGATGGTCGCCTCCATCTCGCCGAGGGTGAAGCCGACATCGCTCACCTGCTGTTCGACCCGACCACGGAAGATCGAGGTCTCACCGGCTAGGTTGACCAGGCCTTCGAGCAACTCGGCAGGCACCTTCACCAGTTCCTGCGGTGCACGCTGGGCGGCAGCGCGGGCGGCAGCCTCGGCAGCGCGCTGGACGAACGGCAGCACCTGATTCTGTTGCTGTTGCTGCGGCTGGCTGCTGGCAGCCACCAGCGGCACGGCCAACGCGACCGGCGCCGGCTGCGGTTCGGCGGCCTGCGGCTGTTCCGCAGGCGCGGCCTGATCTTCGGCCACATGATGGTCATCGAGGCGCTTGCGCAGCTGATCGAGTTCCTTCTGCAGGCCCTCGAAAGCCGACTGCACATCGAGGAACAGGCTCTCCGGCCAGGGCGCGCCCTGCTGCTGGGCCTCGGTCAGGTGCTGCTCGAGATCATGGCTGAGATCGCCCAGGCGCTTCTGCCCGGCCAGGCGGGCACCGCCCTTGAGGGTGTGCAGGATGCGCAGCAGTTCATCGATGGAGGAGCCGTCCTCGCGGTTGGCCTCCCAGCGACCGACGGCAGCCTCCATGGCTTCCAGCAGGTCGTCGCCTTCCTCGAGGAAGATGTCGAGGATCTCGTCGTTCTCGCCGTCCGCCTCGGCCTCCTTCTGCACCGGCTGCAGATGCACGCTGGTGGGCATGCTGAGCTGGGCGTCGGGATTGGCGCGGAAACGCTTGATGGTTTCGATCAGCGCCAACCCGTCGGGGATCGCGCGATTGCCGCGTACCGCGTCGAGCATCTCGGAGAGACGGTCATGGCAAGCCTGCAGCACACCGAACAGGTCGCCGTTGGCCTTCAGGCGGCCATCACCGACGCCCTCGTAGAGGAACTCCAGCTCGTGGGCCAGATCGCCGATCTCGCGAATCTCGGCCATGCGCGCACCACCCTTGAGGGTGTGCAAGTCGCGCTGCAGCGATTCCACTTCGAGGGTGTTGTCGACATCGGTCATCCAGCGCTGCAGGGCGGCAGAGGCGCTGTCCATGATGTCGAAACCTTCCTCGAGGAAGATCTCCACCAGTTCCGGGTCGCGATCGACTACCGGGGCCGGCGCGGCAGCAACCGGCGCAGCCACCGGTGCGGACTCGGGCTCGGGCTCGGGCTCGGGCTCGGGCTCGGGCTCGGGCTCGGGCTCGGGCTCGGCAGCATCGAGCGTCGGCAAGTCTTCTGCAAGCGGCTGCAGGTCCTCGGCGCCGAGGGCCGGCAGCGACTCCTCCAGGTGCCACTCGTCCGAGCTCAGCGTCGGCAGTTCGCTCGGCAGCTCTTCCTCGACCTGCGCGGCGGTTTCGATATGCAGCTCGGGCAGTTCGTCAGGCTGCGGCGCGACAAAGTCGATGCCCGGCAGCTCGCCGAGGTCGATTTCCATCGACGCCTCTTCCAACAGTTCGGCCGGACTGGTCGGCTGCTCATCGAGCAGCTCGGCGCCCAGGGCCGGCAACGAATCATCCAGGTGCCATTGATCCGCGCTCAGCGCCGGCAACTCGGCCGGCAGCTGCTCTTCCGGCTGCGCCTGCGCCTCGATATGCAGCTCTGGCAGCTCATCCGGCTGCAGAGCCACGAACTCCACCTCGGCCAGTTCCCCGAGGTCGATCTCCATCGACTCAGGCTCTACAGGCTGCGCGGCTGCTTCGGCGGCGGGAGCCGGCTGCGGGCTTTCCTGCTGGGCCGAGACACTTGGCGCAGCTAGCGTGCCGCCCTGGCGAAAGGAGCGGATCGCATCGATCAACTCAGTCGAATCAAGCAGCGGCTGGTTGCGTTGTAGCTGTTCCAGCACCACGGCCAGACGGTCATGGCTCTGCTGCAGCAGGCCGGCCAACGCCGGCGAGTAGCTGAAGCGGCGATCCACCAGGCCTTCGTACAGGGATTCCAATTCGTGGGCGAGATCGCCAATGGCACGGATCTCGGCCATGCGCGCGCCGCCCTTGAGGGTGTGCAGGTCGCGCTGGAGGGACGACAGCGCCAGGGTGCTGTCCGGGTCGGACAGCCAGCGGTCGAGGGCCTGGCCGGCACTGTCGAGGATGTCGACGGCTTCTTCCAGGAAGATCTCCACCATCTCGGCGTCGAGGTTCTCCGGCATGCTGGACAGCGTCACGACCGGCTCCGGCGTGATCGCGGCAACAGGCTCAGGCTCGACGGCCGCTACCGGCTCAGGCTCAGCCGGCAGCTCCTCCAGCTCCACGACTTCCAGACCAGTAACGCTATCGGTATCGAGGAGTGCCAGGGTAGCGGGATCGAGCGCCTGGTCCAGCAGGTTGCGCAAGGCCGCCACACGTTCGGGCTGCGGACTGACCTGCAGAGCGGCAGCAACCTGGTCCATCTGGCCGATCAACGCTTCGTGCGCGGCCTCGGCCTCGCTGAAGAAGTGCTCGCTGACGGCCAGGCGGCCGTCCAGCACGGCCTGGTAGAGGGCCAGCAGGGCCTGACACAGTTCGCTGATCTGCGGCAGTTCGGCCATCTCGGCGCCACGGCCAAGCATGGTCAACTCCTCCAGCAGCGCGGACAGTTCCTGCTGCTCGCTGGGGTGCTCACGCCACTTGCGCAGCAGGTCTTCGGCGTCCAGCAGGATGTCCATACCTTCGGCGAGGAAGATCGAGATCAGCTGCGGGTCGCGATGGTCCTGCTCTTCCAGACGCGCACTCTCGGCGCTATCCAGGCGGCTGTGATGCAGTTTCTGCACCCGCTCGAGGAACTCCGCAGCACCGGCAATGGGCGCCAGCGGCTGGCTTTCCAGCTGCTCAAGACCCGCACGGAACAGCTGCTCGGCATCGTGCAGCAACTCGGCCTCGGCCAGGTCCATGGCGATCAGGTTGGTCTTGAACTCCTTGACCAGCTTCTCTAGCGGCGTGGCGATCTCGGCGATCGGCAGGATGCCGGCCATGTGCGCGCTGCCCTTGAGGGTGTGCAGGGCACGCTGCAGGTCATCGGTCACCGGCTGCGGCAGCTCCTGGGCGCAGTCGGCAAGGAAGCCGACCAGGGTATCCAGATGGGTTTCGGCCTCATTGCGGAAGATTTCCAGCAGCAAGGGGTCAAGGCCGTCATCCTCGGCAACCGCAGCAGCAACAGGCGCTACCGCCTCGGGCTCGATCTCCAGTGCCGGTTCTTCGTCCTGTTGCGGAGCCGGCTCAGCCGCCGGCTCGCTCTGTAACTCGGCCTGCGGCGGCACGCTGGCAAGATTCGGCACCTGGCCACGGGCCAGGGCATGTGCGGCGCCGGCCAGGCGATCGACGTCATCGCGCTGGCGCTGGGCCTTGGCCGCAAACTCATCGACCAGCGCCGGCATCAGCTCGACCACATCGGCGATCACCTGCTGCACCAGCGGGTCGGGCTGGATGCTGCGATCCAGCACGCGGTTGAGCATGTTCTCGATCGACCAGGCCAGCTCGCCGATGATCAGCGCGCGGACCATGCGGCCACTGCCCTTGAGGGTGTGGAAGGCACGCCGCACTTCGGTCAGCGCTTCCTTGTTGTCGGTGTCGGCACGCCACTGCGGCAGGTATTCGTTGATGGTCTCGAGGACCTCACCGGCCTCCTCGATGAACACTTCGAGCAGGTCCTCGTCCACCGGCTCTTCTTCGGCAGGCGGCGGCAGCAGGGTCGGCGGTACGTCCTGGGCCGGTGGATTGATGGCTTGCACGGGCGCAGCCATAACCTCGGCCATGGTCAGCGGCCGCTCGACCGCCACCGGAGCCGGCTCGGGCTCGACCGGAGCACTCGGCAGCTCGACTTCCGGCAGTCCGAGATCGGCAATCTCCAGCTCGTCCCAGTTGCTCGGCGTGCTGTCGAGGTTCAATTCCTCGGCCGGTTCTTCAGCGAGGCTTGGCAGCTCCTCGCTGAGCAGAAACTCGGTCGACTCGCTGACCAGGCTCGGCTCGCCGCTGAGCGGCTGCAGATCATCCAGGCTGCCCAGCTCGAGCGGTGCGTCCAGGCTCAGGTCCAGGCCGGAAGCGCCATCTTCAACGGTTTCGCCCAGGCTCCAGTTCTCGTCGGAGACCAGCAGTTCGCTGCCATCGACCGGCAGCTCGACAAACTCGCTGCTCAGCTCGTCGCTCGACAGCGCCGGCAGCTCGTCCAGCGCCAGGGGCTGCTCTTCGGCCAGCGGCTCGAAGGCGATTTCCTCGGCAGCCAGCACCTCGATGTCCTGCAGCGGGTCGGCCAGCGGTGCCGGTGCTTCCTCGCGCGGCTCGATGCGATCGAGGATCGAGGGCTTCTCCTTGAGCGGGTAGCCCAGGCTCTCCAGACTCTCCTCGGCGACGTCGAGGATCAGGTCGCCCTGAGTGGCGTGGTCTTCGGCCAGGCGCTCCAGGTAATACTCGACGCTGGTGATGGCGTCGGCCAGGGTGTCGAGGTTCTGCCAGTTGGGCACGGCCTTGCGCACCAGCAACTGCTCTTCGATATAGCGGGTGCAGGCTTTCAGCAGGTCGGCGGCGCGGGCCAGCGGAATCATCGCCAGGCCACCGCGGACCTGGGTCAGCAGCTCCGGCACACGAGCCAGGTGCTCATGATTCCACTGCGAGGCGATGAACTCGATGATCGCGTCCTTGGCCTGCTCCAGGCCGGTACGCGCCTCCTTGATTACCAACTGGTGAATCTGCGCCACGTCGGTGGTGGGCAGGTGGCTCTGTTCGTTCTGCGCATCGTCACCGGGACCGACCATGCCGGCCAGGGTGGCCTCGACATAGAGCAGGGCGCCGGCTACGTCCATCAGCACTGCGTCGTTCGGCTCACGCTGGCCGAGGGACAGGGCATGTACCACATCGATCTGGTCGAGGATCACCTTGCGCGGCTGGCCAAAGCCGAGCACTGCCAGGGTATCGGCGATCTGCTTGAGCGGCGCCATCAGGGCATCCAGCTCGGCCACCTGCTTGCGGTCGCTGCGCACGAACAGGTCAAGGCTGTCCTTGACCCGCACCAGTTCCTCGCACAGGGCGCCCACCACCGAACGCATGGCGTCGCGGTCAGGACCGGCCAGGCGCGCGCGCTCTTCATCGACCACGCCGCTGTCGGGCAAGGCATCATCGAGGCGGTACTGCTCCTTGAGGGCACGAATGCGCGGCGACTGCGCCGGCGCCTTGGCCACATAGAACAGCAGGTTCTTGGTCAGCTCGTCCGGTGCGGGCTGGTTGATCCCGTCGGCACCCTGGTCGACCAGGCGCTTGAGCTCCTTATCCACCTGGCGCAGCAGGGTACGCACCGAAGCACTGTTGACCACGCTGCCATTGGCCAGGCCCTCGACCATGCCGGAAGCGATCTGCCACAGCGGGCCGAGCGGCGCCTCCTTGCACAGGGTCTCGAGACGAGCGAAGACGCGCGCCATGTAGCCCAGGTTGGTGGCCAGGTCCTGGCTGCGAATCACGCCGACCAGGGCCATCTGCAGCATCTGCCGCAGCTTGCGCAACAGCACCGGCAGTTCGGCGGTGCGCAGTTTGTCCAGGGAATCCAGAGGCAGCGCCGGCAGGCGACCGGACAGGTCCGGGGAGAACAGGCTGGTTTCCGACAGCAGGTTCTCGCCGCGCGCGGCGCGCAGATCGTTGAGCAGTGGCAGCACGACCATCGGCAGGTCGCGACGGGCACTCTGGATGCGGTCGAGGTAGGCCGGCAGTTGCAGGATGGCCTGCATCAGCACTTCCAGGGCCTCGTTCTGATTGCCGACGCGGCCATCCAGAAGAGCCTGGGTCAGCTGCTCCATTTCCTCGGCGAGCAGGGCCGCGCCGTAGAACTCGACCATCTGCAGAGTGCCGTGGACCTGGTGCACGTAGGTCTGGCAGAAACGCATGCGCGTGGCATCCTGCGGGTTCTCGACGAACGCCTCCAGGGCCTGGCGGGCCTGCTTCAGGGTCTCCGCGATTTCGCCTTTGACCCACTCCAGGGCGACATAATCGTGCCGATCACCCATACCTGCTCCAGTCATTCTTGTCTTAGCCCTTGCGGGTGAACGCCAGAACCCGCTCGTCGGCCACCGGCACCAGGTCCGGATGCTGCCAACCGACCACTTCCCCAACCCCGACCACCAGCATCCCCCCCGGCGCCAGGCGCTCGGCCAGGCGGTTGAGGATTTCGCGGCGGCGCCAGCGGCGGAAATAGATCAGCAGGTTCTGGCAAAAGATTACGTCCATGCCGGACTGTGGCGCCTTGGCCAGCTCCAGCACATTCAACCGGGCGACGCAGACACGCGCCGCCAGGTCAGGCACCACTTGATAACGACCATCGGCCTGGGCGAGGAAGTAGCGCTCGCACAGGTCGCTGTCCATCTGTTCCAGCTTGCGCGCGCTGTAGAGCGCCTCGCGCGCCTTGTTCAACACATTCAGGCTGATGTCGGTTCCGGTGACGCCGAACTGCCGCTCGCTACCCAGCTCGCGCAGCACCTCGGCGGCGCAGATCGCCATCGAGTAGGGCTCCTCGCCGCTGGAGCAACCGACGCTCCACAGGGCCAGGGGGTGTTGCTGTTCATCGGTGGCCAGGCGGCCGCGCAGGTAACTCTCCAGCACCTCGAAGGACGGGCGGTGGCGGAAGAAACGGGTCTCCTGCACGGTCAGGCGGTCCAGCAAGGCCGACCATTCCACCGCACCGCGCGGGCCGTCGGTGACCTGGCGGAAGTAGCTGGCGTAGTCGCCGACGCCCAGTTCACGCATGCGCGCGGTCAGGTTGGTCTGCAGAAAGGCCCGGCGCTGCTCGTTGATCACCACGCCGGTGCGCTCTTCCAGCAGGGCCTGCCAGTCGCGAAACTCCGCCTGCGACATGTCGACCAGAGGCTTCAAGGCCCAGACGCCGCTTGGCTGCATGCCGTGCCCCTCGCTCATGGCCGAATGCCCTGGGCAGCGACCCTCTCAGGCCGCTGCACCTCCCCAGATCAGGCCTGGCCGTCCGGCAGGGTGAAGCCGGATACCGAACGACGCATCTCACTGGCCATCTTGGCCAGGTTACCAATGCTCTTGGCGGTAGCGGTGGTACCTGCGGAGGTCTGCGAGGTGATCTCCTGAATCACGTTCATGGTGTTGGAGATGTGGCCGGCCGACGAAGCCTGCTGGCGGGCGGCGTTGGAGATGTTCTGGATCAAGGCCGCGAGGGTCTTGGATACCTTCTCGATCTCCTCCAGTGCCACACCGGCGTCCTGCGCCAGACGGGCACCACGCACCACTTCGGAAGTGGTCTGCTCCATGGAGATCACCGCTTCGTTGGTGTCGGTCTGAATGGTCTTCACCAGTGCCTCGATCTGCTTGGTCGCGGCGGAGGAACGTTCCGCGAGGCGCTGTACTTCGTCCGCTACCACGGCGAAGCCTCGACCGGCGTCACCGGCCATGGATGCCTGGATCGCGGCGTTCAGTGCGAGGATGTTGGTCTGGTCGGCAATGTCGTTAATCAGGCTAACGATGTCACCGATCTCCTGGGACGATTCACCAAGGCGCTTGATCCGCTTCGAGGTGTCCTGAATCTGCTCACGGATGTTATCCATGCCGGTGATGGTGTTGTGCACCACCTCGTTACCCTTGTTGGCGATGGCTACGGAACGCTCCGCTACCGCGGAGGATTCCGCGGCGTTCGCCGATACCTGGTCAATCGACACGGCCATTTCGTTGATCGCCGCGGAGGCGCCGGCGATTTCCTGGGCCTGGTGCTCGGAAGCCTCGGCCAGGTGCATCGCGGTAGCCTGGGTTTCCTGGGCGGCGGCGGCCACCTGCACGGCAGTCTGGTTGATCGTCGCTACCAGATCGCGCAGCTGGTCGATGGAGTAGTTGATGGAGTCC
The DNA here is from genome assembly GCF_900156545.1 of Aquipseudomonas alcaligenes. Classification (GTDB taxonomy): domain Bacteria; phylum Pseudomonadota; class Gammaproteobacteria; order Pseudomonadales; family Pseudomonadaceae; genus Aquipseudomonas; species Aquipseudomonas alcaligenes_A. Next base: position 112,353 of record NZ_FTNW01000004.1, read on the forward strand.
GCGATCGCACCGGTGAAGTCCTCGGTTACGGTCGCGGCCACGGTCAGGTCACCGTCGGCGAGGTCGGCGATTTCGTCGAGCAGTCGCAGAATCGCTGCCTGGTTACGTTCGTTCTTCTCCGCGGTGGAGGTCAGTCGACGGTTGGTCTCGCGCACCATCACCAGGCCGATGAGGATGATCGAGGCCAGGGCCAGGGCACCCAGCACATAACCGGCGATGGTGTTGAAGTAACGGCCATCGGCCAGGTTCTCGAACTCGGTGGCCAGGCCGGAGGTCTTGTCCAGCAGGGTTTGCGAGCCGGTGAAGATGGTGTTGGCGGATTCACGGACCTGGAACAGTTCCGGAGAGGTTTCCAGAATCTCGTCCACCGAGCCGGAAACGAACTGGAACAGCTCGGAAATCTCGGCCAGACGCTCCAGGGCGTCCTCGTCGGTCACCTTGGAGATCTCCATGGCGCTGTTACCTTCGATCATCGCTTTGAGCACGCGACCGAACAGGCTGGCGTCACGACCGAACATGTCGGCGGCCTGCACCGAGTCCTGGTCACCGGCCAGCACCTTGTTCACCGAGCCGAGGATACGTTCGGCCAGCAGCGACTGACGCTGGGCCACGGAGACCTGAGCGGCAGGCGCACCGCTCTGCAGCAGGATGTCGACGACTTCCTCGTACTCGACCTGCAGCTGCGGAATGGTTTCGGCGAGGGTCGCGGCTACCTGGTGCAGCGACAGTACGGTCTGTTCGCTCTGCAGGATGGCGTCCGCGTTCTGCCGCAGCACGTCCCAGTCCTTCTGCACCTCGTCCATCTGTGCCTTGACCGACTCGGGGGCAGCCGGCAGACCGCTGGCCTCGTTGCCCTTGGTCAGGAAACCCCAGCGCTCTTCGAAGTCACGACGCGCTTCCTTGAGCAGCGGGAAGGCTTCGGCCTTGCCGGTTGCCGCTTCGGTGGCGTTCTTCGCGATACGCTGGGACAGCACGCGCAGTTCGCCCGCGTGGCTGATGTATTCCTTGTCGTAGCCCGATTGGGTGTTGAGGTAGGCGAAGTTGGCGAACAGCAACACGATGGAAATGATCAGGACCACGAAGAGTCCGGCGATCAGCGTGTTACTACGCACACCTGCCAAGAGATTGCCTGCATCGAGTTTTTTCATTATTTGGCCCCCGCCTGGACCGACCGCACAACGATTTCCATGTAACGCCAAAGGGCCGGCAAGTGCCGACCCAACCGAAAAGCTTATACCGCCACGTCGAGAAAGCCCTGGTGCTGAGCCAGCGCATGCGGGCTGAACACCAGCCAGGGGCGTTCGCGTTGGAACACCCCATGGATGAATGGAGCAATCGCGGCCTCAAGGGGCGGCAACTGCTCGGAGAAGGTATCGACCGGGAAGTGCTGCATACCGAACACCTCGTCGACCGTCAGGCCGGCGAACACCTCATTGTGGTCCACCACCAGCACCCGGCGCTGCTTGCGCAGGGGCGACAGTTCGCCACCGAAGAAGCCACAGAGGTCCATCACCGGCAGCAGGCGACCACGCACGTTGGCCACGCCCTTGACCCAGTTCTTCACACCTGGCAACAGCGTGTGACGTGGCTCATGCAGCACTTCGCCGACTTCACCCATGGGCGCCACGAAATAACGCTCGCCCATGCGAAAACCGATGCCACTCCAGGTCTGCACCGTCTGCTGCTGCGACGGCAAACCGGCAGCCAGCGTACGGCAACGCTGGTCGAGAGCAACGAGGAGCTGGAAGGGAGATTGCGCGTCCGACATGCCGACCTTGGTCTGTTCTTCTTATATGTGGCTACGGACTGGCGCGGCGTCAGCCGGCCAGCACCGAGTTGAGGGTCTTCATCAGCGTGTCTTCGTCGACCGGCTTGGTCAGGTAGTCACGCGCGCCCTGGCGCTTGCCCCAGACCTTGTCGGTCTCTTGATCCTTGGTGGTGACGATGATCACCGGGATGTGGCTGGTTTCGGCGTCCTTGGTCAGCTGACGGGTCGCCTGGAAGCCATTGAGACCGGGCATGACGATATCCATCAGCACCGCATCGGGCTTTTCCTGGCGCGCCAGCGCTACGCCGTCGGCACCATTCTCCGCCTTGAGTACCTGATGACCATGCTTCTCGAGCATGGCGGTCAGCTTGTACATCTCGGTCGGCGAGTCATCAACAATCAGAATACGAGCCATGAAGTTCCCCATTCGGAATAGGCATCGCCGGCTTGTGGCCGGCTATCAGGAGGCTTGCTCCACCGGGACGAATTCGGGCACATGCGCCTTGATGGCGCCGAGCAGCTCTTCCTTGCTGAAAGGCTTGGTCAGGTACTGGTCGGACCCGACGATGCGCCCCTTGGCCTTGTCGAACAGACCGTCCTTGGAGGACAGCATGATCACCGGGGTGGATTTGAAAGCACTGTTGTTTTTGATCAGGGCACAGGTCTGATAGCCGTCGAGGCGCGGCATCATGATGTCGACAAAGATGATGCTCGGATGCGTATCGGCGATTTTGGCCAGCGCATCGAAACCGTCTACCGCAGTGATGACCTCGCAACCCACCTTCTTCAGCAGAGTCTCGGCGGTGCGACGAATCGTTTTCGAATCGTCGATCACCATGACCTTCAAACCCTCGGAATGCTGTTCCATGTCTGCCCTACCATCGCCTCGGTGAGTCATTTGTTTTATCTATACAGCACAGTGTGGCTGAGGCCGTAACACTACGGGCTGCGACCCGATCGTCCGGACTTTTTAGCACACTCTCCTGATGCAATCTATAAGCCCCTAATACTCGGGGTTTTTCTTGACCGGCGGCGCCCTGCGGCGCCACCCTTGCGTCTCTCTTCGCCCCACCTGAAGCAGGTTTCACCCCATGAGCATTCGCCTGGGGATCGTCATGGATCCCATCGCCCAGATCAACTTCAAGAAGGACAGCTCGCTGGCCATGCTCCTGGCTGCCCAGGCCCGCGGCTGGTCGCTGTTCTACATGGAACAGCGCGACCTCTATCAGAGCGCCGGCCAGGCCCGCGCCCGGATGGCCGCACTGACTGTCTTCAACGACCCACAGCGCTGGTTCGAACTGGAAGAGGAAAAGGACGCGCCACTGGCCGACCTGGATGTGATCCTGATGCGCAAGGATCCGCCCTTCGACAACGAGTTCGTCTACTCCACTTACTTACTGGAGCAGGCCGAAAGCGACGGCGTACTGGTGGTCAACCGCCCGCAGAGCCTGCGCGACTGCAACGAGAAGCTGTTCGCCACCCAGTTTCCTCATTGCATGCCGCCTACGCTGGTCAGCCGCAGGGTCGACATTCTGCGCGAGTTTGCCGAAACGCAGCGTGACATCATTCTCAAACCCCTGGATGGCATGGGCGGTTCCTCGATCTTCCGTCACCGCGCCGGCGATCCCAACCTCTCGGTCATCCTCGAGACCCTCACCGCCCACGGCACCCAGCAGATCATGGCGCAGGGCTACCTGCCGGCGATCAAGGACGGCGACAAACGCATCCTGATGATCGACGGCGAACCGGTACCCTACTGCCTGGCACGCATCCCGGCTCAGGGCGAGACGCGCGGCAACCTGGCCGCCGGTGGCCGCGGCGAGGCACGACCGCTGACCGAGCGTGACCGCTGGATCGCCGCCGAGGTCGGGCCGGTGCTGCGCGAGAAAGGCCTGTTGTTCGTTGGTCTGGACGTGATCGGCGAGCATCTCACCGAGATCAACGTGACCAGCCCGACCTGCATCCGTGAAATCGACAAGGCCTTCGACACCCGCATCGGCGAACGCCTGATGGATGCCATCGAGGCCAAGCTTGCCGCGCGCAAAGCTTGATCCAAGTGGCAGCTTGGCGCTTGCGGCTTGCAGGCGCCCGGCTCTAGCCGGCAGACTGCGCGGCAATTCGATTTGCGCCCCAGTCCGATGAATGCAGCACTGAAACCTCCAGCCGAACTGACCAGCTCCGGCATCCGCCCTGCGGATCGCCTGGGCTTCACCCTGTTCGTCGCCACCCTGCTGCACCTGGCGCTGATCCTCGGCGTCAGCTTCACCCTGGCCAAGCCCGGCGAGATCAGCAAGACCCTGGAAATCACCCTGTCCACCTTCAAGAGCGAGGAAAAGCCCAAGGAGGCGGATTTCCTCGCCCAGGACAACCAGCAGGGCAGCGGCACCCTGGAACACAAGGCGGCGCCCAAGACCACTGAACAGGCGCCATTCCAGGACAGCAAGGCGAACAAGGTCACCCCGGCCGCTGCGCCGCAGCCGACCCAGCGCAAGGAGGCCGTCGCCACCAAGACTGCGCTGACCACCAGCAAACCGCAGCCGCAGAAGGCACCGACCAAGCAGAAGGAAGAAGAGCCGCAGCCCGACGCCCAGCAGGCGCCGATCTTCGACACCACCCAGCTGTCCGCCGAGATCGCCAGCCTGGAGGCGCAACTGGCGCAGGAGCAGCAGCTCTACGCCAAGCGCCCGAAGATCCATCGCCTCAACGCCGCCTCGACCATGCGCGACAAGGGCGCCTGGTACAAGGACGAGTGGCGCAAGAAAGTCGAGCGCGTCGGCAACCTCAACTACCCCGAGGAAGCCCGTCGCCAGCGCATCTACGGCAGCTTGCGCATGCTGGTGTCGATCAACCGCGACGGCACCCTTTACGAGGTGCAGGTCCTCGAATCCTCCGGCCAACAGGTGCTGGACCAGGCTGCCCTGCGCATCGTCCGCCTGGCCGCCCCCTTCGCCCCCTTCACCGGCGACCTGGCAGACATCGACCGTCTGGAAATCATCCGCACCTGGCGCTTCGAGCGCGGCGACCGTCTGTCCAGCAACTAGTGCGCGCATCGCACGCTTGAAGACGGCGCCGTCAGGGTCGAAACTAGCGACCATGAAAACCGCTCCCAGCTATCTCAAGCATCACTTCCTGATCGCCATGCCGCACATGGCCGATCCCAACTTCGCGCAGACCGTCACCTACCTAGTGGAGCACAACGAACAGGGCGCCATGGGCCTGGTGATCAACCGCCCCAACGGGCTCAACCTGGCCGACGTGCTGGAGCAACTGCGCCCGGATGAGCCGCCACCCGCTCTGTGCCAGAGCCTGCCGATCTTTGCCGGCGGGCCGGTACAGACCGACCGCGGCTTCGTCCTGCACCCGAGCGGACACAGCTTCCAGGCCACCCTGGAGCTGGGCGAACTGGCCCTGTCCACCTCGCAGGACGCGCTGTTCGCCATCGCCGACGGCCATGGCCCGGCCAGACACCTGATCACCCTCGGCTACGCCGGTTGGGAAGCCGGCCAGCTGGAGACCGAACTGACCGAGAACGCCTGGCTGACCTGCCCGGCCGACAGCGACATCCTCTTCGACACCCCCTTCGACCAGCGCCTCTCCGCCGCCGCCGCGCGCTTAGGCATCAACCTCAGCCTGCTCACCGCCCAGGCCGGCCACGCATGAGCGCCGCACCGCGCCTGCTGCTGGGCTTCGACTACGGCACCAAGCAGATCGGCGTCGCCGTCGGCCAGGCCATCACCGGCCAGGCCCGCGAGCTGTGCGTGCTCAAGGCGCAGAACGGCGTGCCGGACTGGCAGCAGGTCGAGGCACTGATCAAGGAGTGGCAGCCGGACGCCATCGTTGTCGGCCTGCCGCTGAACATGGACGGCACACGCAGCGAAATGAGCGAGCGCGCCGAGAAGTTCGCCCGCCGCCTCAATGGCCGCTTCAACCTGCCAGTGCACACCCACGACGAGCGCCTGACCACCTTCGAGGCCAAGGGCCAGCGCTTGGCCCAGGGCCAGCGCGGCGGCTACCGCGAGCGCCCGGTGGATGCCCTGGCCGCCGCCCTGCTGCTGGAAGGCTGGCTGGAACAGAACCTTTAGGAACGATTGCGAGGACTGCCGATGAACCTGCCCGATCCCCAACAGCTGCTGCCACGCATGGCCGCCGACCTCAAGGCGCTGCTGGCGCGCCGCGGCGTGGCCCAGGCCCACTTCATCGGCATCCGCACCGGTGGCGTGTGGGTCGCCGAGGCGCTGCTGCGTGAACTGGGCCTGGACCAGCCGCTGGGCACCCTGGACGTGTCCTTCTACCGCGATGACTTCACCCGCAGCGGCCTGCACCCGCAGGTCAAGCCCTCGCAGCTGCCGTTCGAGATCGAGGACCAGCACCTGGTGCTGATCGACGACGTGCTGATGAGCGGGCGCACCATCCGCGCCGCCCTCAACGAACTGTTCGACTACGGTCGCCCGGCCAGCGTGACCCTGGTCAGCCTGCTCGATCTGGATGCCCGCGAGCTGCCGATCCACGCCGACGTGCTCGGCGCCACCCTCGCCCTGGCCCCCGAGCAACGGGTAAAATTGTCCGGCCCCGCGCCGCTCACCCTTGAGCTGCAAAGCCTTTCCGCCTAGGAATACCCCATGCCCATCGACGCCAAGCGCTCGCTGCAGCTCAACGACCAGGGCCAGCTGCGCCACTTCCTCTCGCTCGACGGCCTGCCCCGCGAGCTACTCACGGAAATCCTCGACACTGCCGACTCCTTCCTCGAAGTCGGCGCCCGCGCGGTGAAGAAGGTCCCGCTGCTGCGCGGCAAGACCGTGTGCAACGTGTTCTTCGAGAACTCCACGCGCACCCGTACCACCTTCGAGCTGGCGGCCCAGCGCCTGTCGGCCGACGTGATCAGCCTCAACGTGTCGACCAGCTCGACCAGCAAGGGCGAAACGCTGTTCGACACCCTGCGCAACCTCGAAGCCATGGCCGCCGACATCTTCGTCGTACGCCATGCCGACTCCGGCGCCGCGCACTTCATCGCCGAGCACGTGTGCCCGGACCTGGCGATCATCAACGGCGGCGATGGCCGCCACGCGCACCCGACCCAGGGCATGCTCGACATGCTGACCATCCGCCGGCACAAGGGCAGCTTCGAGAATCTCTCGGTGGCGATCGTCGGCGACATCCTGCATTCGCGGGTGGCGCGCTCGAACATGCTGGCCTTGAAAACGCTGGGCTGCCCGGACATCCGCGTGATCGGGCCGAAGACCCTGCTGCCGGTCGGCATCGAGCAGTACGGTGTCAGCGTGCACCACAACCTGAGCGAGGGCCTCAAGGACGTCGACGTGGTGATCATGCTGCGCCTGCAGCGCGAGCGCATGCAGGGCGGCCTGCTGCCCAGCGAAGGCGAGTTCTACAAGCTCTACGGCCTGACCGAGCAACGCCTCAAGCTGGCCAAGCCGGATGCCCTGGTGATGCACCCGGGCCCGATCAACCGCGGCGTGGAAATCGAGTCGGCGGTGGCCGACGGTCCGCAGTCGGTGATCCTCAACCAGGTCACCTACGGCATCGCCATCCGCATGGCCGTGCTGTCGATGGCCATGAGCGGCCAGGCCGCCCAGCGTCAACTGAATGCCGAGGAGCAGAACTGATGCGTAGCCGAATCCTCGGAGCCCGGGTGATCGACCCGGCCAGCGGCCTGGACCAGGTCCGCGACCTCTATCTGGACGGCGGCAAGCTGGCCGCCTTCGACCAGGCACCGGCCGGCTTCGCCGCCGACCAGGAGATCGACGCCCGCGGCCTGATCGCCAGCCCCGGCCTGGTCGACCTGTCGGTGGCCCTGCGCGAGCCGGGCTACAGCCGCAAGGGCAATATCGCCAGCGAGACCCTGGCGGCCGCCGCCGGCGGCGTCACCAGCCTGTGCTGCCCGCCGCTGACTAAGCCGGTGCTGGACACCCCGGCCGTGGCCGAGCTGATCCTCGACCGTGCCCAGGAAGCCGGGCACACCAAGGTGTTCCCGATCGGCGCGCTGACCAAGAATCTCGCCGGCGAGCAGCTGGCCGAGCTGGTTGCCCTGCGCGATGCCGGCTGCGTCGCCTTCGGCAACGGCCTGGCACCGCTGGCGGGCAACCGCACCCTGCGCCGCGCCCTGGAATACGCCGCCACATTCGACCTGACTGTGGTGTTCCACGCCCAGGATGCCGACCTGGCTGCCGGCGGCCTGGCCCACGAAGGTGCCACCGCCAGTTTCCTCGGCCTGGCCGGCATCCCGGAAACTGCCGAGACCGTGGCCCTGGCCCGCGACCTGCTGCTGGTCGAGCAGAGCGGCGTGCGCGCCCACTTCAGCCAGATCACCAGCGTCCGCGGCGCCGAGATGATCGCCAACGCCCAGGCCCGTGGCCTGCCGGTGACCGCCGACGTGGCCATGTACCAGCTGATCCTCACCGACGAGGCGCTGCTCGGCTTCTCCAGCCTCTACCACGTGCAACCGCCGCTGCGCACCGCGTTCGACCGTGACGGCCTGCGCGAGGCGGTGAAGAATGGCGTGATCGGCGCCATCGCCAGCCACCACCAGCCGCACGAGGCGGATGCCAAGCTGGCCCCCTTTGGCGCCACCGAACCGGGCATCAGCAGCGCCGAGCTGCTGTTGCCGCTGGCGTTGACCCTGGTGCAGGACGGCCTGCTCGACCTGCCGACCCTGCTAGCCCGTCTCACCAGCGGCCCGGCCAAGGCCCTGCGCCTGCCCGCCGGACGCCTGGCCGTGGGCGCGCCGGCCGACATCACCCTGTTCGACGCCGCAGGTCAGACCCTGGCCGGCGAGACCTGGCGTTCGAAGGGCGGCAACTGCCCGTTCATCGGCCACTGCCTGCCCGGCCAGGTGCGCTACACCCTGGTCGACGGGCGCATCAGCTACCAGAGCTGAACCGTCCGAGCACAAAAAAGCCCGCCAATCGGCGGGCTTTTTCTTGTGTCCTGATTCAGGCTCGCGAAGCGTTCTTGATCGAAACCTGGGTGTTCAGCGTCCAGAAGTCATAGAGCACGCCGAGCAGGAACAGGCCACCGGTGAACAGGTAGATGATCCCGGTGATCCACTTGCCCTGGTACATGCGATGGACACCGAACACGCCGAGGAAGGTCAGCAGTATCCAGGCCACGTTGTAGTCGGTGTCGCCGGCGGTGAAGCGCAGGTCCGCCTCGCGGTCCATGCTCGGGATCAGGAACAGGTCGATGATCCAGCCGATGAAGAACAGGCCCAGGGTGAAGAACCAGATGGTCCCGGTCACCGGCTTGCCATAGTAGAAGCGGTGGGCGCCGAGAAAGCCGAAAATCCACAGCAGATAACCGATGACCTTGCTGTGCGTGTCCTGTCGTTGCATGCCTGCCTCCTGCGATTAACGTCGTTGTACTGACCGCGCACTCTACGCAAGGTTGCCCTGCGGGCGAAATCCCTTGCGTTACAACTTCCGTCTTGCGACTCGTGGTCTCGCGAAATACTGTATATAAAAACAGTTATCGAGTTGCACCATGCAATTGATCGACAAGCTCACCATTCTCGCCGATGCCGCCAAGTACGACGTGTCCTGCGCCAGCAGCGGCGCCCCCAAGCGCAACTCCAAGGGCAAGAGCGGGCTGGGTGCGACCAACGGCATGGGCATCTGCCACAGTTTCACGCCGGACGGGCGCTGCGTGGCGCTGCTGAAGATCCTGCTGACCAACTTCTGCCTGTACGACTGCCAGTACTGCGTCAACCGCCGCTCCAGCGACGTACCGCGCGCACGCTTCAGCCCCGAGGAAGTCGTCACCCTGACGCTCGACTTCTACCGGCGCAACTGCATCAGCGGCCTGTTCCTCAGCTCGGGCATCATCCGCTCCGCCGACTACACCATGGAGCAGCTGGTGCGCGTGGCCAAGCTGCTGCGCGAGGAACACCAGTTCCGTGGCTATATCCACCTGAAGACCATCCCCGACGCCGACCCGCTGCTGATCGCCGAGGCCGGCCGCTACGCCGACCGCCTCAGCGTCAACATCGAGCTGCCCACCGAGAGCAGCCTGATCCGCCTGGCGCCGGAGAAGCAGGTGGGCACCATCAAGCAGGCCATGCACTCGATCCACCAGGGCGAGAGCGAGGCGCGTGAGGAAAAGCGCGCTCCGCGCTTCGCTCCGGCCGGGCAGAGCACGCAGATGATCGTCGGCGCCGACGCCACCGACGACAGCACCATCCTGCACACGGCGCAGTCGCTGTACGGCGCCTACCGCCTGCGCCGGGTCTACTACTCGGCGTTCAGCCCGATTCCGCACAGCCCCAAGAGCGTGCCTTTCGAGGCGCCGCCGCTGCTGCGCGAACACCGCCTATATCAGGCCGATTTCCTCCTGCGCGGCTACGGCTTCAACGCTGGTGAACTGCTCAGCGGCCCCGGCAATCTGGCGCTGGACATCGACCCCAAGCTGGCCTGGGCACTGAACCATCGCGAGCATTTTCCCGTCGACCTCAATCGCGCCGAACCGGCCCTGATCGCGCGCGTGCCCGGCATCGGCGTGCTCAGCGCCAAGCGCCTGGTGGAGCTGCGCCGGCACAAGCGCATTCGCTACGAGGATGTCACCCGCCTGCGCTGCGCGCTGGACAAGGCCCGGCCCTTTATCGTCACCCAGGACTACCGGCCGCCGCTGCAGGAAAGCGAGTCGCACAACCTGCGCCGGCAACTGAGCGAGACGCCGGCACAGATGGCGCTCTGGTAATGCACAGCGCCCGTTTCGACGGCAGCTTCAGCGGCTGGCGCCAGGTCGCGCGCCAGTTGCTGGCACAGCGCATCGCGCCGCAGGAAATCACCTGGTGCGAGCAGGACGCCGACGACGATCTGTTCGCCCGCACACACGCCCCCACTGAGCCGCCAGCAGCCGACGCCCCGGTCAGGGTGCCGCGCCAATTGCTGGAGCTGCTGGAGCAGGCCGCGCGCTATCGCTGCGCGGAGCGCTGGAGCCTGCTCTATCGGGTGCTGTGGCGAGTATCTCAGGGCGAACGGAGCGCCATGCTGGCGGGCGATCCGGACGGCAGTGAGCTGCACCGACGGCTCAAGGCCGTACGCCGCGAAGCGCACCATTTGCATGCCTTCCTGCGTTTCCAGCCCTGTACGGACGCCGAGGGTCCTGATTTCGTCGCCTGGCACGAGCCCGCCCACGACATCCTGGCCAGTGCCAGCAGCCACTTCGCCGAGCGCATGGGCCAGCACAGCTGGCTGATCGCTACGCCGCATGACGGGGTGTATTGGGATGGCCAGCGCCTACGCCACGAACTGCGCTGTCCACCGCAGTGGCGGCAATGGGCGCAGGCGCCGGATGCTCAGGGCCAGCAGCTGTGGCTGGCCTACTACGAGAGCACCTTCAACCCGGCGCGCCTGAATCGCGACGTGCTGGAGAACAATCTGCCGGTGCGCTTCTGGAAGAATCTGCCGGAGGGCCCGCTGATCCCACAGCTGATGCAGCGAGCGCGCAGTGGCGAACAACGCCACGGGCAGGCACTGGCCGTCGGCCTGCGCGCCGGCAAGGTGATTCGCCCGCGCGCGGAAGAACGCGGAACTAGCGGAAGCGCCGGCCCGGATCGTCCTCGCTCACCTGCAGGCTGAGGCCTTCGCTCATGCTGGTGAGGTGCTCGCCGTCGGTCTCCGACCCCAGCTTGATCATCAGGCGCAGGTCGTTGGCCGAGTCGGCGTAGAGCAGGGCGTCCTCGTAGGTGATCTCACCCTGACTGTAGAGGCTGTAGAGTGCCTGGTCGAAGGTCTGCATGCCCAACTCGGTGGAGCGCTTCATCAGGCCCTTGAGCTCGTGCACCTCGCCTTTGCGGATCAGGTCGGCGGCCAGCGGGGTGTTGATCAGCACCTCGATCACCGCACGCCGGCCCTTGCCGTCCGGGGTCGGCACCAGTTGCTGGGCGACGATGGCCTTGAGGTTGAGCGACAGGTCCATCCACACCTGGTTGTGCCGGTCCGGCGGGAAGAAGTTGATGATGCGGTCCAGCGCCTGGTTGGCGTTGTTGGCGTGCAGGGTCGCCAGGGCCAGGTGGCCGGTTTCGGCGAAGGCCACGGCATAGTCCATGGTCTCGCGGGTACGGATCTCGCCGATCAGGATCACATCCGGCGCCTGGCGCAGGGTGTTCTTCAGCGCCACCTCGAAGGATTCGGTATCGATGCCGACCTCACGCTGGGTGACGATGCAGCTCTGGTGCTGGTGGATGTACTCGATCGGGTCTTCGATGGAGATGATATGGCCGCTGGTGTTCTTATTGCGGTAGCCGATCATCGCCGCCAGCGAGGTGGACTTGCCGGTACCGGTGGCACCAACGAACAGCACCAGGCCGCGCTTGGTCAGCGCCAGCTTCTTGAGCACCTCGGGCAGCTTGAGGTCGTCGATGGTCGGGATATTGGTCTCGATACGGCGCAGCACCATGCCAGCCAGGTTGCGCTGGTAGAAGGCGCTGACGCGGAAACGGCCGATACCACGGGCGCTGATGGCGAAGTTGCATTCGTGCTTCTCGGCGAACTCGCGGCGCTGCTGCTCGTTCATCACCGAGTGCACCGTCTCGCGGGTCTGCTCCGGCGACATGGGATTCTTGGTCACCGGCATGATCTTGCCATTGACCTTCATCGAAGGAGGCACGCCGGCGGTGATGAACAGGTCGGAACCACCCTTCTCCACCATCAGACGCAGCAGCTTTTCAAATTCCATCTTTCCCGCCCGTGTGTTTCGTGTGCGGCCGCCGCAAACGCGGCGGCATCGTTGTTGTTAGAAGTTTTCCGGCGTCTTGGCCTTCTCGCGCGCGGACTCGCGGCTGATCAGGCCCTTGCTCAGCAGGTTCTTCAGGCAGGCGTCGAGGGTCTGCATGCCCAGCGAACCGCCGGTCTGGATCGCCGAGTACATCTGCGCCACCTTGTCCTCGCGGATCAGGTTACGGATGGCCGGCGTGCCGATCATGATCTCGTGGGCCGCCACCCGACCACCGCCGACCTTCTTCAGCAGGGTCTGCGAAATCACCGCCTGCAGCGACTCCGACAGCATGGAACGGACCATGGATTTCTCCTCGGCCGGGAACACGTCGACCACGCGGTCGATGGTCTTGGCGGCGGAGGTGGTGTGCAGGGTGCCGAATACCAGGTGGCCGGTTTCCGCGGCGGTCAGCGCCAGGCGGATGGTCTCCAGGTCACGCATCTCGCCGACCAGGATGATGTCCGGGTCTTCCCGCAGTGCCGAGCGCAGGGCTTCGGAGAAGCCGTGAGTGTCGCGGTGCACTTCGCGCTGGTTGACCAGGCACTTCTTCGACTCGTGAACGAATTCGATCGGGTCTTCGATGGTGAGGATGTGGTGGTACTTGTTGTTGTTCAGGTAGTCGAGCATCGCCGCCAGGGTGGTCGACTTGCCCGAACCGGTCGGACCGGTCACCAGCACCAGGCCGCGCGGCACGTCGGTGATCTTCTTGAACACCTCGCCCATGCCCAGGTCTTCCATGCTCAGGACCTTGGAGGGAATGGTCCGGAACACGGCGCCGGCGCCACGGTTCTGGTTGAAGGCGTTGACCCGGAAGCGCGCCACGCCCGGCACTTCGAAGGAGAAGTCGGTCTCGAGGAACTCTTCGTAATCCTTGCGCTGCTTGTCGTTCATGATGTCGTAGATCAACGCGTGGACCTGTTTGTGGTCCATCGGCGGCAGGTTGATCCGTCGTACGTCACCGTCGACGCGAATCATCGGCGGCAGGCCCGCCGAGAGGTGCAGGTCCGACGCGCCCTGCTTGGCGCTGAAGGCGAGCAGCTCGGTAATATCCATGGGACTCCCCAATCGAATGCAAGCGGGTAGAATGCCGCAGACCCCTGACGGGCGGGCTATAGAGCGCAAGTAATGTCCACCATAGCAGAGAATATTGCAAAGGTTCGCGAGCGTATCCGTGAGGCGGCGCAAGCCTCGCAGCGTGATTCGCAGAGCGTCGGCCTGCTCGCCGTGAGCAAGACCAAACCCGCCGCTGCGGTGCGCGAGGCTCACGCCGCCGGGCAACGCGACTTCGGCGAGAACTACCTGCAGGAAGCCCTGGCCAAGCAGGCCGAGCTGGGCGACCTGGATCTGGTCTGGCACTTCATCGGCCCCATCCAGTCGAACAAGACCAAGCTGATCGCCGAGCATTTCCAGTGGGTGCATTCGGTGGACCGCCTGAAGATCGCCCAGCGCCTGTCCGAGCAGCGCCCGGCGCACCTGCCGCCGCTAAACATCTGCCTGCAGGTGAACGTCAGCGGCGAGGCCAGCAAATCCGGCTGCACGCCGGCAGAACTCCCCGCGCTGGCACAGGCGGTTACACAACTGCCCGGGCTGCGCCTGCGCGGATTGATGACAATCCCCGAACCGAGCGATGACCCGCAGGCTCAGCGCGCGCCCCTGGCGCGCCTGCGCCAGCTGCGTGATGAGCTGCACGCCAACCTCGACACTCTCTCCATGGGCATGAGCCAGGACCTGGAAGCGGCCATCGCCGAAGGTGCCACCTGGGTCCGCATCGGCACCGCGCTGTTCGGTGCCCGCGACTATGGCTCGCCCTCCCTATAAAGGAAGCATCTGCATGACCCACCCGCGCATCACCTTCATCGGCGCCGGCAACATGGCCACCAGCCTGATCGGCGGCCTGCTCGCCCAGGGCATTCCGGCCAGCCATATCCGCGCCAGCGACCCGGGCGCCGAGCAGCGCGCCAAGGTGGCCGCAGAGTTCGGCATCGAACTGTTCGAAAGCAACGCCGAAGCCATTGCCGGCGCCGACGTGGTGGTGCTGGCCACCAAGCCGCAAGTGCTCAAGGGCGTGAGCCAGGCCCTGGCCCCCAGCCTGCAACCGGGCCAGCTGATCGTCTCCATTGCCGCCGGCATCACCTGCGCCAGCCTCGCCAGCTGGCTCGGCGATGTCGCCATCGTGCGCTGCATGCCCAACACCCCGGCGCTGCTGCGCCAGGGCGTCAGCGGCCTGTATGCCAACGCGAAAGTATCCGCCGCCCAGCGCCAGCAGGCCGAACAGCTGCTGTCTGCCGTCGGCCTGGCGCTGTGGCTGGACGAGGAGCAACTGATCGACGCGGTCACCGCCGTCTCCGGCAGCGGCCCGGCCTACTTCTTCCTGCTGATCGAGGCGATGACCGCCGCCGGCGAGAAGCTCGGCCTGCCGCGCGCCACCGCCGCCCAGCTGACCCTGCAAACCGCGCTGGGCGCCGCGCGCATGGCCACCGAGAGCGACGTGGAAGCCGCCGAGCTGCGCCGCCGCGTCACCTCGCCCAACGGCACCACCGAAGCGGCGATCAAGACATTCCAGGCCGGCGGCTTCGAAGCTCTGGTACAACAGGCACTGGACGCCGCCGCCCGGCGCTCCGCCGAACTCGCCGAACAACTGGGTCAATAAGGAACGTCCATGTCCGGATTCGCTGAAGCCCTCATCTATATCGTGCAGACGCTGGGCAGCCTGTACCTGCTGATCGTCCTGTTGCGCTTCATCCTGCAACTGGTACGCGCCGACTTCTACAACCCGCTCAGCCAGTTCACCGTGAAAGCCACCCAGCCGCTGCTCAAGCCGCTGCGGCGGATCATCCCAGGCTTCGGCGGCCTCGACCTGGCCTCGCTGGCGCTGGCAATCCTGGTACAACTGGTGCTGATGGTGGTGGTCATCCTGATCGCCGGCGCCAACCCGGCCAGCGTCGGCCTGCAGCTGCTGGTGTGGGCGATCATTGCGGTGACCTCGCTGTTCCTGAAGATCTTCTTCTTCGCCATGATCATCAGCGTGATCCTCTCCTGGGTCGCGCCCGGCAGTTACAACCCCGGTGCGCAGCTGGTCAACCAGATCTGCGAACCGCTGCTGGCGCCCTTCCGTCGCCTGCTGCCGAACCTCGGCGGCCTGGATATTTCGCCGATCTTCGCCTTCATCGCACTGAACCTGATCGACCGCTTCGTGATCGGCAACCTGGCCATGATGAGCGGCATGCCGGCCGTGCTCAGTCCCTTCATCTGAGGTGGGCTGGTTCCGCTGGGACGGCGAGGATCTGCTTCTCGACTGCCACCTGCAGCCGAAGGCGAGCAAGGATGAATTCGCCGGCCTGCATGGCGAGCGTCTGAAGATCCGCCTCACCGCGCCGCCGGTCGAAGGCAAGGCCAACGCCCAGCTGCTGGCCTTCCTGGCCGGCGCCTTCGGCGTGGCCAAGAGCCAGGTCAGCCTGGAAAGCGGTGAACTGAACCGGCAGAAGCGGGTGCGCATCCGTGCTCCGCGCCGGCTGCCGGAACTGCCAGGGCTGACCACTCGGTCGCCCTGAGTGACCAGCTGGCCGAAGTTGTGAAGCGCGCCGATTGACGAGCACGCGCCTCACCGCATAATGCAGGCATCTCCGGCAAAGTCATGGGCATTGTCCGGCCAAACACCCCGACCCACGCAGGATGCGCACCCGAGAGGAGAGCCAGGATGAGCATGGAACGTCTCAGCCAGCAGGTAGATGCCTATGTCGCCTGGAAGCGCGAGCTGATGCGCGAGATCACGCGCTATCGCAGCTGGCTGGCGCACAACAGGCTCGGTTCGGACGCGATGGACGCCCGCCTGGAGCGTGCCCTCAAGCTGCTGCGTACCGACCACATCACCCTGACCTTCGTCGGCGAGTTCTCCCGTGGCAAGACCGAGCTGATCAACAGCCTGTTCTTCTCCGAATACGGCCAGCGCATGCTGCCGTCACATGCCGGGCGCACCACCATGTGCCCCACCGAGCTGTTCTTCGACCCGCGCTCGGAGCGCTCCTACATCCGCCTGCTGCCCATCGAGACGCGCATGACCGACGCCAGCGTGGCGCAGTTCAAGCGCATTCCGCGGCACTGGGTGAACATCCCGCTCGACGCGAGCGACCCGGACAACATGGCCCTAGCCTTCGCCCAGGTGGCCAAGACCAAACCCATGCCGGTGGAACAGGCGATCCAGCTCGGCTTCCTGCCGGACATGCTGGAGCCGGCCGGCAAGCCCGGCCAGGTGCTGGTGCCGGCCTGGCGACATGCCATGGTCAACTTCGATCATCCACTGCTGCGCCAGGGTCTGCGCATCCTCGACACGCCCGGCCTCAACGCGCTGGGCAGCGAGCCCGAGCTGACCCTGTCGATGCTGCCGAGCGCCCAGGCGATCCTCTTCCTGCTGGCCGCCGACACCGGCGTCACCGCCAGCGACATGGCGATCTGGAACGAGCACATTCGCCAACTCGATGACGACACCCAGGCCAGCCTGTTCGCCGTGCTGAACAAGATCGACGTGCTGTGGGACGACCTGGCCGGCGAGGAGTACGTGCAGAAGGCCATCGGCCTGGTGCGCAACAGCACCGCCAAGCAACTCGGCATCCCGGCCGCCAGCGTACTACCGCTGTCGGCCAAGCAGGCACTGATCGCCAAGGTGCGCAAGGACGAGGAACTGCTTGCACGCAGCCAGCTGGCCGACCTGGAACAGCTGCTGTGCGAGCGCATCGTCGCGCAGAAGGAACGCCTGCTCGAAGAGCGCGTGGTCAACCAGGTGCTGGCCCTGCTCAACAACAGCCAGCATGTGCTCAACCTGCGTCTTGAGAAGGTCCGCGAGCAGCAGGCGCTGCTCAGTCACCACCAGCACGACAACGGCCAGCTGCTGTTCGAGCTGACCGCCAAGACCAAGGAAGACCACGCCCTGCACCACAAGCGCCTGCTGGGCCTGAAGACCAACCAGCGCCTGCTCAAGCGCCAGGGCGACCTGCTACGCATCGCCGTGCGCCCGGAGCGCCTGGAGGAACACCTGACCCAGGTGCGCCAGGGTCTCAGCGGCAGCTGGACCACCCTCGGCATCAACCAGGCCATCGTGCAGTTCTTCCGCAGCGTCGAGCACGACCTCGGCAACCTGGCCCAGGAAGCCGAGATGGCCAACAAGATGGTCGCCGCCATCTACCGCCGGCACAACGAGGAAAATCCGCTGCACGGAGTCGATGCGCCGCAGTTCAACAGCCAGCGCTACCAGCGCGAGCTCAAGCAGCTGCGCAACAAGGCCGACCAGTTCCGCCTGCAGCTCAAGACCCTGCTCACCGAGCAGCGCAGCCTGACCAAGCGCTTCTTCGCCACCCTGGTGCAGGAAGTCATGGGCCTGCACCAGCGTCTGCGCGCCGAGGCCGAGCAGTGGGCGGGCGATGCCCTGATGCCGCTGATGCAGCACACCCTGGAACACAAGCAGATGCTGGAAACCCACATGCTGCGCCTCAAGGCCCTGGCCCAGGAAACCCAGCAGGCGCGCCAGCGCGGCCAACAGCTGGCCGGCTACCTGGCCACGCTGGAAACCCAGCTGGCCCAGGCTGGCGAGATGCTTCGCGTGCTGCGTCGCCCAGCGCCGATCCAGCGTCAGGGCAAGGTGGTCAGCCTGCCAACGGCGGCACGTTCGCAGGGCGGCGCCGACAGCGCCTGAAAGCCTCTGGATTCAGGCACTTGACCACGCCCCCCGCGCTTGCTGCCGGGGGCCGTGCTCTTTAGACTGCTGCACTTTCCTGGATCGAGAGCAGGGTCGATGCCGACTGTTTTCCCCGCCGACTCCGTTGGCCTGGTCACCCCCCAGACCGCCCGCTTCAGCGAACCGCTGGCGCTGGTCTGCGGCCGCAGCCTGGCCGACTACCAGCTGGTCTACGAGACCTACGGCACGCTCAATGCCACGGCCAGCAACGCCGTGCTGATCTGCCATGCGCTTTCCGGTCACCACCACGCCGCCGGCTTCCACAGCGTCGACGAGCGCAAGCCCGGCTGGTGGGACAGCTGCATTGGCCCCGGCAAGCCGATCGACACCGACAAGTTCTTCGTCGTCAGCCTCAACAATCTGGGCGGCTGCAACGGCTCCACCGGCCCCTCCAGCCTCAATCCGGCGACCGGCAAACCCTTCGGGGCCGATTTCCCGGTGATGACGGTAGAAGACTGGGTGCACAGCCAGGCGCGCCTGGCCGACCTGCTGGGCATCACCCAATGGGCCGCCGTGGTGGGCGGCAGCCTCGGTGGCATGCAGGCGCTGCAGTGGACCATCAGCTACCCCGAGCGCGTGCGCCACTGCCTGTGCATCGCATCGGCGCCCAAGCTGTCGGCACAGAACATCGCCTTCAACGAGGTGGCGCGGCAGGCCATCCTCACCGACCCGGAGTTCCACGGCGGGCACTTCCAGGAACAGGGCGTGATCCCCAAGCGTGGCCTGATGCTGGCGCGCATGGTCGGCCACATCACCTACCTGTCGGACGACGCCATGGGCGAGAAATTCGGCCGCGAGCTGAAGACCGACAAGCTCAACTACGACTTCCACAGCGTCGAGTTCCAGGTCGAGAGCTACCTGCGCTATCAGGGCGAGGAGTTCTCCGGGCGCTTCGACGCCAACACCTACCTGCTGATGACCAAGGCGCTCGACTACTTCGACCCGGCCGCCGCCCACGAGGGCGACCTGGCCAGGACCCTGAGCACGGCCAGGGCCGACTTCTGCCTGATGTCCTTCACCACCGACTGGCGCTTCTCGCCGGCACGCTCGCGGGAGATCGTCGATGCCCTGCTGGCCGCCAAGAAGAACGTCTGCTACCTGGAGATCGACGCACCGCAGGGCCACGACGCCTTCCTCATGCCGATCCCGCGCTACCTGCAGGCCTTCGGCGCCTACATGAAACGGATCGAGGTCTGATATGCGAGCGGATCTGGAAATCATCCAGGACTGGATAGCCCCGGGCAGCCGCGTGCTCGACCTCGGCTGCGGTGACGGTGCGCTGCTGGAGCACCTGCGCGACCACAAGCAGGTCGGCGGCTACGGCCTGGAGATCGACGCAGAGAAGATCGCCCGCTGCATCGAGCGCGGCGTCAACGTGATCGAGCAGAACCTCGACGAGGGGCTGGGCAACTTTGCCGACAACAGCTTCGACGTGGTGGTGATGACCCAGTCGCTGCAGGCCCTGAAGTACCCGGACAAGGTGCTGGCGGAGATGCTGCGCGTCGGCAAGACCTGCATCATCACCTTCCCCAACTTCGGCCATTGGCGCTGCCGCTGGTACCTCACCACCAAGGGCCGCATGCCGGTTTCCGACTTCCTGCCCTACACCTGGTACAACACGCCGAACATCCACTTCTGCACCTTCGAGGACTTCGAACGCCTGTGCCACGAACTCGGCGCGCGGGTCGAGGAGCGCCTGGCAGTGGACCACGAACACCGCCACAACCTGGGCAGCCGACTCTGGCCTAATCTGTTGGGTGAGATCGGCATCTATCGTGTCAGCGGGGCCGGCCTGGCCGGCCACCGCGTCGCCATCTAATCCGGAGGTTCCGCCATGCGCCGCTTCGTATCCCTGGTTTTCTGCCTGCTGCTCGCCCTGCCCGCTGTTGCCGAGCGTAAACAGACCTTCGGCGAGCTGGACGTGCACTACAGCGTGTTCAACTCCAGCTTCCTGCAGCCCGATGTGGCCGCCGCCGCCGGGCTGACCCGCAGCAAGACCGTCGGTGTGCTCAATATCGCCGCGCTGAAAGACGGCAAGGGCCAGGCCGCCAAGGTCAGCGGCACCCTGAAGAACCTGCTGGGCCAGACCAGCGAGCTGAAGTTCAAACAGGTGCTGGAAAGCGGCGCCGTGTACTACCTCGCCGAGTTCCCGCTGCGCCAGCGCGAAATGCTGACCTTCAGCATCCAGGTGCAGATCGGCGACGCAGCCCCGCACACCCTTACCTTCAACCAGGAAGTCTTCCCGGACGAATGATGCTGCTCAAAGAACTCGTACTCGCCAGCCACAACGCCGGCAAGCTCAAGGAACTCCAGGCCATGCTCGGCGAGCATGTGCGCGTGCGCTCGATCGGCGAATTCTCCAGCATCGAGCCGGAGGAGACCGGCCTGTCGTTCGTCGAGAATGCCATCCTCAAGGCACGCAATGCCGCCCGCGTCTCCGGCCTGCCGGCGCTGGCCGACGACTCCGGCCTGGCCGTGGACTTCCTCGGCGGCGCCCCCGGCATCTACTCGGCGCGCTATGCCGATGGCCAGGGTGACGCCGCCAACAACGCCAAGCTGCTGGACGCCCTGAAGGATGTCCCGGACGGCGAGCGCGGCGCCCAGTTCGTCTGCGCTCTGGCCCTGGTACGACATGCCGACGACCCACTGCCGATTCTGTGCGAAGGCCTCTGGCACGGCAGCATCCTGCACGAAGCGCGTGGCGAGCAGGGCTTCGGTTATGACCCACTGTTCTGGGTGCCGGAGCGCCAGTGCTCCAGCGCCGAACTGGCCAGCGACGAGAAGAACCGCATCAGCCACCGCGCCCGCGCCATGGCCCTGCTCAAACAGCGCCTGGGCCTGACGTGAGCCAGACGCCCTCACCCCCTGCCCCTCTCCCGAGGGGAGAGGGGAGCACTTACTCCGCACCTGCGGACAGCACTCGCCCCTCTCCCCTCGGGGTGAGGGACTTCCAGATACCCCCGCTCGCCCTCTACATCCATATCCCCTGGTGCGTGCGCAAATGCCCCTACTGCGACTTCAACTCGCATGCTGCCGGACCTAGCCTGCCGGAAGAGGAATACGTCGACGCCCTGCTGGCCGACCTCGACCAGGACCTGGGCCACGTGCACGGCCGCGAACTGACCTCGATCTTCTTCGGCGGCGGCACCCCCAGCCTGTTCTCGGCCAAGGCACTCGGCCGGCTGCTGCAGGGCGTGCACCAGCGCGTGCCGTTCGCCAGCGATATCGAGATCACCCTGGAAGCCAACCCGGGCACCTTCGAGCAGGCCAAGTTCCGCGACTACCGCAGCCTGGGCATCAACCGCCTGTCGATCGGCGTGCAGAGCTTCCAGGAAGCCAAGCTCAGGGCCCTGGGACGTATCCACAACGGCGACGAGGCGATCCGCGCCGCCGATATGGCGCGTGCCGCCGGCTTCGACAACTTCAACCTGGATCTGATGCACGGCCTGCCCGAGCAGAGCATCGAGGACGCCCTGTACGACCTGCGCACGGCCATCGCCCAGGGACCGACGCACCTGTCCTGGTACCAGCTGACCATGGAACCCAACACGGTGTTCTGGAGCCAGCCGCCGCAGCTGCCGGAAGATGACCTGCTGTGGGACATCCAGGAAGCCGGCCAGGCTCTGCTGGCCGCCGAAGGCTATGCGCAGTACGAGGTCTCCGCCTACGCTCAGGCCGGCCGCCAGGCGCGGCACAACCTCAACTACTGGAGCTTCGGCGACTTCCTCGGCATCGGCGCCGGCGCTCACGCCAAGCTGAGTGCCCCGGACGGGCGCATCGTCCGCAGCTGGAAGACCCGCCTGCCCAAGGACTACCTCGACCCGGCCAAGGCCTTCCAGGCCGGCGAGCGCGTGCTGGATACCGAGGAGCTGCCTTTCGAGTTCCTGATGAACGTGCTGCGCCTCACCGAAGGCGCGCCCGCCGCCCTGTTCGAGCAACGCACCGGCCTGCCGCTGGCCAGCCTGGAGCAAGCGCGGCGCGAAGCCGAGGCGCGCCAGCTACTGCAGAGCGACCCGCAGCGCCTGGTCGCCACCCGTGAGGGCCAGCTGTTCCTCAACGATCTGCTGCAGCACTTCCTGCCCTGAACCACAGCGTGCGCCAGCTCTCGGCAGCCCCGTCGACAGACGGTAAACTGCCGGCGCCCGATCATCACAACAAGGACCACCGATGGATCTCGTACTCGACCTGATCGCCACCCTCTCGCGCTGGTGCCGCGGCAATCTGTACGACATCTCCCTGGCGATCATGGCCACCCTGTTTGTGCTGTTCGGGCCCGGCATCAACGCCTGGGTGCAGAAGTCCATCAGCGGCCTCAACTTCGTTCTGCGCACCCTGATCTTCGTGCTGGTCTGCGCCATCGGCTACGGCCTCGCCATCGTCTTCCTCACGCCCTGGCTGGCCAAGGGCCTGGGCTACTTCAACAACTTCACCCTGTCGCCGGTCCTGCTACTAGTCTTCTTCCTGATCGGCGTGCTGGCCGATCGCAGCTAGCGGCGCCCAGCGGGGCGCCCGTCAAGGAGCCCCATGAAGCCACTCAAGCATCTCTATCTGTACTTCCAGGATGGCCAGCGCCTGGCCCTGCGCTTTCCCAAGCAGAGCGAGGACCCGGCCGCCGTCGCCCGTGCCCTGCGCAAACAGCTGGAATCGCCCTTCCTGAGCATCGAGGTGGATGGCGACCTGCTGATGATTCCGCGCGAAAGCATCAAGTACCTGCAGGTCTGCCCGATGCCGGCCGCCCTGCCGGAGCTGACCATCCAGGGCGCCGAGGTCATCGACTAGCGTGCCCGCCGCCAGCCAGCCGAGCGGCACCGGGACTGCGTCACCGTGCAGCCGCTCGACTATCGCCAATCAATCTAATGCTCCAGGCCAAACCGGGATTAAATTGAACCTAGGCAAGTGCAGGGAGAAACGTCACCTATGCAGATCAATGGCTACAGCGGCAACCTGCCTCTCTCGACTCAGGTCATCAACAAGTACGGCCCGGCCAATCCCGAACAGGTGAACAAGGCCGTGGACGCTGCTTCCGACCGAGTCGCCGAGCGCCAGGAGAGCCGCGAACTGAGCCAGGCCGCCACGCGCGGCGCCGCCACCCAGATCTACAGCGCCAACACGCAGCAAAGGCAGATCGAAACCTATCTGGCAGTCGCCAGCGAAGGCCAAGTCGACAGCCAGCCCAGCCCGTTGGAGACCGCACGCAATCTGAGTGAGGCGCAACAACGCAACGACCAGGCGCAGAACATCGCAGACATCGCCAGCCGCCCCGAGCGGCCTGAGAACGATCCGGCCAGGCCGGAGCCCTACGCTGCAACCTATGCCTGAGCCGCCAGGCGGACAGGCACAAAAAAGCCGCCCTCGGGCGGCTTTTTGCTTTGACCTACAGCTTACAGCTGCGGGCCGGCGTTGCGGATGGCGTCAGACACATCGAACTTCTTGAAGTTGTCGATGAACTGCTGGGCCAGGCCTTTTGCAGCTTCGTCATAGGCGTTCTTGTCCGCCCAGGTGTTACGCGGGTTGAGCAGATTGGTCTCGACGCCCGGAACGGCCTTCGGCACGCTCAGGTTGATGATCGGCAGCTGCTCGGTCTCGGCACCGACCAGAGCGCCGCTCTGGATGGCCGCAATCACGCCACGGGTGGTCGGGATGTTGAAGCGCTTGCCGACACCGTAGCCGCCGCCGGTCCAGCCGGTGTTGACCAGGTAGACCTTGGAGTTGAAGCCACGGATGCGCTTGATCAGCAGTTCGGCGTACTCGCCGGCCGGACGCGGGAAGAACGGCGCGCCAAAGCAGGTGGAGAAGGTCGACTTGATGCCGCCGCCCGACCCCATCTCGGTGGAACCGACCAGTGCGGTGTAGCCGGACAGGAAGTGGTAAGCGGCCTGCTCTTCGCTGAGGATCGACACCGGCGGCAGTACGCCAGTCAGGTCGCAGGTCAGGAAGATCACGGCATTCGGCTCGCCGCCCAGGTTCTTCTCGGAACGCTTCTCGACCAGCTCCAGCGGGTAGGCCGCGCGGCTGTTCTGGGTCAGGCTGTCGTCGGCGTAGTCGGGTACACGGTTCTCGTCGAGGACCACGTTCTCCAGCACGGCGCCGAACTGGATGGCTTTCCAGATCACCGGCTCGTTCTTCTCGGACAGGTCGATGCACTTGGCATAGCAACCGCCCTCGATGTTGAACACCACGCCCTCACCCCAGCCGTGCTCGTCGTCGCCGATCAGGTAGCGGCTCGGATCGGCGGACAGGGTGGTCTTGCCAGTGCCGGACAGACCGAAGAACAGGGTCACGTCGCCTTCTTCGCCGATGTTGGCGGCGCAGTGCATCGGCAGCACGTCGGCTTCCGGCAGCAGGAAGTTCTGCACGGAGAACATGGCCTTCTTCATTTCACCGGCGTAGCGCATGCCGGCCAGCAGGACTTTCTTCTGCGCGAAGTTGATGATCACGCAGCCATCGGAGTTGGTGCCATCACGCTCCGGTACGCACTCGAAGTTGGCGACGTTGAGGATCTGCCACTCGGCCTTGGCGCCCGGGTTGTAGGTTTCCGGGTTGATGAACAGGCAGCGGCCGAACAGGTTCTGCCAGGCGGTCTGGGTGGTCATCTTCACCGGCAGGTAGTGCTCGGCGGCGGAGCCGACATGGACGTACGAAACGAAGTGGTCCTGAGCGGCGTTGAACGCCTCGACGCGATCCCACAGGGCATCGAACTTGTCCGCGGGGAACGGACGGTTGATGTTGCCCCAGGCGATCTTGGACTCGGTGCTCGGCTCCTGGACGATGAAGCGGTCAGCAGGAGAGCGGCCGGTACGGTGGCCGGTGCGAACTACCAGAGAGCCATTGGCGGCCAGCTCGCCTTCGCCACGGCGAATGGCCTCTTCGACCAGTTGGGCAGCGCTGATGTCGGTGTAAACGGCGGTGTTGGCTTGCGTCATGAGGGTCCCCGTCGGCCGTGGCCGAGTCTTCCGAACGTTGTGTAGTGGGCTGCGAACTCCACTACATCGATAAAAAAGTCGCGGGAGTATGCCAGAAAAGCACACTCCTTGGCAGCCTCTTGTCCACTATACCCTTCAATAGAGTGCGGCTATCGCACTCAATGGCGAGTTGCCGAGGGTTCCTGGCTGTCGCCGGTGACGAACAGCTGTGCCACGTCGCTGGCATCGAAGAAGTAGCGCTGGTTGCAGAACTGGCAGTCGATTTCCACCTGACCACCGCTTTCCTCCAGCAGTGCCTCGGCATCCGCCTGACCGATGCTGATCAGCGCGCGGGCCGAGCGCTCGCGCGAACAGCTGCAACGAAACTGCAGCGGGCTTGGCTCGAACAGGCGCACGGCTTCCTGGTGATAAAGGCGGTGCAGCACAGTCGGGTTGTCCAGCCCCAGCAGCTCCTCGGCGGTCAGGGTATCGGCCAGGGTCAGCAGGTGGTTCCAGCTTTCCTGACGCTCCTCGGCCTCGGTCTGGTGGTGCGGCGGCAGTTGCTGCAGCAGCAGGCCGCGCGCGCGCTGCCCGTCGGCACGCAGCCAGAAGCGGGTCGGCAGCTGTTCGGAGGTGGCGAAGTAGGCGGTCAGGCTGTCGGCCAGGCTGTCGCCTTCCAGCTCGACAATGCCCTGGTAGCGCTGACCCTTGGCCGGATCGATGGTCAGCGCCAGCACGCCGTCCGGCATCAGGTCACGCAGACCCGCGCCGGCGTCCACCGCCTCGGCGTCATAGCGGGCGATGCCGCGCACTTCGCGCTCGCTGGAGCATTCGATCATCACCAGCGGCACCGGACCGGAGGAGCGCGCCTGCAGGATCAGCAGCCCCTCGAACTTCAGGGTGCCGACCAGCAGGGCTGCCGCGGCGAGCATTTCGCCGAGCAACTGGGCCACCGGCTGCGGGTAGGGATGCTTGGCCAGCACGTGCTGGTAGCTCTCGGCGAGACTGACCATCTCGCCACGGACGTCGTTGTCGTCGAACAGAAAGCGCTGGGTGTGATCGAGGTCGTGCATGGGTACCGCCTGCGGAAAAAGGATGACGGGCCGCCAACGCCTCCAACGGATGCGCCGCGCTCTAAGCCCCAGGGAATGACTCGGATTTTAGGGACAAATGCCGGCACATCCAAGCCGCGCAGGATGGCCGGCGTACTCAGCCGCGCAGACCGAGAATCTGCCGGCGCTGCTTCTTGTTTGGTCGTCCGTCGGTCTGCACCCCCAGCGCGCCAGCCTTGCGCAGGGCCGCCGCTTCCTCACGGCGGGCGATGCTGTCAGCGGTTTCCTCGTAGAGCAGCTGCGCCTCGGGCGCGCCACGACGCACCATGGACAGTGCGCGCACGACCACGGTGCGCTCGTCGAAACCGGCACGGATGACATATTCGTCCCCCACTTTCGGCTCCTTGCCCGGCTTGCAGCGCTCGCCTCGGCAATGCACCTTGCCACCTTCTATAGCGTCCTTGGCCAGGGAGCGGGTCTTGTAGAAACGCGCCGCCCACAACCACTTGTCCAGGCGCACCTTGTCGTCTTTGTCACTCATGCTCATGTCCACATCACTGCATCACAGGTCCGAATCTTGCCTGATGCCGTTGTCACATGGCACAGCTAAACTCCTGCCAATTTCCGGGGAAAGCCTGCATTGAAGACTTTCGACCAACTGTCGGTGATCGGCCTGCGCGAATGGATCAACCTGCCCGAACTGGGCATGGTCGGCCTGCGCGCCAAGATCGACACCGGCGCCAGCACCTCGACCCTGCATGCCAGCGACATCGTGCCCTTCGAGCGCGACGGCGTGCGCTGGGTGCGTTTCACCGCGCACCTCGGCACCCTGGTGCAGCGCCGCCACGCCAACTGCGAAGCCCCGCTGGTAACGGTCAAGACCATCAAGAGCTCCAACGGCCAGGCGCAGACCCGCTATGTGATCCGCACCCAGCTGGCCCTGGGTGATCGCCTGTGGCCGGTGGACTTCACCCTCGCCTGCCGCAAGACCATGCGCTACCGGGTGCTGCTCGGCGCCAAGGCACTGATCGACGGCCAACTGGTGGTCAACCCGGCGCTCAGCTACGTACAAGACAAACCCCAGCTTCCTTCACCTACCGGTGCCCAATGAAGATCGCCATCCTGTCGCGCAACCCGCGCCTGTACTCGACCCGTCGGCTGGTGGAAGCCGGCCAGCAACGCGGTCACGAGATGCAGGTGATCGATACCCTGCGCGCCTACATGAACATCGCCAGCCATAAACCGCAGATACACTACCGCGGCCATCCGCTGGAGGGCTTCGACGCGGTGATCCCGCGCATCGGCGCTTCGGTGACCTTTTATGGCTGCGCCGTATTGCGTCAGTTCGAGATGCAGGGCGTGTTCCCGCTCAACGAGTCGGTGGCCATCAGCCGCTCGCGCGACAAGCTGCGCTCGCTGCAGCTGCTGTCACGCAAGGGTATCGGCCTGCCGGTGACCGGCTTTGCCCACTCGCCGGACGACATTCCCGACCTGATCCAGATGGTCAACGGCGCGCCGCTGGTGATCAAGGTGCTGGAAGGCACTCAGGGTATCGGTGTGGTGCTGTGCGAAACGGAGAAAGCAGCAGAGTCGGTGATCGAGGCCTTCATGGGCCTGAAGCAGAACATCATGGTGCAGGAATACATCAAGGAAGCAGGCGGTGCCGACATCCGCTGCTTCGTGGTCGGCGACAAGGTGATCGCCGCGATGAAACGCCAGGCCAAGCCCGGCGAGTTCCGCTCCAACCTGCACCGCGGAGGCGTAGCCAGCCTGATCAAGATCACCCCGGAGGAACGCTCCACCGCCATTCGTGCGGCCAAGGTGATGGGCCTGTCGGTGGCCGGGGTGGACATCCTGCGCTCCCACCATGGGCCGCTGGTGATGGAGGTGAACTCCTCGCCAGGCCTGGAAGGTATCGAAACCACCACCGGCAAGGACGTCGCCAGCATCATCATCGACTACCTGGAAAAGAATGCCATGCCCGGCCAGACCCGAACCAAAGGCCGAGGCTAGAGTGACGCCGACGGGCTCGGCAGCGGCGCGCGCCGCGCTCAGCTGGCGTCGCGCGGCAACAACAAGCCCAGGGGCAGACAGATGCGCGCCTCCAGGCCTCCGCCGGAGCGGTTGCGCAGCTCCACGCTGCCGCCGTGCAGCGCGGCGATGCGCTTGACGATGGCCAGCCCAAGCCCCGTGCCCTTGCCACCACGCGCGCGGTCACCGCGAATGAAGGGGTTGAAGATCTCGCCCATTTCCGCAGGCGCAATGCCCGGCCCGCGGTCCAGCACGCTGAGGACGACATAGGGGGCACTCTCATCGCCCGCCAGGCTGGTCACCACCTCGACATTCTGCCCGCCGTAACGCAGCGCATTGTCCAGCAGGTTGACCAGCAGACGCTTCAGCGAGACGCGCCGCAACGGAAATGCGGGCACCCGCTCCAGGCACAGGCGAACTCGGTCTTCCTTCTGGTTGTACGGAGCCACCGTCTCGCGCACCAACTCGTCGAGCAGCAGCGGCTCGGTTTTCTCGTCACGACCGTCGCGGATGAAAGCCAGGAACTGGTCGAGAATGGCGTCCATGTGCTCGATATCGCGGATCATGTCCTCGCTCATCTCGGCATCGCCCCCGAGCATCTCCAGCGACAGGCGCAGGCGTGTCAGCGGCGTGCGCAAGTCATGCGAGACGCCGGCCAGCATCAGCTCGCGCTCACGCGCGCCCTGCTCGATGTCCTCGGCCATCTGGTTGAAGGCGCGATACACCTCGGCCATCTCGCTGGGCGTATCACTGACCGGCAGACGCACGCTGCGCCCCTGGCCGAATTGGCGCGCGGCGAACACCAGGTGCTTGAGCGGCGCATTGAGCTGGCGCACGAAGATCCAGGCGGCGGCGGTGGACAGCAGGCCGATGCCGAGGAACCAGCCGAGCACGCTCCAGATCTTCTGCCCGCGCAGCGGGTGCGGGTAGAGCGGCACCTTGAGCCAGTCCGGCCCCAGGCTGGGCGCCCTGACCCAGAGCGCCGGCGGGCTCTGCACGCGCACCCGCACTTCGGTGTCCGGGCCCAGCTCGGCCTGCATCTGACGCAGGAATATCTCCGAGTAGGGCCAGTGCTGCTCGGTAGCCGGCACGTTCTCGTGCGGCACCTGGCTGAGGGTGGCAGCCTGCGCGATATGCGGCCGGTCCTCCGGCTCCGCGGCCCAGTAGGCGCGCAGGGTCAACGCCGCGCCATGGCTGTACTGGCGGTCAACCAGCATGTCTTCGTTCATCATCAGGTAAACCAGGGTCAGCGCCTTGGAAAACAGCACGACGATGAGCACCAGCCACAGGGTGCGGGCGAAGAAGCTTTGCGGGAACCAGACGGGGGTTTTCATGCTTGGCTCGGGGCAGGGTGGAAAACAGCCTCAGGCTTTTTCCACCTGACGGGCACAACGGTGGATAAGCCGCGAGCGGCGTTATCCACCCTACTGGTTAGGATTTGCTGCCATCCGGCACGAACACGTAACCCACACCCCAAACGGTCTGGATATAGCGCGGCTTGGACGGGTCCGGCTCGATCAGCCGGCGCAGGCGGGAAATCTGCACGTCGATGGAGCGCTCCAGGGCATCCCACTCGCGGCCGCGCGCCAGGTTCATCAGCTTGTCGCGGGTCAGCGGCTCACGGGCATGCTGGACCAAGGCTTTGAGCACAGCGAATTCACCGGTGGTGAGCATGTGCACTTCGTCGCCCTTCTTCAGCTCGCGGGTGGCCAGCGAAAGCTCGTACTCGCCGAAGCTCACCGTTTCATCCTCGCTGGCCGGCGCGCCCGGCACCACCGGTGCCTGGCGGCGCAGCACGGCCTTGATCCGTGCCAGCAGTTCGCGCGGGTTGAACGGCTTGGCCAGGTAGTCGTCGGCGCCGCCTTCCAGGCCCTGGATGCGGCTGGCCTCATCGCCCTTGGCGGTGAGCATGATGATCGGCATCTGGTTGTTCGCCTCGCGCAGGCGACGGCAGGCGGACAGGCCGTCCTCGCCCGGCAGCATGAGGTCGAGCACCAGCAACTGGAACAGCTCACGGGCCAGCAGGCGATCCATCTGCTCGACGTTCTCCACCGCGCGCACGCGGTAGCCCTGCTCGCTGAGGAAGCGCTCCAGCAGACGGCGCAGGCCGGGATCATCGTCGACTATCAGGATTTTTTCGCCTTCCGGCGCGGCAGCGGTGCTCATGCAATTTCCCCTTTGACTGTGGCCGCATTATGGCCGAAGGCCGCCCAGGCCCGGCTGCGGCCATTGTTAGCAGATTTTTCCCACGAACGGTTCCCATGCCCTTCCGGGGCGGTGTTTATAATGCGGCGCTTTCGCGTCGGCCTCGGCGTGGTAATTCTGTCAGGTAGGTTTCATGGATAGCATCAACAAGCGTATCGCCGCCGAACTCGGCGTCCTCCCGCAACAGGTGGCCGCCGCCGTGGCCCTGCTCGATGAAGGCTCCACCGTGCCCTTTATCGCCCGTTACCGGAAGGAAGTCACCGGCAGCCTGGACGACACCCAGTTGCGCCACCTGGAAGAGCGCCTGCGCTACCTGCGTGAACTGGATGAGCGCCGCGCCGCCATCCTCGCCAGCATCGAGGAACAGGGCAAGCTGACCCCCGAACTGACCCGCGAAATCAACGGGGCCGACACCAAGACGCGTCTCGAAGACTTGTATTTGCCGTACAAGCAGAAGCGCCGCACCAAGGGCCAGATCGCCCTGGAAGCCGGCCTCGGCGAGCTGGCCGACGGCCTGTTCAATGACTCGACCCTCAACCCGGAAGCCGAGGCTGCGCGTTTCGTCGATGCCGACAAGGGCTTCGCCGATGTGAAGGCCGTGCTGGAAGGCGCCAAGTACATCCTGATGGAGCGCTTCGCCGAGGACGCCAGCCTGCTCGACAAGCTGCGCTCCTTCCTGAAGAACGAAGCCACTCTCAGCGCCCGCGTGGTCGCCGGCAAGGAAGCCGAAGGCGCCAAGTTCAGTGATTACTTCGAGCACGACGAGCCGCTGAAGAACGTACCGTCGCACCGCGCCCTGGCGATCTTCCGCGGGCGCAACGAAGGCATCCTCGGCGCCAGCCTCAAGGTCGGCGACGAAGCGCCCGGCACGATGCACCCGTGCGAACTGATGATCGCCGAGCGCTTCGGCATCGAACAGCGCGGGCGCGCCGCCGACAAGTGGCTGGGCGAGGTGGTGCGCTGGACCTGGAAGGTCAAGCTCTACACCCACCTGGAAACCGACCTGCTCGGCGAGCTGCGCGAGAAGGCCGAGGACGAGGCGATCACCGTGTTCGCGCGTAACCTGCACGACCTGCTGTTGGCCGCCCCGGCCGGTCCGCGCGCCACCCTGGCGCTGGACCCGGGCCTGCGAACCGGCTGCAAGGTGGCGGTGGTCGACGCCACCGGCAAAGTGCTGGAAACCGCCACCGTCTACCCGCACGCGCCGCGCAACGACTGGGACGGCACCCTGGCCATCCTCGCCAAGCTGTGCGCCAAGCATGCGGTGGACCTGATCTCGATCGGCAACGGCACCGCCAGCCGCGAGACCGACAAGCTGGCCGCCGACCTGATCAAGAAGCTGCCGGCGCTCAAGCTGACCAAGGTGATGGTCTCCGAGGCCGGCGCCTCGGTGTACTCCGCCTCCGAACTGGCCGCCCGCGAATTCCCGGACATGGACGTGTCACTTCGCGGCGCCGTTTCCATCGCCCGCCGCCTGCAGGACCCGCTGGCCGAGCTGGTGAAGATCGACCCGAAGTCCATCGGCGTCGGCCAGTACCAGCACGACGTGTCGCAGCTGAAGCTGGCGCGCTCGCTGGATGCGGTGGTCGAGGACTGCGTGAACGCCGTCGGCGTGGACGTCAACACCGCCTCCGCCGCGCTGCTGGCGCGCATCTCCGGCCTCAACAGCACCCTGGCGCAGAACATCGTGCAGTTCCGCGATGCCAACGGCGCGTTCAAGAGCCGCAGCGAGCTGAAGAAGGTGCCGCGCCTGGGCGACAAGACCTTCGAGCAGGCCGCCGGTTTCTTGCGCGTAATGAATGGCGACAACCCGCTGGACGCCTCCGCCGTGCACCCGGAAACCTACCCGCTGGTGCAGCGCATCGCCCAGGACACCGGCCGCGACATCCGCTCGCTGATCGGCGACTCCAGCTTCCTGCGCAGCTTGGATCCCAAGCGCTTCACCGACGAGAGCTTCGGCCTGCCGACCGTCACCGACATCCTCAAGGAACTGGACAAGCCGGGCCGCGACCCGCGTCCGGAGTTCAAGACCGCCGAGTTCCAGGACGGCGTCGAGAGCCTCAAGGACCTGCAGCCGGGCATGATCCTCGAAGGCGTGGTGACCAACGTCACCAACTTCGGCGCCTTCGTCGACATCGGCGTGCACCAGGATGGCCTGGTGCACATCTCGGCGCTGTCGGAGAAGTTCGTCAAGGACCCCTACGAGGTGGTCAAGGCCGGCGACATCGTCAAAGTGAAAGTCATGGAAGTGGACATTCCGCGCAACCGCGTCGGCCTGTCCATGCGCATGAGCGATACCCCGGGGCAGAAGACCGAGGGCCCGCGCGGCGGCGGCCAGAACCGCGGCGGCAATCAACCGCGCAGCGAACGCCATTCCAGCCAGGACAAGCCGGCGCCGGCCAATGCGGCCATGGCCTCGCTGTTCGCCAACGCCAAGCAGCTGAGGAAATAATCAATGAGTGACGCATCGCCCGTCGGCAAAGACAGCAACTTCAGCCGCCTGCTCGGCATCCGCATCCTGCGCGCCGAGAACGGCGAGGCCGAGCTGCGCATGGCCATGCAGGAGCAGATGCTCAACCTGCACGGGCGCATGCACGGCGGCGCACTCTACTCGCTGATCGACACCGCCCTCGGCCAGGCCAGCCACAGCCTGTTCGGCGGCGAGGCCGGCAGCATGACCCTGGAGTGCAAGGTCAACTACATCCGCGGCGTCAAGGCCGGCGAGGTGGTCTGCCACGCCCGCGTGCTCAATGCCGGACGCAAGGTGCATGTACTGGAAGCGCGGGTGGAACAGGGCGACAAGCTGGTCGCCACCGCCCAGGCCACCTTTATCTGTAAGTGATCCGACTCCCTCTCCCTCCGGGAGACGACTGCATGGATGCAGGAGGTAGGGCGACGCAGGATGCCAAAGCCGAGGGTTGGGGCGGCCCGCGCAGGGTGAGAGAGGCAGCGCACCCAGCACCAGAGTCCCTCACCCCCGGCCCCTCTCCCAGAGGGAGAGGGGCGTCGCAGGCATTGCGCCGATCCCGGCTATCGGCGCATCCTCCCCTTCCGGTCAGGCGACAGCGCCGGTCCGCATCCGACTTGCAGTGTGGCGGCTCCACCCCCATATAGGGGCGACCGTCGAGTGAAGGAACAAGAATCTTGAGCGATCTCCTCAACCGCCGCCTGGCTCTGCTCGGCGAGGCCGACCACCTGTCCCTGCTGACCCGCTGCCTGCACGGCATCGAGCGCGAGACCCTGCGCGTCACCGCCAACGGTGAGCTGGCGCAGACGCCGCATCCGGTCGCGCTGGGCTCGGCGCTGACCCATGCGCAGATCACCACCGACTATTCCGAGGCCCTGCTGGAGTTCATCACGCCGGCCGAGCCAGACCCGGCCGACACCCTGGCCGACCTCGAGCGCATCCACCGTTTCGCCGCCAGCCGCCTGGACGGCGAGTACCTGTGGAGCCCGTCGATGCCCGGCCGGCTGCCGGAGGAAGCGGACATCCCGATCGCCCGCTACGGCAGCTCCAATATCGGCCGCCTCAAGTACGTCTACCGCCAGGGCCTGGCCCTGCGCTACGGCAAGACCATGCAGTGCATCGCCGGCATCCACTACAACTTCAGCCTGGCCGAGGGCATCTGGCCGTTGCTGCAGCAGCTGGATGGCGATACGCAGAGCGCGCGCGACTACCAGTCCGCCGCCTACATCGCGCTGATCCGCAACTTCCGCCGCTACAGCTGGCTGCTGATGTACCTGTTCGGCGCCTCGCCGGCGCTGGACGCCAGCTTCCTGCGCGGCCGCCCGCACCAGCTGCAGCAGCTGGATGCCGACACCCTCTACTTGCCCTGGGCCACCAGCCTGCGCATGAGCGACCTGGGCTACCAGAGCAGCGCCCAATCGGGCCTGACGCCCTGCTACAACGACCTCGCCAGCTACACCGAGAGCCTGCGCAGCGCCGTGGCCACGCCCTATCCGGCCTATGCCGAGATCGGCACCAAGGACGCCAACGGCGAGTGGCTGCAGCTCAACACCAACATCATCCAGATCGAGAACGAGTACTACTCGAGCATCCGCCCCAAGCGCGTCACCTACTCCGGCGAACGGCCGATCCAGGCGCTGATGAGCCGCGGCGTGCAGTACGTGGAAGTGCGCTGCCTGGACATCAACCCCTACCTGCCGCTGGGCATCGACCTCGACCAGGCGCGCTTCCTCGATGCCTTCATCCTGTTCTGCGCCCTGCAGGACAGCCCGCTGCTGGCCAGCGGCGTGTGCCGTGCCAGCACCGAGAACTTCCTCACGACGGTCAAGGAGGGCCGCCGCCCAGGCCTGCACCTGCAGCGCGACGGTGCACCAATCGAACTGCAGACCTGGGCCGGCGAGCTGCTCGACGCCTTCGCGCCCATCGCCGCCCTGCTCGACCGCGCCTATGGCGGCGACGCCTACCGCAACGCCCTGCAGCTGCAGCGGCGCAAGGTCGAGGACGCGAGCCTGACGCCGTCGGCACGGGTGCTGGCCGAACTGCAGGCACGTGGCGAAAGCTTCCGCGACTTCGCCCTGCGCCAGAGCAAGGCGCATGCCGCCACCTTACGCAGCCAGCCGCTGACGGCGGACGAAGAAGCCGCCTTCGAGCGCATGGCGCGCCAATCGCTGGTCGAGCAGGCCGAACTGGAAGCGGCGCCGACCGGCGACTTCGACACCTTCGTCGCCGCCTACCAGGCCAGCATCCTCGGCATTGGCGTTTGAAATCAGGCACCTGGGTGACGGACTGACGCAGCCAGCGGTAGTCCGTCACAAATCCGCCACTTCGACCGTTCGGTTCTGACCAGCGGCACGCCGCGGCCTCCGAGTCAGGCTAGCCTGTGGGGAAACCCGCATTGGCCACCGCCATGACGCCCGCCGAAGACAACCACGACTGGAGCCTGGAAAGCCTCAACAAGGCCTACCAGCAAGGCTACATGGCCGGACTCACCGGCCAGCCGCAACAGGCCCAACCGCACCCCGTGGAAGTGCTGGCCGCCGCCTGGGAAGCCGGCTGGGACGATGGCAACGAACAGTACGCCCTGCATCAGCGACGCAGCGCCTGAGCCGAGACAGATGAGAAAAGGGCCGCATTCGCGGCCCTTTCGTTTTGTCCCCGCCCCAGACCGTTTTAGGCCTAGGGCGGGTGAAACCCGCGAGATACCAAGCGGGTCTCACCCGCCCTACGCCAGCAAGAACTCGCGCCCTCGTTCTTATAAGGCCTTCTCGAAGATCTTCGAGTTGCGCTGGTAGTTGTACAGCGAGGCGCGCGCCGCCGGCAGGCGCTCCACCGCACTGGACTCGAAGCCGCGCTCCTGGAACCAGTGCGCGGTGCGGGTGGTGAGTACGTAGAGGGTCTTCAGCCCGAGCGCGCGGGCGCGCTCCTCGATGCGCTCCAGCAACTCGTCACCGCGCCCACCGTGGCGATACTCCGGGTTGACCGCCAGGCAGGCCAGCTCGCCGGCATCCGAGTCGGCGATCGGGTAGAGCGCGGCACAGGCGATGATCAGACCATCGCGCTCGACGATGCTGAACTGGCCGATCTCGCGCTCCAGCACCTCGCGCGAGCGGCGCACCAGGATGCCCTGGTCCTCCAGCGGAGTGATCAGCTCGATCAGGCCGCCGACGTCCTCGATGGTCGCCTCGCGCAGCGATTCGAACTGCTCCTGGTCGACCAGCGTGCCGCCGCCGTCGCGGGTGAACAGCTCGGTGAGCAGCGAGCCGTCTTCCATGTAGCTGACGATATGACTGCGCTTGACCCCGCCGCGGCAGGCCTGGGCGGCGGCGTCGAGCAGCTCGGCCTGGTAGCAGCTGCCGAGGCGCGCCAGGTGCGCCGGCACCTGCTGCGGACGCAGCTCGCGCACCAGCTTGCCGGCCTCGTCGATCAGACCCCGCTCGGCGGAGTACAGCAGCAGCTTGTCGGCCTGCAGGTCAATGGCGGCACGGGTGGCGACGTCCTCGCAAGCCAGGTTGAAGATTTCCCCGGTGGGCGAATAGCCAAGCGCCGAGAGCAGCACGATGCTGCGCTCGTCGAGCAGGCGACTGATGCCCTTGCGGTCGACCCGGCGCACTTCGCCGGTGTGGTGATAGTCGATGCCATCGACCACGCCAATCGGCCGCGCGGTGACGAAGTTGCCGCCAGACACGCGCAGGCGCGAGCCCTGCATCGGCGAGGCAGCCATATCCATCGACAGGCGTGCCTCGATGGCGATGCGCAGGCGCCCGACAGCGTCGATGACGCAGTCCAGGGTCGGCCCATCGGTGATGCGCAGGTCGCGGTGGTAACGCGGCGTCAGACCGCGCTCGACCAGACGCGCCTCGATCTGCGGGCGCGAGCCATGTACCAGCACCAGGCGCACGCCCAGGCTGTGCAGCAGCACCAGGTCGTGAACGATGTTGCCGAAATTCGGATGCTCCACACCCTCGCCCGGCAGCATGACCACGAAGGTGCAGTCGCGGTGGGCGTTGATATAGGGCGAAGCGTGGCGGAGCCAGTTGACGTAGTCGTGCATGTAAAGCCTGTGAGCAAGGACGGACGAACGAGGTTGTGCCTGCCCCGGTGCGGAGCAGCAAAGGTCGGTCTAGCGTCGTCGCAACATCGGCACGCCTCGCAGGGGTGAACGGGTCATAGGCAATAGTGCTGGATCAGCTGGCGCAGCAGCGCCACGGTCGGTTCGAGGCGCGCCAGTTCGAGAAACTCCCCCGGCTGATGAGCACAGGCGATATCGCCCGGGCCGAGCACGATGGTCTCGCAGCCAAGCTGCTGAAGATACGGCGCTTCGGTGCCGAATGCCACCGCCTGCGCGGCATGCCCGGTGAGCTTTTCCGCAACGCGCACCAGTTCGCTGTCGGCTCTCTGCTCGAAGGGCGGCACGTTGGCGAACAGCGGTGCATAGTCGATCTTCACCTGATGCCGCTCGGCCAGTGGCTGCAGCTTGCCACGGATAGCCGCGCGCAGCTGCTCCGGGTCCATGCCGGGCAGCGGGCGCAGGTCGAACTCCAGAGCACACTGGCCGCAGATGCGGTTGGGGTTGTCACCACCGTGGATGCAACCGAAGTTCAGCGTCGGCTGCGGTACGCCGAACTGCGGGTTGTTGAACTCGCGCTGCCACTGTGCGCGCAGCTGGCGCAGCTCGCCCATGACGTCCTGCATGGCCTCCAGGGCGCTATGGCCGAGGCTCGGGTCGGACGAATGGCCGCTCTGCCCGAGGATGTCGATGCGCTCCATCATCACGCCCTTGTGCAGGCGGATGGGTTTCAGTCCGGTCGGTTCGCCAATGACCGCCGCGCGTCCCAGCGGGCGTCCGGCAGCGGCCAGGGCACGGGCGCCGGCCATCGAGCTTTCCTCGTCACAGGTGGCCAGCACCAGCAGCGGCTGTCGGAACGGCTGGTCGAGCAGACCGCGTACCGCCTCGATCACCAGCGGGAAGAAGCCCTTCATGTCGCACACGCCGAGGCCCACCCAGCGATCCCCCTGCTCGGTCAACCTGAGCGGGTCGCTGTGCCACAGCGCGGCATCGAAAGGCACCGTATCGCTGTGGCCGGCCAGTACCAGGCCGCCGGGACCGCTGCCGAGAGTGGCCAGCAGGTTGGCCTTGCCCGGCGCCACCTCCTGGATCTCGCAGGCGAAGCCGAGTTCGACCAGCCAGCCGGCCAGCAGCTCGATAACAGTGCGATTGGATTGATCCCAGTGCGGCTGGGTACAGCTCACCGAAGGGGCGGCGATCAGCGCGGCAAACTGGTCTTTGAGGGGGGGCAGCGACATCGGCGGTCTCCGCGGGCGATGGCCCATGATAGGGCCATCGCCACCGCGGAATAAACCCGAGTGGCGCAGGGCTTAAAGGAAGATGCCGCGCAGGATGAAGAAGAACAGGATCGACAGACCGGCACCCACCGGCAGGGTGATCAGCCAGGACATGAAGATCGAGCCGATCACGCCCAGGTTCAGCGCACCGATGCCACGGGCGATACCAATACCCAGTACCGCACCCACCAGGGTGTGGGTGGTGGAAACCGGCAGGCCGATGGCCGAAGCACCGACCACGGTGGTGGCGGTGGCCAGCTCGGCGGCGAAGCCGCGACTGGGGGTCAGCTCGGTGATCTCCTTGCCGATGGTGGCAATCACCTTGTAGCCATAGGTGGCCAGGCCGACCACGATACCCACGGCACCCAGCAGCAGCACCCAGCCCGGCACGGCGGACTTGGAGCCGATCTCGGCCATACCGTTGGACTCGATCACGCCGACGATGGCGGCCAGCGGGCCGACGGCGTTGGCTACGTCGTTGGCACCGTGGGCGAAAGCCATCGAGCAGGCGGTGAAGATCATCAGCACGGCGAATACGCGCTCGACACTGGCGTAGTGGAAGGCCTTGTCGGCCTCAACATCGACCTTGATGCGGCTCAGAATGGCGATACCCAGCAGCATCACCAACGCACCCACGCCCACCGACAGCAAAATCCCCTCCTCAGTGGAGAGGTGCAGACCGACATGCTTGAGGCCTTTGGTCACGGTCATGACCGAGACCATGAAACCGGTGAGGAACATGTACAGCGGCACGAAGCGCTTGGCGTTCTTGAACGGATTTTCGGTATTGATGATCAGCGCCTGCACGCTCATGAACAGGCCGAAGGCCACCAGACCGGAGAGGAACGGGGTCACCACCCAGCTGGCGACGATCGGAGCAACACCATCCCAGTGCACGGCATCGGTGGACACGCCAACGGCGGCAAAGCCGATCACGGCGCCAACGATGGTATGAGTGGTCGATACCGGCCAGCCCTTTGTCGAGGCAACCAGCAGCCAGGTGCCGGCTGCCAGCAGTGCCGACATCATCCCCAGCACCATCAGATCAGGACTGATCATCGACGCATCGACAATGCCATTCTTGATGGTGTCGGTCACCTCGCCGCCGGCCAGGTAGGCACCGCAGAACTCGAAGACCATGGCGATCAGGATCGCCTGTTTGATGGTCAGTGCCCGCGAGCCCACCGAGGTGCCCATGGCATTGGCCACATCGTTGGCGCCCACGCCCCAGGCCATGAAGAAAGCAAAGAGGCAGGCGATCAGAAGGAGTACGGTGCCGTAGTCCGTAATCAGAGACATGAGAAGTTACCTGTAATCCAAAAGAAGGCCGGGCTCAGCGCGCCAGCAGTTGTTCCAGACGGTTGCCCACGCGCTGGGCACGGTCAGCGACATCGCCGACCCAGTCGATGATCTGGTAGAGGAACATGACGTCCACGGCCGGCATGTCTTTCTCCAGTTTGAACAAGGCGCGGCGCACCTCGATTTGCAGACGGTCGGTGTCGTCCTCGATGCCATCGAGTTCCTCCACCAGCGTCTCCACCAGCTTGGCCTCGCGGCCTCCGAACCCGGTTTCCAACAGCTCGTCCAGCTCGTTCATGGCCTTCAGCGCCTGGGCGCTGGCATCCACGGTGCGCTGCACGAAAGTCCGAATCAGCGGCTGCAGCTCCTCGGGAATCGCCATCTCGCGGCCGAGCATCAGGCCGGCGATGTCCTTGGCGCGGTTGGCAACTTTGTCCTGTACACTGAGCAGCTCAAGCAGGTCCGAACGCGGCACTGGCAGGAACAGGCTCTTGGGCAGGTGCAGACGCACACTTTTCTTTAGCTTGTCCGCCTCTTTTTCCAGACGCACCATCTCCTGCTGCACTTGCGCGACCTGAGCCCAGTCCTGAGCCATCACCGCCTCGAAGAACGGCACCAGATTGGCCGCACATTCATGCGCCTTGGCGATGTGTTGCTGCATGGGCCCAATCGGCGAACGACCGAACAGGCTGACGAAAGGATTGGTTGGCATGGGGGTACCCCGGCGGAAAAGGGCGCTGATTATAAGTGGCCTTAGGGCGCTGGCAAATGCATTACATCGGCCTGCAACAATTCCATGATAGGCGACCTGTGAACAAAGAAACCGAGATCAAGCTGCGCGTCAGCCGCGAAACCCTCGCCGCCCTGCGTGACCACCCACTGCTGAAAAAGCGCAACAAGTCCGGCTGGCAGCGCTGCGAGCTGTTCAACCAGTACTTCGACACCCCGTCCCGTGACCTGGCCGGCGCGCGCGTGGCACTGCGCCTGCGGCGCGATGGCGAGCAGATCATCCAGACCCTGAAAAGTCGTGGCCAGAGCGTCGCCGGCCTGTCCGAGCGCAATGAATGGGACTGGTACCTGAAGAAAGCCAAGCTGGACACCAAGCTGCTCAGCGACGACTGCTGGCCGGCCAGCCTGGCCGAGCTGGACAAGAAGAGCCTGCAGCCGATCTTCACCACCGACTTCGTGCGCGAGAAAGCCGAAATCGCCTGGGGCCGTGGCAAGGCCAAGACCGTGATCGAGGCGGCACTCGACCTGGGCAAGGTGATCGCCGGCGAGGGCGAGGAAGAAATCTGCGAGCTGGAACTGGAGCTGCGTGAAGGCGAGCCGGCAGCCCTGCTGGAGCTGGCCTGCGAACTGGCCGCCGACCTGCCGCTGATGCCCTGCGACATCAGCAAGGCCGAACGCGGTTACCGTCTGTTCGACTCCGGCAGCTACGGCCTGGCCCTGCCGCTACCAGCGCTGACCGCCGAGATGACACTGGACGACGCTATCGCTGCCATCGCCTGGCATCTGCTCGGCAGCAGCCAGCGCCTGGCCGAGCAGTACCGCTGGAACGGCCACTGGAAACTGCTGGAGCAATGGCTACAGCAGCTGATCGACCTGCGTGCCCTGCTCGGCAGCCTCGGTCAGGCCGCACCGCGCGCCTCCAGCCGCGAGCTGCGCGAGGCGCTCGACGCCCTGCTGAGCGACTGGCGCCCGCGCCTGGCCGCCGGCCGCGACGACGAGGCACTGCGCCATAACGCACCGGCCATGT
This sequence comes from Aquipseudomonas alcaligenes, assembly GCF_900156545.1. GTDB lineage: Bacteria > Pseudomonadota > Gammaproteobacteria > Pseudomonadales > Pseudomonadaceae > Aquipseudomonas > Aquipseudomonas alcaligenes_A. The sequence goes on from NZ_FTNW01000004.1 coordinate 153,632, forward strand.
TCGCCGGCGAACTGCAGGGCAATCGCTGGGGCCTGCTGTCCCTGCAGCTGTCGCGCTGGCTGCTGCAACGCGGCTGGACCGCTGGCCGCAATGCGCGTGGCGAGCGCCAGGGCAAGGCGACGCTGGGCAACTGGCTGCCGACCCTGCTGGCCGAAGAGGCCGAAGGCCTGCGCCTGAAGCACTACCAGCAGTTCCCTGAAGCCCTGGCCGAACAGCTGCCGCGCATCGAGCGTCTGCAGGCCTGGCTGCGCATGGCACGGCAGGTGCCGGAGCTGCCGGAGCTGGATCGCCTGTACGGCGAACTGGCCAAGCTGGAGGCACTGGCCACCTGCGCCAACGACGCCGAAGTGCTGGTCGCTCGCCAGGCACAGGCCCATACTGTGGCGACGCTCAAACCCTGGAAGCTGCTGCTGAAATAAGCTATGCAGCACCGGCCGGAGTCCCGCCTGCAGCATGCGTGGCGGACTCCGGACAGGTTCTCAGCCTCGTCGCCACAAGAAAGGGAGCTCCATGTCCGCCCTCGCCTCGCCCACCCAGGATCGCTGGCTCGACCTCAACGACATCCTCCGCGAACTGGTGGCCCAGGGCCGCGTGGCCCAGGAGCAGGCCGAGCAATGCATGGTGCTGCGCCGCGCCTCGGCCAATGCCCAGCTGCACCCCCTGGAGTTTCTGGCGGCGCAGCAGGTTGACGACCTGCAACGCCCCGGACGCAAGCACGACCTGGAAGGTTTGACCGTATGGCTGGCCAACTTCGCCGGCCAGCCTTACCTGCGCATCGACCCGCTGAAGATCGACGTTGCCGCGGTCACGCCGCTGATGTCCTACGCCTTCGCCCAGCGCCACAAGATCCTCGCCGTGGCCGTGGACAGCGAGGCGGTGACCATCGCCAGCGCGCAACCCTTCGTGCATGGCTGGGAAAGCAACCTGACCCATGTGCTCAAGCGCCCGATCAAGCGCGTAGTGGCCAACCCGGCGGATATCCAGCGCTTCACCACCGAGTTCTACCGCCTGGCCCGCTCCGTCAGCGGCGCCACTGCCGTCGACCAGAAGATCAGCGGCGTCGGCAACTTCGAGCAGCTGCTCAGCCTCGGCGCCAGCGACCAGGAGCCAGACGCCAACGACGCGCATATCGTCAATATCGTCGACTGGCTGTTCCAGTACGCCTACCAGCAGCGCGCCAGCGACATCCACATCGAGCCACGCCGCGAAGCCGGCACCGTGCGCTTTCGCATCGACGGTGTGCTGCACAACGTCTACCAGTTCCCGCCGCAGGTCACCATGGCCGTCGTCAGCCGCCTGAAGAGCCTGGGGCGGATGAACGTGGCGGAAAAGCGCAAGCCGCAGGACGGTCGGATCAAGACCAAGACCCCGGACGGCGGCGAGGTGGAACTGCGCCTGTCGACACTGCCCACCGCCTTCGGCGAGAAGATGGTGATGCGTATCTTCGACCCCGAGGTGCTGCTCAAGAGCCCGGATCAGCTGGGTTTCTCCCCCGACGATCTGCGCCGCTGGGAAAGCATGACCTGCCAGCCCAACGGCATCATCCTGGTCACCGGCCCTACCGGCTCGGGCAAGACCACCACGCTCTACACCACGCTCAAGCAGCTGGCGACCGAGGAGGTCAACGTCTGCACCATTGAGGACCCGATCGAGATGATCGAGACCTCCTTCAACCAGATGCAGGTGCAGCACAACATCGACCTGACCTTCGCCAGCGGCGTACGCGCGCTGATGCGCCAGGACCCGGACATCATCATGATCGGCGAAATCCGTGACCTGGAAACCGCCGAGATGGCCATCCAGGCGGCGCTCACCGGCCACCTGGTGCTGTCCACCCTGCACACCAACGATGCGCCCAGCGCCATCAGCCGCCTGCTCGAACTGGGCGTACCGCACTACCTGCTCAAGGCCACCGTGCTGGGAGTCATGGCTCAGCGTCTGGTGCGGACCCTGTGTCCACATTGCAAGGCACCGGTGACAATGGAAGAGGAGAGCTGGCAGGAGCTGACGCGCCCCTGGAGCGCGCCCCTACCGACCGGCGCCCACCGCGCCGTGGGCTGCCTGGAATGCCGGGAAACCGGCTACCGCGGGCGCGCCGGGGTATACGAGATCATGCTGCTCAACGATGGCATCAAGCCGCTGATCACCGCCGACACCGACCTCATCGCCCTGCGCCGTGCGGCCTTCAAGGACGGCATGCGCAGCCTGCGCCTGTCGGGCGCGCAGAAGGTCGCCGCCGGCCTGACCACCATCGAGGAAGTGCTGCGCGTCACCCCGCAGAGCGAGCAGAAGTAACGACGCCCAGCAGCCACGTGGCCGTGCAATACTTGCTCTCCCCGAACAAGCATCAGCAGGAGGCAACAGCATGGGTATCGGTGGCGTCGTCTTTCTCTTCGTTGGCCTGGCCGTGGCCATCGTGTTCATGGGCTTCAAGGTGGTGCCCCAGGGCTACGAATGGACGGTGGAGCGCTTTGGGCGCTACACCAACACCCTCAAGCCCGGCCTCAACATCATTGTCCCGGTAATGGACCGGGTCGGCCGCAAGCTCAACGTCATGGAAAGCGTGCTGGATATTCCGCCGCAGGAGGCGATCAGCGCCGACAACGCCATCGTCACCATCGATGCCGTGTGTTTCTTCCAGGTGATCAACGCCGCCCAGGCGGCCTATGAGGTGAACAACCTGGAGCACGCCATCCGCAACCTGGTGATGACCAATATCCGCACCGTACTCGGCTCCATGGAGCTGGATGCCATGCTCAGCCAGCGCGACGCGATCAACGAACGCCTGCTGCGCACCGTCGACGAGGCCACCGCGCCCTGGGGCATCAAGGTCACCCGCATCGAGATCAAGGACATCAGCCCGCCCGCCGACCTGGTCGAGGCCATGGCCAGCCAGATGAAGGCCGAGCGCCTCAAGCGCGCGCAGATCCTCGAAGCCGAGGGCAAGCGCCAGGCCGAGATCCTCACCGCCGAGGGCGAGAAGCAGGCGCAGATCCTCAAGGCCGAGGGCGAACGCCAGGCCGCCTTCCTCGAAGCCGAGGCCCGCGAGCGCGCCGCCCAGGCCGAGGCCGAGGCGACCCGCGTGGTGTCCGAGGCGATTGCCGGCGGCAATGTGCAGGCGGTGAACTACTTCGTCGCGCAGAAGTATGTCGAGGCCCTGGGCAAGCTGGCATCGGCCAACAACAGCAAGGTGGTGCTTATGCCGCTGGAGGCCAGCCAGGTGATCGGTGCGGTCGGCGGTATCGGCGAAATCGTGCGCGCCACCTTCGATAGCAGGGACGGCAAGCAGTGATGGAGTACCTGCAGCATCTGTCGTTCTGGGACTGGCTGGCCTTCGGCACCGTCCTGCTGATCCTCGAAGTGTTCGGCGCGGGCGGCTACCTGCTGTGGATCGGCCTGGCCGCCGCCGCGGTCGGTCTGCTCACCTACCTGCTGCCGGACCTGCCATGGGCCTGGCAGTTCTTCGCCTTCGCCCTGCTCTCGCTGCTCACTGCGGTGTTCTGGTGGCGCCGCCAGCGCAGCGCCGCCAAGCCTTCCGACGTACCGGGCCTGAATCGCCGTGGCAGCGAATTCATCGGCCGCACCTTCGTGCTGCATGAGGCCATCGTCGGTGGACGCGGCAAGATCAGGGCCGGCGACACCCTGTGGCTGGTCACCGGCCCCGAGCTGCCGGTCGGGCACGAGGTCCGGGTCATCGGTCAGGATGGCGTATTGCTGAAGGTGGAGGCGCTCTAGTTGATGCGGCGAAGTCGCTGGCTTCTGCTGGCGCTACTCATGCCGCTCAGCGCCTGCAACCTGCTGCATCTGGGCAAACAGATGCAGCAGGTTGAGCGCGACTTGATGCTGGTTCCCGGGCGCCTGCACAGCGACCAGACTGCACTGGTGGTGCTGCTCGACGAGCGCGGCGAAGCACTCGGCTACAGGGTGGTAGCGCCCGGCGCGCTGTTCTACTTCAGCGTTGAACGCGGCGACTATCAGCTGCTGGCCTTCGTCGACAGCAACCTCAACTTCCGCCTCGATCCGGGCGAACCCAGGCACTGGCGCGCTCCGGCCCAGACTGTCGCCATGCGTCTGCAGCCGAGCGCCGAGCAGCGTGCCGCATTCACCGAACACAACGTCCTGAGCCCGCAACCTGACACCGGCGTAGAGGTTCCCGCAGCGGACCTCAGCCTGGGGCGGCTGTACCGGGAGCACCCGCGCCTGCGCCACAATTACCTGCAGGTCGTCGACTTCGACGATCCGCGCTTTGACCAGACGCGAATCCAGCAGGGCGCCTGGCGGCCATTGGATTTCATCCGCGAGATCGGCTACGGGCTCTATCTGCTGCGCCCGTGGCAGGATGATCTGGAGCCCGTGATCCTCATACACGGCATCAACGACTCGCCACGCAGCTGGCGCGAGCTGGCCGCCGCCATCGATCCGCAGCGCTTTCAGGTGGTGCTCTACCAGTATCCCAGCGGCTCTCCGCTGACCAACAATGCCTACCTGCTCAGCGAGGCGCTGCGCGACCTGCAACTGCGCTACGCCCCCAAACGCCTGCATCTGGTCGCCCACAGCATGGGCGGCCTGGTGGCACGGCGCACCGCGCAGCTGCTGCGCCCCGGTGCAGGCGACCAGAGGCTGTGCCTGCTATTGACCCTGGCTACCCCTTGGGGCGGTCACCCCTCGGCAGCCACCGGTGCGGCGCGCGTACCGGTGGACGTTCCGGTATGGCGGGATATGGCACCCGGCAGCCCGTTTCTGCGGGAGCTCTTCGCCGATCCCCTGCCCACACACATCCGCCAGTGGCAGCTGGTTGCCTATGCCGGCAACAACCGGATGATCGTCGAGCCCAACGACGGCAGCGTGCCACTGGCCAGCCAGCTGCTGCCGGCGGCGCAGGACGAGACGGATCGCCTGTATCTGGTCGAGGAAAACCACACCGGCATCATGCGCAGCGCACGCAGCCAGGCGTTGCTGCGCCGGGCCCTGGCCAGCCTGCCCGAGACAGGCTGCGCCAGCGGACAATAGCCGCCGGAAAACAAGAGGCCGCCCAATGGGCGGCCTCTTGGTCACGACGTTCGACTCACTCGCGGTAGTCGTCCATCGGCACGCAGGCGCAGAACAGGTTGCGGTCGCCGTAGACGTTGTCCACGCGGTTCACCGCCGGCCAGTACTTGTGCGCCAGGGTGTGGGCAGACGGCGTCACCGCCTCGGCGATGCTGTACGGACGATCCCACACGCCGGTGACGTCGGCCAGGGTGTGCGGCGCATGCTTGAGCGGGTTGTTGTCCGCCGGCCACTCGCCGCTGGCAACCTTTGCGATCTCGGCGCGGATGCTCAGCATCGCCTCGATGAAGCGATCCAGCTCTTCCTTCGACTCGCTCTCGGTCGGCTCGATCATCAGCGTGCCCGGTACCGGGAAGCTCATGGTCGGCGCATGGAAGCCGTAGTCCATCAGGCGCTTGGCCACGTCTTCCTCGCTGATGCCGGTCTCCGCCTTGAGCGGACGCAGATCGAGGATGCACTCGTGCGCGACGCGGTCGTTGCGGCCGCTGTAGAGCACCGGGAAGGCGCCCTTGAGCTGGCTGGCCAGGTAGTTGGCGTTGAGGATCGCGGTCTCGGTGGCGGTGGCCAGCTGCGGTCCCATCATGGCGATGTACATCCAGCTGATCGGCAGGATGCTGGCGCTGCCCCAGGGCGCGGCGCTGACCGCGGTGTTCTGCGGGTTCGGACCCTGCAGCTCGACCACCGGGTGGTTGGCAACGAAGGGCGCCAGGTGCGCGCGCACGCCGATCGGGCCCATGCCCGGGCCGCCGCCGCCGTGCGGGATGCAGAAGGTCTTGTGCAGGTTCATGTGCGACACGTCCGCACCGATGTCGGCCGGACGGGCCAGACCGACCTGGGCGTTGAGGTTGGCGCCATCCATGTAGACCTGGCCGCCAAAGCTATGCACCACCTCGCAGATCTCGCGGATGCCTTCCTCGTAAACGCCGTGGGTCGAGGGGTAGGTGATCATCAGGCAGGACAGCTTGTCGCCGGCCTCGGCCGCCTTGGCCTTGAGGTCGTCCATGTCGACGTTGCCGGCGGCATCGCACTCGACCACCACCACGCGCATGTTGAGCATCTGCGCCGAGGCCGGGTTGGTGCCATGGGCCGAGGCCGGGATCAGGCAGATGTCGCGATGACCTTCGTTGCGGCTTTCATGGTACTTGCGGATCGCCAGCAGGCCGGCGTACTCGCCCTGGGCGCCGGAGTTGGGCTGCATGCAGATGGCGTCGAAGCCGGTGATGGCGCGCAGCCAGGCTTCCAGCTCGTCGATCATCAGCTTGTAGCCCACGGCCTGGTCGGCCGGCACGAAGGGGTGCAGGGCACCGAACTCGGGCCAGGTGACCGGGATCATCTCGCTGGTGGCATTGAGCTTCATGGTGCAGGAACCGAGCGGGATCATCGCCTGGTTCAGCGCCAGGTCCTTGTTCTCCAGGCGCTTGAGGTAGCGCAGCATGTCGGTTTCGCTGTGGTGGCTGTTGAACACCGGGTGGGTCAGGTAGCTGGAGGTACGCTGCAGGGCGGCCGGGATGCCATCGTTGACCAGGCTCGCATCCAGCTCGGCAACGGACAGGCCGTGGTCGGCGCCGAGGAAGATACACAGCAGCTGCTCGACGGTCTGCGCCGAGCAGGTCTCGTCCAGGCTCACGCCCAGCTTGCCGCGGCCGAGGATGCGCAGGTTGATGCGCGCGGCCTTGGCCGACTCGATGATGGCGGTCTGCATGCCGCCAACATCCAGGGTCAGGGTGTCGAAGAAGAACTGGTTGTCACGCTTGACGCCCTTCTGCTCCAGGCCGGCGGCCAGTACAGCGGTCAGGCGATGGACGCGCTGGGCAATGCGCTTGAGGCCCTGCGGGCCGTGGTACACGGCGTAGCAGCTGGCCATGTTGGCCAGCAGCACCTGCGAGGTGCAGATGTTGGAGTTGGCCTTCTCGCGGCGGATGTGCTGCTCGCGGGTCTGCAGGGCCATGCGCAGCGCGGTGTTGCCACGGGCGTCCTTGGACACGCCGATGATGCGTCCGGGCATGGCGCGCTTGAACGCGTCGCGGGTGGCGAAGAAGGCCGCGTGCGGGCCGCCGTAGCCCATGGGCACGCCGAAACGCTGCGCCGAGCCGAACACCACGTCGGCGCCCAGCTCACCCGGCGGGGTCAGCAGCAGCAGACTGAGCAGGTCGGTGGCCACGCAGGCCAGGGCGTTCTGCGCATGCAGCTGCTCGATCAGCGGCTTGATGTCACGAATCTCGCCATGGGTATCCGGGTACTGCAGCAGGGCACCGAACACTTCCAGGCCAGCCAGTTCGTCCAGCGCGCCGACCTTGACCTCGATGCCGAAGCCTTCGGCACGGGTCTGCACCACCGAGATGGTCTGCGGGTGGCTGTTCTCGTCGACGAAGAACAGGTTGCTCTTGCTCTTCGCCACGCGCTTGGCCAGGGCCATGGCTTCGCCGGCGGCAGTGGCTTCGTCGAGCAAGGATGCGCTGGCCAGGTCCAGGCCGGTCAGGTCGATGGTCAGCTGCTGGAAGTTCAGCAGCGACTCCAGGCGACCCTGGGCGATTTCCGGCTGATAGGGGGTGTAGGCGGTGTACCAGCCCGGGTTCTCCAGCAGGTTGCGCAGGATCACCGTGGGGGTGATGGTGCCGTGGTAGCCCATGCCGATCAGGCTGGTCCACAGCTGGTTCTGCTCGGCGTAGCCCTTGAGCTTGGCCAGGGCGCCCTGCTCGTCCAGCGCCACCGGCAGGTCCAGTTCGCGGTTGAGGCGGATGGCCGGTGGCACGGTCTGCACGATCAGCTCTTCGCGGCTGCTCAGCCCGAGGGCGTCGAGCATGGCCTGTTCTTCACGGGCATCCGGGCCGAGATGGCGACGGAGGAAGGCATCGGGCTGTTGCAGTTGGTCGAGACGGGGCGTGGACATAGCGGGGCTCTCGGAAAATGACAGAGCCCCGACGGATCGAGGCTCGACAGCGGGAATCGTGATTCTTGGCGACAGGCCGCGCGTTAGACGCGGCCCGGCACCTTAGGCATCAGCGGAGCAGACGGCCTGATAGCCGGCGGCATCGAGCAGCGCTTCCAGCTCGGCCGGGTTGCTCGGCTGCAGCTTGAAGAACCAGGCAGCGTAGGGCTCGCCGTTGACCTGCTCGGGCGCGTCGGCCAAGGCCTCGTTGACCGCCAGCACTTCACCGGAGATCGGTGCGTAGATATCCGAGGCGGCCTTCACCGACTCGACCACACCGGCTTCCTGGCCGCTGGCCAGCTGCTTGCCGACTTCCGGCAGCTCGACGTAAACCACGTCACCCAGGGCTTCCTGGGCATGGTCGGTGATGCCCACGGTGACCGAACCATCGGCCTCCAGGCGGATCCACTCGTGGCTGGCGACGTAACGCAGATCGGCGGGAATGTTGCTCATGTCGTACTCCTCGAAATCGCTGGGCGGATCGGCCGCCCGGAAAATTTAGCAGCTGGCGCGGGCTCTGCCCCGCGCCAGGCGAATCAGATGACAGCCTTGCCGTTGCGCACGAAGTTCGCTTGCACGACGCGTACCGGATACCACTTGCCACGGATCTCCACCTCGGCGCGGTCGCCGGTGGCGGCCGGCACGCGGGCCAGGGCGATCGACTTGTTCAGGGTCGGCGAGAAGCTGCCGCTGGTGATCTCGCCCTCACCCACGCCTTCCACCCGCACCACCTGGTGGGCGCGCAGCACGCCGCGCTCTTCCAGCACCAGGCCGACCAGCTTGGGCTGATTGCCGGCAGCACGCTGGCTTTCCAGGGCGCTGCGGCCGACGAACTGGCGCTCGGCCGGTTCCCAGGCGATGGTCCAGGCCATGTTGGCGGCCAGCGGCGAGGTGTCTTCGTCCATGTCCTGGCCGTACAGGTTCATGCCGGCTTCCAGGCGCAGGGTGTCGCGCGCACCCAGACCGATCGGGGCGATACCGGCGCCGACCAGCTCGGTGAGGAAATCGGCGGCCTGCTCGGCCGGCAGCATGATTTCCAGGCCGTCCTCGCCGGTGTAGCCGGTACGGGCGATGAACCAGTCGCCTTCCGGCAGGCCCTGGAACACCTTGAGCTCATGGATCAGCGCAGCGCGGGCCGGCGATACCAGCTCGGCGGTCTTGGCGCGGGCGTTGGGGCCCTGGATGGCGAGCATGGCCAGTTCGGCGCGCTCGTTCAGCGCGACTTCGAAGCCGGCGGTCTGCGCCTGCATCCAGGCCAGGTCCTTGTCACGGGTGGCGGCGTTGACCACCACGCGGTAGCCCCAGTCGGTGAGGTAGACGATAAGGTCGTCGATCACCCCGCCACGCTCGTTGAGCATGCCGCTGTAGAGGGCCTTGCCGGGGGTCTTCAGACGCTCGACGTCGTTGGCCAGCAGGTGCTGCAGCCAGGCCTTGGCCTGGGCGCCGGTGACGTCGACCACGGTCATGTGGGAGACGTCGAACACGCCGCAGTCACGGCGCACCTGATGGTGCTCCTCGACTTGCGAGCCGTAGTGCAGCGGCATGTCCCAGCCGCCGAAATCGACCATCTTGGCGCCGAGCGCCAGATGCTGTTCATACAGGGGTGTACGCTGTCCCATGGATAACTCCTTAAACGGGCCCGGCCTGATGGACGGGCTCATGGACGGCTGCGTCAGCAGGCGCGCATTGTAGCCCCGCGCAAAGAAACTGGACACTCCGTGTGGTCAATGCCCCGGCTGGCGGGCCGAGCGGCGGATCAGACCGATCACCGGCAGCAGGCCGACCAGCACCAGGGTCAGCGCCGGCAACGCGGCGCGCGCCCATTCGCCTTCGCTGGTCATCTCGAAGATACGCACCGACAGGGTGTCCCAGCCGAAGGGGCGCATCAGCAGGGTGGCCGGCATTTCCTTGAGCACATCGACGAACACCAGAAGCGCCGCCGACAGCGCACCCGGCACCAGCAGCGGCAGGTACACGCGGAAGAACAGCGCCGGCCCGCCCACGCCGAGGCTGCGCGCGGCCTGCGGCAACGACGGGCGGATGCGCGCCAGGCTGTTCTCCAGCGGCCCGTAAGCCACCGCCATGAAGCGCACCAGATAAGCCAGCAGCAGGGCGAACAGACTGCCCAGCAGCAGCGGCTTGCCGGCGCCGCCGAGCCAGGCGGACAGCGGGATGACCAGCTCGCGGTCGAGCCAGCTGAAGGCCAGCATGATCGCCACCGCCAGCACCGAGCCGGGCAGCGCATAGCCCAGGTTGCCGGTGCTGACCAGTGCGCGCATCGGCCGGGTCGGCGCCTGACGCCGAGCGAAGGCCAGCAGCAGGGCCACGCTCACCGTGAGCAGCGCCGCGATGCCGCCCAGCCAGAGGGTGTGCAGGATCAGGCCGATGTAGCGCTCGTCGAGGTCGAAGCGGCCACGCTGCCAGAACCACACCAGCAGCTGCAGCATGGGCACGACGAAGGCGCAGGCGAACACCAGGCCACACCAGCTGCTGGCGGCGAACGCCTGCCAGCCGTGCAGGCGGTACAGCGGCTTGCCACGCGGCCGCTCGCTGGCCGGGCGGCTGGCGCCGCGAGCACGGCGCTCGCCATAGAGCACCAGCAGCACGGCGAGCAGCAGCAGGCTGGCCAGCTGGGTGGCGCTGGACAGGCTGTAGAAGCTGTACCAGGTCTTGTAGATGGCGGTGGTGAAGGTGTCGAAGTTGAATACCGAGACGGCACCGAAATCGGCCAGAGTCTCCATGATCGCCAGGGCCAGTCCGGCACCGATGGCCGGTCGCGCCATGGGTAGGGCGACCCGCCAGAACGCCTGCCAGGGCGATAGGCCAAGCACTCGCGCCGCTTCCATCAGGCCCTTACCCTGAGCCAGGAAGGCGCCGCGCGCGAGCAGGTAGACGTAGGGGTAGAACACCAGCACCAGTACCAGGATCACCCCGCCGCTGGAACGCACCCGCGGGAAGCGGATGCCGCTGCCGAACCACTCGCGGGCCAGGGTCTGCAGCGGCCCGGCGAAATCCAGCAGACCGACGAAGACGAAGGCCAGCACATAGGCCGGAATGGCGAAGGGCAGCATCAACGCCCAGTCCAGCCAGCGCCGTCCGGGGAACTCGCAGAGGCTGGTCAGCCAGGCCAGGCTGACGCCGAGCAGCACCACGCCGAAGCTCACCCCACTGACCAGCAGCAGGGTGTTGCCCAACAGGCGCGGCATCTGAGTGTCCCACAGGTGCGCCCAGATCTCGCCATCGACCTCGTGCCAGGACAGCAGCAAGACCGACAGCGGCAGCAGCACCAGGGCGGCGATGGCGAAGGCAATGGGATACCAGCGGCGCTGTACGGGATGGCTCACGCGGACTCCTGGCAGGCGGAAACGAAACGCCCCGGGCAAGCCGGGGCGTCGAGTATAACGGCAGCGGATGCACGGAGTGGATGCTCCCTCTCCCGTTCACGGGAGAGGGCTGGGGAGAGGGCTGCCATCACCCGCCCCCAACTCATCTCCTACCAGTGGGAGAGAGGAGCCCAGGCATCAGTTCCAGCCGGCGCGATCCATCAGCTTGGTCGCCTCGGCCTGGCGCTTGCCAGCCACTTCCACCGGCACGCTATCGGCCTTGAACGCGCCCCAGGCGGCTACTTCGGCAGACGGTTTGACTGCCGGATTGGCCGGGTACTCCTGGTTGACGTCGGCGAACAGGCTCTGCGCTTCCGGCGAGGTCATCCACTCCAGCAGCTGCTGGGCGGCCTCGGCGTGCGGGGCGTGCTGGGTCACGCCGGCGCCGGAGAGGTTGACGTGCACGCCACGGTCGGCCTGGTTCGGCCAGAACGGCTTGACCTTCAGGCCGGGCTGCTGCTTGGCCAGACGACCGTAGTAATAGGTATTGGTGATGCCCACATCGCACTGGCCGGCATCAATGGCCTGCAGCAGGGCGGTATCGTCGGCGAACACGTCGGTGGCCAGGTTGTTCACCCAGCCCTTGACGATCTCCTCGGTCTTGGCCGCGCCATGGGCCTCGATCAGGGTGGCGGTCAGCGACTGGTTGTAGACCTTCTTGCTGGTGCGCAGGCACAGGCGGCCTTCCCAGTTCTTGTCGGCCAGGGCCTCGTAGGTCGACAGCTCTTCCGGCTTCACCCGCTCGGTGGAGTAGAAGATGGTGCGCGCACGCAGCGACAGGCCAGTCCAGGCGCCGGTGCTGGAGCGGTATTGGGCCGGAATGTTGGCTTCGATAACGGAGGACTTGAGCGGCTTGAGCACACCCTCCTGCTCGGCCTGCCAGAGGTTGCCGGCGTCGACGGTGATCAGCAGGTCGGCCGGGGTGTTCTCGCCTTCGGCCTTGAGGCGCGCCAGCAGCGGAGCTTCCTTGTCGGTGATGAACTTGATCGGGGTTCCGGTCTTGGCGGTGTAGGCGTCGAATACCGGCTTGATCAGCTCGTCGATACGCGCGGAGTAGACGACGATTTCATCGGCGGCCTGGGCGGTGCCAGCCAGGGCAGAAAGGGCCAGGGTGGCCAGGAAACCGGAACGGAGCTGCATGGGTGCTGCCTCTTATTTGGGTCGAGAGAGCGAATAGTAGTGAATGCTATTTAGCTTCTCAACGTGACCCTAGGCCGCAGCGTTACCGGATATTGCAGCCCTCAGCGCTGCGCCAGGGCCGGCAGGTCGCCGGCCAGGCCGAGGGCACGGCGCACGAACAGCGCCTTGGCATCCGGCAGCTCGTCGACCCAGTTGAGGCCGCTGTTGCGCAGCAGGCGCAGCGGCAGCGGGTCGGCCTGGAACAGGCGCTCGAAGCCCTCCATGGCCGCCATCATCGCCAGGTTGTGCGGCATGCGCCGGCGCTCGTAGCGGCTGAGCACGCGCACATCATTCGGCTGCTCGCCGCGCTGCAGCGCATGCAGCAGCACTTCGGCCAGCACCGCGGCGTCGAGGAAGCCCAAGTTGACGCCCTGCCCGGCCAGCGGATGGATGCTGTGCGCGGCATCGCCGATCAGCGCCAGGCCGCTCTCCACGTAGCGCTTGGCATGGCGCTGGCGCAGCGGGATGCAGATGCGCGGGTCGAGCGCCGTGACCTGGCCCAGGCGCCACTCGAAGGCCTTGCCCAGCTCATGGCGGAAGGCCTCGTCGTCCAGCGCCATCAGGCGCTCGGCCTCGGCCGGCACGGTCGACCAGACGATCGAGCACCAGTGCTCATCGCCCTGGCGCGCCAGCGGCAGGAAGGCCAGCGGGCCGTCGTCGGTGAAGCGCTGCCAGGCCGTGGCCTGGTGAGCACGCTCGCAGCGCACGCTGGTGACGATGGCGTGGTGCAGGTAATCCCACTCGCGGGTGGCGCAGCCGGCCAGGCGGCGCACCGCCGAGTTGGCGCCGTCGGCGGCCACCAGCAGCGGCGCGCGCAGCTCGCGGCCGTCGGCCAGGGTCAGCAACCAGCCGTCGCCGGAGCGACGCAGCTGCTCCAGGCGGGCGCTGCCGAGCAGGCCGATCTGGCTGTCGTGCAGGCGATCGAGCAGGGCGTCCTGGACCACGCGGTTCTCGACGATATGACCGAGCACCTCGGCATGCACGCTGGCGGCGGAGAAATGCACGCTGCCGGTTCCTGAGCCGTCCCACGCGCGCATGTCGCGGTAGGGCGAGACACGCCGCGCGGCGATGCCGTCCCACACGCCGAGGCGCTCGAGGATGCGCTGGCTGGCGGCGGACAGCGCGCTGACCCGCGGCTCGAAGGCGCCCTCGGCAGCGAACGGCCTGACGCTGAGCGGGCCGCCGTCGACCACCAGGATCTCCAGGCCGCTGTGCTCCAGGGCCAGGGCCAGCGCGCTGCCGACCATGCCGGCGCCAACGATGATCAGGTCCGCTTGCATGCTGTTTCCTTAGGCTGTCTGCCGCGCACGCGGCTTGAGGCGGATGTACAGGGTCTTGTGCACGATGGCGACCAGGGTGCCCTCGTCGTCGCGCACCTCCACGCGCAGCTCGGGCAGGTACTTGTCGCCGTCGGCAGTGTGCTGGCGAATCTGTGCCAGCAGCTCGTCGTCGATGCGGAACTCGGCATGCACCGGGCCCTTGCCGGGGCTGATGAAGTCGATGCTGGCGGCCTTGTCCCAGACGATGTAGTCGCGCCCCAGCAGCTGCATCAGCATGAGCATGAAGAAGGGGTCGGTCATGCTGTACAGCGAGCCGCCGAACTGGGTGCGCACATAGTTGCGGTTGTACCAGCCGAGGCCCATGCGCACCCGTACGCGGCGGAAGTCCGGGCTGATCTCGCGTACGCGGATGCCCGCGCCGAGATAGGGCGGATAAAGGTTCAGTCCCAGGCGCAGCAGACGGGACATGCGGGCCAGCTTGCGCTCACTCATAGGCTGCGGGTGCCCAGGCCCATGGCCTGGCGGGCGAACCAGCGCTTGGCCGGCGGCAGCAGGTCGAGGCCGAGCAGGCCGAGGGTGCGCCCGGCCACCAGCAGCGACTCGTCGCGGCCGAACAGGCGGGTGACGCGGTCGGAGAAGCCGACGGTCATCGCCTGGTCCTGGCTCTGGCGCTGCAGGTAGTGCTGCAGGGTGGCGAAGTCGCCAGGCACCTGCGGCCCAGCCAGCAGGCACTCGGCCAGGGTCTGCGCATCGCGCAGCGACAGGTTGAAGCCCTGCCCGGCCACCGGGTGCAGGCTGTGCGCGGCATTGCCCAGCAATACCAGGTGCGGGCGCACCTGTTCGGTGGCTTCGACCAGCGCCAGCGGGTACAGGTGCCGCGCGCCGACCTGGCGCAGGTTGCCGAGGCGATAGCCAAAGGCCTGCTGCAGCTCGCCGAGGAAGGCGCGCTCGGGCAGCTGGTGCAAACGCTCGGCATCCACCGGCGGGCGAGTCCAGACCAGCGCGCAGCGGTTGTCCGACAGCGGCAGCAGGGCCAGCGGCCCCTGCTCGGTGAAGCGCTCGAAGGCCTGGCCGCCATGCGGCTCGGCGGGGGTGACGTTGGCGATCAGCGCGCACTGGTCATACGGCGTGTGGCGCACGGCAATACCCAGCTGCTCGCGCAGGCCGGAACGGCCACCATCGGCCAGCACCGCGAGGTCGCAGTCGAGACTGGCGTCGTCGTTCAGGTGCAGGCGATAACCGTCGCCCAGCGCCTCCAGACGGGTGACTTCCGCCGGGCAGCGCCATTCGACCACCGCCGGGTCCAGCGCCTTCCACAGGCAGTGACCCATCCAGGCGTTCTCCAGCACGTAGCCGAGCGCCGGCACGCCTTCGTCCGCCGCGCTCAGGCGGGTAGCGCCGAAACGGCCCTGGTCAGAGACCTGGATCTGCATGATGGCCTCGGCGCGCTCGGCCAGCTGCGGCCACACACCCAGGCGCTCGAAGATCAGCCGACTGCCCTGCGACAGCGCGCTGGAACGGGCATCGTAGCTCGGCTGGTAGTCATTACCGGGGGCGAAGGGCTCGACCAGCAGGATGCGCCAGCCGCGCGCCCGCGCGCCGGCCTGCAGGGCCAGGGCCAGGCTCGCGCCGACCAGGCCACCGCCGATGATCGCCAGCTGCACGCGGCTCATGGGCTCAGGCCGCCTGCTCGCGGGCGGCGGCCATCAGCGCCTCGATCTCGGCCACGGTCTTGGGCACGCCGCCGGTGATGATCTCGCAACCGGTCTTGGTCACCAGCACGTCATCCTCGATGCGCACGCCGATGCCGCGCCATTTCTTGGCGACCTTCTCGTTGTCCACGGCGATATAGATGCCAGGCTCGACCGTCATCGCCATGCCCGGCTCGAGCACGCGCCATTCGCCACCGACCTTGTAGTCGCCGACGTCGTGCACGTCCATGCCCAGCCAGTGGCCGGCGCGGTGCATATAGAAGGGTTTGTAGGCCTCGGCGGCGATCAGCTCGTCGACAGCACCTTCGAGCAGGCCCAACTCGACCAGGCCGGCGGTGATCACCCGCACGGTAGCCTCGTGGGCCTCGTTCCAGTGCTTGCCCGGGGCAATTTCCTTGAAGGCGGCCTCCTGGGCGGCCAGCACCAGCTCGTAGATGGCCTTCTGCTCGGGCGAGAACTTGCCGCTGACCGGGAAGGTGCGGGTGATGTCGCTGGCGTAGCAGTCGATCTCACAACCGGCGTCGATCAGCACCAGGTCGCCGTCGCGCAGCAGCGCGTCGTTCTCGCGGTAATGCAGGATGCAGGCGTTGCGCCCGGCGGCGACGATCGAGCCGTAGGCCGGCATCTTCGCCCCGCCCTTGCGGAACTCATAGTCCAGCTCGGCTTCCAGGTGGTACTCGTAGAGGCCAGCGCGGCTGACCTGCATGGCGCGCACATGGGCACGCGCGCTGATCTCCGCGGCTTCGCGCATGACCTTGGCCTCGGCCGCGCTCTTGTAAAGGCGCATGTCGTGCAGCAGGTGGTCGAGGGCGACGAATTCGTTGGGCGGAATCGCGCCCTGGCGCGCCTTGGAGCGGATCACGTTGATCCACTCCATCAGCCGGTGATCGAACTTCTCGTTGGTGCCGATCGCGTAGTAGACGCGCTCGCGGCCCTCGATCAGGCCGGGCAGGATGTCGTCGATATCGCCGATGGGAAAGGCATCGTCGGCGCCGTACTGCGCCACCGCGCCATCCTGGCCGGCGCGCAGGCCGTCCCACAGCTCGCGCTCAGGGTCGCGCTCGCGGCAGAACAGCACGTACTCGCCGTGCTCGCGGCCGGGGATCAGCACCATCACCGCCTCCGGCTCGGGGAAGCCGGTGAGGTACTGGAAGTCGCTGTCCTGGCGGTAGACGTGCTCGACGTCGCGGTTGCGAATATAGACCGGCGCCGCCGGCAGGATGGCGATGCTGTTGGGCTCCATCTGCTCCATCAGCGACTTGCGCCGGCGGGCGTACTCTGCGCGGGGGATGCTGACCATGGGCTCGACCTTAATGCAGGGAAGGTTTCGGGGCCGGCGCGGCGGGCTTGCCACACTCGGCGAACAGCAGCAGCGGCGCGACGCGCAGGTACTCCATCACCTCCATGTAGTCGCTCTCGCCATCCTCGGACTCCTCCAGGCCGCTCTGCACCTGGGCGATGGCGGAGAGGTCCTGCAGCACTTCCATGGCCTCGGCGCTCAGCGGTGCGTTGCCGACCACCATGCCGAAGCCGTCGAGAAAGCCCTGACACCATTGGCCCAGGGCCTTGGCCCGCTCGGCCAGTGGTGCATCATCGGCGGGCAGCAGCAGAACCAGGGTGATGTCGCTGCCGGACAGCTCGCCCTTGACCATCTCCTGCAGGCCGACCAGCGCCTGGCGCACGTTGTCGGCCGGCTCGCCACCGAGCAGCTCGCTGGCATCGGCGATCCAGGGCCCGGCCTCGAAGCCGGCACCGGCGCAGCTGCGCCCGAGCAGCAGGCCATGCAGCTCGGCAGGGGAAACAGGTTTGCCAGTGCTCGCCAGCAGGGCGGCGAAGGCGGCGTAGGGGGAATTCGAAGTGGACATGGTAACTAGGCGCTGAACCGCGCGATCTCTAGAATGGAGGCTCCGTATCCTAGCACCGGCAGGCGCACGCGGGCCATCGCACCGCCGCCACGCATCCTTTATAGTGCAGCCACTCACAGCCCTGGTAGAGCCGATGGAAGACGCCGAACTGCAAGCCCTCTCGCGCAAGCTGGAACTCTTGATTCAGCGCGTCGAGCAGCTCAAGTCGCAGAACCGCGCCCTGCTGGCCAGTGAGAAGGCCTGGCGCGAGGAACGCGCCCATCTGATCGAAAAGAACGAAATGGCCCGGCTCAAGGTCGAAGCGATGATTTCGCGCCTGAAGGCCCTGGAGCAGGACTCATGACCCAGCCGAACACCGTTACCGTACACATCCTCGACAAGGAATACTGCATCGCCTGCCCGGCGGACGAGCGCGCCAACCTGGAGAGCGCGGCCCGCTACCTGGACGGCAAGATGCGCGAGATCCGCTCCGGCGGCAAAGTCATCGGTGCCGACCGCATCGCCGTGATGGCTGCGCTGAACATCACCCATGACCTGCTGCACAAGCAGCAGCGCCTGGACCAGGAAGCTGACTCCACCCGCGCCAAGGTGCGCGATCTGCTGGAGCGCGTCGACGGTGCCCTGGCCGCCGATCCGGATGGTCAATTGCTCTGATGCCAGAGCGGCGCGATGGGGTATACTGCCGTCCAGCTCCCTGGAGTGTTGGCCAGTCGGTGATGTCCCTGAGCCGATACGCACAACCACGGGGGTTGCCAGTGGGGCCGGTGTGCATGTCCGCCTGACGGAAAGCCTTAACGCCTCCTGCAATCTCCACCTTGAACTTTCGGGTTCAAGGGCTAACCCGACAGCGGCACGCCCGGGGAGTCCTGATTCTCATGCTTGAAGCCGGCAATCTTTCCCGCCCGGCCCTGCGCCGCCAGCTGCGCCAGGCGCGCCGCACACTCTCTCAGCAACAGCAGAAACGCGCCGCCCGCGACCTCTATCGCCAACTGGCGCAGCACCCGCTGTTCCGCCGCTGCCGACACATCGCCCTGTACCTGCCCAACGACGGCGAGATTGACCCGCGCCCGCTGCTGCGCGAAGCCCAGCACCGTGGCAAGGCCACCTACCTGCCGGTGCTCAAACGCTGGCCGCGCACCAAAATGAGCTTCCAGCGCGTGCGTCCGCACGAAAGCATGACGCGCAACCGCTTCCGCATTGCCGAGCCGCAGGACCTACCCGCCCGCCAGCGCAAAGCCTGGACCCTGGACCTGGTACTGCTGCCGCTGGTGGGGTTCGACGAACAGGGCGGCCGCCTGGGCATGGGCGGCGGCTTCTACGACCGCAGCCTGGCCTACCGGCAGTTGCGCAAAAATTGGCACAAGCCGACGCTGCTGGGTCTGGCCCATGAATGTCAGAAGGTGGATCGCCTGGCGCTGGCCAGCTGGGATGTGCGTCTCGGCGCGGTGGTGACCGACCGGCGCTGGTATTGCTGAGGTCGCCGCGCTCCCTGCGGCAACGTCAACGGTGGGTCATTGCTCCTGGGTAACCGCCGGCGGATTGCCCTGACGATCCCAGAGGCCCTGGGTGTAACCTGTGGTAACCATCCCCAGGCTGAACAGAATGACCAGAACCCACAACAGATCTGGCTTGCGTTTCATCGAGTTGCCTCCCCCTTTCGGCACACTGCTTGGCTTTACCGGTGGCGGTGTTGTTATTGGCCGTAAACGGCGGCGCCTAGCCTGAGCCATCGACCCGCAAGAAGCGGTGAAGACCCACACATTTTTTGACGCCATCCGGCAGTCATTGACGGGAACGATTTTCAGTCCCGCGCAAAGACCGGCAAACAGGAGCAAAGTTCATGCCTTATTGGCTGATGAAATCGGAACCCGACGAACTGTCCATCCAGCACCTGCAAAAGCTCGGTCGGGCGCGCTGGGACGGCGTGCGCAACTACCAGGCACGCAACTTCCTGCGCAGCATGCAGCCGGGCGAGTTGTTCTTCTTCTACCACTCCAGCTGCCCGGAGCCGGGCATCGCCGGTATTGCGCGGATCGCCGGGCCGGCTTACCCCGACCCCACCGCCCTCGACCCGCAGAGCCACTACTTCGATGCCAAGGCCAGCGCCGCCAAGAACCCCTGGAGCGCACTGGACGTGGAGTTCGTCGAAGCCTTCCCGCGCGTGCTGCCACTGGCGCGCCTGCGCGACAACCTGGCGCTGGCGGAACTGGCCTTGGTGCAGCGCGGCAGCCGGCTTTCGGTGATGCCGGTGAGCGAGGCGCAATGGCACGCCGTACAGGCCATGCGTTGAGCCGCCCGCGGCACTGTGCTATCACCAACGCATAGCCCACGGAGCCGACGATGCGCGCACAACCCGCCTGGCCAGCGCGTCTGGCCCTGGTTCTTCTTTTCCTGCTGCTGAGTGCGGCCAGCCTGATGATCTGGCGCCAACTGGAGCAGGACCAGCGCAGACGCCTGGATGATCGCCTCGACTACCAGGCTCGCAGCCTGGCACGTCAGCTGGAAAACACCCTGCACACTGAAGTGGAGAGCCTGGGGCGTATCGCGCGACTGTGGAACAACCTGGGTCGCTTCTCCCAGGAGGATTGGGAAACTGAAGCGACAGCCGCACTCACCGATTTCCCGGCCTACCAGTCGGTGCAGTGGGTGGGCGCCGACCTGCAGATGCGCTGGCTGTTGCCCTTGCATGGCAATGAGGCGGCGCGCGACTTCCGCCTGATCCCGAGCCACCCCAACTACGCACTGGCCATGCAGGCCAGGCAGACGGGTGAGCAACGCTTTTCCAACAGTTTTGCGCTGGTCCAGGGCGGTCGGGGTTTCGTCCTCTACACCCCGCTTTACCTCCGGGATGCTCAAGGCCAGCGGCAGTTCGACGGCTTCCTGCAGGGCGTTTTCCGCGTCGAGCCGCTAATGGACCAGTTGCTCACCCTGCTCGACAACGACAGTTTCAGCCTGCGCCTACTGGAAAACGGCCAGAGCCTGTACAGCCACGAACGCCCCGACACGCTGAGCCAGCGCGCCATCGAAGTGCCCCTGCGGCTACTCAACAATGACAGTTTCAGCCTGCAGCTGAGCCCGACCGAGCACCTGCTGCAGCAGATGTCCAACCCCCTGCCACAGGTCGTCCTGGGTGGCGGCCTGGCCATCAGCCTGCTGCTAGTGGCCGCACTGAGCCTGGCCCTGGAAAACGCCCGCCGCGCCGGCGCCATGCAGCGGATCAACCGCGATCTTCAGTCCGAAGCCGCACGCCGCGAGGAGACCGAGCGTGAACTGCGCGACAGCCGCGAGCGCTTGCAACTGGTGCTCGACCTGACCGACTCCAGTCGCGACAGCCTATTTATCTTTGACACCGAGAGCCGCAGGCTGCTGCACATGAACCAGGCCACCTATGCCGACCTCGGCTACCGGCCGGAGCAGTTCGCCCAGCTGCTGCGCGACGACCCCGAGAAGCTGCTGCCGGGCTTCTACGCCTGGCTGGACCTGGTTCGTCATGCCCAGAAGGACAACCAGTCGCGCATCTTCCAGCGCGAGCTGATCCGCCGCGACGGCAGTCGCCAGCCAGCCGAGATCAACACCCAGCTGGTGCAACAGGGCGAGCGCGAATACCTGATCGCGGTGTCCCGCGACAACCGCGAGCGCCTGGAGCTGGAAGCACGCCTGCAGCGTCTGTCGCAGCTGGACGGCCTCACCGGCCTGTACAACCGACGTTTCTTCGACCAGCAGCTGCAGAGCGAATGGCGACGCCTACGGCGCCTCGGCGTTCCGCTGGCGCTGCTGATGCTGGATATCGACTACTTCAAAGCCTACAACGACAGCCTCGGCCACCTGGCCGGCGATGACACCCTGCGCCAGGTCGCCGGCGCATTGCAGGGCAGTCTGCAGCGCGAGGGCGATGTGGTGTGTCGTTATGGCGGTGAGGAATTCGCCATCATCCTCGCCAACACCGACCTGGAGGGCGCCCAGCATGTCGCCGCCAGGGTTCACGAACTCATTGCGAAACTGTCCATCGCACACCCGGGCAGTCCCGAGGGGCGCCTGACCCTGAGCATCGGCCTGGCGGTGGCCGACCCGGTAGCCGAGGAGCAGCCGGGCGGCCTGGTCGCACGCAGCGACCAGGCGCTTTACCAGGCCAAGCACGCCGGACGCAACCGCACCGGTGTCTGGAACGCCGGCGGCACGCCGCTTGACACACCCGCTTGACCTGCATCAAGCCGCGCAGGCGACGAACGGCAGAATATGGAAGCCTGCTAACCATAGCCCCGAAGGGGCCGCTGAAGGGAAGCCCTGATAATGAACGCGCAACGCCCCCTGCCCTACCTGATCGCCGCCGGACTCGCCCTGCTGGCCATGGCCGCCTGGTGGCAGTTGCGCCCGGTCGGTCTGGGTGAAGGCTTCGCCAGCGGCAACGGGCGTATCGAAGCCACCGAGGTGGATGTCGCCACCAAGCTGGCCGGGCGTATCGCCAGCATCGCCGTGGATGAGGGCGACTTCGTCCAGCCCGGCCAACTGCTCGCGCAGATGGACACCCAGGTGCTCGACGCCCAGCTGGCACAGGCCAGCGCCCAGCTCAAGCAGGCCGAGAATGGCGAAATCACCGCCGCCAGCCAGATCACCCTGCGCGAGAGCGAGAAAATCGCCGCCGAAGCCGTGGTACGCCAGCGCCAGGCCGAATTACAAGCCGCGCGCAAGCGCCATGCCCGCAGCGCCAAGCTGGTCGAGCGCAACGCCATGGCCCAGCAGCAGCTGGACGACGATCTGGCACGCCTGCAGAGCACCGAGGCCGCGCTGGCCGCAGCACGTGCCCAGGTCAGCGCGGCCGCGGCCGGCATCGCCGCCGCACAGTCGCAGGCCATCGAGGCACAGTCGGCCACAGAAGCCGCCCGTGCCAGCGTCGCGCGGCTGCAGGCGGACATCGACGACAGCCAGCTGAAGGCGCCGCGCGCCGGACGCGTGCAATACCGCGTAACCCAGCCGGGTGAGGTGCTCGGCGCCGGGGGCAAGGTACTCAATCTGGTCGATCTCACCGACGTCTACATGACCTTCTTCCTGCCCGAGCGCCAGGCCGGCCGCGTCGCCCTGGACAGCGAGGTACGCCTGGTGATCGATGCCGCGCCGCAGTATGTGATTCCGGCCAGGGTCAGCTACGTGGCCAGCGTCGCCCAGTTCACCCCGAAGACCGTGGAAACCGCCAGCGAGCGCGAGAAGCTGATGTTCCGGGTCAAGGCGCGCATCGACCCCGAATTGCTGCGCAAGCACCTGGAGCAGGTGAAGACCGGCGTGCCAGGCATGGCCTACCTGCGCCTCGATCCTGCAGCCGAGTGGCCGGCACACCTGGCGATCAAGGTTCCGCAATGAACCCGGCGGTCGCCCGCCTCAACGGTGTCGGCCTGCGCTATGGCGCGACCCACGCCCTCGAGGCCATCGACCTGAACCTGCCGGCGCAGCGCATGGTCGGCCTGATCGGTCCAGACGGCGTCGGCAAGTCCAGCCTGCTGGCGCTGATCGCCGGGGCGCGCCAGATCCAGGCCGGCAGCGTCGAAGTGCTGGGCGGCGATATGGCCGATGCGCGCCACCGCCGGCGCGTCTGCCCGCATATCGCCTACATGCCGCAGGGCCTGGGCAAGAACCTCTACCCCACGCTGTCGGTGTTCGAGAACCTCGATTTCTTCGGCCGCCTGTTCGGCCAGGACGCCGCCGAACGCGCGCGGCGCATCGACGATCTGCTGCGCAGTACCGGCCTGTCGGCGTTCCGCGAACGCCCGGCGGGCAAGCTGTCCGGCGGCATGAAGCAGAAACTCGGGCTGTGCTGCGCGCTGATCCATGACCCTGACCTGCTGATCCTCGACGAGCCGACCACCGGCGTCGATCCGCTGTCGCGTAACCAGTTCTGGGAACTGATCGCGCGTATCCGCGCGCAGCGCCCGCAGATGAGCGTGCTGGTGGCCACCGCCTACATGGAGGAAGCCGAGCGCTTCGACCACCTGGTGGCGATGGATGCCGGTCGCGTACTGGCCGAAGGCAGCCCGGCCGAGCTGCGCACGCGCACGGGCTGCGCCAGCCTGGAGCAGGCCTTCATCGCCCTGCTGCCGGAGGAGAAACGTCGCGGCCACCGCGAGGTGGTGATCCAGCCCCTGCAGGACAACAGCGAGATCGCCATCGAGGCCAAAGGCCTGACCATGCGCTTCGGCGACTTCGTCGCGGTAGACGCGGTGTCGTTCCGCATCCGCCGTGGCGAGATCTTCGGCTTCCTCGGCTCCAACGGCTGCGGCAAGAGCACCACCATGAAGATGCTCACCGGCCTGCTGCCGGCCAGTTCCGGCGAAGCCCTGCTGTTCGGCCAGACGGTGGACCCGCGCGACATGGCCACGCGCCGGCGGGTCGGCTACATGTCGCAGGCCTTCTCCCTCTACAGCGAGCTGACGGTACGCCAGAACCTGGAACTGCACGCCCGCCTGTTCCATGTGCCGGCCTCACAGATCGACGATCGCGTTGCCGCGATGGCGCGCCGCTTCGACCTCGACGCGGTCATGGACATGCTCCCTGAGCGTCTGCCGCTGGGTATTCGCCAACGCCTGTCGCTGGCCGTGGCGGTGATCCACCAGCCGGAGATCCTGATCCTCGACGAGCCGACCTCGGGCGTCGATCCGGTGGCGCGCGACGGCTTCTGGCAGCTGATGCTCGACCTGTCGCGCCAGGACGGCGTGACCATCTTCATCTCCACCCACTTCATGAACGAGGCGCAGCGCTGCGACCGCATCTCGCTGATGCACGCCGGCAAGGTGCTGGACAGCGACACGCCGCAGGCGCTGATGGCCAAGCGCGGGCTGGACAGCCTGGAAGCGACCTTCATCGCCTACCTGCAGGAGGCGGTCGGCGAGCAACCGGCGAACACCGCGCCGCCGCTGGAACAGGCGCCGCCGCCACAACGCCAGCGCTTCAGCCTGCGCCGCCTGTTCAGCTACGCCCGCCGCGAAGCGCTGGAACTGCGCCGCGACCCGATCCGCGGCGGCATGGCCCTCCTGGGAACGGTACTGCTGCTGTTCATCATCGGCTACGGCATCAGCCTGGATGTCGAGGACCTGACCTTCGCCGTGCTCGACCGCGACCAGACCACCACCAGCCAGGAGTACCACCGCAACCTCTCCGGCTCGCGCTACTTCCTGGAGAAGCCGGCGCTGCGCGACTACGCCGACCTGGAGCGGCGCCTGCGCAATGGCGACATCAGCCTGGCGGTGGAGATCCCGCCGCACTTCGGCCGCGACCTCAAGCGTGGCGCCAGCCCGCAGATCGGCATGTGGATCGACGGCGCCATGCCGACCCGTGCCGAGACCATCAAGGGCTACGTCGCCGGCCTACACCAGCACTACCTGGCCGAGCTGGCCCGGCGCTCGCCGCAGCCGCTGGCCGCCAGCGCCGCCGGCCTGGAGGTGCGCTACCGCTACAACCCGGACGTCGAGAGCCTCAAAGCCATGGTGCCGGCAGTGATCCCGCTGCTGCTGATGCTGATCCCGGCCATGCTCACGGCGCTCGGCGTGGTGCGCGAGAAGGAGCTGGGTTCGATCATCAACCTCTATGTCACCCCGGTCACGCGCCTGGAATTCCTCATCGGCAAGCAGCTGCCCTACATCGCGCTCGGCCTGTTCAACTGCGCCCTGCTGGTGTTGCTGGCGGTGACGGTATTCGATGTGCCGCTGAAGGGCAGCGTGCTCACCCTCGGCCTCGGCGCGCTGCTCTATATCGCCTGCGCTACCGGCCTGGGGCTGCTGATGTCGACCTTCACCAACAGCCAAATCGCCGCCGTGTTCGGTACAGCCATCGCCACCCTGCTGCCGGCCATCCAGTTCTCCGGGCTGATCTACCCGGTCGCCTCGCTGGAAGGCTTCGGCGCCCTGGTCGGCCAGTTGTACCCGACCTCGCAGTTCCTGGTGATCAGCCGCGGCGTGTTCTCCAAGGCGCTCGAGCTGCGCGACCTGCTCGGCTCTTTCGTCGCCCTGGCGCTGACCGTGCCGCTGCTCACCCTGCTCAGCGCCAGCCTGCTGCGCAAACAGGAGGTGTGATGGAACACCTGGCCAACATCCTCCACCTCGGCATCAAGGAGCTGCGCAGCCTGCAGCATGATCTGGCGCTGGTGCTGCTGATCCTCTGGGCCTTCAGCCTGGGGGTGTACTCCTCGGCCACCAGCATGCCGGAAAGCCTGCACAACGCCGCCATCGCGGTGGTCGACGAAGACCAGTCACAGCTCTCCGAGCGCCTGGTCCAGGCCTTCCAGGCCCCCTACTTCCGCACCCCGGAACGCATCGACCTGGGCCAGATGGACCAGGGCATGGACTCCGGGCGCTACACCTTCACCCTCAACATCCCGCCGAACTTCCAGCGCGACGTGCTGGCCGGGCGCAGCCCGGCGATCCAGCTCAACGTCGATGCCACCCAGGTAAGCATGGCCTTCACCGGCGCCGGCTATATCCAGAGTATCGGCGCCAGCGAAGTGGCCGAGTTCGTCCGCCACTACCGTGGCGAGCAGCCGCAGACGGTGGAGCTGGCGGTGCGCGTGCAGTTCAACCCGAACCTGACGCGCAGCTGGTTCGGCTCAGTGATGGAGGTGATCAACCAGATCACCATGCTGTCGATCATCCTCACCGGCGCCGCGCTGATCCGCGAACGCGAACACGGCACCGTAGAGCACCTGCTGGTGATGCCGGTGACGCCGCTGGAGATCATGCTGGCCAAGGTCTGGTCGATGGGGCTGGTGGTGCTGACGGCGGCAGCGCTGTCGCTGCTGCTGGTGGTACAGGGCTGGTTGCAGGTGCCGATCGAAGGCTCGCTGGCGCTGTTCCTCGGCGGCGCGGCGCTACACCTGTTCGCCACCACTTCGATGGGCATCTTCTTCGGCACCGTGGCGCGCTCGATGCCGCAGCTGGGCCTGCTGATCATCTTGGTGCTGCTGCCGCTGCAGATCCTTTCCGGCGGCACCACACCACGCGAAAGCATGCCGGAGCTGGTGCAGCAGATCATGCTGGCGGCGCCGACCACCCACTTCGTCGATCTGGCCCAGGCCATTCTCTACCGCGGCGCCGGGCTGTCCATCATCTGGCCGCAGCTGCTGGCCATCGCCGGCATCGGCACGCTGTTTTTCATCGCGGCGCTGACGCGCTTTCGCAAGACCCTGGCGCAGATGGCCTAGCCCCGCCAGCTGCGACGCTGGCGAAGCGAACGCGGGCTGTGCCCGCGTTACTGGATGATCAGGTTGTTGAACAACAGGTCTTCGACGATGGGCTTGCCCTCTTCCTGAGTCAGCACATCCTGCACCTGCTTCAGTGCTTCCTGGCGCAGCTTCTCCTTCGCGGACTCGTCGGCCATGCTGGCGTCGCTCTGCTGGGAGAACAGCATCACCAGCTGGTTGCGGATCAGCGGTTCGTGGTGCTCGACCTTCTCCTCCGCTTCGGTGCCGGTCACGCGCAGGGCGATATCGGCCTTGTAGAACTTCAGCTTGGGCCCGGCGCCAAAGTTGCCGACCAGGGCCGGCACCAGGCTGTAGTAGGCCACTTTGGGCTCGGCTTTTTCTTCCTCGCCACCGCCACTGGCCAGGGCAACGCAGGGCAGGAGCAGGGCAAACAGCAGGGCGATGCTTTTCTTCACGGGACATTCCTCGGTGCGAATTGCGCCTAGCATAGCCATAGCCGGCCGCGCGCCCAAGCTTATGGTGCGCCATCAGGTGCGACCATGCTCGTTGACCCGCCGGGTGCGCCTCCTACACTGCCGGCAATCACGAACGCGAGGAAAGCGCGATGAAAGCCCTGCTCTGCAAAGCCTTCGGCCCGGCCTCCAGCCTGGTCCTGGAAGACCTGCCCAGCCCGGAACCGAAGAAGAACGAGGTGCTGATCGAGGTACACGCTGCCGGGGTCAACTTCCCCGACACCCTGATCATCGAGGGCAAGTACCAGTTCAAGCCGCCCTTCCCCTTCGCCCCGGGCGGCGAGGCGGCCGGCGTGGTCAAGGCGGTCGGCGAGAAGATCACGCACCTGCGCGCCGGCGACCGGGTCATGGCCCTGACCGGCTGGGGTGGTTTCGCCGAGGAAGTGGCGGTGCCCGGCTACAACGTGCTGCCGGTGCCCAAGAGCATGGACCTGACCACCGCCGCCGCCTTCGGCATGACCTACGGCACCTCGATGCATGCGCTGAAGCAGCGCGCCAACCTGCAGCCGGGCGAGACCCTGCTGGTGCTCGGCGCTTCCGGAGGTGTCGGCCTGGCGGCGGTGGAGATCGGCAAGGCCATGGGCGCCAAGGTGATCGCCGCGGCGAGCACCGCCGAGAAGCTGGAAGTGGCGCGTAATGCTGGCGCCGACCACCTGATCAACTACAGCGAGCAGAGCCTGAAGGACGAGGTGAAGAAGCTCACCGGCGGCCAGGGCGTGGACGTGATCTACGACCCGGTGGGTGGCGAACTGTTCGAGGAGGCCTTCCGCTCCATCGCCTGGAACGGCCGTTTCCTGGTGGTCGGCTTCGCCGCCGGCGGCGGCATCCCGGCCTTGCCGGCCAACCTGCCGCTGCTCAAGGGCGCGGCGCTGGTCGGGGTGTTCTGGGGTTCCTTCGCCCAGCGCCAGCCACAGGACAATGCTGCCAACTTCCAGCAGCTGTTCGCCTGGCATGCCGAGGGCAAGCTCAAGCCGCTGGTGTCGCAGACCTTTCCGCTGGCACGCGGCGGCGAGGCCATCGACGCGCTGGGCCAGCGCAAGGCCGTGGGCAAGGTTGTCGTCCAAGTAAAGGCGTGACGCAACTCCCTCTCCCGAAGGGAGAGGGGTGACTCAGCCTATCGAATGAACGAAAAAGCCGCCCTCGGGCGGCTTTCTTATTTCCGGGCGATCACTCGCGCGGTGCGTAGGCAAACACGTCGGCGCGCATCTGGTGCGGGTCCATGCCCGCTTCCACCAGCGCATCCAGGGTGCCGTAGACCATCGCCGGCGAGCCGCTGGCGTAGACGTGCAGCGCCTTGAGGTCTGGGAAATCCTCGCACACCGCCTCGTGCAGCAGGCCGCAGCGACCGCCCCAGGCATCGGCCTCGCTGACCACCCGGTGCAACTGCAGTCCCGCCTGCTGCTCCCAGTCCTGCCAATGCGGCAGCTGGTAGAAATCGTCGGGATGACGCACGCCCCAGTACAGGTGAACCGGGTGGCTGAAACCCGCGGCGCGGCAGTGCTCGATCAGGCTGTGCATCTGCGCCATGCCGGTGCCGGCGGCGATCAGCACCAGCGGCCCGGCCGGCAGTTCGGCCAGGTGGGTGTCGCCGAACGGCATCTGCACCCGCGCCAGACGCGTGCGGCGCAACTGCGCGATGATCTGCCGGCTGCTGTCCTCGCGGGTCAGGATATGCAGTTCCAGATCACGGCCGGCATGCGGCGCCGAGGCCAGGGAGAAGGCCGACCACTCGCCGTCGTCGCGCTGCAGCAGCAGATACTGCCCGGCGTGGTAGCGCGGCGTCTTGCCGGCTGGCGCGCGCAGCACCACGCGGCAGACATCGCCACCGACCTCGCTCAGCTCCAGCACCTGGCAGCCAAAAGTGCGCACCGGCAGTTCGCCGGGGGCGAGCACGCCGTCCCAGTGCAGCACGCAATCTTCCAGCGGCTCGGCCAGGCAGGTGAACAGCTCGCCGTGATCAAGCTCGGTGCCGGCCTGGCGCACACGGCCCTCGACCAGCAGCGCGGCGCAGATATGGCAGTTGCCGTTGCGGCAGCTCTG
This sequence comes from Aquipseudomonas alcaligenes, assembly GCF_900156545.1. Lineage (GTDB taxonomy): Bacteria > Pseudomonadota > Gammaproteobacteria > Pseudomonadales > Pseudomonadaceae > Aquipseudomonas > Aquipseudomonas alcaligenes_A. The sequence continues at coordinate 182,762 of NZ_FTNW01000004.1, forward strand.
CGGGCACTCGTAACCGAGGCGCCGGGCGCCGTCGAGAATGCACTCGCCAGGTTGGAGCTCAAGTACCGCGCCGGAGGGTTGCAGGGTGACTTTCATCAGTCGATACCGAGGCTCGCCCACAGCTCATCCACGCGCTTGACCACCGCCTCGTCGCGCTCGATCACCCGGCCCCATTCGCGGCTGGTCTCGCCCGGCCACTTGTGGGTGGCGTCCAGGCCCATCTTGCTGCCCAGGCCGGATACCGGCGAGGCGAAGTCGAGGTAGTCGATCGGCGTATTATCGATCATCACCGTGTCGCGCTTGGGGTCCATGCGCGTGGTGATGGCCCAGATCACGTCGTTCCAGTCACGGGCGTTGATGTCGTCGTCGGTGACGATGACGAACTTGGTGTACATGAACTGGCGCAGGAACGACCAGACGCCCAGCATCACCCGCTTGGCATGGCCGGGGTACTGCTTCTTCATCGTCACCACCGCCATGCGGTACGAACAGCCTTCCGGCGGCAGGTAGAAGTCGGTGATCTCCGGGAACTGCTTCTGCAGGATCGGCACGAACACCTCGTTCAGCGCCACGCCGAGGATCGCCGGCTCATCCGGCGGCCGCCCGGTGTAGGTGCTGTGGTAGATCGGATCGCGCCGACGGGTGATGCGCTCGACGGTGAACACCGGGAAGGTGTCGACCTCGTTGTAGTAGCCGGTGTGGTCGCCGTAGGGCCCTTCCGGCGCGGTCTCGCCCGGATGGATCACGCCTTCGAGGACGATCTCGGCACTGGCTGGCACCTGCAGATCGGAGCCGATGGCCTTGACCAGTTCGGTGCGGTGGCCGCGCAGCAGGCCGGCAAAGGCGTATTCGGAGAGGGTGTCCGGCACCGGCGTCACCGCGCCGAGGATGGTCGCCGGATCGGCGCCCAGAGCCACGCACACCGGATAGGGCTTATCCGGGTGTTTCAGGCACCACTCGCGGAAGTCCAGGGCGCCGCCACGGTGACTGAGCCAGCGCATGATCACCTTGTTGCGGCCGATCACCTGCTGGCGGTAGATGCCGAGGTTCTGCCGCTCCTTGTTCGGCCCCTTGGTGATGGTCAGGCCCCAGGTGATCAGCGGCGCGGCGTCGCCCGGCCAGCAGTGCTGGATCGGCAACCGGGTCAGATCAACCGCCTCGCCCTCCTCGATCACCTCGTGGCAGGGCGCATCCTTGAGCACCTTGGGCGCCATGCTGATGACCTTCTTGAAGATCGGCAGCTTGCTCCAGGCATCCTTGAGGCCCTTGGGCGGCTCGGGCTCCTTTAGGAAGGCCAGCAGCTTGCCGATCTCGCGCAGCTCGCCAACATCCTCGGCCCCCATGCCCAGCGCCACGCGCTTCGGGGTGCCGAACAGGTTGCCGAGCACCGGCACGGCGAAGCCGGTCGGCTGCTCGAACAGCAGCGCAGGGCCGCCCTTGCGCAAGGTGCGGTCGCAGATTTCGGTCATCTCCAGCACGGGAGAAACCGGGGTCTGAATGCGCTTGAGCTCGCCGCGCTTTTCCAGCTCGCGGATGAAGTCGCGCAGATCGCGGTACTGCATGCTTGGGCCTCACAGGTCGGGGCGCAAAGTTTAGCGCCGAACTCGGTTATTCAGAAGGCTGCAGAAACGCAAAGGCCGGGTTTCCCCGGCCTTTGTGGCAACGTCTGGATTACTTCCGCTTCATCGACAGGAAGAATTCATCGTTGGTCTTGGTCGCCTTCAGCTTGTCGATGAGGAACTCGATGGCAGCGATCTCATCCATCGGGTGCAGCAGCTTGCGCAGAATCCACATGCGCTGCAGCTCTTCCTCGCCGGTCAGCAGCTCTTCGCGACGGGTGCCCGACTTGTTGATGTTGATGGCCGGGAACACGCGCTTCTCGGCGATGCGGCGGTCCAGCGGCAGCTCCATGTTGCCGGTACCCTTGAACTCCTCGTAGATCACCTCGTCCATCTTCGAGCCGGTCTCGACCAGCGCGGTGGCGATGATGGTCAGCGAGCCGCCTTCCTCGATGTTACGGGCGGCACCGAAGAAGCGCTTGGGCTTCTCCAGGGCGTGGGCGTCGACACCGCCGGTGAGCACCTTGCCGGAGCTCGGGATCACGGTGTTGTAGGCACGCGCCAGGCGGGTGATGGAGTCGAGCAGGATGACCACGTCCTTCTTGTGCTCGACCAGGCGCTTGGCCTTCTCGATCACCATCTCGGCGACCTGCACGTGGCGGGTCGGCGGCTCGTCGAAGGTCGAGGCGACCACTTCGCCGCGCACGGTGCGCTGCATCTCGGTCACTTCTTCCGGGCGCTCGTCGATCAGCAGGACGATCAGGTAGCACTCGGGGTTGTTGCGGGTGATGTTGGCCGCGATGTTCTGCAGCATGATGGTCTTGCCCGCTTTCGGCGGGGCGACGATCAGGCCGCGCTGGCCCTTGCCGATCGGGGCGCAGAGGTCGATCACCCGGCCGGTGATGTCCTCGGTGGAGCCGTTGCCGGCTTCCATGACCAGGCGCTTGGTCGGGAACAGCGGCGTCAGGTTCTCGAACAGGATCTTGTTCTTGGCGTTTTCCGGGCGGTCGAAGTTGATCGTGTCGACCTTGAGCAGGGCGAAGTAACGTTCGCCTTCTTTCGGCGGGCGGATCTTGCCGACGATGGTGTCACCGGTACGCAGGTTGAAGCGACGGATCTGGCTGGGCGAGACGTAGATGTCGTCCGGGCCGGCCAGGTAGGAGGAGTCCGCGCTGCGCAGGAAGCCGAAGCCGTCCTGGAGAATCTCCAGCACGCCGTCGCCGGAGATCTCTTCGCCGCTTTTCGCGTGCTTTTTCAGCAGGGCGAAGATGATGTCCTGCTTGCGCGAACGGGCCATGTTTTCCAGACCAGCCTGGTCGGCCATGTCCAGCAGTTCGGCAATCGGCTTTTGCTTGAGTTCGGTCAGATTCATAGGAATGACATGATCATGAGGAAGGGAAGGAAAGCACTGGGCTTTACAGGCCGCGCCGCGGAGAAGGCGACTGGATCGCTCGATATTATCGGGGAGGGTGCGTCGGCGACGGCTTGAGGGGCAACGGGGAACCCGCTGCAGGCCCGAATGTAACACCGGGTTTGGCGCGACGTCCAGCCTGCGCCCAGAAAAAAGCCCCGCACTGTGCGGGGCTTTTTGCGTGACGCTTAGATGTTGGCGTCGAGGAAGGCCGCCAGCTGCGACTTGGACAGGGCGCCGACCTTGGTGGCCTCGACGTTGCCGTTCTTGAACAGCATCAGGGTCGGAATGCCACGCACGCCGTACTTCGGCGGGGTTTCCTGGTTCTCGTCGATGTTCAGCTTGCAGACCTTCAGCTTGCCGGCATAGGTCTGGGCAATCTCGTCCAGTACCGGGGCGATCATCTTGCACGGACCGCACCATTCGGCCCAGTAGTCGACCAGAACCGGGCCTTCGGCCTTGATCACGTCGGCTTCGAAGCTGGCATCGCTGACGTTGGTGATGAAGTCGCTCATGTACAGTCTCCGTGACTCGGAAGCAAAAAAGTGGCGCCATCATAGCCCGCATCCGTCCATGCTGAAAGCCGCTGGCCATTGAGCTTGACTATCAATGCTTTTGATAGTGCCGATGAAAGACTACGGCAAGCCGGCCATCGCCGGTTAACATGCAACCATTGAGGTGGCCGCTCGCGCAGAGAGAGGGCCGACGTTTTGCCAAGGGACCCTATTGCATGCCCACTACCGCCAAAGAGTTTCCCCTGATCGCCGCCATCGACCTGGGCTCCAACAGCTTCCACATGGTGCTGGCCAAGGCCGATCACGGCGAAATCCGCATCCTCGAGCGGCTCGGCGAGAAAGTTCAGCTGGCTGCGGGCCTGGATGAGGAGCGCCAGCTCAGCGAAGAGGCCATGCAGCGCGGCCTGGACTGCCTGCGCCGCTTTGGCCAGCTGATCCAGGGCCTGCCGCAGGGCGCCGTGCGCATCGTCGGCACCAACGCCCTGCGCGAGGCGCGCAACCGCGCCGAGTTCATCCGCCGCGCCAACGAGCTGCTCGGCCACCAGGTGGAAGTCATCTCCGGTCGCGAGGAAGCGCGCCTGATCTACCTAGGTGTGTCGCACAGCATCGCCGACACCCCCGGCAAGCGCCTGGTCGTCGACATCGGCGGCGGCAGTACCGAGTTCATCGTCGGCCAGCGCTTCGAGCCGCTGCTGCGCGAGAGCCTGCAGATGGGCTGCGTCAGCTTCACCCAGCGCTACTTCCGTGACGGCAAGGTCACCCCGGCGCGCTACGCCCAGGCCTACACCGCCGCGCGGCTGGAACTGATGAACATCGAGCAGGGCCTGCAGCGCCTGGGCTGGCAGGAGTCGGTCGGTGCCTCCGGAACCATTCGCGCCGTGGGCCTGGCGATCAAGGCCGGCGGCCTGGGCAACGGCGAGATCAACCCCGAGGGCCTGGCCTGGCTGAAGCGCAAGGTGTTCAAGCTGGGCGAGGTGGACAAGCTGGAGATCGACGGCATCAAGCCTGACCGCCGGCAGATTTTCCCGGCCGGCCTAGCCATCGCCGAGGCCATCTTCGACGCCCTCGACCTGCAGCGCATGGATCATTCCGAAGGCGCGCTGCGCGAGGGTGTGCTCTACGACCTGCTCGGCCGCCACCATCACGAGGACGTGCGCGAACGCACCCTGGGCGCGCTGATGGAGCGCTACCACGTCGACCTGCAGCAGGCCGCGCGGGTCGAGGCCAAGGCGTTGCAGGCCCTGGAAAAAGTCGCCGAGGCCTGGCAACTGGACCAGGACTGGCACCGCGACCTGCTGCAGTGGGGCGCGCGGGTCCACGAGATCGGCCTGGACATCGCCCACTACCAGTACCACAAGCATGGCGCCTACCTGATCGAGCACTCGGACCTGTCCGGCTTCTCCCGCCGTGACCAGCTGATGCTGGCCCTGCTGGTGCGCGGCCACCGCCGCAACATCCCCAAGGACCGCTTCGCCGAGTTCGGCGACGACGGCGTGCAGCTGCTGCGCCTGTGCGTACTGCTGCGCTTCGCCATCCTGTTCCACCACATCCGCGGTACCCAGGAAATGCCCAAGGTGCAGCTCAAGGCCGGCCCGCAGAGCCTCGACCTGACCTTCCCGGAAGGCTGGCTGGCCGCCAACCCGCTGACCCAGGCCGACTTCGAACAGGAAGCCGAGTGGCTGACCCGCATCAACTTCGTGCTGACCGTGCGCTGAGGATTCTGCGGACACAAAAAAGGGAGGCCTAGGCCTCCCTTTTCGTTGCCGTGCAGCGCTCTTAGAACAGAACGCGGCTGCGGATGGTGCCGGTCACGTGCTGCAGCTTCTCCAGCGCCAAGTCGGAGTACTCGGCGTCGACGTCGATCACCACGTAGCCGACCTTGTCGTTGGTCTGCAGGAACTGGCCGGAGATGTTGATGCCGTTGTCGGCAAACACCTTGTTGATCTCGCTCATCACGCCCGGCACGTTCTGGTGGATATGCAGCAGACGATGCTTGCCCGGGTGCGCCGGCAGGGCAACTTCCGGGAAGTTCACGGAAGATACCGAGGTGCCGTTGTCGCTGTACTTGACCAGTTTCTCGGCCACTTCCAGGCCGATGTTGGCCTGGGCTTCGGCGGTGGAGCCGCCGATGTGCGGGGTCAGGATCACGCGATCCAGGCCGCGCAGCGGGCTTTCGAACTCTTCATCGTTGGACTTCGGCTCGACCGGGAACACGTCGATGGCGGCGCCGATCAGGTGCTCGTCCTTGATCGCGGCGGCCAGGTGGTCCAGCTCGACCACGGTGCCGCGCGCGGCGTTGATCAGGATGCCGCCCTTCTTCATGGCGCGGATTTCCTTCTCGCCGATCATCCACTGGGTGGACGGCAGCTCCGGCACGTGCAGCGACACGATGTCGCACAGGCCCAGCAGCTCGTGCAGGTTGCCGATCTGCGTGGCGTTGCCCAGCGGCAGCTTGGTCACGGTGTCGTAGAAGAACACCTGCATGCCCAGCGCCTCGGCCAGCACCGAGAGCTGAGTGCCGATCGAGCCGTAGCCGACGATACCGAGCTTCTTGCCACGGATCTCGAAGGAATTGGCCGCCGACTTGATCCAGCCGCCGCGGTGGCAGGAGGCGTTTTTCTCCGGGATGCCGCGCAGCAGCAGGATGGCCTCGGCCAGCACCAGTTCGGCCACCGAGCGGGTGTTGGAGTAGGGGGCGTTGAACACGGCGATACCGCGCTCACGAGCGGCGTCCAGGTCGACCTGGTTGGTGCCGATGCAGAAGCAGCCGACGGCGACCAGCTTCTTGGCGCAGTCGAAGACCTCGGCGGTCAGCTGGGTACGCGAACGAATGCCAACGAAGTGGGCATCGGCGATCTTGGCCTTCAGCTCGTCGTCGGACAGGGCGCCCTTGAGGTACTCGATGTTGGTGTAGCCAGCGGCCTTCAGGGTGTCGACGGCGTTCTGGTGCACGCCTTCCAGCAGAAGGAACTTGATCTTGCTCTTGTCGAGAGAGGTCTTGCTCATCGGAGTACCTGTGGTCCCACAAAAAGTGTCAGGAAATCGGCCGGGGCCGACCCCGTGGATCGGCGCGGGGGCACGATTGACGGGGTGCGTATGCTAGCATATGCACCCCGCGAAACGCCCACCCCTGACCGATGAAGCGTTCTCAGGGTGACCATGAATCGTTTGAGAGTTCCCAGATGACCAATCCTGCCCTGATCGACGAGCTGAAGACCCTGGTGGAGCCCGGCAAGGTGCTGACCGATGCCGATTCTCTCAACGCCTACGGCAAGGATTGGACCAAGCACTTCGCCCCGGCACCAACCGCCATCGTCTTCCCCAAGACCATCGAGCAGGTGCAGGCCATCGTGCGCTGGGCCAACCAGCACAAGATCGCCCTGGTGCCCTCCGGCGGCCGTACCGGCCTGTCCGCCGCCGCCGTGGCGGCCAACGGCGAGGTCGTGGTGGCCTTCGACTACATGAACCAGATCCTCGCCTTCAACGAGTACGACCGCACCGTGGTGTGCCAGCCGGGCGTGGTGACCAAGCAGCTGCAGCAATACGCCGAGGACAAGGGCCTGTACTACCCGGTAGACTTCGCCTCCTCGGGCTCCAGCCAGCTGGGCGGCAACATCGGCACCAATGCCGGCGGCATCAAGGTGATCCGCTACGGCATGACCCGCAACTGGGTGGCCGGCCTGAAAGTGGTCACCGGCACCGGCGAGCTGCTGGAGCTGAACCGCGACCTGATCAAGAACGCCACCGGTTACGACATGCGCCAGCTGTTCATCGGCGCCGAAGGGACGCTCGGCTTCGTCGTGGAAGCCACCATGCGCCTGGAGCGCGCGCCAAAGAACCTCACCGCGATGGTCCTCGGCACACCGGACTTCGACTCGATCATGCCGGTACTGCACGCCTTCCAGGGCAAGCTGGACCTGACCGCCTTCGAGTTCTTCTCCGACAAGGCCCTGGCCAAGATCCTGGCCCGTGGCGACGTGCCGCCGGCCTTCGACACCGATTGCCCGTTCTACGCGCTGCTGGAGTTCGAGGCGAGCACCGAGGAAGTGGCCAACCAGGCCCTGGAGACCTTCGAGCACTGCGTCGAGCAGGGCTGGGTGCTGGACGGCGTCATGAGCCAGAGCCAGCAGCAGCTGGAGAACCTGTGGAAGCTGCGCGAGTACATCTCCGAGACCATCAGCCACTGGACCCCGTACAAGAACGACATCTCGGTCACCGTTGGCCAGGTGCCGGCCTTCCTGCACGACATCGACCGCATCGTCGGCGACAACTACCCGGACTTCGAGGTGATCTGGTTCGGCCATATCGGCGACGGCAACCTGCACCTGAATATCCTCAAGCCGGAGAACCTGTCCAAGGACGAGTTCTTCGCCAAGTGCGCCATCGTCAACCAGTGGGTGTTCGAGACGGTGCAGAAGTACAACGGCTCGATCAGCGCCGAGCACGGCGTGGGCATGACCAAGCGCGACTACCTGCACTACAGCCGTTCCGAGGCGGAGATTGGCTACATGAAGGCGATCAAGGCCGTGTTCGACCCGAACGGCATCATGAACCCGGGCAAGATTTTCCCGCTCTGAGTCTTAGCTCCCCTCTCCCCCCGGGAGAGGGGCCGGGGGGTGAGGGATTTCCGGGCCATTCCGAGCCGCCTGCGGCACCCTCACCCCAACCCTCTCCCAGAGGGAGAGGGAGCATGTATCCCACCCGAGGAGTGTGGCCCATGAGCTACCAGCACCAGTACATCGACGGCACGCCGATCCACTTCCCGCTGGGCAAGGTGGTATGCGTCGGGCGCAACTATGCCGAGCACGCCGCCGAGCTGAACAATCCGATCCCGACCGAGCCGCTGCTGTTCATCAAGCCCGGCAGCTGCACCGTGCCGATGGATGACGGCTTCGTCATTCCGCAGGAACGCGGCGCCGTGCACTTCGAGGCGGAGATTGCCGTGCTGATCGGCAAACCGCTGTCGAAGAAGCCGAGCGACGAAGAAGTGCGCGACGCCATCTCCGGCTATGCCCCGGCCCTGGACCTGACCCTGCGCGACGTGCAGGCCAAGCTCAAGGAGAAGGGCCTGCCCTGGGAACTGGCCAAGAGCTTCGATGGCGCCTATGTACTGGCCCCCTTCGTCGCGGCGGACGCGGTGGAAGACGTGCGCGACATCGGCATCCGCCTGAGCATCGACGGCCAGCTGCGCCAGGACGGTAACAGCCGCGACATGCTCAACCCGATCATCCCGCTGATCCAGCACATCGCCGGCCACTTCAGCCTGCAGCCGGGCGACGTAGTCTCCACCGGCACCCCGGCCGGGGTCGGCCCGCTGACCAGCGGCGAGCAGGTGGACATCGAACTGGTTGGCCTCAGCCGCTTCGGCACCCGCGTGCTCTGAGCGCGCGGGCGCTCTTCACAGAACTTTCACTCGTCATCCGTAGTCTGAGAGGCTCGAATTCCCCGAGCGCTCTCAGATGTCCCTCGCCCGCCGCCGCAGCCTCACCCTCGCCCTGGTCATCACTGCCGCCTGCGTCACCGCCGTGGTGCGCTACATGCACTGGGACGACCGCACCCTGCTGTGGCTGAAGGAACAGAACCTGCCACTGGCCGACCGCGCCGCCAGCATCTGGCTGCCGGGCTACCGCGCTAGCATCGAGGGCAAACCGCTGGCTGGCCTGGAGGACGACGAAGCCTCGGACCTGGCGTACAACCCGCTCACCGGCACCCTGTTCACCGTTACCGGCAAGCTGCCGATGCTGGTCGAGCTGAGCCGCAGCGGCGAAGTGCTGCGGCGCATCGCCCTCAAGGGCTTCTCCAACCCGGAGGGCGTGGCCGTGCTGGAAAACGGCATGATCGCGCTGACCGACGAGCGCAAGCGCAACCTGTCGATCTTCGAGCTGGACCCGCAGACCCGCGAACTCGACCTGGCCGACGCCAAGCCCTTTGACCTGGGCTTCCCGGATGCCGGCAACAAGGGCTTCGAGGGCATCGCCTGGGACCCGGCGCAGCAGCGTCTGCTGCTGGGCAAGGAGCGCGCGCCTACCGCCATGTTCAGCCTGGGCAGCGACGGCCAGCGCCTGCTCGACCAGGAGCTGCGTCCGCTGCCGAGCTACGGCCTGGGCATGCGCAACCTGTCGGCGCTCAGCGTCGATCCGCGCACCGGTCATATCCTCGCCCTCTCCGCCCAGTCGCGGCTGCTGCTGGAGCTGGACGAGAAGGGCGAGCCGGTCAGCTTCATCAGCCTGCTCGGCGGCCAGAGCGGCCTGGAAAGCCGCATCCCGCGCGCCGAAGGCGTGGCCATGGACGAGGAAGGCACCATCTATATGGTCAGCGAGCCGAACCTGTTCTATGTGTTCCGCAAGGACGAGCCCTTCGCCACCCCCCAAGGCTGAGCGTGGGGCGGGAGCGACCCGCGCGGCACATCAGTACGGGAGAGCCGCGGGTTTCTCCCGCCCTACAACTCAGCGCACGACGCTGTCGAAGCCCTGCAGCACATTGATCGCGTTGATGCCGATCTCCTCCACCGCATAACCACCCTCCATCACGAACAGGGTCTGCAGGCCCAGCGCACCGATGACTTCGCCCATGCGCAGGTAGTCCGGGCTGTCCAGCTTGAACTGCGAGATCGGGTCTTCCTTGAAGGTGTCCACGCCCAGCGAGACGATCAGCGCATCCGGCGCATAGGCGGCGATCTGCCGGCAGGCGGCGGCCAGCGCCAGGCTCCAGGCCGACCAGTCGCTGCCGGCAGCCAGCGGATAGTTGAAGTTGAAGCCGCGACCGACACCCTCGCCCTTCTCGTCGGCATAGCCGAGGAAGAACGGGTACTCGAAGCGCGGGTCGCCGTGGATCGACGTGAACAGTACGTCGGCACGGTCGTAGAAGATGTCCTGGGTGCCGTTGCCGTGGTGGTAGTCCACGTCGAGGATGGCCACGCGGCTGGCGCCCTGGTCGAGCATGGCCTGGGCGGCGATGGCGGCGTTGTTGAAGTAGCAGTAGCCGCCCATGTAGTCGGCCGCTGCATGGTGGCCCGGCGGCCGGCACAGCGAGAACACCCCGCGCGCGCCCTTGGCCAGCTCGGCCTGGCCGGTCAGCGCGACGTTCACCGAACTGCTCACCGCCTGCCAGGTGCCGGCAGTGATCGGCACGCCGGCGTCGAAGCTGTAGTAGCCGAACTTGCCGTCGATGCAGTCCGGAATGGTCTGGCGCAGGCGGCGGTTGGGCCAGGTGAACGGCAGCATGTCGTAGTCGCGGCCCATGGCCTGCCACTCGGCCCAGGCGTCCTTGAGGAAATGCACGAAGCCTTCGTCGTGCACCCGCAGGATCGGCGCCAGGCCGAACTCGCGCGGCGCCACCACGTCGCCCAGCTTCACCTTCTGCGCCCGCGCCAGCACCATGTCGGCGCGGCTGGGCTTCTCGAAGCAGGGCGTGAGCTGGCCGTCGATCAGCTCGTATTTGCCGTGGTGCAGATGATGGTCGTCGCTGTAGATCGTCAGCATGAGGGGCTCCCCGGACTCGCTAGGGTCCGTGACAGATGCAAATGAAGTTCCCTCTCCCCGCCGGGGAGAGGGTCAGGGAGAGGGATGGCCACAGCCCCTCTCCCCCGGCCCCTCTCCGTCAACGGCAGAGGGGTGCCAAGTAGTTATTTCTTCAGCTTGGTCCAGACCTTGGTGCGCAGCGCCAGGGCCTTGGGCGAGCAGAGCTTGAACGAACGCAGGCGCTCGAGCTTGTCCTGTGGGGTGTTGATCGCCGGGTCCTCGAACAGCGCCTTGTCCATGAACTGCTCGGCGCCGGCGATGGCGTTGTTGTACTTGGCAAAGTTGGAGGCGGCGGCGATGTTCTCCGGCTGCATCATCCAGTTGATGAACACGTGCGCTTCCTCGACGTTGCTCGCGCCCTTGGGGATCACGAAATTGTCGATGAAGGTCGACACGCCCTCCTTCGGATAGACGTAGACCAGCGAGGCGCGTTGCTCCTTGGCACGGTGGAAGGCGCCGTTCCACTGCTGGTGCATGGCCACTTCGCCGGCGGCCATGCGCTCGATGGTGCCGTCGCTGTTGTACATGGCCAGCATGTCCTTCTGCTGGCTCAGCAGGTCCATGATCTTCTTCACCTCCTGCGGGTCTTCGGTGCAGCGGTCGATACCGAGGTAGAAGGCGGCCGGCGGGAACAGGTCGTCCATCGAGTTGAGCGCCACCACCTTGCCCTTCAGCTCGGCCGGCGGGGCGAAGAACGGCCCCCAGCTCTCGTCGAGCTTGCCGCCCGGCACCTGGGCGCTGTCGTAGCTGTAGCCGGTGGTGCCCCACAGGTAGGGCACGCTGTAGTCGTGCGCCGGGTCGAAGTCGAGCTTCTGGAAGGTCGGCGCCAGGTTCTTCAGGTTCGGCAGCTTGCTCTTGTCGAACTTCTGCAGCAGGCCCTCCTGGACCATGATCTGGATGAAGCTGTCCGAGGGCACCACCACGTCGTAGTTGCCGCCACCGGCCTTGAGCTTGGCCAGCAGGGTCTCGTTGGAGTCGTAGGCATCGAGCGTGGCCTTGATGCCGGTGTCCTTCTCGAATTTCTGCAGCAGCTCCGGCGGGTAGTAATCCGACCAGTTGGCGAAGTTCAGCGTGCCGGCGGCCTGAGCGGCGCCGGACAGGCCGAGGGCGAGAACAACGGAGAGCGCGAGCGGGGTACGACGGGACATGGTCTGGCTCCTAGCGTTTGCGTTGGCCGAGGTAGTACGACAGGGTGACGAACAGGATCGAAAGCACAAGCATGATCGAGGAAATCGCGTTGATCTTCGGCGATATGCCCATACGAATGGAGCTGAAGATGTAGATCGGCAGGGTGGTCGAGCCGGCCCCGGCGACAAAGTAGGTGATGACGAAGTCGTCCATCGAAATGATGAAGGCCAGCATCGCCCCGGAGAGGATGCCCGGCAGCAGCAGCGGGAAGCTGATCCGCCAGAACACCCGCCAAGGCGAGGCATACAGGTCGGCAGCGGCCTCCAGCAGGCGCGGGTCCATGACCTGCAGGCGCGCGCGGATCGGCAGGTAGGCGAACGGCGTGCAGAACACCACGTGCGCGATCAGGATGGTCAGCAGCGACAGCTTCAGGCCGATGAAGGCGAAGAACATCAGGATGGCCACGGCGCAGACGATGTCCGGCACCAGCAGCGGCAGGCCGAGCACGCCCTGCAATGCGCCCTGGCCACGGAAGCGCCGGCCGTGCATGCCGAGCGCCGCCAGGGTCGCCAGGGCGGTGGAAATCAGCGTCGCGCAGACCGCGATGATCAGCGAGTTCTTCGCCGCGCGAAGGATCTCCGGGTCATTGGCCACCACCCCGTACCACTTGAAGCTGAAGCCCTGCCACAGGGTCGCCGACTGCCCGGCGTTGAAGCTCAGCGCCACCAGCACGATGATCGGGATGTAAAGGAAGGCGAAGAACGCCCAGGCCACCGGGCGCACGCCGGTGAAACGCCACAGCGGGCCCTGCAGGTTCATCCGCGCACCTCCTGGCCACGCTGGCGCAGGCCATTGAACAGCAGCGCCAGCAGCACCAGACTGAACAGCGAGAAGGCCAGCGCCGCGCCCAGCGGCCAGTTGTGCCCGGAGCCGAACTGCAGCTGGATCAGGTTGCCGATCATCAGCGCCTTACCGCCGCCGAGCAGCTCGGGGATGATGTAGTTGCCCAGCGCCGGGATGAACACCAGCGTGGCACCGGCCAGCATGCCCGGCAGCGCCAGCGGCAGGATCACTCTTTTCAGCGCCTGCCAGCGGTTGGCGCCGAGATCGAAGGCGGCCTCGACCAGGCGCCAGTCGAGCTTCTCCAGGCTGGTGTAGATCGGCAGCACCATGAACGGCAGAAAACTGTAGAGCAGGCCGATCATCACCGCCGTGTTGCTGTAGAGCAGGCCGAGGCTACCCTCGGGCACACCGAACACGCCCAGGCCGCTGTCCACCAGGCCGCCATTGCGCAGCAGCAGCATCCAGGCGTAGACCCGCACCAGCAGGTTGGTCCAGAACGGCACGGTGACCAGAAACAGCAGCAGGTTGCGCTTGCGCTCGCTCTGCAGCGCCAGGTACAGGGCGGTGGGAAAGCCAATCAGCAGGCAGCCGACGGTGGTCGCCACGGCCAGCCAGAAGGAGCGCTGGAAGATACCCAGGTAGTCGGTGTTGAACACCAGGCTGTCGTCGAAGTCGCGCTCGTAGAGGAAATTGACGTAAGCCTCCAGCGAGTACTGCCCCCACTTCACCCCGCCGTACTCGCCGGGCTGCAGGAAGGACACCAGCAGCATGATCGCCAGCGGCGCGACCAGGAACACCGCCAGCACCGCCATGCCCGGCGCAATCAGGCCCAGGCGGCGCAGCAGCTGGCGACGCTCGGCCAGTTGCCGAGGTGTGCTCATTCGCCCAGCACCCGAATGGCGGCGGCCGGCACGTCCAGGCGCACCTGCGCACCGCGCGGCAACGGCTGGCCGCTGCCAGCGCGATTCTGCTGGCGCACGCGAAAGCCCGACTGGCCGGCGACCTTGAGCAGGTAGAGGGTGTCGGTGCCGATGTACACCACCTCTTCCACCTCGCCAGCGAGGTTGCCGGAGTCAGTCAAGCTGATGCGCTCGGGCCGTATGGCCAGGGTGATGCGCCCGCTCTCCGGCATGCCGGCCAGGCTCAGCACCTGGCCATCGGCCAATCGTGCGCCACCGGCGAAGGGGTCGGCCTCGAGGAAATTGGTCTCGCCGATGAAGTCGGCCACGGTGCGGTTCAGCGGGCGCTCGTAAATCTCGTTCGGCGTGCCGACCTGGAGGATGCGCCCCTTGCTCATCACCGCGATGCGGTCGCTCATGGTCAGCGCTTCTTCCTGATCGTGGGTGACGAAGATGAAGGTGATGCCGGTTTCGGCCTGCAGGCGCTTGAGCTCGATCTGCATGTCCTTGCGCAGCTTCATGTCCAGTGCCGACAGCGACTCGTCGAGCAGCAGCACCCGCGGCCGGCTGGCCAGCGCACGGGCCAGGGCGATGCGCTGCTGCTGGCCGCCGGACAGCTGGTCGGCGCGGCGGTTGCCGACATCCGGCAACTTCACCAGCGCCAGCATCTTCTCCACCGTGGCGGCGATCTCGGTTTTCGGCTTGCCCTGCATCTCCAGACCAAAGCCGATGTTCTGCGCCACTGTCATGTGCGGGAACAGCGCATAACTCTGGAACACGGTGTTGACCGGGCGGCGGAACGGCGGGAGGTCCTGCATCGGCTCGCCGTACAGGCGGATCACCCCGGCGCTGGGCTGCTCGAAACCGGCGATCAGCCGCAGCAGGGTGGTCTTGCCGCAGCCGGAGGGGCCCAGCAGGGTGAAGAATTCGTTGTCGCGGATCTCCAGGGAGACAGTGTCCAGCGCCAGGTGGCCGCTGCCGGCCGCCCCGTATTCCATGCTCAGGCTTTCGATCGAGATCGCGCTGCTCATCCGCAATTAGCTCCTAACCAATTGTTTTTATTGGTGATTAAGAGGCAGTAGAAGCCAAGGGCTCTGGCGTCGATTCTAGGCAGCGCGGTACAGGCGGCAGAACGATAGATGCGGTCAAAAGGGGATAGATGTGGCCAAGTTGACTCACCGCATGGACTGGCTCCCTGTCGTGAGACTCAAGACCAGAGCACCAAACCGATGGCTGCACCTATCCAAATCTCCCGTTTTCGCCCCCCTGGGCGAAACCGGCAGTAATGAAACGCTCGGAAATGGGCTCAGGAAAAACTCACCCCGGCGACGTCAGGTGCCGCGCAATCCCCTTCTTCAACGGCAGCAACCCCTGCGCCACCCGCAGCCCTGCCCCGCGTAGCAGCTTCAGCGGCAGACGATCATCGGTGTAGACATCCACCAGCAGATTGGTGGCCTGGTACAGCGGCCAGGTCGCCAGGCGGTGCTGCCGCGCATAGCGGGCCAGCACCGACGGCGCGGCGATGTCCTCGCGCCGGGCCCTGGCTGCCAGTACGGCCGCACTGAGCCGCTGCACACTGCCCAGGCCAAAGTTGAAGCCGTGGGCGGTGACCGGGTGCATGCCGACGGCGGCATCGCCGATCAGCGCACAGCGCGGGCCGACCAGCTTCTCGGCGTAGGCGCCGACCAGCGGGTAGGCATGGCGCTCGCTGGCAAGGCGCATGGCGCCCAGGCGGCGGTCGAAGCGACGCTCCATCTCGCGGGCGAAGGCGTCTTCGTCCAGCGCGCGCAGGCGTTCGATCTCGCGCGGCGGCAGGGTCAGCACCACCGACGACTGCTCACCGTTGAGCGGTAGCAGCGCCAGGGTCTGGCCATAGCCGAACCATTCCCAGGCGGTCTGCCGATGCGGCTTCTCGTGGTCCATGCGGCACACCAGCATGGTCTTGCCGAAATCCTTGAGCCGCGCGCCGATCCCCAGCTGGCGACGGGTCTCGGAGAAACGGCTGTCGGCCGCCACCAGCAGGCGCGTGCGTAACAGCTCGCCGCCCGCCAGCTCCAGCTCAACCTCGCGCTCATGGTGGCGAATGGCAGTCACTGCCACTTCGCAGCGCAACTGAACATCGGCACAGGCCTGCACAGCCTCGTAGGCGGCACGGCGGATGGCGCGATTGGCCACCAGATGGCCCAGCCGCTCGGCGCCGGCCTGGCCAGCCTCGATCTTCAGGGCGAACAGCGACGGACCGTTGAGCACCTGGGCATCGCGCAACACGGCGACTTCCTCGGCCGGCAGGCGTTGCCACAGGCCGAGGTGCTCCAGTAGCGCCTGCGAGGCATGGGTCAGGGCGATCTCGCGGCCATCGAAAGCGGGGTCGGCCAGCGCGGTCTCGGCCTGGCGCTCCAGCAGGACGATCGACAGCCCCTGCCCGGACAGGGCGCGGGCCAGGCACAGGCCGGCCGGGCCGGCACCGATGATGGCGACATCGTGGATCATGGCAGAACGCTCCGCGCAAATAGGACTGCGCACGAGTCTAGGCGCGGCTCTGCCGCCGCCCCTTGTCCGAGGTCAACTAGCGGCGCAGTTCGCTCGGCGCCAGGCCGCTCCAGCGCTGGAAGGCATGGCGAAAGCTGGCGGTCTCGCTGTAGCCGAGCTGCTCGGCGATCAGGTAGATCGGCAAGTCGGTATTGAGCAGCAGCTGCCGCGCCTTGTCGTAGCGCACTTCGTCGAGCAGGTGCTGGAAGCTGGTGTTGAGCTGCTGCAGGTGGCGGCGCAGGGTGCGCTCGGAACGGTGCAGACGGGTGGCGACCCGCTCCAGGCTGGAGCACTCGGCCAGGTCCACCGACAGCTGCTGGCGGATCAGGTCGCGCAGGTCATGGCGATTGTGCAGCTGCGCCTCCAGCTGCATGCACTGCTGCAGGCCATGCTGGTAACTGACCGGATCGGCCAGCGGCAGGGGGCGCTCCAGAAGGGTCGGGTTGAAGCACAGGGCATTGCATTCGGCGTTGAACTCCACCGGGCAGCCGAGTTTTTCACCGTAGCTGGCGGCATGCGCCGGTGCCGGATAGGCCAGCAGCAGGCGCCGCGGGCGCACGGACTCGCCGAGCAGGTCCTGCACCACGGTCAGCAGCGACGCCAGGCACAGCTCGGTATTGAACAGGCTCAGCGCCGGGTCATAGCGATAGCCACTGGCGCTCAGCCGCACTTCGTCGCCAAACGGCTGCAGGTCAAGACGGAAGTAGGTACCCAGCAGCGCCGGATGGGCGATGGCCAGGCGCAATGCCTCGCCCAGGTTGCGACTGGCCAACAGGGTATAGCCGAGCATGCCGTAGGCCGACACGTGCATGCGCTTGCCCAGCAGCAGGCCCAGAGCAGGATCGGCGCTGGCCGCCAGGGCGTTGGCCAGCACGCGCAGCTCCTGGGCGTGGCTGATGAGGCGCGTCGGGCTCTCCAGTTCCGCCGCGGCAATGCCGCTGCCGGCCAGCACGGCATCGGCCGCCACGCCCATGCGCTGCAGACTCTGCACGGCCAGGGCAACCGTATGCAGGGTGGTCAATACTCGCTCTTCCGGTAACACTGACATGACTGCCGTTTCCGCTTGCGGTGTTGTTCGGTAACTCGGCCGGCGGCCTGGCTTAGCTTCCTTAAGCTTGAATTCAGCTGCAGCTGTTTTCATGCAGCCACCCTGATTCGGAACCTCGCCCATGCGTCGCCTGACCCAAGCTCGCGTCCTGTTGCCCACCCTGGCACTGCTCATCCTCGTGGCCCTGCTGCTGGTTGCCCAGCAGTGGCGCCTGTTCGAACGCGGCTGGTTCGTGGTGCAAGAATGGCGCCATGCTGCGGAATGGCGCGACAAATCGATCTGGCTGCCGGACTATCGCGTCACCCTCCAGGGCCGACCGATCGAAGGCCTGAGTGCCGATGTATCGGCACTGACCTACGATCCCGACCGCCGCACCCTGTTTACCGTGACCAACAAGAACCCGGAGATCATCGAGCTGTCGCTGGACGGCAAGATCCTGCGCCGCGTGCCCCTGGTCGGCTTCGGCGACCCGGAGGCGATCGAGTACATCAGCCCCGGGCTCTATGTGATCACCGACGAGCGCCAGCAGCGCCTGTTCCGCGTGCACCTGGGCGATGAAACGCAGTTTGTCGATGCCGCCGAATCCGAGCAGCTGTCACTGGGTATCGGCCTGAACGGCAACAAGGGTTTCGAGGGCCTGGCCTACGATGCCACCAACCATCGCCTGTTCGCCGCCAAGGAGCGCGACCCGGTGAGCATCTACGAGATCCATGGCTTCCCGCACACCAACCCGGACAAGCCCTTCGCCGTGCATGTGGTGGAAGACCCGCAACGTGATGCCCGCCTGTTCGTGCGCGACCTGTCCAGCCTGCAGTACGACGAGAGCAGCGGCCACCTGCTGGCGCTGTCGGACGAGTCGCGCCTGGTGATCGAGCTCAACTCCGACGGCCGGCCGATCAGCACCCTGTCACTGCTGCGTGGCCAGCATGGCCTGGAGAAGAGCGTGCCGCAGGCCGAGGGCGTGGCGATGGACAACCAGGGCCGCCTGTACCTGGTCAGCGAGCCGAACCTGTTCTACGTGTTCGAGAAATCGGTTACCCAGTAACCTCTGCGACCTGCTGAACGCACAAACGAAAAGACCCGACCAAGGCCGGGTCTTCTGCAGGCGCCTGCACTCAGGCCTTGAGCGTCTTCACGCCTTCGGCGGTACCGAGCAGCAGCAGGTCGGCGGGGCGAGCGGCAAACAGGCCGTTGGTCACCACGCCAACGATGGCGTTGATATCGGCCTCCAGCTTCAGCGGATCGACGATGCTCATGTTGTGCACGTCGAGAATGATGTTGCCGTTATCGGTCACCACGCCCTCGCGGTACACCGGATCGCCGCCCAGCTTGACCAGCTGGCGGGCGACATGACTACGGGCCATGGGAATGACCTCCACCGGCAGCGGAAACGCGCCGAGCACCGGCACCAGCTTGCTGCCATCGGCGATGCAGATGAAGGTCTTGGCCACCGCCGCGACGATCTTCTCTCGGGTCAGCGCGGCGCCGCCGCCCTTGATCAGGTGAAGGTGCTCGTCGCTCTCGTCGGCGCCATCGACGTAGAACTCCAGGCCATCCACGGCATTCAGGTCATAGACCGGGATGCCATGACCGCGCAGACGCGCGGCGGTGGCTTCGGAGCTGGCCACGGCGCCGTCGAAGGCCATCTTGTGCTGGGCCAGGGCATCGATGAAGCAGTTGGCGGTCGAGCCGGTGCCGACACCGATCACGCTCTTGCTGTCGAGGAAGGGAAGGATATGGTCGACGGCGGCCTGAGCCACGGCCTGCTTGAGCTGATCCTGAGTCATCGCGGGTTCTGCGCCTGGGAGGGAACGGGAGGCCCAATTATAGACGCATGCCGGGCAAAAACCCCGCACTCTCTGTGGTCGCGCGGCGAAGCGCTGGGGTAGACTCCAGAATCCCCGCAATGCCCGCCAGTGAAGCCGTGATGCTCGAACAGTACGTCAAGAAGATCCTCACCTCGCGCGTCTACGACGTCGCGGTGGAAACCCCGCTGCAACCTGCCCGCCAGCTCACCGAGCGGCTGGGCAACCAGATTCTGCTCAAGCGCGAAGATCTGCAGCCGGTGTACTCGTTCAAGATTCGCGGCGCCTACAACAAACTGGCCCAGCTAAGCCCCGAAGAACTGGAACGCGGCGTGGTCACCGCCTCGGCCGGCAACCACGCACAGGGCCTGGCCCTGGCCGCCAAACACCTGGGCGTGAAGGCGACCATCGTCATGCCGCGCACCACCCCGGAACTGAAGGTGCAGGGCGTACGCTCGCGCGGCGGCAAGGTGGTGCTGCACGGCGACGCCTTCCCCGAGGCCCTGGCCCATTCGCTCAAGCTGGTGGAAGAAAAGGGCTACACCTACATCCATCCCTACGATGACCCGCTGGTGATTGCCGGGCAGGGCACCGCGGCCATGGAAATCCTGCGCCAGCAGCCGGGCCAGCTGGACGCCATCTTCGTGCCGGTCGGCGGCGGCGGCCTGATTGCCGGCATCGCCGCTTACGTCAAGTACCTGCGCCCGGAGATCAAGGTCATCGGCGTCGAGCCGGACGACTCCAACTGCCTGCAGGCCGCCATGGCCGCTGGCGAACGCGTGGTGCTGCCGCAGGTGGGGCTGTTCGCCGATGGCGTGGCGGTGGCGCAGATCGGCCAGCACACCTTCGACATCTGCAAGGACCATGTGGATGAAGTGATCACCGTCAGCACCGACGAGATCTGCGCGGCGATCAAGGACATCTACGACGACACCCGTTCGATCACCGAGCCGGCCGGCGCGCTGTCGGTCGCCGGAATCAAGAAGTACGTCGAGCGCGAGGGCCTGCAGGGCAAGGTACTGGTGGGTATCGACTCGGGCGCCAACATCAACTTCGACCGCCTGCGCCATGTGGCCGAGCGTGCCGAACTGGGCGAGAAGCGCGAGGCGATCATCGCCGTGACCATCCCCGAGCGGCCGGGCAGCTTCAAGGCCTTCTGCGAGGCGATCGGCAAGCGCCAGATCACCGAGTTCAACTACCGCTACCACTCCGACCGGGAAGCGCACATCTTCGTCGGCGTGCAGACCCACCCGGAAAACGACCCGCGCCAGGCGCTGGTGGATGGCCTGCGCGAGCAGGGCTTCCCGGTGCTCGACCTGACCGACAACGAGCTGGCCAAGCTACATATCCGCCACACGGTGGGCGGCCACTCGGCGGCGGTGGCCGACGAGGTGGTGTTCCGCTTCGAGTTCCCCGAGCGGCCAGGCGCGCTGTTCAACTTCCTCAACCGCCTGGGCGGGCGCTGGAACATCACCATGTTCCACTACCGCAACCACGGCGCCGCCGACGGCCGCGTGCTGGCCGCCCTGCAGGTGCCGGCGGACGAGCGTAACCAGATTCCGGCGGCTTTCGACGCCATCGGCTATCCCTACTGGGACGAGACCGACAACCCGGCCTACAAGCTTTTCCTCGGTTAAGGAACGCTGATGGAACATTACCAACTGCTGAAATACGCCCACCTGATCCCCGCCGTGCTGCTGCTCGCCGGGGTGATCGCCCATACCTTCATGCTGTGGAAGGCGCATCGCGCAGGCGATGCCGCCGTGATCACGCGCAAACTGCGCGTCACCCGGCTGTACAGCCTGCCGGCGCTCGGCGTGCTGGCGCTGTCGCTGCCGGTCAGCGGCTGGTGGCTGGTGCACACTGTCGGCCTGCCGCTGGGCGCCAGCTGGCTGCTCTACAGCGCTAAGCTGTTCGGCGTGCTGATGCTGTTCGGCCTGCTGTTGCACAACCGCCTGGGTGCGTGGCAACGGGCCGTCGCCGAGGGCGACGTGCCGGTCAGGCTGCTGCGCTTCGTGGTCGCCTATGCGGCCCTGGTGCTGGTCCTGCTGCTGGCCATCTTCGCCCTGATGGGGGCCAAGCCGGCCTGATGTTCCGAGCCTCTCGCGAGCGGCAGCGATGAGTCTCTACCTGCTGCTCAAGACCCTGCATATCCTCTCCGCCACCCTGCTGTTCGGCACCGGGCTGGGTTCGGCCTACTACGCCCTGCGCGCCTGGCGCAGCGGGCAGCTGCAGGTGATCGCCACCACCTTCCGCCACCTGGTCACCGCCGACTGGCTGTTCATCGCCACCACGGCGGTGTTCCAGCCGTTCTCTGGCCTGGCCCTGGCCAAGCTGGCCGGCTGGCCCCTGGGCCAGGCATGGCTGCTGTGGAGCGCCGGGCTGTTCGTCTTCGCCGGGCTGTGCTGGCTGCCGGTGCTGTGGCTACAGATCCGCGTGCGCGATATGGCCTGCGAGGCCCTGGCCACTGGCGGCGAACTGCCTGAGCGGGCCCACCGCTATATGCGCCTCTGGTTCGCCCTGGGCTGGCCGGCGTTCCTGGCCTTCATCGCCATCTTCTGGCTGATGGTGGCCAAGCCGCTCTGACCCCTCGGCTATGCTGCACTCTATGAGTGGAGGGGCCGATGAACAGACTCTGCTGCAGCGCACTCACCCTGAGCCTGAGCAGCGCCGCCCTGGCGGGCGAAGCGCCGGTGCAGATCTGCCTGGGCGAAGGCAACGAATGGCCACCCTACACCTATTGGGAACGGCAGGACGGCAAGATCGACCAGAGCCGCCTGACCGGCGCCGCCACGGCCATGGTGCTGGATGCCCTGCACCAGCTCGGCCTGCAGCATCGCATTCAATACCTGCCCTGGGCACGGGTGCAGCAGGAACTGGCCGAGTTCGCCGACAACAGCCGCTGCGAGCTGACCTGGGATGCCAGTTACAAACCCGAACGGGCGGCCTACGCGCACTACAGCGTGCCGCTCTACCAGACACACCTGGGCCTGTTCTATTCCGCGCGCCGCTTCAACCAGCCACCGAGCACGCCCGCCGCGCTATCGGCCGAGCGCTTCTGCGGAGTCATTGGCTACAACTACGCGCCTTACGGCGTGGTCCAGGAGCCGCAGCGTTTTCCCGGCATCCAGCAGGTGCTGGATATGCTGGAACGACAGCGCTGCGAATTCTTCCCCAGCGAGATCGAACCGCTGACCAGCGGCATCGCCCTGGGCATCTACCAAGGCCATGCGGAACTGCGCAGCCTGCGCCTGGACATCCGCAAGAATTTCTACCTGCTGGTCAGCAAGGGTTCGCCGCGGGGTGAGCAGCTGGTCAACCGGCTCAACCAGATTTTCATCGCCGGTCAGGAAAGCGGCCGGCACGCCGAGCTGCTGCAGCGCTTTACATCCGCGCCCTGACAGCGCCGCCGATCAGCCGCGCAGGCTGAGTACCGGCCAGCCGCGCTCGCCCGCGATGACGCGCAGGGTGTCATCCGGATCGACCGCCACCGGATTGGCCACGGCTTCCAGCAGCGGCAGGTCATTGCGCGAGTCGCTGTAGAAGTAGGCGCCGTCCAGACTCAGCCCCGTCTCGGCCAGCCACTCGTTCAGGCGCACCACCTTGCCCGCCTGGTAGCAGGGCACGCCCGCCACGTGGCCGGTGTAGCGGCCCTCGTGCATGCCACACTCGGTGGCCAGCAGGGTGTCGACGCCCAGGCGCGCGGCAATCGGCGCGGTGATGAAGCGGTTGGTGGCGGTGATGATCACCAGCTTGTCGCCGGCCTCGCGATGCTCGCGCAGCAATGCCTCGCCCTTGGCCAGTATGATCGGCTCGATGACCTCGGCCATGAACTCGGCCTGCCAGCGCGCCAGCTCGGCGGCCTCGGTGCGCGCCAGGATGGCCTGGGTGAAGCTCTGGTAGGCCACCACGTCGAGCTTGCCGGCGCAGTAGTCGGCGTAAAAGGCATCGTTGCGTGCACGGTATTCGACGGCATCGACGCGGCCGGTCTCGCAGAGGAATTCGCCCCAGCTGTGGTCGCTGTCGCCGGCCAGCAGGGTGTTGTCGAGATCGAAGAGGGCAAGGCGCACGTCTGTATACCTGGTTCATAGTGTCACGAAGGGGCGCCAGAATAGCCGCTTTCGACGCCTCTGCCCATTGCTGCGGGCCGCGCGTTTGCTGCGCCCGCGGCCTTTGTGGAACAATGCCGAGACATGCGTTTTCGAGGTGCTGCTCCGTGATCGATTCCGATGGTTTCCGCCCCAATGTCGGCATCATCCTGACCAATGATGTCGGCCAGGTCATGTGGGCACGACGGATCAACCAGGACGCCTGGCAGTTTCCCCAGGGCGGCATCAACCCCAATGAGTCGGCCGAACAGGCGCTGTACCGCGAACTGAACGAGGAAGTGGGGCTGGAGGAGCAGGATGTGAAGATTCTCGCCTGCACCCGTGGCTGGTTGCGTTATCGTCTGCCGCAGCGCCTGGTGCGCACCCACAGCCAGCCGCTGTGCATCGGGCAGAAGCAGAAATGGTTCCTCCTGCGCCTGACCGGCGACGAGAGCCGGGTGCGCATGGACCTGACCGGCAAGCCGGAATTCGACGGCTGGCGCTGGGTCAGTTACTGGTACCCGCTGAACCAGGTAGTGACATTCAAGCGCGAGGTCTACCGCCGCGCCCTGAAGGAATTAGCCCCGCGCCTGCTGGCGCGCGACTGACGGAGTTCGAGTGCGAGCCATGCTCAACACCCTGCGCAAGATCGTTCAGGAAGTAAACGCCGCCAAGGACCTCAAGGCGGCGCTGACGATCATCGTGCAACGGGTGAAGGAGGCCATGGGCAGCCACGTCTGCTCGGTCTACCTGCTCGATCCGGACAGCAACCGCTTCGTGCTGATGGCCACCGACGGCCTCAACAAGCGCTCGATCGGCAAGGTCAGCATGGCGCCCAACGAAGGCCTGGTCGGCCTGGTGGGCACCCGCGAGGAGCCGCTCAATCTCGAGCACGCCTCCGAACACCCGCGCTACCTGTACTTCCCGGAAACCGGCGAGGAGCGCTACGCCTCCTTCCTCGGCGCGCCGATCATCCACCATCGCCGGGTGATGGGCGTACTGGTGGTGCAACAGAAGGACCGCCGCCAGTTCGACGAGGGCGAGGAAGCCTTCCTGGTCACCATGAGCGCCCAGCTCGCCGGGGTGATCGCCCACGCCGAGGCCACCGGCTCGATCCGTGGCCTGGGCAAGCAGGGCAAGGGCATCCAGGAGGCCCGTTTCGTCGGCGTGCCCGGCTCTCCCGGCGCCGCCGTGGGTACCGCCGTGGTGGTGCTGCCGCCGGCCGACCTCAACGTGGTGCCGGACAAGGCCATCGACGATATCCAGGCCGAGCTGGCGCTGTTCGGCAAGGCCCTGGAATGGGTCCGCGAGGACATGCAGGAGCTGTCCGCCAAGCTCGCCAGCCAGTTGCGCAAGGAAGAACTCGCGTTGTTCGAGGTCTACCTGATGATGCTCGACGACAACGCCCTGGGTAACGAGGTGCGCAAGGTCATCAAGACCGGCCAGTGGGCCCAGGGCGCCCTGCGCCAGGTGGTCACCGAGCACGTCTCGCGCTTCGAGCTGATGGACGACGCCTACCTGCGCGAGCGCGCCAGTGATGTGCGCGACCTCGGCCGGCGCCTGCTCGCCTACCTGCAGGAAGAACGCAAGCAGGGCCTGGTCTACCCGGACAACAGCATCCTGGTCAGCGAGGAGCTGTCACCGGCGATGCTCGGCCAGGTGCCGGAAGGCAAGCTGGTCGGCCTGGTCTCGGTGCAGGGCTCGGGCAACTCGCACGTGGCCATTCTCGCCCGCGCCATGGGCATTCCCACGGTCATGGGCGTGGTCGACCTGCCCTACTCCAAGGTCGACGGCATCCAGCTGATCGTCGACGGCTACCACGGCGAGGTCTTCACCAACCCCAGCGAGCTGCTGCGCAAGCAGTACGCCGAAGTGGTCGAGGAAGAACGCCAGCTGGCCCAGGGTCTCGACGCCCTGCGCGAACTGCCCTGCGAGACGCTGGACGGCCAGCGCATGCCGCTATGGGTCAATACCGGCCTGCTGGCCGATGTGAAGCGCGCCCAGGAGCGCGGCGCCGAGGGCGTCGGCCTGTACCGCACGGAAGTGCCGTTCATGAACGGCGAACGCTTCCCCAGCGAAAAGGAGCAGCTGGCCACCTACCGCGAGCAACTGGCGGCCTTCCATCCGCTGCCGGTGACCATGCGCACCCTCGACATCGGTGGCGACAAGGCACTGCCCTACTTCCCGATCAAGGAGGAGAACCCCTTCCTCGGCTGGCGCGGCATCCGCATCACCCTCGACCACCCGGAAATCTTCCTGGTCCAGGTGCGCGCCATGCTCAAGGCCAGCGAAGGCCTGAACAACCTGCGCATCCTGCTGCCGATGATTTCCGGCATCCAGGAGATGGAAGAGGCGCTGCATCTGATCCACCGCGCCTGGGGCGAGGTGCGTGACGAGGGTGTGGACATTCCCATGCCGCCAGTGGGCGTGATGATCGAGATTCCCGCCGCCGTCTACCAGATCCGCGAGCTGGCCCGCCAGGTCGATTTCATTTCGGTCGGCTCCAACGACCTGACCCAGTACCTGCTGGCGGTGGACCGCAACAACCCAAGGGTCGCCGACCTCTACGACTTCCTCCACCCGGCCGTACTGCATGCCCTCAAGCTGGTGGTCGAAGGCGCGCATGCCGAAGGCAAGCCGGTGAGCATCTGCGGCGAAATGGCCGGCGACCCGGCCGCCGCCGTTCTGCTGCTGGCCATGGGCTTCGACAGCCTGTCGATGAACGCCACCAACCTGCCCAAGGTGAAATGGCTGCTGCGCCAGATCAGCGCCGGCCGCGCCAGGGAGCTGCTCGGCCAGCTGATGACCATCGACAACCCGCAGGTCATCCACAGCACCCTGCACCTGGCCCTGCGCAACCTCGGCCTAGGCCGTGTGATCAACCCGGCGGCGACCATCCAGAGCTGACCGCCGCCGAGCTAGCCGCTGATCAGGCGCCCGCGGTAGTCATCGGGCGTGACCCCATACCAGCGCTTGAAGGCCCGATAGAACGGCGACAGCTCGGCAAAGCCGCAGGCACGTGCCACCTCGCGGATTGCCAGACCACCCTGCAGCAGTTCATGGGCACGGGCCTGCTGGATCGCCTCGCGTACCTGAGTGAAATGGCTGCCCTGGGTCGCCAGGCCGCGCTGCAGCGCGGCCGCCGTCATGCCCAGCTCGTCGGCACAGGCCCGCAGCGAGCAATCCGTCTGCCCCAGACGCACACCGAACAGGTAGCTCAGACGATTGAGCAGGTCGTTCTCCACCAGCTCGGCCAGCTGCGCCTGCGCATGCTGCCAGAGCAGCCGATGCAGGCCGGGATTGGCGTTGCGCGACGGGCGCCTGAGCAATGCGGCGGGAAACCACAGGGCATCGTGGGCGGCAGCGAAGTTCGGTAGCAGGCCGAACAAGCGGCGGTGCTCGCCGACCCGCGCCGGCCGGGCATGGCGGAAGTCGAGGCCAGCGATACGAAACTCGTCGTCGGTGACCAGGCGCAGCAGCTTGATGAACAGCAACGCCAGGCACTCCATCTGCTGGCGCAGCGGAGCAAAGCCGCGGTAGTTGAGGTCCAGCACCAGGCAGGCGCGCTCGCCCTCGACGCGTAGCTGGGCGACAAAGCCGCCGGCGAGAATGTGCTGGAAGCGCAGGAAGCTGTCCAGCGCCTGCTGCAGGTCGCGGCTGGCCAGCAGCAGGTAGCCGACCACATCGAGCAGGCGCGGCTTCATCACCTCGCCCAGGTGCAGGCCGATGTCGGGGTCGCCACACAGGGCGTCGGCGGCCTGCCAGAACAGCGGCGCCTCGTCGTGGCTGAGACGGCCCTCGGTCGGTGGCGGTACCAGGCGGCGGTGCTGGTTGGCGCGCCGGTAGATACTCGCCGGATCATGGCCAAGCTCCCCCAGGGCCTCGTACAGCAGGCGCCGCAGGGTGGCGGAGTGGGTCAGCGGCGCGGTGCCGGCCAATGAGGACATGGGGCGTTCCTTGTTTGACCGGAGAATTCCAGCGAACGCATCAATGGTCAATGCCGCCGAACAAAACGCTGCGCAGAATGGCCGCACAACAACAAGGAGGCGTCATGAAACGCAGTCTGACCATCCTCGCCGTGGTGGTTGCCACGGCCGCCGCCGGCAGTGCCTGGTATATCGACAACAAACTGCCGGTGCGCGACGGCGCGCTGCCGCTGGCCGGCCTGCAGGCGACAGTGCAGGTGCGCTACGACGAGCGCGGTGTGCCGCATATCCAGGCCCAGAACGAGGCCGACCTGTACCGCGCGCTGGGCTTCGTCCATGCCCAGGACCGCCTGTTCCAGATGGAACTGCTGCGCCGCCTGGCGCGCGGCGAACTGGCCGAGGTGCTGGGGCCTAAGCTGGTCGATACCGACCGCCTGTTCCGCAGCCTGGGCATCCGCCAGCATGCCGACCGCTACGTGCAGACCCTCGACCGCAACAGCCCCTCGGTCAAGGCGCTGCAGGCCTACCTGGATGGCATCAACCAGTTCCAGGCCAGCCGCCCGGCACCAGTGGAATTTGACCTGCTGGGCATCGAGAAACGCCCCTTCACCCTTGAGGACACGGTGTCCGTGGCCGGCTACATGGCCTACAGCTTCGCCGCCGCCTTCCGCACCGAGCCGGTGCTGACCCAGGTACGCGACCAGCTCGGCGCGGACTACCTGAAGGTCTTCGACCTCGACTGGCACCCTGGCGGCGCCGTCGCTCAGCGCCTTGGCCGCGACGACTGGCGAGCCCTCGACAGCCTGGCCCGCCTCAGCCTGCAGGCACTGGAGGACGCCGGCCTGCCGCAATTCGAGGGCAGCAATGCCTGGGCGGTGGCCGGCAGCCGTACCTCCAGCGGCAAGCCACTGCTGGCCGGTGATCCGCATATTCGTTTCGCCGCGCCGGCGGTGTGGTACGAGGCGCACCTGAGCTACCCCGGCTTCGAGCTGTACGGTCACCACCAGGCGCTCAACCCCTACGCCTCGCTCGGCCATAACCGCCAGTTCGCCTGGAGCCTGACCATGTTCCAGAACGACGATCTCGATCTGATCGCCGAGCAGGTCAATCCGGACAATCCCAACCAGGTGTCGATCAACGGTCAGTGGGTCGACCTGCAGAGCCGCGCGGAGATCATCAGGGTCAAGGGCGGCGAGGACGTCACCATCACCCTGCGCCGCTCGCCGCACGGCCCGATCGTCAACGACGCCCTGGCCAACCCCGGCCAGACGCCCATCGCCATGTGGTGGGCCTTCCTCGAGACCGAGAACCCGATCCTCGACGCCTTCTACCAGCTCAACCGTGCCGACAGCCTGGCCAAGGCCCGTGCCGCCGTCGCGAAGATCCACGCCCCCGGCCTCAACGTGATCTACGCCAACGCCAGCGGCGACATCGGCTGGTGGGCCGCCGGCAAGCTGCCGCAGCGCCCGGCCGAGGTGAACCCGAGCTTCATCCTCGATGGCAGCAACGGCGAGGCGGACAAGCCCGGCTTCCTGCCGTTCGCTGCCAACCCGCAGGAGGAGAACCCGGCGCGCGGCTATATCGTCTCCGCCAACTACCAGCCCGACTCGCCAACCGGCGCGGCCATTCCCGGTTACTACAACCTGGCCGACCGTGGCGTGCGCCTGAACCAGCGCCTGGCCGAGGCGGACGTGAAGTGGGATACCCAGAACAGCCAGGCGCTGCAGCTGGACGACGGCACCGGCTACGGCCCGCGCCTGCTGGCGCCGATCCTTGCCGACCTGCGCGCGGCGGCGGCCAATGCCGAGGAACGCGGCCTGGTCGAGCAGCTGGCGGCTTGGGACGGCGGCCACCCGCTGGAGTCCACCGCCGCCACCCTGTTCAACCAGCTCACCTACGAGCTGGCCAGACAGGCCATGCATGACGAACTGGGCGATGCCTTCTTCGACAGCCTGCTGCAGACCCGCGTGCTCGACACCGCCCTGCCCCGTCTGAGCGCCGATGCTGCCTCGCCCTGGTGGGACAGGCGCGGCAGCGAAGCCGTGGAGAGCCGCGCCGATACGGTCAAGGCCGCCTGGCAGGCCAGCCTCGCCCATTTGCGCCAGCGCTTCGGTACGGACAGCCGCCAGTGGGCCTGGGGCAAGGGCCATACGCTGACCCATGAACACCCGCTGGGCGCGCAGCAGCCGCTGCACCTGCTGTTCAATGTCGGCCCCTTCGCCGTGCCCGGCGGCCACGAGGTGCCGAACAACCTGTCGCATCGGGTCGGCCCGGCGCCGTGGTCAGTGGTCTACGGCCCCTCGACCCGCCGCCTGGTCGATCTGGCCGCCGCCGACCAGGCGCTGGGCATCAATCCGACAGGGCAGAGCGGCGTACCGTTCGACGGGCATTACGCGGACCAGGCCGAGGCCTATGTGGCCGGGCAGTACCTGCCGATGCATTTCGCCGAACAGGATGTCCAGGCTCACACCCAGGGCACTCTGGAGTTAAGGCCAACGCACTGAATGCAGCCCGCATAGGTTGCCATTGTCATGCTGCCGTAAGGAGAATCCGCTTCGGCATCTGGGTGACTGCATCCAGTGCCGAGGAAGGATTGCCGTGCAGTCACCAGGCTCATTCAACGGACGGAAGGGGAACACCATGACAAGGATCGCGGCCAGGCTCGGCTCGCTCTTGCTGCTCACACTGATGGTCGGGGGGCCTGTGCAAGCGGGAGAGCCCTACGCGCTGATCTATAACGGCCCGACAGCGGATGAAGCCAGTACCAGGGCGATCAGCGACGTGGCTCGACAACTGGAACTGCCGATCCGCTACATCGCCGATCTGGAGGATCTACCCAGCCAGCTGAGCGAGGCCAGGGTACTGATCATTGGCGGTACCAATGATGACGTGGAACCCCTTCTACAGCAGTTCACGCCAGCGCTGCGCGGCACGCTGAACACCTATCTGCGTCAGGGCGGGCGCTACCTGGGTATCTGCGGCGGCGCTTACATCGCCTCCCTGGGGTGGCACGAAGAGGACCGCTTCGTCGACGGGTTGGCCCTTGTTCCGGCCGAGTCCGACAGCTACGAGGAGGACTTCGAAGCGAAGATACACCCAGTCACCTGGCTCGGTGAGGTGCGTCAGATGTATTACCAGGCAGGCCCGACCTTCACCCTGAGGGCCAGTCCGGAGCGCGTCGTCGGGCTGGCCTACTTTGCCGATCAGCAACCGGCGGCACTGATGAGCAGCTACGGCAAGGGCAAGGTGGCAGTGTCCGGCCCCCATCCGGAAGCGCCTGACGCCTGGCGAACCGAGGCGCTGCGGGGGGAACAGATGGACGACAACATCGACCTGGCGCTGCAGCTGCTGAGGGATCTACTGGCGGATCAGCCGCTGCCACCTCAGACAGGCTCATAACCAGGCCAGGGATCAGGCCGGCGATCACGCTGATCGCCGGTTTCAGGCTCCAGTCGACTAGCGGTTACTGACGCATTGATTCAGCTGGGCACGCGCGGCCAGGCCATCGGTCCAATCGATATCTGCCACCGCACGCCCGCCCATCTCGACGATGAAATGCTCGACATCCAGCATGGTGGCGAGCGCCGCGTCGATGTCCGGCACGGTCAGGCCGATCGCACCGGCCGGAATATTCGGCACCGAGAAATTCAACGCGTTCACCGACTGCGGCTGATACTTCGACTGCTTGAGCGTCACCGCGACGGTTTGCGTCTCTGCCGGCCTGGGAATATCCGCGCTCCAGAAGATCAGCATCCCGCCCTGATAGGCCTTGCCGGGGCCGACAATACTGACTGCGCCGCCTGCCTTGCTCCACATGGCCACGCAATTGTCTCCGGGTGCCGAATCCTTCCTACCCTGAAAGATTTTCCATTGCCCCTGCTGGTAGCGCTGGTACTCCGGGTCCGCCTCCAGCTTTTGCAGTTTGGCTTCGGCTTCCTGCATCTGCTTCTGGAGTTCGGCGTTTCTGGCCGCCTGCTCGTTGATGGCGATGCTCATGGCGTCGTAACTGGGCGGGGCGGGATCAGCAAAGATATTGCAGCCGTCGCAGCGGTAGCCGGCATAGCCACCGCCGGTGCTGGCAGCCCCGCCGCCGGTGGCCACACACAGCGGAACAGCGGCAACGCCATGGGTGCCACCGCCAACGCCGATCTGCTGTTCACCCGGCCCAGGGCCACCCGGGCACGGATAGTTCGCCAATGCCGGTTGCGCGGTCAAAACCACAGCGGCAAACACGCAAAATAGAAGGAATTTCATCGTATCTCTAAGCTTCCAGTCATTTTGAAGGGCGGTTGCAGATGCCGAGCGCCTGAGCCTCCTGCGTCACTCAAAGCATAATCAAAGGGCGCAGTTTTATGTGTCGGACAGCCATCAACTTGAATCGCTCCGGCACATCGTCCCTATGTTGCAGCCATGAAAAAGGCCGCCCGAAGGCGGCCTTTTCAGGGTGCAGCAATCGACTCAGGCGGCCTGGACCGGCTTCCAGTTGGAGCTGGAAGATTCCTGCGCCATGGCTTCCATGGCCTGCTGGATCGCGCGCTTGCGACGCTCCTCGGCACGGCGAGTGAAATACCAGGCGAGGAAGGTGAACAGCGATACGGTCAGCAGAATCAGGCTGGCGATCGCGTTGATCTCCGGCTTCACGCCCAGGCGCACGGCGGAGAAGACTTCCATCGGCAACGTGGTCGAACCCGGACCGGAGACGAAGCTGGCCAGCACCAGATCGTCGAGCGACAGGGCGAAGGACATCATGCCGCCAGCGGCCAGCGATGGCGCAATCATCGGGATGGTGATCAGGAAGAACACCTTCCACGGCTTGGCGCCCAGGTCCATGGCCGCTTCCTCGATGGACAGGTCGAGCTCGCGCAGACGTGCCGACACCACCACCGCCACATAGGCCGAGCAGAAGGTGGTGTGGGCGATCCAGATGGTCACCAGGCCACGCTCCTGCGGCCAGCCGATCAGCTGGGCCATGGCCACGAACAGCAGCAGCAGGGACAGACCGGTGATCACTTCCGGCATCACCAGCGGTGCGGTGACCAGGCCGCCGAACAGGGTACGCCCCTTGAAGCGGGTGACCCGGGTGAGCACGAAGGCAGCCAGGGTACCCAGCGCCACGGCAGCCACGGCGGTGTACAGGGCGATTTCCAGGGAGCGCCCCACCGAGCCCATCAGCTGGCTGTTGTCGAGCAGGCCGGCGTACCACTTGATCGACCAGCCGCCCCACACGGTTACCAGCTTGGAGGCGTTGAAGGAGTAGATCACCATGATCAGCATGGGCAGGTAGATAAAGGCCAGGCCCACCCAGAGCATGACATTGGAGAAGCTCAGCTTTTTCATGCGCGACCCTCCATTTCCTTAGCCTGGTTGCGGTTGAACCAGATGATCGGGCCCATCAGGATGATCAGCATGATCACCGCCAGCGCGGACGCCACCGGCCAGTCGCGGTTGTTGAAGAATTCCTGCCACAGCACCTTGCCGATCATCAGGGTCTCCGGGCCGCCGAGCAGTTCGGGAATCACGAACTCGCCCACCGCCGGGATGAATACCAGCATGGAGCCGGCGATGATGCCGTTCTTCGACAGCGGCACGGTGATCTTCCAGAAGTTGTTGAAGTTGCTCGAGCCCAGATCGGAGGCAGCCTCCAGCAGGCTCATGTCGTGCTTCACCAGGTTGGCGTAGAGCGGCAGGATCATGAACGGCAGGTACGAGTAGACGATGCCGATATAGACCGCCAGGTTGGTGTTGAGGATCTGCAGCGGCTGGTCGATCAGTCCGATGCTCTGCAGGAAGCCGTTGAGCAAGCCGTTGTTGCTGAGGATACCCATCCAGGCGTAGACGCGGATCAGGATCGCGGTCCAGGTCGGCATCATGATCAGCAGCAGCAGCACGGTCTGCGCTTCCTTGCTGGCCCGGGCGATGGAGTAGGCCATCGGATAGCCGATCAGCAGGCACAGCAGGGTGCTGATGAAGGCCATCTTCAGCGAGCCAAGATAGGCCGAGAGGTACAGATCGTCCTCGAGAAGCATGACGTAGTTGCCCAGATTGAGCAGGATCGACAGCTGGTTGTCGGCCCAGCTGTAGATTTCCGTGTAGGGCGGAATGGCCACGTCGGCCTCGGCAAAGCTGATCTTCAGAACAATGAAGAACGGCAGCAGGAAGAACAGGAACAGCCAGAAGAAAGGCACACCGATCACGGCATGCCGCCCGGTGGGCAGGTAGCGCTTCAGTTTGCCGATCTTCATGATTGCAGTACCACGCCGCTGTCGTCTTCCCAGTACACCACCACCGCATCGTCCCAGGTCGGACGCTTGCCGCGGCGCTCGGCGTTGGCGATGAAGCACTGCACGATCTGCCCGGAGCTGAGCTTCACGTAGTACACCGAGTGGCCGCCGAGGTAAGCGATGTCATGCACGGTGCCGTTGCACCAGTTGTAGTTCGGGTGCTCGTGATCGGCCGGCAGCTGTGTGGCCATCAGCAGCTTCTCCGGACGCAGGGCGTA
Organism: Aquipseudomonas alcaligenes; assembly: GCF_900156545.1. Classification (GTDB taxonomy): domain Bacteria; phylum Pseudomonadota; class Gammaproteobacteria; order Pseudomonadales; family Pseudomonadaceae; genus Aquipseudomonas; species Aquipseudomonas alcaligenes_A. The sequence continues at coordinate 216,532 of NZ_FTNW01000004.1, forward strand.
GCTGACCGACTTGTTCTCGGCACGGGTACTGACGCCGTGGCCGATGTAGATCGGCTTGTCCAGCTGCGGGCAGCTGATGATGGCGTGGTCGGCCTCGTCGGTGGTGATCTGCCCGTCGAACAGGTTGACGCTGCCGATGAACTCGCACACCAGGCGGCTGGCCGGGGTCTCGTAGATATCGATCGGGCTGCCGGTCTGGGCGATCCAGCCGAGGTGCATGATGGCGATACGCTGGGCCATGGTCATGGCCTCTTCCTGGTCGTGGGTCACCATCACGCAGGTCACGCCGACGCGTTCGATGATCTCGACAAGCTCAAGCTGCATCTGCGAACGCAGCTTCTTGTCCAGAGCACCCATGGGCTCGTCGAGCAGCAGCAGTTTCGGACGCTTGGCCAGGGACCGGGCCAGGGCCACGCGCTGGCGCTGGCCACCGGAGAGCTGGTGCGGCTTGCGCTTGGCGTACTGGGTCATGTGCACCAGCTTGAGCATTTCGGCCACGCGCTCATCGATCTCGGCCTGCGGCAGCTTGTCCTGCTTGAGGCCGAAGGCGATGTTCTGCGCCACGGTCATGTGCGGGAACAGCGCGTAGGACTGGAACATCATGTTGATCGGCCGCTCGTAGGGCGGCATGTCGGTGATGTCCACGCCGTCGAGCAGGATGCGCCCGGAGGTGGGACGCTCGAAGCCGGCGAGCATGCGCAGCAGGGTCGACTTGCCCGAGCCGGAGCCACCGAGCAGGGCGAAGATCTCACCCTTGTTGATGGTCAGCGAGACGTCATCGACCGCTACGGTCTCGTCGAACTTCTTGGTCACGCGGTCGATCTTGACCAGCACCTCTTTAGGTTGCTGGTTGCCCTCAAGGGCTTTCTTGTAGGCGCTGGAGGCAACGGCCATTTCCAAAACTCCCGGAAAGATAAATCGTGCCCGGCCGGCAAGGCCGGGCAGTGAACTCATTTACCCGACTTGACCTTGGTCCAGCTGCGGGTCATCAGACGCTGAATCTTCGGCGGCAACTCGGTCGAAACGTACAGTTTGTCCAATACGGCCTGGGATGGGTAGACCGAAGGATCATTGCGCACTTCCTGGTCCATCAGCTCGCCCGCCTTGAGGTTGGGGTTGGCATAGCCGACGTAGTCGCTGACCTTGGCGATGACTGCCGGGTCGAGCAGGTAATTGATGAAGGCGTGAGCTTCCTTGGCGTTCTTCGAGTCGGCCGGGATGGCCAGCATGTCGAACCACAGGTTGGCGCCTTCCTTGGGAATGCTGTAGGCGATCTGAATGCCTTTGCCCGCCTCCTCGGCACGTGCAGCGGCCTGGAACACGTCGCCGGAGTAGCCGAAGGCCACGCAGACATCACCGTTGGCCAGGTCCGAGACGTACTTCGAGCTGTGGAAGTAGGTCACGTGGGGGCGCACCGCCAGCAGCTTCTCCTCGGCTTTCTTGTAGTCGTCCGGGTTGGTGCTGCGCGGGTCGAGGCCCAGGTAGTTGAGCACGGCGGGGAACATCTCGTCCGGCGAGTCCATGAAGGCAACGCCGCAGCTGGCGAGCTTCTGCAGGTTCTCCGGCTCGAACAGCACGGCCCAGGAATCGATGCTGTCGACGCCCAGCGCAGCCTTGACCTTCTCGACGTTGTAGCCGATGCCGTTGGTACCCCACAGGTAGGGGACGGAATACTCGTTGCCCGGGTCGTTCACTTCGAGCTGCTTGAGCAGCGCCGGGTCGATGTTCTGCCAGTTGGGCAGCAGGGACTTGTCCAGCTTCTGGAACGCGCCGGCCTTGATCTGCTTGCCCAGGAAATGGTTGGACGGCACGACCACGTCATAGCCGGTATGACCGGCGAGCAGCTTGCCTTCCAGGGTCTCGTTGGAGTCGAACACATCGTAAACCGGCTTGATGCCGGTGGCCTTCTGGAAGTCGTCCAGGGTGGTCTCGCCGATGTAGTCGGTCCAGTTGTAGATATGAACGCTGGGCGCCGCCTGCGCGACGCTGGTCAGCCCCAGGGCCACAGCGGCCGCAGTCAGGGTTTTGCGGAAGGAAATTCGCACACGTCGGTCCTCTTTCTTGTTGATCTTGCAGGCCGCAGAGCGACCCGGACTGTTGGAAATTCGGTCTGTCCTATCCCTGACGTCCATACCCGTCGCCCAGCCGCCCGCGCACGGAGCTGTGTGGGGCTCGTGTGTAACGGTGGTCGAAGGGGTCATGGAACCTCCTGCGGGGCTCCGGCGGGAGCACCCGCCGGAGGGTGTCGCTTGCTGTTACTTGCCGGACTTGATGGTGGTCCAGCTGCGAGTCATGTTGCGCTGCACTTTCGCCGGCAGATCCGGGAAGGCGTAGAGCTTGGCCATGGTCTCCTGGCTCGGGTAGATGCCCGGGTCGTTGCGGATGGCCTCGTCGATCAGCGGCACAGCAGCCGAGTTACCGCTCGGGAACTGCACGTAGTTGACGATCTCAGCCATGACTTCCGGCTTCATCAGGAAGTTCATGAAGGCATAGGCGGCTTCCGGGTTGGCGGCATCCTTCGGCATGGCGATCATGTCGAAGAAGGTACCGGCGCCTTCCTTCGGAATGTTGTAGGCAACAGTCACGCCGCCCTTGGCCTCTTCAGCGCGGGACTTGGCCTGGTAGATGTCACCCGAATAGCCGACAGCGACGCAGAGGTTGCCGTTGGCCAGGTCGGAGATGTACTTGGAGCTGTGGAAGTAGGTGATGTGCGGACGCACCTTGAGGAACAGCTCTTCAGCGGCCTTGAGCTCCTTGGCGTCCTGGCTGACCGGGCTGTGGCCCAGGTACTGCAGGGCGATCGGCAGGATCTCGGTCGGCGAGTCGAGGAAGGATACGCCGCAGGATTTCAGCTTCTCGATGTTCTCCGGCTTGAACAGCAGGTCCCAGGAGTCGACCGGAGCATTCTCGCCCAGCACGGCCTTGACCTTCTCCGGGTTGTAGCCGATGCCGATGGAACCCCACAGGTAGGGGAACGAGTACTGGTTACCCGGATCGGAAACCTCGACGGTCTTCATCAGGTTGGCGTCAAGGTTCTTCCAGTTCGGCAGCTTGGACTTGTCCAGCGGCTGGTAGACACCGGCCTTGATCTGCTTGGCCAGGAAGTTGTTGGACGGCACGACGATGTCGTAGCCGGACTTGCCAGCCAGGAGCTTGGCTTCCAGGGTCTCGTTGGAGTCGAAGACGTCGTAGACGACCTTGATGCCAGTTTCCTTGGTGAACTTCTCGACGGTATCCGGGGCGATGTAGTCCGACCAGTTGTAGACGTGCAATACCTTGTCTTCAGCCTGCGCCATACCGGCCACGGTGCCCGCCAGGGTCATGGCGAGCAGTGTTTTACCGAAGGTCTTGATCATGCGGGTTAGCTCCATTGTCATTTGAAGTATCCGGGGCTGCGTCGCCTTGGCGACGCACCCTCCGGTGAGCCTGGCCAACGCTCGTGCAGTCTGGCAAGGTCGAGCCCGGGGCTCAAGCCTTATACCAGCACCGCGCGAGCGGTCAGATCGAGGCACTTGCGCGCCTTTTCCACCAGTTCGTCGATTTCGTCTTTGCTGATCACCAGGGGTGGGGCAATGATCATGGTGTCGCCCACGGCGCGCATGATCAGGCCGTTCTCGAAGCAGTGACCGCGGCAGATCATGCCCACGCCCATCTCGCTCGGGAAACGCTCGCGGGTCTGCTTGTTCTTCGCCAGTTCGATGGCGCCGAGCATGCCCACACCGCGGACCTCACCCACCAGCGGATGATCCGCCAGCTCACGCAAACGCTTCTGCAAATATGGTGCCGTTTCTTCACGAACCTTCTCGAGGATCTTTTCTTCCTTGAGAATGCGCAGGTTGGCCAGGCCGACGGCGGCCGCCACCGGGTGCCCGGAGTAGGTGAAGCCGTGGTTGAAATCACCACCGGCGTTGATCACCTGAAACACCTTGTCACTGACGATCAGGCCGCCCATCGGCACATAGCCCGAGGTCAGGCCCTTGGCGATGGTCATCAGGTCCGGCTTGTTACCGTAGAAATCGCTACCGAACCACTCGCCGGTACGGCCGAACCCGCAGATCACCTCGTCGGCAACGAACAGGATGTCGTACTTGGCGAGGATCTCGCGAATGCGCGGCCAATAGGTTTCCGGCGGGATGATCACGCCGCCGGCGCCCTGGATCGGCTCGGCGATGAAGGCGGCGACATTGTCCTCGCCCACTTCGAGAATCTTCTTCTCCAGCTGGTCGGCAGCCCACAGGCCGAACTCCTCGGGGCTCATGTCGCCGCCTTCACCGAACCAGTACGGCTGCGGAATATGCACGATGCCCGGGATCGGCAGGTCGCCCTGCTCATGCATGTACTTCATGCCCCCCAGGCTGGCACCCGCGACGGTGGAGCCGTGGTAGCCATTGTGCCGGCTGATGATCACTTTCTTGTTCGGCTGGCCCTTGCACGCCCAGTAGTGGCGGACCATGCGCAGCATGGTGTCGTTGCCTTCCGAGCCGGAGCCAGTGAAGAACACATGGTTCATGCCATGCGGCGCCACTTCGGCGATCGCCTTGGCCAGTTCCAGCGCCGGCGGGTGGGCGGTCTGGAAGAAGGTGTTGTAGAACGGCAGTTCGCGCATCTGCGCCGCGGCGGCCTCGACCAGCTCTTCACGGCCGTAGCCGACGGCGACACACCAGAGGCCGGCCATGCCGTCGAGGATCTTGTTGCCTTCACTGTCCCACAGGTGGACGCCGTCGGCCTTAGTGATGATGCGCGGGCCCTTTTCGTGCAGCTGCTGGTAGTCGCTGAACGGCGCAAGGTGGTGCTCACGGCTCATGGCCTGCCACTCGCGGGTTTTCGGGTTGGTCACTGCATGGGTCATAACAACACCTTTCTATACGCGAGCCGCCGGCGGCGACTCGATGAAATCCGTGGCAACGGGCGCGGCGTGCCGCGCCCGCCCCAATCACACCGACAGCAGCAGGAACTCACGCTCCCAGGAGCTGATCACGCGCTTGAAGTTCTCGTGCTCGGCGCGCTTGACCGCGACGTAGCCTCGCACGAACTTCTCGCCCAGGTACTTCTCGGCGTCCTTGCAGGCTTCCATGCGCTCCAGTGCGCTCTCGATGGTCACCGGCAGGCGCAGGTTGCGTCGCTCGTAGCCGCGCCCCTTGACCGGCGCGCTGGGCTTGAGACCCTCGACCATGCCGATGTAGCCGCACAGCAGCGAAGCCGCCAGCACCAGATAAGGGTTGGCGTCGGCACCGGCCAGGCGGTTTTCCACGCGGCGGTTCTGCGGCGATGCTTCCGGCACGCGCAGGCCCACGGTGCGGTTCTCCTCGCCCCACTCGACGTTCACCGGTGCCGAGGTATCCGGCAGGAAGCGGCGGAACGAGTTGACGTTCGGCGCGAACAGCGGCAACACCTCGGGGATGTACTTCTGCAGGCCGCCGATGTGGTGCATGAACAGTTCGCTCATGGTGCCGTCGGCGTTGGAGAACAGGTTCTTGCCGGTCTTGATGTCCACCACGCTCTGGTGAATGTGCATGGCGCTGCCCGGCTGATCGGTGATCGGCTTGGCCATGAAGGTGGCCGCCACGTCATGCTTGAGCGCGGCCTCGCGCATGGTGCGCTTGAACACGGTGATCTGGTCGGCCAGGTGCAGCGCGTCGCCGTGACGGAAGTTGATTTCCATCTGCGCCGGGCCGTCTTCGTGGATCAGCGTATCGAGGTCCAGGTCCTGCAGTTCGCACCAGTCGTAGACGTCCTCGAACAGCGGGTCGAATTCGTTGGCCGCGTCGATGGAGAAGGACTGGCGACCGACTTCCGGGCGACCGGAGCGGCCCATCGGCGCTACCAGCGGGAAGTCCGGGTCGCTGTTGCGCTTGGTCAGGTAGAACTCCATCTCCGGCGCAACGATCGGCTTCCAGCCCTTGTCGGCGTAGAGCTTGAGGATCTTCTTGAGGACGTTGCGCGGCGACAGCTCGATCGGGTTGCCCTGCTTGTCGAAGGTGTCGTGGATCACCATCGCAGTGGGCTCGATGGCCCAGGGCACGAGGAACACGGCGTTCTCGTCCGGACGGCAGAACATGTCGATGTCCGCCTCGTCGAGCAGCTCGTAATAGATGTCGTCCTCGACGTAGTCGCCGGTCACGGTCTGCAGCAGCACACTCTCGGGGAGGCGCATGCCCTTCTCGTCGAGGAACTTGTTGGTCGGCGAAATCTTGCCGCGGGCAATGCCGGTAAGATCGCTGATCAAGCATTCAACTTCGGTGATTTTGCGTTCTTTCAGCCAGCTGGTGAGCTGGTCTAGCTTGGTACTCATAGAGACCTCAGGGTTGTAGAGCGGCTACTGCGGACCGGTTAAAGCCTAGCGAAACCTCCCAGTTTCGCCGACCGGTTGCTCACCTACTCAGCGTTGCCCCGCCTTCTTCCTGCATGCCTCACCAAAGGCCTGGAAGATGGCGAGATAATTCGGGTTCGATCGCACCTGCCACTCCGGGTGCCACTGCACCCCGAGCGCGAAACTTGGCGCACCTTCGACGGAGAAGGCTTCGATCAACCCGTCAGGCGCCAGTGCTTCTACGCGAAGGCCCGGCGCCAGACGCTGAACGCCCTGGCCATGAATGGAATTGACTTGAATCTCGTCCGGCAAGCCGATGCCGGCGAGCACACCGCCCTGTTGCACGCGAACGACGTGGCGGGGGGCGTATTGGATCTCGACCGGCTGGTCAGCCGGCTCGCGGTGGTCCATCATGCCAGTCACCTCCTGCACACGCTGGTGCAGGGTGCCGCCGAAGGCCACGTTCATTTCCTGGAAGCCGCGGCAGATACCCAGCACGGGGATTCCGGCATCGATGGCCTTGCGAATCAGCGGCAGGGTGGTGGCATCGCGGCAGGTATCGTGATGTGTGCCGGGCGCGCTGGCCGGGCCACTATAATGATGAGGTTCGACATTCGACGGCGAACCGGTGAACAGCAGGCCGTCGACGCTGGCCAGCAGGGTGTCGTGATCGATCAGCTCGCCCAGCGCCGGAATCACCAGGGGCAGCGCATCGGCCCCCACCGCCACGGCGCGCACATATTTGTCGCCGACTATGTGGTTGGGATGCAGACCGACCTGCTTGGTGCAGGCCGTGACGCCGATGATCGGCAGGCGCAACATGGGACACCCGTTCTTATGCTGTTGTCAGGTGAGGCCGAGATTAGCCTTGTTCAATTTATTACACAATAGGGCTGTAAAAAATCGAACACACTCGACTGAGCAGCAGGTCCGACAGGGCTGACCAGCCGGTCCGGAAACCTCGCAATGCCCCAAAACTGGCCATCGAGCCCCGTTTCAGGGCAAAATGGGACGCTATTGACAGCCCAGGGTGTTTGATATTGACTCAGGGCTGCTTAAGCGAATGATTGAAATTTTTAACAATAAAGGTGTTGCATCATGTCGGTACCCCCGCGTGCCGTTCAGCTCAACGAGGCGAACGCGTTCCTTAAGGAACATCCGGAAGTCCAGTTCGTTGACCTTCTGATTGCTGATATGAATGGGGTGGTGCGCGGTAAGCGCATCGAACGTAACAGCCTGCACAAGGTGTACGAAAAGGGCATCAACCTGCCCGCCTCGCTGTTTGCCCTCGACATCAACGGCTCTACTGTAGAAAGCACCGGCCTCGGCCTGGACATCGGCGATGCCGATCGCATCTGCTTCCCCATTCCCAATACCCTGTGCAACGAGCCTTGGCAGAAGCGCCCCACCGCGCAGCTGCTGATGACCATGCACGAGATGGACGGCAAGCCGTTCTTCGCCGACCCGCGCGAAGTGCTGCGCCAGGTCGTGGCCAAGTTCGACGAGATGAACTTGAAGATCTGCGCCGCCTTTGAGCTGGAGTTCTACCTGATCGACCAGGAGAACGTGAACGGCCGCCCGCAACCACCGCGCTCGCCGATGTCGGGCAAGCGCCCGCAGTCTACCCAGGTGTACCTGATCGACGACCTCGACGAATACGTCGACTGCCTGCAGGACATGCTGGAAGCCGCCAAGGAACAGGGCATCCCGGCCGACGCCATCGTCAAGGAAAGCGCCCCGGCGCAGTTCGAGGTCAACCTGCACCACGTCGAGGACGCGATCAAGGCCTGCGACTACGCGCTGCTGCTCAAGCGCCTGATCAAGAACATCGCCTACGACCATGAGATGGACACCACCTTCATGGCCAAGCCCTACCCGGGCCAGGCGGGCAATGGCCTGCACGTGCACATCTCGCTGCTCGACAAGACCACCGGCAAGAACATCTTCACCAGCGATGATCCCCAGGAGAACGCCGCACTGCGCAACGCGATCGGCGGTGTCCTGGAGACCATGCCGGCGTCCATGGCCTTCCTCTGCCCCAACGTCAACTCGTACCGCCGCTTCGGCGCCCAGTTCTACGTGCCCAACGCGCCAAGCTGGGGCCTGGACAACCGCACCGTGGCCGTGCGCGTACCGACCGGCAGTGCCGACGCCGTGCGCATCGAACACCGCGTGGCCGGTGCCGATGCCAACCCCTACCTGATGATGGCAGCGATTCTCGCCGGCATTCACCACGGTCTGACCAACCAGATCGATCCGGGTGATCCGATCGAGGGCAACTCCTACGAACAGCTGGAACAAAGCCTGCCGAACAACCTGCGCGATGCCCTGCGCGAGCTGGACGACAGCGAAGTGCTGAACAAGTACATCAGCCCGGACTACATCGACATCTTCGTCGCGTGCAAGGAAGCCGAACTGCAGGAGTTCGAGACCACCATCTCCGATCTCGAATACAACTGGTACCTGCATACCGTTTGATGCAACACCCCAACGCCGGCCGCAGTGCCGGCGTTGTTTTATCTGCCGCCTGCGCTTTGCCGACCGTCACTCCAAGTGCGCGGTGTGGCAAAGCCTTGCCCGACAATCACCGAGGAGGTCGTCATGTTTCGCATTCTTGCTCCGCTGCTGCTGACCCTCGCCCCGGGGCTCGCGGCGGCTGCCGACAGCATCCGGGTCTACAACTGGAACGACTACATTGCCCCGCAGGTCCTGGCGGACTTCACCAAGGCCACCGGCATCGCCGTGGAGTACCACACCTATGCCTCGGCCGAGGAGCTCGACAAGATCCTCGCCAGCGGCGAGAGCATCGACATCGCCGTGCCCTCGCAGAACGACCTGCCGCCGCTGATCAAGGCCGGCCTGGTGCAGCCGCTGGACATGAGCCGCCTGCCCAATCGCAAGCACCTGGACAAGCAGCTGCTAAGCAAGCTGGCCGCCGTGGACCCGCAGAACCGCTATGCGGTGCCCTACCTGTGGGGCGCCGTGGGCCTGGCGATCAACACGCCACAGGCGGAAGCGGCCTACGGCGGACCGCTGCCCTCCAGTTGGAGCCTGCTGTTCGACCCGGCGCAGAGCAGCAAGCTGGCCTCCTGCGGCGTCAGCGTGCTGGATGCCCCGGACGAGATGTTCTACAACCTGCTCAGCTACCAGGGCCGCAGCCTCACCAACAGCTCGCCAGGGCGCCTGCGCAAGGCCGGCGAGGCGCTGATGGGCCTGCGTCCGAACCTGCGCTACGTGGACAGCGAGCGCTACATCGACGACCTCAACCAAGGCAAGCTGTGCGTGGCCGTGGCCTGGGTCGGCGACGCCCTGGGCGCCAGCGATGCCGGGCAGCCGGTGCAGTTCGTGGTGCCGGAAGAAGGCTCCACGCTGTTCATCGACAACCTGGTGATCCCGTCCAGCGCGCGGCGTGCCGACCTGGCCCACCAGTTCATCGACTACCTGATGCAGCCGCAGGTCGCCGCGCAGATCAGCAGCGAGACGCTCTACCCGAGCGCCAACCTCGGGGCGCAGCAGTTCCTCGAACCCAAGCTGCGCGACCAGCTGGGGCGCAACCTGGACAGCGCCAAGAATCGCCTGTTCGCCCTGATGCCGCTGTCGGACAAGCTGAAGAGCGCACGCGACGAGACCTGGAGCCGTTTCCGCGACGGCAGCTGAACCTCGGGGCGATGGAGCACCTGCGCCACAGCGACCGGCAGGTGCCCCGCCACCAGCCGTGACCCGTCCGGTAGACCTGCCCCCTCCCGACGAACGGCTTGCCACCCCTGCCCGTCTGGCGTCCAATAGCGCCTCGCACGGACAGGAGATGAGCATGCCCCGCCCCGCCACCGCCCGCAAACCCCGCGCCAGCAGCCAGGCACGCATCGAGCTGATCCTGGCGGCGGCGCGCGAACTGCTCAGCAGCCAGGGCTTCACCGGCCTGACCATCTATGCGGTGGCCGAGCGCGCCGAGATTCCACCGTCCTCGGTCTACCACTTCTTCGCCAGCGTGCCGGCGCTGCTCGAAGCGCTCACCGCCGATATCCACGCCGCCTTCCGCGACTGCCTGCTGCAACCGGTGGCGCATGCCGAACTACATAGCTGGCGCGATCTGTCGCGCGTCATCGAACAACGCATGCTGGCGATCTACGCCGCCGACAGCGCCGCGCGTCAGCTGATCCTGGCTCAGCACGGGCTGTCCGAAGTGATTCAGGCCGACCGCCAGCACGATCTGGAGCTGGGCCGCCTGATGCAGGCGCTGTTCGAGCGGCACTTCCCGCTGCCACAGCTGCCGGCCGATATCGACGTGTTCGCCCTGGCCATGGAGCTGGGTGATCGGGTCTATGCCCGCTCGGTACAGCTGCACGGCGAAATCACCCCGCGCCTGGCCGAGGAAGGCATGCGCGTGTTCGATGCCTATCTGGGCCTGTACCTGCCCACCGCCCTGCCCAAGCGCGAACAGCCACTTAGCTAACCGATTTCTATCGACATCCAACGTCTCGGCAAGACCGCCTCGCCGAGGCCCAGCCACGCCAGGACACCTCAGAGTCGGGCGGCAAGCGATAGATAATTATCAGCAAAAACACACAGCAGAAGCCTGATCCGATAAAAATCAGCTTTTAAAGCCGATATTTATCGGATATAAATCGGACATTCGCCGCACCTGCGGCACCGCCAAGGGTCCGATGACCTGCCCTGCTCCTGTGAGGTGTTCCATGTCGCGTATCGTTACCGTCGCCGCCACCCAGATGGCCTGCTCCTGGGATAGCGCCGCCAATATCGCCAAGGCCGAGCGGCTGGTGCGCGAAGCGGCCACCCAGGGCGCGCAGATCATCCTGATCCAGGAACTGTTCGAAACACCCTACTTCTGCCAGAAACCCAACCCGGACTACCTGCAGCTGGCCACCCCAACCGCCGAGAACCCGGCCATCGCGCACTTCCAGAACCTCGCCCGCGAACTGCAGGTGGTACTACCGATCAGCTTCTATGAGCGCGCCGGCCGTGCCCGCTTCAACAGCATCGCCATCATCGACGCCGACGGCAGCAACCTCGGCGTGTACCGCAAGAGCCATATCCCGGACGGCCCCGGCTACCACGAGAAGTACTACTTCAACCCGGGCGACACCGGCTTCAAAGTCTGGGATACCCGCTACGCCAAGATTGGCGTGGGCATCTGCTGGGACCAGTGGTTCCCCGAGGCCGCACGCAGCATGGCGCTGCTCGGTGCCGAGCTGCTGTTCTACCCCACCGCCATCGGCAGCGAACCGCACGACCCGAGCATCAGCTCACGCGACCACTGGCAGCGCGTGCAGCAGGGCCACGCCGGCGCCAACCTGATGCCGCTGATCGCCGCCAACCGCATCGGCCGCGAGGAACAGGACGGCTACGCTATTACCTTCTACGGCTCCTCCTTCATCGCCGATCCATTCGGCCAGAAGGTCGCGGAGCTGAACGAGACTGAAGAAGGCGTGCTGGTGCACAGCTTCGACCTCGACCGCCTCGAGCAGGTACGCAGCGCCTGGGGCGTGTTCCGCGACCGCCGGCCGAACCTGTACGATCCGCTCAAGACCCTGGACGGCTCGCTGGAATCCTGATGTCTCCCCTCTCCCACTTGTGGGAGAGGGGCTGGGGGAGAGGGCAAGGCAACCACCCTCTCCCTAACCCTCTCCCGTAAACGGGAGAGGGGACGCCATACCGAACACCGAATGGCCACCCAAGCCTGCGTAGCACCTGACAACCCTTGTAAAGGACAGGAACACGACATGACCACCCTCAACAGCACCCCGCGCGCCGACGGCTTCCGCATGCCCGCCGAATGGGAACCGCACAGCCAGACCTGGATGGTCTGGCCCGAGCGTCCGGACAACTGGCGCTTGGGCGGCAAGCCGGCGCAGGCGGCATTCACCGCCGTGGCCCGTGCCATCGCCGAGTTCGAGCCGGTGACGATCTGCGTCTCCGCCGGGCAGTACGAAAACGCCCGCGCGCGCCTCGACGGCAGTAACATCCGCCTGGTGGAAATCAGCACCGACGACGCCTGGGTGCGTGACACCGGCCCGACCTTCGTCACCAACGCCAGCGGCGAAGTGCGCGGCGTGGACTGGACCTTCAACGCCTGGGGCGGCTTCGACGGCGGCCTGTACTGGCCGTGGCAGCGCGACGACCAGGTGGCCAGCAAGATCCTCGAGATCGAGCGCTGCGACCGCTACCGCACCGAAGGCTTCGTGCTGGAAGGCGGCTCCATCCATGTCGATGGCGAAGGCACCCTGATCACCACCGAGGAATGCCTGCTCAACAAAAACCGCAATCCGCACCTAAGCCGCGAGCAGATCGAGGCGGTGCTGCGCGAGCACCTGGCCATCGACACCGTGATCTGGCTGCCGGACGGCCTGTTCAACGACGAGACCGACGGCCACGTCGACAACTTCTGCTGCTACGTGCGCCCCGGCGAGGTGCTGCTGGCCTGGACCGACGATGTGAACGATCCCAACTACCCGCGCTGCCAGGCGGCCATGCGCGTGCTGGAAAGCGCCCGTGACGCCAAGGGCCGCCAGTTGGTGGTGCACAAGATGCCGATCCCCGGCCCGATCCATGCCAGCGAGGAAGAATGCGCCGGCGTCGATGCCGCCGAAAGCACCCAGGAGCGCGACCCGTCGATTCGCTTGGCCGGCTCCTACGTCAACTTCCTGATCGTCAACGGCGGCATCGTCGCGCCGAGCTTCGACGACGCCAAGGATGAAGAGGCGCGCGCCATACTCCAGCGCGTATTCCCCGAGCACCGCGTGGTGATGGTGCCCGGCCGCGAGATCCTCCTCGGCGGCGGCAATATCCACTGCATCACCCAGCAGCAGCCGGCACCGCAAGGACACTGATTGCAGCGCCGACAAAGCCCGCTTCGGCGGGCTTTTTCATGGGCAAAAAACACCGGGTGGCGGGCCATGGCCGAACACCGCCCTGTAGCCCGGATGCAATCCGGGACCGGAGCGGCCTGTGTCCCGGATTGCATCCGGGCTACCACTGCACGGCAGTGCCGCCGCTTTCTCCCTCTCCCTCCGGGAGAGGGCCGGGGTGAGGGGGAAGGCCCACGCCTCGAACCATGCTCCGTTTCACGCACAAGCAAAAGCCCGCCTATCGGCGGGCTTTCTATTTGCTCCTCACTGAGCCTGGAGTTGCAGCTGCGGCTTGGGCGGCTGCGGCTCGGCGGCCTTGATCTGCAGGCTCGGCCTGGGCGGCTCGGGCTGCGGTTGCGGAGCACGCAGTTGCAGTTCCGGCTTCGGTGGCTGCGGTTGCGGGACCTGCAGCTTCAGCTCGGGCTTCGGCGGCTGGGGTTGCGGCGCGCGCAGGCTGCCCGGGGTCGGCTGCGGATGTGGGTCCGGCATGTTCGGCTGCACCTGCAGCTTGTTGCCCTGACCGCCGACATCCACATTGAGGGTGCTGGTGCACAATACTTCGACATTCACCACGCCGGACTGCTGCTTGTTCGGCGCCAGCACGTTGAAACGGTAGCTGCGCTTGACCAGGGTGCCCTGGCCCTGGGTGTTGGCCTGGAAGCCACCGATACCCTGCTGCACGGGTCCCGCCTCGGGCTTGAGCACCACCTTCTGGTTGATCACCCGCAGGCTCGGCTCACCGACCTTGCCCGGCAGGTTGCTGCTCATCTGCATGGCCGCACCTTTGCCGCCGACTTCTTCCAGCCAGTACTTGATCGGCCCGCCACCGACGCCCTTGACCGTGGCCTTGAGGGTGATCTCGGCCGGGCACACGCCCTTCAGCTTGGCCGGCTGCGCCTCCAGTTGCACCTCGGTGACCTGGAAGCCGGCAGCCAGGCCCTGCGGCCCCTTGGGCGGATCGACCTGGTCGGCAATGGCCGGGTTGCCCAGGCACTGAATGGTCACCGGGGCATCGGTCTTCACCACGTACTGGTGGCTGCTCGGTGGACGCGAGCCTCCGCCACCCATTTCGTAGAAGCCGACCAGCGACAGAGGCGTCTTGAGCGAAACGTTAAAGCCATAGCGCAAGATGTGGTTCAGCGTCTTGCCCTGCTTGAGGCGCTTTTCCTTCTCGAAGGAACAATAGGTGGCCACGTTGGGGCCTGGGATGCCATCACCGACCAACAACGAAAACGGCAGATTGACGTTGAGAGAACCATTAGGCGCCATGACCTGGGCGCTGTTGAGGTCGAACATCTGCGACTTCTCGTAATAGTTCTCGCCGCCCTTGTGAATGTTCGCCTCACCGACATAGATCCGCGCCCAGAGCGCCTTGTTCTGGTCCGGCTGAAACTTCCAACTGTGGCTGTAAGCGAAGCGCATCTTGACCGTCGTGCTGGGCACGGTGGACCAGCTGCCTTTGGCGTCCAGCTTGACCTGCAGACTGTGATTCTGCCCGGCCGAGGGAGCGGCGCTGATAGTGGCCTGGGCAGCCGGGTTGGTGTAGGCCTGTGCCAGCCCGCTGCAGAGCAGGCCCAGAACGGCAGTGGTAGTGGCGAAGCGATTCATGATGAGGTTCCTTGTTCCGTTGGAAGAAGCACTACGCCCCTCTGTCGTCGACTGCCTCGCCGGCGGTTCAAAAAATCTTCCAGGTGCCTTGAGTAAAGCCTGCAGCCCATGCCCTGCTTGGCTCAGCGACAGCCGGGCAGGCGCGCCAGGCCGGCGCCGTACTGTTCGTCGCGGCCGGCGGCGCCAAGGTCACGGGCCTGGGCCAGCAACGCCTCGGGCGAAGCGGCCAGGGCCAGGGCGGCGGTAACGAAGGGCGCGGCGAAGGAGGTGCCGCTGGCGAAGAAGCCCTGCCCCGTGCCATCCAGGGTCCAGATGTCCTCGCCGGGCGCCACCAGCGCCAGGTGGCGCCCAAAGTTGGACTGGCGCAGGCGGCGCAGGCGCGCATCCACCGCGCCCACCGCCAATACCTCGGGATAGGCAGCCGGATAGCGCACCCCGGCCTGGCCATCGTTGCCGGCGGCGGCGACGAAGTGCAGGCGCTCGCCCAGGCGCTCGAACAGCCCCGCCAGCAACTGGCTGCGCGCACCACCGAAGCTCAGGTTGACCGCCCGTGCTGGCGGCTCCAGGGCGGCGACCCGCTCCAGGGCGAGGATCAGCCAGTCACTGCGGGTGTGCAGGCCGGCCTCGCGGTCCTCGCCAAATACGCCCAGGGCCTGCAGACGGGCGCCAGGCAACAGCCCGGCAACCTGGACACGGCCAACCAGCAGGGCCGCCACCGCCGTGCCGTGGCGCTGGGCCTCGGCGCTGCGGGCGGCGTACTGCGCCGGCGGTAGGCTCTGGTAGTGCAGATCGGCGCCGGCGAACTCGGCCAGCGTGGTATTCACCGGGCCGTCGAGCATCGCCAACTGCAGGCCACGCCCGCATTCAGCCGGCGCCGGCTGACCACGGCCCATGGCGCGCTGGCCCCAATTGCGCAGCTGCAGCTCGGCCGCATCCGGTTGCGCCAGCGGTCGGTAGCGCTGGTTGAGCTCCTGCTGCCAGTCCGGAAAGCGCGCCCGCAGCTCGCGTTCCAGCTGCAGCACATCGGCCTCCGCCGGCAGGCGGAACACGCTGAGCACCAGGTCCAGGCTGGGCAGCTGCTGGCGGCGCAGGATACGCAGGCCGAGAGGTTGCAGCGCCAGGCGCTGCTGCTCGGCCTCGGCCTGGTCGGCGGCGAACACCAGCCACTCGCGCAGCGGTGGCAGGTCGTCCGCCGGTGGCTGCGCCACCCCGCGCCACTGCACCGGCGGTGCCTGCAGCGGTGGCTGGTCGAGCAGGCTGCCGCTGCGCCGCGCTGGCGGTATCGGCGGCGGCGGACTGGGTGCCGGCGTCACCCCGGGTAAGGGCGCGACAGGAGCAGGTGGCGGCATGGCAGCCGGAGCTGGCGCCGGCGCGCTCGGCGCCGGGCTGGGCGCAGGGCCACCCGGCACCGGCGCACTGCTGGAGGGTGCGCCAGTGGGGTCGCTGGCAGCCTGTAGCGGCAGGCACAGGAACAGCACCAGCAGCAGCGCCCAGCGCCTCACGGCTGCTCCCGCGCCAGCAGCGCGGCGTGCTGCACCACGGCCTGCTGTTGCAGCCACTGCAGCAGGGCCTGGCCATCACGGAAGCGCTTGTCCGCCGGCACATGCACCTGCACCACGCCCAGCGCCGAGGGGCCGTCGACCAGCACCGCGTCCAGCTCCAGCAACAGAGCCCGAATCTGCTGCCACTGGGCATGCTCGACGAAGCGCAGCTGCACCCTGTAGCCCCCGCTGAGCACCTGCTCGCTGCCGCCACTCTGCAGCTGCCAGTCGCTGTCGACCTGTGCCGGACGCATCAGGATGCCCAGTTGCAGGGCGACCACCAGCGCGGCCGCGGCGGCCAGCCCCGGCTTCCACCAGTCGCGCCGCGGCGCCGGCCGCGCCTCCTGCTGCAAGCTGCGCTGCAGCCGTGCCCAGCCCAGTTCGAAGGGCGGCGCCTCGTGCGCCTGCTCCTGCTCGCGCACGGCGGCGGCCAGGCGGCGCAGCACTTCCAGCTCCTCGCGGGCCTCGGCCGAGCGCAGCAGCAGGGCCTCCACGGCGGCCAGTTCGGCGCCCTCCAGGGTGCCGTTGAGGTACCAGGGCAGCAGCTCCAGCAGCGCCCGATCATCGAGTTCAGTGTTCATGCTTCACCTCCAGGGTCTGTGCCACTGAGTCGTGGGGGGCGGCCCGAGGGTTCATTGTGTTCATGGTGCAGCACCGCCCAGCAGGCGGCGCAGGCACTGCAGCAACTGCTGCTTGGCGTGCAGCATGCGGGTTTTCACCGTGCCGTTGGGAATGGCCATGATCTCGGCGATCTGCGGGTAGGACAGCTCCTCGAAGAAGGTCAGGTAGACCACCTGGCGGTGGCCGTCCTTGAGCCGCTCCAGGCACTGGCGCACCTGCGCGCCCTGCTGGCCCAGCTCGATGGCCAGGCTGGCCGGGCAGGCCTCGCCGGCGGCCTCGTCCTCCAGCGCGGCCTCGTCGAGCAGCTCGGTCGGGCGCTTGCGCCGCAGCAGGTCGATCGACTTGTAGCGGGTGATCGACAGCAGCCAGGTGCGCACCTGCGACTGCCCGGCGAAGGTCGCGGCGCGCCGCCACACCTCCAGCATCACCTCGTTGAGCACCTCGGCGGCATCCGCGCCGTTGTGCAGGGTACGCAGGGAGAACTGGTAGACCACGCCGTGGAAGCGCTCGTAGAACTGCCGCAGCGCGCGCTGGTCGCCGCCGGCGATGCGTTGCAGCAGTTGCTCGTCGGTATCGGTGCTCATGGCTGGTAGCGCACTCTCCATTCCTGGCTGCGGCCGATCATCGCGCCGCCCTGGTCGTGGGCGGTAACCCGCCACAGATAGTACTGCCCCGGCTGCAACTTGCTGCGCAGCAGCGGCGAGAGTGCGCTGCGGTTCACGCTGGCCGGCAGCAGCATGCCGGCGACGAAGCTGGGCGACTCGCCGAGCACCGCGCCGTCGTAGCCGCGCGGGCCGTCGGCGGCGAACAGCTGCAGCTGGTAGACCACCGCGCCCGCCACCGGCTGCCAGTGGAACTGGCTGGCGGCATCGACCGCACCCTCGCGCGGACCAGCCTCGATCAGCGGGCCACGGCGCAGCTCGCCGGTGCCGAGCACCTCGTACACCGTCTCCACCGTCAGGCCGTCCAGCGGGCAGCCGGCGTCCACCACCAGGGCATCGGCCGGAATCAGCTCGCGGTTGGTCACGCAGAAGCGCACGCGGTACTTGCCGGCCTTGTCGGTGGGCAGCGGCGGGCTGTTGAGGCTGCTCTGCTGGGCATTGCGCAAGTAGCTGCGCACCAGGGTCAGGGTGCGGTACACCGGCTTGCCCTCGGTGCTGCCTGGTTCGGCCACCTGCCAGCGGCCTTCCAGCAGGCCGTTGCCGCTGTAGGCCAGCAGCACCTTGGCCAACAGGTCGGTATTGGCCGGCACCACCTTGACCCGCTGGTTGTCGCTGAAGCTGAGGCTCAGGCGCTGCACCAGCAGCTCGCCGCTCTGGTTCTCGCGCGGCGCGCGCAGGCCGCTGGCGACCAGGTTGAGAGTGACCTGGCTGCGCAGACGCGAGCTGCCACCAATGAATTCGCGTTGCAGAAGCAGCCGGCGCAGGCCGCGCGCGTACCAGCCCTGTACAACGGCCGCCGGCAGCTCCAGCTCCTCGCGCAGCAGGAAGGGGCCGCCGCCCTCGGCGGCAAGACGCCCGCCGAGTGTCGTCAGCACGCTGCCGCTGGCGGGGTCGATCACCCGCGCCTGGGTGGAACTCACGCCATCGCTGTAGCCCTGGCTGGCCACCACCTGCCAGGCCAGCGCCAGCCGGTTGTTCTGGCTGGCCAGCAGCTGACGCTGCGCCGGCTGGATCTGCACCGCGCGTAGCGCACCGGACACCGCCGGCAGGATCAGCACCTGCTGGGCGCGCACGGTGCCACCACCGGACACCGGCGAGAAGTCGCGCACCAGCAGCACCCGGCGCAGGCCGTTGGCCTGCCAGGCCTGCACCGTGGCCTGGGGCACGGCAATGAACTCGCCGAACAGGAAGGGCCCCGTGCCGCCCTGGCTGATCGTGCCGCCGACCGTGGCCAGGACGGCGCCGCCGGAGGGGTTGACGATACGCGCCACGGGCGAGGCAGCTCCGGTGGAGTGGGCCGAATCGCTGGTGACGGTCCAGTTCACCGCCCAGTTGTTATCCTGATTGGCCAGCAACTGGCGCTGCGCCGGTTGCGCACTGGCGCCCAGCAACACGGCCTCGGCGGCCAGTGGCAGCCAGGGCAGCAGCACGGCCAGGAGGAGTCGAGGGAGAGCTTTCATGGTTCACCTTCCGCCCGCGCCAGGCGCGGGACTGTCATCAATAGTTGTGGGTATCCCAGCGCAGGTCGAAGCCCAGCAGCAGCTGCCAGTCCTCCTGCGCCTGGTCATAGAGGCGACTGTCTTGCTGCGCGTAGCTGCCCTTGAGGAACCAGTCCAGCCCCGGGCTCAGCCCGTCGGGCTGGGCCACGGTCCAGGTCAGCTGCAGATGGGCGCTCTGCTGCAGCACGCTGTCGCCGAGGAAGTCGGTGTCGCCCAGGTGGCTGGTGTCGCGGCCACGGTAGTAGGAGGCATTCAGGCGCCAGCGCTCGGGCACGATCTGCCAGGCCAGGTCCAGGCCACGGCTGATGCCGCGGTAGACGTTGTCGTCGTCGGTTTCCTGCAGCTTGTTCCACTGCCAGCTGGTGGACAGGCTTAGCGAGTCCAGCGGCATGTAGCCGACCTGCAGGGTGGTGAAGCGGTTGCGCTGGTCCGACGGCGGCTCGTAGATCAGGTAGCCGTTCTGCTCGACTGCCTGCGAGCGGTCATCGGTACCCTGCACGGTGTGCTGCACCGACCAGTTCCAGCGCGCGTGGTAGAAGCTGGCGCCGAACAGCGACTCGCGGGTGCGGTCGTCCAGGTCGAAGCCAACCCGCTGCGCGTCCTCCTCGTCCTGCCGGCGGCGGGTGTCGCTGTAGCCGGCGTTCAGCGAGGGCAGGCCGAGCAGGCGCCAGGGCAGCGCCTCGCCGTCCACCGTCGGGTAGTAGTAGAGGTTGAGCACGCGGCGGTCGGCGATCTGGTCGGCCACCTGGTCCTGATCGTCGAGGTTGTTGGTCTCGCGCGCCAGCTCGGCATCGAGCTGCAGGTTGCCCAGGTAGCCTTGCCAGTTGAGGCGGTCCAGGCGCAGGTCACCGGGCAGCGACAGGTTGCCCAGGGTGAAGAAATCCAGGCCCACCTCGCGCCGCTGCAGGGTCAGGTTCCACTGGTCGAAGGGCCCGGCCGGGAACCACTGGCCGGAGCTGAACTGTGCCTGCAGGTCGTGGGAAGTGTCGTCCTGCTCATCTTCGCCACGACCGAGGCCGTCGCTGTCGAAGCTCGACCAGGCATAGTCGGCGTGCAGCCACAGGCTGTTCTCGCCCAGGCGCGAATCCACCGCCAGGTTCCAGCTGTCGCCGCCGTAGCGGGTCTGCTGATCGGGCGACAGCCAGGCGGTGCCGCTGTCGGTGGTCTCGCCGTTGATATAGGCGGCGCTCAGCTGCAGCAGCTGCGGGTCGTCCTGCAGCGGGGTGAAGGTGAGCAGACCGCCGCTGCTGCGCTCGCTGCCACTCTGCGGGAAGCCGAGGCGGCGGTTGTAGTCGGTCAGCGGCTCGCTCTGCAGGCCGAACACATCCAGCTGCAGCGGCCCCTCCAGCGCATCGCCCAGGGTGACCACGGCGCCGCGACGCTGGTAGGCGCTGAACAGCAAATCCTCGCGCAGCACGCCATAGTTGCCCAGGGCCACGCCCTGGCGCTGCAGGCCACTGCCGCGCGTAGCGGCCAGGCGGTAGTTGGGCAGCTCCCACTCGTTGCCGGTGGGGTTGTTCTCGCTGAGGTTGTCGTACAGCGCATCAACCTCGGCCTGCCACTGCCAGTCACCACCACCGCCTTCGCCGCGATAGCTGAGGCCGCCGTTGCTGGCGTAGCGCGGGGTGTCCGGATAACTGGCCGCATCCTTCTCGTCGACCCGGTAGCTGTTGCTGAGCAGGCCGTAGAGGGTGTAGCGATGCGCCGGCGAGGACCCGACCTGAGCGGCCTCGCCGGCGTCGGCCGGCAGCGGCCCGACCAGCTCGTCCGCAGCGGCCACCTCGCCTTGCGGCGCAGCACCGCCCTCCGGCAGCGGTGCGGCGCCAACCTGCACCTCCGCCTCCAGCAGGGTGGCGACGTTGCCATCGGCGTGGAACACCATCACCAGCAACGGGTGGCTGCCCTCGCCCAGCGGGCCGCTGAGGTCGAGGAGAAACGCGGCGTCGCTGCGACTGACCAGCGCGGTGACATCGTAGCCGTCCAGCTCGACGGCCAGCTGGTCGCCCGCGCCGACGCTTTCCAGCCCCGGCACGCTGAAGCTCAGCTGGGTCTGCCCGGGTTCGAGGGTCAGCGTCTCCGCGGCGCCGGCCTGGCCGACCAGCCCGGCCAGCAGCAGCGCACAGCAGTGACGGTTAAGGTGCAGGAGTTTCATGGCCTGTTCCTGACGTTCGCACCAGCGGCCGCCCACGCCTGGCGGGCGGTCGGCGTGGCTCACTGGGGCAGGACCGGAGCGCGCAGCGGCGCCCGGCCGGGTTGGGTTTGGCCACAGTTGCGCACTTCCACCGTGACCCGTGCTTTGTTATTGCTCTCGTTGCTTTCCCCAACCTGCTGCTGGTCATCGACCGACAGAGTCAGCAGGTGCGTGCCGTTGCCCAGGTAGATCAGGCCGGACACCCTGTGTTGCGCGCTACCGCCCAACCCAGCAATGGCCGCGTGGTGCAGCAGCAGCTGGTCCTCGCGCACACGGCTGACGAAGGCGCCAGCCGCGGCCTTGCCCAGGTTCATCACATCGTAGACCAGGCGCAGCTCGCAGCGCCCCTCGCGTTGCCGGCCCGCCTGGCTGGCGTCGACCTGGAGGCTGCCACCCCACTGGCCGGTGGTGCTGCCGATGGTGAGTCCGGGCGCGTAGGACAGGTCGATCTGCGCCGGCCTGGGTTGAGGCGCGCTCAGCTGATCCGGGGCCGGCTTCGGCGGCTCCTTGCAGGTCACCTGGTAACTGGCGCTGGCACGCTTGGCCTTGCTCCAGTCCTGCTCGCCGGCCGGCAGCACGCGCAACTCGACCTGGCCACTGTGCACGTTGTCGGCATGTGCCTTGAGCGGCAGTCCGCCTTGCTGCGCCTGCGGCTTGGGCTGGGCCAGCTTGAGGTTGCCCATGCCGGCCTTGCCGATGTCCTTGAGCTGGGTGCTGACACTGCGCCAGCCGCTGGTGTTGAGGGTGGTGGTGTAGACCGGGCCTAAGCCGCCGTTGTGCGCCCAGCGGTACTGCACCTGTTTCTGCCCCTGATTACCCTTGAGCGTGCCCTCGGCCTTGAGGGTGACCGGGCAGCTGCCGCTGTAGGGCGTCGGCGCGACCTTGACCTTGGGTGCCTCCAGGGCGAAGGCGGCGGCCAGGTCCAGGCCCTGCGGCTTGGGTGCGCTGGGCGGGAACGAGTAGCCCTCGCAGAGGGTTTCCACCTTCACGTTCTGCCAGGCATGGGCGTTGAGCTCGTCCAGCCCCGCGCACTGCAGAAACACCACGCCACCCAGCATCGGCTTGTCGCTGGCCGGCAGACGTTGCGCCTGACCCAGCACCTGGCGCAGCTCACGCCCCTTGCCCAGCTCCGCCTTGAGGTGGGCATTACAGGCCTGCACGGCGGTATTGGCCAGCTGCGCGCCAACCGGCACAGCGATGCTGCCGCTGCTGCTGCGGGCGTTGTGCTTGGACTTGCTGGTGATCCAGTCCTTCTGCGCTAGACGCTTGTGGTAGGCGTAGTAACTGTGCGGGTTGGCCTGGCTGTTGTCGTTGAGCCACCAGATCAGTCGCTCGATCTTGCGCACGCCCCGGCACTCGACCTGACTGGTGGCCTGCCACACCAGCTGCTGGCCGGGTTCAACCGAACTGTAGCGGGTACCATCGGACTGCACGCGGATCACCGGCAAGGCGCCGGTCTGCTTGACCTCGATGCTCTTGATACCGGTGAGCAGATCGCCCGGCGTGATATTGCGTGGACGGTAGGCATCCTCGGCCTGAGCGACACCTGCCAGCAACAGGCCGAGGAACAGAGGAATAACTGTGCGTTGCATGACCAGGCTCTCCTGCCGGGTGGATGACACCCCTCAGTCGTGCGCCAGCCCGGCAGCGGTTCACTTTTTTTGCGCCCATGAAAAAGCCCGCCAATCGGCGGGCTTTTCTGGCTGACCAGGCTCAGGCCGTGGCAGGGCGCAGCGAGTAGGTCTTGAGCTGCTCGGCGAAGTCGCGCAGCGACTGGATACCGCTGGCCTCGGCCTCGTGTACCCACTGCTTGATCGCCTCCAGCATCTCGTGGCCGTTGCTGCTGGTCCTGACCCAGATCTGCTGCAGGGCGATGCGCTTCTCGTAGATCACCTTGAGTGCCTGGCTCTGCTCCAGCATCGCGGCGATGCGCGCCTGATGGGTCTCGTCGAGCAGGCTGGTCTCGCGCGACAGCAGACGCTTGGCGCGGCGGAACAGGTGGCGGGCCGAGGCATCGGCCTTGGCCAGCTCCTGCTGCACCAGCGGCTTGATCACCAGCTTGCGGTACTGCGCCATGATCTGGAAGCGGTTGTTGAGGATGGCCATGGCGGTGTCCATGTCCAGGCTGCGCTTGCCCTCGACGCGGTGGGCGATGGGCGCCACGCGCTGCACCTTGGCCAGACGCAGGAAGCTGAACAGCTGGATCCAGGCCCAGCCCAGGTCGAACTCCCACTTCTTCACCGACAGCTTGGCGCTGTTCGGGTAGGTGTGGTGGTTGTTGTGCAGCTCCTCGCCGCCGATCAGGATGCCCCAGGGCACCAGGTTGGTGGCGGCATCACGGCACTCGAAGTTGCGGTAGCCAACGGCATGGCCCAGGCCGTTGATCACACCGGCTGCCCACACCGGGATCCACATCATCTGGATCGCCCACACGGTCATGCCGAGCACACCGAACAGGGCCAGGTCGATGATCGCCATCAGCGTCACGCCGCCAATCTGGAAGCGGCTGTAGAGGTTGCGCTCGATCCAGTCATCCGGGCAGTTCTTGCCATAGATGCGCAGGGTCTCTTCGTTCTTCGCCTCCGCCTGGTAGAGCTCCGCGCCCTTGCGCAGCACGGTGCTCAGGCCCTTGATCACCGGGCTGTGCGGGTCATCGACGGTTTCGCACTTGGCGTGGTGCTTGCGGTGGATGGCCGTCCACTCGCGGGTGTTCTGGCCGGTGGTCAGCCACAGCCAGAAACGGAAGAAATGCTTGAGTGCCGGGTGCAATTCCAGCGCGCGGTGCGCGGAGTAGCGGTGCAGGTAGACGGTGACGCTGACGATGGTGATATGGGTCAGCACCAGGGTGACCGCCACCAGCTGCCAGGGCGACAGGTCGAGTAAACCGTTGTACCACATGTAGGGTGTAGCCTCGCGGGGAAGAGAACGACTGTAAACTCAGTCTCCACGGCATTATCCCCAAGCTGCGGGAGAATGCCAGTGCGCCGTTAGACGAGAATGCACTGGATGCCGTCTTATCTATAATGTGCGGCATTTCGCAAAACTCGCCCCGACCAATTCCCCCATGATTATTCAGCGCAAACCGCTGCAGCTCACCCTGCTTTACCTGATCGCCTCGGTGTTATGGGTGCTGTGCAGCGATACCCTCCTGCTGGGTCTGGGCTTCGACCGTGAAACCCTCAGCCACTTCCAGACCCTGAAAGGCCTGGGCTTCGTGCTGATCAGCAGCCTGGTGCTCTATGCCGTGCTGCTGCGCCACTGGCGCAAGCAGGACCAGGCACGCCGGGAACTGAAGGAGAACGAGGAACGCCTGGCCCTGGCGCTGGATTCCGCTCAGGAGGGCATGTGGGACTGGGACATGAAGAGCCAGCGGGTGTTCTACTCGCCACGCTATTGCGCCCTGCTCGGCTTCACGTCACAGGAGTTCGGCCAGGATCAGCAGGCCTGGATGTCGCGCCTGCATCCGGATGACCGCAAGATGGCCGAGGAGCGCCTGCGCGCGCTGCTCGAGGAGCGGACAGCGCATTACGAGGGCATCTTCCGACTGCGCCACCGTGATGGCGAATACCGCTGGATCTACTCTCGCGGGCAGCTGCTGCTCGACGCCGCCGGCCGGCCCGACCGCTTCATCGGCACCTCCAGCGACATCACCCAGCGTCGCGCCGACGAGGACAGCCTGCGCCAGGCCGCAGCAGTCTTCGACAGCACCCTCGAAGGCGTGCTGGTCACCGATCGCGATATGCGCATCGTGCACGTCAACCCGGCATTCAGCCGCATCACCGGCTATGCCCCCGAAGATGTGCTGGGACAGTCGCCGCGACTGTTCAAGTCAGGGCACCACGACGTCGACTTCTACAAGAGCCTGTGGCACGCCCTGGAGCAGCGTGGTTCCTGGAGCGGAGAGATCTGGAACCGGCGCAAGGGCGGCGAGATCTTCCCGATGTGGCAGTGCATCCGCAGCATCCATGACGAGAACGGCAACCTCAGCCACTACGTCGCGGTGTTCTCCGACATCAGCGCGATCAAGCGCTCGCAACGCGAACTGGACTACCTGGCGCACCACGACCCGCTGACCACGCTGCCCAACCGCCTGCTGTTCGGCGAGCGCATCGAGCAGGCGTTGCAGCGCGCCCGCCAGGACGGTCGCCGTGGTGCCCTGCTGCTGATCGACCTCGACCATTTCAAGATCGTCAACGAAAGCCTCGGTCACAGCTTCGGCGACCGCCTGCTCAAACTCATCGGCACGCGCCTGAGCGAGGGTCTGGGCAACAAGGTGACGCTGGCACGCCTGGGCGGTGACGAGTTTGGCCTGCTCAGCCACGACGGCACTCAGGCCGAGCAGGCTTCCTCGCTGGCGCAGCGTGTGCAGGATTGCCTCGCGCAGCCGTTCATCGTTGACGAGCAGACCATTTTCATCGGCGCCAGCATCGGTATCAGCCTGTTCCCCGACGATGGCGACTCGGTGGAGCAATTGCTGCGCAATGCCGACTCCGCGCTGTTCCGTGCCAAAAGCAGCGGGCGCCAGGCGTTCAGCTTCTACAGCCAGGACATGACGGCTCAGGCGCGCCTGCGGGTGAAACTGGAAGCGGAACTGCGTCAGGCACTGGAACATGACCAGCTGCGGGTGCACTACCAGCCCATCCACCGCCTGAACGACCATGCCCTGATCGGCGTCGAGGCCCTGGTGCGCTGGCAACATCCACAGCGCGGCCTGGTGCCGCCGGGCGAGTTCATCCCGGTGGCCGAGGACAGCGGCCTGATCGGCGCCATTGATGCCTGGGTACTGGAGCAGGCCTGTGCGCAGATGGTGCGCTGGCAGGCGCAGGGCGTGCCACTGGAGTTCGTGGCGGTGAACGTTTCCAGCCGTCTGTTCAGCCGGGGCGAACTGGATCAGCGAGTCGAGCGCGTCCTGCGTGAAACCGGGCTGGAGCCGGCACGCCTGGAGCTGGAAGTGACCGAAAGCGCGGTCATGGACGACGCCGACCGTGCCCTTGAGCTACTGCGTCAATTGCAGGGCTTCGGCGTGCGCCTGGCCATCGACGACTTCGGCACCGGTTATTCCTCGCTGGCCAGGCTCAAGCGGCTGCCCGTGAACAAGCTCAAACTCGACCAGAGCTTCGTCCGCGGCCTGCCGCAGGACCATGAGGACGCCGCCATCGCGCGTGCTGTCGTCAGTCTTGGCCAGAGCCTGGGCCTGCGCGTGCTGGCCGAGGGTATAGAAACCAAGGAACAGGCCCACTACCTCCAGCAGATCGGCTGTGGCTACGGCCAGGGCTACTGGTTCGGTCGCCCGCAACCGGCCGAGCAGTTGCTTGTCGGCATGCTCCCAGGCATGCCTTCGGAAGACAGCCGCCTCTCGGGCTGAGCCGCACGCTCCAGCGTTGCAAACAGTTCCTGAGCGGCCATTCGGGCGACGTCCGTGAGTACCAGCATGCTTTCGTCGGTCCCGAGTGCAGACTTTTCCGAGTGACTGTGTAGAATCCCGCGCCCGAAAAAAAGCAGGAGTCACTCGATTGGTCACCCACTACTTCACCGCGCCAGAGAACGTTGCATGCGGGCGCGCGGGCGCGAACCTGAACGGTAGCCAGGACCTGGCCGAGGTGTCGTGCAAGCTCTGCCTGCGCTCTGCCGACAAGAAGGTCAACGAGCCCGTGCGCAAGACCCCGAGCCTGGCCGAGCTGCGGGCTGCCGCCAAGGCGGAGAAGGCCGCGCAGGCCGTGGCCGCTGCCAGCCAGCGCACCGTACGGGTAGCGCGCGGCGAGTGGCAGCAGCGCCTGGCGCAGCTGCCGGGACGCAGCCGCCTGCCGCGCGGCATGGCTCGCTAAACCGGAACCCCGTGGCGCCGCCACGGGGCATGGCCGCTAGCGCCGCACCAGCGGCGGCGTGCGCGGCGGCACCTGGCGCTTGCTGCCGGTGGCCTCGAAGGCGGCAGCCAGGCTCAGCAGTTGGTTGTCGTCATAGGCACGACCGGCAAAAGTCAGCCCCACCGGCATGCCGATATCGGCCATCACGCCCATCGGCACAGTGACGGTCGGCACGCCCAGGTGGCGGATGGCCAGATTGCCGTTGGCCACCCAGATACCGTTGCTCCAGGCGATATCGGCGGACTGCGGATTCACGTCGGCATCTGCCGGGCCCACGTCGGCGACGGTGGGGAACAGCACGGCGTCCAGGCCCTGCTGCGTCATCCAGTCCTCCAGGTCGAGCTTGCGGGTCTGCTCCAGACCACGCAGGCCGTCCGGCAGGGTCTCGATCTGGTCCCAGGTCTTGAGACCGCGCTTGGCCATGTTGACGTACTCGTCCATGCCGGCCGCCAGGTCGTCCTCGCGGTTGGGCAGGGTGCCCGGGTCGTGCGGGAAGATCTGCGGCCCGTCGACATCCGCCAGCCGGTTCAGCCTGGGGTCGCCATTGGCGCGCAGGAAGTCGTCGAACGCCCAGCCCGACAGCTCCCACAGCTCGTCATGCAGGAACTCCGGGCTGACGATGCCGCGGTTGAACACGGTCGGCGCGCCGGGGCGGTCACCCTCGCAGTTGGACACCAGCGGGAAATCGACCTCGACCACTTCGGCCCCGGCCGCTTCCAGCGTCGCGCGCGCCGCCTCCCAGAGTGCGATCACCGACGCGCGGGTGTGGATGCGTTGCCCGGTAGGCCCGCCGATGCCGGGCTTCTCGCTGGTGCCGGCCAGTTCGTCCTTGTTGATGTACATGCGCGGCACGCCCAGGCGCTTGCCCTTGAGCACGGCCGTGCCCTTGGCCAGCGCCAGGTAGGACGCCGGGCGCACCTCGGACGGTTTGGGGATCGGCACCCAGGGCTGCAGGCGCCAGAGATCGCCACGCGTGTCCGGATCATCAGCCACCACCAGGTCGAGCACTTCCAGCAGGTCGGCCATGGTCCGTGCATAGGGCACCACCACGTCCATGGTCGGCGTCAGCGGCCAGTTGCCGCGCACCGAGATCACCCCGCGCGACGGCGTATAGGCACACAGGCCGTTGTTCGAGGCCGGCCCACGGCCGCTGGACCAGGTTTCCTCGGCCAGGCCGAAGGCGGCGAAGCTGGCGGCGGTGGCGGTACCAGCGCCATTGGACGAGCCGGAGGCGAAGGGCGCGGTCAGGTACTGCTCGTTGTACGGACTTTCGGCGCGGCCATAGACGCCGCGCTGCATGCCGCCGTTGGCCATGGGCGGCATGTTGGTCTTGCCCAGGCAGATGGCGCCAGCGGCGCGCAGGCGCTCGATGGTAAAGGCGTCGCGCTGGGCCACCAGGTCCTTGAAAGCCGGGCTGCCGGAAGCGGCGGTGAGACCCTTGACCAGGTAGCTGTCCTTGGCCGTGTAGGGAATGCCATCCAGCGGGCCGAGGGTCTCGCCACGGGCGCGCCGGGCGTCGGACGCCGCAGCCTCCTGCAGCGCCTCGGGGTTGCGCACTACCACGGCATTCAGGCGGGTGGCGCTGTCGGGGCCGTCGTAGGCGTCGATCCGGGCCAGGTAGGCCTCGACCAGTTCGACCGCGGTGGTGCGGCCGGATTCGAGCGCGGCACGCAGCTCGGCAATGGAAACCTCGGTTACCTCGATCATCTTGTCCCCGCTGAAGGCTTTGGTGCACGGCGGATGCCTGGGCATGCCGAGCTTTGGAATTGGAGCGTCAATTATGTCGAACAGGCAGTCGATTATGTCAAACAGTTCTGTTTGAGCACTGCCAGCAAGCGGATGACCGGGGAGAAAACCGAAACACAGGTCGCCCACCCCGGCCCGCCATTCTGCGGCCCGGCAAAGTCCCAACGTTAGTCGGATTTGCGGCAAAGATGTGCAGCTATCGGCCGATGGCCGGCTAGCGCTGAAACTGCTCCAGCAAACGAGTGCGCTGCAGCGGATCAAGGCGGGCAATCTGTCGCTCCAGATCAAGGACCGGCAGATTGAGATGCTGCGGCAGGATCTCCTCGCCGCTGCTGACCAGCAGGGCAAAGTGGATGACGTTCTCCAGCTCACGGGTGTTGCCGTACCAGGGGTAGCTCTCCAGGGCCGCCTGGGTGGCCGCGCCGATCTGCGGGATCGCCAGGCCCAGGCGCTGGGCATAGATGCCGAGGAAGTACTCGGCCAGCGGCAGGATATCGCCAGGGCGTTCGCGCAGTGCCGGCAGCGGCAGACGTCCCTCATCCAGGTAGTGATAGAGACGCTCGCTGAACTTGCCGGCCGCGACCGCCTGGGCCAGGTCGATGCTGGTGGCCGCCACCAGGCGCACGTCGACCGGCACCGCCTGCTGGCTGCCGACGCGCAGCACCTCGCGGGTCTCCAGTGCTGCCAGCAGCCTGTCCTGCAGGGCCAGCGGCAGATCGCCGATCTCATCCAGGTATAGGGTGCCGCCATTGGCCGAGCCGAACCAGCCGGCCCGGCTGCTGGCGGCACCGACGTAGGCACCCGCCGCATGACCGAAGAGCTCGGCCTCGCCCCACTGCGAACTGATCGAGCCGCAGCTGACGGAAACGAACAGACCACCCCGCTCGCTTTCGCGATGCAGGTGACGCGCCAGCAACTCCTTACCCGTGCCGGTTTCGCCGACGATCAGCACCGGCAGATCGACAATAGCCAACGCATTGGCCTGCTCGCGCAGCTGCCGTGAGCGTGGATCGACGAACACCAGCGCCTTGGCGCGAATGCTCAGCGGGCTTTTCTCGGCATCGCCGAAGGTCAGCAGGGCCTGCTGGGGGGAAGCGGGGCGGCTCATGTAACGTTCTCGTCTCGACGCGAGCCGCCGCCACGCGGTGGCTCAAATGGTAATGAAATGACGCCAACGGCGTGGGCGCATTCGCCGGGTCATGCGCGCAAGCGCTCCAGCTGCTCGATCTGCCGCTGCAGGCGGTACAGGTAGGCGAAGCCCTGCTCCCAGCGCTGATGCCCGGACTTCACGTTGATGTGCCCAGCGCCGGGCAGGATCGCCGCCTGGCTGCCCCAGTCGCGGGCCAGCTGCAGCGCGCGCGGCGCACTGGCGGCATGGTCGTTGTCCGAGCCCACCAGCAGGCTGGGGAAAGGCAGCAGCTCGCGGGAGATGGGGGCGAAACCCTGCAGGGCCTCGGGGCAGTTGGCGCGCTCGACATCGGCCGGCGCTACCAGCAGGGCGCCGCGCACCTTGCGCAGCGAAACCAGCGGCGCTTGAGCAGCCCAGCGGGCCACAGTCACGCAGCCGAGGCTATGGGCCACCAGAACCAGCGAGCCGCGGGCCGCGGCGACGTGCCGCTCGAGGGCGGCGACCCAGCTGTGCGGATCAGGGTTGTACCAGTCCGCCTGCTCCACCCGGCTGGCGTTCGGCAGACTGCGCTGCCAGTGGCTCTGCCAGTGGTCATCCGGCGAGCCCTGCCAGCCCGGCAGGATCAGGTAGTGAGTGGTTTGACTGGCCATGGGCGAGGCCTCCTCGAATGCGTTTCGAGGGCCAGTCTAGGCAGGATGGGATCAGCAATGAAGGAATAAGAATTTATTTGCTTATTCCATAAAGAATTATTAGCCCAGGACGATGCAGTCCTTGCCCTGGCGCTTGGCCTGGTACATGGCCGCATCGGCGCGCGCGTAGAGATCGTCCAGCACATCGCCTTCGCCAAGCAGGGTGATGCCCTGGCTGATGGTCACGCCGAAGCTCTCGCCATCGCTGGCGAACTGCAGGCGCTGCACCTCACGTTGCAGGCGCTCGGCCACCTGACGAGCCTGCTCAGCATCGCAGTTGGGAAACAGCGCCGCGAACTCCTCGCCACCGATGCGCCCAAACAGGTCGTCGCGACGCAGCACATAGGCGCCGCAATGAGCCACCCGCTGCAGCACGCGGTCGCCGACCTGATGACCATGGCCGTCATTGATCTTCTTGAAATCGTCGATGTCGAGCAGCAGGAACGACAGCGGGCTGCCGCTGCTGCGTGCCTCGGCGAACAGCACCTCGGCGCATTCGAAGAAATGCCGGCGATTGCTCGCGCCGGTCAGCACGTCACGGGTGGCCAGGCGGTGCAGCTCGCTCTGCAGGGCCTTCTTCTCGGTGATGTCCTCGGCGATGCCGACGATCAGCGACTGGCCGCCGAACAGCTTGGACGGGCTGACGAAGCACTTGTCACTGAGCCAGCGCACCTCACCATCGCCGCGGATGATGCGGTACTCGCGCTGCTCCACCGAACCCAGTTCGTGAACCGAAGCCAGGCTACGGGCGGCGTACTCCATGTCATCCGGGTAGATGCTGTTGAGCCACTCGTTGTAGTCGGCCAGCAGCAGAGCGGCGCTGCGCCCGAAGATCTGCTCGTAGGCGGGGCTGACGTAGACCACCCGCTGCTGGCCCCAGTCGAAGGCCCAGAGCACGGCATTCAGGCCGCCCAGCAGGCTGCTCACCAGCAGCTCGCGCTCACGCAGGCGCTCGACCTCGCCCCGGCTGTGCAACAGCGCCAGGGTCAGGGTTTCCAGTTCGCTGGGAGCCTGCTCGTTGTCGTCCATCGGACGCCGCCTCGTGACATTCATGCGCAAAGCGTATGGCGCTGCGACCACGCTGGCGATGCTGGCACCCGCGGGTTGTGACGAGCGGCAGAATTTTCGACTCAATAGTCAGGAAGCGGGAACCCGTGCCTGATTGGGCGGTATCCACGCCTTTATAGATCCACAAAGAATAAATAAATCATTAAATATTCTTTTTAAGACTAAACCACATGACCCCACTATCCGCTCCACGCCCACCCCGGGCACCACTCCAAGGAGCAGAAGTCATGAGCGCAACCCTCAGAAGCATCGAAGGCCAGGAAGAAGCCGGCATTCTGCGCGAAATCCAAGTCGCCCTGCAGAACCTGCGTTTCGGTGCGGTGGAAATCACCGTGCACAACGGCCAGGTGGTGCAGATCGAGCGCAAGGAAAAAATCCGCCTGCAGCACCAGGCCAGCAAACCCGCCTGACTCCAAGACCACCCGACCGGACCTCCGGAGGGCGTATCGCCACTGTTTTCTGGCCGCGAGCACACCCCTGCAGCGCCCAACCCCATAAAGCCAAGCCCATACGTCTTCTCAGGAGCAGTTCCATGTCCATCCGTCGATTCGCCCTGGCCGCACTGGCCACCGCCCTGTTCTCCGGCCAGGCCCTCGCGGCCAGCGAGATTCTCAACGTCTCCTACGACCCAACCCGCGAGCTCTATCAGGAGTTCAATGCCGCCTTCAACAAGCACTGGACCGCCCAGGGCAAGGAAGCGTTGAAGATCCAGCAGTCCCACGGTGGCTCGGGCAAGCAGGCCCGCGCGGTGATCGACGGCCTGCGCGCCGATGTGGTGACCCTGGCCCTGGCCGGCGACATCGACGAACTGCACAAGCTCGGCAAGCTGATCCCGGAAAACTGGCAGGAGCGTCTGCCGCAATCCAGCACCCCCTACACCTCGACCATCGTGTTCCTGGTGCGCAAGGGCAACCCGGAAGGCATCAAGGACTGGGATGACCTGGTCAAGCCGGGCGTGGAAGTGATCACCCCCAACCCGAAGACCTCCGGCGGCGCACGCTGGAACTTCCTGGCCGCCTGGGCCTATGCCCAGCAGAAGTACGGCAGCGAGGCCAAGGCCCAGGAGTTCGTGCAGAAGCTGTACAAGAACGTCCCGGTGCTGGACACCGGCGCCCGTGGTTCGACCATCACCTTCGTCAACAACCAGATCGGCGACGTGCTGCTGGCCTGGGAGAACGAGGCCTTCCTGGCGCTGAAGGAACAGGGCGGCGACCAGTTCGAAATCGTCGCGCCGAGCCTGTCGATCCTGGCCGAGCCGCCGGTGGCCGTGGTCGACAAGAACGTCGACAAGAAGGGCACCCGCGAAGTCGCCACCGCCTACCTGCAGTACCTGTACAGCGAGGAAGGCCAACGCATCGCCGCGAAGAACTTCTACCGTCCGCGTGACGAGAAGGTCGCCGCCGAGTTCGCCAAACAGTTCCCGCAGCTGAAGCTGGTGACCATCGACAAGGACTTCGGCGGCTGGAAAACCGCCCAGCCCAAGTTCTTTAACGATGGCGGCATCTTCGACCAGATCTACCAGGCCCACTAAGAGTCATCCGTAGGGCGTGTGCGACCCGCGCGATAAGCCATCACCCGGCCTCGTGCGGGTTTCACCCGTCCTGCCCACCCCAAGAACAAGGGACATAGCAATGTCACGCCGCATTTCCCCCGTCATACCCGGCTTCGGGCTGACGCTGGGTTACACCCTGGTGTACCTCAGCCTGTTGGTGCTGATTCCCCTGGGTGCCATGTTCGTGCACGCCGCCCAACTGAGTTGGGCCGAATTTTGGGCCATCATCAGCGCACCACGTGTGCTGGCTGCGCTCAAGCTGAGCTTCAGCACTGCCTTCGCCGCCGCCCTCCTCAATGGTGTGATCGGTACCCTGCTGGCCTGGGTGCTGGTGCGCTACAGCTTCCCCGGGCGCAAGATCATCGATGCGATGATCGACCTGCCCTTCGCCCTGCCCACCGCCGTGGCCGGTATCGCGCTCACCGCGCTGTATGCCCCGGCCGGCCTGGTCGGCCAGTTTGCCACTGAGCTGGGCTTCAAGATCGCCTACACCCCGCTGGGCATCACCCTGGCGCTGACCTTCGTCACCCTGCCGTTCGTCGTGCGCACCCTGCAACCGGTACTGGCAGACATTCCGCGCGAGGTCGAAGAGGCCGCCGCCTGCCTGGGTGCCAGGCCCTTCCAGGTGTTCCGCCATGTGCTGCTGCCGGCCCTGCTGCCGGCCTGGCTGACCGGCTTCGCCCTGGCCTTTGCCCGTGGCGTCGGCGAGTACGGCTCGGTCATCTTCATCGCCGGCAACATGCCGATGAAGACCGAGATCCTGCCGCTGCTGATCATGGTCAAGCTCGACCAGTACGATTACCACGCTGCCACGGCCATCGGCGTGCTGATGCTGGTGGTGTCCTTCATCCTGCTGCTGCTGATCAACCTGCTGCAGCGCCGCATCGAACGCCCATAAGGAGGCCGCCATGAGTAGCACCGTTCTGTCGTCCTCCACCCTGGCCAATGATCAGCGCCGTGGCAGCCCCCTGGGTCGCCGTGTACTGATCACCGGCGCGTGGCTGACCTTTGCCCTGTTCCTCCTGCTGCCGCTGTTCGTGGTGCTGAGCGAAGCCCTCAAACTCGGCTTCGGCACCTTCTTCAGCGCCCTGCTGGAGCCAGACGCGATTGCCGCGCTGAAACTGACCCTGCTCGCCGTCGGCATCGCCGTGCCACTCAACCTGGTGTTCGGCGTGGCCGCCGCCTGGTGCGTGAGCAAGTACGAGTTCCGCGGCAAGAGCCTGCTGGTGACCCTGATCGACCTGCCGTTCTCCGTCTCACCGGTGATCGCCGGCCTGATCTATGTACTGCTGTTCGGCGCCCAGGGCTTCTTCGGCGAATGGCTGCAGGACCGCGACATCCAGATCATCTTTGCCCTGCCCGGCATCGTGCTGGCG
Organism: Aquipseudomonas alcaligenes; assembly: GCF_900156545.1. GTDB lineage: Bacteria > Pseudomonadota > Gammaproteobacteria > Pseudomonadales > Pseudomonadaceae > Aquipseudomonas > Aquipseudomonas alcaligenes_A. Next base: position 251,254 of record NZ_FTNW01000004.1, read on the forward strand.
ACCATCTTCGTCACCGTGCCCTTCGTCGCCCGTGAACTGATCCCGCTGATGCAGGAGCAGGGCACCCAGGAGGAGGAAGCCGCGCGCCTGCTCGGCGCCAGTGGCTGGCAGATGTTCTGGCACGTGACCCTGCCCAACATCAAATGGGGCCTGATCTACGGCGTGGTGCTGTGCGCTGCGCGGGCCATGGGCGAGTTCGGCGCGGTATCGGTGGTGTCCGGGCATATCCGCGGCTACACCAACACCCTGCCGCTGCACGTCGAGATTCTCTACAACGAATACAACCATGTCGCCGCCTTCAGCGTCGCCAGCCTGCTGCTGGCCCTGGCGCTGATCATCCTGCTGCTCAAGCAGTGGAGCGAATCCCGTCTGTCCCGCCTACGTCACAGCGACGCGGAGGAATAAGCCATGTCCATCGAAATCCGTAACGTCAGCAAGACCTTCGGCGCCTTCCGCGCGCTCAACGAGATCAACCTGGATATCCACAGCGGCGAGCTGGTGGCCCTGCTCGGCCCCTCCGGCTGCGGCAAGACCAGCCTACTGCGCATCATCGCTGGTCTGGAGACGCCGGACGCCGGCAGCATCCAGTTCCACGGCGAGGACGTGTCCAACCACGACGTGCGTGATCGCAACGTCGGCTTCGTGTTCCAGCACTACGCCCTGTTCCGCCACATGACGGTGTTCGACAACGTCGCCTTCGGCCTGCGCATGAAGCCCAAGGGCGAACGCCCGAGCGAGGCGGAAATCGCCGAACGGGTGCACGAATTGCTCGGCATGGTCCAGCTCGACTGGCTGGCCGACCGCTACCCGGAGCAGCTGTCCGGTGGCCAGCGCCAGCGTATCGCCCTGGCTCGCGCCCTGGCGGTGAAACCCAAGGTGCTGCTGCTCGACGAACCCTTCGGCGCCCTCGACGCCAAGGTGCGCAAGGAACTGCGCCGCTGGCTGGCGCGCCTGCACGAGGAAGTGCACCTGACCAGCGTGTTCGTCACCCACGACCAGGAAGAAGCCATGGAAGTGGCCGACCGCATCGTGGTGATGAACAAGGGCACTATCGAGCAGATCGGCTCGCCGGCCGAGGTTTACGAGCAGCCGGCCAGCGACTTCGTCTACCACTTCCTCGGCGACTCCAACCGTCTGCACCTGGGCGACGACCAGCACCTGCTGTTCCGTCCGCACGAGGTGTCGCTGTCGCGCCTGGCCATCGACGAGCACCGCGCGGCGCAGGTGCGCGACATCCGCCCGCTCGGTGCGATCACCCGGGTGACGCTCAAGGTGGAAGGGCAGGACGAGCTGATCGAGGCCGAGGTGATCAAGGATCACAGCAGCCTGGTGGGTCTTGAGCGCGGCGCCCAGCTGTTCTTCAAACCAGGGCGGCAGCGCCCCGACACTCTGCGCTGAGCCTCCGCCCCAAGGGCAAACTCGCGCCAGGCAGCCTCATCCTGGGCTAGGCTTCTGACCAAGCCCGAGATGGAGATCCTTATGCGCACTTTTGCCCTTGCTCTGACCCTGCTGGCGAGCCAGTCCCAGGCGGCGCAACCCGCCTTCGACTGCAGTCAGGTCAACGCCGGCAGTATCGAGCAGCAGATCTGCCAGAGCGAGGCGCTCTCGGCACTGGACCGGAAAATGGCCGAGGTCTACAAGGCCGCGCAGCAGCAGGCCGGCAACGAACAGCCCCCGCTACTCAAGGCCGAGCAGAGGAGCTGGATCAAGGGCCGCAACGACTGCTGGAAAAGCGACGATCAGCCCACCTGCATCACCGACAGCTATCGCCTGCGCATCGCCGAGCTGCAGGCGCGCTACCGGCTCATCGAGGCCACCGGCCCGGTCTTCTACCAATGTGACGGCAACCCGGCCAAGGAAGTGGCCGCCACCTTCTTCCGCACCGAGCCGCCGACCGCCATCCTCGACTTCGGCGACAGCAGCTCGCTGATGTACCTGCAACCAGCCACCAGCGGTGCGCGTTACCAGGGTCGGAACGAAAGCTTCTGGGAGCATCAGGGTGAGGCGACGGTGGTGTGGGGCTATGAAGCGCCCGAGATGAAGTGCAAAGCCCGCTGATGCTGCTTGCCACAGAATATGAACATGAATCGGCTCCTCTCCAGGCAGGCGGCTAGTTAGCTGCTGGCCAATTCCGTGCAGACCACCAGCAATGCCGGCGCCCACCGCGCAACCCGGGCTACATGCATGCGGTATCAGGCAGCCCAAGCCCCTCTAGCTCATCAAGCCGGACCGTCACGGCGGCGGCGCCAGAATTGCGATACGAATCACTCTTTTGGCTCATCCTTTGCTATGACAAGCGCAGTAGGCTGTTGCCGCTGCGCCGATGGCCGCCCTGCCTTCTGACATCACGCACCGACAAGAATAATTAGGGAGCGACCGGGGATGAATCGTAATTCTTTGATTCGATTGTATTTTTCGCTATTTATCGGGATTGCGGCGAGCTTCTCTGCCGTGGCCCATGCGGCAGCCATGACGGCCGCCGAACAAGTACAGGTGTACGCCAGCCGCGCCACCAGCAGCCTGCTTCTGGTCCGTGGCGAGGGCTTTCAGGAAGAGCATCTGCAACGTCTGGAGAAGGACATCGCCGATCTGGAGACATCCGCCCAGGCCGCGATGAGCGCCAGTTCGGAAATTCCCGGATTGACCACCAAACTTGTTACCCAGTTACGCCTGGGTGTTTCCTTTGGCCCCAATGAAGACAACATGCCCTGGGAATATCCCCAGGACCTGGCCAAGGCCCTGCGTGAACTGCTGACCGTGGCACGTGGCGTGCCCGACGCCGATCCGCTCGGCGAGCTGCCGGCACAGGTCGAGTACCTGGCCGTGCAGTACCTCAGCCGCTCCTACATCGGCAGCTTCGAGATCGCGCGCGAGCAACCAGACAACTATGTCGGCCAGGACGAGCGCATCCTGGTACCGCAGATCGACAAGGAACTGGGTAGCCTGGACGGCAAGGCCAACCCCGCCGTGGCCAAGCTGCAGACCCGCTGGAAGTTCCTGCGCGCCGCGCTGATGGACATGAACAGCGGCAGCAATGCCCTGGCCAGCGCCTCGGGCCGCGCTTTTGCACCCACCACCGTGGATCGTCATGCACGCTCCATGACCGGCCAGTGGATGGGTCTCGGCCAGGTCGCCGGCTCGCTCTGAGTCCCGATGCGGTAAAGCAAGCCGGGCCAATGCCCGGCTTTTTCATGCCCGCCATATCACCTTATGCCACGCCGCGATACTCGCGCGCCGCCTGCAGCAGCCAGTCGCGGAAAGCACGTAACGCGGCAGACTCGGCCTTGCGCTCGGGAATCATCAGCCGGTAGGCCCTGTCGCTGCTCAGCAGTGCCGCCGGATGCGCCGGCACCAGCAGGCCGGCGTCCAGTTCACGCTGGATGAGAAACGGCGGGATCAGTGCTACGCCCATGCCATGCATGGCCGCCTGGGCCAGCATGGAGAACAGCTCGTAGCGCGGCCCGCTCATATCGCGCGGCACGTTCAGGCCCTGTGCAGCGAACCACTGACGCCAGGCGTAGGGCCGGGTGCTCTGCTGCAGCAGCGGCAGGTTGGCCAGCTCGGTGGCGGCAAACTGCGTGCGCTCGCCCAGCAGCTCCGGGCTGCATACCGGCACCGGCTCCTCGGGCATCAGGTAGTGCGCCTCGGTGCCCGACCAGTCGCCATCGCCGAAATAGATGGCGGCATCGAAGCTGGTATCGGCGAACAGGAAGGGCCGCGTGCGGTTGGTCAGGTGCACCGTGACCTCCGGGTGCAGACGCTGGAACTCCTTGAGGCGGGGCACCAGCCACTGGGTGGCGAAGGTCGGCACCACGGCCAGCTCCAGCCCCTGGGCGCCCTGCTGGCCCATGGCGGCCAGGGTGTCGCGCTCCACCGCATCCAGCTGTGCGGCCACCTTGCGGCTGTAGGCCAGGCCCGCCTCGGTCAGCTTCACGCCCCGCCGCGAGCGGCGAAACAGCTCGATGCCGAGGAACTCCTCCAGCCCGGCGATCTGCCGACACACGGCGCTCTGGGTCAGCGCCAGCTCGTCGGCAGCCTTGGTGAAGCTCTGGTGGCGGGCGGCCGACTCGAAGGCCACCAGGGCCGCGGTGCTGGGAATCTTGCGACGCATGTATGCCTAAACCTCACTCATAAGCAGCAAAAAAGCTGATTCAGGCTATCTCGAAGTGAAGTTTACGCACAACATCGTGCGAAATACTCGTTTGCCGCCCGCGCCGCGCAGGCCTAGTCTTTCTCCACTGCCCGGCTTCGCGCCGGCCCTTCACTGCCACCGCTTCGAGGATTGCACCATGGCCGCCAAGGCAAGCTTCAACTGGATCGACCCGCTCCTGCTGGACCAGCAGCTGACCGAAGAAGAGCGTATGGTGCGCGACAGCGCCCAGCAGTTCGCTGCCGACAAGCTGGCCCCGCGCGTGCTGGAGGCCTTCCGCCACGAGCAGACCGACCCGAAGATCTTCCGCGAGATGGGCGAGACCGGCCTGCTCGGCGCCACCATTCCCGAAACCTACGGCGGCAGCGGCCTGAACTACGTGTGCTACGGCCTGATCGCCCGCGAAGTGGAGCGCATCGATTCCGGCTACCGCTCGATGATGAGCGTGCAGTCGTCGCTGGTGATGGTGCCGATTTACGAGTTCGGCAACGAGGCGACCAAACAGAGGTACCTGCCCAAGCTGGCCAGCGGCGAATACATCGGCTGCTTCGGCCTGACCGAGCCGAACCACGGCTCCGACCCGGGTTCGATGATCACCCGCGCCAAGAAGGTCGACGGCGGCTACCGCCTGACCGGCAGCAAGATGTGGATCACCAACAGCCCGATCGCCGACGTGTTCGTGGTTTGGGCCAAGGACGACGCCGGCGAGATCCGCGGCTTCGTGCTGGAAAAAGGCTGGGAGGGCCTGTCCGCGCCGGCCATCCACGGCAAGGTCGGTCTGCGCGCCTCGATCACTGGGGAAATCGTCATGGACAATGTGTTCTGCCCCGAGGAGAACGCCTTCCCCGACGTGCGCGGTCTGAAAGGTCCGTTCACCTGCCTCAACTCCGCCCGTTACGGTATCAGCTGGGGCGCCCTGGGCGCCGCCGAGTTCTGCTGGCACACCGCGCGCCAGTACACCCTGGACCGCACCCAGTTCGGCCGCCCGCTGGCGCAGACCCAGCTGATCCAGAAGAAGCTGGCCGACATGCAGACCGAGATCACCCTGGCCCTGCAAGGCTGCCTGCGCCTGGGCCGGATGAAAGACGAGGGCACCGCCGCGGTGGAGATCACCTCGATCATGAAGCGCAACAGCTGCGGCAAGGCGCTGGATATCGCGCGCATGGCCCGCGACATGATGGGCGGCAACGGCATCAGCGACGAGTTCGGCGTGGCCCGCCACCTGGTCAACCTGGAGGTAGTCAACACCTACGAGGGCACTCACGACGTCCACGCACTGATCCTAGGCCGTGCCCAGACCGGTCTGCAGGCGTTCTTCTAAGTCACTTTGGCCGCGCGTCTTTCTCCCCTCGCCCATTTATGGGAGAGGGGCAGGGGGAGAGGGCGATATTCCGGCGCACCAACCTTCCCTCTCCCTAGCCCTCTCCCGCTAGCGGGAGAGGGGACTTCTCCGAGAGATCCATATGCCCGGCGCCCTGTCCCATTTGCGTGTTCTCGACCTGTCCCGCGTGCTCGCCGGCCCCTGGGCCGGGCAGATTCTCGCCGACCTCGGCGCCGAGGTGATCAAGGTCGAGCGCCCCGGCAGTGGCGACGATACCCGTCACTGGGGCCCGCCCTACATCAAGGATGGCGCCGGCAACGACAGCCGCGAAGCGGCCTACTTCCAGTGCGCCAACCGCAACAAGCAGTCGCTGACCCTGGATTTCACCCAGCCCGAGGGCCAGCGCCTGGTGCGCGAACTGGCGGCGCAGTGCGACGTGCTGCTGGAAAACTTCAAGGTCGGCGGCCTGGCGGCCTACGGCCTCGACTATGCCTCGCTGAAAGCGGTCAACCCGCGACTGATCTACTGCTCGATCACCGGCTTCGGGCAGGACGGGCCCTACGCCAGGCGGGCAGGCTACGACTTCATGATCCAGGGCCTCGGCGGCATGATGAGCCTGACCGGCAAGCCCGATGGTGAGGAGGGTGGCGGCCCCATGAAGACCGGCGTCGCCCTCACCGACCTGCTCACCGGCCTGTACGCCGCCATCGGCGTGCAGGCCGCCCTGGCGCACCGCGACAAGACCGGCGAAGGCCAGTACGTCGACGTGGCGCTGCTCGACGTGCAGGTGGCCTGCCTGGCCAACCAGGCGATGAACTACCTGGCCACCGGCGTGGCGCCCCGGCGCATGGGCAACGCCCACCCGAACATCGTGCCCTACCAGGACTTCCCCAGCGCCGATGGCAACTTCATCCTCGCCGTGGGCAACGATGGGCAGTTCCGCAAGTTCTGCGAGGTCGCCGGCCTACCGGCTTTGGCCGACGACCCGCGCTTTTCCACCAACAAGGCGCGGGTCGATCACCGCGCCGAGCTGATCCCTCTGCTGCGCCAGGCCACGGTGTTCAAGAGCACCGCCGAATGGGTGACGCTGCTGGAGGCGGCCGGCGTGCCCTGCGGGCCGATCAACGACCTGGCCCAGGTGTTCGCCGATCCGCAGGTCCAGGCCCGCGGTCTGCGCCTCGATCTGCCCAACAGCCTGGGCAGCACCACGCCCCAGGTGGCCAGCCCACTGCGCCTGTCCGCCAGCCCGGTCGAATACCGCAATGCGCCGCCGCTGCTCGGCGAGCACAGCGACGCCGTGCTACAGCGCCTGCTCGGACTGGATCAGGAGCAGATTGCCGCGCTGCGCAATGCCGGCGTGGTATAGGACCTAGTCCTCGGCCAGGCCGAAACCGGTCTCGATCAGGCGCAGCTGATCAAGCATGCGCCGCCGGGCCAGGCTGGGGTCACCGGCCAGCACCGCCGCCCCCAGGCGCGCCTGGTGCTCGCCGAGGTGCTGCAGAATCCACTGCGCCACCGCGCCGGTCGGGTAGCTCTCGGCCAATGCGCCGAGCAGCCGCACGAACAGCGCCAGCGCCCGGTTGCCGCTGAGCTCGGCCAGGCACAGGTCGAGTTCACCACTGCGCCGCAGACGCTCCGCCGCACTGGCACGCTGCAGGCTGTCCAGCAGCCCCTGCAGGCGCTGCCGCCCGGCAGCGTCCAGACGCTCAGCCGCGAGCCCGGCCACCGCCAGCTGGAGGTTCTTCCACACCGCATGAAAATGCTGGCTGAGCGGCTGCGCCTGGCCCAGGTACTCCACCGCCAGGCGCACGGTGTAGCTGGGGTCCGGTGTGGCCACCAGCAGGCCGCCACCAGGGCCGCGCCGGCTGCGCACGATGGCGTGCAGTTCGAGCGTGCGCACCGCCTCGCGCAGCACCGCGCGGCTGACACCATGCCGCGCCTGCAGGTCCGGCTCGGCGCCGATCCGCGCACCACTGCCAAGCCCCGACGCACTGATGTTGCGGGCGATGACCACGGCCAGGCGGTGGGCGCTCTTGTCGTAGACACGCGAGAAGGCAAAGTCGGGAGCCGCCGCCAGCTCGGTCATGGCCGAGGTGGGGCCATGACTCAGACCGCCGCGCAGTTCGATGAGCAGCTCGCGAGTCAGGCGCAGCTTGTCCTGGATGCGCTCGCGGGCGCGCAGGCCGTCACCACCGATCAGCGCTTCCAGCAACTCGATCTTCAGCCGGCGCACCTGGCCGAATACTGCCTGCACCCGCTCCCGGCCATGCGCGTCGCGCGGCGTACGGCCGCTGACGGTGACACATTGCAGGGCTTCAAGGATCAGGCTGATCGCCGCATTGCCGGAAACCCGACAGATGAAGTCGCGCACCTCGGCAAGCAGGTGCAGCTCGACGTTGAAGCAGCCGGGCTGCTCCTGCCCGAGCAGCTCGATCAGTTCCCGCGCCCGCGGGATGTCCGGCTCGTCCAGCCGCTCGGCGGCCAGCAGCACCGCCTGCGACTCGATCAGCGCTCGCGCCTCGTACAGTTCGCCAAAGCTGACATCGATCAGTTCCAGGTAGGTGGCCAGCGCCAGCGCCGCCGAGTCGCGCGCCGGACGACTGATCACCAGGCCACCACCGCTGCCACGGCGCATATTGGCCACGCCGTGGCGCTCCAGCTGGCGTATCGCCTCGCGCAGGGTGGCCCGGCCGATACCGTAGCGCTCCATCAGCTGCGCCTCGGAGCCGAACACCTGGCCGACCGGCCAGCCAATCGCGCTGATGTCGCGCTTCAGCGCCTCGGCCACCCGTTCGGCCAGCTTGGCCGGCCGTGTCGAAACCAGGAGAGAACCTGATTGATCCGACATATTTGCCATCCATTCCATGGAGAAGGCGTCACATTAGCCTAGTTTTCCCTCACATTGTGTGACTTGTTGCCCCTGATGCAGGCGACATCACGACAGCCGGAAACCGCAATGTCGTGGGGTCGCTGCCGCAGTCACAAAGCGTCTCCTGGCCAAACGCCCTATGCGATGGATCAGCCATGGTGAGCGGTACCGCCGGACGTCGGAGCCAACGAAGCATGGCGGTCCACGGATGACCCAGCCGGCGGCCGGTATGCCAGGTCAGGTGGTTGGCTTTGGTTGGCGAACGCCATGCAGGCAAGCCCGTGAACGGGCACCACCGCGCTTGAGCCGCAAAAACAAAAAGGCCCCGGAATTGCTTCCAGGGCCTTGCATAGATGGCGCATCCGGCGGGATTCGAACCCACGACCCCTGCCTTCGGAGGGCAGTACTCTATCCAGCTGAGCTACGGATGCGTTGCGGGGCGCAATCATACGCATCCGCCTTGCGGGCGTCCATGCGGGCCATCGATCAACGCGCCTGCTGGTCGAGCCAGCCAGCGACAGTACATGGCCCGAGCGACACCAAGGGGCCCGGACCGGTCAGCCAATCCCCTGATTCGCAGCCAGGCAGCGCTGTAGCCTGTGGCAAAAGGCACTACACTGAGAACCCGCACGCGCGTTCTATATATCGAACATCCACCATCGACACCCCGGCGCCCGACCTGAAGCCTGTAATCCCCACCAGGGCTGGCCTGCCGTAACGCGTTCGGACAAAATCATCGGCCCCCGGGATACCTCATACTTTTTGGTTATTTTGTTGGTTTTATCGAACAAGGCTCTTGCCCTTTGTGCAACTCGGCCCTAGCATTCGTTTGACATTTCAAACGCAACGCCCGCCCTCCCGGCGGGCGAACTTTATGCCCTTACTGCCTTGCCTCCATGGTGGCGCGTACAGGAGAACGCCATGCAACTGAAAGACGCCCAGCTGTTCCGCCAACAGGCCTTCATCGACGGCCAGTGGCTGGACGCCGACAGCGGCCAGACCATCGCCGTGAACAACCCGGCCACGGGCGAGATCCTCGGCAGCGTGCCGAAGATGGGCCGCGCCGAGACCCGCCGCGCCATCGAGGCCGCCGAGCGCGCCCTGCCGGCCTGGCGTGCGCTGACCGCCAAGGAGCGTGCAGGCAAGCTGCGCAAGTGGTTCGAGCTGATCATGGCCAACCAGGACGACCTGGGCCGCCTGATGACCCTGGAGCAGGGCAAGCCGCTGGCCGAAGCCAAGGGCGAAATCGCCTATGCCGCTTCCTTCATCGAGTGGTTCGCCGAGGAAGCCAAGCGCATCTATGGCGACACCATCCCCGGCCACCAGCCGGACAAGCGCATCATCGTGATCAAGCAGCCGATCGGCGTGACCGCGGCCATCACCCCGTGGAACTTCCCGGCGGCGATGATCACCCGCAAGGCCGGCCCGGCCCTGGCCGCAGGTTGCACCATGGTGCTCAAGCCGGCCTCGCAGACCCCGTATTCCGCCCTGGCCCTGGCCGAACTGGCGCAGCGCGCCGGCATCCCCGCCGGTGTGTTCAGCGTGGTCACCGGTAGCGCCGGCGAAGTCGGCGGCGAGCTGACCAGCAACCCGATCGTGCGCAAGCTGACCTTCACCGGCTCCACCGAGATCGGTCGCCAGCTGATGGCCGAATGCGCCCACGACATCAAGAAGGTGTCCCTGGAGCTGGGCGGCAACGCGCCGTTCATCGTCTTCGACGACGCCGATCTGGATGCCGCCGTGGAAGGCGCGCTGATCTCCAAGTACCGCAACAACGGCCAGACCTGCGTCTGCGCCAACCGCCTGTACGTGCAGGACGGCGTGTACGACGCCTTCGTCGACAAGCTCAAGGCCGCCGTGGCCAAGCTGAAGATCGGCAACGGTCTGGAAGACGGCACCACCACCGGCCCGCTGATCGACACCAAGGCCGTGGCCAAGGTCGAGGAGCACATTGCCGACGCCGTGAGCAAGGGCGCCAAGCTGGCCCTCGGCGGCAAGCCGCATGCCCTGGGTGGCAGCTTCTTCGAGCCGACCATCCTGATCGACGTGCCGAACAACGCCGCCGTGGCCAAGGAAGAAACCTTCGGCCCGCTGGCCCCGGTGTTCCGCTTCAAGGACGAGGCCGAGGTGATCCGCCTGTCCAACGACACCGAGTTCGGCCTGGCCTCCTACTTCTACGCCCGTGACATGGGCCGCGTGTTCCGCGTGGCCGAGGCCCTGGAGTACGGCATGGTCGGCATCAACACCGGCCTGATCTCTACCGAGGTCGCACCGTTCGGCGGCGTGAAAGCTTCCGGCCTGGGCCGTGAGGGCTCCAAGTACGGCATCGAGGACTACCTCGAAATTAAATACATGTGCCTGGGCGGCGTCTGAAACCGGCCCATGGCCTGCTGCGCGTCGGCCAGACGGCGTTGGCAGTAGCCTCGGGATGCTCATTTACAGCTCGTAAACTGCGCTCCCTCGGCTACTTCCGCCTTGTCTGGCTCTAGCTCGCGAGGCCATGAACCGATTTCAAGCTTTCCAGTTATGAATCCGTGGGTGTCGGGTGACAGGCAGGAGTCGTGGTCACCCGGCGTCGGCGTTTCCGGTGGTGGCACCGGCTAACCCAGCCGACGGCCAGCGAGTAGACGGCAGTTCGATCATCGTTAGCTGCAGCGTCGCCCGCCCCGTCATCATCCTTGGAACGAGCCGTGAGTTGCGGCTTATGAGGACCACAATGAGCAAGAACGAATCCCTCCTGCAGCGTCGCCAGGCCGCCGTGGCCCGTGGTGTCAGCCAGATCCACCCGATCGTCGCCGAGCGCGCCGAGAACGCCACCGTGTGGGACGTCGACGGCCGCGAGTACATCGACTTCGCCGGCGGCATCGCCGTGCTGAACACCGGCCACCTGCACCCGAAGGTGATCGCCGCCGTGCAGGAGCAGCTGACCAAGCTGACCCACACCTGCTTCCAGGTGCTGGCCTACGAGCCCTACATCAAGCTGTGCGAAGAGATCGCCAAGCGCGTGCCGGGCGACTTCGCCAAGAAGACCCTGCTGGTCACCTCCGGCTCCGAAGCCGTCGAGAACGCCGTGAAGATCGCCCGTGCCGCCACCGGCCGCGCGGGTGTGATCGCCTTCACCGGCGCCTACCACGGCCGCACCATGATGACCCTGAGCCTGACCGGCAAAGTGGTTCCGTATTCCGCCGGCATGGGCCTGATGCCGGGCGGCGTGTTCCGCGCCCTGGCACCCTGCCCGCTGCACGGCATCAGCGAAGACGAGTCGATCGCCAGCATCGAGCGCATCTTCAAGAACGACGCACAGCCGCGCGATATCGCCGCCATCATCATCGAGCCGGTGCAGGGCGAAGGTGGTTTCTATGTCAACTCGCCGGCTTTCATGCAGCGTCTGCGCGCCCTGTGCGACGAGCACGGCATCCTGCTGATCGCCGACGAAGTACAGACCGGCGCCGGCCGTACCGGCACCTTCTTCGCCACCGAGCAGCTGGGCATCGTGCCGGACCTGACCACCTTCGCCAAATCGGTTGGCGGCGGCTTCCCGATCTCCGGCGTGTGCGGCAAGGCCGAGATCATGGACAGCATCGCTCCGGGCGGCCTGGGTGGCACCTATGCCGGCAGCCCGATTGCCTGCGCCGCAGCCCTGGCCGTGATGGAAGTGTTCGAGGAGGAGAAGCTGCTGGAGCGTTCGCAGGCCCTGGGTGAAAAGCTCAAGGCCGGCCTGAATGCCATCGCCGCCAAGCACAAGGTGATCGGTGACGTACGCGGCCTGGGTTCGATGGTTGCCATCGAGCTGTTCGAAGGCGGCGACCACAACAAGCCGGCCGCCGAACTGGTCGGCAAGATCGTTGCCCGTGCGCGCGAGAAGGGCCTGATTCTGCTGTCCTGCGGCACCTACTACAACGTCATCCGCTTCCTGATGCCGGTCACCATCCCGGATGCCCAGCTGGAAAAAGGCATCGCCATCGTCGCCGAGTGCTTCGACGAACTGGCCTAAGCGTCATGGCTCCCGCACAGCGGGAGCCTCGATCCTGCGTGTCGCCCCTGCCGGGGCGATGCCCGATTCGCCTGTGGCTCACCAGGCCAGGCGTCTCCCTTACGACCCGCCCTTCGGCGGGTCTTTTTTTGTCTGCCGCTTGCTGTAGCCCGGATGGCATCCGGGAAGCAGGCAACACCGCCCCGGATTGCATCCGGGCTACGCCAGCGCTCAGGCCTGCAGCGCCTCGCGGGCTGGGGCGGGGGTGAGAAAAGATCTCACCCCGCCTGCAGCGCTTCGCGCACAAAGTCCAGGCGGTCCTGGCCGAAGAACAGCTCGTTGCCGACGAACATGCTCGGCGCACCGAATACGCCACGCTTGATCGCCTCGTCGTTGTTGGCCTTGAGTGCGTCCTTGATCGCCTGCTCGGCGATCAGCCCCAGCAACTGCTGCGGATCGAAACCGCCGGCGGCCAGCACCTCGGCCAGCACGGCCGGGTCGCCGAGGTTACGCGCCTGCACCCACATGGCCTCGAAGATCAGTTTGAGGAAGGCCTCGAAACGCTCCGGCAGGCGCTGCTGCACGGCCACCGCGGCGCGCATCAGCGGCAGGGTGTTGATCGGGAAATGCGGGTTGAACTGCATCGGCACCTGGTAGCGACGGGCATAGCGCGCCAGGTCCTGCAGCATGAAGCGGCCCTTGGCCGGAATGGTCACCGGCGAGGCATTGCCGGTGGCCTGGAACACCCCGCCGAGCAGCATCGGCTTGTACACCAGAGTCGCGCCTTCCTCGGCGCAAAGCCTGGGCAGCTGAGTCCAGGCCAGGTAGGTGGTGGGGCTGCCGAAATCGAAATAGAACTCTACGGTCTTGCTCATGGGCGGCATCTCTCTTGTGATTGTTCTGGCGCCGCAAAACAACTGCGGCGCCCTTTAGTGCTTAACGGCGTATCGCAAGCGACGCGTAGCAGGCCGCCGCATCTCACCACTTCTCTATCCAGGGCCGCAGATCCAGCTCAAAGGTCCAGGCATCGCGCGGCTGGGCGTGCAGGAACCAGTAGTTGTCGGCGATGTGTTCTGGATCGAGGATACCGTCCTGCTCCTTGCGCGCATAAAGCTCGGGAAAGCTGTCGCGGATAAAGGCGGTGTCGATGGCGCCGTCCACCACCACGTGGGCGACATGGATGTTCCGCGGCCCCAGCTCGCGCGCCATGCTCTGCGCCAGGGCGCGCACGCCGTGCTTGGCACCGGCGAAGGCGGCAAAGTGGGCGGCGCCGCGCAACCCGGCGGTGGCCCCGGTGAAGAGGATAGTGCCGCGCTCGCGGGTCACCATGCGGCGCGCCACCGCCTGGGCGGTGAGGAAGGCCGAGAAGCAGGCCATTTCCCAGATCTTGAAGTACTTGCGCGCGGTTTCCTCGAGGATGCTGCACGGCACGTTGGCGCCGATGTTGAAGACGAAGGCCTCGATCGGGCCGATGTCACGCTCAATGCCCTCGACCAGCGCGGCGACTTCCTCTTCCTTGCGCGCATCGGAGGCAAAACCATGCGCCTCGCCACCGGCGGCACGGATCTCGTCGACCAGCGGCTGCAGCTTGTCGGCACTGCGCCGGGTCACGCAAGCCACGTAGCCTTCACGAGCGAAGCGCTTGGCGATGGCCCCACCGGTCGCGTCGCCGGCGCCGATCACCAACACCACTTTCTTGTCGCTCATGCTGCTCACCTCATTTGATAAACGATCGTTTAGTTAACGGACGTTATGTTACGCTTGCGCACCCGTCAAGCAGGAGTTTCGTCATGCGCTATTCCACCGAACACAAGGCGCAGACCCGTGACAAGCTGCTCGCCAGCAGCGGTGCGCTGGCCAAGCGCGGCGGCTTTTCCGCAACCGGGGTGGACGGTCTGATGAAAGCCATCGGCCTCACCGGCGGCGCCTTCTACGGCCATTTCGCCTCCAAGGACGCGCTATTCGCCGCCATCGTCGAGCGCGAGCTGAGCCATAGCGTGGCACTACTGGGCAGCGACGGCAGTGCTGGCGACAAGCTGCAGCGCTGCCTGGATATCTACCTGACCATGCAGCACGTCGAACAGCCGGACAGCGGCTGCGCGCTACCCACCCTGGGCGCGGAGATTGCCCGCGCCGACCGCGCCGTGCGTGAGAACGCCGAGCACTGGCTGGTGCGCCTGCAGCAAGCCTGGGGCGAGGTCCTGGATGACCCGCAGCTGGCCTGGGCAATCCTCGCCCAGTGCGTCGGCGCACTGCTGGTGGCGCGCATGCTGGCCACGCCACAGCGCCAGGAAGAGGTACTGAACGCCAGCCGCCTCCTGCTGGATCGCCAGCTCGCCGGCGGCAACTGAACCTCAGCGGCTCGCGGCGAGAACACCGAGAAGACGACTGACGTCCATGCTGGAGCCTTCCATAAGGTCGACAGCCCGCAGCACCTGCTGCCACTCCTGACGCGCAGCGGCCTCCAGCGCCTGATGTGCGGCCTGGTGCACCTGACGGTGCGGCTCCTCCAGTTGCTGGAAGCTGCGCTCGCGTCCATAGAGGTCCATCGCCTCAACACTCTGGTACCAACGGCCCAGTCGGCAACTGTGGTGGTCGGACAAGGCTGCCGTGGTCTGTTGCTGGAACAGGCGCTGATAAAGGTCCAGCTTGAACAGCAAGTGGTCGAGCTTAACCGCCTCGCAGAAGGAGCTCAGGGCAATTCGCTCGATCAAGCCACTCATGTGCTCGCCCAGCACCACCATCTCATCCAGTGTCTGCGCCGAACGCGAGACATCACCGGACAGTCGGGAAGCCTCATCCGACAACGCGCCAATCGAGCGACTGGCACTGTCGGTTTCCTGGTTGATGCTGCCAACCAGCTGACTGATTTCCTGGGTCGCCTGGTGGGTGCGCTGGGCCAGGGCGCGGACCTCGTCGGCAACCACGGCAAAGCCGCGACCCTGCTCGCCAGCACGCGCCGCCTCGATGGCCGCGTTCAGCGCCAGCAGGTTGGTCTGATCGGAAATTGCCTTGATCAACTCGACAATGCGACTGATCTCCCCCACCCGTTGCTGTAGCAGCCCTACGCTTTCCACACTGCTCACGCCTTGGGCGGCCATGCTGCTGAGTGAACTGGAGAAGCCGGCGAGCAGAGTGGAGGTCTCCTGAAACACGCCGCTGTGCTGACGCTGCTTGTCGACCTCGCTACGCAGCTGCTCGGCCTGGGCCACCACGCCATCACGAGTCTCGGCCAGCGATTCCTCGAAGCGGCCGAGCTTGCCCTGCAATTCGGTGTGATAACGGCTGACGCCATTCAATGCGTTCTGCTCATGCTGGCTCTGTTGCTGCAGAGAGCGCAGGTCATCAAGCTCATGCTGCAGCGCCGACTTCTCGGCCTGCAGCCGCTGAACATCCTGCTGCAGAGCCTCGCAGCGCAGGCGCCATTTTTTATTGAACATTCAGGGCAGACTCCAGAACTGATGGGAAGCAGCGCCACAAGCGACACTTCACTTGATGTCGGCACCTCTCAGGCAAGCTGAAGGGCGGCCATTGTTGTAGTTGTGATGGTGGCCATCTGCAATGATATTGACCCAAGTCGTCCTCGGCTGGCGACTGCCGGAAGGCGGATTCCGACTATTTATCAACGCTTCGTCGGACATGACTGGCTTGGCTTCGGCGAATACGTAAAATGCGCGCCCCGCGTTTTGACGCCATTATTTTGCCACCATCGAGCTCCTCATGTTTGCCGCGGCTGCCGTACCCGATGTTCTGATTGCCGAGGCCGACCCCTGGACTGCCGATCTCCTGACCCAACTGGTCCTGGCGGCACGCCCGAATGCGCATATCCAGCACTTTGCCGACGGCGAGGCCGCCCTGGCCCGCTGCCGGCGCAAACTGCCCGATCTGGTCATCGCAGACGGCGAGCTGCCCGGACTGGACGGCATCGAGCTGCTCCGTCAGCTGCGCCGCCACCCCCGCATTCCGGCGCTGCCCTGTGTGCTGATCAGCAGCCGGGTGGATGCCGCCAGCGTACGCGCGGTACTGCCACTGGCACCTGCCGCCTACCTGGCCAAGCCATTCAACGCCGAGCTACTGCGCCAGCGCCTCGACGGCCTGTTGCCGGCGGCCGGCGGCGAGCGCCTGGCGGCACCGGCGGCGCTGCTGGTCAGTGATCTCGGCCAGTACCTTGACGATGTACGTGAAGAAGGCCAGGGCGCGCCGCTGCTGGCCGACGTCCGCAGCGCCGTGAGCAGCAGCCTGCAGGCCTACGACACCGACCTGGGCCAGCTGGCCCGCGAATTCGCCCGCGACCCGCAGATCACCGCCCGCCTGATTGCCGCCGCCAACAGCGCCGCCGAGCAGCGAGCCAGCATCTGCCAGACGCTCACCCAGGCCCTGCAGCGCCTGGGCGTGGCCCGCGTACTCAACCTGGTGCTGGGCATGGCCGTACAGCGCAATGCACGGCTGCAGGACCCGCGCCTGGCCGAGCTGGCCAGCCAGGTGGGCGAACAGGCGCAGCGCAGCGCCGAGTTGGCCCACTGGCTGGCTGCCCAACTGCGCCTGGACCATGAGCTGTGCTACACGGCGGGGCTGCTGCACAACATCGGCGAGCTGGCCCTGCTGCGCAGCCTGCAGGACTGGCAGGAAGCCGGAGGTGAGCTGAGCAACGAAGACATCGAGCAGGCCCTGCGTCGGCGTGCTGCCGGTTTTGGCTCGGCATTGCGCATCCGCTGGCGCCTGCCCTTCGGCCTGCGCGAGCTGATCGCTGCGTACTACGCCCTGGACAGCGGCGTCTTTTCCCGTGAGGCCCTGGTGCTCAACCTGGTGGCCCAGTTGCTGGCACTGCCGAGCAACCAGCCGCTGGATACGCTGCTGGACAGCCGGGCCACACGCATGCTCGGTCTGCGCGGGGATTTCCTGAACCGTATTCCCGCGTACCTGCTCGACCGTCGTGGCAGTTAAGGCGTTGCCCTAGCGCGGCAATGAGGGCTCCGCGAACAGCGCGTCGGCCAGCTCCGCCAGAGGGTGCGGACGACCGATGAAATAGCCCTGCGCGTAGTCGATGCCAAGCTCGCGCAGGCAATCCTGGGCTGCCGCGTTCTCGACGAACTCGGCAACGGTACGCAAGCCCAGCTGGCGGGCAATCTGCACCATGGAGCCGACCATGGCGCGGTTGATCGGATCACGCTCGATGCCGCGCACGAAGGTGCCGTCGATCTTCAGCAGGTCCAGCGGCAAATGGCGCAAGTAGGCATAGGAGGCAAACCCGCTGCCGAAGTCATCCAGCGCCACCCTGAGGCCACGCCGACGCAAGCGCTCGATCCAGCCGGCGGAGCTGCCCAGCTCGGCCAGGGCCACCATCTCGGTGATTTCCAGGCACAGCCGGGTGGCTGGCAGACGATGGGTATCCAGCAATTCGTCGAGCAGGTCATGGAACTCCGGGTCGAGCAGCGAGGGTGCGCTGAGGTTGATGTTGACCTGGCCCAGCTCCATTTGATGGCGGGGATTGGCCGCCAGCCATTCGCAGTAGCGGCGCAGCACCCAGCGGTCGATCTGGGCGAGAAAACCGTAGCGCTCGGCGGCGGCGAAGAACTGCCCGGGCGCCACCCACTCGCCGGACTGCGGATCGCGGTAACGCAGCAGGACCTCGTAGTGGAGGCCCTCCTCGCTCCCCTGCAACGGCCGCACCGGCTGGTAGAACAGCTCGAAGTGCTGCTGCTCGATGGCCTCGCGCAAACGCGCGATCCACTGCAGCTGGCGCTGGTGCTCGACCAGCGCGCCGTCGGCCGGGTTGAACAGGTGTACGCGGTTACGCCCCTGGGCCTTGGCCATGCTGCTGGCGTTGTCGGCCCAGTTCAGTGCTTCCTCCCAGTCGCGTACGCCGGACTCCAGTTCCAGCACACCGATGCTGACGCACAGGCGGAACGGGCGGCCGCCATAGCTGAAGACAAACTCCTCGACCGCCTGGCGCAGCCGCTCAGCCTGCGCCAGCGCCTCGTGTCGCTCGCAGCCGGCGAGCAACACAGCAAACTCGTCGCCGCCGATGCGCGCCAGTTCGGCCTGGCTCGGCAGGCAGCCGAGCAGGTGGCCGGCCAGCTGGCGTAGCAGCTGGTCACCGGCCGAGTGGCCACAGAGATCGTTGACCTGCTTGAACTGGTCGAGATCAAGGAACAACAGGTGGCTGAAACGCCTGCCATCACCCTCCAGGCTGCCCTGCAGCAGTCGCTCCAGCTCACGGCGGTTGACCAGGCCGGTGAGCGAGTCATGCGCCGCCTGGCGCGCCAGGCGCTGCTCCAGGGCTCGTCGTTCGCTGAGATCAACGACTATGCCTTCGATACAGTGCTGGCTGCGCTGCTCGTGAAGCGACAGATGTACCCAGCGGCTCTGCCCATCGGCGGCCTTCAGCTGTACCTCGCCACTGGCGGTGGGCTGCGCCTCACTCAACTGACCACACAGACGCTGCCAGTCGCCGGGGGCCAGCAGGCCCTGGATCGGCTGCGCCTGGAGCAGCTCGGCAGCGGACTCGGGACGGCCCAGCAGGCGCAGAAAGCTGGGATTGGTCTCCAGCAACAGGCCCTGGCGATTGCAACGGAAGATGCCCTCGGCGGCATTGCGAAACAGCCCGCGATACTGCTCCAGATTGACGATGGCCTGCTCGCGCGAAGCCAGCAGGGCCTGACGCACATCATCCAGCTGACGGCCATTGAGCATGCCGAAGAGGAACACCGAGATCACCGGCAGCCAGGCGTGTAGCAGGTCCAACCAGATATTGCGCGGCATCACCCCGGCACGACTCAGCCCCAGCATCAGCATCAGCAGGATGGCAGCGCTCCAGAACAGCGCGAACCAGCCGGCATAAGGGCGCCGCAGGTACAGGGCAACCAGGGTCAGGCCAAGCTGGAACAGCCCAGTCAGTAACATCATCAGGTTGACCGCCTCGGCCGAACCCTGGCGCCCGCCGCTGATCTGCACCCAGATCAGGGTGATACCGTGCGCGGCAATCAACAGGTGGCGCAACAGGCGCGGCAGCCCTTGGTCCAGGCGCAGCGAGGCGCTGATGAACAGGGTGCTGCAGACCAGGGTGAGTACGCCGAACAGGTTGGTCTCGAACGGCGCGACCCAGGGCACATGGCGCCACAGCAGCAGGTTGGTCAGGTCGTTGATCGATGCGGTGTACCAGGCAACGCTGAAGATGGTCGCGCAGTAGTAGCCGAGGCGCCGATCCGGCGAAGCAACGAACTTGAGCAGATGGAACAGGGCCATCACCAGCAGGGCGCCGACGATCAGCCCATTGCCCAACCAGCTGGTCGCCAGCAGGCGGTCCTTCTGCTCGGCGGGTATCAGCTTGAGCGGCAGGCCGATGGAGGAGCTACTGGAGATGCGCAGCAACAGCTCCTGTGGCGCACTGCCCAGGGTCGGCAGCGGCAGCAGGAAAGCACGCCCCGGCTCGTCGCGCCGGGCGAAGGGCAGGCGGTCGCCGACCTGGCGGTAGAGCTGTAGCTGGTCGCCAACCAGGACCCACAGCTGCACATCGTCGAGGAAGGCGTGATCCAGCCACAGGTAGTAACGCTCACCGGCCCGCCCCTGCAGCTTGAAGCCCAGCCACCAGGCACTGTCGCTCCAGCCCAGCGAGGGCACAGCGCGCAGTTCCGTGCCCTCGCTCAGGAGGCGGCCACGCGCCTGGTACAGCGACAGTTGGCCCGAGGCGTCTTCCAGCAGACGCACGGCCGGCACCGTGTCGACATCGGCGCGGCGCAGATCGAGCAGCGGCAACTCGGCCCTCACGACACCGCTGAGCAGGCACAGACACAGCAGGAACAGGAGCCGGCGGAAGGCGAACTGCATCGGTACGACCTGAAAACCAAGAAGGGATTGCTGGCAAAACGCCTTCTTTCAGCTTAGCCCAAGCCTCAGGCCACGCCTGCGGCCTGGCGCAAAGTCCCGAGATCAGTGATCTCGATTTCGCCGTAGGTGAGACGTAGCGCACCCCGCGCCTCCAGGTCCTTGAGGATCTGGTTGGTGGTCTGTCGCGACAGGCCGAGCATCAGCGCCAGCTGCTCCTGGGCCAGGTGCAACACCCGACGCGGACCGGTCTCACCATAACCCTCGGCCATCATCAGCAGGCGTCGTGCCAGACGTGGCGCAGCCGGCAACAGGCTCATCTCTTCCAGCGCGATGAAGGCCAGGCGCAGCTTCTGGCTCATCAGCAGGGCGAAGTCGCGCCAGTAGCCGGGCTCGCGCGCGAGCAGGGCCTGCAAGGCGGATTGTGGCACTTGCAGCAGGCGTGCCGGGCCCTCGGCATAGGCATCGTGGGTACGCGGCTGGCCATCGAACAGGGAAATCTCGCCAAACCAGTAAGGCGGCTCGACCAGGGTCAGCAGCGCCTCCTTGCCGTCACGACTGACCGCGCCCACGCGCATCATCCCCTCAAGCACCGCGTACAGCCCGCAGGGTGGATCGCCACGGCGGAACAGGCGCTGCCCTGGCTCCAGCTGCAGCAGCCGCGCCTCGCCCAGCAGCGCGTCACGCAAGGCAGAGGGCAAGTGGCTGAACCACTGGCCGCTTTCCAGCAGGGGGCGAATCTCGGTCATGGTCATTGTCGGCTAGGTGACAGTCGTGCAGCGGGGGCTGGCGAGATCATGCCACCACCCTGCCTTGCTGAGGACCTACAAAAAATGAAAACCCTCGTCGATCATCTCGGCCAATACGCGGAATACCACCGCGACCGCCGCAACATATTCAGCCACTTCATCGGTATTCCGATGATAGTCGTGGCCGTCGCCGTCCTGCTGTCACGCCCCGGCTGGGAGTTGGCCGGCCTGTGGATCTCACCGGCGCTGCTCACGGCCATTGCCGCAGGCTTTTTCTATTTGCGCCTGGACCTGCGCTTCGGCGTCCTCATGGGCGCGCTGCTGGCGCTGTGCCTGTGGGCAGGCGCTGTGCTGGCGCAGCAGACCACCGCACTCTGGCTGAGCGCCGGACTCGGCCTGTTCGTGGTGGGCTGGATCATCCAGTTCATCGGCCACTACTACGAAGGCCGCAAGCCGGCCTTCGTCGATGACCTGATGGGGCTGGTAGTCGGCCCCCTGTTCGTGGTCGCGGAACTCGGCTTCCTGCTCGGCCTGCGCGCCGAAGTCCAGCAGGCCGTGGAGCACCGCGCCGGTCCCACCTGCATCCGCCCGCGCAAGGCGCTGGCATCCTGACCCCGCCGCGGCTGCATCGCGGCCGCCACCCGGCCGGCGCACCAGCGTAGTCTGGCGTGCCGGCGACTACATAGCGTCGCCTCTGCGACATTTTCTGCCGCCTGCCGCAGGCCGCCCCGCCCATCCGGGCAAATCGACGAACGGCCATTCACGCGCCGAATGCCGCTCTGCGCCGCGATCTGCCGCAAATCGCGGCGCGCACCAGCAATATCGGCACTTTGCGAACCAACACAGGAACTACAAGTCACACCATGACTTGTAGTTATTAATCAGTACCGCTTCAGAATTTCTTGAAGGCCTTCGCAATCGCCTGCAAAATGCCGCGCCCGCCCTCTTCCGGTGCGGCTTTGTGCTGATCCCACACACCCGCGTGCCACACGTAGTGCGCTGGTTCACCAAAACGATCACGCAGGAGATTTCTCAGTGCACATCGGTGTTCCTCTCGAGACCCACGCCGGGGAGACGCGCGTTGCCGCAACTCCCGAAACCATCAAGAAGCTGATCGCCCAGGGCCATCAGGTGACTGTGCAGAGCGGTGCCGGCGTGAAAGCCAGCCTGC
This sequence comes from Aquipseudomonas alcaligenes, assembly GCF_900156545.1. Lineage (GTDB taxonomy): Bacteria > Pseudomonadota > Gammaproteobacteria > Pseudomonadales > Pseudomonadaceae > Aquipseudomonas > Aquipseudomonas alcaligenes_A. The sequence goes on from NZ_FTNW01000004.1 coordinate 273,311, forward strand.
CCGACCACGTTTATGAAGTCGTCGGCGCCAATATTGGCGATGCCGCTACCGTGTTTGGTGCCGATCTGGTGCTCAAGGTCGTGGCGCCTGACGACGCCGAACTGGCGCTGATGAAGTCCGGCGCGGTACTGGTTGGCATGCTCAACCCGTTCTGCAACGAGACCATCGCGCGTATGGCCGCCCGTGGCATTACCGCCTTCGCCCTGGAGGCCGCGCCGCGTACCTCCCGCGCGCAGAGCCTGGACGTGCTGAGCTCGCAGGCCAACATCGCCGGCTACAAGGCCGTGATGCTGGGCGCCAACCACTATCCGCGCTTCATGCCGATGCTGATGACCGCGGCCGGTACCGTGAAGGCCGCTCGCGTGCTGATCCTCGGTGCCGGTGTGGCCGGTCTGCAGGCCATCGCCACCGCCAAGCGTCTGGGCGCGGTGATCGAGGCCTCCGACGTGCGTCCTGCCGTTAAGGAACAAATCGAGTCGCTCGGCGCCAAGTTCGTCGATGTGCCGTTCGAGACCGACGAAGAGCGCGAATGCGCCCAGGGCGTTGGCGGCTATGCCCGTCCGATGCCGGCGTCGTGGATGCAGCGTCAGGCCGGTGCCGTGCACGAGCGCGCCAAGCAGGCCGATATCGTCATCACCACCGCGCTGATTCCGGGCCGCAAGGCGCCGACTCTGCTGCATGAAGCGACCGTGGAAGAGATGAAGCCGGGCTCGGTGGTCATCGACCTGGCCGCTGCCCAGGGCGGCAACTGCCCGCTGACCGAAGTCGATCAGGTCGTCGTCAAGCACGGCGTCACCATCGTCGGCTACAGCAACCTGGCGGCCCTGGTGCCGGCGGATGCCTCGGCGCTGTACGCGCGCAACCTGCTGGACTTCCTCAAGCTCGTCATCGACAAGGAAGGCCATTTCCACCTCAACCTGGAAGACGACATCGTCGCCGCGTGCCTGATGTGCCGCGATGGCAACGTCGTGCGCACCAACGGCTAAGGAGTAGAGACATGGAACTGATTTCCCCCAGCATCTACAACCTGATCATCTTCGTGCTGGCCATCTACGTGGGCTACCACGTGGTATGGAACGTCACCCCGGCCCTGCACACCCCGCTGATGGCCGTGACCAACGCGATCTCCGCAATCGTCATCGTCGGCGCCATGCTGGCCGCCGCCCTGACCGTGACCCCGCTGGGCAAGGCCATGGGCACCCTGGCCGTGGCCCTGGCCGCAGTCAACGTGTTCGGTGGCTTCCTGGTCACCCGCCGCATGCTGGAAATGTTCAAGAAGAAGGCGCCCAAGGCCAAGGCGGAGGGCAAATAAGATGAGCATGAACCTGATCACCCTGCTGTACCTGGTCGCTTCCGTCTGCTTCATCCAGGCGCTGAAAGGCCTTTCCCACCCGACCTCGTCGCGCCAGGGCAACGCCTTCGGCATGATCGGCATGGCCATCGCCGTGGTCACCACCATCTTCCTGGTGTTCAAGCTCGGCGCGGAAATGGCCGAGGGCGGCGCTGCCAAGGGCCTGGGCTACGTGCTGGTCGGCCTGCTGGTCGGCGGTACCGCCGGCTCCATCATGGCCAAGCGCGTCGAGATGACCAAGATGCCGGAACTGGTCGCCTTCATGCACAGCATGATCGGCCTGGCTGCCGTGTTCATCGCGATTGCCGCTGTCGTCGAGCCGCAGTCGCTGGGCATCGTCGCCAACCTGGGTGACGCCATCCCCTCGGGCAACCGCCTGGAGCTGTTCCTCGGCGCGGCCATCGGTGCCATCACCTTCTCCGGCTCGGTGATCGCCTTCGGCAAGCTGTCCGGCAAGTACAAGTTCCGTCTGTTCCAGGGTGCCCCGGTGGTGTTCAAGGGCCAGCACATGGTCAACCTGGTCATCGGCCTGGCGATCCTGGGCCTGGGCCTGTACTTCACCTTCACCGGCAATATCACCGCTTTCGCCATCGTGGTGGCCCTGGCCTTCGTCATCGGCGTGCTGATCATCATCCCGATCGGCGGTGCCGACATGCCGGTGGTGGTGTCCATGCTCAACAGCTACTCGGGCTGGGCGGCGGCCGGTATCGGCTTCTCGCTGAACAACTCGATGCTGATCGTGGCCGGTTCGCTGGTAGGCTCCTCGGGCGCCATCCTGTCCTACATCATGTGCAAGGCGATGAACCGCTCGTTCTTCAACGTCATCCTCGGCGGCTTCGGTGCCGACGCTGATGCAGGCGGCCCGGCCGGTGCCCAGCAGGAGCGCAACGTGAAGTCGGGCTCCTCCGACGACGCCGCCTTCCTGCTGACCAACGCCGACACCGTGGTCATCGTTCCGGGCTACGGCCTGGCGGTAGCCCGTGCCCAGCACGCGCTGATGGAACTGGCCGAGAAGCTGACCCACCGCGGCGTGACCGTGAAGTACGCGATCCACCCGGTAGCCGGTCGTATGCCGGGCCACATGAACGTTCTGCTGGCCGAGGCCGAAGTGCCCTACGAGCAGGTGTTCGAGATGGAGGACATCAACTCCGAGTTCGGTCAGACCGACGTGGTGCTGGTGCTCGGCGCCAACGACGTGGTCAACCCGGCGGCGAAGAACGATCCGAAGTCGCCGATCGCCGGCATGCCGATCCTCGAGGCTTACAAGGCCAAGACCATCATCGTCAACAAGCGCTCCATGGCCAGTGGCTACGCCGGCCTGGACAACGAACTGTTCTACATGGACAAGACCATGATGGTGTTCGGCGACGCGAAGAAGGTCATCGAAGACATGGTGAAGGCGGTCGAGTAAGCCCCCTCGCCATTTGACGAAGAACCCGGCCTGCGCCGGGTTTTTCGTTTACGCACGGACGGTTATTCTGCTGCGCTGACTAACAGGGCCCGCTGTATATGCTTTTCAGCTCCTCCATTTTTATCTACGCCTTTCTGCCTGTGGTGCTGGCTGGCTATTTCCTGTTGGCACGACTGAGGCAAGGCTCGCTTGCACGTCTGTGGCTGGCCGTGGCGTCGCTATTCTTTTATGGCTACTGGGGGCCGAAGTATCTACTCCTGATCGGCCTGTCGATCATCGTCAATTATCTCATCGGCACGCGCATCTCACGCTTGGTAATGGCCGCAGCTGGCCCCACCCGACACAGCAAAATGCTGCTGCTGATCGGCATCCTGCTGAATGTCGCCGGTCTCGTTTACTTCAAGTACACCGACTTCCTGATCGAGACACTCAACACGCTGACCGACAGCCAGCTCGCCAGCCTGAACCTGCTGCTGCCATTGGGCATCAGCTTCTTCACCTTCACCCAGATCGCCTATCTGGTGGACTGTGGCAGATCGGGGGTGCGGGACTACAGCCTGGTCAACTACACCCTGTTCGTGACCTTCTTCCCCCACCTGATCGCCGGCCCAATCGTCCATCACAAGGACCTGATGCCGCAGTTCGCCAGCACCAGCAATCTGCGCTTCCGTCTCGACAACTTCTCGCTCGGCCTGTTCGTCTTTGCCATCGGCCTGGTGAAGAAGGTGCTGATCGCGGACAACCTGGGGCAATGGGCCAATGCGGGCTACGCCAGCGAGCAGACCCTGACGATGATCGAAGCCTGGAGCACCAGCCTGCTCTACAGCTTCCAGTTGTATTTCGATTTCTCCGGCTATTCGGACATGGCCATCGGCCTCGGCCTGATGTTCAACATCAATCTGCCGCAGAACTTCAACTCGCCCTACCAAGCCAAGAACATCCAGGATTTCTGGCGCCGCTGGCACATGACGCTCTCCAGCTGGCTGCGCGACTACATCTACATCCCCCTGGGCGGAAAGCGGGCTGCGCTGCCGCGTATCTACTTCAACCTGTTCGCCACCTTCCTGATTGGTGGCATCTGGCATGGAGCAGGCTGGACCTTCCTGATCTGGGGTGCACTGCATGGCGCGGCAGTCGTGCTGCACCGCTGCTGGCAGGATGTTGGACTGCGATTGCCGAGTTGGCTGGGCTGGGGCCTGACCTTCCTGTTCGTCAACTTCGCCTGGGTGTTCTTTCGTGCCGAGGATCTGCCAGCGGCACAGCGCATGCTGTCCAGCATGTTCGGCCTGAGCGGCGGGGGCATAGGGGGCATCGGCAGCGCCCTGCTGCCTCTCGAGGCGCTGCTGAGCCTCGGGCTCGCCGCGCTGCTGGCCTTCCTGGCACCGAACTCACAGCAGATTGCCGGCCTCGTCCCCCACCAGGGGCGCCTACGTTTCAGGGAAGGCCTGATCGCTGCCGCGCTTGTAGGCTTTGCGTTCTTCTACGCACTGGTCGCGCAGATCCAGAACACTCCCTCGGACTTCCTCTACTTCAATTTCTGACGATGGCGATGGCGATGGCGATGGCGATGCGCGAAGCGAGATTCATCCTGAACTGCCTGGCGAGTTTCCTGCTAATGGGTGTCGGGTACTTCCTGCTCATCGATCGCCTGGCCATAGCAGACGCACCTCTGGGCAGGTCGTACCGGCAGTTCCTGCTCACAGCCACCGACGACGTGCCGAACCGCATCATCGTGGACAGCGGCTCGAACGCCATCCACTCCATCGATGCGCAAAAGCTGGAGGCCCACTTCGGTCGACCGACCCTGATCCTCTCCGACAATGCCGGCTACCCGTTGCACCACAAGATAGAGCGCCTGGCCAACCATCTGAAGGCCGGGGATACACTGATTCTCCCACTGGAGTGGTTGCATTACCGGGCCGATGACAGGCTCCCCGCGGACTATGTCCAGTCCATCCTCGACGAGAGCGGTTCCAATGCGTTCTATTACCGGGAGCTACCCTGGCAGGAGCGCGCGCTGTTCGTCTATCGGAGCATCCCGATCAATCTGGGCCTGCAGTCGATCTTAAGACTTAACGGCGTGGAAGCATGGAACCTTCAGATTTCCGCCACCACACAGGATTCCCTGGTCCGCTTTGAGCAGGAGATACGCCATGGCTCCCGCGGCAATCAGATGATCGACGAAGCCCTCCCAATCCACCCATTGACCCGAGATCTGACCTGCGATCATTACCTGTTCGGGCTATTCGAATTTCCCGGCATCAGCCAGACCTTTCAAGACAACCTGCAACGACTGAGCACTCTCCGCCAAATCGACGGAGTAAACATATTCTTCGCATGGCCTGCGGTTGCCGCTCGTGATGGAGATGAGTGCTATCAGCTCCTGAGACCGGCCATAGAGAAGTATGTCGAGGACATTCGTCGAACGGCCGAAGCACAGGGGTTTTCTTTCCTGGGCGAGCCCGGCCAGAGTCGCTTCGATAGCCGCTGTCTGCTCGATACCTACTACCATATACGGGCCCGCTGCGCGGATGTCAGGACCCAAACACTTATTCTGCAGCTGGAAAGACAGGGGCTGAAACGAGCATCCTTGGATCAACCTGCCCTGCAGGAGCGGCTGCTGGTAAAGCTTCAACAACTCTCGCCGGCACCCGACAAGCCCGGTGACGGCCTCCCATCAAGTGACGCGCAGGCTAATACACAGAAACCGCCTCCCCCTTGAGGGCGCACCTCTTTCAATAGCAGTAACTAACAACTACCTGTAACGAAGCTTCCATCGCATTGTCGTGCGACAGGAAAGCTAAGCATTCCTGATCGTGCCACCAGCCCTGAGCTTTGCGTCAGCCCCAAAGTGCTGGGCCACTGCTCAGTCTCTCCCCGGAGAGTCGCCTGGCCTACTTTCGCCGAACATGCCAGAATTTGCATGGAATAAGAACAATCCGCAGAAGTTTGCAGACAGTCTTCGATTATGTCGGCAAGCCCCTGAATAGAGCATTATATGAAGATTGATTTCATGGTTCCCGGCATTAGCAAATGCGGTACCACTACACTCTGTTACCTGCTCGGCGAACATCCTCAGCTCTTCATTCCTGCCATCAAGGAGCCGCATCACTTCAATCGTGGGGACATGGCGGAAAACCGAGCAAGTTACGAAGCGTTGTTTCGCGAAGCGCAAGCGGGACAACTATTGGGCGAAGGCTCACAGATGTACTCGGCCGACGAGTTCGGCGAGCTGGTCAGCGCCCGTCTGGCTTTAGAGAACCCTCAGATGAAGCTGATCTTCTGTGTGCGCAATCCGTTGAAACGGATCGAGTCGAGCTATCGGGAGTTTCATCACAGTGGCCCCCATTACGCAGTGAACGCGCCATTTGGCATAGACAACGCCATTACCGAGCTGCGCGCGCTGCTCGCAGACTCCTGTTATTGGACGCGCCTGCAAAGCTTTCGGAAATACTTCAGCGACGAGCAAATCCTGGTGGTTTTTCTAGAAGATCTACAGAAGAACCCACAGCAAGAGCTGGAGCGCTGCTACATCTTTCTAGGCGTGGACGCCAGCTACCGCAATCCGTCCGCCGGCGCCCAGCTCAACTCCAGAGATGAAAAGCTCTACGACACCCGCCTACTCCGGTTACTGCGCACGAACAAGTTCACCGGTTACAAACTGGCCAAACTGAGTATCCCGCAGCAGGACCGAATCTTTACGCGCATAGGATTGCGTCGCCCGTTCACCACCCCTTTGCAATGGACTCCCGCTACAAAGCAGATGGTTGTAGAGCATCTTCGCGACGATATTCAGCAACTCCTGCACTACTGCGAAAAGCCTGCGGACTACTGGAAAGAGTTCGCTTGATTCACTGAGGGGCGAGTCCGCCCCTCAGCCTCGCAAACCCGGTCAGTCCCTGACAAATTCACGATAGAAGTCTGCCATCTGGCGACCCATGCGCTCCGCGGTGAACTGTTGACGGTAACGCGCCAAGGCGTTTTGCCCCATCTGCACACACATATCTGGGTCATGCCACAGCTGATCCATGGCTGCACGAAACGCACCGGCATCCTCTGGCGGCACCACCAGCCCAGTCTCCCCATGGATGTTGATATAGCTGGTACCCGTACCAATCTCACAGGAGATCATCGGCTTGCCGTACATCGCCCCTTCCAGAAGCGAGATGCCAAAAGCCTCCGAGCGCAGGTGAGACGGAAAGACAAAAGCACTGCATAACTGCAGTAACGCGCACTTGTCCTCTTCACTCACCCGCCCCAGGAAATGCACATTGCTCACGCCCAGCGCCAGCGCCTGCCGTCGCAGCTCCTCCTCCATGGGCCCCGCGCCAGCAATGACCAGTGGATAGGGAGAACCCGCCGCAGCGTCCAGCAGGACGTGAAGCCCCTTGTAATAACGCAGCACTCCGACGAACAGGAAGAAACGGCTTCCCAGCATGCCTCGCCAATGCTCCAAGCGCACGGCATCCGGCAGGGGATACGCACCCGAGTCGAGCCCGTAGGGGATGACCCGTGTCTTATCCCGGAAGCGCTGCAGCACCTCGCTGCTCGCAAGATAATTGGGCGACGCCGCAATAATCCCGTCCGCTCTGCCAAGGAAGTGGTGCATCAGCGGGCGATAGAGATTCAGAAGGTACTTTTGCCGCACGATGTCGGAGTGATACGACACCACAAAAGGCCTATCAATACGCGCAGCAAAGTGCAGTGCGTCCATGAACGGCCAAGGAAAGTGGTAGTGAACAAGATCGGCCTGTCGCGCCAGTGACCTCAGCTTTCCTAGTGCAGAAAAAGAAAACCCTGTGGACGCGATCTGTAGATCCAGTCTGGCACGATGCACACGGTGCCCACCGACAGTCAGTATCGAATCGCCTGGCTCGGCACTGAGCGTCAGCACCTCGCTTTCCACGCCAAAAGGCCGGGTGCTTTCGCATAGCTGGTAAATCACCTGCTCGATGCCCCCCACCGTTTCGGGCAGGTAGGTCTTGAAGAAATGCAGTACACGCATCAAGCCTTCACAGCCTCGTGATATGTATCGACGGTAATCCGAGCACAACGTGCCCATGAAAAATCCCGAGCACGCAGCAGGCCGGCTTCACGTTGCCGCAACCACAGCTCCCCATCCTCGATCAAACACTGAAGCGTCTCGGCACAAGCGCTGTCGTCATGGGTGTCTATTCGGATCCCCGCCTCGCCGGCAACCTCAGGCAGCGCGGAACGGTCACTAATCACCACCGGTGTACCGCTGGCCATGGCCTCCAGTGCCGGCAGACCAAACCCCTCATAGAGCGAAGGAAACAGGAGTAAACGGGCTCCAGCGAGGAGCTCCGCCAGCGCCTCGTCGGACTGATAACCCAACACTCGCACCTGTCCGCTGGCGAGCATTTTCTGTAGCAGCCCGTCCAGCTCATGGCGTCGCCAGCCCGCCATGCCGACCAGCACTAGCGGATATGCCTCGCGTACGGCTGGGGGCAGTTGCGAATAGGCCCGCAAGGCAAATGGCAGATTCTTGCGCGGCTCTAAGGTCCCGACACAGAGCAGGTAGCGTCCTGGAGAAAGCCCCTGCACCCGTAATCCGGGCAGCAAGCTTTCGTAGGATCTGGGGTGAAAGCGGTCGGCGTATCCCAGAGGTGCTACACGCAGTCGATCAGGAGAAACTCCAAAATGGCGGACGACTTCCTGAGCCACGAAATGCGAGTCCACCAGAATCCGGGACGCACGCTCCACACTCTCAGCGGCGTGTCGCTCGATCTCGCGCAAACGATCGGCAGGCTGGGTCTGGGGAAAATGGACGTGGGTAAGGTCATGCAGTGTCATGACCATCGGGCCATCGAACTCCAATGGCCACAGGCTGGGGTCATGGTACAGCGCAGGCCCTGTAGCTCTTACAAACCGCCGGAAGCGGTTCTGCTCGACGGCCCGCCGTAACGGATAGGCTCCTGGAACCAGGCGCTTGATCCATGCGCTCCAAGTCGAATAGCCAGGCAGTGCCTCCTGCGGAACCTCGTCCCAGCCATCCCAACCATTGAACAGGCGAAGCTCCAAGGTCGGGTCAGCTCGTAAAGCTCTTAGCAATTCCGCTACATACTGCCCGATACCAGTACGAGGCGAGCGCAGTATCGCCGCGTTAAATGCGATGCGCATTCGTCTCGCTCACCTGTTCACTCCGTCCCTGGGTCAACGCCGTCTGTATCAGTTGCCGACACGCATCGTGCCAGCTGTTCCAGCGCCAGTCTTCAAGGGTGCGCGGCGCCGGGAACCGCCCATCCTGCTCGAAGCGCCCGATCAGATCGGCTAGCTGCTGTGGCTGCTGCAGAGTGAAATAGGCCATGTAATCGCCACCGATTTCACGGAACACCGGAATGTCACTGCCCATCACCGGCAACCCACGCTGCATGGCTTCGACCAGCGGCAATCCAAACCCCTCGTCATGTGAGGAGAACACCAGTGCCTTGGCGTGCCCGTATGCGTACTGCAGACCGCTATCGGATATTTCATTGAACATGAACAAGCGACGACCGAACTCGACGTGCTCGCGGATACGCTTGAGCAAGGCTTCGCGCTTCCAGCCGATGCGCCCGATGATGCACAGACGAGCTTCACTGCCGGCACTCCAGGCCAGCTCGAAGGCATCCAGCAGATACTCATGGTTCTTCCGTGGCTCGATAGTGCCAACGGCAAGGTAGACACTACCGGCGGAAAACAGCCTGGTTATTTCCTCCGGCGGCTCCACGTCAGAGCGAGCCAGATCAAGCTCGCTGCCGTGGTGGAAATGGCCATACCAGCGCTCCGCTGCGGCATGTTCTCCCAGCCGCTGGACCAGCTCCCGACGCACATGCTCACGCACCGTGCGGGAAACGGCGATAAAACCGTCGGCTTGCTCGACCATGAAGTCGAACCAGGTCATGAAGATCTCTCTCAGCCGCTCCTCGGAGAACTCCGGCCTAACCAAAGGAATCAGGTCGTGTACCACAGCAACAATGCTCACGCCCCGCACCTTCAGCCCCCGAAGCAGCGGGAAATGGCTGGCATGCCAGCTGGAGTCCAACAAGATCAGGCTGTCTCCTGTGGCGACCTCGAAAGGCTCCGCCCGCCGGTTGAGCGGATCGAAGCCGAGAAGCCGCAACACCCTCATCGACAGGCTGAGCGGTAAACACATGAGTCGCCAGAGTATGAACAGCAAACGCCGGGCATTATGAAAGCGCCGCATCGGCCAATGGCCCTCGACGCGCGAGTAGACCTGCCACATGCCGTGGTTAATGCGCTCCAGGCGTTCGAAAAAACGCGACGGCAGCGTCTGATCCTCGACCCCCGGGATCAACTTCCGAACCCGATAAAGCCGGCCACCGGCCAGCACCACAGGGATGCATTCGCCCGCTGCCCCGGCATGCTCCAACTCATGGACGATGTTACGCACCACCCGCTGGATGCCAGTATTGACCTGAGGATTGCGAAACACATTCGTGCAGTCAAACAACAGGCGCCCCGTTGGCATACTTTTCAACCTGCACTACCTCACGACATCAAGTCGGCCAGATGAGCGAGGCTATCTGCCCCAGCCGGCACGCAAAGCAAATTTACGAATCCCCAGTTATCTGGCTGGATGTCTTGCTGCATACGCTCACTCAGAACGGCGGCATCCAGCGGCAACAGTTTGGGTTTGTGCTCAGACACTTCAAAGAGGCGATAGCCAAGACTCTCCAGTGTCTCGACAAACGACATCGGGTCATCTCCGGAACGTGTCAGGCCGAAAGGCCAGAACTCCAACACCATGACCGGACGCCACCCCCTGTCCAAGAGACCAGCTGCACCACGCAGAATCTTCGCCTCAGAGCCCTGAGTGTCAGATTTGACTATATCTGGCAACGGCCCTGGATGTTCGGCGAAGAACAAATCCAAGGTAGTGACCGCAACCTCCTGCGTAGCACGCTCGCTGCTATCGGAGAACAAGCGGTGGTCACCTTTGTTGGTGTCAGACTGATACAACGGCAGCTGCCCCTGCTGGTCGCTGACTGCGGCATTAAAGGTTGCCACGTTTGCGCCGGAGGCCAGCTGGGCAACGTTCTGCGTAAGCAGTCGGTAGTTAGCCGCGTCGGGCTCGAAAGCGATGACCGAACCCTGTTCACCTACCAGCTGGCTAGCCACTGCCGTGTACCAGCCGATATTGGCCCCAAGATCCAACACGTTCGCCCCTGGCGTGCAGAGACGGCCGAATACCTGCGTTTCAAAGGGCTCCCATATGCCATCACGAGCCAGATCACGAGAGATAAACTCGTCATCGGCACTATGAATCGCAAAGGCAAACGACGGCAGGTGTAGCGCCTTGGCCTGAATCAGACGGTAGGCAGATACGCTTTTTTTTTTGTTAAAACAGTTCCACCACTTCATTGATCTGTTTCCTCAAAGCTTGTCTTGGGCGACCCGTCGGCAACTTGCTCACCGAGCGCCTGATGTTTAATTGCAAGGGTGCGCCGACACCGTGCAGGGGGCATGTACCAGCCCCCATAGATTGATCAATTCAGTATTGGGGTAATGAATCGCGAAACGCGCGCCGCCGATGCAGGCGTCGATGACTGTTTCCAGTATCAGTTGGCCATTGTTCGAAGGATTAGCGACAAAAGTACTGATACCCGCCACTAGGCCAAATTCGCCCGGACATAAAGGTGTGGTGAATTCGAACTGAATCATTTGCAGAGCCTTTTCATCACCCTCGCTGAGGTACACCCCTTGCTCAGCAGAATTGAAGTGCATGACCTGACTACCATTACGATCCAGAATGCCCAGAGTCACCGCGCAGGAGTCTGGTAGCGGGCGATCGATGCGATATAGAACCTGAACCGTGCATTTGTGCCGGAACACGATACCGTCCGTCTCTGCTCCCTGCTCGTCACGCAGTACTATGTCGATGACCTTGGCCTCGCCACTGCCCGAACGTAGCGGTGCAACTCGTTCAGCAAAGGCCGCGCGACGAGCAACCTGCGCCTCACTGAGCGCAGCGGTCGGTTTACTCGCGCGACGAAGTAGCGACTGATCATCCCCTACGGACCGCGTCATTCGCTCGAAAACTGCCTTCTGGTATGCCTCCCCTACGGCTTTAGACGTACTCATCAGACGCATACGGCCCTGATCCAGCCAGAGCCCCTGCTCGCACAGGCCACGAATGGAGTCCGCCGCATGGGTGACATAGATAAAAGTGGTGCCGTCATCCAGCAGGGATTTGATCTTGTGCAAACACTTGTTCTGAAAATAAGCATCGCCGACGCTCAGCGCCTCATCGACGATCAGGATCTCCGGCCGCACATAAACCGCACACGCAAAACCCAGGCGTACCGCCATCCCGCTGCTATAGGTCCTCACCGGCTGCTCAATGGCCTCGCGCAGCTCACTAAAAGCAATGATCTGCGGTAGCGCCGCTTCAATTTCCTCACGCGACATGCCATGTAGCAGGCCGTACTGGCGGATGTTTTCCCGCCCGGGCAGCAGTGGGTTAAAACCAGCGCCGAGCTCCAGCAAAGCCGATACCCGACCATCGACCTTTACCGACCCGCTGCTAGGAGTGAGCACACCGGACAGAATCTTCAGAAGCGTGCTCTTGCCACTGCCGTTCTGGCCAACAATACCTAGCCGGCTGCCGCGATCCAGATTGAAGGAAATATCCTCTAAAGCTCGTACCTCCTGGGCGTAACGCTTGCGTCCGGCACTTAGCAGCTCAAGCAGGCGATGGCGCGGAGTGCTGTAGGTACGATAGATCTTTGACAGCTGCTGTAGCTGGATAATCGGTGAGGCCGTGTGAGTCATACGCAGTCCCCGTCAGAGCACATCGGCAAAACCTGATCTGAGCGAACGAAACACCCAAATCCCGGCGAGCAGCACCGCCAACCCAAGTGCTAAAACGTTGCCCAGCGCCATCCACGCCACCTCCGCCGTACCAAAGACGGCGTGACGTGCGGTTTCCACCAGGTAATAAAACGGGTTGTAATCAAGAATCAGCGCTTGCACCCACTGCGGGCCGTGCTCCTTTACCACTGTTGCCGGATAAAGTACCGGGGTGATCCAGAACAAGATATTGACCAGCACCGGCATGATCTGCGCGAGATCTGGCACATACACCGACAGCGCCGAAACCCCGTAGGCTAGCCCCAGTGACAACATGAGAAAGGCCAGCCACACCAGGCCGTAGACCCAGGAACTGCCTGCCATAGGCAGACCATGGTAGAGCATCAGCAAAACGAAGATGGTGGCGATGATTAACTGGCTGATCAGTGCGGACAGCACCGGCACCAGCGGCAACACCCAGAAGGGGAAAGCAATCTTGTTAATCAGGTGGGCATATTCACGCAACACCAACGGGCTGCGATTGGCCATGTCGGAAAAGAACACCCACAGAGAGAAAGGTAGAAAATAGAAAAGCACAAAGGGGATATCACCATAGTGCAACCCCATGCGTCCGTTCATCAGCACGGAAAACACCATCACATTAATTAGTGCATACAACAGCGGCACACCGATGACCCAAGCGGTACCGGCATAGGAGCTAGCGTAGCGGTTCTTGATATCCTGCTTGGACAACATCCAGGCCAGCGACAACCCAGCTCTGAATCCGGTATTACGAACCATAAAAATCTGCCTATCCCACAGGAATCCCCTGGCGCGCACTCAGGCGCCGGGGCACGATCAGCCCAAAAAATTTAAGCCGGGATCCGACCGTAGTTATCGACAAAGCGCACGATATCGTCTTCGCCAAGATACTCGCCGCTCTGTACCTCGATCATAACCAGATCGATTACGCCCGGATTCTCTAGGCGATGCTTGTGTCCCGCAGGAATGAAAGTCGACTCATTGGTATTGACCATCATCTCGCCTTCACCATTAACGACCTTGGCCATACCGCTTACGACTATCCAGTGCTCGCTGCGATGGTGATGCATCTGCAGCGAGAGAGAGCCCCCCGGCTTGACCACGATGCGCTTGATCTTGAAGCGCGGCCCCTCTTCCAACACTGTGTAGGTACCCCAGGGGCGAGCCACCGTACGATGCAGGCGGTAGGCGTCATGACTCTGCGCTTTGAGCCGCTTGGCGACCTGACGCACCTCCTGCGCGCGATCGGCATGGGCGACCAGCACCGCGTCCGCGGTGTCGACAATGATCAGATTGTCCAGGCCGACCGTGGCCACGAGACGAGTCTCGCCCAGCACCACTGTGTTGCGCGTCTCGATGAGAATCGCTTCACCCTGCACCCGGTTCTGCTCAGCATCGGCTGGGATCAGTTGCGACAGCGCCCCCCAGGAGCCGATATCGCTCCAGTCAAACGTCGCAGGTACCACCGCAACGGAGCTGGAGCGTTCCATCACCGCATAGTCGATAGAGATGTCCGGAAGCTCAGCAAAGCTCCGGGCATCCAGCTCCTGCAGCAGGACTCCCGCACTATCGTGAGCGGGGCTCGCTGCCACGCACTCATCGGCCAGTTGCAGAAGCTCGGGAGCATGGGCTCGCAGCTCGCGCAGGATGCTACCAATGCTGAAGCAGAACATCCCGGAGTTCCAAAGGAAGCGGCCGCTACGCAGGTATTCCTGGGCGGTCTGCAGGTCCGGCTTTTCGACAAACCTGGCCACTCGACGTGCATCCTGCGCGTCCAGCATATCGCCTGTCTCGATATAGCCAAAGCCCGTTTCGGGCACTGTCGGCGGGATGCCGTATGTCACAAGATGTCCCTGCGCCGCCAATCGAACCGCCTGCTCGGTCGCCGCCCTGAAAGCCTCCACATCCTGAATCAGGTGGTCAGCTGCCATAACGACGAGAACGGCCTCCTCGGCATGCCTCTTGGCAAGCGCCAGAGCCGCAATGGCAATAGCCGGTGCCGTATTGCGCCCTTCAGGCTCAAGTAGAAAATGCGCGCAACAGTGCCCTGTCCGAGCCTCAGCGAAGTGGTCCTTGCTGGCAAAGTACAACTCGCGGTTGGTGACCGTAACGATCTCGCCACCACCCGCCAGAAGTGCTGCAGCCCGGGCATAGGTCTTGCCCAACAGCGACTCGCCGTCAGGCAGCCGCATGAAGGGCTTAGGATGCGCCTCGCGCGACACCGGCCAGAGCCTAGTGCCAGCTCCGCCAGACATGACGACTGGGATAATCTGCATGGTTAGTACTCGCGCCCAACACGCCGTAAATCAGCGTCGACCATCATATGTATAAGCTCAATAAGTGAGGTCTTTGGGGTCCAGCCCAGAACCTTCTCGGCCTTAGCAGGGTTACCCAGGAGAGTGTCAACTTCGGCAGGACGGAAGAACTGTGGATCAATCACCACATGCTCCTGGTAGTCCAGGCCGACATGCTCGAAAGCCAGCTTGCACATCTCCCGAACAGTGGTGGTGACGCCGGTGGCCACCACATAGTCGTCGGCGTGCTCCTGCTGCAACATCAGCCACATTGCCTCGACATAGTCACCGGCAAAGCCCCAGTCTCGCTTGGCGTCGATGTTGCCCAAACGCAGCTCGCGCTGCTTGCCCTGCTTAATGCGGGCCACGGCATCGGTAACCTTGCGAGTCACAAACTCGATTCCACGTAGTGGCGATTCATGGTTGAACAGGATGCCGCTGGAAGCGTGCAGACCGAAGCTCTCACGGTAGTTAACAGTGCTCCAGTGGCCGTAAAGCTTTGCCACACCATACGGACTGCGGGGGTAAAACGGCGTGCTCTCGTCCTGCCGCTCGGCCTGAATCAGGCCAAACATCTCACTAGTAGAAGCCTGATAGAAGCGAGTTTCTGGGCTGAGTTGCCGAATGGCCTCAAGCAGATGAGTCACGCCGATTGCGTTTATCAGCCCTGTCGTCAACGGCTGATCCCATGAACTGCCCACAAAGCTCTGAGCAGCCAGATTATAGACCTCGTCCGGACGAGCCTTCAGCACCGCCCGCTGCACAGAACTGGCATCTCCCAGATCTCCATCAAGATAGTGAATCTCGGAGTCAATGGAGAGCTCGCGCAGCCGCCAACGGGTATCCGTACTGCGCCGGGGAGCCAAACCGTAAACCTTGTATCCCTTGCCCAGCAGGAACTGCGCGAGATATGCACCGTCCTGGCCTGTCACCCCGGTAATCAGAGCGCTTTTTGTCATTCTTGTATTTCTCTCATACCCCAGTCAGCAAGCACGCTCTGTAAGGTTTCTTCTATCGTGATAGCAGGCTTCCACCCGGTTTCTCTTTGCAATTTTGCAGAGCACCCCAAAACCCTGCGCTGCTCCGCCCGGCGGAGCCGCTCGGCGTCCTGAACCAATTGCACCTCGACTCCCACCAGCGCCGCCATCTGCTCGACGAGCTGGCGTATGTTCCTCTCCACGCCCGAGCAGACGTTATATATCTCGGCGCTACGACCAGCGTCCAAAAGGCGTAAATATGCCCTAATCACATCGCGAACATCGAGAAAATCTCGCGTTACATCGACATCCCCCACCTGTAAAACAGGTTCCTGCAATCCCAGGCCTATGCGCACCAGCTGCCTGGCCACACTAGGGATCACGAATGCTTCGCTTTGCCCGGCCCCTATGTGGTTGAAAGGCCGCGCCACC
This sequence comes from Aquipseudomonas alcaligenes, assembly GCF_900156545.1. GTDB lineage: Bacteria > Pseudomonadota > Gammaproteobacteria > Pseudomonadales > Pseudomonadaceae > Aquipseudomonas > Aquipseudomonas alcaligenes_A. The sequence goes on from NZ_FTNW01000004.1 coordinate 289,631, forward strand.
ATCACGCGCCACGGCTCCATGTAGCTCCACTGCTGACAAAGAAGCTCTGCCGAGTACTTGCTCACGGCGTATGGATTACGCGGAGCGGGCAACCGAGACTCTTGGATCGGTAACTGCGATTCGGCAACTTGGCCATAGATATCGCCGGAACTGACGTAGAGCAGGGCCCCTGTGAAACCGTTTCGCTTCAACGCCTGAAGCAGATTGAGCGTACCCAAGACATTGATATGCAAAGTCTTTTCTGGCTCACGAAAAGACTCTGGGACAAAAGTCTGCGCCGCCAGGTGAATCACTGCATCCGGTAAGCTATTGCGCAGACAAGCGTCCAAAGATACGGGGTCTAGCAGATCGTATGCCGGCGTTTCCATCAAGCTCCAGCGGTCGTCATTACCCAGTATCCGGCGTATATGGCCACCCACAAAGCCGCCCAATCCCGTTACCAGGAGTGCCTTTTTCATAGCCCGCCTCACCTAACCCGAATGTGCATTACGCCTGGCGACTGTCCAGCCAAGCCTGTGTCCGCGCCCGCAGATAAGACCAGGAAGAGAACCTCCTCCGCTCGTAATACATCCCGCCTTCGTGAGGAGGCTGAAGCACCCTAGCCGGATCAACGCATTGAAGATCCTGGCTGCCGCGCAACAGAAGGTGCAGTACAAAAAAAGGAAAAAGCCCGAGCCAGCTACGCCACTGGGATGGATAGCCCAGTGCATAGCGCATGAACCGGAGGCGATTCGACCAAGGAATGATGCATGATTCGACAGCACCGTTCTGCTCCAAGGGGGACAGCACACGAAAAAACTTCCCAGAACAGCCCAGCGCATTGTAAAGCGGGAACTGGCGCACCTTTGGAAGAAGCCCGAGTTCTGAACACACCCTCACGCACAAAAAATGCAGGGCATCATGGTCCGGATGGCCGCCCTCCCAAGCCGGCACATAAATCTCCGCATCTCCCGCAAAAGAGGTGATCCGCTCCTGAAGCCAGTCCGCTGCCGAGGCCAACTCCTCAAGCAGATGGCCATCGACGATACCCAGCTGACTTCCAGCAAAACAGACATCAGCGGTTTCAACTCCCAGATCCTGCAACACTACCAGCGACTCCGCATTACGCTTAGCGGGATCACCATGAGCGGCAACCCCACTTGTCAGATACGCACAAATGACCCGCCGCCCCCGCGCTCGCTCCGTCAGGATCTGCTGATAGACACCGTACTCATCGTCCTGATGACAAAACAGGAACAACGCATAGCTATTTGATTCGTCGTGGTCAGTAAGCATCGAAATCTAGGAAGGAAAAGTGGATCTGCCCAGCCTCCAACCGCTCATCAGATACGCTGAGAGGCCGGAAAATCAGATTCAACGGAGAGGGACGCAGTCTGTCGGGAATGTCCACATAGCTGGAAAACCTGCATGTGCCTGATGGCCTGAGCCCGATGTAGAGCCGCAAAGGTGTTAGGGGAGGTGAAACAGTGGGCATCGGCAACTCAGCAGACAGTTCAGCATACGCTGGCACCAGGCTGCTCAATGCTCTCGCGTGAAACGCATGGCAACCACCAAGCGCCCAGCCATCTACCCGACTCGCTGGATTGCTGCAGCGCCAGCGCAGTGACTCAGGGCTCCAGACTCGCTGGAACTGGGCCTGCCGGTCCACTCCCTGCAAGTCACCACCCAATCCACCCAGACCAACTTTGGCGGCAAGAGGCTCGACCAACTGGAAACCCAGCTTGCGAACAAAGCCCGGCGTACTGTTAGCATTCGCCACGCCGTAGACGCATTCGTAACCCTGTTCAGCCGCTGCCTGATAGGTCATCTCCGCAAGCTTGGAAAAGAGCCCCCTACCCTGATGGCTTGGCCGCGTTGCAGTGTTGAGCGACAGCAATGCGCGAACCGTACGTCCGGCCAAACGGACGGCCGCTGGAATACATACGTAGTGGGCGACTAACAGGTCGCCATCGAATGCGTCGAACCCAACCACCGTTCCATCCGGGTTCTGCGCGTAAAGCCAGTGCAATGCCGGTAGAGAGAACTTGGGCGAAGCAGGAAAACACACGGAAAACAGCTCGCTGTAGCGAAGCAGTTGTTGCTCCGCGCTTCCCGCCGGCAAGAAGCTGATCATCGGAACACCCAGTATTTGGTTAATAAGTAGCCATTCGCTGCCACCATGGGCAGAGACAACAACTTACCCGGCAAAGCCGTATCCAGTAGATGCATGGACAAGGCGACACAAACCATGGTCAGGCCATAATTGATCAGCACCACGACCAGAAACCCCACTGCGCTGGCTAACGAGTGACGCGCCTCAAAGGTCCATAGTGCGTGCCCAAAATAATTCACCACCAGGCCAAGAGCGAAGCCTGCCGATACGGCATAGGTGTAATGCGCGCCAAAACCAATCAAAACCTGCATGGCGCCTATATCCACTGCCGCAGTGAGCAGTCCCACCAGCAGAAAGACCACTACCTGACGAGTATTTACAGCCCAAGGCATCCTCATCGTTTGCTTGTCCTACGCCTGCGCTGAAGGGGTCTACGCGGCACCGAGGCAATGTCATGAGCGAGAAATGCCAACACCAGTTGGGTACCCATCAGAACCGGCAGTGCCGCCAACATCACCGTACCGACCGGCGTGCTACCGCCTACTTGCGACGAATGCCACCATTGATAAGTACCAAACAGGCCACCGAACAGCACCAGCGCAGCCCCAAGCGGCAACTCCAGGGACGCCAGAGACATGTCGCGCAGGTAGTAGTTATAGAAAATCCGCTTGCAGAAGTTACGTAGATGCTTGGCCAGGAATTCGCCGACGATTTTGGAGATTTTGAGATGGCTTACCTCATCGCCGTATTTGGCATCCATCGGCACATCGACCACCGTCGCGCGCAGGGTATTGAGGCGAAAAAGCATGTCGGTCTCAAAGAAATAGCGCGAGCTGATCTTGTCCAGCGGTAAATGACGCGCCGCTTCGCGATGGATGGCGGTATAGCCATTGGTGGGATCGAATAGATCCCAGTACCCGGATGACAGCTTGGTCATGAAAGACAGTACGGCATTGCCAAACAGGCGCATTTTTGGCATTTGCCGGATCTGTTCCAGATCAAAGAACCGATTGCCTTTGGTGTAGTCCGCCTCACCCGCAACGATGGGTGAGATGAAGTCCGCAATCAATGCCGGATCCATCTGCCCATCGCCATCGACCTTAACCATAATGGTCATGCCGTCAGCCAGCGCCGCCCGATAACCATGCATCACCGCGCCACCAACACCCAGGTTATGTGGATTGCGCAGCACCACTACACGCGGATCGCTGCAATGGCTTTCGACCCAGGCTCCACTGCCATCCGGACAGGCATCATCCACTACGTAGATACAATCACATTCAGGGCCGATGGCAGCCAGCACGTCGAGTATGTGTGCGGTGACCCGGAAGCAGGGAATGATTACCGCCACGCGGATTTCAGGAATGTTCGAGGCTAGGTTGTGGTCCGCCACGAGACTGGGAAATTCAGGCCGCACAACTTTCTCCTTCATTGCCTATCTTTCTGCGCCGAACATTTACCGCCGCAAATCCAAGCCAAGCCAACACCGCCAGCCACGCGAACCCCGACAGCACAGCCGAGATGTAGAAACTGAGCGGGCGGTACTCGATCTCAATCACGCTGTTTCCTGCAGAGAATCTCACGGCCTTACCCAATACCTGGGCAGGGTAAAGCTTCACCTCTTGACCATCGACTCGCGCCTGCCAGCCCGGGTAATGGGCGTCGGCGACATACAGCCAGCCCGGACAAACACTGTTAACTTCCGCCACGTAGCGCGAATCGCTCTGCTCACGCCACTGCACCCGGGCTGCGACGCCTTGCGTGCATGCCTCGGCAGGCTCCAGCGCGGCAGCCTCCAGATACAACACCTGCGGATCACCCTCAGTCATTGCCGACAACACTTGCCGAGCATCCTTGCGAACCTCGGCGTACTGATAGACACGGTACTTGGGCAAGGCAAACTCGTTGCGATAGACCTGCGAGCCGGAATCCTCGTAATACAGACTGAACCCGGTCGCAGCCGGTTGGACCGGGAAAGCTACAAACCGGATTCCCAATTGGTCGATGACTCGCTGGCCAGGTTGCGACGCGGATTTCCCCTTGAGCTCGGCCTCGATATGGCCCTCCAGTAAAGTGCGCCTTTCCGAGGCCAGAGCTAGAACTCCGTCTATCGAAGCAACACCGTCAACCACTCCAGGGAAAGGAGTCAAACTTTCAAGATACTGGCGGTACTTCTGCGCGAGCGCCTTATCTCTGGGCGAAAAGAACACATAACCGCCGGCGCCATTTTTTGTAGCCGTACGGTACAGACGGTAATCCGGATATTGCAGAATCGCTCGGACCACTCCAGCCTGGGCAACTGCCTCCGGCTCATGAAAACTAAATAGGTCACTACGTATAAGTAACGCATCAGCAAACATGACCAGCACGGCCGCCAGCGGAATAAAACGCTCCTGTGAAGCCCGAACCAGAACCATCACAAACACGAGCATCACCAGCGCAAATGCGTAGTTGAGCCGGCTGTAGCCCTCAGGAAAAAAGCCGTAGCTTCCCGCCAGCACCACCATCATAACCAGCACAACCCAGCGTCCGCCTGTCATCCAGCGCGGCAGCCAGGCGGGCACTGGCCACTCTTTGCGTGCAAGGCAGGTCAGAGCATACGCTGCCAGGACCGCCAGGCCGATGACACCCACCAGGAAGAACGGGAACATAATGCGATAACCATGCAGCCCGGGAATCAGGTGGTAGTCGTACGCCAGGGCGAATAATGGCGAAGCGTACTCCATGCCCAGATTCATCAGCAGGAGGCCGCCCATGGCGTGCCCAACGATGAACACCGGCATGCGCAGGCACGCACCCAACAGCGCCAACAGGCAGACCAACAGTGAGCCCTGCGACCCCACGATCAGGTGTTTCGGTACCAGGCTCCAGTCGAAGAACAGCATCCCGGTGATGTACGAACTCGCCGACAGCATGCCCGCAAACGGCATGGCAGTACCTTCGTTGCGCCCGGAATGGGCAACCAGCTCAGCCAGCGGAACCAGTTGTACTGACGACAACAATAGCGCCAGTACCACAGCACCGATTCCGGTAACAAGCAGTGCCCTGAGTCGCTGGTTCAGCAGCGCTCTGCCCTCCGCCATGATCAGAAGTGCCAGTAGCTGTCCAGCCAAGTAGATGGCAACACCATGCGCCAAGTGCGGATATCCGGAGTAAATCAGCAAGGTCGCGGGGATCGCCATCAGCACGGCGCGCAATGCGCAGGGGCGATTAAGCCAGTACTGTGCACCTGCCAGGGTCCAGGTGGTCCAGACCAGGCTGCCGGCCACACTGGTGTTGTATTGCACGCCGATCCAGACCGTCGAATAGCTGACCGCCACCGCAGCAAACAATGCCGCCCACGGCGATAAGCGCAGAACCCGGCACAGCGCATAGACACCATAGCCAGCTAGCAGCATATCCGCCCAGTGCAAGACGCCCACCCCGTAGATCGGCTCAAAGAGCAGCGCGGCCAGCAGATTCAGCGGGTTGAGAAAACCACCCTGGCTTTCGGCAAACAGTGGATGGCCACCATAGATATCGCTGGACCACAGCAAAGTCTCTCGACTGCCCTGTAGCCATTGCTGCAGCATCTGGAGCAACGACAAGCCATGATGCGCCGAGTCCGCGTGAATGATCAGTTGGCCGCTCCACAGTGAAGGCCACCAGAAGTAACTCACCAGCGCCAAATACAACAACACGGCCGAGCACTCGGAAAGCCTGCTATCGCGCCGCTGTACCAAGGGGTTGACCGATATCCAGAACGAGCTCATGCCGTAGCTCCCGGCCCGACCGGCTCGGCACTCATAATGCGCTTGGCTACGGCAGCGCCGCGATTGCGTAGCGGCACCTCTACCAACCGATAGTTGAATTCAGCCAGCAACAGAATCAACACGGCGGAACTCAATACAAACGGCCAGAAGTGGGTATCTCCGAAGGCCCCATTACCCCCGGCCAACCGGTAGAAGATCTCCCGGACCAGAAAGAATGCCGGAACATGAATCAGATAGATGGCATAAGAGCGCGCCCCCAACCAGGACAACGCACGGCTGGCAATGCCAGGCCTGAGCAGGTAGCCGGCGTCATACGATGCTAGCCACACCAGCAGCGCGCTGATCAAGGCGATCATGCCGACCTTGATCGACACGGTATGCAGTACATCCGAGCTCAACGCACCCAGACAGACGAATAGTCCGAGCATGGCCAGGGTACCGATCCCTCGTCGGCTCATGATTACCGGCCGCGCCAACTGGTATGAGGAGTGTTGGGTCCAGAGGGCGAGCAGCACACCGAGTGCAAGCGCATCGGTACGAAACACCATCAGCATGGGCGTACGCACCAGAAATAGCTGCGCTAGCACCAGCGCTATCAGCACATAAGGCAACCAGCGCCGCGAGAACAGCACCACCAGCGGGAACAGCAGATAGAACTGTTCTTCCAGCGACAGGCTCCAGTACGGGAAACTCGCACCATAGGGCCAGTTCATGAAGCTCTCGGCAAAGCGCAGGTTGGCGACCTGCAGCACCGCTACCACGGTAGCCTCGAAGTTCGTCCGCAGGCTACCGAAAGCCCCCGACTGATTGGCGAACACGCAGGCAGACAGAATTACCATCAGCCACAACCAAGCGGATGGCCACAGACGCCAGGCACGTCGCACCCAGAATGCCAGCGTGGTGCGGATCGCCTGCTCCTGGCTCACGCAACCTTGCAGACGCGGCACCAGATCGCGAGCGATGACGAAACCGGAAATAGCAAAGAACAGGTCCACGCCGAACCAGCCGCCAAACACGCCGTAGAAACGTGAAAGACCCTCGCTGCCCCAGGTAAACAGATTGCCATTGGCGTGATGCACCACCACGAACAGCACGGCAAAGCCCCGCAGAACTTCGATTTCAGCGATACGACGGTTCATCCGGACCCACTTCCTTAATAAGGCTTACGCGCCAGAATCACCTGGCTCTTGGGCATTGCCCTGTCCATGGCCTCTTTCACTCGCGGGCCGTCAGGCAGCTCCAGCAACTGATTCCAGGTGTGCGCCCAGCTCTTGAGCAGCGGGTGCCACGGCTCGGAAAGGTCGTGCTTGCACGACCAGAAGAAGAACCACCACACCGACCAGAAGAAGCCGTAGTAAGCGCGATGCTCTACGATCAAACCAGCGTCGACCACCAGCTTCTCGAAGTCTTCGCGGGAAAAGATGCGGATATGATTGGGGTGCTCGAAATACACCGGAGGCGCCAGGTCCTTCTGCACGGTTTCGCCAAGAGGGTCAGGCACGGTGATCAGGTACTGGGCACCTGGCTGCCCCACCCGCACCAGTTCGCTCATGAACTGCGCCGGATCCTCGACATGCTCCAGCACTTCCATGGCAACGATCTTGTTCACCCGACTGTCCGGTAACGGCAGCGGGTTGGCATCCGTGACCAGCCCTATCACATTGCGGGCTGGCGAGTCCTGAAGCAACCGCTCGACGGACGCGATCTTGTCGGCATTCACATCAGCGAAGATCACCTCCGCGCCCCGCTTGGCGCAGAAGCGGATGTAGCCGCCATCGCCGCAACCGATGTCCAGCACGCTGTCTTGTGCGCTTACGGCAAATCCCTTGTACAGCTCGTCTGTCTCCGGATTGAACCAGCCGCTGAGACTGGTTTCGCGATGGGTAAGCTCCGCTGTAGAGGGTTCCGGGGCCACTTCGACAGGGCGCTCGAGTAGTCGACGAAGACGCGTGATGATTCCGAACATAGTCAGCTCAGCCCTTGGTGGTTTGATCGGTTAAAGCAGGTTTTCGGGCAACGATGACCTGGCTTTTGGGCAGCAGATCATCCAGCGCAGCCTTGAGTTGCGCCGACTCAGGCATTTCAATCAAGGCATTCCACACACGCGCCCAATCATCCAGCAAAGGTGGGTATGGCGGGTGCACGATATCGAACGACTCACCGGTGGTGTCCACATTGTTCGACTTGGCCCAGACCCAATAGAACATGGTCCACAAGGTCCAGTAAAAGCCATAGGTGGTATGCCGTTCGATAATCAGGCCGGCGCCCTCCACCAGCGCCGCAAACTCGTCGCGCTCGAAGATATGAATGTGATTGGGCGTCTCGAAATATGCCGCAGGCGCGTATCCCTTCTGGATATGTTCAGCACGCGCGTCAGGTACCGACAGCAGGTACAAGGCACCGGGCTGGCCGACCCGCACCAGCTCTGCTAGCAACGCCTTCGGCTGCGGAACGTGCTCCAGCACCTCCATACAAGTAATGCGCGAGGCTTCACCATTGGCCAGAGGCAACGGCGCGGCATCACAGACATAGCCACGCACGCTGGCCGCCGGCGAACCCTGCAGACGCTGCAGCAACGCTTCGACCTTGCCTGCCACGATATCGGTAAAAACCACATGGGCGCCGCGTCTGGCGGCCCAATCCACTGCGCCACCACCGCCACAACCAACATCCAGAACCACGTCCGCGGAGCTGATGGGAAACCCGGTGAATAGCTCGTCCGTGGCATTGCGGTAGAAACCGCTCTGAATCGCATCACGCAACCCAACATCACGCGAATCCAGCGGCACAGTCACTGGCTCCAGCTCCACCGGCGCAGGCCGCAGGCGATACAGTAGTTTTTTAAGCACTCTAACCGGCATTGATTAACCCCAGAAAATCTTGCAATTTTTGCTTGGCAACCGCACGCGAACAGTGGCCGCGCATGCGCTCAATGGCGTTGCGCGAAAGCGCAGCGTAATGTTCAGGTGTTTTCGCGCACTGGTACGCGCTTTGGTAGGCCTTCACCAGTGACTCCCAGTCAATCTGCTGGCGTAGCCCGCGGTAAGCCTCACGCGGATCATGCGGCCAGACCGCAGGATCGGACCAGCCCTCGACCACGAAGCCAACAGATTCGTCCATGTAGTCGAGCATCGCGGAATTTCTGGGGGCCACCGCCGGGCGCCCGCAGGAAAGAAACTCCATCAGCGGCAGACACTGGCCCTCACCATAAGAGGCGTTGACCACGAAATGGCTAGCCTCGATAAGTCCTTCAAACGCTTCACCTTCAAGAAAACCGTGCAGAAATACTACCCGGCAGGTGAAGCGCGGCAACCTGGCTAGACACAGCATCATCTCGTACATGTCGCGCTGGAAGTCGTTGCTGCCCAGCTTGAACACCAGGGTCGCATCGTCGCAGTCGCGGAATGCTGTACAGAAAGCCGTGAGCATATCCGGCCAATTCTTGCGCCCGTCGCCGGGGTTGAACATCGAGGCGAATACAACTCCAGATAGCTCCAGGCGATACGGCTTGGCGCGCCATAGTTCTGGGTGCGGCAGGGGCCGCTCACCGAGAGTCCGGAGCTGAGTATCGCGAATGGAAGGCCGCCAGCTCATCTGCCCACTCAGCAACTTACGACCAATCTGCCGATACCACTCCACTACATATCGATAGGTAATGCGAAGCAGTGATTGCTCACGAACAACCGGCAGGTCGGTAGCGTCTTTCGGCTGGTGTGCCTCTCCTCGAAGCTCGGCGACAGACTCCACCACCTCCGACCAGTCGGGCCAGAACCGTGCCTGCTCGGGATCTTGACTATCGAAGACCACGCATGCCGCCATCTCCATCACAACCGAGGCCCGTCGCTCATGCCCAAAACGCGCACGCAACGACTCGTACCGATCCCATACCGGCGCGGGCACGGAGATCACCGGATAGTCCATACCCATCTCCCGGCGTATCGCCTCCAACGTCATACCGGAGTGAGTAATGGCTCGGCCGCATCGGCTTAGCGCATGGCGCCAGTCCTGTTGGCGTTCCTTGAGCCAGTACTCATTAGGAATAATGTCGAACTCCCAGGCGAGCACCGGAATGGTCGGACAGTACAGGCCGAGAGGGGTCTTGTGCGGCGGGGTGAAAGCCAGCAGTACGCATTGATCCCCTGCGGCGCTTGCCTCGCGATAGAGCGCATCTGCTTCGGCATGGGGATCCTTGACGACGCGCACATCCCCCAGCTCCCTGAGGACCGGCAGGAACTCCTTGAGGACGAAGTAATAGCTGTACTCCGATTGCCCCATGCTGGCGGCGATGGTTTCCGCGTTGACTTCCGAATAGACGAGAAATCTCATACTGGGCGCTCCTCGACATTGCCTCGAGCCAGCAGCTGGAGGAACTCCTGGAGCTGTGCAGCAACAACCTCCGGCGCACAGAACTCTTGCATGAATACCTTCGCGGCCTGCGAGGCAGCGAGATACTCCTGCCGGTTACCTGCCTGTCGGTAGCTGTTGCGGAAGGCCTCCACCATCGACTGCCAGTTCAGTCGGTGGCTGAGCGCCAGTAGCCTGCCCGACGGGTCATGCGGCCAGCAGTCCGGTGCAAGACCAGTTGAGATGCCAAAGCAATAGTCGGGGCGCAGGTAATCGGCCATCGCCGTATGCATTGGTGCCACAGCTGGACGGCCGCAACACAGGAAGTCCATCAACGGCAGGCATGCCGCCTCGCCACTGGACGCGTTGACGTAGTAGTTGCTGGCTCGGATCAATTGTCGATACTGGTCGCCCTCAAGAAGTCCGTGCAACACCACGACCCGACAGCGAAAGGGCATCAGCCTTGACAGCTGGTTGACCAAAGTGCCGCGATAATGATCGATATCATGGTGCGTCATGTTCAGCACCAGGGTGGCATCCTCGACGTCTTGAAACGCTCGGCAGAAGGCCGTTGTCATCTGAACCCACTTCTGCCCGGCATCGCAGGGATCGAGCACACTGCTGTAAACCACCCCGTCTAGGTTGATAACGGAAGCCTTCCGCCGTGGCGGCACGGCTGCTGCGACTACTGCTGCCTTGGCTGCCGCGCCGCGCCGGGGGAGCCTGACCTCATGCCACCAGCCCCGCCACATTGCCCGCGTGATACGCACGGCCTCGGACTCCTCCTGCCGAATGACGTTTTCGGGGTCCAGCTTGAGCTTGCGACTGTCGAGCACATCAACCGATAGACTGAGCCTTCGCCTGCCAGTATCGGGGAGGTCGTCTTGCTCGTTCGAAAAAAAACCCCAGACGGGCGCAGGTATCGCAGCAACAGGCAGGTCGGAATTCGCGCGAACCAGAGCGGCAGCTTCCTGGCTCGTCGCAATAGCTCCGGCGAGGCGGGAAAAGACATATCCCCAGTTGAATCGGGGATCCTGCTGGCGGTCTTCAGGCAGTGGAGCCCAGGTCCGATCAGTCGCCAGCGGAATCGAACTGGATCCCCAGGCGAACACGCAGATAGTCGGGCATTTCAGGCCAACAGGCGTCTGGTCTGGCGGGCTGAAGCTGAGAAATACGACGTCGCGCCCCATCTCCCTGTAACGGGCGTACTGCTCATCGACTTCCTCGGTACTGGCGACGCTGACGACCTGTCCCAGCCGCTCCAGGGTCGGCATAAATCTCTTGAGCAACAAGTAGAAGCTGTGTTCGGGCTTGCCCAGCGAGGTCTGAATGGCAGATTGGCCATCTTTCGGGCCGACGAGAATTATCATTTCTGAACTACTGCTCCGCGCCAGCGTCCATCCGTGTGGCGGGAACCGCCTACTTATTAAAATAATCGCGCACTCAATCAGCAAATCGGACCCAAAGCAAGCGCTCCCGGATAATCTGATCCTTTTCGCTGAAAGTGCAGGCTATTGGCAGCCCGTACGCAGAAAATATGACCGACAGGTCTGTTTTTCTGACCTGCTGACCATTATCCCGAAACGAGTCCTTCCTGCGTGACCCGCCTCGCGCCACGAGGTCTGCAGGCTTGAACTGGCGGGGACTATTCTCGTCCAATAGGCAATCCCACCCGTTCAGCCTGCCCGGAGTCGCCATGCGCCGTCTGCTGCCCACACTCCTCGCCACCACCCTTTGCCTCGCCACTGGCGCCCAGGCGCAAACCCTGGTGGCCACCAGCAACATCCTCGTCCGCGCCCTGGACCGCAGCCTCGATTTCACCTCCGACACCACCACTTCGGTGCGTGACATGAAGGTGGTGCTGGCCGCGCGTGACGATGCCGCCAGCTTCGTCGCCAGCCAGGGCGATATCCGCGGCGCGCGCCTGGAAGCGGCCTTCGCCACCCTGCGCGAACAACTGCCGGAAGCCCGCCACGCCTCCGACCAGCAGCTGGCCGAAGCCATCCTCGCCCTGTGAGCCTGCGTGCCGCGCGCTGGCTGGTCGCGCTCCTGCTGCTGAGCGGCGCCAGCGCCCAGGCCGGGCTGCGTCTGCAACTGGATGCCAGCGGGCTGTCCAGCGCCGAACGCCAGGCCAGCCAGGCGCTGCTCGACCAGGCCAGCGCGGCGCTGCCGCCAAGCTTCATCCAGCGCCTCGACCGCCAGGTGACGGTGAGCTGGTCCGACGACCTGCCCCGAGCCGCCTTTGGCCGCACCACTCGCCGCGATGCCCTGGTGCTGAATGCCGGATTGCTGCCGCGCCTGATCGATCCACAACAGGCCGCCGCGCCGAGCGGCCGAACCCACGGCACCCTGCAGCGCGAGTTGCTGGCTACCGTGCTCCATGAGCTGACCCACCTGTACGACCGTGCCGGTCTCTGGCCTGAGGACCAGCGCCGTCTGCAGTGGCGCTGCCGTCAGGCACACCAGGCCAGCGGCCCGGTCGGCCAGCGTGGCCAGTGCCGCGGCCAGGAGGCCCGCCGCTTCAGCCTCAGCGACGACCCGCAGCTGCTCGACCTGGCCGGCTGGCAGCAGCAGGTCGGCAAACGTGGCGCCCGCGAGCAGGACAACGGCCAGGTGGCGCGTTCGCCAGACAGCTACGAGCTGAGCAACCCGCGCGAGTTCGTCGCGGTGAACATGGAGTACTTCCTCCTCGACCCGACCTACGCCTGCCGCCGCCCCACCCTGCAGCGCTATCTGCGCCAGCACTTCGCCTGGCAACCGGCGCAGCAGGCCGAGTGCAGCACCGATTTCGCCTACCTCAACGCCGGTCGCGACTTCGCCCGCCAGCCGCTGGGCCGGCTCGATCCCGAGCGGGTCTACGAGGTCGACTACCTGCTCGCCGAGCCCAACCAGCAATGGGCCAGCCGCTGGGGCCACAGCATGCTGCGCCTGGTGGTCTGCGCACCGGGACGGCCGCGCGGCCCGGCCTGCCGCCTGGATCTGGACCAGCACCTGGTGCTGTCCTACCGTGCCTTCGTCGGCGACGTGCAGCTGTCCAGCTGGGACGGCCTGACCGGCGCCTACCCGTCGCGCCTGTTCATCCTGCCGCTGGCGCAGGTTATCGAGGAATACACCAAGGTCGAGCTGCGCGGCCTGTCCTCGGTGCCGCTGCGCCTGTCCCGCGAGGAAATCGAACGCCTGGTGCAGCGCTCCGCCGAACTGCACTGGAGCTATGACGGTGACTACTGGTTCCTCTCCAACAACTGCGCGGTGGAGACCCTCAAGCTGCTGCGCAGCGGCACCGGCCGCAGCGAGCTGCAGGATCTCGACAGCATCATGCCCAACGGCCTGCTCGACCTGCTCGAAGGTCGTGCCCTGGCCGACCGCAGCGTGCTGGACGACCCGCGCGAGGCACTGCGCCTGGGCTATCGCTTCGACTCATTCCGTGACCGCTACCAGGCCATGTTCGAGATCCTGCGTAGCCGCCAGACCCTACCGCAGCAGGCGGTGGAAGACTGGCTGGCCCTGCCGGCCGCCGAGCGCCGCGCCTGGTTCGGGCGCGCCGACCTGCGCGCCAGCGCCGCCCTGTTGCTGCTCGAACAGGCCGCCCTGCGCCGCCAGCTGCTGCTCGCCCAGGAACAGCTCAAGCAGCGCTACCTGGGGGCCCGCGACGACCCGCAGGACCGGCGCTTCGTCGAAGCCGACGCCACCCTGCGCGAGATCCTCGCCAACAGCGGCTTCCTCAGCCGCCCGGCCGAGCTGCTGAGCGCCGGCTACGGCCTGCCGCAGCCCGCCGAGTGGCAGCAACTGGAAGCGGCCAGCAGCGAACGTCAGCTCAGGCTGCGCCAGCTCAGCGACGACCTCGACCAAGAGGTGCGCCACCTGCTGGAACCGACGCTGCTGGCCGAGATCGAGGCCGGCGAGAGCAACCTGAAGCAGCTCGGCCAGCACCTGCGCGCGCTGCACAAGGCTAGCGGCGGCCTGGTGCTGCCCTAGGTCTACAGCTGCTCTTCGTTCTCCTCGGGGAGCCCCGGGTCCAGCTGCAGCCAGGGCAGGCGACTGCCAACCCAGATATGCCGGTCGGCCGGCGCCTGCTCCGGGTGATCGAGGCTGGCCACGGTGATGTCCAGGCTGTCCGGGCTGAGGGCAGTGAACAGCGCCAGGTGACAGCCGCAGTGTGCGCAGAAATAGCGCAGGCAGCTGGTCGAGGAGGCGTAGGCGGCGGCACTGCCCTGGGTCCAGCGGAAGCTCGCCAGCGGCAGGGTCAGCCAGGTGGTGACGATGCCGCCGGTAGTGCGCCGGCAGATCGCGCAATGGCAGTGGGCGATATCCTGCAGCGGCGCCGCGAAGGCGTAGCGCAGGCGGCCGCAGTGGCAGCCGCCGGTGTGGGTCTCGGTCATGGCGAACTCCTCGCGCTGTTGCTCATCACCCTAGCGCGCGCCAACGCACTTGCCCATGATGACCCGATGCTTTCCGCACGGATGTCATCGTGACCGTTCTCCTGTACTCGCTGTGGCCGCTGTTCGCCCTGATCGTCGGCGGCTACCTGCTGCGCCGCCACGACTTCCCCGGCGAGGCCTTCTGGCCGGCCGCCGAGCGGCTCAACTACTTCATCCTGTTCCCGGCCCTGCTGTTGAGCAGCCTGGCCAGCGCGCCGCTGGACAACCCTGCCCTGCCGCGCCTGGCCCTGGCCGTGCTGCTCGGCCTCGGTGGTGGCTGGCTGGCCCTGCTGCTGGTGCGCCGCCTGCGCAGCTGGCCGGCGGCGCGCTTCGGCGCCTTCACCCAGGGCATCCTGCGCTTCAACACCTACCTCGGCCTGGCTGCCATCGGCAGCCTGCATGGTCAGCCCGGTCTGGTGCTGGCCGCCTTGCTGCTGGCGCTGATGGTGCCGGCGGTGAACGTGCTGTCGGTGTGGTCGCTGAGTGCCGACCGCACGGTGAGCCTGGGCGGCCTGCTGTTGCCGGTTCTGAAGAATCCGCTGATCCTCGCCTGCCTGGCCGGCATGGCGATCAACCTGCTCGGCATCGGCCTGCCCGCTGGCAGTGACCGCCTGCTCGGCCTGCTGGCCGCCGCCAGCCTGCCGCTGGGGTTGCTTTGCGTGGGGGCGGCACTACGGCCACAGGAGCTGCGCGGCGAAAAGCCGGCCCTGGCCTGGAACTGCACCCTGCGCCTGCTGGCCATGCCACTGCTGGCTTATGTCGTCGCCAGGGCGCTGCACCTGCCGGCGCTGGAAAGCAGCGTACTGGTGCTGTTCTTCGCCCTGCCCACCGCACCCACCGCCTATGTGCTGACCCGTCAGCTCGGCGGCGACGGCCACCTGATGGCCGGCATCATCACCCTGCAGACCCTGCTGGCCGCCCTCAGCCTGCCGCTGGTGCTGGTTCTGCTCGCGGCATGACTGGCACTGCGCCACAAGCCTGAGACAGCCGGACAGCGACCTTGATCGGCGTCCAGCCCTACAGCGCTGCCGAGGCAGCGCAGCGTATCTGCGACTGTTCAGCGGATTGCTCCAACGCGATACAGCATATTCGCGCGAGGCCCGCTAGAATCGCGCGCCGTCGCGGCGCCCGCCGACCGACTCTTCGACACGCAAGGAACCAATAATGGAATGGCTGACTAGCCCGGAAATCTGGGTTGCCTTCTTGACCCTGACCGCCCTGGAAATCGTCCTCGGCATCGACAACATCATCATGATCGCCATCCTGGTCGGGCGCATGCCGCCGCACCTGCAGGCGCGCACCCGCTTCTTCGGCCTGGCCCTGGCCATGGTCACGCGCATTGCCCTGCTGCTGTCGATCACCTGGATCATGAAGCTGACCAATGACCTGTTCCACCTGTTCGGCCAAGGCATTTCCGGGCGTGACCTGATCCTGTTCTTCGGCGGCCTGTTCCTGCTGTGGAAGAGCAGCACCGAGATGTTCCACAGCCTGGAAGGCGAGGATGAAGCCGAGCAGACGCCGGGCAACACCGCCGCGCGCAACTTCATCGGCACCATCATCCAGATCGCCATCATCGACATCGTGTTCAGCCTGGACTCGGTGATCACCGCCGTCGGCATGGTCGACCACGTACCGGTGATGGTTGCCGCGATCATCGTCGCCGTGCTGGTGATGATGCTGGCCGCCGGCACCATCAGCGACTTCATCGACAAGCACCCGTCGCTGAAGATGCTGGCCCTGGCCTTCCTGGTGGTGGTCGGTACCGTGCTGATCGCCGAAGCCTTCGAAGTCCACGTGCCGAAGGGCTACGTCTACTTCGCCATGGCCTTCTCGCTGGGCGTGGAAGCCCTGAACATCCGTATGCGCGTGCTGCGCGGACGCAAGGAAGACCCGGTCAAGCTGCGCAAGGACATTCCGGGGCAGTAAGCCGGACACGTGGAAGAACGAACGGGGCCGAATGGCCCCGTTTTCTTTTTGCTACGCCAGCCACTCCTGTCGCTTATTTCCAGAAGAAATATGCATCCATCCTGAAAGACCCTTTGGCTTTACCCACCAGAAAGTGTGGGTTTAGAATGCTGGCAAAGTGACGCCAGTCACAAATGGACTATCCGTAGGTTTCGTACACGCCATCAGGGAATAAAGGAATGATGATGCTAAAACACTGTCTGGCTCTCTCGATTGCAGCTGTTCTCGTTGGCTGCCAGGCCTCCGGGGAGCAGTATCAGGCCGATGTATTCGACGCCAGCCAGGTTAATACCCAGCAGGAAGCGAAAACCGTCAAGATCATTACGGTCTCCCCGACCAAGATCAAAGTCAGCAATGAGAAGAACCGTAATGCGGCCATGATGGTCGGCGGCGTTCTCGGCGCTATCGGCGGCGCGGCACTGGGCAACCAGAACAACACCGACACCGCCATCGTCGGCGGCGTGGCAGGCGGCGCAGCCGGTGCCATGGCCGGCTCGCTGGTCGACGACACCACCCTGGTTCCCGGCGTTCTGATTGGCTATGCCGAGAACGGCAAGATCTTCACCTCTGCCCAGGTCGGCCGCCCTTGCGAGTTCAAGGTGGGTGAAATCTCCCTGATGGTCATGACCATCAGCAACGAGACCCGCATCCAGCCGAACGCCAGCTGCCCTGAGCCGGCAAAAGGTTGAGGAGAAGGACATGAAGCATATTGTCCTGGGCTCGGCCCTTGCGCTCTTCACCTTACCGGTACTGGCTGGCCAGTTCGACGAGCTGTATCAGATCGAGCAGCAAACCAAGCAGGCCGAAGCCGCCGCCGAAGCCGAGCGTCTGCGCCAAGCTGCTGCCGCACAGGAGCGCGCCGACGCCCGTGAAGCCGCCGCGCGCCAACAGCAGGCCGCGGCACAGCGTGCTGCCCAGCAACGCGCCGCCGAGCAGCGCCAGGTGCAGGCTGCCGAGGAAAAGCGTCAGCGTACTCGCGAAGAAAGCTACGAGGACGAACTCCGCGCGCTGGAACTGGAAGAGCGTCGCCTGGCCCTGCAGGCCAAGAAGGCAAAAGTCGCGCGCGCCAACGATTACATCGATGCCGAACTGCGTGACAGCGCGGCCCGCACCGACGTGATCCAGTCCGAGGCCGACGCTACACGCAACGTCAGCTCCGGGGCCAAGTCGCTGATGGAAGATGCCGGCGAGGCCGAGATCAATCGCTCCAACAGCCTGTTCGGCGAGTAACTCGTCATCCAACCGGTTCCCAGACTGCTGCGGAACCGGTCCTTCAGAGAGAATCCCTCATGCTGCGTCTATTGCCGCTGCTCGCTGCCGGCCTGCTGCTGGCCGCCTGCACCCCGGAAGAACCCAAGGCCACAGTACCCAAGGTCGACCTGCACGGTCGCCTGGTCGTCGATAAGGAAATGACCGCAAGCCGACAGGCCCAGGGCATCCAGGGTGAGTACTACAAGCGCGTGCTCAGCGTTAACGGCCAGGACATGGCCTTCGCCGACTTCGTCAAACAGTACTGCCCGGACCTCAACACCCGTGATGAGACCTGCCAGAAAGCCTTTCGCATCAAGAAAATCGACGATGTGAGCGGCGCCACCAAGTTCCTGCCCAACGGGCTGTAACGCCAGGCAGCGCCTCAGAACAGGTCGAGCTGGTCAGCAGCGGACAGTAACTGCGCGGGCTCGACCGTCTTCACCTCAACGCCCAGGCGCTCAGCCAGCCCCGCCGCACGCTCGGCCTTGGTGTTGACCGCCTCGGCCAGGCGCGCCGGCAGGCCCCAGATTTCCACCTTGTGTTTGGCGCGGGTGATGCCGGTGTAGAACAGCGCGCGGGTCAGCAGCGGGCTGGGGCTTTCCGGCAGGGCCAGCAGCACCTCACTGAACTCCGAACCCTGGCTCTTGTGCACGGTCATGGCGAAGGCACTGTCGTGACTGGGCAGGCGCGCCGGGGCAAAGGCGCGAAAGCCCTCATCACCCTCGAAATAGACGCGCAGGCCATGCTCGCCGGCCAGGCACAGGCCGATATCGCCGTTGAACAGGCCCAGCGCGTAGTCGTTCTGCCGCACCATCACCGCGCGGCCGGGGTACCAGCGTTCACGCTCGGCCAGCGAGTAACGGCGCTTGATCCGTGCCTCCAGCGCCTCGTTGAGACCGCCGACGCCCCAGGGACCTTCGCGCTGCGCGGTCAGCGCGCGGAAGGCATTGAAAGCGGCGAAGGCTGCGGCCGGATCGCCCTGGCGCGCGGCCTTGAGGTAGGGCGCATAGACCTGCTCCAGACGCTCCAGCAGCGCGGCCTGGCTGGGTTCGGCCTGCCAGGCCAGGTCGGCGCGACCTTCACGCAGCAGATTGAGGGTGCCGGCGGCATCGCCACCGTTGATCCGGCGCGCTAGCTCGCCGATGCCGCTGTCGCCGGCAAAGCGGTGGCTGTGAGTCAGCAGCACCACGGCGTCGCCCAGGGCCGAGCGCGGCGTGTCGACCGGCACCGTCTGCCCGGTGATGCGCTGCAGCTCGGCGGCGGCCGCGGCGTCGAAGCCGCGCCCTTCGCATAGCTCGGCGAATACCGCACCGGCCTCCACGGCGGCCAGCTGGTCCTTGTCGCCGAGCAGGATCAGCCGCGCCTGCGGCGGCAGGGCGTCGACCAGCTTGGCCATCAGCGCCAGGTCGACCATCGACGCCTCATCCACCACCAGCACGTCCAGCGCCAGCGGCCGCGCCGCGTCGTGGCGCACGGCCGGGCTGTCGCCGCGGCTGCCGAGCAGGCGATGCAGGGTACGCGCCTCCTCGGGCAGCAGCGCCTTGAGGTGATCGGCCAGCGGCAGCTCGGCCTTGGCATTGCGGATCGCCTCGGCCATGCGTGCCGCGGCCTTGCCGGTCGGTGCAGCCAGGCCGATGGCGAGCCTGTCGCCGCCGGGCTGCTCAAGCAGAGCCGCCAGCAGACGCACCACCGTGGTGGTCTTGCCGGTGCCGGGGCCGCCGGAGATCACCGCCAGGCGGCGGCGTACCGCCTGCGCGGCGGCCAGGCGCTGCCAGTCCGGCTGCTGTTGGTTGAAGGCGAACAGGCGCGTCAGGCTCGCGCTCAGCAGCGCCTCGTCCACTGCCGGGCGCTCGGTGGACAGCACTAGCAGGCGCTCGGCCAGGCGCTGCTCGTAGGCCTGGTAGCGCGCCAGGTACAGGCGCTCGCCTTCTAGGATCAGCGGGGTGAAACGGCCGGGCGCACCGACCAGCGCGGACGACTCCAGAAGGGTACGCAACTCGGCCAGCGGCGGCAGGGCGAAGTCGAACTCCACCCAGGGCCGGCGGCCGGCCACCCGCGCCAGCGGCAGGCACACGTCGCCGGCGGCCAGGGCCTCACTGCACAGGGCGGCGCAGGCCAGCACGGCATCCGGCGCCTGCGGCTCCAGGCGCTGCAGGCTGGCCAGCAAGGCACGCTCCAGAGGGCCGAGGGGTAGTTCTTGCAGCCTCATGCCGCACCTCCGAAAAGCGCGTCCAGCGCATCCAGCAGCGCATCGCTTGGCCGGGCGAAGTACACACCGGCCGCCGGCATGCCGCGCAGGAACAGGTACCAGGCGCCACCCAGCTGCGCGTCGCTGAAATCGGCCAGGCGCGTGCGCAGGAAGCGCCGTAGCGCCACCAGGTAGATCAGGTATTGCAGGTGGTAGTGCTCGGCGGCGATGGCCTGTTCCAGGCGTTCGGCGCCGTAGTGCGCGGCGGTCGGGCCGAGCCAGTTGGACTTGTAGTCGAGGATGTACCAGCGCCCGGCATGCTCGAAGGTCAGGTCGATAAAGCCTTTCAGGTAGCCCTTCAGCTCGTCGAACTGCAGGCGCTCGGCGGCCTGGCGCATGGGTTCGGGCAGGCCAAAGGCAGGGTCGGCCAGTAGCGCGCGCAGACGCTCTACATCGAGCCGTTCGACCGGGAAGGTGAAGCCCAGCTCGGGCAGCCGGCGGTTGGCCTGCAGCGCCGACAGACGCAGGCCCTGGCCATCCAGGTCGGTGTCCAGCACCGCCTGCAGCTGGGCGATGGCGATCGCGCCCCACAGCTCGGCGTCGATGCCGTGCTCCTGCAGGGCGAGCGGCACCAGCTGCTCCAGGCTGCCCTTGCCGCGCATCCAGTCTTCGAGGATGGCGTGCAGGCAGGTACCGGCGCGAGCACCACGCGGGAAGGCGAAGAAGCCGGCGCCCGGCTCGCTGGCATCGACCAGGGCCAGGGCATCGCGGTCCGGCGCCTCCATGTGCAGGCCGGCGGCCAGGCCCGAGAAGCTGCCGATGCGCCAGGCGCTGCCCAGGCTGCGATTGAACACCTGCTGAAGCTGAGGGGGTTCGGCACGCCCTGCGCCGGCCGCACTGGCTTCGACGCCACACAGCGCCAGGCGCGTAATCAGTCCATCGCTGGCAGCCGCCAAATGATCCAGTTCGGCGGCCAGCGCCGGGCCTTCCTGGCCCGCCAGATAAGTGGCCAGCTCGCCCAGGGCATCGTCACCGGGCAGCTCGCGGCCATGTAGCAGCCAGGCCAGGGCGCTACTGTGCAGGCCCTCGTCGGGCAGCGAACCGTCCTTCTTCGGCTTGGGCAGCGCGGCCGGGCCCCAGTGCAACCACAGGCGATCGCGGGCGCGGGTCAGGGCCACGTAGGTCAGGCGCAGCTTTTCGGCAAAGCTTTCGCGCCGCGCCGCCTGCAGGCGCTGGTCCAGGCGTTCACTGCCCAGGTCGAGCAGCGGCTGGCCATCCTCGTCATGGCAACGGGCGCTGTCGGTGTGCTGGCCGAGCAGGCGGCCGTCCCACAGGAAGGGGCAGAACACCAGCGGGTATTCCAGGCCCTTGGAGGTGTGGATGGTGACGATCTGCACCCGCTCGGCATCGCTTTCCAGGCGCAGCAGCGCATCCTCACCGGCGCCCTCGCTACCGCGCTGGGCGGCGAACCAGGCCAGCAGCGGCTCCAGCCCCGGGCGCTGCAGGCTCTCGGCCTGCAGCAGCTCGCCCAGGTGCAACAGGTTGGTCAGCCGCCGCTCGCCGTCGATGCCGGCCAGCAGGCGCTCGGCCACCCGCTCCTGATCCAGCCAGGCGCGGAACACGCGCATAAAGCCCTGTTGCTGCCACAGCTGGTGGTACTGCTCGGCGGCGGCGCGCTCGCGGTCCCATTCCTGCTCGACTTCCTGGCAACGGGCAATCTGCGCCGCGTCGCGCCCCAGCAGGCGAGTCGCCAAGGCATAGCGCAGCACGCCCTCGCGGCCCGGCTCGGCGTAGGCCGCCAGCACCGCCGCCAGCTCGGCGGCCTCCTCGCTGTGCCAGACGCTGTCGCGGCCGCGACGCACACTGGGCACGCCACGCGCGGCCAGCTCGGCGGCAACGCTGGCGGCCTCGCGGTGGTTGCTGACCAGCACGGCGATATCGCCACCTTTCAGCGGCTTTCTGCCGCCATCGTCTTCGAAGTAGGCCTTGCCCTGGGCGCTGGCGGCGAGCAGCGAGGCGATCCGCCGCGCCGTATCCAGCGCCGCCAGCTCGCCGGCACGGGCCTTGTTCAGGCCCTCGTCACCGAGCCAGACCAGGCCCAGCGGCGCGGCGCCGTCCTGCTCGGGCAGCACCAGCGTGGCCCGCGCTTTCTTGCCGGCGCTGACCGGCGGGTAGCTCAGCCCATCCTCGGCGAACGGCTGCGGGCGGGCGAACAGCTGGTTCAGCGCCTTGATCAGCGCGGGGGTGGAGCGGTAGTTGAAGGGCAGGTCGTACTGCCGCTCGGCGGCGTCGCGGGCCTGCAGGTAGGTGGCCAGGTCCGCGCCGCGGAAGGCATAGATGGCCTGTTTGGGGTCACCCACAAAGCAAAGGTCACCACCGTCGCGGTAGATACGGTCGAAGATGGCGTACTGGATCGGGTCGGTGTCCTGGAACTCGTCGATCAGCGCCAGCGGGTACTGCTCGCGCAGGCGCGCGGCCAGGTCTTCGCCGGCATCGCTGTGCAGCGCCTGGTCGAGGTTGTTGAGCAGGTCGTCGAAGGCCAGCAGGCGCTGCGCCGCCTTGCGCTGTGGCAGCTCGACATTGAGGCGGTCGAGCAGTTCGACCTGCAGGGCGATCAGCTTCTGCCGGCCGGCGGGCAGCGCGCTTTCCAGGGCCGCGGCGAGGATATCCAGGGCCTCGGCCAGCTCGCTGCGCGGCGCCTCGAAGTTCTTCTTGGTGGCCTTGAGCAGGGCGGCTGCGCCCAGCTTGGCCAGGCCGTCCGGCGCCTCGAACAGTGCGGCCGGGTCGGCGAAATAGGCGTCCAGCTCGGCCGACCACAGCGGCAGCTTGGCCGCCTTGTGCGTGCTCTGGCTGAGGCCGCCGTGCTCGCGCAACACCTCGACCCAGGCATAACCCTCGGCCCGCCACAGCTCTGCGGCTTCCTGCCAGGCGGCGCTGGCAGCCTGCAGCTCGGCCTCACCCACGCGCTCGCGCGGCTCGACGCGCAGGTAGGGCTTGCCCAGGTGGCTGCGCAGGGCCTGGCGCAGGGTCGCGGGGGTGACCTTCTGCTTGGCCAGGTAGCGCGCCCAGGCCGGGTCGGCGCCGGCCAGCACATGGCGCCAGGCGTCGCCGAGCAGGGCGTCGAGCACCTCGCGGTCGTCCTGGGTCAGCTCAGCATCGAAGTCGCCGCCGGCCTCGAAGGCAGAGTCCTGCAGGGCGCGCTGGCAGAAGCCGTGAATGGTGAAGATGGCCGCCTCGTCGAAGCCGTGCACGGCCAGCAGCAGGCGCCGCCGTGCCGCTTCGCCGGGATGGCGGCGGTGCAGCTCGACGAGGAAGGCATCGGTGCTGCTGCCGCCCTCGTAGAGCGCCAGCAGCTCGGCCAGGCGGGCGCGGATACGTTCCCTCAATTCGGCAGTGGCGGCGGTGGTGTAGGTGACTACCAGGATCTGCCCGACCGACAGCTCGCGCTCCAGCAGCAGGCGTGCGTACAGCACGGTCAGGGTCCAGGTCTTGCCGGTGCCGGCGCTGGCCTCGATCAGCGAGCGGCCATTGAACGGCGAGTCGTGCAGATTGAGGTCGTTCATTCGCCGTCCTCCTCGCCGCCAGCCAGGGCCTGCAGCGCCGGGCCCAGCAACTGCTCGGCCAGCTGCTCGAAGCGTTCGCCAAGCGGCTCGCGCTCGCGGAAGGCCAGGGCATACCAGGGGTCGAGGACTTCCCCGGCCAGCGGGCTGAACTCGGCACCGAGCCAGGCGGCCTGGGCCTTGTCGCGGGCGGCGGCGATGGGCTCCTTGCGGCTCTTGGCGCTGGGCGTGACCAGCGCCTTGGCGAAGTCGTAGCTGCTGCGGGTAATGAAGGGCAGCGGCTCGCACAGCGCCTCGCGGTAGGCGGCCAGCCAGGGTTCGAGCAGTGCTGCGGGGTTGTCCAGCGGGCCGAGCTGCCAGTCGCCGGCCGGCGAAACCAGCAGGCTCTCGCGGGCGATGTCCGGAGTGGCGGCGATGTTGAGCAGCAGGTGGCGCAGCCAGAAGCCGGGCAGGTCGCGCGAGTCCGGCGCGCGCAGGCGCCAGTCGAACAGGCCGCTGGAGGTCACCCCATCCAGCCAACCGTGCAGGCGCACGCCGGCCAGCTGGATATCCACCAGCAGCGGCTCGGGGCTCTCTTCCGGACGCGCCTCGAACAGCCGTGGGGCGAAGGCACGCACCGGGCCGCGCTGCTTGCCCCACAGGGCATGGCCCAGCTCGCCGGGCGGCAGCCAGCCGGCGGCGCGGGCCACACGGTGCTCCTGTTCCTCGCTCCAGCCGCGCTCCACCGCCTGCAGCGCCAGCTGGCGCAGGCCGAGGTAGGCCGAGCGCTCCAGGCTGAAGGGTTCGTCGGCGGCGATGCCTTCCTCGGCTTCGGCCAGGCGCAGGCCCAGGCGTTGTTCGAGGAGGAAGCGCGCCGGGTGCTTGAAGCAATAGAGCAGCTGGCTGGGCTCGAGGGTCAGCCAATCGTCATTAGCCTCCGGCAGGCGCTGGATAAAGGCCGGAGCCTCGGCCGGGGCTTCGGCCAGACGCTGGGCGGCGCGGAACCAGGCGCCGGCGAAGCCCTGGCGCGGGCCGATGCGCTCGAAATTGCCGGGGGCGAAAGGCTGCAGCGGGTGTTCGACGGTGATGCGGGCGCTGGCCTTGTACTCACCCTGGGTCGCGGTCAGATCGACCGCCTCCAGCAGCTCGCTGACCAGCACCGAGGGCGGCAGTTCAGCGTTGTCGCGCGGGTCGCGGCCGACATAACTGAGGTACAGGCCGTCGCGGGCGCTGAGCAGGGTTTCGAGGAAAAGATAGCGATCGTCCAGCCGACGCGCACGATCGCCACGCCGTGGGCGCTTGGCGATCAGGTCGAAGCCGGCGGCCGGGGTGCGCCGGGGCAGGGCGCCATCGTCCAGGCCGAGCAGGCAGACCAGGCGGAACGGCAGGCTGCGCATCGGCACCATGGTGCAGAAGGTCACCGCGCCGGTGAGGAAGCCCGAGGCACCGCTGCCGCTTTCCAGCGCCGCGCCAAGCTGCTGGCGCACCAGCGCCAGTTCCACCGGGCGGACGATACCGGCATCCGTGGCCTGGCGGCCCAGTGCCGCGCAGGCCTGACTAAGCAGGAGCAGGGTGTCGCCGGACTCGCGCTCGTCGAACAGCGCATCGACCAGGCCCTGCAGGTCCAACGCCCAGTCGGCCAGCGGGCGGGCGCGTTGCAGGCGCTCGGCTAGCCCGGCGAGCAGTTCGACAAAGGCGCACAGGCGCCCAAGCAACTGCGCACGCGCACCTTCCAGGGCATCCAGCGGCCAGCTGTCACCCAGCAGCGGCAGGCCGTCGCCGGCCAGCTGTGGCGGCGCGGCAAAACCGAGCAGCAGGCGATCCAGGCCCTGGCGCCAGGTGAAAGCATCGTCGGCCGGCAGGTCGAGTGCGGCGCGGTGCTGGCCGTCGCGGCCCCAGCGCACACCGGCCTGGCGCAGCCAGTCGCGCAGCAGCGGCAGGTCCTCGGGCTCAATGCCTGCGCGGCGGGCGATGGCCGGCTGCTCCAGCCAGGCGAGGATTTCCTCGGCGGCGAAACGGCTTTCCGGCAGGCTGAGCAGGCCGAGGAAGGCCTCGATCAGCGGCGTCTCGGCGCGCAGGCTGCGGTCGGCCAGGCTGTAGGGCACATAAGGCGAGCCTTCGCGGCGAGCGAACACGGCTTCGATAAAGGGCGCGTAGCGCTCGATGTCCGGGGTCAGCACCACCACCTGGTCCGGACTCAGGCTCGGGTCGGTGGCAAAGCGTGCCAGCAGCTGGTCATGCAGGATCTCCACCTCGCGCAGCGGCGAGTGGGCGATGTGCAGCTCCAGCGAGCGGTCGCCCTCGCGCAGCGCCAGGCGCTCATCGGGGGTGCGGGTGCGCAGGCGCAGGATGTCGTTCTGTAGCGCATGCAGCAGGCTGTCGTCGGCCAGCTCGGCGTCCTGCGGGTAGATACCGTGCTCCTCGGCGATCTGCCCGAGCAGGCTGTCGAAGAAGTCGCGCCCCTGCTTGCCCAGGCTGGCCAGTAGCGGATGGCCGACGTCGAGGTACCAATCGTCGGGGCTGACCTCGGACTGGGCCAGCTCGCGCACGTCGCGGATCTCGCCCCAGGCCTCGCGGCACGGATTGAGGGCGCAGATCACCACATCGGTGTGCCGCGCCAGCCCTTCCAGCACGCGCAGGTGGTGCGGCGGCAGCGAGCTGATGCCGAACACCAGCAGACGCTCGGGCAGGCCCTCGATGGGCGCCTCGCCATGCAGGCGCGCCAGCAGCTCGCCAAGCAGGCGCGCGCGGTGCGGGTGGCCGTCCTTGGTCAGCTCGGCCCAGAGCAGCGCCTGCCAGGCTTCGTCCGGCCCCAGGTCGCACAGCTGGCCGCGCTCCCAGGCGGCCAGCCAGTCGTCGCGGTAGAGCAGGTACTGGTCGAACACGTCGGCAATCTTCGCCGCCAGAGCCAGACGACGGCGCTCGTCGCCACCTTGCAGATAGCGTGCGAGGCGCTCGGCGCGGGCCAGGTTGGCCGGCTCGCACAGCCAATCGTAGAGGCGCCAGGTCATCGCCTGCGGGTTGAACGCCGACTGCTCCGGCAGGGCGCCGAGCACCTGACGCGCCAGGGCCCAGACGAAGCTGGACGGCAGCTGCACCTCCAGGTGCATGGCGATGCCCTGCTCGCGCGCCAGCTGCAGGGTCAGCCAGCGGCCGATGCCCTGACTCGGCACCACCACCCGCGCCGGCGCCAGCACGTCCGCCTGCGGCTGGGCGAGCAGGCGGCAGGCGAGGGCGCCGAGGGTTTCCAGGTCGGGGGCATGGTACAGGCTGAGCATGGGCGGGCATCCATTCGGTGGCGGCTAGGGTAGCAGGCCGGGCCGCAGGCCCGCGACGGCTGAGCGACGCGGACGTTGACGCGGGTCAAGGGCAATTCGCCAGTATCCGCTACCGTGCAGTCTCCATAAGTCTTTGTGCGGATCACCATGCCCTGCCCGAAAGCGCGCGTCGCCTGCAGCGACCCGCAGCTGGCCCAGCACCTGCGCCGCCTGCTTGGCGACTGCGAGGTGATAGAGGAGCCCCACCACTGCAGCCAGGCACCGCTGTGCCGCTGGCTGGACGAGGCCCCCCTGGGCCCTGGCGGCCAGGTACAGGCCGCCCTGGCAGAAGCGGTGGCCACACTGGAGCGCACCCGCCACGCCTTCCGCTCGCGCGAGCTGGGTCAGCTGCGCCAGCGCCTGGAACAACTCTTGATCGAATTGTCAGCAACGCCGGATTGAGGTAGAACAGCCTCCAGCAAGGTTTCGCCGCATCGGCGAAGACCGGCTTTGCCGGGCAGGACGAACGGGCCTGCAAGACGAAGCGCCGCGACGTCGCATTCAACCGAATGCGCCGTGCGGCGCTTTTTTTGTGCCCGCAGAAAACAACAATGCAAGAAGGGTTTTCATGGATTCAGCGCAAGTACTGCACCAGCTGATGCGCCGCATCGGCCTGGACCGCGAGGAAGTCGACGAGCGCTGCCGCCTGCTCGACTGGCAGGCCAGCGATGGCGTGCGGCTGAACCAGGCCGCCCCTGCCATGGACGATGTGCACCAGCAGTTCGTCGAGCAGCTCTACCAGCATCTCGGGACCTTTCCCGGGCCGGCCGGCCTGCTTGCCGCCGATCAGGTGCTCACACGCCTCAAGCACAGCCAGCTCGACTACTACCAGCGCCTGTGGCACGGCCCCTACGACCGCGACTACCTGACCGGACGCCTGCATGTCGGCCTGATCCACCAGCGCGCCGGGGTCGAGCCCAAGTGGTACCTGGCCGCGTACCGCCTGTACCTGGAACAGATGAGCCATGCACTGTTCGCCGCGCATCCGCAGCAAGCGCTGTTCGCCAGCCTGCTCAAGGCGGTGTTCTTCGACATGACGCTGGCCATCGACACCTACGGTGCCGCCCAGCGCCAGGCCCTGGAAGACAGCGAGGCACGCTTTGCCCGCGCCCTGCGCGGCGCCCACGACGGCCTCTGGGACTGGCACCTGGAACACGACCGGCTGTACGTCT
Source organism: Aquipseudomonas alcaligenes (assembly GCF_900156545.1). Taxonomy (GTDB): domain Bacteria; phylum Pseudomonadota; class Gammaproteobacteria; order Pseudomonadales; family Pseudomonadaceae; genus Aquipseudomonas; species Aquipseudomonas alcaligenes_A. Next base: position 317,669 of record NZ_FTNW01000004.1, read on the forward strand.
CGGAGCGCTGGGCCGGCATGCTCGGCCTCAGCCGCGACGGCCTCGGCGAGAGCAGTGCAGCCTGGTTCTCACGCGTGCACCCGGACGACCTGCCGGGCCTGCGCCAGGCCATCGACACCCACCTGGCCGGCAGCACTGCGCAGTTGCACCATGAATACCGCCTGCGTCGCCAGGACGGTGGCTACCTCTGGGTGCTGGCCCGCGGCGTGGCCGAGCGCGACCACGAGGGCCAGCGGCGCATGGCCGGCTCACAGAGCGACGTCAGCGCGCGCAAGGCGGTGGAACAGCAGCTGCGCCACGCCGCACGCCATGATCCGCTGACCGGCCTGGCCAACCGCCTGCGCCTGGACGAGCTGCTGCAGCAGGCCCTGCAGCAGCTCGGCAAGCCCGGCGCGCGTGAGGCGGCGCTGTTGTTCATCGACCTCGACCGCTTCAAGCTGATCAACGACAGCCTCGGCCACCAGGCGGGCGACCGCGTGCTGGTGGAAGTCGGCCGGCGCCTGCAGCAGTGCCTGCGCCCCGGCGACCATCTGGCACGCTTCGGCGGCGACGAGTTCGTCGTGCTGCTCACCGACCTGGCCTGCGGCAGCGACGCCGAGCCGGTCGCCCAGCGCATGCTCGATGCCCTGCACCAGCCGCTGCATCTGGGTGAGCAGACCCTGGTGGTCAGCGCCAGCATCGGCATCGCCGCGCTGCCGGCGCACACCGCGCCCGAGCAGGCGCTGCAGGCCGCCGACCTGGCGCTGTACCGCGCCAAGCAGGCCGGCAAGGCGCAGTTCGCCCGCTACAGCCAGGAGCTGCAGGCCGCCGCACGGCGCCAACTGGAGCTGGAGAGCGCGCTGGGGCAGGCCCTGGAACGCGACGAGTTCGTGCTGCACTACCAGCCGATCTGCCGCATCGACCAGGGCCAGCCGCGCCTGGTCGGGGTCGAGGCGCTGCTGCGCTGGCGGCATGCCGGCCGCCTGATCGCGCCACAGGAATTCATCGCCTCGCTGGAGGAGTCCGGCGAAATCCTGCGTGTCGGGGACTGGGTGCTGCGCGAGGCCTGCCGCCAGGTGCGCGCCTGGCAGCTGGCAGGGCATGGCCAGCTGCGCTGCGCGGTCAACCTGTCCAGCCGCCAGCTGCAGCAGGAAGACTTCGTCGCCCGCCTCACCGACATCCTCATGGACAGCGGCCTGGCGCCGTCCAGCCTGGTGCTGGAAATCACCGAGAGCCAGCTGATGCAGGACTGCACCAGCACTCTGATCGCCCTGCGCGAGCTGGGCAGCCTGGGCGTGCGCCTGGCCCTGGACGACTTCGGCACCGGCTATTCCTCGCTGGGCTATCTCAAGCGCTTTCCGCTGCACATCCTCAAGGTCGACAAAAGCTTCATCGGCGGCGCCGACGCCGAGTCGCATGCCATCAGCCGGGCCATCATCGGCCTGGGTCGTAGCCTCGGCCTGGAGGTGGTGGCCGAGGGCGTGGAGCGCGACGAGCACCTCGACTTCCTGCAGCACGAGAGCTGCAGCCTGGCCCAGGGCTACTGGTTCAGCCGGCCGCGCCCGGCCGCTGAGCTGCAGCGCCTGCTGGCCGGCGAAGATTGCTTCGAAGGACTCTGGTGCCTGCTGCCGGAGACATCCGCTCGCCAACCCTGCCGAGACCCCCAAACATGAAGATCAATCTGCCGGTCAGCCAGCGCGAGGTCCCGGTGGGCCCGCGCGCCAACATCCTCTCGACCACCGACCTGAAGGGTGTGATCACCTACGTCAACCCGGACTTCATTGCCATCAGCGGCTTTGAGGAGGGCGAGCTGATCGGCCGCAGCCATAACCTGGTGCGCCATCCCGACATGCCGCCGGCGGCCTTCGCCGACCTGTGGCGCACACTCAAGGCCGGGCGCTCGTGGATGGGCCTGGTGAAGAACCGCTGCAAGAACGGCGATCACTACTGGGTCAGCGCCTTCGCCACCCCGGTGATCCGCGACGGCGCGGTGGTGGAGTACCAGTCCGTGCGCAGCCAGGCCGACGCGCAGCGGGTGGCCCGCGCCGAGCCGCTGTACGCCGAGCTGAGCACCGGCCGCACGCCACGCGTGCTGCGCCGGCCACGCCTGGACAGCGCCAGCAGCCTGGCCCTGCTGGTGGGTGCAGCGCCGCTCGGCGCTGCGCTACTGCTCGGGCTGGCCGGCGCGCTGCCGCTGTTGCCGGCTCTGGGCGGCGGCATGCTGTTAGGCACCGGCCTGGCTGCCCTGGTGCGCTGGCGCCTGCAGCCGCTGGTGGCGCTGAGCCGCGAGGCCCGGCGCATCGCCGACAACCCGCTGAGCCAGTGGGTGTACTGCGGGCGCAACGACAGCTTCGGGCAGATCGCCTTCGCCCTGCATAGCCTGGAGGCGGAATCGGGCGCCATGGTCGGGCGCATCGCCGACTCGGCGCGCCAGCTCAACGAGGATGTCGGCGAACTGGCAGCGGCGGTGGACTGCAGCCGCGGTGCCAGCGTGCAGCAGCAACGCGAGACCGAGCAGGTAGCCAGTGCGGTGGAGCAACTGGCCGCCAGCGTGCAGGAGGTGGCGCGCCATGCCCAGCTCAGCGCCAGTGCCGCCGCCGAGGCCAACCAGGCCACCGACAGCGGCCTGCGCCAGGTGGAACAGACCCGCCGGCAGATCGCCGCGCTGGCCGAGGAGGTAGTGCAGGGCAACCAGGTGATCCAGCGCCTGCAGGCGCACAGCCAGGAGATCGACCAGGTCATCGAGGTGATCCACGGCATCGCCGAGCAGACCAACCTGCTCGCGCTCAATGCCGCCATCGAGGCGGCGCGCGCCGGCGAGGCCGGCCGCGGCTTCGCCGTAGTGGCCGACGAGGTGCGCGGGCTGGCCAGCCGCACCCAGCAGTCCACCGCGCAGATCCAGGCCATCATCGAGCGCCTGCAGCAAGGCACCACGGCGGCGGTAGCTGCCATGCAGCGCAGCCAGGCGCAGGCCGAGGGCAGCGTCGACAACGCCCTGCAGGCGGCCGAGGCGCTGAGCGGAATCAACCTGCAGGTGGAGGCCATCAGCGGCATGAGCCTGCAGATCGCCACCGCGGTGGAGGAGCAGAGCGCGGTGGGCGAGGACATCCAGCGCAACCTCGACGGCATCCGCGAGGCCGGGCAGAGCACGGTGGCCGCCAGCGGCCGCAGCCGCCACAGCGCCGAGCACGTGGCCAGCCTGGTCGAGCGCCTGCAACTGCTCGCCGAGCAGTTTCGCGGCAATGCACAACGGGGCTGAACCGGGCATCGCCGCGCCCGCTGGCGATCTACACTGACAACAAACGGGAGGGCGCCGGGAAACCGCACCTAGAAGAAGAGCGAGCCACGAGGCTGCGCCATGCTCACCCTGCTCAACCTGCTGTCTGCCATCGCCCTGCTGGTATGGGGCACCCACATCGTGCGCACCGGCATCCTGCGCGTGTACGGCTCGCAGCTGCGGCGCATCCTCAGCCACAGCGTGGCCCGCCGCCCACAGGCGTTCGCCGCCGGTATCGGCGTCACTGCCCTGGTGCAGAGCAGCAACGCCACCGCCCTGCTGGTCACGTCCTTCGTCGCCCAGGGCCTGATGGCGCTGCCACCGGCGCTGGCCATCATGCTCGGTGCCGATGTCGGCACGGCGCTGATGGCGCGGGTGCTGACCCTCGACCTGGTCTGGCTGTCGCCGCTGCTGATCTGCGCCGGGGTAGTGCTGTTCCTCTCGCGCAAGCAGAGCCGCGCCGGGCAGATCGGCCGCATAGCCATCGGCCTCGGCCTGCTCCTGCTGGCCCTGCAACTGATCGTCGAGGCGGCGCGACCGATCGCCGAATCCAACAGCATCGAGGCGCTGTTCGCCTCGCTGACCGGCGACCTGCTGCTGGACGCCCTGGTCGGCGCGCTGTTCGCCATCCTCACCTACTCCAGCCTGGCCGCCGTGCTGCTCACCGCGACGCTGGCCGGCAGCGGCATGATCAGCCTGCCGGTGGCCATCGGCCTGGTCATCGGCGCCAATGTCGGCAGCGGCGTGCTGGCCCTGCTGAGCAGCAGCATGCAGTCCGCCGCCGGCCGTCGCGTGGCCCTCGGCAGCCTGCTGTACAAGCTGCTCGGCCTGCTGCTGGTGCTGCCCATGGTTGATCCGCTGGTGCACTGGATGAGCGGGCTGGGCTGGTCGGCGGCCAACCTGGTGATCACCTTCCACCTCGCCTACAACAGCCTGCGCTGCCTGCTGATGCTGCCCAGCGTGGGGCTGATGGCGCGCCTGTGCAGCCTGCTGCTGCCCGAACGGGTGCAGGACAACGGCGTGGCCAAGCCGCGCCACCTCGACCGCGCGGCGCTGGACACACCGAGCCTGGCGCTGGCCAACGCGGTGCGCGAGACCCTGCGCATCGGCGACCTGGTGGAGCAGATGCTCGCCCACCTGCTGGAGGTACTGCGCGCCGACTCGACCGAGGCCGCGCAGCAGGTGCGCAAGCTCGACGATGACGTCGACGCCTTGTACGGCGCGGTCAAGCTGTACCTGGCGCAGATGCCGCGCGACTACCTGCCGGCCCACGACAGCCGGCGCTGGGCCGAGATCATCGAGCTGGCGGTGAACCTGGAGCACGCCGGTGACCTGATCGAGCAGATGGCCGGCAAGCTGGACAGCCACAAGCGCGCCCGCCACCACTTCTCCAGCGACGGCCTGGCCGAACTGACCACCCTGCACGGCCTGCTCGCCGGCAACCTGCGCCTGGGCCTCAACGTGTTCCTCAACGGCAACCGCGACAACGCCCGCCGCCTGCTGGAGGAGAAGCAGCGCTTCCGCCAGGAGGAACGCCGCCTGGCCCATGCCCATGTCGACCGCCTGGCCCAGCAGGTGGTGCAGAGCATCGAGACCAGCGCCCTGCACCTGGAACTGATCGCCGACATGAAGCGCCTCAACTCGCTGTTCTGCAGCAGCGCCTACGCCCAGCTGGAGGCGCTGGCGCCAGTGCCCGGCGACCCGCAGACACAGCGTTGAGACGCGGCCTGACGGCACGCGGGGTGGCTGGTATCCTGCCGCCCCTGCCGTCACCACCTCGCGCTCCCCGATGCCGCACTGGAAACCCCACCTGCTCCGCCTGCTCGCCCTGCTGCAACGCTACCCCGGGCTGATCGCCGCCTTCGGCTTCTGCTCCGGCGTGGCCAGCTTCATCCTGGTCGACCGCCAGGCCGGGGTGGGCAAGGTGATCGCCGTGCTGATGCTGCTGAGCTGGGCCTGGCTGCTGCTCGAGGGCCTGCTGACCCGCAGCGCGGCGCGCTGGCTGGGCATCGAGGTGCCGCCCCTGCTGCTGCGCTATCTGACCCAGCTGATCCACCAGGAAAGCCTGTTCTTCGCCCTGCCGTTCTTCTTCGTCACCACCGCCTGGAACAGCGGCCAGGCGCTGTTCACCGGCCTGCTCGGCGCCGCCGCACTACTCGCCATCACCGACCCGCTGTACTACAAGTGGCTGGCCGCGCGGCGCTGGCTGTACCTGAGCTTCCACACCCTGGCGCTGTTTGCCGTACTGCTGGTGGCGCTGCCGCTGATCGTCCACCTGACCACCGCCGAGAGCTATCGCCTGGCCCTCGGCGTGGCCCTGGTGGTGGCGCTGCCCAGCCTCGGCAGCAGCCTGCGCATCCAGCGCTGGTGGCGCTGGCCGGTGCTGGTCGGCCTGCTTCTGGCGCTCGGCCTGGGCGCCTGGCTGGCGCGGCCCTGGGTGCCGCCCGCGACCCTGTGGCTGACCCAGGTGGCGGTCACCGCCGAGCTGCAGCAGCGCAACCCCGGCCGCAGCCTGGAGCAGGTCGAGGCTACCCAGCTGCACCAGGCCGGGCTTTATGCCTACACCGCGATCAGCGCGCCACGCGGTCTCAACGAGCGTATCTACCACGTGTGGAAGCGCGACGGCGTGGAGATGGACCGCATCGCCCTGGACATCCACGGCGGGCGCAAGGCCGGCTACCGGGCCTGGACGCACAAGCGCAACTTCCCGGCGCGGGCCGCCGGCAACTGGCAGGTGCAGGTGGTCACCGAGGCCGGGCAGCAGATCGGCGTGCTGCGCTTCGTCGTGACCGACCAGGCCGGCCCTGTCCGCCCGTAGGCAATCCGGGGCGGAGTCGCCGCCCCGTGCCGGATTGCACCCGGGCTACATGCGCAGCAGCCCGGCGGCCGCCACCTAGAGGCGGAAGCGCTGCACCATGCCGTTGAGGTCAGTGGCCAGGCGCGCCAGCTGGTCGCTGGCCACCGAGGTTTCGTGGGCGCCGGTGGCGTTCTGCGCGGCGATGTCGCGAATGGCTACCAGGTTACGATCGACCTCGCGCGCCACCTGCGCCTGTTCCTCGGCGGCACTGGCGATCACCAGGTTCATCTCGTTGATCTGGCTGACCCGCAGGGCGATCTGCTCCAGCGCATTGTCCGCCTCGCTGGCCAGGGCGCTGCTGCGGCTGGCGTAGGTGCTGCTCTCGCCCATGGCGTCGACCGACTCGCGACTGGCGCTCTGGATCGCGCTGATCATCCGTTCGATTTCCTGGGTCGAGCTCTGCGTGCGCTGCGCCAGGGCACGCACTTCGTCGGCGACCACGGCGAAGCCGCGGCCCTGGTCGCCAGCGCGTGCTGCTTCGATGGCGGCGTTCAGCGCCAGCAGGTTGGTCTGCTCGGCGATGGTGCGGATCACTTCCAGCACGCGGCCGATGGCGATGGCCTCCTCGGCCAGGCGGGCGATGGTGCCGGAGGTGTTCTGCAGGCGCTGGCTGAGCTGGTCGATGGTGCTGCGCGTGGTGCTCACCTGCTGGCGCCCGGCCTCGGCACTCTGCTCCGCCTCGCGCGAGGAGTCCGAGGTGAGGTTGGCGTTGCGCGCCACTTCGTCCACCGCAGCGGACATCTCGGTCACGGCGGTGGCGGCCATCTCGATCTCGTCGTTCTGCCGGGTGATGCCCTGGGACGAATCCTCGGTGACCGCATGCAATTCCTCGGCGGCCGAGGCCAACTGGATGGCGGCGCTCTGGATGCCCTGCAGGGTGTTGCGCAGACTCTCCTGCATCTGCTTGAAGGAAACCTGCACGGCGGTGATCTCGTCGCGACCGCTGCACTGCACCGGCTCACGCAGGTCACCGGCGGCATTGCGCGCCACCACGTCGCGCAGCTCCGTCAGGCGCAGGTTGATGCCCCGACTCATCGACCAGGCCTGCAAACCGCCGCCGATCAGCAACAGCGCCAGCAGTCCAACCACCAGAAAGAAGTCGCGCTGATACAGGGCCACGCCCGCCTGATACTGGCGCTCGGACTCCTGCAGCTGTACCTCGATCAGCTTGGCGAACTGCTCGGACAGGGGGTCGATGTAGGGGTAAAGTTCCTTGGCGGTGAAGGCCGCCAGGGCCTGCTGGTCACCGGACGAGAGCAGGGCCTGAAGTCGCCTCAAGGGCTCGTCGGCCTTCTGCATCAGGGGCTCAATCTGGGCGATCAGGCGCTTCTCGTCATCGATCAGGCTGGTGGCCAGGTAGGCCTTCCAGATCTGCTGGATACGCTGCTGAGCCTCCTGCACCTGGCGCGCCGCCTCGGTCGGCGCCATGCCTCCATCGCGCGCCTTGTGACTGGCGTCGACGATGTTCACCGCGTAAAGGTCGGAGATCAGCTTGAGATCGCGCAGCGGCACCACTCGATCCAGATAGACGCTGTTGAGGCCGTCGAGCACGCCGCGCAGGCCGGTGAGGCCGGCGGCGCCGATGGCCAGGCTGCCCGCCATCATCAGGACGATGAGGACGAACAACCTTGTCCGAATAGTCCAGTTGTTCATGGTCGGTTACCCGCATGAAGATAGGCGTATGCCTTTCTTAACCATAGACCCATTCGGCCTGCATCGCGCGGCCGGCCAGGCGTTCAGTCCTGCAGCGCGGCGGCCGGGCCGAAGAACTCATAGTGCGCCTGTGCTTCCGGTACCCCCAGCTCGCGCAAATGGCGTTTGAGCATGGCCATGAAGGGTTTCGGACCGAGGAAGTAGGCATCCAGGTCGCGCTCGGCCGGCAGCCAGCGCTGCAGCAGCTCAAGGCTCAGGCGGCCATGGGCATCGGCGCCGTCGGCCGGGCGCGCCTGCTCCAGGCAGTAGAAGCGCTGCAGTTGCGGATGGGCCGCGGCCAGCGCATCGACACGGGCGGCGAAGGCCTGCACCCCGGCATGCCGCGCGCAGTGGATGAAGCGGATCGGCCGACCGCTGGGCAGCGCCGCCTCCAGCATGGCCAGCAGCGGGGTGATGCCGACGCCGGCACTGATCAGCAGCAGCGGCTTGCGCGAGGCACTCAGGGTGAAATCCCCGGCCGGGGCGAACAGCTCCAGCTCATCGCCCTCGCGCACCTGCTCATGCAGATGGTTGGAGACCCGCCCACCGGCCTCGCGCTTGACGCTGATGCGGTACTCGCGGCCGTTCGCGGCCTGCGACAGCGAGTAGTTGCGCCGCACCTCTTCGCCATCCAGCCACAGGCGCAGGCCGATGTACTGGCCGGGAATGAAATCGAGCAGGGCGCCGCCATCGGCAGGCTGCAGGTGGAAGGAGGTGATCTCCTCGCTCTCGCGCACCTTGCGCGCCACGCGGAAGGCCCGCCCGCCGCGCCAGCCACCCGGCGCCCGTTCGGTGGCGGCATAGACCTCCTCCTCGGCGCCGATCAGCAGGTCGGCCAGCTGGCCATAGGCCGCAGCCCAGGCGGCGATCACCGCGTCAGTCGCCACCTCGGCGCCAAGCACCTCACGGATGGCGCGCAGCAGGCAGCTGCCGACGATCGGGTAATGCTCGGGGAGGATCTGCAGCGACACGTGCTTCTGCACGATCTGTCCGACCAGCCGGCCGAGCGCCTGCAAGCGGTCGATGTGCTTGGCGTACATCAGCACGCCATTGGCCAGCGCGCGCGGCTGGTCGCCGCTGGCCTGGTGCGCCTGGTTGAACAGCGGCCGCACCTGCGGGTACTCGGCCAGCATGAGGCGGTAGAAATGGGTGGTCAGCGCCTCGCCGCCGGCCTCCAGCAGGGGCACCGTGGACTTGACGATGGCGATGTGTTCGTTGGACAACATAGGAGATCCTCTTGCACGCAGGGTTGTTCTTCCCTGATATGCCAGGAATCGTGCCAATAAATTTTTATATATAAATCAATTACTTAAATTACAAATAGTCTTTTAGACAGCACCAATACCGCTGTCATAAAGACTGCCCGGAGTCGCGATGACAACTCATCCACTGCTGCAGGCCCTGCTACCGCTGGTCGACGATCTCAGCCGTGAGCTGGCTGAAGCGGAACGCTACCGACGCCTGCTCAGCGCCCTGCGCGCGCTGATCCCCTGCGACGCCACCGCGCTGCTGCGCCTGGAGGGCGAGCAGCTGGTGCCACTGGCGGTGGACGGTCTCAGCCCGGATACCCTCGGGCGGCGCTTCGCCGTGGCCGAACACCCACGCTTCGCCGCCCTGCTGGCCGAGCGGCGACCGACCCGCTTCGCCGCCGACAGCCAGTTGCCCGACCCCTACGACGGCCTGGTCGAGGAACATGTCGGCCACCTCGAAGTACACGACTGCCTGGGCTGCCCGCTGTACATCGATGAGCGCCCCTGGGGCCTGCTGACGCTGGACAGCCTGCGCCCCGGCAGCTTCGCGCAGAACGACCTGGACAACCTCGATGCCTTCGCCCGCCTGGCCGCCGCCTCGGTCAAGGCCAACGACCGCCTGCTCGGCCTGGCCCAACGCGCCGAGGCCGAGCGCCAGCTGGCCGCGCGATTTCGCGAAATGGTCGGGCAGGCTGGCGCCGCCGAACTGATCGGCCAGAGCGCCGCACACAAACGCCTGCTGACGGAAATCGACACCGTGGCCGGCAGCGACCTGACCGTGCTGATCACCGGCGAAACCGGCGTCGGCAAGGAGCTGGTGGCGCAGGCCATCCATGCTCGCTCGGCACGCGCCGGCAAACCGCTGGTCAGCATCAACTGCGCGGCCCTGCCGGACCAGCTGGTGGAAAGCGAACTGTTCGGCCATGTGCGCGGCGCCTTCACCGGCGCCAGTGGCGAGCGCAGCGGCAAGTTCGAGCTGGCCGACGGCGGCACCCTGCTGCTCGACGAAGTCGGTGAACTGCCGCTGGCGGTGCAGGCCAAGCTGCTGCGGGTGCTGCAGAGCGGCCAGTTGCAGCGCCTGGGCTCGGACCGCGAGCACCGGGTGGATGTGCGCATCCTCGCCGCCACCAACCGCGACCTGGCCGAGGAAGTGCGCGCCGGGCGCTTCCGCGCCGACCTCTATCACCGCCTCAGCGTCTACCCGTTGCAGGTACCGCCGCTGCGCGAGCGCGGCCGTGATGCGCTGCTGCTGGCCGGGCACTTCCTCGAACAGAACCGTGCGCGCCTGCACCTGCGTGGCCTGCGCCTGAGCGCCGAGGCACAGGCCGCACTACTGGCGCACCACTGGCCGGGTAACGTGCGCGAACTGGAACACCTGCTCGGCCGGGCCGCGCTCAAGGCGCTGGCGCGGCAGGCGGAACGTCCGCGCATCCTCAGCCTGGAAGCCATCGATCTGGATCTGGGGGCACCCGCCGCACTGCCGGCGGCGCCGGTCATCCCGCCGCCACCGCCGGACGCCGGGGCGGTGATTGCGGATATGCGCAGCGCGGTCGATGCCTACCAGCGCCAGCTGATCCTGGCGGCACTGGCGCGCCACCAGGACAACTGGGCCGCCGCCGCCCGCGAACTGGGCCTGGACCGCGCCAACCTGCACCGCCTGGCGGTGCGCCTGGGGCTCAAGTAGGTCAGAGGCGGAAGCGCTGCACCATGCCGTTGAGGTCGGTGGCCAGGCGCGCCAGCTCATCGCTGGCGCTGGAGGTCTGGCTGGCGCCATCGGCGCTTTGCTCGGCGATGTCGCGGATGGCCACCAGGTTGCGGTCCACCTCGCGCGCCACCTGCGCCTGCTCCTCGGCCGCGCTGGCGATCACCAGGTTCATCTCGTTGATCTGGCTGACCCGCTCGGCGATCTGCTGCAGCGCCTGATCCGCCTCGCTGGCCAGTGCCTGGCTGCGGCTGGCGAACTCGCTGCTCTGCTGCATGGCGCCCACCGACTCCTGGCTGGCGCTCTGGATCGCGCCGATCATGCGCTCGATCTCCTGGGTCGAACTCTGGGTCCGCTGCGCCAGCGCACGCACCTCGTCGGCCACCACGGCAAAGCCGCGGCCCTGGTCGCCGGCGCGTGCCGCCTCGATCGCGGCGTTGAGGGCCAGCAGGTTGGTCTGCTCGGCAATGGTACGGATCACTTCCAGCACCTGGCCGATGGACAGTGCCTCCTGAGCCAGGCGGCTGATGATTTGTGACGTCCCGTCCAGCTTGCCGGTCAGCTGCACGATGGTGTCACGCGTGACGCTGACCTGGCGGCGTCCGGTCTCGGCGGTCTGCTCCGCCTCGCGCGAAGCATCGGAGGTGTGGTTGGCGTTGCGCGCCACCTCCTCCACTGCGGCGGACATCTCGTTGACGGCGGTAGCGGCCATCTGGATCTCGCCGTTCTGCCGGTGAATACCCTGCGAGGTCTGCTCGGTGATCGCATGCATTTCCTCGGCGGCCGCGGCCAACTGGGTCGCCGAGGTCTGGATGGACTGCAGGGTGCCGCGCAGGCTGGACTGCATCTGCTCCAGGGAGTGCTGCACGTCGGTGATCTCGTCGGCGCCCTCGCAGCGCACCGGCTGGCTCAGGTCGCCACCGGCGATGCGCGCCGCCAGAGCCTTGAGCTCCACCAGCGGCCGGGTAATGCTGCGACTCAGCGACCAGGCGGTGATCAGGGTCAGCAGCAAGCCGGCCCCGAGCAGCAGGGAGAACATCAGAACCGCGCGCTCGGCCTGCTTCTCGGCCTCCACCCCGGCCGCCTGGGCGCCCTCACGGTTGAGCTGCGACACCGCCTCGAGCGCATCCATCATCGCCGTGTACGCCTGCTGGCTGGCACCCACGCTCGCCAGATCAGGCTCGCCGGCCCGCGTGGAGTCCAGCACCTTGCGCAGCGCCTGCTCGTAAAGACGGGTCTTTTCGATATAGGCATTGAAGGCGCGGCGGTCATGCTCGTAGACAATCTCGCCACTGTATTTCTGCTCGATACCCTGTACCGAGCTGAGGAATGCCTGGATATCGCCGGCCAGGCTGTCGACCTGATCCGGCAGGGTCAGTACCAGACTCTCCTTGAGGCGGATGTTCTGGCGGTCTGACTTCATTTGCGCGACCCAGTCCAAGCCCAGCATCCACTCATCCCGCATCTCCAGCACTTCGCGCTTGAGCACCTGAATTTCCTTGAGCGCCACCACGCCGGTGACCAGCAGGATCAGGCCCAGCAGGCCAAAGCCCAGCAGATTGCGGGCGCGGACGGATACATTGCGAAGGGACATGGTGACTCCAGGCAGGCGGGACTACATAAACGGGTTAGCGTCCAAAGCACGCAAAAGTTGAGGCTCGGGCGCCAAGCGCCTCAGCCGAAGAACCAGTAGCACACGCCGATGGCCGCCAATACTCCAGCCAGGTCGGCCACCAGCGCGCAGCCCACCGCGTGGCGGGCACGCTGGATACCCACCGCGCCGAAGTAAACGGCCAGCACGTAGAAGGTGGTCTCGGTGCTGCCCTGGATGGTCGCTGCCACCAGGGCAGGGAAACTGTCCACGCCGTGGGTCTGCATGGTCTCGATCAGCATGGCGCGCGCCGCGCTGCCGGAGAACGGCTTGACCAGCGCGGTGGGCAGGGCATCGACGAAACGGGTGTCCCAGCCGGCCCACTCGATCAGGCTGCGGATGCCGTCCAGGCCGAAGTCGAGGGCGCCGGAGGCGCGCAGCACGCCAATCGCGCAGAGCATGGCGACCAGGTACGGCAGCAGGTTCTTGGCCACGTCGAAGCCTTCCTTGGCGCCTTCGACGAAGGTTTCATACACCGGCACCCTGCGCAGCCAGCCGACCAGCACGAAGAGGAAGATCAGGCCGAACAGGGTGAGGTTGCCGAGCAGCGAGGACAGCTCCTTCAGCGCCACGGCACTGAGGCCGCCCAGCAGGGCCATGAAACCGCCCAGCAACAGGGCGCCGGGAATCAGGTAAGCCAGCACCACCGGGTCCCACAGGCGCAGGCGCTGCATCAGCGCCACGGACAGCAGGCCGGCCAGGGTCGAGGCACTGGTGGCGAGCAGGATCGGCAGGAACACCAGGGTCGGGTCCTCGGCGCCCTGCTGCACGCGATACATGAAGATCGACACGGGCAGCAGGGTCAGCGACGAGGCGTTGAGTACCAGGAACAGGATCTGCGCATTGCTCGCCACCGTGGCACTGGGGTTGAGCTCCTGCAGCGCCTTCATCGCCTTGAGACCGATGGGCGTGGCGGCGTTGTCCAGGCCCAGGCCATTGGCGGCGAAGTTGAGGGTGATCAGCCCGAGCGCCGGGTGGCCGCGCGGCACCTCGGGCATCAGCCGGGCGAACAGCGGGCCGAGGGCGCGGCCGAGCAGGTCGACCAACCCGGCCTGCTCGGCAATGCGCAAAAAGCCCAGCCACAGGGTCAGGGTGCCGAACAGCACCACCATCAGCTCGACCGAGACTTTGGCCATGGCAAACAGGCTCTCGACCATGGCCGCCCATACCGTAACGTCGCCGCCTATCCAGCGCACCGTGGCGGCCAGCGCGGCCACCACGAAGAATCCCAGCCACAGGCCGTTGAGCATGGTCAGTCCCCCGATCGATGGCGGCGATGATAGCCGGCAGCCGGCGCTTCACCAAACTGCAAGGCGCACCTGCCAGTCTGCTATAAGCGACTAGAGTTAAAGCGCTTATCAACCCCTTAGGAGTGCAAGGATGAAACCCACACTGATGCTGTCTCTTGGCCTCGCCGCCGGTCTGCTGCTGACCGGCTGCGCCAGCAAAACCACTCAACCCTCGCAGTATTCCGGCTTCCTCAGCGACTACTCGCAGCTGCAGCAGGCCACTTCGGCCAGCGGCGCACCGGTGCTGCGCTGGGTTTCGCCTGACTACAGCGCCAGCCGCTACGCTTCGGTTTACCTGGAGAAGCCCGTGTTCTACCCGGCGCCAACGCCAAGCGAGCAGGTCAGCCAGACGGCCCTGAACGACATCAGCAATTACCTGTATCAAGCCATGCGCCGCGAGTTGCAGAGCCGCATGACGGTGGTCGACCAACCCAACGCGGACAGCCTGGTACTGCGCAGCGCCATCACCGCGGTCAACGTCTCCACCGAGGGCCTGAAGCCCTATGAGGTGATTCCCGTCGCACTGGTACTGGCCGCCGCCACCACGGCCGCCGGTACGCGCGACAAGAACACCGAGATCTACGTCGAACTGGAAGCGCTGGACGGCCGCACCAGCCAGCCGATGCTGCGCGTGGTGCGCAAGGGCCACGGCCTGGCCCTGGAAAACAGCAGCACCCAGCTGAGCCTGAAGGACCTCAAACCCGCTCTGGACGTCTGGGCCCGCGACGCCCGCGCCTTCAAACCCTGAGCAGCACGCCGCGTGGGGGGGACCCGCGCGGCAAACTCCGGTAACAAGCCGGGCGGGAACCCGGAGCGAATCGGCATACTCTGTTGGCGATCCGCCACTATCGAGTAGTCCCCCCATGTCGCTTGCCGCCCTGGCTCCCGATACGTCCGCCCAGCGCTTGCCCTGGTCCATCGCCCTGCCACGCCTGCTGCTATTGAGCACGCTGAGCGCCTGCCTGCTGATGGCCGACGACTTCATCCAGCAACTGTTCACCAGCGCCAACCAGGCCGAGCTCGAGGCCCGCTTCGTGGTAGTGGTCTGGCTGTTCGCCCTGGGCCTGTGGCTGTGCGGCATGCCGCGCCTGGTGGCGAGCCTGCTGGTGCTGCTGGCGGCCATGCAGCTGATCCAGCTCAGCCATGTGTCGTTCTTCGGCGAGCCCTTGGCGGCGCCCGACATCGTCAGCCTGTTCAGCGACTTCGCCGAAGTGCGCGAAACCGGCTGGGCCAGCTTCGCCGACCACTGGCACGTGCTGCCCACGGTGCTGCTGCCCTATGGCCTGCTGCTGGCGCTGCACCTGTGGCTGCCGCGGCGCCTGCGCTTGCCACAGAGCCGCTGGGCTCTGCTGATCATCGTGCTGGTGCTGGCAGCCAAGCCCTGGCGCGCCACCTACCGCGACTACAGCTCGTTCCTTCCCGGGCCGACCCGCAGCGGCCTGCACAACAGCTTTAACGCCTTCGCCTTCTATGGCGTACGCCTGGCCTTCCGCCCGGCCGAGGCGCTGCCCAAGGCGCCGTTCGTACCCTACCGGGTCACGCCGGTGGCCAGCGGAGCCAAGCATGTCTGGGTGGTAGTGGCCGACTCGCTGCGTACCGACCGCCTGGGGCTGTTTGGTCACACGCGCAACACCACCCCGACCCTCAGCCGCCTGCAGGCCGAGGGCGCACTGCTGGCGCGGCCGGGCATCGCCTCCGGGGTATCCACGGCGGTCAGCCTGCCGATGCTGCTCAACCTGATCCGTGAGCCCGGCCAGCCCGAGCTGCTGCGCCAGCAACCGCACAATCTGTTCGCCCTGGCCCGCGCCAGCGGCTTCCGCACCCACTGGCTGTCGGCCCAGGAGTCCAAGCTGCTCAGCCACCTGGGCAGCCGCCACCTGGACGTCAGCATCACCCGCGAGGACCACCCGCTGCTATTCCTCAAGCGCCACGACCATGCACTGGTCGATCTGCTGGGCGAGCAGCGCTGGGGCGAGCGCAATTTCGCCGTGATCAACCTGCGCACCGCGCACCTGCCCTACGAGGAGAACTACGACCAGCACAACGAGCCGCTGCCAAGCTGGCCGGTCGACCCGAACCTGCCGCGCGAGGAGCGCCAGCGCAACGCCTACGACAATGCCATCGGCTACCTGGATGACGTACTCGCCGAGGTGATCGCGCGCTTCGACCAGCTGGAAGGGGAGCGCTACCTGCTGATCACTGGCGACCACGGCCAGCTGCTCGGCGAGGGCGGGCGCTGGGGCCATAACGACCTGCTCCCGCAGGTCGCCGAAGTGCCGGTGATGGTGCTGGCGCGCGAGGCGCCGGAAGCGGCCCTGGAGTCGCTGCGCCAGGAGCAGTGGGTCAGCCACCACGAAGCCGGACTGTGGCTGGCCGAGCGCCTCGGCCAACGGGTGGAAAACCCCAACCGGATTGCTGGCGAACATTTCGTGCAGGGCAAGCAGCTGTTCGGCGACAACATGATCCAGCGTGTACGGGAAACGCCCGCAGGCCTGGTATTCGATGAGCCGCGCCTGCTCAGCCGCTGGCTGCGGGATCTGGGGGAGGCGCCATCCACGCCCTGAATGGGGCTTGCGACCGACCCGCCAGTAGCGGAGGCTGGGCACAGAACCCGATCAGGAGTCTGCCATGCCCAGTCTCAACCCCAGTCGCGACCAGCTCGCAGCCTTTGCCCAGAACATGCCGGACGACACTCCGATCCTGATGCTCAACCTGCTGCGCTACCGCGAGGCGGCCGACTACCCGCCTGACAGCGGATATAGCCCCTGCAGCGGCCGCGAAGCCTACAAGCGCTACAGCAGGATCGCCCTGGGCAAGGTGCAGGACGCTGGCGGCCAAGTCGAGCTGATGGCGCAGGCGCAGACGGCCCTCATTGCACCGCGTGACGAGCAGTGGCATGACCTGCTGTTGGTGCGCTACCCCTCGAAGGCCGCCTTCCTCGGCATGCTCGCCGACCCCGAATACCGCGCCGCCACCTTGCACCGCACGGCGGCTCTGGCCGACTCGCGGCTGATCGGCTGCCTACCGCCGGGCTGATCAATGCGCCGCGACGAAGTCGCGGAAAGCTTGACCGGACAGCGGTTTGGCGAACAGCCAGCCCTGGCCGATCTGGGCGCCCAGTTCGGCCAGCAGACGCGCCTGCTCGGCCTGCTCGACCCCCTCGGCGATCACTTTCAGCCCCAGCGCCCGCGCCATGGCGATGATGTGCGGCGCCACCGGGCTGCTGGCAGCCTCGGTGCCCAGGGCATCGACGAAGCTCTTGTCGATCTTCAATACGTCCACCGGCAGCTGCTGCAGGTAGGAGAGACTGGAGTAGCCCGTGCCGAAGTCGTCGATGGCGATGCGGTGGCCGGCCTGACGCAACGGTTCGAGCACCGCCACGGCGCGCTGCGGATCGACCAGCCCACGCTCGGTGACTTCGTAGACCAGCTGTGCGGGTGCCACGCCGGCGGTTCGCAGTGCCTCATCTGCCTCGGCCGGGAAATGCGCCTCGACCAGGTCTGCCGCGGCCAGGTTGACCGAGATGTACAGCTGCGGATGCTGCCGCAGCAGCTCGCCCTGCTCCTGCAGCATCTGGCGGATCACCCAGCGGGTGATCGCGGTGATCTGCCCGCTGTCCTCGGCCTGCGGAATGAACAGGTCCGGTCGCACCCGCTGGCCATCGGCGCGGCGCCAGCGCAGCAGCGCCTCGGCACCCACGCAGCGGCCCGTGTCCAGGTCCACCAGTGGCTGGTAGTCCAGCTCGAACTCATCACGCCGCAGCGCCTGGGCCAGCGCCCGCGCCAGCGACTGGTCACGGCGTAGCAGCAGGGCGACCAGCCAGCCCAGCAGGGCCGCCAGCACCAGGCCGAAAGTCGCGCCGAGCGCACGTAGCTTGAATTGTTGCTCAAGCAGGCGCTGCTCCGGACGACTGACCAGCAGACGCAGACCGAAACGATCACCCGCACCCAGCAGATAGGTGTGTCCGTCCAGGTGCAGGAGCCCCTCGGGCTGTTGCAGCAGACGACGCTCGCGGTCTCTGAGCTGCGAGGTGTCACCCTCCAGGTCAAGCACCTGTCCACCGGGGCCCAACAGGCGGCTGTCGGTTCCCGCCGGCATCTGCATGAGTGCCCGCAGGAAACGCAGACTGCTGGCAACCTGCACACCACCACGACCGAGCATCAGCGAAGGCTGCAGGGGATCTTGCACACGCGAGGGCTGCCACCAGATGTCGACATCATCGAGGCGCCAGTGGCGGTAGTCCTGCAGCGCGCGCGTCGACGGCAGCCGCAGGGTGCCGCAGGTCCGGCCGTCGGGCAGGGTGCGGCTGAAACCGACCACGAACAGTTCGGCAGCCGCACGCTGTTGCAGCTCGAAGGCCGATACTTCAGCGCAGCGCGCGTCATTCAGGGCTTCCAGCTGGCGCATGCTGGCATAGAGGCTGTCGAAGAAGTCGCCAATGCGCTCGGCACTTTGTTGGCGCAGCAGCTCCAGTTCGCGTTGCTCGCTGCGGCGCGCTTGCCAATCCGCCCCCGCGAATAACGCGGGCAGCAGCACCAGGGTACTGAGCAGAGCCGCCAGCAGGCCCATGGGCAAGGGGTGGAACCACTGTTGCAATCCTTTGCCCATGACCGTTCCTCGCTCAGGGGGTGGTGTTCAATACGGCGAGTATCGCTGCCGTTTCCGCATCCGCCAGGCCATCGTAGCGATCCGGCCGGTACTTCATCTGGAAGGCCGCCAGCACGTTGCGGGTCTGTTCGTCGAACTGGCCACTGAAAGCCAGGCTGAAACCGACTTTTGCCAATTGCTGCTGGAACCACAGTGCATCCGGCAACGCCTGTTCGAACTGGCCGCGCTGCCTGGCCACCTGTGCCGCGTCCGGCCAGCGGATCAAGCCAGCGTCGGCCAGGCGCTTCCAGGGAAACAGCGGGCCGGGGTCGACCTTGCGCTGCGGGGCCACATCGCTGTGACCGATGATGCTGTCGATGGGCAGGTCGTGACGCTTGACCAGTTCCTTGAGCAAGGCGATCAGCCTCTGCATCTGCGCCTCGCCGTAAGGCTGCCAGTAGCGGCCATTGGGCCCATCGAAATAGCCCTGGTTGACCAGCTCAATGCCGATGGTGCTGGCGTTCAGCCAGGTACGGCCCTGCCAGCTGCTGTCACCGGCATGCCAGGCTCGGCGATCCTCGTCGACCAGCCGATAAACCTTGGCCGAGCCATCGGCGATCAGGTAATGGGCGCTGACTTCACCCTGGGTCAGCAGGGCCAGGGAACGCTGCAAGTCAGCGGAGGTGTAATGCAGCACGATGTACTGCACCCGGCTGCTCTGGCCGCGCGCGCTGTAACTGTCGTCGATCGACGCGGTACCCGCGCAACCGGCGAGGAACAGGACACAGAAGGTGAGGCTGAGAAATCTCATCGGTTGGGCGACTGTCCGTTCTGAAATCAGGGCGCGATATGCAGGATGCTCTGCAGATTGTCCAGCAGCATGTCGACACTGAGCATGATCAGCAGCATGCCGGTGAGGCGCTCGACCGCCGTCAGCCCGCGCGGACCGAGGAACTTTTGCAGCCAGGAGGCCTGCAGCAGAATACTGGCGGTGGCCAACCAGGCCAGCCCGACCGCCAGGTAGAGCTCCCAGATGGGCCCGTCGTAGGTGCTGCGCAGGGTCAGCAACACCGCCAGAGCAGAGGGCCCGGCCACCGCCGGCGTGGCCAGTGGCACCAGCAGCGGCTCACCATCGGGCAGATCGCCCAGCACGCCCTCAGGGCGCGGGAAGATCAGGCGCATCGCGATCACGAAGAGAATGATGCCCCCGGCGATGGCGGTGGACTCGCGCGACAGCCCGAGGCCGCTGAGGATCTTGTCACCGAAGGTGAGAAACAGCATCAGCAGCGCCAGGGCCAGCAGCAACTCGCGCAGGGCCACGCGCATGCGCCGTTCGGGCGCGACGTTCTTCAGCGCGGCGAGATAGATGGCAATGTTGCCGAAGGGGTCGGTGACCAGAAAAACCAGGACGGCAATGCCGAAAATATCCATGAACAACTCCTTGAGCACGCCATAGTCTATCCGGCGCAACCAGCCCGCCCCAAATACGCCGCGCGGACAGCGGGCCGTCGCCCGCCCTCAGCGCCCGGCGCAGGCTACGCCAGCTCGATGCGGTTACGCCCCTCGCGCTTGGCGCGGTAGAGCGCCTGGTCGGCTCGGGCAAACACCGCATCGCTGCTGTCGCCGCTGGTGAAGGCGGTGAGCCCAGAGGACAAGGTGATGGTCACAGGTTCGCCACGGAAGTGGAAAGGACAGGACTCGACACCTGCGCGCAACGTCTCCAGCAGCTGCCGTCCGCCTTCCAGCGGCGTGCTGGGCACCAGCAGGACGAACTCCTCGCCGCCGAAGCGGGCGAGAAAGTCCGTCTTGCGCAGCCGCTTGCTGAGCTCGCCGGCGATGATCTTCAGCACCTTGTCGCCGGCCAGGTGGCCGTAGCCATCGTTGATCCGTTTGAAGTGATCGATATCCAGCACCGCCAGCAACAGATCACCGCCATAGCGCTTCCAGCGCGCCACTTCCAGCTCCAGACGCTCGGCCCAGCCGGCACGGTTGGCCAGGCCGGTCAGCGGGTCGGTGAGGGCTTTCTGCCGCTGCTCCTCGATATGCTCGCGGAAGCCCTGGGCTTCCTGCTCCATCTCGGCCACTTTCAGCGACAGCGCCTGCAGGCGCTCGGCCACCTCGCCCTCCCGCCCCTCGCGCTGGCGCTGGTGTTCGATCACCGTACTGAGCAGGCCGTCGAGGCGCTGCTCCAGGGCCTGCTTGAGGGTGCCCAGGTCCACTGCCTCCTGCACACTGGCCTGCAGGCCACTGACCTGCTCGCGCAGCTCACGGTTGAAGCTGCGCGAGCTTTCCAACGACTCGCTGTACCCCTCATGAGCCTGGCCGAGGGTATCGATGAAGGCCGCCAGGCGCTCGTTGAGCTGCTTGAGGTACACGGCGAACTCGCGCTGACCACTGTCGCTCACCGCCAGCACCAGCACGGCCAGGTCGTCCAGCGCCGGAACCAGCTCGTACCAGTTCAGACCACCGCTGATGCGCTCGCGCAGAGCCTCGCCCTGAGGCTGGTGGTGCGCCGGCAACTCCAGCTCGTCGAGCAGGCCCAGCAGGCTCTGCGCCACATGCGGCGCCACGGTGCTGTAACCGGGCTCAGAGGATTCCGGCAGGGCGAAAGAGGGATCACCCTCGCCGGTCAGAATCCGTGCATCCAGCGGCAAGCTGTCCAGGCCGGCGACTGCGACCGGCAGCGGCGCCACCGGACGCGCCGCGGGGGCGGGATCCGTCACTGCAGCAGGGGGCGCCGCCTCGGCAGTGGCCTGGAGCGGCTGTGTGGCGGCCACGCCAGCAGGCGCCGGCTCGTCGCCCTCGTCATCCAGCATGATCGGCGCGGGCGCCTGGGGTTGCGACTGGGCTGATGGAGCCTCGGGGACTGACTCGTCGCGCCCGCCACCAAACAGGCGCTGCAGCAAACCTGGGCGTTCCACTGGCGCACTGCCCAGCACCGTCAGCGTCTTGCCCTGCAGGCTGCTCAATTCAGCCAGCAGGGCCGGCATCTCGCGTGACTGACTGGCACGTTCCTCGATACGCCTGGCAAACTGCTTGAGCGCCTTGCGCACCTCGCGCGGCGGGTCGAGTGCCAGCAGTTGCTGGGTCAGGTCGGTAATGCCCGCAATGTTCTGCTCGATGCGCTGCTGGCGACGCTGCTCGGAATCCAGGACGGCCTTCTCCAGGCGCGGAATGAGCGCGGAGAGACCGCTATCCATCTGCTCGCCACGGATCAGCTCACGCAGTTCCTGCATGCACTGATCAACCGCCTTGTCACTGCCCTCTGCTGCCAGCGAACTGCGCACCAGACCGCGCCGCAGCAGGTCGAGACGCTCATTCCACAGCTTCTCCTGCAACTCCTGCTGCTCAAGGCTTTTAAGGTATTTGGTTTTCCAGCGCTGGGCATTCTCGGTCATGGTGGCGATCCAGTGGCAAAGCCACTACAGCATAGGCAGACTGAAGCCGCTCGGCAGGCGGATATCGACCGCCACGGGCAGGTGATCGGAAATCGGCTGACTGAGCACTTCGACGCGCTCCAGCAGCAGCGTGGGACTGAGCAGGATGTGATCCAGGCAACGCTGCGGCCGCCAGCTGGGAAAGGTTGCGGCGACCTGCGGCGCGAACAGACCGAGATCACGCAGCGGTGATCGCTGCAGAAGATCGACGGCATGAGTGTTCATGTCCCCCATCAGCACCACGTGGCGATAGCCCTCGATCAACTCCCGAACATAGGCCAGCTGACGCATGCGGGTCCGCGCACCGAGCGCGAGATGGAGATTGATGACTGCCAGGGCATCGGCACCCGCGCCGAAACGCGCCAGTATGGCGCCACGCCCGGGCGGCCCGGGCAGCGGATGGTCTTCCAGCAGGTCCGGACGCAGGCGACTGAGCATGCCGTTGCTGTGCTGGGCCAGGCGGCCCATATCGCGATTGAGCTGTTGGTACCAGTAGGGAAAGGCACCCAGCTCGGCGAGGCGCTCGACCTGGTTGATGAAGCCGGAACGCAGGCTGCCGCCATCGACCTCCTGCAGCGCGACCAGATCATAGTCGCCGAGCAAAGCGCCAATGCGTTGCAGATTGACTGCACGACCAGAGTGCGGCAGCAGGTGCTGCCAGCTACGGGTCAGGTAGTGACGGTAACGTTCGGTGCTGATGCCGACCTGGATATTGAAACTGAGCAACCGCAGGCGCCCATCAAACCCGTGCCCGCCGGATCCCGCGCAGAGGCCGTTGACCTGCGCTTGGCGCAGGCCCGCGGAACGCCCGGAACTCCAGCGGCGCAGCATGGCGAGGGGCTCAGTTGGCGGAGCGCTCTTTCTGGATCAGGAAGTCGGCAACCTGCAGGGTTTCCTGCGGGCCGCCCGAGCTGCGGATGTCGAAACGGTACTTGCCGCCGACGATCAGCACCGGAACGCCGCTGATCTGGTAAGCGACCGCCAGCTTCTTGGCCTTGGCCATCTGACCCTTCACCGCAAAGGAGTTGAAGGTGCTGAGGAACTTGTTCTTGTCGATGCCATGAGCCGCGAGGAACTCGGCCATCTCTTCGGCAGTGGCCAGCTTGCGCTTCTCGTTGTGGATGGCATTGAACACGGCGTCATGCACGCGCTGCTCGACACCCATGGACTCCAGCGTGATGAAGAGCTGTCCATGCACATCCCAGATGCCGCCAAAGAGGGCAGGAATACGCACGAAGTTGACATCGGCCGGCAGTTTCTCGATCCACGGATTGAGGGTCGGCTCGAACTGGTAGCAGTGCGGGCAGCCGTACCAGAAAAGCTCGACCACTTCGATCTTGCCCGGCTGCGACACCGGCACCGGGTTGCTCAGCTCCTCGTATTGGCGACCGGCTTCGATGTTCTCGGCCTGGGCGTTCAGGCCCAGCAGGCTGAGGCCGGCGAAGGCGGCGCTGAGAATCAGGTTACGCATGCAGAACTCCTTGAAAATGAGGGCCGCGCAGACACGGCGGTTCGCTTCGACCAACAGTGCGGCAACGGGTTCCAGCATTGTAGCGGCAGCACCAATGAAAAAGGGTGGCCGAGGCCACCCTTTTCTTTACACCTGGCAGCACCTGATCAGTGCAGGCCCTGGATGTAGCTGGACACCGCCTGGATATCCTTGTTGCTCAGCTTGGCAGCAATGGCGCGCATGATCATGGCATCGCCGTCGTTGGTACGGTTGCCTTCGCGGAAGTCGGTCAACTGCTTGGCGACGTACTGACTATGCTGGCCACCCAGCTTGGGGTACCCAGCAGCAGCCAGACCAGCACCGTCCGGCGAGTGGCAACCGGTGCACGCCGGCATACCTTCAGCCAGCTTGCCACCACGGAACAGCGCCTCGCCATGCTCGACCAGCGCCGGATCGGCGGCGCCAACGCTCATCTTCTGACTGGCAAAGTAGGCGGCGATATCGGCCAGGTCCTGATCGCTCAGGTTGGTCAGCATCCCCGTCATCTCGACGATCTGCCGCTTGCCGGACTTCACGTCATGCAACTGCTTGAGCAGGTACTTCTCACCCTGCCCAGCCAGTTTCGGGAAGTTCGGCGCAGCACTGTTGCCATCGGCGCCATGACAGGCACCGCAGACGGCGACCTTGGCCTTGCCGGCTTCGGCATCACCCACGAGGGGGTTGGCAGCTTGCGCGGCTGCGGAGACGCCCAGGCTCAACAGCAGACTCACGAGTACTTTGTTCATCAGCTAATCCAAATAACGGCTAGAGGTAATTAGGTTTTTTCGGGACTACTCGCTCATCACCTTGATGACGGCCTGGTAATCCTCGGCACTGCAATCCATGCACAGGCCACGAGGTGGCATGGCATTCAGACCGTTGGTGACACTCTGTACCAGCACATCCATGCCCTTGGCCAGTCGTGGTTCCCAGGCCGCCTTGTCGCCCCGTTTGGGCGCCATCGGCAACTGACCATTGTGGCAGGCCGCACAGGCCTTGGCATAAACCGCTTCCGGATCCTGCGCCGCATTCGCGGCACCCGACAACCACAGTAACGCTGCACTGACGATCAGCACTTTCTTCATAGCCAAACCTCAATCAGGGAGGGAACGGCCTGCGTCTGGTCGCGCAGCGGGTTCTGTCTCGTTCCCGGCGGAAGGACAAAGCGCACACAAAATCTGCGGCATTATATACTGGCGTCGCTGAAACGGAAGCGACAGCATGCCGCGCCCCTCTGGTGCCGCCACGCGTTCCGGCTCCCCGCCCATACGGACTCCCCATGTCATCCAAAAACCCCATTCTCGGCCTGTGCCAGCAGGCAACCTTTCTCATCAGCGCCGCCAAGGTCGATCAGTGCCCGGACGACCAGGGCCTGGAAGTGGCCTTCGCCGGCCGCTCCAACGCCGGCAAGTCGAGCGCGCTGAACACCCTGACCCACGCCAACCTGGCGCGGACCTCGAAGACCCCGGGTCGTACCCAGTTGCTCAACTTCTTCCGCCTGGATGACGAGCGCCGCCTGGTCGACCTGCCGGGCTACGGCTATGCCAAGGTACCGATCCCGCTCAAGCAGCATTGGCAGAAACACCTGGAGGCCTACCTGGGCAGCCGCGAAAGCCTGTGCGGACTGGTGCTGATGATGGACATCCGTCATCCGCTGACCGAGTTCGACAACATGATGCTCGACTGGTGCAAGGCCAGCGGCATGCCGCTGCACATCCTGCTGACCAAGGCCGACAAGCTGACCTTCGGCGCAGCCAAGAACACCCTGCTCAAGGTCCGCCAGGAAATCCGCAAGGGTTGGGGCGACGAGGTCGCCAGCATCCAGCTGTTCTCCGCGCCCAAGCGCCAGGGCGTGGACGAAGCCCAGCTGGTACTGGCCCAGTGGCTGGGGCTGGTCGAGGAAGAAGAGGCGGAACAGGACGCCTGACCCTGCACCCCACGACCGGCTGAAACCCCTGCCAGTGGGGCTGATGCCGGCCCGCGGGCGTTCGCCGGGCAAAAAAAACCCCGGGCTTCGTATGGGGAGGGAGAAGACCGGGGTTCAATTCTGAACCGCTAGGGCGGGGTTCAGAGATCTGCCAACACTAAAACACAGGAGCATCGAAGGGCTTCGTTGCCATTCACGATCTCTGACCCCCCTTTTCCAGCAATAGTTCAGAATTTTTTAAATCGCATTGCGATAAGCAGGGCTGCCTTTAGTCGCAATAGCGATTGACCTGCGACCTTATGCCGCAACGCTTCAGTGCGCCTCGTCCCAGTTGTTGCCCACCCCGGCCTCGACCACCAGCGGCACGTCCAGCTCGGCGGCGCCGCTCATCAGCGGCAGCAGGCCGGCGCGCAGCGCCTCGATCTGATCCTCGCGCACCTCCAGAACCAGTTCGTCATGCACCTGCAGTATGACTTTCGCATCCAGCCCGGACTGCGGCAGCCACTGGTCCACGGCGATCATCGCGCGCTTCATGATGTCCGCCGCGGTGCCCTGCATCGGCGCATTGATCGCCGTGCGCTCGGCACCCTTGCGCAGGGCCGGGTTCTTCGCATGGATGTCCGGCAGATAGAGGCGGCGGCCGAACAGGGTCTCGACATAGCCCTGCTGGGTCGCCTGCTCGCGGGTGCGCTCCATATAGGCGAGCACGCCGGGGTAGCGGGCGAAATAGGTGTCGATATAGGCCTGCGCCTGCTTGCGATCGACGCCGATCTGCTTGGCCAGGCCGAAGGCGCTCATGCCGTAGATCAGGCCGAAGTTGATCGCCTTGGCGCTGCGGCGCTGGTCGGAGCTGACCTGCTCCAGTGGCACGCCGAACACCTCGGCGGCGGTGGCCCGGTGCACGTCGCGGTCGTGGCGGAAGGCGTCCAGCAGGCCCTCGTCCTTGGCCAGGTGCGCCATGATGCGCAGCTCGATCTGCGAGTAGTCCGCCGACATCAGCTTGTAGCCTGCGGGCGCGACAAATGCCTGGCGGATACGCCGGCCCTCGGCGGTTCGGATCGGGATGTTCTGCAGGTTCGGGTCGGTCGACGACAACCGCCCGGTGGCTGCCACCGCCTGGTGGTAGCTGGTGTGGATGCGCCCGGTGCGCGGGTTGATCTGCTCCGGCAACTTGTCGGTGTAGGTGCTCTTCAGCTTGCTCAGTGAGCGGTACTCCATCAGCAGCTTGGGCAGGGCGTGATCCTGCTCGGCCAGTTCGGCCAGCACGTTCTCGGCGGTGGACGGCTGGCCGGTGGCGGTCTTGCTCAGCACCGGCAGGCCGAGCTTGTCGTAGAGGATGGCACCGAGCTGCTTGGGCGAGCCGAGGTTGAACTCCTGGCCGGCCAGCTCGTAGGCCTGGCGCTCCAGCGCCACCAGGCGCTCGCCCAGCTCCAGGCTCTGCTGGCCGAGCAGCTTGGCATCGACCAGCGCGCCGTTGCGCTCGATACGCGCCAGCACCGGTACCAGCGGCATCTCGATGTCCTTGAGCACCTTGGCCAGGCTCGGCGTGGCCTGCAGCCTGGCCCACAGGGTCTGGTGCAGGCGCAGCGTCACGTCGGCGTCTTCGGCGGCGTAAGGGCCGGCCTGCTCAAGGGCGATCTGGTCGAACGTCAGCTGCTTGGCGCCCTTGCCGGCAATGTCCTCGAAGCGGATGGTGCTGTGCTCCAGGTACTTCATGGCCAGGCTGTCCATGTCGTGGCGGGTCGCCGTGGAGTCCAGCACATAGGATTCCAGCATGGTGTCGAAGGCCACGCCCTGCACCTCGATCGGCGTGGTCGCGTGGGCCAGCACGTTCATGTCGTACTTGGCGTGCTGGCCGACCTTGGCCTTGGCCGGGTCTTCCAGGATCGGCTTGAGCGCACGCAGCACCGCGTCGCGATCCAACTGCGCCGGCACGCCCATGTAGGAGTGGGCCAGCGGCACATAGGCAGCCTCGCCGGCCTCGACGGCGAAGGACACGCCGACCACCTGGGCCTGCTGCGGGTCGAGGCTAGTGGTCTCGGTGTCGAAGGCGATCAGCTCGGCGCCTTCCAGCTTCTTCAGCCAGGCGTCGAAGCGGGCCTGCTCCAGCACCGTCTCGTAGCGCGATTCGCTGGCCGGCTGCTCGGCAACGGCAGTAGGCTCGGGCGCATCGAACAGGCCACCGATCGGCGCCGCCACCGTGGCCGGACGGGCCTTGGGCTGCTGGCGCTGCAGCTCGTCGAGCCAGCCCTTGAACTCCAGTTCGGTATACAGGGTGACCAGCGCCGCACGGTCTGGCTCGCCGGGGTGCAGGTCGTCGACGCCGACGTCCAGCTCCACATCGGTCTTGATGGTCGCCAACTGGTAGGAGAGGAAGGCCATCTCCTTGTGCTCGGCGAGCTTGGCCGGCAGGGTCTTGGCGCCGCGGATCGGCAGCTCGGGGACCTTGTCCAGGCTGGCATAGAGCACGTCGAGGCCGCCGCCGACACCGACCAGCAGGCCCAGCGCGGTCTTCTCGCCGACGCCGGGCACGCCGGGGATGTTGTCGACCTTGTCGCCCATCAGGGCCAGGTAGTCGATGATCAGCTCCGGGCCGACGCCGAATTTCTCGCGCACGCCCTCGATGTCATAAACGCTGCCGGTCATGGTGTTGACCAGGGTGACATGCGGGCAAACCAGCTGGGCCATGTCCTTGTCGCCGGTGGAGATCACCACGTCGCGGCCGAGCGCGGCGGTCTGCCGGGCCAGGGTGCCGATCACGTCGTCGGCCTCCACGCCTTCCACGCACAGCAGCGGGTAACCGAGGGCGCGCACGGCGGCGTGCAGCGGCTCGACCTGGCCGCGCAGCTCCTCGGGCATCGGCGGGCGGTGCGCCTTGTAGTGCTCGAACATCTCGTCGCGGAAGGTCGGGCCCTTGGCGTCGAACACCACGGCGAAGGGGCTGTCCGGGTACTGCTTGCGCAGGCTCTTGAGCATGTTCAGCACGCCCTTCACCGCACCGGTCTGCAGGCCTTTGGAGTTGGCCAGTGGCGGCAGGGCGTGGAAGGCGCGGTACAGGTAGGAGGAACCGTCGACCAGAACGAGAGGGGCCTTGGACATGCTTGGAATCAACCTTTTGCCGGGTGCGAGCGCTAGAATGGCTGCATCAACCTGAAGAAAGGGACAAGGTTACCATGCGCCTGCTCACCCGCCTGACCCTGGCCGCCCTGCTGGCCGCCAGCCCGATGTTCGCCCTGGCCGAGGAAGAAGTCACCGGCGACCCGGACGTGACCATCCGCCAGGATGGCGACAAGACCATCACCGAGTACCGGCAGAACGGCTTCCTCTACGCCATCAAGGTCACGCCGAAGAACGGCAAGCCGTACTTCCTGGTGCGTGCCGACGGCAGCGAGGGCAACTTCATCCGCTCCGACCAGCCGGACATGCTGATTCCCGCCTGGGAAATCTTCAGCTGGTAAGCCCATGTCCGTTTTCACGCCCCTTGAACGCCCAGAGCTGGAAACCTTCCTCGAACCCTACGGGCTTGGTCGCCTGAAGGATTTCCAGGGCATCGCCGCCGGCAGCGAGAACAGCAACTTCTTCATCAGCCTGGAGGGCGGCGAATTCGTCCTCACCCTGGTGGAGCGCGGCCCGCGCGCCGACATGCCGTTCTTCGTCGAACTGCTGGAACGCCTGCACCAGGCCGGCCTGCCGGTACCCTACGGCATCGCCACCGGCAACGGCGAAGTGCTGCGCGAACTGGCCGGCAAGCCGGCGCTGCTGCAGCCGCGCCTGTCCGGCAAGCATGTCGACCAGCCCAACCCCCACCACTGCGCGGAAATCGGCGCCTGGCTGGCGCGCCTGCACCTGGCGACCCGCGAGCAGATTCTGGAGCGCCGCAGCGACCGCGGCCTCGACTGGATGCTCGAAGAAGGCCCGGTGCTGGCCCTGGAGCTGCATGACGAACAGCTGCCGCTGCTGCGCGACAGCCTGCACGAGGTGGCCGAGCTTAAGACGCGCATCCTCGCGCTGCCGCGCGCCAACCTGCATGCCGACCTGTTCATCGACAACGCGCTGTTCGACGGCAACCAGCTGGCCGGGGTGATCGACTTCTACAACGCCTGCTCGGGGCCGATGCTCTACGACCTGGCGATCACCCTCAACGACTGGTGTTCGGCAGCCGACCAGCGCCTCGACGGGCCGCGCGCCCAGGCCCTGCTCGGCGCCTATGCCGCGCTGCGGCCCTTCACCCGCGCCGAGGCCGAGCTGTGGCCGGCCATGCTGCGCATCGCCTGCCTGCGTTTCTGGCTGTCCAGGCTGATCGCCGCCCGCCGTTTCCAGGGCCGCGATGTGCTGGTCAAGGACCCCGGCGAGTTCCAGCGCCGCCTGGCGCAGCGCCAGCAGGTCGCCCTGGCGCTACCGTTCGCCTTCTGAGACCGGCTGCAGGCTGTACAGCCAGCGCTCAGCCGCGGGATGGGCGAGCGGCTGCAACTGGTCGAACTCGCCCTTGTCGATCAGCAGCTCCAGCTGCGCCTGCGCGTTGTACTCGCAGAAGCGCAGACGCAGGCGGGTGCCGGCCGGCAGGGTAATGCCGGCGCCATCCTGCAGGGCGACATCGACGCGGTAATCACGAAAGTCGCCGGCGCACAGCAGGTCCGTAAGCCCGGCCTGCCAGCGTGCGGCCTGCCAACCCAGCAGCGCGCTCAGGCCCATCAGCGACAACGTCGCCGCCGCCCACAGCAGACGCCGGTGGCGCATCAGAGGCCTTCCAGACAGCCGGCCAATTGTCCGGCCAGCGCCTCCAGCAGCTGTTCGTAGCTGCGCGCCTCGGCGCCCAGCGCATCCAGCTCGGCCAGCCGGACCGGCAGACCGGCGGAGAGTGTCTCGGCCAGGCGCGGGCGCAGCGGCGGCTCGCTGAACACGCAAGCCGCTCCGGTCGCCTTGAGCCGCTCGCGCATCGCCGCCACGTGGCG
Organism: Aquipseudomonas alcaligenes; assembly: GCF_900156545.1. Lineage (GTDB taxonomy): Bacteria > Pseudomonadota > Gammaproteobacteria > Pseudomonadales > Pseudomonadaceae > Aquipseudomonas > Aquipseudomonas alcaligenes_A. The sequence goes on from NZ_FTNW01000004.1 coordinate 347,758, forward strand.
GGCGCCGGGCTGCACCTCGCTGGCGGCGGTGAATACGCCGGCGTGCTGCAGGCCGTAGGCACTCTCGAAGTAGTCGAAGGCCTGGTGGAAGACAAAGAAGGGCTTGCCGGCCAGCGGTGCCAGGCGCTCCCTGAGGCGAACATCCAGTGCGCCCAGGCGCTGCTCGAAGGCCTGCAGGTTGGCCTGGTACAGCGCGGCATTGGCCGGGTCGACCATGGTCAGGTCGGCCGCCATCTTCGCGGCGATCACCCGCGCATTGGCCGGTAGCAGCCAGAGGTGCGCGTCCAGGCTGCCGGGACGGTGATCATGGTCATGATCGTCATGCTCGTGGTGGTGCTCGTCCTCACCGTGCGCCGCCTGGCCAAAGTGACGCAGGGTCATGCCCGGCAGTGCCTGCACCGCCACGCTGGGCTTGTCGCGGCCCGCCAGCACGCGCGGCAGGAAGCCTTCCAGATCCGGGCCGACCCAATACAGCAGGTCGGCGCCCTCGACCCGACGCACATCGGAGGGGCGCAGGGCGAAGTGATGCGGCGAGGCACCCGGCGGCAGCAGCACTTCGGGGCTGCCAGCCCCCTCTTGAACGGCTGCGGCGATCAGCTGCAGCGGCTTGATACTGGTCAGCACGCGCACTTCGGCGCGGGCGGAAAGGACGGTGAGACTGAGCAGGAACAGAACAAGGAGGCGCGACACGGAACAACACTCGGCGGGTCAAGAGTAATAGAATAACGTCTCTTCACCCGGACGTCCCCGTCATGTTCAAGCCCCTGACCCGCAACACGCCGCTCGCCTGCCTGCCTCATGACCATTCGCGTTGCGTGGCGTCGGCCCTGGCCGAGGCCGAGTCGCTGTGCGCGAAGCAGGGCACGCGCCTGACCGCACTGCGCAAGCGCGTGCTGGAACTGGTGTGGGCCAGTCACAAGCCACTGGGCGCCTACGACATCCTGGCAGTGCTGAGCGAGGAAGACGGCCGCCGCGCCGCCCCGCCCACCGTCTACCGGGCGTTGGACTTCCTGCTGGAGAACGGCCTGGTGCACCGCATTGCGTCGCTCAATGCCTTCATTGGCTGCATCCACCCGGGTGAGCTGCACCAGGGCCAGTTCCTCATCTGCAAGGCCTGTCATGCGGCCATCGAGCTGGAGCTGCCAAGCATCAGCGAGGCGATTGCCAGCGGCGCCCGCGCCGTAGGCTTTGCCGTCGAGAACCAGACGGTGGAAGTCGTAGGCCTGTGCGCCGGCTGCCAGGGGGTGGCATGAACGATGCGCTGATTCGCCTCGAGGGTGTCAGTGTCGGTTTCGCCGGCCAGGACGTGCTGCAGGATGTGCAATTGAGCCTGCGCGCCGGCGAAATCGTCACGCTGATCGGCCCCAACGGCGCCGGCAAGACCACCTTGGTGCGCACCGTACTCGGCCTGCTCAAGCCCGATCGCGGTAGCGTGCAGCGCAAGCCACGCCTGCGCATCGGTTACATGCCGCAGAAGCTGCATGTCGATCCGACCCTGCCGCTCTCGGTGCTGCGCTTCCTGCGCCTGGTGCCGGGTGTCGACCGTAGCGCCGCAGCCGCCGCGCTGGCCGAAGTCGGCGCCAGCCAAGTGATCGACAGCCCGCTGCAGAGCATTTCCGGCGGCGAACTGCAGCGCGTGCTGCTGGCCCGCGCCCTGCTGCGCGAGCCCGAGCTGCTGGTGCTGGACGAGCCGGTACAGGGTGTCGACGTCGCCGGCCAGGCCGAGCTGTACCGCCTGATCAGCCAGTTGCGCGACCGTCATGGCTGCGGCGTGCTGATGGTCTCGCATGACCTGCATCTGGTGATGAGCGCCACCGACCAGGTAGTTTGCCTGAACCGCCATGTGTGCTGCTCGGGTCACCCGGAACAGGTCAGCAACGATCCGGCCTTCGTCGAACTGTTCGGCCAGGACGCCAAGAGCCTGGCCGTCTACCACCATCACCACGACCACAGCCACGACCTGCATGGCACTGTGGTCAGTGAACCCGGCCTGCGCATTCACGGCCCGGCCCATGTCCACGGCCCAGGGTGCAAGCACTGATGCCCGATTTCCTCCTCAACGCACTGCTCGCCGGCCTGGCCCTGGCTCTGGTCGCCGGCCCACTCGGCTCCTTCGTGGTGTGGCGGCGCATGGCCTACTTCGGCGACACCCTGTCGCACGCCGCCCTGCTCGGCGTGGCGCTGGGCTTCCTGCTCGACCTCAGCCCGACCCTGGCGGTGACCGCTGGCTGCCTGTTGCTGGCCGTGCTGCTGGTGACCCTGCAGCAGCGCCAGCCGCTGGCCTCCGACACCCTGTTGGGTATCCTGGCGCCGACCACCCTGTCCCTCGGCCTGGTGGTGCTGAGCTTTATGGACGAAGTGCGCATCGACCTGATGGCCTACCTGTTCGGCGACCTGCTGGCGGTGAGCCGCACCGATCTGGCCTGGATCCTCGGCGGCAGCGCACTGGTCCTGGCCCTGCTGCTGCCACTCTGGCGACGCCTGCTGGCAATCACCGTGCATGAGGAGCTGGCGCGGGTCGAGGGCCTGCCGGTGGCCTCCCTGCGCCTGGCGCTGATGCTGCTGATCGCGGTGGTGATAGCCGTGGCGATGAAGATAGTCGGGGTGCTGCTGATCACCTCGCTGCTGATCATTCCGGCCGCCGCCGCCCAGCGCCATGCACGCACGCCGGAACAGATGGCCATCGGCGCCAGTTTCCTCGGCATCCTCGCGGTAGCCGCGGGCTTGAGCCTCTCCTGGTTCCAGGACACACCCGCCGGGCCTTCTATCGTGGTATCAGCCGCAGCAATTTTCCTCGCAGGCTTTGCCCTGCCGCGCCGGGCCCGCTAGGATTGGGCGTTTTTTGTCCAGCCCAAAACGAAACAGAACCAGCGGGTCACATAATGAACAAGCCAAGCCATCGTTATCTCGCAGTGCTCACCCTGAGCCTGCTGTTGGGCGAAGCCCGCGCCGACTACCGGACAGTCGACGAGCTGGTGAAAGACTTCAACCAGGTGTCAGCGCAGATCGCCCGCGGCGAGCTGCAGGCCGCCGAAGCCGGCCTGGACACCCTGCGCCAGCGCACCGCGAACAACGATGTGCGCATCGGCCAGTATCAACGTGAGCTGGCCAACGCCTACCTGCAGCAGGGCCGCCAGCAACTGCAGGCCGGCGACAAGGCCGGCGCCGGCGCCACCCTGGCCAAGGGCGAGCGCCACCTGGCCGCCACCTCTCCGGCATTCCGCCAGCAGTACCAGGCCGTCGTCGCCGAGGGCGGCAGCGTCAAGCCGGCAGCGGCACCCGTCGTGGCAGCCAAGCCCCAGCCGGTGGCCAAGCCTGTCGAGGCGAAAGCCCCCGAGGAGCGCCGCGAGGATGTCGAGCGCCGCCTGCGCGAGGCCGAAGCGACCATCGCCAGGCAGGAGGCCGAACGCGCCCGCCAGCAGCAGCTGGCCGAGGAGAAAGCCGCCGCCGAGCGCGAGGCCGCTCAACAGGCTGCCGCCGCCCAGGCCAAGCCAGCACCGGCAGTGCTGGCCAAGGTCGAGGAGCCCAAGCCCGCCGTGGCCGCCGCGCCGCGTGCGCGCCTGATCGACCCGAACGCCGCCAGCAGCAGCGTGCCCCTGCCGATGCTCGACGCCAACGATCGCGACAGCCTGCGTGACTTGCTCGACCAGGTCGCCGCCGATGTGGTTGCCTTCGACTGCGCGGTACGCCTGGAAGTCCGCGCGGCCAAGGACTACCCCTTCGTCGCCGCACTGCTCACCGCTAGGATCAAGAAGCTCGATCCAGGCTTCTCACCGCAATTCTCACCCGTGCTCAAGCCGGATCAGGAGCCGCGCCTGGTGCTGAGCCCGCAAAGCAACGGCTGAACCCGGCAGCAAGACAGTGCAGGGCGGGTGCGCCCCGCGCGGGGTAGACCCGCGGGGTACACCCGCCCTGCTTGCTTATACCTTTCTGATAGCAATTCAGGCCAATAAAGACTAAGACCGCATAAACAAAGCGGCTAAAATGCCCGCCTTTCGGCCAACCGCCTACGCTTGCTGAAATCGCCGGCACCACCTACCTGCCGGCAGACAGCCTTCAACGTACCCACAAGGTTCGCTCCGTGATCGAGTTTCACCACGTCCAGAAGACCTATCGGGTCTCCGGGCGGGACGTTCCCGCCCTGCAGTCCACCGACCTGCGCATCGAGCAGGGTCAGGTATTCGGCCTGATCGGCCATTCCGGCGCCGGCAAGAGCACCCTGCTGCGCCTGATCAACCGCCTCGAGGAGCCCTCGGCCGGCCGCATCCTGGTCGCTGGCGAGGACGTCACCGCCCTCGATGCCGACGGTCTGCGCCGCTTCCGCCGCCAGGTCGGGATGATCTTTCAGCACTTCAATCTGCTGTCCTCGAAGACCGTCGCCGCCAACGTAGCCATGCCGCTGGAGCTGGCCGGCGAGCTGAGCCGCCAGCAGATCACCCAGCGCGTCGCCGAACTGCTGGCCCGCGTCGGCCTCAGCGAGCATGCCAACAAGTACCCGGCGCAGCTCTCCGGTGGCCAGAAGCAGCGCGTCGGCATCGCCCGCGCACTGTCGACCAACCCGAAGATCCTGCTGTGCGACGAGGCTACCAGCGCGCTGGACCCGCAGACCACCGCGCAGGTGCTGCAGCTGCTGGCCGAGATCAACCGCGAGCTGGGCCTGACCATCGTCCTCATCACCCACGAGATGGATGTGATCCGTCGCGTCTGCGACCAGGTGGCGGTGATGGACGGCGGCGTCATAGTCGAGCAGGGCCCGGTGGCGCAGGTGTTCCTCCACCCGCAGCACCCGACCACCCGGCGCTTCGTCCAGGAGGACGAGCAGGTCGACGAGAACGAGCAGCGCGACGACTTCGCACATGTCAGCGGCAAGATCCTGCGCCTGACCTTCCAGGGCGAGGCCACCTACGCGCCGCTGCTCGGCACCGTGGCGCGCGAGACCGGGGTGGACTACAGCATCCTGGCCGGGCGCATCGACCGCATCAAGGACACCCCCTACGGCCAGCTGACCCTGGCCCTGACCGGCGGCGACATCGAGGCCGCGCTGGCGCGCTTCCAGGCCGCCGACGTGCATCTGGAGGTGCTGAGATGATCGAGTCCCTGCTGACCCGCTGGCTGCCCAATGTCGACTGGCAGGAGATCGGCTACGCCAGCCTCGACACCCTCAACATGCTCGGCGGCGCCACCCTGTTCACCGTGCTGCTCGGCCTGCCGCTGGGCGTGCTGCTGTTCCTCACCGGCCCGCGGCAGATGTTCGAGCAGCGCGCGCTGTATGCCGTATTGTCGCTGGTGGTGAACGTGTTGCGCTCGGTGCCGTTCGTGATCCTGCTGATCCTGATGATCCCGCTGACCGTACTGATCACCGGCACCTCACTGGGCGTCGCCGGCGCCATCCCGCCGCTGGTGGTGGGCGCCACGCCGTTCTTCGCGCGCCTGGTGGAGACCGCCTTGAGAGAGGTGGATCGCGGCATCATCGAGGCGACCCAGGCGATGGGCGCCAGCACCCTGCAGATCATCTTCCGTGCCCTGCTGCCGGAAGCGCTGCCGGGGCTGATCGCGGCCACCACCGTGACCGCCATCACCCTGGTGTCCTACACCGCGATGAGCGGCCTGATCGGCGGCGGCGGCCTCGGCGACCTGGCCGTGCGCTACGGCTACCAGCGCTACCAGCCGGACGTGATGGCGGTCACCGTCATCCTCCTGCTGATCCTGGTGCAGGTGCTGCAGATGGTCGGCGACAGGCTGGTCATCCACTTCTCGCGCAAGTAAACGATTTCGCCACACCTAGAACAGCGGGCGACCGGCCACCCGTCGGACCCCGCGCCATATCCCACAAGGAGCTGAACATGAAGAAACTGCTGACTGCCCTGGCCGCCGCTGCGGCCCTCACCTCCGCCGCCGCACACGCTGGCGAGATCAGCGTCGCGGCCACCGCCGTGCCGCACGCGGAGCTGCTCGAATTCGTCAAACCGGCCCTGGCCAAAGAGGGCGTCGAGCTGAAGATCAAGGTCTTCACCGACTACGTACAGCCCAACGTGCAGGTCGCCGAAGGCCGCCTGGACGCCAACTTCTTCCAGCACCAGCCGTATCTGGACGAGTTCAACGCCTCGCGTGGCACCGCCCTGGTGAGCATCGCCGGCGTGCACGTCGAGCCCTTCGGCGCCTACTCGAGCAAGATCAAGAAGCTCGACGAGCTGAGCGAAGGCGCCCAGTTAGTGATCCCCAACGACGCCACCAACGGCGGCCGCGCCCTGCTGCTGCTGCAGAAGGCCGGTGTGATCAAGCTGAAGGACGGCGCCGGCATCACCGCCACCGTCAAGGACATCGCCGAGAACCCGAAGGGCATCAAGGTGCGTGAACTGGAAGCGGCCACCCTGCCGCGCGTGCTGGCCCAGGTCGACCTGGCCCTGATCAACACCAACTACGCTCTGGAAGCCGGCCTCAACCCGACCAAGGACGCCCTGGTGATCGAAGGCGCCGACTCGCCCTACGTCAACATTCTGGTGACCACCGCCGAGAAGAAGGACAACGCCGATCTGCAGAAGCTGGCCAAGGCCCTGCACACTCCGGAAGTGAAGAAGTTCATCGCCGACCAGTACAAGGGTGCCGTGGTTCCGGCGTTCTGATCGCGTCAGCTGCCAAAGAAAGGCCCGCTCATCGAGCGGGCTTTTTTCATTCCGCCTGGCGCCAGAGCCAGACCGCCAGCCAGAAGAACCAGAGCAGGGCTAGCAGCGAGGCGGGCATGCTCCAGTTCATCGCCCGTTCGGAGAAGCCATCGTGGCCCTGCAGCAACGCAGCCAGCAGATTGGCACCACCCGCCAGCAGCACACCGAGCGCCAGGCCACGTGGCGCCGGGCGGCTCAGCCACAGCGCCGGCGCATACAGCAGCAGACTGATGGCGAAGCCCAGGCCGAACAGCGCGGCCAGGCCCGCTTCGATCTGCCGCACGCCAAAAGTGGCGGCGAACAGCTGGCTCCTGAGTGGCTCCTCGGCGTGCGCCCACTGGTCGACCATCAACTTCAGCGCCACACCATCCACCGCTTGCAGGGCAAAAGCCAGGGCCAGGCTGGCCAGGGCGCAGGCCGCGCCGAACAACGCCCAGACCCCGGACTTGCCGGCGCGCAGGCGCCAGCTCAGCGCCAGCAGGGCGAGTACCCCGAGCAAAACGCCCAGCAGCTGGATCAGATGACTGGCCAGCCAATGGTGGTCGGCGGCGTATTCGGCAAAGGCCGCGGCGGCATCCCAGGGCGCTGCCTGCATCGGGTGCAGCGAGGTACCCAGCGTCAGCAACAAGGCGCCGCAAAAGGCGGCGCCGGCCCCCAGGCGCGAACAGTAGCGGGTATCGATCATCTGCGCCCTCCCTGGCGCGCTGTCCTCAGCCGTCGCTGAGCAGCAACTGTGGCAACTGCGCGGCCAGCTTGTCGTTGTTCAGCGGCGCACGGATGAAACCACGCTGGCGGCCATCCGGACCGATGATGACCAGGTTGCCGCTGTGGTCGACGGTGTAGTTTTCCTTGCTGGTATCCGCAGGAATGAAGGGGATGCTGACGGCGCTGGCGAGCTTCTGGATGTCGGCCTGGGCACCGGTCAGCCCCTGGAACCCGGCATCGAAGAAGCCCAGGTATTTCTTCAGCTGCTCGGGGGTGTCGCGGTGCGGGTCAACCGTCACCAGCACCACGCGCAGCTTGTCCTTGGTCTCGGCGGGCAGCATGCCCTGCAGCTGACGCAGCTGCGCCAGGGTCGCCGGGCAGATGTCCGGGCAGAAGGTGTAGCCGAAGAACAGCAGGCTCCACTTGTCCTTGAGCTGATCGAGCTGCACCGGCTGGCCGTCCTGGTCGGTCAGCGCCAGGCCCGGCAGGCTGCGGCTCTGCGGCAGCAGTACGATACCGGCATCGAGCATCGCCACCTTGTCGGTGCCGTCGCCCTTGCTGTTCAGCACCTTGTTGACGGTAAGCCCCAGCACCAGGGCGACGAAGGCGGCGAGGACAATGACGGTCTTGTGGGTACGGCTCATGAAATCTCTCTTGGGTTCGGCGCGCTACACGTTGAGCAGCAGGTAGTGGTCGACGAGCAGGGCGATGAACAGCAGGAACAGGTACCAGATACTGTACTTGAAGGTGTTGATCGCCGCGTGCGGTCGGCTGTCACGGTACAGCACCCAGGCCCAGAACATGAAGCGCCCGCCGAGCAGCAGTGCAGCCACGAGATAGAGCGGCCCGCTCATGTGAATGGCGTAGGGCAGCAGGGTCACGGCGAGCATCGCCGCGGTGTACAGCAGGATGTGTACCTTGGTGTAGTGCTCACCATGGGTCACCGGCAGCATGGGGATGTCAGCCTTGGCGTATTCCTCCTTGCGGTGGATGGCCAAGGCCCAGAAGTGCGGCGGCGTCCAGGCGAAGATGATCAGCACCAGCAGCAGCGGCTCGGCGCTCAGGTGCCCGGTGGCGGCGACCCAGCCGAGCAGCGGCGGCGCGGCGCCAGCCAGGCCGCCGATGACGATGTTCTGCGGCGTGGCACGCTTGAGGAAGCCGGTATAGAGCACCGCATAGCCGAGCAGCGAGGCCAGGGTCAGCCAGGCAGTCAGCTCGTTGGTGAAGGCCAGCAACAGCGCCTGGCCGGCCACCGCCAGGAGCAGGGCGAAGCCCAGCGCCGCCGGCACCGTGACCCGCCCGGCGGTGACCGGGCGCTTGTGGGTGCGCGCCATGATCGAGTCGATGCGCCGGTCCACCACATGGTTGACCGCCGCCGCGGCACCGGCACACAGGCCGATGCCGAGGTTGCCGAACACCAGCACGGTCCAGGGCACGCCGGCGCGGGTGGCGAGGAACATGCCGACCAGTGAGGTGATCAGCATCAGCAGTACCACCTTCGGCTTGGTCAGCTCCAGATAGTCGCGCCAGCTGGCGGCTTCGGAGTGGGCTCGCAGCACAGTAGCCATGGCATCTCTCCTTCTTATTTACCCAGCGGGGCGAAGCGGGTGGCGGCCAGATCGGCCGGCTCCCGGCTATGCGCCGCCAGGGGATGCGCCCGCAGGCGATAGTTGATCAGCACCAGCACCAGCAGCAGCGCGGCGCCGCCGGCGTTATGCGCCACCGCCACCGCCAGCGGCAGGTGCAGCAGCACGTTGCTCACGCCCAGGCTGACCTGCACGGCCAGGGCCAGCAGCAGCAGGCCGGCCAGCCGGGCGAGGCCGGCGGCACGCAGGCGCCAGGCCAGCAGCAGCAGGACCAGGCTGAGCACCAGCGCGCCGAGGCGGTGGGTCATGTGGATGGCGGTGCGTGCATCGCTGTCGAGTTGGCCACCGAGGTAGTTGGGGCCGATGTGCTGGGTCAGGTGGAAGCCGTTGGCGAAGTCCATCGCCGGCCACCACTCGCCATGACAGGTCGGCAGGTCGACGCAGGCAACCGCCGCATAGTTGGAGCTGACCCAGCCGCCCAGGGCGATCTGGCCCACGGCCAGAAGCAGGGCCAGACCCGCCAGCGCCCGCAACCGCCGCGACACCGCCGGCAGGACCGGCAACGCAGCGGACAGGCGCAGGCACAGAAGGAAGAGCAGCGACAGGGTGGCGAAACCGCCGAGCAGGTGTGCGGTGACCACCTGCGGCCAGAGCTGCAGGGTCACGGTCCACATGCCGAAGGCAGCCTGGGCGATCACCACGCCAAGCAGCAGCAGCGGCAGCTTCAGTGGCTGGCCATCCAGGCCGCGACGACGCAGGGCCTGCACGGCCAGGCCGAGGATGACCAGGCCGAGGCTGCCGGCGAAGTAGCGGTGGATCATCTCGTTCCAGCCCTTCTCCACCTCCACCGGCGCCTCGGGGAAGCGCGCCTCGGCAACGGCCTGCTTGTGCTCGCTCATCGGTACGCCGATGAAGCCATAGCAACCGGGCCAGTCCGGGCAACCAAGGCCGGCGTGGGTCAGCCGGGTGTAAGCGCCGAGCAGCACCACGACCACCGCCAGGGCGGTGGCGAACAGGGCCAGGCGATAGCCGGGCAGGGTCTTGCGTTCACTCATCCGGGGCCTCTCTTGTTGTTGTGCTGGCCATGGTGGGGGCTAACCGATCTGTGAGAGCTTCAGCAGCAGGCGCAAGTCGGTAAGGATGTCCTTGCCGTTGCTCTTGGCGTCGTAACGCAAGACCAGGTTGCCGTGCGGGTCGACGATCCACAGTTGCGCACCCTGACCGGCCGGCACCGCCTTCTCGTACTTCAGGCTGTCCAGCACGTAGCGGCCGAGCTGCGGGTATTCGCGCTGCAGCTGCTGGTCGTAGTCAGCCACCAGTGGGCGACTGACGGCCAGTCCGTGGACGGCTCGGGCAGCCTCGCGATTGAGGCCGATATGGATCTGTCGGGCGGCATACACCAGCTGGCGGCAATCCTCAGTGCAGTCGCCGGGCGCGGTGACCAGCAGCTGCCAGCGCTCCTGAGCGGCGCCCTGCACGCCGATATCGGCCAGCTGGCTGCCGTCGCCAATCAGGGTGCCGTGGTAGTTGCGGCTGTCCGGCACCCAGAAGCGCCACTGGTACATGGCGGTGGCGAGCATCATCGGACCGATGGCCACCAGCAGCAGCAGGATCAGTTGCCAGCGCCCGCGCGCACGCGGTGCTTCAGGAGTGGAAAGGGCCGGACTCATGGCTGGGCTCATGCGATTTCTCCCGCGCGGATTGTCTTGAAGTGTGAATACCGAGATAGAGGTAGAGGCCGACGAGGGCGGCGGCCAGGGCGAACCACTGCACGGCGTAGCCGGTGTGCTTGTCCGGACTCATGGCCAGCAGCGGCCACTCGGCCTGGTAGGCTGCGGGGCCGGGCTCCAGGCGTACCTCGTAGGCCAGGCCGCCGCGGCCGAGCTGGCGCCACAGCTGGTCCGGCTCGACGGCGGTAATCAGTCGCGGCCAGTCACCGCTGGCGGGGTCGGCCTGTAACTGGAAGGGCTCACCGACCGGCACATGCACTCGCGCCAGCAGTTCCAGTGGCTGCTCGGGAGTCGTGAACTGTGGCGGCGTGCGCCGGTCCGGCCAGGGCAGCCAGCCGCGGTTGACCAGCAGCCACAGGCCTGAGGCCTGGTCGTAAAAGGGTTGCAGCAGCTCGACGCCGACCTTGCCGCCGCGCTGGCGGTTATCCAGCAGCAGGCTGTGTTGCTCATCGAACTGGCCGCGCAGGCGGATGCGCAGGTGCGCCAGGTCGGCACGCCGCTCCAGCTCGGCGACGCTCATCGGCTCGGCATGCTCGCGGGCGGCAAAGTCAGCGAGCAACGTCCGCTTCTCCTCGGCCCGCGACAACTGCCAGAACCCGAGGCCGAGCAGCAACGGCAGCAGAAGCGCCACCGCGATGCTGGGCAACCAGCCCGGGCGAAAGCCACTCACGGCCTGCTCCCGAATCGTCTGGCTATACTCGAACTGCACACCATCTCCCCCATCCCCCGGAGTCACGCATGCTCAAGGCCGCGATCATCCTCCTGCTGCTGGCCACCCTGGTCAGCCTGTTCAGCGGCCTGTTCTTCCTGGTCAGGGATGAAGGCCGCGGTTTGCGTGTGGTCAACTCTTTGAGAGTTCGCGTGATCCTCACGGCCATCACAGTGGCCCTGATTGCCTGGGGCTTCTACAGCGGCCAGCTGGTCAGCCACGTGACCTGGTGACCCTCCCTAGAGCACGTAAACGAAGATAAACAGGCCCAGCCAGACCACGTCGACGAAGTGCCAGTACCAGCTGGCTGCCTCGAAGCCGAAGTGCTTGTCGCCATCGAAATGGCCCTTGAGGATGCGCACGAGCATCACCGTGAGGATGATCGCGCCGAGGGTCACGTGAGCGCCGTGGAAACCCGTGAGCATGAAGAATGTGGCACCGTAGATGCCCGAGCCGAGGGTAAGACCCAGTTCGGTATAGGCCTCGACGTATTCCTCGACCTGCAGCACCAGGAAGGCCGCGCCCAGCAGAATGGTCAACGCCAGCCAGGCCTTGAGCGGGCCACGCTTGTTCTTCTTCAGCGCGTGGTGGGCAAAGGTCACGGTGAAGCTGGAGGACACCAGCAGGATGGTGTTGATCAGCGGCAGGTGCCAGGGATCGATCACCGCCGTTGGCGGCGGGAACAGCTTGGAGTCGGGGTTGTTGAGCAGCGGCCAGCTGTACTCGAAGCCCTCCCACAGCATGTTGCTCACACCCTTGTCGCCCTCGCCCCCCAGCCAGGGGCCGGCAAAGGTGCGGATGTAGAACAGCGCGCCGAAAAAGGCCGCGAAGAACATCACTTCGGAGAAGATGAACCAGCTCATGCCCCAGCGGAACGAGCGGTCCATCTGCGCACTATACAAACCACTGCGGCTTTCCTTGATCACGTTGCCGAACCAGCCGAACAGCATCCAGGCGAGCAGCAGGCCGCCGACGAAGAAGATCAGCGGACCATGGGACTCGGCGCGCTCGGCCTTCATGTCGTTAAACCAGGTGCCAACCCCGTAGACCGAGATCAGCATGCCCAGGGTGGCGATGATCGGCCACTTGCTCTGGGCGGGCACGTAGTAGTTCTCATGACTCGACATTTCTTGTTCTCCTTATGGAGCCGCCCGGTCAGGGGCTGTCTGGGCAAGAGTCACCTGCGCGACAGGCGGTTTGCGCGCCGTGATATCGAACAGGGTGTAGGCCAGGGTCAGGTGTTTCACCTCCTTGGGCAGGTCGCGGTCGACGATGAAGCGCACTGGCATCTCGATGCGTTCGCCGGGCTGCAGTACCTGCTGGGTGAAGCAGAAGCACTCGGTCTTGTGGAAGAAGGCCGCGGCCTTTGAAGGCGCCACGCTGGGAATGGCCTGGGCGGTCATCGGCTTGTCCGTAGGGTTATGGGCGACGAACAGCATGTCGTTCGGCTGCCCGGGATTGACCACCAACTCGTCGGCCTGGGGGCCGAACTCCCAGACCATGCCGGCAGCGTTGGTAGCGAGGAACTGCACACGTACCTGACGCGTCTCGTCCACCGTCTGGCTGCCCTGGTAGGCCCCGGCGGTCTTGCCGTTGATGCCGAAGGCCTGGCACATCACGTCGTAGATCGGCACCAGGGCGAAGCCGAAGGCGAACATGCCGGCCACCACCATCAGCAGGCGGACGACCAGGCGCCGATTGTCCAGAGCGGCACTCACGGGCGTGCTCCTACTTCACTTCCGGCGGGGTGCTGAAGGTGTGGTAGGGCGCCGGCGAGGGCACCGTCCACTCCAAACCCTCGGCGCCATCCCAGGGCTTGGCCGGGGCGGGTTTACCGCCACGGATGCACTTGATGACGATGAACAGGAAGAGGAACTGGGTCGCACCGAAAGTGAAGGCGCCGATCGACGACAGCATGTTGAAGTCGGCGAACTGCAGGTTGTAGTCCGGGATGCGCCGCGGCATGCCGGCCAGGCCGACGAAGTGCATCGGGAAGAACGCCAGGTTCATGCCGATGAAGCTCATCCAGAAGTGCAGCTTGGCCAGGGTCTCGTCGTACATGTGGCCGGTCCACTTCGGCAGCCAGTAGTAGGCCGAGGCGAAGATGCCGAAGATCGCCCCGGGCACCAGCACGTAGTGGAAGTGCGCCACCACGAAGTAGGTATCGTGGTACTGGAAGTCCGCCGGGGCGATGGCCAGCATCAGCCCGGAGAAGCCACCGATGGTGAACAGGATGACGAAGGCCACGGCAAACAGCATCGGTGCCTCGAAGGTCATCGAGCCCTGCCACATGGTGCTCACCCAGTTGAATACCTTCACCCCGGTGGGCACGGCGATCAGCATGGTGGCGTACATGAAGAACAGCTCGCCGGTCAGCGGGATGCCGACGGTGAACATGTGGTGCGCCCACACAATGAACGACAGGAAGGCGATCGAGGCGGTGGCATAGACCATCGAGGTGTAGCCGAACAGCGGCTTGCGCGCGAAGGCCGGGATGATCGAGCTGACGGCGCCGAAGGCCGGCAGGATCATGATGTACACCTCGGGGTGGCCGAAGAACCAGAACACGTGCTGGAACAGCACCGGGTCGCCGCCACCAGCCGCGTTGAAGAAGCTGGTGCCGAAATGGATGTCCATCAGCATCATGGTCACGCAGCCGGCCAGTACCGGCATCACCGCGATCAGCAGAAAGGCGGTGATCAGCCAGGTCCAAACGAACAGCGGCATCTTCATCAGGGTCATGCCAGGGGCGCGCAGGTTGAGGATGGTGGCGATCACGTTGATCGCGCCCATGATCGAGCTGATGCCCATCAGGTGCACGGCGAAGATGAAGAAGGTGACGCTCTCCGGCGCGTAGGTGGTCGACAGCGGTGCGTAGAAGGTCCAGCCGAAGTTAGGCCCGCCGCCCTCGCTGAACAGGGTCGATACCAGCAGCAGGAAGGCCGCCGGCAGCAACCAGAAGCTGAAGTTGTTCATCCGCGGCAGGGCCATGTCCGGCGCGCCAACCATTAGCGGGATCATCCAGTTGGCCAGGCCGACGAAGGCCGGCATCACCGCGCCGAACACCATGATCAGGCCGTGCATGGTGGTCATCTGGTTGAAGAACTCTGGCTGCACGATCTGCAGGCCTGGCTGGAACAGCTCGGCGCGGATCACCATGGCCATGGACCCGCCAAGCAGGAACATGGCAAAGCTGAACCACAGGTACATCGTGCCGATGTCCTTGTGGTTGGTGGTCAGCACCCAGCGCATAAGGCCCTTGGCCGGGCCATGGTGGTGGTCAGTATGACCGTGGTCGATCACTGCACTCATGTCCTTACTCCTGAGCCTGCTTGAATGCGAGGATGTCCTTGGGCGTGACCATGTCGTTCATGGCGTTGCCCCAGGCATTGCGCTCGTAGGTGATGATGGCGGCGATGTCGACTTCCGACAGCTGCTTGCCAAAGGCAGCCATCGAGGTGCCCGGCTTGCCGTTGACCACGATCTCGATATGCCCGGCCGCTGGGCCAGTAGCGATCTTCGAGCCTTTGAGCGCCGGGAACATAGGCGGCAGGCCCTCTCCGTTCGGCTGGTGGCAGGCGGCGCAACTCGTCAGATAGGCCTTCTCGCCACGGGCTATGAGTTCCTCGCGGGTCCATTCCTTGCTGGTCAGCTCCTTGACCTTGGCCGCCTCCTCCTGGCGGACAGCCAGCCACTTGGCAAAGTCTTCCTTGCTCTTGGCCTCGACCACCACCGGCATGAAGCCGTGGTCCTTGCCGCACAGCTCGGTGCACTGGCCACGGTAGATGCCGGGCTCTTCGATGCGCGTCCAGGACTCATTGACGAAACCGGGAATGGCATCCTTTTTCACCGCCAGGGCCGGTACCCACCAGGAGTGGATCACGTCGGCGGCGGTGATCAGGAAGCGCACCTTGGTGCCCACCGGCACCACCAGCGGCTCATCCACCTCCAGCAGGTAGTGCTCACCCTTCTCTGCCTGGTTGTTGATCTGCGCGGCCGGGGTGGCCAGGTTGCTGAAGAACTCGACATCCTGGCCCAGGTACTTGTAGTGCCACTTCCACTGGTAACCGGTGATCTGGATATCCAGTTCCGATTCAGAGGTGTCATAGATGTCGATCAGTGTCTTGGTCGCCGGGACCGCCATCACCACCAAAATGACGAAAGGCACCACGGTCCAGAGAATCTCCACCGTAGTGCTTTCATGGAAATGGGCAGGTTTCTGGCCGGTGGAACGGCGGTGGATCAGCATCGACCAGAACATCACGCTGAACACCACCACGCCGATCACGACACAGATCCAGAAAATGATCATGTGCAGGTCGAAGACCGAACGGCTGACTTCGGTAGCGCCGGGCAGCATGTTCACTGCCCACTCGGCATGCGCCGAGCCGAATGCCAGCCACAGCAGGAGGCCCATCCAGACTCGTGGATGTCGCATCATTGCGGGTTCCCCTCATTGTTCTTGTTATCCCGCCGGCTCAAGCCCGCGGCTCAGGGATCGACCTTGCCGATACAGCTGGCTACCACTGTCGAAACCTTACCGTGCCGCAGCCAGTCCGGTTCCATCAGGTAACGCCTTGCGATTTCGAGTATAGACAGGACATGCGACATCACAACGCAGTCAGAAAATTAGCGCTCGAATTCCGCTCGCCCGGCGCAGACCAGCAGCGGCGGGGGCTGGACTCGGGAGAAGGGTGAGGGCATATAGCGGTGATGAATAACCGTTAAATAATTATGACAATCCGATCTTAGCGGCTGCCCTCGGCCAGCTAAGGTGAATTCTCGTTTGCATCTCTCATGTCCCTTCCGGAGCCGTCATGAATACCCCCGCCCTGCGCCAACAGATCCAGCTCGCCCTCGTTCAAGAAGCCAGCAGCGGCGCCCTGGCGCGCCAGCTAATGAATCAGCTCGACCGGCTACACCCGACCATCCAGTTGCCCGCAGGTGATGCTCATGGGGTGCTGGCCCGCTTTGTCACCGCCTACGTCGAACAGGTACCGGATGTACTGGATGCCGCCAATGCGGTGGCGCGTGAAGCCGGCATCGAGGCTCAGGTGAAGCCGGTATTGAAACTGGCAGAACAGTTCTTCCTGAGCCCACCCAGCCTGCTGGAGGGGCACCAGGGCCTGGACGCTCTAATGGATGAGGCCTATCTGGCTCATCGCCTGGTGGAGGAGGTCAACGACCGCTACATCACCCACTTGGGTCAGCCGCTGATCCCGCTGGACACTACGGTAGCCAACGTGATTGCCCACCAGTTGATTGGCGAACCCTTCGCCAATCAACTGGACGAAGCCGTGCACCATGCAGTGGATGAGTTGCTCGGTGAGCAGGTTTTCCAACAGGACTCGGTGCAGGAATACCGCGCCCGCCTGAGCAATCCGCAGACGGTGGCGGCCTGGCAGAACTGGCCATGCCTGTCGCGCCAGCTCGGTGTCGAGCTGGGACTGCCGGTGAGTGCCTGAATGCAATGAGGCCCGCAACTGCGGGCCTCGTTTTCATCAGGGCTGCGGGTAGCGCGCCTTGGGCGTGGCCATCGGCATCCTGTCACCATCCAGTGCCAGGAACCCACCGCTCTCCGCATCGTAAGCCCGGATCGCGCTCGTTTCGATATCGTAGACCCAGCCGTGAATAAAGAGCTGTCCGCTGGCCAGCTTCGCCGCAACCGAAGGATGGGTGCACAGATGATTGAGCTGGGCTATCACGTTCTCTTCGGTGAGGATACCCAGCGTGTCGTGCCCCCCGCAGCCACAGTTCTCCTCGACGACGCGCAATGCCACTTCACTGTGACGCAGCCAGGTCTTCACCGTGGGCATGCGCTCCAGGCCCTGCGGATTGAGCACCGCCTTCATCGCGCCGCAGTCGGAATGGCCGCAGACGATAATGTGCTGCACCCCCAGAGCCAGCACCGCGTATTCGATGGCGGTGGAGACGCCGCCCATCATCTGCCCGTAAGGGGGCACCACGTTGCCAACGTTGCGGGTGACGAACAGATCGCCCGGCGCGCTCTGGGTGATCAGCTCGGGCACGATGCGTGAGTCGGCGCAGGTGATGAACATCGCACGCGGGTTCTGCGCACTGGCCAACGCCTTGAACAGTTCCTCCTGCTGCGGAAACACCTCGGTGCGGAAACGCTTGAAGCCACCCACGATGGCGCTCAACGCCTCGTCGGCACTCTCCGGCGCGGTACGCGCCTGGAGGGGAATGGCGTTGTGCTTGTAGGGCATTGCGTCTACCTCGTGCTGAACCATTGCGCTGGCGCGGATTATCGTCCTGGCATGCGGACAGCCGCCAGCCGCACCGAGTCACAATTCGCTCATAGCAGCACCAGCTGACGACCAGGCGGTGCAAACTGGCGGCAATCCAGTTCGAAGTCGCGCCGCTCCAGCCCCAGGCGCTTGCGTGCCAGGGCGAAACGCTGGGCCAGCAGGTCGGCAAAGGCACCCTCGCCACGCATGCGGGTGCCGAAGCGGCTGTCGTAGTGCTTGCCGCCGCGCGACTGGCGGATCAGGCTCATGACGTGTTCGGCGCGCTCGGGAAAGTGCGCGCGCAGCCATTCCTCGAACAGCTCGGCGATCTCCAGCGGCAGGCGCAGCAGCACATAGCCGGCCGAACTGACGCCGGCATCGCGGGCCGCCTCGAGAATCCGCTCCAGCTCCATGTCATTGATCATCGGGATGATAGGCGCCACCAGCGCCGCGACCGGTACGCCGGCCTGGCGCAACTCGCGCAGGGTGCGCAGGCGCGCACCGGGCGAGGCGGTGCGTGGCTCCATGATGCGTTTCAGCTCGTCGTCCAGAGTGGTCAGGCTCAGCGCCACGCTGACCAGGTTGCGCGCGGCCAGCTCCTGCAGCAGATCGAGATCGCGCAGGATCAGCGAACTCTTGGTGATCAGGTGCACCGGGTGGCGATAGCGAAGCAGTATCTCCAGGGTCTGGCGGGTCAGGCGCTGCTCGCGCTCGATCGGCTGGTAGGCGTCGGTGTTGATGCCCAGGGCAATCGGCTGCGGCACATAGCCGGGCTTGCTCAGCTCCTCTTCCAGGCGTTCGGCCAGGTTGGTCTTGGCAATCAGCCGGGTCTCGAAGTCGATGCCCGGCGACAGGTCCCAGTAGGCATGGGTCGGCCGGGCGAAGCAGTAGATGCAGCCATGCTCGCAGCCGCGATAGGGATTCACCGAACGGTCGAAACCGACGTCCGGCGACTGGTTGCGGGTGATCACCGTCTTCGCCCGCTCGGCACGCACCTCGGTGGCGCGACAGGGCGGCGTCTCGGCCTGAAACCAGCCATCGACCTCGGTCTGGCTGCGGGTCGGGGCAAAGCGGTTATGCGGATTGCTGGCGGTGCCGCGGCCGCGCGGCGGAAGAGAGACAGGCACGACTCACCCTCTTTACTGTATTTATTTACAGTATTTTATTTGTCGGCCTCTGACTAGCTCTGTGTGGAAGTTGCCGACATCAGGGAGGACTGCTTGAGCTGCCGGCTAGCCAGTTTTCGGCCATAACCGCGAAGAGGAGACTCCACTAGGCGATACGTGAGCTCCGCGGCAAGGCTCGCAGCGACAAACGTACAAATAACGTAGAGGGCAATTTCATATCGGCCCTGAAGAAAGCGCGGCCCCTCCGGAAACAATAGAAACTGAGCCAGAAAGAACACTGGTGCATGAACCAAGTAGAGCGCATAGGAGCGCGAGCTCATCCACAACAGAAATGCTCCAGGCCTAATACCATTGCCAGTGGCAGCCAACCAAACCAGTGCAGCACCGATCAATGCCACTATGCCTACCATGGCAACCCCGGGAGCAACCTGAGCACCTAGAGAGGGAACCCAAGCCAGCAGCGCAAGAAGTGCTAGCGACAACGGCATGCCTAGTCTCAATTTTTTCAGGCTATTCCCCAGCCCGAGGGCGATACCTCTATGGCTCAGCAAGGCCAAGACCACCCCCCAGAGCAGGCTATCTGGCCGGACATACCAGGCAAGGGTGAGAATAGGTCTTATCCAGAACAGATGAGTGATGAGCAGCAGAGCCAAAACCGGCAACAGAAGTCTGGCCGGCAGAAGTATCAGCAGGATAGGCAGCAACAGATAGAACTGCTCCTCGAGAGAAAGGCTCCAGTAGGGGCTGAGTACCGGTGGCTGGCTGCAAAGTTCGCCCCACTGCCCGCTGCCAATGCAATGTGCCCAATAAAGATTGGCCACCTGTAATACTGCCGCAAGAGCATCGTTGAGCAGTGTTCGAGTTGGCGCAAAAAGTGCGTGTTGACCTATCAGTAACGACAACAACAGCGGCACCAGTAGCCACAACCACGCCGCTGGCAGCAGACGAAACGCTCGCCTGATCCAAAAAGCCTTGAGCTCGGGCCACCATGCCGTCCCGCGCTCACGCGCGCCCACAAGTCCCAGTAGTGAGTGGGTAATCAGAAACCCAGAAATCACAAAAAACAGATCGACTCCCGCCCACAGCTCTACATGACTGGGTAAATTGAAATACCAGCCGCTTACCTCTATCTGAAGATGAGAGAACAGGACGAAGGTGATCGCAATAGCCCTAAGGGACTCGATCTGTAGGTTGCGTCTATCCATGCTTTTGCAGTCTATCTCCAGTGAGCTTCGCGCCATCACTCCGGCTTCTTCAGCTTGGGATTGGGAAAGAACTGCACCGGCTGGCCCTTGCTCGCCGCCGGCTTGGGCTCGGCCCGGTTGACCCGGGTGCCGAGCTCCTTGGGCACCGACTGGCCCTGGGCGTTGAGGGTGTCGGCATAGCCGCAGGCCACGCATTCGCGGTGCGGGGTGCCGTCCTCGTCCCACATCTTGATGGTGTCCTGGGCGCTGCACGCCGGGCACACGGCGCCGGCGATGAAGCGCTTCTTCGGCTCGCTCATCACGCCGCCTCCTGGCTCAGGCCGAGGTGACGCAGCAGGGCGTCGATGCTCGGCTCGCGGCCGCGGAAGTCGACGAACAGCACCATCGGTTCCTGCGAGCCACCGCGGGCCAGGATCGCCTCGCGGAAGGCGCGGCCGGTAGCCGGGTTGAGCACGCCCTCTTCCTCGAACCTGGAGAAGGCGTCGGCGGACAGCACTTCGGCCCACTTGTAGCTGTAGTAACCGGCCGCGTAACCGCCGGCGAAGATATGCGCGAAGCTGTTGGCGAAGCGGTTGAAGGCCGGCGGACGCACCACCGCCACCTCGTCGCGGATGCCTTCGAGCACCTGCAGCACGCTGCGGCCGTCGCCGTGGGTGGCGTGCAGCTCGAAGTCGAACAGCGAGAACTCCAGCTGGCGCACCATCATCAGGCCGGACTGGAAGTTCTTCGCCGCCAGCATCTTGTCCAGCAACGCCTGCGGCAGCGGCTCGCCGGTCTCGTAGTGGCCGGAGATCAGCGCCAGACCCTCGGGCTCCCAGCACCAGTTCTCCATGAACTGGCTGGGCAGCTCCACCGCATCCCAGGCTACACCGTTGATGCCGGAAGCGCCGGCATGCTCGACGCGGGTCAGCAGGTGATGCAGGCCATGGCCGAACTCGTGGAACAGGGTGGTGACCTCGTCGTGGGTCAGCAGCGCCGGCTTGCCGCCGACGGCGGGGGTGAAGTTGCACACCAGGTTGGCCACCGGGCTGACCAGGCTGCCATCGGCGGCGCGACGCTTGTCGCGGGCACCGTCCATCCAGGCACCGCCGCGCTTGTTGGCGCGGGCGTAGAGGTCGAAGAAGAAGCGGCCGACATGCGCACCGTTCTCGCGAATCTCGAACAGGCGCACGTCCGGGTGCCAGGTGTCGAAGTCATGCAGCTCCTGAATCTCGATGCCGTAGAGCTTCTGCACGATGGCGAACAGGCCGGACAGTACCTTGTCGATCGGGAACCAGGCGCGCACTTCCTCCTGGGAGATGCTGTAGCGCTGCTGGCGCAGCTTCTCGCTGAAGTAGCCGACGTCCCAGCTCGCCAGGTCCTGCACGCCCTGTTCGGCGGCGAAGGCCTTGAGCTCGGCCAGGTCCTGCTCGGCGAACGGCTTGCTGCGCACCGCCAGGTCGCGCAGGAAGTGCAGCACCTGCTCGGTGGACTCGGCCATCTTGCTGGCCAGGGAGAGCTCGCTGTAGTGGGCGAAGCCGAGCAGACGCGCCAGTTCCTGGCGCAAGTCGAGGATCTCGGCCATCACCGGGCCGTTGTCGTGCTGGCCGGCATTCGGCCCCTGGTCGGAGGCGCGGGTGCAGTAGGCGGTGTAAACCTCTTCGCGCAGGGCGCGGTCGTCGGCGTAGGTCATCACCGCGTAGTAGCTGGGGAATTCCAGGGTGATCAGCCAGCCGTCCAGTTCCTTGGCCTGCGCGGCCTGGGCCATCTGCGCCTTGGCCGAGTCGGTAAGGCCGGCGAGAGCCGCTTCATCAGTGATGTGCTTGGTCCAGGCCTGGGTGGCGTCGAGCAGCTGGTTGGAGAAGCGGCTGGCCAGCTCGGACAGCTTCATCTGGATTTCGCCATAGCGCTTCTGCTGCTCGGCCGGCAGATCGATACCGCTCAGGCGGAAGTCGCGCAGGGCGTGGTCGAGGATGGTCCGCTGCGCGACGTCGAAACCGGCGGCCGCCGGGCTCTTGGCCAGGGCGTCGTAGGCCTCGAACAGCGGCTTGTTCTGGCCCATCTCGGTCCAGTATTCGGACAGCTTGGGCAGGCAGGCCTCGTAGGCGGCGCGCAGCTCGGCGTTGTTGCACACCGCGTTGAGGTGGCTGACCGGGCCCCAGGCGCGGCCCAGGCGCGCGTTCAGTTCGTCCAGCGCCAGCACCAGGCCGTCCCAGCTCGGGCTGGCCTGCTGGGTCTTGAGCAGCTCGGCGATGGCCACGCGGCTATCGGCCAGGATGCTGTCGATAGCCGGCTCGACATGCTCGGGCTTGATCTGGGAGTAGGGCGGCAGGTCGAAGTCTTGCAGCAGGGGATTGGCAGCGGTCACGGCGAGGCACCTTTGGATACGCGAATGCAGAACAGGTTTATGGGGCCGCCAGCGGCCTTTCACAACCTCGATGGCCGGCATGTTAATTACAATCTGCGACAACCGCAGCCTGAAGGAGACTATCGTGGCGATTCGAACTTACCGGGGTACCACTCCACAGCTGGGCCCGCGCGCCTTCGTCGACGCCTCGGCCGTGGTGCTCGGCGACGTGGTGCTGGGCGAGGACGCCTCGGTGTGGCCGATGGCCGTGGTGCGCGGCGACATGCACCGGATCAGGATTGGCAAGCGCACCAGTGTGCAGGACGGCAGCGTGCTGCACATCACCCACGCCGGGCCCTTCAACCCGGACGGTTACCCGCTGCTGATCGGCGACGAAGTGACCATCGGCCACAACGTCACCCTGCACGGCTGCACCCTGGGCAACCGCATCCTGGTCGGCATGGGCAGCATCGTGATGGACGGCGCGCTGGTCGAGGACGAGGTGGTGATCGGCGCAGGCTCCCTGGTGCCGCCGGGCAAGGTGCTGCAGAGCGGCTACCTGTACGTCGGCAGCCCGGTGAAGCAGGCCCGCGCCCTGACCGACCAGGAGCGCGCGTTCTTCGCCTACAGCGCGGCCAACTACGTGAAGCTCAAGGACCTGCACCTGGCCGAGGGCTACGACCAATGAAAGCTGTCGCCGGCGTTCTGCTGCTGACCCCGCTACTGGCCCTGGCCGACGATGTGCGCTGCCTGCAATCGACCGGCGGCAAGCCGATCCAGCTGCAGATGACCCTGTTTACCGACGCGGAAGGAGGCTGGCAGGGCGCCGGGCAGGTGCAGTACCGCGGCCAGCCCGCCAGCCTGCCGATCGTGTTCAAGGACAGCGAGGAGGTGATGGCCGTCGAAGACCGCCCCTCGGAGTTCCGCAGCACCTGGCTGGAAGTGCTGCCGGACGAGGAGCGGATCGGCGGGCGCTATGCATTCCATCATCAGGGTGCGGTGGTGTTCGCCTTCAGCTACAGCAACGGGCGCAACGGCAAGCGCTTCGACTTCGCAGAACGCCCTGAACTGCTGGGCGAAGACGGCCAGTGTCACTGGCAATGACCAGGCGCACAGCAGCCGAAGCCACTGGCGGTTAAGCTGCGCGCGTCACCGCTGCCGAAAAGGACGTCCCCGTGCACGCCAACCCGTTCGCCACCCTCCCGGTCGAATCCACTTCCGGCACCCAGGAAGCCACACACCAGCCGTGGGCCTTGGCCCTGGCCGCGGGCCTGGCCACCCTGCTGAGCATCGTTCTGGGCAGCCTGATCGCGCAGCTGCGCTACCCGCAGTACGCGGAGTACCTGCTGGACAACCTGCACAGCCACCTGCCCGCCTGGTGCTTTTCGGTCCTGCTGGCCGCACTGACCGCCGCGCTGCTGAGCCGCGGCTACCTGGAACGACACGGCAGCACGCTCAGCCGCCCCCTACCGCTATTGCTGGGTCTCGGCCTCGCGCTGCTGGTGGTCGGCCAGGTCTATGGCCTGCTCGCCGGTCTGCTGCTCGGCAACGTCTACCAGTGGATCAGCGACAGCTCGCTACCGGCGACGCTGATCCAGGAGCCGCTGGGCCTGCTCGACTTCGCCCTCACCTGCGTGCTGCCCCTGTGGCTGTGCCTGCGCCTGGGGGCGAAGACGCCCGCGGCAGCGGGGTTCGTGCCGCGCCATGAAGCCGCGCTGCTGCTGGCCCTGAGCATCGCCCTGCTGAGCCTGAAGGGATTGCTGCTGTTGCCGCTGTACCTGCAGGAGGGCGGCTGGGTGAGCCTGGTGTATTTCGCCCCGCTGCTCTACGGCGCCCTGGTGTTCGCCTGCGCCTGGCAGACCCTGCCGCCCCGGCTGGCGCGAATCCGCCCTGGGCAGCTGGCGCTGACTGCACTGGCGATCTTCCTGGTCTGGCTGCTGGTCCACCTGCTGGTGGCCGGCGTGCTGCTGGTGTCCGCCTTCAGCGGCAGCGATGCACTGCTGCAGCCGGCACCGCTGATCATCGCCGGCCTCGCCGTGCTGGCCCTGCTGTGGCCGCTGACCCTGCTGGGCCTGCGCTGGATCTACCGCGCCGAGGCGGCCTGATCCGCCTCAGTCGTTCTTCTGGTAGATGATCTTGCGGCTGCCGTTCTCACAGCTGCCGACCACCATGGCGGGGTCCTTGACCTCGCCGGCCGGTACGATCTCCAGGGTGTAGCTGTTCACCCGCGCGGCCTGGATCTTCACTTCGATCTCCTGCTTCAGTTCCTCGCAGGGCTTGGGCGCGGCCAGGGCGCCGCCGCACAGCATCAGGGCCATGGTGGCCGTCACTAGGCGTTTCATCCGTTACTCCTCACTGGGGGCTGGTTCGCCAGTTCTAGTTCGACCCGGCCAGGGCCGCCAGCGCTCGCTCGCGCTCGACCAGCGGCAGCTCGCCCAGCTCGGCGGCACGTTGGTAGAACGCCGCCCAGTCGCCGCCGGCCTGCTCGAACAGCGCGGCGAAGGCCGGCACCCACTGGTCATAGAGACCGAAGGGCAGCAGGCGGGCGTTGTTCAGCGGGGCATTGATCCAGGCGTCGTAGCGCGCGTCGCCGTCCCACTGGGCGTCGCGCAGGGTGCGGTACTCGGCGCGCAGGCGCTCGAACTCGGCGGCCTTGGCGGCACGCTTGCCGGCATCGTCCAGCGGCCCCTCGTACAGCGCCTGCAGGCGCTCGCGGCTGGCCAGGATCAGCGCGGTGAACTGGCGGCGCATGTGCGCCTCCCGCGCATCGTCGGCGGCCAGACCACGGGCGGCACGCCACTGGCGCAGGCCCTGCTGCTCGACGAAGCTGGCGAAGGATTCGTTGAACGCCGTGTCGTCCTGCACGTACAGCTGCTGGTGGGCCAGCTCGTGGAAGATCACCGCGGCCAGGCGCTGGTCGTCCCAGCGCAGCATGGTGTTGAGGATGGGGTCGGCGAACCAGCCCAGGGTCGAGTAGGCCTCGATGCCGGCCACATAGGTGTCGAGACCTTCAGCCTGCAGCAGCGCGGCAGCGCCCCGCGCGCGGCCCTGCTGGTAGTAGCCACGGTAGGCCACGCAGCCGGCAATCGGGAAGCAGTGGGTCAGCGGCTGCAGCGACAGCTCCGGGGTGGCGAACACATTCCACACCACATAGGGCCGCTGCAGGTCGGCATACAGGCGGTAGCTGCGGTTGTCCGGCAGGCCCAGCTCGGCGCTGGCGAAGGTCCGTGCCTGCTGGGCCAGGGCCAGGCGCCGCTTGAGTTCGGGGGTGGTCTGCGGCGCGGCGAGCAGCGCGGCCACCGGCTGGCGCGCGGCCAGCAGGTCGAGCTGGCCACGGCTGACCTGGGCGTAGTAGTCGAGGCTGGCACAACCGTTCAGCAGGACGCCGCACAGCAGGGGAACCAGCCACCGCAACGGGCGGTCGAGAAAGGCACTAGGCATTGCGCGAGCCTAGTGCATTGTCGCGCCCCCAAGGAAGCCCGCCATGCGCCTACTGCTGCTCAGCCCCCTGCCCCTGGTCCTCGGCGGCTGCGCCCTGTTGCCAGCCTGGCACGACCCCGCTCAGGCCTGGATCGACCTGGCGCCGGGCCTGCAGGCGGTGCGGGTGGATGAGCGGATGCTGGAGGATGCGCGCTACTTCCAGGTGCCTCCGGGGCGTCATGCGCTGCAGATGCGTCTGCGCTTCGAGGTAGCGCCCACCGACACCGGTGGCGCGCAGGCGCTGCCGCGCACCTGCCTGCTCGAACTGGACTATGCCGAGTTCAAGGCCGGCCAGCGCTACCGGCTGGAGGCCGGCCACCGCGGCTTTCGCCCCTGGGCGCAACTGCGCGACGCGCAGGATCGTCCTTTGGCGCGCGCACGCGAGGGGCGCTGCGGCGAGGTCTGATCGGCGTTATGCTCAACCACCACCCCGAGGATTGCACCATGCGTACACCCCTGCTGCTGTCCCTGCTCACCCTCAGCGCCTGCGCCAGCCCGCTGCCGCCGCCCGACGCGGGCAAGGCCTGGGTCGATCTCTACGCCACGGCGGGCTACACCCTGATGGCGCATCGCCTGGACGACCAGCGCTGGCCCGACGGCCGCTATTTCCAGGTCGCCCCCGGCGCGCATCAGCTGGATGTGCGCTTCCAGTTCGAGGTGGCCGGCGGTGGCGGCGGCGACGAGTTCAACGGCGAACCGGTGCAGATGACCTGCCACCTGCGCTTCGATTACGACGACTTCGCTGCCGGCCAGCGCTACCGCATCGAGGCACGGCCGCTGCAGTACAAGGCCCAGGGCTGGCTATACGGCCCGGACCGCCAGGTGCTGGCGCGGGCCGAGGTGCTGCGCTGCAACACCTTCGGTTGACGGCATGCTTCCCCCTCTCCCCCCGGGAGAGGGCCGGGGGGAGGGCCTCTCACCGCCTGATTCTTTCCCCAGCCGGTGCCCGCCTAGCGCAGACCAGCGGCTATCTCGAAGCTGCGCAGGCGGTGCTCGGGCTGGTACAGGTCACAGGTGAAGATCAGCTCGTCGGCACCGGTCTGCTCCAGCAGCACCTCCAGGCGCGCACGCACCTTCTGCGGGCCGCCGATCACCGCCAGACCAAGGAAATCGCCCACCGCCGCCTGCTCGTGCGGCTGCCAGCGGCCGGCCATGCTCTCTACTGGCGGGCGCAGCACCAGGCTCTCGCCGCGCATCAGCGCCAGCACGCGCTGATAGGCGCTGGTGGCAAGAAACTCGGCTTCCTCGTCGCTGGGCGCGGCGATCAGCGGCACACCGATCATGGCGTAAGGCTTGTCGAGCGCGGCCGAGGGGCGGAAGTTCTCGCGGTAGATGCGCAGCGCCTGGTGCAGGTAGCGCGGTGCGAAGTGCGAAGCGAAGGCGTAGGGCAGGCCACGCTCGGCGGCCAGCTGGGCGCTGAACAGGCTGGAGCCGAGCAGCCAGATGGGGATGCCGCTGTCCATGCCGGGCAGGGCGATCACCCGCTGCCCGGGCTGGCGCGGGCCGAGCAGGGCCTGCAGCTCGGCGACGTCCTCGGGGAAGTCGTCCGGGCTGCCCAGGCGGTCACGGCGCAGGGCGCGGGCGGTGGCCTGGTCGGCGCCCGGCGCGCGGCCGAGGCCCAGCTCGATGCGCCCGGGGTAGAGCGCGGCAAGGGTGCCGAACTGCTCGGCCACCACCAGCGGCGCATGGTTGGGCAGCATCACCCCGCCGGACCCCAGGCGCAGGGTGGTGGTATTGGCCGCCAGGTAGCCAAGCAACACGGCGGTGGCGGAGCTGGCGATACCCTCCATGTTGTGGTGCTCGGCCACCCACAGGCGTGAGAAGCCGAGCCGCTCCACATGCCGCGCCAGGTCCAGCGAACGGCGCAGGGCGGGGCCAGGGCCGATGTCGTCGTCGCGCATGGGCGCCAGGTCGAGTACGGCGAAGGGAGTGTGGGACAGCTGGCTCATGGGCGCCTCCTCGGGTCGAGCTTCCTATATGGGGGCACGACCGGCGAAGGCAAGCCGCCACTCAGCAGTCGCCGCTGCCGTCGACCGCGCAGAACGCCCGGCCGGTCGCCGGCGGCGCCTCGACCAAGCCACGCAGCAGGAACTCGCGCCAGGCCTCGGGACGCCCCAAGTAGGCGCCGATGTCCAGCACCTGCAGCTGCCCATCACGCTCCAGCGCCAGGGTCGGGAAGCCGCCACCGCCGAGCTGCGCCAGCGCCCGGCGGCTGGCCACCAGGTGCTCGGCCAGCACCGGGCCGCTGTGGCGCTGCAGTTCGGCGCGGAACGCCTGCGCCGCCAGGCCCAGCTCCTGCGCCAGCTCGGCCAGCACAGCCGGCTCGGCAATGCGCCGCCCCTGCTGGTAATGCGCCTGCTGCAGCGCGTGCAGCATGGCCAGGCCCTGGCCGGACAGAGCCTCGGCGGCCAGCACGGCCGCGGTCGGCGGGTCGGAATCCAGCCAAGTCTCGGCATCCTGCAGCAGGCCGTCGCGGTAGGCGGCGCCGAACGGCTGGCCGCTCAGCGCGGCGATGCGCTGGTCATGCGCCAGGATATGCTGGCGCAACGGCCCGTTCAGACGCTGGCGCTGCGCGCCGCTGAACAGCCCGCCGCCATGCAGGGCGATGCGCAGGCCGGGGATCTCGCCGGCCACCTGCAGCAGCGGGGCGGCGCCATAGCACCAGCCGCACAGCGGGTCGTACCAGTAGTGGATCACGGCCACTGCATCTCTCCCTTGAGCACCTTGGCGCTCAGTTCCAGGCTGGATTCGCCCGGCAGGCCGGGGTAGCGGCGCTGCATGGCAGCGATCAGCGCGGCGGCATCCGGCGCCTGGCCCAGCTCCTGCTCCAGCGCCTTGAGGTAGCCGCGGGTGAAACGCAGGGCCGCCAGGGTGTGCGGCACGTCGCCCAGGTAGTGGCCGGGCACGATCATCGCCGGCTGCAGCGCCTCGATACGCTCGAGCATCGCCAGCCAGTCGCGGCGCGCCTGCACGGTCTGGGTATCGGCGGTCCACAGGTGCTCGCCGGCGTCCACCAGCACGCCGCCGACCACGGCCTTGAGCGACGGAATCCACAGGGTGGTGCGCTCGGGGTCGAGGCCGATCACCTGCAGCTTCTCGCCTTCGAGGACCAGGCTGTCGCCGGCCAGCACCTCGGGCAGGATCACCCGGCTCGGCGCAGTGTCCTTGAGGATCGGACCCCAGTAGGCCAGCTTGCCGGCCTGGGTGGCGCGGATATGTTCGACAGTGGCGGCGGTGGCCAGCACCCTGGCCTCGGGGAAGGCCTCCTTGAGGGTCTGCAGGCCGAAGTAGAAGTCCGGGTCGCCGTGGCTGATGTAGATGGTGGTCAGGCGCTTGCCGCTGGCCTGGACCAGGCGCACCAGCTCGGCGGCCTCGCGGGTGGAAAACTGCGCATCGACCAGGATGGCCTCGCGCTCGCCGCTGATCAGGGTCGAGCTGACCGGGAACACCGCGGCCTCGCCGGGGTTGTACACCTGCAGCTGCAGGGGGGCGGCCTGGGTCAGGCCGGTGAGGGCGAGCAGGGCAGCGCCAAGAAGGGAACGAAGAGACATGCGGACCTCGGGAATGGAGTGGGGCGAGGCGCATCTTAGTTGCTCGAAAGCGTGCAAAAAGCCGGTTAACCTGGCCATCTCTATTGCATGAATCGAGCGAATCATGGACCGACTCACCGCCGCCCGGGTCTTCGTCGAAGTGGTCGAGCGCGGCAGCCAGACGGCCGCCGCCGAGCACCTGGACATGTCACGGGCGATGATCTCGCGCTACCTCGGCGAGCTGGAAAACTGGGTCGGCGCACGCCTGCTGCACCGTACCACGCGCCGCCTGAGCCTGACCGGCATGGGCGCGGAGCTCCTGCCGCGCTGCCGCGACATGCTGGCCCTGGCCGACGAGCTGCAAAGCGCCGGCCAGCGCGTCAGCGGCCAGCTGGCCGGCACCCTGCGCATCGCCAGCAGCCAGTCCTTCGCCCAGGCCTGGCTGGCGCAGGCGGTAGCCGCCTTCGTCGAGCAGCATCCGGGGGTGGCCATCGACCTGCAGGTGAGCAGCCAGGCGGTCAACCTGGTGGAGGAACGCATCGACCTGGCCCTGCGCATCACCAACCAGCTCGACCCCAACCTGATCGCCCGGCGCCTGGCCACCTGCCACTCGGTGCTGTGCGCCGCACCGGCCTACCTGGCGCGCCACGGCGTGCCGCAGACACCGGCGGAGCTGGCCCGGCACAACTGCCTGACCTACGCCTACTTCGGCCGCAGCCTGTGGCAGTTCGAGCGCGACGGCGAACCGACCGGTGTACCGGTCAGCGGCAACATCAGCGCCAACGAATCCACCGTGCTGCTGGAGGCCAGTGTGGCCGGCGCCGGTATCAGCCTGCAGCCGCTCTATGCGGCGGCACCGCTGCTGCGCGCCGGGCGTCTGGTGCAGCTGCTGCCGCAGTACCGTGCCGAGGCCCTGGGCATACACGCCCTGTACGGCTCGCGGCGGCAGATGCTGCCGGCCCTGCGCGCGCTGCTGGACTTCCTGGCCGCGCGGCTGCAGGGCGACCCGCACTGGGAAGAACAGCTGACCCCCTGAACGAAAAGGCCGGAGCCCCTGGCGGAGCTCCGGCCCGATGCCTGCCGCGCCGCGATCAGCCGCGCTGGTAGACGATCTCCTTGCTGCCGGCCTCGCAGCTGCCAACCACCTGCTTGTCGCCGGCACTGCCCTTGTCGACCACTTCCAGGCTGTAGGCGGCCACGCCCTTGGCCTTGAGCTTGGCGTCGATCTCCGCCTTGAGCTCCTCGCAGGGCTTGCCGGCGGCCAGTACGGAACCGGCCAGGGGGAGCAGGGCCAGGCCCAGCATCAGTCGTTTCATGTTCAACACTCCTTCGTCGATGAGCGCGCGGGGCACCCCGCCCCGCACCGCTGCAGACTACCCGGGAACGCCGGGAAAATCCGTGCGCCGCTCAGCTGTTGCTGATGCGGAAGCCGACCTTGAGGTCGACCTGGTAGTGCGCCACCTTGCCGTCGACGATATGGCCGCGGGTCTCGACCACCTCGAACCAGTCCATGTTGCGCACGCTCTTCGCGCACTCGGCCAGGGCGTTGGCGATGGCATCCTCGATGCTCAGCTTGGAGGTACCGACGATTTCGATCTTCTTGTAGGTGCGGTGATCGGACATGAGCTGTTCCTCAGGCAGATGGACTCCTGTCTGAGGCTAGTCGAGATTCAGCCGCCCAGCTCCCGGCCCAGCCACTGCGCCAGACGCTCGGCGCGGCCGTCGCGGCTGCGCCCCGGCACCCACAACGCCAGGCGCGCCGGGCTTTCGACGAAGCCCCAGGGCGCGACCAGCCGGCCGGCGGCCAGGTCATCGGCCACCAGCGGCTGCGGCGCGATGGCCACGCCGAGGCCGGCGGCGGCTGCCTCCAGCAGATAGTACAGGTGCTCGAAGCCCTGGCCCTGGCGCAGCGCCGCCGGGTCCAGGCCCTGGGCCTGCGCCCACTGCGGCCAGGCCTGCGGGCGCGAGGCGGTGTGCAACAGCGGCTCGCCGAGCAGGGCGGCGGCGGGGCGCTCGGCCAGCTCGGCAAAGCGGGCGTAGCGCGGGCTCAGCACCGGCCCAATGCGCTCGGCGGCCAGTTCGTAGACCTGCATGTCCGCCGGCCAGGGCGGCGTGGCGAAACACAGGGTGGCATCCACCCCGGGACGACGCGGGTCCAGCTCACCTTCGCTGGCCGACAGCTGCAGGCGCAGCTCAGGCAGTTCTCGGTTAAGGCGATCCAGACGCGGGATGAACCAGCGCGCCAGCAGACTGCCGGGGCAGCCGAGCACGAAGGGCGCGTCGTCCTGGCGCTGGCGCAGCTCGGCGCAAGCGCCGCGCAGACGCTCGAAGGCATCAAAGGCGGCATCGCGCAGGCGCACGCCGGCATCGGTGAGTTTTACGCCGCGGCCGTCCTTGACGAACAGGGCCAGGCCGAGCTGTTCTTCCAGCGCACGTATCTGCCGGCTCACCGCGCCGTGGGTGACGCTCAGCTCCTCCGCCGCCTGGCTGACGCTCTGCAGGCGGGCAGCGGCCTCGAAGGCGCGCAGGGCATTCAGCGGGGGCAGTTCGCGGCTCATGGCATTGGTGAGTTTTTCTGACAGATCAGCGCAATCTAATCGCTTTTCAGACCGGCAGCCAGGGGTAGAATGGCGCCATCACCCGATTAGCCACTCCCGCCAGGAGCCTGACATGACTTCATTCCGCAGCGGTCCCGACACCAAGGGCCTGTTCGGCCGCTTCGGCGGCCAGTTCGTCGCCGAAACCCTGATGCCGCTGATCAACCAGCTGGCGGCCGAATACGAGAAGGCCAAGACCGACCCGGCCTTCCTCGAGGAACTGGCCTACTTCCAGCGCGACTACATCGGCCGGGCCAGTCCGCTGTACTTCGCCGAGCGCCTGACCGAGCACTTCGGCGGGGCTAAGATCTACCTCAAGCGCGAAGACCTCAACCACACCGGCGCGCACAAGATCAACAACTGCATCGGCCAGATCCTGCTGGCCAAGCGCATGGGCAAGCAACGCATCATCGCCGAGACCGGCGCCGGCATGCACGGCGTGGCCACCGCCACCGTGGCCGCCCGCTTCGGCATGCAGTGCGTGGTGTACATGGGCACCACCGACATCGATCGCCAGCAGGCCAACGTGTTCCGCATGAAGCTGCTCGGCGCCGAGGTGATTCCGGTCACCGCCGGCACCGGCACCCTCAAGGATGCGATGAACGAGGCCCTGCGCGACTGGGTGACCAACGTCCATAACACCTTCTACCTGATCGGCACCGCCGCCGGTCCGCACCCGTACCCGGCCATGGTCCGCGACTTCCAGTCGGTGATCGGCAACGAAGTGCGCGAGCAGATCCTGGCGAAGGAAGGCCGCCTGCCCGATTCGCTGGTCGCCTGCATCGGTGGCGGCTCCAACGCCATCGGCCTGTTCCACCCCTTCCTCGATGACGAAGGCGTGCAGATCGTCGGCGTCGAAGCGGCCGGTCACGGCATCGACACCGGCAAGCACGCCGCCAGCATGGCCGGCGGCGCGCCGGGCGTGCTGCACGGCAACCGTACCTTCCTGCTGCAGGACGCCGACGGCCAGATCACCGATGCACACTCGATCTCCGCCGGCCTCGACTACCCGGGCGTCGGCCCCGAACACGCCTGGTTGCATGAGATCAAGCGCGTCGAATACGTACCCTGCACCGATGACGAAGCGCTGCAGGCGTTCCACCAGTGCTGCCGCCTGGAAGGCATCATCCCCGCGCTCGAATCGGCCCACGCCCTGGCCGAAGCCTTCAAGCGCGCGGCAAAGCTGCCCAAGGAGCACCTGATGGTGGTCAACCTGTCCGGCCGCGGCGACAAGGACATGCAGACCGTGATGCATCACATGAGCCCCCAAGTTGAACAAGAGCAGGAGAAGCACGCATGAGCCGCCTGCAGAGCCGCTTTGCCGAGCTGAAACAACAGAACCGCGCCGCGCTGGTGACCTTCGTCACCGCCGGTGACCCGGACTACGCCAGCAGCCTGGAAATCCTCAAGGGCCTGCCGGCCGCCGGTGCCGACGTGATCGAGCTGGGCATGCCCTTCACCGACCCGATGGCCGATGGCCCGGCGATCCAGCTGGCCAACATCCGCGCCCTGGCGGCGAAGCAGAACCTGTCGAAGACCCTGCAGATGGTCCGCGAATTCCGCGTCACCGACAGCAGCACGCCGCTGGTGCTGATGGGCTACTACAACCCGATCTTCGCCTACGGCGTCGAGCGCTTCATCGCCGACGCGAAGGAAGCCGGGGTCGACGGCCTGATCATCGTCGACCTGCCGCCGGAGCATAACGACGAGCTGTGCGAGCCGGCTCAGGCCGCCGGTCTGGACTTCATCCGCCTGACCACCCCGACCACCGACGACCAGCGCCTGCCCACCGTGCTCAACGGCAGCTCGGGCTTCGTCTACTACGTCTCGGTGGCCGGCGTGACCGGTGCCGGCGCGGCGACCATGGACCACGTCGAGCAGGCCGTCGCCCGCCTGCGCCGCCATACCGACCTGCCGCTGTGCATCGGCTTCGGCATCCGCACCCCCGAGCATGCCGCCGACGTGGCGCGCCGTGCCGATGGCGTGGTGGTGGGCTCGGCACTGGTCGACCAGATCGCCAAGGCCGAATCGCCGGCCCAGGCCATCGACGGCGTACTGAGCCTGTGCGCCCAGCTGGCCGAAGGGGTACGCGGCGCGCGCCGCTGACGCTCCACGCAGGCGCCGCCCCTGCCGCCGGGCGGCGCCGCGATTGACAGCACCCCCAGGCTTGCCGAAGCTGCAACTAAACCCGCCACGTTGCAGGTTCCCATGTTCTTCCTGGCCCGCCTCAAGCCGTTCACACCCTACGCCGTCCTCCTCTTGCTGACGGTTGGGCTGACACTGGCCGGGATTTTCACTCGCGCCTTCGAGTCGCTGGCCCTGTTCTGGCCGGTCAACGCCATCCTGCTCGGCCTCCTGCTGCGCCACCCACCCCTGGCCCGACCGCTGGGCTGGGGCCTGCTCTATCTCGGCATGCTGGCCACCGACCTGGCCACCGGCAACAGCTGGGAGAAGGCGCTGTGGATGAACCTGTGCAACCTGGGGTTGATCCTGGTCGGCTGGCTGCTGCTGCGCCGGCAGAGCAAAGCCATGCTGCGCCTCGCACAGCCACAGGGTTTGATGCTGCTGTTCGTCGCCTGCGTCAGCGGTGCCGGCGTCGCGGCTACCCTGGCCGCCCTGGAACACAAGGGCTGGGATATCTGGCAGACCTGGTTCGGCGAGCAGTTCTCCACCGGCCTGCTGTTGCTGCCGGTGATTCTCAGCGCCCCCGACCATCCCTGGCGGACCCTGCGCTACCTGCTACGCCGTATTCGCACCGCCGACCTCTGGCCCCTGCTGGCACTGGGCCTGGCGCTAGTGGCCATGCTACTGGTTGGCGGCCCTGGCGCCGTGGTTTTCCCACTGCTGCCACTGCTCTGGTGTGCCATGCGCTTCCGCCCCTTCGTGGTCGCCTTGCTCGGCTTCATCAGCGGCGTGACCGAAATCGTGATGACCGCGAGCAACCTGGCCCATTTCGGCGTACTGGGCGACAGCGCCAGTATCGATACCCTGACCTCGGCGCGACTGGGTATCGCCATCCTGGTGCTGGGACCGCTGTGGGTGGCATCCGTCAACACCCTCAACCGACGCCTGATGGCACGCCTGCACCGTCGCGCCAACCACGACTTCCTCACCGGCACGCTCAACCGCAGCGCCCTCAGCCTGCGCGCGGAAGAGCTGCTGGAGCACCGCCGTCGACACAGCGACGCGCCGCCGATGACTGTGCTGCTGCTCGACCTTGACCACTTCAAGCTGATCAACGACCGCCACGGCCACGCCACCGGCGACCGGGTGCTGCGCGCCTTTGCCGGTCTGCTGCACGAGCAGTTGCGCCAACAGGACCTGCTGGGGCGTCTGGGCGGCGAGGAGTTCGCCGTGGTGCTGCCGGGTATTGCACTCGACGAGGCACGCCTGATCGCCGAGCGCCTGCGCCGCCGGGTCGAAGCCATGATCCTGGCGACCAACGATGGCGAGTCCCTGCGCGTCACCGTCAGCATCGGTGTCAGCCAGCTGCGCCCGGACGACGACGATGGCTCGCTGGACCAGGTACTCGAACGCGCCGACGAGGCGCTTTACCGGGCCAAGGCCAACGGACGCAACCGCATCGAGCTCAGCGCGGACGAAACACCGGTACACTAGCCGCGCCGTGAGGAGTGCCCTACGGCGAGCGTGCGTATCCGCCGGCCCAGGCGGACGGTACAGGTTCATCGGACGGAGTGTGCACATGCGGCTGGATGTCTCCGCCCCTCGGCAAGTACTGGAAACCCTCGCCGGTGTTGGCCGCACCGAGGACCTGCGGTTTTCCCCGAACCGCCAGCGCCTCGCGCTGGTCGCGATGGCCAGGCAGCGCCTGTTCGTCTTCACCATCCGGGTGCAGGCAGGCAAGCGTATCGAGCTGCGCGACGTGGTCGAACTCTGCTCGCCCCACCTGCAGGCACCCCATGGCCTGGATTTCCTTGACGACGACACCCTGGCGGTCGCCAACCGGGACGGCGGGCTGTGTCTGTTCAAGGCGCCCCCGCACGATGGCCGAGCAAAGCGTGAGCTGACGCTGATACGTCGCTTCCCGGCCCAGACGCCGGCATGGCAGGGCCCTGGGTCGGTCGCCGCCTCCCGGTGTGCGGAGGGTCATTACGAACTCATGGTCTGCCGGAACGTCGGAAACCAGGTGTCGCGCCATCTCATCACGGCCACTCCGGACCATTCGTCCCTGGCGCAAACGCTGCTGCCTAACGACTGGATGGCAACACCCAACGGCATCAGCATCGGCGCCACCCGGCGCTGGCGGGCCTTGAGCAACCTGCACGACCAATGTGCACTGATCTATGCACATGAACGAGCCACCCAGCAGCCAGCAGCAGTGCTCCGGGGGGCAAGTCACCCCCACGGCATTCGTCTCAGCGACGACGACCGCTACCTGCTGTTGGCAGACGCCGGCGGCCCTTATGTACATCTCTACCACCAGCACGACGGACAATGGCAGGGCGTCTATGATCCGGCGCTCAGCCTGCGGGTAATGGATGAGGCGCTGTTCCAGAGTCGCCACGCCTTTCCACCGAACAAAGGCGGCCCCAAGGGTCTCGATCTGGATACGGCGACCGGCATCCTGGCAACTACCAGCCAGACCCAGCCGCTGGCCTTCTTCGACCTCGATCAGGTCTTGGCCCGAGTCCGACGCCAGGGGCCGTGCACCGTTGTCGGCAGCACCCCCGAGCAGGATGTCCGCCATCAGCTGGAGCGCCAGCGGCGGCACGTTCGCATCGAGAGCGAGGCACTGCGGCAGGAGCACGGTGCGGGCGAGGCTGAGCGGATGGCCGCCCTGGCAGAGCAAAGGGCTGCTGAAGTCACCACACAGGCGGCCATGGCGGCGAACGCCCTCGCGGAGCAGCGCGCGCGCACCGCCTACTTCCAGACACTGACCCAGGACATCCTGGCCAGCAGTTCGTGGCGCATTACCGGGCCACTGCGCCGGATATTGGCCAGCCGCCGTCGCTAAACCCCAGCGGCCGATACCCAGAAGCCGTAACGAGCTGTATCTTCTGCGCATCCCACCGGAGGTCTTCATGCAGCTTGATATTGCGGCACCGCAGCAGGTGCTGGACGCGATCGCCGCCATCGGCCGCACCGAGGATGTGCGTTTTTCCCCAGACCGACGGCGCCTGGCCGTGGCCGCTATTCGCCGCGCGCAGATATTCCTCTTCGATATCGAGGTGCGCGGCTCACAGACGCACAAGCGGGTGCACCTGGACGCCGTGGTAGTCCTCTCATCCGAACACCTGCAGTATCCCCACGGCCTGGACTTCCTCGACAACGACACCCTGGCGGTCGCCAACCGCGAGGGCGAGCTTTGCCTGTTTCGCCTGCCACCGCGCGATGGCTCGGCAGCAGCCGAACTGAGGCTGCTGCAGCGCTTCCCCAGCACCGATCGCGAACTGCTAGGCCCGGGCTCGGTAGCAGCATCGCCATGCGCCGACGGTCGTCATGAGCTGCTGGTGTGCCGCAATTTCAGCCACCGGGTCTCGCGGCACAGGGTCGCCGCGGCACAGGACTACGCGCTCGACGAGGAACAGGTGCTGCTGGGCAAGTGGCTGGAGATTCCCGACGGCATCAGCCTGGATCCCGCGCGCCAATGGCTGGCGGTCAGTAGCCACAACACCCAGAGCGTACTGATCTACCCCTATGCCGAAACCCTGACCCCCAACAGCGACCCGCAGGCCGTGTTGCGCGGCGCCAGCTACCCTCACGGCCTGCGTTTCAGCGATGACAGCCGTTATCTCGTGTTGGCCGACGCTGGTGCCCCCTATGTGCACCTCTACTATCAGCCCGATGGTCACTGGCAGGGCGTTTACGACCCCAACCTGAGCGTGCGGGTGATGGACGCAGCGCTGTTCCACAGTGGCAATGAGAATCCCCAGGAAGGCGGCCCCAAAGGCATCGATATCGACTGTCAGGCCGGTGTCATGGTGACCAGCTGCGAGACACAGGCGCTGGCCTTCTTTGACCTCGACCCGATTCTGGCCAACCTGCAGCATGCCGGTCCGCTTGAGCAGCTGGACGGCTCCGCCAGCGCCCCGACAGTGGCCATGGATGTGTGTCACGAGCTGGAAAAGCAGAGACGCCACGCCCAGGTGGCAACCAATGCCATGATCTTTGAGCGCCAGGCCGCCAATGCGTCACAGCGTGCCGCCGAGGCCGAGCATCGCGCTGCCGAGGCACTGGCTAACCTCCAACACACCCAGGCATTGCTGACCGACATGACCGCACGCGCCCGCTATTTCGAGAGCCGCACCCAAGCCCTGCTGACCAGCAGTTCCTGGCGCCTCACCGCA
This sequence comes from Aquipseudomonas alcaligenes, assembly GCF_900156545.1. Classification (GTDB taxonomy): domain Bacteria; phylum Pseudomonadota; class Gammaproteobacteria; order Pseudomonadales; family Pseudomonadaceae; genus Aquipseudomonas; species Aquipseudomonas alcaligenes_A. The sequence goes on from NZ_FTNW01000004.1 coordinate 385,971, forward strand.
CCCTTGCGTCGCCTGCTGGGCTGGCGCCGCCAGGCCTGAAACCCGGTTTCTTCAAGCGTTCAACACCACCTGATCGTTCGCCACCAACAACGCCGTCCGGCAGCCCGCCATAGAGCCAGAATCATCATGACACTTGGTTTCAGCCTGAGCGAAGACGCCGTTGCCAACCGCCAACCCAACGGAGACTTCCACCTCTCTGCAGAGTACCCGCGACCCTCTCAGTGCTGGAGGAAGTGCGCATGAGCCTGCCCAGGTCAGCCTTATCGTCAGCCACGGCGCACGACACCGCCAACAACCGGCTGGGCAAGCTTTTCCAGATCGCCTGGTTGCGCGCGCTGATGGGACTGAAATCCGAGGCCCGCGAGACACGTCTGGGCTACCTGTGGTGGCTGATCGAGCCGGCCATGCACCTGACCGTCTACTACCTGGTCTTCGGCCTGCTGCTGCGCCACGGCGGTGATCATTACGTGGCCTACCTGCTGGTCGGCATCGTGCACTGGCTGTGGTTTTCCAAGAGCATTCAGAATGCCAGCTCGGCGATACTGGTCAGCCGCGGACTGATCCTGCAGCTGCCGCTGCATACCGCGATCTTCCCGCTGGCCGAGGTGCTGCGTGACGCGCTCAAGCAGCTGCTGGTGGTCGCGGTGCTGGTGGCGATCCTGGCAGCCATGGGCTATCCACCCAATCGCCTGTTCCTGCTGTACCCCCTGCTGTTCGCTCTGCAGTTGCTGCTGATACTCCCCTGCGCCGGTCTGGCAGCGATGCTGATGCCGTTCTTCCCGGACATGCGGGTGATCATCCCTGCCGGCCTGCAGCTGGGCATGTTCATCTCGGGCGTGTTCTTTACCCGCGACCTGATCCCGACGGACTACCAGTGGCTGCTGCAGCTCAACCCGGTTTACCTGATCCTGGAAAGCCAGCGCGACGTACTGATTCGTCAAAGCACGCCGGACTGGGCGTCGCTGGGCCTGCTGCTGGCCGCCCTGCTGCTGGCCAACCTGGCCACGCTGATGCTGTTTGGCCGTCTCAACCGGCGCTTCGCGCGCATCGTGCAGGAATGACATGAACCCGCGCCTTCTCCTGCAAATGCAAGACGTGCACCTGGCCTACCGCCAGCGCCGCTCACTGCTACACAGCAGCCTGCACCCGGTGATCCGGGGTGTAAGCCTGGACATCCATGCCGGACAGCGCCTGGGCATCATGGGCCACAACGGCGCCGGCAAATCGACCCTGCTACGCCTGATGGCCGGCATCTACGAGCCGGATCGCGGGCATGTGCTGAACCATGGCGCCAGGGTCTCCTTGCTGTCGCTGCAAGCCGGCTTCGACCCGCGCCTCAACGGTTGGGAGAACGCCCTGCTCAGCGGCGTGCTGATGGGCATGACACCGTCCCAGGCGCGCGCGCGCCTGGAGCAGATTCATGACTTCTGCGGCCTCGGCGCACAGATGGACGACGCCCTCGGCACCTATTCCTCAGGGATGCGCGCGCGCCTCGGCTTCGCCGTCGCGCTGGCGATGGAAGTCGACCTGCTGCTGGTCGACGAAGTGCTGGCGGTCGGCGACGAGGACTTCCAGCGCAAGTGCGCCCAAGCGATACGCGAGGCCGTCGAACGTGGCTGCTCGCTGGTGCTGGTGTCTCACTCGCTCCCGCAGCTGCAGACCTGGACCGACAGCATCCTGGCTTTCCAGGATGGCCAGCTGCTGCCTACCGACATTCCGGTCTACCCGAAATGAACAGCCACATGCCTGACACCTCCCCGCCTCCTGCCGCGCGTGCCAGCGACGTGTGCATCTTCACCATCGTCTCGAACAACTATCTGCACTACGCCGCAACCCTGTTCGACAGCCTGCGCCGCCATTGCCCGCAGGCCGATCTGGTACTGGGTCTGTGCGACCGCCCACACGCGCAGACCAGTTGCCCGCAGGCGGACGAGATCATTGCGCTCGAGACACTGGATATCCCCGAGATGGGGACCTTCATCTACCAGTACTCGATTCTGGAACTGAACACCGCGATCAAGCCGTACCTGATTGAGCGGCTGCTGGCGCGTGGCTATCGCAAGGTCATCTACTTCGATCCGGACATCCGCGTCTACCAGCCGCTGGAGCCACTGCTGGAGCTGCTGGAACGACACAATGCCGTGCTTACCCCACACCTCATCGCCCCGCTCGATGACGACGGCTGGCCGAGCGAACTCGGCATTCTCCAGGCCGGCTCCTACAACCTCGGCTTCATCGCACTGCGCAACAGCGAGGAGACCGCCAGGCTGGTCAGGTGGTGGCAGGCCAAGCTGTACAAGGACTGCGTGGTGGACCTGCCGCGCAACCTGTTCGTCGACCAGAAATGGATGGACATGGCGCCCTCGCTGTTCGACGGCGTGCATATCGAACGCAATGCCGGCTGGAACGTTGCCTATTGGAACCTTGGCCACCGGCCATTGAGCCGGGCGGAGGATGGCAGCCTGCTGGCCGGCGGGCTACCGCTGCTGTTCTTCCACTTTTCCGGCTTCGCCATCGACGACAGCAGCCTGAGCCGCCACCAGAATCGCTTCGACAAGGGCCAGCCCGGCTCGCCACTGCGCGAACTCTGTGATGGCTATGCCACCGCGCTGATCGCTTTCGGTGCCGCCCGCTTTAGCGTTCTGCCCTATGCCTACGCCTGCTTCGCCGACGGCACGCCGGTGCCCAACGCCGCGCGCCGCCTGATTCGTATCAGCAACGCCTTCGCCGGCATCGACTACTTCGACGCCAGTCAATGCCAGCGCCTGCACCAGCAACTCAACCGCCAGCAGGCCTCGCTGCGCGGCGGCCTGCCTCTGACCGCCCTGGCCTTGTCGCTGTGGCACTCGCGCAGCGATCTGCGCCAGGCCTTCCCCGCCGTGGAGAGCGTGGACAGCCTGCGCTTCGCCGAATGGCTGCTGGACTCGGCCAGCCGCGAGGCCGGCTTCAGCGAGATCTACCTGCAACCCATCCGCGAGGCACTGAGCACGGCGCAGGGTGATGCCCCGCAATACTCGCCATTGCACCGCCTGCTACGCCTGGTCTGGCGCCAGCGGCGGCGCGTGCCACTGAAGCTGCGCATCGCCCTGCAACCCTACGCCGCGCGGGTGCTGCGCCGGGCCTACCCACGGCCGACCCTGGCAATACCCCCGCGCAGCGAGGAGTCCGGGGTCAACCTGATCGGCTATCTGCATGCCGAGAGTGGCGTGGGTGAGGCGGCACGGGCCTCGCTGCGCGCCCTGCGTCATTCGCAACTGCCCTTTTCGCTGGTCGACTACCGCCTGGGCAACGTGTCGCGCATGGACGAGAGCATCGAAGGCGGCAACCTCCGGATGCACTATCCGGTCAACCTGCTGCATGTGAATGCCGACCAGAGCAAGGTGGCCCGTGATCACCTGGGGCGTGAGCTGTTCGAGGGGCGCTACACCCTGGGCTACTGGTTCTGGGAAATGCCGCGCTTTCCGGACTTCCTGCATTTTGCCTTCGATCAGGTCGACGAAGTCCTGGTGGCCAGCGAATACAACCGCCAAGCCATTGCCGCGCACACCGACAAGCCGGTGACACTGATACCGCCGGCCATCCAGGTGGACATCATGCCGCCGCTGAGCCGTCGCCAGCTGCACCTCGATGAGCAGGCCTTCGTCTTCCTGCATCTGTCCGATGCCCTGAGCATGCCGCAGCGCAAGAATCCGCTGGGGGTCATAGAGGCATTCCTGCTGGCCTTCGCCGACGCCCCCACCCTGGCGGTAAGTCTGCTGGTCAAGGTTTCCAATCTGGAACATCAGCCCGAGCTGGCCCAGGCCCTGCGCCAGGCGGTACAGCGTGACCGGCGCATCCGCCTGGTCGAGGGCTACCTGGACCGTCACACCCTGAACAACCTGCTCAATGCCTGTGACTGCTATGTCAGCCTGCATCGCGCCGAGGGCTTCGGCCTGCCACTGGCCGAAGCCATGTACCTGGGCAAGCCGGTGGTCGCCACACACTGGTCGGGCAACGTCGACTTCATGGACGAGCACAACTCGCTGCCGGTGAGGTACCGCCTGGTCGAACTGCAGGAGGACGTCGGCCCCTACCAGAAGGGGCAGACCTGGGCTGAACCCGACCTTGAGCATGCCGCGACGCTGATGCGTCAGGCGTACGAGTCACCGCAGCGCATGCGTGAGCTGGGCGAACGCGCGGCGCAGACCATCCGCCAGCACTGCTCGCCGACACGGGTCGGCCAACTGCTCGGCGCGCGGGTGCGGGCCATCGTCGCCGACCTGGGCCAGAACGCCGAGCGCTAGCGCAGCGGCTGCCGCTCAGTCCGCTCGGAGCCTCGCGGCCATGCCGGCCAGCACGCCGAGTACGGCATGACCCAGACGCCTGGAGCGCGCCCCGTTCCAGCCGGTACGCGGCTGCGGGCAGTCGTCGTGGTCCTTGAACGGCATCTCGATGGTGAAGGCCAGGCAGTCGTAGGTCTGCCCGACCCAGTTGCAGGCCAGCGCCAGGTTGGCCTGGCCCGGTTCGTCGCGCGGATAGCCGTGGACGGTCTGGAACTCGCCGGCAGCCACCAGGCGCTCGCGGAACTCCCGCTCCAGCGCATCCAGCCGTGGACTGAAGCCGGGGTTGCCCTCGCAGCCGGCGGCGAACACATGGGGGATTTCCTCGTCGCCGTGGATATCCAGGAAGCCGTCCACGCCGATGCGTGCCATCTGCTGCTGGACGAACAGCACCTCGGGGCTGCGCTCGGCCGACGGTGCCTGCCAGGCGCGATTGAGGTCCTGGCCGGCGGCGTTGGTGCGCAGGTTGCCGAGGAAGGCGCCGTCCGGGTTCATGTGCGGCACCAGATACAGATCGGCCTCGGCCAGCAGGGCGTGCAGCACGTCGTCCGACTGCTCCAGGCGCTCGATCAGGCCCTCCATGAACCACTCGGCCATGTGCTCGCCGGGGTGCTGCTGGGCGATCAGCCAGATCTTGCGCGGCGCCGCCGCCGTACCGCGCACCTGCAGCAGCGGCAGCTCGCGGCCCTGCAGGCTGCTGCCGCAGGCGACCAGGGCGACGTTGGGCAGCGCCAGGGCGCGCACCAGCAGCCGGGCATGGCGCGCGCGGCTGTAGGGCTCGAAGTAGGCGAAGCGGGCGCTGGGCTGCTCGACCGTCAGCTGGAAATGCAGCCCGCCCTCGTCATAGGTGGTCGGCACGCGGAACCAGTCCTCGCCGTCGTAACTGGCCACCGCCTGGTAGCCGGCCCAGGCGTTCTTGTAGCTGGACTGCGGCGCGTTCTCCAGGCTGAAGCGGTGCGTCTGCCCCGGCGTCAGGCCCTCGGCGAGGAAGTGGAACCACTGGAAATGCTCGCTGGCGAAGTCCTTGCGGATGGCCAGGCGCACCCGGCTCGGGTCGCTGGCGTCCAGCACCTGGATGTTGCCGCTGTCGAAGTCGCTGCGAATCTGCATGGCCTGCCCCTGACGATGAAAACCGCGAGGATAGCCGTCAGCAGGCACCGGCGCATGTCCGGCCGGCGCGCATGTCGCATCCACGCAACTCGGCTACGCATCGATTGCCGCGCCACGGCTGGCGCGCCAGACTCAGATAATGACCCCGCGATTCTTGCCCGAGCAGCAACAATGAAAACGACCCTGGACGAACTGCAGGCCTTCACCCGCGTGGTGGACGCCGGCTCCATCAGCGCCGCCGCCGAGCAGCTGGGCCAGACTGCCTCGGGCATCAGCCGCGCCCTCGGACGCCTGGAGGACAAGCTCGGCGTCACCCTGCTGCGCCGCACCACCCGGCGCCTGGAGCTGACCGAAGAGGGTGCGGCCTTTCTCGCCCAGGCGCGGCGCATCCTCGCCGCCGTGGAAGAGGCGGAGGAGCAGATGAGCCTGCGCCGCCAGGCGCCGGCCGGGCGCCTGCGGGTCGACGCCGCCACGCCGTTCCTGCTGCACGTGCTGATTCCGCTGGTAGCCGGCTTCCGTCAGCGCTACCCGCAGATCGAGCTGGAGCTGACCAGCAACGAGCAGAACATCGACCTGCTGGAGCTGCGCACCGACCTGGCCATCCGCATCGGCGCGCTGCGAGACTCCAGTCTGCACGCCCGGCCACTGGGCTGCAGCCCTGTGCGCGTGCTGGCCAGCCCGGCCTACCTGGCCGCACGCGGCACGCCCGAAACGCCGGAGCAGCTGGGCGGCCACGACCTGCTCGGCTTCACCCAGCTGGAACACCTCAACACCTGGCCGCTGCGCCATACCCTCGGCGACGGCCTGCCGATCACCCCGACCCTGCGCGCCTCCAGCGGTGAGACGCTGCGACAGCTGGCCCTGGCCGGCGCCGGCCTGGTCAGCCTGTCCGACTTCATGACCGAGCAGGACCGCGCCAGCGGTGCGCTGGTGGAGGTGCTGGCCGACTGGCGCGTCGACCGGCGCCAGCCGATCAATGCCGTGTACTACCGCAACACGGCCCTGGCAGCGCGCATCACCTGCTTCCTCGACTACCTCGGCGAATGCCTGGGCGGGCGCGACTGGGCGAAATACTGACCGACCGGTCTTGGCCTCGTGAACTTTATTGTGTATTTTTTCATGAAATACAGAACAATAAATTTCACGAGGCTCCCATGTTCAAGCAGTCCGCGCAGCACATCGGCACCTACTACGCCGCCACCTACGGCCAGATTCCCCTGCGCCCGCGTCTGCAGGAAGCGCTCGACTGCGACGTGATCATCGTCGGCGGCGGCTTCAGCGGCCTGCACACCGGCCTGCGCCTGGCCCTGGCCGGCAAGAAGGTGGTGCTGCTGGAAGCCAGCCGCATCGCCTGGGCCGCTTCCGGGCGCAACGGTGGCCAGGCCCTGCCAGGCTGGTCCTGCGACATGCCGCCGCTGGAGAAGGCCCTGGGCCTGGAACGCGCCAAGCGCCTGTGGGACAGCATGGTCTGGGCCGCCGAGGAAATGCGCGAGCTGCCCGGCCGCCACGGCTTCGACATCGACTACCGCACTGGCGCGCTGTACACCGCCGTGCTGCCGCGCCGCGTACGCCAGCTGCAGGAGAGCCTGGAGGAAGCCGAGCAGAAGTACGGCTATGCGCAGCTGAGCTTCATCGCCAAAGAAGAGCTGCCGCAGTGGATTGCCAGCCCGCGCTACCTGGCCGCGCTGTTCGATGCCGGCGCCGCCCACCTCAACCCGCTGAAGCTGGCCCAGGGCCTGGCCGGCGCCATCGAGGCGGCCGGCGGACGGATCTTCGAGCAGAGCCAGGCGCTGGACTGGCAGGAGACCGCCGACGGCTACCGCGTGCGCACTGAGCACGGCGAAGTGCGCGGCGACATCCTGGTGCTGGCCTGCAACGCCTATGTCGACGGCCTCGACCGCGAGCTGTCGAAACGCCTGCTGCCGGTCGGTTCCTACCAGGTGGCCACCGCGCCGCTCGACCCGGAGCTGGCACGCTCGCTGTTCCCGCGCGGCACCTGCGCCATCGACAACCAGTTCGTCCCCGACTACTTCCGCGTCACCCCCGACAATCGCCTGCTGTTCGGCGGTGGCTGCACCTACCTGGGCGGCATCCCCAAGGACGTACCGGCGGCCACCCGGCCCTACCTGGAGCGCGTGTTCCCGCAACTGCGCGGGGTGCACATCGACTACGGCTGGGGCGGCCACATCGACTGCACCCTGCACCGCACCCCGGATGTCGGCCGCCAGGGCCAGAAGTACTGGCTGCAGGGCTTCTCCGGCCACGGCATCCTGCCGACCCTGGCCGCCGCCCGTGCGGTCAGCGATGCCATCCTCGGCCTGGACGAGCTGCTCGGCCTGTACCAGGGCCTGGACAACCCGCGCTTCCCCGGCGGCGACCTGCTGGCCGCGCCGATCGAGGCGGTGGGCAAGGCCTGGTATCGCCTGCGCGACGTCATTTGATCCCCCTCTCCCTCTGGGAGAGGGGCTAGGGGTGAGGGTCGAGTCGCCCGCAGCATCCCTCACCCTAGCCCTCTCCCAAAGGGAGAGGGAATAAAACGGAGTCCCCCCTTTGGACAAGCAAGACGAAATCGAAGGCCTGGCGATCCTGGTGCGCGACCTGCGCAAGCACAAGAACGTCACACTGGGCGAACTGGCCGAGCGCATCGGCCGCTCGGTGGGTTTCCTGTCCCAGGTCGAGCGCGGCCTGTCGCGCCCGACGGTGGCCGACCTCACCGCCATCAGCGAGGCGCTGGGCGTGCCGACCACCTACTTCTACAACCCCGGCAAGCCGCGCGCGGTGCGCTGGGTGACCCGCCCGGACGAGCGCCGCACCCTCTACTACGCCGGCGGCATCACCGACGTGCTGGCCTCGCCGGGCATGTCCGGCGGCTTCGCCATGCTCGAAAGCTTCCTCGAACCGGGCGCGACCAGCGGCGAGGGCCATCTCGACGACAGCTCCGAGCAGGGCGGTTTCATCCTCGAAGGCGAGCTGACCGTCTGGTACGGCGACGACGCCGAGCCGGTCACCCTCGGCCCGCGCGACAGCTTCCAGCTGCCGCCGCACGCCCAGTTCCGCTACGCCAACCTCACCGATTCCCCCACCCGAGTGCTCTGGGTCTTCACCTGAAATGCGGCCAGAACCTACTGCGCTCGGTCAGGCGGCGTTGCACGCTGGCTCGGGCTGCTCACTTACCACTCGTAAGCTCCGCGCCCTCGCCAGCCTGCGCCTTGCCTGGCCTTCGCTCGTGACGGTTCTGATCCGCATTTGACGGGTACTGATGAAAACAAGGACAAGAACGTGACATCTACATTCCCCGACCTGCTCAGCGAAGTGCGCGCCTTCCGCGCCGCCCACCCCGACGTGCGCTACGTCGAACTGATCTGCCTGGACATCCCCGGGCACTTCTACGGCAAGCGCTACCCCCTCGACATGCTGGAGAAGGTCGCCGCCGGCGGCCCGCTCAAGGTGCCGCAGAACTGCGTGCTGCTCGGCGCCCAGGGCGGCCTGCACCCGATCGGCGACTACTGCTTCAACGACGGCGACCCGGATGCGCCGCGGCGCCTGATCCCCGGCACCCTCAAGCCGGTACGCTGGGAGAAGCAGCCGCTGGGGCAGATGCTGATCAGCTCCGATGGCACCGAGGCGCCCATCGAGTTCGAACCGCGCGAGGTGCTGGCCCGCGTGCTGAAACGCCTGCAGGCCAAGGGCATCCGCCCGGTGGTGGCCTTCGAGCTGGAGTTCTATCTGTTCGACAAGCAGCTCGAGAGCGGCCTGCCGCGCTTCCCGCGCGACCCGCTGACCGATGACAAGGACGACCAGCCGAACATGCACATCGAGCGCCTGTCGCGCTTCTCCGATGTGCTGCACGAGATGGTCGAGGCGGCCCAGGAGCAGGGCGTGGACGCCAACGTGATCACCGCCGAACTCGGTCCGGGCCAGTTCGAGATCAACTTCGCCCACTGCGACGACGGCCTGCACGCCGCCGACCAGGCCGCCCTGTTCTGCCGCAGCACCCGCGGCGTGGCGATGAAGCATGGGTACAGGGCCAGCTTCATGAGCAAGCCCTACCTGGACGCGCCGGGCAGCGGCATGCACGTGCACGTCAGCCTGTACGACGAAAGCGGCCGCAACCTTCTCGACCTCGATGAGCAGCGTCCGCTGCGCCACGCCGTGGCCGGCTGCCTGGAGCTGCTGCCGCACTGCATGCCGATCTTCGCCGCCAACCACAACGCCTTCCGCCGCTACGGCGCCATGGTCAACTCGGCGAGCAAGGCCAGCTGGGGCTTCGAGGACCGCGACGCGTGCATCCGCATCCCCGAGTCGGACGGCAAGAACCTGCGCATCGAACACCGCCTGGCCGGCGCCGACGCCAACCCCTATCTGGTGCTGGCGGCCATCCTCAGCGGCATGGAACACGGCCTGGAGCAGGGCCGCGAGCCGATCCCCTCGCTGAACGAAGACCGCAGCAGCGGCATCGGCTTCCCCAAGGACATGCTCACCGCAGTGGCGGCCATGGCCAGCCACGAGGTGGTGAAGGAAAAGCTGGGCAGCGAGTTCGTCTTCGTCTACTGCGAGAACAAGCGCCAGGATCACCTGCAGTTCATGCACGACATCAGCGCGCGGGAGTATCGATGGTTCCTGTGAAACAGACTGGGAACTTGCCGTACATGGCTTTTAGCCACCAAACTACGCCACATTTCACAACATGGACGTAGTGCCGATGGCAACCGTTACCCTCTACCAGCCCTACACGAAATTCGATACCACCCCCTGGTACGGCACGGTCAATGCCACCAGCTCGAAAGTCACCATCAGCGATGGTTATCACAAGGAAGTATTTGCCGGTTCCTTCTCCTACAACGACTGGGGAGACATCGTTGGCGGCACCATGAAGAGCTACGGCTATTACCAGGGTGGTGCAACCTTCGTCAGCATCAGCGGCTTCTCGGTCAGCTCGGCAAGCGCCTACAGCTACTACATGAGTGGTAACGGCGCCGGTCTGATGGCTCTGATGTTGAGCAAGGCCGACATCATCAACGGCTCCAAGTACAACGACAGGTTTTCCGGCTATGCCGGCAACGACACGCTCAAAGGCAACGCCGGCAATGACATTCTCTACGGCAATGCCGGAAATGACGTGCTGAACGGCGGGCAGGGCATCGATACCCTGGATGGCGGAACCGGTAACGACACCTACTACATCGATAACGCTTCCGATAAGGTCATCGAATCCAGCAGTGGTGGCGGTACCGACAGCGTGGTTTCGAGCATCAGCACCACGCTGGGCAACCATCTGGAGTTTCTCTCGCTGAGCGGGACGGCATCCATCAATGCAACAGGCAACAGCCTCGGCAATATCCTGTCGGGCAACAGCGGCAACAATGTCCTGAACGGCATGGCCGGCACCGACATCATGGTCGGCGGCCTGGGCAACGATACCTACCACGTCGATAACGTCGGCGATGTGGTCAGCGAAAAGGCCAACTCCGGCATCGACAGCGTGCTGTCGTCGGTGACCTATACCCTCGGCACGGCCGTGGAGAACCTGAGCCTCACCGGCGGCGAGGCTATCAACGGAACCGGTAATGAGCTGGTCAACCGGCTGGTTGGCAACGCCGCCAATAACATCCTGAAAGGTATGGCCGGCAACGACATTCTCAGCGGCGGCGAGGGTGACGATACCCTGGTCGGCGGCGCGGGGCGGGACGGCCTCACTGGTGGCGCGGGCAGCGATATCTTCGACTTCAATGCCCTGTCGGAAATGGGACTGACCAGCACCAACTGGGACATTATCAACGACTTCATCGGTGGCACCGATCGCATCGATCTCTCCGATCTAGATGCCAACACTGCCACCATCGAGAACGATGCATTTACCGAAGTCATCGACGGCGGCGTTGCCTTCAGCGCAGCCGGGCAATTGAAGCTGGTAGATGGTGTCCTTTACGGCAACATCGACGGTGACGCGGATGCTGAATTCGCCATTCAACTGGTCGGTGTGAGCAGCGTGACCCTGGCAGATTTCGTCGCCTGAACCATAGGCCTGGTCCATGAAAAAGCCCGGCATATTGCCGGGCTTTTTTATTCGCTTACTGCGCCGCCTGCATACTGCGTGCGCGCTCGGCCTGCTTCTGCTGCTTGTAGGCCAGCGCCGCCGGAGCCACCTTGGTGACCTGGCCGGTCTCCAGCCAGCGCTTGAGGCGATTGGCATCGGCCATATGGGTGTACTTGCCGAAGGCGTCCAGCACCACGAAGGCCACCGGCTTGCCGGCCATCTGCGTGCGCATCACCAGGCAGTGGCCGGCGGCGTTGGTGAAGCCGGTCTTGGTCAGCTGGATACTCCAGTTCGGCTTGTGCACCAGGCTGTTGGTGTTGCGGAAACCCAGGCTGTAGCGCGGCTTGGCGAACTGCTGGACATGTTCGCGGGTGCTGCTGAACTGACCGATCAGCGGGAACTGGCCGGCAGCCTTGATCAGCTTGACCAGATCGTTGGCGGTGGAAACGTTCTTCTCCGACAGGCCGGTCGGCTCACGGTAGCGGGTGTGGGTCATGCCCAGGGCCTGGGCCTTGGCGTTCATCGCCGCGACGAAGGCCGGCACACCGCCCGGGTAGTGATGGGCCAGGCTGGCGGCGGCGCGGTTCTCCGAGCTCATCAGGGTCAGCAGCAGCATGTCGCGGCGGCTCAGCTGGCTGCCGAGGCGCACGCGCGAATAGACACCGCGCATCTCAGGCACGTCCCTGATCACGATATCCAGCTGCTGGTCCAGCGGCTGCCTGGCATCCAGCACCACCATGGCGGTCATCAGCTTGGTCACCGAGGCAATGGGCACCTGCAGGTCAGGGTTGCTGGAATAGAGGACCTGGTTGGTCTTCAGGTCGACCAGCAGGGCGCTGCCGGAGGCGAGTTCCTGCACCGCAGGCGCCTTGTTGGCCGCCACGGCCAGCGGGGAAAGCAGGGCGCTGCCGAGCAGCAGACCGATAAGGGTTTGGCGAATCTTCACGGACATCTCTACCGGAAAATGGGAAAGGTCGGCGCAGTATAACCGCGCCGCCCGCTCGGACCGACCTGTACAAGAGCGCTTTACAGCAGTGGCATGTCAGCCACGTGCTCGCCACGCTCGTACACCACATTGGCGCGGCCGACGATCAGCGGATCGAGCGCCCCGATCGCCTGCAGGTCCTTGCCCTTGTAAGGCAGCTTGTGCAGCACATAGCGCATGGCATTCAGGCGCGCGCGCTTCTTGCAGTTGGACTTGATCACCGTCCACGGCGCATCGGCCGTGTCGGTGTAGAAGAACATCGCTTCCTTGGCCTTGGTGTAATCGTCCCACTTGTCCAGCGAGGCCAGGTCGATGGGGCTGAGCTTCCACTGCTTGAGCGGGTGTTTTTCGCGTTCCTTGAAGCGCCGGCGCTGCTCGTCGCGACTGACCGAGAACCAGAACTTGATCAGATGGATGTTGTTGCGCGCCAGCATGCGCTCGAACTCCGGCGCCTGACGCATGAACTCCAGATACTCCTCATCCGAGCAGAACCCCATGACCCGCTCGACCCCGGCGCGGTTGTACCAGCTGCGGTCGAACATGACGATTTCGCCGGCGGTCGGCAGGTGCTGCACGTAGCGCTGGAAATACCACTGGCCGCGCTCCGCCTCGCTGGGTTTCTCCAGAGCGACGATGTGCGCGCCACGCGGGTTGAGGTGTTCCATGAAACGCTTGATCGATCCCCCCTTGCCGGCGGCATCGCGCCCCTCGAAGAGGATCACCACCTTCTGCCCGGTCTCCTTGACCCAGGCCTGCAGCTTGAGCAGCTCGACCTGCAGACGGTACTTCTCGCGCTCGTAATTGCGCCGCGACATCAGGTTCTTGTACGGGTAGCCACCATGGCGCCAGTCCTTGGCCAGTTCGTCGTCCGGATGCACCGGCTGCCTGTTGAACGGCAGGGCGTTCTCCTGGCTGAGCAGAGCATTGCGCAATGCCAGCGCATCGTCGGCCGAGAGGCCGGTCATGAAGGTTTCCAGGGTCTTGAGCTGCGTATCGGTATCGCCCGGCGGTATCTGCGCGAGGATGTCCTTGATCGCCTCGCCGGTGGCCTGCTGCGCGGCGGCCGTCTTCTCCTGCACGGTGTGGCGCTCCAGTTGGCGGGGCTTCAATGAAGGCGCGGTATCGCCAGCCTGGGCTCGTCGCGGCCGCGGAGTGCGGGAGGCGCCTTTCTGGGCCGGCGAGGACGGTTGGGCGGGGGCTGGCGAGGTGTCGGGGGTATCGGTCATGAAGATCCTTCCGGGAGCAAAAGCGCGAGTTCGCACGGGGTGATCCGTCCAGTTATACGCCCGGGGTCATGTGGCATATAGACGCAAATCAATGCCGCGCGGCCCTGCCGGCCAACGCCAACAGGGTGCTCTGAAAGGCTAGTCGGCCAGAGGCTGAAGTGCCGGGAGGGAAGGGTCCAGACCTGCTAGACCAACATCATCCTTCGCTGAGCAGCAACCGCAGGTGAAGCAGTACGGGGGCCGACTCGGGGCGTACCCCGCGCCAGACACAGAAGGCCTCGGCAGCCTGCTCCACCAGCATGCCAAGGCCATCGATGCAGCGGGCCGCACCCTGCTCACTTGCCCAGCGATTGAAGGCCGTCTGCTCCTTGCCATACATCATGTCGTAGCAGACGGTGTGACCGGGCTGGATCAGACACGGATCAATCGGCGGCAGCTCGCCGGCCAGCGACGCCGAGGTGCCGTTGATGATCAGGTCGACCGGTTCGCTGAGCCAGTCGAAGCCGGCTGCCGCCACCGGGCCGAGATCAGCGAATTCATGAGCCAGCTGTTCGGCCTTGGCCAAGGTACGGTTGGCGATGGTCAGACTCTGCGGCCGCTCGGCCAGCAGCGGCGCCAGCACGCCCCGCACGGCGCCGCCGGCGCCGAGCAGGAGGATGCGCTGGCCCGCCAGTTCGAGGCCGGCGTTCACCGTCAGATCACGGACCAGGCCGGCGCCGTCGGTGTTGTCACCGAGCAGGCGACCGTCGTCGAGCTTCTTCAGGGTATTCACCGCGCCGGCACGGCGGGCGCGCTCGCTCAGTTCGTCGGCCAGGCGAAAGGCCTCTTCCTTGAACGGCACGGTGACATTGCCGCCACGGCCCTCGACGAAGAAGGCACGGGCAAAACCGGCAAAGCCGTCCAGCGGCGCCAGCAGGGTTTCGTAGGACAGATCCTGGCCCGTCTGCTCGGCAAAGAGGCGATGAATCAGTGGCGACTTGCTGTGGCCGATAGGGTTGCCGAATACGCCGTAACGATCCGTCACAGGCCGGCCTCCGCGAGCCAATCGCGATCCTGCAGGAAATGCTCGGTCAGGCGCGCCTCGGGACTACCCGGCTCGGGTTTCCAGTCATAGCCCCAGCGCACATGCGGCGGCAGCGACATGAGGATCGACTCGGTGCGCCCGCCGGACTGCAGCCCAAATAGGGTGCCGCGGTCGAATACCAGGTTGAACTCGACGTAGCGGCCGCGGCGGAAGGCCTGGAACTCGCGCTGCGCCTCGGTGAAGGGGGTGGCTTTGCGCCGTTGCACGATCGGCAGGTAGGCCTGGATGTAGGCGTCGCCGATGCCGCGCAGGAAAGCGAAGCTGGTGTCGAAATCCCACTCGTTCAAATCATCGAAAAACAGCCCGCCGATGCCGCGCGGCTCGCCGCGATGCTTGAGGTGGAAGTAGCGGTCACACCACGCCTTGAACTTCGGATACACCTCCGCACCGAAGGGGGCGCAGGCCTCACGGGCGACCTGGTGCCAGTGCACGCAGTCTTCCTCGACGGCGTAGTAGGGCGTCAGGTCGAAGCCGCCGCCGAACCACCAGACAGGCTCCTCGCCGGCCTTCTCGGCACTGAAGAAACGTACGTTGGCATGGGAGGTGGGCACGTGCGGGTTCTCCGGATGGATCACCAGGGACACGCCCATGGCCTCGAAGCCGCGACCGGCCAGTTCGGGACGGTGGGCGCTGGCCGACGGCGGCAGGCTGTCGCCGAATACGTGGGAGAAGTTCACCCCGCCCTTCTCGATCAGGGCGCCGTTCTCCATCACCCGGGTGCGACCGCCGCCGCCAGCGGGACGCTCCCAGCTGTCCTCGAAGAAGCGAGCACCGCCATCCTCATGTTCAAGGGCGGCGCAAATTCGGTCCTGCAGGTCGAGCAGGTAGGCCTTCACGGCCTGGGTACGTTCACTCACGGCAATGGGTCCGGGCAGTTCGGAAGAGGGCGCCAGCATACCATCGTCACGTCCGCCGCTGGCTTGACGACGATCAGCACAACACGCTGAATGGAACGGCTCCCGACCGTCATGTCGCCGCCACGGCTCAGGACGGCCGGATCACATCGCCCGTGCGCAGATCGCGGATCAGACTGGGGTTGCGGCGTCCACCCAGAGCGCCGCCAAGCACGGCGTCCAGCTGGCCATGGAAGTACTGCTCGACACGCAGGCGCGAGCGCGCCGATGGACGGCCGGCGGGGTTGGCCGAGGTGGACACCAGCGGCCCGGTGAGGGCGCAGAGGTCGCGCACCAGGGGGTGGTCGCTGACGCGCAGGGCGACGCTGTCATGTTGGCCGGTGATCCACGCGGGCAGGCGTTCCTGGTGCGGTACCAGCCAGGTATTGGGCCCCGGCCAGGCACTGGCCAGGCGATCAATCCAGCGCTCGGGCAGGTCATCGAGGAGGAAGTCGAACTGCTGGATGCTGTCCGCCACCAGGATCAGGCCCTTGTGCACCGGACGTTCCTTGAGTGCCAGCAAACGCTCGACGGCGAGCTCGTTCCAGGGATCACAGCCCAGGCCCCAGACCGCCTCCGTGGGATAGGCGATCACCCCGCCCTGGCACACCACCCGCGCTACCCGCTGTACCTGCCAACTGCCGTGCATGTTCACCGCCTAGTCTGCCTGGCCACGAGTTTACCCAGCTCAGCGGGGGCGATGCACCCAGCGTCCGGCCTCGCAGGCCACCAGTCCCTGTAGCTCCAGCTCGGTGAGCGTGGCCAGCACTTCGCCGATGGGCAGGTCGCAGGCCAGGGCCAGGTCCTCGCTGGTCAGCGGTGCCGCGCGCAGCTCCAGCAACAGCGGATGTACCTCATCCACCTCGGCTGCGCCAGGCGGCGTCACGCGCTGCCAGCCGCGCAGGGCCTGGAGAACGTCCTCGACGCTCTCGACCAGGGTCGCGCCCTCACGGAGCAGCTGATGACAGCCACGAGCGCCCGGGTGATGGATGGAGCCAGGTATCGCATAGACTTCGCGCCCTTGCTCGGCAGCCAGGCGCGCGGTGATCAGCGAGCCGCTGGAGGGGCTGGCCTCGACCACAAGCACGCCGAGCGACAGGCCGCTGATGATGCGGTTGCGCCGCGGAAAGTTGCTGGCCTGCGGCGGGCAGTCTAGCGGCAGTTCAGAGACCAGCGCGCCACCCTGCTCGGCAATGCGCCCGGCCAGACCGAGGTGGCGCTGCGGGTAGATCCGCTGCAGCCCGGTGCCGAGCACTGCAACCGTCGCACCGCCGGATTCCAGCGCGCCCAGGTGGGCGGCGCCGTCGATGCCCAGGGCCAAGCCGCTGGTAATCACGAAGCCGCCACCGGCCAAGCTGCGGGCAAAGGCCTGCGCGGTATCCAGCCCCGGACGCGAGGCGCGGCGACTGCCGACTATGGCCAGCTGCGGCCGCTCCAGCAAGGCTGGATTACCGGCGACGAACAGCAACGGTGGGGCATCGTTCAGCTCAGCCAGCAGGGCAGGGTAATCAGGGTCGTCCCACATCAGCAGCGACTGGCCCGACTGCTCCAGCCAGCGCAGAGCGGCCGTGGCCCGCTCGCGGATGTCTGCGCTACGCCTGGGCTCGGCACAGCTACCAGGGAGACCCAGCGCGCGCCAGGCGGTGGCGGGCGCGCTGAGAGCGGCGGAGGCGCTGCCAAAGGCTTGCAGCAGGCGGCGAAAGCGCCGCGGACCGAGCTCAGGCAGGCCGTGCAGGCGCAGACGCGCCTCCAGTTCGGCGGGGGAAAGGCTGTGCATGGCGATCGTCCCTGATCGTGGTGCAGAAAGCAGAACCCCCGCACTGGGCGGGGGTTCGGGGTGTTACGGGTTCTTGACCTTGTCCATCAGGGCCAGGTCGCGGGTGGCGTAAAGCACCAGGCCATAGCTGAGCTTCTCGTAGGTGCGGAACACCATCAGCAGACCAGAGCGCTGATCCGGGATCTTCACCGATTCACCGGTGACGCGATCACGCACGGTCTCGCCGGTCTTGTACACGGCCAGTACGTTGCCTTCACTGAGGCCGTCGATCTTGCCCTTGTTGATGGTCACCACATCGAACTGGCCAACCCGGTTCACACCGCGCGGCACATCGAGAATCACGCCATCCACATCGGTCGGCGGCTCGCTGGGCATAAAGGTGGAGTTGACCGCGCGCTCCTCGGTGGGGAACAGGCGATCACCCGGACGCACTTCCTGAGTGGTACGGCTCAGACTCAGGGTCGCAATATCGCCCTCTTCGGCAGTCAGTTCGGCAGAACCGATGTCATCGGCGTTGACGCCGAGAAACTCTTTGGTTTCCGGGTCGGTGTAGACCTTGCCCTGGCGGAAGATGCCAAAGACCGACTGGCCTTCTTCGAAGCTACCACGGGCAAAGATACGGTCACCGGCACCGGTGATGACGCTCTCCTGATCCCCGGCTACGACATAGGGTTTATTCGAGAACTCCTCGGCCGTGTCGACGATCCGGTTGCTGATCAGGAAGCTATTGATCGCCTCCAGCGGAATGGTCGGGATAGCCTGGGCCAGCGGGGTGCTGCGCACCTGCGGCGACAGCTTGATGGTGCCGCGCGACTCACCGCGGTTGAGCATCAGGCGTGGCTGGCCGTCGATGTAGACCAGGCTGAGCGTGTCACCCGGGTAGATCAGATGGGGGTTTTCGATCTGCGGGTTGGCATGCCACAACTCGGGCCACTTCCACGGCTGGCTGAGGAACTTGCCAGAGATATCCCACAGGGTGTCGCCCTTGGCCACTGTATAGCGGTCCGGATGACCTTCCTTGAGCTGGACGGCGGCCTGCACCAGGCCAGTCTGCGCCAGACCGCCCGCGGCGACCAGCAACAGGGCGAGTAGTGATTTCCTCATGCGGTGAATCCCTTTATTATGTGGCTGGCGCCTGTGAGCCGCAGAAGTCGCGGCTTCCGAGCCGTTTTTCAAAGCTGTTCATCATCTTAGCAGCGGTTTTTTACTTTATTCCACAAGTGCATCACAAACAGCCATGGCCATTCTCAACATCCTCGAATTCCCCGATCCGCGCCTGCGCACCATCGCCAAGCCGGTGACCGTGTTCGACGCGGCGCTTTCCAAGCTGGTCGACGACATGTTCGAGACCATGTATGCCGCCCCCGGCATCGGCCTGGCGGCAACCCAGGTCAACGTGCACAAGCGCGTGGTGGTCATGGACCTGTCCGAGGACAAGTCCGAGCCACGGGTGTTCATCAACCCCGAGTTCGAGTCGCTGACCGAGGAGATGGACCAGTACCAGGAAGGCTGCCTGTCGGTGCCCGGCTTCTACGAGAATGTCGACCGCCCGCAGAAGGTGCGAATCAAGGCGCAGGAGCGCGACGGCAGCCACTATGAGCTGATCGCCGAAGGCCTGCTCGCCGTGTGCATCCAGCACGAGTGCGATCATCTCAACGGCAAGCTGTTCGTTGATTACCTGTCCAGCCTCAAGCGCGACCGGATCAAGAAGAAGCTGGAAAAACAGCACCGCCAGCAGGCTTGATTCACGACTTCCAAAGGCTTGCTCCGGCAAGCCTTTTTCTTTTCATGCAGTGAGTGATCCATGCGTATCGTCTTCGCCGGCACCCCGGAATTCGCCGCCCAGCACCTGCAGGCCCTGCTCGATGCAGGCCGAGAGATTGTCGCCGTCTACACCCAGCCGGATCGTCCCGCCGGGCGTGGACAGAAGCTTGCGCCCAGCCCGGTCAAGCAGCTGGCCCTGCAGCACGGCATCGCCGTGTACCAGCCGCAGACCCTGCGCGACCCGGCCGCCCAGGCCGAACTGGCCGCGCTCACGCCGGACCTGATGGTGGTAGTCGCCTATGGCCTGATCCTGCCACAGGTCGTGTTGGATACTCCGCGCCTGGGCTGCATCAACAGCCACGCCTCGCTGCTGCCGCGCTGGCGCGGCGCGGCGCCGATCCAGCGCGCCATCGAGGCTGGTGACGCCAGCAGTGGCGTCACCGTGATGCAGATGGAAGCGGGCCTCGACACCGGCCCCATGCTGCTCAAGGTGACCACCACCATCACGGCCGAGGACACTGGCGGCAGCCTGCACGATCGCCTGGCCCAGCTGGGCTCGGCTGCCGTGGTCGAAGCCGTGACCAAGCTGGCTGCCGGCGAGCTGCGTGGCGAGGTACAGGACGACAGCCTGGCCACCTACGCGCACAAGCTGAACAAGGACGAAGCGCGCCTCGACTGGAGCCGTCCGGCCGTCGAGCTGGAACGCCTGGTGCGCGCCTTCAATCCCTGGCCGATCTGCCACAGCACCCTGAATGGCGAGGCCCTCAAGATCCACGCCGCCCAGCTGGGCGAGGGCCAAGGCACTCCGGGCAGCGTTCTCGCCGCCGACAAGAGCGGCCTGACCGTCGCCTGCGGCGAGG
Source organism: Aquipseudomonas alcaligenes (assembly GCF_900156545.1). Taxonomy (GTDB): domain Bacteria; phylum Pseudomonadota; class Gammaproteobacteria; order Pseudomonadales; family Pseudomonadaceae; genus Aquipseudomonas; species Aquipseudomonas alcaligenes_A. The sequence goes on from NZ_FTNW01000004.1 coordinate 406,026, forward strand.
GCGCTCTGCGCCTGACCCGCCTGCAGCTGCCCGGCGGCAAGCCGCTGAGCTTTGCCGACCTGTATAACAGCCGCCGCGAGCAGTTCGCCCCCGGCCTGGTGCTGGGGCAATGAACCCACGCCTGGCCGCCGCCCGCGCCCTGGCCGCCGTGCTCAACGGCAAGGCGTCGCTGGGCAGCAGCCTGCCACCGCTGCTGGACAAGGTCGCGCCGCGCGACCGCAGCCTGGCCCAGGACCTGGCCTTCGGCACCGCGCGCTGGCAGCCGCGCCTGGCGCTGCTCGCCGACAAGCTACTGCAGAAGCCGTTCAAGGCCGCCGACCGCGACGTCGAGGCGCTGCTGCTAGTCGGTCTCTACCAGCTGCTGCACACCCGCATCCCGGCCCATGCCGCCATCGGCGAGACGGTAGCCTGCGTCGACAAGCTGAAGAAGTCCTCGCTCAAGGGTCTGCTCAACGCCGTGCTGCGCAATGCCCAGCGTGACCATGAAGCGCTGTTCGCCGAACTGGAGCGCGACCCGGTGCTGCACACGGCGCACCCGCGCTGGCTGCAGAAACGCCTGAAAGCCGACTGGCCCGAGCATTGGCAAGCCATCTGCACCGCCAACAATGAGCATCCGCCGCTGATCCTGCGGGTCAATCGCCGCCACGCTAGCCGCAATGCCTACCTCGCCGAACTGCGCGGCAACGGCGTCGAGGCCGAGCCCTGCACCTTCAGCCGTGATGGCATCCGCCTGCTGCAACCCTGCGACGTGAAGACCCTGCCGGGCTTCATGGAAGGCCGCGTCAGCGTGCAGGACGAAGCCGCCCAGCTGGCGGCCGACCTGCTCGACCTGGCCCCCGGCCAGCGCGTACTGGATGCCTGCGCGGCGCCCGGCGGCAAAACCTGCCACCTGCTGGAAGTGCAGCCGCAGCTGAGCGAGGTGATTGCCCTGGACCTGGAGCCCAGCCGCCTGGCGCGGGTGCAGGAAAACCTCGAGCGCCTGCAACTCAAGGCCACCCTGATCGCCGCCGATGGCCGCGACGTGGCCACCTGGTGGGACGGCAAGCCGTTCCAGCGCATCCTGCTCGACGCGCCCTGCTCGGCCACCGGGGTGATCCGCCGCCACCCGGACATCAAACTGACCCGCCAGGCCGACGACATCGCCGCCCTGGCCCAGCTGCAGGGCGAGCTGCTCGATGCCCTGTGGCCGACCCTGGAGGTCGGCGGCGTGCTGCTCTACGCCACCTGCTCGGTGCTGCCGCAGGAGAACAGCGACAATATCGCCGCCTTCCTGCAACGCACGCCGGGCGCGCGCGAACTGGATATCGCCGGCACCTTTGGCCTCAAGCAGGCCCATGGCCGCCAACTGCTGCCGCAGGCCGACGGCCACGACGGCTTCTACTATGCCAAGCTGATCAAGATCGCCGCCGCACCGCGCGGCTGAGGAAGGAACCCCGATGAAAATCATCATTCTCGGCGCCGGCCAGGTCGGCGGAACCCTGGCGGAGCACCTGGCCGGCGAGGCCAACGACATCACCGTGGTCGATACCGATGCCGATCGCCTGCGTAACCTCGGCGACCGCCTGGACATCCGCACCGTGGTTGGCCGTGGCTCCTTCCCCACCGTGCTGCGCCAGGCCGGCGCCGACGATGCGGACATGCTGGTAGCCGTGACCAACAGCGACGAAGTCAACATGATCGCCTGTCAGGTGGCCTACACCCTGTTCCACACCCCAACCAAGATCGCCCGGGTGCGCGAGTCGGCCTACCTGACCCGCGAGGCCCTGTTCGACAACGAGGCGATCCCGGTCGACGTACTGATCAGCCCCGAGCAGGTGGTGACCAACTACATCAAGCGTCTGATCGAGTATCCCGGCGCCCTGCAGGTCATTGACTTCGCCGAGGGCAAGGCCCAGCTGGTGGCGGTACGCGCCTACTACGGCGGCCCGCTGGTCGGTCAGCAGCTACGGCAGATTCGCGAGCACATGCCCAGCGTCGACACCCGCGTCGCGGCCATCTTCAGGCGCAACCGGCCGATCATGCCGCAGGGCGACACGGTGATCGAGGCCGACGACGAGGTGTTCTTCATCGCCGCCAAGGCGCACATCCGCGCCGTGATGAGCGAAATGCGCCGCCTGGAAGACAGCTACAAGCGCATCGTCATCGCTGGCGGCGGACATATCGGCGAGCGCCTGGCCGAGGCCATCGAGAGCCGTTACCAGGTGAAGATCATCGAGATGAACCCGGCGCGCTGCCGCTACCTCTCGGAAAACCTGGAGAGCACCGTGGTGCTGCAGGGCAGTGCCTCGGACCGCGACCTGCTGGTGGAGGAGAACATCAACGAGGCCGATATCTTCCTCGCCCTGACCAACGACGACGAGGCCAACATCATGTCCTCGCTGCTGGCCAAACGCCTGGGCGCGCGCAAGGTGATGACCATCATCAACAACCCGGCCTACGTCGACCTGGTCCAGGGCGGCGAGATCGACATTGCCATCAGCCCGCAACTGGCCACCATCGGCACCCTGCTGACCCACGTGCGTCGTGGCGATATCGAAAGCGTGCACAGCCTGCGCCGTGGCGCGGCGGAGGCCATTGAGGCCATCGCCCACGGCGACGCCAAGTCGAGCAAGGTGGTCGGGCGCATGATCGAGGACATCGCCCTGCCACCGGGCACCACCATCGGTGCGGTGATCCGCGACGAGGAGGTGCTGATCGCCCACGATGACACGGTGATCGAGAGCGGCGACCATGTGATCCTGTTCCTGGTCGACAAGAAGTACATCCGCGACGTGGAGCGCCTGTTCCAGGTCGGCCTGACCTTCTTCTGATCCATTCAGCCGAGGCCCGTCGCATGACCACGCCCGACTCACTGGAAAAACTGCTGGCCCGCGGGGTGGACAATGCCTTGTTGCGCTTCGGCCTGGGCAAGGCCTACCTCGACAGCGGCCAGCCCGAACAGGCCGCCGAACACCTGCAGAAGTGCCTGGGTTTCGACCCCAACTACTCGGCGGCGTGGAAGCTGCTGGGCCAGGCCTGCCAGCGCCAGGGCATGCTGGAGGAGGCGCGCCAAGCCTGGCACAACGGCCTGGAAGTGGCGCGCAAGCGCGGTGACAAGCAGACGGAAAAGGAAATGACGGTATTTCTGCGCCGCCTGGAGAAAGCGGCGCGCGCGCCCGAAGCCTAGTTCTGGAAGGCCAGCGCCACGCCGCTGGCCTCGAAGCGCACCACCCGCATCAGCACCACCGGCGCCTCGATCGGCAGGCCCTGGACCTGGCCGCTGACCAGCTCGCCGATCTGCAGCAGCTTCTGCGCATCATCGATCACCACGAACACGCCGCTCTCGGAGATGTCGCGGGTGGTCACCAGCATCCGGCCGTGCGCGGGATGATCAATGCGCAGCTGGACCTTCAGCGGGGTGCGCTTGTGCTCGCGCTTGTTATCCATGCCTGTCCTGTGTCGTGGGGCGAAAGTTGCTCAGACGGTAATAGCTATCGTGCGCGGCATCAATACCATTTCTTCTCGCCGTCCGGGCGCTTCTTGAAGCGCTTCATGCTCCACAGGTACTGGCTCGGGTAGGCCCGCACGTAGCGTTCCAGCTCGCGGCTCATGGCCGCTGCGGAAACCTGCGGGTCTTCGCTGTACATATCTTCGGGCACTGCCTCGAAGATCACCTTGAAGCCGCTGTTGTCCGGCAGGCGCACCGCGTTGAGGAACAGGCCGACGGCCTTGCCGCCGGCGAGCATGCCGGGGACGAACTTGCTGGTCAGCGCCTGGATGCCGCAAAAGGGTACGAACACGCCGCTGGAGCGGCTCGGCTCGGGGTCTGCGGGAATGCCCACCACGCCGCCACGGCGCACTTCCTTGATGACGCTGAGGATGCCTTCCTTGGTCGACGGCGCCACGCGGTTGCCCAGCTGCGCCCGCTGCTTCTGCAGCAGCTCGTCGAGCGCCTGCAGCTTGGGCGGACGGTAGAAGATCACCGGCTTGCACTGCGAGCAGAAGTAATGGTTGAGCACTTCCCAGTTGCCCAGGTGGCTGGCCACGCCAACCACGCCCTTGCCCGACGCCAGGGCCGCCTGCAGCACCTCCAGGCCCTCGACTTCGCGCACCAGGCTGAGGGTCCGCTCGACCGGCCAGATCCAGGCGCAGGCACTCTCGGTCAGGGTCTTGCCGATGTCGCGCAGGGTCTGTCCGACCAGGCGCTCGCGCTCGGCCGCGGACAGCTCCGGGAAACACTTGGCCAGGTTGATGCGCACCACCTCGCGCGAGCCGTTCGGCAGCTTCCACATCAGCCAGCCGATGGCCGACCCTGTGGCCTGCACGGCACCCCAGGGCAGCAGGGCGAACAGGCGCAGGAAACCGACGGCCAGGGCACCTTTGAGCTTCTCCACGAGCGACTCCCGAATACACGAAGGCCGGCATTGTAACGGCTGTGACCGCCGGGTTCAGCCTCGCAGTGCGTGATAGCGCTCGCAGTCGGTCGTATGGTCCATGACCATGCCGGCCGCCTGCATGTAGGCGTAGCAGATGGTCGGGCCGACGAAGGTGAAGCCCAGTTTCTTCAGGGCCTTGCTCATCGCCTCGGCCTCCGGCGTGACGGCCGGTACCTGGTGGCGACCTTCGAAGTGATTGATCTTCGGCGCTCCACCGACGAAGGACCAGAGCAGCGCCACCGGGTCTTCCAGGGTCAGCCAGGCCTGGGCGTTCTGCCGCGCCGCCCTGAGCTTGAGGCGATTGCGGATGATGCCGGGGTCCTGCAGGCGCTCTTCGATCTCCGCATCGCTCATCTGCGCCAGGCGTTGCACGTCGAAATGCCACAGCACCTGGCGATAGCGCTCACGCTTCTTCAGCACGGTGATCCACGACAGCCCGGCCTGGAAGCCTTCCAGCAGCAACAGCTCGAACAGGCGGTCGGCGTCGCGCAGCGGCACGCCCCATTCCTCGTCGTGGTAGGCGATGTACAGCGGGTCGTTGTTACACCAGAAGCAGCGCGGCATGGCATTCATATCCAGGCGAGGTCATGCCGCACTGTAGCGCAGTGGCCGTCAAAAACGCCCGTCCGCCTGCAGCAGGGTTTCCAGGCAGTGCTCGCGGATCCCGTAGAACTGCTTGATGCCGCGGATCTTCTCCAACAGTTCGCCCGGCACCACCGGCTCGGGACGTTTCACCGCGAGGATCATCTTGTTCTTGTTGGTGTGCTCCAGCGAGACGAACTCGAACACCTTGGTTTCATAGCCACAGGCCTCCAGCAGCAGCGCACGCAGGCTGTCGGTGACCATCTCGGCCTCCTGGCCCAGGTGCACGCCGTACTGCAGCATGGGCTTGAGCAGGCTCGGCGTGTGCATCTGCGGGCGGATCTGTTTGTGGCAGCAGGGTGAGCACATGATGATCGCCGCATCGCTGCGAATGCCCAGGTGCAGGGCGTAGTCGGTGGCCACATCGCAGGCATGCAGGGCGATCATCACGTCGATGGCCGCCGGGGTGTAGGTACGCACGTCGCCATGTTCGAAGTGCAGGCCCGGCTGTTCCAGGCGCGCTGCGGCGGTGTTGCCCAAGCGCACCATGTCTTCGCGCAGCTCCACGCCGGTCACCTGGCCCTGCAGGCCCAGGCTGTTGCGCAGGTAGTCGTGCATGGCGAAGGTCAGGTAGCCCTTGCCCGAGCCGAAATCGACGACATGGATCGGCAACTGCGGATCACGCTGCTGCAGCGGCGAGTGGCTCAGCGCGTGGGAAAACACCTCGATGAACTTGTTGATCTGCTTCCACTTGCGCGCCATCGCCGGCACCAGCTCGTGCCTGGCGGTGGTCACGCCCAGATCGGTGAGGAAAGGCCGGCTCAGTTCGAGAAAGCGCTTCTTCTCGCGGTCATGGCCAACGACCGGCGCCTCGCGCTCGACCACCTTGCCGACGAACAGGCGCGCCTTGTCCTTCTTGCCGAAAGTCAGTTGCACGTCCTCGGTCAGCGACAGCAGGTGGGCGTTCCTGAACGCCGCCGGCAAAAGGCTGGCGATATGCGCCAGGGCTTCGGCGACCGGCAGGTTCTTGGTGATATCGCGGGTCTTGTAGGTGGAAACGAACGACAGGCAGGCCTGGCCTTTGACCGTGACCGGGCGAATGGTCAGGCGCTGCAGCTCGGCTTCCTCGCCCTGGTACTTGCTCAGCAGCAGCTTGACCAGGGTGTTCTGCACCACGCTGGTGTCCAGCAGGGCGAGAAAATCTTCACGAGCGGTGACGGCGGTGGGTTCGACTGACATGAAAAAGGCCTGAGTAAGCGCTGCCGGTACCGGCAAGGGATAGCAATGCTACAGGGTACGCAGCGTCTATGCGCAGCGGGCATGCCGCCACATCCAGCGCAAGCCTGATCAGGTATACTGCGCGGCTTTACGCCAACGCCTCGATACCGGTGAAATTCGTGAGCCAGAACAAGCCCGACGTGAGCACCTTCCAAGGCCTGATCCTCGCCCTGCAAAGCTATTGGGCCGAGCAGGGCTGCGTGATCCTGCAGCCCTATGACATGGAAATGGGTGCCGGCACCTTCCACACCGCCACCTTCCTGCGCGCCATCGGTCCGGAGACCTGGAACGCCGCCTACGTCCAGCCCTCGCGCCGCCCGGCCGACGGCCGCTACGGCGAGAACCCCAACCGCCTGCAGCACTACTACCAGTTCCAGGTGGTGCTCAAGCCGAACCCGGAGAATATCCAGGACCTGTACCTGGAGTCGCTGCGCCGCATCGGCGTCGACACCCTGGTGCACGACATCCGTTTCGTCGAGGACAACTGGGAGTCGCCGACCCTCGGCGCCTGGGGCCTGGGCTGGGAAGTCTGGCTGAACGGCATGGAAGTCACACAGTTCACCTACTTCCAGCAGGTCGGCGGCGTCGAGTGCTACCCGGTCACCGGCGAGATCACCTACGGTCTGGAACGCCTGGCCATGTACCTGCAGGGCGTCGACTCGGTGTATGACCTGGTCTACTCCGACGGGCCGTTCGGCAAGGTCACCTACGGCGACGTGTTCCACCAGAACGAAGTGGAGCAGTCCACCTTCAACTTCGAACACGCCAACGTCGACAAGCTGTTCGACCTGTTCGACTTCTACGAGTCCGAGGCCAACCGCCTGATGGAGCTGCAGCTGCCGCTGCCGGCCTACGAAATGGTGATCAAGGCCTCGCACAGCTTCAACCTGCTCGACGCCCGCCGCGCCATCTCGGTGACCGCGCGCCAGCAGTACATCCTGCGCGTGCGCACCCTGGCGCGGAACATCGCCCAGAGCTACCTGCTGGCCCGCGCCAAGCTCGGCTTCCCGATGGCCACCCCCGAACTGCGTGACGAAGTCCTGGCCAAGCTGGAGATTGCAGAATGAGTGCACATGATTTCCTGGTCGAACTGGGCACCGAAGAGCTGCCACCCAAGGCCCTGAAGAGCCTCGGCGAGGCCTTCCTGGCTGGCGTCGAGAAAGGCCTCAAGGCCGCTGGCCTGGGCTACCAGAGCGCCCGCTACTACGCCGCGCCGCGCCGCCTGGCCGTGCTGGTCGAGGCTCTGGCCAGCCAGCAGCCGGATCGCACCGTCAACCTCGACGGCCCGCCCGTGCAGGCCGCCTTCGACAAGGACGGCAACCCGACCCAGGCCGCCCTCGGCTTCGCCAAGAAGTGTGGCGTCGAGCTGAGCCAGATCGACCAGAGCGGCCCGAAGCTGAAATTCAGCCAGAGCATCGCCGGACAGAGCACTGTCAGCCTGCTGCCGGGCATCGTCGAAGCCTCCCTGGCCGACCTGCCGATCCCCAAGCGCATGCGCTGGGCGGCACGCAAGGAAGAGTTCGTCCGTCCGACCCAGTGGCTGGTGATGCTGTTCGGCCAGCACGTGGTCGACTGCGAGATCCTCGCCCAGAAGGCCGGGCGCATGTCTCGTGGCCACCGCTTCCACGCCAACTACGAGGTGGCGATCGAGAGCCCGGCCAGCTACTCCCACGACCTGCGTGGCGCCTTCGTGGTCGCCGACTTCGCCAAGCGCCGCGAGCAGATCGCCAAGCGCGTCGAGGAACTGGCCAAGGCCGAGAACGGCAGCGCCATCGTGCCGCCGGCGCTGCTGGATGAGGTGACTGCCTTGGTCGAGTGGCCGGTGCCGCTGGTCTGCTCCTTCGAGGAACGCTTCCTTGAGGTGCCGCAGGAAGCCCTGATCGCCACCATGCAGGACAACCAGAAGTACTTCTGCCTGGTCGACGGCAACGGCAAGCTGCTGCCGCGCTTCATCACCGTGGCCAACATCGAGAGCAAGGACCCGGCGCAGATCGTCGCCGGCAACGAGAAGGTGGTGCGCCCGCGCCTCACCGACGCCGAGTTCTTCTTCAAGCAGGACAAGCGCCAGCCGCTGGAGCAGCGCAACGAGCGCCTGGCCAACGTGGTGTTCCAGGCCCAGCTCGGCAGCGTGTTCGACAAGGCCGAACGCGTCTCCAAGCTGGCCGCCTTTATCGCCGAGCGTATCGGCGGTGACGCCAGCCGCGCCGCGCGCGCCGGCATCCTGTCCAAGTGCGACCTGGCCAGCGAGATGGTCGGCGAGTTCCCGGAAATGCAGGGCATCGCCGGCTACTACTACGCCAAGCATGACGGCGAGCCGGAAGACGTGGCCCAGGCGCTGAACGAGCAGTACATGCCGCGCGGCGCCGGCGCCGAACTGCCGCAGACCCTGACCGGCGCCGCCGTGGCCGTGGCCGACAAGCTCGACACCCTGGTCGGCATCTTCGGCATCGGCATGCTGCCGACCGGCTCCAAGGACCCCTACGCCCTGCGCCGCGCCGCACTGGGTGTGCTGCGCATCCTGATCGAGAAGCAGCTGGATCTCGACCTGGTCGAGGCCGTTGGCTTCGCCGTCGGCCTGTATGGCGACAAGGTCAAGGCCGATGGCCTGGCCCAGCAGGTGCTGGACTTCATCTTCGACCGCCTGCGTGCGCGCTACGAGGACGAAGGTGTCGACGTGGCCGTGTACCAGGCCGTGCGCGCCCTCAGCCCGGCCGCGCCGCTGGACTTCGACCAGCGCGTGCAGGCCGTGCAGGCCTTCCGTCAGCTGCCGGAGGCCGCCGCCCTGGCCGCCGCCAACAAGCGCGTGTCGAACATCCTGGCCAAGGCCGAAGGCCAGCTGCCGGCTGCGGTGGACGCCAAGCTGCTGGAAGCCGGCGCCGAGCAGACCCTGGCCCAGGCCGTGGCTGCCGCCGCCCAGGCCGTGGCGCCGATGGCCGCCGCGCGCTGCTACCGCGAGGCCCTGGCCCAGCTGGCCAGCCTGCGCGAGCCGGTGGATGCGTACTTCGACGCGGTGATGGTCAATGCCGAGGATGCCGCCGTGCGGGCCAACCGCCTGGCGCTGCTGAACCAGCTACGTGGCCTGTTCCTCGGCGTCGCCGATATCTCACTGCTGGGCTGACGGGCACATCGGGCGGCCTGTGCCGCCCGGTGGCTCGGGTAACTGCATGAAACTGCTGATTCTCGACCGCGACGGCGTCATCAACGAAGACTCCGACGCCTACATCAAGTCGCTCGACGAGTGGATCCCGATCCCCGGTTCGATCGCCGCCATCGCCCGTCTGAGCCGGGCCGGCTGGACCGTGGCCGTGGCTACCAACCAGTCGGGTCTTGCCCGCGGCTACTACGACACGGCCACGCTGGACGCGATGCACACGCGCCTGCGTGAGCTGGTAGCGGAGCAGGGCGGCGAAGTCGGCCTGATCGTCCATTGCCCGCACGGGCCGGATGACGGCTGCACCTGCCGCAAACCCAAACCCGGCATGCTGCAGCAGATCGCTGCGCACTACGGCACGGAACTGGCAGGCGTCTGGTTCGTCGGCGACAGCAGCGGTGACCTGGAGGCGGCGCTGGCCGTCCATTGCCAACCCGTGCTGGTGAAGACCGGCAAGGGCCAGCGCACGCTGGCCAAGCCATTGCCAGCGGGAACCCTGATATTCGATGATCTGGCGGCCATAGCCGATCAGCTTCTTCTCTAGAGAACGCGAGCCCCCATGACGACAGTGCAGGCCATCAGAACCTTCTTCTTCTACCTGCTGCTGTCCTCCAGCTCCTTCTTCTGGTGCATCTTCTGCGTGTTCATCGCGCCTTTCCTGCCGTTCCGCGCGCGCTACCGCCTGGTGATCCAGACTTGGTGCCGCTGCGCCACCTGGCTGGCCAAGGTGGTGGCGGGCATCCACTACGAAGTCCGCGGCCTGGAAAATATCCCGCAGCAACCCTGCGTGATCCTGGCCAAGCACCAGAGCACCTGGGAAACCTTCTTCCTCTCCGCGCTGTTCGAGCCACTGTCGCAGGTGGTCAAGCGCGAACTGCTGTACGTGCCGTTCTTCGGCTGGGCCATGGCCATGCTCAAGCCCATCGCCATCGACCGCAGCAACCCCAAGGCCGCCCTCAAGCAACTGGCCAAGCAGGGTGACGAGCGCATCAAGCAGGGCGCCTGGGTGCTGATCTTCCCCGAGGGCACGCGCATTCCACCGGGGCAGATCGGCAAGTTCTCCCGCGGCGGCGCTGCCCTGGCGGTGAACGCCGGCCTGCCAGTACTGCCGATCGCGCACAACGCCGGCGAGTTCTGGCCAAAGCAGGGCTGGGCCAAGTACCCGGGCACCATCCAGGTGGTCATAGGTCCGGTCATGCACGCCGAGGGTGAGGGCCCGCGCGCCATTGCCGAGCTCAACGAGCGCGCCTACGCCTGGGTGGCCCAGACCCAGCAACAGATCAGCGGCGTAGCACCACGGGCCGTCTCCGAAAGCGCCTCGGGCATCGCCTGACGCGCCTGTGGATAAGCTGTGCGCGAAATACCGGCGCATTGCCATTATCGTACCCAACTCCCTGTTTCATATGGATTTTCAGCTGCGCCCGAGAGGCCATGCAGCGGGGCATAAGTTTTTCACCGCAAACGGCGCCATGGGCGAATTCGGCAATGCCGCACAGTCTTGCCGGAACGCCGGGCGGGCAAAGCGAGTAAGCTAGGCGGACCCGCATCGTGAAAGGGATTTTCGCTCCATGCCGTCCATCTACCAGCTCAAGCCCCGCTTCCAGAATCTGCTGCGCCCAAGTGTGCAGCGCCTCTATGCGCGGGGCGTCACTGCCAACCAGGTGACCCTCGCTGCCGCCGCAGTGTCCGTGTTGCTCGGCGGGCTGCTGGCCTGGCTGCCACAGCACACCTGGCTGTTCGCCCTGATTCCGCTGTGGATGCTGCTGCGCATGGCGCTGAACGCCGTGGACGGCATGCTCGCCCGCGAGTTCGGCCAGCAGTCCAAACTCGGCGCCTACCTCAACGAGCTGAGTGACGTGGTCGCCGACAGCGCCCTGTACCTGCCCTTCGCCCTGCTCGCCGGCGTTTCGCCGACCCTGGTGGTGCTGGTGGTGGTGCTGGCGGTGATCAGCGAGTACGCCGGCGTGCTCGGCCCGATGGTCGGTGCCTCGCGCCGCTACGACGGCCCCATGGGCAAGAGCGACCGCGCCTTCTGCTTCGGCGTGCTGGGTGCCGGTGTGGCGTCCGGCCTGCTGCCGTCGTCTTGGATAAACGGGCTGCTGGCCGTGATCCTGCTGTTGCTGCTGGCGACTCTGGTCAACCGCGTGCGCCAAGGCCTGGCCGAGGTGGCACAAAACTCCCAATCGGAATAAGGATATTTCGATGCGCGACTGCAAGACGGCTGTCTTCCTCACCCACGATGGTGTGGAGCTACTCTATCGCCACTGGCCCGCCACTCAGCCCGGCGCTGGCCCGCGCAAGGCGGTGGTGATGTTCCACCGCGGCCACGAGCACGGCGGACGCATGGCCCACCTGCCCGCCGAGCTGGATCTGCCCGACTATGACTTCTTCGCCTGGGATGCCCGCGGCCACGGCCTGTCGCCCGGCGCGCGCGGCGACAGCCCGAGCTTCGCCACCAGCGTGCGTGATGTGCAGACCTTCCTCGATCACCTCAGCGCGACGCATGCCATCGAGCAGTCCGACATGGCAGTGCTGGCGCAGAGCGTGGGTGCCGTGATCATTAGCACCTGGGCCCACGACTACGCACCCAAGGTACGCTGCCTGGTGCTCGCCTCGCCGGCGTTCAAGGTCAAGCTCTACGTGCCCTTCGCCCGCCCGGGCCTGAAGCTGCTGCGCCAGTGGCGCGGCAACTTCTTCGTCAACAGCTACGTCAAGGCGCGCTTCCTCAGCCACGATCCCGAGCGCATCGCCTCGTTTGAGAACGACCTGCTGATCACCCGGCCGATCTCGGTCAACATGCTGCTGGGGCTCTACGACGCCGCCGAGCGCGTGGTCGCCGATGCCCAGGCGATCCAGGTCCCGACCCAGCTGCTGATCTCCGGCGCCGACTTCGTCGTGCATCGCAAACCGCAGGAGCAGTTCTTCGAGCGCCTGGGTAGCCTGCGCAAGGAGAAGCACATCCTCCCTGGCTTCTTCCACGACACCCTCGGCGAGCGCGACCGCGCCCATGCCCTGAGCCGTGCGCGGCGCTTCATCCTGGAAAGTTTCCAGCAGCCGGCCGCGCGTCCCTCGCTGCTGGATGCTGACCGTTGCGGCTGGAGCTGCGCCGAGGCCGAGAGCCTGGCCGCGCCATTGCCGAAGAACTCCCTCGGCGACCTGTACTGGCGCGCGACCCGCGCCGGCCTCAAGCTCGGCAGCGGGCTGTCCGACGGGGTGAAGCTGGGCTTCGAAACCGGCTTCGATTCCGGCAGCACCCTGGACTACGTCTACCGCAACCAGCCGTCCGGCAAGTCCGCGCTGGGCCGCCTGATCGATGCGAACTACCTGAACTCCATCGGCTGGCGCGGCATCCGCCAGCGCAAGCTGCATGCCGAGGAACTGCTGCGCCTGGCCATGGGCCGGCTGCGCGAGGCGGGCAAGGCGGTGCGCATCGTCGACATCGCCGCCGGCCATGGCCGCTACATCCTCGAATCCCTCGAAGGCCTGGAGCACAAGCCGGACGCAATCCTGCTGCGCGACTACAGCGAGATCAACGTACGCGACGGCAGTGCACTGATCGAGCAGAAGGGCCTCGGCGACATCGCCCGCTTCGTCAAAGGCGATGCCTTCGACCGGGCCGACCTGGCTGCCCTCGATCCCAAACCGACGCTGGCGGTGGTCTCCGGCCTGTACGAGCTGTTCGGCAGCAACCAGATGATCGGCGACTCGCTGGCCGGCCTGGCTGCAGCGGTCGAGGAGGGTGGCTACCTAGTCTACACCGGCCAGCCCTGGCACCCACAGCTGGAACTGATCGCCCGCGCCCTGACCAGCCACCGCCAGGGCCAGGCCTGGGTGATGCGCCGACGCAGCCAGGCGGAAATGGACCAGCTGGTGGAGGCCGCCGGTTTCCGCAAGCTGGAACAGCGCATCGACGAATGGGGCATCTTCAGCGTGTCCCTGGCCCAGCGGGTGTCCTGATGCAGGCCGCCCGCGAAACCGGATTGTGGAAGCGCGGGGTTCTCTGGCTATTGCTGCTCGGCCCGCTGTTCTTCGCCAGCTATGGCTTCGCCAACTGGCTGACCGCGCAGCGCGAGGATGTCGGCAGCCTGGTGTTCGCCTGGGAAAGCGCGATGCCGCTGTGGCCCTGGAGCATCGTGCCCTACTGGTCGATCGACCTGCTCTACGGCCTGTCCTTCCTGCTCCCGGCCACGCGCCGGGAGATGGACCGCCACGCCCTGCGCCTGCTTACGGCGCAGGTCATCTGCGTCGCCTGCTTCCTGCTCTGGCCGCTGCGCTTCACGTTCGAGCGTCCAGAGCTGGACGGCTTCTTCGGCTGGATGTTCGATGTGCTGATGGGCTTCGACAAGCCGTTCAACCAGGCGCCCTCGCTGCACATCGCGCTGCTGGTGGTGATCTGGGTGATGTTCGCCCGCCATACCCGCGGCCTGCTGCTGCGTGGCCTGCTGCATGGCTGGATGGCGCTGATCGGCCTGTCGGTGCTGACCACCTGGCAGCATCACTTCATCGATGTCCCCACCGGCGCCCTGGCCGGCTGGCTGTGCGTCTGGCTCTGGCCAATAGAGGACCGCAGCCCGCTGCACAACCTGCGCCTGGCGCGCGAGTCACAGCGCTGGCGCCTGGCGCTGCGCTACGGGCTCGGCAGCGCGATCTGTGCCGCCCTGGCGGTCAATCTCGGCGGCGCCTGGCTGTGGCTGCTGTGGCCCTGCGCATCGCTGCTGCTGGTGGCGCTGAACTATGCCGGGTTCGGCGTAGCCGGCTTCCAGAAGCACACCGATGGCTCCCTGAGCGCGGCCAGCACCTGGCTACTGGCGCCCTATCTGCTTGGAGCCTGGGTCAACTCGCAGCTGTGGACACGCAAGCATCCGCAAGCGGATCAGGTAGTCGAAGGCATCTGGCTCGGTCGTGTACCCACTGCTGCCGAGGCCACGTCCTTCCGTGCGGTACTGGACCTCAGCGCCGAGCTGCCGGTGCGCCTGCCCGGCAAGACCTATCGCAACCTGCCGCTGCTCGACCTGGTCGCCCCGGATAGCGAAGCCTGCCGTCAGGGCGCCGAGCTGATCGAACAGTTGCGCCAGCAGGGTCCGCTGCTGGTCTGCTGCGCCCTCGGCTACTCGCGCAGCGCCACCCTGGTCGCCGCCTGGCTGCTGCACAGCGGCCGCGCCGACAGCGTCGAGCAGGCTATCGCGATGATCCGCGCCGCACGACCACGGATTGTCCTTGGCGAAGCCCAGCGCAAAGCGCTGCAGGGCCTGCTGCAACCCTCGGCGAATCTGGAGATGGCCCATGGCCTCTGAGATGCAACTCACCCTGGTCGCCGGCCTGCTGCGCCGTGGCCGCGGCCTGGACCTGCTGTCCAACGCGCTGACCCTGCTGGCCCTGGCCTATGGCCTGGCGCCGCTGCTCGGTGCGCCACCCAGCGCCGCCAGCGCAGTGGTCTGCGGCCTGCTGGTGATGCTCGGCATTGCACAGAAGTACTGGGCCATCCGCGTGGCACTGGACGCCGAACTGTTCGCCCGCCTGGCCGGCGATACCGCTCGCCTGGCCATGCACACCACCGACCTCGACCAGGCGCTGCACAGCCTTGGCCTGCAACCCACCGACGCTGCGCCTCGCGACTGGCTGCAACGTAGCCGCGCTGCGCTCCGTCTGCTGCGCCTGCAGGCCGCCTGGCTGGTGGCGCAGCTGCTGCTGGCCCTGGTCGTCATTCTCGCCACCCCCTGGCTTTCCCTGGCTGGATAAAGGAGTCATATCCATGCTCGCTTCGCTCACTGCCTTCGCCATCACCTCGGCAGCTCGCCTGCTGACCGGCGCCCGCGCCCTCTGGCTGGGCTGCACGGCCCAGCCGACACAAAGGCTGTATTTTGCCAACCACAGCAGCCACGGCGACTTCGTGTTGCTGTGGGCCTCGCTGCCACCGGAACTGCGCCGCCGAACTCGCCCGGTGGCCGGCTCCGACTACTGGATGAAGGGCGATCTGCGCCGCTTTCTAATCCGCGATGTGTTCAACGGCGTACTGGTCGACCGCGACCGCAGCGACCCCAATGCCAACCCGCTGCAATCGATGCTCGATGCGCTGGAACAGGGTGACTCGCTGATCATCTTCCCCGAGGGCACCCGCAACCTCACCGACGAGCAGCTGCTGCCGTTCAAGAGCGGCCTGTACCACCTGGCGCAGGCCAAACCCGATGTGGAACTGGTGCCGGTGTGGATCGCCAACCTCAACCGGGTGATGCCCAAGGGCAGGGCGCTGCCGTTACCGCTGCTGTGTACCCTGAGCTTCGGCGCACCGCTCGAACGCCAGGAAGGGGAGGACAAGGCAGCGTTCCTCGAACGCGCCCGCAATGCCCTGCTGGAACTGGCCCCGGAGGTAGTCTGAGATGGATCGCAACACAATCCTGCTGTTCGCCGGCATCGGTGCCGTACTGCTGCTCGCCACGCTGATCGCCCGCGTGCTGCGCCGGCGCGCCGGCGAAGTACCCAACGCGGTGATCGAGAACCTCAACGCGCGGATCGACGCCTGGTGGGCCATGGTGCTGGTTATCGGCATCGCCTTCCTGTTCGGCAACAATGGCGTGATCCTGCTGTTCTACTTTGTGTCGTTCTACGCCCTGCGCGAGTTCCTCACCCTGACGCCGACCCGACGCAGCGACTATCCGGCGCTGGTAGCGGCCTTCTACTTTGCGCTGCCGATGCAGTACCTGCTGATCGCCCTGGACTGGTACGGCCTGTTCGCCATCTTCATCCCGGTCTACCTGTTCCTCCTGCTGCCGATCCTCGCCTCGCTGGGCGGCGACACCACGCGCTTCCTTGAACGCGCCTCGGAAGTGCAGTGGGGGCTGATGATCGCGGTGTACTGCGTGTCCGCCGTGCCGGCTCTGCTGACACTGGATATTCCCGGCTATGAAGGGCGCAACCTGCTGCTGATCGCCTGGCTGATCATCGTGGTGCAGCTATCGGACGTGCTGCAGTACGTCTGCGGCAAGCTCGCTGGCAAGCACAAGATCGCGCCCAAACTGTCGCCCTCGAAGACGTTGGAAGGCTTTGTCGGCGGTGTGGCCCTGGCCAGCCTGGTCGGTGCCTCGCTGTTCTGGATCACCCCGTTCAGTTTCTGGCAGGCCGCGCTGTTGGCGCTGATCGTCAACCTGCTGGGCTTCGCCGGCGGCCTGGTGATGTCGGCGATCAAACGTGACCGTGGGGTGAAGGACTGGGGTCACATGATCGAAGGCCATGGCGGCATGCTCGACCGCATGGACTCGGTATGCTTCGCCGCACCGATCTTCTTCCATTTCGTGCGCTACTGGTGGGCCTGATCCGCTTCGGCTGTCGCCTCGCTCGAGGCGACAGCCGACTCGCTGAATCCTGGGCCAGCGCTGACGCCGGGCCTGCATGGAATCGCAGGCAACAAAAAACCCGCCGAGGCGGGTTTTTTATGACCTTCCGACATCCTGTCGTCTGCCATCCTGGCGCGGTCCGTCTTCCTTGACCCGGGACATCCAGTTCCCAGTAGGTGTGAGTAGATTAGCCAAGAGACGCGGGCGAGGGCAGTAGCCTGTTCCGCCATTGCGTGTAAGCCTTTCGCTATAGCGGCAGAAATAAAAACCCCGGCGCTAGGCCGGAGTTTTCTTTCTGCGACGACTGGGGTCAGAAGTCCAGGTTCGACACCGCCAGGGCGTTGGACTCGATGAAGTCGCGGCGCGGCTCCACGGCATCGCCCATCAGGGTGTTGAAGATCTGGTCGGCGGCGATGGCGTCCTCGATGGTCACCTTGAGCATGCGGCGCACGGTCGGGTCCATGGTGGTTTCCCACAGCTGCTCCGGGTTCATCTCGCCGAGACCCTTATAGCGCTGGATGCTATGGCGCTTGGTGCTCTCGACCTTCAGCCACTCGAAGGCCTCCTTGAAGGTGCTGACCGCCTTCTTGCGCTCGCCACGCTGCACGTAGGCACCGTCTTCCAGCAGGCTGTTGAGCTGGTCGCCCAGCGCGGTAACCGACTTGTAGTCGTTGCTGGCGAAGAAGTCGCGGTTGAAGGTGATGTAGCTGGACAGGCCATGGGCCAGGACTTCAACTTCCGGCAGCCACAGGTGGCGCTCGCGGTCCTCGCGCAGGCTGGCGCTGTAGGTCTGGCCGGACTTCTCGGCGCCCTTCAGGCGCGCCTGGAAGGCTTCCAGCCAGGCCTGCATGGCGGCCTGGTCGGCCAGTTGCTCGACCGATACACGCGGCAGGTAGACCATGTGCTCGGTGATGTCCTGCGGGTAGACGCGCGACAGGCGACCGAGGGTCTTGATCACCGCGCGGTAGTCGTTGACCAGTCGCTCCAGTGCTTCGCCGGACAGGCCCGGTGCGTTTTCATTGACGTGCAGGCTGGCTTCTTCCAGGGCCGACTGGGTCATGTATTCGTCCATGGCCTCGTCGTCCTTGATGTACTGCTCCTGCTTGCCCTTCTTCACCTTGTACAGCGGCGGCTGAGCGATATAGATGTAGCCACGCTCGATCAGCTCCGGCAGCTGGCGGAAGAAGAAGGTCAGCAACAGGGTACGGATGTGCGAACCGTCAACGTCGGCATCGGTCATGATGATGATGTTGTGGTAACGCAGCTTGTCGATGTTGTACTCCTCGCGGCCGATGCCACAGCCGAGGGCGGTGATCAGGGTACCGACCTCCTGGGAGGAGAGCATCTTGTCGAAGCGCGCCTTCTCGACGTTGAGGATCTTGCCCTTGAGCGGCAGGATCGCCTGGGTCTTGCGGTTGCGGCCCTGCTTGGCAGAACCGCCCGCGGAGTCACCTTCCACGATGTAGAGTTCGGACAGCGCCGGGTCTTTTTCCTGGCAGTCAGCCAGCTTTCCGGGCAGGCCAGCAATATCCAGAGCGCCCTTGCGGCGGGTCATCTCGCGGGCCTTGCGCGCGGCTTCACGGGCACGTGCGGCGTCGATCATCTTGCCGACCACGGCCTTGGCCTCGTTGGGGTTCTCCAGCAGGAAGTCGCCGAAGTACTTGCCCATCTCCTGTTCGACAGCGGTCTTCACCTCGGAAGAGACCAGCTTGTCCTTGGTCTGCGAGCTGAACTTCGGGTCCGGCACCTTGACCGAGATGATCGCGGTCAGGCCTTCACGGGCGTCGTCGCCGGTGGTGGCGATCTTGAATTTCTTCGCCAGGCCTTCCTGCTCGATGTAGTTGTTCAGGTGGCGGGTGAGGGCGGAGCGGAAGCCCGCCAGGTGGGTACCACCGTCACGCTGCGGAATGTTGTTGGTGAAGCAGAGGATGTTTTCGTTGAAGCTGTCGTTCCACTGCAGCGCCACCTCCACGCCGACGCCGTCTTCCTCGCGCTGGCAGTTGAAGTGGAACACCTGGTTTACCGCAGTCTTGTTGGTGTTCAGGTACTCGACGAAGGCTTTCAGACCACCCTCGTACTTGAACAGCTCTTCCTTACCGCTACGCTCGTCACGCAGGACGATGCCCACGCCAGAGTTGAGGAAGGACAGCTCGCGGATCCGCTTGGCCAGGATGTCCCAGCTGAAATGGATGTTCTTGAAAGTATCGTCGGACGGCTTGAAGTGAATCTGCGTACCGGTGCCTTCGCTGTCGCCGACTGGGGCCAGCGGCGCCTGCGGCACGCCGTGCACATAGGTCTGTTCCCAGATCTTGCCGCTGCGGCGGATGGTCAGGACCAGCTCCTTGGACAGCGCGTTGACCACCGAAACACCCACGCCGTGCAGGCCGCCGGACACCTTGTAGCTGTTGTCGTCGAACTTACCGCCGGCGTGCAGCACGGTCATGATGACCTCGGCCGCGGAGACACCTTCTTCCTTGTGGGTGTCCACCGGGATGCCGCGACCGTTGTCGCGCACGGTGATGGATTCGTCGGGATGGATGGTGATGCTGATCTCGGAGCAGTAGCCGGCCAGCGCTTCGTCAATGGAGTTGTCCACCACCTCGAACACCATATGGTGCAGACCGGTGCCGTCATCGGTATCGCCGATGTACATACCCGGACGCTTGCGTACGGCATCCAGACCTTTGAGTACCTTGATACTCGAGGAGTCGTACGTGTTGTTCTCGTCGCTCATGCGTTCACTCCCGATGCGGTGATCACTCCATGTTCCACGTGGAACATGGCGACCGGCGTGTCCGTGCGCCAGCCATCCTTCAAATATTCATGGTCGACACAGGTGATGAACACCTGGCACTGCAAATCGTCCAGCAGGCGGCACAGGGCCTGTCGATGTCGCTCATCCAGCTCCGACGGCAGGTCGTCCACCAGATAGATGCATTGGCCTTGTTTGGCCTGATTCAGCAGATGCCCCTGGGCGATGCGCAAGGCGCACACCACTAGCTTCTGCTGACCGCGGGACAGAATCTCCGCGGCATTGTTCACGCCCAGCCGCAGGCGCAGATCGGCGCGTTGCGGGCCAGCCTGGGTATGTCCCAGCTGCTGGTCACGGGGCAGGGTAGTGGCCAGTACATCGGCCAGCGATTTGTCCTTGTCCCAGCCGCGGTAGTAGCTGAGGGTCAGCCCCTCGATCTCCACCAGCTCGCCCAGCACCTGCTCGAACACCGGCTTCAGGGCCTGGATATAGGCACGCCGATAGCCGTCCAGCTCGTCGCTGGCCAGGCACAATTCCCGGTCCCAGGCCGCTTGCGACGCGGCGTCCAGTGTACCATGCCGCAGCCACGAGTTCCGCTGCCGCAGGGCCTTCTGCAGGCGCTGCCAGGCCGGCAGGAAGCGTGGTTCCACGTGGAACACTCCCCAGTCGAGGAACTGCCGACGGACCTTGGGTGCTCCTTCGAGCAGACGGAAGCTGTCCGGATTGATCACCTGCAACGGCAGTATCTCGGCCAGCTGCGCGGTACTCCGCGCGTTCTGTCCGTCGATGCGAATCTGCAGCTCACCCTGACGGTCACGGGAGATACCCAGGTTGCTGTGCAAGCCATCCTCGCGTTGCACCTGACCGAACACGGTACAGGCCGGCTGCTCGTACTGGATCATCGGCTGCAATTTGTTGCTGCGGAACGAGCGGGCGAGGCCGAGCAGATGGATGGCTTCCAGCAGGCTGGTCTTGCCGCTGCCATTGGCGCCGTGAAGGATATTGATGCGGGGGGAGGGAGAGAGCGTCACCGGGTGCAGGTTTCGCACCGCGGTGACGGTGACGCGGGAAAGGGACATTCAGCGGATATTACAGACGCATCGGCATGACGACGTAAGAGGAGTCGTCGTTGCCGGCTTCCTGCACCAGGGCGCTGCTGTTGGCATCGGAGAGGATCAGGCGCACCTGTTCGGTGGTCATCACACCCAGCACATCGAGCAGATAGCTGACGTTGAAGCCGATCTCCAGGGAGCCGCCGTTGTAGTCGACCACCACTTCCTCTTCCGCCTCTTCCTGCTCCGGGTTGTTGGCCTGGATCTTCAGCAGGCCGCTGGCCAGCTGCAGGCGAATACCGCGGTACTTCTCGTTGGACAGGATCGCGGTACGGCTGAAGGCTTCACGCAGGGCCTGGCGATCGCCAATCACCAGCTTGTCGCCGCCGCGCGGCAGCACGCGCTCGTAGTCCGGGAACTTGCCGTCGACCAGCTTGGAGGTGAAGGTGAACTCGCCGGTGGTAGCGCGGATATGGTTCGCGCCCAGCACGATGGAAACTTCACCATCCTGCTCGGTGAGCAGACGGGCCAGCTCGAGGATACCCTTACGCGGCACGATCACTTGATGCTTTTCGGTGTGCTCGATGGCCGCTTCCATGGAGCACATGGCCAGGCGGTGACCGTCGGTGGCAACGGCGCGCAGCACACCGGTCTGTACCTCGATCAGCATGCCGTTGAGGTAGTAGCGTACGTCCTGCTGGGCCATGGCGAAGCTGGTGCGGTCGATCAGTCGACGCAGCTTGCTCTGCACCAGATTGAAGGTCAGCGAGCCAGGGCCTTCCTCCACGGTGGGGAAGTCGTTGGCCGGCAGGGTCGACAGGGTGAAGCGGCTGCGCCCGGCCTTGACCACCAGCTTTTGCTCGTCGACACGGATATCGATCAGCGCATCGCTCGGCAGGCTCTTGCAGATGTCCATCAGCTTGCGCGCCGGTACGGTGATCTCACCCGGCTCGGCACTGTCTTCCAGGGTCACGCGCCCCACCAACTCGACTTCCAGGTCGGTACCGGTCAGCGACAGCTGCTGGCCTTCGACCACCAGCAGCACGTTCGACAGGACCGGCAGGGTCTGGCGGCGTTCGACGACACCGGCGACCAGTTGCAGGGGTTTCAACAGGGCTTCGCGTTGAATGGTGAAATGCATGGTCTAGTCCCTTGCCTTATGGGCTGCGATCAGGTGGTCAGGGTGCGCAGCAGGTTCTTGTAGTCCTCGCGGATATCCGCGTCGGCTTCGCGCAATTCCGCAATCTTACGACAGGCGTGCAGCACTGTGGTGTGGTCTCTTCCGCCAAAAGCATCACCGATTTCCGGCAGGCTGTGGTTAGTCAGTTCCTTGGACAGGGCCATAGCCACCTGACGCGGGCGAGCCACCGAACGGGAACGCCGCTTGGAGAGCAGATCGGCGATCTTGATCTTGTAGTACTCAGCCACCGTGCGCTGAATATTGTCGACGCTGACCAGCTTATCCTGCAGGGCCAGCAGGTCCTTCAGCGACTCACGAATCAGCTCGATGCTGATCGGCTGGTTGGTGAAGTGCGAGTGGGCGATTACCCGTTTCAGCGCGCCCTCCAGTTCACGCACATTGGAGCGGATACGCTGGGCGATGAAGAAGGCGGCATCGTGGGGCAGATCGACCTTGGTCTGCTCGGCCTTCTTCATCAGGATGGCGACGCGGGTCTCCAGCTCCGGCGGCTCGACGGCAACGGTCAGGCCCCAACCGAAACGCGACTTCAGGCGCTCTTCCAGGCCCTCGATCTCCTTCGGGTAGCGATCGCTGGTGAGGATCACCTGCTGGCCGCCCTCAAGAAGCGCATTGAAGGTGTGGAAAAACTCTTCCTGGGAGCGCTCCTTCTTGGCGAAGAACTGGATGTCGTCGATCAGCAGCGCATCCACCGAGCGGTAGAAGCGCTTGAACTCGTTGATCGCATTGAGCTGCAGCGCCTTGACCATGTCGGCGACGAAGCGCTCGGAATGCAGGTAAACCACCTTGGCATTGGGGTTCTTCTTCAGCAGGTGGTTGCCCACCGCATGCATCAGGTGGGTCTTGCCCAGGCCGACCCCACCATAGAGGAACAGCGGGTTGTAGCCGTGCTTCAGGTTGTCCGCTACCTGCCAGGCCGCCGCGCGGGCCATCTGGTTGGACTTGCCCTCGACGAAATTCTCGAAGGTGAAGGTGCGATTCAGGTAGCTGGTGTGCTTGAGCGCGCCTTCCACCTGCACGGTGCGCTCGACCGGCCGGCTGGCGGCTGGCTGCGGCGCCGCCACGACCAGCGGATCGCTATTGGTCGACACATCGGCAACGGCCGTCGGCGCGGAGGCCACCGGCGCACTGTTAATAGAAGGCGAAGGTGTAGGAGCCGCCATGCGCGGGGCGGGGCTGCGCTTGCTGCCGATCAGCAGCGACAGCGCCGGAGCCAGACCATTGGCACGCTCGGCCAGCAATTCGAGCAAGCGCACCATGTATTTTTCGTTGACCCAGTCGAGCACGAAGCGATTAGGCGCATAGACGCGCAGCTCGTCGCCAGCCGACTCCACCTGTAGTGGGCGGATCCAGGTATTGAATTGCTGGGCGGGCAACTCGTCGCGAAGCAGCTCCACACACTGCTGCCAAAGTTCTACGGACACGGAAATCCCCTGGGATCGCTACGGTTGCGATGCAAAAAACGGCCTTCATTGTAGCCCTGGGGGGGCAGAGTTATCCACACGAATCGACACGCTCAGCCGAATAGAATCAAGGATTTATTGGTGTTTCCGGCGTTCACAACAAGATCCGTAAAGTCTGTGGATAAAGGTAACTGAAGGCTGGGCAAAAGCCTGGGGGTAACGCAAAGGAAAAGCCCTCTGTGGGTAAGTGGATCTTTTCTGCACAGGCGGTGCACGGGCTGCGAACAGCCGGCACACCACTTTCGGACAAGCTTATCCTTCTCGCCAAGGCACAAAGCACTAGGCTTCTATAGACTTTTCCACAGCACGCTGGAGGGTCATTAAGTTTTACTAGAACAAGCTCTTTAAAGATTTTCCTTCCTTTTATCTTTCTTTACAGATTCCAGGCTGGTTGGAAATTGACCTGGCGCCGCGGTTTCACTAGAATCGCCGGTCTCTTTAAACGGGGGCCATCCAGGCCCGTATGGACCACCCAGGTAGATCAGCATGAAACGTACTTTCCAACCCAGCACCCTCAAGCGC
Source organism: Aquipseudomonas alcaligenes (assembly GCF_900156545.1). Taxonomy (GTDB): domain Bacteria; phylum Pseudomonadota; class Gammaproteobacteria; order Pseudomonadales; family Pseudomonadaceae; genus Aquipseudomonas; species Aquipseudomonas alcaligenes_A. The sequence goes on from NZ_FTNW01000004.1 coordinate 429,770, forward strand.
GCTCGCGTTCACGGTTTCCGCGCTCGCATGGCCACCAAGAACGGCCGTGCCGTCCTGTCGCGTCGTCGCGCCAAGGGCCGCAAGCGTCTGACCGTCTGATTACTCGGAACGGGTGGTGAGTCGAGACTACGGTCGGGAAAAGCGTCTGCTGACCCCCCGACAATTCAAGGCAGTCTTCGACTCACCGAGCGGCAAGGCACCAGGCAAGAACGTCCTGCTCCTCGCACGTGCCAACGATCTCGAGCATCCTCGTCTGGGGCTGGTGATCGGCAAGAAAAGCGTCAAGCTCTCCGTCGAGCGCAACCGCCTGAAACGTCTGATCCGGGATTCTTTCCGGCACCATCAGGAGTTGCTGGCAGGTCTGGACATTGTTGTGGTGGCACGCAAAGGTCTTGGTGATCTGGACAATCCGGAACTGCATGAGCAGTTCGGCAAACTCTGGAAACGCCTGGCCAAACAGCGTCCCGCAGCCGCACCTCCCGGGGTAGGCGACAGCCCCCATGCGTAAACTGGTGATTCTACCGATCCAGTTCTACCGCTACGCCATCAGCCCCTTGATGGCCAGTCACTGTCGCTTCTATCCCAGCTGCTCCTGCTACACCCAGCAAGCCATCGAAACGCATGGCGTGCTGCGTGGCAGTTGGCTCGGCCTACGCCGCCTGAGTCGCTGCCATCCCTGGAACCCCGGTGGTTACGATCCGGTTCCGCCTCCCTCCTCACCTTCGATGACCGAGTAATCCATGGACATCCAACGCTCGATCCTGCTCGTCGCCCTGGCCATCGTGTCCTACCTGATGGTTCTGCAGTGGAACGAGGACTACGGCCAAGCCGCCATTCCGGCGACCGCCAGCACCACCGTCAGCGGCAACCAGGCCGCGAGCCTGCCGGATGTTCCGGCCAGCAATGCCGCTGACGACGTGCCGACCGCCAATACCGAGGCCAACCCGCAGCTGGCGGCTCCGGCAGCGGTCAGCGACGAGCTGATCCGGGTGAAGACCGATGTGCTCGAGCTGGCGATCGATCCCAAGGGCGGTGATATCGTCCAACTGACGCTGCCGCAGTATCCGCGTCGCCAGGATCGCCCGGACGTGCCGTTCCAGCTGTTCGACAACGGCGGGGAGCGTACCTACCTGGCACAGAGCGGCCTGATCGGTACCAACGCACCGGACAAGACCAGCGGACGTGCCCTGTGGAGCAGCGCACAGCGCAGCTATGCAATGGCTGATGGCCAGGACCAGCTGGTGGTCGAGCTGACCTATGCCGAGGCCGGGGTCAACTACGTCAAGCGCTTCAGCTTCGAGCGTGGTCAGTACGATCTGAAAGTCGATTACAAGATCGACAACCAGAGCGGTCAGGCCTGGAGCGGTAACTTCTACGCCCAGCTCAAGCGTGACAACAGCGCCGACCCATCTTCCACCACCGCCACCGGTACCGCGACCTACCTGGGCGCCGCCCTGTGGACCGCCGAGGAACCGTACAAGAAGGTGAAGATGGGCGACATGGACGAGAAGAGCCTGCGCGAAACCGTGCAGGGCGGCTGGGTCGCCTGGCTGCAGCACTATTTCGTCACCGCCTGGGTCGCCAACAAGGACGACAGCAACAGTGTGCAGACCCGCAAGGACAGCCAGGGCAACTACATCATCGGCTTCACCGGTCCGCAGCTGAGCGTCGCGGCCGGCGCCAGCGCCGAAACCGGTGCCGTGCTGTATGCCGGTCCGAAGATCCAGGATCACCTCAAGGCCCTGTCGCCAGGCCTGGAGCTGACCGTCGACTACGGCGTGCTGTGGTTCATCGCCCAGCCGATCTTCTGGCTGCTGGAACATATCCACAGCCTGCTCGGCAACTGGGGTTGGTCGATCATCGTCCTGACCATCATCATCAAGCTGGCCTTCTTCCCGCTCTCGGCTGCCAGTTATCGCTCCATGGCCCGCATGCGCGCTGTTTCGCCCAAGCTGCAGGCGCTGAAGGAACAGTTTGGCGATGATCGTCAGAAAATGTCCCAGGCGATGATGGAGCTGTACAAGAAGGAGAAGATCAACCCGCTCGGTGGCTGCCTGCCGATCCTGGTGCAGATGCCGGTGTTCCTGGCGCTCTACTGGGTACTCCTGGAAAGCGTCGAGATGCGCCAGGCGCCGTGGATGTTCTGGATCACCGACCTGTCGATCAAGGACCCCTACTTCCTGCTGCCGATCATCATGGGCGCGACCATGTTCATCCAGCAGCACCTCAACCCGACTCCGCCGGACCCCATGCAGGCCAAGGTGATGAAGATGATGCCGATCATCTTCACCTTCTTCTTCCTCTGGTTCCCGGCCGGTCTGGTGCTGTACTGGGTGGTCAACAACGTCCTGTCCATTGCCCAGCAGTGGTACATTACCCGCCAGATCGAAGCGGCCGCGGCCAAGGCCTGAACCCGCTAAGCTGCACAAGACGCCCCCTCGTGGGGCGTTTTGCTATCTGTCAGATATCCACTGCCGAGAACACCAGCATGACCAGCGCCCGTGAAACCATAGCCGCCGTCGCCACTGCCCAGGGTCGCGGGGGCGTCGGCATCGTGCGCGTGTCCGGGCCTCGCGCGCGCGCCATCGGCATCAGCCTCTCCGGCCTGGAGCCCCGGCCACGCCACGCGCACTACGGCCCCTGGCACGACGACGATGGCGAGGTGATCGACCAGGGCCTGCTGCTGTTCTTCCCCGGCCCACATTCCTTCACCGGCGAAGACGTACTGGAGCTGCAGGGCCACGGTGGCCCGGTGGTGCTGGATATGCTGCTGCAGCGCTGCCTGCAGTTGGGCGCGCGGCAGGCACGTCCGGGCGAGTTCAGCGAGCGCGCCTTCCTCAACGACAAGCTCGATCTGGCGCAGGCCGAGGCCATCGCCGACCTGATTGAGGCCAGCTCGACTCAGGCCGCGCGCAACGCCCTGAGGTCGCTGCAGGGTGAGTTTTCACGGCGGGTGCACGAACTGACCGAACGCCTGATCCAGCTGCGCATCTACGTCGAAGCCGCCATCGACTTCCCCGAAGAAGAGATCGACTTCCTCGCCGACGGCCATGTACTGAGTCAGCTAGATGCTGTGCGCGATTACTTATCCACAGTGCTGCGCGAAGCTGGTCAAGGCGCACTGCTGCGTGACGGCATGAACGTGGTCATCGCCGGTCGGCCCAACGCCGGCAAGTCCAGCCTGCTCAATGCCCTGGCCGGGCGCGAGGCGGCCATCGTCACCGATATCGCCGGCACCACCCGCGATGTGCTGCGCGAACATATCCACATCGATGGCATGCCGCTGCACGTGGTGGACACCGCCGGCCTGCGCGACACCGATGACCAGGTGGAGAGGATCGGCGTGGAGCGCGCGCTCAAGGCCATCGGCGAAGCCGACCGGGTACTGCTGGTGGTGGACTCCACGGCATCGGAAGCCGCCGATCCCTTCGCCCTGTGGCCGGAGTTTCTCGACAGCAAGCCCGATCCGGCACGGGTCACCCTGATCCGCAACAAAGCCGATCTGTCGGGCGAACCCGTCGCCCTGGAAACCTGTAACGACGGCCACGTGACCATCGCCCTGTCCGCCAAGTCGGCCGCTGGGCTGGAGCTGCTGCGCGAGCACCTGAAGGCCTGCATGGGCTTCGAGCAGACCGCCGAGAGCGGCTTCAGCGCGCGCCGCCGTCACCTGGAGGCCCTGCGCCAGGCCCAGGCCAGCCTGGAGCATGGCCGCAACCAGCTGACTCTGATGGGCGCAGGCGAGCTGCTGGCCGAGGATCTGCGCCAGGCCCAGCAGGCGTTGGGTGAGATCACCGGTGCCTTCAGCTCCGACGATCTGCTCGGGCGCATCTTTTCCAGCTTCTGCATCGGCAAATAGCCACGCTCATCGGTGATCCAGGGAGCAACTGCGGTTACCGGGAATCCTGTGGAAAACCCGGCCTGAGCACGGTCGATAAGCCGGCCTGAATACTGAAGATAACCTGGCCTGTGCATAAAAGACCTTTCCATCCACAGCTGGCCCGCAGCTTGCCCCCCGGAAAGTGGCAGGAACGCCACAGGGTTATCATTCGCTGCAGCCCATGAGCAACAAGCCTTCTGGCAATCTATCCACAGAAACGGCCGGCACCATACATAAGAATAAAAATAAGGCTTTATATAAATTCATTCTTTTTATTCTCTATAAGCCTAAGAGCCGACCAGCTGGCTATTTTTTGTGCAGAAGGCTTCATTCACCCCGGCTAAGTCCCTATACTTGCGCCCCTTCTCTATTCCCCCTTTTTCTACAGGCACGAGGTGCGTGGTGGACTTCCCTTCCCGTTTTGACGTGATCGTGATCGGCGGCGGTCATGCCGGCACCGAGGCTGCGCTGGCAGCCGCACGCATGGGCGTGAAGACCCTGCTGTTGACCCACAATGTGGAAACCCTCGGCCAGATGAGCTGCAACCCGGCCATCGGCGGCATCGGCAAGAGCCATCTGGTCAAGGAAATCGATGCCCTCGGCGGCGCCATGGCGCTGGCCACCGACAAGGGCGGTATCCAGTTCCGCGTGCTAAACAGCCGCAAGGGCCCGGCCGTGCGCGCCACCCGCGCCCAGGCCGACCGCGTGCTCTACAAAGCAGCCATCCGCGAGATTCTGGAAAACCAGGCGAACCTGTGGATATTCCAGCAGGCGGCGGACGACCTGATCGTCGAGCAGGACCAGGTCAAGGGTGTGGTCACCCAAATGGGCCTGCGCTTCATGGCCGACAACGTGGTACTGACCACCGGCACCTTCCTCGGCGGACTTATCCACATCGGCCTGCAGAACTACTCCGGCGGCCGTGCCGGCGATCCGCCTTCGATCGCCCTGGCCAAGCGCCTGCGCGAGCTGCCGCTGCGCGTTGGCCGCCTGAAGACCGGCACGCCGCCGCGTATCGATGGCCGCTCGGTGGATTTCTCGGTGATGACCGAGCAACCCGGCGACACCCCGACCCCGGTGATGTCCTTCCTCGGCAACCAGGCCATGCATCCTCGCCAGATCAGCTGCTGGATGACCCACACCAACGCGCGCACTCACGAGATCATCGCCAGCAACCTGGATCGCTCGCCGATGTACTCGGGCGTGATCGAAGGCATTGGCCCGCGCTACTGTCCGTCGATCGAAGACAAGATCCACCGCTTCGCCGACAAGGACAGCCATCAGGTGTTCATCGAGCCGGAAGGCCTGACCACCCATGAGCTGTATCCCAACGGCATCTCCACTTCGCTGCCGTTCGACGTGCAGCTGGAAATCGTGCGCTCGATCCGCGGCATGGAGAACGCCCATATCGTGCGTCCTGGCTACGCCATCGAGTACGACTACTTCGATCCGCGCGACCTCAAGTACAGCCTGGAGACCAAGGTCATCGGCGGCCTGTTCTTCGCCGGCCAGATCAACGGCACCACCGGCTACGAAGAAGCCGGCGCCCAGGGCCTGCTGGCCGGCGCCAACGCTGCGCTGCGTGCGCAGGGCAAGGACAGCTGGTGCCCGCGCCGCGACGAGGCCTATATCGGCGTGCTCGTGGATGATCTGATTACGCTTGGCACCCAGGAGCCCTACCGCATGTTCACTTCGCGCGCCGAGTATCGGCTGATCCTGCGCGAGGACAACGCCGACCTGCGCCTGACCGAGAAAGGCCGCGAGCTGGGCCTGATCGACGACGTCCGCTGGGCCGCGTTTGAGGCCAAGCGCGAGGGCATCGTCCAGGAAGAACAGCGCCTGAAAAGCACCTGGGTGCGCCCCGGTACGCCTCAGGGCGATGCTATCGTCGCGCGCTTCGGCACGCCGCTGGCCCACGAATACAACCTGCTCAACCTGCTGGCCCGCCCGGAAATTGACTACGCCGCCCTGGCTGAAGTGACCGAAGCGCCGGCCGTTGATGCCCAGGTCGCCGAGCAGGTGGAGATCAAGACCAAGTACGCCGGCTACATCGACCGCCAGCAGGAAGAAATCGAGCGCCTGCGCGCCAGCGAGGACACCAAGCTGCCGGCCGATATCGACTACGCCAGCATCTCCGGCCTGTCCAAGGAGATTCAGGGCAAGCTGGGCAAGACCCGCCCCGAAACGCTCGGCCAGGCCGGGCGCATTCCGGGCGTGACTCCGGCGGCCATCTCCCTGCTGCTGATCCACCTGAAGAAGCGCAACGCCGGCCAGACCCTGGAGGCCAGCGCCTGATGTCCCAGGTCACCCATCGCCATGCCGAGGAACTCGCGCAGGGCGCGCAGACGCTCGGCGTCGTGCTCAGCCCCCTGCAGCAGGAACAACTGCTGGCCTATCTGGCCCTGCTGATCAAGTGGAACAAGGCCTATAACCTGACCGCCGTGCGCAACCCGGACGAAATGGTCTCGCGTCATCTGCTCGACAGCCTCAGCGTGGTTCCCTTCGTGGCCCAATACGGTGACAACTGGCTGGATGTCGGCAGCGGTGGCGGCATGCCCGGTATTCCCCTGGCCATCCTGTTTCCCGAACGGCGCTTCACCCTGCTCGATTCCAACGGCAAGAAGACGCGCTTTCTCACCCAGGTGAAGCTGGAGCTCAAGCTGGCCAACCTGGAAGTTATCCACAGCCGGGTCGAAGAGTTCCGTCCGCAAGTTCCGTTCAGCGGCATCTGCTCGCGCGCGTTCAGCTCGCTGCAGGACTTCACCGACTGGACCCGCCATCTGGGCAACGGCGATACCCACTGGCTGGCGATGAAAGGCGTGCAGCCGGACGACGAGTTGCAGGCGCTGCCGGCGGACTTCCGCCTGCAAAGCTGCGACGTGCTCAAGGTTCCCGGTTGCCAAGGCCAGCGTCACCTGTTGATACTGCGACGCTCGGTCTAGGGGGAAGCACAGATGGCCAAGGTATTCGCGATCGCCAATCAGAAAGGCGGGGTCGGCAAGACCACCACCTGCATCAACCTGGCCGCCTCGCTGGTCGCCACCAAGCGCCGCGTGCTGCTGATCGACCTCGATCCACAGGGCAACGCCACCATGGGCAGCGGTGTGGATAAGCAGGCCCTGGAGCACTCCATCTACGACGTGCTGATCGGCGAGAGCACCGTCGGCGAGGCCATGCAGTTCTCTGAGCATGGTGGCTACCAGCTGCTGCCGGCCAACCGCGACCTGACCGCCGCCGAAGTCGCCCTGCTCGAGATGAAGATGAAGGAGAGCCGCCTGCGTTACGCACTGGCGCCGATCCGCGAGAACTACGACTACATCCTCATCGACTGCCCGCCGGCGCTGTCGATGCTCACGGTCAACGCCCTGGTCGCCGCCGACGGTGTGATCATCCCCATGCAGTGCGAGTACTACGCACTGGAGGGCCTGACCGACCTGATGAACAGCATTCAGCGCATCGGCTCGCTGCTCAATCCGAGCCTGAAGATCGAAGGCCTGCTGCGCACCATGTATGACCCGCGCATCAGCCTGACCAACGACGTCAGTGCCCAGCTCAAGGAGCACTTCGGCGAGCAGTTGTACGACGTGGTCATCCCGCGCAACGTGCGCCTGGCCGAGGCGCCCAGCTTCGGCATGCCGGCGCTGGCCTATGACAAGCAATCACGCGGCGCCATCGCCTACCTGGCGCTGGCTGGCGAACTGGTGCGCCGTCAACGCGCCGCCGCGAAAACCGCAACTGCATAAAGGAATCTCATGGCCATCAAGAAGCGCGGACTTGGCCGCGGACTGGACGCCCTGCTCGGCGGCAGCACCGCCGCTACCCTGGAAGAAGAAGCGGTCAAGGTCGACAGCCGCGAGCTGCAGCACCTGCCGCTGGACCTGATCCAGCGCGGCAAGTACCAGCCGCGCCGCGACATGGATCCTTCGGCGCTGGAAGAGCTGGCCAATTCGATCAAGGTCCAGGGCGTGATGCAGCCGATCGTGGTGCGCCCCATCGGCGGCGGCCGCTTCGAGATCATCGCCGGTGAACGCCGCTGGCGTGCCAGCCAGCAGGCCGGCCTGGACAAGATCCCCGCCATGGTCCGCGAAGTGCCGGACGAAGCCGCCATCGCCATGGCGCTGATCGAGAACATCCAGCGCGAAGACCTCAACCCGATCGAGGAAGCCGTGGCCCTGCAGCGCCTGCAGCAAGAGTTCGAGCTGACCCAGCAGCAGGTCGCCGATGCGGTCGGCAAGTCGCGGGTGACCATTACCAACCTGCTGCGCCTGATCGCCCTGCCGGAAGAGATCAAGACCCTGCTCGCGCACGGTGATCTCGAGATGGGCCATGCCCGTGCCCTGCTCGGTCTGCCGCTGGAACAGCAGGTAGAAGGCGCGCGACATGTTGTCGCACGCGGCCTCACCGTGCGCCAAACCGAAGCACTGGTGCGCCAGTGGCTGAACAGCAAGGACAAGCCTGCCGAGAAGGCCAAGGCCGACCCGGACATCAACCGCCTGGAACAGCGCCTGGCCGAGAAGCTAGGGGCTCCGGTGCAGATCAAGCACGGTGCCAAGGGCAAGGGGCAACTGGTGATCCGCTACAGCTCGCTGGACGAACTGCAGGGTGTACTGGCCCACATCCGCTGAAACAATTGCTCATCGTTGACCGTGTAGCGGGCGGTCGGAATTCACTACCGGCCAGTTGAACAGGGGGGGAACCCCCCCTATACTCTGCGCGCATTTTGTCGGCACAAAGTATGCCAAGTTGTTGATTTAACGTGCCGACCCAGAGGAACAGCAAGAGATGGATGCCCGCACGCCGAACCGCCTGCCCTTCCATCGTTTACCGGTGTTTCCGGTACTGCTGGCCCAACTGGCCGTGATTCTGCTGGCCGCTGCCGCTCTGTTCGGCTGGCGCGGCGCAGTGAGTGGCTACTCGGGACTCTGCGGGGGGCTTATTGCCTGGCTCCCCAATCTGTATTTCGCCCACAAGGCGTTCCGTTTCAGCGGGGCGCGGGCAGCCCAGAGCATCGTCCGGTCTTTCTATGCCGGCGAAGCGGGCAAGCTGATTCTGACGGCAGTGCTGTTTGCACTGGCGTTCGTGGTGGTGAAACCCCTGGAGGCGCCGGCTCTGTTCGGCATCTTCGTGCTGGCGCTCAGCGTCGGCTGGTTCGCCCCGCTGCTGATGAGAACAAGACTTTCGAGACCTTAGAGCGTTTGAGGCAAACATGGCAGAACAAACCGCTTCGGGCTATATCCAGCACCACCTGCAGAACCTGACCTTCGGGCAACTGCCGAATGGTGACTGGGGCTTCGCCCACACCGCGCAAGAAGCAAAGGAAATGGGCTTCTGGGCCTTCCACGTCGATACTCTCGGCTGGTCCGTTTTCCTTGGCCTGGTATTCATCCTGCTGTTCCGCATGGCCGCCAAGCGCGCCACCAGCGGTCAGCCGGGCGCCCTGCAGAACTTCGTCGAAGTGCTAGTCGAGTTCGTTGACGGCAGCGTCAAGGATACCTTCCACGGCCGCAACGCCCTGATCGCTCCGCTGGCTCTGACCATCTTCGTCTGGATCTTCCTGATGAACCTGATGGACCTGGTGCCGGTCGACTTCCTGCCGGTCCTGGCCGCCAAGATCACTGGCAACGAGCACCTGTTCTTCCGCGTGGTGCCGACCACCGACCCGAACGCCACTCTGGGCCTGGCCCTGTCGGTGTTCGCCCTGATCGTGTTCTACAGCATCAAGGTCAAGGGTATCGGCGGCTTCCTCGGTGAGCTGACCCTGCACCCGTTCAGCAGCAGCAACATCTTCGTGCAGATCCTGCTGATCCCGGTCAACTTCCTGCTCGAGTTCGTCACCCTGATCGCCAAGCCGATTTCCCTGGCTCTGCGGCTGTTCGGCAACATGTATGCCGGCGAACTGATCTTCATCCTGATCGCCGTGATGTTCGGCAGCGGCCTGTTCCTGCTGAGCACTCTGGGCGTGGCGCTGAACTGGGCGTGGGCCGTGTTCCACATCCTGATCATCACCCTGCAGGCCTTCATCTTCATGATGTTGACCATCGTCTATCTGTCGATGGCGCACGAAGACAACCACTAAGAGGCGCCCGCCTCTTGGGGTAAAACGAAAACCGCTTTATCGCTTCAACCTAAACCAATACGACGTAAAAGTCGGGAGGAAAAATGGAAACTGTAGTTGGTCTCACCGCGATTGCTGTTGCCCTGCTGATCGGTCTGGGCGCTCTGGGTACTGCCATTGGCTTCGGTCTGCTGGGCGGCAAGTTCCTGGAAGGCGCTGCTCGTCAGCCGGAAATGGTTCCGATGCTGCAGGTGAAAATGTTCATCGTCGCCGGTCTGCTGGACGCCGTGACCATGATCGGCGTTGGTATCGCTCTGTTCTTCACCTTCGCGAACCCCTTCGTTGGTCAGATCGCCGGCTAATCACTCGCTTGCGAGTTGATTGGTTTGACGAAACAACGAACAGCGAGGTACTGGCGTGAACATTAATGCAACCCTGATTGGCCAGGCCGTTGCGTTCTTCATTTTCGTGCTGTTCTGCATGAAGTTCGTGTGGCCTCCGGTCATCACGGCTCTGCGTGAACGCCAAAAGAAGATCGCTGATGGTCTGGACGCCGCCAACCGTGCGGCTCGCGATCTGGAACTGGCCCACGAGAAAGTGGCTCAGCAACTGCGCGAAGCCAAAACCCAGGCTGCTGAAATCATCGAGCAGGCCAAGAAGCGCGCGACCCAGATCGTCGACGAAGCCCGTGATCAGGCTCGTGTCGAAGCTGACCGTGTGAAGGCTCAGGCTCAGGCCGAGATCGAACAGGAACTGAACAGCGTCAAAGACGCCCTGCGTGCCCAAGTGGGTGCCCTGGCTGTTGGCGGTGCCGAGAAGATCCTGGGTGCATCCATCGATCAAAACGCGCATGCGGAGCTGGTTAACAAACTGGCTGCCGAAATCTAAGCGAGGGCGATCATGGCAGAACTGACCACGCTGGCCCGACCTTACGCCAAGGCAGCTTTCGAGCACGCTCAGGCCCACCAGCAACTGGCCTCCTGGTCAGCCATGCTCGGCCTGGCTGCGGCGGTGTCGCAAGACGACACCATGCAGCGCGTGCTCAAGGCCCCGCGTCTGACGAGCGCAGAGAAGGCCACCACTTTCAACGAAGTGTGTGGTGACAAGTTCGACGCCCAGGCACGCAACTTCATTTCCGTCGTCGCCGAAAACGGTCGTCTCGACCTGTTGCCGGAAATCGCCGCCCAGTTCGAGCTGTACAAGGCCGAGCAGGAAAAATCGGTGGACGTGGAAGTGACCAGTGCCTTCGCATTGAGCACAGAACAGCAAGACAAACTCGCCAAGGTTCTCAACGCACGGCTCAGTCGAGAAGTGCGTCTGCATGTGACGGAAGACGCCACCCTCATCGGTGGTGTGGTTATCCGCGCAGGCGACCTGGTTATCGATGGCTCGGTTCGCGGCAAAATCGCGAAGCTGGCCGAAGCGTTGAAATCTTGAGTTTGAAGGGGCAGCAGAGCAATGCAGCAACTCAATCCTTCCGAAATTAGTGAAATCATCAAGGGGCGTATCGAGAAACTCGACGTCTCTTCCCAAGCCCGCAACGAAGGTACCGTGGTATCCGTCTCCGACGGTATCGTGCGTATCTACGGTCTGGCCGACGTCATGTACGGCGAAATGATCGAGTTCCCGGGTGGTGTCTACGGTATGGCGCTGAACCTGGAGCAAGACTCCGTCGGTGCCGTTGTGCTGGGTGCTTATACCAGCCTCGCCGAAGGCATGAGCGCCAAGTGCACCGGCCGCATCCTGGAAGTCCCGGTTGGTCCGGAACTGCTGGGCCGCGTCGTCGACGCGCTGGGCAACCCGATCGACGGCAAAGGCCCGATCAACGCTCAGGCCACCGACGCCGTTGAGAAAGTTGCACCGGGCGTGATCTGGCGTAAGTCGGTCGACCAGCCGGTACAGACCGGTTACAAGTCGGTTGACGCCATGATTCCGGTCGGCCGTGGCCAGCGCGAGCTGATCATCGGTGACCGTCAGATCGGTAAGACCGCTCTGGCTGTCGACGCCATCATCAACCAGAAGAACAGCGGCATCCGCTGCGTCTACGTCGCCATTGGTCAGAAGCAATCGACCATCGCCAACGTGGTGCGCAAGCTGGAAGAAGCTGGCGCCCTGGCCAACACCATCGTGGTAGCCGCCAGCGCTTCCGAGTCGGCTGCCCTGCAGTTCCTGGCTCCGTACGCCGGTTGCACCATGGGCGAATACTTCCGCGACCGCGGTGAAGACGCCCTGATCGTGTACGACGACCTGTCCAAGCAGGCCGTTGCCTACCGCCAGATCTCCCTGCTGCTGCGCCGTCCGCCGGGCCGCGAAGCCTACCCGGGCGACGTGTTCTATCTCCACAGCCGTCTGCTGGAGCGCGCTTCCCGCGTTTCCGAAGAGTACGTCGAGAAGTTCACCAACGGTGCCGTGAAGGGCAAGACCGGTTCCCTGACCGCTCTGCCGATCATCGAAACCCAGGCTGGCGACGTTTCCGCGTTCGTTCCGACCAACGTGATCTCCATCACCGACGGTCAGATCTTCCTGGAATCGGCCATGTTCAACTCGGGTATCCGTCCGGCCGTCAACGCCGGTATCTCGGTATCCCGCGTGGGTGGTGCCGCTCAGACCAAGATCATCAAGAAGCTGTCCGGTGGTATCCGTACCGCTCTGGCTCAGTACCGTGAACTGGCGGCTTTTGCCCAGTTCGCTTCTGACCTGGACGAGGCTACCCGCAAGCAGCTGGATCACGGTCAGCGCGTTACCGAGCTGATGAAGCAGAAGCAGTACGCGCCGATGTCCATCGCCGACATGGCGGTGAGCCTGTATGCCGCCGAGCGTGGTTTCCTGGCCGACGTCGAAGTCGCCAAGATCATAAGCTTCGAGCAGGCCCTGATCGCCTACTTCAACCGTGAGAACGCCGCACTGATGGCGAAGATCAACGAGAAGGGCGACTTCAATGACGACATCGATGGCCAGCTGAAAGCCGGTATCGAGAAGTTCAAGGCCACCCAAACCTGGTAAGCCGCAGTGGGGGCCTGCTGGCCCCCGCTTGCTAACCTGATAGGTGTTACATGGCAGGCGCAAAAGAGATTCGCAGCAAGATTGCGAGCATCAAAAGCACGCAGAAGATCACCAGCGCCATGGAAAAGGTGGCGACCAGCAAAATGCGCAGGGCTCAACAGCGCATGGCTGCCAGTCGTCCCTACGCGGAGCGTATCCGCCAGGTGATTGGTCATCTGGCCAACGCCAACCCGGAATATCGTCACCCGTTCATGATCGAGCGTGAAGTCAAGCGCGTCGGTTACGTGGTGGTGAGTTCGGACCGTGGTCTGTGCGGTGGTCTGAATACCAACCTGTTCAAGGCTCTGGTCAAGGACATGACGAGCAATCGCGAGCAAGGCGTGGAGATCGATCTCTGCGTGATTGGCAGCAAGGGTGCGGCATTCTTCCGCAACTTTGGTGGCAATGTCGTTGCTGCGATCAGTCACCTGGGCGAAGAACCCTCGATCAACGATCTGATCGGTTCCGTCAAGGTCATGCTCGATGCTTACCTGGAAGGTCGCATCGATCGTCTGTCCGTGGTCTCGAACAAGTTCGTCAATACCATGACGCAAAAGCCGACAGTGGAGCAGCTCGTTCCCCTGGTGGCGACTCCGGATGAAGGTCTCAAGCACCACTGGGACTACCTGTACGAACCCGACGCCAAACAGCTGCTCGACGGTCTGATGGTGCGTTATGTGGAGTCGCAGGTGTATCAGGCGGTGGTCGAGAACGCTGCTGCTGAACAGGCAGCACGGATGATCGCGATGAAGAACGCCACCGATAATGCTGGCGAACTGATCAAAGACCTGCAGCTGATTTACAACAAGGCTCGTCAGGCAGCGATCACCCAGGAAATTTCGGAAATCGTCGGCGGCGCTGCCGCGGTTTAAGAACGGTTCAAATATTCAGAGGAACCAAAGATGAGTAGCGGACGTATCGTTCAAATCATCGGCGCCGTTATCGACGTGGAATTCCCGCGTGATCAAGTGCCGAGTGTTTATGAAGCGCTGAAAGTAGTTGGCGCCGAAACCACCCTGGAAGTTCAGCAGCAGCTGGGCGACGGTGTGGTACGTTCCATCGCCATGGGCTCGACCGAAGGTCTGAAGCGTGGTCTGGACGTCACCCGTACTGGCAAGGCCATCTCCGTACCGGTCGGTAAAGCGACCCTGGGCCGGATCATGGACGTGCTGGGCAACCCGATCGACGAAGCTGGCCCGATTGGCGAAGAAGAGCAGTGGGAAATCCACCGCGCTGCGCCGTCCTACGCCGAGCAAGCGGGCGGCAACGACCTGCTGGAAACCGGTATCAAGGTAATCGACCTGGTCTGCCCGTTCGCCAAGGGCGGTAAGGTCGGTCTGTTCGGTGGCGCCGGCGTCGGCAAGACCGTGAACATGATGGAACTGATCCGTAACATCGCCATGGAACACAGCGGTTATTCCGTGTTCGCTGGTGTGGGTGAGCGTACTCGTGAGGGTAACGACTTCTACCACGAGATGAAGGACTCCAACGTTCTCGACAAAGTGGCCCTGGTCTACGGCCAGATGAACGAGCCGCCAGGCAACCGTCTGCGCGTGGCACTGACCGGCCTGACCATGGCCGAGAAGTTCCGTGACGAAGGTCGTGACGTTCTGCTGTTCGTCGACAACATCTACCGTTACACCCTCGCCGGTACCGAAGTATCCGCACTGCTGGGCCGTATGCCTTCCGCAGTAGGTTACCAGCCGACTCTGGCCGAAGAGATGGGCGTTCTGCAGGAGCGTATTACCTCCACCAAGAACGGCTCGATCACCTCGGTACAGGCCGTATACGTACCTGCGGACGACCTGACCGACCCGAGCCCGGCGACCACCTTCGCCCACTTGGACGCCACCGTCGTACTGTCGCGTGACATCGCCTCCCTGGGTATCTACCCGGCCGTGGACCCGCTGGACTCCACCTCCCGTCAGCTCGATCCGCTGGTGGTTGGTCAGGAGCACTACGAGACCGCACGTGGCGTGCAGTACGTTCTGCAGCGTTACAAGGAACTGAAGGACATCATCGCGATCCTCGGTATGGACGAGCTGTCCGAAGCGGACAAGCAACTGGTAGCCCGTGCTCGTAAGATCCAGCGCTTCCTGTCCCAGCCGTTCTTCGTGGCTGAAGTCTTCACCGGCTCCCCGGGCAAGTACGTTTCCCTGAAGGACACCATCGCTGGTTTCAGCGGCATCCTGAAAGGTGACTACGATCACCTGCCGGAGCAGGCGTTCTACATGGTTGGCAGCATCGAAGAAGCCATCGAGAAAGCCAAGAAACTGTAATCCCCTGTGCGCCCGGCAACGGGCGCTCGTGAGGCAAGCGTATGGCCATTACTGTCCATTGCGACATCGTCAGTGCCGAAGCGGAGATCTTCTCCGGTCTGGTCGAGATGGTGATCGCGCACGGCAACCTGGGCGATCTCGGTATCGCTCCGGGCCACGCCCCGCTGATCACCGACCTGAAGCCGGGCCCCATCCGCCTGGTCAAGCAGGGTGGCGAGCATGAGGTGTTCTACATCTCTGGTGGTTTCCTCGAAGTGCAGCCGAACATGGTGAAGGTCCTGGCCGACACCGTGACTCGTGCCGGCGACATCGACGAAGCTGCTGCTCAGGAGGCCCTCAAGGCCGCCGAGAAAGCGCTCAACGAGAAAGGCTCGGAATTCAACTATGGTTCCGCCGCCGCTCACCTGGCCGAAGTCGCAGCCCAGCTGCGTACCGTCCAGCAGATGCGCAAGAAGTACTGAGGCTCGTCCTCCGGCTTCCAGCGTCAGCGAGTAAAAGGGTAGCCTTGGCTACCCTTTTTCTTTTCTGTCGGAATATATGTCCCTCTCCCTCTGGGAGAAGGGCTAGGGGCGAGGGAGTGAGCTCCCTTGTCTATCGGCGGCCTCCCAAGGGCTCGCACTCGGGCAATACAGTTACAGGATCTGCCTTTATGTCCCTCGATATCGTCATTCTCGCCGCCGGCCAGGGCACCCGCATGCGTTCGGCCCTGCCCAAGGTCCTGCACCCGGTGGCCGGCAAGCCCATGCTCGGCCACGTCATCGACACCGCCCGCGCGCTTGCGCCGCGCAAGATCCACGTGGTGATCGGCCACGGCGCCGAACGGGTGCGCGAGCGCCTGGCGGCCGACGATATCAACTTCGTCCTGCAGGCCGAGCAGCTGGGCACCGGCCATGCCGTGGCGCAGGCCGTGCCGGGCATCGATGCCGAGCGGGTCCTGGTGCTCTACGGCGATGTGCCATTGATCCAGGCCGATACCCTGCGCCGTCTGCTGGAGCGCTCCAGCGTGGACCAGGCGGCGCTGCTCAGCGTGGTGATGCAGGACCCCACCGGCTACGGCCGCATCCTGCGCGATGAGGCCGGGCGCGTGCTGGGCATCGTCGAACAGAAGGACGCCACGCCGGAACAGCGAGCGATCAAGGAGGGCAACACCGGCATCTTCGCCCTGCCGGGCAAGCGCCTGGGCGATTGGCTGAGCCGGTTGTCCAACAACAACGCCCAGGGCGAGTACTACCTGACCGACGTGGTGGCGCTGGCGGTGGCGGACGGTATTCCGGTAGTTACCGAACACCCGCAGGACGAACTGGAAGTGCTCGGTGCCAACGACCGTATGCAGTTGGCGCAACTCGAGCGCTACTACCAGCAGCGCGCCGCCCGCGGCCTGATGGCCCAGGGCGTGACTCTGCTGGACCCGGCACGCTTCGACCTGCGGGGCGAGGCAACGGTGGGCCGCGATGTGCTGATCGACGTCAACGTGATCCTCGAAGGCAAGGTGGTCATCGAGGACGACGTGCAGATCGGCCCGAACTGCGTAATCAAGGACTCGGTGCTGCGTCGCGGCGCCATCGTCAAAGCCAACAGCCACTTGGAAGGTGCCGAACTGGGCCAGGGCGCCGACTGCGGTCCGTTTGCCCGTCTGCGTCCGGGCGCCAGGCTGGGGGCCAAGGCCCATGTTGGCAACTTCGTCGAGCTGAAGAACGCCGTGCTGGGCGAGGGTGCCAAGGCCGGGCACCTGAGCTACCTGGGCGACGCCGAGATCGGCGCGCGCACCAACATCGGCGCCGGCACCATCACTTGCAACTACGACGGCGCCAACAAGCACCGCACCGTGATGGGCGAAGACGTGTTCATCGGTTCCAATAGCTCCATCGTCGCCCCTGTCACCCTGGGCAATGGCGCCACCACCGGTGCCGGCTCTACCGTGACCCAGGACGTACCGGCCGCCGCCTTGGCCGTGGGCCGTGCCAAGCAGCGCAATATTGAAGGCTGGAAGCGCCCGCAGAAGACGCCGAAGTAGTCAGATGTGAGCAAGCAAAGGGCGGCCAAGGCCGCCTTTTGTGCATTCTGCGCTTGACCGAAAGCTTTCGTTAGGTTTTGATTCGCGCAATTATCTTTCGAATCGAAACTTAGATGTCGAAACGCAACACGCCCCAGCGCCGCCACGCGATCCTCGCCTTGCTCAACGAGCAGGGCGAGGTGGTCGTGGATGCCCTGGCGCAGCATTTCGCCACCTCCGAAGTTACGATCCGAAAGGACCTGGCCGAACTGGAGAAGAACGGCCTGCTGCTGCGTCGTTACGGCGGCGCCGTGCCCATGCCACAGGAGCTGATCGGCGAGCCGGCCCAGCCCATTTCCCGGCACAAGCAGGCCATTGCCCGCGCGGCGGTCGGCCTGATCCGCGAGCACGCGCGCATCATCATCGACAGCGGTAGCACCACGGCAGCGATGATCCCGCAGCTTGGCCGCCAGCCCGGTCTGGTGGTGATGACCAACTCGCTGAACGTGGCCAACGCCCTCCGCGACATCGAGCATGAGCCGGTGCTGCTGATGACCGGCGGCACCTGGGACCCGCACTCGGAGTCCTTCCAGGGCCAGGTCGCCGAACAGGTGCTGCGCTCCTATGATTTCGACCAGCTGTTCATCGGCGCCGATGGCATCGACCTAGAGCGCGGCACTACCACCTTCAACGAGCTGCTGGGTCTGTCGCGGGTCATGGCCGAAGTGGCCCGCGAGGTTATCGTCATGGTTGAGAGCGACAAGGTCGGCCGGCGTATTCCCAACCTGGAGCTGCCCTGGAGCAGCGTCCATACCCTGATCACCGACGACCGCCTGGATAGCCAGGTGGCCGAACAGATACGCGCGCGCGGGGTTCAGCTGATCCTCGCCGCCGCTTCCTGAGGAGAACCCCTATGTGTGGCATCGTTGGCGCCGTCGCTGAACGCAACATCACCCCGATCCTGGTCGAAGGCCTCAAGCGCCTGGAGTACCGCGGTTATGACAGCGCCGGCGTGGCGGTCTTCACCCAGACCGGTATGCTTTCCCGCCGTCGCCGTGTCGGCAAGGTCGCCGAGCTGGAGCAGGCCCTGGCTGGCGAGTCACTGACCGGCAGCCTAGGCATCGCCCACACCCGCTGGGCCACCCATGGTGCGCCGAGCGAGCGCAATGCCCACCCGCATTTCTCCGGGGAAGAATTGGCCGTAGTGCACAACGGCATCATCGAGAACCACGAGGAGCTGCGTGAGCGCCTCAAGGGCCTCGGCTACGTCTTCACCTCCGACACCGACACCGAGACCATCGTCCACCTGCTGCAGCACAAGCTGCAGCAACTCGGCGACCTCACCACTGCGCTCAAGGCCGCTATTCCCGAGCTGCACGGCGCCTACGGCCTGGCGGTGATCAGCGCCAAGCAGCCGGACCGCATCCTCGCCGCCCGCAGCGGCAGCCCGCTGGTGATCGGCCTAGGCCTGGGCGAGAACTTCCTCGCCTCCGACCAGCTCGCCCTGCGTCAGGTGACCGACCGCTTCATGTACCTGGAGGAGGGCGATATCGCCGAGATCCGTCGCGACAGCGTGCAGATCTGGGACGTCGCCGGCCAGCCGGTACAGCGTGAATCGGTGCAGTACCACGAAGGTGCCGAGGCCGCCGACAAGGGCGAGTACCGCCACTTCATGCTTAAGGAAATCCACGAGCAGCCCAAGGTTGTGCAGCGCACCCTGGAAGGCCGCCTAGGCGGCGATCACGTGCTGGTCCAGGCCTTCGGCCCGCAAGCCAGCCAGCTGTTCGCCAAGGTGCGCAACGTGCAGATCGTCGCCTGCGGGACCAGCTACCACGCCGGTATGGTCGCCCGTTACTGGCTGGAGGCGCTGACCGGCATTCCCTGCCAGATCGAAGTGGCCAGCGAGTTCCGCTACCGCCAGGTGGCGGTGCAGCCGGACAGCCTGTTTATCACCATCTCCCAGTCCGGCGAGACCGCCGACACGCTGGCCGCGCTGCGCAATGCGAAACAGGCCGGCTACCTGGCCAGCCTGACCATCTGCAACGTCGGCACCAGCTCCCTGGTGCGCGAGTCCGACCTGTGCCTGCTGACCCAGGCTGGCCCGGAGATTGGCGTGGCCTCGACCAAGGCCTTCACTACCCAGCTGGTCTCCCTGCTGTTGCTGACCCTGGCCCTCGGCCAGGTGCGCGGTACGCTGCAGGCCGGTGTCGCCGCCGAACTGGTAGAAGAACTGCGTCGCCTGCCGACCCGCCTGGGCGAGGCGCTGGCCATGGACAAGACCGTGGAGAAGGTTGCCGAGCTGTTCGCCGAGAAGCACCACACCCTGTTCCTCGGTCGTGGTGCCCAGTACCCGGTGGCCATGGAAGGCGCGCTCAAGCTCAAGGAAATCTCCTACATCCACGCCGAGGCCTACCCGGCCGGCGAGCTCAAGCACGGCCCATTGGCATTAGTGGACGCCGATATGCCGGTGGTCACCGTGGCACCGAACAACGAGCTGCTGGAGAAGCTCAAGTCCAACCTGCAGGAAGTCCGCGCCCGTGGCGGCCAACTGATCGTTTTCGCTGACGAAGCCGCCGGTCTTGGCAATGGCGAAGGCACCCAGGTAATCAACATGCCGCACATCCACGACGTCCTGGCCCCGATCCTCTACACCGTGCCACTGCAGCTGCTGTCCTACTACGTGGCCGTGCTCAAGGGCACCGACGTGGACCAGCCGCGTAACCTGGCCAAGTCGGTGACGGTGGAATAAGCCGAAAGCGAAACGAGAAAGCGGGCGATGGCCCGCTTTTTCATTGTTCAGTGTAATTTTTTCCGTTCCAGCGGAGTCGTAAATCTGGCCCACAATGCATGTCTCTAAGGCCGTTAGTCTTTTTTGAGTAGAATCCTATAGAGCTACACATAAAGTTTATGTGAATCCTTTTTTTAAAAATATCAATATAGGATGTGATTACTGGGTGATTAGTGATTTTACAATCATCTATGTCTATGCAAGCAGGCGGCGGTCCTGATTTTGAGTAGGAAAAGTGCAAAGTGCTATCTAAGCTACCGTCGGCATCAATATCTAAATCAATACTATCATCGTAGAATGGTTCATCTGTTTTGCTTTCAATGCTTTTCACGTCAACAAAAACGGATAATTTATCAGCGTGGACGTATGTGCTTGCTAATAAAATTAGCATCAAATAAATAATGCTATTCTTCATATTTGAATCCTGAGTGGTAGTAATCTGAAATATTCTCAGAGATTTCTTCTTTTGTAATGACTCCGTCTTTGTTTCGATCATGAAAGGTGTTTACTTCGTATGCTTTTTGTCCTTTTTTATATATTGCATCACTGTTAGATTTTTTGATTATGCTTGGCGTGAAAATAGAAAAATAGACATCGCCTAATGACCATTTTGAAGTAGGGATTCCAACATTCTTTGCTGTCATGAGAAAATACTTTTCGACGTAATCAAGCTGTTCTATATGGCTCATTTTAGAAAGTTTTGTGGTTGTCGTTCCAAGTGCCTTAGCAGTGGCATCCATAAACTGAATTAGACCAGTTGCAGAAGATTCAGGATTTTTTATTGCAGGGTTGAATGAGCGACCTGTCTCTAAGGCCATGCATGCCATTATATAGTTTGGATCGATACTTAAATTTATCCCCATTCGAACGACTCTTTCTCTAAATTTTTCAGAAATATCTAGGCCATAAATATCTCTTACTCTTTTCAGCCAAATTAGTTTTTGAGATTTATTGTAGAAGTTTTCAATTAAACAAATCGCGTGTAGGTGCCAGACTATTCCATTGGAGTTAATGGCACACTTACCTGCCAGTTTCTTCCACCAAGTCAATTTTTCAATGCGATGCTTTTCTACATGCCAATTTTGGTTTGGATCGATAATTGGCACATGGCCCATCAATGGGTCCAACTCGTCCCACTTCTCCGCATTCCATAGCCACTCGCTTTCGTAGCGAGTGATTAGTTTGGTGATGGATTGGGCATGCCAGGGATGTTGCATGGCTGTGCGAATCTCGTCGGCGGTCAACTTGTTGTCGCGGTTGCTGTCGATGATGTCGTACAGGCGGGTCCTTACCGGTCCTTGCTCCTCCTGGCTAACCAGGGCTCGGTAGTTGGCTCGTTCTTTATCCGTCAAACGTCGAACAGCATCGAAAAGGTAAGCTGCCTTGCCAATGGGACGGCCGATTTCCTCGATGAAATCGTAACCGACCCATTCCCAAGGGCTATGTCGCGTTGTGATGGGTTCCTGCTCGGCCAGCCAGCCGGAGATGGGATTACCGCTGGCATCCGCTAGCAGGTTGTCTAGGCGCCACCAGTTCGTTACTCGCGGGGTGCTGCTGCCAGGTACAGGGGTACTGACCTGCAGCTTTCGATCTGCGGGCAGCTTATCCAGCAGAATTTGAGGAATGATCAGGTCAGTACCTACCACGGTGCCGGCATCACTGAGTCTGGGAGGGTTGTTGGCGTTGATCGCTTCGTGGTGGCGGATCAGCTTGCTCGCACCTTTATATACCTTTAGCAGGCTTTTCTGTTCTGCCGGTAACCCGGCGGCCCAGGCACGACTCTTGGCAATGAAGCGGGGCACGTCTTCGCAGCTGAATACTTCCAGATGCAGCATTTGCTGGGGGGACGCGTTGTCGTGGTTCTGGTATAGGCCGAGGTGACCGATAAGGTCGCCGGCTTTGATGGGATAGGGTGCTGCCAGGAGTTGTACCTTATCCAGCTCCGGTACGGCACGCGTGGCCTGCAGCGATTCAAAGTGAACATAGCCTTGGATGTTGCTTACGCTGTTAGTGGATAGCGGTGCTATGTCCTGACCTTCGATAATCGCTTTCAGTTTCCGGTAGGCACCTGTACCCGGCTCCAGACTGAAGGTGGCTCCCTGCGGAATCAAACCGGTTTTCGGGGTGCCATGGCGACCAGCCTTTCGCACATTCAACCCTTTTTCGGGCGCCAGACCGGGTTCCGGGTCGTTGGCGAGTTCCCCTACCAGAAACTGGTCGGGCTCGCTCATCGGCTGCATTTCCCCTGTATAGACCCAACCTAGGTCGGGGCCGCTGATTGCCGGAAGAGTACGGCCCTGGAGAATGCTGACAAGTTTGCGCCATTTCGGATTGGCAGTGTCGACCTCTCCGACCTTTACCTTGCACCCCTTTGGCAGGATGGCCAGCACGGTGCCGCCGGGTGTCGAGCGTACCCGCAGCCCGACTACGGTGTCGGTGGCTTTTTCGGGCTTCACTTGGTATAGCGTTTCGCTGATGAACGCGGGTGGTGTGGGTGCCCCCGGTTTGCTGTAGTCACTCCAGTCCAGCAGATGCATGTACAGGCTGAAGAAAGTCAGTGAGGGAGGCGGCTCTTCGCTGGCGGGAAGGGTGGGAGCCTCAAGCCTGTGCTTGACCAATACGAAACCGGTCGAGAAAGGAGCGTTTCGTGGTCGATTTCGTTCATCCACATAACCACTCAGTGGGTAACTGCTGTCGATGCGGTAGGCGATCACCTCTCCGTCGGCGATGCAGCGCACGCTGGACTGATCAAAAACATGTGCTGTGTTGGCATCGAAATGGATGCCGCCATGCCATTGGCCATTCTTGCCAATCGGATAGAAGCCGCTACCGGCTTTACTCATGGCAGTGAGAGCTTTCAGGGGGTCGAGATCCCCGTCTTTGGGTTTAAAAGGATGACTCCAGTTCTTGATTGGGCTGGTGGTGCTCATGGGTTTCAATCCTTGATTTGAAGCGTCCTGATTCAACCTGAGAAGCTGAGCATGCGCTTGCGCTTCTTCGACTCGCTGAATAGGGCACCTGCTTGTGCCTGATCCAACAAATCCCCCGCCTTGTCCTTGTCCGCCATCCCCGGCTGTAACGGCTGCTTGATGGCAATACCGCTGCCCGATCCAGGCGCGCCGCCGGCGTTGAGTTTGGCCAGGGGGCCGACCAGGGTGATGCCGCTGGGGTCGAGTTTGATGAAGCTGCCGCCGGCCTTGAGGGTGAGTTCGACGCCGGCCTCGATGACCATCTTCTGTCCGGCCTTGAGGTGGATCTCGCGGCCAGCCTTGGTCAGCTGGGCGGTGCCGAGCTTGATGTGCTGGTTCTGGGCGATGGTCAGGTGGTCTTCGGTCTTCACCTCCACTTTGCGCTCGGCGTGGGTGGTGTGGTGTTCCTCGGCCTTGAGCTCGGTGTAGCTGTTGGCCTCGACGGTGTCGTGGCGTTCATGGCCGATGCGGATCTTCTGGTTGTGCTCGACGTTCTCGTCCCAGTCCTTTTGGGCGTGGATATAGATCTGCTCCTGGCCCTTGCGGTCCTCGATGCGCAGCTCGTTGTAGCCACCGCCGCCGGGTGAGCTGAGGGTCTTGAACACCGTGCGGGTCTTGTTCGCTGGCAGGTCGTAGGGGACCACATGCTCCTTGTGGTACAGGCAGCCGGTGACCAGGGGCTGGTCGGGATCACCTTCGAGGAAGGTGACCAGCACCTCCATGCCGATGCGTGGGATGGCGATGCCGCCGTAGCGGTCGCCGGCCCAGCTGCTCGATACCCTCAGCCAGCAGCTGGTGGTGTCGTCAGCCTGGCCTTCGCGGTCCCAGTGGAATTGCACCTTGACCCGGCCGTATTGGTCGCAGTGGATCTCTTCGCCCTTGGGCCCGGTGACTACGGCGCTCTGGCTGCCCAGTACCTTGGGTTTGGGGTGGCGCAGGGCGGGGCGGTGCAGGACGTCCCAGGGGGTGGCGGTGAAGCGGTTGCGGTAGCCCTGGTTGAAGCTGTCCGAGTTGCCTGTGGAACCCTCACCCCGGCCCTCTCCCAAAGGGAGAGGGGGAAAATCAGTGATGGACTCCTCCAGCACCTGCGGCTGCTTGCCCTCGTGCAGCACTTCCTGCAGCAGCCAGAGGTCGTTCCATTCGCGGCGCGGGTGGTCGGAGATTTCCAGCAGGTGGCCGCTCACCAGGCGTGGCTGGTCGCTCTCGCCCTGGGCCAGCTGGTAGTCGGCGCGGTGGCGCTCCAGGGCGCGCTGGCTCAGGTGTTTGCCGCGGCTGCGCTCGGTGTAGCGGCCGGGGTAGTCGTAGTCTTCCAGCCTGGGTTGGAAGTCGGCCTTGGCGCCGGTTTCCAGCAGCAGGCGCGGTTGCTCGAAGTCGTAGTCGCGGCGGCTGACCTGGTTGGTGCGGGTGGCCAGGCGCAGGGCGAAGCGCTTGACCACCGGCTCGTCGGCGACCAGGCCGCTGTCCTGCACATAGGCGGTGGGCTGGCCGAGCTTGGGGAAGCCGGTCTGGTCATCGCCGAACACCAGCACATGGCCCTTGGGCGAATGCTCGAAGTGATAGTGGATGCCTTCCTCCTCGCACAGGCGCTGGATGAAGTGCAGATCGCTCTCGTCGTACTGCACGCAGTAGTCGCGCTCGGGGTAGACGGTCGGGCCGAGCTGGAAGCGGTAGGCGCCGCCGAGGATGCCGTGTTCCTCCAGAACCTGCGCGATGATCTGCGGCACTGTCCGGTGCTGGTAGATGCGCTGGTTGCTGCGATAGCCGAGCCAGGCCAGCTTGGGCATCAGGGTCAGGCGATAGCGGGTCAGGCGCTTGCCCGACTCGCCCTGGCCGGCATCGTGGACCAGGCCGTGGATGCCGCTGCCATCCGGGGCGAAGGCGAGGAAGGCCGGTTTGCCGAGCAGCTCGGCGAGATCCAGGTCGGCGCGCTCGCTGACCAGCTCGACCTCGAAGCGGTAGGGCTGGTCGAGGGCCTCGCGGCCGCTGAATTCGAGGACCTGCAGGTCGTATTCGAGGCCGTCGAGGGTCAGGCTGAAGTGGATCTGGTTGGCGGGGTTGAACATGGGGCTCGTCCTTGTCGGGGGGCGCAATCAGGCCGGGCTGCGCAGCAGGCGGGTCAGCAGCGACGTGCTCGGGCGCTGGGCGCGGAAGGCACGCAGCAGATCGGGCAGGCTGCTGCGCTTGGCCGGGTCGAATTCCAGCGCGGCGCGCAGGGCTGGCCACAGTACGCGGGGCAGGTCCGCAGGGGCCGTCAGTGGCAGTTCCATTGCCTGCGCCTGTTTAGCACTTTGCCGGCGGAAAGGATGCTGGCCGCTGCACAGTTCGTAGATCACGCAGGCCACGGCGTAGACGTCGGCGGCGGCGTTCAGGGTGGCGCCGTCGAGCAGTTCCGGGGCGGCGTAGCGCGGCGTCCAGGCGGTGAAGCGGCTGCGCGCCAGGCGCGGCAGGCCCTTGAGGAAGCCCTCGCGGGCCTGGCCGAGGCCGAAGTCGAACAGGCGGATGTCGTCGTCGCCAAGCATCAGGTTGCTCGGCTTGAGGTCGCCGTGCAGCACGCCCTGGTCGTGGGCGTAGCGCAGTGCTTCGAGCAGGCTGACGGCGAGGCGCTGCGCCTCGGCCCAGGGCAGGCCGCTGGGGTATTGGTGCAGCACATGGTCGAGGGTGTTGCCCTTGAGCAGCTCCATGGTGATGAAGGCGCGCTGGCAGGCCGGGTCCACTTCGAAGCTGTAGAAACGCACCAGGTTGCGGTGGCTGAGCCGTGCGGTGAGGGCGAACTCGCTGTAGAGCAGGGCGCTGGCGTCCGGGTACTCGGCGAAGTCCTCGCTGAGGGTCTTCAGCGCCACCCAGGGTTGCGGCTCGCCGAACTGCTCGCGCAGCAGGTCGCGGGCACGGTACACCGCGCCCATGCCGCCGACGCCGAGCAGGCGTTCGATCTGGTAGCGGCCGCAGAGAATGCCCGGCAAATCGCGCGGCAGCGGGCGCGCGGCACGCGCCGGCGTGGCCCCGGCCATGACGGTGAGGTCGGCGCTGGCAACCTTGGCTTCGGCATTCATCGGTTGATCACCACGCCGCTCAGGTTGTCGCGCGCCGGCCCCAGCAGGGCCAGCTCGAACAGGCGTTGCAGCGCCAGCTGCGGGCTGGGGCGCAATAGCGCGGCGGTCAGCAGGTCGTGGTCGAGGTCCTGGTAGAGACCGTCGCTGCACAGCAGGAACACATCACCGGGCAGGCTCTCCAGTTCGAGGATGTCCAGCTGCAGCTCCTCGGCGGCGCCGATGGCCCGGGTCAGGGCATGTGCGCCGGGTTGGCGCGCAGCTTCGTCCGGGCTCATGCCGCGTTCCTCGACCAGTTGCTGCAGCAGCGAGTGGTCGCGGCTCAGCTGGAACAGCTGGCGCCCGCGCAGCAGGTAGCAGCGGCTGTCGCCGGCCCACACGCAGGCTACCCGGCTACCCTCGGCGAGCAGCGCCACCACGGTGCTGCCGACCAGCAGGTCGGGGGTCTCGCCGGTCAGCGTCAGGCCCAGGCTGAGGTGGCGGTTGAGGCGGTGCAGGCAGTCGCGCAGGGCGTCCAGACGGTCCTCGAAATCCAGGCCGGCGGGCAGCTCGGCCAGGCTCTCGACGATCAGCCGGCTGGCCAGGTCGCCGGCCTGGTGGCCGCCCATGCCGTCAGCGACCACCCACAGGCCCTGCTGTGGCTGGTCGAGGAAGGCGTCCTCGTTGCGCGCGCGCACCTTGCCGGTGTCGGTGCGCCCGGCACTGCTCCAGAGGCGTTGGGCGACCTTCATCAGAGGGTCGCCGGCAGCTTGAACTGGCGCAGCAGGCTGGCGTCGAACGGGTTCGGCGAGCGCTGGCTGTGCAGCAGGTACTTGGCCTGCAGGCCGCTCAGGTTGGCTTTGAGCAGCAGCACGTCACGCCCGCTGTGCTGTTCGACCTGCATCTGGTCGAGCAGGCGGAACAGCGCCCAGGGGCCACTGTCCTTGCCGATGCCGACGCGGCGCCCGCCCTGTTCCTCCAGCACCAGACTGCTGCGCTCGTTCTCGCCCTCGGCCGGCCAGCGGAAGGCGCTGGCGATGATCGGGCCGTGGCGGTATTCCAGCTGCTGGCCGCCAAACTGGAAGTCGGCGCGGTTGACGCTGTAGTCCAGGGCGAAGGGTTCCAGCTTGAACAGCACCAGCGGCTCGGCCGGGTTTTCGGCGAAGAAGCTGCGGCGGATCACCTGGGTGCGGTTCATCTGCGCCAGGAACACCGGCGACAGTGGCAGGCCCTGGCCGTCCAGGCGGCGCAGCTGGTACTTGCCCTCGCTGTCGCTGACGAAGGCCTTGAGGTAGCGGTCGACGAAGGCATCGGCCACGCCATCGGCCTTGAAGAACTCGCGGAAGTCGGCGATGGCCACGTCGCTGTCGCTCTTGGCGCTGAATGGGTAACGCTTGAACAGCGACTCCTTGTAGAAGCCGTACAGCTCGTGGCGGTAGCGCTTGTTCAGGTAGCCATAGGCGTCGTTCAGCACCAGCTGCCAGCTGTCGTCGGCCAGCAGGGTCAGCCAGTTGGCCACCGGTTGCGGCAGGCGCGCGGCGGTGCCGCGTACCTGGTTGATCGCATCCGGGCGGCCCTGCATGCGCGCCTTGGCCATCTCGAAGGCGGCCTGTTCCGGCGAGCTGGCGTGGGCCAGGCCGCTCAGCTGCAGCTGCAGGGCATCCAGCGCCTGCAGGGTGGCGGCCAGTTCCGGGCCGGCGCCGCTGTTGTCGTCGAGCAGCCGGTGCAGCGGCTCGAAGCGCCGTTGCAGGGCCTTGCGCGCGGTGTCCGGCAGGCTCTTGGCGACGGCGTCCAGGCCCTTGCCGGCGGCGGCCGCAGCCAGCTTGCCCTGCTTGCCGCCCATTCCGTTTTTATCGAGAGCGGCCTTGGCGGCCAGATCGTCGACCTGGTCGGCGGCGGCCGGTAGGTCGAAGCGGGTGTTGTCGCGCACCTCCACCAGCACCTGCAGCAGCGGCGAGTTGGCCGCGGTCAGCGCGGTGAGGGTGGTGATGCCCTGGGCGGTGTTGCCGATCGGCTCCAGGCCCAGCTGGGCCACGGCCTCGCCCCAGTAGTTGGCGTAGTCGCGGAAGTACAGCTGCTCCAGCTCCACCATCAGGCGGCCGAGGTCCTGGTCGCTGAGCTGGTTGCCTTCGCCCAGCACCCAGTTGTCTTCGAGTATGTCGCGCACCAGGCCAAGGCCCTGGGCGACGAAGAACTGCTGGTAGCCCTTCTGCGTGTACAGGCCGGGAATGGCGTAGTCGCTGCCCAGCAGCAGCGGCGCCTGGGCGCCGAGGGCCTGGGCGATGCGGTACTCGGGCAGGCTGCGCGCCTGGTCGCGGAGCATGCGGTAGACCACGTTGTCCAGCGACTCGCTGCGCAGGATCTGCCGCGCCTCGGCCACCAGCGCCTCGTTCAGCGGGTAGGCGGCGAAGGGCTCGCTCAGCAGGCGCTGGAAGTGGCCGCCCAGGCCCTTCTGCGTTGCTTCGTCACCGGCGTAGCGCAGCGACCAGTCGGCGGCCAGCCAGTCCTGCAGGAAGGCCGGGTCGCGGCGCTCCTCGAGGTTGAGCATCAGGTAGGCGCGCAGGCTGCCCAGCAGCAGCTCGCGGTCGTCGCGGTTGGCGCGGATCTGTGCCTCCAGCTGGCTGGCCACGCGCGGCAACAGTTCCTGCTCCAGGCTGCGGCGGTAGGCGGCATGCACCTCGGGCTGCACGGCCGGGCCCTGGTACAGGCCGCCGCGCTCCAGCAGGCTGGCGTCGCCCGGCGTCGGGAATACCTGGGTGGCGGCATGGCTGCCATCGAGCAGCGGCAGCACGCGCTTGGCCTCGTCCTGGGCGCTCACGCCCTCGCCCTCGCGGGTCAGCTGCAGGGCCAGCTCGCGCAGTTGTTCCAGGCGACCGTGGTTGGCCGAGTAGCTGGTGCCCCAGAGCAGGCCGAACAGCACCAGGCAGGCGGTGGCGCCGGCGTACAGGCCACGCTGGCGCCAGTCGATGCGGCGCACTTCCTTGTCGTCCAGGCCGGCCAGTTCGGCCTCGGGGAAGATCACCCGGCTGAGCAGCTGGTGGATGAAGCGCGCGCGACCGCTGCGATAGGTCGGCAGGCTGCTGCCGGCCAGGCCGAGGTTGCGGCCGATGCCGGTGGTGCTCGGGTCGAGCAGCTCCTGCAGCTGCGGCGCGCTGGTCAGGTAGAAGCCGCGCAGGTGGCTGGAGCGCTGGTAGCGGTTGCCGCTGAAGGCCAGTTCCACCAGCAGGCACAGGCGTTCGCCGAGCTGGCCGAGCTGGTGCGGGAAGTCGAGGATACGGCCGCGGCGCTGGGTGTCGCGCTCCTGGTGCAGGCGCATGATCACCTGGCTGTTGAGGCGGCGCAGCAGCTCCTCGAACTCCTGGCGTACCACGCTGGCGTCGGTGGCGTTCTGCCCCTTGCGGAAGCTGGCGCCGAGCACCTGGTCGCTTTCCTCGCGGCTGAGCTGGTCGAAGAACTCGTCGAAGCCCATGACTTTGTCGGCCTTGCTCAGCACCAGATACACCGGCACTTCGGCGCGCAGTTCGGCGTGCAGCTCGTGCAGGCGCTGGCGCAGCTGGCGGGCGAAGTTCTCCAGCTCCAGTTCGCTGGCGTACAGCAGGGTATCCACCGGGATGCTCGCCAGCACGCCGTTCAGCGGGCGCGCGCGGCGCTTGCGCAGCAGGCTCAGCAGGGTGTGCCAGGCGCGGCTGTCGACCGCCACGTCGGGCTGGGTCAGGTAGCGGCCGGCGGTGTCGATCAGCACTGCGTTGTCGGCGAAGTACCAGTCGCAGTAGCGGGTGCCGCCGACGTCCTTGGTCAGGCGGCGTTCGTCGCCCTTGTTCAGCGGGAAGTCCAGGCCGGAGAACTCCAGCAGGCTGGTCTTGCCGCTGCCCTCGGCGCCGAGCAGCAGGTACCAGGGCAGCTCGTTGCGCCACTTCTCGCTACGCCCGCGGTACAGGCTGGAGGTCTTCAGGGTGCGCAGGGCCTGCTTGAAGCGGCCGCGCAGCTCCACCTGCTCCTCGCTGATCAGGCCCTCGCGGCGCAGGCGCTCCTGGGCGTCGACGTCGTCCGCCTCGGCCTTCTTGCGCACATTGGCGCGCCAGCTGATGAAGACGATGAACAGGCCCCAGGCGAGGAACAGCAGGCTGATGCTGACCAGGCGGCTGGCCGCCGATTCCCAGAATTTGCTGTCGGCCACCGCCAGCAGCGGGCCGACGAACCAAATCAGCAGGGCCAGCACCAGTACCAGGCACAGGCTCCAGACCCAGGTCTTGCGGAACAACGCCGCGGTTTTCTTGAGAAAGTCCTTCATCTCAGATCATCCCTGATTGCTTGGTACGGGGGCCGGGGCGACCTCGGCCGCCTGATAGGGTTGCAGCACCGTGCCGCGCTGCTCGTGCAGCACCCAGCTGAAGCCGGCGTAGAGCAGCGCCAGGCCGGCCACCGTGGTCACGGCCACCAGCCAGCCGGGGACGATGCGCACCAGCCGGCGGCGGCCATCCTTGAGGCCTTCCCAGTGCGGCGACAGTTCGCGCGGGATGTCACCGCGCAGCTGGCGGATCTGCCGGTACAGGCTGTCGCGGATCGCCTCCAGTTCGAGCATGCCGCGCGGCAGCACGCGGTACTTGCCCTCGAAGCCGAGCGACAGGCAGATGTACATCAGCTCGAGCATGGCCAGGTGCTTGACCGGGTTGCGCGACAGGTGTTCGAGCAGCTGGAAGAACTTCTCGCCGCCGAAGGTCTCGTTGTGGAAGGTCGACAGCAGGCTCATCTGCGACCAGGCACT
Organism: Aquipseudomonas alcaligenes; assembly: GCF_900156545.1. Classification (GTDB taxonomy): domain Bacteria; phylum Pseudomonadota; class Gammaproteobacteria; order Pseudomonadales; family Pseudomonadaceae; genus Aquipseudomonas; species Aquipseudomonas alcaligenes_A. The sequence continues at coordinate 460,564 of NZ_FTNW01000004.1, forward strand.
CTCGTTGCCCCAGGGCGTGGTCACCACCGCCTCGTCGACCACGGTGCACAGCACGTAGCGCGCGGCCATCACCTGGCCGCCGTCCATGCCTTCCTGCAGGGCGCGGTGCTCGAACAGCTTGATCGCCACGTTGAGGCGTTCGTTGAGCGCGTCGAAGTTCTCCGCGGCGGCCGAGGTCTTCAGCCGCACCACTTCCGAGAGCAGCAGCGCGCTGGCGGCCACCAGCGGGTTGAAGCTGATGTTGAAGACTTCCGCCGGGCGCATGCGCGCGGCATGCACCATGCGCTCTTCCAGCTGCTCGAAGCGCGGCGTGGCGAAGTCGGTGAGCGGGCCGCGCGGCGCGGCGCCTTCTCCCTGGCGGTTGAGGACGACGGTGGTGTCCTGTGCTTCCCTGATCATGTTCAGCTCCTGATCGCCCAGAATTTCAGCTCAAGCCCGGCGAAGTCGCCGGACACGTGGAAGGCAAAGCCACCGGAGCTCTCCAGCTGCGCCAGTTCCTCGGCGCTGAACTCCAGGGCGAAGTAGGTCTTGCCGGCGTGGAACGGGATCTGCCGCGGCGCGACGGGCAGCGGCTTCACCTTGATCCCCGGCAGGTGCAGGTTGACCAGCTGGCGGATGCGCTCCACCGCACCGATCTTCAGGTGCGCCGGCAGGCGCTTGCGCAGCTCCTCGGACTCGCACTGGGCATCGGCGGCGAGCACGAAGGTGGCGCTGCCGAGCAGTGCGTGGTCCTGCAGCGGCGACACCTGGATGCCGTACTGGCGCTGCTGCAGCGGCAGCTCGATGGCGTGCTGTTCCAGCACCATGGACAGCACCTGGCGCAGCGCCTCCATCAGCTTGCGGAAGCTGCCGGCCTGGTCGTTGTGCAAGTAGCGGCTGTCCAGACGCGGGCGCTTGTGGTCGGCGGCGAAGGTGGCCAGCTCGCCGAGCAGGCCGACCAGCTCGCGGTACAGCAGCTCCGGGTGCATCTGCTCCAGGCTGAGGTAGTGGCGCAGCTGCGGCTCGTAGCGGTTGACCAGCTGCAGCATGAGGAAATCGCCGACCTCGGTATTGCCCAGCTTGCCGGCGGCGCGCACGCGCTCGGCGAGGATGTCGCCGCGGTGGCCGAGCAGGCTGATCACTTCCTTGAGGCAGGACAGCAGGTAGCTCGAGGCCTGGGTGTGCAGGAAGGTCGGGCTGAATTCTGCATCGAGGCTGATCACCCCGTCCGGGCTGGTATCGAAGATTTCCGCCACCTTCAGCTTCACGAAGGCCTGGTCGTTCTGCTGCTCGCCGAGCAGCAGGCGGAAGTCCGGGCGGCCGCAGCTGACCTGGCTGACGGTGACGTCGCCGGCGTTGGAGTCGGCCACTTCCAGCTCATGGGCGCGGTAGCGCGCCAGCACGTCCTGCTGCTCGGCGCGGCGGCTCTCGATATGGTTGCCGGTGACCAGCGGCAGGGCCAGGTACACCGGGGTGGCCGCGGTGTTCGGCGGCACGTCCAGGGCCAGCGGGTCGCGGCTGGCGTCCAGCTCGAACAGGCTGCCATCGGGCAGCACGCCGCTGGCCTGGCTGAGCACCAGCTTGCCCATGCCGAGGAACTGGCGGTCGATCTCCAGGCTGAAGAAGCCCCAGGGATAGATGTCCTGCAGGCGCGAGCGCGACTTGAGCTGGTGCTCGAAGTAGCGATCGTTCTGCTGGAAGTGCTGCGGGCGCAGGAGCATCCCTTCCTGCCAGACAACCTTGAGCATTTCCATTGCTCAGTCCTCTTGCTTGAGCGGTTCGAGGCCGCGTTCGCCGAGCATCACGCCGGCCTGGTTGATCTCGCCCTCTTCCAGGCTGACGACGTAGCGCCAGTTGGCTTCCGGCAGGTCGCGGTAGGCCGCGACCACGCCGACGTAGCGGCTGCCCGGCTGTACCGAGAGTTTCAGCTCGCGCGCCTCGCCGGGGCGCACTTCCATTTCCTCGAAGCTGACCAGGTCGGGCATCAGCGATTCCTTGGGCCGCTGGTACAGGGAGAAGAAGTCGGCGTTGTTGAACGACGAGGGGTTCTTCAGCTCCAGCAGGCGCACCACGATCGGCGACGGGCGGCCGCGCAGGTCCGGGTTGAGCTCTTCGCTGGCCTGCAGCTTGAGGTCGAGCTTGGTGGTGTCGGAGTAGGGCGACAGGCTGGCGCAGCCACCCAGGGCGGTGAACAGAGACAACAGGCTCAGGCTGATAAGACGGCGCATGGCATTCATCCTTTGCTTCTTCAGGAAGGCTGGTAATCGGTGTTGAGGGTGGCGATCAGGCGCACCTGCTCTTCGTAGGTCTTGGCGAAGTCACGGGCGAACAGGCGCTGGCTCCAGTCGTCGTCCTTCTGCAGCGCGCGGAAGTGGCGCTGGTAGGCGCGCCAGCGGCTGCCCGAGGTGGCCAGCAGCGGCTTGCGCTCCTGCTCGAAACGCAGGCACAGCTGCTCCGGGGCAAACTGCTCGAACAGGCCCTGCACCGCCGTGCGGCTGGCGGCATACAGCGCCACCTGGTGCGCCTGCAGGTCGCGGTAGGCACGGCCTACGGCCTGCTCGGCCGGCAGCGCGCCGGGCTTGTTGCCGCGCAGCAGGGCGCTCAGTGCCTCGCCGGCATCGCCGACCTGCTTGAGCGGGTTGTTGCCGGCGCTCTGCACGGTGGTCAGGGCCAGGCGCAGCTCGTTCTTCAGCTCGCTGCGGGTGCGCAGGCTCTGCTGTAGGCCGGCCACGCTCTGCTTGAGCAGGCGCGCGGCCTGCACGGCCAGGGCCTCGCGGGCCTCGGCGTCGAGGTCGTCGATTTTCACCCCGAGGGCGTCGCCGAAGCGCTGCCAGAAACCGTCGGCCAGCGGCTCGGCGACTGCAACCGGCATGGCGCGCGGCTGCGGGCGCGGTGTCACGACCGGCTCCGGCGCGGCCTCGGCCACCAGTTCGGGCAGCAGCAGGCTTTCCATGTCGATGCGCGCGTACTGGGTGCGCGCCTGCTCCTCTTCCGGGGCCTGTACCAGACCGGCGAACTCGTCCAGCTGGCTGTAGCCACGCGGGCGCTGCTGCAGGGCGGCGATCGGGTCGAGGTCGAGGAAGGCGTCGTCGGGGATGATGCTGCCGGCGTGCTGTACCTGGCCGATGCTGTCCTCGAACTGCGCCGGGTCCTGCAGCACACGGGCGCGGATCTCCAGTTCGCCGAGGCAGTAGACGTTGCCGTGCTCGATGCGCTGCGGCTCACCCTTGGGCAGGCGGGCGCCGCTGTCCTTGAGGGTCACGCCGTTGCTGCTGGTGTCGGTCAGGTAGAAGTGCCCGTCGACGTAGCTGACCTGGGCGTGGCGCCCGGAGAGGATGCGCTTGCTGTCCGGGATGGCCCAGTCGCAGTCCTCGCCGCGACCGATCACGCCGCCGGCCTTCTTGAAGCTCTTGCTGGTCAGCAGGCCCGGTGCGTATTGCTGGGCGCTGACGATGTCGAATACCAGTTCCATGGTAGGGGCTCCTTGGGGTCAGTCGTCGCGCTGCTGCTGCGCGTGCGGATCGCCCAGCGGGCGGTACTCGTCGTCGCTGGACTTGTAGTTGCCGTTGCAGCCGGCGAGGCCGAGCAGGGCGGCGAGCAGGGTGGCGGTCAGAAGGCGGTGGGACATCGCGGGTTCTCCACGGGCGGTGACGGATGGGGTATTCATGGCGGCCTCAGACATCGGCCGGGCTGATATTCAGCCGGTCCATGCGGTACAGCAGGGTGCGCCGCGGCAGGCCCAGTTCGCGGGCGGCCTGGCTCTGGTTGCCGCGGTTCTTGCGCAGGCAGTCGAGCAGCAGGTTGCGTTCGACCTGTTCCAGGCGCTCGCGCAGGTTCATGCCGCTGTCCTCGACCTGGCTGGCCGGCTGCAGGTTGAAATGCTCGGGCAGCAGCTCGCCGCCCTCGCACAGCAGCACGGCGCGGGCGATCAGCCCCTTCAGTTCGCGCACGTTGCCGGGGAAGGCGTAGCCGGCCAGGTGGTCCAGCGCCGCCTCGGACCAGCGATAGTCATCGCGCTGCAGGAAGCCGGCGGCCTCGGTGGCGAAGTGCCTGGCCAGTTGCAGGATGTCCTCGGCGCGGGCGCGTAGTGGCGGCAGTTCGATGGGGAAGTGCGACAGGCGATAGAACAGGTCTTCGCGGAAGCGCCCTTCCTCGACCAGCGCGCGCAGGTCGCGGTGGGTGGCGGCGACGATGCGCACGTCGACCTTGTGCGTCTGCGTGCTGCCCAGCGGGCGCACTTCACCTTCCTGCAGCACGCGCAGCAGCTTGGCCTGCAGCGGCAGCGGCATGTCGCCGATCTCGTCGAGAAACAGGGTGCCGCCGTCGGCTGCATCGAACAGGCCCTTGCGGTCGCGGTCGGCGCCGGTGAAGGCGCCCTTGCGGTAGCCGAACAGCTCGCTCTCCAGCAGGTTTTCCGGCAGCGAGGCGCAGTTCTGCACGATGAACGCCTGGCTGCGGCGGAAGCCGCAGTCATGGATGGCGCGGGCGACCAGTTCCTTGCCGGTGCCGGTCTCGCCGGTCAGCAGCACGCTGGTGGGGTTGTGCAGCACCTTGCCGATCAGCTGGTACACGCCGCGCATGGCCGGGCTGCTGCCGATCAGGCCGTAGTCGCTGCGCAGCGCTGGGCTGGGCGCTTCCGGCGCCACCGTCTTGGGGGCGCGCAGGCGCTGCAGCAGCTGGTGCTGGGCCAGGGCGAAGGCGCCCAGGCTGGCCAGCGAGGCGGCGAAGACGTCGAGGTCGCGGGTGCTGCTGCTGGCTACCAGCAGCAGGCCGTTGACGCGCGCCTGCTCGTCCTGCAGCGGCAGGCACAGCAGGCTGCGCCAGGGCTTGTCGATGGCCGGCAGGAAGCTGGTCTCGTGCAGGCTGGGGTCGAGGCTGGCCAGGCTCAGGCGACGGTTCTGGCACAGGCAGTATTGCAGCAGCTGCTCGCCGTCGTAGTCGCTGGGCAGGCTGGCCTCGTGCTCGGCGGCCTGGCCGTCCAGCCATTCGGCGGCCAGGGTCAGGCGCGTGTGGGTGCTGTCCAGCAGGTACAGCTGGGCCAGGCGGCAGCCGGACAGCTGCGCGGCTGCCTCGGCCAGGGCCATTGGCAACTGCGCGGCGCTGGCCAGGCGGGCCAGCTGGGTGAACTGCTGCAGCAGCTGTTCGGCATAGGCCAGCGGCTGGGCGATCTGCCCCAGCAGCGGTGCCGGTTCCGGGATGCGCTCAAGCGAACTCACAGGCCAGTGCTCCTTCACCGTCCAGGGTGGCGTGTACGCGGGTAATCGGCTCGCCGCTGGCCATGGCATCCAGCAGGCGGTCGGCGATGCGCGGCAGCAGGCTCTGCTCCAGCAGCTGGTCGATCAGCCGCGCGCCGCTCTCGCCGCTGGCGCAGCGTTCGGCCAGGTGGTCGAGCAGGGCCGGGCTGTGGCTGAACTGCAGGCGGCGCTTGTCCAGGTGCTGGGCCAGGCGTTGCAGCTTGAGCTCGATCAGCTCGCGCAACACGCTGCCGGCCACCGGGTAGTAGGGCACCACGCGCATGCGCGCCAGCAGGGCCGGCTTGAAGTGGCGGCTGAGGCTCGGGCGAATCGCCTCTTCCAGCTGCTCCACCGGCGGCCGCTGTTCGTTCGCGCACAGCGCTTCGATGCGCTCGCTGGCCAGGTTGGAGGTGAGCAGGATCAGGCAGTTGCGGAAGTTGATCTCGCGGCCTTCGCCGTCGTTGGCCACGCCCTTGTCGAAGATCTGGTAGAAGACGTTCATCACGTCCGGGTCGGCCTTCTCCACCTCGTCGAGGAGGATCACCGAGTAGGGCTTCTGCCGCACCGCTTCGGTGAGCATGCCACCCTCGCCGTAGCCGACGTAGCCGGGCGGCGCGCCGATCAGCCGCGAGACCGTGTGCTTCTCCTGGAACTCGGACATGTTGATGGTGGTGAGGAAGCGCTCGCCGCCGTACAGCAGATCGGCCAGGGCCAGGGCGGTCTCGGTCTTGCCGACGCCACTGGGACCGACCAGAAGGAATACGCCGGCCGGCGCGTCGTCCTTGTTCAGTCCGGCGGCGGCAGCGCGCATGGCGCGGTCGAGCACCTGCACCGCCTGCTCCTGACCGCGCACGCGGGCGCGCAGGTCAGCGGCGAAGCTGGCCACCTTGGCGTTGTGCTCGCGGGCCAGCTGGCTCAGCGGCACGCCGGTCCAGTGGCTGATCACTTCGGCCACCAGGCGCGGGCAGACCTCGAAGCTGACCAGGCGCTCCTCACTCTGAGCCTTGGCCAGCTCGGCCTGCAGCTCACGCAATTCGCTTTCCAGCGTGGCCAGCTCCTCGCTGCCATCGGCGCGGGCCTGGGCGCAGTGCTGGCGCAGGTCGAGCAGGCGCTCGGCCAGCTGGCGCTGTTCGCTCCAGCGCGCTTCGATCTGCTGCAGTTCTTCCGCGGCCTCGACCAGGCGCTGTTCCAGCGTGGCCAGGGCGGCTTCGTCCACCGCCAGGCCGGCGTCCAGGTCGCGGCGCAGGGCCAGCGACTGGCGCTCGCCTTCGGCCAGCTCGCCGCGCAGGCCCTCCAGCGCTTGCGGCGCGGCGGCCAGGCTGATGCGTACGCGGGCGCAGGCGGTATCCAGCACGTCCACCGCCTTGTCCGGCAGCTGGCGCCCGGCCAGGTAGCGCGCGGACAGCTCGGCGGCGGCCACCACCGCGTCGTCGCGCAGGTAGATGCCGTGGCTCTTTTCATAGATCGGCGCCAGGCCACGCAGGATGGTCACCGCCTCACTCACGGTCGGCTCGTGCAGCTGCACCGGTTGGAAGCGCCGGGCCAGGGCCGGGTCCTTCTCGAAGTACTTCTTGTATTCGCTCCAGGTGGTGGCGGCGATGGTACGCAGCTCGCCACGGGCCAGGGCCGGCTTGAGCAGGTTGGCGGCGTCCGAGCCGCCGGCCTGGGCGCCGGCGCCGATCAGGGTGTGGGCTTCGTCGATGAACAGGATGGTCGGCTTGGCCGCGCCCTTCACTTCGTCGATCACCCCCTGCAGGCGCCGCTCGAACTCGCCTTTGACGCTGGCGCCGGCCTGCAGCAGGCCCATGTCCAGGCCGAGCAGCTCGACGCCGCGCAGCACGTCCGGCACTTCGCCGGCGGCGATGCGCAGGGCCAGGCCCTCGACCAGCGCGCTCTTGCCCACGCCGGCTTCGCCGACGACGATCGGGTTGTTCTTCCGCCGGCGGGCGAGGATATCGATCATCTGGCGGATCGCGTCGTCGCGGCACAGCACCGGGTCGAGTTTGCCGTCGCGGGCGCGCTGGGTGAAGTTGTGGGTAAAGCGCTGCAGGTTGGATTCGCCCGGCGCGGCCGCCTTGCCAGGCGGGTTCGGCTGCTGCTGGCTCAAGGCGAAGTCGCGCAGGCGCTCGGCGTCGATTCTGGCCAGCAACGGCTGGTAGCGGCTGCCGGCATAGCGCAGCGGGTTGCGCAGCAGGGCCAGGAGCAGCGCGGCCTGTTCGATTTGGCTCTGGCCCAGTTCCAGGTTGGCCACCAGCAGGGCGTCCTGCAGCCACTGCACCAGCTCGGCGGAGAACACCGGGTTGCGCGACTCGCTGGCCTCGCCGCGCGGCTGCAGGGTGGCGGCCAGCTCGCCGGCGTCCACCTCGGCATCCTGCAGGGCGCGGGCCAGCAGGCCGTCGCGACGCTCCAGCAGGCCGAGCAGCAGGTCTTCGACCAGGATCTTGCTGCCACCGCGCTGCAGGCAGCGTTCGGCGGCGGCTTCCAGTTCGCGGCGGGTCTCGGCGTCCAGTGCCTGGACCAGCTGTTGAAGGTCGACGTTGATCATTTCATCAGTCCTTTAATGAGTCTTGCTGCCGATGGTGACCACACCATCGGCCTGTTCGTGGCCGAGCCAGGAGGTCCAGCCGAGGTGGCAGACGTTGTCCTGGCCGATGCGCAGCTCGCGGATTTCCTCGTGGCGCAGGGCCAGGCGGATGTCGTAGTCGAGCGGGTCGCGCAGGGTGAAGCGCACCAGCGCGCAGAGCGGCTGGTAGCCGTTGCCGATCGGCAGGAATTCGTGGAAGCGCGCCCAGCTCAGCTGACGGATATGGATGCGGAACTTGCCGCCGCGGTCGCGCACCGAGTCGCCCAGCACCAGGCTTTCGCCCAGCTGGCTGTTGGCCAGGCCGAGACGGTTGCGCTGCTCGGTGATGATCTCCACGCGGCGCTCGACGCACTGCTCGATGCGCAGGTCGGCGTGCTTGAAGTAGTAGCGCAGCACCGACTCGACCAGCGCCGCCGAGTGGGCGCGCAGGCTGAGCAGGCCGAGGTAGGGCAGCAGGCGCCGCCAGTTGAGGTCCTCGGCGGCGCGCAGGCGCTCGCCGCCGAGGCCGATCAGGGCGAACAGGCGCGCGGAGAACAGGTCGCGGGCGCCGCTCTCGTAGTGCGCGTAGTAGCGGTACTTGCGCCAGATCGGCAGGAGCAGGCGCTGCAGGCGGTCGTTGAACAGGTCGAGGAAGTCGCGGGTGGTGTTGCCGTCCGGGCCGTCACCCAGGGCCTGCTCGCTGTAGAACGCCGGCAGCGGCGAGCCGGCGCCGAACAGGCCGACCAGGTTGATGCGCAGGCGCGCGCGCAGCTCGCCGTGCTCCTCGAAGAACTCCAGGCGATCGGTGTCGCTGCCAGGGAAGCCCAGGCTGGGGTTGGCCTGGAATTCCAGGCGCTCGTACAGCGCCTCCTCATCCAGCTCGGGATGGGCGGCGCGCAGGCGGTCCAGCACCCGCAGCACGCCCTGGAACAGGCTGTACTCGCGGATGCCGGAGCTGAGTTTGCTCAGAGCAGGGGCTGCTGCCCCATGCGCGGCGTCCATTGGTACACCTCTCCCTGTGTGCTCTGTACGCGCAGCTCGTGGTAGCTGTTAAGGCTGGCGTAGAGGGCGAAGAATTCATTGAGCACCGAGGCGAACAGGAACAGATCCCCTTCGCCCAGGTAGCCGTCCTGGTCCATGGTCAATTCGGTGCGCACGCCGCGAATCGGCAGGCCGCGATGCAGGCGGTCGACGTGCTGGTGGGCGATCTTCTTCAGGCCGCCGAGCATGCGCTGGCTGACCTTGAGCGCGTGCTGGTCGTAGTGGCGCGGCAGGTCGTAGGTCTCCAGGATGACCTTGAGCGCCTCGACGTCGGCCAGCGACAGGTAGTTCAGCGACATGTTGGAGATCAGCTTCCACAGGTAGTCGCGGTGCAGCGGCGGCGCATAGCTCGGCGTCACCGTGCCGATATTGCGGAAGCTGAGGAACTCCGGGGTGTCCTCGCTGGGCAGGCAGATATCGCCTGGCTTGAGCTGGCGCGCCAGGCTCTGGTTGGTGCAGGTCAGCTCGATCGACAGGGTCTCCTGCGCATCGCCGTTGCGCGCGCCGAAGCTCAGCCAGGTCTCCAGGCCGTCGCCGAGCAGTGACGGCTGCTGGCGCACGCTGTAGTGCGGGCGGGCGCGCGGCTGATCGAAGCTGCTGTCGTGCTCGAACGACTCGAACGGCACGTATTCCTCATAGCCCATGCCGCCCGGTTTCCAGCCGGTCACCCGGTCCACCGAGAACACCCCGCAGTGCCGCGGGTCGAGCTCGGCCGGCAGCAGCAGGTACTGGTCCTGCTTGCCGTCCAGGCGGATCGGGATGGCGTCGTGGGCGAACAGGTTGACCACCGGCGTGCAGTACAGGCGCACGTTGTCCAGGGTCGGGCGGATGCGCTGCAGACCGGTCTTGCGGATATCGAAGCGCAGTTCCAGGCCGCGGGCACGCTCCAGCACTTCGGCCGGCTGGCGCTGCAGTGCGTCCAGGCCCTTGAGCTCGACGAACAGGAACTTGTCCTGGAAGGCAAAGTATTCCTGCAGGTGGCGATAGCCGCGGAAGGTGTTGTGCGGGTAGGGAATCAGCGCGTGGTCTTCGCTGAAACCGACCGCCTCGACCTGGCTCGCCGGCAGGCCGATGGCCGGCAGCGGCAGGCCCTGTTCGCCGGTCAGCGGCTGGCCTTCGCCATCCAGCAATACCAGCTGCAGGCCGCCAAGGTGGCGCAGCAGACCGAGGTAGAGCAACTGGGCGATATAGCGCTCGCCGGCCAGGTGCAGGCGCAGGGAGCTCAGGCCGATCTCGCCGAGATGGCCATCGGCGCTCATGCCCAGGCGCAGGCTGAGCAGCGCGCCGTCGCCCTTCACCGAATAGTCCAGGCCGTTCAGCGCCAGCGGCAGCACCTCGCTCGCATAGGCGGTGCGGAAGCGGCAGGTTACGCCCTCGATGGCCTTGGCCTCCACCGGCGTATGGCGCGGCACCGCAAGGGCCGGGCCGGGGCGTTTGAGCGGGTCGAACTGCAGCATGCTGAAGGCCGGCAGCGGACGCATGTAGTTCGGCCACAGCAGGTGCATCAGCGAATGGGTCAGCTCCGGCAGTTCGTCGTCGAGCTTCTGCCGCAGGCGCCCGGTGAGAAAGGCGAAGCCTTCCAGCAGGCGCTCGACATCCGGGTCACGCCCGGCCTGGCCGAGAAACGGCGCCAGCGCCGGACTGCGCTCGGAGAAGCGCTTGCCCAGTTGGCGCAGGGCGGAGAGTTCGCTCTGGTAGTGGTGGTTGAAGGACATTAGTGGGCCTGCTCCTTGGCCGATTCGAGACAGAGCCAGTAGCCCTCCACGGACTCTATTTCTGAGACGGCCATGTGTTCCGGCCGTAGCATCAGTCCCGATATTTTTATTGGTGCCGAAGAGCACCCATATGAGCTAATCCAGATGCAATGGCGGGTGTGATAGCCAGGTGCGTTGACCTTGATATCGGTTCTGCAGTGCGGCCCATCGGCCAGCAGGGCGAACAGGCGATAGTCACGGTGTTTGGCAAAGGCGAAACGGCCCTCGGAGTCGCTGCTGGTTTCGTAGCGCCAGGATTCGTCGCTGCCGATATCCAGCTCAATCCTGGCGTCCGCCACTGCCTGCCCTGTTTCGGCGGACAGCACGCGGCCCTCGATGGCCGGGTTGCGGGTTACCGAGTGCGGGTAGGGTACGCAGGCGCTAAGAGTTAAAGCCGTCATGAGCGGGTAGGCAACTTTCTTACTTATGGACATAGTTGATCTGAAGATATCTTCCAGATATCGACGGTATTTCCTGGTTCGCCAATCGAGGACTCTTCAAGAGCGGCGATAAATTCGGGCTTGTTAAGTGTTATCTTCTTCTGGTTAGCCGATATTTCCAGTTTGTAGTTATCCGGAAATCCACTTATCAAATCATCGCTAAAGGAGATATAAGAAAGCACCTCTATGGATTCGCCTGGTTGCAGTGTTTTGACAAGATGTAGAGGTGTCTTGGCATTCGAGTATTCATTAACGTCAATGCCAACTGCGTATGAGCACTCATTATAAAAATCTACGATATAGACGTACTTTTCCTGTGCTGTGCAGCCAGCCATAAGCATGGACACGAATATACCTAGCGCTCTAGTCATTGAACTCTACTCGGCTTAGCCAAAGCAGGCCCTTGACATCCTGCTCGGAGATGGATGATCTATCCCAGAAGTCAAGGTGTGCAGCCTCTCCGACCGGATAGTCGGTGAAATAGTGCATCACATCCAACTCTCCGGTAGCTGGAATGTAGTGGTTGTCTTTTCTGTTCTGAGTCAGGACGGTGGAAGTGTCTTTATGGCTCCACGAGTAGTGAGGGATTAGACCTCCGTCACCATATTCATTAAGAACCAGATGGCCGAATTCATGGGCCGCGGTGTGCATGAACTCTTCATCGGCGATGACTGCAGAATATCTGCGTGCTTGCCAGTACCCGGAGTTGTGGTGGATAACTCTGAAACCACCCAGGCTGGTTGACCGACCGCCATCTACGGTTAGATTCTCGGTAAGCGGAAAATTCTTGGCGGAAGGCTTTGCATTGATGTCCGCCTGTATTGTGCAGAGATAAATTCCATTACTGGTATTGATACCGCTAGCGATGCCTTGAGTACGCGTACCATTGCGCGACCAGTAATGTTCGATCCCTTTCTTGGCCTGAGCTTCCAACGCTGCATATGTCAGCGGTGTGAGATTGCTGTTCTGACCCTTGATGCCGCCGTCGGAGAAACTTGGGCGTACAGTGACTTCGACAGTCTTGGCATTCCGATCGACCCGCGTATCTACCCAGTCCACTTCCTCGCTTTTATTGGCCAGCGGCAGCTCCATGATCTGCTGCAGGCCACCCTTGACCGCAGTCAGGCGCACCTTGAGCGCGGCACTCTTCAGCAGCTTGGTATCGAGGACGCCGGCGAGGCTGTAGCCGTCCCATTGCCAGGGGTGTTCGCCGGTGGGCAGCAGCTTGGCGGTATCGGCTTCGGCATAGATCAGCGTGCTGCCGTCCAGCACTTCCAGGGTTAGGCTGTCGGCGGGTTGCTCGCGGTTGATGACCAGGAAGTCGATAGTTTCCCGATTCTTTGTGGTGCCGCTGGCCAGCTCGGCGTAGTCGGGAATTTCCAGCGGAGTGAGGATGCGATTGCCGCCGGACTTCAGCTCCAGTCGGTAGTCCAGCGCCTCGCTCTTCTGCTCGGCGGCTTCGGCGCCCGGAACAAGTGCGTCGACAATTGCCGCCACGGCGCTGGCGACGAAGGACACCGGGGTGACCGGGCCTATCGTCGCTCCTCCACCACTGGTGCCAATCAACACCGTCCCCGACCCCGCCACCACCACATTGCCGTGGCTACCTACCGTGCCGATGGTGGTCGCCGGTTTGCCGTTGATCAGCACGGTCGGGATCACATTGCCGGACAGCGCGCCGCCGCAGGCCGAGGCATCACCCATGCGCGCAGCCGGTTTGCTGTCGAACAGCACATTGGGCGAGCCGACAGCGATGGGGTTGGTGCCGTGGCCGGGAACCGGGCAGGCGGTGGGGTCGCCCAGGCGGGCGGCGGGTTTACCGGACATCCATGCTCTCCTTTGAACAGGCCCTTACCTGACCTTCACTTGCCCGCTGCCATCCAGCTGCGCGGCGAAACTGACCTGGCGCTTGATGCCGTCGACCTGCAGCAGCCCCTCGATGGCGAAGTTGAGGCTGAGCGGGTCGTGCTCGCGCGGCAGGGAAATGACCCGCACCTGTTTCAGGCGCGGCTCGTATTGTTCGATGAAGCGTTCGATCGCCATGCGCGCCTGCTGCAGCGCGTCGTGCAGCGACAGGCGCATGTCGTTGAGATCGGGCAACCCGTAGTCGGGCAGCGTCTGCACGCTGCCCGCCCGGGTGCTGAGCATCTTGGCCAGATGGGCAGCCACCGAGGCCATCACGCTCACCTCGTGGTCGAGGCGGGCGCGGCCGACGGTGTCACCACCGAGGCGCTCGAACAGGCTGCCGTATCCGGTCATCTCAGGTTCTGCCCACGAACAAAACACGGTGGCGGCGCTGGGCGTTTTCGCGCAGTGCAAGGAAGGCCGGACGCAGTGGGCTGCCTGCCCACAAGTTCGGCATGACACCGCAATGCGTGAAAACGCACGCGCCCCGGAGGGCTGCGCCCGAAAGCGCGCCAGCCGGTGTTGCTCGTCCCTTATTTGGGATCGCCAAACTGCGAGACTCGCGCCTTGTCTGGCGCGCTTTCGGGCGGCAGCGCCGGTGTGTTTTGTTCATGGGCAGAACCTCACTCCTTGTCCAGCTTGCCGACCAGCGACAGGGTGAAATCGGCACCCATGTACTTGAAGTGCGGGCGCACGTTGAGGCTGACGCGGTACCAGCCCGGCTCGCCTTCCACGTCGCTGACGATCACCTGAGCGGCGCGCAGCGGACGACGGCTGCGGACTTCCGAGCTGGGGTTCTCCTGGTCGGCGACGAACTGGCGAATCCACTTGTTCAGTTCCAGCTCGAGGTCGGTGCGCTCTTTCCAGGCGCCGATCTGTTCGCGCTGCAGCACCTTCAGGTAGTGCGCCAGGCGGTTGACGATGAACAGGTAGGGCAGCTGGGTGCCGAGCTTGTAGTTCAGCTCGGCGGTCTTGCCTTCCTCGCTGATGCCGAAGAATTTCGGCTTCTGCGTGGAGTTGGCGGAGAAGAACGCGGCGTTGTCGCTGCCCTTGCGCATGGTCAGGGCGATGAAGCCTTCCTCGGCCAGCTCGTACTCGCGGCGGTCGGAGACCAGTACTTCGGTGGGGATCTTGGTCTCGATCTCGCCCATGCTCTCGAAGTGGTGCAGCGGCAGGTCTTCCACCGCGCCACCGCTCTGCGGGCCGATGATGTTCGGGCACCAGCGGAACTTGGCGAAGCTGTCGGTCAGCTTGGAGGCGAAGGTGTAGGCGGTGTTGCCCCACAGGTAGTGCTCGTGGCTGGCGGACACGCTCTCCTTGTAGACGAAGGTCTTCACCGGGTTCTCTTCCGGATCGTAGGGGTTGCGCAGCAGGAAGCGCGGCAGGGTCAGGCCGACGTAACGCGCGTCTTCGCGCTCGCGGAAGCTCTGCCACTTGGCGAACTGCGGGCCCTCGAAGTGATCCTTGAGGTCCTTCAGGTTGGGCAGGTCGGTGAAGCTTTCCAGGCCGAAGAATTTCGGGCCGGCGGCGGCGATGAACGGGGCGTGCGCCATGCAGGCGACCGAGGCCACGTGCTGCAGGGTCTTGATGTCCGGCGAGCTGGGGTCGAAGAAGTAGTTGGCGACGATGGCGCCGACCGGCTGGCCGCCGAACTGGCCGTATTCGGCGGTGTAGATGTGCTTGTACAGGCCGGACTGGGTGATTTCCGGGCTGTCCTCGAAGTCATCCAGCAGGTCCTGCTTGGAGGCGTTGAGGATCTCCAGCTTGGTGTTCTCGCGGAAATCGGTGCGATCGACCAGCAGCTTGAGGCCGCGCCAGGACGATTCCAGAGCCTGGAAGTCGGCGTGGTGGAGGATCTCGTCCATCTGCCGGCTGAGCTTGGCGTCGATCTCCGCGATCATGCGGTCGACCATGGCCTTCTTCACCGGCTCGTTCTGGTTGTGCGGCTTCAGCAGCTCTTCGATGAAGGCCGACACGCCACGCTTGGCGATGTCATAGGCCTCGTCATCCGGGGTCAGGCGGGTTTCCGCGATGATGCGGTCGAGAATGCCGGCTTCGGCGACATTCCGGGTGCTTTCCACTACTGCACTGGTGCTCATGCTCGGGCTTCCTTGTCGAGAAATCAGGCGTCTTGCTGGGCTTGGGCGGCGAGGCCCAGTTCACCCAGTACGCGGTCACGGGAGTCGTCGTCGGAGAGGACGCTTTCGATCGCCTTGCGGAAGGCCGGGGCGTTGCCCAGCGGGCCTTTCAGGGCGACCAGGGCATCGCGCAGCTCCATCAGCTTCTTCAGCTCGGGGACCTGGTCGACCACGGCGGCCGGGTTGAAGTCCTTCATCGAGTTGATGCGCAGCTGTACCGGCAGCTCGTCGTCGGTTTCTTCGTCCTGCAGGCGGTTGGGCACGGCGAAGGTCAGGCTCAGCTCCTGCTTGCCCAGCACTTCGTCGAAGTTGTTCTTGTCGATGCTGATCGGCTTGCGGTCCTCGATCTTGCGGTCGTCGGCGCGCTGGGTGAAATCGCCCAGAACCATCAACTTGAGGGGCAGTTCGATCTCTTCCTGAGCACCACCGGTCGCCGGTTTGAAGGTGACGTTGATGCGTTCCTTGGGTGCTACCGAGCCTTCTTTGGCCATGGTTGTTCTCCTTTACGTTAAGCGGAGGCCTGGCGGCCTCAATCCAGCACCACTTCGAGATCGAGGTGGCACAGCCTGCGGTGGATCTCTTCCTTGCGCTCGCGGATCGCGTGGTTCTGCGGCAGCAGCTCGTAGCAGTTGTGCAGCAGACGCAGCACTTCCAGGGCGAGATCGGGTTCCCACTCGCCGAGGCCGGAGGCCTGCAGCGTCTGGTCGAGGGATTCGAGTTGGGTCTTGGCCAGTTCGTGCTTCTTCGCCGCGCTGCACAGGCGCGCCAGAGCGAGCTGCCAGAAGAACCGCGCGCGGCCGCCCTGGGCCTGGGCCATGCCCTGCTTGAGCTGTTGCACGGCGGGCTTCAGGCCGTCCTTGCGCAGGCGCGGCAGGGCCGCCTGCAGGGCCAGTTCCCAGGCCGGCAGCTCGCCGCCGGCGCCGACCTGCACGGTTGGCTCGGCGCTCGGCGCCTGCAGGTGTGGCAGCACGCTGGCGCCGATCCAGGCGCGGCTCTCGGCATCGGCGAAGGGCGCGCCGTCGTGGTAGCGCAGTTCTTCCAGGCCGGGTACGCGCTGCAGGAACAGCGCCAGCTGCATCTCCACTTCGACCATGGCGGCCTCGGCGCCGAGTTCCTGCAGGCATTCCCAGGCCAGGCGCTGGCCATCCAGCCAGAAGGGCGCGCGGGCGATGCTGGCTTCCACTTCCACCAGCAGGTCGGCGTACTGGCCGGCGGCGAAGCGCTCGGCGAAGCTGGCTAGCTTGTCGGCGGGCAGGCCGCGCAGGGCGGTGATCTGTTCGGTATTGGCCTGCGGCAGGCCATCGATCGGCAGCCACAGCAGGGTGCGGGACAGGCGCAGGGCGCGCAGGTCGCTGGCCTTCTGCTTCAGCCACCAGACGCACAGCGGCCGGGCACCGTCCTGCAGGGCGCGCAGCGACTTGTGCGCGTCGCGTTCGTTGTCCAGCGGGGCCGTGGGGTTGATCACCTGGGTGGTGGCCTGTTTGACCTGGGCGATGGCCGCGCCGACCCTCCCGGGCTCGCTCTGGCCCTGGCTGGCACGGTTGATCTGCTCGTCCAGGCGGCGGCACAGCGGCAGCAGCAGCGGTGCTTCCTCGCCCAGACGCTGCGCCAGGCAAGTCTCCAGGCCGCGCAGCAGCTCGGCCAGGGAGCGGAACAGCGGCAGCTGCGCGGCCACCGGGATGTCCTCGGTCAGGGCTTTTTCCAGGCGCGGGGTTAGCCAGGCCAGGGCGGCGGCGCGGGTGCGGTTCTTGCGCGGGTGCAGCTCGTCCCAGCGCTCGTCACACAGCTGGTGGAGCAGACCGAGACCGGCCTGCAGGCCGGCCAGGCCCTCGCGCTGGTACAGCGCCCAGGTCATCCAGCAGGCGGCGCGCAGATCCTTGGAGTGATGACGCAGCAGCGCCTCGCTCAGGTCGCGGATCTTCTGCCAGTCGATGGCCTCGGTCTGGTGCAGCGACGCGGCCTTTTCCAGCTCGCCTTCGAGGGTTTCGAATTCGCCGGAATAACGCATATCAGCACCGGCGAAATCTCCATCGTTAATGGGTTTTTTCGCCAGCTGCAAGTAATGCTCAGCCAGGGGTGAAAGTGCAGTCATTCCTTTGACTCTGTTCGCTATCCAGCAACTTTAGATGGCTTCTTATATATATTAAAAGCAAGCGGTTGCTTGGTTGATATGTGCAACTTTTTGCGCAGTTGTTTGCGCAAGTAGTTGCACAGAAGCCCTGTAGGGTGGGCATCCTAGACCCGCTAACGAGGTCGGGCAAGGCGAAAAGTGTGAAGTGTTAGACAAGCGCAAAGATTGCCTAAAGTGTGCTCGGGTAAAGTCCGTAGCAAACTTTGACGTCAATTTCAGGGATAGTGGCCAATCTCTGTTTATATGTTGGTTATTTGTTTAATTCTTGTAAGAAATGGCTTACTTGAAGTTTTGCCATGGTTCACATTTGGCCATCACTGAAGTGGTGTCAGTGTGAACCGGCGCTGCATTTTCATGGTGCACTGGTTCATGGTCTTTCCCTGGCTGGCTTTGCTGCCTGGCCATGCGAGGCGAGCGCCTACACCTGCATGTGTTGCGCTGTTGGGCGGCTGTGGCGCAATCGGCGGCGTCGGCCTGGTTCGGCAGGTACACTGGGCGCCTGGAACTAGCCGGGGGCGAGGGAATGCAGGGATTCGGATGGTGGGGCGGTGCCCTGTGCGTGCTGGTGCTGTTGGCCGGTATCTACGGCTACAACCGCCTGGTGTTCAACCGCGCGCGCGTGGCGGAGGCCTGGAGCGGCATCGAGGTGCAACTCAAGCGCCGTTCCAGCCTGATCCCGCAGCTGGTCGCCTGTCTCAAGGCCTACATGGCGCATGAGCGCGATACCCTCGAAGAGCTGGTCATTCGGCGTGGCGAAGCGCAGGCCCATGAGCGCGATGACGCGGCTGGCCGCGGCCCGATCGAAGGCCAGTTGTCGGCCGCCCTGCACCGCACCTTCGCCTTGGTCGAGAGGTACCCCGAGCTCAAGGCGGACGCTGTCTTCCTCGACCTGCAGCGCAACCTGAGCGAGGTCGAGGAGCATATCCAGATGGCGCGCCGCTACTACAACGGTGCCGTGCGCGAGCTCAATGTGCTGGTCGAGTCGGTGCCGAGCAACCTGCTGGCCAAGGCTTTCGGTTTTCGCTGTGCTGCCTATTTTGCCCTGGATGACGCCCGCGACGGGCTGTCGCCGCAATTGGAGTTCTGAACATGCCGGGATGGCTGAAACCCTTGCTGCTGCTGTGTGCTCTGCTGCCTGGCGTGACGCTGGCGCAGGAAGTGATCGAGGATTTTGCAGTCGAGCTGCAGGTTCGCAACGATGGCCTGCTGGATGTGACCGAGCGCATCACCGTGCGGGCCGAGGGCGACAAGATCCAGCGTGGCATCTATCGCGACATTCCGGTGACCTACCGTCTGCCCGGTGGCCTGCTGCGCAAGACGCCGATCGACCTGCTCAGCGCCACCCGCGACGGTGAAGCCGAGTCGGTGCGCCGCGAGACTCAGGGCGCCTACCAGCGTTTCTATCTCGGTTCGCCGCATATCTTCCTGGAGCCCGGGCGCTATGTGTATGAGTTGCGCTACCGGGTCGATCCGCAGTTGCTGCAGCGGCCGGACGCGGACGAGCTGTACTGGAACGTCACCGGTAATGCCTGGGCGTTCCCGATCCTGCAGGCGTCGGCACGGGTGCTACTGCCGCAGGGCGCGAGGATTGGCCAATTCTCCGGGTACACCGGCGCCAGTGGCGCGCAGGGCAGAGGCTACCGAGTGCAGGAGCAGTCCGAGGATTCGCTGCTGCTGGAGACTACCGCTGTGTTGCCGCCGCAACAGGGTTTCACCCTGGCGGTGGACTGGCAGGCGGGCATCGTCGAGCGGCCCGGTGTGCTGCAGCGCAGCCTGCGCCTGCTGTTCGACAACGCCGGCCTGACGCTGGGTGCCCTGCTCTGGCTGGCCCTGCTCGTTTACTACGTGCGCACCTGGCGACGTGTGGGGCGCGACCCGCGCAAGGGCCTGCATATCGTGCGCTTCGAGGCGCCGGACGACCTCAGCCCGACCCAGGTCGGCTATCTCTGGCACCGCGGCTTTCGCGGCACCTTCAACGACGCCCGCGCCCTGGCGATCTGCTTCACCGACTGGGCCATTCACGGCCTGATTCGCCTGGAGGACCGGCCGCGCGCCGAGGGTTTCGTTCTGCAGCCCGGCCGCAAACCGGCGGAGTCGGCGCGCGTGGGTGAAATCGAATGGCTTCGTCGCCTGTTCCCGCTGAAGAACTCCGCCCCCCTGGAACTGGGCAGTCGCTACCAGCCGCGACTGGCCGAGATGAAGACGCGGATGGTCGACAGCCTGCAGACGGTGGGTGCGCTGTGGCACGCCAACAACCGAGGGGCCTGGGCCACCGGCCTGGCCATCGCTGTGCCCGGCCTGTTGCTGGCCGTGCTCACCGGGCTGGAGGGCGAGGAGCAGTGGGGGTTGGCCATCGCCGGAATGGTCTTCAGCCTGGGCTTCGGCATACCCTCGGCGGTGGTGTTGACGCTGGCAATACGTGAGTCGGGCTACGGTAAACGCATTGGCTTGGCGGTGGTGGCACTGCTGTTCGGCTTCCCGGTGCCGATTGGCCTGTGGATGCTGCTGTCGGCCTGCTCGTTGCCGGTGATGCTGCTGGTGATCGGCTACCTGTTGCTGGTGGGGTTGTTCTATCGTCTGTTGGAGGCGCCCTCGGTGAAAGGCCAGCAATTGCTTGATGCCGCGGCAGGCTATCGCGACTACCTGCAACTGGCGGAGAGCGAGGTTCTGGCGCGCGCGGCCGCGGCCCCGGCGATGAGCATCGAACTGTACGAACGCCACCTGCCGTACGCCATGGCGCTGGGCGTGGAGGCACAGTGGAGCGCCCGTTTCGCCGCCGCGCTGGAAGCCGGCCTGATCGACCCCAGCCAGCATCAGTACCGGCCGGACTGGTATGCCGCGCGCGAGCGCTTCAGCTCTCCGACCGCCTTCAGCACGGCGCTGAGCAGCAGCCTGGTGAGCCTCAGTGCCAGCGCCTCGACGCCGCCGGCCAGCTCATCCTCGTCCTCCGGTGGCTCCTCGGGCGGCGGCTCCTCAGGGGGTGGCAGTGGCGGCGGTGGTGGTGGCGGGTGGTGAGGCTGCGGGTAGCTGTGCCTCGCTGCGCAGCCGTTCAACCAGATCATCCAGCGCCAGGCTGCCGAGGTTGTCGCCGGCGCGGCTGCGCAGGGTGACGCGGCCCTCGGCCTTCTCCTGTTCGCCGATCACCAGCAGGTAGGGCACCTTCTGCAGGGTGGCTTCGCGGATCTTGTAGCCGATCTTCTCGTTGCGCAGGTCCGCCGCCGCGCGCAGGCCGGCGCGCTTGAGGGCGGCGAGTACCTGGCGGGCGTAGTCGTTCTGCCCTTCGGAAATGGTCAGCACCACAGCCTGCTGCGGCGCCAGCCACAGCGGGAACAGCCCGCTGTAGTGCTCAATGAGAATGCCGGTGAAGCGCTCCAGCGAGCCGAACAGGGCACGGTGCAGCATAACCGGGCGTTCGCGTTCGCCCTGTTCGTTGACGTAGCTGATGTCGAAGCGCTCCGGCAGGTTGAGGTCCACCTGCAGGGTGCCGCACTGCCAGTCGCGGCCGATGGCGTCGCGCAGCACGAACTCCAGCTTGGGCCCGTAGAACGCGCCTTCGCCGGGGTTGAGCTGGTAGTCGATGCCCATCCGTTGCAGGGCGCCGGACAGCGCGCCTTCCAGCTGATCCCAGGTGGCGTCGCTGCCGATGCGGTTGGCCGGGCGGGTGGAGAGCTTCACCGCGACTTCGTTGAAGCCGAAGTCACGGTAGATGGCGAACACCAGGGCGATGGTGTCGGCGCACTCTTGTTCCATCTGCGCGGCGGTGCAGAAGATGTGCGCGTCGTCCTGGGTGAAGTGGCGCACGCGCAGCAGCCCGTGCAGCGCGCCGGACGGCTCGTAGCGGTGCACCTTGCCGAATTCGGCCATGCGCAGCGGCAGGTCGCGGTAGCTCTTCAGGCCACGGGCGAACAGCGCCACGGCGCCGGGGCAGTTCATCGGCTTGAGGGCGAACACGCGCTCGTCCTCGGTGCTGGTGGTGAACATGGCGTCGCGGTAGTTGAACCAGTGCCCGGAGGTTTCCCACAGGCTGCGGTCCATCACGTCCGGGGTGTTGACCTCGACATAGCCGGCGGCGTCCTGCTGCTGGCGCATGTAGCCGATCAACTGCTGGAACAGGGTCCAGCCCTTGGGGTGCCAGAACACCGAGCCCGGAGCGCAGTCGTCGAAATGGAACAGGTCGAGCTGCGGGCCGAGCTTGCGGTGGTCGCGCTTGCCGGCTTCCTCCAGGCGGGTGAGATGGGCCTTGAGCTCTTTGCTGTTGGCCCAACAGGTGCCGTAGATGCGTTGCAGCGCGGTGTTCTTCGCATCGCCGCGCCAGTAGGCGCCGGCCACCTTGGTCAGCTTGAACGCCTGCAGATGGCCGGTGCGCGGAATATGCGGGCCGCGGCAGAGGTCTTCGAAGTCGCCCTGGCGGTACAGCGACAGCACTTCTCCGGCCGGAATGTCGCGGATCAGCTCGGCCTTGTAGTGCTCACCCTGGGCCGCGAAATGGGCGATGGCTTCATCACGTGGCAGCTCGCGGCGGCTGACGGGCAGGTCGGCGGCGGCCAGCTCGCTCATGCGCGTCTCGATCAGCGCCAGATCATCCGGGGTGAAGGGGCGCTCGAAGGCGAAGTCGTAGTAGAAGCCGTCCTCGATCACCGGGCCGATGGTCACCTGGGCGCTGGGGTACAGCTGCTTGACCGCCATGGCCAGCAGGTGCGCGCAGGAGTGGCGCAGCAGCTCCAGGCCCTCGGGGTCGCGCGCGGTGATCAGGCTGAGCTGGGCGTCGTGGTCGATCAAGGCGCTGGTGTCCACCAGCCGGCCATCCAGGCGCCCGGCCAGGGCGGCCTTGGCCAGACCGGGGCCGATGTCGGCGGCGACGTCGGCCACGCTCAGGGGTTGGGCATAGTGACGCTGGCTGCCATCGGGCAGGGTGATGCTGGGCATGTGGGTTCTCTGATCAGGTCGGTTAACGGGGCGCTCAGCCGCGCTGGTAGCGCAGCGGCAGCCCCTGGCAATCGTTGTGCAGCTGGCCGTTGTGCCAGGCCAGCTGGCCGGAGACGACGGTGCTGCGTACGGCATGGCGGAAGGCGCGGCCCTGGAAGGGCGTCCAGCCGCAGTGGGCGAGGATCGGGTCGGCGGCGACCGGGCGTGGCTCGGCCAGGCGTTCGATCAGCGTCAGGTCGGCCCAGTAGCCTTCGCGCAGGTAGCCGCGCTGCTCGATGGCAAAGCGCTGCGCCACCGCATGACTGGTTTTCTCCACCAGGGTGGTGAGGGGCAGCAGGCTGTCGGCCACCAGTTCCAGCAGGGACGGCAGGGCGTGCTGCACCAGCGGAAGGCCGGACGGTGCCTGCAGGTAGGGGCGCTGCTTCTCGTCCAGGGTGTGCGGGGCGTGGTCGGTGCCGATGATGTCCAGCCGCCCGCAGAGCAGGGCCTGGCGCAGGGCGTCGCGGTCGGCCTGGGTCTTGATCGCCGGGTTGCACTTGATCAGGTGGCCGAGCGCCGCGTAGTCGCGGTCATCGAAGAACAGGTGATGGGCGCAGACCTCGGCGGTGATCTGCTTGCCGGCCAGGGGGCCTGGCTGGAACAGGCTCAGCTCGCGGGCGGTGGTGATGTGCAGCACGTGCAGCTGGGTATCGAAGCGGCGCGCCAGGCTCACGGCCAGGCTGGAGGACTGGTAGCAGGCCTCGGCATCGCGGATCAGCGGGTGCTGATCGGGCGGAATCTGCTCGCCATAGCGGTTGTGCCAGAGCAATTCGCGCTCGCGGATGCGTGGGGTGTATTCGCAGTGGGTCAGGACAATGGTCGGGCAATCACGGAACAGGCGCTCCAGCGAGGGCAGGTCGTCGACCAGCATGTTGCCGGTGCTGGCGCCCATGAACACCTTCACCGCGGCCACCCGGTTGGGATCGAGCGCGGCGACGATGTCGAGGTTTTCGTGGCTGACGCCGAAGTGGAAACCGAAGTTGGCCATGGAGCAGCTGGCCGCGCGCCGTTCCTTGGCCTCCAGCGCATCAAGATTGAGCGTTGGCGGGTAGGTGTTGGGCATGTCCATCACGCTGGTGATGCCGCCGGCCACGGCCGCACGGGATTCCGTGGCGAAGCTGCCCTTGTGCGGCGCGCCGGGGTCACGGAAGTGCACCTGGTCGTCGATCATGCCCGGCAGCAGGTACTGCCCGGCGGCGTCGATTTCGGTGTGGGCATTGAGTCCGCTGATGCTGGTGGCGATCTTCTCGATGCGGCCGTGGCGTACCAGCAGGTCAGCCTCGAACTCGCGGCCCTCGTTGATCAGGCGGGCGTTGCGGATCAGCAGATCAGTCATGGGGATGTTCCCGATTGCAGTGAGGGGGCGTTGGCACCGGGTCATAACCGCCCGGATGCCAGGGGTGGCAGCGGCCCAGGCGGCGCATGGCCAGCCAGCCGCCACGCAGTGCGCCGTGGCG
The DNA here is from genome assembly GCF_900156545.1 of Aquipseudomonas alcaligenes. Lineage (GTDB taxonomy): Bacteria > Pseudomonadota > Gammaproteobacteria > Pseudomonadales > Pseudomonadaceae > Aquipseudomonas > Aquipseudomonas alcaligenes_A. Next base: position 484,171 of record NZ_FTNW01000004.1, read on the forward strand.
TTCGATGGCTTCGATGGCGTAGTGCGAGCAGCTGGGATGGAAGCGGCAGCGTGGTCCGAGCAGGGGGCTGATCAGGTACTGGTAGAGCCGCACCAGGCCCAGCAGCAGGCGTTTCATTGCGGCACGCTGATCACGCACACCCGTTCATTGCGGATGGCGTTGTAGAAGCAGTTGGGGCGACCGGTGTGGCAGGCCGGGCCCTGTTGTTCGACCAGTAGCAGCACGGCGTCGCCATCGCAGTCCAGGCGTGCCTCGACCAGCCGTTGGCGGTGGCCGCTGGTTTCGCCCTTGCGCCACAGTTGCTGGCGCGAGCGCGACCAGTAGCAGACCTGACCGCTGGCGAGGGTTTCCTCCAATGCCGCGCGGTTCATCCAGGCCAGCATCAGCACCTCGCCGCTGTCGTGCTGCTGGGCGATGGCGGCGATCAGGCCGTCGGCATTCCAGGGGATGGCCGCCAGCACCTCGGCCAGCGGGCGGCTGTCGCCCAGCCCGGCCTGCTCCAGTTGCAGCCATAGGTTCATGGTTTGAGCGCGGCCAGCAGGGTGTCGAGGTTGTGCTGGAACATGCCCAGGTAGGTGCTGGCCGGCCCCTGGCTGGCCAGGGCATCGGAATACAGGGTGCCGCCGACGCGGGCTCCGGCCTCGTCGGCAATCTGCCGTACCAGACGCGGGTCGCGGATGTTTTCCACGAACACGGCGCGCACGCCTTCGCTGCGCAGCTGACGGATCAGTGCGGCGACTTCGGCAGCGGACGGCTCGTCATGGGTGGACAGGCCCTGCGGCGCGATGAACTGCAGCTGCCAGGCCTGGCCCAGGTAGCCGAAGGCATCGTGGCTGGTCACCACCTTGCGCTGGCTGGCCGGCAGGTCGGCGATGCGCGCGTTGGCAGTCTTGAGCAAGCTGTGCAGCTTGGTCAGGTAGGCGTCGCGGTTGGCGGCGTAGGCAGCGGCATGCTCCGGGTCGAGCTGGCTGAGCGCCTGGGTGATGTTGCGCACGTAGATCTCGGCGTTGCTCAGGCTCTGCCAGGCGTGTGGGTCGGCGACTTTCTCGCCGTCCTCTTCCAGCCACAGCGGCAGCACGCCCTGGCTGGCGTCGATGCGCCGGCCGCGCGCTTCGCTGCTGGCCAGCAGGCGTTCCAGCCAGGGTTCGAAGCCCAGGCCGTTGGCGATGATCAGGTCGGCCTGCAGCAGTGTGCGCGCATGTTCCGGGCTGGGTTCGAAGACATGGGCGTCTTCGTCGGGCCCGACCAGGTTGGTCAGGGCGATGTGCTCACCGCCAACGGCGCGGGTCAGGTCGGCGAGGATGCTGAAGCTGGTGACTACCTGCGGCTTGTCGGCGGCGGGCAGTGACAGCGGCAGGAGCAAAGCGATCAGGGCGAGCAGGGCGCGCATGGGGTTTCCTCAGGGCGATGTGGGTAAGGGAGCCGGGCGCCAGAGACCGTGAACCGGCCCGGCGATTACCGAGATCAGGTAGGCCAGTCCGGCCAGCAGGACGATGCAGGGTCCGCTCGGCAGGCCGGCGTGGTAGGACAGCAGCAGGCCGAGCCAGACGCTGGCGGCGCCGATCAGCGCGGCGAGCAGCAGCAGGTGCGGCAGGTGGCGGCTCCAGAAGCGCGCGGCGGCGGCCGGCAGCATCATCAGGCCGACCACCATCAGGGCGCCGATGGCCTGGAAGCCCATCACCAGGTTCAGCACCACCAGGGCCAGGAACAGGCCGTGCACCAGCGGGCCGATGCGGCTGACGCTGCGCAGGAACAGCGGGTCGAGGCTGTCCAGCGCCAGCGGGCGGTAGATCATCAGCAATACGGTCAGGCTGATGGCCGCCACGCTGAGCATGCCGTGCAGGGTGGGCAGGTCCACCGCCAGCGCCGAGCCGAACAGCAGGTGCATCAGGTCCAGCTTGCGCCCGGCCAGGCCGAGCAGCAGCACGCCGCTGGCCAGCGAGATGGGGTACAGGGCGGCCAGGCTGGTGTCCTCGCGCAGCCCGGTGCGACGCGTGACCCAGGCGGCCAGCATGGCCATGCCGAGGCCGGCGACCAGGCCGCCGGCGGTCAGTGCCGGCAGGCTCAGGCCGAACAGCCAGAAGCCCAGCGCGGCGCCGGGCAGGATGCCGTGGGCGATGGCGTCGCCAATCAGGCTCATGCGCCGCAGCATCAGGAACACGCCCAGCGGCGCGGCGCTGCAGGCCAGCGCCAGACCGCCGAACAGGGCGCGGCGCAGGAAGGCGAATTCGGCGAAGGGCTGCCACAGCGGGTCGAGCATCAGGCCACGCGCTCCAGCCACGCGCCGCGCAGTTCGCTGACCGGCGCCAGGATGCAGCCCTGTGCGGACACCAGCAGGGCGTTGTCCAGCCAGTCGCTAAGGTGGCCCACGGCGTGGCTGACCACCAGCAGCGTGCGGCCTTCGGCTTGCCACTGGCGCGCGCGTTGCCAGAACAGCGCCTGGCCTTCGGCGTCCAGTGCCGCTTCCGGTTCGTCGAGCAGCAGCAGGCGGGCACCGGTCAGGTCGAGGCGGGCGAGCAGGGCGCGCTGCAGCTGGCCGCCGGACAGCGCCTCCAGCGGCAGTGCCTGCAGCCCACTCAGCTGCCAGCGCTCCAGCGTCTGTTCCAGCCGGGCCCGTTGTGCGGCGCGCGAGTGCTTTTGTGACCACAGTCCGCCGGCCACCAGGGCGTCCAGGCGAATGGGAAACTGGCGGTCGAAGGCCTGCTGCTGAACCAGCACGCCGATGCCTCCCTGGCGTGGCGCCTCCACGCGCACCCGGCCCGCCAGCGGCGCCTGCCAGCCGGCGATGACCTTGAGCAGGCTGCTTTTGCCGCAGCCGTTGTGGCCGATCACGGCGGTCAGGCTGCCGGCTGCCAGGTGCAGGTCCAGCGGCGGGGTCAGCGGGCGGCCGGGCGGCCCCCATTGCAGGCCCTCGCAGCGGATCATGCTGGCCGGCTCCACTGGCTGCGGGCCACGGCATCGTGGGCATGCAGGCTTTCGGCGTGCACCACTTCCAGGGCGAAGCCGAGCAGCCCGACCTGCTCGCGCAGGCTGTGGTGCAGGCGGCGCGCGGCGTCCTCGCAGAACATCAGGTTCTGTCCGTTGGCCAGGGCGAAGGCCTGTTCATCGGCGCGTTTGACCGCCGTCTGCAGGGCGGTGCCCAGGGCGGCCTCGGCGCTGTCCAGCCAGTGCAGCAGTGGCAGCTCCTGCAGAGTCGGGTCCAGGTGCAGCTGCAGGCGCGCCTCGCTGCGCTGGCTGTGCGGCGTGGCGAGGATCCCCTGTGAGTTGCCCAGCCAGTCGATGATATCGGCATGATCGAGTGATTTGCCGGCAAAATCATCCACAAATCGCTGCTGAATCAGTTGCCGGGCCAGTGCTGCCGAGCACGGGCAGGTCGAGGAATAGCCCAGTGTCAGCTGCAGTTCCACGTGAAACCCCGTGGCGTCCAGCCGGGTGTTGAGTGCCACGGGATAGGCCTTCCAGCCGGCTAGCGGGCTGACCAGGGCCGGGCGCTTGAGCAGCAGCTCGCCGCGCAGGTTGAGGTAGGCACGTTGCGACAGGCCTTCGTGGCTGTCCAGAAACTGGTGCAGTACCCGCTGCACGGCCTGCAGGGTCAGCGGCTGGTGTTCCAGGGCTTCCAGTGCCAGGTACAGGCGCGACATGTGAATGCCCCGCGCGCTGGCGTCATCCAGGCTGACCCCGGCGTCCACCCGGCAGGCCAGCGGCATGCCGGCCAGCTGCACAGGCAGGGCGATCTGCTGCATGCCGACGAAGTCCAGCGCGGGCTGCGCCTGGGCGCTGGTTTGCGCGGCGATATCGGGGAGAGTCAGGGCGTTCATCGGGAACCTGTGGCGGCGAGGGCGGTTGTTCAAAATGTTATGTTATAACAAAATAAAGCGACACCCCTGACGAGTCCACCCCGTGATCAGCGAAGCCGACCTGCTTGCCATGCCTGCCGACACCTACATGAACGAGGTGCAGCAGGCGTTCTTCCGCCAGCGCCTGCTGGAGCAGCGTGCCGAGCTGCAGCAGCGCATCGACGAGGAGTTCGGCCAGCTGCGCGAGCAGCAGCCGGCCAGCGATCCGGCCGACCTGGGCAGCGCCGAGGAGCAGCGCCAGTGGCAGCTGCGCCTGCTGGAGCGGGAGAAGAAGCTGCTCGACAAGATCGACGAAGCGCTGGAGCGCCTGGCCCGCGGCGAATACGGCTGGTGCAGCGAGACCGGCGAGCCAATCGGCCTGCGCCGCCTGCTGCTGCGGCCCACCGCCAGCCTGTGCATCGAGGCCAAGGAACGTCAGGAACAACGCGAACGCCATATCCGTGATGTGCGAGGAAACCCCAATGGATAACCGCTTACCCGTCACCGTGCTGTCGGGCTTTCTCGGCGCCGGCAAGAGCACCCTGCTCAACCACGTGCTGAAGAACCGCGACGGCCTGCGCGTGGCGCTGATCGTCAACGACATGAGTGAAATCAACATCGACGGCAGCGAGGTGCAGCGCGACGTCAGCCTCAACCGTGCCGACGAGAAGCTGGTGGAGATGAGCAACGGCTGCATCTGCTGCACCCTGCGCGAAGACCTGCTGGAGGAAGTGGCGCGGCTGGCCCGCGACGGCCGCTTCGACTACCTGCTGATCGAGTCCACCGGCATCAGCGAGCCGCTGCCGGTGGCCGAGACCTTCACCTTCCGCGACGAGCAGGGCCAGAGCCTGTCCGACCTGGCGCGCCTGGATACGCTGGTGACGGTGGTCGACGGGGTTAACTTCTTGCGCGATTTCCATGCCGCCGAGAGTCTGGCCAGTCGTGGCGAGACGCTGGGTGAGGAGGACGAACGCTCGATCACCGACCTGCTGATTGAGCAGGTGGAGTTCGCCGACGTCATCCTGATCAGCAAGACCGACTTGATCTCCAGCAGCGAGCGCGAGGAACTGACGGCCATCCTGCGCGGGCTCAACACCGAGGCCGAGATCGTACCGATGGTGATGGGCCAGGCGCCGCTGGCGAAGATCCTCAACACCGGCCGCTTCGATTTCGACCGGGCTTCCCAGGCGCCCGGCTGGCTCAAGGAGCTGCGCGGCGAGCACGTGCCGGAGACCGAGGAATACGGCATCGCCTCGACCGCCTACCAGGCGCGCCGGCCCTTCCACCCAGAGCGCTTCTTCGCTTTCCTCAATCGCGAGTGGGTCAACGGCCGTTTGCTGCGCTCCAAGGGTTACTTCTGGCTGGCCAGTAAGTATCAGGAAGCCGGCAGCTGGTCGCAGGCCGGCGGCCTGATGCGCCATGGCTATGCCGGGCGCTGGTGGCGCTTCGTGCCCAAGACGCAGTGGCCCGAGGACGAGGACGGTCTGCGCACCGTCATGAGCAAATGGAGCGCCGAGGTCGGCGACTGCCGCCAGGAGCTGGTGTTCATCGGCCAGAACATCGACTTCGCGCGCCTGCGCGCCGAGCTGGACGACTGCCTGCTGACCGACGCCGAAATGGCCGCCGGCCCCGAAGCCTGGCAACGCCTGCCCGACCCCTTCGGCGCCTGGACCGAGGAGGCCGCCTGATGCTGGCGCTCAAGCTGCGCCCGCCGCCCCGCGCGTGCCTGGGGACCGACCCCGAGGTGCTCGCCGAGGCACTGCAGGAGGGCGTCAACCTGGCCGTCTGGCAGCGGCGCCTGGCGCCGCAGGTCGAGGACTTCGTGCGCATCCTGCTGGCCCAGCCGCTGGAGGTGGCGGAGTCGGTGCAGATCGAGGTGGGCGCCGACGAGCAGCTGCGCCTGCCCGCGCTGCTGCGGGCGCAGGCCGATTTTCATGGCTATGACGCCTTCATTGCCGATCTCACCTGGCTGGTCGAGGCCTTTGCCTGCCTGCTCGGTGCCCTGCGTATCGGTCTGCGTCTGCGCAGCCTGGCCAAGCCGATGTGCCCCCGCTTCCACGTAGACCACGTGCCGCTGCGGCTGATCAGCACCTACGCCGGGGTGGCCAGCGAATGGCTGGAGGAAGGCGGCATGGACCGTCGCCGTCTCGGCGATGCCCAGGCCGAACCGCATGACGGCGAGCGCATCCAGCGTCTGGAAGCTGGCTGGGTGGCGCTGGCCAAGGGCGAGAAGTGGTCGGGTAACGAAGGCGCCGGGCTGATTCATCGCTCGCCGACACCGCCGCCGGGCGAGCGTCGCCTGCTGCTGACCCTGGACTGGCTGGCCTAGCAGGCCGTTGAAAAACTACCTCGGCTTTGGCTTCCTGCGTCGCCCTACCTTCTGCATCCATGCAGTCGTGCGTTGCCATCGCAGCGTTAAAAACAGGCTCAAAATGCTCATTTACCACTTGTAAACTGCGCTTTTTCGCCTGTTTTTGCCTTGCGCTGGCGGCCTCGCCAACGTTTTTCAACAGCCTGCTAGCGCGTCATCCACACGCCCTTGTACTGCTGTTCGCAGGCGGGCTTGAGGTAGCGGGCGTCGGTCGCTATGCCGTAGTAGTGGATGTCCTGCTGGTAGGGCGTGCCCTGTACCCTGGCGTTGCGGCATTCGCCGAAGGCGCCGGTTGGGCATTGCTCGGCGAAGCTGACCTCGACCTTCTGCCCCTGCAGTTGCGGGGCGCAGAAACCGGTACGGAACAGGTTGGCCGGGATGCTGCGGTTCTGCTGGCAGAGCTTCACCTCCACCTGCTTGCCCTCGGCATGCACCACGCAGGCCTCGGCCCAGGCCTGGCCGGCCAGGCTCAGCAACAGCAGGGCAAGCATCGCGCGCATCGCATCTCTCCTCGAACAAAGCGGCGACTTTAGCCTTTCCCGCCGCCGCGTGAAACCGCACCATAGGCCCATGCTGACTCAAATTCCTACCCATGTGATCGCCGGCCCGCTGGGTGCCGGCAAGACCAGCCTGATCCGCCACCTGTTGGCGCACAAACCGGCTCGCGAGCGCTGGGCGGTGTTGATCAACGAGTTCGGCCAGATCGGCCTGGACCAGGCACTGCTGGCTGGTTCCTACGATGGCGTCAGCCTGAGCGAGATCCCCGGTGGCTGCCTGTGCTGCGTGGCCGGCGCGCCTTTCCAGGTCGGCCTGGCTCGGCTGCTGCGCCAGGCCCGGCCGGATCGTCTACTGATCGAGCCTTCCGGCCTGGGCCACCCTCTGGAATTGCTGCGTCAGCTGGGCCAGGCGCCCTGGGCCGGGGTGCTGGCCCTACAGCCACCGGTGCTGGTGCTGGACGCCGCCGCCCTGGCCGCCGGCCAGGTGCTGCCGGAGAGCCAGCAGGCGACCCTGGCGCGGGCCGGCCTGCTGTTGCTGAACAAGGCGGAGAGCCTGGACGAGGCGGCGCGAGCAGAGCTGCAGGTGCAGTTGCCGGCTGTGCCGCTGCGCTGGACCTGTCAGGGCGAGCTGGATTTCACCGAGCTGCCTGGCAGTGCCGTACAGGCCGGACCGGAGCAGGACAACGGGCTGCCGGCCGCCGAGCGCGCGCCGCTGGCGCAGATCTGGCGTGACCCGCAGGAGCCGATCTGCCAGGTGCAGGCGCAGGCCGAGGGCTGGAGCATCGGCTGGCGGGTACATCCTTCTCAGGTGTTCGAGCTGGAACGGGTGCAGGCCTGGCTGGCCGGGCTGCCTTGGCGGCGGGCCAAGCTGGTGCTGCACGGTGAGAGCGGCTGGCACTCGGCTAACGCGCTGCAAGGCGCGCCGCTGCAGTGGCGAGACAGTGAGTGGCGGCGCGATTCGCGGCTGGAGCTGATCTTCGCCACGCCGCAGCAGGTGCAGGCGCTGCAGGCCGGACTGCTGGCCTGTCGGCGGCGCTAGTGTTGCAGCAGCGCTTCGGCCAGGCTGCCGACCAGCACCAGGGCCAGTAGCGCCAGGCTGGCGCGGCGCACGGCAGTGGAACGGCAGAACGCGATCAGGCGGTTGTCCCGGGTGTCGGCGAGCTGCAGGTGGTGTTCGTGCTCACCTGGCGCCTGGTGAAGTGCCTGCCAGGCGCGCTGCGCATCGCCGTCGTGCGGCAGCAGCAGGGCGTAGCGATGACCGCGGGCCTCCTCGCCGAGGTCGCAGGCGATGGCCTCGATGCCCAGCTCGTTGAGCCGATCGCGGAGGAAGTCGATGTAGCTGCCGTTGTCGGAGGTGCGCAGATTCTGCAAGGCGTGGTCCTTGTCCACGATGGGTCGGGCCGGCCGCCGGGCGGCCGGTCGCGATGGTAGCAGATTGCCATTTTGTGATGCGTTTTGGGTTATGGGTGAGCCGCGAACCAGGCGAGGATCTTGCCCGGTGAGGCGGCGAACCACTCGTGGCCGCCCAGCGGCTCGGTGTAGCGTGCCGTTTCGATGCCCTGATAGAGCAGGCGGTCGTAGTAAAGATCCATGCTCCACCAGGGCACTACCGCATCGATGAAGCCATGCACGAACAGGGTCGGCGGGTGGTCGGCGGGCAGCTCCGGTACCACGCACAGCGGCCCGCTGCAGGTGGCATAGGAACCGGACTGGATGGCCAGAGCGCGGAATTTGCCGGGGAAGGACACCGCCATGCGGCTGGTGTTGTAGCCGCCGCTGCTGATGCCGGTGGCGTACTGGCGCTGCGCGTTGAGCGGGCCGAAGTGACCGGCGGCGATCGCTGCCAACACGTTGCCGAGGAAGTCGTAGTCGGTGCTCAGCTCGTAGGCCTGCGCCAGGCCGGGGATATTGGTCTGCCAGAACAGATCGGCCGGCGCGCTGGGAGCGATCACCGCATAGCCGTTGTCGAGCAGGGTGCGGATCAGCTTGCCCTCGTAGAAGCCGCCGAACGGCTGGTTGCTGTAGTAGGTGAAGTTATCCAGCGGGAAGAACGAGCCCTGGTAGACCAGCACCACCGGCCAGCCGCCGGCGGGTGGAGTGCCCAGTGGAGTCTGGTAGATCACCTGGCGGGCGCCGATCACGCCGGAATCGATCCAAGTGGTCTGGTGGGTGCAGCTGATCTTGGCGGGCAACAGCAGCGACTTCGGCCTCTCGCTGCAGCGCGAGTCGGCCAGGGTTGGCAGGGAGCAGAGCAGGAGCAGGCAGTAGAGCAGGGTGCGAGGAGCGATCATGCGATTGATCTCCGGCGTTGTTGTTGGGAGTACTGCCTAGTGAATAGAAACAGGAATTCCGATTCCGTCAAATGAGGTAGACCCTCTTCTGGCGAGGTGCTGTCGAGTCGCGGGCTGGAGTAGCCCCGCCCGGGCGGACGGGGCGGGCGGGTTCAGGGGTGGCGCTGGAACCAGTCGAGAATCTTCGCAGGTGAGGCGGCGAACCACTCGTGGCCGCCGTCCGCCTCACTGTGCAGGGCTGTCTCCACGCCCTGGTAGAGCAAGCGGTCATGGTAGGGCTGCATGCTGCTCCAGGGCACGACGCGGTCGGCCATGCCGTGGAGGAACAGGGTCGGCGGATGAGCGGCCGGCAGCGTCTGCGGCATCTGGCAGCGCGCGCCGACGCAGGTGGCCCAGGAGGCGGACTGGACGGCCAGCGCCCTGAAGCGGCTGGGGAAGGCCAGGGCCATGCGGCTGGTGTTGTAGCCGCCACTGGAGATGCCGGTGGCATACCAGCGCGCGGGGTCGAGCTTGCCGAAGCGGCCGGCGTTCATTGCCTTGAACAGGTTGTTGAAGAACAGCTGATCGTTGCTCGCCGCGTAGTCCTCGGCGTACTGCGGGTCGTTGGTCTGCCAGGCTTCGGCGGCGGTCAGCGCGTTGGGGGCGATCACCGCATAGCCGCTGTCGAGCAGGGCGCGTACCAGCTCGCCCTGGTGGTAGCCGCCGAAGGGCGCATCGCTGGCGTAGGTGAAGCCACTGACCCGCACTAGCGAGCCATGGAACAGCAGGGCGACCGGCCAGCCTGCGCTGGGTGCGCTGCCGGTGGGTACCTGGAACACCACCTTGCGCTGGCCGGCGCTGCCGGAGTCGATCCAGGCCGTCTGTGCGCTGCAGCTGATGCTGGTGGCGGTCGAGGTGCAGCGCGAGGCGGCCTGGGCCTGCAGTGGCAGATTGGCGGCCGCCAGCAGGGCGGCGCCGAGGATCAGGGAGGAACGGACAGTAGGCATGGGCTACTCCTGCTATCGATGGAACGCAGGGGAGTAGACGCCTGAGTGACGGCAATATCACTAGATATTGGCGCCATTTTTCCGGCAATCGATGGGTGGCAGCGCTAAGAGAGCACTGTTGTGGCAGAAAAATATCGGCCGCGGCTTGCCAGGTTCTCGATCAGCTTCTAAATTGCATCGGAACCGATGTTCCGATTCCGATAAGAACAACAGCTGGAGGTCATCGTGGCACATCAAGGAAGAGGCCTGGCGGTTGCCGGCCTGGCATTGCTCGGCACACTGCCCCTGGGACTGGCGCAGGCGTTTCAGGTGCGTTCGGGGGACTGGACCACCTCGCTCGACACCACCGTCTCCTACGGCGTCAGCTACCGCATGGAGGGCCAGGACGACAAGCTGATCGCCCGTGCCAACGGCGGCAGCGGCAGCAACTCGGGGCTGATCAACTCCGACGACGGCAACCTGAACTTCAGGAAGGGCGACCTGTTCTCCGAGATGGTCAAGGTGGTCTCGGAGATGGACCTGCGCTACCAGGAGCGCCACGGCGTGTTCATCCGCGGCCGCGCCTTCTACGACTTCGAGCTGGAAGACGACTCACGCCGCCACCGCGAGATCAGCGACGGCGGCCTGGACGAGGCCGGCTCCAGCATCGATCTGCTGGATGCCTTCGTCTACGGCAGCTGGACGGTGGGCGAGCGCGACCTCAATGCCCGCCTCGGGCGCCAGGTGATCAACTGGGGCGAGGGGCTGTTCTATCAGAACGGTATCGGCGCAACCAATCCGGTGGACATCAACGCCCTGCGCGCACCCGGCTCGGAAGTGAAGGAGGCCTACATGCCCACCTTCATGGTCTACGGCTCCTTTGAGCTGCGCGACAACCTCACCGTGGAGGGCTACTGGCAGCCGGGCAAGGCCTGGGAAGCCTCGAAGATCGACCCCTGCGGCACCTACTTCTCCACCCTCGACCCGCTCGGCGAGGACTGCGAGTACCTGTCCGCCGCGCCGCTGCAGGAGCAGATCACCGGCCGGGTTGGCGAGGCGCTGGCCTTCGACAGCCCGGCCGCCGCGCAGGCCTGGGCCAGCAGCCTGGCGCCTGGCCTGGTCAACAATCTGCTGCGCGGCTACATCCCCACAACCTTCATCCCGCGCGCCCAGGACATCGACGGCGACGATTCGGCCCAGTACGGCCTGGCCCTGCGCTGGTACGTGCCGGAGCTGAACGACACCGAGCTGGGCTTCTACTATCTGCGCTACAACATGCAGGTACCGATGATCGGCCTCACCGTCGGCCAGCCCGTAGTGTTGCCGGTGGTCGGCGCACTGCCCGATGCCAGCAGCTCGCGCTACTACGCCGAGTACCTGGAGAAGCGCGACCTGTTCGGCATCAGCTTCAACACCTCGATTGGCGGCGACAGCATCTTCAACGGCCTGTCGCTGGCCGGCGAGCTGAGCTACCGGCCGGATACGCCGATCGCCCTCGGCCTCAACGAGTACCTGCCGACCGCGCTGCTCAACCCGGACGGCCTGCCGGTCGGCACCCGCCTCGACGGCTACCGCGAGAAGGACATGTTCCAGGCCTCGCTGGCCGCCATCTACAACTTCAACGGCCTGCTCGGCTCGGACTCGGCCGCACTGTTCTCCGAACTGGTGGCCAGCCGCGTACAGGGCCTGGAGTCGGACGTCGACTACTACGAGGCCACCAGCAGCGCCTACGGCGCCCAGGCCAGCCTGCAGCTGACCTACACCAACGTGTTCAACCTGGTGAACCTGGTGCCCAGCGTCGGCTACCAGTACAGCATCAACGGCGTGGCGCCCCAGCTCACCAACGGCCTGGACGAGGAAGCGCAGAGCTGGTCGGTGGGCCTCGACGCGATCTACCAGGAATCGCTGACGGTCGGCGCCAAGTACGTCGGCTACAGCGGTGGCGGCATTTCCAACAAGCGCACCGACCGCGACTACCTGACCTTCAACGTCAAATACAGCTTCTGAGAGGGAACGCCATGCACAGTCTGCGAATCACCCTGCTGGCCGCTGCCCTGCTGGCCGCCACCCCGGCCCTGGCCCAGGTCGGCGCCGACCAGGTTGCCCGTCTCGGCCAGGACCTCACCCCGCTGGGCGCGGAAAAGGCCGGCAACGCCGCCGGCACCATTCCCGCCTGGGACGGCGGCCTGGCCAAGGACAGCGGCGCCTTCGACGCCAAGGCCGGTTACAAGGACCCATTCGCCGCCGACCAGCCGCTGTTCAGCATCAGCGCCGCCAATGCCGAGCAGTACCGCGCCAACCTCAGCCCTGGCCAACTGGCCATGCTCAAACGCTATTCCGGGACCTGGAAGCTCAACGTCTACCCAAGCCGCCGCTCCGCCTCCTACCCGGACAAGGTGTATGCCGCGATCAAGGGCAACGCCGCCAGTGCCAGGCTGATCGAGAACGGCAATGGCATCGCCGACTTCAAGGTGGCCACGCCCTTCCCGATTCCACAGTCGGCCCTGGAGGTGCTGTGGAACCACCTGGTGCGCTACCGCGGCGACAGCGTCAAGCGCTACTACGCCCAGGCCGTGCCGCACGCCAGCGGCGACTATTTCATGACCCAGATCGAGGACCTGTTCCTGTTCAACCAGGATGCCGGCGATTACGCCAAGGACAACGGCAACGTGCTGTTCTACTTCCGCCAGTCGGTGCTCGCCCCGGCGCGTCTGGCTGGCACCGAGCTGCTGGTCCACGAGACCGTCAACCAGGTCAAGGAGCCGCGCCTGGCCTGGCTCTATGCTGCCGGCCAGCGCCGTGTACGACGCACGCCGAACGTGGCCTACGACTCGCCCGGCACCGCCTCCGAGGGCATGCGCACCACTGACAACTTCGACATGTTCTCCGGCGCGCCGGACAGGTATGACTGGCAGCTGGTGGGCAAGCAGGAGCTGTATGTGCCCTACAACAGCTACCGTTTCGCGGCCAAGACCAACAAGTACAGCGATATCGTCCAGCCCGGCCACGTCAACCCGGACCTGCTGCGCTACGAGCTTCATCGCGTGTGGCACGTGCGCGCCACCCTCAAGGCCGGCCAGCGCCACCAGTACAAGCAGCGCGACATGTACTTCGACGAGGACAGCTACCAGATCCTGGTGGTGGACCATTACGACAACCGCGACAACCTGTGGCGCCTCGGCGAGTCCTACACCATCAACCTGTATGACCAGCCGCTGGTATGGACCAAGGGCGACGCCGTATATGACCTGATCGGTGGCCGTTATGTGATCGGCATATTGTCCAATGAAGAACCGGCGGAGCAGTTCGATATTGCCCTGAAGCCGACCGATTTCACCCCGGCGCAATTGCGCCGTGACAGTCGTCGCTGACCCGCTTGAATATATAAGTGAGTCAGCGCGGGGACACTTGCAGGTAATTGCAGACCAGTCGCGAAAGTTCTCCCGGGATATGTTCCCGGGGGGTCGTGCCGAGGCTGCCGACCATGGTCAGGTAGTTCAGGCCGGAGAGCAGCATGTGCGCACTGAGGTCGGCGGCCTGTTCCGGGGCGGGGTGCTGCAGGCTGTCGCGGTGGCTCAGCACGATGCTGGCGAACGCCTGGCCGATGTGGGCGTTGAGCTGGTGGAAGCGCTGGCGGAACTGCGGGTCCATCGAGCTACGCCGGATCAGCGCGCGGAGCAGGCCCTCGCTGCCGTCGAACAGGCGTACCACGCCGCGGATAAAGGCCTCCACCTGGGCGTCCAGCGGCAGCGGCTGACGTGTCAGGTCGGCCACCAGGCTGTCCACGGCGGTGCGGCTCTGCTCGACGAAGTGCTGGTGTACGGCATACAGCAGCACGTCCTTGTCGCCGAGCAGGCGGTAGAAGGTGCCGACCGAGGACTCGGCCAGCTGGGCGATCTGGGAGATGCCGGTTTCTTCGAACTGGTTGTTCGCCAGCAGGTCGGCAGCGACGTTGAGGAAGCGCTCCAGAGCCTTCTTGCTGCGTGCCTGGGTGGGGCTGGCGATGCTGTACATGATCAATTCTCGAAACGGCGCTGATCGATTCTAGGGGGTTTGCCAGGGCAAGGCAAATAACGCAGAAGTGCAAATAAGGCGGGTATTAAAAGTTATCCGCTCGAGCAACTTTGTTTTGCCTGAAAGTTGCTGCGGAAATATCGACTAATTGTCATTCAATAGTGCAGGGAATAACTCTCATGGATTATCTGAACTTGCCCAATGGCCGTTTCGCCTATGTTCGTCAGGGGCGCGGCAGCCCGGTGCTGCTGTTGCACGGTCTGGGTTCTTCGCTGCTCGACTGGCAGCCGCAGATCGAGCACCTGGCGCAGCACTGCGAGGTGTTCGCCATGGATGTGCGCGGCCACGGCCAGAGCGAGCCGCTGCGGGCGCCGGTGAGCATGGCCGAGCTGGCCGCTGACGTGGCCGACTTCATCCGCGCCATGGACATCGCGCCGTGCACCCTGGTGGGCATCTCCATGGGCGGCATGCTGACCTTCCAGCTACTGGCCGACCACCCTGCGCTGGTGCGTGCGGCGGTGGTGGTCAACAGCGCGCCGAGCTTTCCGCTCGACTCCTGGAAGATCCGCGCGCAGGTCTGGCTGCGCCTGGGCCTGGTGCGCCTGCTCGGCCTGCCGGCGCTGGCGCGGATGCTGGCCGGCAAGCTGTTCCCCAAGCCCGAGCAGCAGGCCCTGCGCGAGCGGGTGGCCGAGCGCATCGCGAGCAACGATCCCACCTCCTACCTGCATGCCATGCGCGCCATCCCCGGCTGGTCGGCGCTGCCGGCGGCCGGGCAGGCCGAGGTGCCGCTGCTGGTGGTCAGTGGTGACCGCGACTACACACCGGTGGATTACAAGCGCGCCTATCTTGCGCAGCTGCGCAACGCGCGCCTGGAAGTGATCGAGGACTCCGGCCACGCCACCCCGCTGGACCAGCCGCAGCGCCTGAACCAGCTGCTGCAGGCCTTTATCGCCGAACATTCGTCACCTTTGTCGGCCTGACTCGGGCGCGGCGCATCGCTACACTGGCCGCAGTTTTCCGCCGTGGTCCTGTCTGCATGCACCTGCTTCCCTGGTCCCACCCCACGTCCGCCGGCTTTACCCTCAGCGGCTGGCACACACCGCCCAGCGGCAAGCCGCTGCTGCACTTCCTGCATGGCAACGGTTTCTGCGGGCGTACCTATGCGCCGATGCTGGCCGCCCTGGCCGAGCACTTCGACCTCTGGCTGTGTGACGTGCAGGGCCATGGCGACACGGAGCACGGTGGCCGTTTCCACGGCTGGAACCGCAGCGCCGAGCTGGCGGTGGAGGCCTTCGAGGCAGGTCGTGGAATCTACGGCGAGGTGCCGCGCTTCGCCCTCGGTCACAGCTTCGGCGGCGTGCTGACCAGCCTGATCCTGGCGCGCCAGCCGCAGCTGTTCCAGCGCGCGGTGCTGCTCGACCCGGTGCTGTTCAGCCAGACCATGATGGGCGTCATGGCGCTGTCCGAGCTGGTCGGCCTGCACCGGCGCAACGTCATGGCGAAGAAGTCGGCCAGCCGCCGCCGGCATTGGCCGGATCGCGCCAGTGCCTTCTCACTGCTGCAGGGTAAGGGCATTTTCCGTGGCTGGACCGACGCGGCGCTGCAGGCCTATGTCGACCACGCGCTGAAGGACAGCGCCGAGGGCGGCGTCGAGCTGAAGTGCCGGCCCAGCCGCGAGGTGGACATCTTCAGCTCTTTCCCGCGGCGCCTGTGGCCGTCGCTGGCGAAGATCGCCGTGCCGACCTTGCTGTTGTATGGCGACAAGACCTATCCCTTTGTCGGCCAGTCGGCCAGGCGCCTGGCCGGGCTCAATGCCGCGGTGAGCATCGCCGAGGTCCCTGGTGGTCACTGCTTCATGCAGGAACACCCCGAGGACGCCGCCGCGCGAGTCCTGGCCTTCCTCCGGCCCGGAGCCTGAGATGGGCGCCAGTCGCGAGGATGTGTGGCTGGCACTGTCCGAGCTGTGGCTGGATAACCAGCTGCAGGACTCCAGCCATCGGCATATCGCCCGCGTACTGCTGGCCAGTGGGCTGCCGGTTGAGGAGCTGCGGCTGATCTACCTGGAAGAAGTGGCGCCGCTGCTGTGGCTCAACCACTGGGGTGTGGTCGGGGTCTGGGAGGGTTTCGATCCGCTCTGGTTGAACAGTGGCTGCCGGCGCAACCAGGCGCTGCGGGCCAGCCGCTGGTATCGCTGGCGCTGCCGCCTGTTGCGCAGGCCGATGACCTACGCGGCCGAACCGGAATGGCGCCAGGTGCTGCTGCAGATGGACGAGCTGCGCGGCTGACCTCAGTCGACCCGGCGCTGCTCGTCGCCTTTGGGATGATCGCGGCGCCAGTCGTCGAGACGGATCACCTTGTCATCATGCGGCGGTGGCGCCTGGAACGGGTGCGCCGCCAGCTCGATGGCGCCCAGCTGGCGGCCGTACATGCTGATGCTGCCGCTCAGGCGCTGCTCGCCGGTGACGGTGAATTCGAAGCCGTATATGCGCGCCACGCGACGCTGGCCGCGGCTGTCGCGGAGCAGGGCCAGGCGCCGGAAGGCGACATTGCCGTCGAGCAGCTCCACGTCCAGCTTGGCACAGTGCTGCTTGGCCAGCGCCAGGGCGCGCTCGCGAATGCCATGGCCGCGCCACAGCCAGGCGCAGGCGGTGGCAAAGAGCATGAGCAGCAATACATCCAGCAGGTCGATCATGATGGCTCCGGCGGTTCTGGCCCAAGCTTACCCCATTCGCCAGCTGAGTATTGAGCCGGCGGGCGTATCCCGCTAGGGTGCGCCGGCACGATGAACAGAGGACGTTTTTCCGATGAAGACATGGCAGTTGGCGCTGTTGGCGGGCCTGGTCGGGCTGGGTGTGCTGGCCTGGTCGTGGCTGCAGGATGAGCCCCTCGACACCCGTGCCCAGGCCTGGCTGGAGCCGTCGGCGGAGTCCGCCGAAAGCGCTGCCTATTTCCAGCTGTTGGGCCTGGATGCGCCTGCCGGCCAGGAGCCGCAGGCGGTCGGCCGCCAGCTGTTGCAGGCGCACCGGCAATGGCGTGCGCAGCATGACCTTTCCGAGCCGATGGCGGCCGTCGCCAGCGAGCGTGTCGAGCTGCCTGGCGCCGAGCTCTGCATGCTGGGCGAGGGCGATTGTGTGCAGCGGCTGCGTGAGGACCGCGCGGTGCTGGCCGAGCTGCTGGTGCGCCATGGCGAACTGCTGCGGCGCTACGAGACCCAGCTGGCCCTGCAGGACTACCGCAGCCTGAGCCAGCCGAGCATGGACGAGCCGCTGGCCAATTTCACCACACTCGACCGTGCCAACCGCCTGCGCGCCGCTCAGGCCCTGGCACTGGCCCTCGACGGTCGCGGCGACGAGGCGCTGGCCCTGCTGCAGCAGGATGTCCGCCTGTTGCGTGGCTGGTTGGCGCGCGCCGACCACCTGATCCTCAAGATGATCCTGGTGCGCCAGCTGGGCAAGGACCTGGACGCCATTGCCGCGTTGCATCGCGCCGGCCTGGTGCCCTCTCCCGCGGCACAGCCTGCGCTGAGCGCTGCGGAGCGTTCGCTGGAGAGCGCCATGCAGCGCGAGTTTGCCCTGGTGGGTAGCGGACTGCTGACCCTGGTGGGCAACCCGCAATTGGCGGCCGAGGTGCAGGTGTCCCGCTGGAAGCTGCGCTTGATGTACAAGCCACACATGACGGTCAACGACATGTTCCCGGATTATCAGCGTGTTGCTGTCCATTCGCGGCTGGACACCGCCGCTTTCGTCCGCACACTGACATCGCCACCGCGTCGCGCGCCCAGCCTGTGGTCGCGTGTGCGCAATCCCGTGGGAACCATACTTGGCAGTGTCGCCATGCCCGACTTCAACAAGTACCTGGCCCGCCTGCATGACCTGGATGCCAAGCTGGCGCTGTTCAATGCCCTGGGGCAGAGCGTGCCGGAGGCCGACAACCCGTACCGGCCAGGCCAGCCGGCGAGCTGGAACGCGCAGCGCCAGGCCTACTGTTTCACTGGCCCGCTGCCGGACGAGCAGGGCGTGCGCTGCCTCCCTTGGGCCGCACCGCCTCAGCAATAGCGGCTATGCTTGCGCCCGCGGTGCGCTCGCGCCCCGTTTCATGCCCAACCGGATAGCCCCTTGAACCCGACCCGCCGCCTACAGAGCACTGCGCGCCTGGCCCTGCTGGCCATGTTCCTGCTGCTGGCTGCGCCGCTGTTCTCGCAGGCCGTGGCGGCCAGCGCCGTGCCGGCCTGGATGAGCGAGATGGCCTGTGGCGAAGCGGGGCACGCGCCGCCGTCGCACGATGCGCCCCTGTGGGCGCAATGCGGCTACTGCACCCTGCTGCTGTCCAGCCCGGCGCTGAGTGGCGCGCTGCCGAACCTGGCTGGCGTGGCGCACTTCGCGGTCGACGCGGTGATGACGCCGCTGTCTGCCGCCCTGGGCGAGCCGGTCATCCCGCACGATGCGCCGCCGCGCGCCCCTCCGCACCGCGTCGTCTGATCCTTTCCAGCAGAGGCCGCAGAGCCTCTCGATCTGACCATTGCGGAGTATTCGCGTGAGCAAGCCATCCTTTTACAACCTGGCCTGGCGCTGGCACTTCTATGCCGGGCTATTCGTCATTCCCTTCATGATCCTGCTGTCGCTGACGGGCATCGTCTACCTGTTCAAGCCGCAGCTGGACCCGCTGATGTACCCCGAGCTGCTCATCGTGCAGCCGGCCGGTACGCCGCTGTCTGCCGACCAGCAGTTGGCGCGCCTGCAGCAGGCGCTGCCGCAGGCCGAGGTGAGCCAGTACCTGCCGCCGGCGACAGCCGAGAGCAGCGCGCAGTTCGTCGCCCAGCTCGACGGACGTAAGACCAACCTGTTCCTCGACCCCTACAGCGGCGCGCTGCTCGGCCAGCAGGACGCGGCGAACAACCTGCAGGCCATTGCCCGTGCCCTGCACGGCGAACTGCTGATCGGTACCGTCGGTGACCGCCTGATCGAGCTGGCCGCCGGCTGGGGTGTGGTGCTGGTGGTGTCCGGCCTGTACCTCTGGTGGCCGCGCGGGCAGGGCGGTGCTGGCGTGCTGTGGCCGCGCCTGAATGCTCGTGGTCGCCTGCTGTGGCGCGACCTGCATGCGGTTACCGGGTTCTGGGGCAGCGCCGTGCTGCTGTTCATGCTGCTTACCGGCATGACCTGGACCGGCTTCTGGGGCGCGCAGTTCGCCGGCGCCTGGAACCACTTCCCGGCGGCCATGTGGGATGCGGTGCCGCAGTCGGACCTGCAGGCGCGCAGCCTCAACACGGCGGCCAGGCAGACCGTGGCCTGGGCAGTGGAGAACACCCCGTTGCCGCAGTCCGACCCGCATGCCGCGCACAACGGCCAAGCTTCCACCGCGCCGGCGGCGCCCACGCGCATCGGCTTGCAACAGGTGGTCGACACCGCCAGCCGCCTGGCCGTGCAGCCGGGCTACAGCGTCAGCTTCCCGGCCGACGACAAGGGCGTGTTCACCGTCGCCCTGTTCGCCGATGACCCGCGCCATGACGCCACCCTGCACCTGGACCAGTACAGCGGCCAGGTGCTGGCGGACATCCGCTGGGCCGACTACGGCCTGGTGGCGCGGGCGGTGGAGAGTGGCGCCATGCTGCACGAGGGCAAGATGTTCGGCCTGGCCAACCAGTTGCTGATGCTGCTGGCGTGCCTGCTGATCCTGCTGGCCTCGGTCAGTGGCCTGGTGATGTGGTGGAAACGCCGTCCGCAGGGCCGCTTCGGCGTGCCGCCACTGCGCCACGACCTGCCGCTGTGGAAGGGCGGGGTGGCGATCATGTTCGGCCTGGGTCTGCTGTTCCCGCTGGTCGGCGCCTCCTTGTTGCTGATGCTGGCGCTGGACTGGCTCGGCCAGCGCCTGACCCGGCGCGGGGCCGAGGCAGTCGCCGGCTGAAGCGCAGCGCGCCCACTGCGGTGGGCGCGTGATGGTCAGGCTTAGCCCTCTTCGTCCAGCGACTGGTAACGCTGCTCCAGTTCCTGGCGAATCGCCCGGCGTTTCTGCGCCAGCAGATAGCGACGCTTCTCCTCCGCCGATTCCGGCTGCAGTGGCGGTACCGGCTTGGGCTGGCCGTGCTCGTCCATCGCCACCATGGTGAAGAAGCAGCTGTTGCTGTGGCGCACCGAGCGTTCGCGGATGTTCTCGGTGATTACCTTGATGCCGATCTCCATCGAGGTGCGCCCGGTGTAGTTGACCGAGGCGAGGAAGGTGACCAGTTCGCCGACATGCACCGGCTCGCGGAAGATCACCTGGTCCACCGACAGGGTCACCACGTAGCAGCCGGCGTAACGCGCGGCGCAGGCATAGGCCACCTCGTCGAGGTACTTGAGCAGGGTGCCGCCATGCACGTTGCCGGAAAAGTTGGCCATGTCCGGCGTCATCAGCACGGTCATGGAGAGTTTGCTGGTTGCGAGTTCCATCATGTGTCTCATAGGCAGTTTTAAGGTGCTGGCGATGCAGTCCTGCGGGGTCTGCTTGTTGTTATAGGTTCTGCCTGGGTACTTCGCTGTGCCAGCGCGGGGCGCCATGCAAGTTTGTGGCCGGGGACCGCTGGCGCCTCTAGACTGGGGCTTTGTGCCGGAGAACGACCATGCGAACTGCGATTTCCGCCCTTTTTCTGCTGGCTTTCGGTGCGCCCTGCACCGCTGCACAGCAGGCCTGCACCGATGCGGTGAGCTGCAATGGCGTCGGCACGGCCGCCTATCAGGCGGGGCGTTCCGCCGACGCGCTGCAGGCGTTCGTGCGTCAGCTCGGTTTCGCCGAGGATGCCGACGATGGCAAGGCGCAGGAGCTGGCGCTGAACAACCTGATGCTGGCCAGCCTCAAGGCCGGACAGAGCGGCATGGCCCGCGCCTGGATGCAGCGCGCCCTGCGTGCCGGGTTCGAGGGTGAGGCAACCCGCTTCAACCTGGCCAAGGTGGCGGCGGCGGTCGACTACGCCGCGTTGCAGGCTTCGGCCGAGGGGCGCTACCTGCGCTATGCCGGTCAGGGCGGCTGGAGCGTGATCGAAGTGCGGCGCCAGGGCGATGGCTATCGGCTGCAGTTCTACCCGATCCGCGTGGGCCGCGGGCCGCTTGACGACTATGGTCCGGCTGCCATTGGCGAGCTGAGCGGCCGCCTCGAAGGCCAGGGACCTTATTGGCCGGTGCGCGACACCGGGCTGGCCGAGGGCTGCACGCTTGCAGTGCTGCGCGAGAGCCTCGACCTGCGGGTGCTGGAGGTGTTCGGCGAGCGCTGCCAGGAATATGGCGGCGCCGGCATCAGCGTGGCGGGCGAGTACCTCAAGGTCGACAGCCGGCTGGCCGACTAGACCTCACTTGCCGGCCGACAGCCCGAGGTCGATCGCCAGGTCGGCGCCGGTGATGGCGGCCGCGCCCGGCTGGCAGAGGAAGTACACCAGCTCGGCCACTTCGCTGGGCTGGACGAAGCGCGCCTGCCCGCCCTGCGGGTACTTGTCCAGCAGCTCGCGGAAGTAGGCACGCGGGTTGCCGTTGCCGTAACGCTCGGCCTGGAACTGCAGCATGGGCGTGTCGATATCGCCCGGCGATACCGTGTTGACCCGCACGCCATGGGGCGCCAGATCCAGCGCCAGGGTCTTGCCGAGCAGGGTCAGGCCGCCCTTGCTGGCGCAGTAGGCGGCCGCATTGCGGTTGCCCTGGTGGCCGGCGTCGCTGGAAATATTGACGATGCAGCCACGGGTTTCCTTCAGGTGCGGGATGGCCGCCGAGCACATGAAGAAGGGCGCCTTGAGGTTGACTGCCATGAGCAGGTCGAAATCCTCTTCGCTGAATTCATTCACCTGTCCCTCGCGCCAGATGCCGGCGGCGTTGACCAGCGCATCCAGACGGCCAACGCGACCGAGCGTGCGCTCGACCACGTCACGGCAGGCGGCGGCGCTGCGCAGGTCGGCGGTGATGGAGCCGGCCAGCGGCATTTCGTGGCCCAGCTGAGACAGCCCGGCGGCGTTCTGGTCGGTGACCACGACGCGCCAGTTACCCTGGTGAAAACGCTGCGCCAGGGCGCGGCCGAGGCCGCCGGCGGCGCCGGTGATCAGTACGACGGGTTGCATGGCAGACTCCTTTAGCCGGCTGTGAAAAGCACCTGACGCGGGTTATTGGCAGAGAAGCAGCGTCACGAGCGAAGGCCTGGCTAGGCGGGGGCGTGCTCGAAAAGCGGAGTTGGCTGGTAGCCAATGAGCATTTTCGAGTGCGTCACCAACAACGCCAGTGCCTCGGCTGCTCCTGCAGCCCGAGGCATTTCCCACATCCCTGTGGGTCACCGACGCAGTAGCTGCTCAGGCGTGGGTCAGGTACCAGCGCCAGTCCTGCTCACCCACTTCACCGACGAACTGGCGGAACTCTTCCCACTTGATCGCCAGGAAGATCTTCAGGAAGTCCTCGCCGAGGGCTTCCTTGGCCCAGGCCGATTGCTCCAGGGTGCGCAGCGCGGTCAGCCAGTCGGTCGGCAGGGTTTCGCGGGCCTGCTCGTAGCCGTTGCCGACGATGGCTTCGCCCGGGTCGATCTGGTGCTGGATGCCATGGTGGATGCCGGCGAGGATCGCCGCCGCCGCGAGATACGGGTTGGCATCGGCGCCGCAGATGCGGTGTTCGACGTGACGGCTCTTGGCCGGGCCGCCGGGTACGCGGAACGACACGGTGCGGTTGTTCACGCCCCAGCTCTTGGCCAGCGGCGCGTAGCTGTTGGCCTGGAAGCGGCGGTAGGAGTTGGCGTTGGGGCAGAAGATCGCCAGCGCGTCGTTGAGCGTGGCCATCATGCCGCCGATGGCATGGCGCAGCAGCGGCGTGCCGTGCGGGTCTTCCGAGGCCATCAGGTTGTTGCCTTGCTCGTCAGCCAGCGATACGTGCATGTGCAGGCCGCTGCCGGCCAGGTCGCCGAACGGCTTGGCCATAAAGCAGGCGATCAGCCCGTGCTTGTTGGCCACGCCCTTGACCAGGCGCTTGTAGCGGATGCCTTCATCGACCGCCTGCAGGGCGTCGAAGCGGTGTTCCAGGGTCAGCTCAAGCTGGCCGGGGGCGTACTCGGAAATCGCCGTGCGCACCGGCAGGCCCTGAGCCTCGCAGGCGCTGTAGAGATCGTCGAGGAAGGCCTGCTGCTGTTCCAGCTCCAGCACGCCATACACCTGCGGCGCCTGCGGGCGCACGCCGTTGGCCTGCACGGCCGGTTGCGGACGGCCGTTGGCGTCGCGGTTTTTGTCCAGCAGGTAGAACTCCAGCTCCACCGCCATCACCGGGTGGTAGCCGTCGGCCTTAAGGCGGTCGATGGCGCGCTCCAGTACGCGGCGGGGATCGCCGGCGGCGGCCGGCGCACCCTGGGTCGGGTGCATAGTGACCTGCACCTGTCCGGTGGGTGTGGCGCGCCAGGTCTGCAGGGTCAGGCTACCGGGGATCGGGTAGGTCCAGCAGTCGGCGTCAGCGACCTCCCAGACCAGCCCGCTTTCCTCGACGTCCTCACCCTGGATGGTCAGCGAGAGGATGGAGCTGGGCAGCGGGCGGCCGTTTTCGTAGATCGCCAGCAGCTCGTCGCGGTGCAGCAGCTTGCCGCGCGGGATGCCGTTGGCGTCGATCAGCATCAGCTCGATCAGGCGCACCTCGGGGTGCTGGGCGAGGAAGTCGCGGGCTTCCTGGATATCGGCGAATTGCATGGTGGTGTCCTTGCTTTTCATTCCCCTCTCCCTCTGGGAGAGGGGCTAGGGGTGAGGGTTATTCAGGCGACTCGGAGCGGCATGTGTCGAGCTTCCCTCACCCCGGCCCTCTCCCGGAGGGAGAGGGGGCAAGAGCGCCCGAGAACGGCTTAGAGCCGGGCGCCGGGAATAGCCAGCAGCTCGGTGATGGCCTGGTCCAGCATGCTGATCAGCTTGTCCACATCCTCCGCCGTGGTGCTCGGGCAGCACAGGGTCATGTTGTGGAACGGGGTGATCAGGATGCCGCGGTTGATCAGGTACAGGTGGATGGCCATCTGTAGTTCATCGTGGAAGGCGGCTTCGGCTTCGGCGCCGGTGCGTGGCGATACCGGGCAGAACTGGAATTCGCTGCGCGCGCCCAGCTCGGTCACCGACCATTTCAGGTCGTGCTTGGCGATCAGGCTGCGGAAGCCATCGGCCAGACGCTTGGCCAGCGGCAGCATGTGGTCGTAGGCCGCCTGCGTCATCACCTGTTCCAGGTTGGCGCGCATGCAGTGCATGGCCAGGGCGTTGGCCGACAGGGTGGTACCCATGCCGCTGTGGCCGTGGCCGTGGCTGTCTTCCTGAGCCTGCTTGCGCGAGGCGAGCATTTTCTCGGCCATCTCGGCGCTGCAGCCGAAGATGCCGCAGGGCACGCCGCCGGCGATCGGCTTGCCGACCACGAAGAAGTCCGGGTCGAGGTTCCACAGTTTGGTGCAGCCACCGATATTGGTGGAGATGGTGTGGGTCTCGTCGATGATCAGCAGGCTGCCGTATTTGCGGGTCAGCTCGCGGCACTTCTGCATGAAGCCCGGGTCGGGCAGGACCATGCCGATGTTGGTCATGGCCGGTTCGCACAGCAGGGCACAGACGTCGCCCTTGGCCAGCGCGGCTTCCAGCGCCTCGACGTCGTTGAACGGAATCGAGCGGCTGTACTGGGTCAGGTCATAGGCCTGGCCGACCAGGCCGGAGCGGTGTACGGTTTCGCCATCGCGGTAGCGCACCATCACGTCGTCCACGGTGCCGTGGTAGCAGCCGTCGAACACCAGCAGGGTTTTCTTGCCGGTCACGGCACGGGCCCAGCGCAGCACGTAGCGGTTGGAGTCGGTGGCGGTGGCGGTGACCTGCCAGAACGGCAGGCCGAAGCGCGCGGCCAGCAGCTCGCCGCAGACCACCGCGTCCTCGCCGGGCAGCATGGTGGTCAGGCCGTTGTTGGCCTGTTCGGCGATGGCCTTGGCGATCGGGTCCGGTGAGTGGCCGAACATGGTGCCGGTGTCGCCCAGGCAGAAGTCGATGTACTCGTGGCCGTCTACGTCATAGAAGCGCGCACCCTTGGCGCGCTCGACGAACAGCGGGCAGGGGGTCGACCAGTCGGCCATCCAGTGCATCGGTACGCCGGCATACAGCGAGTTGCGCGCACGTTCGGCCAGGGCTACGGATTTCGGGTTGCGCGCCAGGAACAGTTCGCGCTCGCGGGCGGCGAAGGTTTCCACGGCGGAGGGGCTGATACCGCTGGCAGTCATGTTGAACACCTCGTTCGAATTTCTGCACATGCTATTTTGTGATCACAGAAATGGCAATAGATCCATTTTTGAGCGATTTGATCTAGTATCGACTTAAATTTGTGATCACAAAAGGCTTATCCATGAACATGAAAGGGCAAGTGGCACTGGTCAGTGGCGCCGGCAGCGAACAGGGCATCGGCATGGCCATCGCCCGCCGTCTGGGGCAAGCGGGGGTGCGCGTGCTGGTGACCGCCAGCAGCGCGCGCATCGAGCAGCGCGCCGCCGAGTTGTGCCAGGAAGGTATTGAAGCACGCGCCTGGGTGGCCGACCTCACCGACGAGCAGCAGGTCGCCGAACTGGCCGTCTGGGCCGAGGCGCAGTGGGGGCGGGTGGATATCCTGGTGAACAATGCTGGCATGGCCATGCAGGGCAGCCCCGAGCCGTTCGCCGAGCTGGCGCAGATGGACCTGGTCACCTGGCAGCTGTCGCTCACGCGCAACCTGACCACCGCCTTCCTGCTGACCCGCGCCGTGCTGCCGGGGATGCAGGCGCGCGGCTACGGGCGCATCGTCAATATCAGCTCGACCACCGGCACCCGCGGCAGCAATGTCGGCGAATCGGCCTACAGTGCGGCCAAGGCCGGCATGCTCGGCCTGTCGATGGGGCTGGCGCTGGAAGTGGCCAAGCAGGGCATCACGGTCAACAGCGTGGCGCCGGGTTGGATCGGCACCGGCTCCTCCACCGACGAGGAACGGCATGCCGCCGAGTACACGCCGGTCGGGCGTGCCGGGCGCCCCGAGGAAGTGGCTGCGGCCGTGGCCTTCCTGGCGTCGCCCGAGGCCAGCTACATCACCGGCGAGGTGCTGGTGGTGGACGGCGGCAACTGCCTGATCGAAAACAAGGCGCCCTGAACTACCCGTACGTCACTCTTCCCCGGCTCGCCGGCCTCTAGCAGAATCGCCGAGCCCTCTATCTCGAACTCCGGAGACCATCATGCGCAATTGCCTGCTCACCCTGTCCCAGCTGCCCGCGCCGCCACGGAGCTTCTGACCCATGGCCGACAATCTGCAGGAACAACTCTACCAGCGCATTCGCGAAGGTCTGCTCGAAGGGCGTTTCCAACCCGGTGAGCGCCTGAAGATCCGCGACCTGGCCGCCGCCTGGGGGACCAGCCCGATGCCGGTGCGCGCCGCGCTGCAGCGCCTGGTGGCCGAGGGCGCCCTGGAGGGCGAGCCGCAGCGCTCGGTGCGCGTGCCGGCAATGACCCGCGAGCGCTACCAGCACATCTTCCAGGTACGCCTGGGTCTCGAAGGCCTGGCCGTCGAGCTGGCCACGCCCAACCTGACGGCCGCCGACCTGGCCGAACTGCGCGACTGCGTGGCGCGCATGGACCAGGCCATCGAACAACGCCTGGCGCAGGATTACCTGGAGGCCAACAGCCGCTTCCACCTGCTGCTCTACGGCGCTTGCGGTAACCCGGTGCTGCTGCGCTCGATCGAGTCGCTGTGGCTGCAGATCGGCCCCTTCTTCAACCGCCTGTTCACCGGCGCCGACCTGTCGCTGCGGCTCAACGACTTCCACGAGGAGGCCTTTGCTGCCATCGAGGCCGGTGATGCCAAGGCCGCGCGTCAGGCCATGGAACAGGACCTGATCTACTTCGCGCGCTTCCTCCTCAACCTGCTGGAGCTGGAGCAACGACCGGTGCCGGCGCGGTAGTCGGCGGGCCTTCGTCGGTACGCTTCCTGTCTTACACTTGAGGCAAACCCATCCCCGCGTCCAAGGATTGCCCGATGCAGGATTACAGCGACAAGCGTTTTCTGGTGGTCGACGATTTCAACGACTTCCTCAGCTCGGTCAAGGCCATGCTGCGCGAGATGGGGGCGCGTGACGTGGATACCGCCAACCGTGGCGAGGAAGCCATCGCCATGTGCCGGCAGAAGCGCTACGACATCATCCTCCATGACTACAACCTGGGTGCCGGCAAGAACGGCCAGCAGGTGCTCGAGGAGCTGATCGCCGCGCGGCTGATCAGCCACCAGTGCATTTTCGTCATGGTCACCGCCGAGAGCAGCCAGGCCATGGTCCTCAGCGCCCTGGAGCACGAGCCGGACGCCTACCTGACCAAGCCGTTCAACCGCGCCAGCCTGGCCCAGCGCCTGGACAAGCTGATGGAGCGCAAGGCGCTGCTCAAGCCGGTGCTGCAGGCGCTGGACAAGCAGGACCCCGGCGCGGTGCTGAGCGCCTGCGACAGCCTGGCCCAGCAGGACAAGCGCCTGCTGCCGCTGTGCCAGCGCTACAAGGCCGGCGCCCTGCGCAGCCTGGGGCGCGGCGAGGAACTGGAGCGTCTGCTCAATGCGGTGCTGGCCGAGCGGGCGATCCCCTGGGCCTACCAGGCCCTGGGCGCCCAGTTGCTGGCCCGCGGCGAGCATCTGCACGCCCGCCAGCTGTACGAGAAGGCGCTGCAGACCTTCCCCATGCAGCCGGGGTTGTACGACGGCCTGGCCGCCGTGCTGGACGCCCAGGGCGAGCACCAGCGTGCCCAGCAGGTGCTGGAAGATGCGGTGCGCCTGTCGCCCCTGGCTATTCGTCGGCAGGCCCAGCTGGGCAAGCTGGCCATGCGCAACGAGGATTTCGCCAGCGCCTCCAAGGCCTTCCGCAGCGCGGTCGAGCAGGGCAAGAACTCGCGCTTCAAGAGCCCGGAGAACTACCTGGGATTGAGCCAGGCGCTGATTTCCGGGGCCGGCGAAGAGGCTCTGGACAAGCGCGCCCAGGCCGAGCTCAACCAGGCCCTGGCCGAGCTGGACAGCCAGTTCGCCGAGGACAAGTCCCTGCGCCTGCGCTCGCGCCTGATGCAGGCCAGCAGCCTGCGCCAGTGCGGCGATGTGGCGCGTGCCACGCAGCTGGCCGCCGAGGTCGCGGCCGGCGTGGAGCAGCTGGGCGAGTTCTTTTCCGCCGACGCCGCACTGGCGGTGGCCAGCCAGCTCATGCAGCTGGGCCAGGCCGGCGCTGGCGAGGCGCTGCTGAAGAGCTGCGTGGAAATCTACGGCGATGATCCCGAGGTGCTGCAGGGCGTGGCGAAACTGACTAGCGACCCGGCCATCCTCGGTGGCGCCAAGGAGGCGGTCGAGCTCAACCGTCAGGGTGTGCGCGCCTACCAGCTGGGGCGCCACGCCGATGCCTTGGAGCTGTTCCGCCGCGCGCTGGCGCTGCAGCCGAAGAACATCAGCATCGCCCTCAACACGGCCCAGTCGCTGCTGCGCCAGGGCGAGAGCGACGAGGCGCTGCGCGAGGAATGCCGGCAGTGCCTGGACGCGGTGAGCATGATCCCGCCTGGCGATGCGCGCTACGAGCGCTATCAGCAACTGCGCCTGCGGGCCTTTGGCGAATGAGCGGGCTGGACTTCTCCACGGTGATCGCCTCCACCGTGCATGACATGAAGAACTCGCTGGCCATGCTCGGCCAGGCCCACGCGCAATGGCTCGCCCAATTGCCGGCGGAGCTGCAGGGCGGCGCCCAGCGCGGGGTGATCGAATACGAGTTCGCCCGCCTCAACGGTATGCTGGTGCAGCTGCTCGGCCTGTACAAGCTGGGCGTCAACCAGCTGCCGATGCGCCCCGGTTACCACGAGGTGGAGGATTTTCTCCAGGCGCAGCTGGCGCGCCATGACGAAGTGCTGCGCAGCCGCGGCATCGCGGCGCGCTGCGAGGTGGCGGAGTTCGACCTGATGGGCTTCTTCGACCAGGAGCTGCTCGGCTCGGTGGTCGCCAACGTCATCGCCAACTCCATCCGCTACGCGCGCAGCCAGCTGCTGATCGCCGCCCGCGAAGAGGATGGCGAACTGCTGCTGAGCATCAATGACGACGGTGCCGGCTACCCGACAGCCATGCTGGAGCACCAGGGCGACTACGTGCTGGGCCTCAACCAGAGCAGCGGCAGCACCGGCCTGGGGTTGTACTTCGCCGCGCGCATCGCCGAGCTGCATCAGCGCCAGGCCCGCAGCGGGCGCATCGAGCTGCGCAACGGCGGACCGCTGGGCGGCGGCGAGTTTCGTATCTACCTGCCCTGAGCGGATGGGCGCCAATGGCGGCGCTATCGCGTTAGTTAGCTTCTTTTAGCGCACTATCTCGAATCAATATAAGGCCTCGTCTGATCTTCCCGGCGTCATGTACTAGCGTGCCTCTTGTGCCCTGATTCCATGACGGGATCGCCACCGGGTATGGATGTCTCCGGCTGTGGCCCCATGCCCCGACAAGAACAACAAGACGAGGACATGCCGATGAAGTCTGCCTTGCTGGCCAGCTGCGTCTCCGCCGCGGCCCTGCTGATCACGCCTCCCGCGCACGCCGAACTGGGCGATTACAGCGCCTGGAAAACCCTGGTCAACCTGGTGTCGCCACCGCCGGCGGACAACAAGGTCACTGCCGAACAGGGCCTCGGTCCCTATCCGCTGCTGAACAACCCGGGCGGCTTCAACGCCGGCTTCAAGCCCGGCAACTACTACGGCTGGCAGACTGTGCAGCTGGCGCCGCAGACCGGCGCGGTATGCGGCAACGGCTCGCCCTACAAGTTCTTCGTCAACCGCGTGCCGAACACTAGCAACACCATCATCTACCTCGAGGGCGGGGGTGCCTGCTGGGACTACGCCAGCTGCACCGGGCAGACCGGCATCCGCGGGGCGCGCAACCCCGATGGTATCCCCGACGACTACATGAGCCTGCTCAACCCCGGCGCCAGCCTGGTCAGCCCGCTGGTGGTGCGCCTGCATCCCTGGACGCGGACCAAGACGCAGAACTGGAACATGGTCTACGTGCCCTACTGCACCGGCGACATCTACTCCGGTGACAAAGTGGCCATCTACGATGATCCGCAGGGCCAGAAGCCGCCGCTGGTGTGGCACCACAACGGCCTGCGCAACACCCGCGCGGTGGTCGCCTGGCTGAAGAACAACCTGCAGCGCCCGGCCCAGCTGCTCACCACCGGTTGCAGCGCCGGCGGCGCCGGCAGCCTGACCAACTACGTGGGCATCCGCCAGGACATGGCGCCGAACCGTGGCTTCCTGCTCAACGACTCCGGCCCGGTGTTCAGCGCGCCACCCGGCAGCGATATCGGCCAGTACCCGTCGCTGCCGCTGCAGAACCATATCCGCAGCACCTGGGGGCTCGACGCCGGGCCGGTGCCCTACCTGCAGAGCCGCCTGCCGGGGCTCGATGGCAACGATCTGGGCACCCTCTATGCAGCACTGTCGAGCAACCTGCCGGGGGATCGTCTGGGCCACACCCACTTCTGGCAGGACCTCAACTACTCGTCCTACTCCTACGAGCGCTTCCACCCGGACATCATCAATGCGCCGGATGCGGCCACCAAGGAGGCGCTGATCCACGCCAAGTGGGCAGTGGACAGCGAGCGCCTGCGTGGCCAGCTGGCCAATCTGAGCAACTTCGGTGGTTACTTCCCGCAATACCGGGCGGTGAACGAGAGCCATTGCACCAGCATCATCGAGTTCGCCAACTCGGATATCCAGGAGCAGAACCTGGAGCTGGACAACTTCGTCAACAACCTGCTGAACGGCAGCGGTGCGGTGCTGGCCGCCTCGGAAAGCAGCGATGCGGCGGACAAGGCCAAGCCGTTCAACCTGCTGTACTACATCCTCGACCAGCTGCTGTAAGCGGCGGGCGGCGCGGTGGAACGGGGGTGGCAGGCCCCTGTTCCCGGCGCCTTACTGGTAGGCCTGCTCGCGCGCCTCCTGCAGGCGCTGGCGCAGGTACTGGTCGCGGCTGAGGCCGTCGGGAATGCTGTCCAGCGCCATCACTTCATCGACGATGCGCTTCTCCTCGGACTTGTAGCGGCTGAAGCGTGCGTCGGGAGCCTTCGCCTGCGCCTCGCGCGCGGCGCTGAGCGCCTGGTAGCGGGCCAGCAGCGCATCGGCACGGGCCTTCTGCGCGGCCTCATCGCCACCTTCGGCCTGGACCAGCCCCACCTGCATCAGCAGCGCCTCGCTCAGCGCCAGCTCACCGGCCGCCTCGCGCCGGTCGATCTCCTTGGCCAGGGCGGCGGCACGCTTACGGCGCTCCTCCTCGCTCAGTTCGGCGGCGCTCTTGATAAAGATCTGGTAATCACCGGCAAACGTCAGGCGGGCCTGGTAGTCCAGCACCTCGGGCCGCTGCAGCAACTCGGCGCGCTTGATGTCGTCGGCCAGGCTGCCGGCGATTTGCGCATCGGTAGTGCCCCCCGGCAGCGGCGCACCGGCGGTGGCGGGCAGCGCTGCGGGCTCCTCGCTCGGACCGGCCAGACCCAGCCAGAGGCCGCCGCCGATCGCCAGGCCGGCGAGGGCGGTAAGGGGTAGCCAGCGGCTGATCTTGGCCATGTCGGGGCTCCGCAAGGTTGGTGCCTGCCAGTTAAGCCCAGCGTCCGTCGGGCTGCCAGCGCCGCCTCAGCTCTCCAGCCAGACGTCGCGGCACCAGTGCCAGACCGAATCCCAGCTCTCGTCGGTGAGTTCGCCTTCGTCGCCATCCCACAGCCACACGGTGCCTTCCACGTCCACCGCGTAGTAGTCGCGACCGTCCTGGCACAGCGGCACCAGGTCGCGCGGCAGGCCACGGTCCCAAGCCACCGAGGCGACTTCCGGCAGGTAGGTGTGCGAGTGCGGGTCGCTGGCGGTGACCGGCTCCAGGCGGCCGTACACCACGTCGCTGACCTTGAGCAGGTATTCGCGCAGTTCGAAGGGCAGGTGAATGAGGATCTGCTCCTGGATTTCCACCAGGGTTTCCTCGTCCGGCAGCTCCAGCGGCACCGGCACCGGCTCGTTGAGTTCGCGCAACTGATCGATGACTTCTTCCACGGGACGTCTCCTGCAAGCGGTTTCGGCTAGAGGGTAGCCGATCGGAGGCGCGTTTTACCCTGTGCGGGCGCTGAGCGGAAGAGGCTCGTGGCGGATCCCCCCTCTCCCACGGATGGGAGAGGGGAGGAGGCAGAACCTAGCCCGGATGTAATCCGGGCTACGCGAGGCGATCTGTTCGCGTGTGGCGGTTGCCATCTCCCCGGCCCCGCTCATGGGAAAGGGGCGGGAGCGACATCCAGCGGCTTGGGCCTTACATCAGGCGCTTGCCATCCTCGCGGGTGATCACCACGGTGGCCGAGCGCGGGCGCCGGCCGGGGCCGTCCGGCCAGCTGCTGAGCAGGTTGCTGGCGGTGGAGCCTTCGCCGGGGTGCTGGATGTTGACGAACAGGGTGCGGAAGTCCGGCGTGGCGCTGATGCCGGTGACTTCGGCGCCGATCGGGCCGGTGAGGAAGCGCTTGACCTCGCCGCTGCGCGGGTCGGCCACCAGCATCTGGTTGTGGCCGAAGGGGCCGCTGGCCAGCTGGCTGCCGCTCATGTCGGTCTGGATCCACAGGCGCCCGTCCGGGTCGAACCACAGGCCGTCCGGGCTGGCCAGGATGCTGGCATCGTTCAGCGCCGCGCCGTTCGGGCCGCGGCTGTCGCCCTGCGGGCCGGCGAGCAGGAAGATATCCCAGTTGAAGCGCTTGCCAGCGTGGTCGCGACGGTCCTCGCGCCAGCGGATGATGTGCCCGTAGGGGTTGGCGGCGCGCGGGTTGGCCGCATCGGCGACGGTACGCGAGCTGTTGTTGGTGAGGGTGAAGTAGACCTCGCCGTTGTCCGGGTTGACCGCGCCCCACTCGGGGCGGTCCATCTTGGTGGCACCGACGATGTCGGCCGCCAGGCGGGTATTGATCAGCACTTCACCCTGGTCGGCGAAGCTCACCCCGGCAGCGGCGCAGGCGGCCTGGAAGGCCTGGTCCTTGAGGTCCAGGGCCAGCCAGTCGCCCGTGCCGTCGGCGTTGAAGCGGGCCACGTAGAGGGTGCCCTCGTCGAGCAGGCGACCGGGCTGGCGCAGCAGCGGCAGGTATTTGCCACGGCTGACGTACTTGTAGATGTACTCGTTCTGCGAATCGTCGCCGGAGTAGCACACCAGCGGGCGGCCGGCCTGCACCGGGGCGAAGATCAGGCCCTCGTGGGCAAAGCGGCCGAGGGCGCTGTGCTTGACCGGGGTGGAATCCGGGTTGAAGGGATCGATCTCGACGATCCATCCGAAGTGGTTGGGTTCGTTGCGGTAGTCACCGCTGGCATCGGCAGCCTTGCGGGTGGCATCGAAGCGCTGGAATTCGTCGCCGGGCAGGGTATCCCAGCCGAAGCGGCTGGTGCTGCGCAGGCCATAGCGCTTCAGTTCGCGCGGCAGGTCGGCGTCGCGGCTGGCGAAGTAGCCGGCCCAGTTCTCCTCGCAGGTCAGGTAGGTGCCCCAGGGCGTGTAGCCGTTGGCGCAGTTGTTCTGCGTGCCACGGGTGGCGGTGCCGTTAGGGCTGTGCAGGGTCTTGAGCAGGGCATGGCCGCGTGCCGGTCCGACCATCTGCATCGGCGTGGCGGCGGTGATACGGCGGTTGTAGCGGCCGGGCACCACCTGCCAGTCGCCGAAGCGGTCGCGGCGGACCTCTACGATGGTCACGCCGTGGGCGTTGATTTCCTTGCGCACTTCCTCGGCCGAGGTGCGCAGGCCGTTCAGTGTGGTCGGGCCGTTGGGGTGCAGCAGCGGCGCGTCGATGTACTCGTTGTTGAACACCAGCAGGCCATGGTTGGAGCGGCGCCCGCCACCGTGACGGCCGTCGATGGGGAAGAAGTGCATGCCGTCATGGTGCATGCCGACCTGCTCGGCCTGGTCCTGGGCGCTGTTGCTGGCGTCTTCGAGGAAGGCCGGGAAGCGCCCGCTGATCGGCGTGCCCCAGGGCACGAAGACGCTGGCGCGGTAGCCGGCCGGCACCGTGATGCCGTCGGCGCGGCTCACCGGTATGGCGTCGAAGGGCAGGCGGTTACGCTTGCGCAACGGCATGGCGGCGCTCTGTTCGGCCGCCTCGACCGCCTGCGGCAGCACGCCGAGGAAGCCCAGCGCGCCGAGGGCGGCACCGCCGGCGAGGATCTGCCGGCGGCGCTGGTCGATCAGCTCGCTCATGTGCGGGTTGGCGCAGTGGTTGCTGGGGAGTTCATCGCCGCTGCCAAACAGCACGGCGTTCTGTTCATCAAGGCTCATCGTTCGGGTCCCTTCTGCGGAGGAGTGGCGACGGAGCCATGACGCTAGCGAGGGAAAGCGACGGGACGATGACGCTTGTGTGGCGAAACGACGGGCTGCGAGAGCGTTCACGCTTTGGCCTGGCATCTGCCGGGCAGAAAAAACCCGGGCCAGGCCCGGGTTCTTGGTGAAGCTTGCGGGATCAGCCGTTCTGGCGGATACCAGCGACCAGCCAGGGCTGGTTTTCGCCGTTGACCCGCTCCATGCGCCAGCTTTCGCTGAAGGACTCGCCCTGGTCGAAGCGCGAGGTCTTGGCCACGCCACGGAAGGTCAGGGTGGCGACCGTCTTGTCGGCCAGTTCGTCGATGCCGTCCAGCTGTACGCTCAGGTCATCGATATAGGTGGACTGGTAGGCGTCGCCCAGGCTGGCGCGCTCTTCCTTGAGGAAGCTGAGCATCTGCGGGGTGACGAACTCGGCGATCTTGTCCATCTCGGCCGCGTCCCAGTGCTGCTGCAGGGCCAGGAAGTGGGTACGACCGGCTTCGATGAAGCGCTGCTCGTCGAACCAGGCCGGCGCATTGATGGTTGCTGCCGCGCTCGTGCTGGCGCCACCGAAGATCGGTGCCTGCTGCGGCATCTGCCGCTGCATGCCGCCGGCCATGGCCGGCTGGGCCTGCGCCTGGCGGCGCATGGCGAACAGCTTGAAGATGACGAAGGCGATCAGGCCCAGCAGGAGGATGTCGAGGAACTGGATGCCCTCGAAGCCATCGCCCATGAACATCGCGGCGAGCAGACCACCGGCAGCGATGCCGGCCAGCGGGCCGAGCCAGCGCGAGGCGCCGCTGGCCGCAGGGGCCGCGCGACCGGCAGCCGCGGTGGCGGCAGTGCCAGCAGCCGCCGGCTGGGCGACGCTGGTGGGCGCATCGGCCTGGCGAGTCTGGTGGGTCGGCGCGGAGCCGAAGGATTTACCGCCGCCCATGCGCTTGCCGGCGCTGGCGTCGAGGCTGAGGGTCAGGCCCAGGCACAGGGCCAGGGCGATGCTGAGGAAGCGCTGCATGTGGGGTAATCCCGCTGAGGTTGTGGTTCACGCGTGATGCTGCCGCAGTGCGGTGAACCTGGCCAGCCGCAGAATGTTTCCGGATTTATGCGCGAAGCAGCCAGGCCAGTGGCGTGGCCCGCAGCTGGCGGCGCAACAGGGCACGCACGTCCGCGTCCGCGACCTCGGGATGGCGCAGCCAATGCACGAAGGTACGCAGGAACACGGCGCTGAGCAGGCTCTCCTCGGCCACCCGCGCCAGGTGCAGGCTGTGCCGGTGCGCCGCCTCGCGCCACCACTGTACGGTACGGCTGACACGCAGCAGGGCGCCGACCTGCAGGTGCACATGGCCGAGTTCCAGCTTGTACAGCAGCATCTGCCCGGTCAGTGCGCGGTGCGCGGCGATGCCGCCGAGCCAGGCCATCAGCAGTTCCTCCAGGCGCTTGTCGGGCGCCAGCGCGGCCAGGTCGGCGCCCTTGACCCGCTCGAACAGCGCCGCGTCGGCGCGATCCAGCCAGGCCTCGACCAGATCGTCCTTCTGTCGGTAATGCCGGGCGATGGCCGCCAGGTCGCAGTTCAGCGCCGTTGCCACATCATGCAGATAAAGGCGTTCCCAGCCGCAGGTTTCGGCCAGGTCGAGGGCAGTATCGAGAATCGTGTCGGCGGATGGCGTCGAGCGGGGCATGCGGATTACCTCCGCTCGACAGTATGGTCAGCCAGCCCGGCCGGGGGCGCCGGGCTGACGGGCGGGCTAGAGCGCCTCCAGCTTGGCGTAGGCCAGCATCAGCCACTTGCTGCCTTCGCTGGCGAAGTTGACCTGCACCCGCGCCTGGGCGCCGCTGCCCTCGAAGTTGAGGATCACGCCTTCGCCGAACAGGGCATGGCGCACCGGCTGGCCGAGGCTGAAGGGCGTCTCCGGCACCTGGCTGCCGGCGAACATCGAGCCACCGCTCATGCTGCGGCTTGGCGCTGCGTAGGGGCGGCTGACGCTGTTGCTCAGGCGTACTTCCTGGATCAGCGCCGGCGGAATCTCGCGGACGAAGCGCGAGACCTTGTTGTAGGTCTCGTTGCCGTACAGGCGGCGGGTCTCGGCGTAGGTCAGCACCAGCTGCTGCATGGCGCGGGTCACGCCGACGTAGGCCAGGCGGCGCTCTTCCTCGAGGCGGCCGGGCTCTTCCAGGCTCATCTTGTGCGGGAACAGGCCCTCTTCCATGCCGACCAGGAACACCAGGGGGAACTCCAGGCCCTTTGCGCTGTGCAGGGTCATCAGCTGCACGCAGTCCTCGTGCTCCTCGGCCTGGGTATCGCCGGCTTCCAGCGAGGCGTGGGTGAGGAAGGCGGCCAGCGGGCTCATTTCCTCTTCCTCGTTCTCGAAGTTGCGCGCGGCGCTGACCAGTTCCTCCAGGTTTTCCACCCGCGCCTGGGCCTTCTCGCCTTTCTCGGCCTGGTGCCAGGCGATCAGCCCGCTCTGCTCGATAACGGTCTGGGTCATCAGGTGCAGCGGCATGTCCAGCACCTTGGCGGCGAGGTTCTCGATCAGCTCGATGAAACCGCTCAGCGCCCCGGCGGCGCGGCCGGGCAGGGCCTTGTTGGCGATCAGCTGCTGCATCGCCGCCCACATCGACAGGTCGCTGTGGCGGGCGTGCTCGCGGATGGCCTCGACGGTCTTCTCGCCGACGCCACGGGTCGGCACGTTGATCACCCGCTCCAGCGCGGCGTCGTTGTGGCGGCCGTCGAGCAGGCGCAGGTAGGCCACCGCGTTCTTGATCTCGGCGCGCTCGAAGAAGCGCTGACCGCCGTAGATGCGGTAGGGAATCTTCTCGCGCAGCAGGGCCTCTTCCAGCACCCGCGACTGGGCGTTGGAGCGGTAGAGGATGGCGATCTCGCTGCGCTTGAGGCCGTCCTTGCGCAGCGCCGCCTCGATCGACTCGACCACGTAGCGCGCCTCGTCGTGCTCGTTGAAGGCGGCGTACAGGCTGATCGGCTCGCCGTCGCTGCCGTCGGTCCACAGCTCCTTGCCGAGGCGCCCGTTGTTATTGGCGATCAGCGCGTTGGCGGCCTTGAGAATGCCGGCGGTGGAGCGGTAGTTCTGCTCCAGGCGGATCAGCTGGGTGTCAGGGAAGTCACTGCTGAACTGCTGGATGTTCTCGATCTTGGCGCCGCGCCAGCCATAGATCGACTGGTCGTCGTCGCCGACCACCATCAGGCTCTCGCCACCCTTGGCGAGGAAGCGAAGCCAGGCGTACTGCACGGCGTTGGTGTCCTGGAACTCGTCGACCAGGATGTGGCGGAAGCGCTTCTGGTAGTGCGCCAGCAGGTCGGGCTTGTCGCGCCACAGGTCCAGCGCGCGCAGCAGCAGCTCGGCGAAGTCGATCACCCCGGTGCGGGCGCAGGCATCTTCATAGGCCTGGTAGATCTTCAGCATGGTGGCGAGGAACAGGTCGCCGCCGGGCTGGATATTC
Source organism: Aquipseudomonas alcaligenes (assembly GCF_900156545.1). Classification (GTDB taxonomy): domain Bacteria; phylum Pseudomonadota; class Gammaproteobacteria; order Pseudomonadales; family Pseudomonadaceae; genus Aquipseudomonas; species Aquipseudomonas alcaligenes_A. The sequence goes on from NZ_FTNW01000004.1 coordinate 521,889, forward strand.
TTCGGCCGCAGGCCCTCGTCCTTCTGCCCGTTGATGAACCACTGCGCCTGCTTGGCCGGCCAGCGCTGTTCGTCCAGGCCCAGTTCGCGGATCACCCTTTTCACCAGGCGCTGCTGGTCGTCGGAGTCGAGGATCTGGAAGTTCTCGCTGAGCCCGGCTTCCTGCCAGTGCGCACGCAGGATGCGGTGGGCCAGGCCGTGGAAGGTGCCGACCCACATGCCGGCCGGACTCTGGCCGAGCATCTGCTCGATGCGCTGGCGCATCTCGGCCGCCGCCTTGTTGGTGAAGGTCACCGACAGGATCGAGTAGGGCGAGGCGCCGAGGAACTGGATCAGGAAGGCGATGCGGTGCACCAGCACACGGGTCTTGCCCGAGCCGGCACCGGCCAGCACCAGCTGGCGGCCCAGCGGGGCGGCCACGGCTTGGCATTGCGCATCGTTGAGGGAGGCGAGGAGCAGTTCTGGGTCGAGAAGGGCGGGATCTTTATGCATCGCGGCATTCTACGGGCCTGCCGGGGGCGCGGCAAAGCACGGGCAGACGGGCTGGGCGCATGAGTGAACAAATGTTCGCCATTCATCGCGATACGCTGCTAAAAAGCCATCATCAGGCTTGGGCGGCCGCTCTAGCTCGGGTATGCTCGGGGAAAGTCGGGCATCCCATTACAAGAATATCGCCTATGACACAGTCACTTCGGGGGGCCTCCACTGGCACGGTGGGGGAGGAGTCGCGTGCGCTTCATCAGCAGTTCGCCACCGAGATCGCGGTGGAGCGAACGCGTTTGCTTTATCAGGGTTCCCAGGTTCCCACCCTGTTCATGCTCCTCAGCGGTCTGACCTGCGCGGCGCTGCTCTGGCAGCCGCAGCCCAGTCTGCTGCTGGCCGGCTGGCTGGTATGGCTGGTGCTGCTGGCGGTGCTGCGGCTGATCCAGATGACGGCGTTCAAGGCGGCGCTGCCGTCGCGCCAGGCCAACCCGCACTGGCACCGTGTGTTTCTGCTTGGCGCCGGGCTGTCCGGCCTGACCCTGGCCTTCGCCGCCATCTTCCTGGTCCCGGCCGAGCGCTTCCTGTTGCAGGCGCTGGTCTATGGGCTGATCGCCGCGGCCATCCTCTCCGCCAGCGTGGCCTATGCCATCAGCCGTTCGGCCTTCCTGGTGTTCGCGCTGCCCTGCCTGCTGCCGACCGTGGCCTACCTGTTGCTCAGCGACAACCCGATCCAGCAGGGCCGGGGCGTGCTGGGGCTGATCCTGCTGCTGAGCCTGTGCGTGGTCGCCTGGCAGGTCAACCGCCTGATCCAGCGCAGCCTGCTGCGGCGCTTCCAGAACCAGGCACTGATCGAGAGCCTGGAGCACGCTCGCGAGAGCGCCGAGGGCCTCAATCAGGAGCTGGCGCGCGAGGTCGAGCAGCGCCGCCGTGCCGAGCGCGAGCTGCGCCAGGCCCACGGCGAGCTGGAGATCCGCGTGGCCCAGCGCACCCTGGAGCTGGATGACGCCAGCCATGCCCTGGGCAAGAGCGAGGAACGCCTGGCCCTGGCGCTGGAGGCCAGCGAGCTGGGCCTGTGGGACTGGAACCTGGAGACCGACGAGGTTCATCACAGCCACCTGGAGAGCATCTTCGGCATCAGCCAGGAAGAGGTGAAGGGTGTGCTCAGCCACCTCAAGCCGCGCCTGCACCCGGACGATCTACCCGTGCTGCGCCGCGCCCTGGTCGAGCACCTCAAGGGGCGTACCGACGGCTACTGCGTGGAATACCGTGTACGCCATGCCGATGGGCGCTGGCGCTGGGTCGAGGACCGTGGCCGCGCGGTGGAACGCAACGCCCAGGGCCAGGTGCTGCGCATGCTTGGCACGCGCCGCGACATCACCGCGCGCAAGCTGGTGGACGAGCAGCAGCGCCTCGCTGCCACGGTGTTCGAGGCCTGTGGCGAGGGTATCGTCATCCTCGATGCCGACTACCTGATCCTTTCGGTCAACCAGGCCTTCAGCGACGTCACCGGCTATCGCAAGGACGAAGTGCTCGGGCGCAGCGTGGCCACCCTGATCAGCAGTCGCGAGACGCTCCGCCAGTACCAGCTCATCCGCGAGCAGCTGGAACTGCATGGCAGCTGGCGCGGTGAGCTGGTGGAAACACGCAAGAATGGCGAGCTTTACCCGCAGTGGCTGCAGCTCAACGCGGTGCAGGATAGCCGTGGCCAGGTCAGCCACATCGTCGGCTTCTTCTCCGACCTGTCGCAGCGCCGGCAGACCGAGGAGCGCCTGCGTTACCTGTCGCACTATGACGAACTCACCGGCCTGGCCAACCGCAGCCTGTTCCGCGAACGCCTGCACACGGCCTGCGAGCTGGCCCGGCACAGCGAAACGCAGATGGCCCTGCTGCACATCGATCTGGACCGCTTCAAGCTGCTCAACGACAGCCTCGGCCATGAAGTGGCCGACCAGCTGCTGCGGCAGATGGCCCGGCGCCTCAACCAGAGCGTGCCGGAGGCGCACACGGTGGCGCGTCTGGCTGGCGATGAGTTCGCCATCCTCCTCGACGAATACGGCAGCCTCTCGGCCCTGGCGCGCACGGCCAGTCGTCTGCTGGCCAAGCTGCGCACGCCGATGGATGTGGCTGGTCACGAGCTGGTGGTGAGCGCCTCGATCGGTATCAGCCTGCTACCGGACAATGCCCGCGAGCTGGCCGTCCTGCTCAGCCAGGCGGATATGGCCAAGCAGCACGCCAAGCACCTGGGCGGCAACACCTTCCAGTTCTATACCGACAACCTGCAGGCCTGCACCCTGGAGCGTTTGCAGCTGGAGAACCAGCTGCGCAAGGCCATCGAGGAGAGCCAGCTGGAGGTGTTCTACCAGCCCAAGCTGTGCCTGCTCGACGACAGCCTCAATGCCGCCGAGGCGCTGGTGCGCTGGCGCCACCCGGAGCTGGGCCTGGTGCCGCCCAGCGACTTCATTCCGCTGGCCGAGGAAACCGGGCTGATCGGCCCGATCGGCGAATTCGTCCTGCGCCAGGCCTGCCGCCAGGCCCGCGAGTGGCAACGCCAGGGGCTGGCCGACCTGCGGGTGTCGGTCAACCTGTCGGTACACCAGCTGCGCCAGGGCAACCTGGTCGGCCTGGTGCGCCAGGTGCTCGATGAGAGCGACCTGCCGTCACGCCTGCTGGAACTGGAACTGACCGAGAGCCACCTGCTGGACAACGTGGAGAACGTCATCACCACCTTCCAGCAGCTGCGCGATCTGGGGGTGAAGCTGGCGATCGACGACTTCGGTACCGGCTACTCCTCGCTCAGCTATCTCAAGCGCTTCCCTGTGGACTACGTGAAGATCGACCAGACCTTCGTCCGCGACCTGGCTGCCGGCGGCGAGGACGCGGCGATCACCCGCGCCATCATCGCCATGGCCCACGGCCTGGAGCTGAAGGTGGTGGCCGAGGGCGTCGAGACCCAGGCGCAGATGGATTTCCTCAAGCTGCAGCGCTGCGACGAGATCCAGGGCTACCTGGTCAGCCCACCGGTGCCGGCCGAGCAGTTCGCCGAGCTGCTACGGGCGCAGGCGGAGATGTGCTGATCAGCCGTTCCAGCGCCCCGGCGCATAGGAGAACACCGGCAGTGACCAGTGCCAGCGGATCGCCGCCAGGCGCAGGGCCAGCCCGGCGGTGAACGAGGCGAGCAGGTTGAGGTCCTCGTCGACGCCCAGGTGGCGCAGGCTCAGGTAGAGCAGGGCCACCAGCAGCGACACGCTGGCGTACAGCTCGTGGCGCAGTACCTGGGGCAGGCGGTTGCACAGGATGTCGCGCAGGATGCCGCCGAAGATGCCGGTGATCACACCGGCCATCACCACCACCGGCAGCGGATAACCCAGTTTCAGGGCGACGTCACAGCCGATCACGGTAAAGGCGATCAGGCCCATGGCATCGAGCAGCAGGAACAGCTGGCGCAGGTGGTGCATGAAGCGCGCGATCAGCATGGTGAACAGGCCGGCGCCGATGGTCAGGTAGATGTAGCCGGGGTGCTGGGTCCAGCCCACCGGGAAGTTGCCCAGCAGGATGTCGCGCACGGTGCCGCCGCCGAGGGCGGTGATGAAGGCGATGAGGGCGACGCCGAACAGGTCCATGTTGCGTTTGCCGGCGGCCAGCGCCCCGGACATGGCTTCGGCGGTGATGGCGATCAGATAGACGTAGAGCAGCACACAGAATTCCTGCGTCAGGTGCCTCTCCCCCTGTCCCCTGTACCTGAGAGTTTGCGCGGCGTGGCCGCTTGCCCCTTCGGTGGGTCGCTCTGGGCGACCGCTCTCCAGACGGCTATATCGGAATCCCGCAGTGCTGGGCCTGAGCGATCATGGGAGTTTGCGCCTTCGGCGGAGGCGCACAGGGCGCCTCGCTCTCCTGCGAGGGCGCGCAGTATAGGGGCGTACCCGGCTCAGGCCAACTGGCGCAGCAGCAGGGCATGCTCCAGGGCGACCTCCGCCGGCAACGGCAGGTAGACGATATGACCATCGCCCGGTGCCAGCTCGGTGCGCTCGCCGCTGGCCTTCTCCAGTGCCGACAGGCTGAACTGCAGGTTGCCGCGCGGGGTCATCAGCTCCAGCTGGTCGCCGACGGCGAAGCGGTTCTTCACCCGCACCTCGGCCAGCTCGCCACGGCGCATGCCGGTGAATTCGCCGACGAACTGCTGGCGTTCGGACAGCGAATTGCCGCGTTCGTAGTTCTGGTATTCGTCGTGCACATGGCGGCGCAGGAAGCCCTCGGTGTAGCCGCGGTTGGCCAGCGACTCCAGGTCGTCCATCAGGCGCAGGTCGAACGGCCGGCCGGCCACGGCATCGTCGATGGCGCGGCGATACACCTGGGCGGTGCGCGCCACGTAGAAGTGGCTCTTGGTGCGGCCCTCTATCTTCAGCGAGTGCACGCCCATGCGCGTCAGTCGCTCGACGTGCTGCAGGGCGCGCAGGTCCTTGGAGTTCATGATGTAGGTGCCGTGCTCGTCCTCGAAGGCCTCCATCAGCTCGCCGGGGCGGCTCTCGTCTTCCAGCAGGAACAGGCGCTCGGTCGCGGCGCCTTCGCCGAGGGTCGGTTGGCAGCCGCGCACGATGCCGCCCAGCTCGTTCTCATGGCCCTCATGGGCCTGGTATTTCCAGCGGCAGGCGTTGGTGCAGGTGCCCTGGTTGGGGTCGCGCTTGTTGATGTAGCCGGACAGCAGGCAACGCCCGGAATAGGCCATGCACAGCGCGCCGTGGACGAACACTTCCAGTTCCATGTCCGGCACCTGCTGGCGGATCTCCTCGATCTCCTCCAGCGCCAGCTCGCGCGACAGGATCACCCGTGTCAGCCCCTGGCGGCGCCAGAACTCGACGCTGGCCCAGTTCACCGCATTGGCCTGCACCGACAGGTGCACCGGCATCTGCGGGAAGTGCTCGCGCACCAGCATGATCAGGCCCGGATCGGACATGATCAGCGCATCCGGCCCCATCGCCACCACCGGCTCCAGGTCCTTGAGAAAGGTCTTCAGCTTGGCGTTGTGCGGCGCGATATTGACCACCACGTAGAAGCGCTTGCCCTGGGCATGCGCCTCGGCGATGCCGATAGCCAGGTTGGCGTGGTCGAACTCGTTGTTGCGCACCCGCAGGCTGTAGCGTGGCTGCCCGGCATAGACGGCATCGGCGCCATAGGCGAAGGCATGGCGCATGGCCTTGAGGGTGCCGGCGGGAGAGAGGAGTTCGGGGGCGTGAAGTGGCAACATAAGAGCGAAGTCTTGGCAGAAAAGCGCGAACTCTGCCTTGCTCGCGCGCTGACTGCATTGATCTGGCTCAGCGATGGTGCTGTCGCCACGTATCAAAGAGCTGCTCCTATCCCCCTTTTACGTCAGTCGCGCTGGCCCAGTACCAGATGGTGGCGCCCCAGGGTGAGTCTTTGAACTCCGGCATGATCTCGCCCTGTGTGAAATGACGTCTGGAGTTTTGCTGGGCAGGGCTGAACCAGTAGCCGGTTTGGGGGCAGCGTTTGCCTGCCTCGATGCGCGCCGGAGATGTAGGCGCGCTGTCCTCTTGGTCGAAACGGGAATACCAGCGGGCGGTGCTCTCCATGTCGAAACAGTCACCGTAGGGTGAGTAGCTGTGCAGCTGGTCGGGGTTGGGAATACGCACCGGCCTGGCCACTCTGTTGACCGCTACATAGGCTGCAGGTAAGCCATCGTCTTTCGCACCTAGTTCTGGATACTCGCCTGCCCGAATGATGAGGCCCTGATCATATGTCTGGACTTCCACATCACCGTATCCGCTCAGGGCATGGCGGATGGCGTCCTCTCCGCCCAGACGCTCGGTAAAGGTGTTACCTAGAACGGTGAACCAGTTGATGCCCTTGATATGTTCAATCAGCTTAAGAGTTGAAATATGAGCCATGGAGTCGACTTCCAGTCCGGCATATTTCTGGGCTATTTGGAACTCGGTGGGCATATAACTGTGATAGTCGAATGGTAGGACGCTCGATAAGCCACCATAGCCATGCTCGGCCTTGACCTTGTTGCAGAGGTAAACAAGCCATTCTTGATAGCGCTCAAGCCCGCCTGGCTCAGAGAGAAAAGACCAAGGCATAACGAGCTTGATATAAGAGCGTACTTTGTCGCCGTGAACTTCGAAGGAGTTTAGCGTTGAGATGCTGTAATCAGCTGCCTCTAAGGCAGTTGAGGCGCTACTCAAAAACCATTCAACCTCTTCATTCGGCCCGGTTGCCAAAATATGGCTGAAGCTTTTATCGAAGTTGCTTGGCGTCAGCTTTTTGTAGCGCCCTAAATACTGCCCTTTCAGATGCGGACCAAACTCTTTATAAAAGCGCTCGAAGCATTCCGCCACGCTCTGTTTACTTTCTGCTGTATAGCCCTCCTTGAAGTAAAGAGTGGCTATTAATCCCAGCTTCACTACTGGAGTGCCATTTGGCAGCTCGAATGCTAGGTCGGGGGCGTGCTTGGTAAGCTTTTCCAATGCGTTCATAGGGTTCTCTTAGCCAGAGGCAACGGCTGCAGTCGCGGCGGTACCACCTAGAATGGAGACCAGTACCGCCCAGGAGGTCCTGGCCAGGTGGACGATAGCCAGCAGTCCGGCCACGATGGCCGCGGGAATGCTTAGCGCCACCAGAGCTTTGGCAATGAGGATAGTGACCACCACTGTGGCTACCGCCACACCTATATTGATCAGCACCTGCACCCAGTCGATCTGGCGCAGCATGTCGAGGGTCAGGTCGGTGTAGTGCTGGATTTTCTGCCATATGGCGCGCAGTTGTTCGTCGGTCCAGCGCACCACCTTGGCGCCGGTCTCGCTGACCCACTCCCAAGCCTTTTGCGATTCCCGGCGTACCCATTTGCCTTTGCTGCCTAGCCAGGTGGCAGCTTCCTCCAGATGCTGCTGCGCCTCGGCGGAGAGCTGACGGATACCTTCGGCGCCCTGTTCCAGAAGCCCGTCGATGGCCTCCTGTACCTGCTGGGTCCAGCTCTCCACACGTGCCGGCTTGGGCGTGGGTTGCGGCCCATAGACAGGTACCGGCACTGGTGCTGGGCGGGGTTTGCTGCCAGGAGTCTGTGGTGGTGGCATCAGTGGAGGTACGACTGGCCAGTGCAGTGGGTTGCTGCTCCCGGTCGGCTGGTTGGCCTCGTTGTACTGGCGTTCACGCTCACGCTCGCCGTCGTCCCGGCAGTCATTGATTTCCAGCACAGTAAAGCGGCTTGGGCCGCCTGCGATTTGGATATACGCACGCTCCTGACCTGGCCCTAAGTTGTCTCCCGGAAATTTGACCTCAACCACCCTTGCCAGATTGTCCGGGTGCATCACTCCTTGATGATCAGCCCCGGCTTGCCCCGGCCAACGTATTGCTCGGTTCTGCACGATGATGACATCCGGCCGACGTAGCAGGCCTGGCGTCATGCCGGAGGGGAAGGGAATCAACGTATGGCGACGCATCGGGTCTGGGGCTTGACCTTTACTCCATCCCGATGTGCTGAGGAAGGGCGTAGGTGGCAGTCTGGTCATGTCGAAGCAGACCTCTGCCTTGTAGTCCCATAGATAATTCCAGCGGTATTCATCAGCTCGGATAAGGCCGCTCATGACCAGTTGTTTGAGCTCCACCTGGCTAGCGATGCCATTGGGCAATTTCTTGAGCGACAGGCGTGGAAAGCGCACTGCGTAATTGGCTTTCTCCATCAGATAGGGTTTGTTGCTTGGATTGGGCAGAGGGGCTTCCTTTACTGTGCCCTCTACGCTCGTGGTGGTGCAGCCTTGTGGCGTTTGCGGTTGCATTGTCGCCATTTATGCGCCCTCCGGATTGGCGTTCTTCAGATCCAGGGTCATGTCCTTGGGTGTGCTGTCGCCGGCCAGGAACAATGGCTCTTGTGGTTCAGGCTGACGACTTGGGGTTAGCAGTTCGACCTGGGCGGGTTCGGCGCTATGGACGAGGAAGGTTTTGCCTTCATGGTTTGTGTAACCGGCCAGCTGCGAGCCGTCGGCCAGCTTAAGTGTGTAGGGTGCTCCCACCAGCGGTTCGCCAGTTTTCTCGTCCAACAATAGGTAGCGTGCCTTATGGCTACGGGGTGCCCGCTTCAGAAGATTGCCTGCTTTGTCCTGATCCGCCGCCCAAGGAATTGCCGGCCCGAGTATCTGAATACCTGAGCCTTTGCCAGGCGCACCTCCCGAATTCATCTTTATAGTCGCGCCGCTCAGGGTCACGCCGCTGGGGTCGAGCTTGAGCCAGCTGCCGCCGCCTTTGGCAGTGAGTTCCATGCCGGCGTCGATGACCACCTTGCTGCCGGCGTGGTAGTGGATCTCGTTGCCTGCCTCGACGAACTGCCCGGTACCCAGCTTCACGTGCTGGTTGGTCGCCACGGTCAGGTGGTCGTTGGCGCGGACCTCGGTCTTGCGGTCCTTGTGCGTGGTGCGGTGTTCCTCGGCCTTGAGCTCGGTGTAGCTGTTGGCCTCGACGGTGTCGTGGCGTTCGTGGCCGATGCGGATCTTCTGGTCGTGCTCGACGTTCTCGTCCCAGTCCTTCTGGGCGTGGATGTAGATCTGCTCCTGGCCCTTGCGGTCCTCGATGCGCAGCTCGTTGTAGCCACCGCCACCGGGTGAGCTGAGGGTCTTGAATACCGTGCGGGTCTTGTTCGCCGGCAGGTCGTAGGGAGCGACATGTTCCTTGTGGTACAGGCAGCCGGTGACCAAGGGCTGGTCGGGATCGCCTTCGAGGAAGGTGACCAGCACTTCCATGCCCACGCGCGGGATGGCGATGCCGCCGTAGCGGTCGCCGGCCCAGCTCGAACTCACACGCAGCCAGCAGCTGGTGCTGTCGTCGGCCTGGCCTTCGCGGTCCCAGTGGAACTGCACCTTCACGCGGCCATATTGGTCGCAGTGGATTTCCTCGCCTTTCGGGCCGGTGACCACGGCGCTCTGGCTGCCGAGGATGCGTGGCTTGGGATGGGCCAGCGGCGGGCGCCAGGGCTGGTCCCAGGGGGTGGCGCTGAAGCGGTTGCGGTAGCCCTGATTGAACTCCTCGCGGGTTGCCCCCTCTCCCCGCAGGGGAGAGGGGAGACTGGCGCCGAAGCTGGTGATGGACTCTTCCAGCACCTGCGGCTGCTTGCCCTCGTGGTGGATCTCGTTGAGCAGCCACAGCTGGTTCCAGTCCGGGCGCGGGTGGGCGGAGAGGTTCAGGAAATGACCGCTGCGCAGCAGCGGCTGGTCGCTCTCGCCTTCGGCCAGCTGGTAGTCGGCGCGGTGGCGCTCCAGCGCGCGTTGGGACAGGTGCTTGCCGCGGGCGCGCTCGGTGAAGCGGCCGGGGTAGTCGTAGTCTTCCAGGTCCGGCTTGGCCTCGCCCTTGTGGGCGGCCTCCAGCTGCAGGCGCGGCTTTTCGAAGTCGTAGTCGCGGCGAGTGACGCGGCTGGTGCGGGTGGCCAGGCGCAGGGCGAAGCGCTTGATCACCGGCTCGTCCGCCACCAGGCCGCTGTCTTGCTGGTAGGCGGTGGTTGGCAGCTTGGTGAAACCGGTCTGGTTGTCGCCGAATACCAGCACATGGCCATCCGGGCCGTGCTGGAAGTGGTAATGGATGCCTTCTTCCTCGCACAGGCGCTGGATGAAGTGCAGGTCGCTCTCGTCGTACTGCACGCAGTAGTCGCGGGCCGGATAGCTGGCGCCGAGCTTGAAGCGCTG
>NZ_FTNW01000003.1 GCF_900156545.1 Aquipseudomonas alcaligenes
CAACCGAATTGCTTGACGACCATAGAGCGTTGGAACCACCTGATCCCATCCCGAACTCAGAAGTGAAACGACGCATCGCCGATGGTAGTGTGGGGCTTCCCCATGTGAGAGTAGGTCATCGTCAAGCTCCTATCCCCAAACCCCCATCCGCATTAGCGGGTGGGGGTTTGGCCTTTCTGGGGCTAAAGTTTCAAGGTCTGATGGGCGGGCCGCTGCTGTCGGATCGGCGCATGCCTAAGTCGCGGGCATTAAAAGTGCTCCCGAATATGGCAGCTCTTATCTTTAGTGCCTTACTTCGTTCTTGTCCCCTGTCGTGTGCATTTCTAGGCAATTTCTGGCTGCATCGTTATGATGCCTGCCTCTTTGCATGGGCGTTATTTTGATGCGCGAAGTGCTACAAGTGCTGCGAGATGGCCAGTTCCATTCCGGTGAGGCCCTGGGGGCGGTGCTGGGCGTGAGTCGTGCGGCCGTATGGAAGCGACTGGAGCATCTCGAGGCCGAACTGGGGTTCGAGATGCACCGAGTGCGCGGTCGCGGCTACAAGCTGGCTTCCCCATTATCTCTGCTCGAACCGGAAGCTATTGTGTCTGCCTGTCGTGCGCAGGGGTGGGAAGCTCAGATCCTTGACAGTGTTGACTCGACCAATGCCGAGGTTCTGCGCTGCCTGACTGCAGGGGCTCCGGCGCCTTTCCTGGTGCTGGCGGAAAGACAGGATAACGGTCGCGGTCGTCGTGGCCGGCAGTGGGTGAGTCCGTTTGCCGAGAACCTTTATTACAGCCTCGGGCTGCGCCTGGAGGGTGGGGTCTTCTCGCTTGATGGGCTCAGTCTCTCCGTTGGCTTGGCGGTATTGCGTTGCTTGCGTGAGCAGGGCGTGGTCGAGGCCGGGCTCAAGTGGCCTAACGATCTGCTGGTCGCGGGGCGCAAGATTGCCGGTGTGCTGCTGGAGCTTTCTGGTGATCCGGCCGGAGAATGCCAGGTGGTGATCGGTATCGGCGTGAATGTGAATATGTTGCCCGGCTCCCGTGTCGTGATCGATCAGCCCTGGACATCGCTGCGTGAGTGCGTTGGTCACCTGGTCGATCGTACGGCGCTGACGCTGGCTCTCGGGCGCTGGTTGGAGCATTACCTCTCCCTGCATGCGCAAGGCGGATTCGCTGCGTTGCGTGAGGAGTGGGAGGCCTGCCATCTCTGGCAGGGTAAAGAAGTCAGCTTGCTAGCTGGGCCGCAGCGTATAGATGGCGTTGTCCTGGGGGTGGATTCCCTTGGTGCGTTGCGTCTGGATGTGGCGGGCCAGGAGCGGCAGTTGAGTGGTGGCGAGCTTAGCCTGAGGTTGCGTAATGATTCTTGAGCTGGACTGCGGCAACAGTCTGATCAAATGGCGCGTGCTGAGTGTCGAGTCCTGCGCGGGCCTCGCTGGTGGCGTGGTCGACTCCGATGAAGCGTTGCTGCAGGCGTTGAATGCCGTTGAGGGGCTTGCTCTGGTCGGTTGTCGTCTCGTCAGTGTGCGCAGTGATGCTGAAACTACCGCGCTGGTCGAGCTGCTGCAGTCCAGCTTCGGCGGTGTCGTGCTGTGCGCACAGCCAGCGCAGGTGCTCGGCGGTGTACGTAACGGCTACGACGAATATGCTCGCCTGGGGCTGGATCGTTGGCTCGCGGTGGTTGGTGCTTATCAGCTGTCTGGTGGTGCCTGTTTGGTGTTGGATCTGGGAACCGCGGTGACGGCTGATTTTGTGGCTGTCAACGGTGAGCACCTGGGCGGTTATATCTGTCCCGGTCTACCGCTGATGCGCAATCAGCTGCGCACCCATACCCGGCGCATTCGCTATGACGACATCTCGGCTGAGCGAGCGCTGCATAGCCTGCAGCCAGGCCGCTCCACTGTAGAGGCTGTCGAGCGTGGCTGTGCTCTCATGCTGCGCGGCTTTGCTCTGGCTCAGGTCGAGCTCGCGCGTGAGCGTTGGGGGGAGGATTTCACGGTGTATCTCACCGGGGGCGACGCCGCTCTGGTCAGTGAAGTGCTGCCGAGGGCGCGCCTGGTCTCTGATTTGGTCTTCGTCGGGCTCGCGCTGGCCTGTCCGTTGCCTGGGGTTCGCTAATGCGCTGGTTCTTTCTGCTTCTATTGGTTCTGAATCTCTTCTATTACGTTTGGCATCAGCAGCAGGCTCCGCTGCGAGTCAAGGAAGTGGAGCCGATGGCGCTGTATCAAGGTGCTCAGCAGGGTTTGCGGCTGCTTGATGCAACTGATCGGGCGAAGGTGCGTCCCGAGCTTGCGCAGTCAACCTCCAGGTCGCTCGATGAAACCTGCCTGTTTCTGGGCAGTTTTCAGCAGGAAGATGGTGCGCGGCAGGTCGAACAGCGCCTGATGGCGCTGGATATCCAGGCCGATATTCGCTCGGTGGACGCGGCGGCAGGCTTGGATTACTGGGTGTATCTGGCTCCCCTGGCTTCTCGGCAGGCATCCCTGCGTCAGTTGAAGGAGCTGCAAGCGCGCAAGATCGATAGCTACATCATTACCCAGGGGGACCTGGCCAATGGTATCTCGCTGGGCATCTTTCCGCGCAGCGATTCGGCTGAGAGCGTCATACTGCGCCTGCGGGATGCGGGATATGAGCCGCTGCTGCGGGAGTTGCCGCGGGCGCAGCGCAGTTTCTGGGTGCGCATCGCGCCGGAGAGCAGGCGCCTGGCGGATGATGTGATGCCGCAGCTGGCCGCGGACTTCCACGATCTGCAGCATCAAATAATGCCATGCGAAAGCGTTGCAACTGGTCAGTAGTTTGCATAGAATGGCGCCCGCTTGAGGGGAGGCCCCCTGAGGCGGCTGTTGAAATGCGCTAACCTCAAGTTTTTATTGAGAAAATGCTTGACAGTCAGGTGGTAGCGGTTAAAATGCCGCCCACTTTGGAGGGGTTCCCGAGCGGCCAAAGGGATCAGACTGTAAATCTGACGTCATAGACTTCGAAGGTTCGAATCCTTCCCCCTCCACCAGATTTAAGCGTGAGCCACAAGCTCCGCGGGCATAGTTCAGTGGTAGAACCTCAGCCTTCCAAGCTGATGATGCGGGTTCGATTCCCGCTGCCCGCTCCAAGTTTGTTGTTTATGCAAGGTGTTTCGCTCATGTAGCTCAGCTGGTAGAGCACACCCTTGGTAAGGGTGAGGTCAGCGGTTCAAATCCGCTCATGAGCTCCACTTCTACAAAGGCAGATATGCAGATATCTGCCTTTGTTTTAATGGCAGTGTCAGTTCTCAATTCCTAGTTCGGAGACGAGTCAGATGGCTAAGGAAAAATTCGAGCGTAACAAACCGCACGTCAACGTTGGCACCATCGGTCACGTTGACCACGGTAAAACCACTCTGACCGCTGCTCTGACCCGCGTCTGCTCCGAAGTTTTCGGTTCGGCCAAGGTCGACTTCGACAAGATCGACTCGGCTCCGGAAGAGAAGGCTCGCGGTATCACCATCAACACCGCTCACGTTGAGTACGACTCGGCTGTTCGCCACTACGCGCACGTTGACTGCCCGGGCCACGCCGACTACGTGAAGAACATGATCACCGGTGCTGCCCAGATGGACGGCGCGATCCTGGTTTGCTCGGCTGCCGATGGCCCGATGCCGCAAACCCGTGAGCACATCCTGCTGTCCCGTCAGGTAGGCGTTCCTTACATTGTCGTGTTCCTGAACAAGGCCGACATGGTTGACGACGCTGAGCTGCTGGAACTGGTCGAGATGGAAGTTCGCGACCTGCTGTCCACCTATGACTTCCCGGGTGACGACACTCCGATCATCATCGGTTCCGCTCTGATGGCTCTGAACGGCCAGGACGACAACGAGATGGGTACCAGCGCTGTGAAGAAGCTGGTCGAGACTCTGGATGCCTACATCCCTGAGCCGGTTCGCGCCATCGACATGCCGTTCCTGATGCCGATCGAAGACGTGTTCTCGATCTCCGGTCGCGGCACCGTGGTAACCGGTCGCGTTGAGCGCGGTATCGTCAAGGTTCAGGAAGAGATCGAGATCGTCGGTCTGCGTCCGACCACCAAGACCACCTGCACCGGCGTGGAAATGTTCCGCAAGCTGCTCGACGAAGGTCGTGCTGGCGAGAACTGCGGCGTGCTGCTGCGCGGCACCAAGCGTGATGAAGTCGAGCGTGGTCAGGTTCTGGCCAAGCCGGGCACCATCAAGCCGCACACCAAGTTCGAAGCTGAAGTGTACGTTCTGTCCAAGGAAGAAGGTGGTCGTCACACCCCGTTCTTCAAGGGCTACCGTCCGCAGTTCTACTTCCGTACCACCGACGTAACCGGTTCGTGCGAACTGCCGGAAGGCGTTGAGATGGTAATGCCGGGCGACAACATCAAAATGGTTGTCACCCTGATCAAGCCGATCGCCATGGACGACGGCCTGCGTTTCGCAATTCGCGAAGGCGGCCGTACCGTTGGTGCGGGCGTGGTTGCTAAGGTCATCGAGTAATCGGTTGATCTGCCTCGGTAAGGTCGGCATAATGGTCGGCCTTACTTCGATTTTAGGCCAGTAGCTCAATTGGCAGAGCGGCGGTCTCCAAAACCGCAGGTTGGGGGTTCGATTCCCTCCTGGCCTGCCAGATTCCTGGTTAGATGTGGATCTGGCGTTTCTTTCGACAGGGTTTTTCTCATGAATGCCAAGGCTGAAGCTAAAGACTCCCGCTTTGATGTGCTGAAGTGGCTCGCGGTAGTCGCTCTGGTCGTCGCTGCTGTGGTCGGCAATCAGTACTTCTCGGCTGAACCGCTTCTGTATCGCGTGCTGGCTCTGCTGGCGCTGGCCGTCGTGGCTGGTTTCGTTGCGCTGCAGACGGTGAAGGGGCAGGCGTTCTTTGCTCTGGCAAAAGAGGCGCGCGTCGAGATTCGCAAGGTTGTCTGGCCGACTCGTCAGGAAACCACGCAGACCACCTTGATCGTGGTTGCGGTGGTCCTGGTGATGTCGCTGGTCCTCTGGGGCCTGGACAGTCTGCTGGGTTGGCTTGTTTCGTTGATTGTCGGTTAAGGGTGTCCCGTGGCTAAGCGTTGGTACGTCGTGCATGCTTACTCGGGTTACGAGAAGCATGTCATGCGCTCGTTGATCGAGCGCGTCAAGCTGGCTGGCATGGAAGACGAGTTCGGCGAGATTCTGGTTCCCACCGAAGAAGTGGTGGAAATGCGTAACGGCCAGAAGCGCAAGAGCGAGCGTAAGTTCTTCCCTGGCTATGTGCTGGTTCAGATGGAAATGAACGAGGCGACTTGGCACCTGATCAAGGATACGCCGCGCGTCATGGGCTTCATTGGTGGTACTGCCGACAAGCCGGCGCCGATCACCGAGAAAGAAGCCGATGCGATTCTGCGTCGTGTAGCCGATAGCGGTGATAAGCCGAAGCCGAAGACGCTGTTCGAGCCGGGCGAGACTGTTCGTGTCATCGATGGTCCGTTCGCTGACTTCAATGGTGTCGTTGAAGAAGTTAACTACGAGAAGAGCCGGATCCAAGTGGCCGTGCTTATTTTCGGTCGCTCCACGCCGGTGGAGCTGGAGTTCAGTCAGGTCGAGAAGGCATAACTGAACAATGCATCCCGAACCCCGCAGCTGCTGGCTGCGGGGTTTTGTCGTCACTGGGATAAATGCGTACTAACCGGGGAGCCTCAGTGAGGCGTCTGACCCGATATTGGAGTAGCTCATGGCTAAGAAGATTCAGGCTTACATCAAGCTGCAAGTAAAGGCCGGCCAGGCCAACCCGTCGCCGCCCGTTGGTCCCGCTCTGGGTCAACACGGTGTGAACATCATGGAGTTCTGCAAGGCGTTCAACGCCAAGACCCAGGGCATGGAACCTGGTCTGCCGACTCCTGTGATCATCACCGTTTACAGCGACCGCAGCTTCACCTTTGAAACCAAAAGCACCCCGGCTTCGGTGCTGCTGAAGAAGGCTGCCGGCCTGACCAGCGGTTCCGCTCGTCCGAACACCGTCAAAGTGGGCACCGTTACCCGTGCTCAGCTGGAAGAGATCGCCAAGACCAAACAGGCCGATCTGACTGCAGCTGACCTGGATGCGGCCGTGCGTACCATCGCCGGCTCCGCGCGTAGCATGGGCCTCAACGTGGAGGGTGTGTAATGGCTAAGCTGACCAAGCGCCAGAAGGCTATCGCCGAGAAAGTAGAAGCCGGCAAGGCTTACAACTTCGAAGAGGCCGCCAAGCTGCTGGCCGAGCTGTCCACCGTCAAGTTCACCGAGTCTTTCGACATCTCCGTGAACCTGGGTGTGGATCCGCGTAAATCCGACCAGGTTGTTCGTGGTGCCACCGTTCTGCCGAACGGCACCGGTAAAACCGTCCGCGTTGCCGTGTTCACTCAGGGCCCGGCTGCCGAAGCCGCTCTGGCTGCCGGCGCCGACAAAGTCGGTATGGATGAGCTGGCTGCCGAGATGAAGGCTGGCGATCTGAACTACGACGTGGTCATCGCCTCCCCGGACGCCATGCGCGTTGTTGGCCAGCTGGGCCAGGTACTCGGTCCGCGTGGCCTGATGCCGAACCCGAAAGTTGGCACCGTGACTCCGGACGTGGCTACCGCCGTGAAGAACGCCAAGGCTGGTCAGGTGCGTTTCCGTACCGACAAGAACGGCATCATCCACACCTCCGTTGGCAAGATCGGCTTCGAAGCCGCTGCGCTGAAGCAGAACGTGGAAGCCCTGCTGAGTGATCTGAAGCGCCTGAAGCCGTCCACCTCCAAAGGTGTGTACGTCAAGCGCGTGACCCTGAGCACCACCATGGGCCCGGGTCTGGTGATCGATCAGGCTTCCCTGGAAGCGTAAGTGTTATGGCCGGCGGATTCTTCCGCCGGCTGGAAAGATTGGGGTCCCTGCCTGGCGGGGGCTATCCAAGACCGTAGGCGGCGCAAGCCTTAAACCGGGATGTTTCTAAGCCTACGCAGATGGTGCTCCCGATTCCTTACCGAATCAGACACCAAAACGACACCCGGCTCCGGCCAGGTGAAACGGTAACAAGCAGGAGTTTTACCCGTGGCAATTAAACTCGAAGACAAGAAGGCCATCGTCGCTGAAGTCAACGAGGCTGCCAAAGTTGCCCTGTCCGCTGTTGTGGCTGATGCCCGTGGCGTGACTGTTGGCGCTATGACCGGACTCCGTAAAGAGGCTCGTGAAGCTGGTGTGTACGTGCGTGTCGTACGTAACACCCTGCTCAAGCGCGCCGTTGCCGACACTGAATACAGTGTTCTCAACGACGTGTTCGCCGGCCCGACCTTGATTGCGTTCTCCAACGAGCATCCGGGCGCTGCTGCCCGTCTGTTCAAAGAGTTCGCCAAAGGTAACGACAAGTTCGAGATCAAGGCAGCTGCGTTCGAGGGCAAGTTCCTCGCAGCTAACCAGATCGACGTACTGGCAACTCTGCCGACCTACGACGAAGCCATTTCGCAGCTGATGAGCGTGATCCAAGGCGCTACCAGCAAGCTGGCTCGTACTCTGGCGGCCGTTCGCGACCAGAAAGAAGCCGCCGCTGCCTAAGGCAGCGAAAGCCCTTTCAAATCATATGTTTAATTTGATGGCTGCGTAGGCTGTCACCCCAATACAGGATTTAAGTCATGTCTCTGACTAACGAGCAAATCATCGAAGCCATCGGCCAGAAAACCGTTCTGGAAGTTGTTGAGCTGATCAAGGCAATGGAAGAGAAGTTCGGCGTTACCGCCGCTGCTGCCACCGTTGCTGCTGCTGGCCCGGCTGCTGCCGCTGTTGAAGAGCAAACCGAGTTCAACGTTGTTCTGGCCGAAGCTGGCGAGAAGAAAGTCAACGTGATCAAGGCTGTTCGCGAACTGACCGGTCTGGGCCTGAAAGAAGCCAAAGAGAAAGTCGACACCGCTCCTCAGGTCATCGCCGAAGGCCTGTCCAAGGAAGCTGCCGAAGACGCCAAGAAGAAGCTGGAAGAAGCTGGCGCCAAGGTCGAGCTCAAGTAAGCTCGCACCTTGCGTCTACAGCCCGAGCGTTAAGCGAAAGGCTGATGGCTGGTGGCAAATGCCACCGGCCTTTTTCCGTTATGGGCAGTGGCCGAAATGCCCTGTCCATGGCGTGAAAGTCCCGCCCGAGGGCGGCGCAAACCGAGGGTTTGCACGATTTTCTGGTCATTGCCGCCGGCAGTGGCCAAACAAGCAGGTGACCAAGCTGGGGAACGCTGATGGCTTACTCATACACTGAGAAAAAACGTATCCGCAAGGACTTTAGCAAGTTGCCGGATGTGATGGATGTGCCGTATCTCCTGGCCATCCAGCTGGATTCGTATCGCGAATTCCTGCAGCAAGGAGTGAGCAAGGAGCAGTTCCGCGACGTTGGCCTGCATGCGGCCTTCAAGTCCGTATTCCCGATCATCAGCTACTCCGGCAATGCCGCTCTGGAGTACGTCGGCTATCGCCTGGGCGAGCCCGCGTTCGACGTCAAGGAGTGCGTGCTGCGTGGCGTGACTTTCGCCGTACCGCTGCGCGTCAAGGTCCGTCTGATCATTTTCGACAAAGAATCGTCGAACAAAGCGATCAAGGACATCAAAGAGCAAGAAGTCTACATGGGCGAAATTCCGCTCATGACCGAGAACGGTACCTTCATCATCAACGGTACCGAGCGTGTGATCGTTTCCCAGCTGCACCGCTCCCCGGGTGTGTTCTTCGACCACGACCGTGGCAAGACCCACAGCTCCGGCAAGCTGCTGTACTCCGCGCGCATCATTCCCTACCGCGGTTCCTGGCTGGACTTCGAGTTCGATCCGAAGGACTGCGTGTTCGTCCGTATCGACCGTCGCCGCAAACTGCCGGCTTCCGTCCTGCTGCGCGCCCTGGGCTACAGCACCGAGGAGGTTCTGGATGCCTTCTACGACACCAACGTATTCCATGTGAAGGGCGAGACCCTCAGCCTGGAACTGGTTCCGTCGCGCCTGCGTGGCGAGATCGCCGCGTTCGACATCAAGGACGAGAAGGGCAAGGTCATCGTTGAGCAGGGCCGCCGTATCACCGCGCGCCACATCAACCAGATCGACAAGGCCGGCATCAAGGAGCTGGAAGTTCCGCTCGACTACGTGCTCGGTCGCACCACCGCCAAGGTCATCGTGCATCCGGCCACCGGCGAGATCGTTGCCGAGTGCAACACCGAGCTGACCACCGACGTGCTGGCCAAGATCGTCAAGGCCCAGGTCGTTCGCATCGAGACCCTGTACACCAACGACATCGATTGCGGTCCGTTCATCTCCGACACGCTGAAGATCGACTCCACCGGCAACCAGCTGGAAGCCCTGGTCGAGATCTACCGCATGATGCGTCCTGGCGAGCCGCCAACCAAGGATGCCGCCGAGACCCTGTTCAACAACCTGTTCTTCAGCGCCGAGCGTTACGACCTGTCCGCCGTCGGCCGCATGAAGTTCAACCGTCGTATCGGTCGCACCGAGATCGAAGGCTCCGGCGTTCTGTCCAAGGAAGACATCGTCGACGTGCTGAAGACCCTGGTCGACATCCGTAACGGCAAGGGCATCGTCGACGACATCGACCACCTGGGTAACCGTCGTGTGCGTTGCGTTGGCGAGATGGCCGAGAACCAGTTCCGCGTTGGCCTGGTGCGCGTCGAGCGCGCTGTCAAAGAGCGTCTGTCGATGGCCGAGAGCGAAGGCCTGATGCCGCAGGACCTGATCAACGCCAAGCCGGTTGCGGCGGCGGTGAAGGAGTTCTTCGGTTCCAGCCAGCTCTCGCAGTTCATGGACCAGAACAACCCGCTCTCCGAGATCACCCACAAGCGCCGTGTCTCCGCACTCGGCCCGGGCGGTCTGACTCGTGAGCGCGCCGGCTTCGAAGTTCGCGACGTACACCCGACCCACTACGGCCGTGTGTGCCCGATCGAAACCCCTGAAGGTCCGAACATCGGTCTGATCAACTCCCTGGCCGCCTATGCCCGCACCAACCAGTACGGCTTCCTGGAAAGCCCGTACCGCGTGGTCAAGGAAGGCAAGGTCACCGACGAAATCGTGTTCCTCTCCGCCATCGAAGAGGCCGACCACGTCATCGCCCAGGCATCCGCCACCCTGAACGCCAAGGGCGAGCTGATCGACGAACTGGTGAACGTGCGTCACCTCAACGAGTTCACCGTCAAGGCACCGGAAGACGTGACCCTGATGGACGTGTCGCCGAAGCAGGTCGTTTCCGTCGCTGCGTCGCTGATTCCGTTCCTCGAGCACGACGACGCCAACCGTGCACTCATGGGCTCGAACATGCAGCGTCAGGCCGTGCCGACCCTGCGTGCCGACAAGCCGCTGGTGGGTACCGGCATGGAGCGCAACGTCGCCCGTGACTCCGGTGTCTGCGTCGTGGCCCGTCGTGGCGGCGTGATCGACTCCGTCGACGCCAGCCGTATCGTGGTGCGCGTAGCCGACGACGAAGTCGAAACCGGTGAAGCCGGTGTCGACATCTACAACCTGACCAAGTACACCCGCTCCAACCAGAACACCTGCATCAACCAGCGTCCGCTGGTGAGCAAGGGTGACAAGGTTTCGCGCGGCGACATCATGGCCGACGGTCCGTCCACCGACATGGGTGAACTGGCGCTGGGTCAGAACATGCGCGTCGCGTTCATGCCGTGGAACGGCTTCAACTTCGAAGACTCCATCTGCCTGTCCGAGCGCGTGGTCCAGGAAGACCGCTTCACCACGATCCACATCCAGGAACTGACCTGCGTGGCCCGTGACACCAAGCTTGGCCCAGAGGAAATCACTGCGGACATCCCGAACGTGGGTGAGGCTGCGCTGAACAAGCTGGACGAAGCCGGTATCGTCTACGTCGGTGCCGAAGTGCTGGCCGGCGACATCCTGGTCGGCAAGGTCACTCCGAAAGGCGAGACCCAGCTGACTCCGGAAGAGAAGCTGCTGCGTGCGATCTTCGGTGAGAAGGCGTCCGACGTTAAAGACACCTCCCTGCGCGTGCCGACCGGTACCAAGGGTACCGTCATCGACGTGCAGGTCTTCACCCGCGACGGCGTTGAGCGCGACAGCCGCGCCCTGGCCATCGAGAAGCAACAGCTCGACGAGATCCGCAAGGACCTCAACGAAGAGTTCCGCATCGTCGAAGGTGCGACCTTCGAGCGTCTGCGTTCCGCTCTGGTCGGCGCCAAAGCCGAAGGCGGTGCCGGCCTGAAGAAAGGCACCGTGATCGACGATGCCTACCTCGACGGTCTGGAGCGTGGTCAGTGGTTCAAGCTGCGCATGGCTGACGATGCTCTGAACGAGCAGCTGGAGAAGGCCCAGGCCTACATCAGCGATCGTCGCCAGATGCTGGACGACAAGTTCGAAGACAAGAAGCGCAAGCTGCAGCAGGGCGACGACCTGGCGCCGGGCGTACTGAAGATCGTCAAGGTCTACCTGGCCATCAAGCGCCGCATCCAGCCGGGCGACAAGATGGCCGGTCGTCACGGTAACAAGGGTGTGGTCTCGGTGATCATGCCGGTCGAAGACATGCCGCACGACGCCAATGGCACCCCTGTCGACATCGTCCTCAACCCGCTGGGCGTACCGTCGCGTATGAACGTCGGTCAGATTCTCGAAACCCACCTGGGCCTGGCGGCCAAGGGCCTGGGCGAGAAGATCAACCGCATGCTCGAAGAGCAGCGCAAGATCGCCGAACTGCGTAAGTTCCTCAACGAGATCTACAACGAGATCGGTGGTCGTCAGGAAAGCCTGGATACCTTCTCCGATGCCGAGATTCTGGATCTGGCGAAGAACCTGAAGGGCGGCGTGCCGATGGCTACTGCCGTATTCGATGGCGCCAAGGAAAGCGAGATCAAGGCCATGCTGAAGCTGGCCGATCTGCCGGAAAGCGGCCAGATGCGCCTGTTCGACGGCCGTACCGGTAACCAGTTCGAGCGTCCGACCACCGTCGGCTATATGTACATGCTCAAGCTGAACCACCTGGTCGACGACAAGATGCACGCCCGTTCCACCGGTTCCTACAGCCTGGTTACCCAGCAGCCGCTGGGTGGTAAGGCGCAGTTCGGTGGTCAGCGCTTCGGTGAGATGGAGGTCTGGGCGCTGGAAGCCTACGGCGCCGCCTACACCCTGCAGGAAATGCTGACCGTGAAGTCGGACGACGTGAACGGCCGGACCAAGATGTACAAGAACATCGTGGACGGCGATCACCGCATGGAGGCCGGCATGCCCGAGTCCTTCAACGTGTTGATCAAAGAGATCCGCTCGCTCGGTATCGACATCGAACTGGAAACCGAATAACACGCCTTGCTGCGGCCGCACCGTCGGCCGCAGCAAGTCTGTGAGGAGGAAAGGCCTTGAAAGACTTGCTGAATCTGCTGAAAAACCAGGGTCAGGTTGAAGAGTTCGATGCGATCCGTATCGGTCTGGCTTCGCCTGAGATGATCCGTTCCTGGTCTTTCGGTGAAGTGAAAAAACCGGAAACCATCAACTACCGTACCTTCAAGCCCGAGCGCGACGGTCTGTTCTGCGCCAAGATCTTTGGCCCGGTCAAGGACTACGAGTGCCTGTGCGGTAAGTACAAGCGCCTCAAGCACCGCGGCGTGATCTGCGAGAAGTGCGGCGTGGAAGTGGCCCTGGCCAAGGTCCGTCGTGAGCGCATGGCGCACATCGAACTGGCCTCGCCGGTCGCCCACATCTGGTTCCTGAAGTCCCTGCCGTCCCGTATCGGCCTGCTGCTGGACATGACCCTGCGTGATATCGAGCGCGTGCTCTATTTCGAGAGCTACGTGGTGATCGATCCGGGCATGACCACCCTGGAAAAAGGCCAGCTGCTGAACGACGAGCAGTACTTCGAAGCCCTCGAAGAGTTCGGTGACGACTTCGACGCGCGCATGGGCGCCGAGGCCGTGCGCGAGCTGCTTAACGCCATCGACCTGGATCACGAGATCGGCCGCCTGCGCGAAGAAATCCCGCAGACCAACTCCGAGACCAAGATCAAGAAGCTGTCCAAGCGCCTGAAGCTGATGGAGGCCTTCAAGGACTCCGGCAACCACCCGGAGTGGATGGTCCTGACCGTTCTGCCGGTACTGCCGCCGGACCTGCGTCCGCTGGTTCCGCTGGATGGCGGCCGCTTCGCGACTTCCGATCTGAACGATCTGTATCGCCGCGTGATCAACCGTAACAACCGTCTGAAGCGCCTACTCGACCTGGCCGCGCCGGACATCATCGTGCGCAACGAAAAGCGCATGCTGCAGGAAGCGGTCGACGCCCTGCTCGACAACGGCCGTCGCGGTCGCGCCATCACCGGCTCGAACAAGCGTCCGCTGAAGTCGCTGGCCGACATGATCAAAGGTAAGCAAGGTCGCTTCCGTCAGAACCTGCTCGGCAAGCGCGTGGACTACTCCGGTCGTTCCGTGATCACCGTGGGCCCGACCCTGCGCCTGCACCAGTGCGGTCTGCCGAAGAAGATGGCCCTCGAGCTGTTCAAGCCGTTCATTTTCGGCAAGCTGGAAGCCCGCGGCATGGCCACCACCATCAAGGCGGCCAAGAAGATGGTCGAGCGCGAACTGCCCGAGGTCTGGGACGTTCTCGCCGAAGTCATCCGCGAACATCCCGTGCTGCTCAACCGCGCACCGACCCTGCACCGTCTGGGCATCCAGGCGTTCGAACCGGTCCTGATCGAAGGTAAAGCTATCCAGCTGCACCCGCTGGTCTGCGCCGCGTACAACGCCGACTTCGACGGTGACCAGATGGCCGTGCACGTTCCGCTGACCCTCGAGGCCCAGCTGGAAGCCCGCGCGCTGATGATGTCGACCAACAACGTGCTGTCGCCCGCCAACGGCGAGCCGATCATCGTGCCGTCGCAGGACGTGGTACTGGGTCTGTACTACATGACCCGTGAGGCCGTTAACGCCAAGGGCGAAGGTCGCGTGTTCGCCGACCTGCAGGAAGTCGACCGCGTGTTCCGCGCCGGCGAAGCTTCGCTGCACGCCAAGGTCAAGGTGCGCATCAACGAGACCGTCAAGCAGAAGGACGGCAGCCTGGTCAAGAACACCCGCATCGTCGACACCACCGTCGGCCGCGCGCTGCTGTTCCAGATTGTCCCGGCCGGCCTGTCCTACGACGTGGTCAACCAGTCGATGAAGAAGAAGGCGATCTCCAAGCTGATCAACCAGTGCTACCGCACTGTCGGCCTGAAAGACACCGTGATCTTCGCCGACCAGCTGATGTACACCGGTTTCGCCTACTCGACCATCTCCGGTGTGTCGATCGGCGTGAACGACTTCGTCATCCCGGATGAGAAGGCGCGCATCATCGACGCCGCCACCGAGGAAGTGAAGGAAATCGAATCGCAGTACGCCTCCGGCCTGGTCACCCAGGGCGAGAAGTACAACAAGGTGATCGACCTCTGGTCCAAGGCCAACGACGAAGTGTCCAAGGCGATGATGGCCAACCTCTCGAAAGAGAAGGTCATCGACCGCGAGGGCAAGGAAGTCGAACAGGAGTCCTTCAACTCCATGTACATGATGGCGGACTCCGGTGCGCGTGGTAGCGCCGCCCAGATCCGTCAGCTGGCCGGTATGCGTGGTCTGATGGCCAAGCCGGACGGCTCCATCATCGAGACCCCGATCACCGCGAACTTCCGTGAGGGCCTGAACGTACTCCAGTACTTCATCTCCACTCACGGTGCGCGTAAAGGTCTGGCGGATACCGCACTGAAGACCGCGAACTCCGGTTACCTGACCCGTCGTCTGGTCGACGTGGCCCAGGACCTGGTGGTGACCGAAGTCGACTGCGGCACCGAGCACGGTCTGCTGATGACTCCGCACATCGAAGGCGGCGACGTGGTCGAGCCGCTCGGCGAGCGCGTACTCGGCCGTGTGATCGCCAAGGACGTGCCGAAGCCGGGCAGCGACGAGATCATCGTCCCGGCCGGTACCCTGGTCGACGAGAAGTGGGTCGAGTTCATCGAGCGCAACAGCATCGACGAAGTGGTCGTGCGTTCGCCGATCACCTGCGAAACCCGCTACGGCATCTGCGCCAAGTGCTACGGCCGCGATCTGGCCCGTGGTCATCAGGTCAACATCGGTGAAGCGGTCGGCGTTATCGCCGCCCAGTCCATCGGTGAGCCGGGTACCCAGCTGACCATGCGTACCTTCCACATCGGTGGTGCCGCCAGCCGTACCTCGGCTGCCGACAGCGTCCAGGTGAAGAACGGTGGTGCAATCCGTCTGCACAACCTGAAGCATGTCGAGCGTGCCGACGGTGCCCTGGTCGCGGTATCGCGCTCCGGTGAGCTGGCCATCGCCGACGAATTCGGTCGCGAGCGCGAGCGCTACAAGCTGCCTTACGGTGCCGTGATTTCCGTGAAGGAGGGCGACAAGGTCGAAGCTGGCGCCATCGTCGCCAAGTGGGACCCGCACACCCACCCGATCGTGACCGAGATGAAGGGTACCGTGACCTTCGTCGGCATGGAGGAGGGCATCACCATCAAGCGTCAGACCGACGAACTGACCGGTCTGACCAACATCGAAGTGCTGGATCCGAAAGATCGTCCGGCCGCTGGCAAGGACATCCGTCCGGCGCTGAAGATGGTCGACGCCAATGGCAAGGAACTGCTGCTGCCGGGTACCGACGTACCGGCCCAGTACTTCCTGCCGGCCAACGCCCTGGTTGGCGTGGCTGACGGTGCGCAGATCGGTGTCGGTGACGTCATCGCCCGTATCCCGCAGGAAACCTCGAAGACCCGCGACATCACCGGTGGTCTGCCGCGCGTTGCCGACCTGTTCGAAGCCCGTCGTCCGAAAGAGGCTTCGATCCTGGCGGAAATCAGCGGCACCATCAGCTTCGGCAAGGAGACCAAGGGCAAGCGCCGTCTGGTCATCACCCCGACCGATGGCAGCGATCCGTACGAGGAGCTGATTCCGAAGTGGCGTCACCTGAACGTCTTCGAAGGCGAACAAGTGAACCGCGGCGAAGTGATCTCCGACGGTCCGAGCGATCCGCACGACATCCTGCGTCTGCTGGGTGTCAGCGCGCTTGCCAAGTACATCGTCAACGAGATCCAGGACGTGTACCGCCTGCAGGGCGTGAAGATCAACGACAAGCACATCGAGACCATCCTGCGTCAGATGCTGCGCAAGGTCGAGATCAGCGAGTCGGGCGACTCCAGCTTCATCAAGGGTGACCAGATGGAGCTGACCCACGTGCTGGGCGAGAACGAGCAGCTGGCTGCCGAAGACAAGTTCATCGCCAAGTACGAGCGCGTTCTGCTGGGTATCACCAAGGCCTCGCTGTCCACCGAGTCGTTCATCTCCGCGGCCTCCTTCCAGGAGACCACCCGCGTACTGACCGAAGCGGCCGTGACCGGCAAGCGCGACTACCTGCGCGGCCTGAAGGAGAACGTGGTCGTGGGTCGTCTGATCCCTGCTGGTACCGGTCTGGCGTATCACAGCGAGCGCAAGCGCAAGCGTGATGCCGACAAGCCGCAGCGCGTGAGCGCCAGTGAGGTGGAAGCCGCGCTGACCGAAGCGCTGAACTCCAGCGGCAACTGATGGATCGAGGCCCCGGGCGAGTGATCGCCCGGGGCCTCGTCTTGACTGGGGGCGTGAGTCTCTTTAGACTCATGCACCCCTAAATTTGGCAGGGCGCTTGCTCTGCCATTTTGCTTTAGGGCAATAGCGTCGAAAGACAACAGTGGAGCTTATAGATGGCAACTATCAACCAGCTGGTACGCCAGCCGCGCAAGCGTATCGTCGAGAAATCCGACGTTCCTGCGCTGCAGAACTGCCCGCAGCGTCGTGGCGTGTGCACCCGTGTGTACACCACCACGCCGAAGAAACCGAACTCTGCACTGCGTAAGGTGTGCCGTGTTCGTCTGACCAACGGTTTTGAAGTCACCTCCTATATCGGTGGTGAAGGTCACAACCTGCAAGAGCACAGCGTCGTGCTGATCCGTGGCGGTCGTGTAAAAGACCTTCCGGGTGTGCGCTACCACACTGTGCGCGGTTCGCTGGATACCACCGGCGTTAAAGACCGTAAGCAGGGCCGTTCCAAGTACGGTACCAAGCGTCCGAAGTAATTTTCGGGGCGCCATTTTTCTTTTTATTGAGTCGATAAGAGTAAGGTCGGGCGTAACCGAATGGTTATGGTCCCGGGCTAACCTGAAGACCGTTTGAGGGCTTATCATGCCAAGACGTCGTGTAGCAGCTAAGCGTGAGATTCTGGACGATCCGAAATACGGAAGCCTGATTCTCGCCAAGTTCATGAACCACGTGATGGAGAGCGGTAAAAAGGCCGTGGCCGAGCGCATCGTTTACGGTGCTCTGGAAACCGTCAAAACCCGCAAGAACAGCGATCCCCTGGAAATCTTCGAGAAAGCTCTCGACGCCATCGCTCCGCTGGTCGAAGTCAAGTCCCGCCGTGTAGGCGGTGCTACCTACCAGGTTCCGGTCGAAGTTCGTCCGTCCCGTCGTAACGCCCTGGCCATGCGCTGGCTGGTTGAAAGCGCGCGCAAGCGTGGTGAGAAGTCCATGGCTCTGCGCCTGGCTGGTGAGCTGCTGGATGCCTTCGAAGGCAAAGGCGCTGCCGTCAAGAAGCGTGAAGACGTGCATCGTATGGCTGAGGCCAACAAGGCTTTCTCGCACTACCGCTTCTAATTACGGCATCACTACTTTTGCGAGGGCTTTATGGCTCGTACTACAGCAATTAACCGCTACCGGAACATCGGTATCTGTGCCCACGTTGACGCGGGCAAGACCACCACTACCGAGCGGATCCTGTTCTACACAGGTCTCAGCCACAAGATGGGTGAGGTGCACGACGGCGCTGCGACCACCGACTGGATGGTGCAGGAGCAGGAGCGTGGTATCACCATCACTTCCGCGGCGATCACCACCTTCTGGGAAGGTTCGCGCGGCCAGTACGACAAGTACCGTGTAAACGTCATCGACACCCCCGGCCACGTAGACTTCACCATTGAAGTTGAGCGCTCCCTGCGCGTGCTGGACGGTGCGGTCGTGGTGTTCTGCGGTACCTCCGGCGTTGAGCCGCAGTCCGAAACCGTATGGCGTCAGGCCAACAAGTACGGTGTTCCGCGTATCGTGTACGTGAACAAGATGGACCGCGCTGGTGCCGACTTCCTGCGCGTCGTTGGTCAGATCAAGAACCGTCTGGGTCACACCCCGGTTCCGGTTCAGCTGGCCATTGGCGCTGAAGATGACTTCCAGGGTCAGATCGACCTGATGAAGATGAAGGCCATCTACTGGAACGAAGACGACAAGGGCACCTCTTACCGTGAGGAAGAGATCCCTGCCGAGCTGGTCGACCTGGCCACCGAGTGGCGCAGCAACATGGTCGAGGCGGCTGCCGAGGCCAGCGAAGAGCTGATGAACAAGTACCTGGAAGAAGGTGAGCTGTCGATCGAAGAGATCAAGGCTGGCCTGCGTGCTCGTACCATCGCCTGCGAAATCGTCCCGGCTGTCTGCGGTTCCTCGTTCAAGAACAAGGGCGTGCCCCTGGTTCTCGACGCCGTCATCGACTTCCTGCCTGCTCCGACCGAAATCCCTGCCATCCAGGGCGTTCACCCGGACAGCACTGATGACAACGAAATCCACGACGAGCGTCATGCCGACGATGCCGAGCCGTTCTCCGCTCTGGCGTTCAAGATCGCAACCGACCCGTTCGTGGGTACTCTGACCTTCGTGCGCGTCTACTCGGGCTTCCTGAGCTCTGGTGACTCGGTTCTGAACTCGGTCAAGGGCAAGAAAGAGCGCGTTGGTCGTATGGTGCAGATGCACGCCAACCAGCGTGACGAGATCAAAGAAGTGCGCGCTGGCGACATCGCGGCTCTGATCGGTATGAAGGACGTCACCACCGGTGACACCCTGTGCGACATCGAGAAGCCGATCATCCTCGAACGTATGGACTTCCCGGAGCCGGTAATCTCGGTAGCTGTTGAGCCGAAGACCAAGGCTGACCAGGAGAAGATGGGTATCGCTCTGGGCAAGCTGGCCCAGGAAGACCCGTCGTTCCGCGTCAAGACCGACGAAGAAACCGGCCAGACCATCATCTCCGGTATGGGTGAGCTGCACCTGGACATCCTCGTCGACCGCATGAAGCGCGAGTTCGGCGTCGAGGCCAACATCGGCAAGCCGCAGGTTTCCTACCGTGAAACCATCACCGGCGTTAACGTCGAGATCGAAGGCAAGTTCGTTCGTCAGTCCGGTGGTCGTGGTCAGTTCGGTCACTGCTGGATCCGCTTCTCTGCCGCTGATGTGGACGAGAAGGGCAACATCACCGAAGGTCTGGTGTTCGCCAACGAGGTTGTGGGTGGTGTGGTTCCGAAGGAATACATCCCGGCTATCCAGAAGGGTATCGAAGAGCAGATGAAGAACGGCGTCGTTGCCGGTTATCCGCTGATCGGCCTGAAGGCGACCGTGTTCGATGGTTCCTACCACGACGTCGACTCCAACGAGATGGCGTTCAAGATCGCTGCGTCCATGGCGACCAAGCAGCTGGCCCAGAAGGGTGGCGGCAAGGTGCTGGAGCCGATCATGAAGGTCGAAGTAGTGACTCCCGAGGACTACATGGGTGACGTGATGGGTGACCTGAACCGTCGTCGTGGTCTGATCCAGGGTATGGAAGATTCGGTTTCCGGTAAGGTAATCCGTGCCGAAGTTCCGCTGGGCGAGATGTTCGGTTATGCGACCGACGTTCGTTCCATGTCTCAGGGTCGCGCCAGCTACTCCATGGAATTCTCCAAGTACGCAGAAGCTCCGTCGAACATCGTCGAAGCGCTGGTTAAAAAACAAGGCTAATCCCGCCCTTTAAGTAAGAGGTTTACTGTCGTGGCTAAGGAAAAATTCGAACGTAACAAACCGCACGTCAACGTTGGCACCATCGGTCACGTTGACCACGGTAAAACCACCCTGACCGCTGCTCTGACCCGCGTCTGCTCCGAAGTTTTCGGTTCGGCCAAGGTCGACTTCGACAAGATCGACTCGGCTCCGGAAGAGAAGGCTCGCGGTATCACCATCAACACCGCTCACGTTGAGTACGACTCGGCTGTTCGCCACTACGCGCACGTTGACTGCCCGGGCCACGCCGACTACGTGAAGAACATGATCACCGGTGCTGCCCAGATGGACGGCGCGATCCTGGTTTGCTCGGCTGCCGATGGCCCGATGCCGCAAACCCGTGAGCACATCCTGCTGTCCCGTCAGGTAGGCGTTCCTTACATTGTCGTGTTCCTGAACAAGGCCGACATGGTTGACGACGCTGAGCTGCTGGAACTGGTCGAGATGGAAGTTCGCGACCTGCTGTCCACCTATGACTTCCCGGGTGACGACACTCCGATCATCATCGGTTCCGCTCTGATGGCTCTGAACGGCCAGGACGACAACGAGATGGGTACCAGCGCTGTGAAGAAGCTGGTCGAGACTCTGGATGCCTACATCCCTGAGCCGGTTCGCGCCATCGACATGCCGTTCCTGATGCCGATCGAAGACGTGTTCTCGATCTCCGGTCGCGGCACCGTGGTAACCGGTCGCGTTGAGCGCGGTATCGTCAAGGTTCAGGAAGAGATCGAGATCGTCGGTCTGCGTCCGACCACCAAGACCACCTGCACCGGCGTGGAAATGTTCCGCAAGCTGCTCGACGAAGGTCGTGCTGGCGAGAACTGCGGCGTGCTGCTGCGCGGCACCAAGCGTGATGAAGTCGAGCGTGGTCAGGTTCTGGCCAAGCCGGGCACCATCAAGCCGCACACCAAGTTCGAAGCTGAAGTGTACGTTCTGTCCAAGGAAGAAGGTGGTCGTCACACCCCGTTCTTCAAGGGCTACCGTCCGCAGTTCTACTTCCGTACCACCGACGTAACCGGTTCGTGCGAACTGCCGGAAGGCGTTGAGATGGTAATGCCGGGCGACAACATCAAAATGGTTGTCACCCTGATCAAGCCGATCGCCATGGACGACGGCCTGCGTTTCGCAATTCGCGAAGGCGGCCGTACCGTTGGTGCCGGCGTGGTTGCCAAGGTCATCGAGTAATCGACGACTGCTGGAGAAAGGGGCCCTTCGGGGCCCTTTTCTTTTAACTGGTTAAAAGTTGACACCCCCGGGGGGCATCCGTACAATCACGCCTCCTTTTAACGGGCGTAGTCCGTCCGTTGGGGAAAGCAGAGATAGAGTCTGAGGTCAAAATGCAAAACCAACAAATCCGTATTCGGTTGAAGGCTTTTGACCATCGCCTGATCGATCAATCCACCCAGGAAATCGTGGAAACCGCGAAACGTACTGGTGCTCAGGTGCGTGGTCCTATTCCTCTGCCTACTCGCAAAGAGCGGTACACCGTTCTGATCTCCCCGCACGTCAACAAAGACGCGCGTGATCAGTACGAAATTCGTACCCACAAGCGTGTGCTGGACATCGTTCAGCCGACGGATAAAACCGTCGACGCGCTGATGAAGCTCGACCTTGCGGCAGGCGTGGAAGTGCAGATCAGCCTCGGCTAAAACCTGGCGGTTTTAGTCGTGTAACGCTCTGAAATGGGCGGCCATAGCGGGTGAAAGCCCCGTACACTCATGAGGTTTACAACATGACTATTGGTGTAGTCGGTCGTAAATGCGGCATGACCCGCATTTTCACCGAAGAAGGTGTCTCCATTCCGGTCACGGTCATTGAGATCGAGCCGAATCGCGTCACCCAGTTCAAATCCGAAGAAAGCGATGGCTACCGTGCTGTGCAGGTAACCGTGGGCGAGCGTCGTGCTTCCCGCGTTACCAAGGCTCAGGCCGGTCACTTCGCCAAGGCTAATGTCGCTGCTGGTCGTGGCGTCTGGGAATTCCGCCTGGAAGAAGGCGAGTACCAGGCTGGCGATCAGATCACTGCCGAACTGTTCCAAGCTGGCCAGCTGGTAGACGTTACCGGTGAGTCCAAAGGTAAAGGCTATGCCGGTACCATCAAGCGCTGGAACTTCCGCGGTCAGGACAATACCCACGGTAACTCCGTTTCCCACCGCGCTCCGGGCTCCATCGGCCAGTGCCAGACTCCTGGTCGTGTATTCAAGGGCAAGAAAATGTCCGGTCATCTTGGCGCTGAGCGCGTGACCGTGCAGTCCCTGGAAGTGGTCCGTGTCGACGCCGAGCGTAATCTGCTGCTGGTCAAGGGTGCCGTTCCGGGCGCTACCGGTGGCGACGTGCTGGTGCGTCCGGCTGTCAAAGCTCGCGGTTAATAGGGGAAGCTGAGATGCAACTGAATGTAAATGGCGCTCAGGCTATCGAAGTCAGCGAGCGCACTTTCGGTGGTGAGTTCAACGAGACTCTGGTGCACCAGGCAGTCGTCGCCTACATGGCTGGCGGTCGTCAGGGTACCCGTGCTCAGAAAACTCGCGCTGAAGTCACCGGTGGTGGCAAAAAGCCGTGGCGCCAGAAGGGCACTGGTCGTGCTCGTTCCGGTTCCAGCGTTGGCCCGATCTGGCGTGGCGGTGGCGTGACCTTCGCTGCCAAGCCGCAGGATCACAGCCAGAAGCTGAACAAGAAGATGTACCGCGCTGCTCTGCGCTCCATCCTCTCCGAGCTGGTTCGTCTGGATCGTCTGGTCGTGGTTGAAGACTTCGCTGTTGAAGCTCCGAAAACCAAGGCTCTGCTGGGCAAGCTGAACGGCATGGGTCTGAGCGATGTGCTGATCGTCACCGAGGCCGTTGACCAGAATCTGTACCTGGCTGCGCGCAACCTGCCGCACGTTGATGTTCGTGACGTTCAAGGCACCGATCCGGTCAGCCTGATCGCCTTCGACAAAGTGCTGGTAACCGTGTCGGCCGTGAAGAAATTCGAGGAGCTGCTGGCATGAACCAGGAACGCGTATTCAAAGTGCTGGTTGGCCCGCACATCTCCGAGAAAGCCTCCGTGCTGGCAGATGGTAAGAGCCAATTCGTTTTCAAGGTTGCCGTTGATGCAACCAAGCTGGAAATCAAGAAGGCCGTTGAAAGCCTGTTCAGCGTAAAAGTGGACGAGGTCCGCACTGTCAATGTACAGGGCAAGACCAAGCGTACCGCTCGCGGTCTGGGCAAGCGCAACGACTGGAAGAAGGCATATGTCTCCCTCCAGGCTGGCCAAGATCTCGATTTCACCAGCAGTGCTGAGTAAGGTAGGGGCGCATCATGGCAATCGTTAAATGCAAACCGACTTCCGCTGGCCGCCGTTTCGTGGTCAAAGTGGTCAATCAGGAGCTGCACAAAGGCGCTCCTTATGCTCCGCTGCTCGAGAAGAAGTCGAAGACTGGCGGCCGTAACAACAACGGTCGTATCACCACTCGCCACATCGGCGGTGGCCACAAGCAGCACTACCGTCTGGTCGACTTCCGTCGCAACAAGGATGGCATTCCTGCCGTCGTTGAGCGCGTGGAATACGATCCGAACCGTACCGCCCACATCGCTCTGCTGAAGTATGCCGACGGTGAGCGTCGCTACATCATCGCTCCGAAAGGCGTGAGCGCTGGCGATCAACTGGTATCCGGTGCTGCTGCTCCGATCAAGGCCGGTAACTGCCTGCCGCTGCGCAATATCCCTGTTGGTTCGACCGTTCACGGTATCGAGCTGAAGCCGGGTAAAGGTGCTCAGCTGGTTCGTTCCGCTGGTGCTTCTGCTCAGCTGGTAGCCCGTGAAGGTGCCTACGTCACCCTGCGTCTGCGCTCCGGCGAGATGCGCAAGGTCCTCTCCGAGTGCCGTGCAACCCTGGGTGAAGTATCCAACTCCGAGCACAGCCTGCGTTCCCTGGGTAAAGCCGGTGCCAAGCGTTGGCGCGGCGTTCGCCCGACCGTTCGTGGTGTTGCCATGAACCCGGTCGACCACCCGCATGGTGGTGGTGAGGGTCGTACCTCTGGTGGTCGTCACCCGGTTTCGCCGTGGGGCTTCCCGACCAAGGGTGCGAAGACCCGTGCGAACAAGCGTACCGACAACATGATCGTTCGCCGCCGTAAGTAATTAGAGGGATACGACAGTGCCGCGTTCTCTGAAAAAAGGTCCTTTTATCGATCTTCACCTACTGAAGAAGATCGAAGTGGCGGTGGAAAAGAACGATCGCAAGCCGGTTAAAACCTGGTCGCGTCGCTCCATCATTCTGCCGCAGATGGTCGGTCTGACCATCGCTGTGCATAACGGTCGTCAGCATGTCCCGGTCCTCGTGAACGAAGACATGGTCGGCCACAAACTCGGCGAGTTCGCTGGTACCCGCACTTATCGTGGGCACGCTGCGGACAAGAAAGCCAAGCGTTAAGGGGTAAGGAAAGATGGAAGTAGCCGCTAAGCTGTCGGGCGCTCGAATCTCCGCCCAGAAAGCCCGCTTGGTCGCCGACCAGATCCGCGGGAAGAAGGTGGGCGAAGCGCTCAACCTGCTGGCTTTCAGTTCGAAGAAAGCCGCCGAGATCATCAAGAAAGTGCTGGAGTCGGCCGTTGCCAACGCCGAGCACAACGAAGGCGCAGACGTTGATGACCTGAAGGTCAGCACCGTTTTCGTCAACGAGGGGCGTTCGCTTAAGCGCATCATGCCGCGTGCCAAAGGCCGTGCTGATCGCATCGTCAAGCGGTCTTGCCATATCACTGTCAAGGTTGCGGACAAGTAACGGAGTCGATCAGATGGGTCAGAAAGTACATCCCGTTGGCATCCGCCTGGGAATCGTCAAGGAGCACACCTCCGTCTGGTACGCAGAAAAGCGTCAATACGCTGATTATCTGCTGGCCGACCTGCAGGTTCGTGAGTATCTCCAGGACAAACTAAAAAGCGCGTCCGTAAGCCGCATCGACATCGCTCGCCCGGCTCAAACCGCACGCATCACCATCCACACCGCTCGTCCCGGCATCGTGATCGGCAAGAAAGGTGAAGATGTTGAGAAGCTGCGTCAGGACCTGACCAAGCAAATGGGTGTGCCGGTGCACATCAACATCGAAGAGATCCGCAAGCCGGAACTCGACGGTATGCTGGTGGCTCAGAGCGTTGCTCAGCAGCTGGAGCGCCGCGTTATGTTCCGTCGCGCCATGAAGCGCGCCGTACAGAACGCCATGCGTATTGGTGCCAAGGGCATCAAGATCCAGGTAAGCGGTCGTCTCGGTGGTGCGGAAATCGCCCGTACCGAATGGTATCGCGAAGGTCGTGTGCCCCTGCACACCCTGCGTGCCGATATCGATTACGCCACCTACGAAGCGCACACCACTTACGGTGTGATCGGTGTGAAGGTGTGGATCTTCAAAGGCGAGGTCATTGGTGGCCAGCTGGAAGAGTCCAAGCCTGCCGCTCCGGCGCCGCGTAAAAAAGCTGCTAAGTAAGGAGTACGCAAAATGCTGCAACCCAAGCGTACAAAATTCCGCAAGCAAATGACCGGCCACAACCGTGGTCTGGCTCAGCGCGGTAGCAAGGTCAGCTTCGGCGAATTCGCCCTGAAAGCTGTTTCCCGTGGTCGCCTGACTGCTCGTCAAATCGAAGCAGCCCGTCGTGCCCTGACCCGTCACGTGAAGCGTGGCGGTAAAATCTGGATCCGCGTGTTCCCGGACAAGCCGGTTACCAAAAAGCCCCTCGAAGTTCGTATGGGTAAAGGTAAGGGTGGCGTCGAGTACTGGGTAGCCCAGATCCAGCCGGGCAAGGTGCTGTACGAGATCGAAGGTGTTCCGGAAGAGCTGGCGCGTGAGGCTTTCGCCCTGGCTGCTGCAAAGCTGCCCCTCGCCACCTCCTTTGTTAAGCGGACGGTGATGTGATGAAAGCGAAAGAACTCCGTGAAAAATCGGTTCAGCAGCTGAACGAGCAACTGCTCGGCCTGCTGCGCGACCAGTTCAATCTGCGCATGCAGAAGGCGACTGGTCAGTTGGGGCAGTCTCACCTGCTCTCGCAAGTGAAGCGCGACATCGCTCGCGTGAAAACTGTGCTCAACCAGCAGGCAGGTAAGTGATCATGGCTGAAGCAGAGAAAACCGTCCGTACGCTGACCGGCCGTGTCGTCAGCGACAAAATGGACAAGACCATCACCGTTCTGATCGAGCGTCGCGTTAAGCACCCGATCTACGGTAAGTACGTGAAGCGCTCGACCAAGCTGCACGCCCACGACGAAAGCAACCAGTGCAAAATCGGCGACAAGGTCACCATTCGTGAGACCCGTCCGCTGGCCAAGACCAAGTCCTGGGCCCTGGTGGAAATCGTCGAACGTGCCGTGGAAGTCTAAGGACTAAGGGTCGGAGAAAGATATGATTCAGACTCAATCCATGCTCGACGTCGCTGACAACAGCGGTGCTCGTCGCGTTATGTGCATCAAGGTCCTTGGTGGTTCGCACCGTCGTTATGCCGGTATCGGCGACATCATCAAGGTCACCGTGAAGGAAGCGATTCCGCGCGGCAAGGTGAAGAAAGGCCAGGTGATGACCGCTGTTGTGGTCCGCACCCGTCACGGCGTACGTCGTGCAGACGGCTCGATCATCCGCTTCGACGGCAACGCCGCTGTTCTGCTGAACAACAAGCAAGAGCCGATCGGCACCCGTATCTTCGGGCCGGTGACTCGTGAACTGCGTTCCGAGAAGTTCATGAAGATCGTCTCGCTCGCCCCCGAAGTGCTCTAAGGAGA
The DNA here is from genome assembly GCF_900156545.1 of Aquipseudomonas alcaligenes. Classification (GTDB taxonomy): domain Bacteria; phylum Pseudomonadota; class Gammaproteobacteria; order Pseudomonadales; family Pseudomonadaceae; genus Aquipseudomonas; species Aquipseudomonas alcaligenes_A. The sequence continues at coordinate 26,544 of NZ_FTNW01000003.1, forward strand.
AGCCGTCATGCAAAAGATTCGTCGTGACGACGAGATCATCGTCATCGCCGGCAAAGACAAGGGCAAGCGTGGCAAGGTGCTGAAAGTGCTGGCTGACGATCGTCTGATCGTCGGCGGCATCAACCTCGTCAAGCGTCATACCAAACCGAACCCGATGGCCGGTGTTCAGGGCGGTATCGTCGAGAAAGAGGCGCCGCTGCACGTTTCCAACGTCGCTATCTTCAACGGCGAAACCAACAAGGCTGACCGCGTTGGTTTCAAAGTCGAAGACGGTAAGAAAATTCGTGTCTTCAAGTCCACCCAAAAGCCGGTTGGCGCTTGAGAATCATAGGTAAAACACCATGGCACGACTGAAAGAGATTTACCGGAAAGAAATCGCGCCCAAGCTGAAGGAAGAACTTCAGCTGGCCAACGTGATGGAAGTTCCGCGCGTTACCAAAATCACCCTGAACATGGGTCTTGGCGAAGCGATCGGTGACAAGAAAATCATCGAAAACGCTGTTGCCGACTTGGAAAAGATCACCGGTCAAAAGCCTGTCGTGACCTTCGCCCGCAAGTCCATTGCTGGCTTCAAGGTTCGTGAAGGTTGGCCGATCGGTGTCAAGGTGACCCTGCGTCGCGATCGCATGTACGAATTCCTGGATCGCCTGCTCTCCATCTCCCTGCCGCGCGTGCGTGACTTCCGCGGCCTGAATGCCAAGTCCTTCGATGGTCGTGGCAACTACAGCATGGGTGTCAAAGAGCAGATCATCTTCCCGGAAATCGATTACGACAAGATCGATGCTCTGCGTGGTCTGGACATCACCCTGACCACCACCGCCCGTACGGACGATGAAGGTCGCGCCCTGCTGCGCGCCTTCAAGTTCCCGTTCCGCAACTGATTGGAGTAGGAAATGGCCAAGAAGAGCATGAAAAACCGCGAGCTGAAGCGTCAGCTGACGGTTGCCAAGTTCGCTAAGAAGCGTGCTGAGCTCAAAGCTGTGATTGCCAACCCGAACTCCACTCCGGAGCAGCGTTGGGAAGCCCAGATCGCCCTGCAAAAGCAACCGCGTGACGCCAGCGCCAGCCGCCTGCGTAACCGTTGCCGCATCACCGGCCGTCCGCACGGCGTGTACCGCAAGTTCGGCCTCGGCCGTAACAAGCTGCGCGAAGCTGCGATGCGCGGTGATGTACCGGGTCTGGTGAAAGCCAGCTGGTAATGAAAGCGAAGCCGGCCTAGTGCCGGCTTTGTTTTATCGATCAAGCCCCTTTTGGGGCTTGATTCATTTTTGATCGATCTCTAGAATGTCCGGCTCTCCTGAGCCTGGCATTTGCCGAGCTCGTGGATGGTTCCAGCCGAAAGGCTGTTCTTTTTGTATCAGGAGCATCTAGCCCATGAGTATGCAGGACCCGTTAGCGGACATGCTAACTCGTATCCGTAATGCCCAGATGGCTGAAAAGTCGGTAGTAAGCATGCCGTCTTCCAAGCTGAAGGTGGCAGTAGCCAACGTTCTCAAGAACGAAGGTTACATCGCGGGATACCAGGTCAGCAGCGACGCCAAGCCGCAGCTGTCCATCGAGCTGAAGTATTTCGAAGGCCGTCCGGTCATCGAAGAAGTGAAGCGCGTCAGCCGTCCTGGCCTGCGCCAGTACAAGCCTGTCGACCAACTGCCGAAAGTTCGTGGCGGTCTGGGCGTTTCCATCGTCTCCACCAACAAAGGTGTGATGACTGATCGCGCTGCACGCGCTGCCGGTGTCGGCGGTGAAGTGCTCTGCACCGTGTTCTAAGGGGGGATAAGCATGTCTCGCGTTGCTAAGAACCCCGTTAAGCTGCCGGCAGGTGTCGAGGTCAAACTCGCAGGCCAGCAGCTTTCGATCAAGGGCGCCAAGGGCACCCTGGAACTGAATGTGCACTCGTCCGTGGAGATCATCCAGGAGGCTGGTGAGCTGCGTTTTGCCGCCCGCAATGGCGATCAGCAGAACCGCGCTATGGCCGGTACCACTCGTGCACTGGTCAACAACATGGTTATTGGCGTGAGCCAAGGCTTCGAGCGCAAGCTGCAGCTGGTCGGTGTGGGTTACAAGGCCCAGGCCAAAGGCCAGGTGCTGAACCTCGCGCTGGGCTTCTCCCACCCGATCGACTACGAACTGCCGCAAGGCGTTACCGCTGAAACCCCCAGCCAGACCGATATCCTGATCAAGGGCATCGACAAGCAGCTGGTCGGTCAGGTGGCTGCGGAGATCCGCGACTTCCGTCGTCCTGAGCCGTACAAAGGCAAAGGCGTGCGTTATTCCGACGAAGTCGTACGTCGCAAAGAAGCTAAGAAGAAGTAGGGCATAGCAAATGAGCGAAAAGAAAGAAACTCGTCTGCGTCGCGCTCGCAAGGCACGCCTGAAAATGCGCGAGCTGGAAACCGTACGCCTCAGCGTGTACCGCTCTTCCCAGCACATCTACGCCCAGGTCATTTCGGCCGACGGCGCCAAGGTTCTGGCCAGCGCCTCGACCCTGGACAAAGAACTGCGTGACGGCGCCACTGGCAACGTCGACGCGGCCAAGAAAGTCGGTCAGCTGGTTGCCGAGCGCGCGAAAGCCGCTGGTGTAACCCAGGTGGCGTTCGACCGTTCTGGCTTCAAGTACCACGGCCGCGTGAAGGCGCTGGCTGATGCTGCTCGTGAAGGCGGGCTGGAGTTCTAAGTTATGGCAAATCACGAGCAAAAGCGCGATCGCGACAATCGCGGTGACGACGCCCAGGGCGAAGGCTACATCGAGAAGCTGGTCCAGGTTAATCGCGTTGCCAAGACCGTAAAAGGCGGCCGTATCTTCACCTTCACCGCGCTGACCGTGGTGGGTGATGGCAAGGGTCGCGTTGGTTTCGGTCGCGGTAAATCCCGCGAAGTGCCGGCCGCCATCCAGAAAGCGATGGAAGCTGCGCGTCGCAACATGATTCAGGTCGACCTGAACGGCACCACTCTGCAATACCCGATGAAGTCTGTGCATGGCGCGTCCCACGTGTTCATGCAGCCGGCTTCCGAAGGTACCGGCATCATCGCCGGTGGCGCCATGCGTGCCGTTCTGGAAGTGGCTGGCGTGCAGAACGTTCTGGCCAAGTGCTATGGCTCCACCAACCCGGTGAACGTGGTGTATGCCACCTTCAAGGGTCTGAAAGCCATGCAGTCGCCGGAGTCCGTGGCTGCCAAGCGTGGCAAGAGCGTCGAGGAGATTCTCTGATCATGGCTACCGTCAAAGTTACTCTGATCAAGAGCACCAACGGCCGTCTGGCCAACCACAAAGCTTGCGTCAAGGGCCTGGGCCTGCGTCGCATTGGTCACTCCGTCGAAGTTCAGGACACTCCTGAAAACCGCGGCATGATCAACAAGGCTTACTACCTGCTGCGTGTAGAGGGTTAATCCATGCAACTGAACGATCTGCGTTCCGCGCCGGGTGCCCGTCGCGAGAAGCACCGTCCGGGCCGTGGCATCGGTAGCGGTCTGGGCAAAACCGGTGGCCGCGGCCACAAGGGTCAGACCTCTCGTACCGGTGGCTCCATCGCCCCGGGCTTCGAGGGTGGCCAGCAGCCGCTGCACCGCCGTCTGCCGAAGTTCGGCTTCGTTTCCCTGAAAGCCATGGATCGCGCCGAAGTGCGTACCTCCGAGCTGGCCAAGGTGGAAGGCGACGTCGTTACTGTGCAGTCGCTGAAGGATGCCAACGTGATCAACCAAAACGTACAGCGTGTGAAAGTCATGCTGTCCGGCGAGGTTACTCGTGCGGTCACCCTGAAAGGTATCGCCGCCACCAAGGGTGCGCGTGCGGCCATCGAAGCAGCTGGCGGCAAGTTCGAGGACTAAATGGCTAAGCAAGGTGCTCTCTCCGCGCTCAGCAATGGCGGGTTGTCCGAGCTCTGGGCTCGACTGCGTTTTCTGTTCCTGGCGATCATCGTCTATCGGATCGGCGCGCACATTCCGGTGCCCGGAATCAACCCTGACCGGCTGGCCGACCTGTTCCGGCAGAACGAGGGGACCATTCTTAGCCTGTTCAACATGTTTTCCGGCGGCGCGCTGGAGCGGATGAGCATCTTCGCGCTGGGGATCATGCCGTACATTTCGGCCTCGATCATCATGCAGCTGATGACTGCCGTCAGCCCGCAGCTGGAGCAGTTGAAAAAGGAAGGGGAAGCTGGCCGTCGCAAGATCAGCCAGTACACCCGCTACGGCACTCTCGTCCTGGCGATCATTCAGGCGGTCGGCATGTCCGTCGGCCTGGCCAGTCAGGGCGTAGCGTTTTCGGTTGATTTCGGCTTCCACTTCGTGGCGGTGACGACCTTCGTGGCCGGCGCCATGTTCATGATGTGGCTGGGCGAGCAGATCACCGAGCGCGGTGTTGGCAACGGTATCTCGATGCTGATTTTTGCAGGCATCGTGGCCGGTCTGCCGTCGGCAATCGGGCAGTCTTTCGAGTCTGCTCGTCAGGGTGACATCAACATCTTCGCCCTGATTGCCATCGGCCTGCTGGCGGTAGCGATCATCGGTTTCGTGGTGTTCATTGAGCGTGGCCAGCGTCGCATTGCGGTGCACTACGCCAAGCGTCAGCAGGGCCGCAAGGTCTTTGCCGCGCAGACCAGCCACCTGCCGTTGAAGGTGAATATGGCGGGCGTAATCCCGGCCATCTTTGCCAGCAGTCTCCTGCTGTTCCCGGCTTCGCTGGGGACCTGGTTCGGTCAGTCCGAAGGTATGGGCTGGCTGCAGGATATTTCGCAGGCTATCGCTCCCGGTCAGCCGTTGAACATTCTGCTGTTTAGTGCAGGGATCATCTTCTTCTGCTTCTTCTACACGGCGCTGATGTTCAACCCGAAAGACGTAGCGGAAAACCTGAAGAAGTCCGGTGCCTTTATTCCGGGTATCCGTCCGGGTGAGCAATCCGCGCGCTATATCGATGGCGTGCTGACCCGCTTGACCATGTTCGGTGCTCTGTACATGACGGCCGTTTGCCTCCTCCCGCAGTTTCTGCAGGTGGCTGCCAACGTTCCGTTCTACCTTGGCGGGACCTCGTTGCTGATCGTGGTCGTGGTTGTGATGGACTTTATGGCCCAAGTGCAATCTCACCTCGTTTCGCACCAGTACGAATCCCTGATGAAGAAAGCCAACCTGAAGGGCTATGGCGGCGGCATGCTCCGCTGATATAGCGTCCGTAAGGTTCTAGGAGTTACTGATGAAAGTTCGTGCATCGGTCAAGAAGCTGTGCCGCAACTGCAAAGTCATCCGTCGCGACGGCGTCGTGCGCGTGATCTGCAGCGCGGAGCCGCGTCACAAGCAGCGCCAAGGCTGAGTGTGATTCACGCGTAATGAGCCCGGCAGCTAGTGCGCTGCCGGGTTGATTCTTTGTTATTACAGCGTTAATATCGCGCGCCCTATTTCTTGGCTTCCAGGGCGTGGGTAGCTGTCAATTGGAGTTCCACTGAATGGCCCGTATTGCAGGCGTCAACATTCCGGATAACAAGCACACTGTTATCTCGCTGACCTACATCTACGGTGTTGGTCGCACCACTGCGCAGAAAATCTGTGCAACCACCGGTGTCAATCCGGCGGCAAAGATCAAAGATCTCTCTGACGAGCAGATCGAGCAGCTGCGTGGCGAAGTCGCCAAACTCACCACCGAGGGTGACCTGCGCCGCGAAATCAACATGAAAATCAAGCGTCTGATGGACCTGGGCTGCTATCGCGGTCTGCGTCACCGCCGTGGCCTGCCGGTCCGCGGTCAGCGCACCAAGACCAACGCGCGCACCCGTAAGGGCCCGCGTAAGCCGATCCGCAAGTAATTGCGCCCGCGAATCGACAGGAAATAAGTCATGGCTAAGCCTGCTGCTCGTACTCGTAAGAAAGTCAAAAAGACAGTGGTGGATGGCATCGCCCATATCCACGCGTCTTTCAACAACACCATCGTGACCATCACTGACCGTCAGGGCAACGCCCTGTCCTGGGCTACCTCCGGTGGCTCCGGTTTCCGCGGCTCCCGTAAGTCCACTCCGTTCGCTGCCCAGGTGGCTGCCGAACGCGCTGGCCAGGCTGCTCTGGAATACGGCCTGAAGAACCTCGACGTTAACGTCAAGGGTCCGGGCCCGGGTCGCGAATCCGCTGTGCGTGCTCTGAACGCCTGCGGCTACAAAATCGCCAGCATCACCGACGTGACGCCTATCCCGCACAACGGGTGCCGTCCGCCGAAGAAGCGTCGCGTGTAATAGGAGACAGTGAAGAATGGCTCGTTACATTGGTCCCAAGTGCAAACTGTCTCGTCGTGAAGGCACCGATCTCTTCTTGAAGAGTGGTGCGCGCGCGCTCGAATCCAAGTGCAATATCGAATCGGCTCCTGGTCAACACGGCGCTCGTCGTGGTCGCCAGTCCGACTACGGTACCCAGCTGCGTGAGAAGCAGAAAGTCCGTCGTATCTACGGCGTGCTGGAGCGTCAGTTCAGCGGTTACTACAAGGAAGCTGCCCGTAAGAAAGGCGCTACCGGTGAGAACCTGCTGCAGTTGCTGGAATGCCGTCTGGACAACGTGGTTTACCGCATGGGCTTTGGTGCCACCCGCGCCGAATCCCGTCAGCTGGTATCGCACAAAGCCATCACCGTGAACGGTTCGACCGTGAACGTCCCGTCCTACCAGGTCAAAGCTGGTGACGTCGTGGCAGTTCGCGAAAAGGCCAAGAACCAGCTGCGCGTTGCCCAGGCTCTCGAGCTGTGCGCCCAGCGTGGTCGCGTTGAGTGGGTTGAAGTGGATGCTGAGAAGAAGTCTGGCGTGTTCAAAAGCGTCCCGGCTCGCAGCGATCTGTCCGCCGACATCAACGAAAGCCTGATTGTCGAGCTCTACTCCAAGTAAGGGCTAGAAAATAGGTGCATCCATGCAGATTTCGGTAAATGAGTTCCTGACCCCCCGTCACATCGACGTTCAGGCGGTCAGTCCGACCCGCGCCAAGATCACCCTCGAGCCTCTCGAGCGTGGTTTTGGCCATACCCTGGGCAACGCGCTGCGTCGCATCCTGTTGTCCTCCATGCCTGGCTGTGCAGTAGTCGAGGCCGAGATCGACGGCGTACTCCACGAGTACTCCGCTATCGAAGGCGTGCAGGAAGATGTGATTGAGATCCTGCTCAACCTGAAAGGTCTGGCCATCAAGCTGCACGGTCGTGACGAAGTCACCCTGACTCTGGCCAAAAAGGGCTCGGGTGTGGTCACTGCTGCCGATATCCAGCTGGATCACGACGTCGAGATCGTCAATGGCGATCACGTAATCGCCAACCTGGCGGACAACGGCGCTCTGAACATGAAACTCACCGTGCGTCGTGGCCGTGGCTACGAGCCGGCTGATGCCCGTCAGAGCGATGAAGACGAAAGCCGTAGCATCGGCCGTCTGCAGCTGGACGCTACGTTCAGCCCGGTTCGTCGTGTGGCCTACGTGGTGGAAAACGCCCGTGTCGAGCAGCGTACCAACCTGGACAAGCTGGTCATCGACCTGGAAACCAACGGCACCCTGGATCCTGAAGAGGCCATCCGTCGTGCCGCGACCATCCTCCAGCACCAACTGGCGGCCTTCGTTGATCTGAAGGGCGACAGTGAGCCGGTAGTGGTCGAGCAGGAGGACGAGATCGATCCGATCCTCCTGCGCCCGGTTGACGACCTCGAGCTGACCGTACGTTCGGCCAACTGCCTCAAGGCGGAGAACATCTACTACATCGGTGATCTGATTCAGCGCACCGAAGTAGAGCTGCTCAAAACTCCGAACCTGGGCAAGAAGTCCCTGACCGAGATCAAGGACGTCCTGGCCTCCCGTGGTCTGTCCCTCGGCATGCGCCTCGACAACTGGCCGCCGGCAAGTCTGAAGAAGGACGATAAGGCTACTGCCTGATCGTCCGTAATCACCGAACCGAAAGTTTGGTAAGGAATTAATCATGCGTCATCGTAAAAGTGGCCGTCACCTGAGCCGCACCAGCGCCCACCGCAAGGCCATGTTCCAGAACATGGCGGTGTCGCTGTTCGAACACGAACTGATCAAGACCACCCTGCCTAAAGCCAAGGAACTGCGCCGCGTTGCCGAGCCGCTGATCACCCTGGCCAAGGTAGACAGCGTCGCCAACCGTCGTCTGGCCTTCGACCGTACCCGTTCGAAAGCCATCGTTGGCAAGCTGTTCAACGATCTGGGCAAGCGTTACGCCACCCGCCAGGGCGGCTATCTGCGCATCCTCAAGTGCGGTTTCCGCGCTGGCGACAACGCCCCTATGGCGTACGTCGAGCTGGTTGACCGTCAGGTCGCTGGTGAGGCTGTAGAAGCCGCTGAATAAGCTGCTTCCGCTCCACAAGAAACCGGGCCCTGCGCCCGGTTTTTTGCTTTCTGGCGTTGGCATTCCCGTCCGATGCACCGATGAAAGGGGGCTTTTGAGAGATAAAAGCTATCGGTTTATTGCTTTTCATAAATTGGCCCTCTTTCCTGCTCGGGTCTAGTCTTCTCCCATCGTCGGCCGCAGTTGAAGGGACCGACCCGATGAAGAAAGGAGAGAACAATGTCGAACCCAGGTAAATGTCCGTTCCACCACGTTGCCGGTGGCGGCACCTCGAACCGGGACTGGTGGCCCAACCAGCTTCGCGTAGATCTGCTCAACCAGCATTCGGAAAAGTCCAACCCGCTCGGCGAGCAGTTCAACTACGCCGAAGCCTTCAAGAAGCTCGACTACAAGGCGCTCAAGGCCGACCTGGTTCGCCTGATGACCGATTCTCAGGACTGGTGGCCCGCCGACTTCGGCCACTATGGTCCGCAGTTCATCCGTATGGCCTGGCACTCCGCCGGTACCTACCGCACCACCGATGGCCGTGGCGGCGGCGGTCGTGGCCAGCAGCGCTTCGCGCCGCTCAACTCCTGGCCGGACAATGTCAACATCGACAAGTCGCGTCGTCTCCTGTGGCCGATCAAGCAGAAATACGGCCAGCAGATTTCCTGGGCGGACCTGTTCATCCTCGCCGGCAACGTTGCGCTGGAGTCCATGGGCTTCCGTACCTTCGGCTTTGCCGGTGGTCGTGAGGACACCTGGGAGCCGGATCAGGACGTCAACTGGGGCGCCGAGATGCAGTGGCTGGGTGTCGACCCGGAGCGGGTCAAGGACAGTCGCGAGCTGAACGGTCCCTTTGGCGCTACCCACATGGGCCTGATCTATGTGAACCCGGAAGGGCCGAATGCCAGCGGCGACTATCTGGAAGCGGCCAAGGACATCCGCGCCACCTTCTACCGCATGGCCATGAACGACGAGGAGATCGTTGCCCTGATCGCCGGCGGCCACACCTTCGGCAAGGCCCACGGTGCCGCGCCTGAGTCGCACAAGGGGCCGGAGCCGGAAGCTGCGCCGATCGAGGCCCAGGGCCTGGGCTGGATGAGCAACTTCGGCAGTGGTCACGGCAAGGACACCATCTCCAGCGGTATCGAGGTGACCTGGACCAAGACCCCGGCGCTGTGGAGCAACAACTTCTTCGAGAACCTGTTCAAGTACGAGTGGGAGCTGACCAAGTCGCCCGCCGGCGCCAAGCAGTGGGTGGCCAAGGATGCTCCGGAGATCATTCCGGATGCGCATATCCCGGGCAAATTCCACAAGCCGACCATGCTCACCACCGACCTGACGCTGCGCTTCGATCCGGAGTTCGGCCGGATCTCCAAGAGCTTCCTGGATGATCCGCAGGCCTTCGCCGATGCCTTTGCCCGCGCCTGGTTCAAGCTGACCCACCGCGACATGGGGCCGAAGGCCCGCTACCTGGGCCCGGAAGTGCCGAAGGAAGACCTGATCTGGCAGGACCCGCTGCCGGCCGCCACGCACAACCCGAGTGCGGCCGATATCGCTGACCTCAAGGCGAAGATCGCTGCCTCTGGGCTGTCGGTGGGTGATCTGGTGTCGGTGGCCTGGGCCTCGGCCTCCAGTTTCCGTGGCAGCGACAAGCGCGGTGGCGCCAATGGTGCACGCCTGGCGCTGGCGCCGCAGAAGGACTGGGCGGTGAACCAGCGGGCGATCAAGGCCCTGCCGAAGCTGGTGGAGATCCAGAAGGCTTCCGGCAAGGCGTCCCTTGCGGACGTGCTGGTGCTCGCCGGTAACGTGGGCGTGGAGCAGGCTGCCAAGGCCGCCGGGGTCAGCGTCGACGTGCCGTTCGCGCCTGGTCGGGTCGATGCCCGGCAGGATCAGACCGATGTCGAGTCCTTCGCCGCGCTGGAGCCTGTGGCCGATGGCTTCCGCAACTACAACAAGGGCAATCTGGGCGTGCCGACCGAGGCGCTGCTGGTCGACAAGGCGCAGCTGCTGACCCTGACCGCCCCCGAGCTGACCGCGCTGGTCGGTGGTCTGCGTGTGCTGGGCGCCAACCATGACGGCAGCGCGCATGGCGTGTTCACCGACAAGGTTGGCGTGCTGTCCAACGACTTCTTCGTCAACCTGCTGGACATGGGGGTTGAGTGGAAGGCGACCGGCGCCGATGCCGAGCTGTTCGAAGGCAAGTGCCGCAAGACTGGCCAGGTGAAGTACAGCGGTACCCGTAACGATCTGATCTTCGGCTCCAACTCGATCCTGCGGGCCTACGCCGAGGTCTACGCCAGTGCCGACGGCCAGCAGAAGCTGGTCAAGGACTTCGTCGCGGCTTGGACCAAGGTGATGAACCTGGATCGCTTCGATCTGGCCTGATTCACCGGCAACAAGAAAAAGCCCCGCATCTGCGGGGCTTTTTCATTTTGGCGACGGTCAGGCGCGGTCGCGTTCCAGCAACGGCTTGAGGAAGTGCCCGGTATGCGACGCCGGGTTGGCTGCCACGTCCTCCGGGGTGCCGGTGGCGATGATCATGCCGCCCTTGGAGCCGCCCTCGGGGCCGAGGTCGACCAGCCAGTCGGCGGTCTTGATCACGTCCAGGTTGTGCTCGATCACCACCACGGTGTTGCCGTGGTCGCGCAGACGGTGCAGCACGTCGAGCAGTTGCTGGATATCGGCAAAGTGCAGCCCGGTGGTCGGCTCGTCGAGGATATACAGGGTCTTGCCAGTATCGCGCTTGGACAGCTCGCGGCTCAGCTTGACCCGCTGCGCTTCGCCGCCAGACAGGGTGGTCGCGCTCTGGCCCAGCTTGATATAGGACAGGCCGACGTCGACCAGGGTCTGCAGCTTGCGCGCCAGCGCGGGCACGGCGTCGAAGAACTCGCGGGCTTCTTCGATGGTCATGTCGAGCACCTCGGTGATGCTCTTGCCCTTGTACTTCACTTCCAGGGTCTCGCGGTTGTAGCGCTTGCCCTTGCACACGTCGCACGGCACGTAGATGTCCGGCAGGAAGTGCATCTCCACCTTGATCACGCCGTCGCCCTGGCAGGCTTCGCAGCGGCCGCCCTTGACGTTGAAGCTGAAACGGCCCGGGCCGTAGCCGCGCGAGCGCGACTCGGGCACACCGGCGAACAGTTCGCGGATCGGGGTGAACAGGCCGGTGTAGGTCGCGGGGTTGGAACGCGGCGTACGGCCGATCGGGCTCTGGTCGATGTCGACCACCTTGTCCAGGTGCTGCAGGCCGTCGAACGAGTCGTGCGGGGCTGCTTCCAGGGTGGTGGCGCCGTTCAGCGCGGTGGCGGTGAGCGGGAACAGGGTGTTGTTGATCAGCGTCGACTTGCCCGAGCCGGACACGCCGGTGACGCAGGTGAGCAGGCCGACCGGGATCTCCAGGTCGACGTTGCGCAGGTTGTTGCCGCGCGCGCCCTTGAGCTTGAGCAGCTTCTTCTTGTCGCGCGGGGTGCGCGTGGCCGGGTAGCGGATCTTCTCGCGGCCGGAGAGGTACTTGCCGGTCAGCGAGTCGGGGTGGTTCATCACCTCGTCTGGGGTGCCCTCGGCGACCACGCGGCCGCCGTGCACGCCGGCGCCGGGGCCGATGTCGACCACGTAATCGGCCAGGCGGATGGCGTCTTCGTCGTGCTCGACGACTATCACCGTGTTGCCCAGGTTGCGCAGGTGGGTGAGGGTGCCCAGCAGACGCTCGTTGTCGCGCTGGTGCAGGCCGATGGACGGCTCATCGAGGATGTACATGACGCCGACCAGGCCGGCACCGATCTGGCTGGCCAGGCGGATACGCTGGGCCTCGCCGCCGGACAAGGTGTCGGCGCTGCGGTCCAGGGTCAGGTAGTCGAGGCCGACGTTGACCAGGAACTGCAGGCGCTCGCGAATCTCCTTGAGGATCTTTTCGGCGATCTCGCCGCGGCGGCCGGTCAGGCTCATGCCGCCGAAATAGTCGCAGGCCTCGCCGACTGGCAGGCCGGTGACGGCCGGCAGGGTGCGCTCGCCCACCCAGACGTGGCGCGCTTCGCGGCGCAGGCGGGTGCCACGGCAGTCCGGGCAGGGCTGGGTGCTGAGGAACTTGGCCAGCTCCTCGCGCACAGTGGCCGACTCGGTCTCGCGGTAACGGCGCTCGAGGTTGGGGATGATGCCCTCGAACGGGTGCGAGCGTTTGACGATGTCGCCGCGGTCGTTGAGGTACTTGAAGTCGACGTTCTGCGTGCCGCTGCCGAACAGGATGACCTTCTGGTGCTCGGCGGCCAGCTCGTCGAACGGCTCGTCCAGGCTGAAGCCGTAGTGCGCGGCCAGCGAGCCGAGCATCTGGAAGTAGTAGACGTTGCGCCGGTCCCAGCCGCGGATGGCACCTTCGGCCAGGGTCAGCTCGCCGTTGACCAGGCGCTTGGCGTCGAAGAACTGCTTCACGCCCAGGCCGTCGCAGGTCGGGCAGGCGCCGGCCGGGTTGTTGAAGGAGAACAGCTTGGGCTCCAGCTCGCTGATCGAGTGGCCGCAGTGCGGGCAGGCGAAGCGCGCGGAGAAGATGATCTCGTCACCCTCTTCGTCGTCCATGGGGGCGACCAGGGCGATGCCGTCGGCCAGCTTGATGGCGGTCTCGAAGGATTCGGCCAGGCGTTGCTGCAGGTCTTCGCGCACCTTGAAGCGGTCCACCACCACATCGATGCTGTGCTTCTTCTGCTTGTCCAACTTGGGCAGTTCGTCCAGCTCGTAGAGCTTGCCGTTGACCCGGGCGCGGACGAAGCCCTGGGCGCGCAGCTCTTCGAACACCGCCAGATGCTCGCCCTTGCGCTCGCGGATCACCGGGGCCAGCAGCATCAGCTTGCGGCCTTCGGGCAGGGCCAGCACCTGGTCGACCATCTGGCTGACGGTCTGTGCTTCCAGCGGCACGTCGTGGTCCGGGCAGCGCGGGATACCGACGCGGGCGTAGAGCAGGCGCAGGTAGTCGTAGATCTCGGTGATGGTGCCGACGGTCGAGCGCGGGTTGTGCGAAGTCGATTTCTGCTCGATGGAGATGGCCGGAGAGAGACCCTCGATGGTGTCGACGTCGGGCTTCTCCATCATCGACAGGAACTGCCGGGCATAGGCCGACAGCGACTCGACATAACGGCGCTGCCCCTCGGCGTAGAGGGTGTCGAAGGCCAGCGACGACTTGCCGGAACCGGACAGACCGGTGATCACGATCAGCTTGTCGCGCGGCAGGGTCAGGTCGACGTTTTTCAGGTTATGGGTGCGCGCACCCCGGATCAGAATCTTGTCCACGAACGGCCTCGCAGGTGGGCGGGCGGAAACCACGCAGTATACGGCCGGCCGTCGTCGCGCGGCAAAGCGCCGCGCCTGTATCGGCGCAGGGATGGCTGCTAGAATCGCCGGCCAATTTGTTCAGGGTTTTTCCATGCACGATCCGCACAGCGAACGCATGAGTGCCAGCGAAACGCGCGCCGCCGGTGGCCTGGCCCTGGTCTTCGCCTTCCGCATGCTGGGCATGTTCATGGTCCTGCCGGTGCTGGCGACCTACGGCACCGACCTGGCCGGTGCCACCCCGGCGCTGATCGGCCTGGCCATCGGCGCCTACGGCCTGACCCAGGCGCTGCTGCAGATTCCTTTCGGCGTGATCTCCGACCGCATCGGCCGCCTGCCGGTGATCTATATCGGCCTGCTGATCTTCGCCGCCGGCGCCGCCCTGGCGGCCACCGCCGACTCCATCTGGGGCGTGATCGCCGGCCGCGTGCTGCAGGGCGCCGGGGCGATCTCGGCGGCAGTGATGGCGCTGCTCTCCGACCTGACCCGCGAACAGCATCGCACCAAGGCCATGGCCATGATCGGCATGAGCATCGGCCTGTCGTTTGCCGTGGCCATGGTGGTTGGCCCGCTGCTGACCCGCGCCTTCGGCCTCTCCGGGTTGTTCTGGGCCACCGCCGGCATGGCGCTGGTCGGCATGCTGATCATCGCCCTGTTCGTGCCGCGTGCCTCCACTACGCTGCAGCATCGCGAGTCCGGGGTCGCGCGCCAGGCGCTGCTGCCGACCTTGCGCAACCCCGAGCTGCTGCGCCTGAACCTGGGCATCGGCGTCCTGCACGCGATCCTCATGGCCAGTTTCGTCGCCCTGCCGCTGGCGCTGGTGGAGGAGGGTGGGCTGGCCAAGGAAGAGCACTGGTGGGTCTATCTCAGTGCGCTGCTGGTCGGCTTCTTCGGCATGGTGCCGTTCATCATCTATGCCGAGAAAAAACGCCGGATGAAGCGCGTGCTGTGTGGCGCGGTGGCCATGCTGGTGCTTTGCGAGCTGTACTTCTGGGCCTTCGGCCACGGTCTCAAGGCGCTGGTGCTGGGCTTCATCCTGTTCTTCACCGCCTTCAACCTGCTGGAGGCCTCGCTGCCTTCGCTGGTGAGCAAGGTGGCGCCGGCCGGCGGCAAGGGCACGGCCATGGGCGTGTACTCCACCAGCCAGTTCCTCGGCGCCGCGCTGGGCGGCATTCTGGGCGGCTGGCTGTACCAGCACGGCGGCCTCGGCCTGGTGTTCGTCGGCTGTGCATTGCTGGGGGTTTTCTGGCTGCTGGCAGCTGCTACTATGCGCGAGCCGCCTTATGTGACCAGTCTGCGCCGCCCGCTTGCCGAGACGGCGCTGGCCGACAGCGGACTGGTGGGGCGACTCCTCGCGATACCCGGTGTCAGCGACGCCATCGTGGTGGCCGAGGAGGCCGCGTTGTACATCAAAGTGGACACCCAACAATTGGACCGCGCGTTGCTCGAGCAAGTGCTCGAAGAGGCCGCGGGGACGCATTCAGCTTAGGAGAACGAAATGGCCCGTGGGGTTAACAAAGTCATTCTGATCGGCAACGTCGGCGGCGACCCGGAAACCCGTTACCTGCCCAATGGCAATGCGGTGACCAACATCACCCTGGCCACCACCGACAGCTGGAAGGACAAGCAGACCGGCCAGCAGCAGGACCGTACCGAGTGGCACCGCGTGGTGTTCTTCGGCAAGCTCGCCGAGATCGCCGGCGAGTACCTGCGCAAGGGCAGCCAGTGCTATGTCGAAGGCCGCCTGCAGACCCGCGAGTGGGAGAAGGATGGCGTCAAGCGCTACACCACCGAAATCGTGGTCGACATGAACGGCACCCTGCAGCTGCTCGGCGGCCGTGGTGGCAACCAGGAAGGCGGTGGCGACTATGCCCCGCGCCAGCAGCAGTCGCGTCCGGCCCCGCAACAGGCCGCACCGCGTCCGGCGCCGCAACCGGCGGCCCAGCAGCCGGCCCAGGACTTCGACAGCTTCGACGACGATATCCCGTTCTAAGCAGCGTCAGGTCCCCCGAGAAGCCCGCCCCGTGCGGGCTTTTTCGTGCCTGCGGGGTGCGACGCCGTGTCCGGCGCGCTGCCCGGGCCGGGCCGTTAGAATGCCGGGCTCATGAACCCGCTCAGCCGCAATTTCCGCGATTGGCTCTACGCCTTTGCCCTGGTGGGCATGCTCCTGCGCGTGAGCATGCCGCTGTGGGCATTGCCGCAGATGAGCGAAGGCGGCTTCATGCTGCTGTGTACCTCGCAGGGCATCCAGTGGCAGCTCGGCGAGGAAGGCAAGGGCAGCGTCGCCGCGCATCAGTTGCCCTGCGTGCAGTGTGGCGCCCATCTGGCCAGCCTGCAGTCGTTTCCCTTCACCCCACCGCCGCCGCCCGTTGCTGCCCCCGAGCGGCCGCGCTTTGCCGAGGCGCTGAACCTCAGCCCGCCGTTCCTGGTGGCGCCACCCGGCAGGGCCCCACCGGCCATTTCCTGATCCAGCCATTAAGCGCCCTCCGCGCGAGGGCATAGCGCTGTCTTTTTTCAGGAAACACCATGAACGCATCCGTATTCGTGCCGGCACGTGGCTGCCGTCTGCCTTTCATCCTTTCCGCCCTGAGTCTGGCCATCGCCGCGCCGGCCTTCGCCGCCGAGCCCGCCGATGTCGAGTTGGCACCTGGCGTGGTCACTGCCGTGCAGCAGAGCTCGCCGCTGACCGTGATCGCCGACCCCAAGGACGCCCGCCAGCCGGTGCCGGCCAGCGACGCCACCGACTACCTGAAGACCATCCCCGGCTTTTCCGCCATCCGCAGCGGCGGCACCAACGGCGACCCGGTGCTGCGCGGCATGTTCGGTTCGCGCATCAACCTGCGTACCAACGGCGGCCTGATGCTGGGCGCCTGTCCGGGACGCATGGACGCCCCGAGCTCCTATATCTCGCCGGAGACCTACGACCAGCTCACCGTGATCAAGGGGCCGCAGACCGTGCTCTGGGGGCCGGGTGCCTCGGCCGGTACCGTGCTGTTCGAGCGCCAGCCGGAGCGCTTCGGCGAGCTCGGCACGCGCCTGCATGCCAGCCTGCTCACCGGCTCCAACGGCCGCTTCGACAAGGTGCTGGACGCTGCCGCGGGGGGCGAGCAGGGCTACCTGCGTTTCGCCGGCAACCAGGCGCAGTCCGATGATTACGAGGATGGCGACGGCGATACCGTGCCGTCGCGCTGGAAGAAGTGGAACGGCGACCTGGCCATCGGCTGGACACCGGACGCCGACACGCTGCTCGAACTGTCCGCCGGCAAGGGCGATGGCGAGGCGCGCTACGCCGGGCGCGGCATGGACGGTGCGCAGTTCGCCCGCGAGAGCCTCGGCCTGCGTTTCGAGAAGGGCAATCTGGGCGGCGTGCTGGATAAGGTCGAGGCGCAGGTCTACTACAACTACGCCGACCACATCATGGACAACTTCAGCCTGCGCGATCCCGACCCGAGCAGCATGATGCCCATGCCGATGGCCTCGCAGGTCGACCGCCGCACCACCGGCGCACGCGTGGCGGCCACCTTCGCCTGGAGCGAGGTCGAGCTGGTCGCCGGGGTCGATGCGCTGCGCAGCGAACACCGCGCCCGCGCCTCGCGCTACCGCATGCCGATGATGGGCCAGCCGGCGCAGTACACCGATGCCGACCAGTTCCCCTGGACCAAGGACTCGGTGATGCACAACTACGGCGCCTTCGCCGAGCTGACCTGGCAGGCCGCCGAGCGCAGCCGGGTGATTGGCGGCGCGCGCCTCGACCGTGCCGACGCCACGGACTACCGGCAAACCGTCACCCACATGAGCATGGTGCAGGCCAACCCGACCGCCGGAGAGCAGCGCAGCGACACCCTGCCCAGCGGCTTTGCCCGCTACGAATATGACCTGGCCGACTCGCCGACCACCCTCTACGCCGGTATTGGTCATGTGCAGCGCTTCCCCGACTACTGGGAGCTGTTCTCGCCCAAGCGCGCTCCCGAGGGCGAGGTCAACGCCTTCGACGGGATCGAGCCGGAGAAGACCACCCAGCTCGATTTCGGCGTGCAATACGCCGGTGAGGACCTGCAGGCCTGGGCATCCGGCTATGTCGGCCAGGTGCGCGACTACATCCTGTTCAGCTACAGCCGCAACATGATGGGCAGCCTGGTCTCCCAGGCCGACAACATCGATGCGCGTATCATGGGCGGCGAGCTGGGTGTCGCCTATGACCTCACCGACACCTGGAAGACCGACGCCACCCTGGCCTACGCCTGGGGCAAGAACAGTTCCGATGGCGAGGCGCTGCCGCAGATGCCGCCGCTGGAAGCGCGCCTGGGGCTGACCTACGAGCGCGAGTCCTGGAGTGCCGGCGCCCTGTGGCGCGTGGTGGCCCAGCAGAACCGCGTGGACGAGGGCAAGGGCAACGTGGTCGGCCGCGACCTCGGCAAGAGCGCCGGCTTCGGCGTGTTCTCGCTCAATGGCGCCTACCGCGTCAGCGAGCAGGTCAAGCTCAGCGCCGGCGTCGACAACCTGTTCGACAAGGACTACGCCGAACACCTCAACCTGGCCGGCAACGCCGGTTTCGGCTACCCGGCCGACCCGGTGGCCATCGACGAGCCGGGGCGCACCTTGTGGACCAAGGTCGAGTTCGACTTCTGAGAGTTACGGAGCCCGCCTTTTGGCGGGCTCTTGCTTGATGGTGCCAGCCACCGAATTTCCACGGATAAACCACGTCATCGCCATCAGGCCCGCAGCCGGCGCAACGACACTCCCTGTCACCCTATCGCCGAGGAGGCACCATGCCCCATACGCCGCTGCGAGTCGCCCTGATCAACCCACCTCATACCGCCATCGGCAGTCGCATCCCGGGTGAACATCTCCCGCCGCTGGGGCTGCTCTGAATCGGCCTGTTGCCCCTGGCCGTGATCGCCATCGGCCTTTTTGGCATCATGGTCTTCGAGACCTTGCGCACCTACGTGTTCGACCACACGGCCAGCCGCATCGAGCTGTTGCCGGGCATGGTGGTACGGGCGGAAGCGGTGGCGGGCAAGAGAAAAAAGATTGCCTCCTGAACCCGCTCAAGGAGTGTCAATGTGAAAGTTTTGGAGAGAGATAGTGAATTTATCTGAGCGTATTTCGATGAAAATCATGGGTTGCTTTGTTGGTTTTTACGGCCTGTCAGCGCTTTTCATTATTCCTGTTTTTGCTGCGGTTTTTTGGTTCTTGCCGTATCAAAAATATTCTTATGCGGCAGTTGAAAGTGATCAGGCGTGGACTTTTTGGTTTCCTAATATCAGGAAAGTTTTATCACTGCCGTTTCCTGATCCGGAGAGAGTTTCAGGTATGTTGGTTGTGATGGATGTTTTTTTGTAGTCTGGCTTTTTGTGATTTTCTGGGCGTTTATGCCTAGGTATCTTCGATTGAATAAGATGGTCTCTAAAGTAGTCTATGTGCGTACTAAGGACTTTGTTTTGCAGATTATCGGGATTCCGGTTTTCTACGTGGCAGGTCTTATTATTATGTTTTTTTATGGTGGTAATCAGTATGCGTACTCTCGTAGCTACACTCTTCCACCTGGGCTATCGTTTGCGCTATCTCTCGGGGTGGGGTGGTGGCTTTTAACAGTTACTCATCTGGTTTTTATGAAGCGGTTGAGTGGCTATGTGAAAATAAAAAAAGGAAATTAAATTTCTGACTTTGGGGGCTCTTGAAAACAGTTTATGGAAAAACCGTCCTAGACGGTCAGGTGCAAAACTTGGTGGACGCTAGGGCCTCCTTCTGCTTTCTGGGCTAAGGCTTGAGCTCCCAGCGCCCGTTCACCCGTTCGGCCAGCCCGCGCTCACCGAGCGATTCCAGGTAGCGTTGCAGGCCTTTCTCGCCGCGTTTTCTGAACAGGCGGATGCTGCGTGGCAGCAGGTTGGGGAACAGCATGGCCAGGCTGGACAGCCAGGATTCGCTGGCCTTGGGCGTGCGCTCCAGGCAGGGCTTGTCGAGCATTCGCAGGACCTGTTCGGCCACGTCGGCCGGCTGCTGCGGCGGGTCCATGAACTGCAGGGGGTTGCCGCCGTGGACGGCTTCCTTGAGCAGCATGGGCGTCTCGGTGGCGGCGGGCAGGATCGAGCCGACCCGGATGCCCTTGGCTTCCAGGTCCAGGCCGATCGACAGCATGGCGCCGCGCAGGCCGAACTTGCTGGCGGCGTAGATCGGTGTTTCCGGTAGCGGGAAGATGCCGCCGATCGACACCGTGCTGATCACCCGCGCATCGGCCGAGCGCCTGAGCAGCGGAATGGCCAGACGGGTGAGCACCAGCGGCGCGATCAGGTTGATGTTGAGTTCGCTGACGATACTTTCCACCGAGCGCTCGTCGAAGGCTTCGACATGCGCCACGGCGGCGTTGTTGATGAGGATGTCGATGCGGCCGAAGCGCGCCTCGATCTGCGCCAGCACTCCGCTCAGGGCGGCCTGGTCGGTCAGGTCGAGGGCGAAGGCGCAGGCCTGCTCGCCGAGGCGATCGGCCAGGGCCTGCAGGCGCGCGGCGTCGATGTCCAGCAGGGCCAGGCGCATGCCGCGGGCGATCAGGCGTTCGCAGATGGCCTGGCCGATGCCACCGGCGGCACCGGTAATCAGAACGACTTCATTCATGGGCGGCTCCAGGCTCAGAGAGCGGGTTCGGCGTGGGCTTTCAGGTTCGGCGCGGGTGTGCGTCGCAGGCTGGCGTAGTAGCCCTCTTCCAGTTCGCCCCAGCCCATCTGCTGGCGCAGTTTGCGCAGGTGCTTCTTGAGCGCATGCACTTCCAGGTACACCTCGTGGCGCTGGGATTTGACGAACTGGATGCCGCCGGACAGGTCCGGGTGGTCATGGGCGATCAACTGGTCGAACTGGCGGGCCTGCTCGGGGCGTTGCAGCTGGTCGCGCAGGTAGCAGGCGATGGCGTGGGCCTCGTTGTCGAACAGCTTGTAGGCGCTGGAGTTGGTTTCCAGGTAGCCGATGCCGAACAGGTTGTGGTGCTGGCGGCTGAAGATCGACAGGTATAGCTGCGGGCGTCCGCCCTTCCACTCGAAGTAGTCGGCGGCGTACTTGCAGCTCCACTTGTAGCCGGTGGCGTAGAGCACCAGATCGAGCGCTTCGCGGCTGCCGTCCTTGAATACCGCGTAGTCGCCCTCGTAGTGCGACACGTCCGGTTTCACCTGGATGTCGCCGTGCTGCAGGTAGTGCAGCAGCTGGGTGTTCATCAGCGGGTGGCTCTCGAACAGCTTGTGGTCCGGTTTGGGCAGGCCGAAGCGGCTGGTGTCGCCGTTGATCAGGCGCAGGATCACCTGGAAGATCGGTCGGGTCAGCCACATCGGCAGTTGCGGGCCTTTCTCGCTGACCTCGTCGGCCGGTAGGCCGAACAGGTGCTTGGGAATGAAGTGGTAGCCCCGGCGCATGCTGATAAAGGCCTTGTCGGCGTGGGTGGCGGCGTCGCAGGCGATGTCCGCGCCGGAGTTGCCGGCACCGATGATCATCACCCGCTTGCCGCGGAATTCATCGGCTTTCTTGAAGGTCACCGAGTGGCGGATCTCGCCGTTGAACTGGCCTTTTACCTCCGGCATGTTCGGGTCCCAGTTGCAGCCGGTGGCACAGACCACTGCGCGATAGCGGCGTTGTTCGCCTCCCGCGAGCGTCACCTGCCAGCGGCCATCGTCCTGCTTCTCGACCTTCTCCACCGCGGTGTTGAAGCGGATGTTGTCGTACAGGTCGAAGGCCCTGGCGAAGGCGCGGGCGTACTCGAGGATCTGCCGGTTGCTCGGGTAGTCCGGGAAATGCTTGGGTATCGGGTAGTCGAGGAAGCCCGACAGGTCGCGCGAGGAAATGAAATGCGCGGATTCGTACATCGGCGTGCCGGGGTTGTCGATGTCCCACACGCCGCCGACGTCGCGATGACGTTCGAACTGCTCATAAGCCAGGCCCTGGCGCTTGAGGGCGCGGGCCATGCACAGGCCGCCGGGGCCGCCACCGATGATGCATACGGCATCACCGCAATCCTGGATGTTGGGGGTTGTTGTACTCACGAGGATGCTCCATGTCGGGACGTTCGATGCTTCCACGGTAGCCAGGCGCGGGGAGAGCCAGCAGGGGCGATGTGGCCACCAAAGAGGGCCGAAACGGACAGCGATGAGCGCGCGGGGGTTGGCCGTTTACTGGTGCCTGGCTGGCCGTTTGGGACCTCATGGGCGGCCCGCGGCTCCTTTAGTGTGGTGCTATCGAAATGAGCCTATGGGCGGAGGATGGATATGCGGGCAGGGCAGAGCGGGAAGCGCGGGGCGGCCGTCGGCCTGCTGCTGTGCATGCTGCTGACGGGCTGTGGCGCAGAGGATGTCGCGCAGGCACCCGCGGGCGCCGGGCAGGGCGTACCGACGGATGCAAAGCTGGCGCAGCTGTATGGCGCCAGCTGCAAACAGTGCCATGCCAACCCGGCTGCCGGCGCACCGCTGACCGGTGATGTCCAGGCCTGGGCACCACGCCTGGAAAAGGGCATGGATACCCTGCTGGATCACAGCATCAACGGCTTCCAGGGCATGCCGCCACTGGGGCTGTGCATGCAGTGCGGGGAGGCCGACTTCCGCGCGCTGATCGAGTTCATGGCCGCCGCGCCGCAGCCTGCGGAGGGCCGCTGAGATGGTCTCGCGTCGTCAGCTGTTGCAGCGTGCCAGCCTGCTGGGGGGCTGCCTGGCCCTGCCGGCCCGTTCGCTCTGGGCGGCGGAAACCCCGCGGCCGATACCCTGGCGCAACTGGTCCGGCGTGCAGAGCTGCCTGCCGCTGGAGCGGGCGGCGCCGCAGAACCTGGATGAGCTGGTGCAGCTGATCCGCAAGGCCACGGGCAAGATTCGTCCGGTCGGCTCGGGGCACTCCTTCAGCGCCCTGGTGCCGACCAATGACACCCTGCTGTCGCTCGGCCACTTCTCCGGGCTGCTGGCGCATGACGCGCAGACCCTGCAGGCGGAGTTCGGTGCCGGCACGCCGATGTCGAGCATGGGCGCGCCGCTTCGGGACGTCGGCCAGGCGCTGATCAACATGGCGGACACCGACTACCAGACCCTGGCCGGCGCCATCGCCACCTCGACCCACGGCACCGGCATCGGCTTCGGTTCCTATTCCTCCAACGTCTGCGGCCTGCAACTGGTCAGCGCCGCGGGCGAGGTGCTCGACTGCAGCCGCGAGCAGAACCCCGAGTTGTTCGCTGCCGCGCGCGTCTCGCTCGGCGCGCTGGGCGTGGTGACCAAGGTACGCATGCAGAACCGCGCCGCCTTCCGTCTGCGCGAGCGCCAGTGGCTGGGCAAGACCGAGGAGCTGCTGGAGGACATCGACAACCTCAAGCGCGACAACCAGCACTGGGAAATGCTGGTGGTGACCCACTCCGACTATGCCCTGGCCGTGGCGCTGAACGAGACCGAGGACCCGGCCACGCCGCCGGTGCCGCCGGACGAGGAGGGCGGCAACGGCTTCATCGACATCATCGAGGGGCTGGACAAGCACCTGAGCGACTCGCCCGGCCTGCGTCGCAGCCTGCTCAACAACATGCGCCACCTGGCCAGCTTCGACGACCGCGTGGACGCCTCCTACGAGATCTACGCCAACGTGCGCAACGTGCGCTTCAACGAGATGGAGTACTCGGTGCCGGCCGAGCATGGCCCGGCCTGCCTGCGCGAGATCCTCAAGCGCATCGACGACGGCAACCTGCGCACCTGGATGCCGGTCGAGTACCGCTACGTGAAGGCCGACGACATCCCCCTGAGCATGTTCGAGGGGCGCGACAGCTGCGCGATCTCGATCCACCAGCACTATTCGATGGACCACCACGACTTCTTCGCCGCCATCGAGCCGATCTTCTGGAAGTACCAGGGGCGGCCGCACTGGGGCAAGCTGCACAGCCTGGGCGCGCGCCAGTTGCAGGCGCTGTACCCGCGCTGGAAGGAGTTCACCGAACTGCGCCAGGCGCTCGACCCGCAGGGGCGCTTCGTCAACGCGCACCTGGCCGGGCTGTTCGGCCTGAACCTGGGCTGAGGAGAGGGGATGAAGCGACGCACGCTCATACTGGCCGGCCTGGGCGCCGGCGGACTGCTGGCCACTGCCTGGCTGCGCCCCGGTGATCGGGGCCAGCCGCATGATGCCTACTTCCAGGCGCTGAACCAGGAGCTCAAGGCCAACGGGCCAATGCGCCCGGTACTGCTGATCGACCTCGACCGCCTCGACCACAACATCGAGGTGGTGCGCCAGTTCCTCGCCCGCAGTGGCAAGCAGCTGCGCCTGGTGGAGAAGTCGCTGCCGGCGCCCGGGCTGCTGCGCTATATCGGCGAGCAGCTCGGCACCCAGCGGCTGATGTCCTTTCATCAGCCGTTTCTCAACCATGATGCGCGACTGTTCCCCGAGGCCGACATCCTGCTCGGCAAGCCCTTGCCGGTGCGCTCGGCGCAGCTGTTCTACCAGCAGCACAGCGGCCCCTTCGATCCGGCCAAACAGCTGCAGTGGCTGATCGACACCCCCGCGCGCCTGCAGCAGTACCTGGAGTTAGCTCAAGGGCTGGGTACGCGGCTACGCATCAATATCGAACTGGATGTAGGGCTGCACCGGGGTGGTGTGAGCGACACCCAGACGCTGGGGCAGCTGCTGCAGCTGATCGCCGATCACCCACAGCAGCTGGAGTTCGCCGGCTTCATGGGTTACGACCCCTTTGTCGGCATGAACCTGCCCTCGGTGCTCGGCAGCCAGGACGCGTTGCTGGCCAAGGTCATGGCGCTGTATCAGGGTTATGTCGACTTCACCCGCCAGCGCTTCCCGGCGCTGTGGCGCGCGGGGCTGACCCTCAACACCGCCGGCAGCCCGAGCTACCGGGCGCATGAGCAGGAGCGCCTGAGCAGCGAGGTGGCCATCGGCACCGGCCTGCTCAAACCCAGTCATTACGACCTGCCGTCGCTGGCCGAGCATGTGCCGGCTGCGTATATCGCCACGCCGGTACTCAAGCGCACCGGGGCACTGCGCATTCCGGCGCTGGACGAGAAGTCGCGGCTGTTCACCTGGTGGGACGTCAACCAGCGCGAGACCTTCTTCATCTACGGCGGCAACTGGCAGGCCGACCCGGTTTCGCCGGCCGGGCTGCAGCTGAGTGGTCTGTACGGGCGCAGTTCAAACCAGGAGCTGATCAACGGCTCGCCAGCGGTAGGCCTGGCGGTGGACGACCAGGTGTTCCTGCGCCCGACTCAGAGCGAATCGGTGCTGCTGCAGTTCGGCGATCTGTTGGCGGTGCGCGGCGGCAGGATCGTCGAGCGCTGGCCGGTGTATCAGGAGTGAGTGACTTCTCCCCTCTCCCTTTGGGAGAGGGGCGGGGGTGAGGGAGCCTTGGATCACTCCGCGTTGCCTTCAGAACCCTCACCCTACGCGGGCCGCCCTAGCCCTCTCCCAGCGGGAGAGGGAATCTGTTCTGAGTGCTCTCAATCGCTCTGAGCAATCCGCTGCTTCGCCGTGCGCGGCGTCACCCCGGTCCAGCGTTTGAACGCGCGGCGGAAGTTGCGCACATCGCTGAAGCCGGTCTCGCTGGCCACGTCGATCAGCCGGCTGTCGCGGTGGCTGAGCAAGGCCAGGGCCTTGGCCCGGCGCACCGAGTCGATGATGCCGTGGTAGGACAGTCCCGCCTCGTCGATGCGCCGGCGCAGGGTGCGCTCGCCGAGGTTGAGCTGCTGTGCCAGCTCGGCCAGTTGCGGCGGGCGCCCCAGGCTCTTGCGTACTTCGCGCTGGATGGTTTCGATCAGGTCGGAACTGCCCTGTTGCTCCCAGCGTGCGCTGTCGAGCACCTCGGCGATTTCGGCGGCGACATAGTCGTCGCGGGTCGGCAGCGGCAATTCCAGCCAGCGTGCGTCGAAGGCGATCAGGTTGTGCCCGGCACCGAACTTCACCGGGCAGCGGAAGATTTCCGCGTAGCGCTGCCAGTGCGGCGGGCGCGGGTACTCCAGCTCGATACGGTCGAGGACCAGGTCACGGCCGGACAGGTGGCGAACGATGGCCATTGCGCTGGCGAAGGCTTCCTCCAGATAGAACACCGCCACTTCCGGATCGAAGAAGCGGGTGCTGGCCAGCACCCGGCAGCGGCCGTTGTGCATCTGTTGCTGGTAGTCGAGCAGGGCGCCGGTGTGGCGCTGGTAGCGGATGGCCAGGTCGAGCGCCTCGCCCAGGGTCGGGCTGGCCTGCATCGCCAGGCCCACCAGCCCCCAGGACACGGCGGTCTGCCGATGCCCGACGGCCAGGCCCAGGCCGCTGTCGTCCAGGCTGTGCAGAGCGCGGCGCACCAGCAGGTAACTCTGCCGGTGGGACAGGCGGTAGTCGGGTTTCTTCAGGTCGTCCGGCTCGAAGCCCAGGCCGCGGCAAAGCATGGCCGGGTCGCGGCCGAGCTCGGCAACGTGCTGCAGGAGGAAGCGGGAAATCTGTGGCGGGGCCGAGGCTTCCGAATAGCGCGGATCGGCGATGGGTTTCATGGGTACGCTCCCGGCAGGAGGTCGCTGGCGCTGAGCGCCTGGTTCTTGTTGTTATGCGGCACCTCGTCAGGTGCCGTTTTGCATAGTTAGCATGGCGTCAGGATCTGACGCCAGTTGCATCGTGCAGGGCGGGTGAAACCCGCCCTGCGCTGTGCGCTCGCTGCGGCGTTCCGCAACGTAGGGTGGATCACGCTTCACCGATCACCGGGTGGCGATCCACCGGGTGGCGATCCACCGAACGGTCCGTCGGTGGATGAGCGGAGCGTCATGGTCAGTAAGCCCCCAACTCTGCCGCCGGTTGCCCCAAGGCATGGCTGGCCGCCGCGTTGGCCTGATCCTGGCGCAGGCGCCGGCCGGCGATCAGGCGTACCCACCAGGGCACCTGCTTGACCCGGCCGCCGCCCAGGCGTGCCAGTACATAGGCCATGGCGCACTTCTCGAACAGCTCGGCATTGAACAGCATGCGGTTGCGCGTGACGCCAAGGGCCAGCAGGTGACCATCGACCAGCCCGGCATTGCCGCCAGCGGCCAGTAGCGCCGGCAGCTGCTGCGCCGTGGCCGGTGCCCAGGAGCGGCCGATGTGCCGCGCCTGTTCGTCGAACACTGCCGGCATCGCCTCGCCCAGCCCGCCCAGTTGCAGGCTCCAGCGCGGGCTCAGGGTGGCCACGGCGCCGACGTCGCCGCGCAGGCGATAGACCTCGGCGTGCAGGCGGCTGAGGTTGTCGCGGGGCTGATCCAGCGCAACCTGTTGGACCTCGCCACCGTGTTGCAGCAGGAGCATCTGCCCGCCGCCTGGTAGCAGCACGGACAGGCCGTCGCCGCTTTGCTGAAAGAAGCCCTTGGAGGTCAGCCGCGTGGCGGCCTGCAGCAGTTCCTCGTGCATGTTCAGACCAGCCCGAATACATCGTCGAAGCGGTTCAGCGCTTCGTCGATGATGTCGTCCGTGTCGGCGGCGCTGGTGTACAGGCGGCTGCCGGCGAGAGTGACCAGGCCGTGGGCCATATAGGCCGCGCCCATCTCTTCCATCATGTGCTTGCGCGGGTTGACCTCGCGCAGCAGCTGGATCGGGTTGCGCACGTTGAGCAGCAGCACGCCGGAGGTCTGCAGGTGCACCACCGAGCCCTGGTTGTAGACCACGTAGGGCAGGCCACGGCGCTCGATGATCGCGGCCAGGCCGGCGGTCAGGCGGTCGCCGGCACGCCCGGCCACGGCGGCGGCGTTGCGCTTCTCCATCTCGATCAGGCTGTAGTAGCCGGCCACGCAGGACAGCGGGTTGGCGGTCAGGGTGCCGCCGACGAAGGCGCGCTTGGTCTGCTTGCCGCCGATGCCACCGGCCAGCAGCATCATCACCTCGCGGCGGCCGCCAATGCCGCCGGCCATCGGGTAGCCGCCGGTCAGGCACTTGCCGAAGATGGTCAGGTCCGGCCGCACGTTGAAGTAGCCCTGGGCACCGCTCAGGCCGACGCGGAAGCCGCTGA
The DNA here is from genome assembly GCF_900156545.1 of Aquipseudomonas alcaligenes. Taxonomy (GTDB): domain Bacteria; phylum Pseudomonadota; class Gammaproteobacteria; order Pseudomonadales; family Pseudomonadaceae; genus Aquipseudomonas; species Aquipseudomonas alcaligenes_A. Next base: position 54,105 of record NZ_FTNW01000003.1, read on the forward strand.
CTACCTCGTCGAAGATCAGCAGCGCGCCGAATTCGTCGCACAGCTTGCGCAGGTTGGCGTTGAACTCCCTGTGCGCGGGGCGGGTGCCGCTTTCCGGGCCGAGCGGTTCGACGATGATCGCCGCGGTGCCACCGCGCAGGCGGTTGAGCTGCAGGCGCCGGCGGATGGCTGTCAGATCATTGGGGAAACTCTCCTGGGTATGCGAGGTGGCGCCGCGCGGGATGCCGATGGCCTCGCGCCGGCCGGTGCCGGGGATGCGCATGCCGTATACCAGCTGGTCGCTCCAGCCGTGGTAGGCACCACCGATCTTGATCACCCATTTCTTGCCGGTGTAGGCGCGGGCCAGGCGGATGGCGCCCATCACCGACTCGGTGCCGGAGGCGAGCATGCGGAACATCTCCACCGAGGGCACATGGCGGCATACCAGTTCGGCCAGCTTGTACTCGTACTCGTGCAGCAGGCCGGTGACCGGCCCGCACTCGCGCAGGGTTTCGATGACCTTCTCCTGCACCACCGGATCGTTGCTGCCGAGCAGGGTCGGCCCGCCCGCCTGGAGGAAGTCGATGTAGCGGTTGCCGTCGACGTCCTCCAGGTGCGCACCCTTGGCGCTCTTCATCGCCAGCGGGAACGGGTAGTTGAACGCCAGGTTGTGCTGGATGCCGCCAGGGATCACGGTCGCGGCCTGCTCGGCCAGGCGCTTGGAACCCTGGCACTGCTGTTCGAAATAGCCGTGTACCCGTTCCATGTGCTCGCGGCGGATTGGCCGGATCGGTTGCCTGATCAGCGCCTTGAGGCGTGCGTCGATGGCATCGGTATCCGGCCAGTGGGAAATGCCGGAGGTTTGCAGGTCAGGCTGGGTGGAGGCGTTCATGGCGGGTGCTCTTCTGATAATTCGGGGCTAGGAATTCAGGGCGACCAGCGCATGCCGGCACGCGCGGTTTTCCGGTTGCGTGGCCAGGGCGCGCTGGAACCAGGCGATGGCTTCCTGCTCCAGCAGCTGCACCACGCGGCAGGCGTCTTCCAGGGTGGCGCCGAGGCACACGGCGCCGTGGTTGCGCATCAGGTAGGCATTCAGGTCGCGGCGCACGCGCTTGCCGACATTGCTCGCCAGCCAGCCGGTGCCCGAGGGGGCGTAGGCGCAGACCGGTACGTCGCCGCCGATCCGCTCGCGCGCCTCGGCATCGCTGACCGGCAAGGGGCGGTCGAGCAGGGTGAAGGCGCTGGCCACCGGCTGGTGGGTATGCACGCTGGCCCAGCAGTCCGGCCGGGCCTTGAACATGCGCGCATGCAGGCCGCTTTCCACCGAGGGCCTGCCGTGGCCCGAGAGCTGCTGGAGGTCGGCCAGGCGCAGCACGCAGATGTCGTCGGCGCGCATGGCGTAGTAGTCGCTGGCCGAGGGCGTGACGGCGAAACGCTCGGCGTCGATGCGCAGGGCCAGGTTGCCGCCGACCCCGGCCAGGTAGCCCTGGTCGGCCAGCCGCACGGCGGTGCGCACCACGGCCTCGCGGGCCTCTCGTTCGATACTCATGCCCGGGCTCCGTGGAGTTTGGCGTAGAAGGGCGCCAGCGCCTTGTGCGCGGCGCGGAAGGTGGCGTAGCTGTCGGCGTAGCGCTGGCGGTTGCCGCTGCTCGGCTCGAAGCTGCGGCGCAGGGCGACCCGTGCAGGGATGTCGCTGAACTGCATGGCGCCGATGCCGACGCCGGCGAGGAAGGCCGCGCCGCGGGCGTTGGCCTGGATCGGCTGGTGCGGCTGGTGCACCGTGATGCCGAGGATGTCAGCGAAGATCTGGCTCCACACGTCGGACTGGCCACCGCCGCCGACCAGGGTGATTTCCCGCGCAGGCGCGCCGAGGAAGCCCTCGACCGCTTCCATCATCCAGCGCGTGTTGAGCGCCACGCCTTCGAGGAAGGCGCGCACCATGTCTTCGCGCGCATGCTCCAGGCTCAGGTTGAGCAGGCCGGCGCGCAGGTTGGCGTCGTCCACCGGACTGCGCTCGCCCATCAGCCAGGGCAGGTAGAGCAGGCCGCGCGCGCCGGCCGGCACGCCGGCGGCGACTTCATCGAGGATGCGGTAGACGTCCGGGCGCGCTTCGTCCTGCAGCAGGGCGTCCCTGGCGTAGAGGATGCGGTCGCGCAGGAAACTCAGGTTGGCGCCGGCGGCGGACTGCATGACCATCATCAGGTAGCGGTCGGGCAGGGCGCAGGGCACGGCAGCGATCTGCTTGAACACGTCGGTCTTCTTCCGCGCTACGTGGCCGCCGATCCATGACGAGGTGCCGACGTACAGGTGCAGGGCGTTGTCCGCCACCGCGCCGGAGCCGAGCGCGGCGGCGCTGTTGTCCACCGCGCCGGCGACCACCGGGATGCCCGCCGGCAGGCCGAGCTGCTCGGCCACGGCCGGACGCAGCGGGCCGAGCACCTCGCTGCAGCGCACCAGTTCCGGCAGCTGTTCGCGGTCGAGACCTGCCAGGCGCAGCAGGCCCTCGTCGTAGCGGATACGGGTTGGGTCGCGGTTGTCGGTGACCCAGGTGGTCAGCGCCGAATCGACGGTGGCCACGGTGCGTCCGGTCAGGCGCAGGTTCATGAAGTCCAGCACGTTGAGGAACTTGGCCGTGCGTGCGTACAGCTCCGGCATGGCCTCGCGGATAAAGGCGATATGGCCGAACGGGTCCTTGCCGGACAGTGCCGGCGCACCGCCGGTCAGGCGCAACCAGCGCCACAGTTTCAGCGGGTCATAGCCGGCCACCCTTGGCAGGCGCCCACCGACCTGGCGCTGCACGGCGGCCTGGCCGCGCATGTCCATGTACAGCAGGGCGCGGGCCAGCGGTTGGCCATCGCGGTCGACCGGCAGGGTGCCTTCGCCCTGGCACGAGCAGGCGATGGCCAGCAGGTTCTGCCGGGCCTGCGGGTGGCTGTGCAGCACCTCGCCGGCGCTGGCGAGGAAGGCTTGCCACCAGTCCTCAGGGCATTGCTCCACGCCGGCACCGGGCAGCACATGGCTGCTCACTGGGCGGAAGGCGAAGGCCAGCACGCGGCCATCCAGGCCGACCAGCGCGGTCTTGCAGCCGGAGCTGCCGAGGTCCACGGCCAGTACCAGTTCACTCACGATTTGCGCCCCATTTGCATTCGCCTCTTCCCATCGTTTGCGAGTCGCGCTAAAACATAAGCATTGCTCATCTTTTTCGAGAATGCTGTGGCCACCAAAAATTTGTCAAGCACCCCGGCGAAGCCTCGTGCCCCTCGTGCGCCCAAGCAGGAGCGCAGTCAGGTGCGCTTCGAAGCCATCCTGCGTACCGGCCTAGAGCTGATCGCCGCGCACGGCTACGAGGCGGTGTCGATGCGTGAAATCGCCCGCGAAGCAGGCATGCCGATCGCCTCGCTGTACCTGTACTTCCCGACCAAGCTGGCGATCGTTCGGGAAGTCTGGCAGCGCTACACCAGCAGTGTCGGCGAGCGTCTGCAGGCCGACCTGGCGCTGCTCGAGGGCGCGCCGGACAGCGCGGCGGCGGGGGCGATGATCGAGCGGTTGATCGACCTGATGGTGGACATCCAGGTCAGCCACCCGGGGTTCGTCGAGGTGTGGGGCTGCGTGGCGGCCTCGCCGGAGCTGCGCGCGCTGAACAGCGCCGACACGCTGGCCACTGCCGAACTGGTCGCCACGGCCATTCGTGCGGCCCGTCCGCAGGCGGATGCCGAGCAGGTGCGCGGCCTGGCGCTGCTGCTGTGCGAAGCGGGCAGTTCGGTGACCAAGCTGGCGCTGTCGCTGCCCGAGCCGGAGCGCTCGCGCACGCTGGCGCAACTGAAAAAGACCCTGCAGTTCGTCTACGCCAACAGCATCGAGGCCTTTGCCCGAGCGCTGTAGCGGCGCCTGTGTACAAATGTTTCAAGGGCCCTTTCGGCACCGTTTTTTGTCCGGTTCGGCCCCATGGAGGTTTTCGCAAGTCGGCTAGTTTCGCTTCACAACCGCTAGGGGACAGCAGCATGTCGCATAACAAGAGCAAGATAGCGCTGGCAGTCGGGATAGGAATCTGGGGGATGCAGGCCCAGGCCTTCGAGATCGATACCGGGCCCAATGTCACCACCTCGCTGGAGAGCGTCGCCGAGTTCACCTCGGTGTATCGCACCTCCTCGCCCGAGCGCATCGAGCGCGGCGGGCAGAACATCTTTGCCAACAACAACGATGGCAGCGAGTACTACGACACCGGTTTCGTCTCCAACGAGTTCAAGTTGACGTCCGAGCTGCACGTGCGCACCGAGCAGGATGGCCTGTTCGTGCGCGGCACCGCCTGGTACGACACCCAGATCATGGACAACGATCCCAGCGGGGATCGCTTCGCCACCCACAACACCGACAGCGACGAGCGCTACCCCTCGGACCTGCGCAACCGCGCCGGCCATCGTGCGCGCCTGCTCGACGCCTACCTCTACACCAACCGCTATGCCGGCGAGATGCCCTACAGCCTGCGTTTCGGCCGCCAGGTGATCAACTGGGGCGAGGGCATCTACTACGCCGACGGCATCAACGTGATCAACCCGGTGGACATCGGCCGCGTGGTGTTGCCCAACGCCAGCCTGAAGGACGCGCTGCTGCCGACCAACATGATCTCCGGTCAGCTCGGCCTGACCGATGCCTTCAACATCGAGGCCTTTTACGGCCTGGAGTGGAAAGGCCACGAGCTGATTCCCACCGGCGCCTTCCTCAACAACCAGGACTACTTCGGCAAGGGCAGCAACGGCGTGCTGGTGGACCTGCGCAGCGAGCTGGGCGACCTGGCCGAGCTGGTGCCGGGGCTCAATGGCGAGAACGGCATCGTCGCTGGCGCTCGTTACGGTAGCGCCCATGATGCCCGCGACGATGGCCAGTTCGGCGTGGCCATGCGCTACCTGGCGGAGGACTGGAACAACACCGAGTTCAGCCTCTATTACCTCAACTACCACAGCAAGGTGCCCTTCCTGCGCATCCAGAAGGGCCGCTCCTTTGCCTGCAGCACCGGCCAGGCCGGACAGTTCAGCGGGCTCTGTGGCCTCGGGCTCGACGCCACGGTGGATGGCCTGGCCCTGCTCGACAGCACCTACTACGACTTCGTCTACCCCGAGGACATCCGCCTGTTCGGCCTCAGCGTGTCCGGCACCGTGGGCGACACCAGCCTGGCGGGCGAGCTGACCTACCGGCCCAATGCGCCGCTCGAGCCGTCGATGATCTATGAGCTGGAGACCCTGGCCGGCAGTGCCCTGGGCGGTGGCGGCGCCAGCGGTGGCAGCATCGACCTGGGCGAGTTCGGCGACGGCTCGGCCAACGACCCACGGCGCAGCATCGACCTGTACAAGCGTGACGAGCTGTATACCGGCTCGGTCTCGGCCATCCACAGCTTCGGCCCGGTGGTCGGCCTGGACGACCTCATCGTGCTGGGCGAGGCGGCCTTCAACCATGTACCGGGCAGCCTGCTGGACTCGGTCAACTACGAGTACCTGGATTCCTTTGCCTGGGGCTACACGCTGAACGTCTCCGGCCTGATCCAGGACGTCAAGCCGAACTTCGACCTGTTGCCGGCCATCACCTTCCGCCAGGACGTCTCCGGCACCTCGCCCTCGCTCAACGAGAACTTCATCCAGGGGCGCAAGTCGGCCACCCTCGAACTGGGTGCCAAGTACGGCCAGAAGCTGGCCGGCAAGCTGGCCTACACCTCGTTCTGGGGCGCGCGCAAAGACAACGCGCTGATCGACCGCGACCACGTCGCCCTCAATGTCTCCTACTCCTTCTGATGGCAGGGATCACCATGACTAGAACCGCGTTGAGCGCTGCGACCCTTCTGTTCGCCCTGCTGCCCCTGGCTGCCCAGGCCAAGGTCAGTGCCGAGCAGGCGGCCCAGCTGGACGGCCCCCTCACGCCCTTCGGTGCCGAGCGCCAGGGCGACCCCGCCAAGGGCATCCCCGACTGGACGGGTGGCCTGACCCAGGCGCCGGCCGGCTACGGCGGGCCGGGCAGCTTCCATGTCGATCCCTTTGCCGGCGAGCAGCCGCTGCGGGTGATCGATGCGCAGAACCTGGCGGCCGACGAGGCCAATCTCAGCCACGGGGTCAAGGCGCTGTTCAAGGCCTATCCGCAGACCTTCAAGGTGCCGGTCTACCCCAGCCACCGCAGCTTTGCCGCGCCGCAGGAGATCTACGCCAACACCCGGCGCAACGCCGAGCAGGCTACCCTGGCCGATGGTGGCAATGGTCTGCAGGGCGCCTATGCCGGCATTCCCTTCCCGATTCCGGCGGACGGTCGCGAGGCGATCTGGAACCACATCGCCCGCTGGCAGGGGCGCTATATCGACGAGGTGGCCATCACCGCCCAGGTCACCGCCAGCGGCAGCTACTCGATCCTGCGCGAGCGCATCCAGCTGCTGTCCAACTACTACAACCCGCAGAAGGACGCCGGCAGCCTGGACAACCAGCTGTACGCCTATGCCAGCGAGCTGTTGCCGCCGTCGCGTGATGTCGGCCGCGCGCTGCTGGTGCACGAGCCGATCGACCAGGTCGCCGAGCCGCGTTCGGCGTGGATCTACAACCCCGGCCAGCGCCGCGTGCGCCGCGCCCCGACCCTGGCCTACGACACGCCGATCGACGGCATCTACGCCGACGACACCGACATGTATAACGGCGCCACCGACCGCTACGACTGGAAGCTGGTCGGCAAGCAGGCGCTGCTGGTGCCCTACCACAACTATGCGATGGAGCAGCCGGGACGCAAGCTGGAGGAGCTGATCAAGCCGGGGCATCTCAACCCCGACCTGACCCGCTGGGAAATGCACCGCGTCTGGGTGGTCGAGGCCACCCTGCGTCCGGGCCAGCGCCATGTGCATGCCAAGCGCCGCTTCTACCTGGACGAGGACAGCTGGTACGCCCTGATGGTGGAAAACTACGATGCCCGTGGCGAGCTGTGGCACGTCAACCTGGCCTTCAGCAAGAACGCCTACGAGGTGCCGACCATCGCGCCGGTCAACCTGGTGTTCCATGACCTGATCGCCCGCAGCTATTCGGCCCTGGGCCTGCGCAACAACGAGAAGGCGCCGCGCCAGTTCCTCCTGGCGGCCCCGCCGGAGAGCTACTTCACCCCGGCCAGCCTGCGTCGCAAAGGCACGCAGTAATCGTTACGCCCCTCTCCCGCTTGTGGGAGAGGGGCCTGCATCTTCCTGACCCTCTCGTTCACGGGAGAGGGAACCTGACGCTTTTCCACCTTGGGGGTTCGGGCTTGCGGCCTCGCCGCAGGGCGGAGCATTGCCGTCGCAAACCGGGCCGACCGAGAAACCCACCGGCTGAGTTCAAGCCACCGATTGCAGTTCTTGCAAGAGCCTCCGGCTCGAGGTGCTGAAACATGAAAACAAGGAGAATCGCCACACTGCTGCTCGCGTTTCTGGGCAGCGTTCTGTCCCTGGCCGTCCAGGCCTACAGCGACAACTACCTGATTGGCGTCGGCAAGCATGACGTCACTGGTGCCGCCGCCGAGGTCGGCATGATGGGCTATGCCGACCCCGCGCAGAAAAGCAGCGGCATCCACAACCGCCAGTACGCGCGTGCCTACATCGTTGCCGAGCCTGGCAGCGAACGCGCGGTGGTGTTCGTCAACGTGGACGCCGGCGCGCTGTTCCAGTCGGTCAACCAGGCGGTGATCGAGCGTCTGCGTCGGCGCTTCGGCGAGCGCTACAACGAGGGCAACGTGGTCCTCAGCGCCACTCATACCCACGGCGCCGCCGGCGGTCAGTCGCACTATGCGCTGTACAACGTGACCATCTTCGGCTTCATCAAGGAGAACTTCGAGGCCCAGGTGAACGGCATCGTGGCCGCCATTGCCGAGGCGCATGCCAACCTGCAGCCCGGCCATGTGCTGGTCAATCGCGGCGAGCTGCACAATGCCAGCATCAACCGCTCGCAACCGGCCTACGACAACAACCCGGCCGAGGAGCGTGCCCGCTACGGCACCTCGGTGGACCCGGAGATGATCGTGCTGCGCCTGCGCCAGGGCGAGCGTGATGCCGGCATGATCAGCTGGTTCGCCGTACACCCGGTGTCGATGAACAAGAGCAACACCCTGCTCACCAGCGACAACAAGGGCCGCGCCGAGTGGCGCTTCGAGGAGCTGGCCAAGGCCCAGGGCAACCCTGACTTCGTCGCCTCCTTCGCCCAGAGCAACCATGCCGACACCACGCCCAACCTCAACCTCGACGGTACCGGCCCGACCCGGGACCAGCTGCGCAACACCGAGATCATCGGCGACCGTCAGTTCGACAAGGCGCTGCAGCTCTACCAGGGGGCCAGTCAGCAACTGGTCGGTGGTGTCGACTTCCGTCACCAGTACAACGATTACTCGAAAATCCGCGTGCGCCCGGAGTTCGGCGCTGGCCAGTCGCGGCAGACCTGCAACGCCGCGCTGGGCTATGCCTTCGCCGCCGGCACCGAGGATGGACGAGGGCTGGAGGACGTCGGCGAGGGTACGGTGGAGACCAATCCGCTGCTCAACCTGATCACCCAGGTGCTGACGCCGCCGACCGAGGCGGATATCGCCTGCCAGGCGCCCAAGCCGATCATCCTTCAGCAAAGCGCGTTCAAACCCTACCCCTGGAGTCCCGAGGTGTTGCCCACCTCGATTCTGCGTATCGGCCAGTTCGCCCTGCTGGCGGTGCCCGGCGAATTCACCGTGATGTCCGGCCGGCGTCTGCGCGAGACGGTGCGCGGGGTGCTGGGCAATGACCAGCTGCTGGTCGTGGCCGGTCTGTCCAATGCCTACGCCGGCTACGTCACCACGGCCGAGGAGTATGACAAGCAGCATTACGAGGGCGGCTCCACCCATTTCGGACGCTGGACCCTGGCTGCCTACCAGCAGGTGTTCCACGACCTGTCGGTGGCGCTGCGCGACCAGCAGGCGGTGATCAATACCCTGGTGCCGCGTGATCTGCGCAACGACCAGCACAACTTCGTCACCGGCGTGGTCTACGACAACCCTCCCGTGGGCAAACGCTTCGGCCAGGTGGTCAGCGATGCGAATGCTCAGTACCGCATAGGCGATACGGTGCAGGCGGTGTTCTGGACCGGGCACCCGCGCAACAACCTGCGTACCGAGAGCACCTTCCTCGAAGTGCAGCGCAAGGTGAACGGCGCCTGGCAGGTGGTGGCCCGCGACAACGACTGGAGCACCCAGTACCACTGGCTGCGCAAGGATGGCTTCTGGGGCACCTCGCAGGCCACGCTGCGCTGGACCATTCCCGCCGGAACGCCGGCCGGCGAGTACCGCCTGGTCCACTATGGCGACAGCAAGGCGCCGGTCACCGGCAGGATCAGCGCCTTCTCCGGCGCCAGCCGCAGCTTCATCGTCCAGTAGCCGGCCCGTGCGGTAGTGACGTGCCGCCGCGAAACCCGCAGAATGCCGACTTTCGCCCCGCCGCCCCGGCGGCCGGGGCCTCGGTCAGTTTCTCGGGTCCTGTGCTGAACTATGCGAATGCGGCTGTTGTTGCTGGGTGGGGGTAATGCCCTGGGTCAGGCGTTGGTGCGTCAGGGGGCCGAGGAGGACATCGGCTTCCTGGCTCCACGTCCGCCCGAAGGGGGCTGGGACACCGCCAGCCTGACGTTGCTGCTCGATGAGACCCGCCCCGATGCGGTGATCAACCTGGCCTACTACTTCGACTGGTTCCAGGCCGAAGGATTCGATGCGCAACGCTTTGCCCGCCAGGAGCGCGCCGTTGAGCGTCTGGCCGAGCTGTGTCAGCACCATGGCGTGATTCTGCTGCAGCCCTCCAGTTACCGGGTCTTCGATGGTTCGCGGGCTACCGCCTACAGCGAAAAGGACGAACCCGTGCCTCTGGGGCTGCGCGGCCAGGCCCTGCTGCGCATCGAACAGTGCGTGCGTGCGACCTGCCCGCGGCATGTGCTGTTGCGCTTTGGCTGGCTGCTCGACAGCAGCGCAGAGGGCGTGCTGGGCCGCTTCCTGCGGCGTGCCGAGCAGGGGCAGGAACTGCTGATGGCCGATGACCGGCGCGGCAACCCGACGCCGGTGGACGATGCTGCGCGGGTGATACTCGCGGTGCTCAAGCAACTCGACTGCCAGACACCGCTGTGGGGCATCTATCATTACGGTGGCCATGAGGCCACTACCCCCCTGGCCCTGGGCCAGGCTGTGCTGGCCGAAGCGCGCCAGCTGCAGGCGCTGCAGGTACAGGAGGTGGGCGCCCAGGCGCACGCCGCCCGCAGTGACGCCGCCGACGAACCGCAGCACGCCGTGCTGGCCTGCAAGAAGATCCTGCATACCTTCGGTATCAAGCCCCGTGCCTGGCGCTCGGGGGTGCCGGCCCTGCTTGATCGCTACTACCGCCACGCCTGATACGTTTTCGAGAACCGCATGTCCGACTCCCTGATTCTGGTTACCGGCGGCGCCGGCTTCATTGGCTCCCACCTGTGCGATGCCCTGCTGGCCGCCGGCCACCGGGTACGCGTGCTGGACAACCTGTCCACCGGCAAGCCCGCCAACCTGCCGCTGCAGGACCCGCGTGTCGAACTGATCGAGGGTGACGTGGCCGATGCGGCGCTGCTGCGCCGTGCCGTGATCGGTTGCAGCGCGGTGGCGCACCTGGCCGCCGTGGCCTCGGTGCAGGCCTCGGTGGACGATCCGGTAAGCACGCACCAGAGCAACTTCGTCGGCACCCTGAACCTGTGCGAGGCCATGCGCGAGGCCGGTGTGCGCCGGGTGGTGTTTGCCTCGAGTGCCGCGGTCTACGGCAACAACGGTGAAGGCGTGGCGGTAACCGAGGACACGCCCAAGGCGCCGCTCACACCCTATGCCTCGGACAAGCTGGCCAGCGAGTACTACCTGGACTTCTACCGCCGCCAACATGGGTTGGAGCCGGCGATCTTCCGTTTCTTCAACATCTTCGGCCCGCGTCAGGACCCGTCCTCGCCGTACTCCGGGGTGATCAGCATCTTCACTGAGAGGGCCCTGGCCGGTCGGCCAATCACCGTCTTCGGCGACGGTGAGCAGACCCGTGATTTCTTCTACATCGACGACCTGGTGCCGCTGCTGGTGCAGGGGCTGTTCAATGAGCAGGTGCAGCCCGGCGCGGTGAACGTGGGCCACAGTCAGTCGATCAGCCTCAATCAACTGCTGGAGGCCGTGCGCCAGGTGCTCGGCAGCCTGCCGGACGTGACCTACGGCGAGGCGCGCCCAGGCGATATCCGCCATTCCCTAGCGGACAGCACGCTGCTGCGTCAGCGCTTTCAGCTGAGTGCAGCCACGCCGCTGGCGCAGGGCCTGGCGCGGCTGCTGGGGCGCTGAATCGCGCGCACAAAAAAGCCCCGCACTGGCGGGGCTTTTTTGTGGGTGGGCGGCTTAGAACTTGTAGCCCAGGCCGATCATGTAGACGAACGGGTCGACGTCGACGTCGACTTTGACCTTGCCCAGCGCGTTGTGCTCAACGGTGGCCTCGGTGTCGATGTCGATGTAGCGCACCTGGGCGTTGAGCAGCAGGTTGTCGCTGAGCATGTAGTCCATGCCGATCTGGTAGGCCAGGCCCCAGGAGTCATCCAGCTCCAGGTTGCTGAAACCGTTGTCCTTCTGGCGGCTGCTCAGCTCTTCGTCGAAGAAGATGGTGTAGTTGATGCCCAGGCCCACGTAGGGCTGGAAGGCCGACTGGCTGTCCAGCGGGTAGTACACGGCGCTGAGGGTCGGCGGCAGGTGCTTGATGTCGCCGAAGCTGCCGTCGATGGTACCGGCCGGAGTGCCCAGGGCAGCGTCGACGCCTTTCAGGCCCACGCTGTGGCTGAACGGGGTGGCGGCCAGCAGCTCGATGCCGATGTTGTTGGTGATCATGTAGGCGAAGTTCAGGCCCAGCTGGGTGTCGCTGTCCAGGGTGGCCTTGGTGCCAGCGACGTCGGCGCCGCCGACTTTCAGCTCGCTGCTATCTTCCTGCGGGTCGACAGTGATGGCGCCGGCACGAACGATGATGTCACCCGCCTCGAAGGCCTGCGCCATCGGCGCCGCAACGGCAAGGGCGAGAAGGGATGCGGTCAGCAGGGACTTGCGCATGGTGTGCTCCAATCAGTTTTAGGATGTGTTGGCTGAGTGGATTGTCGGCAAGGTCGCCTGTGCACTTCTTGACCCAGCTCAATAGCTGGGGCTGTTGTTGGATTTCCTGGTGCGGCAATCTGGCGCACCGGCGCGCTACATTTCGTAGGGGTAGATCTTCTCGGCGGCCATCTGGTAGCCGGCGTTTCCCATCTCGCTGCTGACCGCCGCAACCTTCAGCGGACCCTCGATCCAGAAGGGCTGGTAGAGCGCATCCATCAGTACGCCGAGCTCGCTGGTGACATGCACGATCTGGTTGGACGGTGGTGGCGGTACGTGAATGCAGGCGCCGAAATAGGGAACGAAGAGAAACTCCGTGACCCGGCCTTCCTCCGTCACGTTCAGCGGCACGATGTAGCCAGGCAGCTTGATCTGCTGGCCGTCGAGTTCACTGACCACCGGCGCATCAGGCTCGGCCTGCTGGGCTGCCGGGGCATTCTCGGCGGCCAGCGCATCGGCCAGCTGCGACAGGTCATGCATCGGGGCCTGTTGCATCTGCGGTGGCGGTGCGTCTGGCGGAACCATCTGCATCCAGGTCAGTTCGCGGGGCTCCGCCGCCCACAACGGGGAAGTGAAGGCGAGCAGCAGGGCGAACAGCAGTTGACGCATGGGTAACCTCACAGGCGAATGGACAGGCCGTCGGCCAGCGACTGCCGATAGGCGCGCCAGGCTGGCACTGCGCCCATCAGCAGGGCAGCGCCCAGAATAGCGCCGAGCAGGCTCCACTCATAGGCGCTGGGCAATGCCAGTGGCAGGTACAGACCGTACTGCGCCTGCACCCAACCCTGGCTGGCGGCGATGCCGCCATACAGCAGGGCCAGGCCCAGCGCTGCGCCGGCCAGGGCCAGGGTCAGGGCCTCCAGCACCAGCAGCCCGGCGATATGCCAGGGGCGCGCGCCGACCGAACGCAGGATAGCCATCTCGCGGCGGCGCTCGTTAAGGCTGGTGAGGATGGCTGTGAGCATGCCGATCAGGCCGGTCAGCACGACGAACAGCGAGACCACGAACAGCGCCTTCTCCGCCGTGCCCATCAGGCTCCACAGTTCCTGCAGGGCCACGCCGGGGAGGATCGCCAGCAGCGGCTCGCCACGGTACTCGTTGACCTGGCGTTGCACGGCAAAGGTCGCGACCTTGCTCTTCAGGCCGAGCAGGACGGCGGTGATCGCCTTGGGCTGCAGGTGCATGTCGCGCGCCTGCTCGGCCGAGACCTTGGCGTTGCCGCGCGCGGGCATGCCGTTCTGCCAGTCGACGTGCAGTGCTTCCATGCCGGCCAGCGAGATGTGCAGGGTGCGGTCCACCGGCGTGCCGGTGCGGGCGAGGATGCCGACCACGCGGAACGGCTTGTCGTCATGCTGCGTCAGGCTGACGGTGGCCACGCCGTGGGCCAGGACAATCTGCTCGCCGAGCTGGTACTTGAGTGCGTCGGCCACTTCCGCGCCGAGCACGACATCGAACAGGTCGGCGAAGGGCTTGCCCTGCGCCAGCTGCAGCGGCTGGCCGCGGCCGTAGCGGTAGTGGTCGAAGTAACCGGTGTCGGTGCCGAGTACCCGGTAGCCGCGGTGCGAGTCGCCCAGCGACAGGGGGATGGCCCACTTCACCTGCGGGTGTTTGGCCAGCGTCTCGAAGCTGTCCCAACGGATGTTGTTGGTGGCGTTGCCGATGCGGAACACTGAGTACAGCAGCAGGTTCACGCTGCCCGAACGGGCGCCGACGATCAGGTCGGTGCCGCTGATGGTGCTGGCGAAGCTGGCGCGCGCCTCGGTACGCACCCGCTCGACGGCCAGCAGCAGGCATACCGAGAGGGCAATGGCGAACACCGTGAGCAGGGCGGTGAAGCGGCGGTTGGCCAGGCTGGCCAGGGCGATGCGTAATAAATGCATGTCAGACCTCCGCCGGTTTGGTCGCGCGGTTCAGTTCGGCCAGCGACAGGCTGCGGTCGAACAGCGGTGCCAGGCTCTGGTCGTGGCTGACGAACAGCAGGCTGGCGCCTGCGGCGCGGCATTCGGCGAACAGCAGCTGGAGGAAGGCCTCGCGGGCGTCGTGATCCAGTGCCGAGGTGGGCTCATCGGCGATCACCAGCTCCGGCTGGCCGATCAGTGCGCGGGCGGCGGCCACCCGTTGCTGCTGGCCGATCGACAGCGAATCGGCGCGCCGCTCCAGCAGCTCGGCCTTCAGGCCCAGGTGCTGCAGCAGCTGGGCAGCGGCTTTATCGACGCTGCCGTGACGCTCGCTGGCGCGGCGGGCGCGACTCTGCGAGAAGCGGCAAGGCAGTTCGACGTTTTCGCGTACCGAGAGGAAGGGCAGCAGGTTGAACTGCTGGAAGATGTAGCCGGTATGGTCGACGCGGAAGCGGTCGCGCGCGCCGGAGGACATCTGCGCCAACTCCTGGCCGAGCAGCTTCAGGCAGCCGCGGCCAGGCTTCTGCACGCCGCCGAGCAGGCCGAGCAGGGTGGTCTTGCCACTGCCGCTGGGGCCCTTGAGGAACAGGCTTTCGCCACGGCGCAGGGTGAAGCGTGGGATATCCAGCAGCTCGGCCTGGCCGGGCCAGGCAAAGCCCAGGTCGGTGAGTTCGATCAGTGCGTCGGACATGGACGTTCCGCGAGTCGGGGAAGGCGACAGCTTAAAGGCAAGGAGAGCGGTGGCGCACCCGCAAGGGTGCGCCGGAGTGTTTCAGAAACTCAGGCGCGACTGTTTCGGCGTCAGCTGAGTACCCTGCTGGCCGCTTGGGCCGATCAGTTGCACTTCCAGTTTTTCCGTGGCCGGGAAGGTGCTGAAGAAGCTGCCCAGGTCCAGGGTCTGCAATGCCCCGGCATTGGCGCAAACGAAGCGGTAGCTGGCATCGATATCGCTATGACCATGTTCGTCGCCGTGGTCATGATGCTCGTGCTCGTGCTCGTGCCCGGCGAACAGCGGGCTCTCCAGTGTGCTTTCCTGCACCACGCACTTGGCCTCGGCGGGCAGGGCAAACAGTGCCTGCGGCTGCTCCAGGTGCTGGCGTGCGGCGGCGACCTTGGCCTTGTCGGCGTCGCTCTTGGCCTCGTGCTCGAAACCGACCAGGTTCATGGCCGGGCTTTCCAGCTGGATCTCCAGGGTCTGGCCATCCAGGGCCACGTTGAGGCTCGCCACGCCGTGCTCGTGCTTGCCCAGGCTGCCGTGTTCCTCGTGGGCGTGATCGTGATCGTGCTCGTGGCTGGCGGCCTGGGCGATGGTCAGCGGCAGCAGGGCGAGAGGCAAGGCGAGCAGGATACGGCGCATGGGGCGGACTCCGGTGATGGATTGTTAGGTTATGTTGTAACACTTGTGCGCGGCGATTGGCCAGCCTCGGTACGCATGGCAGCATGCGGGCTGGATGTTCGGGAGAGCGAAAATGCTGCGAATCAAGGGGCGGGTCGGCGACTGGCCGGTAGACCTGACAGTGGAAATGGATGCCGAGGACTGGGCGCAACTGGCGGCGCACCTGCCGCAGCAGGAGTTAGCGGCGGGTGCTCCCCGTATGCAATCGGCGGCACAAGCCGCTGACGACCTATGGTTGCAGGCGCAGCAGCTGTTACAGGCAGCAGGTTCCCTTGAGGGGCCGCAGTTGCTCGGCGAGCTGGCGGCCCTGGCTGGCAGTGAGGCGGCCGGCAAGCGCCTGCTGGTGCGCCTGCGCCACTGCCCGCAGGTGCAGGTGGAAAGCGGCGATGCGGCGCCGCTGTATCGCTGGATCGGCTAGGCGCGGGTTAACCCGCCTGGTAGCTGCCGAACACGGCGCGATTGAACTCGGTGGCTGCCGGGCATTCAACACCACCTGCTGGGCGTCGCATTCGCCGTAGCGCACGCGCAGCAGCAGGCGGAAGGGCGCCATCAGTAGATGGCCTGGTAGAGCTTGCGGCGGTACAGGGTGACCAGCGGGTGGTCGTTGCCGAGCAGGTCGAACACCTGCAGCAAGGTCTTGTGCGGCAGGCCTTCCTGGAAGCCGCGGTTGCGCACGAACAGCTTGAGCATGCTGTCCAGCGCCGCCTCGTACTGCTGGCGCGCCAACTGCTGCACCGCCAGCTGGTAGCTGGCCTCGTCGTCGTCCGGGTTCTGCGCCAGGCGGCTCTTCAGCTCGGCGGTGTCCGGCAGGCTGGCGGCCTGGCGCAGGAAGGTGAGCTGTGCGCGGGCGGCCGACAGGGCCTGCTTGTGCTCGTCGCCCTTGACCGCGCCCAGCACCGCCTCGGCTTCGCCCAGCTCACCGCGCTCAGCCAGGCAGCGGGCGTAGAGGATCAGCGCCGCACCGTTCTCGTTGTTCTCGGTCAGCACCTGCTTGAGCAGGGCCTCGGCCTCGCCGAAGCGCTCCTCGGCGAACAGCGCCTGGGCCGTCTCCAGCGGATCGGCGGCCAGCGGCGCCGGCTCTGCCACATGCGGCTTGAGCATTTCGCGGATGGCCGACTCCGGCTGGGCGCCGGCGAAACCGTCGACCGGCTGGCCGTCCTTGAACAGCACCACGGTCGGCAGGCTGCGGATACCGAAGCGCATGACGATGTCCTGCTCGGCATCGCAGTCGACCTTGGCCAGCAGCAGTTCGCCACGGAACTCCTCGGTGATCTTCGCCAGCAGCGGCATCAGCGCCTTGCACGGCGCGCACCACTCGGCCCAGAAGTCGACCAGCACCGGCTTGTGGAAGGAGTTCTGGATCACCAGCTGCTCGAAATTGGCAGCACCGGAGACGTCGAAGATGTAGGGGGTATCGCTCATGATCACTCTCGGGAGGGGCGAAAGACTGGAACTATAAATGCGGGCGGTAGGGCTCGGATACAAGCAGTCCCCTCTCCCGTTTGCGGGAGATGGGACTGCTTGAACCCTCTCCCCCAGCCCCTCTCCCACAAGTGGGCGAGGGGAGTGTTAGCCGCGTTTGGCGTGGTACAGGCTGACGTTACGGAATTCCGCCGGCTCAGCCAGGTCCGGCCAGGTGCAGGCCTCCAGCAGGCCCAGGCGGGTGTAGCGCGGGTGCTGGAAATCCTTGACCCGCGAGTCGGCCACCAGCGCCTCCTGGCCACGACTGAGAAAGGCATCCAGCAGCGGCAGGTTGGCGCGGTCGTAGAGCACGTCGGCGACGATGATCAGATCGAAGCGGTCTTCCTCGCTGAAGAAGTCCAGCGAGTAGCTCAGCTCGACGCCGTTTAGCGCGGCGTTGGCGCGGCAGGATTCGATGGCCAGCGGGTCGAGATCACAGGCCACCACCTCGGTCGCGCCGGCCTTGGCCGCGGCGATGGCCGCCACGCCGGAGCCGGCGCCGAAGTCCAGCACACGCTTGCCGCGTACCCACTCGGGACGTTCCGCCAGCCAGCGCGCCAGGACCAGGCCGCTGGCCCAGCAGAAGCTCCAGTAGGGCGGTTCTTCGAGGATGCGCCGGGTTTCTTCCGGGCTGAAGCTGCGGTCCATATTGCTCGGGTCGACCAGCCACAGACGGATGTCGGTGCCGGGCAGGGTCTCGGCGCTCAGGCGGGCGTCGCCGAGCAGCTGTTGCAGGGCGTTCTGCAGTTCGGCGGGGGCGTTCATGGTGCGCTCACCAGCGGCAGGGCGCCGAAATCGCGGCTGTCGGCCTGCAGCACCCGCTGCGGTGGCAGGCGCAGGATCAGGCGGCCGGACTGGCTGATGCGCGCGCGCAGTTCGATTCGCGCCCCGCCGGGAAACTGCTGCGGGTCGAAGCGCAGGCGAAAGGGCAGGGCGTGGCCGGTACCCGCCAGCGTTTGGCTGGCCAGCAGGCGCTGCGGGCGATCGCGCTCGTCCACCACTAGCAGGGCCAGCTCCACGTCGCTGCCGGCCGGCGGGGTCAGCAGGCTGCCATGCAGCTCGCGCAGATGGGCGGGTAGCGGCTGCGCGATGGGCGCGGCTGGTTTGATTGCCACTTCGGGCTTGGCCGCCGCGGGCGGTGTCATGGGCTTGGGCGTTTCGCCGGCGCAGGCGGCCAGCAGCAGGAACAGGCAGGCGAGAAGGGGGCGGCGGGGCATGGCGGCATCCGATGCGGCAGATGATTCTGGAATAGCGCAAAAAACGCGCGCCTGTATACCGCAAAGCCTGCGGCTTGTCTTGCCGGGACCATGCGCTACCATGGGCCACCGTTTCGTAGGGCCTTTTCCTTCATGCACTGTCCGTTCTGCTCCGCCAACGACACCAAGGTCATCGACTCCCGCCTGGTCGCCGAGGGCGAACAGGTACGCCGCCGCCGCGAATGCGTGGCCTGTGGCGAGCGTTTCACTACCTTCGAGACCGCCGAGCTGGTGATGCCGCGCCTGATCAAGTCCGACGGCAGCCGTCAGCCGTTCGACGAGGACAAGCTGCGCGCCGGCATGCAGCGCGCACTGGAAAAGCGCCCGGTGAGCGTCGAGCGCCTGGAAGAGGCCATTGCCCACATCAAGCACCGTCTGCGCGCCACCGGCGAGCGCGAGATCAAGTCGAGGGTGCTCGGTGAGCTGGTGATGACCGAGCTGCAGAAGCTCGACGAGGTCGCCTATATCCGCTTCGCCTCAGTGTACCGGCGCTTCCAGGACCTCAACGAGTTCCGCGAGGAGATCGAGCGCCTGGCCCGCGAGCCTTCGAAAGAATGAGCGCCGCCGACCAGCAGTTCATGGCCCGCGCGCTGGAGCTGGCGCGCAAAGGGTTGTATTCCACCCATCCCAACCCGCGCGTCGGTTGCGTCATCGTGAAGGACGGCAGGATCGTCGGCGAAGGCTGGCACGCCAAGGCCGGCGAGCCGCACGCCGAGGTGCATGCCCTGCGCCAGGCCGGCGACAAGGCGCGCGGCGCCACCGCCTACGTGACTCTGGAACCCTGCAGTCATCACGGCCGTACCCCGCCCTGCGCCGACGCCTTGGTGGCGGCCGGCGTGGCGCGGGTGGTGGCGGCCATGCAGGACCCCAATCCCGAGGTTTCCGGCAAGGGCCTGCTGCGCCTGATGCATGCCGGCATTGCTGTGCACAGTGGCGTGCTGGAGGCCGAGGCCAGGGCGCTGAATGCCGGTTTCATCAAACGCATGGAGCAGGGCCTGCCCTATGTGCGGGTCAAGCTGGCCATGAGCCTGGACGGCCGCACCGCGATGGCCAACGGCGAGAGCCAGTGGATCACCGGGCCCGAGGCGCGCGCCGCCGTGCAGCGTCTGCGCGCCCGCGCCAGCGTGATCATCACCGGCGCCGATACCGTGCTCGCCGATCAGGCGCGCCTGACCGTGCGGGCCGAGGAGCTGGGCCTGAATGCCGAGCTGACCGCGCTGGCCATCGACCGACCGCCGCAGCGCGTGCTGGTCGACGGGCGCCTGCGCGTACCGCTGAGCGCGCCGTTCTTCCAGGCCGGCCCGGCGCTGGTCGCCACCTGCGCGGCCGCCGCCGCTCGCGAACGCTTCAGCGAGGAGCGCCACGAACTGCTGGCGATGCCCGGCAGCAATGGCCATGTCGATCTGCGCAAACTACTGCTGGAGCTGGCCGCGCGCGGTGCCAACGAGGTGCTGGTAGAGGCCGGCCCCAAGCTGGCCGGGGCTTTCGCCCGCGCCGGGCTGGTCGATGAGTTCCAGCTGTTCGTCGCGCCCAAGTTCCTCGGTTCCAGCGCCCGTCCGCTGCTGGACTGGCCGCTGGCGCGCATGGCCGAA
Organism: Aquipseudomonas alcaligenes; assembly: GCF_900156545.1. Classification (GTDB taxonomy): domain Bacteria; phylum Pseudomonadota; class Gammaproteobacteria; order Pseudomonadales; family Pseudomonadaceae; genus Aquipseudomonas; species Aquipseudomonas alcaligenes_A. Next base: position 73,801 of record NZ_FTNW01000003.1, read on the forward strand.
GCACAGGAGCTGGAGATTCGCGATATCCGCGCCGTGGGACGCGACTGGCGCATCACCGCCGTGCCCAGGGCGCACTGAACCGTTCGATGGGTTTGATCGAAGCGCCGCCATGCAGCAGCGTGGCAAATATGGTAAAAAGCCAGCCGCGGTCGTTCGTCGGCCGCAACGTTCTCAGGGCGGGGCGAAATTCCCCACCGGCGGTAATGACGCGCTGCGTCTAGCCCGCGAGCGCCTTTCCAGCGAAAGGGACAGCAGACCCGGTGTGATTCCGGGGCCGACGGTATAGTCCGGATAAAGAGAGAGCGGGATTCCCTTCCGGGGCGCCGTCCGTCTGCGCCCGCGAAAATCCCTATCGATCGGCATTGCCCTGTTTTTGACCAAAACAGGAGTTCGTCCATGCTGCATTGCACCACTTACCGGGAGGACGCATGTTCACCGGCATAATCGAATCCATCGGTACCATCCGCGCGATCACGCCCAAGGGCGGCGACGTGCGCGTCTACGTCGAGACCGGCAAGCTGGACCTCGGCGACGTCAAACTGGGTGACAGCATCGCGGTCAACGGCGTGTGCCTGACCGCGGTCGAGCTGCCCGGCGACGGCTTCTGGGCCGACGTCAGTCGCGAGACCCTGACTCGCACCGCCTTCGTCGACTTGAAGGCCGGCAGCCGCGTCAACCTGGAGAAGGCCCTGACCCCGACCACCCGCCTCGGTGGCCACCTGGTCAGCGGCCACGTCGACGGCGTTGGCGAGATCATCAAGCGCGAAGATAACGCCCGCGCCATCCAGTTCGCCGTGCGCGCCCCGCGCGAGCTGGCCAAGTACATTGCGCTGAAGGGCTCGATCACCGTCGACGGCACCAGCCTGACGGTCAATGCAGTCAACGGCGCCGAGTTCGAGCTGACCATCGTGCCGCACACCCTGGTCGAGACCATCATGGCCGACTACCGGCCGGGCCGCCGGGTCAACCTCGAAGTGGACCTGCTGGCGCGCTACCTGGAACGCCTGCTGCTCGGCGACAAGGCCGCCGAGCCCCGCGCTTCCGGCATCAGCGAAGCTTTCCTGGCCGAACACGGCTACCTGAACAAGTGAGACGCGCCGCCATGGCCCTGAATACCGCAGAAGAACTGATCGAAGACATCCGCGCCGGCAAGATGGTCATCCTCATGGATGACGAGGACCGCGAGAACGAAGGCGACATCATCATCGCCTCCGAGTGCGTCACCGCCGAGCACATCAACTTCATGGCCCGCTTCGCCCGCGGCCTGATCTGCATGCCGATGACCCGCGAGCGCTGCGAGCTGCTCAAGCTGCCGCTGATGGCGCCGCGCAACGGCTCCGGCTTCGGCACCAAGTTCACCGTGTCCATCGAGGCGGCCGAAGGCGTCACCACCGGTATCTCCGCCGCCGATCGCGCGCGCACCGTGCAGGCCGCCGTCGCGAAGCATGCGGTAGCCGACGATATCGTCAGCCCCGGCCATATCTTCCCGCTGATGGCCCAGGCCGGTGGCGTGCTGGCCCGTGCCGGGCACACCGAAGCAGCCTGCGACCTGGCGCGCATGGCCGGGTTCGAGCCGAGCGGGGTGATCTGCGAGATCATGAACGATGACGGCACCATGGCCCGCCGCCCGGAGCTGGAGGTGTTCGCCGCCGAGCACAACCTCAAGATCGGCACCATCGCCGACCTGATCCACTACCGCCTGATCCACGAGCGCACCGTCGAGCGCGTCAGCGAGCAGCCGCTGGACACCGAGCTGGGGCAGTTCACCCTGGTCACCTACCGCGACGGCGTGGAGAACACCGCGCACATGGCCCTGACCCTGGGCAAGGTGTGCGCCGAGGAGCCGACCCTGGTGCGCGTGCACAACATGGAGCCGCTGCGCGACTTGTTCCTGGTCAAGCAGCCCGGGCGCTGGAGCCTGCGCGCGGCGATGGCCGAAGTGGCCAAGGCCGGCAGCGGCGTGGTGCTGTTGCTCGGCAACCCGCTCACCGGCCCCGAATTGCTGGCGCACCTGGGCGGCAAGCAGCCGGCGCCGAGCCCGGCCACCTACAGCACCGTCGGTGCCGGTTCGCAGATCCTGCGTGACCTGGGCGTGCGCAAGATGCGCCTGATGAGCGCGCCGATGAAGTTCAACGCCATATCCGGCTTTGACCTGGAAGTTGTAGAATACTTGCCCGCTGAATGATGACCCCGGCCGAGTGCAGCCTGCGCCCGGCCTGGCCTTTCGTTCTACATTGATACCCACGGGACGCCCATCGGCGCCCCGGCTCTTTATACAGACTGAGACTCGCCCATGACCCTGAAGACCATCGAAGGTACCTTCATCGCCCCGCAAGGCAAATACGCCCTGGTGGTTGGCCGCTTCAACAGCTTCGTCGTCGAGAGCCTGGTCAGCGGCGCCGTCGACGCCCTGGTCCGCCACGGCGTGAAGGAAAACGACATCACCATCATCCGCGCGCCGGGTGCCTTCGAAATCCCGCTGGTCACCCAGAAAGTCGCCCAGCGCGGCGAGTTCGCCGCCATCATCGCCCTCGGCGCGGTGATTCGTGGCGGTACCCCGCACTTCGAATACGTGGCTGGCGAGTGCACCAAGGGCCTGGCCCAGGTTTCCATGGAATACGGCGTACCGGTCTCCTTCGGCGTGCTGACCGTTGACTCCATCGAGCAGGCCATCGAGCGTTCCGGCACCAAGGCCGGTAACAAAGGCGCCGAAGCTGCCCTGTCCGCTCTGGAAATGGTAAGTCTGCTGGCGCAGCTGGAGGCCAAGTGAGCCTGAATCACGACGACAGCCAGGACGCTCCGCAGCCCAAGGCCAAGGGCAAGATCGCGCAACGCCGCGTGGCCCGCAGCCTGGCCATGCAGGCGCTGTATCAGTGGCACATGGCCGGTCAGTCGCTGAACGAGATCGAAGCGCAGTTCCGCGTCGATAATGACTTCAGTGGCGTCGACGGCGCCTACTTCCACGACATCCTCACCGGCGTGGCCCGGCAGAAGACCGAGCTGGACGCGTCCTTCGCGCCCTTCCTGAGCATTCCGCTGGAAGAGCTGGACCCGGTCGAGCTGGCGATCCTGCGCCTGTCCGCCTGGGAGCTGACCAGCCGTATCGATGTGCCCTACAAGGTGGTGATCAACGAGGGCATCGAGCTGGCCAAGGTGTTCGGCGCCACCGACGGGCACAAGTTCGTCAACGGCGTGCTGGACAAGCTGGCCCCGGTACTGCGCGCGGCCGAGGTCAAGGCCGCCAAGCGCTGAGCCGGCAAGCCCGTCGTGGGTGAGTTCGAGCTGATCCGCCGCTACTTCGCCGCCGCGCCCTGTGCGCAGGCGGCCGAAGGTGTCGTCCTCGGCATTGGCGACGACTGTGCGTTGCTGCAGCCGGCGCCCGGCATGCAGCTGGCGCTGTCCACCGATACCCTGGTGGCCGGCGTACATTTCCCCCAAGCCTGCGATCCGTTTCTGCTCGGCCAGCGTGCCCTGGCGGTGAGCGTCAGTGACCTGGCCGCCATGGGCGCCGAGCCACTGGGCTTCACCCTGGCGCTGACCCTGCCCGAAGCCGATCCGGCCTGGCTGGAAGGCTTCGCCCGTGGTCTCTCGCAGATGGCCGGGCAGTGCGCCATCGCCCTGGTTGGTGGCGACACCACTCGCGGTCCCTTGAGCCTCACCCTCAGCGTCTTTGGCCAGTTGCCGGCCGGCCAGGCATTGACCCGTGCGGGTGCCCGTCCGGGCGACCTGCTCTGCGTCGGTGGCAGCCTCGGCGATGCGGCCGCAGCACTGCCGCTGGTGCTCGGGCAGCAGTCGGCTGCAGGCGCCGCGGCCGACTATCTGCTGCAGCGCTACTGGGCACCGCAGCCGCAGCTCGCTCTGGGGCAGTGGCTGCGTGGCCGGGCCTCGGCGGCGCTGGACATTTCCGACGGCCTGCTGGCCGACTGTGGGCATATCGCCCAGGCTTCCGCCGTGGCGCTGCAGGTTAAGCGCGATAGGCTGCCGCTGTCAGCCGCCCTGCACAGCCTGGCGGGCGAGCGGGCGTTGGACTGCGCATTGAGCGGCGGCGACGATTACCGCCTGGCCTTTACCCTGCCGGCGCAATACCTTTCGGCACTGCAGGCGCAATGGCCCGAGGCGGTGGTGATCGGCCGGGCCGTGGCCGGGCAGGGCGTACAACTGCTGGACGGCGCGGGCCTCCGTCTCGACCCGCCCAGCGCGGGCTACCAACATTTCGGGAGTCGTGGTGACTGAAGTCGTGAAAGTCGCGCCGCAGGTATGGCGCAATCCCTGGCATTTCCTCGCCTTTGGCTTCGGTTCCGGGCTGATGCCCAAGGCGCCCGGCACCTGGGGCTCGCTGGTGGCCTTGCCCTTCATCCCGCTGTGGCAGCAACTGCCGGACTGGGGCTACTGGTTGATGCTCGGCGTCACCATGCTGTTCGGCTTCTGGCTCTGTGGCCGGGTGGCCGAGGACATGGGCGTGCATGACCACGAAGGCATCGTCTGGGACGAAATGGTCGGCATGTGGATCACCCTGTGGCTCGTGCCCGAGGGTTGGTACTGGTTGCTGCTAGGCTTTCTGGTATTCAGGGTGTTCGACATTCTCAAGCCCTGGCCGATCCGCTGGATCGACCGGCATGTACATGGTGGTATCGGCATCATGCTGGACGACATCCTGGCGGGGGTATTCGCCTGGCTGGCCATGCAGTTGCTGGTATGGGGGCTGGCCTGAATCGGAGGCGGTAGATGCGTGCCTGGCTGCTGGGGTTGCTGTTGTGTCTGGGGGGCGTCGGCGCACAGGCTGGCGCGCCGCTGCCCGCGCAGGTGAACCTGGTCAGCGAGCACTGGGCCGGGCACACCAATGCCGATGGCAGCGGCCTGGCCTGGGAGATCATGCGCGCCGTGTTCGAGCCAGCGGGCGTAGCGATGAGTTACCGGTTGGTGCCCTACACCCGGGCGATTGGCCTGGTGCAACGGGGCGAGGCCGATGCCTGGCTGGGCTCCTATCGCGACGAAGTCTCTGAGAACATCATTTACCCCGCTAGCCCCTATGATGCCGATCGCATTGTTGCCCTGTCCTTGCGCGCCGCGCCGGAGCCCAGTCTGCAGAGCATCGGCAAGTACCGTTTGGCCTGGATGCGCGGCTATGAGTACCAGCGCTATCTGCCCGGGGTGCAGCACTTCAAGGAGATCGAGCGCCGAATCGGCATTCTGCGCATGCTCGAACTGGGTCACGCCGACTTCTATCTGGACGCCTCCACCGAAGTCGAGGACGTGTTGCGCGAGGGTTCGGACCCTGCGCTTTTTCGCACTACCGAGCTGATCCGCTTGCCCCTCTATGCCGGCTTTGCCGATACTGCCCGCGGTCGCGCCCTGGCCGAACTGTTCGATCGGCGCATGGCCGAGCTGCTGCGCGATGGCGAACTGCGTCCGATCTTCCGCCGCTGGCAGCAGCCCTACCCCTTTGACGAGGACATGGAGATCCCCGATGCGTCGCCTTGAGCTGTTCGCTGCCAGTGTGCTGCTGGCCCTGTGCCCCGTGCTGCAGGCCGAGACCCAGGTGCAGGTGGTGGGGCTATTTCCCAACGCGGCGGTGTTGCTGGTCGACGGTCAGCGCAAGCTGGTGCGGGCCGGCCAGGTCGGCCCCGGCGGCGTCAGGGTGATCAGTGCCGACAGCAAGGGCGCGGTGCTGGAGGTCGATGGGGTGCAGCGCAGTTACGCCATGACCCGGGAATACAACCAGGCCGGAACCTCGGAGCCGCAGAAGGCTCAGCTCAGCATCAGTCGTGGTGCGGGCAATCACTATTGGGTGGCCGGCTCCATCGAGGGTCATCCGGTACAGTTCCTGGTCGATACCGGGGCCACTTCGGTGGCGATGAACGAGGGGCAGGCGCGCATGCTCGGCATCGACTACCGGGTCAAGGGGCGGGCCATGGTGGCCAGCACGGCCGGTGGCAACGTCAAGGCCTGGCAGATCAAGCTCGACAGCGTCAAAGTTGGTGCCCTTGAGGTGCTGGGGGTCGAGGCGGCGGTGCTGGAGGGGGATTCGCCCACCGAGGTGCTGCTGGGCATGAGTTTCCTCAGTCGGGTGCGCTGGCGTGAGGAAAACGGCGTATTGCAGCTGGAGTCCAAGCTGTAGGGCGGTGCCGGCCGATTCATCAGCCGCTTCGATCCTTATCCCCGACAATTCAGGCTGCGCCGGGCGGCGTTGCGGCTGGTACAATGCCGGCCTTTCTGCCGAACCTCACAGGAGCTCCCGGTGTCCGTCGTCTTCGTCGCCGCCTCCCAGCTGCCCACACCTTTCGCGGTCTTCACCATGCACGGTTTCCTCGATGAGGAGAGTGGCAAGGAGCACGTAGCCCTGACCCTGGGTGACGTCGCCGATGGCCAGCCGGTGCTGGGTCGCCTGCACTCCGAGTGCCTCACCGGTGATGCCCTGTTCAGCCAGCGCTGCGACTGTGGTGCCCAGCTCGAAGCTGCCCTGCGTGCCATCGCCGCCGAGGGCCGTGGCGTGCTCCTGTACCTGCGCCAGGAGGGCCGTGGCATCGGCCTGCTGAACAAGATCCGCGCCTACGAGTTGCAGGATGGCGGTGCCGACACCGTCGAAGCCAACGAGCGTCTGGGCTTCGCCGCTGACCAGCGTGACTACTCGATCTGCCAGCCGATGCTCGACCACCTGGGCATCAGATCGGTCCAGCTAATGACCAACAACCCGCGCAAGGTCAAGGCGCTGGAAGGTTTCGGCGTGCGCGTCGCCGAGCGCCGCCCGCTGGAAATCGGTCTCAACCCGCACAATCGCAAATACCTGGCGACCAAGGCCGGCAAGCTCGGCCACATGCTGGGTCTGAAACACCAGGAAGAAGAGTGATGACCCGCGCCGAGGTGCGTCGCCGTCTGGCCCTGGAATGGTGGCGCTGGCTGGGTTTTGCCCTGGCCCCACTGTTCTTCCTCAACCTACTGTTCGGTGGCAGTCAGGCGCTGGGCAGCGTGCTGGAGATGCCGCTGTTCATCGCCGGCGTGGCTTCCATGTTCGTCAGCCTGCCGCTGTTTTCCGCCTACAAGCGCGCGCTGATCGCCACCCAGGCTGCGCTGGATGGCGAGCATGAGCGCGAGGCCTGGCTGGCGCTGGCGGTGCAGCGGCGCAAGGCCTTCCTGGGGGCAGGTCTGCCGGCCTGGATTGCCGCCATCGCCCTGTTCAGTGGGCTCAACGCTGTCGCGCTGATCCTGCTGTCCCTGAGCAGCGTGGTGCTGCTCTGTCTGTACCGCATCCCCCGCCAGTTGGGTTGATGCGCGCACTGCTGGCCGCCTGCCTGCTTGCCCTCAGCCCGGCGCTGACGGCGGCCGAACGGGTGGTCAGCCTGGCGCCCTCGATGTCGGAAATCATGCTGGAGCTGGGCGCCGAGCGGCGCCTGGTTGGCCTGCTCGATGGCGGCCCGCGTCCGCCCGAGCTGGCGGGCGTGCCGTCGGTGGGGCGCTATGGCCAGGTCGAGCTGGAGACCCTGTTGGCGCTCAAGCCGGATCTGCTGCTGCTCTGGCCTGGGAGCGTGCCCGAGGTACAGCAGGCACAGCTGCGCTCCTTTGGCATGCCGTTGTATGTCGGTGAGCCCCATGATCTGCAGGCGCTGGCCGAGCAGTTCGTCGAAGTGGGCCGGCTGGTCGGTGCCGAGGCGCGTGGGCGCGAGCTGCGTGACCGCTTCACCACGCGCCTGGCCGAGCTGCATCAGCGCTATCGCCGTGATCCGCCGTTGGCGGTGTTCTATCAGGTCTGGAACGAGCCCCTGTACACCCTGGGCGGGCGGCAGATCGTCAGCGACGCGTTGCGGGTGTGTGGCGCGCGCAACGTGTTCGCCGATCTGCAGTTGCCCGCACCCCAGGTCAATGTCGAGGCGGTGCTGGGACGCGCGCCCGAGGTGATTCTCGCTGGCAGCGATGCCGAACTGCAGCGCTGGCAAGCCTGGCCGCAGTTGCCGGCGGTGCGTCTGGGGCAGCTGTGGTCGGTACCGGACAAGGGGCTGGAACGCCCCAGCTTCCAGATGCTGGCGGCCACCGAGCAGCTCTGCGAGCTGCTGGCCAAGGCCCGTTGAGGCATTAAACAAAAGGCCCCTCGCGGGGCCTTGTGCGTTTACAGCCTGGGCGTCCAGACGAACCCGAGCAGGGCCGTGCGGCCTTCCTGGCGGTAGCCGTAGCGTTCACCTTCGTGTTCGTACAGGGCGCGCTGGTAGTCCTTGTCCAGCAGGTTGTCGATTTTCGCTTCCAGTTTCAGCTCGTCACTGGCCTGCCAGCTGCCACGCAGGCCGAGCAGGCCGTAGCCGCCCAGTTCGTGCTGGTTGTCCGGGTCGTCGTAGCTGCTGCTCGCCAGCTGCCAGGTGGCGCCGACGGCAAAGGCACCGAAGGCGCGGTCCAGGTCCAGGCTGAGGGTGCGGCGGGCGCGGCGATTGAGAGTGTGGCCGCTGTCGCGGTCGCGCGGATCGACGAAGGCGATGCCGAGCTGGCCCTGCCAGCCGAACAGCTCCTGCTGCAGGTTGGCCTCGAAGCCGTGGATACGGGCTTCGGCGATGTTCTGCGGGATGAAGTCCTGATCGTTGGCGATCGCGTCTTCGATATCGGTGCGGTACAGCGAGGCCTCCAGGCGCGTGCGTTCGGCCAGTTGGCTGCGCCACTGCAGCTCATAGCTCTTCGAATGCTCGGGCTTGAGGTCCGGGTTGCTGTAGTCGGGGTAGTAGAGGTCGTTGAAAGTCGGTGCGCGGAAGCCCTCGCTGTACGACAGCACCAGATCGTTGGTGGCGTTCAGTGGCAGGGTCAGGGCGCCGCTCCAGGTGTTTTCGCTGCCGAACTGTTCGTTCTTGTCGTGGCGCATGCCCACTTCGGTGGAAAAGCCCTCGCCGTCATAGCGGTGCTGGATGAAGGCAGCCTGGTTCCAGCGCTGCTGCTCGGCGAACGCGGTGTTGCTGTTGAGCTGATCCTCGTACCAGTCGGCGCCCAGCAACAGGCTGTGGCGGTCGCTCAGGGCCAGGGTGTTGAGCCAGTTGAGCGAGTCGCGGTAGGTATTGAACACGCCGCGCTCGTCACTGAGCTTGTCCAGGCTTTCCTCGCGGTTCTCGCTGTGACCGACTTCCAGGCGGCTGCTCCACAGGTCATTGATCTGCGCGTCCAGGTAACTGGACACGCTGCTGAGGGTGAAGTCGCTGTAGGGCTCCTGGCCGACCGACTCGAAGGTGGTCATGTCGTAACGGCCGAAGGGATTGTCGAACTCGGTGCGGCCGCGCTGGTCGAGGACGTTGACGCCGGCTTCCAGGCTGTCGCTGAAGCTGTGGCTGAGGCTCAGGCTGAAGGCCTTGTTGCGATAACCGTCGTGATCCTGGTCGGAGTCGTAGGAAGGGCCGGTGCGGTCGATGCCGTCGGTTTCGTCGAGGCTGCCGGCCAGGCTGAAACGAGTCTGCGCGTCGCCGCCGGAGATGCCGGCACTGCGGCGCCAGCTGGCGTTGCTGCCGTAGCCCATGCGCACGAAGGGTTGCAGGCCTTCACCGGCGCTGCGGCGGGTGAAGATCTGCACCACGCCGCCAATGGCGTCGGCGCCGTACACGGCCGAACGCGGGCCGCGCAGCACTTCGACACGTTCGATCTGGTCGACATTGAGGTACTGCAGGCTGCTGTCGCCGGAGCTGGCCGACGCGATGCGCATGCCATCCACCAGCACCAGGCTCTGTGCCGACTTGGTGCCGCGGATGTACAGGCTGGTCAGGCTGCCGGCGCCATTGTCGGTCACCTGCACGCCGGGCACGCGGCGCAGCAGGTCGCTGACCGATGCCGGCTGCAGGCGCTCGATGTCGGCGCGGGTGAACACGGTGCTCGTCGCGCTGCTGGCTTCGCGTTGCTGCACGTCGCGGTTGGCGCTGATCAGCGTTTCGGGCAGCTTGAGCGCGGCGTCCTGGCTGGCGGCCAGCGCGAGACCGGCAGGCAGCAGGGCCAGGCTCAGCGCCGAGAGAGGCAGGGTGTGGGACAGTTTCATCAGGGTTCCTCAAAGACAGAGACTTCGAGGAGGGCAGAAAGCAGGCGCGCGGCGGCACCTGACGGTGCGGCCCTCCGCAACACCAGTCGAATCCGTCAGGCCGGTCTCCGGGCTCTCGATTCCGCACCGCGCGCCTTCCCGGTTGACCCAGTGGCTGTTGCGCGGACCTGCAGCAGGGCTGCGATCGATTACCGTTGCGGGGGCAGCGCCGGGATTGCTCATGGAGCGCACCGGCTTCCCGATTATCGCCGGCATTGACCGGCGCACCTGGTGGATAACAAAACGCCGCGCACCTTAGTGCACGGCGTGTTGAAGCTCAAGCAAGTTTAGCGTGGCTCAGCTTGAACTTTGCTCAAGTTGCTGCAGGCGGCGACGGACGGCCGCTTCGATGCCGGCCTGGTCCAGGCCACACTCGGCGAGCATCTGCGCCGGCTTGGCGTGCTCCACGTAGTAATCGGGCAGGCCCAGGTGCAGCAGCGGCTTGACCAGGTTCTCGGCGGCGAGGAACTCGCTGACCGCGCTGCCTGCGCCGCCCATCACGGCGTTTTCCTCGATGGTCACCAGCAGCGTGTGGCTGGCCGCCAGTTCGCGCAGCAGGGCTTCGTCCAGGGGTTTGACGAAGCGCATGTCGACCACCGTGGCATCCAGGCTTTCGCCCACGCGTAGGGCCTCGGCCAGCTGCACGCCGAAGACCAGCAGGGCGACGCCCCGGCCCTGGCGACGCACCACCGCCTTGCCGATCTCGACACTGTCCAGTGCCGGGTCGATGGGCGCATTGGGGCCGCTGCCACGCGGATAACGCACGGCCGCCGGGCCCTGGAAGTGGTAGCCGGTGGTCAGTAGCTGGCGCAGCTCGTTCTCGTCGCTGGGGGTGGCGATGAGCATGCCGGGGATGCAGCGCAGGTAGGAAATGTCGAAGCTGCCGGCGTGGGTCGGACCGTCTTCGCCGACCAGGCCGGCACGGTCGATGGCGAACAGCACGTCGAGGTTCTGCACCGCCACGTCGTGGATCAACTGGTCGTAGGCGCGCTGCAGGAAGGTGGAGTAGATCGCCACCACCGGCTTGGCGCCGTCGCAGGCCATGCCGGCGGCCAGGGTCACCGCATGCTGCTCGGCGATGGCCACGTCGAAGTAGCGCTCGGGGAAGCGCTCGCTGAAGGCCACCAGGTCCGAGCCTTCCTTCATCGCCGGGGTGATGCCGACCAGGCGCGGGTCCGCAGCCGCCATGTCGCACAGCCACTGGCCGAACACACCGGAATACTTGGGCCCGGAGGGCTGCTTGGGCGCCACCGGGGCGTTGATCGGCTCCAGCTTGGTAATGGCGTGGTAGCCGATCGGGTCGGCCTCGGCCGGCGCGAAGCCCTTGCCCTTCTTGGTCACCACGTGGAGGAACTGCGGGCCCTCCAGATCGCGCATATTGCGCAGTGTGGCGAGCAGGGTGGGCAGGTCATGGCCGTCGATGGGGCCGACGTAGTTCCAGCCCAGCTCCTCGAACAGCGTGCCCGGTACCAGCATGCCCTTGGCGTGCTCTTCGACCTTGCGCGCGATCTCCCAGGCGCCGGGCAGGCGCGAGAGGATCTTCTTGCTGCCTTCGCGCATGCTCGAATAGGTGCGACTGGAAATGATCTTGGCCAGGTAGTTGGACAGGCCGCCGACGTTCTTGGAGATCGACATGTCGTTGTCGTTGAGCACGACCAGCATGTTGGCCTTGACGTCGGACGCGTGGTTGAGCGCCTCGAAGGCCATGCCGGCGGTCAGCGCGCCGTCGCCGATCACCGCCACCGCCTTGCGCTTGCTGCCCTGCAGGCGCGCGGCGATGGCCATGCCCAGCGCGGCGCTGATGCTGGTGCTGGAGTGACCGACGCCAAAGGTGTCGTATTCGCTCTCGCTGCGGCGCGGGAAGGCGGCCAGGCCGTCCTTCTGGCGCAGACTGCCCATGCGCTCGCGACGGCCGGTGAGGATCTTGTGCGGGTAGGCCTGGTGGCCCACGTCCCACACCAGGCGGTCATCCGGCGTATCGAAGATGTAGTGCAGGGCAATGGTCAGCTCGACCACGCCGAGGCCGGCACCGAAGTGCCCCCCAGTCTGCCCGACGCTATACAGCAGGTACTGGCGCAGCTCGTCGGCAAGGCTTTCCAGCTCGCCTTCCGCCAGGCGACGCAGGCCTTCCGGGGTGTCGGCGCGGTCAAGCAGCGGCGTGGCGGGCCGCTCGCGAGGAATTTCGTGGAAGGTGGTCGGCATCAGGCTGATCGTTATAGGTGTACAAGAGATGCGGCAGTTTACCCGAAGCGCCGGGAACAGCCCAAACGACCTGTAAGGTGATCAGGCGGCGGGGTAATGGCGGCCGAGGAAATCCAGCAGCAGCGCATTGACTCCAGGGCCGTCCTCGCTCTGTAGCCAGTGACCGCAACCGGGTAGCAGGTGCTGCTCCAGCTGGGGCACCTTGGCCGCCATGCGTGCCAGGGTCGGCGCCTCGAAGCGGCCGACCGGGTCGTGCTCGCCGAGCAGGAACAGGGTCGGCTGGTGCACCTGCAGCTCTGCCAGCGCTTCGGTGCGCTGCCAGTTGCGCTCGAAGTTGCGGTACCAGTTGAGGGCGCCATGGAAGCCGCGACCGGCGAAGGTGCGTTCGTACACGGCGAACAGTTCGGGCGAGCACCAGCTCGGTAGCGGGACGTCGGTGAGACCGTCGAACAGCCTGGCGTCTGCCGCCTTGTCGGCCAGCAGCGCGCCACCCAGGCCGCCGAGCAGCAGGCGCAGGCTGCGGCCGATGTCGGCGTCCAGCTCGGTCTCGGCCAGGCCCGGCTGCTGGAAGTAGAGGATGTAATGGAAGCGCCCGGCGTAGGCCGTGCGCATCATCTCGATGGCCGGGCGTTTCGGGCGCCCGCCGAAGGGCACCGACAGCGCGCCGAGCGCCTGCACCCGCTCGGGCTCCAGCAGGGCCAGGTGCCAGGCCACCGGTGCGCCCCAGTCGTGGCCTGCCACGGCGACGCGGGTGTGGCCGAGGGCGTCCATGGCGCCCTGGATATCGCCGCACAGGGTCAGCAGGTCGTAGGCGGCAGGGTCGCGCGGCGCGCTGCTCTGACCGTAGCCACGCATCTCCGGGGCGAATACCCGGTAACCAGCCCGGCTTAATGCCTCGATCTGCGGCTGCCAGGCATACCAGCACTCGGGAAAGCCATGCAGCAGCCAGACTGGACAGCCATCGGCCGGGCCGGCGCTGTAGAGGCTGAGATCAATGCCGTTGACGACCAGCAGTTGATGTTCCAGGTCCATGCTCGTGCGCCTTGAAGGGGGGGTAACAGGCAGCTTAGAGGCTGTCTGCAGCCCCTGCAGCCAACAGTCTCAGGCCGAATACCCGGTACTCAGATCGGTGAATCATTTGTCCGAATCGGTCCTTGCCGGCAATCCCTGCGGGCATTATCAGTAACCTTTCGCCGCGTATCGCAAGGACCGCCATGAACGAATTGCTCCACAGCCTGGATTGGGTGCTGCCGCTACGCAGCGACGAGCTGACCCCGCTGATGCGCTTCTTCACCCTGCTGGGCTACGAGAAGTTCATCCTGTTCTTCCTGCCGCTGGGCTACTGGGCCTGGCACCGCGGCGTGTTCCTGCGCCTGCTGGTGCTAGTGGCGTTCACTGCGCTGCTCAATGCCTGGCTCAAGGACTTCTGGCAGGACCCGCGGCCGCCTGTCGCCCTGCGCATGGATCACCAGGTGGGCGACAGCTTCGGCCTGCCCAGCGGCCATGCGCAGATCGCCATCGTCATCTGGCTGTGGCTGGCCTGGGAGCTTCGCCGGGCCTGGGCCTGGCTGGTCGCCGGGGTGATCGCGGCGGGCATCATCTTCAGCCGTCTGTATCTGGGCGCCCATGATGTCGAGGACGTGCTCGGCGGCGCGTTGCTGGGTATCGCCACGCTGCTGGTATTCGAATGGGTGCGCCGCTGGGACTGGTGGCGCGAGGCCCATGCCGGTTGGCACCTGGTGCTGATCCTGCTGGCGTTCTCCTGCGCCTGGCTGAGCTGGCCGGGCGCGGCGCCCAGTTACGTGCCGCTGCTGGCGGGCATGCTGCTCGGGGTGCTGTTCGGCTACCGCCAACTGGCCTTCTCCGCCGAGGTAGTGCTGTGGCGTCGGCTGGCGGCCGCGGTACTGGGCGCGCTGGCGTTTATCCTGCTGCAGAAGGGGTTGAAGCTGGCCGGGGCCGCCTGGCCCTGGCAGCCGCTGGCCTGGCAGGGCCTGCGTGGCCTGGCGATGGGGCTGTTCGTGGCCTGGCTGATGCCCTGGCTGCTGGTGCGCCTGGGGCTGCTGGTGGCAGTGCGGCGGGATGCGTCGGCGCTGCCGGTCGGTGTGGTGGCCTGATGGAATTCTGCAGGGCGCGCGGGCTTCACCCGCCCTACAGCGCTTGAATCGGCAACGATCTCGCGAGCTAGAGCCAGGCTAGGCAAAAGCAGGCGAGGAAGCGGAGTTTACGAATGGTAAATGAGCATTCCGAGACGCCGCGTCCCGGCCTGCTTTTAACGACGCATGGCCGACGCGCAGCAGATCGTATACAGGCTAGCTGCGCCGTTCGACGATGTAGCGGGCCAGCTCGCGCAGCGGCTCGGCGCTGTCGCCGAACGGGCGCAGGGCATGCAGGGCCTGGTCGCGCAGTTCCAGGGCATAGGCCTTGGCGGCCTCCATGCCGAGCAGGGCGGGATAGGTGGGCTTGTCGTTGGCTTCGTCTTTGCCTTGGGTCTTGCCCAGGGTGGCGGTGTCGCTTTCCACGTCGAGGATGTCGTCCTGCACCTGGAAGGCCAGGCCGATAGCTCTGGCGTACTGCTGCAGTGAGCGCAGGGCCTGCTCATCGGCGTTGCCGCTGGCCAGCGCGCCGAGCTGCACGCTGGCCTCGATCAGGGCCCCGGTCTTGTGCCGGTGCATGGTTTCCAGGGCCTGCTGGTCGAGCTGGCGACCGACCGACTCAAGGTCGATGGCCTGGCCGCCGACCATCCCGGCCGGGCCGGCGGCGCGGGCCAGGCCCATGACCATGGACAGGCGCAGGTGGGCATCCGCCGGGTTGCGCCGGGCATCGGCCAGCACCGCGAAGGCCAGGCTCTGCAGGCCGTCGCCGGCAAGAATCGCGCAGGCCTCGTCATAGGCGATGTGGGTGGTCGGCTGGCCGCGGCGCAGGTCGTCGTCGTCCATCGCCGGCAGGTCGTCGTGCACCAGCGAATAGGCATGGATCAGCTCCACCGCACAGGCGGCCCCATCGGCGCGGTCGAGGTCGCCATCCAGCGCTTCGCAGGCGGCGTAGACCAGCAGCGGGCGCACGCGCTTGCCACCGTTCACCACGCTGTAGCGCATGGCCTGGTACAGGCGCGCCAGCTCGTCGCGCGGGGCCTCGAACAGTTCGGCCAGAGCCGCGTCGACGCGCGCGGCGCAGCGCTGCTGGTACTCGCCGATCATGCCTGGTCGTCCGCGTCGAACGGGACTTCCTGCAGCTCGCCGTCGCGTTCGAGCAGTTGCTGCACCTTCTGCTCGGCCTGGGCCAGGGAGGCCTGGCAGTCGCGGGTCAGGCGGATGCCCTGTTCGAAGGCGCCAAGGGAGTCTTCCAGCGACAGCTCGCCGCTCTCCAGGCGCTCGACCAGGGTTTGCAGTTCGGCGAGGGAGGTTTCGAAGTCGGCGGCTTTTTTGCGGGCCATGTGCAGGGTCTCGGCGGGGTTGGAACGGGCGCGACACTAGCAGAGCGGCGCGCGGCGGGGCAAATGGACGGCCCCGCGATGGCGGGGCCGGTGATCAGAAGCGCAGCACTTCGCCGCCGCCCGGCGTCGGGCCGACCATGGGGATTTTCGGTCCCGGTTGCTGTGGTGCGCGCGCGGGACGCTTGGGCGTCGGCGCCGGTTTGCTCGCCTCGGCTATCGGCTGATCGCGCAGCGGTTCGATGGCCGCGGCCAGTTGCTGGGTCAGCTGGCGCAGCAGGCGGCTCTGTGCCTGTACCTGGTCGGCGACGGTGCCGTTGTGCGCCTCTTCCAGGCGCAGCAGACGGCTGTCACGCAGCTGGCCGTTGCGATCGAGCAGGCGCCATTGCGCTTCCAGTACGGCCGGCAGCTGCGGGCCGGAGTCCAGGCGGATGATGTTCAGCAGCACCTGCACGTCGGCCTTGAACTCGGCATGGGTCGGGGCCAGCACGGTGCGCTGGCTGTCCAGGCGCGAGGCCAGCTGGCGCAGCAGCACCTGATCGATGTCGGTGGCCAGGCTGCCGGCCCAGCGCGCATCGTCGGCGACCAGTAGGCTGCCGTCGGTCTGACGCTGCAGGAAGGCTTCACGCTGCAGGTAGTCGGCGATCGACACCGGGCCGAGCAGCACGGCCACGCCCTGGGCCTGCGTCGGCAGCGGCGCGTTGCCGTTGTCCAGCTGGTACAGCGGCACCGGCTGGTGCACGGTACAGCCCGTCAGGCCGAGCAGGCCGGACAGCAGCAGGACGGAAACGAGGTACAGCGGTTTCATTCTCTCTACCCTGGGCCGCCGCGGCAGCCGGAATCGTGTGCGAAACGGCCGCGTATCATCCGTCAAAGCGCGTACGGACTCCAGCTCAGCTGCCGGCTGGCAGCTTCTGTACGGCCTCGGCCAGGCGCTGGCCGAGGCGTTCGACCAGGCGGCCCTGGGCGGCGATCTGGCCTTCCAGGCTGCCGTCGTGCTCTTCGCGCAGCTGCAGCAGGTCGCCGGCACGCTGCTGGCCCTGGGCGTCGAGCAGACGCCAGCGCGCTTCCAGCACCGCCGCCTGCTGCGGGCCGGAGTCCAGGCGGGAAATGTTGAGGATGATCTGCGCCTGGGCGCTGAAGCCGACGCGGTCGGGGTAGAGCGCCAGGTCGCTGCTGTGCAGGTGCGTGGCCAGGGTGGCGAGCAGCAGGTTGCCGATGTCGTCCTGCAGGCTGCCGGCCCAGCGCCCGCTGGGGCTGACGCTGAGACGCTGGTCGCTCTGCCGTTGCATCAGGTTCTCGCGCTGCAGGTAGTCGGCCAGCTGCAGCGGGCCGAGCAGCACGGCCGGGCCGGCGGCGTTGGCCGGCAGCTGGGCGGCGGGCGCAGGCAGCTGGTAGAACGCCTGCGGCGTACCGGCGGCGCAGCCGCCCAGCAGCAGAAGGGCCAGGGGTAGCAGGTAGCGGTTCATGGTTTGGGCTTCCCGAAGATCAGCGATTGTGGCTGCTGTTCCAGGCTTTCGGCGGTGCGCTGCAGCGCCTTGCTGGCGCGGCTGAGTTCCTGCAGCGCGCTGCCCAGCTGGTATTGCAGTTCGGATTCCGGCCCCAGGCTGCGGCGGCTGTCACCGAGCAGGGCGTTGGTCTGCTCCAGCGTCTGGCGCAGGCCGGCGGAGGCCTGGCGGATCTCGCCGAGGGTGGCATCGAGTTCGCCGCTGCTGCGCTGCGCCGAGGCGAGCAGCGCCGGCAGCTGGGCGTCCAGGCGCTGGCTGAGGCGGTCGAGGTTGGCCAGGGTGGCTGCCAGGCTGTGCAGGCCGTTGTTCAGGTCGTCGGAGCGGCTCAGGCGCTCGATGCCGCGCATGGCCTGGGTGGCCGAGTCGATCAGTTCGAGCAAGGGCAGTTCGCGGATTTCGGCGACCAGGTCGTTGAGCAGGTTGGCCGCCTGGTCGATACGCGAGGGTACGCTGGGGATGGCCGGCAGCTCGATATCGTTGGGTTCGCGCACGTAACCCGGGGTGTCGGGGAACATGTCCAGCGCGACGATGGCCTTGCCGGTGAGCAGGCTGGGTGTCTGCAACTGGGCGCGCAGGCCGCGCTGCACCAGTTGCTCCAGTACCTGGTCGACACTTCGCTTGCTGCTGGCCTGCTGCGGGTCGATGCGCAGGATCACCGGCATCACCACGTCCTTGATGTCGCGGTCGTAGGACAGGCGGATTTCGCGCACGCTGCCGACCTTGACCCCGCGGTAGGTGACGTCGGCGCCGACGTCGAGGCCGTCCAGCGCGCCCTTGAAGTACACCACGTACTCGCTGGGCTGGCTGAACCAGCTGTCACGCGACAGCAACAGGGTGCCGGCGACCAGCAGGAACAGGCCGCCGAGCAGGAAGCTGCCGATCAGCAGCGGCTTGCGGGATTCACTCATGGGGCCTCCTTGGCCGGGTGCCGGCTGCGGCCGAGGAAGCGGCGTACCGCCTCCGGGCCATGGGCGAGCAATTCGTCGGGCGGGCCGAGGGCCAGCTGGGTGCCGGCCTGGCCGTCGAGGAACAGGCAGGTGTCGGCGACGGTGAAGATGCTCGGCAGCTCGTGGGTGACCAGCACGATACTGGAGCCGAGGCTGTCGCGCAGCTGCAGGATCAGTTCGTCCAGGGCCATCGAGCTGATCGGGTCGAGGCCGGCCGAGGGCTCGTCGAAAAACAGTACCTGCGGGTCCAGCGCCAGCGCGCGGGCCAGCGCGGCGCGCTTGCGCATGCCGCCGGACAGCTCGGCCGGGTAAAGCTCGTCGCAGCCGCCAAGGCCGACCAGCGCCAGTTTGAGCGCGGCCAATTCGTCCAGCTCGGCACGGCCGAGGTTGGGGCGGTAGGTTTCCAGCGGCAGGCAGATGTTCTCGCGCAGGGTCATCGAGCCCCACAGCGCGCCGTTCTGGTAGAGCACGCCGAACTCCTGCTGCAGCTCGGCGCGGCGCGCCTCGGACTGCGCCCAGAACTCTTCGCCGTTGAACAGCATGCGCCCGGCCAGCGGCGCCTGCAGGCCGATCAGGTGGCGCAGCAGGGTGCTCTTGCCGCAGCCGCTGCCGCCCATGATGACGAACACCTCGCCGCGCGCGATGCGGAAGTTCAGGTCGCGCTGGATCACCCGCTTGCCGTAGCCGGCGGCGAGGTTTTCGGCGATCAGCACGGCATCACTCATCTCAGATTCCCAGTTGTGTGCAGATCAGCGTGATCAGCGCATCGCTGACCACCAGCGCGACGATGATGCTGACCACCGCGCGGGTCGTCGCCTGGCCCACGGCCTGCGCATTGCGGCCGCAGGCCAGGCCGTAGTGGCAGCCGATCAGGCCGATCAGTACGGCGAATACCAGGCTCTTGAAGATGCCGAGGAAAAAGTCAGTGAGGTTGAGCATCTCCAGGCTCTGGTTGAGGTACTGCGCGGCGGAGATGTCGAACAGGCCGGCGCCGATGATGAAGCCGCCGAGGATGCCGAGGGCATCGGCGAACACGCACAGCAGCGGCATGGCCACCAGCAGTGCCAGCAGGCGCGGCAGCACGAGGAATTCCAGCGGCGGGAAGCCGAAGGTTTTCAGCGCATCGATTTCCTCGTTGGCCTGCATGCTGCCCAGCTCGGCGGCATAGGCCGCGCCGGTGCGCCCGGCCATGATCACTGCGGTCATCAGCGCGCCCATCTCGCGGGTCATGCCGATGGCCACCATGTTGGCGATGTACAGCTGGGCGCCGAAGGCTTCCAGCTGGGCGGCGCCGACGAAGGCGAGGATCAGGCCGACCAGGGTTGCGATCAGCGCAACGATGGGCAGGGCACCGGGGCCGCACTGCTGCAGGGCCAGCCAGAAGTCGCCACCACGCAGGCGCGCGCGACCGCGCAACAGGTTGAGCAGGGCCAGGCAGACTTCGCCGAGGAAGGTGGCCGCAGTGGTCAGGCTGGCCAGGGTCGCCATGGCCATCAGCCCCAGGCGGGTCAGCGGCCCGCCGCGCGCCTGGGCGCTGCTGCCGGGCTGGATCGGATGGGCGCTGCCCATCTGCAGCAGGCGCTCGACGCCGTCCGGCAGTTCCAGCCAGCGCAGTTGCAGCTGGCGTTCCGTGGCCAGGCGTTGCAGGCGCCGCAGCAGGGCCAGCAGGCTGCTGTCCCAGGCCGCGACCGTTACCCGTACCGGCAGCTCGGCGTTGTGGCTGGCGAAAGCCTCGAACACCGCCTGCAGGTCCGGCTTGCGCGTGGCCAGGGTCCAGTGGCCGCTGACGCAGAGATGCGTGCGGCCCTGGGTGTCCTGTTGCCAGCGCAGTTCGGCGGCGTCCATGGTGCTTCTCCTTGCCTGCCGCGCGGTCAGGTGCCGGGCACCTCGACCAGCAGCTGGTCGACCCGCTGGAAGCCACGCGGCAGCTTGTTGCCACGGCGGCCACGCTCACCCTTGTAGTGCTCCAGGTCGTCGGCCTTGAGCGTCAGAGTGCGCTTGCCGGCCTGCAGCACCAGCGCCGCGCCGCTGGGCAGCACGGCCAGATCGGTGAGGTATTCCTCGCGGCTGGCCACGCGCTCACCGGGGATGCCGATGATCTTGTTGCCCTTGCCTTTGCCCAGTTGCGGCAGGTCGCGCACCGGGAACAGCAGCAGGCGGCCTTCGGTGGTCACCGCCGCCAGCCAGTTGTCCTCGACGCTGGCCACCGGCTTGGGCGGCACCACCAGCGAGCCGTTGGGTAGGGTCAGCAGGGCCTTGCCGGCCTTGTTCTTGGCCTGCAGGTCCTCGCCCTTGACCACGAAACCGTAGCCGGCGTCCGAGGCGATTACGTACAGGGCGCTGTCGTCCGGCAGCAGCACGCAATCGAAGGTCGCGCCCGGTGGCGGGGTCAGGCGGCCGGTCAGCGGTTCGCCCTGGCCACGGGCCGACGGCAGCGAGTGCGCGGCCAGCGAGTAGCTGCGCCCGGTGGAGTCGATAAACACCGCGTACTGATTCGAGCGGCCCGGCGCGGCGGCCTTGAAGCCGTCGCCGGCCTTGTACGACAGACCGGTGGCGTCGATATCGTGACCCTTGGCGCAGCGTACCCAGCCTTTTTCCGAGAGCACCACGGTGACCGGCTCGGTCGGCATCAGCTCGGTTTCCGACAGGGCGCGGGCTTCGGCGCGGGCGACGATCGGCGAGCGGCGGTTGTCGCCGTATTTCTCGGCGTCGTCGAGGATTTCCTGGCGTACCAGTTTTTTCAGCTTGGCTTCGCTGCCGAGCAAGGCCAGCAGCTTGTCGCGTTCCTTGGCCAGCTCATCCTGCTCGCCACGGATCTTCATCTCTTCCAGACGCGCCAGCTGACGCAGGCGGGTGTCGAGGATGTAGTCGGCCTGCACCTCGGTCAGACCGAAGCGTGCCATCAGCACCGGCTTGGGCTGGTCCTCGGTGCGGATGATATGAATCACTTCGTCCAGGTTGAGGAAGGCAACCAGCAAGCCTTCCAACAGGTGCAGGCGCTTCTCCACCTTGTCCAGGCGGAACTGCAGACGGCGGCGCACGGTGCCGACGCGGTACTGCAGCCACTCGGTGAGCAGGGTGCGCAGGTCTTTCACCTGCGGCTTGCCGTCCAGGCCGATGACGTTGGTGTTGACCCGGTAGCTGGACTCCAGGTCGGTGGTGGCGAACAGGTGGGTCATCAGCTCGTCGGCATCGACGCGGTTGGAGCGCGGGATGATGACGATGCGGCAGGGGTTCTCGTGGTCCGACTCGTCGCGCAGGTCGGCGACCATCGGCAGCTTCTTGGCCTGCATCTGCGCGGCGATCTGCTCCAGCACCTTGGCCCCGGAGACCTGGTGCGGCAGGGCGGTGACCACGATATCACCGTCCTCGACGCGGTACACGGCGCGCATGCGCACCGAGCCACGGCCGGTTTCGTAGATCTTCAGCAGGTCGGCCTTGGGCGTGATGACTTCCGCCTCGGTGGGGAAGTCCGGGCCCAGGATGTGTTCGCACAGCTGCTCGACCGTAGCGTTCGGCTCGTCCAGCAGGCGCACGCAGGCGCTGGCGACTTCGCGCAGGTTGTGCGGCGGCACATCGGTGGCCATGCCGACTGCAATCCCCGTTGTGCCGTTAAGCAGCAGGTTGGGCAGCCGCGCCGGCAGGGTGGCCGGCTCGTCGAGGGTGCCGTCGAAGTTCGGTACCCAGTCCACGGTGCCCTGGCCCAACTCGCTCAGCAGCACTTCCGAATAGCGCGACAGGCGCGCCTCGGTGTAACGCATGGCGGCGAAGGACTTGGGATCGTCCGGCGCACCCCAGTTGCCCTGGCCGTCGACCAGGGTGTAGCGGTAGCTGAACGGCTGCGCCATCAGCACCATGGCCTCGTAGCAGGCGCTGTCGCCGTGCGGGTGGAACTTGCCGAGCACGTCACCGACGGTGCGCGCCGACTTCTTGTGCTTGGCGTCGGCGTCCAGGCCCAGCTCGCTCATGGCATAGACGATACGCCGCTGCACGGGCTTGAGGCCGTCGCCGATATGCGGCAGGGCGCGGTCCATGATCACGTACATGGAATAGTTGAGATAAGCCTGCTCGGTGAAATCGGCGAGGGAACGGCGTTCCACGCCTTCCAGGCTCAAATCGAGGGAGTCGCTCATGCGTGCCTCATTATCGTGTTGATTGGCGCAGCACCAGGGTGCCGCCCTTCTGAGTGAATTCGAGTTGCTTGAGGGCGCTCATGCCGAGCAGCACCTCGTGGCCTTCCATGCCGGGGGTGATCAGTGCCGCCACCTCGCGCAGCTGGATATCGCCGAGCTGCAGCAGGCCGAGGCGGGTGCGCCAGCCGGTCACGGTGCCGTTGGCGGTGCGGATCTGTACGGGAGCGCCGGGCTGCAGGCCGAGTTCCTTGGCCAGCTGCTGCGGAATGGCCACGGCGCTGGCGCCGGTATCGAGGAGGAAGGTCACGGTGTGGCCGTCGATCTTGCCGTCCAGCAGGTAGTGGCCGCCGCGGCTGCTGGCCAGGCTGACTTCGATGTAGCCGTCGCCATGCACCGACTGCGGCTGGCGATTGGGGTTGGCCTGCTGCTCTTCCCAGTTGCCGAACCAGTGGGTGGCCAGGGCCAGGGCGGCGACCCAGGCCAGCACCAGCATGATGCGTGCGGCACGCTGGCCGGCCGGACGCTCGCTCATGGCGCGCTCCAGCCGCCGGCCGGCGCCTTGAACTGCCAGACCAGCGGGCGGCGCTCGCCGTCGGCGCGGGCCAGGTCGTTGTTGTCCAGGCCCAGCCAGGCACCCTCCTGATCCAGCCACAGGGCCTCGGCGACGCCGTAGGGTTCGGGGTAGGCGCGACCCTCGGCCAGGGCGGCAGCGACGAACGACCAGCATTTTTCTTCCGCGCCGGTCGTCGGGTCGCGGCGGCAGATACGGTGCTCCAGGCGTTCCAGGCTGAACAGCTTGCCGTCGAAGTAGGCCAGGTCGCCAAAGCTGCGCGGGTAGCGCGCATCGCTCTGCGGGGTGAGCGGTGAGCGTCGCTGGCCAGCCTCGGACATCAGGATGCAGCCGCCGGTGCAGCGCCAGCGGCCCTTCTCCAGGTGCAGCACCAGCAGGCCACGGCGCTCACGCTCGGCGGCCAGCCACAGGCGTGTGCCGCTCGGGTCGATGGCCAGGCCCTCGAGCAGGGCGTTGTGGCGCAGCAGCATGCCGCTGGCGCGGGCCTGGCGGATCAGCCCGTCTGGCAGCGCCAGCCATTCGGCCATGCCGCTGGGACCCACCTGCAGCAGGGCGACATGCGCCTCGCTGAGCAGGTAGCGGTTGCCCTTGGCATCGCAGCTGATGCTTTCGAAGTCGAGCTTGCCGCCGCGCACCAGGTTGGCGGCCCAGGTGCGCATGCGCAGGCCCCAGGGTAGGGCGCTGGGCGGCACTGGCGGGGCATCGAAGGTCTCGGCCTCGGCCTGCCAGGCGCCATCGCCCGGCTGCAGGCGGTACAGGCGGTCGTCCTCGCGGTCGGACAGCGCCAGCCATTCACTGCCGCAGCGGGTCAGGCCGGACAGGTTGCCGGCGGCCATGCCGGCTACTGGGTGCTCGGCGAGCAGCTCCAGTTCCGCCAGCGCTGCAGGCTGGTCGGCGGCAGCGGCCGTACCGGCCAGCAGCAGGCCGGCCAGGGCGAGGCTCAGCCTCACGCCAGCACCTCGGCCAGGTTGCCCTTGCTTTCCAGCCAGCTCTTGCGGTCGCCAGCGCGCTTCTTCGCCAGCAGCATGTCCATCACCTCGTGGGTGGCCTGGAAGTCGTCCAGGCTCAGCTGCACCAGGCGGCGGGTGTTGGGGTCCATGGTGGTTTCGCGCAGCTGCGGCGGGTTCATCTCGCCAAGGCCCTTGAAGCGGGTGACCTGCGGCTTGCCACGGCGCTTCTCGGCCACCAGGCGATCGAGGATGCCGTCGCGCTCGGCCTCGTCGAGGGCGTAGAAGACTTCCTTGCCCAGGTCGATGCGGTACAGCGGCGGCATCGCCACATAGACGTGGCCGGCTTCCACCAGCGGGCGGAAGTGACGAACGAACAGGGCGCAAAGCAGGGTGGCGATATGCAGGCCGTCGGAGTCGGCGTCGGCGAGGATGCAGATCTTGCCGTAGCGCAGCTGCGACAGGTCGCTGGAGCCCGGGTCGATGCCGATGGCCACGGCGATGTCGTGGACTTCCTGCGAGGCCAGCACTTCGCCGCCGTCCACTTCCCAGGTGTTCAGGATCTTGCCGCGCAGCGGCATGATCGCCTGGAACTCCTTGTCGCGGGCCTGCTTGGCCGAGCCGCCGGCGGAGTCGCCCTCGACCAGGAACAGCTCGGCGCGCATCGGGTCCTGCCCCGCGCAGTCGGCCAGCTTGCCGGGCAGCGCCGGGCCCTGGGTGATCTTCTTGCGCTCGACTTTCTTGCCGGCTTTCAGGCGGCGACCGGCATTGCCGATGGCCTGCTCGGCCAGCAGCAGGCCGGTTTCCGGGTGGGCATTGAGCCACAGGCTGAAGGCGTCCTTCACTACGCCCGAAACGAAGGCGGCTGCCTCGCGCGAGGACAGGCGCTCCTTGGTCTGCCCGGAGAACTGCGCCTCCTGCATCTTCATCGAGAGGACGAAGGCGATGCGTTCCCAGACGTCTTCCGGGGCGAGCTTGACCCCGCGCGGCAGCAGGTTGCGGAACTCGCAGAACTCGCGCATGGCATCCAGCAGGCCCTGGCGCAGGCCGTTGACGTGGGTGCCGCCCTGCGCGGTGGGGATCAGGTTGACGTAGCTTTCCTGCAGCGACTCGCCGCCTTCCGGCAGCCACAGCAGGGCCCAGTCCACCGCTTCCTGGTTGCCGGCCAGCGAGCCGCAGAACGGCTCGTCGGGCAGGCGCACGTACTCGCTCACCGCATCGGTGAGGTAGGAGCGCAGGCCGTCCTCGAAGTACCAGCGGGTGGTCTCGTCGAGGTTCTTGTCGGTGAAGGTGACTTCCAGACCCGGGCAGAGAACGGCCTTGGCCTTGAGCACATGCTTGAGGCGGCTGATGGAGAACTTCGGCGAATCGAAGTACTGCGGATCGGGCCAGAAGCGCACGCTGGTGCCGGTGTTGCGCTTGCCGACCGTGCCGATCACTTCCAGGTCGGTGGCCTTGAAACCGTCGGCGAAGGTCATGCGGTGCTCGCTGCCGTCACGCTTGACCTTGACCTCGACCTGGTTGGACAGGGCGTTGACCACCGAGATACCCACGCCGTGCAGGCCGCCGGAGAACTGGTAGTTCTTGTTGGAGAACTTGCCGCCGGCGTGCAGCTTGGTGAGGATCAGCTCGACGCCGGGGATGCCTTCTTCCGGGTGGATGTCCACCGGCATGCCGCGGCCGTCGTCGATCACTTCCAGCGAGTTGTCGGCATGGAGGATCACCTGGATGGTCTTGGCGTGGCCGGCCAGCGCCTCGTCGACGCTGTTGTCGATGACTTCCTGGGCCAGGTGGTTGGGCCGCGCCGTGTCGGTGTACATGCCCGGGCGCTTGCGCACTGGGTCCAGACCGGACAGTACTTCGATGGCATCGGCGTTGTAGGCGTTCTGCTGGGCCATAAGCGGTTCAGGTCTTCTTCAAAGGGTGGAGAAATCGAAATCGGCCCAGAGTGCCGGGGCGAAGCCGGCCTGCTCGAGGATTTCCGGAATGCGTTGGGCAAAACCCTGGTAGCTGTGGTCGCCGCCTTCCTGGATGTCCAGGCTGCAGCCGGCGTAGAAGGCCTCGGCCTGGCGGTAGTCGAGGGTCTCGTCGGCCGTCTGCAGCCACACCCGGTAGCGCTTGGCGTCGCGCGGCTCGGGCATTTCCAGCTCGGCCAGGGCGGCAACGTGGTCGTGGGTCAGCAGCCAGGTTTCGCCGGTGTAGTAGTTGGTCTGCAGCTCTTCCTTGCCGCCGAACAAGCGGTGCGGGCGCACGGCCGGGTTGATCAGCAGGGCATCGAGGCCATGCTGCTCGGCGAGGTAGGTGGCGTAGAAACCGCCGAGAGAGCTGCCGACCAGCAACGGCCGGCCCAGCTCGGCGACGGCCGCTTGCAGCTGAAGCATGGCCTGGCGCGGGTGATGGTGCAGGGCCGGCACGCGCAGCTGCCGGGCGATGCCGCAGTGTTCGGCCACCTTGAGCAGCTGGCTGGCCTTGGTCGAGGTCGGCGAGCTGTTGAGGCCGTGGATATAGAGGATGCTGGAAGTCATGGAGCGGGAGGCTACAAGCTAGGCGACGCCAGCCGCAAGCATTGACATCCGGCGGTGCGGAGTTAGTAGCCTTTGACGCTGTAGTCGACTTCGAAGTGGATGCCGGTGACCCGCGACACGCCGGTCTCCAGCCGTCCGTCGGCGTGCAGGCGCAGCCAGCGGTAGCCGGGGGCAGTGGTATCGACCTGGAATTCCTCGCTGCCGGGGGCGAACTGCACGCAGGTCGAGGGCGAGGCGAGCAGGCGGATGCCGCCGCGCTGCTGGTCGAACTCCTGGTGGATATGGCCCCAGAGCACCGCGCGTACCTGCGGGTGGCGCTCCAGCACGGCGAAC
Organism: Aquipseudomonas alcaligenes; assembly: GCF_900156545.1. Lineage (GTDB taxonomy): Bacteria > Pseudomonadota > Gammaproteobacteria > Pseudomonadales > Pseudomonadaceae > Aquipseudomonas > Aquipseudomonas alcaligenes_A. The sequence continues at coordinate 100,424 of NZ_FTNW01000003.1, forward strand.
AGGGCTTCCGGATTGCGCAGGCCGATCGGCTCCATCCAGCGGCAGCCGATGGAGACCGGGTGGTGGTGGAAGCACACCAGATGGTGACGGTCGGGCGCTTCGCTCAGCGCGCGCTCCAGCAGCTCGAGCTGGTCGTCAGCCAGGTAGCCGGGCACGGCGCCGGGAATCGAGGAGTCGAGCAGGATGATGCGCCAGTGGCCCAGATCTACGACTGGCTGCAGCAGATCGCTGCCGGCGCAGGCCTGCTGCATGGCCGGTAGTTCGTCGTGATTGCCGGGGAACCAGCGCGTCGGCGCGTTGAGCTGGGCGCTGAGGTCGCGAAAGCGCTGGTAGGAAGCCAGGCTGCCGTCCTGCGAGAGGTCGCCGCTGGCGAGGATCAGGTCGATCTGCGGCTGTTCCGTCTGCACCCGCTCGATGACCTTGGCCAGGCTGTCGCAGGTGTCCATGCCGAGCAGCTTGCCGTCTTCCTCGGCAAATAGGTGACTGTCCGAGAGCTGAACCAGCAGCACCGGGCGATCGGAGGCAAGAGACGACGGGCGCGACAAGGGCCAACTCCTGAACAGGGTTTCAGGATTATGGTGGGTGAAATGCGATTCGGTAAACCCGGCAAACGTGAACCCGTCACATTTGCGAGGTTGTGATCACAACACCGGCGTCAGCTCGTGGCCGCAGGCGATGCAGTGGCTCAGCCACTCACCGAGGAACAGGTTGAGCTGGGTCTTCTCGTCCGGCTGGTGCATGGCGGCATTGGGGTAGGGATAGATGCCGCGAAAACGTCGCGCGTTCTCCGCGCCAATGACCTCGGCCATGCGCGCGTCGTGGTAGGCGCGCACTTCCAGGCGCGGTACCGGCAGCCACGGCAGGCTGTGTTCCTGGCGCACTTCCAGGGTGGTGGTGTAGGGGCAGTTCTCGGTCACGCGCAGCAGCAGTACGCCGAGCAGCAGGTCGCCCTGGCTCAGCGCCACGCGCCGCTCACCTTGGGCCTCGCGCATATCCGGCAGCAGGCGCAGCAGGCGCGCGTAGTTGGCTTCGCAAGCGGCCTGCAGTTCGACCAGGTCGACCCGGTAGCGCTCGCGCAGCAGGTTCATGACCACAACCCCCGCACTTCGGCACGGTTCAGCGCCAGCCATTGCAGGGCGATGATGCTGGCGGCGTTGTCGATGCGACCGTCCTTCACCGCCTGCAACGCGTCCTCCAGCGGCCAGACATGCACGCGGATATCCTCGCCTTCCTCGGCCAGGCCATGCACGCCGCCGGCGCCCTCGCTGTCGCAACGGCCGATATAGAGGTGCACGCGCTCGTCAGAGCCGCCGGGGGAGGGGTAGTACTGGGTGATCGGCCACAGTGCGGTCAACTCCAGATCGGCCTCTTCCACGGCCTCGCGACGCGCCACTTCCTCGGGTTGCTCGTCCTTGTCGATGAGCCCGGCGACCAGCTCCAGCAACCAGGGGTTGCTGCTCTTGTCCATGGCGCCGATGCGGAACTGCTCGATCAGCACCACGCTGTCGCGTTGCGGGTCGTAAGGCAGTACGCACACCGCATCGTGGCGCACGAACAGCTCGCGGCTGAGCTGCGGGCCCATGCCGCCGGCAAACTGGCGATGGCGCAGCTGCAGGCGATCCAGGCGGTAGAAACCCTTGAAGCAGGTTTCCCGCTGCAGCACTTCGACATCGGCCTGTGACATGCAATCCCCCTCGTGGCGCGGCAAAGCTCCGCGCAGAATCCGTTGTGGTGTTGATGAATGTGCGCGTCGCCGCCTTGCTTTGGCAAGCGCTGGCGCCCGTCCCGGAGAGGTTGGCGCCGGCGTTGTGCGACGGTATCTATCCTAAATAGCAGCCTATTTCATTGGCTGCCGCTGAGTATACTCGTCACGTCTGTTACGACTTAACAGGGAGGTAGGGTGGATGCGCGCTGCAGAGCTGATCGATCTGCTTCGGCAGTATGACCCGGACACGGATATCCCGGTGGCCTACACCGACGCCGATTTCGGCGGCCAGCCCGGCGTGCAGGTAGCCAGCTGCTACAGCACGGGCGACACGCGCTGTTACCAGAATCTGGTCGAGCAGGCGCAGGAGGGGCTGGTGGTGCTCGACCCGCGCGGGCGCATTACCTACATGAATCCGTTCATGCAGCAGTTTCTCGGCTATCCCCCGGCCGAGGCCCTGGGTCGACCGCTGGCTCAGGTGATCTCCGCCGACCTGGTGGAGGTGGTGCTCAAGCAGCGCTGCCAGGGCCCGACGGCCGAGCGCTACCCGATGCGCATCCAGGCCCGCGATGGCCAGGTGCGCTGGGTGCAGATGAGCGCCGCGCCGATTCCCAGTATCGACGGCAGCGACCGTGGCAGCCTGCTGACCATCACCGACATCTCCCACCGCGAGACCCATGCGCACAAGCTCGCTGACCAGGAAAGCCTGGGCCAGAAGGTCTGGCGCATCTCCGAGCAGCTGGACAGCCTCAAGTCGCTGCGGGTCAACCTGCTGGCCGAATTCGAGGTGCTGCAGGACTCCCCGCGTATCGCCGCTACGCCTTACTGGCATCAGCAGCGCTACCTCTACCTGGTGCGCCCGCAAAAGGATGGCAAGCGCGTGCGCGAATACATCGGCGCGCAGCCGGAACGGATCAACGAGGCTCTGGCTGCCGTGCGTCGCGAGCAACGCTTCCAGGAAGTGTGTCGCGAGCTGCAGGACATCGAGGAGAAGATCCGCACCTCCACGTTCAAACTCGACAGCTTTCTCTGGGAGCTGGCCAGGGTGCCGCAGGATCAGCGCAAACTGGTGGGCTAGAGCCGCCCGCGGGCTTTTTTCAATGACCGTTGCATGACAGGCCGCCCCATTTCGGGGCGGTTTGCGTTTGAGAACTCATCGGTCTGTGATCACATATAAAAAATATATATAAATCAAACAGTTAGAGTTGCTGTGATTAATGGCAGCGAGGCCGGATTGGTCCTTGTTGTGCCATTAAAGCGCTGAATAGGATGCCCGCCTCCCTACTCAGCAGGACGCAACCATGACGCCTCCCCTGGATCACGATCAGTTTTATCGCGAACTCACCCTGCGCAATGCCGGGTTCATCAGCAGCGACGACCAGTGCGGCCTGCGCGAGGCGGTGATTCTCATCGCCGGCTGCGGCTCCACCGGCGGCAGCGTGATCGAGCTGCTGGTGCGCAGTGGCGCCGAACACCTGATCCTGGCTGACAACGGCAGCTACGAGCTGAACAACGCCAACCGGCAGAACATGGTGGTCAGCGATATCGGGCGGGCCAAGGTGGAGGTGTTTGCCGAGCGCGTACGGCAGATCAACCCCTATATCAAGCTGGAGCTGCACGGCCACGGCGTCACCCCGGACAACGTCGAGGCCATGGTTGCCCAGGCCGACGTGGTGGTGGACGCCATCGACGTCACCGGCCGCGCCGGCCTGGAGATGAAGTACCTGCTGCACCGTGTCTGCCAGCGCCAGTACAAGCCGGTGGTATGCGGCTACGACATGGCCGCCGCGCAATACATTCCGGTGTTCGACTACCGCAACCCCGATCTGCAGGTGCTGGAAGGCCAGCTCAGTGCCGAGCAGGTCGCCACCCTTGATCCGATGCAGGCCTGCTCCTACCTGATCCCGGTGGAGTGCGTGCCGCTGGAAATGTACGCCGAGCTGGACCGCCACCTGGCCGGCAAGGACTACACCTCGCAGCTGGGCATCGCCGCGCACCTGTTCGGCACCCTGGCCACTGCGCTGATTATTGACCTGGTCAATGGCCGCCCGGTGCGCGACGCCGTCTATGTCGATGTCTGGGAGCTGACCCGGCGCCGTGACGCCCAGGCCGAGCGCGAGCATCAGCGGCTGCTCGATCAGGGGCGCCAGGCCCTGGCGCAGTGGCGCCAGCTGCCGCCGGAGCGGCCCGATGCGTTCTTCCTCGAGCGTTCGGTGAAGCACTACCAGGCGCCGTTGCTGAATGGTCTGCAGGGCTACCCGCAGTTCTGTATCGACCGTCGCGCTGGCGTCGCTACCTACGCGATTGCCAACTACCAGCTGGACAACAACCTGACCCGCCAGCTGCTGCGTTTCGCCTTCGTGCACTACGCCAAGGTTGGCTTCATCAATCCGCAGACCGCGGCAATGCGCCAGTTGCACGCCGAACCGCTGGAGCATCTGGCCCCGGAAGACGTGCACATCGTCCTGGTGCGCGACAGCGACCAGCAGTTGCTGGCCTATTCCACCCTCAAGGCGCCGATCGCCCGCGGCAAGCGCTTCGACGACAGCCAGCGGCCGTCCTTCGGCGTGGAAACCGCCTTCGGTCGGGACCTTTACGCGCAGATAGGCGAACTGCAGGACCTGCCGGTGGAGCAGGTGCGCGAGATCGGCCGGGTGACCAAGGCGCAGATCGGCGATCCGGTACTCGAGGCCAAGGCCGGCATGCTGCTGCTCAGCGCCTACGGCCGCCTGCTGTGCCAGGCCGACAGCGGCGTGGTGGCGATGGTCGGCGACGGTGAGCGCCAGGTCACCCTGCGCAACCTCAGCTTCTTCGGCTTCCGCCCGCAGATCCTGCCGGCGCGTATCGCCTGCATCCCGCCCCAGCACCTCTATGCCAATCGCTACCAGGGCCGCGAGGTGCATCCGTTCTGGCTGCGCCTGGACGCCATCGACCACGAGCGGGTGGCGCAGATCGAGGCGCTGATCGAGCTCGACGGCGACGAATTCCTTTCTCGGCTGCGTGATGCCAAGCAGCAGAACACCCTGCACATAGGAGCATGAACATGAACGGTATCTGGAACCAACAGCAGCAGGCGATCCGTGCCCACTACCTGGCCGTCGGCCGCGATCTGGTGCGCCCGACCTCGGCTGAGCGCGACCAGGCGCTGGGCTTCGACCGCGAGCTGTGGCGCGTCCTGGGCGCAACCGGGCTGTTCGGCGTGCACATGCCCGAGCGCTTCGGCGGCCAGGGGCTTGGCGTGTGGGAGTTCTCCGCTGCGCTGGAGGGCTTCTCCGAGGGCTGCCAGGACATGGGCGTGCTGGTCTCCTTCGTCGCCCAGGTGGCGCTGGTGCAGGCCGCGCTGCTCAGCTACGGCAGCGAGGAGCAGCTGCAGCGCTGGCTACCGCCGCTGATCAGCGGCGAGAAGATCGGCTGCTTCGCCATCACCGAGCAGGGCTGCGGATCCGACGTGCGCTCGCTGAAGCTGGCCGCCAGCCGCGATGGCGGCGGCTACCGCCTCAACGGCATGAAATGGAACATCACCAACGCCCCGGTGGCCGACATCTGCATGACCTTCGCCCGCCTGGAGGAGGCTGGCCCCAACGCCATTTCCTGCTTCATCAGCGAAACTGCCGCACCCGGCCTGACCCAGTCGGTGCCGTTCGACCTGATGGGCAACCGCGGCACGCCGATCGGCAGCCTGACCTTCGACAACGTGGCGCTGGCCGCCGACAGCCTGGTCGGCGTCGAGGGGCAAGGCCTGCGCGTGCTGTACTTCGGTTTCCTGGTCGAGCGCATCTTCACCGGCGTGTCCATTGTCGGCTGTATGCAGCCGGTGATCGACGAGTGCCTGCAGTACAGCCTCAAGCGCGAGGCTTTCGGTCGGCCGATCAGCGACAACCAGTATGTGCAGGGCCACATCGTGCAGGCCTACACCCAGCTGGAACTGCTGCGTAGCGTGGTGGTGCGCGGCCTTACCGCGCTGGAGAAAGGGCAGGACTGCTCGACCCTGGCCTCGATCATCAAGATGCTGGCCAGCGAGGCGATGCACGAGGCCTGCCTCAACGCCATGCGCATCCACGGCAACTACGGCTACCGCCGCGACTTCCACTTCGAGCGCCTGCTGCGTGACTCCATTGGCCTGTTCTTCGCCGGCGGCACCAGCGAGATCCACAAGACGGTGATCTGGGCCAACCTGGTGGCCGAGGCGCAGAACCGCAGCAAGGCCAAGGACGACCTGCGTCTGGACGCCTACACCGGCGCAGGAGCCGCCGCATGAAGCCCCGCGCCGTCGCGCTGCTCTCCTGGATGCTGCATCGGCCCTGGCTGATGCTCGCCATCCTGCTGATGATTACCGCTGCGGCGGTGGTCGCGCTGGGGCGCCTGGAGATCAACAGTACCCCTTACATGATCGACAGGAACCACCCCAGCCGGATGGCCGATGCCGACAACAAACGGCTGTTCTCCAACACCGGTGAGCAGGCCTTCGTCGCCCTGGAGAACCCCCAGGGCAATATCTTCAACACCAGGAGCCTGACCCTGGTGGCCGAGCTGACCCGCGCCTTCCAGGCCATCGAGATGGTCTTGCCGGGGGACAGCGACAAGCTGCGCACCCTCGCCGAAGACCCGCGCCTGCAGGCCGACGTCGAGGCCATCCTCGAAGGCGACCTGACCCCCGCCGACCAGCCGCGCCTGGCCGCGCTGAAGCAGCGCCTGTCCGAGCTTGGCGAACTCAGCCATACCCGCGAAGCCTGGCTGGACAGCCTGCACACGCGCCTGGTGCCAATCCGCAAGGTGCGCAGCCTGGTGACCATCGAGAACCTGCTGACCATCGACGAGGCGCTCGACGCGCATCCGCTGATGCCGCGCGTGCCCACCGACCAGGCCGGGCTCGACGCCCTGCGTGCCGAGGCCATGGGCAACCCGCTGTTCCTCGACAGCCTGGTCTCGCGTGACGGCAGCGCCACCACCATCCAGGTCGAGTTCAACATCGCCCAGGATGATTCGCCGGCCATGCTGCAGGTGTACCAGGCCATCGTCGACATCACCGACAAGGTGCAGGGCGACGACCGCATCTACCTCAGCGGCCCGCCGATGATCGCCGCGCAGACCGCGTCGAACATGGAGCAGGATAACCAGACCCTGCTGCCGGCCGTGCTGCTGGTGATCTTGCTGGTGCTCTTCGTCAGCTTCGGGCGCGTGCAGGGCGTGGTGGTGCCGCTGCTGATCGCTGTGCTGAGCCTGATCTGGACCCTCGGCCTGATGGCCGCCTGCGGGGTGAAGCAGAACATCATCACCTCGATCATGCCGGTGTTCATCATTTCCATCGCGGTGTGCGACGCCATCCACTTCCTCGCCGACTACTACCGCAAGCTACCGCCCAAGCCGGATCGCCAGGCGCGCATCGACACGGCAGCGCATGTGATGCGACAGCTGTTCTGGCCGATGCTCGTGACCTCCACGACCACGCTGGGCGGGTTTCTCTCGCTGGCCTGGACCGATGTCACCTTCATTCGCGAGTTCGGTATCTTCACCGGGATCGGTATCTTCTTTGCCTGGCTGATCACCATTGTCTTCCTGCCGGCGCTGCTGATCCTCTGGCGGGCCGAGCCCCCGCGCCACGGGCTGCTGGCCAGCGACCGCCTGGACCGCATGATTGCTGCCCTCGGTCACTTCGCCCGCTACGGCAGGCGCCTGGCTGTCGGCATGCTGGCGGCCATCCTGCTGTGTGGCTGGTACGTGGTCGAACACCTGACCGTGGACAATCAGGTCATCGGCTACTTCGAGGACGACAGCCGTATCCGCCAGGACGATGCGGCAATCAACGCCCTGTTCGGCGGTACCACGCCGATCAGCATCATGATCGAGAGCGACAGGGCCGACGCTTTCAAGGACCCGGCGGTGATTCAGGGCATGGCCAGGCTGCAGGATCACCTGCGCCAGCAGCCGCTGGTCGGTTTCACCTACTCGCCGGCGGACTTCGTCAAGCGCCTGCACCAGGTGACCCAGGAGACCTTCACTGCCGAGCAGTACCGCCTGCCGGACGACATCAGCGCCAGCCTGCTGGCGCAGTACTACCTGCTCTACGAGAACGCCAACGGCCGCGACCTGTTCGACGTGGTGGATCGCCGTTTCCAGAACGGTCGGGTGCTCGCCATCCTGCACAGCGACCGATCGTCCGAGGTCGGCGTGGTGATGCGTGATGCCCTGGCCAAGGCCCGCGAAGTCCTGCCGGCCGGTATGACGGTGCGTGTGTCCGGTTATGGTGAGGTGTTGGTAGCGACCACCGATGCGGTGGTGTGGGGGCAAGTCAGCAGCATCCTGTTGTCGCTGGCGCTGATCGCGTTGATGGTCATGGTCATGTTTCGCTCGGTGCGCCTGGGCTTCGCCGCGCTGCTACCGCTGCTGTTCACCCTGGTGGGCATTGGCACGCTGATGGCGCTGAGCGGTACCGATCTGGATATCGGCACTTCGATCATCGCAGCGATCTCCGTGGGTATCGGTATCGACTATGCCATTCACGTGATCGCCGCGATGCGGCGCAGCCGGGGCACGGCTGAGCAGGTGACTCAGTCGGCCTTGCAGCATAGCGGCAAGCCGATACTGATCAACACCCTCGCGCTGGGCCTGGGTTTCCTGGTGCTATGCCTGTCGGGCTACCAGTCGCTGGTCAACCTGGGGCTCTTCATCTCTCTGACCATGCTGCTGGCCGCGCTGTTCGCCTTGCTGGTGCTGCCGGTCTTCGTCAACACCGCCCGGGTGGCTCAGGCTGAGGCGCAGCTGGAGCCGGCCAATGCGTAAGCACCTGCTCTGGCTGCTCTGCGTGGCCCTGCCAGCCGGTGCCCAGGACTGGCTGGCGCTGACGCTCTACCCGGGCGGCGAGCTTTACCAGGCCGAGCACCTGCAGCGTCTGGTCGGCGCCACGCAGAATCTGTGGCAGGTGAAGGATGCCCAGGGGCACACGCCGATCCAGTCCCTGGACAGCCTGGCCAGCACCAATGCCATTGCCGTCCAGGGCGACGACGTGCGCTTCCGTCGCCTGATCGAGACCCGCGAGCTGACACCCGCAGGTCTCAAGACTCTGGCCGGGCTGGTCGAGCGACACCCGCTGCTCGGCCCGCGCCTGGTCACCGCCGCCGGCGATGGCACGCACTTCTGGCTGCGCCTGGCGCGGCCCTACGCGGAAGCCGACAAGGCCGAACTGCTGCTGAGCTATGCCAAGCGCCTGGCCGTCGATTTCGCTCCCGGCTGCCAGGTAGCCAGCGGCGCCCAGGGCGCATTGCAGGGTTACACCTTGCAGGAGTGGACGTTGCAGGCCGCCGGTCCGGTACCGTCGCGCACCACCACCCTGCAGGGCCTGCAGCAGGCCGCCGCGACGCTGCGCCAGCGCAGCCTGCAGGCCTATTCGGCCGCCGACATCCTGATCTACCTGCGCCAGGTACTCAACGGTGAGTCCGGCCTGCCGGTCAGCGATGACGAAGTGGCCCAGCTCTACCTGATCGCCGAAAGCCTGCGCAGCCGTGACCTGCAGGACCTGGCACGGCCCGACTTCCAGCGCCTCAAGCTGGTCGCCCTGGGGCGCCAGCGCAGCAGCGCGCCGAATCTGCCCGGCTACCGCCTGGAGACCACCGCGCAGTGGTCATCCACCCCGAACAGCTACCTGACAGTCGACTGTCGTTAAGGAGTTTCCCATGCGTATTTCCCTGCTTGCTCTCGGCCTGCTGCTCAGTGTCCCGGCTCTCGCCGAGGCTCTCGACCCCGCTGCCATCATGCGTGCCGTGCGCGACCGCGACGAAGGCCAGGACCGCCGCTCCGAAGTGACCCTGGTGCAGACCATGGCCGACGGCTTCGTCCGCGAGCGCAAGCTGCTGATGCTGGAGAAGGAGTACGGCGAGGAGCGCAAGGCCACCCTGTACTTCACCGCGCCCAGCGACACCGCCGGCACTGGCATCCTCATGCACAGCTACGCCGAGGCCGCTGCCCGCGAGGACGACCAGTGGCTGTACCTGCCGGCTCTGCGCAAGACCCGGCGCATCGCCACCAACTCCAAGGAGGGCCCGTTCCTCGGCACCGACTTCTCCTTCGCTGACATCGAGCGCATGCGCGTCGACGACTACCAGTACCGGCTGCTGCGCGAGGAGGAGTACAAGGGGCGCCCGGTCTACGTGATCGAGGCGCGCACCGCCGACGGTCTGGAGAATCCGCGCACCGGCTACAGCCAGCGCCTGGTCTATGTCGACCGCGAGCGCCAGCTGATCCTGCGTGACGAGTTCTTCCGTGGCGGCCGGCAGATCAAGACCTTCGAAGTGGTCGATGTGAGTCAGGTGGAAGGCTTCTGGACGGTCAACGAGTCGCTGATGAGCAACCTGGTCGAGGGTGGCCAGACCCGCCTGCTGCGCACCGCCGCCGACTACAACCTGGACCTGGGCGACCAGAACTTCAGCGAGCGCGCCCTGCGCAACGGGATTCGCTGATGCGTGCAGTGCTTATCGGCCTGCTGGGCCTGACCAGCCTCCCGCTGGCCGCGGCGACCCTCAGCAGTCGCGGTCACGTGGAGGACGGCTACCACCACGACACCACCGGCGCCAGCAGCTCCGGCCACCGCGTCGAGGCCTTGCTGGAGAGCCGCATCAGCCAGGGCAACTGGACCCTCGACAGCGTGCTGCTCGGCCGCTACCGCAGCCAGTACGACGATGCCGGCGGCAAGCTGGAGGATCGCATGGAATCCGACCAGGACCTGCGCGAGCTCTATCTCACCTGGGCCGGCGACAACTGGCAGTGGCGCCTTGGCCAGCAGCAGATCGCCTGGGGGCGCGGCGACTACTTCCGCCTGGTCGACGTGCTCAACCCGCTGGACCTGCGCGAGTTCCTGCTGCCCTACATCGACGACTACTCCCTCGGCCGGCAAACCCGGCCGATGGCGGTGGTGGAAATCTATGGCGACAGCCTGGAGCAGCAGTTCGTCGTCGCGCCCAAGGCCGAGACCACCCGCTACGCCCCGGCCGGCGCCGACTTCGCCGTGGCCGGGCGGCCGGAGGGGCTGGACGAGGACGACGAACACGAGCGCCCGGATATCGGCTGGCGCGGCAAGATGCTGGTCGACGGCACCGATCTGGACTTCTACCTGTTCGACGGCCTCAGCCCCGATCCGCTGTACGTGGTGGAGGAGGGGCAGATGGTCGAGCAACAGCGCCGGCGTAGCCTGGTCGGCGCCTCGTTCGCCCGCCCGGCCGGCGACTGGGTGGTGCGTGGCGACCTGGTGCACCTGCTCAACGAGCCGTTGCAGACCCCGGAAGGTGCGGAAAACGTACCCAAGTCGGCGGCGCTGCTGGGCCTCGATCTGACCCGCAACGAATGGACGGTCAACCTGCAGGCCACGGTCAGCCATCGCCACGGCGCACCGGACAGCCTGCCGCGCGAGACCGGCTGGGAGGCGTCGGCGGCGCTGCTCAAGGACTGGTCCAAGCAGCGCCTCAATGCCGGCGTCCTCTGGCTGTACAACCGCGAGGTGCAGAGCAGCCACATGGTCAAGGCCAACCTCGGCTACCGGCCCTGGAACCAGTGGTACCTGGAGACGGGCTACATCGCCTTCAGTGGCGGGCAGACCACCCAGTACGGCCAGTTCGACAATCGCGATCGCCTCTACCTGCAGGTGCGTCGCGACTTCAGCCTGTGATTCCTGCCACTTGGATGGCGCCGCGCGGGCGGCGACAATGGCCGCCGCCGCACCCGGGAACGCCCGGTGCGGCCTGCAGTCGAACCGCCCGTCGCCGTCCCGAGGAGAATCCATGCGTGCCATCGCCGTTGCCGGCCTGCTGTCCCTGTCGCTCCTGCTCAGTGGTTGCCAGGCTTTGCTGCTCGCCGCCAAGCCCGAATCGGGGCTGGCCGTCAGTCGCCAGGCCTGGGAGCATCGCGCACCGGGCTGCGAGGGCAAGGACTGCGCGCTGATCAATATCGACCTGCAGACCTTCGACGAGCTGCCGGAGCTGAATGCGCGCATCGAGCAGGAGCTGCTCAAACTGACCATCGAGCTGCCGGGTGATCCAGCGCCGCCCTCGCTGGCGGTCTACGAGCAGGAGTTCCTGGCCAGCGCCCAGCCGGGCTGGATGAGCTACCTGCAATCCAAGGTGCTGCAGCAGCACGGCCGCCTGGCGGTGATCGAACTGTCCAGCTACCGCTTCACCGGCGGCGCCCACGGCATTCCCGGGCGCGCCTATCTCAACTACGACCGCGACAAGGACCGCCTGCTGAGCCCGGACGACCTGCTGCTGCCGGATGGCGAGACCGCCTTCTGGCAGCAGGCCGAGCTGGCCTACCAGGCCTGGCTCAAGGCCAATGGCCTGGATCAGGATCTGCAGTACCAGGCCGAGTGGCCGTTCGTGCGCACTGCCAACGTTGCCCTGCTGCGCGACTCGGTCATGCTCAAGTATGAGGTCGGGCGTATCGCCCCCTATGCCAGCGGCCACCCCGAGCTGCGTATTCCCTACGCGCGGCTGAACGGCATCCTCAAGTCCATCTACTTTCCCTCGTCGCGCTGAACGGCGCACATGAAAAAGCCGGGCATGCCCGGCTTTTTCAACTCTGCAGCGCGGCTCAGACCTGCTTGTAGATCACCGCGCCTTCTTCCTTGAAGCGCTCGGACTGCTCGGCGAAGCCGGCCTCGATGGCCTTCTGCTCGTCGGTCAGGCCATGCTCGGCGGCGTACTCGCGCACCTCCTGGGTGATCTTCATCGAGCAGAACTTCGGCCCGCACATGGAGCAGAAGTGCGCCACCTTGGCCGACTCCTTGGGCAGGGTCTCATCGTGGTAGCTGCGCGCGGTATCCGGGTCGAGGCCGAGGTTGAACTGGTCTTCCCAGCGGAACTCGAAGCGCGCCTTGGACAGGGCGTTATCGCGGATCTGCGCGCCCGGGTGGCCCTTGGCGAGGTCCGCGGCGTGCGCGGCGATCTTGTAGGTGATGATGCCGGTCTTCACGTCATCCTTGTTCGGCAGGCCCAGGTGTTCCTTGGGCGTCACGTAGCAGAGCATGGCGCAGCCGAACCAGCCGATCATCGCCGCGCCGATGCCGCTGGTGATGTGGTCGTAGCCCGGGGCAATGTCGGTGGTCAGCGGGCCGAGGGTATAGAACGGCGCTTCGTCGCAGCATTCCAGCTGCTTGTCCATGTTCTCCTTGATCAGCTGCATCGGCACGTGGCCGGGGCCTTCGATCATGGTCTGCACGTCGTGCTTCCACGCAATTTTCGTGAGCTCGCCGAGGGTCTCCAGCTCGCCGAACTGCGCGGCGTCGTTGGCGTCGGCAATCGAGCCCGGACGCAGGCCATCGCCCAGCGAGAAGCTGACGTCGTAGGCCTTCATGATTTCGCAGATTTCCTCAAAGTGGGTGTAGAGGAAATTCTCCTTGTGATGCGCAAGGCACCACTTGGCCATGATCGAGCCGCCGCGGCTGACGATGCCGGTGACGCGCTTGGCGGTCAGCGGCACATAGCGCAGCAGCACGCCGGCATGGATGGTGAAGTAGTCCACGCCCTGCTCGGCCTGTTCGATCAGGGTGTCGCGGAACAGCTCCCAGGTCAGGTCCTCGGCGATGCCGCCGACCTTCTCCAGCGCCTGGTAGACCGGTACGGTGCCGATCGGTACCGGCGAGTTGCGGATGATCCACTCGCGGGTCTCGTGGATGTGCTTGCCGGTGGACAGGTCCATGACCGTGTCCGAGCCCCAGCGGATGCCCCAGGTCAGCTTGGCCACTTCTTCTTCGATCGAAGAACCCAGCGCCGAGTTGCCGATGTTGCCGTTGATCTTCACCAGGAAGTTGCGGCCGATGATCATCGGCTCCAGCTCCACATGGTTGATGTTGGCCGGGATGATGGCGCGGCCGCGGGCGATCTCGCTGCGGACGAACTCGGGGGTGATCTCTTTCGGGATCGAGGCGCCGAAGCTCTGCCCGGCATGCTGCTCTTTCAGCAGGCCGGCCTCGCGGGCCTCGGTGAGCTTCATGTTCTCGCGGATGGCAACGTATTCCATCTCGGGGGTGATGATGCCCTTCTTCGCGTAGTGCATCTGGCTGACGTTCTGCCCGGCCTTGGCCCGGCGCGGGTTGCGCACGTGGGCGAAGCGCATGGCGGACAGCTCGGCGTCGTTCAGGCGGCGCTGGCCGAACTCGGAGGACAGGCCCGACAGCTTCTCGGTGTCGCCACGGTCATCGATCCAGGCGCTGCGCACGTCCGGCAGGCCCTGGCGTACGTCGATCTGCACGGTCGGGTCGGTGTAGGGGCCGGAGGTGTCGTAGACGGTGACCGGGGCGTTGATCTCGCCACCGAAGGCGGTGGGGGTGACGTCCAGGCTGATTTCGCGCATCGGCACGCGGATGTCCGGGCGCGAGCCCTGCACGTAGACCTTCTGCGAACGCGGGAAGGGCTGGATCGACTGTTGGTCGACCTGGGCGCTCTCACTGAGATTCTTCTGTTGTTTGACACTCATCGGCACGGCTCCTGGCTGAATGTCGGAGCGAACCTGATGGCGCAAGGTGCACCATGGCTGGTGCGAGAGGACTCGCCACAAGCAGGCGAGGACATCTTGTTCCCTACGCAGGCCTTAACCTGATCAGGTTCAACGGGATCCGGAACTCTCCGATCTCAGCCCACGACTCTGGGCACCCCGACAAGAACTGCCGGCAGTCTAATCAAGCGTGCCGAGGAACACCAAGCGCTATCCGGTGGTCGAGCGACGTTTCGTCGGGAATCTGTCCGGCACCAGGAATTGTTGCGGCGAAGAAACAAAGCTTGTCGCAGACTGACCCGTTGTTGCGCCGCGGCCGCCTTGACCGCTGCCGGTCGCAGCCTTAGCCTTGCCCGATTACCCCGCATCTAGGACTGATCATGCTACGCAGACTCTCTCTGGCGCTCGCAGTAGCTGCTGCCACCACAGGAATGGCCTGGGCCGAAGAAGCTCCCCTGGCAAGCAAGACCGATCTGGTCACCGTCTACAACGAAGCGGTGAAGAACAACGCCGACCTCGCTGCCGCGCGCGCCAACTACGCGGCGATTAAGGAAGTGGTGCCGCAGGCTCGAGCCGGACTGCTGCCGAACCTGTCGGCCGGCGCCGACAGCACCAATACCGATACCAAGGTGGACACCCGCACGGGCGACATCGACAGCTCGCGCAGCGGCCTGTCCTATCGTGCCAATCTGAGTCAGCCGCTGTTCCGTGCCGACCGCTGGTACCAGTTCCAGGCGGCCAAGGCCACTGATCAGCAGTATGCCCTGCAGCTCTCGGCCACCGAACAGAACCTGATTCTGCAGAGCGCCGAAACCTACTTCGCCGTGCTGCGCGCCCAGGACACCCTGGCCTCGACCAAGGCCGAGGAAGCAGCGTTCAAACGCCAGCTGGACCAGGCCAACGAGCGTTTCGACGTGGGCCTGTCGGACAAGACCGACGTGCTCGAAGCCCAGGCCGGTTACGACACCGCCCGCGCCAACCGCATTCTCGCCGAGCGTGCCGTGGATGACGCGTTCCAGGCCCTGGTCACCCTGACCAACCGCGAGTACGCCTCCATCGAGGGCATTCTGCACAGCCTGCCTGTGCTTGAGCCGACGCCCAACGACGCCAAGGCCTGGGTCGATACCGCCGCCCAGCAGAACCTCAACCTGCAGGCCAGCAACTACGCGGTCAATGCGGCCGAGGAAACCCTGCGCCAGAACAAGGCCGGCCATGCGCCGACCCTGGATGCCGTCGCTCAATACCAGAAGGGTGACAACGACAACCTCGGCTTTTCCAATACCGATGCCCTGTCGCCCTACAACGGTGATGCCGAGCAGACCAGCATCGGCCTGCAGCTGAACATCCCGATCTACAGCGGCGGCCTGACCAGCTCGCAGGTGCGCGAGGCCTACCAGCGTCTGAATCAGAGCGAGCAGGAGCGTGAGAGCCTGCGCCGCAAGGTGGTGGAGAACACCCGTAACCTGCATCGCGCGGTGAACACCGACGTGGAAACCGTGCAGGCCCGTCGCCAGTCGATCATCTCCAACCAGAGTGCCCTGGAAGCCACCGAAATCGGCTATCAGGTTGGTACCCGCAACATCGTCGACGTGCTCGATGCTCAGCGTCAGCTGTACAGTTCGGTGCGCAACTACAACGACGCGCGCTATGACTACATCCTCAACAACCTGCGCCTGAAGCAGGCCGCCGGTACGCTGGCGCCCAGCGACCTGGAAGCGCTGTCGCGCTTCCTCAAGCCGGACTACGACCCGGATCGTGACTTCCTGCCGCAGGACCTGGCCAAGGCCGCGGAAGCGCAGCTCAAGGGCAACTCGAACTTCTGAGCCGCTCGCCAAGAAAACCCCGCAGCTGCGGGGTTTTTTTTATGCCGGCAAATGACCTATACCTTGCTTAGCTACAGCTTTACGCAATGCGGCCGATGCACTGACATGGTCGCCCGACCGGAAGGAGTTTCGTTGTGTCCGTCCTGTTTTCACTGTTGCGCAGCCGCCTGCTGCGCCCTGTCTTCATCGCTCTCGGCCTGGCCATGCTGGTCCAGGTCGGGCTTGCCGTCTGGCTGACGCGCGCTACCGTCGACGGTCTGGTCAACGACCTGACGCAGCGCCTCGGTGGCGAGAGCCAGCGCCTGGCGGCTGAGCTTGGCAGTGCCGAGGAGGAGATGAGCGCCGGTCTCGCCGCTCTTTCCGCCAACACCCGTGAGCGCCTCTCCGGCGGCCTGACCGGCCAGCTCAAGGACGAGCAGGCTCAGCTGCGCAAAGTGCTGGAGGAGAATCTCAAACAGTCCGGCAACTCCATGGCCCAGCTACTGGCCGGTGTGGCGCCCAAGGCCATCTGGGACAACGATACCCCGGCGCTGACGGCACTGACCCGCATCGTTCAGCGTGATCCGGCGGTGCTCTTCGCTGTGTTCTATGACGCCCAGGGCCAGCGCCTGACCCGCAACTTCAACCGCAGCAGCCCGCGGGTGCGTGAGCTGGTGGCGGCCGGGCAGGGCGATACGGCGCTGGCCAAACTGGTCGATGCCGCCTCGCGTGATCCGAAGGTGCACATGGTCGAGGTGGACATCAATCCGATGGGCGCCTCCATCGGCAAGGTGCAGCTGGGGATGTCGCTGGACGGCGTGGAGCAGGAGCTGGCCGCGCTGGACAGCCGCTTCGCCACCCTGGTCGGCAGTGCTGGCGAGCTGGTTGACAAGAGTCTGTCGGGGGCCGCCCAGGAAAGCACCCAGGCCCTGCAGCAGCGTCTGCAACTGGCCGAGCAGGCTACGGCCGATATGGCGCGCAATGGCAGCGAGACCGTGCGGCAGGCGGCCGACAGCCTGCGCTGGCAGATTGCCTCTGGCCTGTTGGTGGTCGGCCTGCTGACGCTTGCGGTGGTGGCCCTGGTGCTCGGCTGGCGGGTGCTTAGCCGTCTGCAGCTGCTGATTGCGGCGTTGCAGGATCTGGCGGCGGGTGAAGGGGATCTGACACGGCGAGTGCAGCTGGACAGCGACGACGAGGTCGGCGAGATGGCCGATGCGGTCAACCGCTTCATCGCCAAGCTGCAGCCGATCATTCGCGAGGCTGGTGAGGTGGCGCAGCGTACCGGCGAGGAGATTCGCAGCCTGGCCACGCGCAGTGCGGCGGCAGAGGCCGCGGCCGGCCGTCAGCGTGACGAGGTGGCTGGCAGCCTGCAGGCTCTGGAGGAAATGGCGGCGGCGGCCCAGGCGGAAAGCCAGGCCATGCATGACGCCCAGCAGCGAGTCACGGCCATCCGCCAGGCGGCGCACGAGAATGCGGCGATCGCCGCCAAGGTCGGCAGCCTGATCGAGGCGCTGGTGGCCAGGGTCGACAGCGGCTCGGCGGTGATCGAGAAGCTGGCCAAGCAGAGTGAGCAGATCGAGGTGGTCTTGACGGTGATCCAGTCGATTGCCGAGCAGACCAACCTGCTGGCCCTGAACGCCGCCATCGAGGCGGCGCGGGCCGGGGAGAGCGGTCGCGGTTTCGCCGTGGTGGCCGACGAGGTGCGCGCCCTGGCCAGCAAGACCCAGCAGTCTACCGGTGACATCCAGGCCCACATCGCCGCCCTGCAGCAGGGGGCGCGTGAGGCGGTGGCGGTGATCGGTCAGGCCGGTGGTCAGGCGGCCGAAGGGCTGCAGGCGCTGCGCGACAGTGCGCGCCTGCAGCAGTCCGTACAGGCTTCGGTGGACGAGGTGCATGGCGCCATCGATATCGCCACCCGCTCCGCCGCCCACCAGGCCGATGGCGCTTCGGCGGTGCGCGGTCGGGTCGAGGTGATTCACAACGAGGCCCAGCGCGCGGCGCAGGCGGTCAGCGAGACAGCGGCCAGTGGGCGAGTGGTCGATGGCCTGGTCAGTCAGCTCAAGGCCAGCTTCGCCCAGTTCAAGGTCTGACAGCCGGATGCGTCGAGCGCAGCCCTATGGGCTGTGGTCGGGGCAAGGATTTTCGGAAGCCAGAAAAGACAAAACCGAGCCATTGGCTCGGTTTTGTTTTGAAGAGTGGTGCCCAGGAGAAGACTCGAACTTCCACGGTGTTGCCACCGCTAGGACCTGAACCTAGTGCGTCTACCAATTCCGCCACCTGGGCACATTGCGACGATCGCTCGCCGACTTTTTGCAGCATTTACCGTTTTTGGCGGTACGGAAGCTGCTCCGTTAAAAGCGAAACCGAGCTTTCAGCTCGGTTTCTGAAGAGTGGTGCCCAGGAGAAGACTCGAACTTCCACGGTGTTGCCACCGCTAGGACCTGAACCTAGTGCGTCTACCAATTCCGCCACCTGGGCACGGGAAACAATGATTAATCAGTCGTTTCCGTGTTACAACGTCTCAGCAACGTTGTGGCCGCGAACTATACGGATGCGGTTTTTGCTTGTAAACCCCTGACGGCAAAAAAATTATTGTGCCGCTATCGGGTTGCTGACGTTCACTTATGGCGGCTTCCAGCCGTCCGCCAAGGGGACAGTCTCCTGGCCGTCTGCGCAAAAACTGGCCCGTTCCTATGGGTTGCGTGCACAATCGCACCATGCGTCGTTGCGGGACTTGCCAGCGGATCTACTGTTGCCTGCATTCCGCGCCTAGCGGATCGCAGCCCGAGCGGGTGCCACTGGGCACCTTGGCGTGGCACGAGAGCGAAACGGGAGCAGACCCAACCGCCGTTTCGCGCTTCAATAGGCATATGGCAAGCCGTCTATATATGAGTAAAGGTGATTTCACTTAATGGCCGATTGGCAATCCCTCGATCCTGAGGCCGCCCGCGAGGCGGAAAAATACGACAACCCCATCCCCAGCCGTGAGCTGATTCTGCAGCACCTGTCCGAGCGTGGTTCGCCCGCCGCTCGCGAGGAGCTGGTGGCCGAGTTCGGCCTGACCACCGATGAGCAACTCGAGGCGCTGCGGCGTCGCCTGCGCGCCATGGAGCGCGATGGTCAGCTCATCTACACCCGCCGTGGCACCTACGCCCCGGTGGACAAGCTTGACCTGATCCGCGGCCGCATCAGCGGTCACCGTGACGGCTTCGGCTTCATGGTGCCGGACGACGGCAGCGACGACCTGTTCCTCAGCCCGGCGCAGATGCGTCTGGTGTTCGACGGCGACCGCGTGCTCGCCCGCGTTGCCGGTCTCGATCGCCGTGGTCGCCGCGAAGGTGCCATCGTCGAGGTCATCGAGCGCGCCCATGAAACCATCGTCGGGCGTTATTTCGAGGAGGCCGGTATCGGCTTCGTCGAGGCCGACAACCCGAAGATCCAGCAGGAAGTGCTGGTCACGCCGGGGCGCACCGGTGGTGCCCGGATCGGCCAGTTCGTGGCGATCAAGATCACCCACTGGCCGACCGCACGGTTCCAGCCGCAGGGCGATATCGTCGAGGTGATCGGCAACTACATGGCGCCGGGCATGGAGATCGACGTCGCCCTGCGCAGTTATGACATTCCGCATGTCTGGCCCGAAGCCGTGGTCAAGGAAGCGCGCAAGCTCAAGCCCGAGGTGGAGGAGAAGGACAAGGAGCACCGGGTCGACCTGCGCCACCTGCCGTTCGTCACCATCGATGGCGAGGACGCCCGCGACTTCGACGACGCCGTCTATTGCGAGAAGAACAGCGGTCGCTGGAAGCTGTTTTCCGGTGGCTGGAAGCTCTATGTCGCCATCGCCGACGTGTCGCACTACGTCAAGGTCGGCTCGGCACTGGACGAGGAGGCGCAGAAGCGCGGCAACTCGGTGTACTTCCCCGAGCGCGTAGTGCCGATGCTGCCGGAGGAGCTGTCCAATGGCCTGTGCTCGCTGAACCCGCATGTCGATCGCCTGGCCATGGTCTGCGAAATGAACATGTCCAAGTCCGGCGAGCTGCTCGACTACCAGTTCTATGAGGCGGTGATCCACTCCCATGCGCGCCTGACCTACAACAAGGTCAGCTACATGCTGGAGCAGCCCAAGAGCAGCGAGGGCAAGGCCCTGCGCGAGGAGTATCAGGAGCTCCTGCCGCACCTCAAGCAGCTCTACGCGCTGTACCAGGCGCTGCTGGCGGCTCGTCACGAGCGTGGTGCCATCGACTTCGAAACCCAGGAGACGCGCATCGTCTTCGGCGCCGGGCGCAAGATCGCCGAGATCCGCCCGACCCAGCGCAACGACGCGCACAAGCTGATCGAGGAGTGCATGTTGGCCGCCAACGTGGCGACTGCGCGCTTCATGCTTGATCACGACATGCCGTCGCTGTACCGCGTGCACGACGGCCCGCCGGCCGAGCGGGTGGAGAAGCTCAAGGCCTTCCTCGGTGAGCTGGGCCTGGCGCTGCACAAGGGCAAGCTGGGGCCGGTGCCGAAGGATTACCAGAAGCTGCTAGCGAGCATCCAGGGGCGTCCGGACTTCCACCTGATCCAGACCGTGATGCTGCGCTCGCTGAGCCAGGCGGTGTACAGCGCCGAGAACAACGGCCACTTCGGCCTGAACTACGAGGCCTACACCCACTTCACCTCGCCGATCCGTCGTTATCCGGATCTGCTGGTGCATCGTGCCATCCGTAGCGTGATTCGCTCCAAGCGCGAGACCAAGCATGTGCAGCGCGCCGGTGCCGCGAGCATGCCCAAGGCGCGCATCTATCCCTATGACGAGGCGGCCCTGGAGAAGCTCGGCGAGCAGTGCTCGATGACCGAGCGGCGTGCCGACGAGGCCACTCGTGACGTGGTGAACTGGCTGAAGTGCGAGTTCATGCAAGATCGGGTCGGCGAGATTTTCGAGGGTGTGATCACCGCGGCAACCGGCTTCGGCATCTTCGTCGAGCTGAAGGACATCTATGTCGAGGGCCTGGTGCATGTCACCGCGCTGCCGGCCGACTATTACCACTTCGATCCGGTCCATCATCGCCTGGCTGGCGAGCGCAGCGGGCGCAGCTTCCGTCTGGGCGACAGCGTGGCGGTGAAGGTCATGCGCGTCGATCTCGACGAGCGCAAGATCGAGTTCGAGCTGAGCGAAGGCAAGGCCGATCAGGCTTCTACGGCGCGTGGACGTGGTGGCGACAGTCGCAAGAAGTCGCCTGCCAAGTCAGCCGGCCCTGGTAACACCGATGTGCAGAAGAGCCGCGATGTGAAAAAGGCTCTGCTCGACGGGGCCAAGAAGGGCGGCGGCAAGGCGCCGGCAGGGAAGAAACCTTCTTCGCACCGCAAGGGCGCGCCCAAGTCCGGCGCTGCGCCGGCGGGCGGCAAGTCGAGCGGTCGTAAGGCGAAGCGATGAGTCAGCTGGAGAAGGTCTACGGCGTACATGCCGTCGAGGCGCTGCTGCGTTATCACCCCAAGCGGGTCAAGCAGCTGTGGCTGGCTGAAAGCCGGCAGGCTCCGCGGGTACAGGCGTTGCTTGAGCTGGCCGCGCAGAACCGCGTTGCGGTCGGCCACAAGGAGCGCCAGGAGCTGGACGAGTGGGCCGAGGGCGTGCACCAGGGCGTGGTCGCCGAGGTCAGCCCCAGTCAGGTATGGGGCGAGAACATGCTCGACGAGCTGCTCGAGCGCAGCGAGGGGCCGGCGCTGTTGCTGGTGCTGGACGGTGTGACCGACCCGCATAACCTCGGCGCCTGCCTGCGCACCGCCGACGCCGCCGGCGCCCACGCGGTGATCGTGCCCAAGGACAAGTCCGCCACCCTCAACGCCACCGTGCGCAAGGTGGCCTGCGGTGCCGCCGAGGTGATTCCGCTGGTGGCGGTGACCAACCTGGCGCGCACCCTGGAAAAGCTGCAGAAGAAGGGCCTGTGGGTCGTCGGTACTGCCGGCGAGGTCGACCAGGAGCTGTATCAGCTGGATATGACCGGCCCCACGGTGCTGGTGATGGGGGCCGAAGGCAAGGGTATGCGCCGCCTGACCCGCGAGCACTGTGATTACCTGGTGAAGCTGCCCATGGGCGGCAGCGTCAGCAGCCTGAATGTCTCGGTCGCAACCGGCGTCTGCCTGTTCGAGGCGGTGCGCCAGCGCCGTGCGGCGGGCAAGGCCTGATCAAATAATCGCCAATTCGCCTTGCGTGCGGCCAGGGGCTTCTCTATGATGTCGCCCCTTGCCGTGACGGCAGGCGTATTCGCGCCTTCGCTTCGGCAAGCTCAAACGAGTCATTCACTCCTTGCCTGACCACTTTCCGTTGGCAGGCTGCAACCCGTAAGGAGCATTCATGCGTCATTACGAAATCATCTTCCTGGTTCACCCGGACCAGAGCGAGCAAGTCGGCGGCATGGTCGAGCGTTACACCAAGCTGATCGAAGAAGACGGCGGCAAAGTACACCGCCTGGAAGACTGGGGTCGTCGCCAGCTGGCCTACGCCATCAACAACGTTCACAAGGCTCACTACGTGATGCTGAACGTCGAGTGCAGCGGCAAAGCCCTGGCCGAGCTGGAAGACAACTTCCGCTACAACGACGCCGTGATCCGTAACCTGGTCATCCGTCGCGACGAAGCCGTTACCGGCCAGTCCGAGATGCTCAAGGCCGAAGAAAACCGCAGCGAGCGCCGCGAGCGCCGTGAGCGCGTTGAAACCGAATCCGCCGAAGGCGAAGACGGTGACAACAGCGACAACGCTGACGAGTAATCCACGGATCTATTGAGGAGCCACATTCATGGCACGTTTCTTCCGTCGTCGTAAATTCTGCCGTTTCACCGCTGAAGGCGTGAAAGAGATCGACTTCAAGGATCTCAACACCCTGAAGGCCTACATCTCCGAAACCGGCAAGATCGTTCCGAGCCGTATCACCGGTACCAAGGCCAAGTACCAGCGTCAGCTGGCCGTCGCCATCAAGCGCGCCCGCTACCTGGCCCTGCTGCCCTACACCGACAGCCACGGCCGTTGATAGCGGATTGTCGATAAGCGTTAAGAGATAGATCGCATGCGTGCCTTTGCCGAGTTTGTGATGCGCGGCCGCATGCAGGCCACTCTCGGGGTGGTCGGTTCGGCGGCGTTTCCGCTGTTGTGCTGGTTAAGTGCCGCAGGGGGCAGCCTGGTGCTGCTCCGGCGGGGGCTGGCAGATGCTTCGGGCATCCTTTTCTGGGCATCGTTGCCCGCCTTGCTCTGGTGGTATCTCGGTAACTCGAGTGTCTTCCTGATCATGGCCGGTACGGTGGTTCTGGCGCAGGTTCTGCGCTCGACCGCGTCCTGGACTTGGGTGCTGTTGTCCAGTGTGTTGCTGGGTGCGGTGTTCGTCTTGGTACTGAGCGCGGTGTCCGGAGAGTTCATCGAACCGTTGGCCGAGCGTATTCGGTCATCGTTGCCGCAGTTGTTGGGCAACGCGGCGGCCGAGGAACTCGCTGCGGTGCAGGAGTCGCTGATACCGGCTCTGACAGGGGCGATGGCCTCCTCGTTGCAGGTGACCTCCCTGCTCTGTCTGGCACTCGCACGCTACTGGCAGGCGGCGCTGTACAACCCCGGAGGCTTCGGACAGGAGTTCCGGGCCATACGCCTGTCGCCACTGGCGAGTGTGGCGCTGTTGCTCGGGATGCTGTTCGCTCCGAGCCTTGGCCCGCAGGCTGCGATGCTGGCGACCGTGTTCACGGTGCCGCTGCTGTTCGCAGGTGTGGCGCTCGGGCATGGGCTGATTGCCATGAAGCGGTTGTCCAGCTTCTGGGTGTTCGGCCTGTACGTGGCGGTGCTGCTGCTGGGGAACTTGATCTGTTTGTTGGCGGTTATCGACGGGCTGTTTGATTTTCGTGGTCGCCTGGCGCGTAAAAACGGCGCAGGCCCCGCGAACGGTGAAGGTTAAAAGTTAAGAGGTAAGACCCAAATGGAAGTTATCCTGCTGGAAAAAATCGCCAACCTGGGCAACCTGGGCGACAAGGTGAACGTCAAGGCCGGTTACGGCCGTAACTACCTGCTGCCGCAGGGCAAGGCCACCGCCGCTACCGCCGAGAACGTTGCTGCGTTCGAAGCTCGTCGCGCCGAGCTGGAAGCTGCCGCTGCCGCGAAGAAGGCCTCGGCCGAAGCGCGCGCTGCTCAGCTGGCCGAGCTGGAAGTCACCATCACTGCTGTGGCCGGTGACGAAGGCAAGCTGTTCGGTTCCATCGGTACTCACGACATCGCTGAAGCTCTGACTGCTTCCGGCGTCGAAGTGGCCAAGGCCGAAGTGCGTCTGCCGAACGGCACCATTCGCCAGGTTGGCGAGTTCGACGTAGCTGTGCACCTGCACACCGACGTCGAGACCACCGTCAAGGTGATCGTGGTAGCCGCCTAAGGGCAGCGACCTGCGGGCTTGCACGAAGGTGCGAGCCTGCCGACAATCGGGCACTCACCGTTTTGCGGTGCGTGCCCGTTGTTTTTTGTAGAGCCTTTGGCCAAGCCGCCAGGCTTCGCCAAGGCCTCTGAGCTTTCGGAATCACAGGTGCCATGAACGATATCAGCGTCCCTCAGCAATACGACCTGGAAACCGCCGCACTCAAGGTGCCGCCGCATTCCATCGAGGCCGAACAGGCCGTGCTGGGCGGCCTGATGCTCGACAACAACGCCTGGGAGCGGGTCTCCGACGCAGTCTCCGATGGCGACTTCTATCGCCATGATCACCGGCTGATCTTCCGCGCCATCTACACCCTGGCCGAGCGCAACTCGCCGTTCGACGTGGTGACCCTGTCCGAGCAGCTGGACAAGGAGGGGCACCTGAGCCAGGTCGGTGGTCTGGGCTATCTCGGCGAGCTGGCCAAGAACACCCCCTCGGTGGCCAACATCAAGGCCTATGCGCAGATCATTCGCGAGCGCGCCACCCTGCGCCAGCTGATCGGCATCAGCAACGACATCGCCGACATGGCCTACGCGCCGCAGGGCAAGAGCGCCGTGGAAGTGCTCGACGAGGCCGAGCGGCAGATCTTCCAGATCGCCGAGGCGCGGCCCAAGGCCGGTGGCCCGGTAGGGATCAACGAGATCCTGGTCAAGACCATCGACCGCATCGACGAGCTGTTCAACACCAACGAGGGCCTGACCGGCATCTCCACCGGCTTCACCGATCTGGACGGCATGACCAGCGGCCTGCAGCCGGCCGACCTGGTGATCGTCGCCGGCCGTCCGTCCATGGGTAAGACCACCTTCGCCATGAACTTGGTGGAGAACGCAGTGCTGCGTACCGAGAAGGTGGTGCTGGTGTTCTCCCTGGAAATGCCCAGCGACTCGATCGTGATGCGTATGCTCTCCTCGCTCGGCCGCATCGACCAGACCAAGGTGCGTTCCGGCAAGCTGGACGACGACGACTGGCCGCGCCTGACCTCGGCGGTCAACCTGCTCAACGAGCGCAAGCTGTTCATCGACGATACCGCCGGCATCTCGCCGACCGAAATGCGCGCCCGCGCCCGCCGCCTGGCCCGCGAGCACGGTGAGATCGGCATGATCATGGTCGACTACCTGCAGCTGATGCGCATCCCGGGCTCTTCCGGCGACAACCGCACCAACGAGATTTCCGAGATCTCGCGCTCGCTCAAGGCCCTGGCCAAGGAATTCAATTGCCCGGTGATCGCCCTGTCGCAGCTCAACCGCTCGCTGGAACAGCGCCCCAACAAGCGCCCGGTCAACTCCGACCTGCGTGAATCCGGAGCGATCGAGCAGGACGCCGACATCATCATGTTCGTCTACCGCGACGAGGTGTATCACCCGGAGACCGAGTACAAGGGCGTGGCCGAGATCATCATCGGCAAGCAGCGTAACGGCCCCATCGGCACCTGCCGCCTGGCCTTCATCGGCAAGTACACGCGCTTCGACAACCTGGCGCCGGGGCTGTACAACTTCGAAGAGGACTGACCCCGCGCGGGGCTGATCCTGCTCAATGAAAACGGGCGCCCAGCGGTTAAGATGGGCGCCCGTTTTCTATCCGGAAGCTCGTCATGCGTCCCCTCGTCGCCACCATCGATCTGGCCGCCATTCGCCACAACTATGCCGTTGCCAAGCGCTGTGCACCGGGCCGCCAGGCTTTCGCGGTGGTCAAGGCGAATGCCTATGGGCATGGCGTGCGTGAGGTGGTCAGTGCGCTGCATGAGGAGGCCGACGGTTTCGCCGTGGCCAGCCTGGAGGAGGCCGCCGAGGTCCGTGCCATGCATGGCGAGGCGCGCATCCTGCTGCTGGAGGGCTGCTTCGCCGCCGACGAGCTGCCGATGGCCGCGCACCTGGGGCTCGATCTGGTGGTGCAGGGCGCGGAGCAGGTCGAAGCGCTGCTCGCCGCCGAGCTGTCGCGTCCGCTGAATGTCTGGCTCAAGCTGGACTCCGGCATGCACCGACTGGGCCTCGCGCCGGCGGCCGTGCGCGAGCTGTTCCCGCGCTTGCGCGCTGCCGCCCAGGTGGCCGAGCTGAACCTGCTCAGCCACTTCGCCTGCGCCGATGAGCGCGGCCACTCGCTGACCGAGGTGCAGCTGGAGTGCTTCCTTGATCTGCTCGACCTGGACTTTGACCAGCGCAGCCTGGCCAACTCGGCCGCCGTGCTGATGATTCCGGCGGCGCATATGGATTGGCTGCGTCCCGGCATCATGCTGTATGGCGCCAGCCCCTTCGCCGACCTAGGCGCCGCCGAGCTGGGTCTGAAGCCGGCGATGACGCTGAGCGCCCAACTGATCGCCATACGCGAAGTCGCGCCGGGCGAGAGCGTCGGTTATGGGGCTACCTGGGTTGCCGAGCGGCCGTCGCGCATTGGCACTGTCAGCTGCGGCTATGCCGATGGCTATCCGCGGCATGCGCCGAGTGGAACGCCGCTGTACGTCGGTGGTCGCCGCGCGCCGCTGGCCGGGCGCGTGTCGATGGACATGCTCAGCGTCGACCTGACCGATCTGCCCGAGGCTACCGTGGGCGACGCCGTGGAGCTGTGGGGCGCCAACCTTCCGGTGGACGAGGTGGCTGCCGCTGCCGGCACCATCGGCTACGAGCTGCTGACCAAGGTCACGGCGCGTGTACCACGCCGCTACAAGGCCTGATCGCGTTCAGCTCAGCCCGCTGGGTACCTTGAGCACATCCAGTATCAGGCAGGTCTGTGGGCTCAACTCGCCGTCGCAGCCCTGCAGCACGAAGCCCGAGCGGCCTTTTTGCTTGGCCCGGTACATGGCCTCGTCTGCAGCCTTGTAGAGACCGGCGAACTGCAGTGCGTGCTGGGGATAGAAGGCGGCGCCGATGCTGATGGTCACGGCCAGGCGGTTGGCGCCGTAGAGCACTGGTCGCGACAGCTCGGCGAGGAGGCGGTTGGCGATCTCCTGCGTGTGTTGCTGGGCGTCGGGGCCGCAGACCAGTACGGCGAATTCATCGCCCCCCAGGCGTGCCACCATGTCGTTGGTGCGTACGTGTTCGCGCAGGCGATGGCCGATGGTGCGCAGCATCAGGTCGCCGGCATCGTGGCCATAGCGGTCGTTGATCGGCTTGAAGTGATCCAGGTCGACCAGCATCAGCGCCACCGACTCCCCTCGGCGTTGGGCATCGGCCAGTGCCACTTCGGCACGCTCAATCAGGTAGCGGCGGTTTGGCAGCTCGGTCAGCGGATCATGGAAGGCCGCATGCTGCAGGCGCTGTTCGCGTTCGCACAGCTGCTGGTTGGCCAGGGCCAGTTCGGCGGTACGCAAACGTACCGCCTCCTGCAGGTCATCGGCGCTGGCCTGCATTTGTGCCAGGCGTGCACCTTTTTCGCGATCGGCCTGCTGCAGGGCCTCGGCCTTCTCCTGTTTGAGCATCTGGATGCGGTAGGCCAGGGCGAAGGAGAACAGGATCGACTCGGCTGCCACGGCCAATGGGAAGACATAGGCATTCCAGGTGGCCGGCTGCACCAGGCCGGTAGAGCGCATCAGCGCCAGGCTGATGCTGCCGAGGATCAGGCCGTAGCCGCACAGGTAGAGCAGGGCGGGGAAGTAGCCCTGACGCCAGCGCACCAGTGCCGAGCCGAGTGCCGCCGGGATGCTGGTGAGTGACAGCAGGGCGATCAGCCAGGCGGCCAGGTTGCGTTGACCGAGGCCTTCCAGGGTCACGGCGATGACATAGCAGACACAGGCAAAACTCAGCAGATGGTGCGCCCAGCGCACGTGCTGGCGGGTCTGCAGCAGCGTCTGGGTGAAGCGGCAGGCACAGAAGCCCCACAGCGAAGGCAGGGTGACGCGGTCCAGCCAGAACGGCACCGGACTCTCCGGCCACAGGTACTGGAAGCCATGGCCGCTCATGCTGACGATCATCAGCAGGGCGCCGGCGGTGGTCAGTACGTACCAGAAGTAGGCGTTGTCGCGCAGGGTGAAGTAGATGAACAGGTTGTACAGCAGCAGGGCGGCGATGATGCCGTAGATCAGGCCCAGGCCCAGGTTTTCGCTGATCGCCTGGTGATCCAGGTCTTCCAGTTGCCAGACCCGCAACGGAAAGGAGTTGCCGGCCGGGTCAAAGCTGCGCAGGTAAAAGGTGGTGGGTGTCGTGCCCAGCTCCGGCAGCTCCAGCACTATGCGTCGATAGGGGTGGTCGCGCCCTTCGGCGAAGCTGACCCGTTCACCGGACTGCCGCTGTATCCAGCCACCCTGGCCGTCGGGGCTGTACAGCTGCAGGTCGAGCTGGGTCACTGCGCCGATTTCCAGCCACCAGCGCGCAGGCGCCTCGGCGCCGCGCTGCAACTGCAGCTTGATCCACCAGGGGTTGGGATTCTGGCCGACGCTGGCGCGGCCGTTGGCCGGGGTGAAACGCCGCTGAATGGCCGGGTCGGCCATGTCGGCGATGCTCAGCGTGCCTTCAACATCCTCCAGCAGCTCGATATGCCCGTTCAGCGATTGCCCGCTGGCGTCACTCCGCAGCTCTATTGGCGCGGCGCGTAGCTGGCCGGCGGCCAGGCTGATGCACAGCAGCACGAGCAGCGCACGCAGAACGGGGAAACGCACCATGGTGACTCCTTGTTGGCCCTGGTGGCTGGCAATTGGCAATCATGCTGGAGTATAGCCACGGAAGTGACTGTGATCACAAATATGAAGTGAGCAAAGTCGATAAACACCAGAGTGTTTCGGTCGGACTCTGTATATTTTTTGTGCTATATTCCGCGCCCCCGTGAGAGCTCATCTGATCAAAAAATATGCAAGCCGCCAAGCCGCTGTTCGACTACCCGAAGTACTGGGCCGAGTGTTTCGGTCCCGCACCTTTCCTGCCGATGAGCCGGGAAGAGATGGATCAACTCGGCTGGGAC
This sequence comes from Aquipseudomonas alcaligenes, assembly GCF_900156545.1. Lineage (GTDB taxonomy): Bacteria > Pseudomonadota > Gammaproteobacteria > Pseudomonadales > Pseudomonadaceae > Aquipseudomonas > Aquipseudomonas alcaligenes_A. The sequence goes on from NZ_FTNW01000003.1 coordinate 129,712, forward strand.
AGTTGCGACATCATCATCGTCACCGGTGATGCCTACGTCGATCACCCGTCCTTCGGCATGGCCATCATTGGCCGCCTGCTGGAAGCCCAGGGCTTCCGCGTCGGCATCATCGCGCAGCCGGACTGGCGCTCGAAAGACGACTTCATGAAGCTCGGTCAGCCCAACCTGTTCTTCGGCGTGGCGGCGGGCAACATGGACTCGATGATCAACCGCTACACCGCGGACAAGAAGATCCGCAGCGACGACGCCTACACCCCGGGCGGCGTCGCGGGCAAGCGCCCGGACCGCGCCAGCCTGGTGTACAGCCAGCGCTGCAAGGAAGCCTACAGCGAGACCCCGGTGATCCTCGGCGGCATCGAGGCCTCACTGCGCCGCATCGCCCACTATGACTACTGGCAGGACAAGGTGCGCCGCTCGATCCTGATGGACGCCACCGCCGACATCCTGCTGTATGGCAACGCCGAACGCGCCGTGGTCGAGATCGCCCAGCGCCTGGCTTTCGGTGAGAAGGTCGAGCAGATCACCGACGTGCGCGGCACCGCCTTTATCCGCCGCGATACGCCGGAAGGCTGGTACGAGGTGGACTCCACCCGCATCGACCGTCCGGGCAAGGTCGACAAGATCATCAACCCCTATGTGAACACCCAGGACACCGCCGCCTGCGCCATCGAGCAGCAGAAGGGCGAAGCGGCGGCCGAGGATCCCAACGAGGCCAAGGTGGTCGAACTGCTGCCCAGCCCGAAGATGACCCGCGCCAAGACCGTGATCCGCCTGCCGTCCTTCGAGAAGGTACGCAACGACCCGGTGCTCTACGCCCACGCCAACCGCGTGCTGCACCTGGAGACCAACCCGGGCAACGCCCGCGCCCTGGTGCAGAAGCACGGTGAGGTGGACGTGTGGTTCAACCCGCCACCCATCCCGATGACCACCGAGGAAATGGACTATGTGTTCGGCATGCCCTATGCGCGCGTGCCGCACCCGGCGTACGGCAAGGAGAAGATCCCGGCCTACGAGATGATTCGCTTCTCGGTCAACATCATGCGCGGCTGCTTCGGCGGTTGCACCTTCTGCTCGATCACCGAGCACGAGGGCCGCATCATCCAGAACCGTTCGCACGAATCGATCATCCGCGAAATCGAGGAGATGCGCGACAAGGTGCCCGGCTTCACCGGCGTGGTCTCCGACCTCGGCGGGCCGACCGCCAATATGTACCGCATCGCCTGCAAGAGCCCGGAAATCGAATCGGCGTGCCGCAAGCCGTCCTGCGTGTTCCCCGGCATCTGCCCGAACCTGAACACCGACCACAGCTCGCTGATCGAGCTGTACCGCAAGGCCCGCGCCCTGCCGGGCGTGAAGAAGATCCTGATCGCCTCCGGCCTGCGCTACGACCTCGCCGTGGAGTCGCCGGAGTACGTCAAGGAGCTGGTCACCCACCACGTCGGTGGTTACCTGAAGATCGCCCCGGAGCATACCGAGGAAGGCCCGCTGAATCAGATGATGAAGCCGGGTATCGGTAGCTACGACAAGTTCAAGCGCATGTTCGAGAAGTACTCCAAGGAGGCGGGCAAGGAGCAGTACCTGATCCCGTACTTTATCGCCGCCCATCCGGGGACGACCGACGAGGACATGATGAACCTCGCCCTGTGGCTTAAGCGCAACGACTTCCGCGCCGACCAGGTGCAGGCCTTCTATCCGTCGCCGATGGCGTCGGCCACCGCCATGTACCACTCGGGCAAGAACCCGCTGCGCAAGGTCACCTACAAGAGCGACGGCGTGACCATCGTCAAGAGCGAGCAGCAGCGCCGTCTGCACAAGGCCTTCCTGCGCTACCACGATCCGAAGAACTGGCCGCTGCTGCGTGAGGCGCTGGAGCGCATGGGGCGCAGTGACCTGATCGGCAATGGCAAACACCAGCTGATCCCGACCTACCAGCCGCAGACCGATGAGTACCAGAGCGCGCGGCGCAAGAACTCGACGCCAGCCGGCAGCAAGAAGGTCGGCGGCGACAAGGGCAAGACGGTCGGGCGCATCCTCACCCAGCACACCGGCCTGCCGCCGCGCGGCAGCGACGGCAGCAAGAGCTGGGACAAGCGCGAGCAGGCCAAGGCGGCCGCCGAGGCACGGCGCAAGGCGGAGAAGGCCGGCGCCGGCAAGGACAAGAAACCGTCCAGGCGTCCGGTTGCCCCGCGCTGAGTCTGCGGGTGCTTGCGCGCACCTTTCTGGTGCGTGCAGCCCTCAGCCCAGGCCGTGGGCGCGGAAATGCGCCACGTAGGCCCTGTCCACCTTGAGAATGTGGTGCGTCAGCCAGTCCTTGAGCAGTTCCAGGGTTTCCGCGCCGACCGTTTCGCCGCAGTCGTGGCGTGACAGCAGGCTCATCACCTGGCCGCTGAACAGGTTGTGCTGCGCCTGGTGGGCCTCGGTGTCCGGGTAGCCCAGGCGGATGAACAGGTGCTCCTCGACGATGAAGTGGTTCATCACGTAATCCATCAGCCCCTCCAGCAGCGCGCCCACCTGCTCCCGCGGAGCCTCGCCCTTCAGGGCCTGGTGCAGCGCATTGGTCTGCTCCACCAGCCAGCGGTGCTGTTCGTCGATCTCTGCTATCCCCACCTCGAGCGCTTGCGTCCACGGCATGAAGGTCATGCGGTCCTGCTCCCTTCGTTGTTTTTTGCCGATCTTGCCCGCCACGGTCGGGGCCTCGTTGATCCCGGTCAATGGCGGTGGCACAAGTCTTGCCCCTTGCAGGTATCGCCCTGGCTCGCAGGAGGCACGCCGTGTCGATTCATGTCGCACTGCAGCACGTCACGCATTACCGCTACGATCGCCCGATCAACCTTGGCCCGCAGGTGGTTCGCCTGCGCCCGGCGCCGCACAGTCGAACGCGCATCCTTTCCTATGCCCTGCAGGTCTGGCCTGGCGAGCACTTCGTCAACTGGCAGCAGGACCCGCAGGGCAACTACCTGGCGCGCCTGGTGTTCCCCGAGAAGACCGAAGAGCTCAAGGTCACGGTCGACCTGGTTGCCGAGATGGCGGTGTTCAACCCCTTCGACTTCTTTCTCGAGCCACATGCCGAGAAGATCCCCTTCGCTTATGTCGAGGCCGAGCAGCGCGAGCTGGCGCCCTACCTGGTCACGGAGGCCGGCGGGCCGCTGTTTGCCCGCTACCTGGCCGGGATCGAGCGCAAGCCCACGCCCAGTGTCGATTTTCTGGTCGCGCTCAACCAGCGCGTGGCGCAGGACATCCGCTACCTGATCCGCATGGAGCCGGGCGTGCAGACCCCGGAAGAGACGCTGCAGCTCGCTTCCGGCTCGTGCCGCGATTCGGCCTGGCTGCTGGTGCAGCTACTGCGCCACCTGGGGCTGGCGGCGCGTTTCGTGTCCGGCTACCTGATCCAGCTTACGGCCGACGTCAAAGCCCTCGACGGTCCCAGCGGCACCGAGCAGGATTTCACCGACCTGCACGCCTGGTGCGAGGTCTACCTGCCCGGCGCTGGCTGGATCGGTCTCGACCCGACCTCCGGCCTGTTCGCCGGCGAAGGGCATGTGCCGCTGGCCTGCAGCCCTGAGCCGTCCTCGGCGGCGCCGATCAGCGGGGTGCTCGACGAATGCGAGTGCGAGTTCGAGCACGATATGCGCGTGCAGCGCATCTGGGAGGCGCCGCGGGTCACCAAGCCCTACAGCGACGAGCAGTGGCACGACATCCTCAGCGTCGGTCGCCAGGTCGATGCCGAGCTGGCCTACGGCGATGTGCGCCTGACCATGGGCGGCGAGCCGACCTTCGTCGCGCTCGACTACCCGGATGACGCCGAGTGGAACACCGCCGCCATGGGGCCGAACAAGCGCCGCCTGGCTGCCGAGCTGTTCCACCGCCTGCGCGCGCACTATGCGCCGCACGCCCTGGTGCATTTCGGTCAGGGCAAGTGGTATCCGGGCGAGCAGCTGCCACGCTGGTCGCTCAACTGCTTCTGGCGCAAGGACGGCGAGCCGATCTGGCAGGACCCGGCGCTGTATGCCGACGAAACCCGCTACTACGGCGCCGACGCACGCCTGGCCGCGCGCTTCCTGGCCAGCCTGGCCGGGCGCCTGGGGCTGTCCGCCGAGCATGTATTCCCGGCCTATGAGGACTGGCTCTATTACCTGTGGCGCGAGCGCCGCCTGCCGGCCAACGTCACCCCGGAGGATGCGCGTCTGAGTGACCCGCTGGAGCGTGAGCGCCTGCGCAAGGTGTTCTGCCGCGGTCTCGGCGAGGTGGTCGGGCAGGTCCTGCCGCTGATGCGCAGCGCCGGCGATGATGCCTGGCTGACCGGCCCCTGGTTCCTGCGCGACGAGCACTGCCGGCTGATCCCTGGCGATTCGCCACTGGGCTACCGCCTGCCGCTGGACTCGCAACCCTGGGTCGGTGAGCTGGACTACCCCTACGTCACGCCGCAAGACCCGCACCAGCCTTTCCCGCCGCTACCGAGCCGGCAGAGCATCCAGCAGCAGCTGCGCACCCCGCTGCACCCGGACAATGGCCACGGCAAGCCGGCCGAGGGCGAGGGACCGGCGGCGCCGGGGCTGTTCGAGTCGGCCGGCGGTGTGGTGCGCACCGCGCTGTGTGCCGAGCCACGCGACGGGCGCCTGTACCTGTTCATGCCGCCGCTGCAGCGCCTGGATGATTACCTGGAACTGGTCGCCGCCATCGAGGCCACTGCCCGCGAATTGCGCTGCCCGGTGCTGCTGGAGGGCTACGAGCCGCCGGCCGACCCGCGCCTGACCCATTTCCGCGTCACCCCGGACCCGGGCGTGATCGAGGTGAATATCCACTCGGCTGCGAGCTGGGACGAGCTGGTCGAACGTACCGAGTTTCTCTACGAGGCGGCGCGGCTGTCGCGCCTCTCCAGCGAAAAGTTCATGCTCGACGGCCGCCATACCGGCACCGGCGGTGGCAACCACTTCGTCCTCGGCGGCGCCACCCCGGCGGAATCGCCGTTCCTGCGCCGGCCCGACCTGCTGCGCAGCCTGATCAGCTACTGGCACAACCACCCGTCGCTGTCCTACCTGTTCAGCGGTCTGTTTATCGGCCCGACTTCGCAGGCGCCGCGGGTCGACGAGGCGCGCAACGATGCGCTCTACGAGTTGGAGATCGCTTTTGCGCAGATGCCCGAGCCGGGCCGCGAGTGCCCGCCCTGGCTGGTCGACCGCCTGCTGCGCCACCTGCTGGTGGACGTCACCGGTAATACCCACCGTGCCGAGTTCTGCATCGACAAGCTGTACTCGCCGGACAGCGCCAGCGGCCGCCTCGGCCTGCTCGAACTGCGCGCCTTCGAGATGCCGCCGCATGCACGCATGAGCCTGGCCCAGCAACTGCTGTTGCGCGCCCTGGTCGCGCGCTTCTGGCACGAGCCTTACCGTCCGCCGCGCCTGGCGCGCTGGGGCACCGAGCTGCACGACCGCTTCCTGCTGCCACATTTCGTCGAGCAGGACTTCGCCGACGTCATCCAGGAGTTGAATGCCGCCGGCTACCCGCTACGCGCCGAGTGGTTCGCCCCGCACCTGGAGTTCCGTTTCCCCAAGCTGGGCGACTACGCGGTGAAGGGCATCGACCTGGAGCTGCGCCAGGCCCTGGAACCCTGGCATGTGCTGGGCGAGGAGGGCGCCGTCGGCGGTACCGTGCGCTATGTGGATTCCTCGCTGGAGCGGGTGCAGGTGCGCCTCGCCGGCCTGGCCCCGGACCGCTACCTGCTCACCTGCAACGGCGTGCCGGTACCGCTGCGGCCCACCGGCAAGGTCGGCGAGTTCGTCGGCGGCGTGCGCTACCGCGCCTGGCAGCCCGCCAGCTGCCTGCAGCCGACCATCGGCGTGCACGCGCCGCTGGTGTTCGACCTGGTGGATACCTGGATGCAGCGCTCGCTTGGCGGTTGCCAGTACCATGTGGCGCACCCCGGCGGGCGCAATTTCGAGGCGCTGCCGGTGAATGCCTACGCGGCCGAGAGCCGGCGCCTGGCGCGTTTCTTCCGCCACGGGCACAGCCCGGGCGAGCAGACGCTGAGCGAGCCGATCAACAATAATGAACTGCCCATGACTTTGGATTTGCGCCGTACCTGAATCCTTCTCCCGCCGGGAGAAGGTGCCCCGTAGGGGCGGATGAGGGACAAGCTCCCTCACCCCGGCCCTCTCCCACAGGGAGAGGGGCGAAGCGCGCCAACTGCCGAGATGTCCATGCCTGACCTGCTTGCCGATTACCCGCGCCCCCACGCGGCCTACCACGAACTGCTCGATGCCCAGGGCCAGGTGCGCCCGCACTGGCGCCGCCTGCTCGACCAGCTGCAGCGCAGCACCCCGGCGCAGCTGCAGCAGCGCCAGGCCACGCTGGCGCGGCAGATTCAGGAAAACGGCGTGACCTACAACGTCTACGCCGACCCGGAGGGCGCAGACCGTCCCTGGGAGCTGGACCTGCTGCCCAACCTGATCCCCGCTGACGAGTGGCAGCAGATCGCCGCCGGCGTGGCCCAGCGTGCCGGCCTGCTCAACGCCGTGCTGGCCGACCTGTACGGCCCGCAGCAGCTGCTTGCCGACGGCCTGCTGCCGAGCGAGCTGGTGTTCGGCCACGACAACTTCCTCTGGCCCTGCCAGGGCGTGCAGCCGCCGGGCGGTACCTTCCTGCACCTGTATGCGGTGGACCTGGCCCGTGCGCCGGACGGCCGCTGGTGGGTCACCGCCGACCGTACCCAGGCGCCGTCGGGTGCCGGCTATGCGCTGGAGAACCGGCAGATCCTCTCGCGCGCCTTCCCCGAGCTGTACCGTGATCTGCGCGTGCAGTACCTGGCCGGTTTTTTCCGCACCCTGCAGGACACCCTGGCCCGGCAGGCGCCGGTAGATGGCGGCGAGACGCCGCTGGTGGTGCTGCTCACCCCCGGGCGTTTCAACGAGAGCTATTTCGAGCACCTGTACCTGGCGCGCCAGCTTGGCTATCCGCTGGTCGAGGGCAGCGACCTGACTGTGCGCGACGCCAAGCTCTACCTCAAGACCCTGGCCGGCCTGCGCCGCGTGCATGCCGTGCTGCGCCGGCTGGACGACGACTACTGCGACCCGCTGGAGCTGCGCACCGACTCCGCCCTCGGCGTGCCCGGCCTGCTGGAGGCGGTGCGCCAGGGCAACGTGCTGGTCGCCAATGCCCTCGGCAGCGGCGTGCTGGAATCGCCGGGCCTGCCTGGCTTCCTGCCGGCGATTGCCGAGAAACTGCTCGGCGAGGAGCTGCTGCTGCCCTCCATCGCCAGTTGGTGGTGCGGCGAGGCGCCGGTGCTGGACGAGGCGCTGGACAAGCTCGACGAGCTGCTGGTGCGCCCCAGCTTCCCCTCGCAGAGCTTCGCCCCGGTATTCGCCCGCGACCTCGACGAGGCGCAGCGCAGCGCGCTGGCCGAGCGCATCCGTAGCCGTCCCTATGCCTACGTGGCCCAGGCTCGCGCCCAGCTGTCGCAGGCGCCGGTGTGGCTGGCCGAGGAGGGCGGCCTGGCGTCGCGCGCCATCGGCATGCGCGTGTTCGCCGTGGCCAGTGCCGAAGGTTACCGGGTGCTGCCCGGTGGCCTGACCCGCGTGGCGGCCGATGCCGATGCCGAGGTGGTATCGATGCAGCGCGGCGGGGCGAGCAAGGACACCTGGGTGCTCGGCGAGCGCCACCCCGGCGGCGAGCCCTGGCAATGGCTGCGTCCGCTCGGGGTGGCCGATCTGGTGCGCAGTGACCCCTACCTGCCATCGCGGGTGGTGGAGAACCTGTTCTGGTTCGGCCGCTACGGCGAGCGCTGCGAGGACAGCGCGCGCCTGCTGCGCATCCTGCTGGAGCGCTATGTCGACGATGACGATGATCCACAGGCCCTGCAGGCTGCGCTGGCCCTGGCCGAAGGCCTCGGCCTGCTGCCCGGCGCGGCCAGCGGCTCGCTGCAGGCCCGCCTGCAGCAGGCGTTGTTCGGTGCCGACTGGCCGACCAGCCTGCGCGCCAACCTGCAGCGCCTGCAGTGGGCTGCCGGCAGCGTGCGCGGCAAGCTGTCCCAGGCCAACTGGCAGGCGCTGGTGGAGCTGCAGCGCGAGGCCCAGGCCCTGGAAGGGCAGCCCGCCGACTTCGGCGAGCTGCTGGATTTTCTCGACCGCCTGCTGATGTCGCTGGCGGCGCTGTCCGGCTTCGCCCTGGATGACATGACCCGCGACGACGGCTGGCGCTTCCTCATGATCGGCCGCTGCATCGAGCGCCTGCAGTTCCTCTGCGAGAGCGTCGCCGGGCTGCTGCGCAGCCACGCGGCACAGGACCAGTCGGCGCTGGAGTGGCTGCTGGAGCTGGGCAACAGCATCATCACCTACCGCACCCGCTACCTGGCCGCGCCGCAGCTGATCCCGGTGCTCGACTTGCTGCTGCTCGACGAGCAGAACCCGCATGCGGTGCTGTTCCAGCTGCGCCAGTTGCTGCGTTCGCTGGAGCGCCTGGAGGAGGGCTTCGACTTCCGCGCCGGCCCCACCCTGGGCGAGCTGGCGAGCAAGCTCGCCGCCTTCCGCCTGGGCAGCCTGGAGAGCCCGCTGTTCGGCAGTTCCGGGCAGCGCGCGGTGCTCGGCGGCCTGGCCGACCTGCTGCTGCAGATCGCCGAGGTCTCCGGGCGGGTTTCCGACCAACTGGCGCTGCGCTTCTTCGTGCATGTCGATGCCAGCCGCGGGACACTTTCCTCATGAAGCGCGCCCTGTACCAAGTCCTGCACGATACCCACTACCGCTACTCGGCGCCGGTGTCCCTGGCCCAGCAGCTGGCCCACCTGTGGCCGCGCGACTGCGCCCGGCAGCTTTGCCAGGAGCGGCACCTGACCGTCACCCCGCAGCCGACCGCGCGCCAGGACGGCCTCGATACGTTTGGCAATCCGCTGACCCGCCTGGTCTTCGAGCGCCCGCACGAGCAGTTGCGGGTAATTGCCAGCCTGCGCGTCGAGGTCCTGGCCCGCGACAGCCTGGTGCTGGACGACTCGCCGGCCTGGGAAAGCGTGGTTGCGGCGCTCGGCTACTCCGGCCAGCCGCTGGCCCCGGAGCTGCTGGAGGCCGCGCGCTATCGCTTCCAGTCGCCCTACGTGCACCTCAAGCGGCTGTTCGCCGACTACGCCGCCGACTGCTTCGCGCCCGGCCGGCCCCTGCTGCGTGCGGCGCAGTTGCTGATGCAGAAGATCTTCCGCGAATTCACCTTCGATGCCGCCGCCACCCAGGTGGCGACGCCGCTGGTGCAGGTGCTGGAACAGCGCCGTGGCGTGTGCCAGGACTTCGCCCACCTGATGCTCGCCTGCCTCCGCTCGCAGGGCCTGGCCGCGCGCTATGTCAGTGGCTACCTGCTGACCCAGCCACCACCCGGCCAGCCCCGCCTGATCGGCGCCGACGCCTCGCACGCGTGGATCTCGCTGTACTGCCCACGCCAGGGCTGGGTCGACTTCGACCCGACCAACAACCTGCTGCCCAACCTGGAACACATCACCCTCGGCTGGGGCCGCGACTTCGCCGATGTGTCGCCGCTGCGCGGCGTGATCCTCGGCGGCGGCAGCCACGATCCGGACGTGCGGGTGACGGTGACGCCGTTGGAGGCGCCATTGCCGGCCACGGGATGAGTGGCTGAGCGCGCACCGGGTGATCTTCAAAATTCTGGTCGGCCTCTGTATGGTGCGCGCACCCTCTCTTTTCCTGGTGGCATCGATGTCGCAAAGCAGTTCGCGCTACGCCCATATTGATAGTCTGCGCGCGATTGCGGCGTTGCTGGTCGTGTGGATGCACACCTCCGAAGTCTTCGTGAAGGTGGCTGCGCCGGGCATTTCAAACAGCCTGTTCGGCATGGCTCACACTCTTGATTTCGGGCGTATCGGCGTGGTCGCCTTCTTTGCCGTCAGTGGCTTCGTCATCCCCAGCAGCCTGTCTGGAGACCGCCTGTCAGGAAGCCTCTCCTTTGCCATCAAGCGCTTCTTCCGGCTCTATCCGCTGTACTGGCTGTCCATTCCGTTCGGGCTGTTGACCACCTGGTACCTCTGGGGCAAGGAGGTGTCGCTGCAGACCATCCTGTGGAACCTGACCATGGTCCAGGAGGCAGCAGGCTTTGTCTCGATCCAGGGCTTGTACTGGACGCTGCAGACCGAGTTGGTGTTCTACGGGCTGTGCGTCCTGTTGTTCCTGTCGGGTGGTTTGCGTTCGCCGCTGGTGCTGGCGGCGCTGGTCTTCGTCTGTCACGCGACCTTTCTCATGCCTCAGGTCATGGGTTTCCTCGGACTGCCTGCGCCCTTCGAACTCAGCCCGGTCATGAATTTCCTGCTGTTGCACCTTGGCATCATGTTCTGGGGGGCGCTCTATCGATGCTGGCATGACCTGGAAAAGGGGTCGTTGTTCTTGGCCGTGCTGGTCTTCGGCTTTGCCCTGGGGTGGCTGTCGCTGGCGGGACTGGTGGTCGCATATGACCGGATGATTGAGCCGAACGAGGGACTTTTCCGTTTGTATGTCCCCTATGGACTGGGGATTTTCGGCTTCCTGGTCCTGGCGCAATGGGTGCGGCTGCGTGGCCGGCTTTTGGTCTGGCTCGGTACCATCAGCTACTCCATCTACCTGTTCCATCCTGTGGTCATGTATCCCCTGCTGTGGTTGGTGAAGCACGATGCGTCTGGCCTTCTACGGGGATGGCCGCTCTGGCTTTACATGGTCATGACCCTGCCTGGCATAGTGGCTGTCTCGGCTCTCACCTATCGCTGGGTTGAGCAGCCCGCGATGCGTCTTGGCAGCCGTCTTGCCCGCAAGCCTGCAGTGACACTCTCTCCCGCCTAGGGGCGGGTGTCCGGGCCTGAACGCCGCCGTTCAGAAGCCGACCAGCACCTCGCGCAGCGCATCGCCTTCACGCACCACGAAGATCGCGCTCAGGCCCCGCGCCCGCGCCATCCGCGAGCCGGCTTCGACGCCCAGCACCAATAGGGCGGTAGCCCAGGCGTCGGCATGCATGCAGCTGGTGCAGATGACCGAGACCGAGGTGAGTGGCGACAGCAGCGGTGCACCGCTATGCGGGTCCATGGTGTGCGAGACGCTGGTGCCGTCGCGTTCGCGCCAGTGCCGGTAGTCGCCGGAGGTGGCAATCGAGGCATCCGTCAGCTCCAGAGCCCCGAGCACTTCGCGGCGACCGCGCAGCGGCTTCTCCAGGGCTACCGCCCAGGCGCTGCCGTCGGCCTTGTGCCCGGCGGCACGCATCTCGCCGTCGATGCCCACCAGGAAGTTGTTCACGCCGTGTTCTCGCAGGCAGCGCGCCAGCTGGTCGACGGCGAAGCCCTTGGCGATGCCGTTGAGGTCCAGGCTGATGCGGCTGTGCGTGCGCGCCGCGCGTCGTGGCACATCCAGCTCCAGCGCATCCTGCGCGCGCGGTGGCCGCGGCGGCAGCTGCTCGGTGGCGGCCTGCGGACCGAAGCCGCAGGCGCTGACCAGGGCGCCGACGCCGATATCGAAGGCGCCGCCGGACTGTTCGCCGATCTGCAGGGCGGTGGCCAGCACCCACAGCAGTTCCTCTGGCAGTTCGACCCACTGGCCCGGCGGCGCGGCGTTGAGGCGCATCAGATCGGAGTCGGCCTGCCAGGTCGACATCTGCCGGTCGACGCGGTCGACCGCCTGTTGCAGCTCGGCCTGCAGGGCGCACTGGTCGATGCTCTCTGCGGCATAGAACACGGCGCTGTAGCGCGTGCCCATGGTCGCGCCGCTGAGGCTGTAGCGCTGCTCAGTAGACATCTTCGCGGTACCTGCCCTGTTGCTTCAATTGTTCGACGCTGCCGCCCTGGCCGGCCAGCAGCGTTTCCACCACGGCGCGCACGCCGGCCGCCATGTCTCTGGAGCCGCACACCAGTATTTGCGCGCCCTGGGCCAGCAGTCGCTGCAGTTCAGCCGCGTCCTGGCGCAGGCGATCCTGCACATACATTGCCGCGGGGCCCTGGGAGAAGGCCAGGCCCAGCCGGGTCAGCCGGCCATCGGCCAGGCATTCCTGCAGTTCGGCCTGGTAGGGGAAACCCGCCTGCGCATGGCGACCACCCCAGTAGAGGTGCAACGGACGCTGCGCGAGGTTCTTGCGGGCGAAGCCGATCAGCGGTGCCAAGCCGGTGCCGGCACCTACCAGGATCAGCGGGTGCTGGCCGGCATCGGGGCGGAAGTCCGGGTGCGGCTGGAGGGAGCCCTGGATGCACGTGCCGACCGGCAGTTCATGCAGCAGCTGGGAGCAGAGCCCCTGTGGCTGCCGGCGTACGCAGATTTCCACCGCGCCGTCTTCATCGGCGCTGGCGATCGAGTAGTAGCGTGGCGCCAGTCCGGGGCCCGGGCTGATAGCCAGCAGATCGCCGGGGGCAAAGTGTGCCGGCGGCTGCCCGGCATCGAGCGCAAAGCGCAGGATGGCAGCCGGCGCCTCGTCGGCTTCGCCAAAGACTTCGCGGTTCAGCAGGCGCAGCGGCTGCAGGGACGGGTTGGACTGCACCGCTGTCAGCTTGAGGTCGATGTCCAGCGCGCGGCCCAGGCGCTGGGCCCACAGGTCGAGGTCGCCAGGATTACCGCGATCAACCCTGTGCAGCGCCAGGAGTGGCTTGATGCCCAGCGCGCGCAGCTGTTTCTCGACCTGCTCGGCATAGCCGCAGAAGTGCTGGAAGCGGCTATCGCCAAGGCCCAGGACTGCCGACTGCAGCTCCGGCGTCAGCCGGCTCTGGGCCAGGCGCTGGAGGAATGTTGAGGCCGACTGCGGTGCCTGGCCATCGCCATGGGTGGCAGTGAGGATCAGCAGGTATCTGGCCTGCGGGTAGCTGGGTTGCAGCTGGTTCATGCTGGCGCTGTGCACCGACATGCCGCTGGCCGCCAGTTGCTCATGCAGCTGGCGGGCATAGTCCCAGGTGCTGCCGCCCTGGCTGCCGACCAGAATGATGGCCTCGGCCTGCTGTGCCGGGCTGTTGCCGGCAACGCTCCGCGACTGACGTTGGCGCCGCCACCAGGCAAAGGTGCCGGTGATGCCGAGGAACAGGCACGCCAGGCTGGCGGTGCCGAGGATCAGCGACCACATCGGCGAGCCGGCGGCGGTATGCAGCTCGTACATCGTCTCGTAAATTTGGCGCGCCGGCCCATGGGGCTGGTAGCTGATCCAGTTGCCGCTGCCGGCGTTGACGAAGCCCTCGCCGGTCGCCGTGCGGACGGTGAAGTAGCTGGCCTGGTTGGCGCTGGGGAACTCCAGTTCGCGCAGGTCCTGTAGCGCCAGGTTGCGCAGGGCCGACAGGGTGCCCGGCGCCGCCGCCGGTGCGGCGTCGACGGTTTCGGGGTATGGCAGCTCCATGTCCTGGCCGTCGCTGATCCAGCCCTGGCTGCTGCCGGCGAGGTAGAGGCCACTGCCGGCGCTGACCAGCAGCACCGGCAGCGCCCAGCGCGCCACCACGCTGTGCCAGTGCGCCAGGCCCTGGCCCGGCTTGATCGGCAGCAGCAACCGATGCCAGCCGCCCAGGCGCCGGGCCAGCAGCCAGGCGCCGCTCACGGCCAGCGCCAGCAGGGCCAGCGCGGCTAGACCGCTGAGCCAGCGCCCGGCGGACCCCAGCAACAGCTCGCGATGCAGGTCACGGACCCAGCTCAGGGTTGCCGAAGGCTGGTACGGGCCGATGACCGCTGCGGTGAGCGGGTCGACCCGCACCTCATCGGTGCCCTCGGCCGTAGCAAGGGTGGCCCGCAGTTCAACGTCGGGCGCCCGCTCCAGGCGCTCGATGTTCGGCAACTGTTGCACCAGGCGCTCGGCGACCTGACCGACCGACTGCATCTCGCTTGCGGGGGCCTGCAGGTGCCCGTTCAGCACGCTGGCGGACAGCACCAGGCCGCTGGCTGCCGAGAGCATGAGGAGGAGACCGAGGGCCAGGCTGAGATACAGATGGATGCGCTGCGACATGGGTGGGCTCCGGGGTCAGAAGCTGTAGCCGAAGCTGGCGATGTAGCCCTGACCGCCACCCTTGACGCTGGTCGCCTGGCTGGACAGCGGTACCTGGATTTCGCCGCGGTTGTCGCGCTTGTCTTCCACGGCGGTGTCGATGCGGATCTGGTAGCCGGCATCGATCAGGGCATCTTCCAGTTCGACGGCGACCTCCAGGGTTTCGCCGCTGCCGACGCTGGCGCCGGTCAGTCCGTCGAACTCCGCCGGCCGGTTGCCGCCGCCCTGGGCCCAGTCACGCAGATGCCGGTAGTACTTGGCCTTCTTGCCGGCCACCCACAGGGTGCGCTGGTAGGCGCCCTGGGCATCGGTGACATAGATCGTCAGGTAGGCTTCGTTGCCGCGGTATTCCTGCAGGGTGGTGGTCAGGTTGATTTCGCGGGCCTGGCTGATGGCCGGCAATGCCGAGATGCCCGCCAGGGCCAAAGAGAGTGCGGTCTTGTTCATTTCAAGGTCCTCCAGAAGTGCTGGAGACAACCTTATCGGGCTTCACTTAAGCGAAGCTGAACCCCTCTAGGACGGGCCTTAAGGAGATCTTAAGACTGTTCTGATCCTGCGCCCCGCAGCCACGCCAGTGCACCCAGCCCGGCCGCGCGGCCACTGGCGAAACAGGCGGTGAGCAGGTAGCCGCCGGTCGGTGCTTCCCAGTCGAGCATCTCACCGGCGCAGAAGGTGCCGGGCAAGGCGCGCAGCATCAGGTTCTGGTCCAGTGCCTCGAAGGTCACGCCGCCGGCGCTGGAGATAGCTTCGTCCAGCGGGCGGGTGCGCAGCAGCTCGATCGGCAGCGCCTTGATCGCGCACGCCAGGCGGCTCATATCGGCGAAATCCGCAGGCGTGGTCAGCTCGCGCAGCAATGCCGTCTTGGCGCCGTCCAGGCCGAGCTGGCGGTGCAGGTGCTTGGCCATGGAGGCCGAGCCGCGCGGCTTGCTCAGCAGCGCAGTGACCTTCTCCAGCGAGCGCTCCGGCTGCAGATCCAGATACACCTGTGCGCTGCCGTGCTGCTCGAGGCACTGGCGGATGGCGGCGGACAGCGCATAGACCAGGCTGCCCTCGATGCCGTGTTCGGTGAGGACGAATTCACCGCGCCGTGGTGCTTCGCCGTCCAGCGCCAGGGTCACGTTCTTCAGCGGCGCACCGGCGAACTTGCCGCGCAGGTGCTCGCTCCAGCCGGCCACCTCGAAGCCGCTGTTGGCCGGGCGCAGCGGCGACACCTCGACGCCGCGCGCCTTCAGCAACGGCACCCAGGCGCCGTCCGAACCGAGGCGCGCCCAGCTGCCGCCGCCCAGGGCCAGCACGCAGGCATCGGCTGTAACCAGGCACTCACCCTCGGGCGTGGCGATGCGCAGCGCGCCGGCCTCGTCCCAGCCCAGCCAGCGGCTGCGCGTGTGGATGGCCACACCGGCCTCGCGCAGGCGCTTGAGCCAGGCGCGCAGCAGCGGCGCAGCCTTCATGTCGGTGGGGAACACGCGGCCGGAGGTGCCGACGAAGGTGTCGATGCCGAGATCATGAATCCAGGCGCGCAGGGCTTCGGCGTCGAAGTCCGCCAGCAGAGTGGCGATCTCCGGCTCGCGTTCGCGGTAGCGGGACAGGAACGGTGCCTTGGCCTCGGAGTGGGTGATGTTCATGCCGCCGACCCCGGCCAGGAGGAACTTGCGCCCGACCGAAGGCATGGCGTCGAACAGCTCGACCCGCACGCCGGCGTTGGCCAGCACTTCGGCGGCCATCAGCCCGGCAGGGCCGCCGCCGATGATGGCGACCAGAGGAGACGTAGAGGCGGGACGAGCGGACATGGCGGTTCGGTGGCGAGGGCGGGTGCGCATTCTAGCGCAGCTGCGCCAGGACCCGCGCCGCGCTGTGATGGAGGATGCCGTGGCGGCGGGCGAGGACGGCGCGGTCCTTGTCGTAGCCGCCGCCGATCAGGCCGACCACCGGGATGTCGCGCTCCAGGCAATGACGGAACACCGCCTCGTCGCGGGCGGCGATGCCGGCGTCGCTCAGTTGCAGATAGCCGAGGGCGTCGTCCTTGTGCACGTCGACGCCGCCGTCATAGAGGACGATGTCCGGCTGGTACAGGGCCAGCAGGTAGCCCAGGCTGTCGTGCACCACCTTTAGGTAGTCGGCGTCGCCCATGCCGATCGGCAGGCCGATGTCCCAGTCGCTTCTGGCCTTGCGCGCCGGGAAGTTCTTCTCGCAGTGCAGCGATACGGTGATGGCGTCCGGTACGTTTTCCAGCAGGCGCGCGGTGCCGTCGCCCTGGTGCACGTCGCAGTCGTAGATCAGCACCCGCCCCGCGCGTCCGCTTTCCAGCAGGTAGCGGGCGACCACGGCCAGGTCGTTGAAGATGCAGAAGCCGGAGGCCTCGTCGAAGTGCGCGTGGTGGGTGCCGCCGGCCAGATGGCAGGCGATGCCGTGGTCGAGAGCCAGCTCGGCGGCCAACAGCGAACCGCCGACCGCGCGCACGGTACGCCGGGCCAGCGGCTCGCTCCAGGGCAGGCCGAGGCGGCGCTGCTCCTGGTAGGTCAGCTCGCCGCTGGCGAAGCGCTCGATATAGGCCGGGCAGTGGGCCAGGGCGAGCACCTCCGCAGGGCAGATCTCGGGACGATGCAGCTCGCCGTCGCGCACCAGGCCGCTGTCCACCAGGTGGTCGCGCAGCAGGCGGAACTTCTCCATGGGGAAGCGATGGTTGGCCGGGAAGGGCGGGCTGTAGTCGTCGTGGTAGACCAGCGGCAGCATAATGAACAACTCTCGCAGCCATTTGAAAAACGAGGCGAGCCCAGTATATGAGCACAACCCTGAGCAGCGAACGCCTGATCCTGCGGCCCTGGCGCGAGGACGATCTCGATGCCCTGGCGCAGCTGTGCGCCGACCCCGAGGTGATGGCGCATTTCCCCGTACCTCTGGACCGCGCCGGCAGTGCCGAGCTGCTCGGCAAGCTGATGGCGCACCAGGCCGAGCATGGCTTCACCTTCTGGGCGCTGGAGTGTCGGGACACCGCCGGTGTGATCGGCTTGGCCGGCCTGGCGCGGGTCGGTTTCGTGGCGCCCTTCGTGCCGGCGGTGGAAATCGGCTGGCGCCTGGCCCGGCCCTACTGGGGCCTGGGCTATGCGCTGGAGGCGGCGCGGCGTGCGCTGCAGTTCGCCTTCGAGGATCTGCAGCTGGATGAAGTGGTGTCCTTCACCGTACCGGCCAACCAGCGTTCCTGGGGCCTGATGCAGCGCCTGGGCATGCGCCGCGACGCGGCAGGCGACTTCGAGCATCCCAACCTGCCGGTCGGCCATCCGTTGCGTCCGCACTGGCTCTATCGCATCAGCCGGGAGGCCTGGCATGGACGCTGAACGACAGGTACGTGCCTATCACGCGCTGAGCAAGCATGCGCCGAACGCCTATGCACCCGGCCCCGGCCATCTCGACTGGGCGACCCAGCCTGCGCCGTTCCGACGCTATACCGGGGCTCGCCTGATCGAACTGTGGCAGCGCCCGCTGGAGGAGACGCCGGGCTATGACGCGCCCTTCGCCGGGCCCATCGGCACGCCGCAGCCGCTCAACCGCGCCAGCCTTTCGCAGCTGCTGTACGACAGCCTGGCCCTGTCGGCCTGGAAGGAAGCCGACGGCAATCGCTGGGCGCTGCGGGTCAATCCATCGTCCGGCAACCTGCACCCGACCGAGGCGTATCTGCTGTTGCCGCCGGGCAGCCTCGAGGAGACAGGGCTGCTGGCGCACTACGCAGCGGATGCACACGGCCTGGAGGTGCGCGCCGAGCTGCCGACGGCGCTGGGCGAGCAGCTGGCGGCGGCGCTGCCGGCCGGCGGCTTCCTGCTCGGCCTGGCCAGCATTCCCTGGCGCGAGGCCTGGAAGTATGGCGAGCGCGCCTATCGCTACTGCCAGCACGACCTCGGCCATGCCCTGGCCTGTGTGGGCATCGCCGCGGCGATTCAGGGCTGGCAGGTGCGCCTGCTGCGCGGCGTCGCCGAGGCGCGGCTGGATAGCCTGCTGGGGCTGGAGCGCGAGGGCTTCCACGAGGCCGAACATGGCGACTGCCTGCTGTGGGTTGGCCCTGCACAGACGGACGAGTTTGTTCTACCCGAGGGACTGCTGCGCGGGCTGGCGGCGCTGGCGCTGGATGGCACGCCCAATCGCCTGTCGCGACAGTACCGCGAGTGGCCTGAGCTGGCGCGGGTGCATGCATTATGCCGGGCACCGTCCTTGCCAGCGCCGGGCTGGCAGGCGCCGAGTGGGCATAGCGGCAGCGACAATCCCGGCCTGCCGTTGCGGCCGATCCTGCATCGGCGGCGCAGCGCTCAGGCCTTCGATGGCCGCTCTGGCATCCAGGCCGAGCTGCTGTTCGCCTGGCTGCGACGTTTGCTGCCCGCCAACTCGCCGGTGCCATTCGCGTTGAGCGGCGAGCCGGCGCAGGTCGATCTGCTGCTCTTCGTCCATCGCGTGCAGGGCCTGGCCCCCGGGCTTTACTGGCTGGCCCGTTGCGACGGTCAGCCGCAGCCGCAAGGGTTGCGTGGCGACTTCAGCTGGCAACGCGTCCATGAGTCACTGCCGCTGTACCGCCTGCTCGAAGGCGACGCGCGTGGCCTGGCCGGCTTCCTCTCCTGCGGGCAGGACATCGCCAGCGACGGCTGCATGGCCCTGGCCATGCTGGCGCGGTTTGACGCCGCACTGGCTGCGGGGCCGTGGAGCTACCCGCGGCTGTACTGGGAGTGCGGGCAGATCGGTCAGCTGCTCTATCTGGAGGCCGAGGCGGCGGGGTTGTCTGGCACCGGCATCGGCTGTTTCTTCGACGATCAGGTACACGAATTGCTGGAACTGGCCGACAGCCGCTGGCAAAGCCTTTACCATTTCACTATCGGCCGCGCGGTGTGGGACGCACGCCTCAGCAGCGCGCCGGCCTATGACGAATTGCGTGTGCCGCCGAGGAGCGATGTATGAGCCAAGTGCTGGATGATCTGGTGTCCCTGCTGAGCATGGAGCAGATCGAGGAGAACCTGTTCCGTGGGCGCAGCCAGGACCTGGGCTTCCGCCAGCTGTTCGGCGGCCAGGTGCTCGGCCAGTGCGTCTCCGCCGCCAACCAGACGGTCGAGCCGGCGCGCCATGTGCACTCGCTGCACGGCTACTTCCTGCGCCCTGGCGATGCCGGCCTGCCGGTGGTGTACAGCGTCGACCGGGTGCGCGACGGCGGCAGCTTCAGCACCCGGCGCGTCACGGCGATCCAGAAGGGCCAGCCGATCTTCACCTGCGCCGCCTCCTTCCAGGCCGACGAGGAGGGCTTCCACCACCAGCTGGCGATGCCCGAGGTGCCCGGCCCCGAAGGCCTGCCCTCGGAAACCGAGCTGGCGCGCCAGGTGGCGCACCTGATTCCCGAGCGCATGCGCGAGCGCATGACCAGCGACAAGCCGATCGAGATCCGTCCGGTCACGCGCATCAACCCCTTTGCTCCGCAGCCTTGCGAGCCGGTCAAGTACGTGTGGTTCCGCGCTGCCGGCGAGCTGCCCGCCGAGCCGCAGCTGCACAAGCTGCTGCTGGCTTACGCCAGCGACTTCAACCTGCTCACCACCTCAATGCAACCGCATGGTGTGTCGGTGTTCCAGAAGTTCATGCAGGTGGCCAGCCTCGACCACTCACTGTGGTTCCACGGCGACCTGCGCATGGACGACTGGCTGCTGTACGCCATGGACAGCCCCTGGTCGGGCAATGCCCGCGGCTTCTCCCGCGCCAGCATCTTCGACCGCAGCGGCCGCCTGGTGGCCTCGTCGGCGCAGGAGGGGCTCACTCGTCTGCGCGAGGACTGGAAATGACGACGAGGGTTTCCCCGGCCCTGCAGAGCTGCCGCCACTGGGTGTTCGACATGGACGGCACCCTGACGGTGGCCGTGCATGACTTTCCGGCGATCAAGCGCGCGCTGGGCATTCCCCAGGAAGATGACATCCTCCATCACCTCGCCGCGTTACCGGCGGACGAGGCTGCGGCCAAGCATGCCTGGCTGCTGGAGCACGAACGCGAGCTGGCGCTTGGCTCGGTGGCTGCTCCCGGTGCCGTCGAGCTGGTGCGCCATCTGCATGGGCGCGGCTGCCGCCTCGGCATCCTCACCCGCAACGCCCACGAACTGGCCTTGCTGACCCTGGAGGCCATCGGTCTGGGTCACTGTTTCGAGACGCGCGATGTGATCGGCCGCGACGAGGCGCCGCCCAAACCTCACCCGGGCGGCCTTCTGCACCTGGCGGCGCGCTGGCAGGTGCAGCCCAGTGCGCTGGTGATGGTCGGCGACTACCGCTTCGACCTCGACTGCGCTCGCGCCGCTGGCGCCCAGGGCGTACTGGTCAACCTGCCGGAGAATCCCTGGCCGGAGCTGGCCGATCTGCATGCGGTGGATTGTGGAAAGTTGCTAGGGCTGTTGGGGTAACGGGGCTGCCCGACTCCCTCACCCCCGACCCCTCTCCCGGAAGGAGAGGGGAGGCGTGTCAGGGCGCTTTGGGGTAGATCACCCTCTCCCTCTGGGAGAGGGGCGGGGCGGCCCGCGTAGGGTGAGGGCCTGCTAGGCTACGCGGGCTCTCAGGAAAGGATTCCTGCCATGCCCCGCCGCAAATCCCCGCTAGAACCCGATCAACTCAAACTTGCTCGCCAGCTCAGGCGCGAAGCCACCGATGCTGAGTCGCTGCTCTGGCGCCACCTGCGTAGCCGCCAGTTGGCCGGCTGCAAGTTTCGCCGCCAGCACCCCCTGTCACCCTATGTGCTGGATTTCTACTGCGAGGAGCTGCGTCTTGGCATAGAGCTGGATGGAGGGCAGCACTATCTGGATGAAGGTCAGCAGTACGACCGGCGACGGTCCGAATATCTGCTTTGCCAGGGGATTCGCGTGCTGCGTTTCAGCAATCGGGAAGTGCTGTTGGAGTTGTCGATCGTGCTGGAGCGAATCTACGTGGAACTCACGGCACCCTCACCCCTAGCCCCTCTCCCGGAGGGAGAGGGGAAGTCGGGCAGGTAGCTTCGGACTGGATCACCCCTCTCCCATTGGGAGAGGGGGCGGCCCGCGTAGGGTGAGGGAGCTCAGAGTCCCTCGATCTTCAATAGCGGTATTCGCCCCCCTGAATCGCCGCATGCAGTCCGGCATCCACCGGTACATAGCGCTCCTCGCCCGGCAGCCAGGCATACAGAGGGTCGGCGCAGCGCGTCGGGTCGAAGCCCTGGTCCTTGAGCGGCGCCTTCTTGTGCTTGAAGGTGCCGGTGGTCTCCATCTTCTCGCTCAGGCGCAGGAACAACGGCACCGCGTAGTGCGGCAGCTCGCGGCGCAGTTCGACGAGCAAACCCTGGAAGTCGAAATCGGCCGGATCGCGGTCAAGACGGATACAGGCCATGCCGGCACGGCCGTTGGTGCCGGCGATCTCGACGCCATAGACCACCGCCTCGCCGACCCCCTCAATGCCATCGAGCACCGCTTCCACCTCGGTGGTGGAGACGTTCTCGCCCTTCCAGCGGAAGGTGTCGCCGAGTCGGTCGACGAACTGGGCGTGGCGCCAGCCCTGGTGCAGCATCAGGTCGCCGGTGTTGAACCAGGCGTCGCCCGGCTTGAACACGTCGCGCAGGATGCAGCTCTCGGTCTTGGCCGGGTCGGTGTAGCCGTGGAATGGCGTCTTCGCCGTGATCTCGCCGATCAGCAGACCGGGTTCACCGGGCTTTACCCGTTGCAGGCGGCCCTGGGCATCACGCAGCGGCGCCTCGCTTTCACGGTCGTAGCGGACGATGGCGTAGGGGTAGGGGGTGAAACCCACCGTGTTGTCCAGGTTGAGCAGGTTGGTGAAGCCGATATTGCCCTCGCTGGAGGCGTAGAACTCGACCACCCGCTGGATGCCGAAGCGCTGCTTGAAGCTGCCCCAGATGGCTGGGCGCATGCCGTTGCCGACCATGATGCGCAGCGGGTTGTCGGCATCATCCGGGCGCGCCGGGCGGTCCAGCAGGTAGCGACACAGCTCGCCGACATAGCCGAAGGCGGTGGCGCCGTGGCGGCGCACTTCGTCGAGGAAGCGGCTGGCGCTGAACTTGCGCACCATGATCAGGGCTGCCCCGGCGGACAGCACCGAGCCCCAGCACACCACCATGGCGGTCGCGTGGTAGAAGGGCAGGCTGCAGTACAGGCGGTCGTCGCGGCCCAGGCGCACGGCACCGAAACCGAAGATGCCGTAGCCCTTTAGGAAGCGTCCGTGGTTGAACACCACGGCTTTGGGCAGGCCGGTGGTGCCGGAGGTGTAGATGTAGAAGCAGGGATCCTCGGCCTGCACCGGGCGCGCCAGCGGGGGCGGCGTATCCGGCTGCGCGGTCAGCTCGGCCGCCGGGTGCTGCCAGCCGGCCGGGGCCTGGCCGGGATCACGCCAGGTCGGGCGGTCGGCAAAGTAGTAGCGGCCGTCGGCCGGCAGCTGCAGCTGCCCCTGGACTTCCTCGAAGGCGCCCAGCAGTTCCTCGCCGACCAGGGCGACGCGTGGTTTCACCAGGTTGATGCTGTGCGCCAGCACCTGGCCGCGCTGGCTGCTGTTGAGCAGTGCGGCGACGGCACCGAGCTTGGCACAGGCGATGACGCAGGCCAGCAGCTCCAGACGATTCTCCAGCAGCAGCACGGCGCAGTCGCCCTGGGCCAGACCGCCGGCACGCAGGCGATGGGCCAGGCGATTGGCCCACTGGTCCAGCTCGGCGTAGCGGATGCGCTCGTCGCCCTGGATCAAGGCAACACCCTGCGGGTTACTGCGGGCGGCGCGCTCCACACAGTCGGCCAGGCCGCCGACGGCGCTGCCGCGTGCGCGGCTGGCCAGGCGCAGGCCTCGGAGGATGCCGGGCAGGCCGGCGAGCAGGTAGGGCACGCGGGACAACAGGTGTGGCAAGGTGAGAACGGCGGCACGGTTCATGGCGGGGCCTGCGATGTTGTTGTTATTCGGCGCAATCTACGCAAGGCCGCCACGAGCGGTTGATAGCCGAATGTCGCAGCGGACTGGCATTTCGTCTCAAGGGGGCTGCACAATCGGCCATCTCGTCGGTGAAAGGATTTACCGTCATGCTGCACACCGTACCCAGCGCCACCGCCTCGCTGCTCCTCGACCTGTATCAGAGCCTGCGCCGCCTGCAGCTGGCTGAGCCGGCCGATCTTGTCGCGCTGGGTCTGGCACCGAACACGCCGCTGGATCTGGAGGCGCGCATCCCGGTGGCCTGGCTGTTGCGCCTGTGGCAGCTGGCGGCCGAGCGCGGCGCGCCGGCCGATCTCGGCCTGCAGTTGGGCCAGCAACGCGGCCTGCACAGTCGTGGTCCGGTAGCCAATCTGGCGGCGATGAGTGCCACCCTCGGCGAGGCGCTGGAACTGTTCCGCCGGCACAGTCCGGTGATGAGCGAGTGCGAGAACCTGCGAGTCGAGCAGGGTGCTGATCGCGTGCGTATCCACTTCCTGTTCACCGCACCACTGGCAGGCCATCCGCCTGCCTGCGAGTACAGCCTCAGCTCGGCGCTGTGCTGGGGCCGGCAGATGAGCGGCACGCGTCTGGTACCGCTGCAGGTGGGCTTTCGCCATAGGCCGCTGGCCGGCTCCGCTAGCTACCGGCAGATTCTCGGTTGCCCGGTGCGCTTCGGCGAGCCGCTGGACTATATCGAGATGGCTGCGGCGGACATGCGCTTGCCACTGCTCGGCGGCAACGATTACATCAAGGGCCTGCTGCTGCAGCGGGTCAGTGACATGCAGGCGCAACTGCCCAGCCGGCAAAGCCTGCGTCAGCAGGTGCAGCAGTTGATCGAACTGGGCTTGATCGACGGTGCGCTTTCGGTGGAGGAAGTCGCGCGGCGTCTGCATACCAGCCGGCAGACCCTGCACCGCCACCTGCGCGAGGAGGGCTGCAGCTTTTCCGAACTGCTCGCCGAGGTGCGCCGCGAGCACGCGCTGCGGCGTCTGCGCCAGGTCGACTGCCGCATCGAGCAACTCAGCCGCGAGCTGGGCTTCGCCGAACCGAGTGCCTTCTACAAGGCGTTCAAGGGCTGGTTCGGCGTGTCGCCCAAGGCCTATCAGGAAAGCCGGTAGGGCGGGTGAAACCCGCGCCTGCGGATTGCCTGACACGCCACATCGACGCGGGTTTCACCCGCCCTACAGTTTCGCTGCCTTGAAGGTATCGCAGCGGCCCGGCTCGCCGTTGTCGAAGCCAGTGCGGAACCAGCGCACGCGCTGCGCCGAAGTGCCGTGGGTGAAGGAGTCCGGCATCACGGTGCCACGCGACTGTTGCTGCAGGCGGTCGTCGCCGATGGCGTTGGCGGCATTCAGTGCTTCTTCCAGGTCGCCCGGCTCCAGCCAGTCGAGGCGCTGCTGGGCGTGGTGTGCCCACACGCCGGCCAGGCAGTCGGCCTGCAGCTCCTGGCGCACCAGCAGGCCCTTGTCGCCCGCCACCCGCTCGCCGCGCTGACGTGCCGCGTTGACCTTGGCCGAGACGCCGAGCAGGGTCTGCACGTGGTGGCCGACCTCGTGGGCGATCACATAGGCCTGGGCGAAGTCGCCGGCGGCGGCGAAGCGGGTTTCCATCTCGCGGAAGAACGACAGGTCGAGATACACCTGCTGGTCGCCGGGGCAGTAAAACGGACCGACGGCGGCGTCGGCGAAGCCGCAGGCCGAACGCACGCCGCCGCTGAAGAGGATGAGTTTAGGGTCCTGGTACTGCTTGCCGGAGGCCTGGAAGATGGCGCGCCAGGTGTCCTCGGTATCGCCGAGCACGGCCCTGACGAATTCGCGCTGCGGATCATCGGCGGCCGGCGCACGCTGTTCCTGCACCGGCGCGCCCTGCTGCAGGCCCTGGTTGACCACGCTGCCGAGGATGGTCAGCGGGTCCTGGCCCATCAGCAGGCCGATCACCACGATCACGGCGATGCCGCCCAGGCTCAGGCCCTTGCCGCCGCCAAAGCGTCTGCCGCCACCGCGCGCATCCACCACGTTGTCGCTGCGTCTGCCGCGTTCCCAGCGCATGACCGCGCTCCTTTTCTCCGTCCGGGGCTGACAGTGTCGTCCCCGCACGGGCGGCGCGCCAGCGGGGAGTTACTCGGCCGGATAGTCGGCCAGCACGCTTTCCTGGCCGTTCTTGTCCAGGCCGATCACCTGGTAGGCATCCACACGGCCGGTTTCCATGCCCGGCGAGCCATGCGGCATGCCCGGCACAGCGGCGCCGAGCAGGTCGGAGCGGCCCTGCAGGGCAAGCACATCACGGGCCGGCACATGACCTTCGACGAACTTGCCGTCGATCACCCCGGTGTGGCACGAGGCCAGACGCGGCGGCACGCCCAAGCGTTGTTTGACGGCAATCATATCGGTCTCGACCAGGTCGTTGACCCGGATGCCATTGGCTTCCAGGTGGCTGATCCAGTCTTTGCAACAGCCACAGTTGGCGTCGCGATGCACGTCCATGGTGATGGGCTCGGCAGCTTGCACGGTGGCGGCAAAAAGCAGGGCGGCGAGAGGCAGCAGGCGCATGGGGGTGTCCTCGAACGTCAAAAGCAAAAAGGGTAAACCTGCGGTTGCTGGTGTCCCAGCTTGCAACTGTTTCCGATTGAGTCGCCAGCGCCTATGCTCGCTGCCTGCCACCGCGATGGAGAGTGTCGATGCTGCCTATCCGCCTGTTCCTGATCGTCCAGAGCCTGATCCTCGCCGGCTTCGGCCTGGCCTACTTCGTCCGTCCGCACGAGCTGGCGAACCTCAGTGGCATGCTGCTGATGGCGCCGGCGGCGATCACCGATGTCCGGGCGTACTACGGCGGTCTGCAGCTTGGCCTGGCGGCTTGGCTGGGATTGGCGCTGCTGCGCAGTGACTTGTTGCGCCCGGTGCTGATGCTGCTGGTGCTGCTCTACAGCGCATTGTTCCTCGCCCGCCTGGGAGGGATGTGGCTGGACGGCGGCGCGCAGCAGACTTTCAATCTCTACGCCATGCTGTTCGAGGGCGCTTCGGCAGGGCTGGCGTTCTGGTGCCTGCGCGCCCTGCCGTCGCGGTAGAGGGGCCTGGGCGCGACTATCGCCGTACCAGCAGCACGCCTGCTTCCATGTGGTGGGTCCAGGGAAACTGGTCGAACAGCGCGCAGCGCTCGATACGGTGGGTATCGTTGAGCTGGGCGATGTTGGCGGCCAGGGTCTCCGGGTTGCAGGAGATGTACAGGATATTGTCGAAGCGCCGGGTCAGCTCGCAGGTGTCCGGGTCCATGCCGGCGCGTGGCGGGTCGACGAACACCGCGCCGAAGTCGTATGACTTCAGATCGATGCCGGCCAGGCGGCGGAACGGGCGTACCTCGTTGAGCGCCTGGGTCAGCTCCTCGGCGCTCAGGCGCACTAGCTCGATCGTGTCTATGCCGTTGTCGGCCAGGTTGGCCAGGGCGGCATTGACCGAGGTCTTGCTGATCTCGGTAGCCAGCACCTTGCGTACCCGGGTGGACAGCGGCAGGGTGAAGTTGCCGTTGCCGCAGTACAGCTCCAGCAGGTCGTCGTCGCGCTGGCCGAGGGCGTCATAGGCCCACTGCAGCATCTTCTGGCAGACCGTGCCGTTGGGCTGGGTGAAAGCGCCTTCCGGCTGGCGGTAGCGGAAGGTGCGCCCGGCCACGGTCATTTCTTCTTCGACGTAATCGCGGCCAATCACCAGGCGCTGGCCGCGCGAACGGCCGACCAGGCTGACACCCAGCCGCTGTGCCAGCTGCTCGGCCTCGGCCTGCCACTCGGCGTCGAGCGGACGGTGGTAGCACAGGGTGATCAGCGCATCGCCGGCCAGGGTGGTGAGGAACTCGACCTGGAACAGCTTGAACGACAGCACCCGGCTGGCCTGCCAGGCGGCCTTGAGCTGCGGCATCAGCACGTTGATGCGCTGGCTGGCGATGGGGAACTCGTCGATCAGGATCGGCGTGTGCTTGTCGCCGGTCTCGAACATCGCGTAGTGGCGCTGCTCCTGCTCGCGCCACAGGCGGAACTCGGCGCGCAGGCGATAGTGCTCGGCCGGCGAGTCGAATACCGCCGGCTCGGGCGCAGCGAAGGGCGCCAGCAGCTCGCGCAGGCGGGCGACCTTGGCGTCCAGCTGGGCGGCATAGGCCACCGCGTCGCGTACCTGGGTCATGCGTTGACGCCGAAGGCGAACTTGGCGATGAAGATTGCAGCCAGAATCACCAGCGCCGGGTTCAGCTCCTTGAAGCGACCGGCCAGGGCCTTGATCAGTACCCAGGCGATGAAGCCGAAGGCGATGCCATTGGCGATCGAGAAGGTCAGCGGCATGGCCAGGGCGGTGATCACCACCGGCGCGGCGACGGTGATGTCGTCCCATTCGATTTCGGCCAGGCCGGAGGTCATCAGCACGGCAACGAACAGCAGCGCCGGCGCGGTGGCAAACGCCGGCACGGTGCCGGCCAGCGGCGCGAAGAACAGCGCCAGCAGGAACAGCCCGGCGACCACGATGGCAGTCAGGCCGGTGCGGCCGCCAGCGGCCACGCCCGAGGCGGATTCGATGTAGCTGGTGGTGGTGCTGGTGCCCAGCAGCGAACCGCCCATGGCGGCGGTGCTGTCAGCGATCAGGGCGCGGCCCATTTTCGGCAGGTGGCCATCCTTGCTCATCAGGCCGGCGCGCTTGGCCACGCCGATCAGGGTGCCGGTGTTGTCGAACAGGTCGACGAACAGGAAAGCGAAGATCACGCTGATCATGCCCACGTCCAGCGCGCCCATGATGTCCAGCTCGAGGAAGGTCGGCGCCAGCGACGGTGGCATGGAGACGATACCGCCGAACGGGGACACGCCCAGGCCGATGGCGATGGCGGTGACCACCAGGATGCCGATCATCACCGCGCCGGTGACGCGCCGGGCTTCCAGAGCGACGATCAGGAAGAAGCCGAGGATCGCCAGCAGCGGGCCCGGGCTGTGCAGATCACCGAGGCCGACCAGAGTGGCCGGGTTGTCCACCACCAGGCCGGCTTCCTTGAGCGCGATCAGCGCCAGGAACAGGCCGATGCCGGCGGCAATGGCCGAGCGCAGCGGCAGCGGGATGCTGTTCACGATCCACTCGCGGATGCGGAAGATCGACAGCAGGAAGAACAGGGTGGCGGAGATGAACACCGCGCCCAGCGCCACCTGCCAGCTATGGCCCATGTGCAGCACCACGGTGTAGGTAAAGAAGGCGTTGAGGCCCATGCCGGGCGCCAGGGCGATCGGGTAGTTGGCGATCAGCCCCATCAGCGCCGAGCCAATGGCCGCGGCCAGGCAGGTGGCGACGAAGATCGCCCCCTTGTCCATGCCGGTCTCGCCGAGGATCGCCGGGTTGACGAAGAGGATGTAGGCCATGGTCAGGAAGGTGGTGACACCGGCCAGGACTTCGGTGCGCACGTTGGTGTTGTGCGCCTTGAGTTGGAACAGCTTTTCCAGCATGGTGGGGCTCCCGTTGGGCTGGTGCGGCATGGGTGTTGGACTGCGCGAAAGCAAAGCACAAAGGCTGCCAGCTCGATGGAAGACGAGGGCGAATTCGTGGCAGATCCGGAAAAGCCGCGCACTATACCAGCTCACCCCCGAACGGTGAATTTATGACCGGACGGACAGCATCAGTTTCCGTCAGGCAAGGAGAATGAGCATGACAACCCGCGCTCTGATCGCCGTCGCCGACGGTGTCGAAGACATCGAAACCGTGACCCTGATCGACGTGTTGCGCCGCGCCGAGGTGGAGGTGGTGGTGGCCAGCATCGAGAGTCGGCGCATGTTCACCTGTGCCCGCGGTACCCGTGTCACCGCCGACACCATGCTGGTCGACGTGCTGGCCCAGGACTTCGACCTGATCGTGCTACCGGGCGGCATGCCCGGCGCCCAGGCGCTGGCGGACCACGCGCCGCTGGCCGCCAAGGTGCGTGAGCAGGCCGCGGCCGGCCGGCTGTTCGCCGCCATCTGCGCGGCGCCGGCCCTGGCATTGCAAGGCTATGGCGTGCTCAAGCAGCGGCGCATGACCTGCTACCCGGCGTTCAGCGAGCGCCTGTCCGGCTGCACCTTCGTCGATCAGCCGGTGGTGGTCGATGGCAACTGCATCACCAGCCAGGGCCCGGCCACCGCGTTGTTGTTCGCCCTGACTCTGGTCGAACAGCTGGTGGGCAAGGCCGCGCGCAAGTCCGTGGCCGAGGCCATGCTGGTGCCGGCATGAGGGCGCTGCTGGCGGCGCTCGCCCTGACCCTGCTGGCCGGCTGTGCCCGCGAGGCGCACTTGCCCAGTGCCGTGCATCAGCTGGGTATCCATCCCGCGCGCTCGGCCAGCGCCGAGGGGCTGCAGGTCATGCGCGACCGTCACAGCGGCGTACGTCTGTGGGTGGCGCCGCAGGCGGCGCTGACCGAGGCGGACGTGCAGCAGGCGGAAATGGCCTTTACCCCCGCGGGCGAGCCGGCGGTGGTGCTGACCCTGAACGATGTCGGGCGCGCCACCCTGGCCGAACTGACCCGTCGCCATCTGGGGCAGCCGCTGGCCTTTGTGGTCGATGGCGAGCTGCGCCTGGCGCCCATCGTCGAGGAGCCCGTGCTCGACGGCCGCGTCGCCCTGACCGGTTTCGACTCGCTGCAGGAAGCGC
The DNA here is from genome assembly GCF_900156545.1 of Aquipseudomonas alcaligenes. Taxonomy (GTDB): domain Bacteria; phylum Pseudomonadota; class Gammaproteobacteria; order Pseudomonadales; family Pseudomonadaceae; genus Aquipseudomonas; species Aquipseudomonas alcaligenes_A. The sequence goes on from NZ_FTNW01000003.1 coordinate 159,233, forward strand.
AAGCGCTGGTGCGCGACTGGAGCCACTGAGCCCTGTTTCCCGGAGTGCGTCCGGGCTGGACTCAGTGACAGCAGTCGCGATCGTCCAGCGCCTCCAGTAGCCGGCAATGCTCGGCATGGCCGCTGTGGCAGCCGGCCAGTTTGCTCAGCTCGGCACGCATGTTCTGCAGGTCGCGGATGCGCGTTTCGATGGCGTCCAGGTGCTCGCGCACCATCTGGTCGGCACTTTCGCAGGGCCTCTCGGGGTGGGCGGCGAGATCGAGCAGGCTGCGGATTTCCTCCAGACTGAAGCCCAGTTCGCGACCGCGCCGAATAAAACGCAGTCGGCGTATGTCCTGTTCCTGATAGTGGCGATAGCCGGCGGGACTGCGCTGTGGCGCCGGCAGCAGGCCGCTGCGCTCGTAGAAACGGATGGTTTCCAGGTTCACGCCGCTGTCGCGCGCCAGCACGCCGATGGTGAGTGGCTTGCTCATGTTGACTCCGTAGTAACTACAGGGTTTAGCCTAGTCTGCATTCCAAACAAGGAGATGCCAAATGGGCGCTAACTGCTGCAACCACGACTCCGCTCCGCGCCACGACGATGGCCGCTACCGGCGCATCCTGTGGATTGCGCTGCTGGTCAACCTGGCGATGTTCCTGGTCGAGATCGGCGCTGGCCTCAAGGCTGGCTCGGTGTCGCTGCTGGCCGACTCGCTGGACTTCCTCGGTGATGCTGCCAACTACGGCATCAGCCTCTGGGTGCTGGGCATGGCCCTGGCCTGGCGCGCCCGCGCCGCCCAGTTCAAGGCTGTCAGCATGCTGGTGTTCGGTCTTGGCGTGCTCGGCGCGGCGTTGTGGCAGGCCTGGCAGGGTGGCGTGCCCAGCGCGCCGACCATGGGCCTGGTGGGCAGCCTGGCGTTGTTGGCCAATGTCGGCGTGGCGGTGTTGTTGTACGCGTACCGCGAGGGCGACAGCAACATGCGCAGCGTGTGGCTATGCACTCGCAACGATGCGCTTGGCAACCTGGCCGTGCTGGCTGCGGCGCTGGGCGTATTCGGCACCGGCAGCGCCTGGCCGGACCTGGTCGTGGCCGGCATCATGGCCAGCCTGGCCGTGCATTCGGCCATCGCGGTGCTGCGTCATGCCGATGGCGAGCTCAATGGTAGGCACGAGCATGCGCACTGAACTGCAGCAGGCGCTGGCGCAGGCGTTCGCCGAAGGGCGTCGGGCGCTGGAGCGCAACGACACGGACGCGGCCTACGCCTGGCTGGAGCGCGCCCATATCCTCAGCCAGCGCATGCCGCTGCGCCACGCCGGCTCGCACTGGCTGATGCTGCGCGCCGGCTGGCAGGCCCGCGACTGGCGCGAAGTGGTCGGGCAGCTGCCGCGCATTCTCGCGGCGCTGGTCTTCTCTCGAATCTGGGTGCCGCTGGGCAACACCGGGCGGGCGCGGGTCAGTGCATTTCAGCCGATGCCGCTGAGCGAGGAGCTGAAGCGGTTGTTGGAATAGGCACTCACGGTGGAAAACGCTTCGCGGTTTTCCACCCTACGCAGTGTCCTGCTTTTGTAGGGTGGATGGCCGCAGCCATCCACCCGTTGCCGGCTCAGGTCAGCCCCATGCCCCACTTGATGGCGTAGGCGAGCAGGCCGACGGCCGTCACGCCGCCCAGCCAGAGCAGTACGAACCAGGCCAGGCGCTTGACCAGTGGCTGTTTGACTTCGTGCATCAGTGATACCCCTCGCCGACCTTGACCTTGCCGCGGAACACCCAGTAGCTGTAGGCGGTGTAGATCAGGATGATCGGCACCATGAACACCACGCCGACCAGGGCGAAGGCCTGGCTGCTGGCAGGCGCCGAGGCCTCCCAGATGCTCACCGCCGGTGGGATGATGTTCGGCCACAGGCTGATGGCCAGACCCGTGTAGGCCAGGGCGATCAGCACCAGGGTCAGTACGAAGGGCTGCCAGTCGATCTTCAGGTGCACGGCGCGGACGATGCCGAGGATGGTCACCGCCACCAGGGTAGGCACCGGGATGAAGTAGAACAGGTTGGGCAGGGTGAACCAGCGCTTGGCGATGCTCTCGTGGGCCAGCGGCGTCCAGATGCTGACCACGGCGATGAACAGCAGCAGCAGGCTGGTCAGCGGCAGCATCAGCTTGTACATCTTGTGGCGCAGCTTGCCCTCGGTCTTCATCAGCAGCCAGGCGCAGCCGAGCATGGCGTAACCGGCCACCAGGCCGGCGCCGCAGAACAGCGGGAAGGGCGCCAGCCAATCGAAGGCGCCCCCGGCGAACTGCCGGTTCTCCACCTTGATCCCCTCGATAAAGGCGCCGAGCACCACGCCCTGGGCGAAGGTGGCGACGATCGAACCCCAGATGAAGGCGGCGTCCCACACATGGCGGGTGCGCTTGGCCTTGAAGCGGAACTCGAAGGCCACGCCGCGGAAGATCAGCGCGATCAGCATGATCAGCAGCGGCAGGTAGAGCGCCGTGAGCACCACCGAGTAGGCCAGCGGGAAGGCGGCGAACAGTCCGGCGCCGCCCAGCACCAGCCAGGTCTCGTTGCCGTCCCAGATCGGCGCCACCGTGTTCATCATGGCGTCGCGCTCGTCCTTGTCACGGAAGAAGGGGTAGAGGATGCCGATACCCAGATCGAAGCCATCCATCACCACGTACATGAAGATGCCGAAGGCGATCACCCCGGCCCAGATCAGCGGCAGGTCGATGCTCATGGGCGTTGCTCCTGTTCGTCTTCGACACTGTCTTCGGCGGCCGACAGCGGGCGCGACGGCGTACGCGAGTGGCCCGGGCCACCGGCCTCGGTGGGCGCGTGGGCATGCAGCAGGCCCAGCACCGGGCCCTTGCGCATCATGCGCAGCAGGTAGGTGATGCCGACGCCAAACACGGCGAGGTACACCACCACGAAGATGCTCAGCGACACGCCCATCTGCGTGGCGCTGTGGTTGGACACCGCGTCCGAGGTGCGCAGCAGGCCGTAGATCACCCAGGGCTGGCGGCCGACTTCGGTGGTCACCCAGCCGGCGAGGATGGCGATCAGCCCGGACGGACCCATCAGCAGCATCAGGCGCTGGAAGCCGCGCGCTTCATAGAGCCTGCCGCCACGGCGCAGCCACAGGCCGATGACGCCGCAGAGAATCATCGCCAGGCCGAGGCCGACCATCACGCGGAAGCTCCAGAACACGATCGGTACATTGGGCCGGTCTTCGGGCGCCCACTCCTTGAGGCCCTTGATCTCGCCGTCGAGGTCATGGGTGAGGATCAGGCTGGCCAGGCGCGGGATGCCGATGGCGTAGTGGGTGGTTTCCGCTTCCATGTCGGGGATGCCGAACAGCAGCAGCGGCACGCCGCGGGAGGTTTCCCAGTGACCCTCCATCGCCGCCACCTTGGCCGGCTGGTATTTCAGGGTGTTGAGGCCGTGCAGGTCGCCTATGAAGGCCTGCACCGGCGCCACCAGCAGCGCCATCCACAGCGCCATGGAGAACATCATGCGGGTGGCCTCGTCGCGCTTGCCCTTGAGCAGATGCCAGGCCGCCGTGGCGCCGACCACGAAGGCGGTGCTGAGGAAGGCCGCCACCGCCATGTGCGCCAGGCGGTAGGGGAAGGACGGGTTGAACACGATGTCCCACCAGCTTTCCGGGTAGAACACCCCGTCGACCAGGCTGTGGCCCTGGGGGGTCTGCATCCAGCTGTTCGAGGAGAGGATCCAGAAGGTCGAGATCAGCGTGCCGATCGCCACCATCAGGGTGGCGAAGAAGTGCAGGCCGCGGCCGACCTTGTTCATGCCGAACAGCATGATTCCGAGGAAGCCGGCTTCAAGGAAGAAGGCGGTGAGCACCTCGTAGGTCAGCAGCGGGCCCATGATGCTGCCGGCGGCGGTGGACAGCCCGGCCCAGTTGGTGCCGAACTGGTAGCTCATCACCACGCCGGAGACCACGCCCATGCCGAAGGTCACGGCGAAGATCTGCAGCCAGAAGCGGTAGAGGTCGTAGTAGACCTCGCGCTTGGTTTTCAGCCACAGGCCTTCGAGCACGGCCAGGTAACTGGCCAGGCCGATGCTGATGGCGGGGAAGATGATGTGGAAGGAGATGGTGAAGGCGAACTGCAGTCGCCCCAGCTCCAGTGCATCGAGGCCAAACATGATGGGCCACTCCGGAAATTGATCTGGATCAATATTCCGTCAAGCCGGACCTGGGTCGTAGTCGGCGGATTGTCGCATTGGGCAAATTGCCGCAGCCGCCCTCACCCCAGCCCTCTCCCGGAGGGAGAGGGAGTTGGTCGGTGCTGGGTTTGGGCACCGTGCCTGTCGATAACTCGGATTGCCCCCTCTCCCTCCGGGAGAGGGTGGGGGTGAGGGGCTGCTGAGGGTCTACTTGGTGGCCCTGAGCACCACGAACTTGGGGTTGGCCGCTACCTGCTGCACGCCGCGGAACAGCCGGGCCAGCTTGGCGTGGTAGCCCAGGTGGCGGTTACCGACTATCCACAGCTCGCCGCCGGTGACCAGCGCCGCGCGGGCCTGCTGGAACATGCGCCAGGCGAGGAAGTCGCCGACCACCTGCTGCTGGTGGAACGGCGGGTTGCACAGCACCAGGTCCAGCGAGTCCCTGGGCTGGTCGGCCAGGCCGTCGGCGGCGCGGAAGGTCGCCGGGCGCTCACCGAGTGCCGTGCGCCAGTTCGCCTCGGCCGACTGCACGGCCATGTAGGACTCGTCCACCAGGGTCAGCTCGGCCTGCGGATTGGCCAGGGCGAAGGCGATGGCCAGCACGCCATTGCCGCAGCCGAGGTCGGCCACCCGCTGTGGCACCAGTGATTTCGGCAGGTGCGGCAGGAAGGCGCGGGTACCGATATCCAGGCCTTCGCGGCAGAACACATTGGCGTGGTTGAGCAGCTCGATGGCCGGTTTATCCAGCCGGTAGCGCGTGGGATAGGGCGACTCCGGCGCCGGCCGAGATTCGGGGGTGGCCGTCAGCAGACGCGCCTTTTTCACCGCCAGCGAGGCCTGCACCGGGCCGATGTACTGCTCCAGCAGGTCGCCGGCGGCACGCGGCAGGTGCTTGATCATGGCAGCGGCGATCACCCGGGCACCGGGGGCGAGCTGGCCGTGCAGGCGGATCAGCTGCTCCTCCAGCAGGGCCAGGGTCTTGGGCACGCGCACCAGTACCCAGTCGAACGGGCCTTCCGCCGTCGCGCTGGCCGGTACGAAGTTCACACGGTCAGTGGCCAGGCCGTTGCGCGCCAGGTTCTTCTGCAGGGCCAGGTAGCCCAGGTGCGAATCGCCGCTGCTGGTCACCTGGCAGTGGGCCGCCAGCGAGCAGGCCAGGGCGCCGAAGCCGTCGTTGAGCAGCAGGACCCGGCTGTCAGCCCCGAGGCCCTGCTCGTGCAGGTGGGCCAGCAGGTACTCGTCGGCGGCGTCGAAGGCCTGTAGCGGCTCGTTGGCCATCTCGGGCTGGCGGATCAGGTCGAGCTGGGCGAAGGGCGTGGCGAGGGTCGGCATGGCGGCAGGATCAGGTGGGCAGAGCGGGTGCATTGTCCTAGATGCACATGGAAATGTCTCGAAGTGAGAAGCAGGCGGCTTGTGACCACTGGGTGCAACCCGGAGAATATGCAGTCACTTGCCGCCGCCGAAGTTCCGCAATGGGTGGCATGTCCAACAACAAATCGGGTGGCCGCCGCCGGTACCTCCCGAACCCCAAGGCCGCTGCGGCCGAACACATCGAAAACCGCCCTGCGCCCCGCATTCCTGTGGGGCGTCGCTATTGCATTGCCTCAAGGATGTCCATGAAGTACCTGTTTTCCGCCTGCCTTGCCCTTTCTCTGCTGTTCGGCACCACGGCGCACGCCGAGCCGATCGTCATCAAGTTCTCCCACGTGGTCGCCGAGGACTCCCCCAAGGGGCGTGGTGCCCTGCTGTTCCAGCGCCTGGTGGCCGAGCGCCTGGGGGGCGCGGTGAAGGTCGAGGTCTACCCCAACTCCAGCCTGTTCGGCGACGCCGACGAGATGGCCGCCCTGCAGCGCGGCGAGGTGCAGATGCTGGCGCCGTCGGTGTCCAAGTTCGAGGCCTATACCAAGCAGCTGCAGGTGTTTGACCTGCCGTTCCTGTTCGATGACCTGGAGGCGGTCAAACGCTTCCAGCGCCGCGAGAAGAGCCGTGAGCTGCTGCGCTCCATGGCCGGGCAGAACATCTACGGACTGGCGTTCTGGAACAATGGCATGAAGCAGCTTTCCGCCACCCGCGAGCTGCGCGCCCCGGCCGACGCCAAGGGCCTGGCCTTCCGCATCCAGTCGTCCAGCGTGCTGGAGGCCCAGTTCGCCGCGCTCGGCGCGCAGGCCAAGCGCATTCCCTTCGGCGAGTCGCTCAAGGCGCTGCAGGCAGGAACCGTGCAGGGCACCGAGAATGTCTGGTCGAACATGGCCACGGCCGGCTTCGACCGCGCTCAGCCGTTCATCACCGAGACCAACCACGGTTCGCTCAACTACATGCTGATCAGCAGCTCGTCGTTCTGGCAGAGCATTCCCTACGCCACCCGCAGCGAGCTGGAGGCGATCGTCGAAGAGGTCACCGCCCAGGTCAACGAGGACGCCGAGGCGCTCAATCGTCGTGGTCGCGAGCAGCTGCTGGCCGCCGGTCAGGCGCGCCTGCTCAGCCTCAGCCCGGCCGAGCGCGAGGCCTGGCGCAGCGCCATGCAGCCGCTGTGGAAACAGTACGAAGCGCAGATCGGTGCCGACGTGCTGCGTGCCGCGCAGATCGTCAATCGGCGCTAATCCCTGCTAACTGACGGTGTTTGTTCGCGGCGCTTTGCGCGAAACTGCAGACCAGCCAGAAGGGGGCCGCATGACCGTCAGCGAAGAGAAGTTCACCCGCCAGACCCTCACCGAGGTGCGCAGCTGGTCGCCCAGCCTGTTCAGCCTGCGTTGCACCCGCGACGCCGGATTTCGTTTCCGCGCCGGGCAGTTCGTCCGCCTCGGCGTGCGAAAGGCCAGCGGCTGCATCGTCTGGCGCGCCTACTCGGTGGTGTCGGCGCCGCATGACGACTACCTGGAGTTCTTCTCCATCGTGGTGCCCGGCGGCGAGTTCACCAGCGAACTGAGCTGCCTGCGTGCCGGCGACGAGCTGCTGGTGGAGAAGCAGGCCACCGGGTTTCTCACCCTCGACCGCTTCCCTGATGGCCGCGACCTGTGGCTGATCGGTACCGGCACGGGCCTGGCGCCCTTCCTGTCGATCCTCCAGGACCTGGAAGCCTGGCAGCGCTTCGAGCGCATCGTGCTGGTCTACAGCGCCCGCGACCGTGGCGAGCTGGCCTACCAGGAGCTGATCGCCGAGCTGCCGCAGCGCGAGTGGCTGGAGGGGGCCGGGCACAAGTTGCAGTACATCCCGCTGGTGACCCGCGAGCAGGTGCCCGGCGCGCTGCACGCGCGCGTCACCACGCTGATCGAGAACGGTGAGCTGGAGCGTGCCGCCGGTCTGGCGCTGGAACCCGAGCACTCGCGCATCATGCTTTGCGGCAACCCGCAGATGATCGAGGACACCCGTGCCGTGCTCAAGGCGCGCAACCTCAATCTGGCGCTGACCCGCAGGCCCGGCCAGGTGGCCGTGGAGAACTACTGGTAGGGCGGCTGTAAAAGAATTGGTAACTTTTTCTGGTTTGGCTTGCGCGGGCAAGCCGGTAGGATATTCGGCCCTTTTGAATCCAACGGACCTCATGGACAGCGATTGTTGCCAGCCGCCCCAAAGCGGCCACCTCTTCTCCGGTGCCCGCGCGCACCTTTCCCCGAACGCCTTCGATAGCCACGCCCTGCGCCGCCATGTCCGCGCCCACGCAGCGTCTATAGCTGCCCGGAGGCGCGCATGATGTTCGAATGGATGGCCGACCCCACCGCCTGGCTCGGCCTGCTGACACTGATCGTCCTGGAAATCGTCCTGGGCATCGACAACCTGGTGTTCATCGCCATCCTCGCCGACAAGCTGCCGCCGCACCTGCGGGACCGCGCGCGGCTGATCGGCCTGAGTCTGGCCCTGCTGATGCGCCTGGGCCTGCTGGCCAGCATTTCCTGGCTGGTGACCCTGACCGAGCCGTTGATCGAGGTGTTCGGCAAGAGTTTCTCCGGGCGTGACCTGATCATGCTGTTCGGTGGTGTCTTCCTCTTGTTCAAGGCCACCATGGAGTTGCACGAACGCCTCGAGGGGCGCAGCCATCAACCCGGCGGCAGCCGCACCTATGCACGATTCTGGCCGGTTGTGGCGCAGATCGTGGTGCTCGACGCGGTGTTTTCGCTGGATGCGGTGATCACCGCCGTGGGCATGGTCGAACACCTGGAAGTGATGATGATCGCGGTGATCATCTCCATCGGTCTGATGATCGTCGCCAGCAAGCCGCTGACCGCCTTCGTCAACGCCCACCCCACGGTGATCATGCTGTGTCTGGGCTTTTTGATGATGATCGGCTTCAGCCTCACCGCCGAGGGCCTGGGCTTCCATATTCCCAAGGGCTACCTGTACGCGGCCATCGGCTTCTCCATCCTCATCGAGCTGGCCAACCAGCTGGTGCGACACAAGCGCAAGCGCCAGCTGCAGAACGGCCGTGGCATGCGTGAGCGCACCGCGCATGCCGTGCTGCGCCTGCTCGGTGGCAAGATCGAGGCCGATGAGGTGGGCGAAGAGATCGCCGACATGCTTGAGGGAGGTGCCGGCGAGGCCGCGCTGTTCGACCGCCGCGAGCGCGTGATGATCCGCGGCGTGCTGGGCCTGGCCGAGCAGTCGATCAAGACGGTGATGACCGACCGCGTGCAGGTCGACCATATCGACCTGGCCCATGAGCCCGAGCAGATTCGCCAGGCCCTGCTGGCCTCGCCGCACTCGCGTCTGCTGGTGATCAAGGATGGTCAGGTCGACGAGCCGCTGGGCTTCGTGCACAAGAAGGAGCTGCTCAAGGAGCTGCTGGAACAGCGTGAGCCGGATATCGAAGGCCTGCTGCGCCGGCCGCTGAACCTGCCGGACAGCTGCGCGGTGCTCGGTGCCCTGGAGCAGATGCGTCAGGCCTCGACCCACGTGGCCTTCGTGGTCAACGAGTTCGGTGGTTTCGAGGGCTTGCTGACCCTGACCGACATCCTTGAGGCCATCGCCGGTGAGCTGCCGGACGCCAGCGAGGTGGATGGTCCGGACATCGAGCCGGACGGTGCGGGTTTCCGTGTCAGCGGCGCGCTCAACCTGGCCCTGCTGCGCGCGCGCATCGGCCTGCAGGTCCAGGCCACCGAGGACTACCAGACCCTGGCCGGGCTGGTGATGAGCCTGCTCGACCGCCTGCCGGTGGTGGGCGACGAGGTGGAGTTCGCCGGCTGGCGCATGCGCGTCGAGGAAGTGCACGAGCGGCGGGTCAACCGCCTGCTGCTGGTGCAGGCTTAGGCCTGGGTAGACCCCGGCAATGCAAAACGGCGCTCTTGGGCGCCGTTTTTCTTTACTGCTTCTGCTGGTTCTTCAGCAGGTCGCGGATTTCCGTGAGCAGCTCCTGGTCCTTGGTCGGCGCCGGCGGCTCGGCCGGGGCGGCGGCTTCCTCGCGCTTGAGGCGGTTGATCACCTTGACCCCCATGAAGATGGCGAAGGCGACGATGACGAAGTCCAGCACGGTCTGGATGAACTTGCCGTAGCTCAGTACCACGGCGGGGATATCGCCTTCGGCGGCCTTGAGGGTGATGGCCAGGTCGCTGAAGTCGACCCCGCCGATCAGCAGGCCGATCGGTGGCATCACCACGTCGCCGACGAAGGAGCTGACGATCTTGCCGAAGGCGGCGCCGATGATGATCCCGACGGCCATGTCGACCACGTTGCCCTTGACCGCGAAGGCCTTGAATTCGCTGAGGATGCTCATGTTTCACTCCCTGGTTTTCTGGTTATGCGGTCTAGTGTAAGGGCTAAGCGGGGTAATTCACCTCGGGCAGGCTCTCGAAGCCGGGCTTGGCCAGCAGGTAGCCCTGGAACAGCTCCACCCCCATCTGGCTCAGGCACTGCAGTTCGGCGCCGGTCTCGATGCCTTCGGCGATGACGCGGATGCCGAGTTTGCGGCACATCTCCAGGGTGGTTTCGACCAGTACCTGACGTACCCGGTCGCCATCCACGCCACGGATCAGTTGCATGTCCAGCTTGATCAGATCGGGCTGGAAGTCGGCCAGCAGGTTGAGCCCGGCATAGCCGGCGCCGAAGTCGTCGATGGCGGTCATGAAGCCCTGCTTGCGGTAGGCGCGCAGAATGCCGGTCAGGTGTTCGATGTCGAGCACCTGTTCCTGCTCGGTGACCTCGAAGATGATCCGGTCGAGCGGGAAGTTACAGCGTGCGGCCGCCTCCAGGGTGGCGCGGATGCAGGTTTCCGCGCGGTAAACGGCATTGGGCATGAAGTTGATCGAGACCATGGCTGGCACCTGCAGACGCGCTGCCCACTCCACGGCCTTGATCCGGCAGCTCTGGTCGAAGGCATAGCGGTTGTCGTTGTCGACGCGTGCCAGCAGGCTGCCGGCCGACTCGCCGGCACTGCCGCGTACGAGGGCCTCGTGCGCGAAGACCTGGCGGCGTGGCAGGTCGACAATGGGCTGGAAAGCCATGCTGATGGGGAAGTCCAGTCCCTTGCCGTCACGGCAAGCGGAACATCCTGGTTTTGCGTTCATGGAACGATTCTCATGGGGTTTGCGCCAAGCTAAGCAAAAAACGCCCGGGCTGTCTCGTGCGATGCCGTCGCGACACGCAGGTTTGTTGAGTGGCGCGGCTCGATAGCTGCGGGGACGCGTGTGCCGCCCTGCCGACGGATTCGGCAGGGCGTCCGGTGCTGTCGAGCGCAGTTGAGCTACAGCGCATCCACTTGATCGGAGTCAATGGTTATGCCGGGGCTTCCGGATAGTGTCGAGACATCAACCCCACCAGGAAGCACACCATGCATGTCGATCACCATCCGCTGATTCAGGATTTCCCCGAGCTCCGCGCCGAGCTGCACCGTCTGCGTCAGGAAGACAATCATTTCGCCAAGCAAGCGGAGGCCTATGAGGCTCTGGACAAGCGCATCTGTCGCGTCGAGGACGGCATCGAGACCCTCGACGGTGATGCCCTGAGCCAGCTCAAGCAGGAGCGCGTGGTACTCAAGGATGACCTGGCGCGTCAGCTCAAGCGTGCTGCTGGGCAGTGCTGTGGTTGCGGTAATGGCTGTGCCAGCTAGTACGCTGCAGCGAGTCAGCGGATAACGCGAGTCCGCTGTGCCGCCGCGATCCATGATCGTCGCGCCGCACCAGGCGCTGAATGCCGTGCGCCATGCGCTGCACCGCCCGTCTGGCTAGTGCAGTGGCGGGTTGATCAGGTAGCTCAGCAGTTCCGCTTCATCGTCCGGCCAGATTTGCCGCCAGCCTGGCGGCAGGTCGGCCAGGATTTCCCGCCAGAAAGCCGTTGCCTGCTCGTCCTGGCTGTAGAACCGCACCAGCCAGCTGCCGCCGTTGCCCAGCACCTCTCGAGCCAGGGCACGGCCGATGCCACGGCGGCGGTACTTCTTCAGGATGAACAGATCGGCCAGCTCCAGGGCATCGATGCCGGGCAGTTCGCTGCGCTCGATCAGCAGGAAGCCGGCAATGAAGCCGTCCGCCAGGATGAGCTGGGCGCTCCAGTCCGGTTCGCTCCAGTAGCGTCTCAGATGAGGTTCGTGCAGGTAGAAACGCCCATCCGTCTCGACATCCTCCTGTTCCCAGTCGGAGCTCTCGTACGCGTAAAACTGGTAGAGGTTGGCGATCAGCGATAGCTGGTCGATGCTGGTAGGCAGGAGTTCGATGTGCAATGCGCGGCCCTCGCTCAGTTAGGGTCATTATCGCCCGCCGTGGCTACCCGAGGGAGAGCCGTGATGAAGAGGTCTGTGTTTGCGCTGTTGTGCCTGCTGGCCTGGCCGGTGCTGGCGCAGAATGCCGTCGACAGCCTGCCGCCCGCGCAGCTGAGCGCTGCCGAGAAGTCCGAGGTGGATGCCATGGTGCTGCCAGTGCCGGGGGCCTGGATCGGTGACCTGGAGGGCATGCGCGCTAGTCGCACCGTGCGCATTCTGGTGCCGTTCAGCAAGACGTTCTATCAGGTGGATCGCGGCCACCAGAAAGGCGTGGTCTACGAATACGGCAAGGCTTTCGAGAAGTGGCTTAACCAGCATCATCCGCTGGGCCGGAAGTCGCAGCGCTGGCAGGTGATGTTTATTCCGACCGCCCGCAACGAGCTGCTGCCCAGATTGTTGTCCGGGCATGGTGATATTGCCGCCGGCGGTCTGACCCGGACCGAGGTGCGCCTGCAGACGGTGGACTTCAGCGACCCGAGCTATGGTGACGTGCACGAAGTGTTCGTCACCGGTCCGGGCGCGCCCAAACTCGAACGTATCGAGGATCTGGCCGGCCAGGAGGTTTACGCGCGGCCTTCAAGCAGTTACTTCGAACACCTGCTGGCGCTCAATCGGCGCTTTCGCGAGCAGGGGCTCGAACCGATCAAGGTGATGCCGGCCAGCGAGAACCTGGAAACCGAGGACCTGCTGCAGATGGTCAATGCCGGATTGTTCGGCATTACCGTGGCGGATCGCTACATCGCCCGGCTATGGCAACCGCTGTACAGCGACCTGAAGATTCATGAGGGGTTCTACCTGCACACCGGTGGCCAGCTGGGCTGGGCGCTGCGCAAGAACAGCCCGCAGCTGAAGGCGGCGCTGAATGCCTTCAACAAGGAGCACAAGATCGGCAGCGAGTTCGGCAACATCATGCTGCGGCGCTACTTCAAGGACAGCAAGCGCATCCTTAATGCCACCTCCGAAGGGGAGATGCGCAAGTTCAATGCGCTGGTGGGGCTGTTCGAGAAGCATGCCGACACCTATGCATTCGACCACCTGCTGCTGATGGCCCAGGGCTTTCAGGAGTCGCAGCTGGATCAGACGGCGCGCAGCCGGGCCGGAGCGGTCGGGGTGATGCAGCTCTTGCCGAGCACGGCCAAGGAGTTGGGTATCCAGGGGGTCGAAGGCAGTGCCGACCGCAATATCGAGGCCGGCAGCAAGTACCTGCGACTGATCGCCGATACCTACCTGGATGACGAGGAAATCACTCCGGTCAACCGCCTGCTACTCAGTTTCGCCGCTTACAACGCCGGCCCCGGCAACCTGATGAAGTTTCGCCGCCTGGCGGAGAAGTCCGGGCTGGACCCGAATATCTGGTTCGGCAATGTCGAGCAGGCTGCCGCGCGCATCGTCGGGCGCGAGACGGTGGATTACGTGGGCAACATCTACAAGTACTACGTGGTGTACAAGCTGGCCGCGCACAAGCTGCGTGAGCGCAAGGCCGCCGCCCCGGCCGAGCGCGGCTGAGCGTCGCGCGCTATGATCGGCGCTTTTCCAGCGGGCGGAGAGTTCCATGGCCAAGGCCAAACGCATGTATGGCTGCACCGAGTGTGGCGCCACCTTTCCCAAGTGGGCCGGGCAGTGCGGTGAGTGCGGTGCCTGGAACACCCTGACCGAGACCATGCTCGAAGCCGGCGCCGCCACCCCCAGCGGGCGTGGCGGCTGGGCTGGGCAGCAGGCGCAGATCAAGACCCTGGCCGAGGTCAGCGTCGAGGAGGTGCCGCGCTTCTCCACCGTCTCCGGCGAGCTGGACCGGGTGCTCGGCGGCGGCCTGGTGGACGGCTCGGTGGTGCTGATCGGCGGTGATCCCGGTATCGGCAAGTCGACCATCCTGCTGCAGACCCTGTGCAATATCGCCCAGAGGCTCCCCGCGCTGTATGTGACCGGCGAGGAATCGCAGCAGCAGGTGGCCATGCGCGCGCGGCGCCTGGAGCTGCCGCAGGACAAGCTCAAGGTGATGACCGAGACCTGCATCGAATCGATCATCGAGGTGGCGCGCCGCGAGCAGCCCAAGGTGATGGTGATCGACTCGATCCAGACCATCTTCACCGAGCAGCTGCAATCCGCCCCCGGCGGCGTGGCCCAGGTGCGCGAGAGCGCGGCGCTGCTGGTGCGCTACGCCAAGCAGAGCGGCACGGCGATCTTCCTGGTCGGCCACGTGACCAAGGAAGGCGCCCTGGCCGGCCCGCGCGTGCTGGAGCATATGGTCGATACGGTGCTGTACTTCGAGGGCGAGTCCGACGGCCGCCTGCGCCTGCTGCGCGCGGTGAAGAACCGCTTCGGCGCGGTCAACGAGCTGGGCGTGTTCGGCATGACCGACAAGGGCCTCAAGGAGGTCACCAACCCCTCGGCGATCTTCCTCACCCGTGCCCAGGAGGCGGTGCCCGGCAGCGTGGTGATGGCCACCTGGGAGGGCACCCGGCCAATGCTGGTGGAGGTGCAGGCGCTGGTCGACACCAGCCATTTGGCCAACCCCAAGCGCGTCACCCTGGGGCTGGACCAGAACCGCCTGGCCATGCTGCTGGCCGTGTTGCACCGCCACGGCGGCATCCCCACCTACGACCAGGATGTATTCCTCAACGTGGTCGGCGGGGTGAAGGTGCTGGAGACGGCGTCGGACCTGGCGCTGATGGCGGCTGTGATCTCCAGCCTGCGCAACAAGCCGCTACCGCATGACCTGCTGGTGTTCGGCGAGATCGGCCTGTCTGGCGAGATCCGCCCGGTGCCGAGCGGTCAGGAGCGCCTCAAGGAGGCGGCCAAGCACGGCTTCAAGCGCGCCATCGTGCCGAAGGGCAACGCGCCCAAGGAGTCGCCGAAAGGCCTGCAGGTGATCGCCGTGACGCGTCTGGAACAGGCGCTGGACGCACTGTTCGAGTGACCCCTGCGGCGCTCTGCCGCTGGGTGGGGCCTGCACGGCTTGCCGCAGATCAATCTTTTGCCGGGCGCGCGGGAGGAGCATTGGGCCCAGTCCATAAATGGAGATGGCCTCATGTTCCTGTTCTTCGATTTCTTCGCCAGAACCCTCAACTACGAACCGGGTCGCCCGCGCGACCTTGCCGAGGAGCGCCGCGAGGCGAGCATGGGCGCACGGCGCGTACAGGCGCGCCAGCGTCAGGCGGAGAAGGCGCGTAAGCGCTGAATCACCAGGCGGGGGCGCGTTGCGCTCCCGCACAGAGCGAGGGCGCCGTACGGCGCCCTGCGGGATCAATCTTCTTCTTCGCCGAGGGCGGCCAGTTCGCGCTCCAGCAGGCTTTCGTCGCCGAGGTTGAGTTCGACCAGGCGGCGCAGGTGGCTGATGGAATCCAGGTCGATATGCCGGCAGACGAAGCCGAGCAGTTCGTTGCGTGTGCGGGTCAGCACCACTTCCATCTGCAGGCGGGTGCCGTCATCCAGGCTGATGGTGGCGGTGAAGGACTGGTCAGGGTCGCCGTTCCAGTCGCGTGGGCGCTTGACCAGCAGGCCTTTGAGCGAAACATCGTGCAGCGCAACCGTCCAGCTCCGCTCGCCCTGGGCAAGCTCGGTGGCGGCGTCGAAGGCGATGCGCTGGAAGCGCCGACGCTCGGTGGTCGTATCACTCATGACGGGTTTCCTCTGCGGTTTTGTCCACTATAGCCAAGGTACGCCGCCGGCGCTGCCAGTAGATGCCTGAGGCGATCAGCGCCAGCAGGACCAGCGGCAAAGCATGTTTGAATGGACGCAACGCCTGGCGTACGGCCTGCTCGCGTTGTTCCCAGGCCAGCTCGCGGGCGCGCGCGAAGTCCGGCTCCTGGCAGTCGAAGCCGAAGTTGCCGGCCCATTCCACGTAGGGACCCTGTTTCACGTAGCGCTGGTAATAGCGCCGGGCGCCGTCGAGGTCGCGGTAGTTGATCCAGCCACTGGCCTTGCACAGGACGGCGGCGAAGGCCTGGCTGCGCGGTGGCAGCAGGTCGGCGGCGCGGTTGGCCAGGTCGGCGGCGACCCAGCGATAGTGATAGCGGCGGTTTGGCTGGGCGGCGCTGGCATTCTGCAGCCGCGCCTCTTCGGCGGTGAGCAGGCCACCGGCCTGCACCGGTTTTTCGAACTCGCCGCCGTAGTTGCCACCGTTCCAGGCCTGGTCCGGGCCCAGCTCGTAACCGAGCAGCTCCATGCCCTGGGTGCGCGCCAGGCGGGCCGCCTGGTAATAGCCCTCGGCACGGCCGATGGCGGTCCAGGCGTCCTCGGCCTGTTTGCGGGCCGCGCCGTATTCGCGCGCCGCCTGTTGCAGCTCCGCGCTGATGAAGTAGGGCACGGCCTCGGCATAGCGGCCTTCGCGCAGCAGGCGCCGGCCGAGCAGCTCGCGCAGGCGCGTGGCGGGCGGGCGCTCCCACAGGTACTGGGTCTCGCCGGGCTCGAGAGGCGGTGGGGCCGGGACCTCGGCATCCACATAGCCCTTCAGCTCGTCCAGGCTCAGCACCCGCTCGGCGACTTCGGCGGCGTCCTGCCAGTAGATGTCGCCGCTGCGGTAGAGCTGGTCGAAGGCCTCCCGATAGTCGCCGCGCTCCAGCGCGAGGATGGCCATCTCGCCTTCGATGCGGCAGCGCGGCTTGAGGGTCTCGTAGTCCCAGTTCTCGGTGCGGCGCATGCCCCAGTCTTCCTCGGCGGGGAACGCCTTGGCCGCCCTGGCGTAGGCACTGGTGGCGGCCGCCTGGTCGCCGGCCTGCAGGGCTAGCTTGGCCCTCAGCCACCAGGCCAGGCCGCTGTCGCCGGCGCGCTGGAGAAACGTGCGGGTGCTGGCGTAGTCGCCGCGCTGGTAGCTCAGTGCGGCCAGGCGGTCGGCGATCTCGGCGTGCACCGGAGCCTGACGCAGCATGTTGAGCAGGCGTGGGCTGTCCTTGTCGTGAACGTCCAGGCGGCTGAACAGCTGGGCCACCAGCAGTTGCTGGACGGCCGGGCCCGCCAGCAAGGGACGCAGCTGTTCGTCGTCCATGCGCGCCAGTGTCCAGGTCAGCTGGCGCAGCGAGCTGTAGCCGGTGGGGGAGGCCTGGCTGGCCTGGCTGGCATAGAGCGTGATGGCGCTGTTCCAGTCGCCCTCGTCGAGGGCCAGTCGCGCCTCTTCGCCGAGGCTGGCCACGCCCAGGTCCAGTGGATCGTCGAGGCCGGCGATGCTGAGTTCGCGGGCCTGCTGGAATGCCGCGCGCGCCTGCTGGCGCAGCTCGCGCTGGCGCTGCACGGCGGCATTGTCGCTGAGTGCCTGCTCCGGCGCGCTGATCGCCAGCACGGCCAGGGCGCGCCCGAGTGAATAGGCGGCCCAAGTGCTGCGCCGCGCCCGCTCGGCGGCCGGCAGGGCCAGCACGCGGCGGAAATATTCGGCGGCGAGCACCATGTCGGACTGGGCGAAGGCCACGGCGCCGGCGGTGTACAGGCGCAGTTCTGCCGGCAGGGCCGCGCCCGCTGCTTCGGCCTGGCGGGCATCGACGAGGCTGCGCAGCTGGCTGACCAGGGTATGTTCCTCGGCGCTCAGCTGTTCCTTTTCGACGCCCACGCGGGCATCCAGATAGCGCTGGTTGTCTTCGTCCCAATAAGGCTCCAGGGTTGCCTTGCCGGCCTGGGCGAGGCCCGCGATGGGCTGGCCGAGGCGGGTGACCTCGAAGGTGAAGTTGCCCTCCGGCAGTTCGCCGAGCGCGCCGGCGCGGTCGCTGAGCAGGCGGTAGGGGAATTCCGGGCCGCAGGCCTGGGCCGTAGCCAGCGGTAGCAGGCCGGCGATGGCCAGGGCCAGCAGGGTTCTAGAACTGCACATGCATGCCTCCTTGGTCGATCTGTGCACAGCGTGCCCAGCCCAGGGCACGGCGTTCGCCGGCATCAAGCCGGCCTTCACTGCGGCGAATGAACAGCAGGCGATCGGCCTGGCGTTCGAGACGATAGTCGCCGACGGCGTCGGCCGCCTCGCAGGCTTGCGCCGGCAGCTCGATGCGCTTGGGCAGCGGGCTGGCCAGGGTGCCTTCATTGAACAGCTGCAACTGGCTGAAGCCATCGCGCTGCTGGCGCTGCAGACCCAGCGCTGGCGTCAGCGCCTGGCCGCGGACTACCGCCAGCAGGGTGTTCATCGGCCAGGCGCGGCGGTCGCCAGCCAAGGGCAGGCGGAACCAGATGATGCCGGCAAGGTGTGCGGGCAGCGCGCCCTGCAGTTCTTCCAGCAGCGCGGCGACCTGCTGCGGCTCGGCGCGCAGTTCGCGGCGCGGGCCCGCCTGGCGCAAGGTCACTTCGCTCTCCACCTGGCCGCTGGCGGTGAGTGCAACGCCGTAGGCCGGCAGGGCCAGGTGGAAGGGTTTGCGGCTGAGCTCGCCATAGCGCTGCGCCCAGTCCAGGGCCTGCTCGGGATCGAACAGGCCCTGTTGTGGATCGCTCACCGCATGCACCTGCAGCACCGAGCTGTCGACGCTGGCCAGCAGCTCCTCCAGCGCCGGGCTGGCCAGCCAGGCGGGCAGGGCGGTGATGCTCAGGCGCAACTCGGCAGGCAGTTGCCGGCGTACCTCGCGCAGCAGTTCGGTGTAGGCGGGCAGGCGTGAGGTGGCGCAGTCGTGGTCGATTTCCAGGCCGCTCAGGCGCAGGCCGGCGGCTTGCCAGTCGCGCACCAGTGCCGTCAGCTGTTGGCCGATCTCGGCCGGGTCCAGTTGCGGCAACTGGCCATCCAGGCGTACCACGGCGATCAGCGGGCGAGCGTCGCGGCGCAGCAGTTCGGCATCGACCCGCGCGCGGCTCCAGCCGGCTTGCGGCTGGGCCTGCAGGGCCAGCACGCGCAGAGTGGAGAAGTCGGCGCGGCTCTGCGCCAGCGCCTCGGCGTGAGCCGGGCGCCACTGGCGCTGCCAGACATACAGCTGTTGATCCAGCGGTGCGGGCTCCTCGGCACAGCCGAGCAGGCTGATCAGGAGCAGGCAGATCAGGGGGCGATAAGCACGTAGCAACATGCGGCGTAGCATCCTGGCGGTCGCCGAAAAGTCCGCCAGTGTAACCCCGGAAGCGGCTCTGGACTGCGCACTAGACCAAGGTCGAATAATGGCGTCGTGATTCCCGGTCTAAGCTGGGGCGGCAGCTTATCTGTCCACTGCTTAGGAGTGAGCATGAACAATAACAACAGCCCGCTGCGCCACCTGCCGTGGGCAGTGCTGGCAGTGGTGGGCGCCTGTGCCTTGGGTGTCGTGGCCCTGCGTCGCGGCGAAGCCATCAACGCGTTGTGGATAGTGGTGGCAGCCGTTGCCCTCTATCTGGTCGCCTACCGCTATTACAGTCTGTTCATCGCCACCAAGGTGATGCAGCTGGACCCCAACCGCGCCACCCCGGCGCTGCTCAACAATGACGGTCTGGACTATGTGCCGACCAACAAGCACATCCTCTTCGGTCACCACTTCGCCGCCATTGCCGGTGCCGGACCGCTGGTGGGGCCGGTGCTCGCCGCGCAGATGGGCTACCTGCCCGGCACGCTCTGGCTGATTGCCGGCGTGGTACTGGCCGGCGCGGTGCAGGACTTCATGGTGTTGTTCATCTCCACCCGCCGCAACGGCCGCTCCCTCGGCGAGCTGGTGCGCGAGGAAATGGGCCAGGTGCCGGGCACCATCGCCCTGTTCGGCGCCTTCCTGATCATGATCATCATCCTCGCGGTGCTCTCGCTGATCGTGGTCAAGGCCCTGGCCGAGAGCCCCTGGGGCATGTTCACGGTGATGGCGACCATTCCCATCGCGGTGTTCATGGGCGTGTACATGCGCTACATCCGCCCCGGCCGTATCGGCGAGATATCGGTGATCGGCGTGGTCCTGCTGCTGGCGTCGATCTGGCTGGGTGGCCAGGTGGCGGCCGATCCGGTGTGGGGGCCGGCCTTCACCTTCACCGGCGTGCAGATCACCTGGATGCTGATCGGCTACGGTTTCGTCGCCGCCGTGCTGCCGGTGTGGCTGATCCTCGCCCCGCGTGACTACCTGTCGACGTTCCTCAAGATCGGCACCATCATCGCCCTGGCCATCGGCATCCTGATCACCATGCCGGAGCTGAAGATGCCGGCGCTGACCCAGTTCACCGACGGCACCGGCCCGGTGTGGAAGGGCACCCTGTTCCCCTTCCTGTTCATCACCATCGCCTGTGGCGCCGTATCCGGCTTCCATGCGCTGATCAGCTCGGGTACCACGCCCAAGCTGCTGGCCAACGAGTCGCACGCCCGCTACATCGGCTACGGCGGCATGCTGATGGAGTCGTTCGTCGCCATCATGGCCATGGTCGCCGCCTCGGTGATCGAGCCGGGCGTGTACTTCGCCATGAACAGCCCGGCCGCAGTGGCCGGTGCCGACGTGCAGACCGTGGCCGCCACCGTCAGCAGCTGGGGCTTCCTGATCACCCCCGAGCAGCTGGAGGCAGTGGCCCGCGATATCGGCGAGCACAGCATCCTGGCCCGCGCCGGCGGTGCGCCGACCCTGGCCGTGGGCATCGCGCAGATCCTCCACCAAGTGCTGCCGGGCGAGAACACCATGGCGTTCTGGTACCACTTCGCCATCCTGTTCGAGGCGCTGTTTATCCTGACTGCGGTGGACGCCGGCACCCGTGCCGGACGTTTCATGCTGCAGGACCTGCTGGGCAACTTCGTCCCGGCTCTGAAGAAGACCGAGTCCTGGGGCGCCAACGTGATCGCCACCGCGGGCTGCGTCGCGCTGTGGGGCTGGCTGCTGTACCAGGGCGTGATCGATCCGCTGGGCGGCATCAACACCCTGTGGCCGCTGTTCGGCATCTCCAACCAGATGCTTGCCGGCATCGCCCTGATGCTCGGCAGCGTGGTGCTGATCAAGATGAAGCGTCAGCGCTATGTGTGGGTGACGCTGCTGCCGGCCACCTGGCTGCTGATCTGCACCACCACCGCCGGCCTGATCAAGCTGCTCGACCCCAACCCGGCGGTCGGCTTCCTGGCCCTGGCCAAGAAGTACAGCGATGCCCAGGCCGCCGGGCAGATCCTCGCCCCGGCCAAGGACGCCACGCAGATGAGCCACGTGATCTTCAACGCGTATACCAACGCGACCTTGACCGTGCTGTTCCTCTGCGTGGTGCTCAGCGTGCTGTTCTATGCGCTCAAGGTCGGCCGCGCCGCCTGGGTCAAGCCGGAGCGCAGTGACAAGGAAACCCCCTTCCAACCGATCCCGGACGCCTGACATGTTCAACGACCTGAGTCGCATGGGTAAGTACCTCGGGCAGGCCGCCCGCATGCTGGTCGGCATGCCCGACTACGACACCTATGTGGAACACATGCAGAAGAAGCACCCGGACCAGCCGGTGATGAGCTACGAGGCGTTCTTCCGCGAACGCCAGGAGGCTCGTTATGGCGGTGGCAAGGGGCGGCCTATCCGCTGCTGTTGATAGACTCCCCGCAGCACCACGCGCCACGCCTAGTCGTGGCGCGTGTCATTCTGGAGAGAGCGATGTATCCCGACCCCATTCCCGTCACCGTGCTCACCGGCTTCCTCGGGGCCGGCAAGACCACCCTGCTGCGCCATATGCTGCAGGCCGAGCACGGCCTGAAGCTGGCGGTGATCGAGAACGAATTCAGCGAGACGCCGATCGACGGTCAGTTGCTCGGCAACAAGCCGGTCGAACTGCTGACCCTGGCCAACGGCTGTGTCTGCTGCTCGATTCATGTCGAACTGGAAAAGGCGCTGTTCCTGCTGCTGGACAAGCTGGACGCCGGCGAGCTGGCCTTCGACCGCCTGGTGATCGAGTGCACCGGCCTGGCCGACCCGGCGCCGGTGGCGCAGACCTTCTTTGCCGACGAGGAGCTGGCGCAGCGCTATGTGCTCGACGGCATCGTCACTCTGGTCGATGCGGTGAACGCCGAGCGCCACCTGGAGGAGGCCATCGCCCAGGCCCAGGTCGGTTTCGCCGATCGCATCCTGCTGAGCAAGACCGACCTGGCCGAACCCGAGCAGGTCGAGGCGCTGCGCCAGCGCCTGGCGCGGATCAACCGCCGTGCGCCGCTGCGGGTGGTCGAGCATGGCCGTATCGACCTGGCCGAACTGCTGGACATCCGCGGCTTCAACCTCAATGCCGATATCGCCCCGGCACCGCTGCTGCGTCCGCTGGCGCCGCTCGGCTTGCCAGCGGATCGCATTGGCACCCTGGTGCTGAGCAGCGACCAGCCGCTGGACATGGCGCGCCTGAGCGCCTTCATGGAAGGCCTGTTGGAGCGCCACGGTAACGCGCTGCTGCGCTACAAGGGCGTGCTCGATGTGGCCGGCGACGAGCGCCGCCTGGTGTTCCAGGGCGTGCTGCGCCTGTACGGCTTCGACTGGGACGAGCCCTGGGGCGAGGGCGAAGCGCGGCAGAGCGTGCTGGTATTCATCGGCGACAATCTGCCGGAGGACGAGATTCGCCGAGGCTTTGCCGAGGTTGAGCAGGCGGGCGGGGAAAGCTAACTATGTAGGGCGGGTGAAACCCGCGTTAGGCGCTCGCGGGTTTCACCCGCCCTAGGCAGCTCCCTCTCCCGGAGGGAGAGGGAGCAAAACAAAAAAGCCCGGCGAGTGCCGGGCTTTTTTCATGCAGCGCTGACGCTTACTTGCCGTAGACCGGCAGTTTGGCGCAGATGGCCTTGACCTTCTCGCGCACGGCGTCGACCACGGACTCGTCGCCCATGTTCTGCAGGATGTCGCAGATCCAGCCGGCCAGCTCGCGGCATTCGACTTCGCCGAAACCACGGGTGGTGACGGCCGGAGTACCGATGCGCAGACCGGAGGTGACGAACGGCGAACGCGGGTCGTTCGGCACGCTGTTCTTGTTCACGGTGATGTAGGCGCGACCCAGGGCGGCGTCGGCGTCCTTACCGGTGATGTCCTGCTTGATCAGCGACAGCAGGAACAGGTGGTTCTGGGTGCCACCGGAAACCACGTCGAAACCGCGCTCGATGAACACGGCGGCCATGGCCTGGGCGTTCTTCACCACCTGCTGCTGGTAAGCCTTGAACTCAGGCTGCAGGGCTTCCTTGAAGCAGATGGCCTTGGCTGCGATCACGTGCTCCAGCGGGCCACCCTGGCCGCCCGGGAAAACGGCGGAGTTGAGCTTCTTCTCGATCTCCTCGTTGGCGCGGGCCAGGATCAGGCCGCCGCGCGGGCCGCGCAGGGTCTTGTGGGTGGTGGTGGTGACCACGTCGGCGAAGGGTACCGGGTTCGGGTACACGCCGGCGGCGACCAGGCCGGCCACGTGGGCCATGTCGACGAACAGGTAGGCACCGACCTTGTCGGCGATGGCGCGGAAGCGCGGGAAGTCGAGGATCTGCGAGTAGGCGCTGAAGCCGGCGATGATCATCTTCGGCTTGTGCTCGACGGCCAGGCGCTCGACTTCGTCGTAGTCGATCAGGCCGGCGTCGGTGATGCCGTACTGCACGGCGTTGTAGATCTTGCCGGAGAAGTTGACGGTGGCGCCATGGGTCAGGTGGCCGCCGTGAGCCAGGCTCATGCCCAGGACGGTGTCGCCCGGCTTGACCAGCGCCTGGAACACGGCGGCGTTGGCCTGGGAGCCAGCGTGCGGCTGGACGTTGGCGTAGTCGGCACCGAATAGCTGCTTGGCGCGGTCGATGGCCAGCTGCTCGACGATGTCGACGTACTCGCAACCACCGTAGTAACGCTTGCCCGGATAGCCTTCGGCGTACTTGTTGGTCAGCACGCTGCCCTGGGCTTCCATCACCGCCGGGCTGGTGTAGTTCTCGGAGGCGATCAGCTCGATGTGGTGCTCCTGGCGCTGAGCTTCCTGCTCCATGGCGGCAAAGAGTTCGGCGTCGTAGCGGGCAATGGTCAATTCACGGCTGAACATGGTGGTCACCTGATCTATCAGCGGGCGGTAGTAAGAGTCTGTCTAACGACACAGGACCGACGCGCGGCAGATCGTCAACAGGTTCTAAGGAAGGCGCGCATTCTAACCGATGTCCCGCGCCCTGGCACATGAAAGGCGGTCAAGTGCCGGACAAGCGGGCCTCAAGCGGCCTGCGCCCCGTCTAGTTCAAGACAAACAGGGCGTTGCCTCCGAACAGGGCCTCGAACTGTTCGGCCGCCATCGGCTTGCCGAACAGATAGCCCTGCACCTGATCGCAGTCGTGCTCGCGCAGGAAGTCGAGCTGCGCCTGGGTCTCCACGCCCTCGGCAATCACCGCCAGGCTCAGGCTGTGGGCCATGGCGATGATGGCGCGGGCGATCTGCGCATCCTGCTCGCCGCCGGGTACGCCGTCGACGAAGCTGCGGTCGATCTTCAGCACGTCGATGGGGAACTGCTTAAGGTAGTTGAGCGAGGAGTAGCCGGTGCCGAAGTCATCCACCGCGATGCACAGGCCGAGCCTCTTCAGGCTGTTGAGCATCTGCAGGGTCTCGCCGACATCGCGCATCAGGATCGATTCGGTCAGCTCCAGCTCCAGGCTGGCCGGCGGTACGCCGCTGTCGTTGAGGATGCGCGAGATGCGCATGCCCAGCTGGCCGTCGCCGAACTGGCGGGCGGACAGGTTGACCGAGACCTTGGGCACGCGCACATCGGCCTCGTGCCAGGCCTTGAGCTGGCGGCAGGCCTCGGCGATCACCCAGTCGCCGACCTGGACGATCAGGCCCAGTTCCTCCAGCACCGGGATGAACTCCGAAGGTGCCACCAGGCCGCGGCGCGGATGCTTCCAGCGCAACAGCGCCTCGGCGCCGGTCAGGCGCTTGCCGTCGCCGCTGAACTGCGGCTGGTAATAGAGGAGGAACTGACCCTGCTCCAAGGCATGGCGCAAATCGCTCTCCAGCTCCAGGCGCTGCAGGGCGGTGGCGTTCATCTCCGCCTGGTAGAACTGGAAGTTGTTTTTGCCACGCTCCTTGGCGTGGTACATGGCGGTGTCGGCGTTCTTCATCAGTTGGCTCAGCTCGTCGCCGTCCTGCGGCGCCAACGCGATGCCGATGGAGGCGGTGACGAAGAATTCACGCCCCTGCAGGATGAATGGCTGTGCCAGGCTGGCGAGGATCTGTTCGGCCACGTGGATGGCGCGGTTGAGCGCGCCGGCGCGGGTGTTGCGCGCTTGCAGCAACAGGGTGAACTCGTCTCCGCCCATGCGTGCTACCGTGTCGTCCTCGCCGACGCAGGCGGCCAGGCGCACGGCCACATCCTTGAGCATGCGGTCGCCGGCGGCATGGCCGAGGGAGTCGTTGATCGGCTTGAAGCGGTCGAGGTCGAGGAACATCAGCACCACCCACTCCTCGTGCCTTTCGGCGTGCTGCAGGGCGGTGTGCAGGCGGTCCTGGAACAGCGTGCGGTTGGGCAGCAGGGTCAGGGCGTCATAGTAGGCCAGGCGGTGAATGCGCTGCTCGCTGGCCTTGCGTTCACTGATGTCGTTGAAGAAACACACGTAGCTGGCCAGGTCGCCGTCATCATCGTGCACCGCCGTGATGCCGACCCAGGCGGGGAACTGCTCGCCATCACGGCGCCTGAGCCACAGCTCGCCCTCCCAGCTGCCGTGCTGGTTCAGCCGGTTGACGATGTAGTTGAGCTGGGCAGCCTGCTGACGGTCGGCGGTGAGCATGCCGGGCAACTGGTCCAGCACTTCCTTGCCGGCGTAACCGGTGATGCGCTGGAAGGTTTCGTTGATGCGCACGATATAGCCGGCCGGATCGGTCACCAGGATGGCCGCCGTGGAGTGCTCGAATACCGTCGCGGCCATACGCAGGTCGCGCTCGGCACGGCGTTGCTGGGTGATGTCGCGGCCGATGCCGAGTACGCCTTCAAAGTGCTCCTGCTCATCCCACATCAGGGTCAGGCGCACCTCCACCGTGATCTTGCGGCCGTCCGCGCGCAGGCTGTCGAAGACGAAGGTGCGCCCGGTCAACGCCTCCTGCAACCGAGTCAGCTTCTCGGTCTGGTTACGCGAATCGCGCACCTGTTCGACCAGCTGCAGCAGGCCGGCCAGCTGGCGCGGGTTGGTCACGGTGCCGAGTAGTCCATTCTCCAGCAGCCAGTCCGGGCTATAGCCGAAGAAGGCCTGCGCGGAGGGGCTGACATAGTTCAGTTGCAGTTCACTGTTGGTCGAGAGAATCACGTCGCTGATGCTTTCGGCCAGCAGGCGGTAGCGTCGTTCGCTGTCGCGCAGGCTGGCCTGGGCGGCGATCTCGCCGGTGATGTCCTTGGCTACGCCGATCAGGCGGCTGACCCGTCCATGGCGGTCGCGGCTCAGGGCGTGCTCGCGGATGTCGAACCAGTGCCAGCTGCCGTTGCGATGGCGCCAGCGCAGCTGGCAATGCAGTAGCTGCCCGTCGCCCACCACCTTCTGCAGATTACGCACGCGCTGGTACAGCTCGACGTCGTCGGGGTGGAGGATCTTCTCCCACAGGCGTTCGCCGAACTGGCGCAACTCGTCCTTGCTGTAGCCCAGATCAGGGCCCAGGCGGTTGTTGCTGAACATCACCCGCATGCTGTTCATGTCATGCACATACAGGGTGTCCGGCACCGAGCGCAGCACATCCGACCAGAAGCGCTCGCGCTCGACCAGCGACAGCTCCACGCGCTTGCGGCTGGTGATGTCGTGGATACTGAGGGTCACCGCACGCAGTTCCTCGGCGCGACGTGGCAGCTGCAGGGTCAGCCAGAGGTAGCGCTCATGACCCTGCGGCGTCTTGATACGGCTCTCGACCATCATGTCGCGCTCGCCGTCGAGCAGGGCGGTGATCAGGGTCAGGCGGGCCCCGCCGGAGCGCAGCGGCGAGCTGCCGATCAGGTGCTGCCAGACTTCCTGAGGGGTGTCCAGGCCGAGCAGTTGCAGGGCAACCCGGTTGACTTCGCTGACGCGGATCTGCCGCATCAGCTCGGCATGTCGATGATTGTCCTGCGCCAGCCAGGGGCCCAGCTGCGAGCTGTGGCGCAGGCCACGGGCGTCCAGGTACTGGCGTAGTTCGAACAGGTCGAGTACGCACAGGGCCACGCCGCTGCCTTCGAAGATGTCCTGGTAGCGCCGGCGGGTATCCTGCAGCACGCGCAGGTTCTGGCGGTGTTCGGTAACGTCGCGCAGGACCCAGGCCCGGCTCGGTTCATCGCTGTCGGTGTAGAGTGCGTGACAGGCGGTTTCGAATAGGCGTGGGCGACCGTCCTGCAGCAGTTCGATCGGCTCGCTTTGTTCATGCAGGGCATTTTCCAGCCAGGGCCTGAGTGCGGGCAGCAGTTCCAGCACATGCATCTGGCTGGCGCCCGCCAGATCCAGGCCGAACATGCGTTCGGCACGCGGGTTGAGATAGCTGAGGCGGCCGTCGGGGCGCGTGACCAGTACGCACTCGTCAATGGCGCCGAGGGCGCCGATGGCGTCCTCCATGGCCTGGCGTGACAGTGCATGGTAGGCGCGCAGGCTGCGCTGCTCGCGCAGCAGGCCGAACAGGGCCAGCAGGGCCAGCGCCGCGCAGAGAATGAACAGCAGCAGCTTGCCAGCCTGCAGTGGCAGCATTTCGCTGCGCAGGCTGGCGGCGTCGAACAGGGCCTGAACGTGCCAGTCGCTGTAGCTCAGGGGCAGCGTGGCGATGCTCTGCAGCTGGCTTGCCTGCCCCGCCGACGTAGCCGCCAGCGGCGGGCGCAGCATGGTCTGACCGCTGCTGTCCTGCAGCTGCCAGGGCAGGTTGAAGCTTTGCTGGGGCAGCCAGTTGTTCAGCGCTGCGGGGCGCAGGCGCACCAGCCAATGGCCGTGCTCCTGTGGGTGTCTGATGAATAGCAGGATCAGCCCACCATCGGTTGTCAAATAGCTGTAGTGGAAGTGCTCGCCCTGAGGCAGTGGCTTGGGTTGTGGCATGCCGGGGGCGGTATCGAGCAGCTGCCGGCCCTGCGGGTCGTACCAGGCCAGGCTGTGCAGCGCTGGGTAGATGCCATGCAGGCGGCGTGACAAGTCAGGCAGTTGGGCGCTGTCGGGCGGGATTTCGGCGTGGGTTGCCAGAAAGGCGCGTCCGGTTTCAGCCTTCAGGCGCAGCACCAGGCTCAGGTAGTTGGCCAGTTGGCTGGCATGCTCCTGGCTGCGCATGCGCTGCGCGTTCTCCAGCTGGCGGGTCTCCTGATGCAGCTGCCACAGCAGCAGGCCGAGCATCAGCGCCACCAGCAGGGCCAGTGCGCCCTTCAGCGAGCCGCGTGCGGGGCTGGCGAGCGGGTCGCGGGGCTTGCCGGGAGCTGGAGGTCGGGAGAGTGCCAAGCGTATATACCCTGCTGATAAGGCTGCCGAGACGGGATGGCAATGAGCGGGCTGCAAAGCCGACTAGAATGCCCGGAAATGCGGCCAAGTGCCATTACTGCTCATCGACTGGTTTGCCCCTGGACCGCCATTCCGGTAGCTTTGCCGCACGCGCGCGGGCGCAAGGGCTATCATGCCCATTCGACCGGCGATCATCCCTGTCGTGCGCCGCCTCCCTGCGAATTCATATCTCCACGCGGAACCAAGGTCATTCCATGGCTCAATACGTCTATACCATGCATCGGCTCAGCAAGGTTGTGCCGCCGAAGCGGGAAATCCTCAAGAACATCTCCCTGTCGTTCTTCCCGGGCGCCAAGATCGGCGTTCTCGGCCTCAACGGCGCCGGTAAATCCACCCTGCTGCGCATCATGGCCGGCGTCGACACCGAGTTCGACGGCGAAGCCCGCCCCATGCCGGGTATCAATGTCGGCTACCTGCCGCAGGAGCCGCAGCTCGACCCGAGCAAGAGCGTGCGCGAAGTAGTGGAAGAGGCCGTCAGCCAGATCAAGGATGCCCAGGCGCGCCTGGACCAGGTCTACGCTGCCTATGCCGAGCCGGATGCCGACTTCGATGCCCTGGCCGCCGAGCAGGCCAAGCTGGAGGCCATCCTGCAGGCCTCTGACGGCCACAACCTGGAGCGCCAGCTGGAAGTCGCCGCCGACGCCCTGCGTCTGCCGCCGTGGGACGCCAAGGTCGAACACCTGTCCGGTGGCGAAAAGCGCCGCGTAGCGCTGTGCCGCCTGCTGCTGTCGGCCCCCGACATGCTGCTGCTGGACGAACCGACCAACCACCTGGACGCCGACTCGGTGGCCTGGCTGGAGCGTTTCCTCCACGACTTCCCGGGCACCGTGGTGGCCATCACCCACGACCGCTACTTCCTCGACAACGTCGCCGGCTGGATTCTCGAACTCGACCGCGGCGCCGGCATTCCGTACGAGGGCAACTACTCCGGCTGGCTGGAAGCCAAGTCCGAGCGCCTGGCGCAGGAATCCAAGCAGCAGTCGGCCCACGAGAAGGCCATGAAGGAAGAGCTGGAGTGGGTGCGCAAGGGCGCCAAGGCCCGTCAGGCCAAGTCCAAGGCCCGCCTGCAGCGCTTCGAGGAGATGCAGTCGCAGGAATTCCAGAAGCGCGCCGAGACCAACGAGATCTACATCCCGGCCGGTCCGCGTCTGGGCGACAAGGTCATCGAGTTCAAGAACGTCACCAAGGGCTATGGCGATCGCGTGCTGATCGACAACCTCAGCTTCAGCATGCCCAAGGGCGCCATCGTCGGCGTGATCGGCGGTAACGGCGCCGGTAAGTCGACCCTGTTCCGCATGATCATGGGCAAGGAAACCCCGGATTCCGGCAGCATTGAGATCGGCGATACCGTGCAGCTGGCCTGCGTGGACCAGAGCCGCGACGACCTGGACGGCAGCAAGACCGTGTGGGAAGCGGTGTCCGACGGCCTCGACATGATCAAGATCGGCAACTACGAGGTGCCGTCGCGTGGCTACGTCGGCCGCTTCAACTTCAAGGGCGGCGACCAGCAGAAGTTCGTCAAGGACCTCTCCGGTGGTGAGCGTGGCCGTCTGCACCTGGCCCTGACCCTGAAGCAGGGTGCCAACGTGCTGCTGCTCGACGAACCGTCCAACGACCTCGACGTGGAAACCCTGCGCTCCCTCGAAGAGGCCATGCTGGACTTCCCCGGCGCCGCCATCGTGATCTCCCACGATCGCTGGTTCCTCGACCGCGTGGCCACCCACATCCTCTCCTACGAGGACGACGGCAGCGTGGTGTTCTTCGAAGGCAACTACACCGAGTACGAAGCCGACCGCAAGAAGCGCCTCGGCGATGCGGCCAGCCAGCCGCACCGCGTGCGCTACAAGAAGCTGGCGCAGTAAGCGCCACGCAGCAAAAGAAAAGGGGCCTGCGGGCCCCGTTTCTTTTTCCACCAGCCACGTTCAGCCGGACCGCGCCCCGCTGCAAAGTTTGATCGTGGTCAGTGTGTGGCGGCCAATTGCGACCAAACTGTCTGCATCGTCTTCAGGAGCCTCGCCATGAGCCACGTTGATCCCCGTTCTGCGCTGGATACGCTTTACGACGAATACAGCCGCCGCGCCACGGCCATCCGCCGCGACCTCGGCCTGCAGCGCAATGCCGACTTCGCCGAGCAGGCCGTCGAGCGGCAGAACGATGAGGTGCTGGAGGCCCTGCTGGCCGAGGCAGAAGCGGGCATGCGGCAGATCGGCATGGCGCGCCTGCGCCTGGCCGATGGCTGTTACGGGGTGTGCCAGCGCTGCGGCGAGGCGATCGAGTCGGCGCGCCTGCAGGCATTGCCGGCGGCCGAGTTCTGCCTGAGCTGTGCCGACCGCGCGGGCGTCTGATTGGCGCCTTGCCAGCGGCGGCGGGGCGGCGCCATTATGGTCCCATCTTGCGGCTTGCCCGCTCTGACAAGGACTTCCGATGCCCGAATCCTTCGCTGCCAGCCTGCGCCTGGCGCCCGATGCCCTGACCCGTCCCTGCGCTCCCGATCAGTTCAACTTCGCCACCACTGACGACCTCGAGCCGTTTCGCGGCGTGCTCGGCCAGGAGCGCGCGGTGGAGGCGCTGCAATTCGGCGTGGCGATGCCGCGCCCCGGCTACAACGTGTACGTGATGGGCGAGCCGGGCACCGGCC
The DNA here is from genome assembly GCF_900156545.1 of Aquipseudomonas alcaligenes. Taxonomy (GTDB): domain Bacteria; phylum Pseudomonadota; class Gammaproteobacteria; order Pseudomonadales; family Pseudomonadaceae; genus Aquipseudomonas; species Aquipseudomonas alcaligenes_A. The sequence continues at coordinate 189,955 of NZ_FTNW01000003.1, forward strand.
GCTTCTCCTTCGTGCAGCGCTACCTCAAGGCCGAGGCCAAGCGCCAGGCCACCCCGGTGGACCGGGTCTACGTCAATCATTTCGATGAGCCGCGCGAGCCGCGCGCGCTGGAGCTGCCGCCAGGTACGGCGGCGGCCTTCATCGCCGATATCGGCCACCTGATCGACAACTTGCTGGCGACTTTCCCGGCGGTGTTCGAGACACCGACCTACCAGCAGAAGAAGGGCGCCATCGACCGCGTGTTCAACCAGCGTTACGACAAGGCCCTGGACCTGATCGAGAAGCTGGCGCTGGAGAAGGACGTGGCCCTGTACCGCGACAGCGCCAACATCGCCTTCACCCCGATGAAGGACGGCAAGGCGCTGGACGAGGCCGACTTCGCTCAGCTGCCGGAGGCCGAGCGCGAGCGTTTCCATGACGACATCGCCGCGCTGGAGGAGCGCCTCAACGAGGAGCTGGCCAGCCTGCCGCAGTGGAAGCGCGAAAGCAGCAACCAGCTGCGCCAGCTCAACGAGGAGACCATCAGCCTGGCGCTGCAGCCGCTGCTGTCGCCGCTGTCGGAAAAATACGCGGAGAACGCCGGCGTGTGCGCCTACCTGCAGGCGGTGCAGGTCAACCTGCTGCGCACCGTGGTCGACCAGCTGCTCGACGACAAGCCGGACCTGCAGCGCCGCGAGATGCTCGAGGAGCAGTACAGCCCCAGCCTGGTGGTCGGCCACCACGGCGATGGCGGTGCGCCGGTGGTGTTCGAGCCACACCCGACCTACGACAACCTGTTCGGCCGCATCGAGTACAGCACCGATCAGGGCGCGCTCTACACCAGTTATCGGCAGCTGCGCCCCGGCGCGCTGCACCGGGCCAACGGCGGCTACCTGATCGTCGAAGCGGAAAAGCTGCTTAGCGAGCCCTTCGTCTGGGATGCGCTCAAGCGCGCCCTGCATTCACGCCAGCTGAAGATGGAGTCGCCGCTCGGCGATCTTGGTCGCATTGCCACCGTGACCCTCAACCCGCAGGTCATTCCGCTGCAGCTCAAGGTCATCATCATCGGCTCGCGCCAGCTGTACTACACGCTGCAGGACCTGGATTCCGACTTCCAGGAGATGTTCCGCGTGCTGGTGGACTTCGACGAAGAGATTGCCGTCGGCGACGACAGCCTCGAGCAGTTCGCCCAGCTGCTCAAGACGCGTACCTCGGAGGAGGGCATGGCGCCGCTCACGGCGGCCGCCGTGGCACGCCTGGCCACCTACAGCGCGCGCCTGGCCGAGCACCAGGGGCGCCTGTCGGCGCGCATCGGCGACCTGTTCCAGCTGGTCAGCGAGGCCGACTTCGTGCGCCAGCTGGCCGGTGATGCGATCACCGACGTCGGCCATATCGAGCGCGCGCTCAAGGCCAAGGCCGACCGCACCGGGCGGGTGTCGGCGCGGATCATCGACGACATGCTGGCCGGCATCATCCTCATCGACACGGCTGGCGAGGCCATCGGCAAGTGCAACGGCCTGACCGTGCTGGAGGTTGGCGACTCGGCCTTCGGCGTGCCGGCGCGCATCTCCGCTACCGTCTACCCGGGCGGCAGCGGCATCGTCGACATCGAGCGCGAGGTCAGCCTGGGCCAGCCGATCCACTCCAAGGGGGTGATGATCCTCACCGGCTTCCTCGGCAGCCGCTACGCCCAGGAGTTCCCCCTGGAAATCTCCGCCAGCATCGCCCTGGAGCAGTCCTACGGCTATGTGGATGGCGACAGCGCCTCGCTCGGCGAGGTCTGCACGCTGATCTCCGCGCTGTCGCGCACGCCGCTCAAGCAGTGCTTCGCCATCACCGGCTCGATCAACCAGTTTGGCGAGGTGCAGGCGGTGGGGGGCGTCAACGAGAAGATCGAGGGCTTCTTCCGCCTGTGCCAGGCGCGCGGCCTGACCGGCGAGCAGGGCGTGATCATTCCGCACTCCAACGTCAGCAACCTGATGCTCGATGAGCGCGTGTTGCAGGCGGTGCGTGCCGGGCAGTTCCATGTGTACGCCGTGCGCCATGTCGACGAGGCCCTCGGCCTGCTGCTCGGCGAGCCGGCCGGCGCGCCGGATGCCAAGGGCCAGTTCCCCAAGGGCAGCGTCAACGCGCGGGTGGTCGAGCGTCTGCGCAGCATCGCCGAGCTGGGCATGGAGGAAGAGGAGAAGGACAAGGAGGCGGCCAAGGACAAGCCCAAGGAGAGCAAGCCGCGCGCCAAGCCGGCACCGAAAAAGGCCAAGGAGTAACGGCGGCAACTGGTCAGTCACTGCGCATTCCGGTGGCGCCCGCGGCGGGCGTCGCCGCAGGGTGGTTTCCCCCGTTCCTTCCACAGAGTTATCCACAGTTGGCGGGGATAACTTTTACCTTCCGCCGTGCGGTGCCTGGGTGTAGGCTGAAAGCCAGACCTTGCGAGGACCGCCGTCATGCCGCGCAGCCTCTGTCTTACCCGTCAGTGCCTGGGCCTGACTACCCGCATCGAGTGCGAGATCCGTCCGCTGGCCGGTCAGCAAGGCTTGTGGACGCTGCTCTGCGCCGCTGGCATGTCCGCTGCCCAGCCTTCGGCAATCAGGGCGCAAGGCCCATTCCACGGGCCTCTGGTAGCCGAGGAAATTCTCGCTTCGATCGCCCGCTGCCTGGCCGACCAGGGCTACGCGCCCTGTGCCGAACCGCCAATCTGGCGCCTGCATCTGCAGGCCGAACTGCGCCGGCTCAATGGAGTGTGTTGCCGTCCGCGTGGCGATTGTCAGTCCCGTCCGGAGAACTGAACGCTTTTTGCCCAATCTGAAGGAGCTTCCCGCAGGCAGGGGAGTACAGCCATCCTTCCCGGGCCTGCCCACAAGGTTATCCACAGTAAGCGGGGATAAAAATCCGCCAGCACTTGTCACCTTGCCCGCCGGGCGCGGCTGGGTATACTCGCGACCAGTTTTCTATCCACTCGGCGAGATCACATGGAACGCTTTATCGAAAATGCTATGTACGCCTCGCGCTGGTTGCTGGCGCCCATCTACTTCGGTCTGTCCCTGGCGCTGCTGGCGCTGGCGCTGAAGTTCTTCCAGGAGGTTTTTCATATCCTCCCGAACGTGTTCAACATGGCTGAGGCCGACCTGATTCTGGTGCTGCTGTCGCTGATCGACATGGCGTTGGTGGGTGGGTTGCTGGTGATGGTGATGATCTCCGGCTACGAGAACTTCGTGTCCCAGCTGGATATTGACGAGGGCCAGGAGAAGCTCAGCTGGCTGGGCAAGATGGACTCCGGTTCGCTGAAGATGAAAGTGGCGGCCTCCATCGTGGCGATTTCCTCCATCCATCTGCTCAAGGTGTTCATGGATGCCAAGAACATCGAGCCGGTGTACCTGAAGTGGTACGTGATCATCCACATGACGTTCGTTATCTCCGCGTTCGCCATGGGCTATCTGGACAAGCTGACCAAGCACGATCACTGATTCCCGCGCTGCGTTCTTGCGTTACCAGGCCGCCCGTCCGCTGTTTAGCGGACGGGCGGTTTCATTTCTGCCTTGCGATAATTAAATTTGTACAACATTATCTCGTTGTACAGTTTTTAACGGCGAGGTGAGCGACATGAAGCTGCAAGAGCTGTTGGTCCGGGCGCAGGCGGGGCAGGTTGATTCGCTTGAGCTGATTTCCCTCGAGGGCGGCACTTATGTCCTCGAGGCGGTGACGGGTGGCCACCGCATGTCGGTGAAGGATGCCAATGGCGTAGTCCTGCACCTGCGCTCCGTGGAGCATGCACGTGACCTGTTGCAGGGCATGCCGGTGCTGCCTTTCCATCTGGTGCATGCCGAAGTGCATGACGAGATGTGCGGTATGCCGCCCGCCGCCAATGAGCCTTTGCGCGTACCGATTTCCATGCGCTCTGCCTGGTGAGTTCGTCCCGCCTGGCGCTGGTCCTGGGCGACCAGCTGGGTTTCGATCTGGCGTCGCTGCGTGAGCTGGATCCCGACCGTGATGTGATCCTGATGGCTGAGGTGGTCGAAGAGGCCACCTACGTGCCCCATCACCCGCAGAAGATCGCGCTGATCTTCAGTGCCATGCGCCACTTCGCCGATGCCCTGCGTCAGCGTGGTTGGCGCGTCCTTTATTCGCGCCTGGACGATCCGCACAACAGCGGCTCCATCGTCGGCGAGCTGCGGCGTGGGCTGGAGCAGCTGGGAGCCAGCGAGATTCATCTCACCGAGTGTGGCGAGTGGCGCCTGCAGCAGGCGCTGTGCGACAGCGGTCTGCCGCTGGTCTGGCATGCCGACCGGCGTTTCTTTTGCTCGCGCGAGTGGTTTGCCGGCTGGGCGCATGGCAAGCGTCAGCTGCGCATGGAATTCTTTTACCGGGAGATGCGGCGCAAGCACGGCGTGCTGATGAACGCTGACGGTACCCCGGTCGGGGGCGCCTGGAATTTTGATGCGGAGAACCGCAAGGCCCTGCCCCGGCACACCAAGGCGCCAGCTGTCGCGGGCTTCGCCGCCGATGCCATGACCCGCGAGGTACTGCAGCTGGTTGGTGAGCGCTTCTCCGCGCATTACGGTTCGTTGCACGGCTTCGACTACCCGGTGACCCACGCCGAGGCCGAGCAGCTCTGGCAGCACTTCCTCGACTTCGCCCTGCCGGCCTTCGGTGACTTTCAGGACGCCATGGCCAGCGGCGAGCCCTATCTGTTCCACGCGCGCATCAGTGCGGCGCTGAATATCGGCCTGCTCGACGTGCGCCGGCTGTGCGCCGACGTCGAGTCGGCCTACTGGGCTGGGCGGGTGCCGCTCAACGCGGCCGAGGGCTTCATCCGCCAATTGCTCGGCTGGCGCGAGTACGTGCGTGGCATCTACTGGCTGCACATGCCGGACTACGCCACGCGCAACGCCTTCGGCAATACCCGTGCGCTGCCCGAGTTCTACTGGACCGGGCAGACCCGCATGAACTGCATGCGCCAGGCCATCGGCCAGACCCTGGAACTGGCCTACGCCCATCACATTCAGCGCTTGATGGTCACCGGCAACTTCGCCCTGCTGGCCGGCATCGTGCCGCAGCAAGTCTGCGACTGGTACCTGGCGGTGTACATGGATGCCTTCGACTGGGTCGAGCTGCCCAACACACTGGGTATGGTGATGCATGCCGACGGTGGCTATCTGGGGTCCAAGCCCTACTGCGCCAGCGGCCAGTACATCAAGCGCATGTCGGATTACTGCGGCGAATGCGCCTACAAGGTCAGCGAAAGCACCGGCGAGTCGGCCTGCCCGTTCAATGCGCTGTACTGGCACTTCCTCATGCGCCACCGCGACCAGCTGCGCGGCAACCAGCGCCTGGGCATGGTCTATCGCAACCTGGAACGCATGCCGGAGGAACGTCAGCAGGCGCTCTGGCAACGCGGCGAACAGCTGCTGGCGCGCCTGGATGCCGGGGAGATGCTGTGAGGAAGAAGGCCGACCTGCCCAGCAAGCCCTGTGCGACCTGCGGGCGGCCGCTGGTCTGGCGACGCAAGTGGACGGCCTGCTGGGACGAGGTGCGTCACTGCTCCGAGCGCTGCCGACGCAACCGCGCGCGTCCCGACGGGTCTTGAGTCGCCGCCTGTGCTAGTCTGGCCGGCCTTTTGACCCCTGTGGAGCCCGGCCATGTCCGAACTCGATCTTTCCACCGACCAAGCCCGCGTCAGCTATGGCATCGGCCGCCAGCTGGGCGACCAGCTGCGTGACAACCCGCCGCCCGGCGCCAGCCTGGAAGCCATCGTCGCCGGTCTGCGCGACGCTTTCCATGGTCAGCCCAGCCAGGTTGACCCAGAAGCGCTGAACGCCAGCTTCCGCGTGATCCGCGAAATCATGCAGGCCGAAGCCGCCGCCAAGGCCGAGAAGGCCGCCGCCGCCGGTCGCGACTACCTGGTGGAGAACGCCAAGCGCGAAGGCGTGACCGTGCTCGAGTCCGGTCTGCAGTACGAAGTGCTGGTAGCCGGCGAGGGCGCCAAGCCGTCGCGCGAAGACCACGTTCGCACCCATTACCACGGCACCCTGATCGACGGCACCGTGTTCGACAGCTCCTACGATCGCGGCCAGCCGGCCGAATTCCCGGTCGGCGGCGTGATCGCCGGTTGGGTCGAGGCCCTGCAGCTGATGAACACCGGCAGCAAGTGGCGCCTGCACGTGCCGAGTGAGCTGGCCTATGGTGGCCAGGCCGTCGGCAGCATCCCGCCGCACAGCGTGCTGGTGTTTGACGTCGAGCTGCTCGACATCCTGTAAGAAGCGATGCCCGGAACGGTCGTCCTGACCAATCCGGGCATCCACAGAAGCGCCATTGCTTCTGCTCATGGGCCATGCCCATGTCCCGGCGCTTCCTTGTGCCGGGGTGGATGCGCAGGGCGACCGCCGTTGGTCGCTCGCCTTGCAACGCTCAGTGCAGTTCGCCCTGCGGCCGCAGGGCCCGGGCATAGCAGAACAGGAACAGGCCGCGCACCAGCTCCTTCAGTACGCCGGGTTCGCTGGAGCCGAAGTCTTGCAGATCCAACTCACCCTGTTCGCGCAGCTCGCTGAGGGCGTCCTCGTGCAGCATGGCGCAGACTTCGCCGGTTTCGCGGTTGAGGATACGCAGGTAGGGATGCGGGCGGTCCAGCCAGGCATCGATCAAATAGGTCATGGCTCATCTCCTTGTCGTCCAATCATTGGATGTGAGAATAATTCCTATTATCAAAATAGCAAGCCTCAATCGTGCTTTTCGTCGGGCAATAAAAAGCCCGTCACGGGGACGGGCTCGGGTGCTGCTGGTCGTGCCTCAGTGGGTGCGGGCGACGGCGAACCGGCTGAGTTCGATCAGGGCATCACGGTAGGCACTGTCCGGCAGGGTGTCGAGGCAGGCGATGGCCTGGTCGGCGTGCTGGCGGGCGAGGCGGGCGGTGTAGTCCAGGGCGCCGCTGGCCTGCACGGCAGCGCGGATGCTCTCCAGGTCCTCGATGCCACCTTTCTGGATTGCGGTGCGCACCAGGGCGGCCTGTTCGGCACTGCCTTCGCGCATGGTGTAGATCAGCGGCAGGGTCGGCTTGCCCTCGGCCAGGTCGTCACCGACGTTCTTGCCCAGGGTGGCGGCATCGCCCTGGTAGTCGAGCAGGTCGTCGACCAGCTGGAAGGCGATGCCCAGGTGGTCGCCGAAGTGGCGCAGCGCCTCGCTCTGTGCCTCGGCGGCGCCTGCCAGCGCAGCGGCGCTGTGGGTCGAGGCCTCGAACAGCATCGCGGTCTTGCCGCGGATCACTTCCATGTAGGTGTCTTCGGTGGTGCTGGCGTCGCGTACCTTGGACAGCTGCAGCACCTCGCCTTCGGCGATCACCCGGGTGGCGCGCGAGAGGATGCGCATCACCGGCATGGAGCCGAGCTCGACCATCATTTCGAAGGAGCGCGAATAGAGGAAGTCGCCGACCAGCACGCTCGGCGCGTTGCCCCACTGCGCGTTGGCGGTGGCACGGCCGCGGCGCATGCCGGACATGTCGACCACGTCATCATGCAGCAGGGTGGCGGTGTGCAGGAACTCGATGGTCGCGGCCAGCAGGCGCAGGTCGTCGGCCTGGTAGCCCAGGGCCTTGCCGCTGAGCAGCACCAGCAACGGACGCAGGCGCTTGCCGCCGGCGGAGATGATGTAGTCGCCGATCTTTTCCACCAGGGGGACGTGCGACTTCAGCTGCTGGCGGATGATGCCGTCGACGGCGGTGAAATCGTCCGCGACCACGCTTTGGAAGGCCTGGGGTTGCATCGGTAACGGGGGCTCCTGGAACGTTGCCGGCATCCCGGGTGCGGGAGGCGGCGAAGGGCGGGTCGGACGGGGCCGGACCGGGCTGCGCGGCATGCTAGGGGGCGGGGTGGGGGCTGTCAAGGCAAGGCCAGACGGGGCTTGCCTCGCGGCGGGGCTTTCCGTACAATCGCGGCCCCAAACTTCTATGGGCAACTCCCTGCCTTACGCAATTGCACGGGTGTCAGTCCGGCCCCATGCAGCCATGCCGGCCAATAACTCTTCCTATAAAGAGTCGGGTGAGCAGGTTTAACGGAGAAAAATCCATGTACGCAGTAATTGTTACCGGTGGCAAGCAGTACAAAGTCGCCGAAGGTGAATTCCTCAAGGTCGAGAAGCTGGAAGTCGCCACCGGCGAATCCGTGACTTTCGACCGCGTTCTGCTGATCGGCAACGGTGACGACGTGAAAATCGGCGCTCCGGTAGTCGATGGTGCCAAGGTTGTTGCCGAGGTGGTTTCCCAGGGTCGTCACGACAAAGTGACCATCATCAAGTTCCGCCGTCGTAAGCACCACATGAAGCGTCAGGGCCACCGTCAGTGGTTCACCGAAATCAAGATCACCGGCATCCAGGCCTGATCCCCTTTTAGGAGGCTATGACTCATGGCACACAAAAAAGCTGGCGGTAGTACTCGTAACGGCCGCGATTCCGAAAGTAAACGCCTTGGCGTGAAGATGTACGGCAGCCAGGCCATCAAGGCCGGCAACATCATCGTGCGTCAGCGCGGCACCCAGTTCCACGCCGGTTACGGCGTTGGCATGGGCAAAGACCACACCCTGTTCGCTAAAGTCGACGGCGTGGTCAAGTTCGAAGTGAAGGGCGCTTTCGGCCGTCGCTACGTGAGCGTCGTGACTGCCTAAGTCGCTGCTCGCTGAAAAAGCCCTGTCTTGCGACGGGGCTTTTTTGTTTCTGTATATCCTGTATTCCCGTGTTCACTAGCCCGCCGCTGCGGTGGGAGGCAACCCAATGAAATTCGTCGACGAAGTTTCGATATTTGTAAAAGCCGGCGACGGCGGTAACGGCATGATGAGCTTCCGCCGCGAGAAGTTCATCGAGAAGGGTGGCCCCAACGGCGGCGACGGTGGCGACGGCGGCTCGGTATTCCTCGAGGCCGACGAGAACCTCAACACCCTGGTCGACTACCGCTACACGCGTCGTTTCCAGGCGCAGAATGGCGAGAAGGGCGGCAGTACCGAGTGTACCGGTGCCAAGGGCGAGGACCTGATCCTGCCGGTACCGGTCGGTACCACCGTGATCGACGCTTCCACCCAGGAAGTCATTGGCGACCTGACTCGTGCCGGTCAGCGCCTGATGGTGGCGCAGGGTGGTTGGCACGGCCTGGGCAATACCCGCTTCAAGTCCAGTACCAACCGTGCGCCGCGGCAGACCACGCCGGGCAAGCCGGGCGAGCAGCGCGATCTCAAGCTGGAGCTCAAGGTACTGGCGGACGTCGGTCTGCTCGGCTTGCCGAATGCCGGCAAGAGCACCTTCATCCGCTCGGTGTCCGCGGCCAAGCCGAAGGTCGCCGACTACCCCTTCACTACCCTGGTGCCGAACCTGGGGGTGGTTAGCGTCGGGCGCTACAAGAGCTTCGTCATCGCCGACATTCCCGGTTTGATCGAGGGGGCCTCCGAAGGTGCCGGCCTGGGTATTCGCTTCCTCAAGCACCTGGCGCGTACCCGCCTGCTGCTGCATCTGGTGGACATGGCGCCGCTGGACCAGAGCGATCCGGCCGAGGCGGCCGAGGTGATCATTCGCGAGCTGGAGAAATTCAGCCCGGCGCTGGCCGAGCGTGAGCGCTGGCTGGTGCTGAACAAGGCCGACCAGTTGCTCGATGACGAGCGCGAGGAGCGCATGCGTGCGGTGGTCGAGCGTCTGGACTGGCAGGGTCCGGTGTTCGTCATTTCCGCCCTGGAGCGCGAGGGTACCGAGGCGCTGAGTCAGGCCATCATGCGCTACATGGATGAGCGTGCGGTGCGCATCGAGGAAGAGCCGGACTACGCCGCCGAGCTGGTTGAGCTGGATCGGCGTATCGAGGACGAGGCGCGCGCCCGCCTGCAGGCGCTGGATGACAAGCGCGCGCTGCGCAAGGCCGGTCTGAAGAGTGTCGACGATGTCGGCGACGACGATGACTGGGATGACTTCGAGGATGATGAAGACGGTCCCGAGATCATTTACGTCCGGGACTGAGAGTAGGTATCGTGCAGCGCCGCTTTATAGCGGCGTTGTGCTGACTGGCTGGGGTAGAGGGCATCATGCGGGACAAGGTGACCGGCGCGCAGCGCTGGGTAGTGAAGATCGGCAGTGCGCTGTTGACCGCCGATGGGCGTGGGCTCGATCGTGCCGCCATGGCAGTGTGGGTCGAGCAGATGGTGGCCCTGCGCGAGGCAGGGGTGGAGCTGGTGCTGGTTTCGTCTGGCGCTGTGGCGGCCGGCATGAGTCGTCTCGGCTGGAGCTCGCGACCGAGTGCCATGCATGAGCTCCAGGCGGCGGCGGCCGTGGGGCAGATGGGCTTGGTGCAGGCTTGGGAGTCCAGCTTCGGCGAGCATGGCAAGCACACGGCTCAGGTGTTGCTGACTCATGATGATCTGTCTGATCGCAAGCGCTACCTGAACGCCCGCAGCACGCTGCGCACCCTGGTTGATCTTGGTGTGGTTCCGGTGATTAACGAGAACGATACCGTGGTCACCGACGAGATCCGTTTCGGTGACAACGACACCCTGGCCGCCCTGGTGGCCAACCTGGTGGAGGCTGACCTGCTGGTGATCCTCACCGATCGCGACGGGATGTTCGATGCCGACCCGCGACACAATCCCGATGCGCAGCTGATTTTCGAGGCGCGTGCCGACGATCCGTCGCTGGATGCCGTGGCGGGCGGTACCGGCGGAGCGCTGGGGCGTGGCGGCATGCAGACCAAGCTGCGCGCGGCGCGCCTGGCGGCGCGTTCCGGGGCGCACACGGTGATCGTGGGTGGGCGCATCGAGCGCGTGCTCGATCGCCTCAAGGCAGGTGAGCGTCTGGGTACCCTGCTGGCGCCCGAGCGCGGCCTGCTGGCGGCGCGCAAGCAGTGGCTGGCGGGGCACCTGCAGACTCGCGGCACTCTGGTGCTGGATGCGGGGGCGGTGAAGGCGCTGGCGGTCGATCACAAGAGCCTGCTGCCGGTCGGGGTGCGCGAGGTACAGGGTAGTTTCCGCCGTGGCGAGATGGTGGTCTGCGTGGGGCCGGATGGTCGCGAGGTTGCGCGTGGCCTGGCCAACTACAGTGCCGTGGAGGCGCAAAAGATTGTTGGGCAGCCGTCCGATGCCATCGAGAAGCTGCTCGGCTATGTCGATGAGCCGGAGCTGGTGCATCGGGATAATCTGATTCTGGTTTAGGGAGAGCACCATGCGTGTTGCAAAGGGATTGCTGGGTTTGTGTCTGGCGCTGCCGCTGGTCGTGCAGGCGGAGGAGATCGGCGAGGTCTCCACGGTGTTCAAGTGGGTCGGGCCAAATGACAAGATCGTCGTCGAGGCCTTCGATGATCCCGGGGTGGAAGGGGTGACCTGCTACCTGTCGCGAGCCAAGACTGGTGGCGTCAAGGGTGGTCTGGGGCTGGCCGAGGATCGTGCCGAGGCGTCGATTGCCTGTCGTCAGGTCGGGCCGATTCGCTTCACTGGCAAGCTCAAGGATGGCGAGGAGGTGTTCAAGGAGCGTACCTCGCTGGTGTTCAAGACCATGCAGGTGGTGCGTTTCTTCGATCAGAAGCGCAATACCCTGGTCTATCTGGTGTACAGCGACCGGGTGATCGAAGGCAGTCCGCAGAATGCGGTGACGGCTATTCCGATCCTGCCCTGGGCGGCGCAGTAAGAAAAAGCCGGAGCATGCTCCGGCTTTTTTGTGCTGGTTGTGCAGAATCGCAGGCAATAAAAAACCGGCCCTGGGGCCGGTTTTTCAAGAACACAACCAATCAGGCGGCGGTAGCCAGTGCCTTGATGTGGCCGTTCAGGCGGCTCTTGTGACGAGCGGCCTTGTTCTTGTGGATGATGCCTTTGTCAGCCATGCGGTCGATAACCGGAACAGCCAGGGTGTAAGCGGTCTGTGCCTTGGCGAGGTCTTTGGCGTCGATAGCCTTGACTACGTTTTTGATGTAGGTACGAACCATGGAGCGCAGGCTGGCGTTATGGCTACGACGCTTCTCAGCCTGTTTGGCGCGTTTTTTGGCAGAAGGTGTATTGGCCACCGTCAAGCTCCTCGAAAACTAGGGGGGATAGCAACAAATAAGGCCGCGAATCATGCCGATGCATCGCGTGCCTGTCAAGTGCGGAAGTGCCTTCATGTGCTGGTCTGACCAGCGGTGGCTGGTTAAACTCCTCGCCTTCTAGTGTGCTGGCCTTTTGCGCCGGCCTTTCGGATCGTCGAGACTCCATGAATCTGCTCAAGTCCCTGGCCGCCGTCAGCTCCCTGACCATGGTTTCCCGCGTGCTGGGTTTCGTCCGCGATACCCTGATCGCGCGCATCTTCGGTGCCGGCGTGGCATCAGACGCCTTCGTCGTCGCTTTCAAGCTGCCCAACCTGCTGCGACGCATTTTCGCTGAGGGCGCCTTCTCCCAGGCGTTCGTGCCGATCCTGGCCGAGTACAAGACCCAGCAGGGCGAGGAGGCGACCCGTACCTTCCTGGCCTATGTGGCCGGCTTGCTGACCCTGGTGCTGGCGCTGGTCACGCTGCTTGGCATGCTGGCCGCGCCCTGGATCGTCTGGGTCAGCGCACCGGGCTTCGCTGACGAGCCGGAACGTTTCGCCCTGACCGTCGACCTGCTGCGGGTGACCTTCCCCTACATTCTGCTGATTTCCCTGTCGTCGCTGGTCGGCGCGGTGCTCAACACCTGGAACCGTTTCTCGGTACCCGCCTTCGTGCCGACCCTGCTGAACGTCAGCATGATCATCTTCACTGTCTGGCTGGCGCCCTATTTCGACCCGCCGATCATGGCGCTGGGCTGGGCGGTACTGGTCGGTGGCCTGGCGCAGTTTCTCTGGCAGCTGCCGGCGCTGAAGCAGGTTGGCATGCTGGTGCTGCCACGCCTGAGTCTGCGTGATACTGGTGTGTGGCGGGTGCTCCGGCAAATGGGACCGGCGATCTTCGGTGTGTCGGTGGGGCAGATCTCGCTGATCATCAACACCATCTTCGCCTCGTTCCTGGTCGCCGGTTCGGTGTCCTGGATGTACTACGCCGACCGCCTGATGGAGTTGCCCTCCGGGGTGTTAGGCGTAGCGCTGGGAACCATCCTGCTGCCGGCGCTGGCCAAGACCTATGCCAGTGCCGACCGTAGCGACTACTCCAAGTTGCTCGACTGGGGGCTGCGCCTGTGCTTCCTGCTGGTGTTGCCCTGCACCCTGGCGCTGGCGATCATCGCCGAGCCGCTGATCGTCTCGCTGTTCCAGTATGGCAAGTTCACCGCCCACGATTCGGCGATGACTCAGCAGGCCCTGGTCGCCTACTCGGTAGGCCTGCTGGCGCTGATCCTGGTGAAGATTCTGGCGCCCGGCTTCTATGCCCAGCAGGACATCAGAACGCCCGTGCGCATCGCCATCGTCAGTCTGCTTGCGACCCAGGCGATGAATGCCCTGTTCGTTTTCATCTTTGAGCTGCAGCATGCAGGTCTTGCCCTGTCGATCAGCCTGGCGGCCTGTCTGAATGCCGGCTTGCTCTACTGGCAGCTGTGCCGCAAGCGCATCTACCTGCCGCAGCCGGGCTGGGCGAAGTTCCTCGCCAAGCTGGCGCTGGCGGTGCTGGTGATGGCGGCTGTATTGGTGGTGGTGATGCACTTCATGCCGGCCTGGGGTGAGGGCGGCATGCTGCTGCGCCTGCTGCGCCTCGGTGTGCTGGTAGTCGCCGGCGCGTCGGCCTATTTTGCGGTGCTGGCGCTGTTGGGGTTCCGCCCGCGCGACTTCTCGCGCCGGGCCGTGCACTGAGCCGGACGCGCTGCCTGTTGCCGCTGGCCGGCTGTGCGTATAATCGACCACTTTGTAAGCAAGAAGCGCGCTATGCAGCTGGTTCGAGGCCTCCACAATTTGCTACCCCTCACCCAGGGATGCGTTGCCACCATCGGCAATTTCGATGGCGTGCACCGTGGTCACCAGGCCATTCTTGCGCGCCTGCGCGAACGCTCGATTGAGCTGGGCGTGCCGAGTTGCGTGGTGATCTTCGAGCCGCAACCGCGTGAATTCTTTGCCCCGGACACCGCGCCGGCACGCCTGACCCGCCTGCGCGAGAAGCTCGAACTGCTCGCCGCCCAGGGTGTCGATCGGGTGCTGTGCCTGGCCTTCAACCGCCGCCTGCGTGAGCTGTCGGCCGACGAGTTCGTGCGCCAGGTGCTGGTCGAGGGGCTGCGTATCAAGCACCTGGAGGTCGGCGACGACTTTCGCTTCGGTGCCGGTCGCAGCGGGGATTTCGATTTTCTGGTGCAGGCCGGTGTGCAGCACGGGTTCAGCGTCGAGGCGGCGCTGACCGTCGAACTGGACGGCGAGCGTATCAGCAGCACCCGCGTGCGCCAGGCCCTGCAGGCTGGCGAGCTGGAGCTGGCCGAGCGCCTGCTGGGGCGCCCCTACGCTCTGGCCGGCCGCGTGCTGCATGGGCAGAAGCTGGCGCGCCAGCTCGGCACGCCGACCGCGAACGTGCAGCTCAAACGGCGCAAGCCGCCGCTGCGCGGGGTGTTTTTGGTCAGTGCGCTGCACGAGGGGCACAGGTTTCATGGCGTGGCCAACATCGGCCAGCGCCCCACGGTGGCCGGTGACGGCAGCCCGCACCTGGAAGTGCATTTGCTGGAATTCGCTGGCGACCTCTACGGCCAGCGCCTGACAGTGGAGTTTCACCACAAGCTGCGCGACGAGCAGCGTTTCGCCTCTCTGGAGGCGCTGAAGACGGCGATCGACGCGGATGTCGCCGCCGCCCGGGCCTACTGGCTTGGCCAACCGCTTGATTGATCGAAGAGCCTGAGATGACCGACTACAAAGCCACGCTGAACCTCCCGGAAACAGCCTTCCCGATGAAAGCCGGCCTGCCGCAGCGCGAGCCGGAGACCCTGGCGCGCTGGGACAGCATCGGCCTGTACCAGAAGCTGCGGGAGATCGGCGCGAACCGGCCGAAGTTCGTCCTGCACGACGGCCCGCCCTACGCCAACGGCAGCATCCACATCGGTCACGCGGTCAACAAGATCCTCAAGGACATGATTGTCCGTTCCAAGACCCTGGCCGGCTTCGACGCCCCCTACGTGCCGGGCTGGGACTGCCACGGCCTGCCGATCGAGCACAAGGTGGAGACCACCTTCGGCAAGAACCAGCCGTCCGACCTGACCCGCGAGCGCTGCCGTACCTACGCCGGCGAGCAGATCGAGGGGCAGAAGGCCGACTTCATTCGCCTCGGCGTCCTCGGTGAGTGGGACAACCCCTACAAGACCATGGCCTTCGCCAACGAGGCCGGCGAAATTCGCGCGCTGGCTGAGATGGTCAAGCAGGGCTTCGTGTTCAAGGGCCTGAAGCCGGTCAACTGGTGCTTCGACTGTGGCTCGGCCCTGGCCGAGGCCGAGGTGGAGTACCAGGACAAGAAGTCCGACGCCATCGACGTGGCCTTTCCGGTCGAGGACGCCGACAAGCTGGCCGCGGCCTTCGGCCTCGGCGCGTTGGGCAAGCCCGCGGCCATCGTCATCTGGACCACCACGCCCTGGACCATCCCGGCCAACCAGGCGCTGAATGTCCATCCCGAGTTCACCTACGCCCTGGTCGATACCGGCGAGCGTCTGCTGGTGCTGGCCGAGGAACTGGTGGAAAGCTGCCTGCAGCGCTACGGCCTGAGCGGCGAGATCATCGCCCGCGCCGAAGGCCGCGCGCTGGAGCTGATCCGCTTCCGCCATCCCTTCTATGAGCGCTTCTCTCCGGTCTATCTGGCCGAATACGTCGAACTGGGCGCCGGTACCGGCATCGTCCACTCGGCGCCGGCCTACGGCGAGGACGACTTCCGTTCGTGCAAGGGCTACGGCATGCACAACGACGACATCCTCAGCCCGGTGCAGAGCAACGGTGTGTACGTGGCCGACCTGCCGTTCTTCGGTGGCCAGTTCATCTGGAAGGCCAACCCGGCCATTGTCGCCAAGCTCGACGAAGTCGGCGCGCTACTCAAGCATGAAGCCATCCAGCACAGCTACATGCACTGCTGGCGGCACAAGACCCCGCTGATCTACCGCGCCACCGCGCAGTGGTTCGTCGGCATGGACAAGCAGGCCACCGACGGCAGCACCCTGCGCGAGCGCGCCCTGAGCGCCATCGAGCAGACCCAGTTCGTGCCGAGCTGGGGCCAGGCGCGCCTGCACGGCATGATCGCTGGCCGTCCCGACTGGTGCATTTCGCGCCAGCGCAACTGGGGCGTGCCGATCCCGTTCTTCCTGCACAAGGCCAGCGGCGAGCTGCATCCGCGCACCGTCGAGCTGATGGAGGAGGTAGCCAAGCGCGTCGAGCAGGAAGGCATCGAGGCCTGGTTCAAGCTGGACGCCGCCGAGCTGCTCGGCAGTGAAGCCGCCGACTACGACAAGATCAGCGACACCCTGGACGTCTGGTTCGACTCCGGCACCACCCATTGGCACGTGCTGCGCGGCTCGCACCCGCTGGGCCACGAAGTCGGCCCGCGCGCCGACCTCTACCTGGAAGGCTCCGACCAGCACCGCGGCTGGTTCCACTCGTCTCTGCTGACCGGCTGCGCCATCGACGGCCACGCGCCTTACAAGGCGCTGCTGACCCACGGTTTCGTGGTTGACGAGAACGGCCGCAAGATGTCCAAGTCGCTCGGCAACGTAGTAGCGCCGCAGGAAGTCAACGACAGCCTGGGCGCCGACATCATGCGCCTGTGGGTCGCCTCCACCGACTATTCGGGCGAGATGGCCGTGTCCAAGGTCATCCTGCAGCGCAGCGCCGACGCCTACCGGCGTATCCGCAACACCATGCGCTTCCTGCTGGCCAACCTCGGCGACTTCGATCCGGCCAAGGACCTGCTGCCGGCCGAGCAGATGCTCGACCTCGACCGCTGGGCAGTGGACGCCGCCGCGCGCCTGCAGGCCGAGATCATCGAGGCCTACGCCGAGTACCGCTTCTGGAACGTCTATTCCAGGGTGCACAACTTCTGCGTGCAGGAGCTGGGTGGCTTCTACCTGGACGTGATCAAGGACCGCCAGTACACCACTGCCGCTGACAGCGCGGCGCGCCGCTCCTGCCAGAGCGCGCAGTACCACATCGCCGAGGCGCTGGTGCGCTGGATTGCGCCGATCCTGGCGTTCACCGCCGACGAGATCTGGTCCTTCCTGCCGGGCGAGCGCAACGAGTCGGTGATGCTGAATACCTGGTACGAGGGCCTGGATCGTCTGCCGGAAGGCTTCGAACTGGATCGCGCCTACTGGGAGCAGCTGACCGAGGTGCGCGCCGCGGTGAACAAGGAACTGGAGAACCTGCGCAACAGCAAGGCCATCGGCGGCAATCTGCAGGCCGAGGTCACCCTGTATGGCGACGAGGCGCTGCAGCAATCCCTGGCCAAGCTCGACGACGAGCTGCGCTTCGCCCTGATCACCTCCGCCGCCACCGTCGCGCCGCTGGCCGATGCGCCTGCCGATGCGGTGGCCACCGAGGTGCCGGGTCTTAAGCTGAAGATCGTCAAGTCGGCCCACGCCAAGTGCGGCCGCTGCTGGCACTTCCGCGCCGACGTAGGCAGCAACGCCGCCCATCCGGAGCTGTGCGAGCGCTGCGTGAGCAACATCGAGGGTGCGGGCGAGGTGCGCAAGCATGTCTGATGCCTCGCGTTTCGGCCGCCTGGCCTGGTTGTGGCTGGCGGTGCTGGTGTTGATCCTTGACCAGGGCAGCAAGCAGATCGTCTTGCAGGTACTGGAGTACGGTCAGCGCGTGACGGTGATCGACGGCTACTTCGACTGGGTCCACGTCTACAACCGTGGCGCTGCCTTCAGCTTCCTGGCTGGCGAGTCCGGCTGGCAGCGCTGGCTGTTCGCCGCCATTGCTATCGGCGTCAGTGCGGTGCTGGTGGTGTGGATGAAGCGCCTCAAGTCCGACGAGACATGGCTGGCCATCGCTCTGGCCATGGTCCTCGGCGGTGCGCTGGGCAACCTCTATGACCGCGTCGTGCTGGGTCATGTGGTCGACTTTATCCTGGTGCACTGGCGTGATCAGTACTACTTCCCTGCCTTCAATCTGGCTGACAGCGGTATCACTGTCGGCGCCGTGATGCTGGCGTTGGATATGTTCAAAAGCAAAAAGTCCGGAGAGCCTGCGCATGACTGAGCAACGTATCGGGCCGGACAAGGAAGTCACCCTGCATTTCGCCCTCAAGCTGGAAAACGGCGACGTGGTTGACAGCACCTTCGACAAGCAGCCGGCGACCTTCAGGGTCGGCGACGGCAATCTGTTGCCGGGCTTCGAGGTTGCGCTGTATGGCTTCAAGGCCGGCGACAAGCGCAGTCTGCAGATCGAACCGGAGAACGCCTTCGGTCAGCCCAACCCGCAGAACGTTCAGGTGATGCCGCGTGGCCAGTTCCAGGACATGGAGCTGTCCGAGGGGCTGCTGATCATTTTCAACGACGCCGCCAACGCGGAGCTGCCGGGGGTAGTCAAAGCCTTTGACGAGCAGCAGGTGACCATCGACTTCAACCATCCCCTGGCCGGCAAGACCCTGAGCTTCGATGTGGAGATCATCGAGGTTCGTCCGGCCTGACCTGCTTGACCGGGGAGAGGCGTAGACTCTCCCCATCGCCTCCACCGCGCGCCGAGATTCCCAGCATGCAAATCAAACTCGCCAACCCCCGTGGCTTCTGTGCCGGCGTCGACCGCGCCATCGAGATCGTCAATCGCGCGCTGGAAGTGTTCGGCGCGCCGATCTACGTGCGACACGAAGTGGTGCACAACAAGTTCGTGGTCGAGGATCTGCGTGCCCGCGGTGCAGTGTTCGTCGAGGAACTGGACCAGGTCCCGGACGATACCATCGTCATCTTCAGCGCCCATGGCGTGTCCCAGGCTGTGCGCCAGGAGGCCGAGCGCCGTGGCCTCAAGGTGTTCGATGCCACCTGCCCGCTGGTGACCAAGGTGCATATGGAAGTCGCGCGCTACAGCCGCGACGGCCGCGAGTGCATTCTGATCGGCCATGAGGGCCACCCGGAAGTCGAAGGCACCATGGGCCAGTACGATGCCAGCAATGGCGGCGCCATCTACCTGGTCGAAGACGAGGCCGACGTGGCTGCCCTGCAGGTGCGTGACCCCGAGAATCTGGCCTTCGTCACCCAGACCACCCTGTCGATGGATGACACCAGCAGGGTCATCGACGCCCTGCGCGCCAAGTTCCCCAGCATCGGCGGTCCGCGCAAGGATGATATCTGCTACGCCACCCAGAACCGGCAGGATGCGGTGAAACAGCTGGCCGCCGAGTGCGATGTGGTGCTGGTAGTCGGCAGCCCCAACAGCTCCAACTCCAACCGCCTGCGCGAGCTGGCCGAGCGTATCGGTACCCCGGCCTATCTTATCGATGGGGCTGAGGATCTGCGTCAGGCGTGGTTCGAGGGCAAGGCACGCATCGGCATCACCGCAGGCGCCTCAGCGCCCGAGGTGCTGGTGCTCGGGGTGGTTGCCCAGCTTCGCGAATGGGGGGCGATAGGTGCCGAAGAGCTGGATGGGCGGCCGGAGAACGTGACGTTCTCGATGCCGAAGGAGTTGCGAGTTAGGGCGCTCTAGCATCCGTGCAGCTGGCGCCGGCTTGCTCCTCAATTCGGACTCTTCCGGAACTGCTGAGCGTCATCTTCAGAGGTGAAAGACCGGGGTCCGGTGAGCAGAAGTAAATGCTTCCTGCTTGAAACCCGCCATTGATAAGCTCTGGCATGCCTTGAGCCGAGTAGTGGATATAGGTTGCCACTGGCGAGTTGCCCGACGTTTTCAGCTTGAGGGGCGTGCTGCGCTTGATCAGCGTCGCTTCATCTTGATCCAGCTGGGCGTTTCTGTTTCCGTCGCGGAAGACCTGCCAGCCGTTGCTCCAGCTGCCGTTCAGCGCAAGAACGGTGGTGCCAGTTTGATTCAGCACCGCATCGCTACGTGCGAAGCGCAATGTAGCCGCCAGGTCTCTGGCGCTGCTCGTGAGATGGAGTTCGGCGAGCAGCGAGCCGATTGGCTGGCTTGCTAGCAGCAACAGGCAGGTGACAGCCAGGGCGGTGAGCAGCTCCGGCAAAGTGAATCCATGGTTACGCATGCTGGTCCCTTCCTTGGGCGCATTGGCATCATCACTATAGATTGGCTCGTGATATGTGCCAGCGATCACGACGGAAGGATCGCCTGGTGGGCGAATTTGACCGTATGTCCTACCTTACCTGCTCCTTTACGCAGAGCTGGATATAGTCCTTTCCTAGTTAATGGAGAAGAGCGATGCGTCGTTTAAGTCGTGGCTTTACCGTGGTCGAGCTGATGGTGTCCTTGGTTGTTGTGGCCATTCTCGCCTCTCTCGCTTTGCCGGCATTTCAAGGAACTCTTGAGCGGACCAAGGCGGATACCGACATGGGTGAGCTGCACAGGGCTCTCAGTTCTGCCCGCCTCGAGGCCATCAACCGGAGCATGAGCATGTCCGTTGTCGCCGTCGATGGAGATTGGGGCGGTGATCTGGAGATACGGACCGGTGACGGTAGCGATGCCGATAATGTGGTGCGCAAGTTGCCTGGAATGGCCTCCGGGGCCACGGTGACTGCCACCGGAGATATCGAGACTATTCAATTCAATAGTCTAGGTGGCCTGGAGTCGCCTGCGGCAGCCGTGCTTTTCGATTACTCCAGGGGAGACAGCGCCAAGTCGATGTCCGTTTGTCCGACTGGGCGCATCATTGCAGGAGATGAGTGTTGATGATTGGCTCAAGGAAACTCTCGCCGCGTCTCGCTAGGCAGCGTGGTGTTACCCTTATTGAGGTGATGATCGCGGTTTTTATTGCCGCTATCGGCCTTTTGGGTGCGGCTGCAATGCAACTGAATGCGCTCAAGTATACCGATAGCTCAAGGCTGACCTCGCAAGCCAGTTTTATTGTTTATGACATCCTGGACCGCATTCGTGCCAATGCTGACTCTACCGTTCTGGATGGTTACGACCTAGCCGACACCTCGGCGGGGGCAGGTTGCTCTGGTATCTGTGGGGTGGATGTGCAGGACTTTATCAATAACGTTCAAACGCTCCCCGAGGGACAGGGTTCCATCAATGTGGTGGGAACGAATGTTACTGTCACCGTCAGTTGGTCGGAAGGGCGTGCCGGGGGCAAGGATGAAGAGGGCAATGTGCGCCTGGGATCATTCGCATTAACAACTGCGGTGGCTGCGCCATGAGAAATCGACAGAAGGGTTTTGGCCTTGTTGAGGCCATGGTGTCTCTTGCTCTTGGTGTGGTGGTCGTGCTGGGGATCTCCCAGATATTCGTCAGCGCCAAGCAAACCTATCTCGCTCAGGATGCTTCCTCGAGGATGCAAGAGGATGCGCGGTATGCATTGAGTCGGATGGCTCAGGAGTTGCGCATGGCCGGCATGTTCGGCTGTGTAAGCTTGAATTTTCTGAACAATAAGCCGAACTTCTTTGATACGCCCATTGATTGGGTTTCGGGCACTTCGACGCTGTCTATCATCACTGCCAACCCGACATCCGGAATGGGTACGACCAGTAACGCCGACTGGACAATCATCACCGACTGCCGGTCAACCGCTTCCGTGCAAAACGGTGTCGCAACTCCGGCAGCAGGGCAGGTGGCTCTCCCAATACGCCGTGTTGCATACCGACTTAGTGACGACACTCTTCAGGTTAGCGAAGGTGGCGGTGCTTTTCAGACGCTGATGAGTGGTGTCAGTGGTTTCGATATTCAGTTTGGCCAGGCTGCAGCGGCTACCGATACCTATGTTTCGGGTAACTATGTCAGTCCAGCTGCAGCTGATATGGCGAGGGTCAGAAGTGTTCGTATCGAGCTGGAAATGACTGATCCAGAAGGACGGGTTGCGCCGCAAACCTACACCGTGGTTGCTGCTTTGCGTAATCGCTTGCTTTAAGGGGGCTAGATGAACGTAATTAGGTATCAATCACAACGGGGTATGGCCCTGTTTGTAAGTCTGATATTCCTGTTGCTGCTGACCATCATCGGCGTGGTCGGTATGCAAAATGCGACCCTGCAGGAAAAGATGGCGGGCAATAGCAAGTTCAAGAATGAAAGTTTGCAGTATGCCGAGTCGGGGCTTCGCGTCGGTGAAGATGTAATTGCCGACGCCTTGGCTGAGGGTAATAGCTTGGTTTGTGATGCTTGCGTCGGTAGCCAATGCAATGTGCCTGTGTGGGGGCAGGCTTCAGCCTCTGCGGGCGTTTGTTACGTCTGGCGTAGTGCGCCCAATAGTCTCTTTTATATACAGAATTTGGGTCAGTCTACAGCTGCGATCAATGTTGAGTCGGGCAGCAGTGCAACGCTGTATCGGGTGACGGCGGTGGCCAGTGTCGGGAATGCGACAACGGCGCTAGAAAGTATTTATGCGGTACAGTCTCAGTAATGATTCTTCAGGTGCAGGCATGCTCTGCTCATGGGTGATGTTATGAATAGAAAAATTAGTGCCGCAGCAGGTTTTTTGCTGGCTGCATATGCGTCTGCACCAGTTTATGCCTTTACTCCTTATCAGGGGCCGATTCTGAGTCGTGCAGCGGTGACGCCGAATGTCATGTTGTTGATTGATAATTCGGGTAGTATGAATAACCTGATTTTTGCATCGGACTTTGATGCGGGTGCAGACTACGGGCAAATTTTCTATTCAAACTCTGATAGCAATGATGCGTTGGCCAATAGAATCCAGTTGGATATGGCAAACAATTTCATTGACTACAGAGGGGTGTTTAAGCGGGGTAGATGCGCATCGGGTTACTTTGCACTGTGGAACTCCGCTAGAGCTAACAAGCTTTGTATGCGGCTTCCTGATCCTGTTGGCGCGGATCCTGATACGGCGACAGTAAGTCGTATTACCGCGCAGTATTTGTCTTTCTTATATGGCAAATACTTTTCGCGCGGCACCATCGATATGACCACGCTGCCGGCCTCGGAGTTTCCGCAGACCTACCGCATGAAGGTGGCGCGTGATGTAGCTTCGAATATCGTGAGCCTGAATGGCAGTGGTGTTCGCTTTGGGCTCAGTTCGTTCGCAACCAATAATGGGTCCGCTGGCGCCTCCATTCGCGCTGGTGTGAGTGATGATTTTGCTCGGGTGATCACGAGTATCGGCGGGCTTTATGGAACCACCTCCACGCCGTTGGCTGAGGCCTATTATGATGTGACTCGATACTACCGGGGGCTGGCGAGCACTAATAACAGTACGAATACAAGTCCTATCCAATATCGTTGCCAGAAGAATTTTGGTATTGTCGTTACTGATGGGTATCCGACCAATGATACCAGTTTCTTTAACGCCTCTTCTGATTTGTTGAGAGTCAATCCGGATCTCTCTGGTGGTAATAATATTCCTAATTGGGATGGTCTTGCACCTTTCACGGACAGAAATGACCTGACTCCGCCGCAGTATTCCGACGGTTTTCAGCCGACAGGTAGTGCGGGTGATGAGCGCTATAGTCTGTATCTCGATGACATTGCCAAGTTTGCTTACGATGTCGATCTTCGTGATATTTCGACTCCTGACAATGCTGGTGTTAGCTACAACGACTCTGCATTCAGAAAGCAGAATCTGCTCACTTACACAGTAGGCTTCACGGTTGCCAACCAGATGCTGAGTGATGCCGCCAGCTATGGTGGTGGGCGCTATTTCACCGCAACCAACGCGCAGCAGTTGAACGACAGTCTGTCGCAGGCTTTGACTGAAATCTCGGCCAAGGCGGGCTCCGGCGGCGCCGGCGCCTCCAGTTCGGCGACCCTCACGACCGCCACGTACTATTACAAGACTTTGTACAACCCGGAAGACTGGCGTGGCACGATTGAAGCCTACCTGCTGAATCCGACGACAGGCCGGCCTGCGTCCGCGACGCCAACCTGGACCACGGATACGACGATTACCCCGACAAGTAATGGGGCGCGCTATCAGACTTATGTCCCTGCGGGGGCGTCTGGTTCAGTTGTTAGCCTGTCTTATGCCAATCTCTCGGCTACCCAGCAAGCAGCACTTAATGGCAGTGTTGTGCCACCTGTAACTGGGGCGAATTTGATCGATTGGGTAAAAGGCACCAATGTGGCAGGACTGCGCGCTCGGACTGTGCTATTGGGCGACGTGATCAACTCCTCGCTCGAGCGGCTCTCTCCCGATGAGAAGTTGGCCGCTAGCCTTGAAAACGATACCTCGTATGAGAGCTACCTCTCGCGCAAGTCGCAGAATATGACTAGCAGCCTGCTGGTCAATGCGAATGATGGCCTCTTTCACGTCATTGATGCGAATACGGGGCGGCATCGTTACGGCTACCTGCCGTCTTCGCTGATGTCGTCGCTTCATATCGTCGCTGATCCAGACTATGCCACTGATGGGAACCACAAGTTCATGGCAGATGGTCTTATCACCGTGGCGGATGGTGAGATCAACTCCGCTTGGTCCACCGTGGCTGTCTCGGGCATGGGCGCGGGCGGAAAGAGCGTATTTGCTGTGACGCTGTTTGATGATGACAACGATATTCAGGCTCTGTGGGAGGTGTCGCCTCCGGCGGCTAACACTCCAGCCAATGACTGGAATGATCTTGGTTATACCTATTCCAAGCCCGTTGTCGCGCGCACCCCGGATAATCGCTGGGTGGCCATTTTTGGCAATGGCTACGGCAGCTATCAGGGTAAGGCAGCCCTGTATGTTGTTGATCTCGAGGACGGGGAGCTTGTCCAGAAAATCGTGGTTGACCAAAATGATACTGGCACTCCGGCCGAGATAGCGGCCGGTAATGGCTTGTCTTCTCCGCAAATTGTGGTGGATGCGCAAAATCGCATCACTGCCGTTTATGCGGGTGATTTACGTGGAAACCTCTGGGAGTTCAATCTTTCGACAGGCACCGGCAGCAAGCTTTTCGCTGCTGGCGTTGATCACCCGATCACCGCTCAACCTTTGGTGGTCGAGCATCCCGAGGGTGGCTATCTGGTTCTTTTTGGCACGGGCAAGCTTAATGAGGCCAGTGACAAACTCGACAAAACCGAGCAGGCCTTCTACGCCATTTGGGATCAGCAATCGAGCAATGCTACTGTTTCGAAAAGCGACCTTTTGCAGCAGCGTATTACCGAGGAAGTCACCATTCGCGGTGAAGTCTATTTGAAGACTTCTACTTATGAAGTGGATTGGGGGGTGCATAGAGGCTGGTACCTGCCGCTAGTCTTCCAGAGTGAGCTGGAGGGAGAGCGCGTAATTTATCCGGCCCAAACCACGTTGAATCGAGTTATTTTCGTCACTGCAAAGGTTGATGCAGATGACCCCTGTGAAAGTTCGGGCAGTGGTCGTCTTGGTGAGCTTGACCTGTTCTCCGGGTCCATGCTGACTTACCCTGTGCTCGATACCAACGGTGATGGCGTGGTCGATGACAATGATGTTCAAGTCTCGGGCGTCAATATCAATGATGGTTTGCCAGGTCTTCCGGTGATCATCGACCGTGGGGATGACAAGCCGACGCAGACCAAGATCATTCTGCTGTCGACGGGTGTAGCCAAGTTCATCGATGAAAAAGCCAAAGATGTTTCTTGGACCTCGAAACGCATCATGTGGCGCCAGTTGCAATAACAAGGGGAAACAGATGACTAGCCGAGGTTTTACTTTGGTTGAGCTGATGATCGCACTGGCGATCATCGGTATCCTGGCTTCGATTGCCTATCCCAGCTACAGCGAGTACACGAAGAAGACCCGCCGTGCTGAAGCTGCGGCTACTCTGCTGGAGGCGGCCCAGGTTGCCGAGCGCCAGTTCTCGCAGACTGGAGCCTATGCGAATGCTCCAATTCCAGCGCACAGCCCGAACGCAGGTAATGCTGTTTATGACATAGCATTGCTGACCGATGCCGGTGATCCACTGGTACAGGGTGGTTACGCTATTACTGCAACTGCTGTCGCGGGCGGTGTTATGGATGGAGATGACTGCGACTCGATGTCCATCAATGGACTAGGTGAGCGGCTGCCAAACGATGAGAAGTGTTGGCGGCGCTAATCCGTGAGCAAAGGGGAGCTTAGCTCCCCTTGTTTTTTAGGGGGGTGGTGTGGACGAGTGTCTGGTAGTCGGCGGCGGGGCTGTCGGGCAGCTTACTGCTCTGTTGTTGGCCGAGTCAGGGTGCTCTGTAACCCTCATTGAACAGGGCGGACTGGGTAAGGAGTCTTCCTGGGCTGGGGGAGGCATAGTCTCCCCCCTCTATCCATGGCGATACACTGCGGCTGTCAGTGAGTTAGCGCATTGGTCTCAGTGTTATTACCCGCAACTGGGGTTGCGCCTGCATCAGCTCACGGGAATTGATCCCGAGGTTTATGCGAGTGGTCTTTATTGGCTTGACCTTGAGGATCAGGGGGATGCCATGAGCTGGGCGCGCGCTCAGCGGCGCCCGTTGTTCGAGGTCCCCATTGAGCAGGTATACAAGGCTGTGCCGCAACTGGCGGCCGACTACCGGCAGGCGTTGTTCATGCCTGACGCTGCCAACGTCAGGAATCCGCGCCTGCTCAAGGCGCTTCGTCTGGCACTTAGCCGCCGTCCTGATGTAAGGATTCTAGAGTCCTGCAAAGTCGACACGTTTCTGGTTGAGGACAGAGGCTGTGTGGGCCTTCGCACGAGCGAAGGAGACTTGCGTGCTGCTTGCACGATTCTGGCCGCCGGTGCCTGGAGCGGTGAGTTACTGGCGACCTTGGGGTTGCGGTTGCCTGTCGAGCCAGTAAAAGGTCAGATGATCCTCTACAAGTGCGAACCGGGCTTCCTGCCAGCCATTGTCCTGGCCAAAGGGCGCTATGCGATTCCGCGCAAGGATGGGCACATCCTGGTCGGGAGTACGCTGGAGCATGTCGGTTTTGACAAGACGCCCACCGAAGAGGCGCTGGCGAGTCTCAAGGCATCGGCGGAGGAGCTTCTGCCAGCGTTGGCTGACGCTGAAGTGGTTGGTCACTGGGCGGGATTGCGCCCTGGGTCGCCGGATGGCATCCCCTTTATCGGGGAGGTGCCGCAGTTCCCGGGGCTATGGCTGAATTGCGGCCATTACCGTAATGGTCTGGTGCTGGCGCCGGCGTCCTGCGAACTGCTGAAGAATCTGATGCTGGGTGAGACACCCATCGTCGATCCAGCACCTTATGCGCCTGCGCGGCGCCTGGGGCTGGTCTAAGGGGCTGCGGGCATCCCTCTGTCAGTCGATGCCCAGCTTCTTCAGTCGATAGCGCATGGAGCGGAACGTCAGCCCTAGGCGCTGGGCAGCGGCGGTGCGGTTCCAGCGTGTCTCCTCGAGGGCCTGCATGATCAGCTTGCGCTCGATCTCTTCCAGATAGTCTTCCAGGTTGTCGATCTGCGCCAGCGAAGCCTCGCCGTTGCCCTCGCCGGCCGGTGCGGCATCGGCCAGGCGCAGGTCGGAGGCCTGGATCTGGTCGTTCTCGCACAGCGTGTAGGCGCGCTCCAGCATGTTCTCCAGTTCACGTACGTTGCCGGGAAAGCGATAGCACTTGAGCTTGTCCAGTGCTTCCAGACTCAGGCGGGCTGCGGGCAGGCCGCTGCCCTCAGCGAGACGTTTAAGCATGGTGTCAGCCAGCAACGGGATGTCTTCGCGGCGCTCGCGTAGTGGCGGCACGCGCAGCTCGATGACGTTCAGGCGATAGAACAAGTCCTGGCGGAAGCGCTCTGCGGCGACTTCGGCGGCCAGATCCTTGTGCGTCGCGCAGAGGATGCGCACGTCCACCACTACTTCCTGTTGGCCGCCGACGGCACGCACAGCTTTCTCCTGAATGGCGCGCAGCAGCTTGACCTGCATGGCCAGCGGCAAGTCGGCCACTTCGTCGAGGAACAGGGTGCCGCCGTTGGCGGCCTGGAACAGGCCCTGTTTGTCCTCTATTGCGCCGGTGAAGCTGCCCTTCTTGTGGCCAAAAAACTCGCTTTCCATCAGCTCTGATGGGATGGCGCCGCAGTTGACCGGTACGAAGGGCTTCTCGGTGCGTGGCCCTTGCTCGTGGATCAGGCGTGCCACCAGCTCCTTGCCGCTACCGGATTCGCCGCTGATGTAGACGGGGGCCTGGCTGCGCGCGAGCTTCTGGATCTGGTTGCGCAGCGCTTTCATTGGCGGCGA
Source organism: Aquipseudomonas alcaligenes (assembly GCF_900156545.1). Classification (GTDB taxonomy): domain Bacteria; phylum Pseudomonadota; class Gammaproteobacteria; order Pseudomonadales; family Pseudomonadaceae; genus Aquipseudomonas; species Aquipseudomonas alcaligenes_A. The sequence continues at coordinate 217,990 of NZ_FTNW01000003.1, forward strand.
CTCGCCGAGCAAACGGGTATCCTGGGGGGCCTCAGTGGCTTCGCCACTGCGCAGGCGCAGGGCGGTGGCGACCAGCTCGCGCAGGCGGCCGAGGTCCACCGGCTTGGTAAGGAAGTCGAAGGCGCCGGCCTTGAGGGCGTTGATCGCGGTGTCCAGGCTACCGTAGGCCGTGATCATCGCGACCGGTACTTCGGCGTGGCGCTGCTGGATGTGCTGGACCAGTTCCAGGCCGGTGCCATCGGGCAGACGCATGTCGGTCAGGCACAGGTCGAAAGGCTCGCGGGCCAGCCATTCGCGAGCTTCCTTGACGTTGCGGGCGCTGCGCGTATCGAGCTTCATTCGCCCTAGGGTGATCTCCAGGAGTTCGCGGATATCGGGCTCGTCGTCGACGATCAGTGCTCTCTGCCGGGTGCTCATGTTCAGCTCAGTTTGCGTGGGTGGGCAAAGGTGATGCGGAAGCAACTGCCGCCACCCTCGCGCAGTTTGTAATCGAGGCGTGCCTGGTTGCTTTCACACAGCTCACGGGAAATATACAGGCCAAGGCCGGTACCCTTGTTGTCCGTGGTGTAGAAGGGTTCGAAGATGTGCTGTATCTGGTCGACCGGCACGCCGGGGCCGTCGTCCAGTACCTCCAGAGTTGGCAGGTCGCTCTCCGGGTCACGGTAGAGTTTGAGCCAGACCTGCCCCAGCTGGTGTTTCTGGGCGCTGTAGCGCAAACCGTTCTGCACCAGGTTGCTCAGAATCTGCGTCAGTTGGTGAGGGTCCATGCGGGTCTGCAGGCTGCCGCTCTGGGTTTCCAGGTGCAGTGTCTGGTCGAGCCGCGCGGAGTTGCGGAACTCGCTGGCGAAGCGGTGCAGCCAGTACTTCAGGTCTAGCAGCTGAGGCTCGGCCTGGCGCCTGCGCGACAGCTGCAGGACGTTTTCGATCACCGTATTCATGCGCCGTGAATGGTCCTGGATGATCTGTGCCAGGCGGCGATCCGGTTCCTCCAGATCCTCCGACTCCTGCAGCAGCTGGGCGGCATGGCTGATCGCGCCGAGCGGGTTGCGGATTTCGTGGGCGATACCGGCGGTCAGGCGACCCAGGGAGGCCAGCTTGAGCTGTTGGGCTTGCTGGGTAACCTGCGAGATGTCGTCGAGGAAGATCAGCGTGTGCTGTTCGCCGCTGCGTTGCAGCGGGATGAAGCTCGGCTGCAGCAGCGGGCCGTCCGGTATGGCCTGCAGGCTCTGCGGGCGCAGGGTCGGATTGTGCTGCCACTGCTGCAGGCGCTGGACCAGCTCGGGGCAGTGCGGGTCGAGCAGTTTATGTTCCAGCTTGCTGCGGCCGAGCATGCTGAGGGCACCCTGGTTGGCCAGCAACACGCGATGCTGCTTGTCCAGGACCAGGATGCCGGTGCGCATGCGTTGCAGGATCAGCGAGTTGAGTGCCTCCAGGCTGGCAACGTCGACGGCGCGCTGTTCGGCCAGGAACTCGCTCTGTTGCAGTCGACTGGCCAGGCCCTGGAGGAAGATCGCGGCGGCAAAGCACAGTGCGCCGAGGGCGCCTGCCTGGACGAACTGGGGGGCTGGCGTGTTGCGCAGCAGGCTGAGATAGAAGGTCAGTGCCAGCATGCCGATGGCGGCGACAGCGGCGATCAGCAGGCCGATACGGCCGCGCAGCAGGATGTTGGCAATTGCCACCGCGACTATCAGCAGGTTACCGATGCCGCTCGGGGTGCCGCCTGCGGCGAAGAACAGGGCGCACAGCAGCAGCACGTCGAGCAGTGCCAGGCTGAAGACCTGGGCCAGGTGGCTCGGGCGCTGCAGCAGGACAGCGATCAGCACGTTGAGTATCAGGTAGGTCCAGCTGCCGTAGCGAAACAACTGGGCGTGTGCCAGCTCCAGCAACTGGTCGTCCAGGTCGCTGGAAATCAGCAGCACCAGTGCCAGGCCGATGATCACCCGGTAGAGGTTGTACAGCCGCAGTATGCGCCTGCCAGGGACGCGGCCTAGGGTCAGCTGCTCGGTGCTCACCGGCTGCCCTGATCCAGATGAGCCTGGCTGCAGAACCACTGCGTCCCTTGCGCCTGCGCCTTGTCACGCGGCACATGTATGCCGCAATGGGCACAACGCACCATGGGCGCGGGCGCATCTTCCGTGGGGGCGGCCTGCGCTGCAGCAGCGGGTTTCTTGAAGCGCCGCCACAGCCAGAAGGCGGCGGCGATGAGGGCAATCCAGAACAGCAGGCGGAACATGGTGTGCTCTTCTTGTTGGCAAAGGCGCAGTTTAGCCAAGTGCGCTGGCGCAGCGCAGCAGGTAATGCGAGGGGTATGAAAAAGGGAGGCCTAGGCCTCCCTTTTTGCGATGCAGCATGGCTCAGTCGAACAGGCCGAAGGTCATGTAGCTGAACCAGGAGCGGTCGTCGGCATTGCCTTCAGCTTCGCTTTCCAGGTCTTCTTTGACTTCGTCCTGGTTTTCCGGCTGCAGTTCGTCCGGGATTTCTTCCTTGGCGTCTTCGTACTGACGGATCACGTCCTGGCTGGCACGGGTCTCGCCGGGTGGCAGCGGCGCGTCGGATTCGATCAGGCCGAGCGTGGCTTTGGCCAACCAGGAGCGGTTGTCGGCTTCCTCTTCTACCGGCACGAACTGGCCATCGACCAGCGTCGGGTGGTCCGGGTAGTTCAGCTTCAGGGTTTCCAGGCTGGTGGCGGCCAGGTCGTCCAGTTCCAGGCGCTGGTAGGCCTCTACCATCAGGGCCAGGCCGTCACCGACGGAGGGCGTCTCCTGGAGGTTTTCCACGACGTAACGGCCGCGGTTGGCGGCAGCTACATAGGCCTGACGGCTCAGGTAATAACGACCGGCGTGGATCTCATAGGCGGCCAGCAGGTTGCGCAGGTAGATCATGCGCGCCTTGGCATCCGGTGCATAACGGCTGTTGGGGTAGCGGCTGGTCAGTTGGGCGAACTCATTGTAGGAGTCGCGCGCCGCGCCCGGGTCACGCTTGGTCAGGTCCAGCGGCAGGAAGCGGGCAATCAGACCGCGGTCCTGGTCGAACGAGGCCAGGCCTTTGAGGTAGTAGGCGTAGTCGACGTTGGCGTGCTGCGGGTGCAGGCGAATGAAGCGCTCGGCGGCGGACTTGGCGGCCTCCGGCTCGACATTCTTGTAGTAGGCGTAGATCAGCTCGAGCTGGGCCTGCTCGGCGTAACGGCCGAAGGGGTAGCGCGACTCCAGGGCCTTCAGCTTGGCGATGGCATTGTTATAGCTGTTGCTGTCGAGGTCGTCCTGGGCCTGCTGGTAAAGCTCGGTCTCGCTCAGGTTCTCATCCACTTCCGGTTTGTTGGAGGAGCACGCGGCGGTCAGAACGAGGGTGGCGATCAGCAGCAGGTGTTTCACTTGCATGGTGGCTTGCGTCCCTGTGACGGCGGCTGTCTAGGCCTCTACCGTCCTGTTATGATGGGCGCCCCGGAAAATGCCGGGGCAAAGACGCCGTATTTAACCACAGCGTGCCGCCGAAACCAAAAGCCGCACCGCCCTCCGCAGCAGCCCATGTCCGAAGATTCCGATCAGCTCATTCAACTCACCGCCGAAGTGCCCTCCGACCTCGGTGGTCAGCGCCTCGACCAAGTCGCCGCTCAGCTGTTCGACGAGTATTCGCGCTCGCGTCTGACCGCCTGGATCAAGGAGGGCCGCCTGACCGTCGATAACACCGTGCTGCGGCCCAAGGACGTGGTCCACGGCGGCGCCCTGCTGAGCCTGCAGGCCGAGCAGGAGGCGCAGGGCGAGTGGGTGGCGCAGGACATCCCGCTGAACATCGTCTATGAGGACGAGCACATCCTGGTGATCGACAAGCCGGCCGGGCTGGTCGTGCACCCGGCAGCCGGGCATGCCGACGGCACGCTGCTCAATGCGCTGCTGCACCATGTGCCGGATATCATCAACGTGCCGCGTGCCGGCATTGTCCATCGCCTCGACAAGGACACCACGGGCCTGATGGTGGTGGCCAAGACCCTGCAGGCGCAGACCAAGCTGGTCGACCAGCTGCAGAAGCGCTCCGTCAGCCGTATCTATGAATGCATCTGTATTGGCGTGATCACCTCCGGCGCCACCATTGATGCGCCGATCGGCCGCAGTTCGGCCAACCGCCAGCGCATGGCGGTGATCGACGGCGGCAAGCCGGCCGTGACCCACTATCGCGTGCTGGAGCGCTTCCGCTCGCACACCCACGTACGGGTCAAGCTGGAGACCGGCCGTACCCACCAGATCCGCGTGCACATGACCCATGCCGGCTACCCGCTGGTAGGCGATCCCCTGTACGCCGGGCGCTTCCGCATTCCGCCGGCGGCCAGCCCGACCCTGGTGCAGACGCTCAAGGAGTTTCCGCGCCAGGCCCTGCATGCGCGCTTCCTCGAGCTGGAGCATCCGGCCACCGGGCAGCGCATGAAGTGGACCTCGCCTTTGCCCGAGGATCTGGTCTGGCTGCTGTCGCTGCTGCGCCAGGACAATGAATCCTTCGTCTGACTGGCTGACGCCCGACTGGCCTGCGCCCACCAGCGTACGCGCCTGCGTCACCACGCGTGCTGGCGGCGTCAGCCTGGCGCCCTTCGACAGCCTGAACCTCGGTGACCATGTCGAGGATGATCCCTTGGCCGTTGCCGCCAATCGCCAGGTGCTGGTCGATGCCCTGGGTTGCCGTCCGGCCTGGCTCAAGCAGGTGCACAGCCCTGATGTGGTCGAGGCCGATCCCTGGCAGGTGCCGACTGCCGATGCCAGCTGGTCCGCTACGCCGGGGACCGCCTGTGCGGTGCTGACCGCCGACTGCCTGCCGGCATTGTTCTGCGACCGCGCCGGTACGCGCGTGGCGGCGGCGCATGCCGGCTGGCGCGGGCTGGCCGGCGGTGTGTTGGAGAATACCGTCGCCGCTCTGGGTATCGCGCCTGCCGAGCTGCTGGTCTGGCTGGGCCCGGCCATAGGTCCGCAGTCCTTCGAGGTCGGCGCCGAAGTGCGTGAGGCCTTCGCCGCCGTGCACGCCGAGGCGCAGCGGGCTTTTGTGCCGAGCGCCAATGCCGGCAAGTTCATGGCCGATCTGTACGCGCTGGCACGCATCCGCCTGGCCGCCAGTGGTGTCACCGCCGTGTATGGCGGCGGGCTAGACACCTTCAGCGACCCGCGCTTCTTCTCCTACCGCCGTGCCGCCCGTACCGGGCGCTTCGCCTCGCTGGTGTGGATCGCGCAGCCCTGATCCGGCAGCAATCCGCGCGCGACTGATCCGTATCAACGGCTCGACGCTTGAATCGGTAAAAACTGTCCTCATCTAGAGATCAACTCCGGGCTTCACTATTGGGAGCAGTTCAGCGCTCCGGCCCGCTCACAGAGGAAGGACACATTTCATGCGAATCGACCGTTTGACCAGCAAGCTGCAGCTTGCGCTTTCCGACGCCCAATCCGTTGCCGTGGGCCTCGACCATTCCGCCATCGAACCGCTGCACCTGATGCAGGCTCTGCTGGAGCAGCAGGGTGGTTCGATCAAGCCGCTGCTGATGCAGGTCGGCTTCGATGTGGCAGCCCTGCGCAAGGCGCTGACCAAGGAACTCGACCAACTGCCCAAGCTGCAGAGCCCCACCGGTGACGTCAACCTGTCGCAGGACCTGGCGCGCCTGCTCAACCAGGCTGATCGCCTGTCGCAGCAGAAGGGCGACCAGTTCATCTCCAGCGAACTGGTGCTGCTCGCCGCCATGGACGAGAACACCAAGCTGGGCAAGCTGTTGCTCGGCCAGGGCGTTTCCAAGAAGGCGCTGGAGAATGCCATCGTCAACCTGCGCGGCGGCCAGGCGGTCAACGACCCCAATGTCGAGGAGTCGCGCCAGGCCCTGGACAAGTATTGCGTCGACCTGACCAAGCGCGCCGAGGACGGCAAGCTCGATCCGGTGATCGGCCGTGACGACGAGATCCGCCGCACCATCCAGGTCCTGCAGCGCCGCACCAAGAACAACCCGGTACTGATCGGCGAACCCGGCGTGGGCAAGACTGCTATCGCCGAGGGGCTGGCCCAGCGCATCGTCAACGGCGAGGTGCCCGACGGCCTCAAGGACAAGCGCCTGCTGGCCCTGGACATGGGCTCGCTGATTGCCGGCGCCAAGTTCCGCGGCGAGTTCGAGGAGCGTCTGAAAGCCGTGCTCAACGAACTGGGCAAGCAGGAAGGGCGAATCATCCTGTTCATCGACGAGCTGCACACCATGGTCGGCGCCGGCAAGGCCGAGGGCGCGATGGACGCCGGCAACATGCTCAAGCCGGCCCTGGCCCGTGGCGAGCTGCATTGCGTTGGCGCCACCACCCTGGACGAATATCGCCAGTACATCGAGAAGGACGCCGCGCTTGAGCGCCGCTTCCAGAAGGTGCTGGTGGACGAGCCTTCCGAGGAAGACACCATCGCCATCCTGCGTGGCCTCAAGGAGCGCTACGAGGTGCACCACGGTGTGACCATCAACGATGGCGCCATCATCGCCGCGGCCAAGCTGTCGCATCGCTACATCACCGACCGTCAGCTGCCGGACAAGGCCATCGACCTGATTGACGAGGCCGCCAGCCGCATCCGCATGGAGATCGACTCCAAGCCGGAGGCGCTGGATCGTCTCGACCGCCGCCTGATCCAGCTGAAGATCGAGCGCGAGGCGCTGAAGAAGGAAGACGACGAAGCCGCGCTGAAGCGCCTGGAGAAACTGCAGGACGACATCGCCAAGCTGGAGAAGGAATACGCCGACCTGGAGGAAATCTGGAAGTCGGAGAAGGCCGAGGTGCAAGGCTCGGCGCAGATCCAGCAGAAGATCGAGCAGGCGCGCCAGGAGATGGAAACCGCGCGGCGCAAGGGCGACCTGGAAACCATGGCGCGTATCCAGTACCAGACTATTCCGGACCTGGAGCGCAGCCTGCAGATGGTTGACCAGCACGGCAAGGCGGAGAACCAGCTGCTGCGCAACAAGGTCACTGACGAGGAGATCGCCGAGGTGGTCTCCAAGTGGACTGGCATCCCGGTGAGCAAGATGCTCGAGGGCGAGCGCGACAAGTTGCTGCGCATGGAGGACGAACTGCACAAGCGCGTCATCGGCCAGCACGAGGCCGTGGTGGCGGTGGCCAACGCGGTGCGTCGTTCGCGCGCCGGCCTGGCCGACCCCAACCGGCCGAGCGGCTCCTTCCTGTTCCTCGGCCCCACCGGGGTGGGCAAGACCGAGCTGTGCAAGGCGCTGGCCGAGTTCCTCTTCGACACCGAGGAGGCCATGGTGCGCATCGACATGTCCGAGTTCATGGAGAAGCACTCGGTTGCCCGCCTGATCGGTGCGCCGCCCGGCTACGTGGGCTACGAGGAGGGCGGTTACCTGACCGAGGCGGTGCGTCGCAAGCCCTACTCGGTGATCCTCATGGACGAGGTGGAGAAGGCTCACCCGGACGTGTTCAACGTGCTGCTGCAGGTGCTGGAGGACGGCCGCCTGACCGACAGCCAGGGCCGCACCGTGGACTTCAAGAACGCCGTGGTGGTGATGACCTCCAACCTGGGTTCGGCGCAGATCCAGGAGCTGGTCGGTGATCGTGAGGCGCAGCGCGCCGCGGTGATGGATGCGGTGAGCAGCCATTTCCGTCCGGAGTTCGTCAATCGTATCGACGAGGTGGTGGTGTTCGAGCCGCTGGGTCGCGAGCAGATTGCCGGCATTGCCAATATCCAGCTGGCGCGTCTGCGTCAGCGCCTGGCTGAGCGTGAGCTGAACCTGGAGCTGACCGATGAGGCGCTGGACAAGCTGGTGGCGGTCGGTTTCGACCCGGTCTACGGTGCACGTCCGCTCAAGCGGGCGATCCAGCGCTGGATCGAGAACCCGCTGGCGCAGCAGATCCTGGCCGGCAAGTTCATGCCCGGGGCGGTAATCCGGGCGCGAGTGGAGGGCGAGGAGATCGTCTTCGCCTGATCGTGATGCTCAGCAAAAGCCCCGGGAAACCGGGGCTTTTTCATTCAGGCCTGCAAGTGGCGTAGCAGCAGGGCCAGGGGGGTGATCTGGTCGTCGGCGAGATCGATGATGTGGAAGCCGCACCAGCCGCTGTGGCCCGGCTCGCCGGCGCGGCTCCACAGGCAGTCGGCGCCGACGCGGATCTCGTGAATGCCGTCCAGGGGCTGGTCCAGCACCAGGCGGCATTCCCAGACCGAGTCGGCTTCCGGTGGGGTCTCGCTGATCAGCATGAAGCCGTCCTCGGACAGGTCGACCACCCTGCCGAGCCTGCGGCCGCTGTGCAGGTCGAGTGCCTCGATATTCAGTTGCGTGGTGTGGCGGCTGTGCTGGCGGCGGTCGTCCATTCAGGCTCCTTGTCCGACTTCTTGGGCGCGTCCCGTGAAACGCTGCAGAACCCGGTAGATGGCGCTGAGGGCGCGATCCACCAACGGGGCGCTGCGTTCGGGCGCGACGATGCGCGCCAGGCCTTTTTCCATTTCGCCGGCCAGCTGGCGGATCGGCTTGACCGCGACCCGCTGGCCGCTGTGGTCGACGAACATGTAGTTGTGCGTGGTCGGGCTGAACCAGGACAGCTTGAGCGTGACCGTTTCCTTGTTCTGCACGAACTCGAACCAGGTGCCGAACTCCAGCTGCTGCAGCTCCTTGATCAGCGCCTGGGTACGCGCCGAGAGGGGTGTGTCGCGCTTGATCGGTTCAGCCAGTGCGGCGTCTTCGCCGAGCATGGCGCCCAGCGGGCTTTCCGGCAGCTGCGTCTTGATCTGTGCGGCCAGCTGCGGCTGCTGAGCCTGGACCGCGTGCTGGCAGGCGACGATGTCCTGCAACAGGCGGCGGATGCCGTCTTCGTGGTAGCCGCCGAGCAACTCCAGCCCTTTGCGCAGTTCGTCGAGCAAGGCGACGCGTAGGCCCTGCAGGCGGGTGCGGCCTTCGGCATCCAGCGGCGCGCCGCTCCAGGCCAGCTGTTCGGCGACTTCGCCGGCGCGGTGCCACTCGGCACTGCGTTCGCCATGGCGCAGCAGGATGAATACCAGCACGTCGGCCCAGGTCAGTTCCAGGAAGTTGTGGATCACTCCCGGGAGCTGCCGCTCGCTGAGCACCTTCTGGATCACCGCGACGGCCTGCTGGCGGGCGCCGAGCAGACGGTCGCGGCCCTTGGCTGCCTCCACGGCACGGCGCTCGCGCAGTTCGACCTTGTGCCGCAGGGTGGCGACGAACTCGTTGAACTCTTCCAGCAGGCTGTCGAACAGCTGCAGGTCGCCGTTGAAGTCGTGGATCACGCGTTCCACCGCCCAGTGGATCTTCGCCAGCAGGCCGCGCTCGTCACCTTCGCCGCCGTAGAGCACGCCGGCCTGGGCCATGGCGTTGAGCAGGCGGCGTGCAGGGTGGTGGTGCTGGGTGAACAGTGCCTTGTCCTGTACCGCCACCTTCAGGTAGGGCGTGTGCAGGTGCGACAGGGCGGTCTTGCAGGCGTGCGGCAGGTTATCGTCGTCGAGAATGAAGTCGAACAGCATGCCGACCAGGTCGATGACGTCTGCCTCCTGATCGGCCAGCTTCTGCTGGCCTGGCAGGCTGCTGAGTGATTCCAGCTGTTGCTGCAGGCTGACCTTGAGCTCCTCGACCGGCTGCGGTCCTTGCAGGCGCTGGGCCAGGGTGCTGGCGGACTGCTGCTGCAGGCGTGTCAGTGCCTGCAACAGTTCGCCGGCACTGTAGGTGCTGGTGGCCGTGCGCGGGGCGAAACTGGCGATACTGCGTGTGCCGCCGGGCAGCGGCGCGTCGAGGTCCTGCTGGCGGCGCTCACCGAGCAGCGCGGCCAGGCCGCCGAGCAGCTCGCCGGGATCCTGCGGCGGCGGCGCGCTGAGGTCTGTTGGCGGGTGGATGGGCCTGTCTCCCGCGCGCGCGCTGCCCTGGACGCTTGCACCGCCCGAGCCGGTCACCGGCGAGGTGGCTGGTGCGGCCACGGTTCCGCTGTCGCTTGCAGGCGCAGCGGCCTTGGCCGGTGGTGCGGCGGGCGAGGGCGCACGCTGGGCAGTGAACTTGAGGTTGGGCAGGATGCCTGCGTTGATCAGGCGCTGATTGAGCATCTCGTACAGGGTGTCCAGCCCCTGCATCACGTGGCGATCGAACAGCGTGTAGAGAATCACCTTGATGCGCAGCGGCAGCGGATGCGGCGTCAGCGCGTCATGAAACGCCTCGGCCAGGGCCTGCGGACCGAATGGATTGCTGTCTTCACCGAGCTTCTGGCCGTTGTTGAGCAGCGCCAGGCGTTGTTCCAGGGCGAACAGGGCACGTGCGCTGCGCGCCTTGACCTTGCTGACCATGTTGGTCACCTGCAGGCTTTCCTCGTACTCCTCGTTCTGCACCAGGGTCAGGCTGTCGGTGTCCAGGGCGGCCTGGGTGGCCTTGGGCTTGAGCTTGCCTTCGAGGAAGTCGGCAAAGTTCTGCGCGACACGCTGATGGTAGCTGCGCTCGATCTGCGGGCGCAGTTTGCGTACGTCGCGCATGGCGTCGAAGAACAGGCTCTGCACCTTGTTGTTCTCGGCTTTTTCCGCGCAGTCGAACAGGGTGTCGTCGACCTGGGTAAACAGCCCGGAGAGGTGCTCGGCCAAATTGTTCATCACCAGCTTGCGGCAGTCCTGCACCAACTCGCCGAAGCGCGGCTGGATGGCGCGGCTGGCAAGACCGGGGGCGTGGGGGGGTGGAGCGTCCTGTGAGCTCATGCAAAGTCCTGGGGGCGGCGGCCGGCCGCCTTGAGAAACGGTTCAGCTGATAAGCAATATCCTAGCCGTTTATTTGGCACTAAGGTGCGAATCAAATAAGTCGTTGTCAGGCTTGACATCGTTTTCCTGCTACGTAAAATGGCGCGCCTCTGATACGGGAAACGGCGCAAGCCGGTCGTTGAAGAGGTTGGAATAGAGTCGTTCCGCGATAGCTCAGTCGGTAGAGCAAATGACTGTTAATCATTGGGTCCCTGGTTCGAGTCCAGGTCGCGGAGCCAAATTCCAATCGGGGTATAGCGCAGTCCGGTAGCGCGCTTGCTTTGGGAGCAAGATGTCGGGAGTTCGAATCCCCCTACCCCGACCATTTTTGGGTCGTTAGCTCAGTCGGTAGAGCAGTTGGCTTTTAACCAATTGGTCGTAGGTTCGAATCCTACACGACCCACCATTATTAAAACGAAAAGCCCGCCTAGTGCGGGCTTTTTGTTGTCTGCCGTTCATGACGGCAACCCTTCGGGCGGGGGCGGCGAACCGCCCCGCCCCTCTTCAGTGCAGCTTCAGACGTGGCTCGGTGCTGCGGCCCAGGCGGTCGGCGAGCATCAGCAGGGCGGTGCGCGGCAGGCCGTACAGCGCCATCTGGTGCATGCGGTACAGCGAGATGTAGAACATCCGCGCCAGCCAGCCCTCCAGCTTCACGCTGCCCATCAGGTTGCCCATCAGATTGCCCACGGCCGAGAAGCGCGACAGCGAGATCAGCGAGCCATAGTCGCGGTAGCGGAATTCCGGCAGTGCCTGGCCATCCAGTCTCAGCTTGAGTGCCTTGGCCAGCAGCGAGGCCTGCTGGTGCGCCGCCTGGGCGCGCGGTGGGACGTTGCGCTCGCCGTCATCCATTGGGCAGGCCGCGCAGTCGCCAAAGGCGAAGATGTTGTCATCCTGCGTGGTCTGCAGGGTCGGGCGGACCAGCAACTGGTTGATCCGGTTGCTTTCCAGGCCGTCCAGTTGCCCCAGGAAGGCCGGTGCGCGGATACCGGCGGCCCAGACCTTGAGGCTGGCCGGCACTTCCATGCCCTGGGCGGTGAGCAGCGCATCTGCGGTCACTTGGCTGACGGCTGTGCCGGTCAGTACCGTGACGCCGAGCTTCTCGAGGGTTTTGTGTACCGGGCCACTGATGCGTTGGGGCAGCGCCGGCAGCACGCGCGGGCCGGCCTCGATCAGGGTGATGCGCATGTTCTGCGGCTGAATGCGGTCCAGGCCATAGGCGGCCAGTTCATGCGCCGCGTGGTGCAGTTCCGCCGCCAGCTCCACCCCGGTGGCGCCGGCGCCGACGATTGCCACACTGACGCGGCCATCGTCGCGCTTGCCGGCATGGGCGCGCAGGTAGTGGCTGAGCAGTTGGCGATGGAAACGCTCGGCCTGCTCGCGGGTGTCGAGGAAGATGCAGTGCTCGGCCGCGCCAGCCGTGCCGAAGTCGTTGGTGGTGCTGCCGACGGCGATCACTAGGCTGTCGTAGGCCAGTTCGCGCTCTGGCAGCAGCTCGCCGCCGTCCTCGTCGAGGGTGGCTGCCAGCTTGATGACCTGGCGCGCGCGGTCGAGGCCGCTCATGCGCCCGAGCTGGAACTCGAAGTGGTTCCACTTAGCCTGGGCTACGTAGTTCAGCTCGTCTTCGGAGGAGTTCAGCGAGCCGGCGGCAACTTCATGCAGCAGCGGCTTCCAGATATGGGTGAGGGTGGCATCGACCAGCACGATGCTGGCCTGTTTGCGCTTGCCCAGGGTTCTACCCAGGCGGGTAGCAAGCTCCAGGCCGCCGGCGCCGCCGCCGACGATCACGATGCGATGGGTCATGGGGATTTCTCACAAGGCTTAAGGAAAGCGGTAGGCCCGGCTGGGCGAGCGCGAGGCAGCTCATAGCACCAGTCCGGCGAGCAGGCGGGAAAGCAGGCCGAGGCCGATCGTCACGGCGATCACCAGCAACAAGAGCAGCCAGGGGCGGAATGGCTTGCGTTGCACCTGGTGCTGCGGAGCGCTGAGGTACTGCTCGACGCGCTGCTGGTCTTCCGGGCTGAGGCGACTGGACATGGCGATCCTCTCGAAGAATGCCGTCATTCTAGACGCGCCGGTCACGCCGGCTCAACGCGCACTTCATCGTCCAGGCGAATGATGCCGCCCTCGATCACCCGGGCGGTGATGCCGCCATGCCCGCGCATGGCCTGGAAGATGCCGGGGCCGAGGCGCTGTTCCAGGCGCGCGCAGGGTTGGCACCAGCCGGTGGTTTCCAGCAGCGCGCGGCCGATGCGGAAGCGCCGGCCCTTGAGGCTGAACAGGTTGATGCCGCTGACTGCAATATTGCGCCGCAGGTCGGACGGCGTGATCTCGCGGCCGAGCAGGGCGCTGACCACGGCCAGGTGTTCCCACTGGATCAGGGTCACCTGGCGCGCATTGCGCGGGCCTGGGCGGGCATGGTCGCCGGTCAGTCCGGCTTCGCGGCGCGCCTCCACGGCCTCGGGTTCGAGCATGGCCTCGCGCGATTGCGGTCGTACGCCTAGCCAGCGCACGCGGCCGCGCTGTGGCACCTCGGCGAGCAGTTCCGGCAGTGTGTTCACAAGGCGATACCAACATCGAACAGCACGGTGCGCCCAAGACTGTGGCGCAGGAAATCCGGGGCATCGCGGTGGGCGAACAGTACCCGGGCGTAGTTGGGGCCGACCAGCGACAGCGAGCGCCAGCCCTGGCGCAGGTATTCGCCGGGCGGTGGGAAATGGCTGTTGAGGTCGAGCACATCGCGCTTGAGGCTGACATAGGCGAGCAGGTCCAGCTCGCCCAGGTCGAGCCCGCGTTCGCGATAGTTGTGCGCCTTCTTGCGCAGGGTAGGGCTCAGGCGCGCCTGCAGCTCGACGGCCGGAATACGCCGGGGGCGCGATTCGCGGCGCAGCAACTGGCTCAGCGACAGGGCGCTGCGCCGGCGCTCGAGTTCTTCCTTCCATTCGTCATTGAGGCGACGCCCCTTGTCGAGCACGAAGAACACTTCGAAGCTGGCGTCGCGGAACATTACGTCCGGGGGCTCCTGGCCGGTGCTGAATTCGTCCTGTCGATGGCGCACGTTGAGGGCCGTCAGCAGGCGCTGGCAGACCCAGCGCTCGCGCTCCCACTTGCGGGCGTTGGAGAGGAAGTCGTTGGCTTCTTCGGCCTGGCGTGTGAGCAGGCGCAGGTAGTCGGAGTCGTCCATGGCCGCAGCATAGCGTAAAGCCGGCCGAGCCGGCTGCGGTGTAAGATGAGTCGGCCATTGCGAGGTTTTTCATGTTCATGCGCGCCGCGACTCCTGCCGATCACGCTGCTCTGTTTGCCCTCTGGCGCAGCACGCCGGGGATTCAGCTGCGCACCGAAGATGAGTACGGGCCCTTCTGTCGCTATCTCGAGCGCAATCCCGGATTGAGCCTGCTGGTGGAGGCCGAGGGCAGGCCTGTTGCCTCCCTGTTGGCGGGGCACGATGGGCGACGCGGCTATCTGCACCATCTGGTCGTGGCGCCGGCCTGGCGCGGGCGCGGGTTGGCCCGTGCGCTACTGGCCGAGGTGCTGGCGCGCCTGGCGGAGCAGGGCGTGCACAAGTCCCATGTGTTCGTGCTGGGCGCGGCGCCCGAGGCCCTGGCATTCTGGCGTGCGCGCAGCGAGTGGCTGGCGCGTGACGATATCGAAGTCTTTTCCACGAGGAGTTGAGCGATGAGGTTGCTGCGCTGGTGTTGTTTCCCGTTGCTGGTCACCTGGATGGGCGTTGCCCTGGCGCAGGGCGAGGCAACACGCCTGGCACCCTGGACACTGCTCGATCAGTTCGACCGCCCCTACACCCTGGAGTCGGACCTGCGCGTGCTGCTGGTCGCGCGCGGCATGGACGCCTCCGGGCTGCTGGACGAGGCGCTGGCCGAGCTCGGCGGCGATTACCTAGAACGCCATTCGGTGGTGTTCCTCGCCGACATCAGCGGTATGCCAGCACCGATTGCCAGTCTTTTCGCCGTGCCGGCCATGCGTGACTACGGCTATCGCGTCATGCTCGACCGCAGTGGGCGGGTGGCCAGTCGCTATCCGGGCGAGAAGGCCGAACTGCTCTGGCTGGACCTGGATAACGGCGAGCTGCGTGGCCAGCGCCAGTTCACCGATGCCGGCGCGTTGCGCCAGGCCTTGCAGGCGCTGGGGCAGTGATCGCCAGCGAATTGCTGTTGCCGGCCAGCCAGTGGCTGGGCTGGCTGCTGTACGCGGCTGTCCTGGGCTGGGCGCTGTGGCGTTCGCCCTGGCTCGAGCTGTTCAGCGATCAGCGCCGCCAGCATCTGCTGTTCGGTACCGTGCTGGCGTTGTTTCTGCTCTGGCTGGTGCGGCGCGACTTCGCCTCGGGTTTGTCGTTTCATTTCATCGGCATGACGGCCGTGACCCTGCTGCTCGACTGGCCCCTGGCAGTGCTCGGTGGCTTTGCCGCTCAGCTCGGCCTGCTTGCCCTGGGGCGCCTGGATCTGTTCGCGCTGGGGGTCAACGGCATGCTGCTGGTGGCCGTGCCGGTTGCCATCACCGAGTTCTGCGCGCTGCAGGTGGAGCGGCGGCAACCGCGCAACCTGTTCGTCTACATCTTCTGCTGCGGTTTCTTCCCGGCCGCGCTGGCTGCATTGGCCTGCCTGCTCGGCGGCCTGGCACTGCTCTGGCATGACGGTCTGTATGCCATGCCCCCGTGGCTGGACGACTTCGTCGGCTACCTGTGGCTGGTGATGTTTCCCGAGGCGTTCATCAACGGCATGTTGGTCACCGGCCTGGTGGTGTTCTATCCGGACTGGCTGGAAACCTTCAATCGCACGCGCTACCTGTCCGCACCCTGGAAGGACGGCGGTCCGGATGGCCCGTCATAAGCGGGATTTATCCCGGCGCCGGGCCTGACCTGGATCAAGATTCGCCAGCGCCACGCCCTCATGCTGGAGAAAATTGCAGAGGGCAGGGCCATGGGTGTGCATCAATGGGCGCGGCAGGAGCTGGAAGGCAGTCTTGAGCGGGCGCGGGCGCAGGGTTTCGATCCGGTGATGACGTTGCGTGCACTGCTCAGCGAGGCGGTGGAGTTGAATCGCCTGGAGCGGGAAGTGGCCGATCTGGCGCAGGAGCTGCAGTTTCTCGCCGACAATCTCGACCCGCAGCGCGACTACGCCTTCATGCGGCCCTGATCCTCAGTGCTCGCGCGGCGGCAGATCCCCGGAGAAGGGCGAGTCCTCCAGCGTGTCGCCGGGAATCGCATGTGCCTCGGAGGCCCAGGCGCCCAGGTCGATCAGTTTGCAGCGCTCGCTGCAGAAGGGGCGGCTGAGGCTTTGCGGGCCCCACTCGACCGGCGCGCCGCAGGTCGGGCATTCAACAGTGGCGCTCATGCTTGGCCTCCGCGCAGGGTCAGGTAGAACTGGTGCAGACGCTCGACCTCGCCTTTCAGCCAGGTTAGGTCCTTGTCGTTGGTCAGTACGTCGTGGGCATGGCGCAGGCGCTCTTCGCGGCTGGTCTGCGCCTTGAGAATGGCGCGGATCTGTTCCTCGGAGCTGTTGTCGCGGGCCATGCTGCGTTGCAGTTGCAGCTGCTCCGGGGCATCGACCACCAGCACCCGCTGGGTGATGCGGTGCTGGCCGGACTCCACCAGCAGCGGCGATACCAGAATGGCGTAGGGCGATTCGGCGCGAGCCAGGTACTGGGCGATTTCCTGAAAGATCAGCGGGTGCAGCAGGCCCTCCAGCCAGCGGCGCTGCACTTCATCCTGGAAAACCAGTTGGCGCAGCGCTGTCCGATCCAGGCTGCCGTCGGCCTGCAATACCTGCGGGCCAAAGCGTTCAGCAATCTTCGCCAGGGCCGGACGTCCCGGCTCCACTACCCAGCGAGCCGCATGATCGGCATCCACCAGGTGAATGCCGAGGTCGATAAAGTGCTGTGCCACGGCGCTCTTGCCGCTGCCAATGCCTCCGGTGAGGCCGAGAATCCAGGGTTTGCTCATCTAAAACCGGCGAACTGCAGATAGGTCGCGGTTATTTGATCACCCCAGAGCAATGCGATCCAGCCGGCAATGGCCAGATAGGGGCCGAAGGGGATCGGTGTGCTGGTTTCCTGATTGCGCAGGCGCAGCATGATCACCCCGAGCACCGCGCCGACCAGCGACGACAGCAGGATGGTCAGCGGCAGTACCTGCCAGCCACCCCAGGCACCGAGCATGGCCAGCAGCTTGAAGTCGCCGTAGCCCATGCCTTCCTTGCCGGTCAGCAGCTTGAACAGCCAGTACACCGACCACAGGCTGAGGTAGCCGGCGATGGCCCCCCACAGCGCATCCTCGAGGCTGGTAAACAGGCCGAACTGGTTGGCGATCAGGCCCAGCCACAGCAGTGGCAGCACCAGGGCGTCTGGCAGCAGCTGGTGATCGCAGTCGATCATGCTCATCGCCAGCAGACCCCAGGTCAGCAGCAGCATACCTGCCGCCTGCCAGCCAAAACCGAAATGGAAGGCGACATAGCCGGACAGCAGGCCGCAGGCCAGCTCGACCAGCGGGTAGCGCTTGCTGATGGGGGCCTTGCACCCCGCGCACTTGCCGCGCAGGAACAGGTAGCTGAGCACCGGGATATTCTCCCAGGGGCGAATCTGGTGGCCGCAGTTTGGGCAGCAGGAGTTTGGCAGCACCAGATTGAAAGTGCCCTGCTCGGGTGCTTCCGGCAGTTCGAGAATCTCCCGCGCCTGCTTGCGCCAGTCGCGCTGCATCATCACCGGCAGACGGTAGATGACGACGTTGAGGAAGCTGCCGACCAGCAGGCCGAATAGCGTGGCCAGTAAAACAAAGGCCGGCAAGTTGCCGGCCAGAAAGTGAATGATGGACATTGTTTAGACGACTTGACCGAGCTGGAAGATGGGCAGGTACATGGCAACGATCAGGCCGCCGACGAGTACGCCGAGCACCGCCATGATCATCGGTTCCATCAGCGCGGTGAGGTTGTCCACCATGTTGTCGACTTCGGTTTCATAGAAGCCGGCCACCTTGTCCAGCATATCGTCGAGGGCGCCCGACTCCTCGCCAATGGCAGTCATCTGCAGCGCCATACTCGGGAAAACGCCGGTGGTGCGCATGGAGAAGTTAAGCTGCATGCCGGTCGACACATCCTGCTTGATCTTGTGCACGGCGTTACGGAACACCACGTTGCCGGTGGCCCCGGCTACCGAGTCCAGTGCTTCGACCAGTGGCACGCCGGCGGCAAAGGTGGTGGACAGGGTGCGTGCATAACGGGCAACGGACGACTTGTAGATGATGTCGCCGACAATCGGCACCTTGAGCATCAGCTGATCGACTTTATTGCGGAAGTTCTCGGAGCGTCGGTGGATTTCACGAACCCCGAAGGCTGTAGCGAATAGTCCAATTAGAACGACGAACCACCATTCCTGAAGCGTTTGGGATAGGCCAATGACCATCTGGGTAAAGGCCGGCAGCTCCGCGCCAAAGTTCTTGAAGACATCCTCGAACTGCGGCACCACCTTGATCAGCAAAATGGCAGACACAATGACGGCCACAACCAGCACTGCTGCTGGGTAGGTCATGGCCTTCTTGATCTTGGCTTTCAGGGCCTCGGTCTTCTCCTTGTAGGTCGCCACACGGTCCAGCAGGTTCTCCAGGGCGCCTGCCTGTTCGCCGGCCTCCACCAGGTTGCAGTAGAGGTCGTCGAACTGGATCGGCTTCTTGCGCAGCGAGGAGGCAAAGCTGTTGCCCGCAGCCACCTCCTGTTTGAGTTCGTCCACCAGCTTGCGCATGTTGGGGTTGTCAAAGCCCTCGCCGATGATGTCGAAAGAGCTGAGCAGCGGCACACCAGCCTTCATCATGGTCGCCATCTGCCGCGTGAACAAAGCGATGTCCATGGGCTTGATGGGCTTGCCGGCGCTGAACAGCGAGACCGACTTCTTACGCACCTTGATCGGATTGATGCCCTGCTTGCGCAGTTGGGCCTTTACCAGTGCCGGGCTTTGCCCGCCCATCTCACCTTTGACTTTGGCGCCTTTTCTGTCTGTGCCTTCCCAGCTGAAGGTGCTGGTTTTGAGAGCTTTTTCCGCCATGGTGGATTAGTCCTTGGTCACGCGGTTGATTTCCTCAAGGCTGGTTACGCCTTGCATGGCCTTGAGCAGGCCGGACATGCGCAGATCATTGAAACCATCCCGGCGAGCCTGCTCGGCGATTTCAATGGAGTTACCTTCCTCCATGATAATGCGTTGCAGGGCGGGAGTGTTTTTAACCACTTCATAAATACCAACCCGGCCCTTGTAGCCACCCTTGCAGTTCTCGCAGCCCACCGGGCCGTAGATCTTGAAGGTGCCGATCTTGTCTTCCGGGAAGCCCTCTTTGAGCAGCACGTCCCGAGGCACGTCCACCGGCTTCTTGCAGGTGCTGCAGAGTTTGCGTGCCAGGCGCTGGGCGATGATCAGGTTGACCGAGGTGGCGATGTTGAAGGCTGGTACGCCCATGTTACGCAGGCGGGTCAGGGTTTCGGCCGCGCTGTTGGTGTGCAGGGTCGACATCACCATGTGGCCGGTCTGTGCGGCCTTGATGGCGATTTCGGCGGTTTCCAGGTCGCGGATCTCGCCGACCATGATGATGTCCGGGTCCTGGCGCAGGAAGGCGCGCAGGGCCTGGGAGAAGTCCATGCCCTGCTTGGGGTTGACGTTGACCTGGTTGATACCTTCCAGGTTGATTTCCACTGGGTCTTCGGCGGTGGAAATGTTCACGTCCACCGTATTGAGGATATTCAGGCCGGTATAAAGGGAGACCGTCTTGCCCGAGCCGGTGGGGCCGGTGACGAGAATCATGCCCTGGGGTTGTTTCAGGGCATTCATGTACAGCTGCTTCTGATCATCCTCGTAGCCCAGGGCGTCAATGCCCATCTGCGCGCTGGTGGGGTCGAGGATTCGCATCACGATCTTCTCGCCCCACAGGGTGGGCAGGGTGTTGACGCGGAAGTCGATGGCCTTGGTCTTGGAGATCTTCATCTTGATCCGGCCATCCTGCGGCTTGCGCCGCTCGGAGATATCCAGGCTGGCCATCACCTTCAGGCGCGCGGAAATGCGCGGGGCCAGCTGGATCGGTGGCCTGGCTACCTCATGCAGGATGCCGTCGGTACGGAAGCGCACGCGGTAGGCGCGCTCGTAGGGCTCGAAGTGCAGGTCGGACGAGCCACCCTTGATGGCGTCCAGCAGCATCTTGTTGACGAAGCGCACCACTGGCGCATCGTCGGCGTCGCCACCGCTGCCGGAGTCCTGCTTGTCGTCGTCGACGCTCTCGATGTCGACATTGTCGAGGTCAACATCGCCAAGCTCTGCGAGTCCGCCTGAGGCATTGTCGAAGAACTTTTCGATGGCATCGCCGAGCTTGTCATCCTCGACCAGTAGGGCCTCGGTACTGAGGCCGGTGCTGAACTGCACATCGGTCACGGCCTGGTGGTTGGAGGGGTCCGAGGTGGCAATGAACAGCTTGTTGCCACGCTTGTAGAGCGGCAGTACGCGATGCTGGCGTGCCAGTTTTTCGGTTACCGTGTCACGCGGCATTGACTCTTTGTCGATGCTGCCGAGGTCGAGCATGGCAATCCCGAACTGGTCGCTGATCAGTTCCGCCAGGATTCGGCTTTTCACCAGCTTGTTTTGGGCCAAGTAGGTGACGAGGGGAAGTTTGTTGCGTTGCGCCTGGAGCTGAGCCTGCTGAGCGGAAGTCTCGTCCAGAAGATTGTTCATGACCAGTTGTTTGGCAAGGCCGGTCAGTGGGGAGAGTTCGTTCATGTGCTGCAACCAGACCAGTAATTATAGTTAAGAGTTATAGCTGACAAGCCATCCGGCCACTAGATGTTCATGCTTGGCGGAACATCAGGGCGCCTGTTGTGGGCTGGGGAGTCGAGCTTAGGCGGGGTCGAGTTTACTTGGCGGATAGAAAAAGAGACCGCCTAGGCGGTCTCTTTTCTTTTGGGTCATACGACCCTTCGACAAATCAGTTGCGGCAGGTGGCCGGCAGGTACTTGTCGATGATGGTGCCGGCGGAGCAATCCCACTGGATGGTGCCGGTGGAGTTGGCATCGCTGATGCCCTGGCCGTTGATGGTCGGGGTGAAGATCAGAGTGTCCTGGCCATTCAGCTGAGCGATACGGCCCAGGGTGATGGTGATACGACCGTTGCCGCCGTCAATGGCGATTGCGCTGATCTTGTCGAGGGTGGTCAGGTTTTGTTGGTCTGCGTTGACCTCGGCTGCGTAAAGCCCAACACCGTTCATGCCGCTGTCTGCAAAGGCCTCGGTCACGCCGATTTTCAGGGCGCTGGCGGCAACGGCACCTTCCGATACCTTGGCGCGGACGGTGTAGTCCTGGTAGGCCGGCAGGGCGATGGAGGCCAGAATACCGATGATGGCAACCACGATCATCAGTTCGATCAGGGTGAAGCCTTTCTGCATTGCTTTCATTGAATTTCTCCGGTTGTAAGTGGCAACGAGTGTTGCGCTGATGCAGGTAAAGCAGGGTCCGTGCCAAGTTGAGATCGGTCGGTATCCTTGCGGTCTGGCGCCATCGCTGGCGATTAACCGGTCCCGAATTGTCAGGTTGAGGTCGATTACTGACAAAAAACGTCATTTTCAGTCTGTGCGCTGCATCTTTTTCTGGTGTGCTTGTGGGTATTCAAGCCTTCGCCGGTCCGGTTGTAAGATGCCGCCCACTTTGGCTGTTGAGGTGTTGTCTTCATGCTTGGATCTTTCCTGCGCTCCCCTCGCTTCAAGGCATTCGCCATTCACCTGTGCGGTTCTCTGGCGATCGGGCTGGCCATGTTGTGGCTGGTGTTCGGCGTCTGGTACCCCGCGCCTTTGCATGAAGCGGTCGGGGTCACCGACATCTTCGTGATGCTGCTGGCGGTCGATGTGGTTATCGGGCCGCTGCTGACGCTGGTGGTCTACAAGGTGGGTAAGAAGACCCTGGTGTTCGACATGGCTGTGATCCTGCTGTTGCAGCTGTCGGCGCTGGCTTATGGTGTCTGGACCGTGGCCGAGGGGCGGCCGGCCTGGCTAGTGTTCAATGCCGACCGCTTCGATGTGGTGCGGGCGCTGGACATTGATACCCGCCAACTCGATGCGGCTGCGCCCGAGTATCGCCGTGCTCCCTGGTTCGGGCCGCACTGGGTGGGGGCTGATAATCCAGAAGACCCCAAGCAGCGCCAGGCTTTGATGCTGGAGGCGGCTGCGGGCGGGAGCGATGTTCCGCAACGCCCCGAGCTTTACCGCTCGCTGGAGCGGATGGCGTCCGCGATGAGGGCCAAGGCCCTGCCGCTGGAGAGGTTGGCGTCGTTCAATGATCCGGTTCGTGTTCAGGCCGAGCTCAAGCCCTGGGCTGAGGCGGATGCCTGGCTGCCGCTGATGGCTGGCAATCAGTCGATGGTGGTGCTGATTGACAAGGGCTCTGCCAGGGTAGTGGCTGTTGTGAATCTGCTTCCCTGGTGATGGCGCTGCGGGGAGGGGCGTCGCAGGTTTTACTTTTGCCCCTGCCTGCTGCACCATTCGCGCTGCTGCCGGTGTAGCTCAGTTGGTAGAGCAGCGCATTCGTAATGCGAAGGTCGCAGGTTCGACTCCTGTCTCCGGCACCATTGATATAAATGAAGCCCCGCCCTAAGCGGGGCTTCATGCTTTTGGTGCCGCCTCTACAGGCTCAGCCGCATCGACAGGTCGACGGCCTTGACGTCCTTGGTCAGGCTGCCGATGGAGATGTAGTCCACGCCGGTCTCGGCAATGGTGCGCAGGGTCGTTTCGTTGATGCCGCCGGAGGCCTCCAGCTTGGCGCGGCCTGCGGTGAGTTTTACTGCGGTGCGCATGTCTTCCAGGCTGAGCTCGTCGAGCATGACGATATCGGCCCCGGCTTCCAGCGCCTGCTGCAGTTCTTCCAGGCTTTCTACCTCGACTTCCACCGGCTTGCCGGGGGCGATGCCGTGGGCGGCGCTGATGGCCTGGGCGATGCCGCCGCAGGCGGCGATATGGTTTTCCTTGATCAGGAAGGCGTCATACAGGCCGATGCGATGGTTGTGGCAGCCACCCTGGGTGACCGCGTATTTCTGCGCCAGGCGTAGGCCGGGCAGGGTCTTGCGGGTGTCGAGCAGCTTCACCCCGGTGCCTTCGACCAGATTGGCAAAATGGCGGCAGCGGGTGGCGACGGCCGAAAGGGTCTGCAGGAAGTTCAGGGCGCTGCGTTCGCCGCTGAGCAGGGCGCGAGCCGGGCCTTCGAGGTTGAAGAGGGTCTGGTTGGGCGCGACCCGTTCGCCGTCGACGACGTGCCAGTGGACGGCCACGCGTGGGTCGAGCTGGCGGAATACCGCATCGACCCACGCGCTGCCGCAGACAACGGCGGCGTCGCGGGTGATCACGCGGGCATGGGCCAGGCGTTCAGCGGGGATCAATTGGGCGGTAATGTCGCCGCTGCCGATGTCTTCGCTCAGGGCGCGACGCGCGTTGGCTTCGATTTCGGCGCCGAGTTCGGCGAGGGTCAGGTTGGGCATCGTGGCCTCCGCATGCTGGTGGCGCGATTATAGGGATAGCCGACGGCTGGTGCAGCGTCGTCGGGAGAATTGGCTAGACCCTAGAAGGTGCGGTCCGGTCGCTGCGAATGACCGTTCGTAACCTTGATCTCCCGCTCTGTGATCTGGGTCATGTCTGCGATAGGGGGTATTTGGTCATGCTTCGCATCCCCCTATACTGAGGGTGGCTGCATTTTCTGGCGCCATCTATTTGACGTTTTTGGGTGATGCCCAGCTGATCGTTTAGCAGGCCTGTTCTGATCTGGCAGCCTGCGGGAGACTCGCAATGAAGACCGATGCGAAAGTGGTGCACCTGAACAAGGTGGTGCCCGATAAATCGCCTACTTCACCAGCAGGAAGGCTTCCCGTGGCCCTCATTCAGTTACGTGACAAGGCGGCGCAGCAGCTCAAGCAGGCCATGCAGGCCCTGTTCGACAATGCTGACGACACGCTCTTCGAGATGGCTGATCGCGCGTCCAGCAACTCCGAGCAGAATGCCTTCTTTGAGGCGATGCGGGACGTTCGCTTGAAGCGCAAGATGATTGAACGTGGCTTCCTGCAGCGGGTCTTCGAGAGTTTCGCCACGCTCAACCAGTACGAGATCGGCGCAGCGCCCGTGCTCGACACCGTGTCCACCGATGCCCTCAGCCTGGTTCATAACGACACCCTCGAGGAAAACGTGGCGTTGGATACCATGGTTTCCAGGGTCATGCATCGTGACGGCCTTGCCCTTGGCCACCTCACCACCCGTCTCAATGCGGTGATCAGCAAGAAGCTTGACGACAAAACCAACCCGCTGGGCCCGCGTCTGCTTTGCGAGCAGTTCCTTGCCGCCTGCGAGGGGCTCGGGGTGGAGATCCGGGTCAAGCTGATCATTCTCAAGCTTTTCGAAAAGCACGTGCTGGGCGATCTCGATCAGCTTTATGCCGATGCCAACCAGCAGCTGGTCGAGGCTGGTGTGTTGCCGGAGCTGAAGTCCGCGCCGCCGGCCCGCCGTCAGCCAGGGCGGTCGCCGTCCGCTGCTGCGCGTACTTCGCGTGAGGACGGGGCTGAGTCGAGAGGCGCCGCCGCTGCGGGTTACGCCGACGAGGGCGTCCAGGAGGTCTTCGGCGCCCTGCAGGAGCTGCTGTCGCAGGTGCGTGGCAGTGCCGTGCTGCCGCGGCGCGAGGTTCCTGCCGATGCCGTGCCGATTTCCAGCAATGACCTGATGCGCCTGCTGTCGCACCTGCAACAGCATTTCCCGGTCGGTGCCCAGCAGGTCAGCGACGACTACGACCTGCGCAACCAGCTCGAGGGCCTGCTGACCCGTGTCAGTGCCAAGAGTGGCAAGGCCCGGGTGGTGGGCGAAGTCGATGAGGATGTGATCAATCTGGTGGCGATGCTGTTCGAGTTCATCCTCGACGACCGCACGCTGCCTGATTCGCTCAAGGCCTTGATTGGCCGGCTGCAGATCCCGATGCTCAAGGTTGCGGTGCTGGACAAGACCTTCTTCAGTCGTGGCAGCCACCCGGCCCGCCGGCTGCTCAACGAAATTGCCTCTGCCGCCCTGGGCTGGAATGCCCAGGGCGACGAGCAGCGCGATGCTCTGTACCAGCGCATCGAGCAGGTCGTGCAGCGGCTGCTCAACGATTTCACCGATGATCCGGCGATCTTCTCCGACGTGCTCGCCGAGTTCATTGCCTTCACTGGTGACGAGAAGCGTCGCAGCGAGCTGCTCGAGCAGCGCACCCGTGACGCCGAGGAAGGTCGCGCCAAGGCCGAGCTGGCGCGCCAGCAGGTCGAGCAGGCGCTGAACTCCCGTCTGCTCGGCAAGGTCCTGCCCGAGGTGGTGGTGCGCCTGCTGCAGGAAGGCTGGAGCAAGGTGCTGCAGCTGACCTGCCTGAAGCATGGTGCCGAATCCGCCGAGTGGGTGTCCGCCCTGGCGGTAATGGACGACCTGATCTGGAGCGTCGAGCCCCACGAGTCGCCGGAAGACCGCCTGCGCCTGCTGGAGCTGGTGCCGAGCCTGCTCAAGTCGTTGCGCGACGGCCTGGCCAGTGCGGCCATCGACCCCTTCGTTACCAGCGAGTTCTTCAGCAAGCTGGAGAGTGTGCATGTGCAGGCCTTCCAGCGCTTCAAGCGCGAGGTCGCCGAGCCTCAGCCCGTGTCGCCGAGCGAGGTGGCCGCCGAGGTGCAGTTCGAAAGCGTCGCCGAGTTGGGCGCGGGCCCCCTGCTGGAGCTGCCGCCGCAGGAGATGGAGGAGATCGTCGAAGCGCCTGCCATGGTCGAGGTGGTCGAGGAGATCGTTCTGTTGGCGCCCGGCGAGAATCGCCAGCAGGAGCCGGAAGCCAGCCTGCCGGACGATGATGAGGCCCTGCACAAAGTGGACGAGCTACGCGTCGGCAGCTGGGTGGAAATCCAGGAAGACGAGGAGCACAAGCTGCGCGGCAAGCTGGCGGCCATCATCAAGCCGACCGGCAAGTACATCTTCGTCAACCGCACCGGCATGAAGGTGATGGAGAAGACCCGCATGGGCCTGGCGGTGGAGTTCCGCCGTGGTGCCATTCGCCTGCTCGATGATGCCCTGCTGTTCGATCGTGCCCTGGAGTCGGTGATCGGCAACCTGCGCAAGCTCAAGGGCGCCTGAGGCGCCGTTGCCTGGAAGCGCCCGGCCCTGTGCCGGGCGTTTTCGTTAGCGCACTTCTGCTAGAGTGGCGGCCAGTCATCAAGGAGCCCTTATGTGGCTGGACCCTGCCAGCGGCTGGTGTGACGGCGTGCGTCACTGCCCCTCGCCGAATTTCAACGAGCGCCCGCAAGGGGAGGTGTCCCTGCTGGTGCTGCATAACATCAGTCTGCCGCCGGGGCAGTTTGGCACCGGCAAGGTGCAGCAGTTCTTCCAGAACCAGCTGCCGGTGGACGAGCATCCCTACTTCGCCGGCATCGCCCAGCTGACCGTATCTGCGCACTTCCTTATCGAGCGCGATGGCGGTGTGATCCAGTTCGTGTCGTGCAACCAGCGCGCCTGGCACGCCGGGGTATCGCGCTTTGGCGAGCGGGAGAACTGCAATGACTTCTCCATCGGGATCGAACTGGAAGGCACCGACGATCTGCCATTCGAGAATGCTCAATACCAGGCCTTGACCGAGCTGACCCGTGCGTTGCTGTGCGCCTATCCTGACATGAGCGCCGAGCGCATCTGTGGTCACAGCCATATCGCGCCGGGGCGCAAGACCGACCCCGGCCCCTGTTTCGACTGGGCGCGCCTGCGCGCCGCCCTGCAGCATGAGGAGAGTGGAAGATGAACTTTCTGGTGTTGTTGCTGGTGCTGTGGGTGGAGAAGTTTTCCGCCGGGCGCCTGCGCATCCAGCAGGACGGCCCCTGGCTGCAGTGGCTGACGGCCAGTTCGGGGCGCTCGCCCTGGTCCACCTTGGCCCTGGCGGTGTTGCTGCCCGTGGCCCTGCTCGGGTTGCTGGTGCTCGTGCTCGAACCGCTGGCCTATGGCTGGCTGTTGTTGCCGGTGCATCTGCTGGTGCTGGTCTACAGCCTGGGACGCGGCGATCTGCTGGCGGAGCTGGGGCCATTTCGCGACGCCTGGCGCCGGGGTGATGAGCAGGCCGCTCTGCATGTGGCCGAGCGTGATCTGGGGCTGGTGGCCGATGCGGAGGCCGAGTTGCTCGAGCGCGTGCGTGCCTACGAGCTGTGGCAGGCCTATCAGGGCTTTTTCGCGGTGATCTTCTGGTACGCGTTGCTTGGGCCGCTGCCGGCGCTGGCCTATCGCCTGCTGGCGCTGACCGCGGAGCGGGCGGGCGATACGGCGGTGGCCGAGCGCGCGGCGCAGCTGCGGCATGCCATGGACTGGCTGCCGGTGCGGGTGCTGGCAGCCAGTTTTGCCCTGGTTGGCAATTTCTCCGCCGTCAGCCATGCGGTGCTGCATGACCTGCTCGCCTGGGATATCCCCGCCGCGCAACTGGTGGCTCGCGCCGGTGTCGCCGCTGCCGAGGTGGGCGAGGCGCAGCCCGGTGAGGCGGGAGTCGCCAGCCTCGACGAACTTTGGCAGCTGCTGATCCGCGCCGCTGTACTCTGGTATGCCGCCTTCGCCGTGTGGATCCTGCTGCTCTAGCTACTCGGGCCACAGCCAGGCGGCGCCGCGCACGCCGCTGGAGTCGCCGTGGCGGGCCTGGACCAGGCGGGTGTTGACCTGGTCCGAGAACACATGGCGCACCAGCAGTGGCGGTACCTCGCGGTATAGCGCGGGGATGTTGGACAGGCCGCCGCCCAGCACTATCACGTGCGGGTCGAGGATGTTGATCACCGAGGCCAGCGCCCGCGCCAGCTGCTCGCAGTAGCGCGCCAGGGCCTGAGTGGCGGCGGGTTCGCCGCCCGCTGCCGCCGTTGCCAGCTCGCGTGCGTTCAGCCCCAGGTCGCTGCGGGCGGCCCAGCCGGGGCCACTGAGAAAGGTTTCGATGCAGTCGTCCAGGCCGCAGTAGCAGCGTCTGGCCGGGCCGTCGGTCGCGTTGCGCCAGGGCAGGGCATTGTGGCCCCACTCGCCGGCGATGGCGTTGGGGCCGTTCAGCGGCCGGCCATGGATGGCGATACCCCCGCCGACGCCGGTGCCCAGAATCACCCCGAAGACGCTGTCGGCACCGGCGCCGGCGCCATCGCTGGCCTCGGACAGGGTGAAGCAGTCGGCGTCGTTGGCCAGGCGTACCGGCCTCTCCAGCAGGCGCTCCAGGTCGCCCTGCAGGTCCTGGCCGATCAGGCAGGTGGAGTTGGCGTTCTTGATTCGCCCGTGATCCGGCGAGCGGGTGCCGGGAATGCCGACGCCGACGGTGCCGCTGGCACCCAACTCCATCTCTGCTGCCTGGACTAGACTCATGATGGTCAGAAGCGTGGCGTGGTAGTCACCCTGCGGGGTAGGCAATCGCCGCCGCAGCCGCTCTGTGGAGCCCTGCAGGGCAATGATTTCCGTCTTGGTACCACCCAGATCAATGCCGAAGCGAAGAGACATGCGCATTCTTAACCTTAAGTTACACATACCGGCGCCGATATCCGGTATACAAGCGGTGGGGGAGCTGTGCCTGGCAAATGGCCAGCCCCGCTAGAATTCAGAAAGCCACGACACCTTGCCGTTCAAGCGACCAGCCTTCTCCCGGCTGGCATACAACAATAATGGCAACAGGAGACGTCTAGTGAATAGCGTGTTGTACCCTGCCATCGCGCTGATGAACCGCCTGAGCTTCGGCATGAAGTTCAGCCTGATCAGCGTGCTGTTCTTCCTGCCCATGCTGGTCACCAACTACTACTTGGTGCGCGAATCCTATGACGCCTTCGTCGATACGCGCACCGAGCTGCAGAGCCTGGAATTGCTCAAGCAGAGCCAGAAGATGCGGCAGGAGCTGGAGCGCCTGAACGATCTCTACGAGATCAATGCGGTGCTCGGCCAGTCCGGCGAGGCGGACAAGCTCGCGGCACTGATCGCGCCTCTGGAAAAGAGTATCTCCGAGACCCTGAACGCCTTGACCTCGCCCAGCGATGACGCGCAGAAAATCGAGGAGTTCAACGCCCAGCGCGACGCCATCAAGGCGGCGCTCGACGCGGTTGCTGCCGAGTCGTCGCTGCGCAGCAAGGCCGGTCTGGTGGTCAAGGCGCTGGACAACGCCGAAGTCTTCATCAAGTTCGTTGCCAGCCAGTCCGGCCTCAGCCAGGACAGCGACCTGACCGTGCGGCAGATGGCCGAGCTGCTGACCACGGCCACGCCGCCGGTGACCGAGGCGCTGAGCAAGGCGCGTGCACTGGGTTCTTACTCGCTCGGCCAAGGGATTCTCGGCTCTTCCGACAGCACCAAGCTCGACGAAATGCTCGCCCAGCTGGAGCAACTGCACGCCGAGTACGGCTTCAAGCTGCAGAGTGCGCTGGATGGCAACGCGCGTGCGCGCAACGAGCTGAGCACGGCAGCCGAGGCCAGTCGTGCCACGCTGATGGAAATCAGCGGGGTGCTGGAAGAGCAGCTGCTCATGGCTGACAGCCTGGACGCGCCGTGGCAGGGCTTCTTCGACCAGCTCAGTGCTGCCATCGACAAGACTTACGCCTTCAACGATCAGGCACTCGGCTTCCTCGATCACGAGCTGAGCCAGCGTCTGGAAGGCAAGCGCACGCAGATGGTGCTGCTGGTGGTGGCCCTGGTGTCTGTGTTCCTCGCAATTGGCTACCTCTATGGCGCGTTCTACGTTTCCACCCGTGCCACCCTCAAGGGCTTCGGCAGCACGCTCAATAAGGTGGCTGCCGGGGATATGACGGTGAGCGTCAACGTGCGCAGCCAGGACGAGCTGGGCGAGCTTGGCGAAGTCTTCAATGGCACTGTGGCGAAGATCCGCGACCTGATCGACCTGGTCGGTCAGACCGTGGTCGAGGTGGAGCGCCAGGCGGATCGCGTCGAACTGGTGTCCGGCGAGAGCAGCCAGGCTGTGACCGCCCAGCGTGGGCAGATCGAGCAGGTCGCTACGGCGATGAACGAGATGTCCGCCACTGCCCAGGAGGTCGCGCGCAGCGCTGCCGCTGCAGTGAGCAGTGCGCAGAGTGTCAACGACGAGACGGTCAGCGGTCGTGCCATGGTCGAGTCGCAGGTTGGCAGCATCCAGCGCCTGGCCAGCGAGATCGATCAGTCGGTCGGTGTGATCAACCAGCTGGCGGCCGACAGCGCGGCTATCAGTCAGGTGCTGGACGTGATCAAGGGCATCGCCGGGCAGACCAACCTGCTGGCCCTGAATGCCGCCATCGAGGCCGCGCGTGCAGGTGAGCAGGGTCGCGGCTTTGCCGTGGTAGCCGACGAGGTGCGCAACCTGGCCAAGCGCACCCACCAGTCCACCGAGGAGATCGAACAGATGATCGGTCGCCTGCAGAGTGGCGTGGGCGCCACCGTGACCGCCATGAACGGCAGCCACCAGATGGTGGAGAACACCGTCAACCAGTCGGCTCAGGTGCAGCAGGCGCTGGAGAACATCCTCGGCGCGGTCGGCATGATCGTCGACCAGAACCAGCAGATCGCCGCCGCTGCCGAGCAGCAGACCGCCGTAGCTCACGATATCGACATGAACATCGTCGAGATCAACCAGGCCGGCGAGCGTACCGCCGAAGGCGCGGTGCAGACCGAACAGGCCAGCCGCCAGCTGTCCGACCAGGTCGCGCGGCTCAAGGAGCTGATCAGCGCGTTCCGCGTCTGATCCGTCCTATTTAATGCACAAGGCCCGCCATTTGGCGGGCCTTGTTGTTTCTGGGGGCTACCTCAGCTCCAGCCAAACAGTTCGGCAGCATTGCGACTGCTGATCTCGGCCAGCTCTTCGGGCGTCACTCCGCGCAGTTCGGCCAGTGCCGCGCAGATGTCCGGCAGATGCTCAGGGCTGTTGCGCAGGCCGGGGTACATGGCCGGGGCCATGTCCGGCGCGTCCGTTTCCAGCACGATGGCGTCGGCCGGCAACTGCGCCACCACCTTGCGCAGGCGCAATGCCTGCGGCCAGGTTGGCGCGCCACCCAGGCCCAGCTTGAAGCCGAGGCGCAGGTACTCGCGGGCCTCCTCGTAACTGCCGGCGAAGGCGTGGATGATGCCGCCGCGCTTGAGCCGCTGGCGCTTGAGCGTGGCAATGGTGGTGGCGTGGGCGCGTCGTACATGCAGCAGGGCGGGCAGCTCGAACTCCACCGCCAGCCTGAGCTGGGCTTCGAACAGCTCCTGCTGACGCTGGCGGTCGAGCGTCTCGATGAAGTAGTCCAGGCCGAACTCGCCGACCGCGCACAGCCGCGGGTGGCTGGCCAGGCGCTGCAGCCAGGCGCGCAGTTCGTCCAGATGCTCCGGGCGGTGCTGGTCGAGGTAGACCGGATGCAGGCCGAAGGCGGCGTGCAGGCCGTCGTGCGCCTGCACCAGGTCCCACAGGCGCTGCCAGTTGGCCTGGTACACGCCGAGCACCACCAGGTTTTCCACACCCAGCCCACGGCTGCGCTGCAGTAGCTCGGCGCGATCAGCGTCGAACTCGGGAAAGTCGAGGTGGGTGTGTGTGTCGATCAGGCGCATGGGCGCAGCATCGGCGATTTGCCGGCCCTGCGCCAGCCCTGGAGAGGCGCCTGTTCCGCAGTCGGGCGCCGGCTTGCGGGCCGCAAAGTTGTCAGGCGCGTTCGGCCATGGCCGCCAGGGCCACCGAGGTGGCGGCGGTGCGGGTTTCCACGCCGAGCTTCACGTAGACGTGCTCCAGGTGCTTGTTCACCGTGCGTGGCGACAGGCCGAGGATGTCGCCGATGTCGCGGTTGGTCTTGCCGCAGGCGACCCAGCGCAGCACCTCGACCTCGCGTTCGGTGAGCTGGAAGCGCGCCGAGAGGGTGGCCTGGGCCGGGGCGTCGTTGAGAGTTGGCGCGGCGGCCGGGGTCTGCCGCGCGGCCTGGATCAGGCGCGCGGTGCGCAGGTGCGCGCCGACCCGCGCCAGCACCTCGTCGGTCTGGATCGGCTTGGTCACGTAGTCGCTGCCGCCAGCGGCGAAGCCTTCCACCACGTGCTCGCTGTCGGTCAGCGCGGTCATGAACAGCACCGGAATATCGGCGCTTTCCGGCGCGGCCTTGATCCGCCGGCAGGTCTCGAAACCGTCAAGGCCGGGCATCATCGCATCGAGCAGGATCAGGTCGGGACGCCGGCGCTGGATGCGGTTCAGCGCGCTCTGCCCGTCCAGTGCCACCAGCACCATGTAGCCCTGAGCGTCGAGGGCGTCGGAGAGCAGGGCGAGGTTGTCCGGTGTGTCGTCGACGATCAGCACGGTGCCGCGCTCAGCAAGCGGCGTGGCTGCAGTCATGTTCGGCCTCCTTGAGTTGATGGTTCAGTTCGTCCAGACGAAAGCCCTTGGCCAGAGCCCGCAGGCGTTGGGTGAAGGGGGCGCAGGCCGGGCTCTGACGTTCGATGGCGTCGAGCTTGTCCTGGATGCCGCGCATGTAGCCGAGCGCCGCCAGTTCGCGCAGCTCGGCCAGTTCGGCGGTGCTCGGCCAGGCCTCGGCCTGAGGGGCTGGCGCCGCGCTTTCGAAGGCGCGGTGCAGCCACTGCAGGCCGAGCTGCTGCTGGATGCGTTCGAGCAACGCGGGGGTATGTACCGGCTTGGCCAGGTAGTCGTTGCAGTAAGCAGCGATGCTGCGCTCGCGGTCGTCGGCGAAGGCGTTGGCCGAGATCACGATGATCGGCGCTTGGCAGGCCGCGTTGCGGCGGATCAGGCGGCTGGCCTCGAAACCATCCATCTGCGGCATCGACAGGTCCATCAGGATCAGGTCGGGGCGCAGCAGCGCGGCCTGGCGGATGGCCTCCTGGCCGCTGGCCGCCTGTTCCACGCGAAAGCCCAGTGGCTCCAGCATGCCCGTCAGCACACGACGGTGCTCCAGGTGGTCGTCCACCACCAGGATCAGCCGTCGTGGGCCCTCGTAGCCGATGATGTCGTGGGCCACGTGCACCACCGCCTGCGGCACGCGCACCTCGGAGAGGAACAGGCGCACCTGGAAGCGCGTGCCCTTGCCCGGTTCGCTGTGCACCGACAGCTCGCCGCCCATCAGCGCGGTGAGCATACGGGTGATGGTCAGGCCGAGGCCGACGCCGTTGTCCTGGCGCATCAGGTCGCCGCGCTCGAAGGGCTGGAAGATGCGTTCGATCTGCTGCGGATCGATGCCGATGCCGGTGTCGACGATCTCGAAGCTGGCGGTCTCGCGCAGGTAGCTGACGCGCAGGCGCACCTCGCCCTGCTCGGTGAAGCGCACGGCGTTGCCCAGCAGGTTGATCAGGATCTGCCGCACGCGTTTCTCGTCGCCGCGTACCACGGCCGGGATGCGTCCGGCCGTCTCCAGGCGAAAGGCCAGGCCCTTCTCGGCCGCCTGCGGGGCGAACATGCGCTCGAGCTGGTGGATGAACTCGGGGAAGGGGATTTCCGACAGCTCCAGGTGCAGCTTGCCGGCTTCGATCTTGGCCACGTCGAGCAGGCCGTCGATCAGCGACAGCAGATGCGAGCCACTGCGGTAGATGGTGGCCAGTGCGTCCTGCTGGCGTTCGCTCAGCGCATCGTCGCGCTGCAGGATCTGTGTGTAGCCGAGGATGCTGTTGAGCGGCGTGCGCAGCTCGTGGGACAGGCCGGTGACGTAGCGGCTCTTCGCCGCATTGGCGTTCTCGGCCTGCACCTTGGCTTTCTGCAGCGCTTCGTCGGTCTTGCCGTGGGCCTCGATCTCCTGCATCAGCAGCAGGGTCTGGCGGTCCGATTCCTGTTGTGCCACCTGGCGGCTCTCGCGGGTCAGGACGATCCACCAGGCGAGCATGCCGGCGAACAGCGAGAGCGTCAGGAAGGCCTTGAGGAAGGCCTGGTACAGCGTCTGCTGCACCTCCGGCGAGTGTGGCACCAGGCCGTGCGAGACCTGGCTGTAGATCAGCGCCAGGGCACCGAACAGCATCAACACCAGCAGGCTGAGAAAGCCCAGGTACTGCGCCAGGCGGCTGTGCAGGCGCGGAATGCTGGCCCAGGGCAGCAGCCAGTGCAGTAGCGCGTCGACCTGCTGGCTCAGGCGCCCGTGCGGCTTGCAGGCATCGCCGCAGCGCGCATCCAGCGAGCAGCACAGCGAGCAGATCGGCGTGCTGTAGGCCGGGCAAAAGGCCATGTCCTCGCTCTCGAAACTGTTGTTGCACAGGCCGCAGCGGCCGGCGTGCTGCGCGTGCGGCGGGTGGATCAGGGTCGCCGTGCTGGTGCGCGCGATGTAGTAGCGCCCGCCGGTGTACCAGGCCAGCAGCGGTGCGCAGAGGAAGGCCGAGAACAGCGCCACCAGCGGCGAGGCGGCCTGGGGCAGGGCGCCGAACAGGCCGAAGTGGGCCAGCACCGAGAGCAGCGAGGCGATCAGCATGGCGCCGACGCCGACCGGGTTGATGTCGTACAGGTGCGCACGCTTGAACTCGATGTAGCGCGGCGACAGGCCCAGCGGCTTGTTGATCACCAGGTCCGCCACCAGCGCGCCGATCCAGGCGATGGCGATGTTGGCGTAGAGGCCGAGCACCTCCTCGATCGCCTCGAACACACCCAGCTCCATCAGCATCAGGGCGATGGCCACGTTGAACACCAGCCACACCACGCGCCCCGGATGGCTGTGGGTGACGCGGGCGAAGAAGTTGGACCAGGCCAGCGAGCCGGCGTAGGCGTTGGTCAGGTTGATCTTCACCTGACTGACGATCACGAACAGCACCATTGCGGCCAGGGCGAACTCGGGGCTGGCGAACACATAGCCGAAGGCCACGAGGTACATCTGCGTTGGCTCGGCGGCACGCTCCATGGGAATCTCGTGCTGCAGGGCGAGGAAGGCGAGGAAGGCGCCGGCGAGCATCTTCAGCGCGCCGGGGATGATCCAGCCGGGCCCGGCCATGAGCAGCGCGGCCCACCAGCGTTTGCGGTTGTGCGCGGTCTTCTCCGGCAGGAAGCGCAGGTAGTCGACCTGCTCGCCGATCTGCGTGACCAGCGCCAGGGCCACGGTGCAGGCGGCGCCGAAGTGCAGCAGGTTGAAGCTGCCGGCCTCGCCCTCGCGCCCGGCGAAGCTGGTCCAGTCGCTCAGCGCTTCGGGATTCTTGGCGATGACGAACACATAGGGCAGCAGCAGGAGGAAGATCCACAGCGGCTGGCTCCAGGTCTGCAGGCGGTTGATCAGGGTGATGCCGTAGGCCACCAGGGGAATGATGATCACCGAACAGATGACGTAGGCCAGCGCCAGCGGGATGTCGAAGTACAGCTCTAGCGCCAGGGCCATGATCGCCGCTTCGAGGGCGAAGAACAGGAAGGTGAAACTGGCGTAGATCAGCGAGGTGATGGTCGAGCCGATGTAGCCGAAGCCGGCGCCGCGGGTCAGCAGGTCCATGTCCACGCCGTAGCGCGCCGCGTAGTAGCTGATCGGCAGGCCGGTGAGGAAGATCACCAGGCTCACCGCGAGGATCGCCCACAGGGTGTTGGTGAAACCGTAGGACAGCGCCAGTGCGCCGCCGATGGCCTCCAGGGCGAGAAACGACACGGCGCCGAGGGCGGTGTTGGCGATGCGCAGCTCCGACCACTTGCGGAACGCCCGCGGCGTGAAGCGCAGGGCGTAGTCCTCCAGGGTCTCGTCGGCGACCCAGCTGTTGTAGTCGCGGCGAATCTTGACGATGCGCTGGGTTCCGGTGGGTTGCACGGTTCGCTTCCTGATCGATGTCATGGTTGATCGCGCCGTCCCTGCGCCGAGATGTCTGTCGCGTATGCCCCGTATACAAGGGCTCCCCAGCCGCTCGGGGCGCGTCGACCTGAGTCGCCGCGAACCCCGGTAACGGCGTGGCTGCAACATCCATGCCCCCAACGGCGGCCCTTGCGCGCGGGCGCCCGGACTTCTGTCTGGCTTCCTGCTGGCGTCCGAGAGTGCACCAGAGTGGTGCCGTGGCGCTGTACGTCAGATGACGTATGCGCTTACGTCATGCTGCGTATACCCCGGCGCGGAGGGCGCCCGCATTCTTGCGGCGAACCCGGAGCAGACCTGCGCAGACAGGCCGGCGACGATCCCACCGCACGAGGAGCACGACGATGGATGCACAACCGACCCGACTTCTACCCCGCCGGCTGGCGCTGGGCGCCGCCGCGCTCTCGCTGCTGGCCGCCAGCCTGTTCAGCCATGTGGCCAATGCCGAGGTGAACACCACCGGCCTGGCCGTGACCGACACCGAAGTGATCGTTGGCCAACTGCACTCGGCCACCGGCACCATGGCCATCTCCGAAACCGGCTCGATCCAGGCCGAGCGCCTGGCCATCGAGCAGATCAACGCCTCCGGCGGCATCCTCGGCCGGCAGATCAAGGTGATCCAGGAGGACGGCGCCTCCGACTGGCCGACCTTCGCCGAGAAGGCCAAGAAACTGCTGGTCGGTGACAAGGTCGCCGCCGTGTTCGGCTGCTGGACTTCGGCTTCGCGCAAGGCGGTGCTGCCGGTATTCGAGAAGGAAAACGGCCTGCTCTACTACCCGACCTTCTACGAGGGGCTGGAGCAGTCGAAGAACGTCATCTACACCGGCCAGGAGGCGACCCAGCAGATCCTCGCGGGCCTCGACTGGATCGCCAAGGAGAAGGGCGCCAAGACCTTCTACCTGATCGGCTCGGACTACATCTGGCCGCGTACCTCGATGAAGATCGCGCGCAAGCACATCGAGAACGTGCTCGGTGGCAAGGTGGTGGGCGAGGAGTACTACCCGCTGGGCAACACCCAGTTCGGCTCGCTGATCAACAAGGTCAAGCTGAAGAAGCCCGACGTGGTGTTCACCGCCGTGGTTGGCGGTTCCAACGTCGCCTTCTACAAGCAGATGAAGGCCGCCGGCGTCACCGCCGCCAAGCAGAACCTGTTGACCCTGTCGGTCACCGAGGATGAGCTGCTCGGCATCGGCGGCGAGAACATGGAAGGTTTCTACGCCTCCATGAAGTACTTCCAGAGCCTGGACAACCCGAACAACAAAGCCTTCGTTGAGGCCTTCAAGGCCAAGTACGGCCAGGACGCGGTCATCGGTGACGTGACTCAGGCCGCCTACCTCGGCCCGTGGCTGTGGAAGGCCGCGGTCGAGAAAGCCGGCAGCTTCGATGTCGACAAGGTCGCCGCCGCCTCGCCGGGCATCGAGCTGACCACCGCGCCGGAAGGCTACGTGAAGGTCCACGACAACCATCACCTGTGGAGCAAGACCCGCATCGGCCAGGTGCAGAAGGACGGTCAGTTCAAGGTGGTCTACGAGTCCGACCTGATCGAGCCGAACCCCTTCCCGAAAGGCTACCAGTAAGCCCGTGATGGGGTGAGGCGCCAGGTCCCTCACCCTAGCCCTCTCCCAGTGGGAGAGGGGACTGGGGCGGTGTCGCCGGTTTGCGCGGTGCCCTCCAGCCGACTCCGTATAACCCCCTCTCCCGTTGGGAGAGGGTAGGGCGACCCGCGTAGGGTGAGGGCTGAACCGCCCTTGCCATTCTTCCCGCCAGAGGACCATCAACATGGAATGGCTATCGGAATTTGGTGCCATCGCGGCCATGCAGGGCTTCAACGGCTTGTCCGTGTTCTGCGTGCTGCTGCTGATGGCCCTGGGGCTGGCGATCATCTTCGGCCAGATGGGTGTGATCAACATGGCCCATGGTGAATTCCTCACCATCGGTGCCTACACCACCTTCGTGGTGTCCTCGCTCACCGAGCAGTACGCCCCGGCCTTCGGGCCCTACTACTTCTTCTTCGCCATCGCCCTGTCCTTCGTCATCGCCGGCGCCATCGGCTGGCTGGTGGAGTGGGCGATGATCAGCAAGCTCTACCACCGGCCGCTGGATACCCTGCTGGCCACCTGGGGCCTGTCGCTGGTGATGCAGCAGGCGTTCCGCTCGATCTTCGGCGCGCGCGAAGTCAGCGCCACCCTGCCGGAGTGGCTGATGGGCTCGTGGAACCCCACCGAGGCCATCGACATCCCGCGCAACGGCCTGTTCGTGATGGGTCTGACCATCCTCCTCACTGCCACCATCTTCCTGATGTTGTACCGCTCGCGCTGGGGCCTGCAGGTGCGCGCCACCATGCAGAACCGGGTGATGAGCCGTGCCGTGGGCATCAACACCAAGCGCGTCGACCGCATGACCTTCGCCCTCGGCTGCGGCGTGGCCGGCGTGGCCGGCGCGGCCTTCACCACCATCGGCTCCACCGGCCCGACGGCAGGTTCGCTGTACATCGTCGACACCTTCCTGGTGGTGGTCTTCGGTGGCGCGGCCAGCCTGTTCGGCACCATCGCCTCGGCGTTCACCATCGCCCAGGCGCAGTCGATCATGGAGTTCTTCATGAGCGGCTCGATGGCCAAGGTGCTGACCCTGTCGGCGGTGATCCTGATTTTGATGATGCGCCCGCAGGGGCTGTTCTCGATCAAGGTGCGCAAATGATGGCGGTGTTTTTCTCCCCTCTCCCGCTGGCGGGAGAGGGGCAGGGGGAGAGGGTGGGGACACCTTCGGTATCGCCCCTCTCCCCAGCCCTCTCCCATGAATGGGAGAGGGGGTGAATCAGCATGAGGAATCCACGATGAACCCGACTCTCGACAAACTCCTGGGCGGCAAGCAGGGCGCCATCGGCCTGGCGGTGCTCGCCGCGCTGATCCTGGTGGTGTTCCCGCTGGCGCTCGACGCCTTTCGTCTGAACATGGTCGGCAAGTACCTGACCTACGCCTTCGTTGCCGTCGGCCTGGTGCTGTGCTGGGGCTACGGCGGCATTCTCAGCCTTGGCCAGGGCATCTTCTTCGGCCTCGGCGGCTACTGCATGGCGATGTTCCTCAAGCTCGAGGCGTCCGACCCGGAAAGCACCAAGATCCAGTCCACCCCCGGCATCCCGGACTTCATGGACTGGAACCAGATCACCGAGCTGCCGATGCTCTGGCAGCCGTTCCACAGCTTCGGCTTCACCCTGCTGGCGGTGATCGCGGTGCCGGTGCTGCTGGCTCTGGTGATCGGCCTGACCATGTTCAAGCGCCGCGTGGGGGACGTGTACTTCTCCATCGTCACCCAGGCCATCGCGCTGATCCTCACCGTGCTGATCATTGGTCAGCAGGGCTATACCGGCGGGGTCAACGGCATCACCGACCTGAAGACCCTGATGGGCTGGGACATCCGCACCGACGAGGCCAAGCTGATCCTCTACTTCGTCAGCGCCTTCCTGCTGTTCGGCTGCATCCTGCTGGCGCGCTTCATCATCGCCTCCAAGCTCGGCCGCCTGCTGCTGGCCATGCGCGACAAGGAAGAGCGGGTGCGCTTCTCCGGTTACGACGTGGCTAGCTTCAAGATCTTCGTGTTCTGCGTCGGCGCCGCCTTCGCGGCCATCGGCGGGGCGATGTTCACCCTGCAGGTCGGCTTCATGTCGCCGAGCTTCGTCGGCATCGTGCCGTCGATCGAGATGGTCATCTTCGCCGCGGTCGGCGGGCGCCTGTCGCTGCTCGGCGCGGTGTACGGCGCGCTGCTGGTCAACTTCGGCAAGACCTACTTCTCCGAGAGCTTCCCCGAGCTGTGGCTGTACCTGATGGGCGGCCTGTTCATCGCCGTGGTCATGTACTTCCCCAACGGCCTCGCCGGCCTGTGGGACAGCCACGGCAAGCGCTGGCTGGCGCGCCTCAAGCCGAAGGCCAAGGCGCCGGTGAAGACCGAGCCGGTGGCCACACCGGTCGCCAAGGCCGCATCCACTCCCGAACTGGAGACCACCCCATGAGCCCTAATCCCGCTGGCTTCCAGATGCCCAAACCGGTGCTGGCCATCGAGGGCCTGACCGTGTCCTTCGACGGCTTCAAGGCGGTCGACGACCTCAACCTGTACATCGACCGCAACGAGGTGCGCGTGGTCATCGGCCCCAACGGCGCCGGCAAGACCACGGTGCTCGACCTGATCTGCGGCAAGACCAAGGCTACCGCCGGCAGCATCCAGTTCGAGAACCGTGAGCTGACCAAGATGCGCGAGTTCGACATCGTCCGCGCCGGGGTCGGGCGCAAGTTCCAGAACCCGTCGATCTACGAGAACCTGACGGTGTTCGAGAACCTGGAGATGTCCTACCCCAAAGGCCGCAAGGTGTTCGGCGCACTGTTCTTCAAGCGCTCGCGCGAAGTGATCGAGCGGGTCGAACAGGTGGCGACCGAGATCATGCTCGGCGAGCACCTGCACCTGCAGGCTGACCTGCTCTCGCACGGCCAGAAGCAGTGGCTGGAGATCGGCATGCTGCTGATGCAGGACCCGCAACTGCTGATGCTCGACGAGCCGGTGGCCGGCATGAGCGTGAGCGAGCGGGTGGCCACCGCCGAGCTGCTCAAGCGCATCAGCCAGGGCCGTTCGGTGCTGGTCATCGAGCACGACATGGAGTTCGTCAAGAGCATCGCGCACAAGGTCACCGTGCTGCACCAGGGCAAGGTACTGGCCGAGGGCAGCATGGACGCGGTGCAGAGCAATCCCAAGGTCATCGAGGTGTACCTGGGGCACTGACAGCTCCCCTCTCCTTTCGGGAGAGGGGCCGGGGGGGAGGGGGATTCGCGCTGCACATCCCTCACCCTAACCCTCTCCGGGGGAGAGGGGACGGATTGCATGGCGCCCGGCTAATGGGCTGGGGTCTTCTGAAGGAGTATCGGCAATGTTCCAGATCAACAACCTCGTCTCCGGCTACGGCCAGAGCCAGATCCTCCACGAGCTCAACCTCGACGTGGCGAAGCAGGAAATCGTCGCCGTGATGGGCCGCAACGGCATGGGCAAGACCACCCTGTTCAAGAGCCTGATGGGCGTGCTGCCACAGTGGGGCGGGCAGATCAGTGTCGACGGCCGGGACATCTCCAAGCTGGAGACCCACCAGCGCGTCGAGGCCGGCATCGCCTACGTGCCGCAGGGGCGGATGATCTTCCCCAGCATGACCGTGCTGGAAAACATCCAGACCGGCCTGCCGGCGTCGGCCAAGGGCCAGGTGCCGGACGACCTCTACGCGCTGTTCCCGGTGCTGCAGGAGATGCGCCATCGCAAGGGCGGCAACCTCTCCGGCGGCCAGCAGCAGCAGCTGGCTATTGCCCGCGCGCTGGCCACCAATCCCAAGGTGCTGCTGCTCGACGAGCCGACCGAGGGCATCCAGCCGTCGATCATCAAGGACATCGCCCGCACCCTGAAGGAGATCCGCAACCTGCGAGACCTGACCATCATCGTCTCCGAGCAGGTGCTGTCCTTCACCATGGAAATCGCCGACCGCTTCCTGGTCATCGAGAAGGGCAAGTTTGTGGTCGAGGAGGCGCGTGACAAGGTCGACGAGGCGACCATCAGCCGCTACCTGTCGGTGTGACGGTCCGCTTTCGTAGCCCGGATGAAATCCGGGGCGGGTACTGGGGCCGCTCCCGGATTTCATCCGGGCTACGGGACTGATTTTTCCGCTTTACGGCCGGCGTGTTCTCCATGCGCCGGCCGCTTTTTCGCGTCTGCGCAAAATCCGCTGCAGGCCTCGCCATTACTGGCTCTGCGCATACGTCATCCAACGTATTTTCGCGCTTGCCGCACTCCCCGAGACTGGCTCCCGTAACCCGGCGCATCAATCCGCCAGGCACCCACCACTGGTCCCAGGAGCACCGTCATGACCGACACCCTGATCAAGGTCGACCTCAACCAGGCCGCCACCGAGAACGAGCAAGTCCACAACCGCTGGCACCCGGACATCCCGATGGCCTGCTGGGTCAAACCCGGCGACGATTTCATCCTCGAGACCTACGACTGGACCGGCGGCGCGATCAAGAACGACAACGACGCCAGCGACGTGCGCGACGTCGACCTGTCCACCGTGCACTACCTGTCCGGCCCGGTGGGCGTGCATGGCGCCGAGCCAGGCGACCTGCTGGTGGTCGACCTGCTCGACATCGGCGCCAAGCCGGACTCGCTGTGGGGTTTCAACGGCTTCTTCTCGAAGAACAACGGCGGCGGCTTCCTTACCGATCACTTCCCATCGGCGCAGAAGGCCATCTGGGACTTCAAGGGCATGTTCACCAGCAGCCGGCATATCCCGGGCGTGAACTTCGCCGGCCTGATCCACCCCGGCCTGATCGGCTGCCTGCCGGACCACAAGATGCTCGCCGAGTGGAACAAGCGCGAGCAGGAGCTGATCGACACCAACCCGACCCGCGTGCCGCCGCTGGCCAACCCACCGATGGCACCGACCGCGCACATGGGCAAGCTCATCGGCGCCGCCCGCGACATGGCCGCCGCCACCGGCGCGCGCACCGTGCCGCCGCGCGAGCATGGCGGCAACTGCGACATCAAGGACCTGTCGCGCGGCTCGAAGATCTTCTTCCCGGTCTATGTCGACGGCGCCGGCCTGTCGGTGGGTGACCTGCACTTCAGCCAGGGCGACGGCGAAATCACCTTCTGCGGTGCCATCGAAATGGCCGGCTGGGTGCACATGAAAGTTGAGCTGATCAAGGGCGGCATGGCCAAGTACGGCATCAAGAACCCGATCTTCAAGCCCAGCCCGATCACCCCCAACTACAAGAACTACCTGATCTTCGAAGGCATCTCGGTCGATGACGCCGGCAAGCAGCACTACCTGGACGTCAACCTGGCGTACAAGCAGGCCTGCCTCAACGCCATCAACTACCTGACCAAGTTCGGCTACTCGCCGGCCCAGGGCTACGCATTGCTCGGCTCGGCGCCGGTGCAGGGACATATCAGTGGCGTGGTCGACATCCCCAACGCCTGCGCCACGCTGTGGCTGCCGACGGAGATCTTCGATTTCGACATCAACCCCAGCGCCAGCGGCCCGACCAAGTTCCTCGACGGCAGCATCGATCTGCCCATCGCCTACGACAAGTGATCCTCTCCACCCCTCTCCCATCGGGAGAGGGGCCAGCGTCACGAGGAAATGACCATGCCGATCTATGAATACGACTGCCCGCAGTGCGGCGACTTCACCGTGCTGCGGCCGATGGCCGAGCGCGACGAGCCCTGCGCCTGCCCGTACTGCGACACCCTGAGCGCGCGGGTGATTCTCAGCGCGCCGGGCCTGGCTACCCTGCCGGGCAGCCAGCGCCGCGCCCATGAAACCAACGAGCGTGCACGCCACGCGCCGCAGACGGTCGAGGAGTACGCCAGCAAGCGCAAGCACCCGGCCGGCTGCAGCTGCTGCGGCCCGAGCAAGCCGGTCGAGCGAACCAAGGCCAATCCGCACGGCC
The DNA here is from genome assembly GCF_900156545.1 of Aquipseudomonas alcaligenes. Lineage (GTDB taxonomy): Bacteria > Pseudomonadota > Gammaproteobacteria > Pseudomonadales > Pseudomonadaceae > Aquipseudomonas > Aquipseudomonas alcaligenes_A. The sequence goes on from NZ_FTNW01000003.1 coordinate 260,916, forward strand.
TCAAGGCCAGTCCCTCGGCGCGGCCGTGGATGATCAGCCACTGACTTGTTTCCGTGCTGGGCTGAGCCCAGTGCGTTTCCCTGTAGGAGCGGCCTTGGCCGCGAAGCTTCTTGCATGGCCGACGTTCGCGGCCAAGGCCGCTCCCACGGCGTCATGTCTCAGCCAAACGGAGGTTTCCATGCGTCACGGCGATATTTCCAGCAGTCCCGATACCGTCGGCGTCGCCGTCGTCAATTACAAGATGCCGCGCCTGCACAACAAGGCCGAGGTGCTCGACAACGCGCGCCAGATTGCCGCGATGATCAAGGGCATGAAGCTCGGCCTGCCGGGCATGGACCTGGTGGTGTTCCCCGAGTACAGCACCATGGGCATCATGTACGACCAGGACGAGATGATGGCCACCGCCGCCACGGTGCCGGGCGAGGAGACGGCGATCTTCGCCGCCGCCTGCCGCGAGGCCCGGACCTGGGGCATCTTCTCGCTCACCGGCGAGCGCCACGAGGAGCACCCGCACAAGGCGCCGTATAACACGCTGGTACTGATCAACGATCAGGGCGAGATCGTGCAGAAGTACCGCAAGTGCATCCCCTGGTGTCCCATCGAGGGCTGGTATCCGGGCGACCGCACCTATGTCTCCGAGGGCCCCAAGGGCCTGAAGATCAGCCTGATCATCTGCGACGACGGCAACTACCCGGAGATCTGGCGCGACTGCGCGATGAAGGGCGCCGAGCTGATCGTGCGCTGCCAGGGCTACATGTACCCGGCCAAGGAGCAGCAGGTGCTGATGGCCAAGACCATGGCCTGGGCCAACAACTGCTACGTGGCGGTGGCCAACGCCACCGGCTTCGACGGCGTGTACAGCTACTTCGGCCACTCCGCGCTGATCGGCTTCGACGGCCGCACCCTCGGCGAATGTGGCGAGGAGGAAATGGGCATCCAGTACGCTCAGCTGTCGGTCTCGCAGATCCGCGATGCACGCGCCAACGACCAGTCGCAGAACCACCTGTTCAAGCTGCTGCATCGTGGCTACACCGGCGTGTACAACTCCGGCGATGGCGACAAGGGCGTGGCCGATTGCCCGTTCGAGTTCTACCGCACCTGGGTGCTGGACGCGCAGAAGGCCCAGGAGGACGTGGAGAAGCTGACCCGTTCGACCATCGGCGTGGCCGATTGCCCGGTGGGCGAACTGCCGCACGCCGGCAAGGAACGTACGGCCGGGTAGGCTTGTCTCCCCTCTCCCCCTGGGAGAGGGAATCACTCCCCGCACCGGAGCCTGCAATGCCCTTCGCCAACGACCTGCTCGAACACAACCGCCAGCGACTGGCCGAGGCGGCGCCGGCCAGCCTGCAGTCGCGCTTCCTGTTCGAGCCGGCCACGGTCATGGCCCTGCTGCGCGAGCGCATCGTCGGCCAGGATGCGGTGCTGGAGCAGGTCGAGGCGCTGCTCAAGGTGGTCAAGGCCGACATCGGCGAGCGCGAGCGGCCGCTGTCGGTCAATCTGTTCACGGGCCCTACCGGCGTCGGCAAGACCGAGATGGTGCGCCTGCTGGCGCAGGCCATCCATGGTCGTGCTGATGCCCTGTGCCGCATCGACATGCACACCCTGGCCCAGGAGCATTACGCCGCCGCGCTGACCGGCGCGCCGCCGGGCTATGTCGGCAGCAAGGAAGGCACCACCCTGTTCGACGCCGAGGCTATTGCTGGCAGCTTCGGTCGCCCCGGCATCGTGCTGTTCGATGAACTGGAGAAGGCCAGCCCCGAGGTGCTGCGCAGCCTGCTCGGCGTGCTGGAGAACGGCCGCCTGACCCTCACCGCCGGCAGCCGCACCCTGGACTTTCGCAACAGCCTGATCTTCATGACCAGCAACGTCGGCGCCCAGCCGGTGCAGCGCCTGCGCGAACGCTTCGCGCGTGGCTGGCGGCGCTGGCTGGGCCTGCGCGCCGACGAGGCCGGTGAGCGCGAACGAGCGCTCACGCGCAGCTTCGACCCGGAGTTTCTCAACCGCATCGACCGCATCCTTGATTTCCAGAGTCTCGACGACGACTGGCTGCAGGCGCTGCTGGAGATCGAGCTGAGCAAGCTCAACCAGCGCCTGGGCCGCCAGGGCCGCTCGCTGTGGCTGGAGGAGGGCGCGGTGCAGTGGCTGTGCCGCGCCCACGACGCACGCTACGGCGCCCGTGCATTGGCGCGCCGGGTGCGTACCGAGCTGGAGCCGGCGATTGCCGACTGCCTGCTGCGCGACCCGGCGGCGATCCGTCTGCGCGCGCAAGTCACTGACGATGGGTTGTGCGTGGTGGTCGAGCACGACTGAACGAACGGTTAAACTGGCAGCTTTCCGCTTCCGGTTGCTCCGCCATGTCCTTCGCCAACCTTGGCCTGATCGATTCCATCCTGCGCACACTTGAGGCACTCGACTACCGCGAGCCCACGCCGGTGCAGAAGCAGGCCATTCCCGCCGTGCTCAAGGGCCGTGACGTACTCGCCGCGGCGCAGACCGGCACCGGCAAGACCGCCGGCTTCGCCCTGCCGCTGCTGCAGAAACTGACTATGGAAGGCTCGCAGGTGGCGGCCAACTCGGTGCGCGCGCTGGTGCTGGTGCCGACCCGCGAGCTGGCCGAGCAGGTGGCGCAGGCGGTGCAGCAGTACGCGCAGAATCTGCCATTACGCACCTACACGGTGTACGGCGGGGTCAGCATCAACCCGCAGATGATGAAGCTGCGCAAGGGAATCGACCTGCTGGTGGCCACGCCCGGCCGCCTGCTCGACCTGTACCGGCAGAATGCCGTGCGCTTCGACCAGCTGCAGGCGCTGGTGCTGGACGAGGCCGACCGCATGCTCGACCTGGGTTTTGCCAAGGAGCTGGACGAGCTGTTCTGCGCGTTGCCGCGCAAGCGTCAGACCCTGCTGTTCTCCGCCACCTTCTCGGACGCCATCCGCCTGATGGCCAAGGAGCTGCTGCGCGACCCGCTGTCCATCGAGGTCAGCCCTCGCAACACCACGGCCAAGGGGGTCAAGCAGTGGCTGGTGACGGTGGACAAGAAGCGCAAGAGCGAGCTGCTGCTGCACCTGTACCGCGAGCGCGGCTGGGACCAGTTGCTGGTGTTCGCCAAGACCCGCAAGGGCGTTGACGAGCTGGAGCAGCTGCTGCTTGCCGAGGGCATCGCTGCCGACTCGATCCACGGTGACAAGCCGCAGCCGGCGCGCCTGCGCGCGCTGCAACGATTCAAGGCCGGCGAGGTGCGTGTGCTGGCCGCCACCGACGTGGCCGCGCGTGGCCTGGACATCAGCGAACTGCCGCGGGTGGTCAACCTCGACCTGCCGATCGTCGCCGAGGACTACGTGCACCGCATCGGCCGTACCGGCCGCGCGGGTGCAACCGGCGAGGCGGTATCGCTGGTCTGTGCCGACGAAGTCGAATTGCTGGCGGCCATCGAGACGCTGATCGGCCAGGTCATCCGCCGCCAGGACGAGCCGGGCTTCGAACCGGATCACCGGGTACCGGTCACGGCTCCCGGCGGTGCCGTGCTGAAGAAGCCGAAGAAGCCCAAGGTCAAGCGGGTGCCGGGTGCCGGTAAAGGCAAGATCCACATGGGCAACTGGTTCGAGGCCGACGACGACAAGCCCAAGGCCAAGGCCGTGCGCGCGGTACCCAAGTTCGGCGAGAAGCCGCGGCCGAAGAAGAAGTGACGGCTACTGGGGCGTGGTCTGGCGCAGCTGCGCTTCGGCCGCCTCGGTGACGTCGTAGATCATCAGGCAGACGTGCTCGACCTCACGTCCGGCGGCGGCCAGCGGCATGATGGTGAGGTTCTGGTACATGAAGTCGGCCTGCCCGGTGATTGGCCGGTAAGTCTCGAAGCGCAGCAGGTAGGGGCGCTGCTGCCACAGGCTGAAGGCGCGGGTGCCCAGGCGCAGCACGGTGCCGACCTTGCGCTCCAGCCAGACCCGGTCGATCTCCGGGAACAGCTGGAACAGGCTGCGCCCCTGTACCTGGTCGGCGCCCAGGCCCGAGTGGTTCTCCATAAAGCTGTTCCACACTTCCACGCGGAAGTTGCGGTCCATCACCAATACGCCAACATCCAGGCACTGGACGATATCCAGCAGCCAGTGCAGTTCGCGCATGTCGATCTGGGCTTCACCGGCCATGTTCTACTCCATCAGGTACTGGATCTTGGCTGTCAGCCGCGGAATCGAGTTCTCGGTGAACAGCAGCAGCAGGTCGAAGTTCACTTTGTGGTTTTCCAGTCCGTAGCTGATTTCCACCGCGAGGGTTTTGCGCCAGCGCGCGCCGTTGAACTGGATCAGCTCATCAATGCTGCGCGCGTGCTGGCCGAGCAACTGCGGATGTCCCTGGGAAAAGCGGATGTCGAGCTGCTCGGCAATGCCGGACAGGCAGGCGCCGATGAGGATGCTGGCCAGGTCCATCAGCATTTCCGAAGTGTCGGCATCGCTACCGGTGCGCAGCCCCAGCAGGTGGGCGATGTCGGCGACCTGCGAGTCATGGAACAGCAGCAGGGCCTCGCCAGCAATGGCCTCGCCGACGAACCCCTGGCACACCGCGCTGAGCTGCTCGCCGCGGTTGGCGTCGGTCAGCGCCATGTGCAGCTCACTGGCCTCAAAGATGTTCACGGCGGGGATCGGCAGCTGTACGAATACCCCCAGTTCCTCGGCCAGCAGCGCGGCGGCGCGGCCCATGGCAACGTTGCTGACTTCGCGCAGGGCGTCGCGGAAGCCGACCTTGGGTGTCGGCGCGGCAGGGATGCTGGCTGGTTCGATGCTGTCCGCCGTGGCTGTCAGCTGCAGCAAGCCCAGTTCGTCGAGCGTGGCGCGCAGCGTCTCGGCCGGCGCTGGCTTGCGGATGAACGCCAGCGCACCCAGCTCGGTCACGCGGCGCCGCGCCTCCTCCTGCACATCCCCCGAAACCACGATGATGCGGCAGGCATGCCCTTCCTCGCGGACCTGGGCCAGTACCTGGTAGCCATCCATCACCGGCATGGTCAGGTCGAGCAGCACAACCTCGCCCAGGCCCTGGCGGATGGCGGCCATGGCCTCCTCGCCCTGGCTGGCCTGGGTGATGCTCACCGGCCATTCGGGGGGAAGGGCGCGGATCAGTTGTTTACGCGCCATCGCGGAGTCGTCGCAGACCAGCAGTGGAATCAATGGAGTCACCCGGCAAAGTCAGTATCCGATAGCAAGCATAGACTCAGTGCTGCTCGTTGGATTCATAGCTATAGGTATTACGGCCCGCATTTTTCGCCGCGTACATGGCGCGGTCGGCCTGCTGCACCAGTGATTCGATATCGTCACCGTCACGTGGGAACAGGCTGACGCCCATGCTGGCCTGGACCTGGACCTCATGGCCGTCGAGCAGCATGGGCAGCTGAAAGCGTTCGTGCAGTTTGTGCAGCACGGCAACGACCCGACTGGGGTCGTCGAGTTGTTCGATCAGAATGACGAATTCATCGCCGCCTAGGCGCGCCACCGTGTCGCTTTCCCGCGTGGCCGAGCGCAGAAGGTTGGCGACTGCCTGCAGCACGCGGTCGCCTGCACTGTGGCCGAGGCTGTCATTGAGCTCCTTGAAGTGGTCGAGGTCGACAAAGATCACCGCCAGCGGCCTGGCGCTGCGGCGCGCGGCCGCCAGGGCGTGCTCCAGGCGTTCAAAGAAGAAGCGGCGGTTGGGCAGGCCGGTCAGCGGGTCGTGCCGGGCGAGGTGCTCCAATGCGCTGCGACTGCGCCCGAGCTCTTCCAGGTGCTCGACGATCTCTTCCTGCATCTGTACCAGGCTGCGTGCCAACTGGCCCAGCTCGTCCTGACGCTGTACAGGCAGCGGTGCGCTCTTGCGCTCGCGTGCGAACTGCTGGACGGCCAGGTTGATGCTCGTGAGCGAACGCGTCAGTGCTCGTGAGGCGATGGAGGCGATCACCACGGCCAGCAGGCTGGCGAGTATCACCACCTGGATGATGAGGCTGCCAAGCCGGTTGCTCTCCTTGAGCACATACTCTTCCGGCTGTGCCAGGCCGAGTACCACGAAGCTTGCGGCATTGCCGGGGTTGGTGGTGAGGCGCACGAAGGCGGCGACCAGGTCGTTTTCCCCGTCGCTGCTGCGACCGATCAGGCTGGAAACATCGCTATCCAGCAGCTTGCTGACGGCAGGGAACTCTTCCTGAAGGAAGACGCGGCGCCCCTGATCGAAGCCGAAGGTGCGGCGCTGGTCGGGATGGATGAGCAAGTCTCCCCAGCGGTTGCTCAGGTACACGTGGTAGTAGGACGGCAGCTCGCCCTTGAGCTGGTCGAACAGCTGGTTGAGGTCGATATTGATGACGATCAGCGCATAGGCCTTGCCGTTCTCATCCGCTATTGGGGTGGACACGTGCAGCGTCGGCTGCCCCAGACCCGAGTGGGCACCGAGTTCGTGATTGATCACGATGGGCGAGAGCCGCACCTGGCCCGGAGACAGGCGCAGGGTATCGAACACATAGTCGAAGTGCCCCTTCTCCTGCAGTGCAGCGCCCTCTATGCGCAGTAGCTGTAGGCCGTCACGGTCGACCCGTACCTGTTCCAGACCATGAGCGGCGGCACTGATCATGCGAATCTGCATGTATTCGGGGTGGACCTGCATCAGGGTGCTGAATAGTTTCGCCAGGTCTCGCTCGGCGTGCTCGCGATCCTGCTCGCGGGTAAGTTGGGGCAGTGTTCTTCCCTGGGCGATACCTGCCAGCATGAGGGTGTCACGCGAGATACCGTCGATATTGCCGCGCAGGTTGCGACCGAGCACCTGGGTGGCCGTCAGCAGGTCGCGTTCAGCCGCCTTCAGCAAGGTTGCGCGGCTGCTGCTGTAGCTGTAGTAGCCGGTCAGTCCACAGGCTAGAACCCCGAATACAGCCAGCAGGCTGCCCAGCTTGAAGGCTATGCCGAACCTCATGGCACCTCCGCCAGAGGGGGGCGTTCGCCGGAAAGAATGCGCTCCCAGAGCTGCGCCCGGCGTTTGGCATCCTCCACCGGACGCAGCCAGATCATGCGCCCGGAGATGTCCATGCTTTCCGGTTCCTGAAGGGTATTGGACAGGCCCTGGCGCTCGACCAGGGCACGGCTCATCGGTTCCTCCAGGCTGAAGTCGATCCAGGCTTCGGCCAAGGCCAGGTTGCGAGCCCCGCGGCTGACTGCCCAGCAGTCGAGCCAGGCCAGCGCCCCCTCCTGGGGGAGGACATAGCCGACGTCCGCGCCGGCATCACGCAGTTGCTTGAGCTGCTGGCGCCCATAGTTGGCCCATAGCAGGGCAATGCGGTGCTCCCTGAACAGGCTGGCCGCCTCTTCGGGCAGCGAGTAGAAGGTCAGCACGTTGCGGCGCAGGGCGATCAGCTGCTCGCCGAGCATCGGGAAGTCTGCTGCATCGATCTGGAACGGGTCTCGGCCGCGTGCCTGGCTGGCCAGCGAAAAGTTGTGGCTGCTGCCATTGAAGGCCAGTACCCGCCCCTGCAGTCTGGGGTCCCACAGGCTGGTGATGGAGCTGGGGGGCTCGGCGAACTGGCTGCGGTCGTAGATCAGCCCCATTTCGGAGTAGGTATACGGAATGGCGTAGACCTTGCCATCGTGGGTGATACCGGGAATCTTCGGGTAGTCGCGGAAGCGCCACAGTTGCTGGGCCGTGCGGGGGATGCGTGCCGGCTGCAGCGGCTGCAGCAGTTTCTGCTGAACATAGTGCTCGATCTCCGCCGTGTTGGCGGCGATCAGGTCGTAGTCATCACCGTTGTTGCGGGCCAGCTTGCTGCGCAAGGCGTCATCGTTGCCGACCAGGGTGACTTCCACTCTGACGCCATGACGCTGTTCGAACTGCTTTACCAGATCGGCATCGGCGTAGCCCGGCCAGGTCAGCAGGCGTAATGACTGTTCTCCGGAGGCATAGCCCGGGGCCAGGGGCAGCAGTACGGCGAGCAACACCAGGATCGGGCGCATCATCGAGGTAACCGGAGGAGGGGCGCACAAGCAGTGTATACGATGGCAAATTGCCCTGCTGCCAGCGTTTTCCGCGCTGCGTGCTAGCGTTTTCCCAGTCATCCACCGTTTGCGGGAGAGCGTCATGGAAGAAGGGCAAGCACTGGTCTCGGCGGGTACCGCCAAGGTCAATCAGTTGTTGGAACTGGCAGCGCAGTATGGAGCTGCCTTCGCCGTGAAGATCCTGGCCGCCATCGCCTTCTGGGTGGTCGGCCGCTGGCTGATCGGCTTCGCCGTCGGCCTGCTGCAAAAGGGCCTGGGCCAGCAGAAGGTCGACCCGACCGTGCTGCGCTACCTCGGCAACTTCGTCACCGTGACCCTGAACATCCTCCTGGTGATCGGCATCCTTGGCTACTTTGGGGTGCAGACCACTACCTTTGCCGCGCTGATCGCCGCGGTGGGCCTGGCGATCGGCATGGCCTGGTCGGGATTGCTGGCCAACCTGGCCGCCGGTGGCTTCATCATCGTCCTGCGGCCGTTCAAGGTGGGCGATTTCGTCACTGCGGGCGGCGTGACCGGCACGGTCACCGAGATCGGCCTGTTCGTCACCGCCATCAACACGCCGGACAATGTGCTGACCCTGGTGGGCAACAACAAGATCTTCGGCGACACCATCCAGAACTACTCGCACAACGCTTTTCGCCGTGTCGACCTGAAGGCTCAGCTGGCGGGCTCGGCCGACTGGAAGGGGGCGGCGGCGCTACTCAGGCAGCGCATCGCCGCCATCGACAATGTGCTGGCGACACCGGCCGTCGATGTCGAGATTCTGGAGTTCAATCTGGTCGGCCCGGTGCTGGCGGTACGTCCCTATTGCCATACCGACCACTATTGGCAGGTCTACTTCGACAGCAACAGGGTGATCAAGGATGCCCTGGGCGAAGCTGGCTTCCCTGCACCGATGCCGGCGCAGACGGTGATCGTGCAGCAATCAGGTTGAGGGCGGCGACTTGTGCTCACGGTCGACCCATTTGGGAGCGGCCGTGGGCTGCCAGGCGCTCATCCGGTCGAGCAGTGCTGCCGGTGACGCATCGATCTGCAGGATGGCGCGGTGCTGCTCGCGGACGAAGCGCTCGGCCACCAGGTGGTCGAGGAAGTCGGTGAGGCGGGCGTAGAAACCGTCCACCTCGAGCAGGCCGAGCGGCTTGGCGTGGTAGCCGAGCTGGCCCCAGGTCCATACCTCGAACAGCTCCTCCAGGGTACCCAGGCCACCGGGCAGGGCGATGAAGGCGTCGGCCAGCTCGGCCATGCGCGCCTTGCGCGCGTGCATGCCGTCGACCACTTCCAGGCGACTCAGGCCCTTGTGGCCGATTTCGGCGCGCTCCAGGCTCTGCGGGATGATGCCGATGACCTCGCCGCCAGCGGCCAGGGCGGCGTCCGCCACCACGCCCATGAGGCCGACGGCGCCACCGCCATAGACCAGGGTCAGGCCGCGTTCGGCGATATGACGGCCGAGCTGGGCGGCAGCCTCATGGTAGATGGGGCGGGCGCCGGGGCTGGCGCCGCAGAATACGCAGACTGACTTCAGGCTCATGCACTGTGCTCCCATGGACGAAAGGGCGCACAGGGTAGCCCTGTCCGATCGGTCAGGCGAGTTCCTGCGGGCAGCGGCCGCTGGCGCCGGCGGCGTAGGTGGCGAGAAGGCTGTGCAGCAGGTCGTGCAGGTTCATGGCGTTCACTCCCGGGCTATGGGGTAAGCCTAGGTGGTGCCACCGGCGAATGCCGGTTGATTGTATCGATCAGGCCGATAGCCTGGCCTGGAGACACTCAGGGCAGCGAGGTCAGGTTCTTCCCCGCGCGCTCGCCGAAGAACCTGTCCAGCCAGGCCCGGTAGTGCTTAACCGTGGTGGGTGGCACATAGACGTGTTGGGCGGCGACGAAGTGCGCGATCACTTCCGGCTGGCGGGCGATCTGGTCGATGCGCCGGACCAGCTCCGCGCCGGCGGCGTTCTTGCTGCAGTAGATGCCGCTGACGATGGGCGTGTTGGCCTCCTGCAGCGGCAGCAGCGTCACCGCTAGCGTGGTCGGGCGTTGCTGCTGGGCGAACTGGATGACTTCCGCATACTCCAGCAGGTAGTCGACGCGGCCGCGTTCGAGCATGTCGAACAGGTTGTTGCCGGCGCTGCTGGTCTGCACACGTATCAGTTGTGGCTGGGCGCCGGGGGCCTGCAGCAACGGGTCGAGCGCGGGCCCGTAGCTGCGGTCCTGAATCAGCCCGCCGCGCAGACTGCGATCGCGCAGCAGCTGTTGCAGGGACGCTTCCGCCTGGTCGCCGGCAATGCGCTGACGGTCCTCGCTGCGAATCAGCAGCTGATGCGGCATGGCCACGAACAGGCTGACGTAGTGGCCAAACTGGTCTCGCTCGGCGGTGCGGAAAGTCGGCAGGAAGCAGCTCAGGGGCTCACGCTTGACCTGCTCGAAGCCGCGCGTGAGGTTGACCAGGCTGTAGCGGTGCTGGTACTCGGGCAGGCGCTGGATAATCTGCTGCAGCAGGTCGATGATCACGCCGCTGCGCGGCTGCCCATCCTCGATGTTGACCAGTCCCGGCCAGGGGCTCATGCCCCAGGTGACTTCGAGTGGAGCGGGGCTCTGCGCCCTGGCCAGGCCGGTGACGCAGAGCAGCAGGCCGAGCAGAAGGCGCGCGAGCATGGAGAAGACCGCATTGAGGAGTTTCGGCACCAGTTTACTGGTATCAGCTCCCCAGCAGCCACACGCCGGCACCTGCCGATGCCGCGCCGGCCGCGCGCACCAGCGGAGCGGCCGCCTGCGGTAGCCAGCGTACCAGCGCGTAGCCGGCACCATGCAGGGCAGCGGTGGCGGCGACGAAGCCGACCGCGTAGCCCCAGGGGCTGGCCAGCGCCGGCAGCTCCAGGCCATGGGCCACGCCGTGGGTCAGGGCAAACAGCGCGGTCAGGCCCAGCGCCATGGCGACCGGCAGGCGCGCGGCAACCGCCACCAGCAGGCCGAAGGCCAGTACCGAGCCGGCGATGCCGGTCTCCATCAGCGGGATTTCCAGTCCGGCGAAGCCGAGCAGGCCGCCGATCAGCATGGTCGCGACGAAGGTCAGCGGCAGTGCCCAGCGCACGGCGCCGCTCTGCTGGGCGGCCCACAGGCCGACGGCGAGCATTGCCAGCAGGTGGTCGAGGCCGGTGATGGGATGGGCGACGCCGGCCAGCAGGCCGGAGTGGTCATGGCCGCCATGGGCGAAGGCCAGCGCCGGGCTGAGGAACAGGGCGATGGCGAACAGGGCTTTGCGCAGTTGCATGGTGGATCTCCTTAGGCGGCGCCGAGCATGCCGTGGCGTTCGATGAAGGCGATGATCTGGTCCAGACCCTGGCCCACTTTCTGGTTGCTGAACACGAAGGGCTTGTCGCCACGCATCTTGCGCGCGTCGCGGTCCATCACTTCCAGCGAGGCGCCGACCATCGGCGCCAGGTCGACCTTGTTGATCACCAGCAGGTCGGACTTGCAGATGCCGGGGCCACCCTTGCGCGGCAGCTTGTCGCCGGCGGACACGTCGATCACGTACAGGGTCAGGTCCGACAACTCCGGGCTGAAGGTGGCGGAGAGGTTGTCGCCACCGGACTCGACGATGATCAGGTCGAGTCCCGGGAAGCGCCGGTTGAGCTGTTCGACTGCTTCGAGGTTGATCGAGGCATCCTCGCGGATGGCCGTATGCGGGCAGCCGCCGGTTTCCACGCCGATGATCCGTTCGGGCGCCAGGGCCTCGTTGCGCACGAGAAACTGGGCGTCCTCCTGGGTGTAGATGTCGTTGGTGACCACGGCGATGTTGTAGCGCTCGCGCAGGGCGCGGCACAGCGCCAGGGTCAGGGCGGTCTTGCCGGATCCGACCGGGCCGCCGATGCCGACGCGCAGAGGTTGGCTGTTCATGGCTGAGTTCCTTGTTTCATGAGCGGAAGAGACGGCTGTACTGGCGCTCGTGCGCCATGCTGGCCAGGGCGAGGCCAAAGGCGGCGCTGCCCCAGTGTTGGGAATCCAGGGTGGTGGCCTGGTGGCGGGCCTGCTCCAGCAGTGGCAGCAGCTCCGAGGTCAGACGTTGTGCGGCCTGCTGGCCCAGTGGCAGGGTTTTCATCAGCACGGCCAGCTGGTTTTCCAGCCAGCCCCACAGCCAGGCGGCCAGGGCATCTTCGGCGCTGATGTTCCAGGTGCGTGCAGCCAGCGCCCATGCCGGTGCCAGGCCGAGCTCCGGCTGGGTCTTCAGAAAGGTACGGGCCGCCTCGTCGAGCTCCGGCAGGCCCTCCAGCAACTGCTTCAGCGAGTAGCCCATCTGCCGGCTCTCCAGGGCCAGCTCGCGGCTCTCGCGGCTGGCGCGGTGGCGTTCGGCGAGGTCGGCCAGGCTGTCCCAGTCGTCCGCTGCTGCGGCCCGGCAGTGGGCCAGCAGCAGGGGTGCCTCAAAGCGCGCCAGGTTGAGCAGCAGTTGGTCGGCGATCCAGCGCCGCGCGCTGTCCGGGTCCTGCACCAGGCCGCTGTCGACTGCCATTTCCAGTCCCTGGGAATAGCTGTAGCCACCGATCGGCAGCTGCGGGCTGGCCAGGCGCAGGAGTTGCCAGGCGGGATTCACAGACGCACGCCGAACTGGTGCAGGCGCGGGCCGTAGTTGAACTCGGCGTCGCCATGATGGGAATGGTGATGGCCGCCGCCGTAAGCACCATGTTCGGGCTGGAAGGGCGCCTCGATCGGGCAGGTGCTGGCGCCGAGCTGGTCGAGCATGGCCTGTAGTACGTGGTCTTCGGGCAGGCGCAGCCAGCCGTCGCCAAGCTGCAGGGTGACGTGGCGGTTGCCCAGGTGGTAGGCCGCGCGCAGCAGTTCGAAGCTGCTGGCGCAGGTGACGTGCAGGAGTTTCTCCGGGCGCGCGCAGACCCGCACGATGCGCCCGTCCTCGGCGCGCAGGCAGTCGCCGTCATGCAGCGGCGGTTGGCCGCGTTCAAGGAACAGACCGACGTCCTCGCCGGCCGCACTGAAGCAGCGCAGGCGGCTCTTGCTGCGGGCATCGAAGGTCAGGTGCAGTTCTTCATCCCAGTAGGGCTGGGGGGACAGGCGGTGATGGATCACCAACATAGGGGGCTTCCGGCCAGGCAATGGTCCTGTGACCAGAGCAAGGCCCTTGCCAAGCCGGTGATGCCCGCCGCTGGCGGGGCTGTGCCAGAAGTTGGGGCTTACGGATGCCTTATGTTGGTGCGCTGTCTATCGAGAAGAACTGTTCTGGTGCGCTCAGTCGCGGCCCTGGCCGAGACCGCGCCAGTGTTTGGCGCCGATGAAGATGAAACGCAGCTGCTGGGTCATCTTCGCTTCGGGAGTGAGGTGCACGGGCAGGCCCTCGGCGGGTGGGTCAATCAGCTCGGGCAGGGTGGCGAACACGGTCTTCACCACCAGGTCGGAGACCACGTCGAGTGCCGCATCGTCCAGGTGCGGAGTGCGGTTCATCAGCTTGAGGTCGGCGGCCAGGTCGTCGGTGATCTGCTGGCGCAGGCGGCCGATGGCCTGGCGCACCGGCTGCGAGCCACCGTACTGCTCGCGGGCGAGGAAGAGAAACTGGTTACGGTTGTCGCTTACCGCGTCGAGGAAGATGCGCGTGCTGGCCTCGATGATGCTGCCCATCTCGAACTGGCTGCGGCGCACTTCGCGCAGGGTGCTGCGGAAAGTGGCGTCGACCTCGGCGACCAGGGCCAGGCCCAGCTCGTCCATGTCCTGAAAGTGCCGGTAGAAGCCGGTTGGCACGATGCCGGCGGTGCGGCTGACTTCGCGCAGGCTCAGGCTGCCGAAGCCGCGACCGCTGTCCATCAGGTTGCGCGCGGCATCCATCAGGGCCCGGCGGGTCTGCTGTTTCTGTTCGGCGCGTGGTGACATGGCATTCGGCAGGTGGCGAGATTGCGGCGCACTCTAACAAAAGCGTTTTACCGGCGTCGAATGACAATCAGTGAACACTTGTTGACTGAAGTGAAGTGCTTCTGGCATTTTGTGAACACTTGTTCACTGGAATATGCCGCATGTCGCTCTTGCCTCTTTTCGCCATCCGCTGGCTGGCACCGCTGCTGGGACCTGTGCGCGTGCTGGTTGCGCGAGGCTGGCTGCGCGAGTCGGAAGTCGATGCCGTGCTGGCTTGGCTGCACCCGGCCTGGCGCCTGAACCGGGTCTTCGCCCGGGTGGCGGGGCGCTGCTGGGTCAGTGACGACCTGCTGGCGCTGCGCCTGCGCTGCAATGGCAATGCACGCGGCTGGCGCCCCGGCCAGCATGTGCAGCTGTACCTGCCGATCGACGGGGTGCGCCACAGTCGCAGCTACAGCCTGACCCGGGTCGAACGTGGCGGCGCCATCGAGCTGGGCATTCGTCGTCAGCCGGGCGGCCGCTTCTCCAATCATCTGCTCGACCACCTGGCGGTGGGCGATCTGGTCGAACTGGGCGTGGCCCAGGGCGATCTGTGCTGGCCGCTGGCGGCGCCTGGCGTCGGGCTGCTCGCCGCCGGCAGCGGTATCACGGCACTGCTCGGGCTGCTGCGCGAGGCGCTGCAAGCCGGTTATGCGGCGCCGGTGACGCTGCTGCACTACGTGCGTGCCAGCGGGCAGCAGGCATATGCCGCCGAGCTGCAGACGCTGATGCAGCGCCACCCGAACCTGCAGGTGCACTGGCAGATCACCGGTCCCGAGGCGGGGCCGCAGGGCGGGCGCTTCCGGGCTGCGCACCTGCAGGGCATGGAGGGCTTTGCCCTGCTCGCCTGCGGGCCGGCAGGGTTCGTCGAAGCGGTGCGGGCGAGCGCTGTGGGCACGCTGCAGGCAGAGGCTTTCAGCCCCCTGCGGCATGCGCCGGAGGCCGGCCAGGCGCTGCGCCTGAACTTCTCCCGCAGCCGCCTGGAAAGCCTGGGCGACGGCTCGCGCAGCTTGCTGGAACAGGCCGAGGCGGCCGGCTTGCGGCCGGCCCATGGCTGCCGTCAGGGCATCTGTGCCGGCTGCACCTGCACCCTGCTGGGCGGGGCGGTGCGCGACCTGCGCAGCGGCCAGGCCTTCGCCGAACCCGGCCAGCCGATCCGTATCTGCGTCAGCGCGCCGCTGGGCGATGTGCAACTCGATCTCTAGGACAACGACGATGCGACTTGACCGTGAACTGACCCCCGTGGAACTCGACGCCTTCGCCGCCGAACTGGACGAACTGCGCCGCCAGACCCTCGCTTCGCTGGGCGAGGCCGATGCCCGCTACATCCGCCGGGTGCGCGGCGCGGTGCGCCTGTGCTGCTGGAGCGGCCGCGCGCTGCTGATGTTCGGCTGGTTCCCGCCCACCTGGCTGCTTGGCAGTCTGCTGCTGGGCCTGGGCAAGATCCTCGAGAACATGGAGCTGGGCCACAACGTGATGCACGGCCAGTACGACTGGATGAACGATCCGGAGCTGGCCGGCCGCCGCTACGAGTGGGACATCGTCGGTCCGGCCGACTTCTGGCGGCACACGCACAACCATACCCATCACACCTGGACCAACGTGATCGGCATGGATGACGACGTCGGCTACGGCGTGGTGCGCCTGTTCCCCGAACAGCGCTGGAAACCCTTCTACCGCTGGCAGCCGCTGTGGGTCACGCTGCAGGCGCTGCTGTTCCAGTACGCCGTGGCGATCCAGCACCTGCGCCTGGACAAGTGGTACAAGGGCCGTATCAGCGGCGCCGAGGTGCGCCCGCTGCTGCGCCAGTTCGGCCTCAAGGTCGCACGCCAGTGGCTCAAGGACTACGCCCTGTTTCCCCTGCTGGCGCTGCTGCTGGGGGCCAACGCCCTGGCGGTGCTGGCAGGCAACGTGCTGGCCAACCTGCTGCGCAACCTGTGGACCTTCCTGGTCATCTTCTGCGGCCACTTCACCGAGCGCGCGGCGGTGTTCAGCCAGGAGTCGGTGCAAGGGGAGAGCCGCGGGCACTGGTACCTGCGCCAGCTGCGCGGCTCCAGCAACCTGGAGGGTGGTCGCCTGTTCCATATCCTCACCGGCAACCTCAGCCACCAGATCGAGCACCACCTGTTCCCCGACCTGCCGGCACGCCGCTATGCCGAGCTGGCGCCGCGTGTGCGCGAGATCGCCGCTCGCTATGGCCAGGTCTACAACAGCGGCCGCCTGTCACGGCAGTTCGCCAGCGTGCTGCGGCGCATCTGGATCTACCGCCTGCCGCCGGTGGCACCGGCGCCATAAAAAGCCCGGCGGGCGCCGGGCTTGGCTCAGACGGCTCGGCGCGTGCTCCGCGAGGCCCCGTTTTCGGCGAGCAGGTGGTTATGGGGCAGGTAGTCGGCAGCGCTTTCGGCGACGGTAGCGGGAGCGTTGCTTTGGCGCAGCTCGGTCAGCGGCGGCTGCTCCTCGCCCGGCAGGGCGAAGGCGACGCTGGTTAGGCTGGACAGGATCAGGCTGGCAATCAGGTGCTTCTTCATCTCGGGGCCTCCGGTGGAAGCGGACAGTGGCTACGGAGCACAGGGTACTCAGGTAGCGGCGAGACAGAAGTCGATCATCCTGATGGTGTTCATCGACGTTGCTGATGCAGGTCGTGACAGGCGTGCTCAGGCCCCGGGGGCGGGGCACGGCGGCCTGGGGCTACCGGTCTGCCGGCTGGCGCCGCAGACGCCATTGGCTCCATTCGAAGCCGAGCACGACCAGTAGCGACAGCGCGAAGGGCAGCAGCAGGTAGAAGGCGCGGAACACAATCAGGGCTGCCAGGACGTCGACCTTCGGCAGTTCCGGCATGGCGGCGAGGAAGGTTACCTCCAGCACGCCGAGCCCGCCTGGCGCATGAGACAGCAGGGCCAGGGAGAAGGAGGCGAGGAACACACCGAGCACCACGACATAACCCGGGTTGTTTTCCGCCGGCAGGGCGAAATAGATGATCGCGGCGGCGCAGGCCAGCTCCAGCGGACCGGCAATCAGCTGGCGACCAACGATTCCCAGGCGCGGGTATTCGACATGCAGCTTGCCCCAGGTCCAGGGCTTGAACTGACGCCAGGAGCCAAGTGCGTAGAGCGCCACCAGGCCCAGCAGAATCAGGCCGATGGCAACCGACAGCCAGGGACTCACATCCGCTACCCGGCGGATCAGTTCTGGCTCGTAGATCAGGACCGCGCCACCGGACAGCAGCACGCCGAGGGCGAAGGTGAAGGAGCAGAAGACGATCAGTACGCCGATCTCCTGTGGCGTCAGTCCCTTGCTTCGGTAGGCGCGGTAGCGCACCACTGCCCCGGAGAACACCGAGGCGCCGATGTTGTGAGCCAGGGCGTAGGTGGTGAAGGAGCACAGGGTGATGAACCACCAGGAAATCTTCTTGCCCAGGTGGGCAATGGCGATGCGGTCGTACCAGGCCAGGGCGCAGTAGGCGCCGAGGGTCGCTCCCGCCGCCAACAGCCAGTTGTGCAGGCGGATGGCGTGCAGGCTGCCGGTCAGCTCGTCCAAGGAGATGGTGCGGATCTCCTTGTAGAGCAGGTAGCAGGAAAACACGACTGCGGCCAAACCGATGACGGTCCAGATCCAGTCGCTTCTCTTCATCATCGACGATGGCTCCCCGTCTTTAATTCAACGCAGTCCGTTGGCTACTGTGGCGCACACGCGGTAAAGCGGGCAGGCGGTGCGCAAATCGGCGTGCAGTATCCCGAAGGCGGGCCTTTGGCTCAAGCTGCGCGTTTGCAGCGGGTGTTACAGGGTGATTCGTCTCAGGCGATCCGGGCCCCCGCGCGACTGGGCTCCAGACGAATGGCGATGAACTTGGAGGTGGGGGTGTGGCTGCCGCTGCCGATGCTGTGCAGTGGCACCAGCGGATTGGTTTCCGGGTAGTAGGCGGCCGCCTGGCCGGGGGGGGTGTCGTAGGCGACCAGGGTGAAGTCGTGCACGCGCCGCTCGATGCCGTCGTCCCACAGTGACAGCAGGTCAACGCGCTGGCCCGGCACCAGGCCGAGGCGACGAATGTCCTGTTCGTTGACGAAAATCACCTCGCGCATGCCGTGGATGCCACGGTAGCGGTCATCCAGGCCGTACAGGGTAGTGTTGTACTGGTCGTGGGAGCGCAGGGACTGCAGTATCAGGTGGGGTGCTGCAGCCTGGCTAAGGACCTGGGCCGGTAGCAGATCGTCGGGCAGGCTGTGGGCGACGAAGCGGGCTCGGCCGCTGGGCGTGGTCCAGTGTCGCTCCGCGGCCGCATTGCCCAGGTAGAAGCCGCCGGGTTGATCCAGGCGAGTATTGAAGCGAGCGAAGCCCGGGATGGTCTCGGCGATCAGTTCGCGGATGCGCCCGTAGTCCTCGATCAGGTGCAGCCAGTCCACCGGCTGGGGACCGAGCAGTGCCTGGGCGATGCCGGCGATGATTGCCGGTTCCGAACGCATCGCGCGCGACAGCGGGGCGAGCTGCCCGCGTGAGGCGTGCACCATGCTGAACGAATCCTCTACCGTGACCGCCTGCGGGCCGGCGGCCTGCAGGTCGAGGTCGGTACGCCCCAGGCACGGCAGAATCAGCGCCTGGCGACCGTGCATCAGGTGGCTGCGGTTGAGCTTGGTGCTGATCTGTACGGTCAGCTCGCAGCGCTGCAGGGCCGCATGGCTGCGCAGGCTATCCGGTGTGGCCTGGGCGAAATTGCCTCCGAGGCCGATGAATACCCGGCTGCGGCCCTCCAGCATGGCGGCAATCGCCTGGACGGTGTTGTGCCCCTGGGTGCGTGGCACCGTGAAGCTGAAGCGGCGCTGCAGGGCATCGAGGAAGGTCGCCGGCGGCCGCTCGTTGATACCCATGGTCCGGTCACCCTGCACGTTGCTGTGGCCGCGCACCGGGCACAGGCCGGCCCCGGGCCTGCCGATATTGCCGCGCAGGAGCATCAGGTTGGTGATCTCCTGGATGGTCGCCACCGAGTGGCGGTGTTGGGTGATGCCCATCGCCCAGCAGATGATCACCCGCTCGGCGCTGGCGTACAGGCGGGCGGCGTGTTCGATCTGCGCTTGTGCCAGGCCCGACTGTGTCTCGATCTGCGCCCAGTCGCTGGCTTCCACCCGCTCCAGCCAGGCTTCCAGGCCTTCGCAGTGCTGCGCGATGAAGGCATGGTCGAATACGCTGCCCGGCTGCTGGCGCTCCCATGTCAGCAGGCACTTGGCCATGCCGCGCACGGCCGCCATGTCGCCGCCCAGGCGTGGACGGAAATAGGCGTTGCTGGTCGGCGCGGAACCCCCGGTCAGCATCTCCAGAGGATGTTGCGGATGCTGGAAACGCTCCAGGCCGCGCTCCCGCAAGGGGTTGAAGCAGACCACGCTGGCGCCGCGCGCCACCGCCTCGCGCAAGGGTTCGAGCATGCGCGGATGATTGGTGCCGGGGTTCTGCCCAAACACGAAGATGGCGTCGGCTTTGGCAAAGTCGGCGAAGGTCACCGTGCCCTTGCCCACACCAATGCTCTCGCCGAGCGCCACGCCGCTGGCCTCGTGGCACATGTTCGAGCAGTCGGGAAAGTTATTGGTGCCGAAGGCGCGCACCATCAGCTGATAAAGGAAGGCGGCCTCGTTGCTGGCTCGACCCGAGGTGTAGAACTCGGCCTGATCGGGGCTGTCCAGGCTCCTGAGTACCTCGGCGATCAGGGTGAAGGCGGCATCCCAGGTGATCGGTACGTAACGGTCGCTTGCTGCATCGTATTGCAGGGGTTCGATCAGCCGTCCCTGTTGCTCCAGCCAGTAGTCGCTCTGCGCGCGCAGCTGGGCGACGCTGTAGCGGGCAAAAAATGCCTGGCCGATACCGCGCCGGGTCGCCTCCCAGTTGACCGCCTTGGCGCCGTTCTCGCAGAACTTCACCAGGTGGCTGTCGGGGGAGTCGCCCCAGGCGCATCCGGGGCAGTCGAAGCCGCCATTCTGGTTGGTCCTGAGCAGGGCGCGCAGATTCCTGATCGGCTGCTGGCTGTCCAGCCAGTGCTGGGTGACGCTGCGCAGCGCGCCCCAGCCAGCGGCGGGGCCGGTGTAGGGCTGGTAGCGCGGTTCGCTGCTCATGTCGCAAGCTCCTCAAGGCCGGGAAGCGGGCTGTAGACCCGGGGGGCGCTGTGGTGGGGCAGGTGGATCAGATTCAGGTGGTGCCGGCGTGCCCATTCCACGGTGAGGGCAGTCGGCGCGGAGAGGCTGACCAGGGTCGGCAGGCCGGCGCGGACCGCCTTGTGCAGCAGCTCCAGGCTGCAGCGGCTGGTCACCACGGCGAAGCCAGACCTGGCGTCAAGGCCCTGCGTGGCGAGGGCGCCGATCAGCTTGTCCAGCGCGTTGTGCCGACCGATATCCTCGCGACACAGACGCAATTCGCCGCTCGCATCGATGAACAGCGCTGCATGCAGGGCGCCGGTTGCGTGGGCGCGCTGCTGGGCAGCGCTGATGCGTTCGCGCAGGCCGATCAGGTGCGCGATCGCTGGCAATGGCTGCGCGTGCAGCGGTTCCAGCTGCGGCAGCGCCTGCTCCAGGGCAGTAACGCCACACAGCCCGCAGCCACTGGTGCCGGTCAGTTGGCGGCGCTGCTGCTTGAAGCTCCAGAAGGCGCGACTGCTGACGCGCACCTCGGCCCGGCGCGCCGCGCCGGTGCCGCGCAGTTCGATGTCATAGATTTCGTCGATGGTGTCGATCAGGCCGCTGCTGAGGCTGAAGCCGCGGATGAAGTCCTCCAGCTCGCAGGGAGACACCATCATGACCGTGTGATTCAGTCCGTTGTAGTCGATGGCCAGCGCGCATTCCTCGGCCAGCGAGGCTTCGGCGGGAGCGCCGGCGCTGCCCAGTTCGAGGTAGGCGTAGGCGGACGGAGGCGGCGTGAGTGCGGACGCTACAGGCATGGAGAAAGCCCTTCTGCGGAGGGATCGAACCCAGCCTAGGCCTCGTGCAGGGTGGCGTCTAATCGCTGTTGTCGATGAAGTGATCGATCTGCTCTATCGCGAGGCGTCCAGCAGATGCCGGGCTTCGTCGAAACAGGCGGCGGCCAGTGCCGAACGAGGCGCGCCGCGGCGCAGCAGCAGGCCCAGCGGTGCCAGGGTCTGGGCTGCCTCGATGGGCGTCAGCTGCAGATGCTCGGCCAGGGTATCGAGGCCGCTGTCCAGCGGCATCACCGCGCAGCACAGGCCGGCCTGTGCGGCCTGCAACAACTGATGAACGGCATCGCTTTCCAGGCGCGGCTTTGGCGCCAGGCCGCGGCTGCGCAGGGCGTGGTCGACCGACTGGCGAAAATGCATGCCGCTGGAAAGCAGGCCCAGCGGCAGGGCCGCTACCGCTTCCCAGCTCAGGCTGGCGGTGGCGAAGTGGAAATGGCGGCGGTCATGCAGCAGGCCCATGCGCGTATCGGCCAGTTCCAGGCTATCGAAATGGCTGCGGTCCAGGCGCTCCAGGTAGGAGATGCCGAGGTCCAGCTGGTTGCGCCCGAGTCGTTCGAGGATCTGTTCGCTACTCAAGGCAAACAGGCGAAAGCGCAGCTCCGGGTGTTGCGTTGCGAACAGCTGTACCAGGCGCATCGGGTCGAATCCGCCCAGCGGCACCACGCCGAGGCGCAGGGTGCCGACCAGTTGACCGCGGCAGGCTGCGGCCTCCGTGAGTAGCCCGTCCTGTGCCGCCAGGACGCTGCGTGCCCAGGCCAGAATGCGCTCACCGGCCTCGGTGAAGCCCTCGAAGCGCTGGCCGCGCCTGACCAGTTCCAGTCCGAGTTCCTGTTCCAGGCCTCGCAGGCGCATGGAGAGAGTGGGTTGGGTGACGTGGCAGCGTGCGGCGGCCTGGCCAAAGTGACGGGTCTCATCGAGGGCGACAAGGAAATTGAGCTGCTTGATGTCCATGGTCTGGCCGTCAGTGGGAATGCGCCGACGATACTGCGGCAAGGACCGTGGCGACCAGCCTGAAAGAGGGTGAGGCAGGCTGTCAAAAATATAGAACTGCCTCTCGCGTTGGTGTTCGCATTCAGCCCATGTTTTTCAGTGGTTTACAGTCTGTAACAAGGCATGTCGTCGGTTAATGGAATAAAAGCGGCCAAATTTGTTTGACATATTTTACGTTTTTGCCAGACTGCGCGGCCTGGCGCGGGGATCATCGGTGCCCCGTGTTCAAAGCAGGCCAGGAGGGCCATAACAAAAACCTGTAGCCCGCCGTCCCAGCCCCTCCGCCTTGCGGGGCAGCCTGTGGCGGGCCGATGTCGCTGGAACGGAAAAACATGCTGATCTGGTTCGTCGCGCTCTACCTGCTGGCCACCGTGGCCATCGGTTTCTATGCCTCCACCCGGGTACACAACACCCGAGACTTCGCCGCTGGCGGTCGCAGCATGGGCTTTCCCATCGTCGCGGCGATGGTGTTCGCCACCTGGTTCGGCTCCGAGGCCGTGCTGGGCATTCCCGCTACCTTCCTCGAGGAAGGCTTCGCCGGCATTGTCGAGGATCCCTTCGGTTCCTTCTGGTGCCTGTTCATCGTCGGCGCGATCATCGCCCGCCCGCTGTACCGCCTGAACCTGCTGACCATTGGTGACTATTTCAAGAAGCGCTACGGCTCGCAGGTCGAGCTGATCGTCAGCCTGGTCATCGTCATGTCCTATCTGGGCTGGATTGCCGCCCAGCTGATCGCCCTTGGCGTGGTCTTCAACGTCATCTCCGACGGCGCTATCAGCACCACCCAGGGGATGTTCCTGGGCACCTTCATCGTGCTGCTGTACACGCTGTTCGGTGGCATGTGGTCGATCGCCCTGACCGACTTCTTCCAGATGATCATCATCGTGGTCGGCCTGGTCTACCTGGTCTGGCTGTTCAGCGACATGGCCGGTGGCGCCGATGTGGTGATCAGCCAGGCCGCCAGCGAAGGCAAGTTCACCTTCCTGCACAGTTTCGAGCCTAAGGATATCGTCGCCTTTATCGGCGCGGCGGTGACCATGATGCTCGGCTCCATCCCGCAGCAGGACGTTTACCAGCGTGTGATGTCGGCGAAGACCGAGAACATCGCGGCCCGCGCCTCGATGGCCGGCGCCGTGTTCTACCTGGGCTTCTGCATGCTGCCGATCTTCCTGGTGTACGCCGCCTCGATGATCGACCCGGCGCTGGTGCAGAAGTGGCTGGCCGAAGACTCGCAGATGATTCTGCCGCTGATGATCCTGGAGAAGACTCCGCTGTTCGCCCAGATCATGTTCTTCGGCGCGCTGCTGTCGGCCATCATGTCGACCGCTTCCGGTACTCTGCTGGCGCCCTCGGTGACGCTGGCCGAGAACGTGCTCAAGCGTTTCCTGCCGGAACTCAACGACAAGCAGTTCCTGCTGCTGATGCGCTGCGTCATTGTGGTGTGCGCGGTGGCTACCCTGACCTTCGCCCTGCTCTCCGACGCCAGCATCTACGAGATGGTCGGCAACGCCTACAAGGTGACTCTGGTCGCCGCCGTGGTGCCGCTGTTCGCCGGCCTGTTCTGGAAGCGCGCCACGACTCAGGGCGCCCTGTTCGCCATCGCCTTCGGTCTGTGCTCCTGGATCTATCTGGAGTACAGCTGGACCGAAGAGGCGTTCTGGCCGCCGCAGCTGGCGGGCCTGTTGTTCAGCATCGCGGGCATGGTGATTGGCACCCTGCTGCCGCAGTTCAAGCGCAACGACAACGACATGCTGGCTGCCCAGCCGCAGTAAGCGTTGTGCTGAGAGAAAAGACCCCGCCTAGGCGGGGTCTTTTCGTTTTGGGGCATTGGTGGGGTGCTGCACGGCGTGAGGCATGTCGCCTGAGCGTTGCTTTCGGCAGCTGTGATGTTCTCCAGGGGTGCCAGGCGGTATTCGGTGGCCTGGGCAATGGCTTGTGATCGTGTCCGCAAGGAGGGCGATGAGCGGGAAGGGCGGTCGCGCTCTTGATGTATATACATTTTGCAGGCGTCCTGCGGCCATGCGTGCTCAATTGCTCTGCTCGGTTTGAAGGGGGTTGTTGGATTGTCTGGGGTTGACGGCGAACAAGATACGACTTAAATGTATATACATTAAGTCAAGGATAGCGCCGTCGTGTCCCAGTCCTCCCGCAAGCGCCGGCTCTGGCGTGATCTGACCGTCTTCGATGGCCTGCAGGTGCTGGCCGAGCCCATGGCCGTGCTGGTAGAGGGTGACCAGATCGCCGGCCTGTGGCCCGAGCGCGACTTTGACCCGATGCTGGCTGTCGGCGCCGAGGAGGCCGGGCGCGGCGGGGTGATGACCCCAGGCCTGGTCGACTGCCATACCCACCTGGTGTATGCCGGCGACCGCGCCGGCGAG
Source organism: Aquipseudomonas alcaligenes (assembly GCF_900156545.1). Lineage (GTDB taxonomy): Bacteria > Pseudomonadota > Gammaproteobacteria > Pseudomonadales > Pseudomonadaceae > Aquipseudomonas > Aquipseudomonas alcaligenes_A. The sequence goes on from NZ_FTNW01000003.1 coordinate 285,101, forward strand.
TTCGAGCAGCGCCTGGAGGGCGTTAGCTACGAGCAGATCGCCCGTGCTGGTGGCGGCATTCTCAGCAGCGTGCGCGCCACCCGCGCCGCCAGCGAGGACCAACTGATCGCCGCCAGCCTGCCGCGCCTCGACGCGCTGCTGGCCGATGGCGTGACCACGGTCGAGATCAAGTCCGGCTACGGCCTGACCCTGGCCGACGAGCTGAAGATGCTGCGCGTGGCCCGGCGCCTGGGCCAGCTGCGCCCGGTGCGGGTCATCACCACGCTGCTCGGGGCCCATGCCGTGGCGCCGGAATACGCCGGTCGCGCCGACGACTATGTGAGCCTGGTCTGCGAGCAGATGATCCCGGCGGCCACCGGTGAAGGTCTGGCCGACGCGGTGGACGTGTTCTGCGAGGGCATCGGTTTTTCCCCAGCGCAGTGCGAGCGCATCTACCAGGCGGCCCGCGACCATGGCCTGGCGCGCAAGGCGCATGCCGAGCAGCTGTCCAATCTCGGCGGCAGCGCCCTGGCGGCGCGCTACGGCGCACTGTCGGCCGACCATCTCGAATACCTCGACGAGGCCGGTGTGCACGCCATGGCCGAGGCCGGCACGGTGGCCGTGCTGCTGCCAGGCGCGTTCCAGGTGCTGCGCGAAACCCGGCTGCCGCCCATCGAGCTGTTGCGCCAGTACGGCGTGCCGATGGCCGTGGCCAGCGACGCCAACCCCGGCACTTCGCCGATCTGCCTGCCCACGCTGATGGCGCATCTGGCCTGCACCCTGTTCCGCCTCACCCCGCGCGAGGCGCTGGCCGGCATGACCGCCCACGCCGCCCGAGCCCTCGGCCGGCCGGAACTGGGGCGTATCGCCGTTGGCGCGCCCGCCGACCTGTGCCTGTGGGATATCCGCCAGCCCGCCGAGCTGGCCTACGCGGTGCAGGCCGGGCGCCTGCGCCAGCGCATTTTCTGCGGAGAGATTACCCATGCACGATGACCGCTCTTCCATGGCCTGCTGGACCGGCCGCATCGACCCCGAGCCGGACAGCCCGCGCTGGCACCAGCGCATCCGCGCGCTGAGCGAAGACAGCGAGCCGGGTCTGGCCCTGCTCGGCTTTGCTTGCGACGAAGGTGTGCGCCGCAACCACGGCCGTGTCGGTGCCGCTGGCGGGCCGCAGGCGCTGCGCAAGGCCCTGGCCAACCTGGCCTGGCATCGCCAGGCGCCGGCCTACGACGCGGGCGACGTGGCCTGTGAGGATGGCGATCTGGAAGCGGCGCAGGCGCGCCTGGGGCGCAATGTCTGCGCGCTGCTGGAGGCCGGCCACCTGCCCATCGTCCTCGGCGGCGGCCACGAGGTGGCCTTCGGCAGCTGGTCGGGGCTAGCCGAGCATCTGAGCGGCCAAGCTGCACCGCGGACGGCCGCCCCGCGCATCGGCATCGTCAATTTCGACGCCCATTTCGACCTGCGCGACCCGGCCCATGTGCATTCCTCCGGCACGCCCTTCGCGCAGATCGCCGAGCAGTGCGCCGCCCGCGGCTGGCCGTTCCGCTATGCCTGCCTAGGGATAAGCCGTGCCAGCAATACCCGCGCGCTGTTCGCCCGTGCTGCCGAGCTGGGCGTACTGGTGCGCGAGGACCGCGAGATCCGCGAATCAACCCTGGACGCCATCGGTGCCGAACTGGACGCCTTTGCCGCCGGCTGCGATGTCCTCTACCTGACTTTCGACATCGACGTGCTGCCGGCCTGCGAGGCCCCCGGCGTCAGCGCACCGGCCGCGCGTGGCGTGCGCCTAGAGCTGCTGGAGCCCTTGATCGAACGGCTCAAGGCCAGCGGCAAGCTGCGCCTGGTCGACTTCGCCGAGCTCAACCCCGAACACGACATTGATAGCCGCACCGCCAAGGCGGCGGCGCGCCTGATTCACCTGCTCAGCCTCTGAGCGCCGAACAACAAGAGGAAACCGCTGTGACCACCCCATACCGCGACGTTGCAATCCGCGCCCCGCGCGGCACCACGCTGAACGCCAAGAGCTGGCTGACCGAAGCGCCGCTGCGCATGCTGATGAACAACCTCGACCCGGAGGTGGCCGAGAACCCCAAGGAGCTGGTGGTGTACGGCGGCATCGGCCGCGCCGCGCGCAACTGGGAGTGCTACGACAAGATCGTCGAGACCCTAAAAGCGCTGAATGATGACGAGACCCTGCTGGTGCAGTCCGGCAAGCCGGTCGGTGTGTTCAAGACCCACAGCAATGCCCCGCGCGTGCTGATCGCCAACTCCAACCTGGTGCCGCACTGGGCCAGCTGGGAACACTTCAACGAACTGGATGCCAAGGGCCTGGCCATGTACGGCCAGATGACCGCCGGCAGCTGGATCTACATCGGCAGCCAGGGCATCGTCCAGGGTACCTACGAGACCTTCGTCGAGGCCGGCCGCCAGCATTACGGCGGCAACCTCACCGGCCGCTGGGTGATGACCGCAGGCCTCGGTGGCATGGGCGGCGCCCAGCCGCTGGCCGCTACCCTGGCTGGCGCCTGCTCGCTGAACATCGAGTGCCAGCAGTCGCGCATCGACTTCCGCCTGCGCAGTCGTTACGTCGACGAGCAGGCCAAGGACCTCGACGACGCCCTGGCGCGCATCGCCAGGTACTGCGCCGAAGGCAAGGCCATCTCCGTGGCCCTGCTGGGCAACGCCGCCGAGATCCTGCCGGAGCTGGTCAAGCGCGGGGTTCGCCCGGATATGGTCACCGATCAGACCAGCGCCCATGACCCGCTCAATGGCTACCTGCCTATCGGCTGGACCTGGGAGCAGTACCGCGACCGCGCGCAGACCGACCCGGCCGCGGTGGTCAAGGCCGCCAAGCAGTCCATGGCCGTGCATGTGCGCGCCATGCTGGAGTTCCAGAAGCAAGGCGTACCGACCTTCGACTACGGCAACAACATCCGCCAGATGGCCAAGGAAGAGGGCGTGGCCAACGCCTTCGACTTCCCCGGCTTCGTGCCGGCCTATATCCGCCCGCTGTTCTGCCGCGGCATCGGCCCGTTCCGCTGGGCCGCGCTGTCCGGCGACCCGCAGGACATCTACAAGACCGACGCCAAGGTCAAGCAGCTGATCCCGGACGATGCCCACCTGCACCGCTGGCTGGATATGGCCCGCGAGCGCATCGCCTTCCAGGGCCTGCCGGCGCGCATCTGCTGGGTCGGCCTGGGCCAGCGTGCCAAGCTCGGCCTGGCGTTCAACGAGATGGTCCGTTCTGGTGAGCTGAGCGCGCCTATCGTCATTGGCCGCGATCACCTCGACAGCGGCTCGGTGTCCAGCCCCAACCGCGAGACCGAGGCGATGATGGATGGCTCCGACGCCGTGTCCGACTGGCCGCTGCTCAACGCCCTGCTCAACACCGCCAGCGGCGCCACCTGGGTGTCCTTGCACCATGGCGGCGGCGTGGGCATGGGCTTCTCCCAGCACTCGGGTATGGTCATCGTCTGTGATGGTACCGATGAAGCCGCCGCGCGCATCGCCCGTGTGCTGACCAATGACCCTGGCACCGGGGTGATGCGTCACGCCGATGCCGGCTACCAGATCGCCATCGATTGCGCTCGCGAGCAGGGCCTGAACCTGCCGATGATCGGTAAAGGAGAGTGAAAGTGACTGCCCTGAATCTGCACCCCGGCCAGCTGACCCTGGCCGACCTGCGCGCCGCCTACCAGGCTCCCGTGCACCTGACCCTGGACGCCGCGGCCCATGAGGCCATCGACGCCAGCGTCGCCTGCGTCAACCAGATCATCGCCGAGGGCCGCACCGCCTACGGCATCAACACCGGCTTCGGCCTGCTGGCCTCGACCCGCATCGCCAACGTCGACCTGGAGAAGCTGCAGCGCTCGCTGGTGCTGTCGCACGCCGCCGGCATCGGCGAGCCGCTGAGTGATGCCATGGTGCGGCTGATCATGCTGCTGAAGATCAACAGCCTGGCACGCGGCTACTCCGGCATTCGGCGCAAGGTGATCGAGGCGCTGATCGCCCTGGTCAACGCCGAGGTTTATCCGCATATCCCGCTGAAAGGCTCGGTGGGGGCTTCCGGTGACCTGGCGCCGCTGGCGCATATGTCGCTGGTGCTGCTCGGCGAAAGCCAGGCTCGCTATAAAGGCCAGTGGCTGCCGGCCACCGAGGCGCTGGCCATCGCCGGCCTGGAGCCGATGACCCTGGCCGCAAAGGAGGGCCTGGCCCTGCTCAACGGCACCCAGGTGTCCACCGCCTACGCCCTGCGCGGGCTGTTCGAGGCCGAAGACCTGTACGCCGCCGCCAGCGTCTGCGGCGCCCTCACCGTGGAAGCTGCGCTGGGTTCGCGCGCGCCCTTCGATGCGCGCATCCATGCCGCCCGTGGGCAGCAAGGCCAGATCGACGCGGCCGCCGCCTACCGCTACCTGCTCGGCGCCAGCAGCGAAGTCGGCCGCTCCCACGCCGCCTGCGACAAGGTGCAGGACCCCTATTCGCTGCGCTGCCAGCCGCAGGTGATGGGCGCCTGTCTGACCCAGCTGCGCCAGGCCGCCGAGGTGCTGGCGGTGGAAGCCAACGCGGTGTCGGACAACCCGCTGGTGTTCGCCGCCGAGGGCGAGGTGATCTCCGGTGGCAACTTCCACGCCGAGCCGGTAGCCATGGCCGCCGACAATATCGCCCTGGCCATCGCCGAAATGGGCTCGCTGTCCGAGCGCCGTATCTCGCTGATGATGGACAAGCATATGTCGCAATTACCCCCGTTTTTGGTGGCGAACGGGGGCGTGAATTCCGGCTTCATGATCGCCCAGGTCACGGCCGCGGCCCTGGCCAGCGACAACAAGGCCCTGGCCCACCCGCACAGCGTCGACAGCCTGCCCACCTCGGCCAATCAGGAAGACCATGTGTCGATGGCGCCGAACGCCGGCAAGCGCCTGTGGGACATGGCCGCCAACACCCGCGGCGTGCTCGCCGTGGAGTGGCTGGGCGCCTGCCAGGGCCTGGACTTCCGCGAGGGCCTGCACAGCTCGGCGGCGCTGGAACAGGCCCGTACGATCCTGCGTGCCAGGGTGCCCTATTACGTCGAGGACCGCTTCTTCGCCCCGGACATCGCCGCGGCCGAAGCCCTGCTGGCCGAGCGCGTGCTGACTCCGCTGCTGCCGGCCGGGCTACTTCCGTCGGTGGGGTGAGTGACCGGGTAGGGTGGAAAACGCCGCAGGCTTTTCCACCTGCCGGTCCCGGTGGAAATCGCTGCGCGGATTTCCACCCTACACGGCCCGCGTCCCGCGCTGGGAGAGGGCAGGCAAGCTCCGCTATCATCCGCCGCACCGCGTATTTCCAAGGAGCCACCGTGACCAGCAGCACCCCGCGCTACAAGGCCATCGAGGACTTCCTGCTCGAACGTATTCGCGGCGGCGCCTACCCGGTCCACCACCAGATTCCTCCGGAAGAGCAGCTGGCGCGCGACTTCGCCGTCAGCCGCATGACCGCCAATAAGGCCATCAACAACCTGGTGCAGCAGGGCTACCTGGTGCGCCAGGCCGGCCTCGGCACCTTCGTCACCGACCGCAAGGCCGAATCCTCGCTGCACGAAGTGATGAACATCGCCGCCGAGGTGCGCGGCCGTGGCCACGCCTACAGCAACGACGTGCTGCGCTGCGAGGCGCTGGCGGCCGACGACGAGGTGGCCCTGCGTCTCGGCCTGCGCCTGGGCGCCCAGGTGTTCCACAGCATCCTGGTGCACCGCGAGGATGGCGTGCCGATCCAGCTGGAAGACCGCTTCGTCAACCCGCGCTGGGTGCCGCATTACCTGGACAGCGATTTCAGCCGGCAGACGCCCAATGAGGTGCTGGTGGCCAGCTGCCCGATCTCCGACGTCGAGCATGTGGTCGAGGCCGTGCTGGTCGATGCGCAGACCGCCGCCTGGCTGGACATCGACCCGGCCGCGCCCTGCCTGTCGATGATCCGCCGCACCTGGTCGGACGAGCACCTGGTCAGCTACGCCCGCCTGCTCCACCCCGGCGACCGCTACAAGCTGCGTTCCCATAACAAGCGCCGCTGATACCTGGCCGTTGCGTCAGGCTTGGCGAGCGATGGTGATGCTTCCTGCTCTACAATCGCTGCTTTCCCGCCAGACCAAGGAGCCGCCGTGGAATCGGTAATCGCGGTCGAGAACCTGAGCAAGACCTACAAGTCCGGTCACTCCGCCCTCAAGCACATCAATCTGGAGATCCGCAAAGGCGAGATCTTCGCCCTGCTGGGCCCCAACGGCGCCGGCAAGACCACCCTGATCAGCATCATTTGCGGCATCGTCAATCCGGGCGAAGGCAGGGTGCGGGTCGCCGGCTTTGATATCAAGGCCGACTACCGCGCCGCGCGCTCGGCCATCGGCCTGGTGCCGCAGGAGCTGGTCAACGACGTGTTCGAGACGGTCTGGGCCACGGTGAGGTTCAGCCGCGGCCTGTTCGGCAAGAAACCCGACCCCGAGTACCTGGAGCAGCTGCTCAAGGACCTGTCGCTGTGGGACAAGCGCGACGCCAAGATCTTCGAGCTGTCCGGCGGCATGAAGCGTCGGGTGATGATCGCCAAGGCATTGAGCCACGAACCGTCGATCCTGTTTCTCGACGAGCCCACCGCCGGGGTCGACGTCGAGCTGCGCCGCGACATGTGGAACATGGTAAGGCGCCTGCGCGAGCGCGGCGTGACCATCATCCTCACCACCCACTACATCGAGGAAGCCGAGGAGATGGCCGACCGCATCGGGGTGATCCGCAAGGGCGAGATCATTCTGGTGGAGGACAAGCAGGTGCTGATGCACCAGCTCGGCAAGAAGCAGCTGACCCTGCAGCTCAAGCACCCGCTGGCCAGCGTGCCGGCGGAGCTGGCCAGCTATGGCCTGGAGCTGACCGACGATGGTCATGCCCTGGTGTTCACCTTCGATGCCCAGCACGAGCACACCGGCATCGCCGAGCTGCTCAAGGACCTGGCTCAGCACGGCATCGACTTCAAGGACCTGCAGTCCAGCGAAAGCTCGCTAGAGGACATCTTCGTCAGCCTGGTGCACGACAAGGAGCGCGCATGAACCTCTATGCCATCAAGGCCATCTACCTGTTCGAGCTGGCCCGCACCTGGCGCACCCTGCTGCAGAGCATCGCCACCCCGGTGATTTCCACGTCGCTGTACTTCGTGGTGTTCGGCTCGGCCATTGGTTCGAGCATGACCGAGGTGCACGGCGTCAGCTACGGCGCCTTCATCGTGCCCGGCCTGATCATGCTGGCGCTGCTCACCGAGAGCATCGGCAACGCTTCGTTCGGCATCTACATGCCCAAATACTCGGGGACCATCTACGAGATCCTCTCGGCGCCGGTGTCCTACTTCGAGATTCTGGTTGGCTATGTCGGCGCGGCGGCGACCAAGTCGGTGATCCTCGGCCTGATCATCTTCTTCACCTCGATGCTGTTCGTCGACTTCGAGCTGGCCCACCCGTTCTGGGCCCTGGCGCTGCTGGTGCTGACGGCCATCACCTTCTGCCTGTTCGGCTTCATCATCGGGGTGTGGGCCGATGGCTGGGAGAAGCTGCAGATCGTGCCGGCGCTGATCGTCACGCCGCTGGCCTTCCTCGGCGGCAGCTTCTACTCGATCAGCATGCTCCCCGAGCTGTGGCAGAAGATCACCCTGTTCAACCCGGTGGTGTATCTGATCAGCGCCTTCCGCTGGGCCTTCTTCGGCGTCGCCGACGTCAGCCTGGGGCTGAGCCTGGGCATGATCGGCGGCTTCCTGCTGGCGTGTGTGGCGGTGGTCAGCTGGATCTTCCGCACCGGCTATCGGTTGCGTCACTGATCGATACGCGCAGACAAGAACGGAGGCCGAGGCCTCCGTTTTCATCAGCAGGTCGAGCAGCGCTTCAGCACTCGATGATGTTGACCGCCAGGCCCCCCCTGGCGGTTTCCTTGTACTTGCTCTTCATGTCCGCGCCGGTATCACGCATGGTGCGGATCACCCGATCCAGCGAGATGAAGTGCTGGCCGTCACCGCGCAGGGCCATGCGCGCGGCGTTGATCGCCTTGATCGAGCCCATGGCGTTGCGCTCGATGCACGGCACCTGGACCAGCCCGCCGACCGGGTCGCAGGTCAGCCCCAGGTTGTGCTCCATGCCGATCTCGGCAGCGTTCTCCACCTGTTGGATGGTCCCGCCCAGCACTTCGCACAGGGCCCCGGCGGCCATCGAACAGGCCACCCCGACCTCGCCCTGGCAGCCGACTTCGGCGCCGGAGATCGAGGCGTTCTCCTTGTACAGGATGCCGATGGCCGCAGCGGTGAGCAGGAAACGCACCACCCCGTCGTCATTGGCGCCCGGCACGAAGCGCCGGTAGTAGTGCAGCACCGCCGGCACGATGCCGGCCGCGCCATTGGTGGGCGCGGTGACCACGCGGCCGCCGCTGGCATTCTCCTCGTTGACCGCCAGGGCGTAGAGGTTGACCCAGTCCATCACCGTCAACGGGTCGCGCAGGCTGGCCTCGGGGTTCTGGCTGAGCTGGCGGTGCAGGGCGGCGGCGCGGCGGCGCACCTTGAGGCCGCCGGGCATGGTGCCTTCGTTGCGGCAGCCGGCGGTGACGCAGTCCTGCATCACCTGCCAGATGTTCAGCAGGCCGGCGCGGGTCTCGGCCTCGGGGCGCCAGGCCGCCTCGTTGGCCAGCATCAGCTGGCTGATCGACAGGTTGTGCTCGGCGCACAGCGCCAGCAGCTGCTTGGCAGTCTTGAAGGGGTAGGCCAGCTCGGTGCGGTCCTCAACTATGCGGTCGGCGCCGGCCGCTTCCTCGTCCACCACGAAGCCGCCGCCCACCGAGTAGTACTCGCGGGCGCGGATCTGCAGGCCGGCGGCGTCGAAGGCGCGGAAGATCATGCCGTTGGGGTGGTAGTCCAGGGGTTTCCTGATCAGTGCCAGGTGCTCCTTCTCGACGAAGCGGATGGTCTTCTCGCCGCCCAGTTGCAGCTCGCCGCTGGCGCGCAGGGCGGCCAGGCGGCTGTCGATGGTGGCGGTATCGACCGTATCCGGCTGCTCGCCTTCCAGGCCCAGGAGCACGGCCTTGTCGCTGCCGTGGCCCTTGCCGGTGGCGCCGAGCGAACCGTACAGCTCGACCTTGAGGCTGGTGGTGGCTGCCAGCAGCCCCTCGCGCCGCAGGCCGTCGACGAAGCGCGCGGCGGCGCGCATCGGCCCCACGGTGTGCGAGCTGGAGGGGCCGATGCCGATCTTGAACAGGTCGAAAACGCCGAGGGCCATGAGGTACTCCTGTGACTGAATGGTCACAAGCTTACACCCTAAGCCTGCGGCGATCCGTCGCGGATGCGACCCCGAGTTGCCGACCTTCGCCGCGCTACAGCCCGAACATCTGCCGCGCCTGGCTCGGCACCAGGCCGGTCCAGCGCTTGAACGAGCGGCGGAAGTTGGTGGTGTCGTTGAACTGCAGGTAGGCGGCGACTTCCTCGTTGCCATAGCCGCGCACCTGGTACAGGTACAGGGCGACGTGCTTGCGCGCCTGGTCCAGCTGTTCCTGGAAGTGCGTGTCGTGCTTCTGCAGCTTGCGCTTGAGGGTCGAGGCGCTCATGCCCATGGCCAGGGCCACGCCTTCCAGCTGCAGCGGTTCGCGGATATGCGCCAGCAGGTAGCTGTACAGGCGATCCAGCAGGCCAGCGCGAAAGCCCAGGGTATCGAGCTGCGCCAGGCCCTGCTGCTGCGCGGCGCGCCCGGCGGTGAGTGCGGCGCCGGGCCAGGGCTGGTGCAGGTACTCGCGCGGCAGACGCATCAGGTCCAGCGGCGCGTCGAAGCGTACGTTCTCGCCCAGGTGTACCCAGTACTGCTCCACGTAGCGCGGCTGGGCATGGCTGAAGCTGCATTGCCATGGCAGGGCCTGGCCAGCCAGCCAGCGGCTCATGGCCACCAGCGCGGTGCACGAGGCTTCCAGCAGGAAGCGCCGCTGGGCGCCGACGCCACAGCTGTCCAGCCAGTACAGGTACAGGTACTGCTCGTCGAGCAGCAGGCGCGGGCTGAGCAGCGGGCTGAGCAGGGCGCGCTGCTCGGTGAGTACGTCCAGCGCCTGGCGCAGGTCGGCGGCATGCTGCAGGGCATGGCTGGCCGGGCCGTAGTGCCCCGGCAGCAGGCGCTGGCCGAACAGGAAGCTGCTGTCGTCGGCCTCGAGCAGGCGCCGCGCATTGTCGATCAGGCAGAGGAACTGCTGCGGGCTCAGGCGCGCCTGGCCGCTGAGGATGTCCTCGTGGAACAGGCCGCTGCCGCGCAGCAGGCGGTGGCTGTCGATACCGCGCGACAGGGCCAGGTCGAGCAGCACGGCCGGCTGCCAGTGGCCGGGGATGAAGCGGCTGTCGCATTCGTACCAGTCGGTCGGCAGGGTCATGGCGGCGGCCTCAGGCGCTGTGCGCATAGGGCGGCTGCTTGGCCTTGGCCAGCGCCAGGTTGAGACGTTGCAGCAGGCCATCGGCATCGTCCTGCAAGGCCATCACGGCGGCCGTGCTGGCCTGCAGCTGCAGGCGCTCGCCATGGGCGCGGGCCTTGTACGCCAGGTGCGCCACGGCCAGGCGCAGCTCCTCGGCCAGCAGTTGCGCTTCGCGTGCGCCGGTATTGGGTAACAGCACCACGAAACGATCACCGGCCAGGCGGCAAAGCAGGTCGCGGTGGCGCAGGTTGAGCAGCAGCAGCTGGGTCAGCGCCTGCAGCACGCGGTCGCCCTCGGCGTGGCCATGCAGGCGGTTGATCTGGCTGAAGTCGTCGAGGTCGAGGATCACCAGTGACAGCGGCTGCTGCTCGGCGCGCGCCTCGGCCAGGCTCTGCTGCAGCTGCCGGCGCAGGTAGTCGGCGGTGTTCAGCGGGGTCAGCTTGTCGAACAGCAGGTGCTCGCGGAACAGCCGCTCGCGCTTCTCCATCTGCGCGCTGATGGCCAGCTGCTCGCGGTGCCAGTGGTAGATGCCGAGGGTCAGCAGGACCAGGCCGAGCGGCATGGGCGCCGACTCCAGCCAGTGGTCCCAGCTGATGGCATCCGGCAGCAGGATGAACTCGTCGAGGGCGTCCACCCACCAGGAGAGGAACACCAGCCCCAGGCCAATGGCGAGGAAGTTGGTCACCCGCCCGGCGGGCCGGCTCTTCAGTACCAGGCCGAGCCAGACCAGGCAGAGCAGGGCCGAGCCACCTTCGCCGAGGATGTCCAGCCACACCCAGTCGCTCATCGGCTTGAGGTCGCCGGCGCCCAGGTGCAGCAGCAGGGCGGCATTGGCGGCCAGCAGCAGGGCGGCCAGTTTCAGGCGATGCAGACCGAACAGGGTGGGCATGGTGGGCTCCGCGCAAGAGGTTCGGGCGTCAGCAGAGCAGAGCCATGTGACCGAATGGTTGCAGCGGGGGAGGTCGAATCGGCTCAGGGCAGATGCCGATTATTTTCCCCGGGCCCAGGGTGGGGCGGGTCAAACCAGCGTTGGTGCGGGCTCGCGGGTTTCACCCGGCTTACCAGGAAGGCCTGCGCCTGGGTCATTTCGGCTCAGATCGGCGGGAAAACCCCGGCAAATCAGGCCTGCGCCGAGACCCTGTCACAGAAGCGTCATCCGCGGCTCCTAGCTTGCGCCCCAGGTCGCCGGGCACTGGTCCGGCCGCAACGCTTATCTGGGGAGATCAGCATGTACAAACGCCAACTCAATGCCCGCCGTGCGGGTTTTACCGTCAGCGTCCTGGCGCTGGCCATCGCCGCCACCCCACTGTGGGCGGCCGACGAGCATGTCGAAGTGATCGGCCAGGCCGCCAGCATCGATCAGGCACTCAAGGAGCAGCGCCGCTCCGACAGCGTACAGAGCACCGTGCACGCCGACGGCGTGGCCCAGCTGCCGGACCAGAACGTCGCCGAAGCCACCCAGCGCCTGCCGGGCGTGAGCGTGGAACGCGACCAGGGCGAGGGCCGCTTCGTCAGCGTGCGCGGCCTGGGCCCGGACCTCAACAGCGTCAGCGTCAACGGCACCCTGATCCCCTCGCCGGAGGCTGATCGCCGCGCCGTAGCCCTCGACGTGCTGCCGTCCGAGCTGGTGCAGTCGCTGTCGGTGGTCAAGACCCTGACCCCTGACATGGACGCCAACTCGCTCGGCGGCACCATCGAAGTGGAGAGCCTGTCGGCCTTCGACCACAAGGGCCTGTTCTATACCGGCAGCGCCGAGGGCAGCTACGACGACAACACCGAGCAGACCAGCCCGAAATTCTCCGGCGCCGTCAGCGACCGTTTCAGCCTCGGCGACGGCACCGACAACTTCGGCGTGGCCGCCGCGCTGAGCTGGCAGCAGCGCGATTTCGGCTCGGACAACGTCGAGACCGGCGGCGACTGGGACTTCGAGGACGGCGCCCGGCTCGCACAGCTTGAGCAGCGCGACTACGACATCCGCCGCGAGCGCAGCGGCCTGGGCCTGAACTTCGACTACCGCCCGGACGACTTCTCCAGCTACTACCTGCGTACCCTGTACAGCCGCTTCAAGGACACCGAGACGCGCAACGCCGCCGGCGTCGAGTTCGCCGATGCCCAGCAGCCCGGCGAGGCGGGTAATGCCGAGGGCTGGCGCGAGCTGAAGGACCGCGAGGAAACCCAGGAGATCCAGTCCTTCGTACTGGGCGGCGAGCAGCTGGTCGGCCAGTGGACCTTCAACGGCCAGGTCGGCTACAGCCAGTCCAGCGAGGACACGCCTGGGCACATTGGCGGCGCGCTGTTCGAAGGCAACGACGACTTCGCCGATGTCGGTTTCGACAGCACCCGCAAGCCGCGGTTGAACGTCGGCGACGACTTCTACGACCCGGCCAGCTTCAGCCTAAGCGAGGTGGAGTGGGCCGAGGAGAACACCGAAGACACCGAGAAGAACATCAAGCTCGACGCGGCCCGCGACTACGACCTGGCCGGCCATGCCGCCCAGGTCAAGTTCGGTGGCAAGCTCAGCCGCCGCGACAAGAGCAACGACACCGATATCTGGACCTACGAGGACCTCGGCGACTTCGGTTTCAGCGACGAGCAGCTGGGCATGGACCAGTTCACCAAGGGCTCGGTCGACTACAGCCTGGACCGCTTCGGCCCCGGCCTGTCGGCGGACCGCATCGAAGACCTGATCGGCGGCCTGGACCGCAGCGAGTTCTTCAACGAGGAGGAGTCGCGGGTCAATGACTTCGACATGAGCGAGGACATCAACGCGGCCTACCTGATGCACACCCTCGACATCGACGACCTGCGCATCATCACCGGCCTGCGCTACGAGGGCACCGAGTTCGAGGCCAAGGGCACCGGTATCCGCGATGGCGACTACGAGAGCATCGAGGCCAGCAACGACTACCACCACTGGCTGCCGGGCCTGCACGCGCGCTACCAGCTGGACAAGGACACCCAGGTGCGTGCCGCCATCACCCACAGCGTGGTGCGGCCGACCTTCGGCCAGCTGGCGCCGGGCTTCGTCATCGACGGCGACGAGGCCAGCTTCGGCAACCCGGCGCTCGATCCGCTGGAGTCGCGCAACTACGACCTCGGCATCGAGCACTACCTGGGCCGCGCCGGCGTGGTGTCCGCCTTCCTGTTCTACAAGGACATCGAAAACTTCGTCTACAACGCCGACCTGGCCGGCACTGGCGAGTGGGTCGATTTCGCCGAGGCCAACACCTTCGCCAACGGTGACAACGCCGACCTGTGGGGCCTGGAACTGGCCTACTCGCAGAAGTTCGACTGGCTGCCGGCCCCCTGGAACGGCCTGCTGCTGGGCGCCAACGCCACCTTCAGCCGCTCCGACGCCAGCATCAGCGGCTTCGATGCCGACAGCGGACGCGAGCTTTCGCGCGACATCGACCTGCCGTTCCAGTCCGACACCGTCGGCAACCTGATGCTCGGCTGGGAGAACGACAAGCTCAGCCTGCGCCTGTCGGCCAACTACAAGTCCGACTACCTCTACGAAGTGGCCGGCATCGACGACGAGCAGCACGACCTGCACGTGGACGACCAGGTGTTCGTCGACTTCAGCGCCGGCTACTTCCTGACCAAGGAGCTGCAGCTCAAGTTCGAGGCGCAGAACCTCACCGACGAGAGCTACTACGTCTACACCGGGCGCAATGCCTACAACGCCCAGTACGAAGAATACGGCCCGACCTACAAGCTCGGCCTGACCTTTACCCACTTCTGACTCGTGCCTCCCTCTCCCTCCGGGAGAGGGCCGGGGTGAGGGCGCCTGGCTCCACCCCGCCCACTGTTTCCAGCCTGTGTGTGCAGGGCTTCTATAAGGAATACCTAAGCAATGAATCCGTTGTTCCCCCTTTCCCTGCTGTTCGCCGGCCTGCTGCTGGCCGGTTGCGACCAGCTGCCTTCCTCGGCTTCGGCCGCAGCGCCGAAGCTGAGCCTGAGCCCCTGGGGCGCCTCCAGCCAGCTCAAGGCCGAGGACCTGCGCTTCGCCGGCGAGCAGCGCCTGGCCGCCAGCGAGCAGCGTGGCCTGCTCCTGCTCGATGCCCAGGGCGCCGAATTGGCGCGCCTGCCCGGGCGCTTCACCGGCCTCGATAGCCGCGAGCTGGACGGCCAGCTGCTGGTCGCCAGCCTGGACGCCGCCAGCCAGCGCCCGACCCTGGCGCTGCTCGACCCGAGCACGCGTCAGTGGGGCCGCAGCCTGGTCCTGCCGGCGCGCGACTATGCGGTGACCGGCCTGTGCCTGTACCGCGACGAGGCGGCCAACCTCTACCTGTTCCTGGTCGGCGAGGAGGGCCGTGGCGAGCAGTGGCTGGTCGGCACCGACCGTTCGCTGCGCGACGAGGCGCTGCGCGTGCGCGGCCTGCCGCTGCCGCCGCAGGCCGAGTTCTGCCAGGTCGACGATGCCGCCAACCAGCTGCTGGTGAACGAGGAAGGCGTCGGCCTGTGGGCCTACCCGGCCCATCCGGAGGCCGAGACCAGCCGCTTGCCGGTGGACATGGTCAAACCCTTCGGCGGCCTGGAGCAGGGCGTGGGCGCCATGGCCAGCGTGCCGGGTGGCGTACTGGCGCTGGATGTCGGCGCCGGCAAACTGCACCTGTACCAGCGCCAGGGCGAGACCTGGCAGGCCGCCGGCACGCTCGATCTGCCGGGCCTGGAAGAGCCCGAGCGCCTGGCCGTGCGGCCCAGCGCCGAGGGCCTCGACCTGCTGCTGCAGGATGACGGCAGCGGCAGCTTCTACGAAGGCCGGTTGGCCTGGCAGCCGCAGCCGGTGGCCACGGCCGAGGTGCTGGTGAATGTCCCCGCGTTACGCCAGAGCGAACCGGTCGGCCGCCACGGTGACGCCGCCGATGATCCGGCGATCTGGGTCGACCCGGTCAACCCGGCGCGCTCGCGCGTACTCGGCACTAACAAGAAGCAGGGCCTGCTGGTCTACGACCTGGACGGCACGCTGCTGCAGGAATTGCCGGTGGGCCGCCTGAACAACGTCGATGTGCGCGCCAATTTCAGCCTGGGCGGCGAGCGCGTCGACCTGGCCGTGGCCAGCAACCGTGACCGCGACAGCATCGCCGTGTTCGCCATCGACCGCGCCAGCGGCGAGCTGCGCGAGGCCGGCGAAATTCGCACGCCGCTCAAGGAAATCTACGGCATCTGCCTGTTCCAGCCGGCCAGCGGCGAGCTGTACGCCTTCGCCAACGGCAAGGACGGCAGCTTCCTGCAGTACCGCCTGAGCGACAGCGGCGGCGAGGTCGCGGGTGAGCTGGTGCGGCGCTTCGCGGTGGCCAGCCAGCCCGAGGGCTGCGTGGCCGACGACCAGCGCCAGCGTCTGTTCGTCGGCGAGGAGGACACCGGCGTGTGGGCGTTGGACGCCCGTGCCGACGGCCCCACCGAGTTGCACGAGGTGATGAAGGTCGGCGGCGCGCTGCATGCCGATGTCGAGGGCCTGGGTCTGTATCAGTCCGCGGAACGCGACTACCTGGTGGTGTCCAGCCAGGGCAACGACAGCTACCTGCTGCTCGATGCCGAACCGCCCTATGCGCTCAAGGGCGCCTTCCGCGTCGGCCTCAACGGCGACTTGGGTATCGACGGCGCCTCCGAGACCGACGGCCTGGAGGTGACCTCGGCCAACCTCGGCGGGCCCTGGAGCCAGGGCCTGCTGGTGGTGCAGGACGGGCGCAAGCGCATGCCCGAGAGCACGCAGAACTTCAAGCTGGTGCCCTGGGCCGACATCGCCCGCGCCCTCGGCCTGGAATAGCCCTGTCATCAGGCGGTAACCGCCGCGTAATCGAATAGCACCCATTCACCCTCTCCCCCTGGGAGAGGGCCGGGGTGAGGGACGTGCAAGCACGACTCGCCCCCATACAAAGGAGGAACCACACCATGCACGCCACCCTGGAACAGATGACCGTCTGGAGCCTGGTCAACGATGCCAGCCTGCTGGTCAAGCTGGTCATGCTGAGCCTGCTCGCCGCTTCGCTGGCCAGCTGGTACCTGATCGTCCAGCGCAGCCTGCTGCTGGGTCGCAGCGAGCGCCTGGCGCGGGATTTCCTGCGCCGCTTCCGCGAGACCGGCGATCTCGCCACCCTGTACCGCGAAGGTGCCGAACGCACTGATGACGACGCTGCGCTGGAGCAGCTGTTCCGCGCCGGCTACGGCGAATATGCACAGTTGCGCCGTGATCCGGGCGTGGCGCGCGAGACGCTGATCGACGGCGTGGAGCGCAGCCTGCTGGTGGCCATTTCCGAGCAGGAGGCGCGCCTGGAGAAAGGCCTGACGCTGCTCGCCACCATCGGTTCGGTCAGTCCCTACATCGGTCTGTTCGGCACCGTGTGGGGGATCATGAATTCCTTCATCGGCCTGTCGCAGGTGCAGCAGGCGACGCTGTCCACCGTCGCCCCGGGCATCGCCGAGGCGCTGATCGCCACCGCCATCGGCCTGTTCGCGGCGATTCCTGCGGTGATCGCCTACAACCGCTTCTCCGCCCGCGTGGCGGCCCTGAGCACCCGCCTGTATGCCTTCGGCAACGAACTGCAGGGCCGCCTGCAGCGGCGCCTGCCGGCATCCGGTCTGGCCCAGGCGGCCTGAGGAGCAGGGTGATGCGCAAGCCGCAGTGCAAGCACGGCCCCAAGGCCGAGATGAACGTGGTGCCCTATATCGATGTGATGCTGGTGCTGCTGGTGATCTTCATGGTCACTGCGCCCATGCTCACCCAGGGTGTGAAGATCGAGCTACCCAAGGTCGCCGCCGAGGCGCTGCCGACCGACAGCCAGCAGCAGGTACTGACCCTCTCGGTGCAGGCCGATGGCGGCTACTACTGGAACCTCGGCAGCCAGCTGGACACCGAACACCGCACCGACAGCGCCGTGAGCCTGGAGGAGATGACCAGCAAGGTCGGCGCGCTGATTGCCGCGCGCGGCGACACCCAGGTGTACATCCGCGCCGACGGCCACGCCGACTACGCCACGGTACTGGCCGGTATGGCTGCGCTGCAGAAGGGCGGGGTGAGCAACCTCGGCCTGATCACCGAGGCGCCGCAGTGAGCACGCTGGCCATGTCCCGCCCCTCGTCCTGGGTGTTCGTACCGCTGACCGGCAACGGCTGGCGCAGCTTTGTCGCCGCCGGGGTGGCGGTGGGCCTGCACGCCCTGGTGCTCGCTTTGCTGCTCAGCCACTGGCAGGCCGACACGCCACCCGCCCCCCAGGTGCAGACGCTGACCACGCGCCTGGTCACCCTGGCGCCGCCGGCCCCGCCACAGCCCGAGGCCGTGCTGCCGCCCGTGGTGCTGCCCGAGCCCGAGCCGGCCAAGCCGGTAGAGGCGCCCAGGCCCGACCCACGCATCGAACAGCAGCAGCTGGAGCAGGCCGCCCTGGCGCGCAAGCGCGTCGAGCAGCAGCGCGAGCGTCAGCGCCTGGAACGCGAACAGGCCGAGCGCCAGCGCATCGAGCGCGAGCGCCGTGCGGCCGAGGACCTGGCCCGCCAGCAGGCGCAGCAAGCCCAGGCCCGCGCCGCTGCCGAAGCCGCCGAACGCGCCCGCCAGGCCGAGGCCGCCGCGGCCGCCAGTCGCCAGTACCTGCCGATCGCCAAGGACGCGCCGGACTACCCCGAACGCGCCCTGGACAAGGGCATCGAGGGCGACTGCACGGTGAGCTACCGGGTCAACCCGCAGGGCCGCGTCGAAGACCCGCAGGTGGTGGGTGACTGTCATCCGCTGTTCATACGCCCGTCACTCAACGCCGCTAAAAGCTTCCGCTACCAGCCGCGCCTGGTCGATGGCCGCGCGGTGGCGGTGGAAGGGGTGAGGAACACCTTCCACTACCGCATCGAATAAATCAGAGCGACCAGCCCACTCCGACCACCCCCTCTCCCACCGGGAGAGGGCCGGGGTGAGGGTATGGCGACCACCACAGGCCGTAGCCCGGATGCAATCCGGGAAACCACCACAAAATTCCACAGAGATCCCTGATGAACGAGCACAGCCACTTCCACGAACGCCTGGAAGCCCACGACGACACCGCCATCAACCCCAGCGCCAACACACCCTTGGCCGACCTGATCAACCCGGCCCGGCGCAATGTGCTCAAGGGCGGCCTGACCCTGGCCGCGCTGGGCTTCTTCGGCGGCGGCCTGGCCGCCTGCTCGAAGGCCACTGCCAGCCCGCTGCTGGGCTTCAAGGGCGTGCCGGTGCAGCTCGACCCGCAGTTCGACCGCGTGCTGGTGGCCGAGGGCTATCGCGCCGTGCCGTTCTTCTCCTGGGGCGATCCGGTGGAAGCCGGCGCGCCGGCCTGGAACCCGGACGCCAGCGACGACTGGCAGGCCCAGCTCAAGCAGGCCGGCGACAACCACGACGGCATGAACTTCTTCCCCTTCGCGGGCGAGACGGATCGCGGCCTGCTGGTGATGAACCACGAGTACGTCAACCCGCCGCTGCACCCGTCCGGCAAGATCGACCAGAGCCAGCCGCGCCCGCTGGCCGAGGTGCGCAAGGAGCAGGCGGCCCACGGCGTATCGGTGATCGAAGTGAAGAAGGGCGCCGATGGCCAGTGGCAACGGGTGATGGACTCGCCCTACAACCGCCGCATCAGCATGCTCACGCCGATGCGCATCGCCGGCCCGCTGGCTGGTCACGCGGTGATGAAGACCGCCAGCGACCCGGCGGGGCTGGAGGTGCTCGGCACCCTCAACAACTGCGCCACCGGCGTCACCCCCTGGGGCACCTTCCTCACCTGCGAGGAGAACTGGCCCAACTACTTCATCAACCGCGACAAGGCCGACTTCGAGGCGCGCGTATCGCACAAGCGCTACGGCCTGGCCAAGGAAGGCACCAGCAAGAACTACGCGTGGGAGACTGCCGATCCGCGCTTCGACGCCACGCCCTACGCCGACCAGCCCCACGGCGGCCACGTCAACGAGCCGCACCGCTTCGGCTGGGTGGTCGAGATCGACCCCTTCGACCCGCAGGCACAGCCGATCAAGCGCACCGCCTTCGGCCGCTTCAGCCGCGAATGCGCGGCGCTGAGCCTGGGCAAGGACGGGCGCATGGCGTTCTACTCCGGCGATGATGCCAAGGGCGAGTACATCTACAAGTTCGTCCCCGCCGGCCGCTTCGATGCCGCCAACCCCAAGGCCGCCCGCCACCTGCTCGACGAGGGCACCCTGTACGTCGCGCGCCTCAATGACGATGGCTCCGGCCAGTGGCTGGCGCTGGTGCACGGGCAGAACGGCCTGAGCGCCGAGAACGGCTTCGCCAGCCAGGAAGAGGTACTGCTCAACGCCCGCGCCGCCGCCGACCGCGCCGGTGCCACGCCGATGGACCGCCCCGAGTGGGCCGCCGTGCACCCCACGACCGGCGAGGTCTACGTGACCCTGACCAACAATGACGGACGCGGCGACAAGCAACCTACCGACAAGGCCAACCCGCGCCCGCACAACCTGCACGGGCAGATCCTGCGCTTCAACGAGCAGGGCGCCGACCCGACCGCCACCGCCTTCGCCTGGGAGCTGTTCCTGCTTGCCGGCGAGGCGCGCGGCGCCAAGGACAAGGACGGCAAGGCGGTGCCGGCCAACCTCACCGGCACCATCAATGGCGACCTGTTCTCCTCGCCGGACGGCCTGGCCTTCGACGCCGCCGGGCGCCTGTGGATCCAGACCGACTACGACGACATCGAGCCGGCCATGCACAACATGGGCTGCAACCAGCTGCTCTGCGCCGACCCCGCCACCCGCGAGGTGCGCCGCTTCCTGGTCGGCCCGCGCGGCTGCGAGATCACCGGCCTGGCCTGGAGCCCGGACGGCAAGGCCATGTGGGCCAATATCCAGCACCCTGGCCTCAGCTTCCCGGCCAGCGACGGCAAGACCCGCCCGCGCTCGACCACGCTGCTGATCACCCGAAATGATGGCGGGGTGATCGGCAGCTGAGGCCACTTCGAGCAGGGCGGGTGCAACTCGCGTGGGCGGCTGCGCGGGTTGCACCCGCCCTACGGATGGGACTCGGCGCTAGAATGTCGCTCTGTTTTCATGAGGGGCGACATATGAGCGAGCAGTACGGTGTCGGCGACGCATCCTACCGGGCGGCCGGGGGTATCGAGGGCCTGCGCCGGCTGGTCGACGATTTCTACCGCTGCATGGACGAGCTGCCCGAGGCGGCCGCCGTGCGCGCCATGCACCCGGCCAGCCTGGAGATGTCGCGCGACAAGCTGGCCTGCTTCCTCAGCGGCTGGCTCGGTGGCCCCAGGCTGTTCGCCGAGCGCTACGGCTCGATTGCCATTCCCGCGTTCCATGCCCAGTGGCCGATCGACGAGGCCCAGGCCGAGGTCTGGCTGACCTGCATGGCCCAGGCCATCGCGCGGCAGGACTACGCGCCGGCCTTCGCCGAGTACCTGCTGACCCAGCTGCGCGTGCCGGCCCGGCGTATCGTCCAGGCCAGCGCCGCGCGGCATGGCTGAGGGCGCAGACATGGCTCAGCTGCGCGGCGACCTGATCGATACCCCGCTGGGCCGCATGATCGCCCTGGTGGACGGGAAGGGCGCCCTGCAGCGCCTGGAGTTCCTCGATGAGGCCTCGGGCGAGCCGCTGTGCTGGCGAGGCGCAGCGGTGCAGCGCGAGTCGGCCGCCGTGGCCCCGGTTGCCCGGCAGTTGCAGGAATACTTCGCCGGCCGCCTTCGGGTCTTCGACCTGCCGCTGGCGCCCCAGGGCAACGCCTTTCTCCAGGAAGCCTGGCAGCACCTGCGCCAGGTGCCCTATGGCACCGCCCTGAGCTATGGCCAGCTGGCCCTGAAGCTCAATCGCCAGACTTCGGCGCGCGCCGTGGGCCGCGCCAATGCGCTCAACCCCATCGCCATCATCGTGCCCTGCCACCGCATCATCGGCGCCGACGGCAAGCTCACCGGCTACGCCGGCGGCCTGCCGCGCAAGCAGGCGCTGCTGGAACTGGAAGGTGTGCTGGCGCGGCAGTCCTCGCTGCTCTGAGCGGCGCGCCGGTAGAATGCGTAGCATCACCGCATCCGAGAATTCGTCGTGGAGTTACAGCCAGGCTTCGTCCTGACCCGCCACTGGCGCGACACCGCCGCCGGCAGCGAGGTGGAATTCTGGCTGGCCACGGACGCCGGCCCGCGTCGCCTGCGTCTGGCGCCGCAGCCGGCGGTGGCCTTCGTGCCGTTGCAGCAACGTGCGCAGGCGCAAGCGCTGCTGCAGGGCGAGCGCGGCGTGGAGTTGCGCGAGCTGGGCCTGCGCGACTTCCACCAGCGCCCGGTGCTCGGCCTGTACTGCGCCTCCTATCGCCAGCTGCTGAAGCTGGAAAAGCGCCTGCGCGAGGCCGGCGTGGAGGTCTACGAGGCCGACATCCGGCCGCCCGAGCGCTACCTGATGGAGCGCTTCATCACCGCGCCGGTGCTGTTTGCCGGCACGCCGGATGCCGAGGGCGTGCTGTGCAACGGCCTGCTCAAGCCGGCGCCGGACTACCGCCCGCAGCTGCGCCTGGCCTCGCTGGACATCGAGACCAGCGAGCGCGGCGAGCTGTATTCCATCGCCGTGGAAGGTTGCGGCCAGCGCCAGGTGTACATGCTCGGCGAGGGCGCGGCGGTGGACGACTTCGACCTGACCTACTGCGCCAGCCGCGCCGAGTTGCTGCAGCGACTGAATGACTGGCTGGCCGCGCATGACCCGGACGCCATCATCGGCTGGAACCTGGTGCAGTTCGACCTGCGCGTGCTGCTGGCCCACTCCCGCGAGCTCAAGGTGCCGCTGCGCCTCGGTCGCGACGGCGGCGAGCTGCACTGGCGCGAGCACCGCAGCCACAACCACTACTTCGCCGAGGCGGCCGGGCGGCTGATCATCGACGGCATCGAGGCGCTGCGTTCGGCGACCTGGAACTTTCCCTCGTTCAGCCTGGAAAACGTCGCCCAGACCCTGCTCGGCGAGGGCAAGGCGATCGACACGCCCTACGAGCGGATGGACGAGATCAACCGCATGTTCGCCGAGGACAAGCCGGCCCTGGCCCGCTACAACCTCAAGGACTGCGAGCTGGTCACGCGCATCTTCGCCCACACCCGGCTGATCGACTTCCTCCTCGAACGCGCCGCCGTCACCGGCCTGCAGGCCGACCGCAGCGGCGGCTCGGTGGCCGCCTTCACCCACCTGTACCTGCCGCCCATGCATCGCCTGGGCTTCGTCGCGCCCAACCTGGGCGACATGCAGGGCGACAGCAGCCCCGGCGGCTTCGTCATGGATTCGCGCCCCGGTCTGTACGAATCAGTGCTGGTGCTGGACTACAAGAGCCTGTACCCCTCGATCATCCGCACCTTCCTGATCGACCCGGTCGGGCTGATCGAAGGCCTGCGCGAACCCGATGATGCGCACTCGGTGGCCGGTTTCCGTGGCGCGCGCTTCTCGCGCACCCGGCATGCCCTGCCGGCCATGGTCGAGCGCGTCTGGCAGGGCCGCGAGGCGGCCAAGCGCGCCGGCAACGCGGCGCTGTCGCAGGCGCTGAAGATCATCATGAATTCCTTCTACGGTGTGCTCGGCTCCAGCGGCTGCCGCTTCTTCGACCCGCGCCTGGCCTCGTCCATCACCCTGCGCGGGCACGAGATCATGCGCCGCACCCGCGAGCTGATCGAGGCCGAGGGCTACCAGGTGATCTATGGCGACACCGACTCCACCTTCGTCTGGCTCGGCCGTGCGCACGAGAACGAAGCGGCGACGGCCATCGGCCGGGCGCTGGTCGAGCGGGTCAACCAGTGGTGGCGCGAGCACCTGCAGGCCGAGATGGGCCTGACCAGCGCCCTGGAACTGCAGTTCGAAACCCATTACCTGCGCTTTCTGATGCCCACGGTGCGGGGTGCCGAGGAGGGCAGCAAGAAGCGCTACGCCGGTCTGGTCAGGCGCGCCGACGGGCGTGACGAGATGGTGTTCAAGGGTCTGGAAACGGTGCGTACCGACTGGTCGCCGCTGGCCCAGCAGTTCCAGCAGGAGCTGTACCGCCTGATCTTCGCGCGCCAGCCGCACCGCGACTATGTGCGTGACTACGTGCAGCGCACCCTGGATGGCGAGCTGGACGAGTTACTGGTGTACCGCAAGCGGCTCAAGCGCAACCTCACCGACTACCCGCGCAATGTGCCGCCGCATGTGCGCGCCGCGCGCCTGGCCGACGAACACAACGACCGCCTCGGCCGCCCCCGGCAGTACCGCCGCGGCGCCTGGATCGGCTACCTGATCACCGTCGCCGGCCCCGAGCCGCTGGAAACCCGGCGCTCGGCCATCGACTACGACCACTACATCCAGCGTCAGCTGCGGCCGGTGGCGGACGCCATCCTACCCTTCGTGGGTGACGACTTCGCGGCGCTGATCGAGCGCCAGCTCGGGCTGTTCTGAGGTCTGTGCCAGGCACGCACGGTCACGCCCCTGCGTCTTGGACTGATAGAGCGCCTCGTCGGCGCGCTGCAGCAGGTCGTTGACGCTGTCCCCGGCACTGAGCTGGGCAACCCCCGCACTCAGCGTGCACGGCTTGCCGGTGCACAGCGGCAGGCTCCGCGCCTGCGCCAGGATGCGCTCGGCCAGCTGCAGTGCCTGCTCGCCATGGGTTTCCGGGCAGATCAGCAGAAATTCCTCGCCGCCCCAGCGCCCCAGGCAGTCGCCCTGGCGTACGGCACGTGCCAGCAGCGCGGCGATGTCGCACAGCACCTGGTCGCCGACCAGATGGCCATGCTGATCGTTCACCACCTTGAAGTGGTCGATGTCGAACAGCACCACCGCCAGCGGCCGATGATGGCGGCGCGCGGTTTCAACGGTGCCCTGGCTGAACCGATTGAGCTGCTTGCGGTTGGCCAGGCCGGTCAGCGCGTCCGTGACCGCCTGGCGCGCCAGCTTGCGGTTCGCCCGGCGCAGGCGCACCACCCAGAACAGGTTGCTGGCCAGGATCAGCACGAACACCGCGACCACCTGCAGCAGCAGGCGATAGTCGACCGGCGTCTCCACCCGTACCGACACGTAGCGATTGACGATGGCGTTGACCTCGTCCGGGGTGAGCGTGGCGATGGCCTGATCGAGGATGTCGCGCAGCATCGGCTCCGAGCGCAGCACGCCGATGCGGAACAGGTTGTCCAGTTCCGGCACCTGGCCGGCGATCTTCAGGTTGAACCAGCCCTCGTTCTTGATGGTGTCTGCGGCCATCACCAGCGAGCGCAGGGTGAACTCGGCCTGGCGCTCGTTGACCAGGCGCAAGGCCTCCGCCTCGCTGCCGACGATCACGAACTGCAGGCCGGGGTAGAGGCGGCGCAGCTTTTCCTCGACCGAGGTACCCGAGGGCAGGGCGATGCGGGCGCCGACGAAGTCGCCCAGGCTGGCGACGCTGGGGTGCTCCTCGCGGCTGATCAGCACATTGGCGTCGGTGAAGTAGGGCTGGGTGAACAGCAGCCAGGCGTCGCGGTCCGGGCTCTGGTTGAGAAAGCCGAGCAACTGGCACTCGCCAGCCTTGGAAGCGGCCAGCGAGGCATCCCAGTCCGGCGTGACGTGGATACGCAGCGTCAGCCCGGCGCGGCTGGCCAGCAGGCGCAGCAGGTCGGCGGCGATGCCCTCATGCTCGCCCCGGGCATTGAGGCGCTCGAACGGCGCCCAGTCCGGGTCGACACACATACTGATTTCGGGGTGGGCGCGCACATAGGCCTGCTGCTCCGGTGACAGCGCCACATCACCCCAGGCGTGGGCGCAGAGCAGGCCCAACATCAACAACAGATACCGCACGAACCGTCTCCCGGTCGATCTGCAAAAACGTCCGGGCTGACCGGTACGCGCAGAGCATACCGCTGCTACCGGCGCTCTGCAGCCTGTGCTGATACAGGGCTGTCCGGGCGCGCTTCAGCCGTGCGGCGTGGCCGCGAGGCCGGTTCCTGCGCGTTCACTGAGCTTCACGCCCTGCGGGCGGCAGCGGAAGCATTTGCATTGATTGACGGGTTGCCGATAGGTACGGCAGATGATGGGTGTACTCATGATGAATGCTCATGTCGGGCGCGCCGGCGTTGTGCCTGGGCGCGCATGCGTTATGACCGGCAAGCCAGGCATGCGTTCGCAAGCTGGATCAGCGGCGGCTAGTTGTCTCGACAGGAGGTGACGCCAGTAGGGACGATTGAGATCAAGCAGAACAGCTGCACGAACCTTGTCGAACAAGGCACTGCAGGGGAGGGCGGCTTGCATCAATGCTGCACAGTGCATCTGCTCCTGATCTCAGGGGGGCAGAGCGTGTGCTCAAGTGGAGTGGTGTTCCAGATACATGCCAGGTCCGGGAAGGACTGCATTGCCGCATGGCTCAGGATGGCCGTTGCCATCTGTGCCTATCACCTTGCGGGGGCGGCACCATAACACGTTGCGGCGGCCGATTGTTGATTTTTTGATCAGAAAAGAAAAACCCTGATCTTCGGCAGGGAAATCAGGGTTTTGATTTGGTGGGTGGGGAGGATTTGAACCAGCTTCCAATTCTGTTCGTTGATGGTCTGCGTATGCCAAGGCTGGTAAATGCGCGCTTCCTACTCTGGTCGATCTGGCTAGTCTCGGCATTTTTAGGTCAGTGATTTCGACACTTTTCGACGCGCTCACTAGACAGCCTAAATATCTCGATTTAGCTTTCTTGCAGGTATTCGGTGGTTTTACTTGGGGGTTTGATGAATATTACAGATGCTTCTCTCGGATCTATTTTTGCTGCTGTTGTGGCTGGTGCAATTTCCTTGATTAGTTTGGTTATTAGTAAGGAGAACAAGACTTCGGAGTTTCGGCAGCTCTGGATTGATTCTCTGCGCTCAGAGCTTTCTTTGTATGTTTCTCACTCCATGGAGATTTATCGTCATCGTCGATGGGAAAAGGAGCAGCATGGAGAGAAATGGGAGTCTATAGTGGATAGCTATTTGAAGGCGAATGAGCTGATTACAAAAATACGCCTCAGACTTAATCCTAAGGAGAAGTCATCTCGAAAGATACTTTCAATGTTGCGGGAGTATGAGGTTATGTTTTCAGATAATGCTATTCCTGAAGATCGAGACTTTAATAGGTTAAATCATGCTTTTGTAGGGGAGTCTCAGCGACTATTAAAGTCGGAATGGAACCGGGTTAGGAATGGTGAGATTGTTTTTCAAGTTGTCAGGTCGGCGTCTTTTTCTGTTCTTATGGTTGGCTTGATCGCGCTGGCTTATTATTTTTACATGTGATTGCTGTAATTTTGCTTGGGGGTGCGTCTTGTGGAGTTGGCTCGGTATGCAGAGATAATTAGTAATCTTGAGATGCTCATCTCTGTGGGTAGACAGGTTTCAGAGAGGCTGGTTGGTGCTGCCCCAGATGCGCTTCATCAAAGTTATGCTGATCCAATTTTCGTAAAGTTATTGTGTCATGCGATTAGTTTACATAAGTTGTCGCCGGCATCTGATTTGATGGAAGGGCAGTTGTGGGATATGCCTTCGGCATGTGCGGTTGCTCGATGTATTATTGAGGCTCACGATGTTCTTGAATATATTGCCTTGGCGAATTTGCCTGAGGAGGAGCGATCCTTTCGTTTGGTTGTCTGGAGGTTGCATGATCAGCAAAGGCGGTCAAGTGTACTTAAGGCAATTAACTCAACGCTGCCGCAAGCTCAGCAAATTCATTCTAGAGCTGCCGAGCTGCAAACTGAGGCGGAGCAGCATTCTTGGTTTAATAATATTAATAGGGAGCAGCAGCGTCGTATACGAAATGGTGATGCACCTAGCTTTCTCATCAGTCATAGGGATTTGAATGCGGTGAATGGTGTTGATCACGATTACCATGTTGCAGCAACCATGATGCTCTCACAGTATGTGCATACACTCCCAATGGCTGTTCACCAGTTACAGGAGTTTAGAGCTGGAACGCCAGAGGGGCTGCATCTTAGCTCTATGCCTATTCAGTACAGCTTGCCTTTTTTGGCCCGTGCTATCACTCGAATGGCTGAGGTTTTTCCTAGAGGCAATGTGGAAGTTACAGCGGAGCAAGAAAGTGTATTTCTACGCTGGCGCGCTATAGCGGAGAATGGCGTAACTTTAGCTTCTTATATTGAAGATTCTGATGTTGGCTAACTCAAATCCGGTTAACCAGTTTTCGGGCATACCAGCGCCTAGCTACTTCTTGGGTGATCACTATCCCGCGTTCTGACTGGTCAAGTTTCGGTTGGCTTCGTCGTAGTTGGGGCTGGTTTAGCCGCATTCAGGCGCAATTTTTCCGCTAACCAGCCAAAGGGCATATTCAGGGGTGACTCCGCCAACGATGACATCGATGTCATCCTCGTTGACCCTTCGGCCGACTTTTTGAGCGCATACCACTTCTCGCGGTCGATGCCGCTTAGCTCCTCCAGCTCCTTCGCGGTGAGCTTTTTATACTCAAGTATAGTGACTATGCGCTCTCTCATGTCCCATGCTCGACCATCACCTAGTTCCGTCGAGCCTTGGCCAGAGCGACCATTGAGTTTTCGAAAGGGCAGGCCACTCAAGCACTGCGTCATGCCTTCGCAGGCCACTTCATACAGAACGGCGGGAACATATCTTTGCAGAAGATCCTGGGGCACTCCAGCTTGGCCATGACCATGCGCTATGCGCACTTGGCTCCGGAGCATCTGGCGGAGGCGGTGAGGCTTAGTCCCTTGGCAGGAGTTTTCCCGGATTGCGCTCAGGTGTCTTGAGCATATCGAAGGCGATTGGCTCGCCCTGAAGGTTATCTACCTGCAGCTTGATCCGGTCCTCTTCGAGTGCGACGACTTTGTAGCGTTCTGAGCTACCCATGGGGATGATGCTTTCAAGCTTCGGTGGCTCTTTCATCGTCTGAGCCAGC
The DNA here is from genome assembly GCF_900156545.1 of Aquipseudomonas alcaligenes. Taxonomy (GTDB): domain Bacteria; phylum Pseudomonadota; class Gammaproteobacteria; order Pseudomonadales; family Pseudomonadaceae; genus Aquipseudomonas; species Aquipseudomonas alcaligenes_A. Next base: position 313,339 of record NZ_FTNW01000003.1, read on the forward strand.
ATGTTCCCGTTCAATTTGATTTCCCCTTTGCGAACTTCTTCAAGGGATGAGTTCATTGCTGTTAGCTTGGTGACAATCCTCTCGTCATCGCCTGTCCAGGAGCCTGCAGCGTTCACACGGAAAACCATATCGATGGGGGGGGCGCCTGTGGTTAGGGTGATAAATCCTGTGTACCGGTAGGAGTCGTCCTCTAGGAACTCAGTGACGCCGTGCAAATTCACCATGCCGGCCGAATCCGGGTAGCCATATTTGCTTTCCCAGCGGCCATAAATTGCAGGGTCATTGGTTTCAGAGAATGGGCTGGGCACCAGCCAGGCTAGTAGCGGGATCACGACTGCTGTCACAAGCACGCCTATACGCCCCCGGTACTGAGTAGCGTAATTTTTCAGTGCGGCTAGTAGATGAGAATTGCTGGTCAAGATTTGTTTCTTCCTTGGTTTGCAGGTCTAACGCTTTTCCCAAGCTGTGACACTTCCGGGGCAGTCGAAGGGTGTCGAAAGCAAAAGCCCCCGATCTTCGCTAGGAAAATCAGGGGCTTAAGCTGTCTTGATTTGGTGGAGCCGGGGGGATTTGAACCCCCGTCCGCCAGCTCTCCGCTATCGGTTCTACATGCTTAGCCATCTCTATTGAGTTAACTCCGCGCCGCCCGAGTGGCAGGGTGCTTGGAGCGAGCTGCATAAGTTTTAGCCGTTACACCTGCAGCGTGCTTGGCGGCGATCCTGTTCTATCTGACAGACCAAATCTTCGGGTTTACAGGCATCCCCTAGGGTCTGCTGGCGCCCTTAGGCGGCCAGAGCGTAGTTGTCGTCGTTGGCAACTATGAAGTTGTGGCAGCGGATTTACGAGAACTGTCACCTACTCGGCATGCCCCTCAAGTTTTGTTACCGGCGTCGAATCCTAATCGGCCCCATAACGCTCTTGCGAGGTTGGACGCGCAGTGTACGGCAAAGGTTCCTCAGCGTCGACCATCGTTCTGCCAGTACAATGCCCGGCCTGGGCTGGCCGATCAGCGGCCTTGTGCCATTCTCTTCAGATTGGAATTCGAGGAGCACCGGATGCCGCTTGCACCGCTAAAGCCCCTGCGTCGCTGGATCTGGCGAGCCTTCCTGCAGAGCGCATTGATCCCGTTGGTGCTGGTGGAGTCGGTGCTGATCGGCGTCTACCTCTATACCAACGAGTCCATTCGCGAGTCCCAGGTCGGTTACCTGCAGAGCAGTGCGCTGCAGGACCTGGACAGCGCCGTGCGCCGCGAGGGCAAGGTGATCGACAGCCGCCTGCGCGCCATCGAGGCACAGGTCGGCGTGTATCGCGATGCGGTGGCCGAGGCCCTGGCGGACGAGCGCTTTGAGCCCGATGCCCTGGAGCGCCAGCGCCATGCCAGCACCCCTGGCGGGGTGTTCCACAGCCGCAGCGACGACGGCCGTGCCGCCTCCTTCTATGCCGCCAGCACGCCGGCCGAGCGCCAGGACCGCGACAAGGCGCTGCGTCTGTCGCGGGTGGACCCGCTGATGCGCTCGATCAAGCAGGCCGATCCGCTGGTGGCGGCGGTCTACTTCAACAGCTGGGACAGCTACAACCGCATCTACCCCTATTTCGATGTGCTGCAGCAGTACCCGCACGACATGGTGATCCCGCAGTACAACTTCTATTACCTGGCCGATGCCACGCACAACCCCAAGCGCGGGACGGTGTGGACCGAGGTCTATCTGGACCCGGCCGGCCAGGGCTGGATGATGTCGGCCATTGCGCCGGTGTACCGCGGCGATTTCCTCGAGGGTGTGGTCGGCCTGGACGTGACGGTCGGCCAGATGCTGGCCGAGACCGGCAACCTGCAGGTGCCCTGGCAGGGCTATGCGCTGCTGGTGGGGCCGGATAACGCGATCATGGCGCTGCCGGCGGCCGGCGAGAAGGATTTCGGCCTGCGCGAGCTGACCAGCTACTCCTACGCTGAGGCGGTGAGCCGCGAAGTGCTCAAGCCGGAAGATTTCAAGCTGGATCGTCAGCCCGGGCTGCGCCCGCTGCTCGACGGCATGGCCGCCAAGCCCCACGGCGTGGTGGAGGTCCAGCTGGGTGGGCGAGGGCAACTGATGGCCTGGAGCGAGGTGCCGCAAACCGGCTGGCGCCTGCTGCTGGTGGTGGACGAGGCGGATATCTTCCGCGAGACCAATCGCCTGGCCGAACAGTACCTGAACATCGGCTACCTGCTGATAGCCGGCCTGGTGTTCTTCTATTTATTGTTCGGCACCTGGATGTGGCTGCGCTCCCGGCGCCTGAGCGACGAGCTGGCCGAGCCCATCACCGGCATCGTCGGCATGATGCGTCGCCTGGCCGTGGGCGAACGCAAACCGCAGGCGCCGGAGACGGCCATTCGCGAGCTGGCGGAGATGGCCGGCGAGGTGCTGCATGCGGGCGAGCAGCTGCGCGCCAGTGAGGAAAGCCGCCTGCAGGCCCAGCGCACCCTGGAGCTGGTGCTGGAAAGCACCACCGAAAGCCTCTGGGAGGTCGAGGCGGCCAGCCTCAGCATCCGCGTCAGCGAGCGCTTCGTGCGGCGTTTTGGCCTGCCGGCCGACTCAATGCCTTTTGCCGAATTCAATCAGCGCGTTCACCCGGATGACCTGCCGCGCGTGCGTCATCTGCGCCTGAGCATGGCCGACGACAGCGCCGAGGACTTCTTCGAGGCCGAGTACCGCTATGCCGATGCCCAGGGCAACTACGCCTGGCTGCTCAGCCGCGGCAAGGTGATCGAACGTGACGAGCAGGGCCGGGCGGTGCGCGCCGCCGGTACCCATGTCGATATCACCCGGCTCAAGCAGGTGCAGGAAGAGCTGCGCCGCGCCAGCCTGGAGGCGCAGGCCGCCAGCCAGGCCAAGAGCCGCTTCCTGTCCAGCATGAGCCACGAGTTGCGCACGCCGCTCAATGCCATCCATGGTTTCGCCCAGCTGATCGAGCTGGAGGCGCAGGAGCATGCCGAGCGCAATCAGGAGGCCGAGTACGCCCGCGAGATCGTGCTCGCCAGCCGCCATCTGACGTCGCTGGTGGACGACATCCTCGACCTTTCCAGCATCGAGAGTCGCCAGCAGCAGTTGCAGCTGCAACCGGTGGATATCGGGCCGCTGCTCAAGGGGTGTGCCGAGCTGGTGCAGCCGGAAGTGCAGCAGCGGCGCCTGCAGCTGCACCTGCAGGCCGAGGCCCATCCGCCACTGTTCGTGCTGGCCGATCCGCGCCGGCTGCGCCAGGTGATGCTCAACCTGCTGTCCAACGCGATCAAGTACAACAGCCCGCAGGGCATGATTCGCCTGGGCTACGAAGTGCGCGCCGGCGGTGTGCGGCTATGGGTCGACGACAGTGGCCCGGGGCTCAGCCCGGAGCAGCAGGAGCAGCTGTTCCAGCCGTTCCAGCGCCTGGGGCGGGAGAACTCCAACATCCCCGGAACCGGCATCGGCCTGGTGCTGTGCCGCGAGTTGGCCGAGCTGATGAATGGCGAGATGGGCTTTTCCAGCGATGTCGGGCTGGGCAGTCGCTTCTGGATCGAACTGCCCAGCGCCGCCGAGCCCGTGCCGGCTGCCGAGGTGGCGGGCACGCCGGCAACCGAGTCCGCCACCGCCCTGGCCGAGGTGCTGTGCGTGGAGGATCATCCGGCCTGCCTGCGCGTGTTGCAGGAAGCGCTGCGTGACATGGCGGTGGTCGGGGGCGTGGGCTCGGTACGCCGTGCCCTGCTGCAACTGGCCGAGCAGACGCCGGCGCTGCTCTTGCTCGACCTCGATCTGCCCGACGGCAGCGGCCTGGAGGTGCTCGACTTCATGCGCGGTCAGCCGCGCCTGGCCGAGGTGCCGGTGTTGGTGGTGAGTGCCTCCGCCGATCAGGACCTGCTGGCCGAGGCCCGGGCCAGAGGCGCCCAGGCCTGCCTGCTGAAACCGGTGGATCTGCAGCAGTTGCGCCAGATGGCGTTGTCGCTCCTCGGCGAGGTGGTCTGAGGCCCTACTCGCTGGCCTGCAGCAGGTTCAGGGCCTCTTCCAGCACCTTCACCGATTCAGCGTGATTGCCACTCTTGTGCAGCTGCTCGCCTTCGGCGCGCAGGCGCTGCACCTCGGCCAGCACCCCGGCGTCGGCGGGCGGGTCGCTCTTGAGCAGTGCGTCGATCTTGGCCATTTCCTGCGGGCAGTGCATGGCGAATACCGGCGTGCTGAGCAGGGCAGCGGCAAGCAGTAGGGCGGTGCGGCGCATGGCGGGTCTCCCTGATGTGGCTGCAAGCAGTATGGCAGGCAAAAAAAGCCCCGCACGCAGCGGGGCCGAAACACGTGCCGGTGGGCACGCACCTTGAGTTCAGCGGGCGCGGGTGACGCGGTCCACCAGGTACACCAGGCCGTGGTAGTCGATGCCGCTATGGGTCGACAGGCCGATCTCGCAGGTACGGCTGGTGGAGATGCCTTCCTCGCAGATCTGCACCGCATCCTTCAGCGAGCGCAGCGCATGCGCATTGAGCTCGGGCCTGGTGAAACCCTTGTCGCCGGCGAAGCCGCAGCAATGGATGCCCTCGGGGATCACGACCTGTGTCGAGCAGCGGCGCGCGATGTCGATCAGCCCCTGGGCCTCGCCCAGGTGCTGGGTCGAGCAGGTGACATGCACGGCCACCGGCTTGTCCTGCGGGGTGAATTCCAGGCGCTCGAGCAGGTGCTCGCGGATGAACTTCACCGGGTCGTAGAGCCTGAGGCGCGGGTCCAGCCCCTCCTGGACCAGGCGCAGGGTGCAGGGGCTGGTGTCGCAGTAGATCGGGTCGAGGCCGCCACGGCTGGCCTTGAGCAGGGCGTCGAGCAGCTCCTGCTGCTTGGCGGCGGCCTGTTCCGGGTAGCCTTTGGAGGCGAACGGCTGGCCACAGCACAGGTTGTCCGCATTCTCGGCGAATACCACCTGGTAGCCGGCCTTCTCCAGCAGGGCGTGGGTCTTGTCGATCAGCGGCGTCTGCTCGGCATCGGCATACGACGGGCCCATCGCGCGGGACACGCAGGCGGCCAGGTAGACCACGCGCGGGCGCTCATCCGCGCGGGGGGCGGCGAGGCGAATCGGCTGCGCCGCCTGCGGCATGGCCGGCGTCCACAGCGGCAGCCCGGCCTTGTTGTGCAGCACGCGCGCGGCCTTGCCCAGCAGCGGCGCGCCGAGCAGACGGCGCGTGCCGTTGGCGAGGTGCAGCATGAGCCGCGCGCCTTGCAGGGTGCGCTGGAAGTTGGCGGCCAGCCAGCTGGCTGTGCCGGCGTGGTGGGCAGCGCCGGCGCGCAGCTTGCGCACCAGATCGCCGGTGTTGATGCCCACCGGGCAGCGCTGCGAGCACAGGCCGGTGGCGGCGCAGGTGTCCACGCCCTGGTAGTGGTAGGCGGCTTCCAGCTCGCGGGTGTCGATGCCGGCACGCTTGCGCGCCTGGATATCACGCCAGATGACAATGCGCTGGCGCGGCGTCAGGGTCAGCCCCTTGGACGGACAGACCGGCTCGCAGAAGCCGCACTCGATGCACTTGTCGACGATCTCGTCGGCGGCGGGCAGCGGCTTGAGGTGCTTCAGGTGGATCTGCGGATCTTCCGACAGCACCACATCCGGGTTGAGGATGCCCAGCGGGTCGAACAGGCGCTTGATGGTCCACATCAGCTGGTAGGCCTCGCTGCCCCACTCCAGCTCGACGAAGGGCGCCATGTTGCGCCCGGTGCCGTGCTCGGCCTTGAGCGCACCGCCGAATTCCACGGCCACCAGCTGCGCCACGTCCTGCATGAAGGCCTCGTAGCGCGCGACCTGAACAGGGTCGTCGAAGCCCTGGGTGAACACGAAGTGCAGGTTGCCCTCCAGAGCGTGGCCGAACAGGATGGCCTCGTCGTAGCGGTGCTTCTCCAGCAGCTCGATCAGGCGGTTGACGCCTTCGGCCAGGCGCTCCACCGGGAAGGTAACGTCCTCGATAATCACCGTGGTGCCGGTCTTGCGCACCGCGCCGACGGCGGGGAAGGTCTCCTTTCGGATCTTCCACAGCTGGTTGTAGACGGCTGGGTCTTCGCTGAAGTCGACCTGCTTCTCCACCGGGAAGTGGGCGATGGACGCCATGATCCGGCCGATCTGCTCGTGCAGCAGCGATTGCGTCGCGGCGCGCGATTCGATCAGCAGGGCGCAGGCGCCGCTCGACAGGCTCCGCACCCACTCGGGCATGCCCTGCATGTTTTCCACCGAACGCAGGCTGCGGCGGTCGAGCAGCTCCACCGCGGACACCGGCTGCTGTTTGAGCAGCGGCACGGCCTGGCAGCAGCTCTCCACGTCGGGGAAGACGATCAGCGCGCTGGCCTTGTGTGGGTGCTCCGGCACCGTGTCGTAGGTCACCGCGCTGATAAAGCCCAAGGCGCCTTCGGAGCCGACCATCAGGTGGTTGAGGATGTCGATCGGCTCGTCGAAGTCGACCAGCGCGTTGAGCGAGAAGCCGGTGGTGTTCTTCAGCCGGTACTTGTGGCGGATCTTGTCGGCCAGCGCGGTGTTGGCGCGGGTCTGCCGTCCCAGTTCGGCCAGGGTGTCGAGCAGCGCGCGGTGGCTCTGGCGGAAGGCTGCGATGCTGGCTGGGTCCTCGCTGTCCAGCACGCTGCCGTCGGCCAGCACCACACGCAGGCCCGCGAGGGTCTTGTAGCTGTTCTGCGCCGTACCGCAGCACATGCCGCTGGAGTTGTTGGCGACGATGCCGCCGATCTTCGCCGCATTGATCGAGGCCGGGTCGGGGCCGATCTTGCGCCCCAGCGGGGCCAGCCAGGCGTTGGCCTGGGCACCGATGACTCCAGGCTGCAGGCGGATCTGCGCGCCATTGGCACGGATGTCGCGGCCGTTCCAGCTGTCGCCGAGGACGATCAGCACCGAGTCGCTGATGGCCTGGCCGGAGAGGCTGGTGCCGGCCGCGCGGAAGGTCACCGGCACGCGTTGGGCGCTGGCCAGTTCGAGCAGGCGCACCACCTCGGCTTCCGACTCGACTCGCACCACCAGCTTGGGAATCAGCCGGTAGAAGCTGGCGTCGGTGCCGAAGGCCAGGGTCGACAGCGGATCGTCGAACAGGCGCTCGTGCGGGATCAGGCGGTGGACGTCGGCGAGGAAGGCGGCGGGCAGGCTCATGCGTGCTCCATCTATCACGGTGTTTTATCTCCCCTCTCCCACTGGGAGAGGGGTCGGGGGTGAGGGCGTTTTGGGCGACTCGAACTTTCCCTCACCCTAGCCCTCTCCCGGTGGAAGAGGGAACGAAAGCGGGCATCAAACGCCCAGTTCACGCACCAGCGAGTCGCGGCTGATCTCGGCGATCGACTTGGCGCCGGTCAGGACCATGGCCACGCGCATCTCCTTCTCGAACAGGTCGAGCAGGTTGCTCACGCCGGCGCCACCAGCGGCGGCCAGGGCGTAGACGAAGGCGCGGCCGAGCATCACACCGTCGGCGCCGAGGGCGAGCATGCGCACCACGTCGAGGCCGGTACGGATGCCCGAGTCGGCGAGGATCTTGATCTCGCCCTTCACCGCGTCGGCAATCGCCGGCAGGGCGCGGGCGCTGGACAGCACGCCGTCGAGCTGGCGGCCGCCGTGGTTGGACACGACGATGCCGTCGGCGCCGAATTTCACCGCGTCGCGGGCGTCCTCGGGGTCGAGGATGCCCTTGATCACCATCGGGCCGTCCCAGAAGTCGCGGATCCACTCCAGGTCTTTCCAGGAAATCGACGGATCGAAATTGGCCCCCAGCCAGCCGATATAGTCGGCCAGACCCGTGGGGTTGCCACGGTAGGTGGAGATGTTGCCCAGATCATGGGGCTTGCCCAAGAGGCCCACATCCCAGGCCCAGGCCGGGTGGGTCATGGCTTGCAGCACCCGGCGCAGGGCAGCGTTGGGGCCGCTCATGCCGGAGTGGGCATCGCGGTAGCGCGCGCCGGGTGTGGGCATGTCGACGGTGAACACCAGGGTGGTGACGCCGGCGGCCTTGGCCCGCTCCAGGGCATTGCGCATGAAGCCGCGGTCCTTGAGGACATAGAGCTGGAACCACATCGGCCGGTCGATGGCTGGCGCCACTTCCTCGATCGGACACACCGACACGGTGGACAGGGTAAAGGGAATGCCCTTGGCCGCTGCCGCCTTGGCCGCCTGCACCTCGCCGCGACGGGCGTACATGCCGGTCAGGCCGACCGGGGCCAGGGCCAGCGGCATGGCCAGTTTCTCGCCGAACAGCTCGGTGGACAGGTCCAGTTCCGCCATGTTCTTCAGCACGCGCTGGCGCAGGGCGATGCCGGCCAGGTCCTCGACGTTGCGCTTGAGCGTGTACTCGGCATAGGCGCCGCCGTCGATGTAGTGGAACAGGAAGGGCGGCAGCTTGCGTCGTGCGGCTTCGCGGTAATCGGTGGAGGCGGAGATGATCATCGGTAGGCTTCCGTCGAGTCTCGAAAGAACGATGCCCCGTCCGGGGGCGGGGCGTTGTCGGGCTGGGTCAGCGCGCCAGCAGCGGGTCGCCGATGCCCAGGCCATAGATGGCGAACAGGGCGATCAGGCCGGTGAACAGCACGTAGTACAGGGTTGGCCAGACGGTCTTGCGCAGGGTGGTGCCTTCGCGTCCGAGCAGGCCGACCGTGGCCGAGGCGGCCACCACATTGTGGATGGCTACCATGTTGCCGGCCGCCGCGCCGATGGCCTGCACGGCAACCACCAGTGCGGTGGAGATGCCCAGGTTGTGCGCCACGCCGAACTGGAACTGCGCCAGCATCATGTTGCTCACGGTGTTGGAGCCGGCGATGAAGGCGCCCAGGGCGCCGACGCTCGGCGCCAGCAGCGGGTAGATGCCGCCGACGCTGTCGGCCACGTAGCGGGCCATGGTGATCGGCATGCTGGCCAGTTCCGCGCCGTTGACCCCGGAGTTGATCAGGATGCGCACCATGGGCACGGTGAACAGCAGAACGAAGCCGGCGCCGAGCAGCACGCCGGTCGATTCCTTCACCGCGGCGCCCAGCTCGCGCACCTTCATGCCATGCAGGAAGAAAGTGGCCAGCACCACGGCGACCAGGATGCCGCCGGGCAGGTACAGCGGCATGAAGTCGGCCTTGATGCCGGTCTCGCCGAGGATATCGGGGAACACCAGTACCACGGACTTCAGCGCGGCGCCGACTTCCGGGAATACCCGGCTGACCACCAGCAGGGCGCCGACCAGCACATAGGGCAGCCAGGCGCGCAGGGTGCTCATGGGTTTGACGGTGAGACTGTCGAGCTTCATTTCGATGCTGCCCAGCCACTCGCTCGGCCATTCGCTGGCCGGGGCGAAGTCCCAGGTCTTCTTCGGCACCAGGAAACCCAGGCGTGCGGCGCTGCAGACGATGGCCAGGCCAACCAGGCCGCCCAGCAGGGAAGGGAACTCCGGGCCGAGGAATACGCCGGTGGCGGCATAGGGCAGGGTGAAGGCCAGGCCGGCGAAAATCGCGAAGGGCAGCACTTCGAAGCCGGCCTTCCAGCTTTTCTCACGGCCGAAGAAGCGGGTCAGCATCAGCACCATGATCAGCGGCATCAGGGTGCCGACCGTGGCATGGATGATCGCTACTTCGCTGGTGATCAGCTGCAGGTAGGCCTCCCAGCTGGAGCCCTGCGCAGCGAGCTGTGCACCGATGCCGGCGCTGTCCAGGCCGGTGTTGAGACCGACCAGGATCGGCGTGCCGACCGCGCCGAAGGACACCGGCGTGCTCTGCACCAGCATGCCGAGGATCACCGCGGCCAATGCCGGGAAACCGATGGCCACCAGCAGCGGCGCGGCGATGGCGGCCGGAGTACCGAAGCCGGAGGCGCCCTCGATGAAGCAGCCGAACAGCCAGCCGATGATCAGCGCCTGGATACGGCGGTCCGGACTGATGGTGGCGAAGCCGGCGCGGATTGCGGTGATGCCGCCGGAGTGCTTGAGGGTGTTGAGCAGCAGGATGGCGCCGAAGATGATCCACAGCACCCCGCCGGTGATCACCAGGCCCTGCAGGGTCGAGGCGAGGATGCGGTTGAAGCTCATGTCCCACACGGTCAGGCCGATGCCGGCGGTGAGCAGGTAGACCAGCGGCATGGCGCGCTTGGCCGGCCAGCGCAGACCGATCAGCAGCACGGCGGCCAGCAGGATGGGGGAAAAGGCGAGAAAGGCTAGCAGTCCGGAGGACATGGTCGGTACTCCGTTCAGTGGCCTGCCGCACGCGGCAGTGAGTGGACGAAAAGCATCTGGGTTACCTCGGCGCATTCTTGGAATTGTTCGGTGCGCTCTGAGAAATTGGTAATACCAATTTACAAAGTAGCCAGGCCAGAGTAAAAGTTGAATTCCCTGCCTGTCAATTTGAGGGGCTGCGACTTTGGTCGAAGTGCCCGCTATTGTGGGGCTCGCGTCGGGCCTTTAGGCTTTGCGAAAAGCCCCGGCGCAGAGGCGTTCGGGTGGTCAAACCAGTAGGAGTGGGTTATGGATGTGGGGCAGGTTCGTCAGCGCCGTCTATCGGATGACATCGTCGAGCGCCTGGAAACCATGATCCTCGAGGGGGCTCTCAAGGCCGGTGAGCGCCTGCCGGCTGAACGGGTATTGGCGGAGCGTTTCGGCGTCTCGCGGCCATCGCTGCGCGAGGCGATCCAGAAGCTGGTGGCCAAGGGCTTGCTGGTCAGCCGCCAGGGCGGCGGCAACTATGTGGCGGCGGAGCTGGGTTCGACCTTCAGCGACCCGTTGCTGCATCTGCTGGAGAGCAATCCGGATGCGCAGCGCGACCTGCTGGAGTTTCGCCACACCCTGGAGGGCTCCTGTGCCTTCTATGCGGCGCAGCGCGCCACGCCGGTCGATCACGAGCGCCTGCGCGCCGCCTTCGATGAACTGCAGCGCTGCTATGCGCCGAACAGCAAGGCCAGCCGGGCGGAGGAGGGCGCCGCCGATGCGCGTTTCCACCTGGCGATTGCCGAGGCCAGCCACAACGCCGTGCTGCTGCATACCATCCGTGGGCTGTTCGACCTGCTCAAGCACAACGTGGTGACCAACATCGGTGGCATGTACCTGCAGCGCAGCGAGACCCGCGACCGCTTGCGCGAGCAGCATCAGGCGTTGTTCGAGGCGATCATCGAGCGGCGCGCGGATGCAGCGCGCGACTTGTCGCACCAGCACATCCACTACGTGCAGGAGGTGCTGGCCGAGGCGCAGCAGGAGGTCAAACGGCTGGAGCGGGCGCAGCGGCGCCAGGGGCTGTAGGGCAGCAATAAAAAGGGCGGATGACCGCCCTTTTCTTATTCTTCCTTGCCCTTGTTGCGCATGACGCGGGAGATCTCGCGATCGGAGTCGCGTTCCTTCTCCGTGGCGCGCTTGTCGAATTCCTTCTTGCCCTTGGCCAGGGCGATTTCGCACTTGATCAGGTGTTTCTTCCAGTACAGCGCCAGGGCCACGCAGGCGTAGCCTTTCTGCTGCACGGCACCGAACAGCTTGCCCAGCTCGCGCTTGTGCAGAAGCAGCTTGCGGGTGCGGGTCGGGTCGGCAATCACGTGGGTGCTGGCGGTTTTCAGCGGCGTGATGTGGGCGCCGAACAGGTAGGCTTCGCCGTCCTTGAGCAGCACGTAACTGTCGACCAGCTGGGCCTTGCCTGCGCGCAGGCTCTTCACTTCCCAGCCGGACAGGGCGATGCCGGCCTCGAATTTGTTTTCGATGGAATAGTCGTGCAGCGCCTTTTTGTTCAGCGCGATGGTCCCGGTGGGGTGTTTCTTCTGTTTGGCCATAGGGCGCGCATTATAGGGAGTCGGCGCGTCCCTGGCGACAGGCGCGCTTGAGGGGGCTGGTCGAATTCCGCACAATGCGCGCTCCGTGGCGCCGGCAGCCGGCGCAGCAGTTCAGGAATTCAAGGCTGATGAGCACCCGCATCCAACGCTCGGCCCTGTTGCCTTACCCGGCGCAGGCTCTCTACGACCTGGTCAACGACGTGGCCAGTTACCCGCAGTTCCTGCCCTGGTGCTCGGCGTCGGTGGTGCTGGAGGCCAACGAGAGCGAGATGCGCGCCACCCTGACGGTGGCCAAGGGCGGCATGAGCCAGCAGTTCACCACGCGCAATGTGCTGACGCCGGGTGCGTCCATCGAGATGCGCCTGGTCGACGGCCCGTTTTCCCAGCTGCATGGTCTCTGGGAGTTCAAGGCGTTGGGCGACAAGGCCTGCAAGATCAGCCTGGACCTGACCTTCGATTACGCCGGGCCGCTGGTCAAGGCGACCCTGGGCCCGTTGTTCACCCAGGCGGCCAATACCATGGTCGATGCCTTCTGCCAGCGGGCCAAGCAGCTCCATGGCTGAGATCGAGGTCGAGGTGGTTTATGCCCAGGCCGGCGAGCAGCGGCTGCTGTGCCTGCGAGTACCGATCGGCACTACGGTGCGCGAGGCGGCACTGCGTTCGGCCATGGACGAGCATTTCCCCGGCCTCGATCTGAGCAGCGCGCCGCTGGGGATTTTCGGCAAGCTGGTGGCCAAGCCGGAGGAGCGCCTGCTCGAAACTGGCGATCGGGTGGAGATCTACCGCCCGCTGCTCGCCGATCCCAAGGAAGTGCGCAAGGCGCGCGCGGCGCGAGCGAAGGCGGCGCGGCAGGCGGACTGAGTTGCGCAGGCATGAAAAAGCCCGGCATTGCCGGGCTTTTTTCTGTGAGCCGTTTACTGCGGCTGCGGGTCCAGCGGTTCCGGAATCGGCACCGGGATCGGCTCGGCGGCGTCGACTTCGTTCTGGATCTGTTCCAGCAGCGAGCCGGGCTTGGCCGGTTCGTCCCGAACTTCGGTCTGCGGCTGCTGCACGCGGGTGTCGCTGCCTTCGCCGAGGATTTCCTGGTCGCGGCTGACGCCCGGCATGAAGTCGCCGGCCAGGCCGATGAGCTGGTCGTTGCCGTCGAACATCAGGCTGATGCGTTCCTGGTAACGCTGACGGCCACCGGGCTGGATGCTGTACAGATAGTCCCAGCGCTTGGCGTGGAAGGTATCGGTGATCAGCGGATTACCCATGATAAACCGCACTTGGCGTTGGGTCATTCCAGGCTTCAACTGGTCTATCATGTCCTGCGTAACGACATTGCCCTGCTGGATGTCGATCTTGTAGACCCCGGGAAACGAACAGCCGGCGAGTGCGAACAGACCCACGAGGGTGAGGCTGGGCAGCAAGAGCTTGGTGTTTTGCATCGGTGGGTGACTTCCACTATCTTGGCTGGGCAAATTAAACCCCGATCATACCCGCATTAACGGGAGCTGCGAAGCAGCAACCACGAGAAAGCAGACCATGGTTGAAAACAGCGAACTGCGCAAGGCCGGCCTCAAGGTCACCCTGCCGCGTGTGAAGATTCTGCAGATGCTCGATTCGTCCGTCTCCGGACAGCGCCACATGAGCGCCGAGGATGTGTACAAGGCTCTGATGGAAGCCGGTGAGGACGTGGGCCTGGCCACCGTCTACCGCGTACTGACCCAGTTCGAGGCCGCCGGCCTGGTCGAACGCCACAACTTCGATGGTGGTCATGCCGTATTCGAGCTGGCGGATGGCGGCCACCATGATCACATGGTCTGCGTGGATTCTGGCGAGGTCATCGAGTTCTTCGATCCGGAGATCGAGAAGCTGCAGAAGGAAATCGTCAAACAGCACGGTTTCGATCTGGTCGATCACAATCTGGTGCTGTACGTGCGCAAGAGAAAGTAAGCGCAGGTCTCAGCCGAATAAAAAAGGCGCCCCATGGGGCGCCTTTTTTATTGCTGGCTTTTTCAGGCCTGGGCCTTGGTCACCATCTTGCGCGCATGGGCCAGGGATTCCTCGGTCAGGTCGACGCCGCCGAGCATGCGGGCGATCTCCTCGACCCGGCCTTCCGGTGTCAGACAGGCGACTGCCGTCTGGGTGCTGTCCTGGCCGCGCGCCTTGTGCACGAACAGGTGCTGGTGACCCTGGGCGGCCACCTGCGGCAGGTGGGTAACGGTCAGCACCTGGCCGCGCTCGCCGAGGCGACGCAGCAGCTGGCCGACCACTTCGGCGGTGGGGCCGCCGATGCCGACGTCCACTTCGTCGAACACCAGGGTCGGCACGCGCGAGGTCTGTGCGGTGATCACCTGGATGGCCAGGCTGATCCGTGACAGCTCGCCGCCGGAAGCGACCTTGGCCAGGGATTTCAGCGGCTGGCCGGGGTTGGCGCTGACCAGGAATTCCACCTGCTCCAAGCCCTGCGGTTGCGGCTCGTCGCTGCTGCCCGCCTGCAGTTCGATGCTGAAGCGCCCGCCCGGCATGCCGAGGGTCTGCATCTCCGCCTGTACGGCCTCGGCCAGGCGGCCGGCAGCCTGCTGGCGCAGGGCGCTCAGTTCATCGGCTTTCTCCCGGTAGTGACGTTCATAGGCGGCCAGTTCCTCGCCGAGGCGCTCGACCGCCTCGTCGTCGGCGTTCAGGCCTTCCAGCTCCTGCAGCAGGCGCTGCTGCAGCTCGGCCAGCTCGAAGGGCTGCACCCGGTGCTTGCGCGCCAGGCCGTAGATAGTATCCAGGCGCTCCTCCAGCAGTTGCTGGCGCTGCGGGTCGGCATCGAAGTGATCGATGAAGCGGTTCAGTTCGCCGATCGCCTCCTCGACCTGGATCTGCGCGCTGGCCAGCAGGTTGGTGGCTTCGCCCAGTGCCGGCTGGTCGCTGAAGCCGCCCAGACGGTTGAGGCTGGCCGTCAGTGCCGACAGTACGTTGCCAGCATCGCTCTCGCTGCACAGGTCGAGCACCTGGCGGCAGGCACCGAGCAGCTGCTCGGCGTTGCTCAGGGCCTTGTGCTCCTGCTCCAGCTGTTCCAGCTCGTTGTCGCCCAGGGCCAGGTTCTCCAGCTCTTCCAGTTGGTAGCTGAGCAACTGATGACGAGCGCGTTGCTCGTCGCCGCTGGAGGACAGGCGCTGCAGTTCCTGGCGCGTCTGGCGCCAGCGCTGCGCGGCCAGCTGCACCTGGCGCGCCAGTTCCTGGCTGCCGGCGTACTCGTCGAGCAGGCGGCGGTGGGTGTCGGGTTTGAGCAGCGACTGGTGTTCGTGCTGGCTGTGGATGTCGATCAGTAGTTCGCCGAGGTCCTTGAGATCGCCCAGCGGGCAGGGGGCGCCGTTGATGTAGCCGCGCGAACGGCCTTCGCTGGTGATGACCCGGCGCAAAATGCACGGGCCGTCGTTGTCCAGGTCGCGCGCGGCCAGCCAGGCGCGGGCTTCGGCGATGTCCTCCAGGTCGAAGCTGGCGAGGATGTCCGCCTTGTCCGCGCCGGGGCGGACCACGCCGCTGTCGGCGCGGTCGCCCAGGGCCAGGCCGAGGGCATCGAGCATGATCGACTTGCCGGCGCCGGTCTCGCCGGTGATCACCGACATGCCGCGCTGCAGCTCGAGGTCCAGATGTTCGACGATGGCGTAGTTGTGAACGGACAGGTGCACCAGCATGGAGAGCGCTCCCAAAAGTTTGTGCTGGGTATTTATACAGTGTTTTGTTTTGTCCGGGCAATAACCCTTGAAACCCTGCGCGCGGCCCCCATATAGGCGGCAAGAAGCGCGGGCCATGACCCGCCGACGTTTAATCAGGAGGACCCAATGGCAGACGAACAGACCCTGGACACCAACCCGCAAGAGCAGCAGGCGAACGAAGCGGTCGCCGGCGACGAGCTGGCTGCGCGCGTGCAGAGCCTCGAAGAGCAGCTGGCCGCTGCCCAGGATCAGTCCCTGCGCATGGCGGCGGACCTGCAGAACGTGCGTCGCCGCGCCGAGCAGGACGTGGAGAAGGCGCACAAGTTTGCCCTGGAGAAATTCGCCAACGACCTGCTGCCGGTGGTCGACAGCCTGGAGCGCGGCCTGGAGCTGACCAGCGCCGCCGACGAGGCAAGCAAGGCCATCCGCGAAGGCATGGAGCTGACCCTCAAACTGTTCGTTGACACCCTCAAGCGTCACCAGCTGGAGGCGGTCGATCCGCACGGCGCGCCGTTCAATCCGGAGCATCACCAGGCCATGGCGATGGAAGAGAGCATCCACGCCGAGCCGAACACCGTCCTCAAGGTGTTCCAGAAGGGTTACCTGCTGAACGGCCGCCTGCTGCGCCCGGCCATGGTGGTGGTGAGCAAGGCGCCGTTGACCCCGCCGCCGTCGATCGACGAGCAGGCTTGAAATAGTTCGCGGCGACCCCATCTACAGGGCAAGCGATTCATTAGCTGACGGCGGGCAACCAAGCGTGCCGTACTCAAGGTTAAAGACACAGTTTCGGAGACAATGAACATGGGCAAGATCATCGGTATCGACCTGGGAACCACCAACTCCTGCGTCGCCATTCTGGAAAACGGTAACGTCAAGGTCATCGAGAACGCCGAAGGCACTCGTACCACCCCGTCCATCATCGCCTACACCAATGACGGCGAGATCCTGGTCGGCCAGAGCGCCAAGCGCCAGGCCGTGACCAACCCGCACAACACCCTCTACGCGGTGAAGCGCCTGATCGGCCGCCGCTTCGAGGAAGACGTGGTGCAGAAAGACATCAAGATGGTTCCCTACAAGATCGCCAAGGCCGACAACGGTGACGCCTGGGTGGAAGTGAAGGGCCAGAAGATGGCGCCGCCGCAGATCAGCGCCGAAGTGCTGAAGAAGATGAAGAAGACCGCCGAGGACTACCTGGGCGAGCCGGTCACCGAGGCGGTGATTACCGTTCCGGCCTACTTCAACGACAGCCAGCGCCAGGCCACCAAGGACGCCGGCCGCATCGCCGGTCTGGACGTCAAGCGCATCATCAACGAGCCGACCGCCGCGGCCCTGGCCTACGGCATGGACAAGGCCAAGGGTGACCACACCGTGATCGTCTATGACCTGGGCGGCGGTACCTTCGACGTGTCGGTGATCGAGATCGCCGAAGTCGATGGCGAGCACCAGTTCGAAGTGCTGGCCACCAACGGTGACACCTTCCTCGGTGGTGAAGACTTCGATATCCGCCTGATCGACTACCTCGTCGACGAGTTCAAGAAAGAGTCCGGTATCGACCTGAAAGGCGATCCGCTGGCCATGCAGCGCCTGAAGGAAGCCGCCGAGAAGGCCAAGATCGAGCTGTCCTCCAGCCAGCAGACCGACGTCAACCTGCCGTACATCACCGCCGATGCGACCGGTCCGAAGCACCTCAACGTGAAGATTTCCCGCGCCAAGCTGGAAGCCCTGGTCGAGGATCTGGTGGCTCGCACCATCGAGCCGTGCCGCATCGCCCTGAAAGACGCCGGCCTGGACGTCGGCAGCATCGACGAGGTGATCCTGGTCGGTGGTCAGACCCGCATGCCGCTGGTACAGCAGAAGGTCGCCGAGTTCTTCGGCAAGGAAGCGCGCAAGGACGTCAACCCGGACGAAGCCGTGGCCATCGGTGCTGCCATCCAGGGTGCCGTGCTGGCTGGTGACGTCAAGGACGTGCTGCTGCTCGACGTCTCCCCGCTGACCCTGGGCATCGAGACCATGGGCGGCGTGATGACTCCGCTGATCGAGAAGAACACCACCATCCCGACCAAGAAGTCGCAGGTGTTCTCCACCGCCGACGACAACCAGAGCGCCGTGACCATCCACGTGCTGCAGGGCGAGCGCAAGCAGGCCGTGCAGAACAAGTCGCTGGGCAAGTTCGACCTGGCCGAGATCCCGCCGGCCCCGCGTGGCGTGCCGCAGATCGAAGTGACCTTCGACATCGATGCCAACGGCATCCTGCACGTGTCCGCCAAGGACAAGGCCACCGGCAAGCAGCAGTCGATCGTGATCAAGGCCAACTCCGGTCTGTCCGACGAGGAAATCGAACGCATGGTGCGTGACGCCGAGGCCAACGCCGAGGAAGACCGCAAGTTCGAGGAGCTGGCCGCGGCTCGCAACCAGGGCGACGGTCTGGTCCACGCCACCCGCAAGATGATCACCGAGGCGGGCGACAAGGCCACTGCCGACGAGAAGGCTGCCATCGAGAAGGCCATCGGCGAGCTGGAAGTGGCCCTCAAGGGTGACGACAAGGCCGAGATCGAGGCCAAGATCAACGCTCTGTCCGAAGCCACCACCCCGCTGGCGCAGAAGATGTACGCCGAGCAGCCGCAGCCGGGCGCTGCCGCCCAGGGCGCCGAGGGTGCCAAGGACGCGGCCGACGACGTGGTCGATGCCGAGTTCGAAGAGGTCAAGGACAACAAGTAAGCCCCGCTTACTAGGGTGCCAGCCGGCCGCGCTGCGGTCGGCGATTCTCCGCGCGGGGGCTTGCTCCCGCGTTGGCGTGTCTGGAGCCTGTGAATCAGAGGTGTTGAGGATTTATGGCCAAACGTGACTATTACGAAGTGCTCGGAGTCGAGCGCGGCGCCAGCGAGGCGGAGCTGAAGAAGGCCTACCGCCGCCTGGCGATGAAGTACCACCCGGACCGCAACCCGGACGACAAGGGCGCCGAAGAGAAATTCAAGGAGGCCAATGAGGCCTACGAGGTGCTCTCCGACGCCGCCAAGCGCTCGGCCTACGATCAGTACGGCCACGCCGGGGTCGATCCGCAGATGGGTGGCGGTGGTGCCGGCGGCTTCGGTGGCGCCAACTTCTCCGACATCTTCGGTGATGTGTTCAGCGATTTCTTCGGTGGCGGCCGCGGCGGCTCGCGTGGCGGTGCCCAGCGCGGCAGCGACCTGCGCTACACCCTCGAGCTGGATCTGGAGGAGGCGGTGCGTGGCACCACCGTGACCATTCGCGTGCCGACCCTGGTCGGTTGCAAGACCTGCGATGGCTCGGGCGCCAAGAAGGGCACCAGCCCGGTGACCTGTACCACCTGCGGCGGCATCGGTCAGGTGCGCATGCAGCAGGGCTTCTTCTCGGTACAGCAGACCTGCCCGCGTTGCCACGGCAGCGGCAAGATGATCACCGACCCCTGTGGCAGCTGCCATGGTCAGGGCCGCGTGGAAGAGAGCAAGACCCTGTCGGTCAAGGTGCCGGCGGGCGTCGACACCGGTGACCGCATCCGCCTGTCCGGCGAGGGCGAGGCGGGCTCGCATGGCGGGCCGGCTGGCGACCTCTACGTGGTGGTCAACGTGCGCGAGCACCCGATCTTCCAGCGTGACGGCAAGCACCTGTATTGCGAGGTGCCGATCAGCTTCGCCGATGCGGCGCTGGGCGGCGAGCTGGAAGTGCCGACCCTGGATGGCCGGGTCAAGCTGAAGATCCCGGAAGGCACCCAGACCGGCAAGCTGTTCCGTCTGCGTGGCAAGGGCGTGGCCCCGGTGCGTGGCGGCGGTGCCGGCGATCTGCTGTGCAAGGTGGCGGTGGAAACCCCGGTCAACCTGGACAAGCGCCAGCGCGAGCTGCTGGAAGAGTTCCGCAAGACGCTGGAAGGCGACAGCTCCCACTCGCCCAAGGCCAGTGGCTGGTTCGATGGCATGAAGCGTTTCTTCGGCGATATTTAAGGAATCGGCTATGCGACGTATTGCAGTGATGGGCGCCGCCGGGCGCATGGGCAAGATCCTGATCGAGGCGGTCGGCCAGGCCGAAGGTGCCAAGCTGACCGCGGCTGTGGATCGCCCGGACAGCAGCCTGATCGGTGCCGACGCCGGCGAGCTGGCGGCGCAGGGCAAGATCGGCGTTGCCCTGGTGGGTGAGCTGGATGCCGTGCTCGATCAGTTCGACGTGCTGATCGACTTTACCCACCCTTCGGTGACCCTGAAGAACCTGGAAGTCTGTCGTCGCGCCGGCAAGGCCATGGTCATCGGCACCACCGGCTTCTCGCCGGAGGAGCGGCAGCAGCTGGAGGCCGCCGCGCAGGAGATCCCGATCGTCTTCGCCGCCAACTACAGCGTGGGTGTCAACCTCTGCCTGAAGCTGCTGGATACCGCGGCGCGAGTGCTGGGCGACGATGTCGACATCGAGATCATCGAGGCGCACCACCGGCACAAGGTCGACGCGCCGTCCGGTACCGCGCTGCGCATGGGTGAAGTGGTTGCCAATGCCCTGGGGCGTGATCTGCGCAAGGTCGCGGTCTATGGTCGCGAAGGCCAGACCGGTGCGCGTGAGCGCGAGACCATCGGCTTCGCCACTGTGCGTGCCGGCGATGTGGTGGGCGACCACACCGTGCTGTTCGCTGCCGACGGCGAGCGCGTGGAGATCACCCACAAGGCTTCCAGTCGCATGACCTTCGCCAAGGGCGCGGTGCGCGCAGCGCTGTGGCTGCAGGCACAGCCTGCTGGTCTTTATGACATGCAGGACGTGCTGGGCCTGAACTGAAATACCTTTTCGGTCCATGCAATTGCTGGACCGAAAAGGGCTTTTCCTGTAAGCTGCCCGCTTTAGTGTGTCCACTAAAAGTAACGCAGAATGAATCAGATAAAGAAGCGGGGTGACGGTCAATACGTCATCCCGCTTTTTTACAACCTGCGTTTGAACAAGCAGCAGATCTAAGGGAGGTCTTCTTGACTAAGCCAGCCATACTCGCACTCGCTGACGGCAGCATTTTCCGCGGCGAAGCCATTGGTGCCGATGGCCATACCATTGGTGAGGTGGTGTTCAACACTGCCATGACCGGCTATCAGGAAATCCTCACCGATCCTTCCTATGCCCAGCAGATCGTCACCCTGACCTACCCGCATATCGGCAACACCGGCACCACGCCGGAAGACGCCGAATCCAACCGCGTGTGGGCCGCCGGCCTGATCATTCGCGACCTGCCGCTGATCTCCAGCAACTGGCGCGACAAGCAGCCGCTGGACCAGTACCTCAAGGAAAACGGCACCGTCGCTATTGCCGGCATCGATACCCGTCGCCTGACCCGCATCCTGCGCGAGAAGGGTTCGCAGAACGGCTGCATCCTCGCCGGCGCAGATGCCACCGAAGAGAAAGCGCTGGAACTGGCGCGCAGCTTCCCCGGCCTGAAGGGCATGGACCTGGCCAAGGTGGTCAGCTGCACCGAGCGCTATGAATGGCGTTCCAGTGTGTGGAATCTGAAGACCGACAGCCACCCGGAAATCGCCGCCAGCGAGCTGCCCTACCACGTGGTTGCCTATGACTACGGGGTCAAGGTCAACATCCTGCGCATGCTGGTCGAGCGCGGCTGCCGCCTGACCGTGGTGCCGGCGCAGACTCCGGCCAAGGACGTGCTGGCGCTGAACCCGGACGGCGTGTTCCTCTCCAACGGCCCCGGCGACCCCGAGCCGTGCGACTACGCCATCGCCGCGATCAAGGAAATTCTCAACACCGAGATTCCGGTGTTCGGTATCTGCCTCGGTCACCAGCTGCTGGCTCTGGCCTCCGGTGCCAAGACCCTGAAGATGGGCCACGGCCACCACGGCGCCAACCACCCGGTGCAGGACCTGGATTCCGGCGTGGTGATGATCACCAGCCAGAACCACGGTTTCGCCGTGGACGAAGCCAGCCTGCCGGGCAACCTGCGCGCCACCCACAAGTCGCTGTTCGACGGCACCCTGCAGGGTATCGAGCGCACCGACAAGGCAGCTTTCAGCTTCCAGGGGCACCCGGAGGCGAGCCCCGGCCCGCACGACGTGGCCCCGCTGTTCGATCGCTTCATCGAAGCCATGGCCAAGCGCCGCTAAGCCCCGCCGACTGACCCAAGGATTCGAGTAAGAAACATGCCAAAACGTACAGACATCAAAAGCATCCTGATCCTCGGCGCCGGCCCCATCGTCATCGGCCAGGCCTGCGAGTTCGACTACTCCGGCGCCCAGGCCTGCAAGGCCCTGAAGGAAGAAGGCTTCCGCGTCATCCTGGTGAACTCCAACCCGGCCACCATCATGACCGACCCGGCCATGGCCGACGCCACCTACATCGAGCCGATCAAGTGGGCCACCGTGGCCAAGATCATCGAGAAGGAGCGCCCGGACGCGCTGCTGCCGACCATGGGTGGCCAGACTGCGCTGAACTGCGCCCTGGATCTGGAAAAGCACGGCATCCTGGAAAAATTCGGTGTCGAGATGATCGGTGCCAACGCCGACACCATCGACAAGGCCGAAGACCGTTCGCGCTTCGACAAGGCGATGAAGGACATCGGCCTGGCCTGCCCGGTTTCCGGCATCGCGCACAATATGGAAGAAGCCTACGGCGTGCTGGAGAAGGTCGGCTTCCCCTGCATCATCCGTCCGTCCTTCACCATGGGCGGCACCGGCGGCGGCATCGCCTACAACCGTGAAGAATTCGAAGAAATCTGCGCCCGCGGCCTGGATCTGTCGCCGACCAGCGAGCTGCTGATCGACGAATCGCTGATCGGCTGGAAGGAATACGAGATGGAGGTGGTCCGCGACAAGAAGGACAACTGCATCATCGTCTGCTCCATCGAGAACTTCGACCCGATGGGCGTGCACACCGGCGACTCGATCACCGTGGCTCCGGCCCAGACCCTGACCGACAAGGAATACCAGATCCTGCGTAACGCCTCCCTGGCGGTGCTGCGCGAGATCGGCGTGGAAACCGGCGGCTCCAACGTGCAGTTCGGCATCTGCCCGAACACTGGCCGCATGGTGGTGATCGAGATGAACCCGCGCGTGTCGCGTTCCTCGGCACTGGCCTCCAAGGCCACCGGCTTCCCGATCGCCAAGATCGCCGCCAAGCTGGCCGTCGGTTACACCCTCGACGAGCTGAGCAACGACATTACTGGCGGTCGCACCCCGGCCTCGTTCGAGCCGGCCATCGACTACGTCGTCACCAAGATCCCGCGTTTCGCCTTCGAGAAGTTCCCCAAGGCCGACGCCCGCCTGACCACCCAGATGAAGTCCGTGGGTGAAGTCATGGCCATCGGCCGCACTTTCCAGGAATCCATGCAGAAAGCCCTGCGCGGCCTGGAAGTCGGCGTGGCCGGTTTCGACGAGAAACTCGACCTGAATGACCCGGAAGCCGAGAGCACCTTGCGTCGCGAGCTGACCGTGCCGAGTGCCGATCGCGTCTGGTACGTGGCCGACGCCTTCCGCGCCGGCAAGACTGTGGCCGAAGTGTTCGAGCTGACCCGCATCGACGAATGGTTCCTGGTGCAGATCGAGGATCTGGTCAAGGAAGAGGAGAAGGTCAAGACCCTCGGTCTGTCCGCCATCGACTACGACCTGATGTTCAAGCTCAAGCGCAAGGGCTTCTCCGACGCCCGCCTGGCCAAGCTGCTCGGTGTCTCCGAGAAGAGCCTGCGTGCTCACCGCCACAAGCTGAAAGTGCTGCCGGTGTACAAGCGCGTCGACACCTGCGCCGCCGAGTTCGCCACCGATACCGCCTATATGTACTCGACCTACGAGGAAGAGTGCGAGGCCGCGCCGTCGAGCCGCGACAAGATCATGATCCTCGGCGGCGGTCCCAACCGTATCGGCCAGGGCATCGAGTTCGACTACTGCTGCGTGCACGCCGCGCTGGCGATGCGTGAAGACGGTTACGAGACCATCATGGTCAACTGCAACCCGGAAACCGTCTCCACCGACTACGACACCTCCGACCGTCTGTACTTCGAGCCGGTGACCCTGGAGGACGTGCTGGAAATCGTCCGCGTCGAGCAGCCCAAGGGCGTGATCGTGCAGTACGGTGGCCAGACCCCGCTGAAGATTTGCCGCGCCCTGGAAGAAGCCGGCGTGCCGATCATCGGCACCAGCCCCGAGGCCATCGACCGCGCCGAAGATCGCGAGCGCTTCCAGCAGATGGTCCAGCGCCTCGGCCTGCGCCAGCCGGCCAACGCCACCGCGCGCAGCGAAGACGAGGCTCTGGCCCTGTCCAAGGGCATCGGTTACCCGATGGTGGTGCGTCCGTCCTATGTACTGGGCGGCCGGGCGATGGAAATCGTCTACCAGGAAGAAGAGCTCAAGCGCTACATGCGCGAAGCGGTGAAAGTGTCCAACGACAGCCCGGTACTGCTCGATCGCTTCCTCAACTGCGCCATCGAAGTGGATGTGGATGCGGTGTGTGACGGCGAGACCGTGGTCATCGGCGCGATCATGCAGCACATCGAACAGGCCGGCGTGCACTCCGGTGACTCCGCCTGCTCGCTGCCGCCGTACTCGCTGCCGGCGCACATCCAGGACGAGATCCGCGAGCAGGTCAAGAAGATGGCCCTGGAGCTCGGCGTGGTCGGTCTGATGAACGTGCAGATGGCCGTGCAGGGCGAAGACATCTACGTCATCGAAGTGAACCCGCGCGCCTCGCGTACCGTGCCGTTCGTCTCCAAGTGCGTGGGTGAGTCGCTGGCCAAGGTCGCGGCCCGTGTCATGGCCGGCAAGAGTCTGGCCGAAGTGGGCTACACCCAGGAAATCATCCCGCCGTTCTTCAGCGTCAAGGAGGCGGTGTTCCCCTTCGCCAAGTTCCCGGGTGTCGACCCGATTCTCGGCCCAGAGATGAAGTCCACCGGTGAAGTCATGGGCGTCGGCGATACCTTCGGCGAAGCGTTCGCCAAGGCCCAGCTGGGTGCTAGCGAAATTCTGCCGAACTCTGGCTGTGCTTTCATCAGCGTGCGCGAAGATGACAAGGCCGAGGCCGTTCAGGTTGCGCGCGATCTGGTAGCGCTGGGCTTCGAAGTGGTGGCCACTGCGGGCACCGCCAAAGTGATCGAGGCGGCCGGCCTGCCGGTGCGCCGGGTGAACAAGGTGACCGAAGGTCGTCCGCATGTCGTCGACATGATCAAGAACGACGAAGTCACCCTGATCATCAACACCACCGAGGGGCGTCAGTCCATTGCTGACTCCTACTCGATCCGTCGTAACGCTCTGCAGCACAAGATCTACTGCACCACCACCATCGCGGCGGGGCAGGCGGTCTGCGAGGCGCTCAAGTTCGGTCCCGAGAAGACCGTGCGCCGGCTGCAGGATCTGCATGCAGGAATCAAGGCATGAACAAGTACCCCATGACCGTCCAGGGCGCTCGCGCCCTGGAAGAGGAACTCGCGCACCTGACCAAGGTGCGCCGCCCCGCACTCAGTCAGGCGATTGCCGAGGCTCGTGAGCTGGGTGACCTCAAGGAGAATGCCGAGTATCACGCCGCTCGTGAGGAGCAGGGCATGGTCGAGGCGCGCATCCGTGATATCGAGGGGCGCTTGCAGCATGCGGTGGTGATCGACGTTACCACCATCCCGCACAGTGGCAAGGTGATCTTCGGCACCACCGTCGATATCGCCAACTGCGAAACCGACGAGACCGTGACCTACCAGATCGTTGGCGAGGACGAGGCCGACATCAAGATCGGCAAGCTGTCGGTCAGCTCGCCCATCGCCCGTGCCCTGGTGGGTAAGGAGGAGGGTGACGTGGTGGCGGTGCAGACCCCCAGCGGCCTGGTCGAGTACGAGATTGTCGAAGTCCGTCATATTTAAGCGCCAACCGCTGCGCGCGGGCGCCATCAGCTGGCAGCTGGCCCAGACCTTCTGGGTTGGCGGCCTCTGGCTGCTGCACTTCGTGATGCTGCCGGCACTGGAAAAGATGGGCCTGGCGCCGCTGCTGATCGAGGAGGTCGACGCGGCGCTGAGTCCCTTGCTCATCGGTTTTGCAGCATTCTGCGTGCTGGTGCAGGGGATGGTGCTGGTGCAGGCGCACGGACTTTCCAGTCTGTGGCGCGAGTTGCGCGGTCAGTTGCTACTGATTGTACTGGCCATGGCGGTAGCGTTCTTCGCTGTGCGCTACTGGCAGCCGGATGCCGCACGCTGGCTGCTGTTCAACTACCTGGTGCTGGCGCTTTGCGGTCTGGTACTGGTGCTGCAGCCGCTGCCGGGGCAGCGGAGCGAGTGAGGCGATGGGCCTTCAGGCCTGGTAGCGATGGATGTTGGACAGGTTCTTGTTCGGCTTGGGGTTCTTGCGATAGATCAGTGCCATCTTGCCGATCACCTGGACCAGCTCGCAGCGGCCGACGGTGGCCAGTTCGTCGATCAGGGCGCGGCGGTCGTCACGCTCGGTGAGGCGAAACTGCACCTTGATCAGCTCATGATCGTTGAGCGCGCGCTCCAGTTCGGCCAGTACGCCCTCGGTCAGGCCGTTCTCGGCCACGATCAATACCGGTTTCAGGTGGTGGCCGATAGATTTGAAGTGTTTCTTCTGTTCGTTGGTAAGCGCCATAATCTGACCCTGTTGCAATGGGAGGCGGCTCCGTGCGATGGGGTGACTACGGTCTACCCATCTCGTGTCCGGCGCGCCGTTCGAAAAGTCGCGTAGTCTACCCGAGCCGGCTCGGCCTTGCCCGTTTCTATTCGTGTGCGAAGCTTGAGATTAGCCCGCGTTGTCCGGGTAGGCCTTGTGATTGCCGATATGGCCCCCATTAAAGGTAGAAATACCCTCCATGCTCTGCATCTAGACTGGTATTGGCGCTGTGAGCCTCGGTCGAGGTCTCATAAAGGGTTACAGACGGCTCCTGCCTGTGGCGGGGGTTGTGTAGTAAGTTAGGTTGGTACTCCACCAGCCGTCATGTGAAACGTGTTTCAGGACGGGGCTCGTTTCCGAGGGTAGCGAATTGAACGACATGGCAAAGAACCTGATCCTCTGGCTGATCATCGCAGCCGTCCTGGTCACGGTGATGAACAACTTCTCCAGCCCGAGCGATACCGGCAAGTTGAACTATTCCGAGTTCATCCAGCAGGTTCAGGAAGGCAAGGTCAAACAGGTCACCGTCGATGGGTTCATCATCAGCGGCAAGAATCTGGATGGCACCACCTTCGAAACCGTGCGTCCGGCCATCGAGGATCGTGGTCTGATCAAGGATCTGATCGACAACAATGTCGAGATCGTCGGCAAGCAGCCGGAGCGTCAGAGCATCTGGACCCAGTTGCTGGTAGCCAGCTTCCCGATCCTGGTGATCATTGCCGTGTTCATGTTCTTCATGCGCCAGATGCAGGGCGGCGCGGGTGGTCGCGGTGGCCCCATGAGCTTCGGCAAGTCGAAGGCGCGCCTGCTCTCCGAGGATCAGGTCAAAACCACCCTGGCTGACGTTGCCGGTTGCGACGAGGCCAAGGAAGAAGTCGGCGAGCTGGTCGAGTTTCTGCGTGATCCGGGCAAGTTCCAGCGCCTCGGTGGCCGCATCCCGCGCGGCGTACTGATGGTTGGCCCGCCCGGTACCGGTAAGACCCTGCTGGCCAAGGCGATTGCGGGCGAGGCCAAGGTGCCGTTCTTCACCATTTCCGGTTCCGACTTCGTCGAGATGTTCGTCGGCGTTGGTGCCAGCCGCGTGCGTGACATGTTCGAGCAGGCCAAGAAGCATGCGCCCTGCATCATCTTCATCGACGAAATCGACGCAGTCGGTCGCCACCGTGGCGCTGGCCTGGGCGGCGGTCACGACGAGCGCGAGCAGACCCTCAACCAGTTGCTGGTAGAGATGGATGGCTTCGAGATGAACGATGGCATCATCGTCATCGCCGCCACCAACCGCCCGGATGTGCTCGATCCGGCGCTGTTGCGCCCGGGGCGTTTCGACCGCCAGGTAGTGGTCGGGCTGCCGGATATTCGTGGTCGCGAGCAGATTCTGAAAGTGCACATGCGTAAGGTGCCGATTGGCGACAACGTCGAGCCGGCGGTGATCGCTCGTGGTACCCCGGGCTTCTCGGGTGCCGACCTGGCCAACCTGGTCAACGAGGCGTCTCTGTTCGCCGCTCGCGCCAGCAAGCGTCTGGTCGAGATGAAGGAGTTCGAGCTGGCCAAGGACAAGATCATGATGGGCGCCGAGCGCAAGTCCATGGTCATGTCCGAGAAGGAGAAACTCAACACCGCGTACCATGAAGCCGGACACGCCATCGTCGGTCGTCTGGTGCCGGAGCATGACCCGGTCTACAAGGTGTCGATCATTCCGCGTGGCCGCGCGCTGGGCGTAACCATGTTCCTGCCGGAAGAGGATCGCTACAGCCTGTCCAAGCGCGCACTGACTAGCCAGATCTGCTCGTTGTTCGGCGGTCGTATCGCCGAAGAGATGACTCTCGGTTTCGACGGTGTCACCACCGGTGCCTCCAACGACATCATGCGTGCTACTCGACTGGCGCGGAACATGGTGACCAAGTGGGGTCTGTCCGAGAAGCTCGGTCCGCTGATGTATGCGGAGGAGGAGGGCGAGGTGTTCCTCGGTCGCAGTGCCGGCAGTCAGGCCACCAATGTGTCCGGTGAAACCGCCAAGGCCATCGACGAGGAGGTGCGCAGCATCATTGATGGCTGCTACGGCACCGCCAAGCGCCTGCTGGAAGAAAATCGCGACAAGCTGGACATGATGGCCGACGCGCTGATGAAGTACGAGACCATCGATGCCGACCAGATCGACGACATCATGGCTGGCCGTGCGCCGCGCGAGCCACGTGATTGGCAGGGTGGTTCCGGTACGCCGGCTGCCAAGGAGCAGGCTGATCGTCCGGAGGCCCCGATCGGTGGTCCGGCTGGCGAGCACTAAGGCTGGCGAATGATTGTTCCGCAGTACCCGCCCCGGCTGTCCTGTGGCAGTCGGGTGCTTGACCTGGCGCAGGCTCAGGTCATGGGCATACTCAATGTCACGCCCGACTCCTTCTCCGATGGTGGTTGTTACGCTGCCCGTGATGCTGCGCTGCGTCATGCGGCCGAGATGGTGGCGGCCGGCGCAACGCTGATCGATGTGGGTGGCGAATCAACCCGTCCCGGTGCGCGGCCAGTTTCTCCCGTGGAGGAGCTTGAGCGGGTTGCGTCCGTGGTCGAAGCCATTGCCGCCGAGCTGGACGTGATCATCTCGCTCGATACCTCGACGCCTGCTGTTATGCGTGAGGGGGCTCGCCTCGGCGCGGGGCTGATCAACGATGTGCGTGCGCTGCGTCGCGAGGGTGCCCTGGAGGCTGCGGCCGATACCGGCTTGCCGGTCTGTCTGATGCATATGCTGGGCGAGCCGGGCAATATGCAGCAGAATCCCTACTATGAGGATGTGGTGAGCGAGGTCCGCGACTTCCTTGCGCGGCGCATGGCTGCCTGTGTAGAGGCGGGTATTCCTGCTGAGCGAGTCGTGCTTGACCCTGGGTTCGGGTTCGCCAAGAACCTGATGCACAATCTGAGTCTGTTCAAACACCTTGAAGCACTGCATGTGCTGGGGCGGCCCCTGTTGGTAGGGGTGTCGCGCAAAAGCATGATCGGGCAGGCGCTGGGGCGTGAGGTTCATGAGCGTCTCCCCGGTGGGCTGGCGCTGGCGGCCCTGGCGGTGGCCAAGGGGGCCTGCATCCTGCGAGTCCATGACGTGACCGAGACTGTCGATGCGGTGCGCATGGTTGCCGCCGTGCAGGCCGCAGAATAAGAAGTTGGAGTGACTATGAGCAGAAAATACTTCGGTACCGACGGTATCCGCGGGCCTGTTGGCCAGTTTCCCATCACTCCCGAATTCATCCTCAAGCTGGGTTGGGCGGCTGGTATGGCCTTCCGTCGTCAGGGCAAGTGCCGCATCCTGATCGGCAAGGACACCCGCATCTCCGGCTACATGTTCGAGTCGGCCCTGGAGGCCGGGCTGGTGGCGGCTGGGGCTGATGTGATGCTGCTGGGGCCTATGCCGACGCCGGCCATCGCCTACCTGACCCGCACGTTCCAGGCTGATGCCGGCATTGTCATCAGCGCCTCGCACAACCCGCATCACGACAACGGTTTCAAGTTCTTTTCCGGCAAGGGTACCAAGCTGCCGGATGAGATCGAACTGATGATCGAGGAGCTGCTTGATCAGCCGATGAGCGTGGTGGAGTCGGACCAGATCGGCAAGGTGTCGCGGATCAACGATGCGGCCGGGCGCTACATCGAGTTCTGCAAGAGCAGCGTGCCGAGCAGTACCAGTTTTGCCGGGCTCAAGCTGGTCATCGACTGTGCCCATGGTGCCACCTATAAAGTGGCGCCCAGCGTATTCCGCGAGCTGGGTGCGCAGGTCTCGGTCCTATCGGCCCAGCCTAACGGCCTGAATATCAACGACAACTGTGGCTCGACCCATGTCGAGGCGCTGCAGGCCGAGGTGCTGGCCCAGCAGGCTGATCTCGGCATCGCCTTCGACGGGGATGGTGATCGCGTTCTGATGGTGGATCACACCGGCGCGGCGGTCGATGGTGATGAGCTGCTCTACATCATCGCTCGTGACCTTCAGGAGCGCGACAGGCTTCATGGGGGGGTGGTTGGCACCCTGATGAGCAACCTCGGGCTGGAGCTTGCGCTAGGAGAACTGAAGATTCCTTTCGTCAGGGCCAAGGTCGGTGACCGCTACGTGATGGCTGAGCTGCAAGAGCGCGAATGGCAGTTGGGCGGCGAAAACTCAGGGCATCTGGTGTGCTGTCAGCACACCACCACCGGTGATGCGATCATTGCCGCGCTGCAGGTGCTGATGGCGCTCAAGCGCAGTGGGCAGATTCTCGCCGAGGCGCGTCAGGCGGTGCGCAAGTGCCCGCAGGTGCTGATTAATGTGCGTTTCTCCGGCGATGTCGATCCGGTCGAGCATGTTGCGGTCAAGGATGCCTGTGCTCGCGTGACCGACCTGATGGCGGGGCGCGGTCGCGTGTTGCTGCGCAAGTCCGGTACCGAGCCGTTGGTGCGTGTCATGGTCGAAGGTGATGACGAAGCCCAGGTGCGCGCCTATGCCGAAGAGCTGGCCAAGGTGGTTGGCGAGGTTTGTGCCTGAATCGGCTTGCGAGGGTAGAGGCTCTTGGGTAACATCTGCGCCCACTTTGAACGACGAGGTTCGGCATGCGTCGCCCCCTGGTAGCTGGTAACTGGAAAATGCACGGTACCCGCGCCAGTGTCGCAGAGCTGATCAAAGGTCTGCGCCAGTTGGCGTTGCCGACAGGCGTCGAGGTCGCAGTCATGCCGCCTTGTCTGTATATCAGTCAGGTGCTGGTGGGGCTGGACGGCAAGGCGATTGCCGTCGGTGCGCAGAACTGTGCGGTGGAGCCGATGCAGGGTGCGCTGACCGGCGAGATTGCGCCGAGCCAGCTCGCTGATGCCGGTTGCGCCATGGTGCTTGTCGGTCACTCGGAGCGCCGCCTGATTCTGGGTGAGCGCGATGAGCAGGTCAGTCGCAAGTTTGCTGCGGCGCAGTCCTGCGGTCTGATTCCGGTGCTGTGCGTCGGTGAGACCCTGGAGCAGCGCCAGGCAGGCAAGACACTCGAAGTGGTTGCTGCGCAGCTGGGTAGTGTGATCGAAGAGCTCGGTGTGGGTGCTTTCGCGCAGGCTGTAGTGGCTTACGAGCCGGTCTGGGCCATTGGTACCGGGCTGACGGCGTCACCGCAGGAGGCGCAGGAAGTCCATGCTGCCATTCGTGTGCAGTTGGCTGCCGAAAGTGCTGAAGTGGCGCGCGGTGTAAGAATTCTGTATGGCGGTAGTGTCAAGGCCGCCAATGCTGCCGAACTGTTCGGCATGCAGGATATCGATGGGGGGCTCATTGGTGGGGCCTCCTTGAACGCAGATGAGTTTGGTGCGATCTGTCGCGCCGCAGGAAACAGATAAATGCTGGAAACAGTCGTAATTGTCGTACATCTGCTGGGCGCTATTGGCGTTGTTGCTCTGGTTCTGCTGCAGCAGGGCAAGGGTGCTGACGCGGGTGCCTCCTTTGGTGCTGGCGCTTCGGCTACCGTGTTCGGCAGTCAAGGTTCTGCTACCTTTCTGAGTCGTTTTACTGCTATACTCGCCGCAGCTTTTTTCATTACCAGCTTGGGTTTAGCCTTCTTTGCTAAAGAAAAAGCTGATAATCTGACGCAAGCAGGTCTGCCGGATCCGGCGGTTCTTGAAGTGCAGCAGAAGCCGGCCGTCGAAGACGTTCCGGTGCTCGAAGAGCAGAAGGGCGCAGCTGGTCAGGCTGACGTTCCGGAAGCTCCGGAGCAGAAGTAATACCCTCTTTGCCGAGGTGGTGGAATTGGTAGACACGCTACCTTGAGGTGGTAGTGGCCATAGGCTGTAGGGGTTCGAGTCCCCTCCTCGGTACCATATTTCGGCAGGGCCCGCACTTCGCGGGCCTTGTCGTTTCCCGGAGTTCGGTTGACCCTCAGGGGTAACGTCCGTATACTCTTGGCCCAGCTTTGGCGCGGGGTGGAGCAGTCTGGTAGCTCGTCGGGCTCATAACCCGAAGGTCGTTGGTTCAAATCCAGCCCCCGCAACCAGTTGTAGAGAAGCCCCTTATTCAGGGGCTTTTTGCTAGCTGGGACAATCCGCCACCGGCGTTATGCACGGTTGGCACGATGGATGGGCGTTTCGCCCATTTTTTATTTCTACGGCATGCGCGGAGGGCTTCGGGTGTCGAGCAAGCTGGAACAGTTGCAGGCCATGTTGGCCCCGGTGGTTGAATCGCTCGGCTATGAATGCTGGGGTGTTGAATTCATTTCCCAGGGGCGGCATTCCCTGCTGCGTGTGTACATCGACCATGCCAATGGCATTCTGGTCGACGATTGCGAGGTCGTGAGTCGGCAGGTCAGCGCCGTGCTGGATGTCGAGGACCCGATCAGCAGCGAATACACCCTTGAGGTGTCCTCGCCGGGTATGGATCGGCCGTTGTTCACCCTCGAACAGTTCGCCAAGCACGTTGGCGAGCAGGTGAAGATCAAGCTGCGCTCGCCCTTCGACGGGCGGCGCAATTTCCAGGGGCTCCTCCGCGGTGTGGAGGATCAGGATGTGGTGGTGCTGGTGGATGACCACGAATTCCTGCTGCCGATCGATCTGATCGACAAGGCCAATATTATTCCCCGTTTTGACTGAGACGCGGATCCCGCGGATCCAATGGATTGCGAAAGGCGAGGCGTACGATGAGTAAAGAAGTACTGCTGGTTGTAGAGTCGGTGTCCAACGAGAAGGGCGTGCCGGCCAATGTTATTTTCGAAGCGCTGGAGCTGGCTCTGGCGACAGCGACCAAGAAGCGTTTCGACGATGAAGTCGAGTTGCGCGTGGCGATCAATCGCCAGAACGGCAACTACGAAACCTTCCGCCGCTGGGAAGTGGTAGCCGAGGATGACCTGGAAAATCCTGCCGCCCAGCTGACCGTCGAGCAGGCGCAGGAACGCGAGGCCGGTGCCAAGGTCGGCGACTTCATCGAAGAGCCGGTCGAGTCCATCGAGTTCGGTCGCATCGCCGCGCAGACCGCCAAGCAGGTCATTGTGCAGAAGGTCCGCGAGGCTGAACGCGCGCAAGTGGTCGATGCCTATCGCGAACGCGTCGGCGAGATCATCTCCGGTACCGTGAAGAAGGTGACCCGCGACAGCGTGATCGTCGATCTCGGCAATAACGCCGAGGCGCTGCTGGCCCGTGAAGACATCATCCCGCGCGAGACTTTCCGCGTCGGCGCCCGCGTGCGTGCGCTGCTCAAGGAAATCCGCACCGAGAACCGTGGCCCGCAGCTGATCCTGTCGCGCACTGCGCCGCAGATGCTGATCGAACTGTTCACCATCGAAGTGCCGGAAATCGCCGAAGGCCTGATCGAAGTGATGGCCGCTTCCCGTGATCCGGGTTCGCGCGCCAAGATCGCCGTGCGCTCCAAGGACAAGCGTATCGACCCGCAGGGTGCCTGCATCGGCATGCGCGGCTCGCGTGTTCAGGCTGTCTCCGGCGAGATCGGCGGCGAGCGCGTGGACATCGTGCTGTGGGACGAGAACGTCGCGCAGTTCGTGATCAATGCCATGGCTCCGGCCGAAGTGGCGGCGATCATCGTCGACGAAGATGCCCATGCCATGGATATCGCCGTGGCCGAAGACAATCTCGCCCAGGCCATCGGTCGTGGCGGTCAGAACGTGCGCCTGGCCAGTCAGCTGACCGGCTGGACCCTCAACGTGATGACCGAGGCCGATATCCAGGCCAAGCAGCAGGCCGAGACCGGCGACATTCTGCAGCGCTTCGTCGAAGAGCTGGATGTCGACGAGGAACTGGCTCAGGTACTGGTTGAAGAGGGTTTCACCAGCCTGGAAGAGATTGCCTACGTACCGATGGAAGAGATGCTCAGCATCGATGGTTTCGACGAGGACATCGTCAACGAGCTGCGCGCTCGTGCCAAGGACCGTCTGCTGACCAAGGCCATCGCCAGCGAAGAGAAACTGGCCGATGCCCATCCCGCCGAAGACCTGCTGTCCCTGGACGGCATGGACAAGACCCTGGCTCACGAGCTGGCGGTACGTGGCGTGGTAAATCGCGAAGACCTGGCCGAGCAGTCGATTGACGACCTGCTCGACATCGACGGCATGGACGAAGAGCGTGCCGGCAAGCTGATCATGGCCGCCCGAGCCCATTGGTTCGAGTAAGCGGTTGCGGCCTGAGGAGAGAGATGCATGACGCAAGTCACGGTGAAAGAACTGGCCCAAGTGGTCGACACACCAGTGGAGCGCCTGCTGCAGCAGATGCGTGAGGCAGGTCTGCCGCACACCAGCGCCGAGCAAGTGGTAACTGACAACGAAAAGCAGGCGCTGCTGGCTCACCTGAAGAGCAGCCACGGCGAGAAGCTGGAAGAGCCGCGCAAGATCACCTTGCAGCGCAAGACCACCACCACCCTGAAGGTCGCCGGTAGCAAGACCATCAGCGTGGAAGTGCGCAAGAAGAAGACCTACGTCAAGCGCAGCCCTGACGAGATCGAAGCCGAGAAGCAGCGCGAGCTGGAAGAGCAGCGTGCCGCCGAAGAGGCAGCCCGCCTGAAGGCCGAGGAAGAGGCACGCAAGCAGGCCGAGGCCGAAGCACGCAAGCAGCAGGACGCTGCCGCGCTGGCGGCCGTTGCTCCGGCTGCGGAAGTGGTGGCCGCGGCTCCTGCCGCCGAGCCGGCTTCTGCAGCTGTAGCTGCTGAGCGCAAGAAAGAAGAACTGCGTCGCGTCGAGAAAGACAAGCCGGCGCGCACCGACGACGACGAGCGTCGTGATCGCAAGCATGCCCAGCATCGTCCTGCTCCGAAGGACAAGGCGCCGACACCGCGCGTTGCGCCGCGCAGCACCGACGAGGAAGTGGATGACTTCCGTCGCGGTCGTGGCGGCCGGATGAAGCCGAAGAAGCGTAATCAGCACGGGTTCCAGAGCCCGACAGGACCTATTGTGCGCGAAGTAGCGATCGGCGAGACCATTACCGTTGCCGACCTGGCCGCCCAGATGTCGGTCAAAGGCGCCGAAGTGGTCAAGTTCATGTTCAAGATGGGCACCCCGGTGACCATCAACCAGGTCCTGGACCAGGAGACCGCACAACTGGTCGCCGAGGAAATGGGCCACAAGGTCAAACTGGTCAGCGAGAACGCGCTCGAAGAGCAGCTGGCCGAGTCGCTGAAGTACGAAGGTGAGGCCTTCTCCCGTGCGCCGGTGGTGACCGTGATGGGTCACGTCGACCACGGCAAGACCTCGCTGCTCGACTACATTCGTCGCGCCAAGGTGGCCGCTGGTGAAGCCGGTGGCATCACCCAGCACATCGGTGCCTACCACGTGGAAACCGACCGCGGCATGGTCACCTTCCTCGATACGCCCGGCCACGCTGCATTCACCCAGATGCGTGCCCGTGGTGCCAAGGCCACCGACATCGTCATCCTGGTGGTGGCGGCAGACGACGGCGTGATGCCGCAGACCCAGGAAGCCGTGCAGCATGCGAAAGCGGCTGGCGTGCCGATCGTGGTCGCGATCAACAAGATGGACAAGCCGGATGCCAACCCGGACAACATCAAGAACGGCCTGGCCGCGCTGGATGTGATTCCGGAAGAGTGGGGCGGCGATGCTCCGTTCGTCGGTGTCTCGGCCAAGGCTGGTACCGGCGTCGACGAGCTACTGGAAGCCGTGCTGCTGCAAGCCGAGGTGCTTGAGCTCACCGCCACGCCGTCGGCCCCTGGCCGTGGTGTCGTGGTCGAGTCGCGCCTGGACAAGGGCCGCGGTCCGGTGGCCACGGTGCTGGTCCAGGACGGTACCCTGCGCCAGGGCGACATGGTTCTGGTCGGCGTCAACTATGGTCGCGTGCGTGCCATGCTCGACGAGAACGGCAAGGCCATCAAGGAAGCCGGTCCGTCGATTCCGGTCGAGATCCTTGGTCTGGACGGTACGCCGGATGCCGGTGACGAGATGACCGTGGTTGCCGACGAGAAGAAGGCCCGCGAAGTCGCGCTGTTCCGTCAGGGCAAGTTCCGCGAAGTGAAGCTGGCCCGTGCTCACGCCGGCAAGCTGGAAAACATCTTCGAGAACATGGGCCAGGAAGAGAAGAAGACCCTCAACATCGTCCTCAAGGCCGACGTGCGTGGTTCTCTGGAAGCTCTGCAGGGCTCGCTCAGCGGCCTGGGCAACGACGAAGTGCAGGTGCGTGTGGTCGGTGGCGGTGTCGGTGGTATCACCGAGTCCGATGCCAACCTGGCGCTGGCTTCCAACGCGGTGCTGTTCGGCTTCAACGTGCGTGCCGATGCCGGTGCGCGCAAGATCGTCGAGGCCGAAGGCCTGGACATGCGTTACTACAACGTGATCTACGACATCATCGAAGACGTCAAGAAGGCCCTGACCGGCATGCTCGGCAGCGATGTCCGCGAGAACATCCTGGGTACCGCCGAAGTGCGTGACGTGTTCCGTTCGCCGAAGTTCGGCGCTGTCGCCGGCTGCATGGTCATCGAGGGTACCGTCTATCGCAACCGTCCGATCCGCGTACTGCGCGAGGACGTGGTGATCTTCGAGGGCGAGCTGGAATCCCTGCGTCGCTTCAAGGACGACGTCGCCGAAGTGCGTAACGGCATGGAGTGCGGTATCGGCGTGAAGAGCTACAACGACGTCAAGGTCGGGGACAAGATCGAAGTGTTCGAGAAGGTCCAGGTGGCGCGTACCCTGTAAGGGACGGCCCGCAACACCGGACGCCCGGCCCCGCATCAGCGCGGCCGGGCGTTTGCCGCTTGTGAGCCTGCTGCCAGTAGCGGCGGGCGAGGTAGGAAGAAATGGCAAAAGTGTATAGCCGTACCCAGCGTATAGGCGATCAGATCCAGCGCGAGCTGGCGCAGATGATTCCGCGCGAGGTCAAGGACCCGCGCCTTGGCTTCGTCACCATCACTGCCGTGGAAGTCAGTCGCGACGTCGGTCACGCCAAGGTATTCGTGACCGTGATGGGTGAGAACGATGCGGAGAAAATCCAGCAGAACGTCCGCGTGCTCAACGACGCGGCAGGTTACCTGCGCATGCTGCTGGGCAAGGCGATGAAGCTGCGCAGCGTGCCGCAGCTGCATTTCCACTACGACGAGAGCATCACCCGTGGTACGCACCTGTCGGCACTGATCGAACGTGCGATTTCCGAAGACAGCAAGCATCAGGACGACTGAACGTGGCGCAGGTGAAACGCATCCGCCGCAACGTCAGCGGCATCCTGATTCTCGACAAGCCGCGCGGCATGAGCTCCAACCAGGCCCTGCAGAAGGTGCGCTGGCTGCTCAACGCCGAGAAGGCCGGGCACACCGGCAGCCTCGATCCGCTGGCCACCGGTGTGCTGCCGCTGTGCTTCGGTGAGGCGACCAAGTTCTCCCAGTACCTGCTGGACGCCGACAAGGGCTACGAGACCGTCGCTCAGCTGGGCGTGACCACCACCACCGGCGATGCCGAGGGTGAAATCGTGGAGCGCCGCGAGGTGACCGTCGGTCGGGATGACATCGAGGCGCTGTTGCCGCATTTTCGCGGCGAAATCAAACAGATACCGCCCATGTACTCGGCCCTGAAGAAGGACGGCCAGCCGCTGTACAAGCTGGCGCGTGCCGGCGAAGTAGTGGAGCGCGAGGCGCGATCTGTTAATATCGCGCGCTTGGAGTTACTGGCTTTGGACAACGCGCAGCTGCGCCTGTCCGTGGCCTGTAGCAAAGGCACCTACATCCGCACCCTGGTCGAGGACATCGGCCGTGAACTGGGCTGCGGTGGTCATGTTGCCGAACTGCGTCGGACCCAGGCCGGTCCCTTCGTGCTGGCCCAGGCGGTCAGCCTGGAAGCGCTGGAAAAGGCCCACGCCGAGGGCGGTAGCGAGGCGCTGGATCAGTTCCTGCTGCCGGCCGACAGTGGCCTGGAGCACTGGCCGCTGCTGCAGCTGTCCGAGCACAGTGCCTATTACTGGCTGCACGGTCAGCCGGTCCGTGCCCCGGAAGCGCCGAAGTTCGGCATGGTCAGGGTGCAGGACCACACCGGTCGTTTCATTGGCATCGGTGAAGTCAGCGATGACGGGCGCATTGCGCCGAAAAGATTGATCTCTACCAGCTTCTAGGGCGGGTAGGGGCCGGGGCCCAGGCCCGGGCAAGCGATTCGGTCGAAATGACCGGAACGAGGGTGGCTGTCAGCAGGCATGGTCATTCCTCTTTTTAAAACACGGGACTGGTTCCCGGCCTGTTCACTCAAGGAGCCCATCATGGCACTGAGCGTTGAAGAAAAAGCCCAGATCGTTAACGACTACAAGCAAGCTGAAGGCGATACCGGTAGCCCGGAAGTGCAGGTTGCCCTGCTGACCGCCAACATCAACAAGCTGCAGGACCACTTCAAGGCCAACGGCAAAGACCACCACTCCCGTCGTGGTCTGATCCGCATGGTTAACCAGCGCCGCAAGCTGCTGGACTACCTGAAGGGTAAGGACACCAGTCGTTACAGCGCCCTTATCGGTCGCCTGGGTCTGCGTCGCTAAGACGTACACCTGAAGTGAGAAGCTGGAAGCTCGGAGTCGCAGGTCGGTTGATACCGGCCCGTGGCTTCGGTCTTCCAGCTTCTGGCTTTCTACAGAACGGAATTTGAAACCCGTTCAAAAATCGGTTCCGACGAGCCGAGTTCTGAACAGGTTTCAGGGGCAGTAGGCCCCTGTTGCAGCAGTTTCCCCCAAGGCAACAAAGAGAAGGAAAATACCGTGACTCCGGTTATTAAAAAGTTCCAGTTCGGTCAGTCGACCGTCACCCTCGAAACCGGGCGCATTGCCCGTCAGGCTTCCGGTGCCGTCCTGGTTACCGTGGACAACGATGTCAGCGTGCTGTGTACCGTAGTTGGCGCCAAGCAGGCCGACCCGGGCAAAGGCTTCTTCCCGCTGTCCGTGCACTACCAGGAAAAAACCTACGCTGCCGGCAAGATCCCGGGTGGCTACTTCAAGCGTGAAGCGCGTCCTTCCGAGAAAGAGACCCTGACCTCGCGCCTGATCGACCGTCCGATCCGTCCGCTGTTCCCGGAAGGTTTCCTCAACGAAGTGCAGGTCATCTGCACCGTGGTTTCGACCAGCAAGAAGACTGATCCGGACATTGCCGCCATGATCGGCACCTCGGCCGCCCTGGCTATCTCCGGTATCCCGTTCGACGGCCCGATCGGTGCCGCGCGCGTGGCCTTCCACCCGGAAACCGGCTACTTGCTGAACCCGACCTACGAGCAGCTCAAGGCTTCCAGCCTGGACATGGTCGTAGCGGGCACCAAAGACGCCGTACTGATGGTCGAATCCGAAGCCAAAGAGCTGACCGAAGACCAGATGCTGGGCGCCGTACTGTTCGCTCATGAAGAGTTCCAGGCCGTAATCAAGGCCGTGACCGAGCTGGCTGCCGAAGCCGGCAAGCCCCGCTGGAGCTGGACCGCCCCGGCCGAGAACACCGCGCTGCTCAGCGCTATCAAGACCGAGTTCGGCGAAGCCATCTCCCAGGCCTACACCATCACTATCAAGCAGGACCGCTACAACCGTCTGGACGAGCTGCGCGACCAGGTCGTCGCCAAGTTCTCCGGCGAAGAAGGCCAGCCGTCCGCCGGTGAAGTCAAAGACGCTTTCGGTCTGATCGAGTACCGCACCGTTCGCCAGAACATCGTCGACGGCAAGCCGCGTATTGACGGTCGTGATACCCGTACCGTGCGCGGTCTGAACATCGAAGTCGGTGTGCTCGACAAGACCCATGGTTCGGCGCTGTTCACCCGTGGCGAAACCCAGGCCCTGGTGGTTGCCACCCTCGGTACCGCTCGCGATGCCCAGCTGCTGGACACCCTGGAAGGCGAGAAGCGCGATCCGTTCATGCTGCACTACAACTTCCCGCCGTACTCGGTCGGCGAATGTGGTCGCATGGGCGCCACCGGCCGCCGCGAAATCGGCCACGGTCGCCTGGCCCGTCGTGGCGTTGCCGCCATGCTGCCGAGCAATGACGATTTCCCGTACACCATCCGTATCGTCTCGGAGATCACCGAGTCCAACGGTTCGTCCTCCATGGCTTCCGTGTGTGGCGCTTCCCTGGCCCTGATGGACGCGGGTGTGCCGATGAAAGCGCCGGTGGCCGGTATCGCCATGGGTCTGGTCAAGGAAGGTGACAAGTTCGCCGTACTGACCGACATCCTGGGTGACGAAGACCACCTGGGCGACATGGACTTCAAAGTGGCCGGTACCGCCAATGGCGTCACCGCGCTGCAGATGGACATCAAGATCCAGGGCATCACCGAGGAGATCATGGAGATCGCCCTGGGTCAGGCTCTGGAAGCCCGTCTGAACATCCTTGGCCAGATGAACCAGGTCATCTCCCAGTCGCGCAGCGAGCTGTCGGCCAACGCTCCGACCATGCTGGCGATGAAGATCGACCAGGACAAGATCCGCGACGTGATCGGCAAGGGCGGCGCTACCATCCGTGCCATCTGCGAAGAGACCAAGGCCTCGATCGATATCGAAGACGACGGCTCGATCAAGATCTTCGGCGAGACCAAGGAAGCTGCCGAGGCCGCGCGTCAGCGTGTTCTGGGCATCACCGCCGAGGCCGAGATCGGCAAGATCTACGTCGGCAAGGTCGAGCGCATCGTCGACTTCGGCGCCTTCGTCAACATCCTGCCGGGCAAGGACGGTCTGGTGCACATCTCGATGCTGAGCGATCAGCGCGTCGAGAAGGTCACCGACGTGCTGAAAGAAGGCCAGGAAGTCGAAGTGCTGGTACTGGACGTGGACAACCGCGGCCGCATCAAGCTGTCGATCAAGGACGTTGCTGCTGCCAAGGCCTCGGGCGTCTAAGCCTTTGGGGGCTGCTCGTCAGCCCCTCAGTCTGGTTGTGCAAGAAAGAGGGCCCCTGCTGGGGCCCTCTTTTTTTGCCTGCGGTTTCCCCCGACAATGGCGCGCTACGCAGTACCTAACAAGGACGTCTGGCGATGGAAATCACCCACTGCCGTTACCACCCCGCACAACCCGCCACCTGGCACTGTTCGCCTTGCCAGCGCGACTTTGGTGATTGCTGCATTCCGCTCAACGCCGATGCCCCTGAGCTGGAACCGCAGTGTCCGCTGTGTGCCGGCAAGCTGCAGTTCCTCGGCGCGGCCAATACCGCGCAGCCGTTCTGGCAACGCATTCCGGTGTTCTTCCGTTATGGCCTGCAGCCGGGGCCGCTGCTGTTTGCGGCGGCACTGTGCCTGGCCAGTCTGTTCATGCCGGCCTGGAAACTGCTGTGGCTGGCGCTGTTCTGCGTCGCCACCAAGTACCTGCAAAGCGTAATCGAGAGCTCCAGCCAGGGTGTGCGCGAGGCTCCGGCGCTGCAGGGCGCCTTCGACGGTGAAGGTTTCAGCCTGTTCTGGCGCCTGCTGGTGATCTTCTTCATCGCCTTCGCAGTGGTCTGGCTGGCGGCCGACTTCGACAGCGAGGCACTCTTCTGGACGGCGACGTTGGGGGTGCAGCTGCTGATTCCGGCGAGCATCATCCGCCTGGCCCTGGACAAGACGCTCAGCGATGCCCTTAGTCCCGATCAGGTCGGCGCGGTGATCAAAGCGATGGGCTGGCGCTACCTGATCCTCTGGGGGTTCCTGTTCATTCTCTGGCAGTCGCCGGACGCGGTGGTCTACATGCTCTCAAGCGGTCTGCCGCGGGTGGTGCTGATGCCCATCGCGGCGCTGCTGTTCGGCTACTTCAGTGTGGTGATGTGCGCCATGATGGGGTACGCCGTGTTCCAGTATCAGGGCGCGCTGGGTTACGTGGCGGTGGATGATTCGGCGCCGCGCGGCGTTCCCGCCGAAGAGTACCGCCGCCGCCGTGCCCTGGCCGACGCCGAGGTGCGCGTCAAGGAAGGGCAGAGCGCGCAGGCCTTGGAGGTGCTGGCCAAGGCACTGGACGTGGCGCCCAACGATCTCAAGCTCAACGAGCGCTTCCACCAGTTGTTGTTCGGCCTTGGCGCGCGCGAGCGCTGCCTGCGCCATCTCGAACACTACCTGCCGCTGGCCGCACGGCTGAATCCGGCGCAGGGCGCCTTTGCGCTGCTCAATGCTCGCCAGTTCAAGGCGGACTATGTGCCCGAGGATGCGCTGGTCTGCGAGCGGCTGGCCGAGGCCCTGCTGCAGCGCCACAAGACCCGCGAAGGGCTGAGCCTGTTGCGCAACCTGCACCAGCGCTTCCCCGACTACCCGCATATCCCGCGCGCCTACCTGCTGGCCGCACGCGGCTTTGCCGAGGGCCTGGGGCAGGTGGAGACGGCGCAGAAGCTGCTGGCTTACATCCGCGCCCGATACCCGCAATCGCCGCTGCTGGGCGAGGTGGCCAGCCTCGAGGAGACCCTGCGCCGCTTGGCGGCGCAGGCCTGAGTCAGCGCGCCAGGTGCTGTTGCAGCAGGGCCAGCTGGCGGGTCTGTTCGGCTTCCGGATAGCGGCTGTGCAGGAAGCGGGTGAGTTCGCCGATGCCGCGCAGATCCCGTCCCTGCCCAAGCAGTCTGGCCAGCTGCAGGGTCAGCCCCGGCAGCTGGGGCGGGCTTGGGGTCGCCTGGCTCAGGCGGCGCCAGCAGGCCAGTGCGCGCTGGCCCTCGCCGGCGCGGATCAGCGGCGGCAGCAGGTGCAGTTGTACAGCTGCATGCCGCAGCAGCGGTTGCTCATCGGCTGCGCTGTCATCGGCAAGGCGCTTGAGCAGGAGCAGGCGTTCCGAGCTGTCGGGCAGGGCAAACAGCTGCTTCAATAGCGTACTCAGCAGGGCGCGGTCCTGGCGTCCGCTGGCGATGGCATAGAGGCGCTCCAGCAGCGGCAGGCGGCCTGGGTAGCGGTTCAGCAGATCCGGTCCGCGGTTGGCCGCCTGGGCCAGGTCGAACTGTGCGATCAACTGGTCGAGCGCTGCCAGTTCGCGCTTGAAGGGCGCGTCCGGGTCCACCTTGTGCAGGTAGTCTTCGTCCATCCGCAGGCGTCCGGACAGGCGCGCCAGCCACACGGCGAGGAAGCCCGCCCCGAGGCCGCCAAGGTGGGCGTAGTAGTTGATGTGATCGTCCGATGCCAACAGGCCGTAGAGTTCCTTGCCCACCCACACCGGCAGCACCCACAGCGCCGGTGCCTTGAAGTAGCCGATCAGAGGCCCCAGCCAGTAGAAGAAGTTGATCTTGCGCAGGCCGTAAACACCGATGTACATGCCCATCAACCCGGAGATCGCCCCGGAGGCGCCCACGCCCGTGACCCATACCGGGTCCAGTGCCCACCACAGCAGGTGCGAGGCCACGCCGCTGAGCAGGTACAAGCCCAGATAGACCCAGCGGCCCAGCGCGATTTCCAGGGCGAAGCCGAAGATAAACAGGAACAGCATGTTGCCCAGCAGGTGGTCGAAGCTGCCGTGCAGGAACATGGCACCGAACAGACCTTCCATGCTGAAACGGGCCGGAATGAAACCGAAGCGGAAGGTACTGAGTCGGTCACGCAGCGCTTCCGCCCGTCCGCGTGCCTCCTGCCAGGCTGGGTCGGCTTGGTACTCCGGGCTCTGATGCAGGCGTTGCTCGAACTGCAGGTCGTGCAGTATCCCGGACGCCAGGTCCTGGCGGCGCATGCCGTCGACGTAGTCGCGCTCGCCTTCCTCGAGCCGGTCGCGGCGGACCAGATCGTCGACGAACAACGGGCGCTCGCGGCTCAGCAGACCACTGTCCAGGTAGGCCTGCACGGCCTGCTCGCGACGCTGTTCGTCACCGCCCTGGTAACCGAAGTAGATCAGGGTGTTGAGCAGGATTAACAGCAGAGTGATGACGGGGGGACGCTTCCAGTCCAGCGGATGCTCGGCGGGAATGATCAGCATCAGCCACCACGCTTGCTGTCGACGCGAACCAGTCGCTCACCCTCGAACTGCAGGAAGTACAGCATGCCGTTGTCACGGCTGTAG
Organism: Aquipseudomonas alcaligenes; assembly: GCF_900156545.1. Lineage (GTDB taxonomy): Bacteria > Pseudomonadota > Gammaproteobacteria > Pseudomonadales > Pseudomonadaceae > Aquipseudomonas > Aquipseudomonas alcaligenes_A. The sequence continues at coordinate 357,197 of NZ_FTNW01000003.1, forward strand.
ACCCATTCTTCCTTGATGTACTGCACCTTGCCGTTGCGATCCAGGGTATGACCGGTAACCGCCTGGCTGACCGGTGTGCCGCACTTCTGCAGCACCTCGGTGGTACGGTCGCCCTTGTCGGCGATGCCGTGTTCGCAGCGCAGTGAAGCCGCCTGGGCGTGCAGGCTGGTGAGGACGAGGAGGGCGGTCAGTAGCCGTTTTCTCATGTCGAGCATCCTTGTTCTGTCTTGGCGGTCAGCGACCGCGTTTACTTTCGATCTTGGTGACGCGATTGCCTTCGAAGCGCAGGAAATACAGCATGCCGTTCTTCGGCCCGTAGACCCATTCTTCCAGGGCAACCTGAGTGACGAAGCCGTAGTAGTCGACTACCTCCTTGTAGCCGAGGAAGTCGCGCCGCGCCGGCGCTCCGCACTTGGCGGCGACTTCTTCGACGTGATCCTCGAGGCTGATCAGCTTGCTGCCGCAGCGCAATGTGGACCCCGCTTCGGCGGTGCTGGCCAGCAGCAGGCCGATGAGCGGGAGAGCGAGTCTGGAAGGCATGAGCGGGCGCCTTGATGTGGATAGGCGCAGCCTACATCCTGTGCCTGCGGCTGTCAGTCGGCGCGTTTGGTCTCGATGCGGGTCAGGCGGTTGCCCTGGAACGTGAGGATGCTGAGCATACCGTTGGTGGGACCGTACACCCACTCCTCGATCACCATTTCCCGATCCCCGTAGTAGCCGCCGGTGTAGCCGACCAGATCAGTGCGTGCGGGTTTGCCACACTTGCGCTCCACCTCGAAGGCGCGATCACCTTCGTTGACCAGCTTGCTGCCGCAGCGCAGCGTACCGGCTTCGGCCAGCCCGCAGGCCAGTGCCAGCGTAACGAGTAGCAGACTTCCCTTCATTACAGACTCCCTAGATGCAATGCACTGGCTACCTGGGCACTGGCCTGGTCCTGAGCGAGGCCAACATCGAGCAGGTAGATGCGCTGGTCCTCCAGACCGCCGCGCTCCACCAGATAGTCCTTGATGCTGGCTGCCCTGGCCTGGCCCAGCTGGCGCAGCAGCAACTCGCTCTTGGCCCAGGACTGCAGCACGGCGGCGCGCATTTTCGCCGTGCGCTCCTCGTCCGGCAACTCCTTCCACTCGGCTGGCGGCTGTTGCTTGAGGCGCGTGCGGTAGATGCCCTCCAGCAGTACGGCCTTGTCGTCCTCCTCGACCACCAGCTCCTCGGGTGTGGCAGGTACCTTCTCGCCGCTGCGCTGGAGAATCTTGTACTGGGTGCTCTGGTACTCGCGCTCCAGACGCTGCTCCGCCAGCAGCGGACCATCGCTGGCTGCGGCGCTCATGCCTTCGACTTCCAGGCGCAGCACCGGACGTTCCTTGAGGGCGGCGGCCAGGGTATCCAGGGTCTTCTGTGCCGCGCCATCCAGTTCGTCGCTACCGGCGGCGAACTGCACCTGGCTGAGGTCGACGTCGCCACCACCGACCAGGCCGGCGATGAACTTGAATGGCGCCTGGGCGGCACGCAGCACCAGGTTGCGCAGGGTCTGCCAGACGATGGGCATGACGCTGAACTCGGGGTTGTTCAGGTCGCCCTGCACCGGCAGCTGGATGTCGATGTTGCCCTGGGTGTCCTTGAGCAGCGCCACGGCCAGGCGGATCGGCAGGTCCACGGCGTCCTTGCTGTCGACCTGCTCGCCCAGCTGCAGGTCTTCCAGCAGCAGCTTGTTCTCGGCGTTCAGCTGGCCCTTCTCGATGCGGTAGTGCAGGTCGAGGTTGAGCCGGCCCTTGCGGATGCGGTAGCCGGCGAACTTGCCGGAGTAGGGGGTGAGGGTGGTCAGCTCGACGTTCTTGAAGCTGGTGGCGATGTCCAGGCTGTTCATCGGGTCGAACGGCGTCAGCTGGCCCTTGATGCTGACCGGCGCGTACTTGTCGACCTTGCCCTTGATATCGACGCTGGCGGTTTTCGGGCTCTGGTTGTCGAGGGTGCCGATCTGGCCGTTGAGCTGTTGAATGGCGGTGGCGAAGTTGGGCGTCAGGCTGAAGTCGGCGAAGTTGGCCGAGCCGTCCTTGATGGCGATACCGCCGATGCGGATCGGCAGCGGCTTGCCGGCCGGCTCGGTCTTGGCATTGGGCTGCGGGATCATCAGGTCGTTGACGTTGGTGGTCAGGTCTTCGTTGATGATGAAGCGCACGTAGGGCTGCTGCAGATTGACCTTGCCAATGGCCAGGCCCTCGCCATGGCGATAGTCGAGGCCCTCGACGACCAGGTGCTGCCACTTGAGGAAGTCGCGCTCCTTGAGGGTGTCCAGGGTATGCAGCTGGTTGACCTCGGCCTTGCCGCCGATGCTGAAGGCCAGCGGCTCGACGCTTTTCAGGTCGACGGCCAGGTCGCTGCCGAGCATGCCGCTGCGCAGCTCCAGGCGCACGAAGGGGCTGATATAGGCCTGCGCCAGACGCAGGTCGATGTCGCGGGTGGTGACCTGCAGCTTGGCCCAGGTCGGGCTGATCTGTACCTGGCCGGCGACCTGGATCTGCCCGTTCTTGTTGACCCCGGTATCCAGCTTGAGGCCGAAGGGCGAAGTGCCCAGGCTGTCGAAGTCCTTGAGGTCGAGGTTCAGCGGAGCCAGGTCGAGCTTCACTTCCTGGCTGCCGGTAGCACGGTCGGCAAGGTGGATCTGGTAGTCGCGCAACTGCACGTCGCGCAGCAGGACCTGCCAGGGCTTGGCCGGCTCTGCCGGAGTCGCGGTGCTGGCGGTCTGCTGCTGTGCATCCGCAGGCGTGGCTGCGGTCTTCTCGGCAGACGCTCCGGCCGCTCCCTCGCTTGGAGCCGGAGTCTCAGGAGTCGCCGTGGGTGTCGGTTCGGTCGCCGGTTCGGTTGCCGGCGTCGGCTTGCTATGGCTGGCGAACAGCTTCTGCCAGTCCAGCTGGCCGTCCTTCTCGCGGGCCGCCCAGGTCTCCAGCTTCTGGCTGCGGATGGTGCCGATCACCACCTGCTGCTTGGCCAGCTCCAGGCTGGTGTCGCCGACTTCCAGGCGCTCCAGGCGCAGCAGGGGTTTGTCCTCCGGGCTCTTGATGGCGAACCGGGCGAGGGTGGCGCTGACCTTGCTCAGTTGCAGTTCGGTGCCCTTGGCCAGGTTTAGCGAGTACTCGGCGCTGAGGTCGAGCACGCCATCTTCCAGCACCAGCGGTACGGCGTCGCGCACGTAGGGCCAAACGCCCTTGAGCTGGCCGTCGCTGATCTTCAGCTGGCCTTTGGAGGCGATGGGGGAAAGGCTGACCTGGCCCTGCCAGTCGATGCGCCCGCCGCGCGGGCCGATGGCGACCATCTGCATGTCGGCATTGTCCTCGGGCAGGGTGCTGAGGTTGGTCAGCTCCAGATTCAGCGAGTCGTAGACGAACTCCACCGGCTCGCTGGGGCGCAGGTCCTCGAAGTGCAGACCGTTCTCGATCAGGGCGACGCGGCCGATGCGCAGCGGGAAGGGTTCGCTCGGCGGCTCTTCGGCCGGCTTCGCCTCGCCGGGCGGCAGCTTGAACAGGCCGGTCAGGTTGAGCGTGCCGTCCTTGGCGAACAGCACTTCGGTGTGGGCTTTTTCCAGCTCGATATCGGCCAGGTGCACGGCGCCGCTCCACAGGCTGTCCAGCTGCAGGTTGGCATACAGGCGCTGGAAGGCGATCTGCGGCTTGTCCACCTCGCCGATATGCAGGCCCCAGAGCTGCAGCTCCAGGCTGAAGGGGTTGAGCTCGACGCGTGCGAGGTGCGCCGGAACGGTGGCCAGCTGCGCCAGTTGCTGGTTGGCGACCCGTTGCCCGATGCCGGGCAGAATCAGAAAGCCGAGTAGGCTGTACAGGCCGAGGGTGATGGCCAGGGCGTAGGCGGTACGTTGCAATCCTTTGAGCATGGTACGGCGTCATCTTCCAGTCTGTGGAGTCTGGAGTATGGCATGGCCGTTGCCGCTTTGTGGGCCATCAGAGTGCCGCCCGGGGTGCCTCAGAAGCGCAGGATCAGGGTCTTCAGCGGTGGCCGGCCATCCCGCGAGGGGAAGTCGGCGGCCGGCAGCAGCTGCGCGCAGTCGCGCACCGGCCGGCCGAGTTTCTCGGCGCAGCGCAGCACCTGATCGCGCCACTCCTCCAGCTCGACCTTCGCCAGGTTGTTGCAGCAGATCAGCACGCCACCCTCGGCCGTGGCGAGGATCGCCGGCTTGAGCAGGCTCTGGTAGTCGCGCAGCAGGTCGACGGTGCCGAAGGCGCTCTTGGCCCAGGCGGGTGGGTCGAGCAGCACCAGATCGAACTGCTGCTGCTCCAGGCGCGGGTAGCTCGGCAGCTTGTGCCCGCGGCGAGCAGCGATGGGCAGGCCGGCCAACTGGCGGATGGCCGGGAAGTAGTCGGACTGCACGAAGTCCATGGCCAGCCCCGGGTTGAGCGCCAGATTCTCCCGGCCCACCGCCAGGTTGCCCTCGGCGAAGTCCAGGTTGAGCACCTCGCGCGCGCCACCGGCCGCCGCGCACAGGCCGACGCCGCAGGTGTAGGCGAACAGGTTGAGTACGCGCTTGCCGGCGCTGTGGCGCTTCACCCAGCCGCGCGCCTCGCGCAGGTCGAGGAACAGCAGTGGGTCTTGTCCCGGATGGCGACCGCGCACCCGGTAGTTGAGCCCCCACTCCCGGCCGATGCCGTCTTCCAGCGCTTGGGGGGTGGCCTGGTACACCGGGTCGCGCCGGTCGATGCGCGAGTTGCCGCCGGAGCGGTCGTTGTAGACCAGCTGCAGGTCGAGGCCCAGTTGCGCGTTGATGACCGCGTGCAGGTCGAGCAGGGCATCCTGTGCAAGCGGCTGGTGGAAACTCTGCACCATCAGCTGCGCGCCATAACGGTCGACGGTGAGACCCGCAGCGCCTTCCTGGCTGCCGTGGAACAGGCGGTAGCAGTCGGTCTGCTGCTGGTGCAGCTCGGCCAGCAGTGGCTGGCGAGCGTCGAGGGCGGCGCGCAGCGCCTGGTCGAGAGAGGACATGCGCGGCGTCTCGGGATGGGAAGGGCGCGCAGTTTACCAAGAAAAACGCCGGCTCTCGGCCGGCGTCATTCTGTAGGGCGGGTGTAACCCGCGTGCGGGCGCCTGGGCGACTACGCGGGTTGCACCCGCCCAACGATCAAACTCTCTCGATAGCCAGGGCCACGCCCTGCCCGCCGCCGATGCACAGCGTGGCCAGGCCCTTGTGGGCATCGCGCTTGATCATCTCGTGCAGCAGGGTCACCAGCACGCGGCAGCCGGAGGCGCCGATCGGGTGGCCGAGGGCGATGGCGCCGCCGTTGACGTTGACCTTGGCGGCATCCCAGCCCAGCTCCTTGCCGACCGACAGGGCCTGGGCGGCGAATGCCTCGTTGGCCTCGATCAGGTCGAGGTCGGCCAGCTGCCAGCCGGCCTTGTCCAGGCAACGGCGGGTGGCCGAGACCGGGCCGATGCCCATGATCGCCGGGTCGACGCCGGCGTTGGCATAGGCGGCTATCCGCGCCAGTACCGGCAGGCCGAGGGCCTTGGCCTTGTCGGCGCTCATCAGCAGCACGGCGGCGGCGCCGTCGTTGAGGCTGGAGGCGTTGCCGGCGGTGACGCTGCCGTCCTTCTTGAACGCTGGCTTGAGCTTGGCCAGGGACTCGGCGGTGGTGCCGGCGCGCGGCTGTTCGTCGCTGGCGAAGCTGACCGGTTCGCCCTTGCGCGAGGGGATCAGGATTGGGGTGATCTCGTCGGCGAAGCGGCCGGCTTCGATGGCGGCCACGGCCTTCTGCTGGGAGGCGGCGGCGAAGGCGTCCTGCTCCTCACGGCTGATGCCGTACTTGTCCACCAGGTTCTCGGCGGTGATGCCCATGTGGTAATCGTTGAAGGCGTCCCACAGGCCATCCTGGATCATGCTGTCGATCAGCTTGCCGTGGCCCATGCGCTGGCCGGTGCGGGCGGCGGGCATGACGTAGGGCGCCTGGCTCATGTTCTCCATGCCGCCGGCGATGATGACGTCGGCGTCGCCGCAGCGGATCGCCTGGGCGCCCAGGTGCAGGGCCTTGAGGCCGGAGCCGCAGACCTTGTTCAGGGTCATGGCCGGTACGGCATTCGGCAGGCCAGCCTTGATCGCGGCCTGGCGGGCGGTGTTCTGCCCGGCACCGGCGGTCAGCACGTGGCCGAGGATCACTTCATCCACTTCGTTGCCGTCGAGACCGCTCTGTTCCAGTAGGCGCTTGATCACGGCGGCACCCAGCTCGACGGCGGGCACGCCGGCCAGGGAGCCCTGGAAGCTGCCGATGGCGGTGCGGGTGGCGGCAACTATGACAACGTCTTGCATGTTCATGTCCTCGATGCGGTTCAGGCTGTGACCGGAAAGGCGCTTATGGTCGCATAGCGGATTCTGACCGGCCAGCCACCAGCAGTCGCCGCCGGGCGCGCTGCGCCGCGGTGTTGTCGGCCACGCCCCAGCGCAACAGCTGGGCCGTGCGTTGCACGCTGGCGCGGATCAACGGGCGGCGCCAGGCCGGGATACTCTCGCCGAGCAGGGTGCTGGCCCAGGTGGGCAGCAGGTCGAAGCTGGCCTGCATCATCAGCCCGCCGAAGGGGCGGGCCAGCGCGCTGGGCATGGGCGCTGCGTGCAGCAGGCGCACCACTTCGCGGGTGCGTTCGTCGCACAGCAGCTGCGGGCGGATCGCCTCGAGGTAGGCCGCGACCGCCAGGCGCGAGTCGGGGACCTCCTGTGCGCCGAGGCGCCGGGCGATCAGCGCCACTTCGGCGTAGTAGCGATCCTGCTCGGCCTCCGCCAGGTCGGGATTGCAGTAGCGCAGGTAAGCGGTGAGGAAACAGTGCACCTCGGCTACATGCACCCAGGTCAGCAGGGCTGGATCGCTGGCGGCATAGGGGCGCCCATCGGGTGCCTGGCCCACCACCTGCAGGTGGATGCTGCGCACCTTGGAGATCAGACGCTCGGCGTCCGCGACGCCGCCGTAGCTGGTGCCGGCGATGAACAGGCTGGTGCGGCGCAGGCGGCCGATCAGGTCCTGACGGAAGTTGGAGTGGTCCCACACTCCGGCCAGGGCCAGTGGGTGGAGCATCTGCAGGAGCAGCGCGGCGATGCCGCCGACCATCATCGAGGTGAAGTCGGCGTGCACTTCCCAGACCATCGAGGCGGGCCCGAACAGGCCGGGGTCGCCTCGTGGCTGGTCGAGGTCGAGCTGGTTGAGCGAGGCGCCCGTGAGGCTGTGGACCTGGGCGGCGATCTGGCGACGTAGGCTTTCCATGGATGCCAGTGTCGACGCTCGCGCCGGGCGGATCAAGCGGGGCAGGGCCCCGCCGCCACTCAGCGGTTGAGGCGCCGCTCGATCAGACTGTCGACCACCGAAGGGTCGGCCAGGGTCGAGGTGTCGCCCATGTTCTCCAGCTCGTTGCAGGCGATCTTGCGCAGGATGCGCCGCATGATCTTGCCCGAGCGCGTCTTGGGCAGGCCCGGCGCCCACTGGATCAGCTCCGGCTTGGCGAAGCTGCCGATCTCCTTGCCGACCAGGGCCAGCAGCTCCTTGGTCAGCGCCTCGCTGGGCTCGCTGCCTTTCATCAGCGTGACATAGGCATAGATGCCCTGGCCCTTCAGATCGTGCGGGTAGCCGACCACCGCCGCTTCGGCCACCGCGTCATGCAGGACCAGGGCGCTCTCCACCTCGGCGGTGCCGATACGGTGGCCGGAGACGTTGATCACATCGTCCACACGCCCGGTGATCCACCAGTAGCCGTCCTCGTCACGGCGCGCGCCGTCGCCGGTGAAGTAGTAGCCGGGGTAGGGCTTGAAGTAGGTATCGATCATCCGCTGGTGGTCGCCGTAGACGCTGCGGATCTGGCTCGGCCAGCTGGCCTTGATCGCCAGTACGCCGGCGCCGGGGCCCTCGATTTCCTTGCCCTGCTCGTCGAGCAGCACCGGCTGTACGCCGAAGAATGGACGGGTCGCCGAGCCGGGTTTGAGGTCGGTGGCGCCGGGCAGCGGGGTGATCAGGATCGAGCCGGTTTCGGTCTGCCACCAGGTGTCGACGATTGGGCAGCGGGTATCGCCGACCACGTGGTAGTACCACTCCCAGGCTTCCGGGTTGATCGGCTCACCCACTGAGCCGAGCAGGCGCAGGCTCGAGCGCGAGGTGGCTTTGACCGGGCCTTCACCTTCGCGCATCAGCGCGCGCAGGGCGGTCGGCGCGGTGTAGAAGATGTTCACCTGGTGCTTGTCGATCACCTGCCAGAAACGCGAGGCGTCCGGGTAGTTGGGCACGCCCTCGAACATCAGGGTAGTGGCGCCGTTGGCCAGCGGCCCGTAGACGATGTAGCTGTGGCCGGTGACCCAGCCGACGTCGGCGGTGCACCAGTAGATGTCGCCCTCGTGGTAGTCGAACACGTACTTGTGGGTCATTGCCGCGCCCAGCAGGTAGCCGCCGGTGGTATGCAGCACGCCCTTGGGTTTGCCGGTACTGCCGGAGGTATAGAGGATGAACAGCGGGTCTTCGGCGTCCATCGGCTCGGCCGGGCAGTCGCCGCTGGCGTCCTCCAGGGCCTGGTGGTACCAGAGGTCACGGCCCTCCACCCAGGCGATCTCGCCCTGGGTGCGCTCGACCACCACCACGGTGCTGACCTTCGGGCAGCTCTGCAGGGCCTTGTCGACGTTGTTCTTCAGCGGCACGTACTTGCCGCCGCGCACGCCTTCGTCGGCGGTGATCACGGTGCGGCAGTCGGCATCGAGGATGCGATCGCGCAGGGCGTCCGGGGAGAAGCCGCCGAACACCACCGAGTGGATGGCGCCGATGCGTGCGCAGGCCAGCATGGCGTAGGCCGCTTCGGGGATCATCGGCATGTAGATGCACACCCGGTCGCCCTTCTGTACGCCGCGGCTCTTCAGCACGTTGGCCAGGCGGCTGACGTTTTGGTGCAGCTGGTTGTAGGTGATGTGTGCCGACTCGGCCGGGTTGTCGCCTTCCCAGATGATGGCGATCTGTTCGCCGCGCTGCGGCAGATGGCGGTCGATGCAGTTGTGGGCGACGTTGAGCTGGCCGCCGGCGAACCACTGGGCCTCACCCTGGGTCAGGTCGCAGTGCTGCACGCGGTCCCAGGGCTTGAACCAGTGCAGAAACTGGCGTGCCTGCTCGCCCCAGAATGCATCCGGCTGTTCGATGGACTGGCGATAGAGACGCTGGTAAGCCTCGTTGTCCAGGTGCGCGCGCTGGCGCACCTCATCCTTGACCGGGTGAAGGCTGATTTCGAACATGGCGGGTTCCTTGTCTTATTGTTGAGCCGCGATGTCCATTAGGGTGAACCAAGCAATTGCTTGGTTCAAGTGTCGGCGCTGCGTGCTGCGTGCCGCATCCTGCAAAAAGCCCGGCGCAGGGCCGGGCTTTGGGGGGGGGGGCTTAACCGCGGTGACGACCGCGGAAGAAGTCGATCAGTCCCTGGGTCGAGGCGTCCTCGGCCGGTGGCTGGTCCCAGCCGGTGAGGCGCTGGTAGACGCCCTTGCCGAGCTCCTTGCCCAGCTCCACGCCCCACTGGTCGAAGGCGTTGATGCCCCAGATCACGCTCTGCACGAACACCTTGTGCTCGTACATCGCCACCAGCGCGCCGAGGCGGCGTGGGCTGATGCGCTCCAGCACCAGGGTGTTGCTCGGGCGGTTGCCGGGGATCACCTTGTGCGGTGCCAGGCGCTGTACCTCATCCTCGGACAGGCCCTTGGCGCGCAGTTCGGCCTCGGCCTCGTTGCGGCATTTGCCGAGCATCAGCGCCTGGCTCTGCGACAGGCAGTTGGCGTACAGCCACTGGTGGTGGTCGGCCACCGGGTTGTAGCTGACCACCGGCACGATGAAGTCGGCTGGAATCAGCTGGGTGCCCTGGTGCAGCAACTGGTGGTAGGCGTGCTGGCCGTTGCAGCCGACGCCGCCCCAGATCACCGGGCCGGTGTCGGTGCTGACCGGGCTGCCGTCCTGGCGCACGCGCTTGCCGTTGGACTCCATGTCCAGCTGCTGCAGGTGCTTGGTGATGTTGCGCAGGTAGTGGTCGTACGGCAGGATCGCGTGGCTCTGGGCGCCCCAGAAGTTGCCGTACCAGACCCCGAGCAGGGCCAGCAGCACCGGCATGTTCTTCTCGAACGGGGTGCTGCGGAAATGCGTGTCCATGCTGTAGGCGCCGGACAGCAACTCCTTGAAGTTGGACATGCCGATGGCCAGGGCGATCGGCAGGCCGATGGCCGACCACAGCGAGTAGCGCCCGCCGACCCAGTCCCACATCGGGAAGATGTTCTTCTCGCGGATGCCGAACTCGATAGCCGCCTGGTTGTTGCTGGTCACCGCGATGAAGTGGCGGTAGAGCTTTTCCTCGGTGCCGCCGCGGGCCAGGTACCAGGTACGTGCGGCCTGGGCGTTCTTCAGGGTTTCCAGGGTGCCGAACGACTTCGACGAGACGATGAACAGGGTGGTTTCGGCGTTCAGCTTGGCAGCCAGTTCATGGAACTCACTGCCGTCGATATTGGCCAGGTAGTGGCAGCGCACGCCGTGCTGAGTGAAGGGCAGCAGGGCTTCGGAGACCAGTTGCGGGCCGAGGAAGGAGCCGCCGATGCCGATATTGACCACATCGGTGATGGCCTTCTCGCTGTAGCCGCGCCACAGGTTGCTGTGGATGCGCCCGACGATGTCGGTCATCTGGTTGAGCACCCGGTGCACATCGGGCATCACGTTGACCCCGTCGACCCTGACGCAGTCGCCGATCGGTCGGCGCAGGGCAGTGTGCAGCGCTGGGCGACCTTCCGAGGCGTTGACCCGTTCGCCGTTGAACAGGGCTTCAATGGCGTCCTGCAGGCCGGCTTCGCGGGCCAGACCGACCAGCAGGTCGCGGGTCTGGGTACTGAGCAGGTTCTTCGAGTAGTCGAGGAAGATGCCGCTGGTGCTCATGGAGAAACGCTCGAAACGCTTGGCGTCGGCCGCGAAGGCCTCGCGCATGCTGAAGCCCTGCATGTCCTGACGGTGCTTGAGCAGGGCCTGCCAGGCCGGCAGGGTAGTGACGTCGAGCGGTTGCTGGTAGTACGCCATGGCGGCATTTTCCTTGTTGTGCGGCGTGTCGGGCATGAAAAAGCCCGGAGATTCCGGGCTTGGAGTGTAGCGGGGCGCGTCCCGCTCAGGCGACTTGTACGGGGATCGCGTTGCTGGTGTGGCTCAGCTCGCCGTCTGCGCCCATGTAGAGCACGCGTGGCTGGAAGTTGGCCAGCTCGGCTTCGCTGTAGTGGGCGTAGGCGCAGATGATCACGCGGTGGCCGACGCCGGCCTTGTGCGCGGCGGCACCATTGACCGAGATGATCTTCGAACCCTCTTCACCGCGGATGGCGTAGGTGGTGAAGCGCTCGCCGTTGTCCACGTTGTAGATCTGGATCTGCTCGTATTCGCGGATGCCGGACAGGTCCAGCCATTCGCCGTCGATGGCGCAGGAGCCTTCATAGTCGAGCACCGCGTGGGTGACGATGGCGCGGTGCAGCTTGGCCTTGAGCATGATGGCGTGCATGACTATTTCCCTCTCGGAACACGGCGGCGGCAGAGTGTGCCCGAACCCCCGAGGGGGTTCAAGACCAGACGATGTGCAGGGTATGGCCTTTCGCCATGCCGCGCTGGCCTGTTTTGCTGATTCAGATGTCCAACGGAGGGTTGCTGCGTCTTGCCGGCCAACCCTCGCAGGCGGCTAGAGCTGGAATGCGAGATTGTCGATCAGGCGCGTGGTGCCCATGAAGGCGGCGCCCAGTATCACCAGTTGCGTGTCGCTCGCCTCGGCCGGACGCAGGCTGCTGGCCTCGCGGATCTCCAGGTAGTCGGGTCGGAAGCCGGCGCTCTCCAGGCTGGCCTGACCGCCTTCGATCAGTTGGGCGAAATCGCGGTTGCCTTCGCGGATGGCGCTGGCCAGCTGCTGCAGGGTGCGATACAGCGCTGGCGCGGCGGCACGTTGCTCGGCGCTCAGATAACCATTGCGCGAGGACAGGGCCAGGCCGTCTTCGGCGCGTACGGTCGGTTCGCCAATGATCTGGATCGGCATGTTCAGGTCGCGCACCAGGGTGCGGATCACCGCCAGCTGCTGGAAGTCCTTCTCGCCGAACACGGCGAGGTCTGGCTGGACCATGTTGAACAGCTTGGTCACCACTGTGGCCACGCCCTCGAAGTGGCCGGGGCGGCTGCCGCCACACAGGCCCTCGGAGACGCCAGGTACGCTGACGCGAGTCTGACCTTGCTGACCGTGCGGGTACATCTCCTCCACGTCCGGATGGAACAGCAGCTGGCAACCGGCGGCGACCAGTTTCTCCTGGTCGGCGATCAGGGTGCGCGGGTACTTCGCCAGGTCCTCGTTGGGACCGAACTGCAGCGGGTTGACGAAGATACTGGCGACCACGAAGTCGGCACGCTGGCCGGCTTTCTCCACCAGGGCGACATGCCCCTCATGCAGGTTGCCCATGGTCGGCACGAAAGCGATGCGCTTGCCTTCGCCGCGCGCGCGCGCCACGGCGGCGCGCAGTTCCAGTACGGTCTTGACGGTATTCATGCGGAGAATCCGTGCTCCTCGGCGGGGAAACTGATGTCCTTGACGGCGCGCACGTAGGCGGCGAAAGCGGCTTGCACGTTGGGCTGACCTTCCATGAAGTTCTTCACGAACTTCGGCGTGCGGCCGCTCAGCGACAGACCGAGCAGGTCGTGCATCACCAGTACCTGACCATCGGTGGCAGAGCCGGCACCGATGCCGATCACCGGGATCTTCACCGACTGAGTGATCTCCGCCGCCAGCTCGCTGGGTACGCACTCGAGCAGCAGCATGGCGGCGCCAGCCTGTTCCAGCGCCATGGCGTCGGCGCGCAGCTGGCGTGCGGCGGCATCACCACGCCCCTGCACCTTGTAGCCGCCGAACACGTTGACCGCCTGTGGGGTCAGCCCCAGGTGGGCGCACACCGGCACACCGCGCTCGGCCAGCTGGCGGATCGGTTCGGCCAGCCAGGCAGCGCCTTCCAGCTTGATCATATGGGCGCCAGCCTGCATCAGCGCCGCGCAGCTGGCGAAGGTCTGCTCCAGGGTGGCATAGGCCATGAAGGGCAGGTCGGCAAGGATCAGCGCGCCCTGGTTGCCGCGTTTCACGGCTGCGGTGTGATAGGCCATATCTGCGAGCGACACCGGCAAGGTGCTGTCGTGGCCCTGCAGGACCATGCCCAGGGAGTCGCCCACCAGCAGCACTTCCACTCCGGCCTGGCAGGCTGCCTGGGCGAAGGTGGCGTCGTAGGCGGTGAGCATGGCGATCTTCTCGCCCTTCTGCTTCAGGCCCAGCAGGGTGCTTACGGTTACATCAGGCATGGAGGATTCCTCATCAGCAGGCCGTATTGCGGCGCTTTTGGCACCGTCTCGGGGCCTCATGGGCGGGGGTGTCTGCACCGCCTCGGGGCAACGGGACGCCTATAGTCCCGATGGGGGGGCGTGAAGTCAATCACGGGTGTTACCGCGCTGTTACGGCGTTACCAGGCGCTCCAGGCCCACATAGGGGCAGGCGGCCAGCAGCTGCTCCAGGCGACGACCATCGGGCAGTTGCAGGTCGGTCGGGGCAATCTCGGCCAGCGGGTAGAGGACGAAGGCGCGGGCATGCATGTGATAGTGCGGCACGGTCAGGCGCGCCTCGCTCAGCAGCCGGTCGCCGAACAGCAGAATGTCCAGGTCGAGGGTGCGCGGCCCCCAGCGTTCAGCCTTGCGCATACGGCCTTGCTCCTGCTCGATGCGCTGCAGGGCATCGAGCAGTTCGAGCGGTGCCAGCTCGGTATCCAGTGCCGCGACGGCATTGACGTAGCGGGGTTGGTCGGGCGGGCCGAGCGGGTCGCTGGCATATAAGGAGGATGTGGCGGCCAGGTGGCTATGCGGCAGCGCGGCGATGGCGGCGAGCGCCGCCTGCAATTGCCGCAGTGGCTCGGCCAGGTTGCTGCCGAGGCCGATGTAGACCCGCTCCACTTATTCGCCGGCCGGGGCATCGCCCCGCGGTCCGCGCTTGCGATTGCGCCCGCCACGGCGGCGCTTGCGTGCCGGTGCGCCGTCGCCGCTTTCTTCCGGCCGGCTGTTGAGTTCGCGGATCATCGCGCGACGCTCGCTGTCGCTGGCGTCCTGGTACTCGGTCCACCAGTCGCCAAGGCCGCCGGTCTGCTCGCCGGCGTCTTCGCGCAGCAGCAGGAAGTCGTAGCCGGCGCGGAAACGCGGGTTCTCCAGCAGCATATCGGCGCGTTTACCCTGACGGCGCGGCAGGCGCTCCTGCATGTCCCAGATCTCGCGGATCGGGATGGTGAAGCGCTTGGGAATGGCGATGCGCTTGCACTGCTCGACGATCAGGTCGTGGGCGGCTTCCTGCATGGCCGGGATCGGCGGCATGCCGCGTTCCTGCAGTTGTGCGGCACGTGCCGGCAGCGCGGGCCAAAGCAGGGCGGCGAAAAGGAAGGCCGGTGTTACCGGCTTGCCCAGGGCGATGCGCTCATCGGTGTTGGCCAGGGCCTGGCGAATCAGGTCGCCGGTGTAGTCGGGATCGCGCTCCAGGGCACGGGCGCTGGCCGGGAACAGCGGGGCGAACAGGTCGTACTCGACCAGTAGTTCGAAGGTGCGTTCGGCGCGGCCGGCGAGGAACAGCTTGAGTACCTCGTCGAACAGGCGGGCCGAGGGAATGTCGCGCAGCATCGGCGCCAGGCGGCGGATCGGTGCGGCGCTGTGCTTCTCGATCTCGAAGTCGAGCTTGGCGGCGAAGCGCACCGCACGCAGCATGCGCACCGGGTCTTCGAGGTAGCGTTGCTCGGGATCGCCGATCAAGCGGATCAGGCGGTTGCGGATGTCGTGCACGCCATGGGCGTAGTCCAGTACGCGCTCGCCTGTGATGTCGAAGTACAGGGCGTTGATGGTGAAGTCGCGACGCTGGGCATCGCTCTCCTGCGAGCCGTAGACGTTGTCGCGCAGGATGCGGCCGCTCTCGTTGCGTGCCGACTGATGGCTGTCTTCCTCGTCGTCGCCCTGCGGGTGATTGCTGCGGAAGGTGGCCACTTCGATGATCTCGCGGCCGAAGTGCACATGCGCCAGCTTGAAGCGCCGGCCGATCACCCGCGCGTTGCGAAACTCGGCGCGCACCTGCTCGGGCGTAGCGCTGGTGGCGACGTCGAAATCCTTGGGTTGTACGCCGATCAGCAGGTCACGCACGCAGCCGCCGACCAGGTAGGCCTGGTAGCCGGCCTTTTGCAGGCGGTCCACCACGCTCACCGCGTTGCGGCTGAACTGGCCGCGCTGCAGCGAGTGCTGACGCGGGCCGAGCACTTCGGGCGTGCTGCGGGGGCGGGCTTGGCGCTTAAGCGAGAGCGGTGAGCGGAGGGACTTGAACAGCTTTTTCAGCATGGGAGGCACTGTTTGCAGGAATAAGCGGCCGGAAATGCCGGTAACCGCACGAATGGCGCGGATTCTAGCATCGAGAGTAGGAAGGATGGTAAAGGCAGGCTGGGGATGACGAGGGGACTGAAGCTACTGGGGGAGCCGAAGCTCCCCCCCAAATTGGTGCGTGCTTTGTTTTTATTGTTATAGCGGGCCTGTTGTTCTTGTTGTAGGCCCGTTCTAGGTATCCCAAATCGGGTACCAGTAGCAAACGGATTGCTTTGGATGCTGATGCTGCCATGATCCATCCTGGATCCAATCAGTGCGGGCTCTGCTTTAGTGCAGTTTTTGTTGTTCTCGGCCTGATCGTGGGGCGAGCCCCGAAGGCAAATCCTCTCCAAAAGAATCAGTTAGCTGCGCCTCCGCGTTGTTGTTTTTGTTGTGCTGGAGCCGTTCTGTATTGTTTTTATTGTGGGGGTTTCAAACGTTTTTATTGTTGTTGTGCCAGAGATAAAGCAGAAGCCGTGCCAGTTTTTTGAAGTCCTTTATTTTCAAGGGCTTAGCGTTTTTCGGGGTAAGGCGTGGGCAAAAAAAAGCCGGGTTCCCGTTACCGATGAACCCGGCTTTTGTTACGCGATGTTTGTCTGGGGGTAACAGCGTGGAACTCATCCCGCACACATGTGTCACCGCCCCTCGTCTCAGGAGCCGGTAGCGGCCCCCGATTTGCGTCGCGGGATGCCCAGACGCTGACGGCGCTCCCACAGGCACTTGCGGCTGATACCCAGCTTGCGTGCCAGCTCGGTCTCGGTCATGTGGTCCTGGTGTTCGAGCACGAAGTGCTGGAAGTAGTCCTCCAGCGACAGGTCCTCGGTCGGTTCGTGGTTGCCGCTGCTGCCCTGCTGTAGGGACTGCTCGGTGAAGTCGCCGTCTTCCAGGTCATCCAGCTCGATGTCGATGCCCAGTAGCTCGGCGGAGATATCGCTGCCCTCGCAGAGAATCACCGAGCGCTCGATGGCATTCTCCAGCTCACGCACATTGCCCGGCCAGGGGTAGTGACGAATTGCCTGTTCGGCATCGTGAGCGAAGCGCATGTTATCGCGCCCCATGCGCTCGCTCTGGCGGGTGAGGAAAGACTGAGCGATTTCCACCACGTCGGCGCCGCGCTCGCGCAGCGGCGGCAGCTTGAGGGCGATGACATGCAGGCGGTAGTAGAGGTCTTCGCGGAACTGGCCGGTCTTGGCCAGGGTCTTGAGATCGCGGTGGGTGGCGGCGATCAGGCGCACGTCGACCTTCTGTGACTGCACCGAGCCGACCCGGCGGATCTCGCCTTCCTGCAGCACGCGCAGCAGGCGTGCCTGCGCCTCCAGCGGCAGTTCGCCGATCTCGTCGAGGAACAGGGTGCCGCCGTCGGCCGCCTCGACCAGGCCGGCACGGCCGGCACTGGCACCGGTAAAGGCGCCTTTCTCATGGCCGAACAGTTCGGATTCGATCAGTGTCTCGGGGATGGCGGCGCAGTTCACCGAAATCAGTGGCGCCTTGGCGCGCCGCGAGAGGTTGTGCAAGGCGCGGGCGACCAGCTCTTTGCCAGTGCCGGACTCGCCCTGGATCAACACGTTGGAATCGGTGGGCGCGACCTTGCGGATCTTGCCGTAGAGGTCCTGCATGGCGGCGCAGGAGCCGATGATGCCGATCTCGCCTTCGGCGGCCACGCTGCCCTTGCCGGCGGATTTGCTCGGCGCCTCGCTCGGCGGGTTGCGCTTGGCCTCCTGGTGATCGCGCAGGATGCGCGCCACAGCCTGGAGCATTTCGTCGTGGTCGAAGGGCTTGGCGATGTAGTCCACCGCACCCATCTTCATCGAGTCGACCGCCGAGCGCAGGCTGGCGTAGCTGGTCATGATCAGCACCGGGGTGCCCTCGGCCAGCTTGATCAGCTCGGTGCCGGGGGCGCCGGGCAGGCGCAGGTCGCTGACCACCAGGTCGAAGGTCGGAATGCTGTAGCGCTCCTGGGCCTCCTGCACCGAACCGGCCTCGCTGACCTGGTACTGGTTGCGTTCCAGCAGGCGGCGCAGCGCGGAGCGGATGATGGTTTCGTCTTCGACGATGAGGATGTGCGGCATTGATGTTCTCTCGACGGTCTCCGAATCCGCCGGGCTTATGGCCCCTTGGCGGTTCTAGGTCACTACTCAGGTCGCTGTGGACGTCGCTTCGACATAGCGCGGCAGGGTCACGCGGAAACGGGTTCCGCGCTGGCGCTCGGGATCGGCCGGGCTGTCGATGGTGATCTGCCCATAATGCTCTTCCACGATCGAATAGACCAGCGCGAGCCCCAAACCGGTGCCCTTGCCGGGGTCCTTGGTGGTGAAGAAGGGTTCGAACAGACGGTCCATGATCGCCTGCGGAATGCCCGTGCCTTCGTCCTCGACGATCAGTACCACGCTCTGTTCCTCGACCTCGCTGCGCACGCGGATGGCGCCGCCGGCCGGCGACGCATCACGGGCGTTGGACAGCAGGTTGATCAGGACCTGGGCCAGGCGCTGCGGGTCGCCCTTGGCCAGGTGCTCCGGGTCGCACAGGTTGAAGAACTGCACTTCGGTGCTGTTGCGGTTCAGTGCCAGCAGGCCGATGGCGTCCTGTGCCACTTCGGCCAGGCTCACCGGGTATTCGGCGCGTTGCTGCTGGCCGGCGTGGGCGAAATTCATCAGCGACTGGACGATGCGCGAGATGCGCTTGGTCTGGTCGAGGATCTGGCTGCTGATTTCGTCCAGCTCGTCGTCGCCTTCGCGCTCCTCGCGCAGGTTCTGTGCCAGGCAGGCGATGCCGGTGACCGGGTTGCCGATCTCGTGGGCCACCCCGGCGGCCAGACGACCGATGCTGGCCAGGCGCTCGGAGTGCACCAGCTGGTCCTCCAGTACGCGGGTCTCGGTAACGTCTTCAACCAGCAGCACCAGGCCGCTGTTTCCTGGCGCCAGTGGTTCGTCGATGGCTGCCTTGTGCAGGTTGAGCCAGCGCATCTCGCCGTCCAGTTGCAGCTGCTGCTTGTGCAGGTGTTCTTCGTCCTGGGCGATGAAATCCTGCAGCAGCTCACGCCAGGGGTGCTCCAGGCTGAGCAGGCGCGAGCCGACCACCTGTTGCGCGCTGATGCCGGTGAGCTCCTCCATGGCGCGGTTCCACATCAGCACTTCCTGGTCCTTGGCCAGGGAGCACACGCCCATCGGCAGCTCCTGCAGGGTCTGGCGGTGGAAGCGGCGCAGGGCGTCCAGCTCGGCGGCCAGGCCGGTGAGGCGCGACTGGTAGTCCTCCAGGCGGCTCTCGATGAAGTGAATGTCCTCGCTGACATAGGCCTCGCTGCCCGATTTGTACGGCAGGAAGGTTTCGACCATGTCCTGCGCCACGCTGGGGCCCATCAGGCCCGACAGGTTGGCCTCGATGCGGTCACGCAGGCGGCGCAGGGCGTAGGGACGGCGTTCGTCGAAGGGCAGGTGCAGGTCGCGCAGGGCGCGCTCCACCTCCTTCTGCGCGGTCACGGCACCGAGCGGCTTGGCCAACTCGGCGGCGAATTCCTGCGGCGAGCCGGCCACCAGCTCGCGGCGCTGAGGGCGGCGCACGTTGTCCACGGTGCAGGCCTCGGCAGCGCTTTTTTCTTCATCGCTGGCTTCGGTGAACAGCGAGACCAGGGTGAACACCAGCACGTTGGCGGCCAGCGAGCCGATGGCCGCGAAGTGCCAGCTGTTCTCGTCGAGCACGTAGACGATGTCGAACAGCGGGAGGTGGATGCCCTGCAGATTGCTGACCAACGGCACCAGCATGCTCACAGCCCACACGGCGATGCCGGTAAGCAGGCCGGCGATGAAGCCGCGGCGGTTGGCGGTCGGCCAGTACAGCACCGAGAGCACGCCGGGGAGGAATTGCAGGGTGGCGACGAAGGCGACGATGCCGAGGTTGGCCAGGTCCTGCTCGGCGCCGAGCAATAGATAGAAACCGTAGGCCGCGGCGATGATGGCGATGATCAGGCCGCGGCGCGTCCACTTCAGCCAGCGGTAGATGTTGCCTTCGGCCGGCGGCTGGTAGAGCGGCAGCACCAGGTGGTTGAGTGCCATGCCGGACAGCGCCAGGGTACTGACGATGATCAGCCCGCTGGACGCCGACAGGCCGCCGACATAGGCCAGCAGGGCCAGGCTGCGGTCGCCCAGGGCCAGGCCCAGGCCCAGGGTGAAGTACTCGGGGTTGGTGGTGGCGCCGATCTTCAGGCTGGCCCAGAGAATCAGCGGCACCGACAGGCTCATTAGCAACAGCAGCAGCGGCAGGCCCCAGCTGGCGCTGACGATGGCGCGCGGGTTGAGGTTCTCGGTAAAGGTCATGTGGTACATGTGTGGCATGACGATGGCCGAGGCGAAGAACACCAGCAGCAGGGTGCGCCAGGGGCCTTCCTGCAGCGGCGTATGCAGGGCGGCGAGGGCCTGCTGGTTCTGCAGCAGCCACTGCTCCAGTTCGCCGGGGCCGCCGAACACCTCGTACAGCGCATACAGGCCGATGCCGCCGAGGGCAATGAGCTTGACCACCGATTCGAAGGCGATGGCGAACACCAGGCCTTCGTGCTTCTCGCGGGTGGCGATGTGGCGCGCGCCGAAGAGGATGGTGAACAGGGTGATCAGGGCGCAGAAGCCGAGGGCGAAGCGGTCCTGCAGCGGTTCGCGGGTGAGGATGCCGATGGAGTCGGCTACCGCCTGGATCTGCAGGGCCAGCAGCGGCAGCAGGCCGACCAGCATGAACAGGGTGGTGAGTACCCCGGCCCAGGTGCTGCGAAAGCGGAAGGCGAACAGGTCGGCCAGCGATGACAGCTGATAGGTGCGGGTAACCCGCAGGATCGGGTAGAGCAGCACCGGCGCCAGGAGGAAGGCGCCGGTCACGCCCAGGTAGCTGGCGAGGAAGCCGAAGCCGTACTGGTAAGCCAGGCCGACCGTGCCGTAGAAGGCCCAGGCACTGGCGTAGACGCCCAGCGACAGGGTGTAGGTCAGCGGATGGCGGATCACCCAGCGCGGGATCAGGCCCTTCTCGCTGGTCCAGGCCACGCCGAACAGCAGTAGCAGGTAGGCGGCGCTGATCAGGATCAGCTGGCTGAGTTCAAAGCTCGTCGGCATCGCGCTGGCTCTGCAGGATCAGGGTAACGACGATGAGGATCAGCCACAGCAGGTAGGGCCTGTACCAGGCGCCGTTGGGGTCGATCCACCAGTCCATGATGGCGGGGGAGAACAGGTAGATGCCCACCACCAGGATCAGTACCAGTCGGTAGATGTACATAGGTCGGGTCCGAAGGGGATGCCCGGATGGTACGGGAGCCCGCTGTGAGGGGAAAGCGTCAGCGCAGTTGCGCTTCGGCCAGGGTGCGGCTGCGCGGGATGCGACTGGCGTCCCAGTGGGCGATGCCCCAGGCCAGTACCTCGTGCGGGGTGCCATCGGCCAGCTCGGCCGGCGGTTGCTGGCCGAGTGCGCGCAGGGCGCGGGCCAGCAAGGGCGGTGCCTGGTCAGCCGGCAGCGGTGGCGAACGGTAGCTCTTGCCCAGTTTGTGTCCATCCGGCTGGATGACCAGCGGCACATGCAGGTAGCGTGGCTGCGGCAGGCCGAGCAGCTCCTGCAGATAGAGCTGGCGTGGCGTGGAGTCGAGCAGGTCGGCGCCACGCACCACATCGGTGACGCCCTGCCAGGCATCGTCCAGCACCACAGCCAGCTGATAGGCGAACAGGCCGTCGCGGCGGCGGATGACGAAGTCGCCGACTTCTCGGCCCAGGTGCTGACGGAACTCGCCCTGCACGCGATCGGTGAAACGGTACTCCAGCTCCGGCACGCGCAGGCGGATGGCGGCATCGTGACCGGGATGGCCGGCGTTGCGGCAGGTGCCGGGGTAGATGCCACCTGAGCCTTCCAGCTGCTTGCGCGAGCAGGTGCAGGCGTAGGCCAGGCCCTGGGCGAACAGGCGCTGGATCAGCGCGGCGTACTCGGCATGGCGCTCGCTCTGGCGCACCAGCGCACCGTCCCACTCGAAACCGTAGGTCTCCAGGCTGCGCAGGATGGCGCCCTGCGCGCCAGGCATCTCGCGCGGCGGGTCGAGATCTTCCATGCGCAGCAGCCAGCGGCCGCCGACACTGCGGGCATCCAGGTAGGAGGCGAGGGCGGCCACCAGCGAGCCGAAGTGCAGGTAGCCACTGGGGGTGGGGGCGAAACGCCCGATGTAGGGGGTGTCGTTCATGCTCGCGAGGCTATCGATTGATGCGGCGCGATGCCAGCCCGCCTATCGGCGGCCGGAAATGAAACGGGGCGCCGTGGCGCCCCGTGTGCAGATTCAGGAACCGATCTGCTTTTCCTTGATTTCCGCCAGCGTCTTGCAGTCGATGCACAGGGTCGCGGTGGGACGGGCTTCGAGGCGGCGGATGCCGATTTCCACGCCGCAGGAGTCGCACCAGCCGTAATCGTTGTCTTCGATCAGCTGCAGGGTCTCGTCGATCTTCTTGATCAGCTTGCGTTCGCGGTCACGGGCGCGCAGTTCCAGGCTGAACTCTTCTTCCTGGCTGGCACGGTCAGCCGGATCCGGGAAGTTGGCGGCTTCGTCCTGCATGTGGTGCACGGTGCGATCCACTTCCTGCATCAGCTCCAGCTTCCACTTGTTGAGGATGCTGGTGAAGTGAGCGCGCATCGGATCGCTCATGTACTCCTCGCCCTTCTTCTCTTTATAGGGTTCGAAGCCACGAATCAGCTGGTTGCCGTTCTGTTTTGCTTTGGTGGGCATGGGACCGCCTCTCACTCTCTCTGATCCATTGCGCAGGATCTTTTCCTTTGCCGGCAAGTGGCGCCGGGCCTGCGGCTGCAAGCGGGCGAACTTACCAGATCGATTCCGGCGATGCTACTCCCGGTTGTCTCGCCTGTTACAGGGTTACGGGACAGTTGGTTAGAATCCCTCCTTTTACTCAATAAAGGAAGGCCAATGGCCCAGTCCTTCAGTGCGCGCAGCCGCGCCATCGAACCTTTCCACGTCATGGCCCTGCTGGCCCGCGCCAACGAGCTGCAGGCCGCCGGCCATGATGTGATCCACCTGGAGATCGGCGAGCCGGACTTCAGCACCGCCGCGCCGATCATCGCCGCCGGGCAGGCCGCGCTGGCCGCCGGACACACCCGCTACACCGCGGCACGTGGCATTCCGCAGCTGCGCGAGGCGTTGGCCGGCTTCTATGCCCAGCGCTACGGCGTGTCGCTCAACCCCGAGCGCATCCTCATCACTCCCGGCGGCTCCGGTGCCCTGCTGCTGGCCGCCAGCCTGCTGGTCGACCCCGGCAAGCACTGGCTGCTGGCCGATCCCGGCTACCCGTGCAACCGCCACTTCCTGCGCCTGGTCGAGGGCGCCGCGCAGCTGGTGCCGGTCGGCCCGGAGAGCCGCTACCAGCTGACTCCGCAGCTGGTCGAGCGGCACTGGGATGGCGACAGTGTCGGCGCCCTGGTCGCTTCGCCGGCCAACCCGACCGGCACCCTGCTGCACAAGGACGAGCTGGCGGCGCTGGCGAGCAGCCTGAAACAGCGCGGTGGGCATCTGGTGGTGGACGAGATCTACCACGGCCTGACTTATGGCTGCGACGCGGCCAGCGTGCTGGAGGTGGACGACGACGCCTTCGTGCTCAACAGCTTCTCCAAGTACTTCGGCATGACCGGCTGGCGCCTGGGCTGGCTGGTGGCGCCGGAGAACGCGGTGCCGGAGCTGGAAAAACTGGCGCAGAACCTCTATATCAGTGCGCCGAGCATGGCCCAGTACGCCGCGCTGGCCTGCTTCACGCCTGAGAGCCTGGCAATTTTCGAGGAGCGCCGCCACGAGTTCCAGCGCCGCCGCGACTACCTGCTGCCGGCCCTGCGCGAGCTGGGCTTCCGCATCGCTGTGGAGCCGGAAGGCGCCTTCTATTTATATGCCGACATCTCCGCCTTTGGCGGCGATGCCTTCGCCTTCTGCCGGCACTTCATCGAGACCGAGCACGTAGCCTTTACCCCGGGCCTGGATTTCGGCCGCCACCTGGCCGGGCACCATGTGCGCTTCGCCTACACGCAGAGCGTCGAGCGCCTGCAGCAGGCGGTCGAGCGCATCGCCCGTGGCCTCAGGACCTGGCAGCCCGATGCGCTTTGAGCCGGCGCTGGAGGAAGGACGGCTGGTAAGGCGCTACAAGCGCTTCTTCGCCGATATCGAGACGGCGAGCGGGCCGCTGACCATCCACTGTCCCAACACCGGCTCCATGCTCAACTGCCTGCACCCGGGCGGGCGGGTCTGGTTCAGCCGCAACGACGACCCGAAACGCAAGCTGCGCGGCACCTGGGAGCTGGGCGAGACGCCACATGGGCGCCTGGCCTGCTTCAATACCGGGCGCGCCAATGCGCTGGTAGAGGAGGCGCTGCATGCCGGGGTGATCGCCGAGCTGGCCGGCTTCGCTGAGCTGCGCCGCGAGGTGCGCTATGGCGCGGAGAACAGCCGGGCCGACTTCCGCCTGGAGTTCGCCCGTGGGCCGGCCTATGTCGAGGTCAAGAGCGTGACGCTGGGCTATGCCGACTCGACCGTGGCGGCCTTCCCCGATGCGGTGACCGAACGCGGCACCAAGCACCTGCGTGAGCTGGCGACGCTGGCGCGGCAGGGCGTGCGTGCGGTGCTGCTGTACTGCGTGAACCTGTCCGGCATCGAGGCAGTGCGGGTGGCGCGGGAGATCGACCCGACCTATGCGGCTGCCTGGCAGGAGGCGCGGGCGGCGGGGGTGGAGATGCTGGCTTACGGCGTGCAGTTCGCTCCCTACGAACTGCGCCTGGCCCGGCGCCTGGCACTGGAGGACTGATGCACATTCTGCCGTTGGACGCCAGGCAGGCGCAGGCATTCGACGCGGCGGAGAACGAGTTCGAGGTGCGCGAGGTGTACGATCTGGGCTTCGAGAAGGGCGACTGGCTGCTCCGGGCGCGAGCGGTAGAGCCTTATCTCAAGCGCTATATCGGCGATCCGGAGGACATGGCCGGGGCCCAGTATTTTGCCGCACGCGAGGGTGATGAGCTGGTCGGCATGCTGGCGCTGAGCGATGCCTGGAACGACCTGGCCTCGCTTGACCAGCTGCTGGTCGCGCGGGCCTGGCGTGGGCGGGGTGTGGCCTCCGCGCTGCTCGACTTCGCGAAAGCCTGGGCCCGGCAGAGCGGTTTGGCCGGTGTGCGCCTGGAGACGCAGAGCACCAATGTGCCGGCGTGTCGTTTGTACCAGCGCCATGGCTTCGTGCTCGGTGGTGCCGACCGCCTGGTCTATCGTGCCGACCCGGCGCTGGCCCATGAGGTGGCGCTGTACTGGTACTGGTTCGACACGCGCGCCTAGAGCGTCAGCCACAGCCCTGCGGCATCCTCGTGGCAGGCGATCTTCTCCAGCGCCTGGCCGGCGCAGGGGCCGGTCACGCACTCGCCACTTTCTATCAGGAACAGCGCGCCGTGATGGGCGCATTGCAGCAGGCTGCCGCTGGCGTCGAGAAAGTCGTCGGCGCGCCACTCCAATGTCAGGCCACGATGCGGGCAGCGGTTCAGGTAGGCATAGGCGCGACCGTCGCGGCGTACCGCCAGCACCTTGCGCCCTGCAACGAAAAAGCCCCGGCTCTGGCCTTCGACCAGCTCATCCGGGGCGCATAGATGAATCATGAGCATCTCCACGCCGGAGCGGGGATTATCCCGCACTGGCATGGCGCTGGGGTAGGGCGCGCGTCCTTGCGCGAAGTGGAACTCAGTACTGCCAGGAGGCGGAAACGCGGAAGTTGCGGCCGACCTCGCTGTAGTAGTCGTCCGGCTGCGCCAGGGTGCCGGTGGGCACGTTCAGCACATTCCAGTACTTCTTGTCGAGGGCGTTGAACAGACCAGCCTGGAATTTCACGCCTTTCAGCTCGGCGGGCTGCCACCATCCGGTCATGTCGACCACGCCGTAGCCCGGGGCCTCGAAGTCGCCTGCGTTCTCCACCTTGTCGCGGGCCGCTGCAGCACGCAGCATCAGGTCGGCGCCGTACTGGTCACGCGTATAGCTCAGGCCGAGCAGACTGGTGATCGGCGCCAACGAACTCAGGCGCTGATTGGTTTCCAGGTCTTCGCCGTTGGCCCAGGCCACGGAACCCCAGAGCTTCCAGTGCGGCACGAACTCCCAGTGCGCGGCCACCTCAGCGCCGTAGATCTGCACGCGGGCGCGGTTTTCGGTGCGGGTCACGCCCATCGGGTAGTCGGCGGCGCTGAGGCCGATGGCGGCCAGTTCGGCGGCGCTCATCGCCACGTCATCGTCAATGAAGTTCTTGTAGTGGTTGTCGAACAGGCTGAGCGAGCCGCCCAGCTTGTCGTTGCCCAGTTGCGCGCCGATCTCGTAGCCGTTGCTTTCTTCTGGCTTGAGGTCGGTGTTGCCCAGACGCAGGTAGCTGCCTTCGGCGCCGTAGTTCATGTACAGCTGGGTGGCGTCCGGCGCCTTGAAGCCCTGGGCCCATTGCGCGTAAAGCAGCGCTTCCTCGGCCACCTGCCAGGTCGCCAGCAGGCTGCCGGACAGCTTATGGTCGGTGCTGGCCTGCAGGGTCTGGTCGTTGGCCGGGTTGATGTTGTTGGCGAAGTCGCCGGTGGCTTTCGGGTCCTGCTTGTAGTGGTCGTAGCGCAGGCCCGGGGTCAGCTTGACGCGGCCATCGGCGAAGCTGATCTCGTCGGTGGCGTAGAGCGCCCACTGGGTGCCTTCGGCCTTGGGCATGTCGGCCTGGTTGGTGTGCAGGAAGTCGCAGGCGGCCGGGCCCATGTACATCGGATGGCTCGGCGAAATACTGAAGCCCGGGCAGTTGTCGTAGCCCTCGGAAACCTGCTCGGTGTTGATCTGGTAGAGCTCGCCGCCCAGGGTCAGCTTGTTCGGCAGCCCGGCGATATCGAGGGTCTTGCCGAGATTGCCGGAGACGCCGTACAGCTCTTTCTCGATCTGATTGTCGCGGCCGAAGTTGCCGCTCGGGTACTTGTAGGGGTTGCCCGGCAGGCCGAAGCGCCGGAAAGTCGAGTCCGGAATGCGAGCACGCGAGTCGGATACCGTACGCACGCCGTTCTGGTCGTCATGGCGGCGTAGCTTCTGCCAGTAGACGATGGCGTTGGCGCTGTCGATCAGGCCCTGGTCGTCCTCGGCCTGGAAGGCGTAGTCGACGGACAGGCGCTGGCGCTTGTTGTTTTCCTCGGTGCTGTTTTCGCCGATCAGGTAGGTGCTGCCCTGGCTGGTGCGGCTGTCGATGTCGTTCTGCCGCTCGAACAGCTCGGCGGTGAAGCCGACCTTGTGGCCGCCGTCGAAGCGCTGCTGCAGCTTGACCAGCAGGCTCTGCTGTTCGGTATCGGCCGGGTTGGCTTCGGTACGGCGGGTACCGTAGCTGTTGGCATCGCCGCCGCTTTCCAGCTCATGGCCTTGGCGCTGGCCGGCCTGCAGCAACCACGCGGTGTCCTGATAGCGGCCGGCCAGGGCGCCGTTGAGGCCCCAGCTGTGGTCGGCGCTGTCGTAGTCGCTCTTGACCAGGCTGCCGAAGTCCTTGCCCTCGGACAGCAGGTCTTCCGGGTTGAGGGTGAACAGCTGCACGGCGCCGCCCAGGGCGCCGGAGCCCACCAGGCTGGAGTTGGCGCCGCGCACGATATCCACCGCGGACAGGCCGTTGAAGTCGATCGAATCCAGGCCGCCCTGAGCACCGCCGGTCGGGCCTTGGCTGCGCGCGCCGTCGGTCAGCCACGGCACGCGGATGCCGTCGATAGTGGTCAGCACCCGGTCGCGGTCCAGGCCGCGAATGTTGATGCTTTCGCTGGTGCGGCTGTAGTTCACGCCTGGCTCTGAGCGCTTGCCGAGGTCGTCGAAGCTGCGGATCTGGCGCTCATCCAGGGTCTTGGCGTCGGTGCGGGTGGAAGTGGGCAGCTCTTCCTGCACGGCATTGCCGGTGACCAGGGTGGTGTCGAGCGTGGCGCTGCTGTTGGTGGTCTGTGCGAATGCTAGCGACGGGCTGAGCAGCAACAGCGCCATCCAGGGGCGCAGGGCGAAGGGTGGGGTGGGCATGGCATGACTCCCGCAAATGGCTCTTGGTGGCCGGTGGATTTGGCGGGCAGCACGTTACTGGATTGGTCTATTCAAATGCAAACAATTCTCACAAGCATTGGAAAGTGATTAGTGTTGATGTAGTCTGCGCCGACTCGAGCGAGCCGTCGTACCCATGGGGGTAGGGGGTGTGCTCGCCCAATAGCGCTAAGAGGTAGCACCATGACCATGCCGACCACCGTTTCCAATGCCAGCCATCTGTACCAGGAGTGGCAGCGCCTGCGTACCGAACAACCCGGCCTGCGTGCCCGCGATGCTGCTGCCCGGCTTGGTGTCAGCGAGGCTGAGCTGACCGCCAGCCGCCTCGGCGTGGATGCCGTGCGCCTGCGTACCGACTGGGCCGCGCTGCTGCCGGCCCTGGGCGAGCTGGGCTACATCATGGCGCTGACGCGTAACGAGCATTGCGTGCACGAGCGCAAGGGCTACTACCGCGAGGTCTCGGTCAGCGCCAACGGCGCCATGGGTCTGGTGGTGTCCGCCGATATCGACCTGCGCCTGTTCATGACTCAATGGGCCAGCGTGTTCGCCATCGCCGAGCAGACCGAACGGGGCCTGCAGCGCAGCGTTCAGGTGTTCGACCGGCAGGGCACGGCCGTACACAAGGTCTACCTGACCGAGCGAAGCGAGGAGGCGGCCTGGGCGCCGCTGGTCGAGCGTTTCCGTGCCGAGGTGCAGAGCGCCGAGCTGGACCTGCAGCCGCTGCCCGTGGCCAAGGCTCCGCGTGCCGATGCCGAAGTGGATGCCGCCGCCCTGCGCGCCGACTGGGCGCAGCTGAAGGACACCCATCATTTCTTCGCCATGCTCAAGCGCCATGACGTGGCGCGCACCCAGGCCCTGCGCCTGGTCGGTCGCGACTGGGCCGAGCCGCTGGCCACCGCCGAGCTGCCCAAGCTGCTGGAGGAAGCGGGGGCGCG
The DNA here is from genome assembly GCF_900156545.1 of Aquipseudomonas alcaligenes. Classification (GTDB taxonomy): domain Bacteria; phylum Pseudomonadota; class Gammaproteobacteria; order Pseudomonadales; family Pseudomonadaceae; genus Aquipseudomonas; species Aquipseudomonas alcaligenes_A. The sequence goes on from NZ_FTNW01000003.1 coordinate 385,591, forward strand.
TGAAGTGCCGATCATGGTGTTCGTCGGCAACCCGCACTGCATCCAGATCCACTCCGGCACCGTGAGCAACCTGCGCTGGATGGGCGACTGGTTCAATGTGCTCGACCCCGAATTCAACCTGCACCTGAAGACGCCGGGCGTGGTCGAGCTGTGGCGTGTGCGCAAGCCCAGCAGCGACGGCGTGATCACCAGCTACGAGGCGTTCGATGCCGATGGCGAGCTGGTGGTGCAGCTCTTCGGCGCGCGCAAGCCGGGCATCCCGGAGCTGGTCGAATGGCGTGACCTGGCCGAAACCGCCGTCGCTCTGGAGGCCTGAGATGCGCCTCGCCAACTGCGTTCTGCTGTGCAGCAGCCTGCTGTTCAGCCATGCCGCCGCGGCCGCCGAGTTGCCGCAGCGCTGGGTCAGCTCGGGTGGCTCCCTCAGCGAGTGGGTGGTGCGCCTCGGGGGGGAGAGCAAGCTGGTCGGCGTTGACACCACCAGCCTGCACCCGCAGTCGCTGCGCCAGTTGCCGAGTGTCGGCTATCAGCGTGCGCTGTCCGCGGAAGGCGTGCTTTCGCTGCGCCCGGATATCCTGATCGGCAGCGAGGAAATGGGCCCGCCGCCGGTGGTGGCGCAGATCGCGGCGGCCGGGGTGCGGGTGGAGAGCCTGTCGGCCAAGCCTGACCTTGCGACCCTGGAGCGTAATGTTCTGCGACTGGGCGAACTGCTCGGCGTGCCGGCGCAGGCGCGCGAGCAGATGGCCGTCTACCGCCAACAGCTGCAAGACCAGGCGCAGTGGGTGGCCGAGGCACAGCGCACGCAGGCGCCACCGCGGGTGTTGATGCTTCTCGGGCATGCCGGTAGCAACCTCATGGCGGCCGGCCAGGGCAGCCTGGCGGTGTGGCTGATCGAGCAGGCTGGCGGCGAGAGCCCGGTGGCGCATCAGGGCTACAAGGCGCTCTCCAACGAGGCGCTGCTGGCGCTGGACCCGCAGGTGCTGATCGTCGCCGACCGCAGCCTGCACGGCGAGGAGGCACGCCAGGCACTGCTCAAGCATAATCCGCTGTTGCAGCAGACCCGTGCGGTGCGCGATGGCCGCCTGCTGGCCCTCGACCCGACCCTGCTGGTTGGCGGCCTGGGTCCGCGTCTGCCCGAGGGGCTGGCCGAGCTGTCGGCGGCCTTTTATCCTTCCGCGCAAGCACTGACGGCCGAACTCGACCGATGAACCCTGTTTTCCGACCCCGCCCCTTACTGCTGGCGCTGGGCGCGCTGCTCCTACTCGCGTTCTGGCTGTCGCTGGCTCTGGGGCCGGTGAGCCTGCCGCTGGGCGATACCCTGCTGGCCGCGCTGCGCCTGCTCGGCGTGCCGGTCGGCAGCGCCGAGCTGCAGCAGGCCGAGCTGATCCTTGGTCAGATCCGCCTGCCGCGCAGCCTGCTCGGCCTCTGCGTGGGCGCAGTGCTGGCGCTGTCCGGCGTGGCCATGCAGGGCCTGTTCCGCAACCCGCTGGCCGACCCCGGCCTGGTCGGCGTGGCCGGCGGTGCGGCGCTGGGGGCGGCCATCGCCATCGTCGGCGGCAGCCTGATTGGCGGCCTGCCAGCAGCCTGGTCGCCCTACCTGCTGTCGATCTGTGCCTTCGCAGGCGGCCTGCTGGTCACGGCGATCGTCTACCGATTTGGTCGCCGCGACGGGCAGACCCATGTCGCCACCATGCTGCTGGCCGGCGTGGCGATGACCGCCATGTCCGGTGCCGGCGTCGGCCTGTTCACCTACCTGGCCGACGATGCCACCCTGCGCAGCCTGACGTTCTGGAACCTCGGCAGCCTCAACGGTGCCAGCTACCCAAGGCTATGGCCGTTGCTGCTGGTGACCCTCGGCGTGGCGCTGTGGTTGCCACGCCGCGCCGACGCGCTCAATGCCCTGCTGCTGGGGGAATCGGAGGCACGCCATCTGGGCTTCAACGTCGAACGGATCAAGCTGGAGCTGGTGCTGTGCACCGCCCTGGGCGTCGGTGCCGCCGTGGCGGCCGCCGGCCTGATCGGTTTCATCGGCCTGGTGGTGCCGCACCTGATGCGCCTGCTGGTCGGGCCGGATCATCGGGTGCTGCTGCCGGCCTCCCTGCTGGCCGGGGCCAGCCTGCTGCTGCTGGCCGACCTCGCCGCGCGCCTGGTGCTGGCGCCGGCCGAGCTGCCGATCGGCATCATCACGGCGCTGCTCGGCGGCCCCTTCTTCCTTTATCTGCTGGTGCGGGGGCGAGCCTGATGCTGCGTGCCGATAATCTCAGCGTCCGGCGCGGGCCCTGCACCGTGCTGGCCGATATCGACCTGCACCTGCAGCCGGGCCAGGTGCTCGGCGTGCTCGGCCCCAACGGTGCAGGCAAGAGCACGCTGCTCGGTGCCCTGAGTGGCGAGCTGGAGGCCGCCGCCGGCAGCGTGACCCTGGACGGGCGCGCGCTGGATGCCTGGTCCGGCCAGGAGCGTGCGCGGCGCCTGGCCGTGTTGCCGCAGAGTTCGACCCTGAATTTCGCCTTTCCGGTACTCGACGTGGTCGGCATGGGGCGCCTGCCGCATGCCAGCGGCCGCGTACGCGATGGCGAAATCGTCGAGGCGGCGCTGCGTGCCGCAGACGCCGAGCATCTGCGCGGGCGTAGCTACCTGGCGCTGTCTGGCGGCGAGCGCCAGCGTGTGCACCTGGCACGGGTGCTGGCGCAACTATGGCCGGGTGGGGAAGGGCAGGTGTTGCTGCTTGACGAGCCGACTTCGGCCCTCGACCCGCTGCACCAGCACACCACCCTGCAGGCCGTGCGCGATTTCGCCAGCCAGGGCGCGGCAGTGCTGGTCATCCTGCACGACCTCAACCTGGCGGCGCGCTACTGTGACCGTATCCTCCTGCTGCAGCGCGGGCGGCCACACGGATACGGCACGCCGGACGAGGTGCTGCAGGCCGAGCCGCTGCGCCAGGTGTTCGGCCTCGACGTGCTGATCCAGCGCCACCCGGAGCGTGGGCACCCGTTGATCATTGCGCGTTGAGGTAGCCCGGATGCAATCCGGGATGGGCTACCCCGGATTGCATCCGGGCTACGGCTGATATCAGTAACCGAACCAACGAGGACTCACCATGCGCATCCTGCTGCTCTGCCTCATTCCCCTGCTGGCCGCCTGCCATTCGCGTGGTGTGCTGCCGCCGCCGTCGCCCATCGCGCCCGAGGGGCGAGACCATGCCCAGCTGGGGCAGATCGTCGAGCTGGCCAGCGGCCAGGTCATCACCCCGCAGCAACTGGTCGAGCGCCTGGCCAAGGCACCGCGGGTGCTGGTCGGCGAACAGCACGACAACCCCGATCATCACGCCCTGCAACTATGGCTATCGCGCGAACTGGCGGCGCAGCGCCCGCAAGGCAGCTTGCTGCTGGAGATGCTCAACCCCGACCAGCAGACCAGGGTCGAGCAGGTACAGGCCGACGTGCGCGCCGGCCGTGCGCCGCGGGATACCCTCGCCGCGCTGGCCTGGCAGCCAGGCTGGGACTGGGGGCTCTACGGCGCGCTGGTGCAGTACCAGTTGCGCCAGCCTTACCCCTTGCTCGCGGCCAACCTGGACCGTGCCGAGATCATGCAGATCTATCGGGCGCGCCCGACTTTGCAGGGTGCGGCCTCCACCGCGCCGGCCGTGCAGGAAAGGTTGCAGGCAGACATTCGCGAGTCGCATTGCGGCCTGCTGCCGAACAGCCAGATCCCGGCCATGCTTGCCGTGCAGCAGCAGCGCGACCGACGCATGGCCGAGCGCCTGCTCGCCGCACCGCAACCGGCCATGTTGCTGGCCGGTGCCTTCCACGTGCGCAAGGACCTCGGTGTACCGCTGCATCTGGCCGATCTCGGCGCAAGCGAAGGCAATCTGGTGCTGATCCTCGCCGAAGTCGGCAAGCAGCCGGCTGCCGACAGCGCCGATTACGTCTGGTACACCGCCGCCAATGCGCCGGAGGATCACTGCGCCAAGCTGCTCAAGAAGTAGGGCCAGGGCTACCACACAACAAAAAGCCCCGCATTGCGGGGCTTTTTGTTGGCGGAGCTAAGTCTCGACTCTGCGAGCTAGAGCCAGCCTAGGCAGCAGCGCTCGCGGGCGCGGAGTTTACGCGCGGTAAATGAGCAAGCCCGCGAGTGCTGCTAATAACGGCTGGCCGACGCGCAGCAAGTCGAAACGGTGTTACAGGCGCAGGCCGCCGTCGAGTTCCAGGATCCGCCCGGTGTAGTAGTCGTTCTCCATGATGTAGGCCACCGAGTGAGCGATCTCGGCCGGCTTGCCCATGCGACGCAGCGGGATGCCGGAGGTCATCTTCTCCAAGGCTTCCGGCTTCATGCTGCCGGTCATCTCGGTCTCGATGAAGCCCGGGGCCACGCCGGCCACGCGGATGCCGTAACGTGCCAGTTCCTTGGCCCACACCACGGTGTCGGCAGCAACGCCGGCCTTGGCCGCGGAGTAGTTGGCCTGGCCCATGTTGCCGGCGCGGGAGATGGAGGAGATGTTGACGATGGCGCCAGTGTTCTTCAGTTCGATCATCTTGGCGGCCACTTCGCGGGTGCAGAGGAACACGCCGGTCAGGTTGACGTCGATCACCGACTGCCACTGGGCCAGGCTCATTTTGGTCATTTCGCCATCCTTGATCTTGATGGTCAGACCATCACGCAGGATGCCGGCGTTGTTGACCAGGCCATTGATGGCGCCGAAGTCTTCGGCCACCTGGGCGACCATGTGGGTCACCTGCTCTTCGTTGGCCACGTTGCACAGGTAGGCGCGGGCGTCGCCACCAGCGGCCTTGCAGGCGGCCACGGCGTCGTCGAGTTTCTCCTGGTTGAGGTCGACCAGGGCCAGCTTGGCGCCCTTGGCGGCGAGGTACTCGCCCATGGCTCGGCCCAGGCCCTGACAGCCGCCGGTGATGATGATGACTTTGTCTTTGAGTTCCATAACACTACCCCTCAAATGGTCTAGCAGGTGGCCTCGCCGGCGTTTCGGTGATTACGAACGCCTGTTCGTCTCGTTTTCGACGAATTCTTTGCGAGGAGTCATAAATTGAGCGAAAACGCCGTAAAGCATGCCCGAGAATTGCTGCTCAAGGAATACCGCGGGGTGCTTTCCACCCACTCCAAGAGCATGCCGGGCTTCCCTTTCGGATCAGTGGTGCCCTATTGCCTGGATGCGCAGGGGCGGCCGCTGATCCTGATCAGCCGTATTGCCCAGCACACCCACAATCTGCAGCGCGATGGCAAGTGTTCGCTGCTGGTCGGTGAGCGCGGCGCCGAGGATGTGCAGGCCGCCGGGCGCCTGACCCTGCTGGCCGAGGCGCGCCAGCTGGTCGAACCCTCCGCCATCGAGGCGGCTGCTGAGCGCTACTACCGCTATTTTCCCGACTCGCGCGACTACCACAGCGCCCATGACTTCGATTTCTGGGTACTGCAGCCGGTGCGCTGGCGCTTCATCGGCGGTTTCGGCGCGATCCACTGGCTGCAGGACGTCGAGTTGGCCAATCCGCACGCTGGCGACGCCGAGCTCGGCATGCTCGAGCACATGAACGCCGATCACGCCGCCGCCATCGCCCATTACGTGCAGCTGGCCGGGCTGCCCACGCATAGCCCGGCCCAACTGGTCGGCATCGACAGCGAAGGTTTCCACCTGCGCATCGGCAAGGGTCTGCACTGGCTGGCGTTTCCAACATCCTGTAACAACCCTGGCGCGGTGCGCCAGGCCTTGGTATTGCTGGCTCGGGCCGAGGTCTGGCCGACCGCCGGGCAGGTGTCAGCTTGAATTAAGCCGCCGGCCCCATACTTCATTCCCATCGGAAGCCGTTCTTCCGCCAAGGACCCTCGCGATGCGCGCTTTTCTGTTTCTGTTCCTGCTGTTCCCCATCCTCGAACTGGCCGTGCTGATCCAAGTCGGCAGCGCCATCGGCGTGCTGCCCACCCTGCTGCTGGTGATCGGTACCGCCATCCTCGGCAGCGTGCTGCTGCGCGTGGCTGGCGTGGCCACGGCCTGGCGTGCCCGCGAGAAGCTGGCGCGTGGCGAGATGCCCGAGCAGGAGTTGTTCGAGGGCCTGCTGATTGCCGTTGGTGGCGGCCTGCTGCTGTTGCCGGGCTTCATCAGCGACGTATTCGGCCTGCTCTGCCTGATCCCCTTCACCCGCCGCCTGATGATCGGCCGGCTGCAGCGCCGCGCCCAGGAGCAGGCGCTGCGTCAGCGCGCCTTCTTCGATGACCCGGCCGCGCGCAGCGGCCAGACCCAGCCGCAGGTCATCGAGGGCGAGTACCAGCGCCGCGATTGAGCGCCGCTGCACGCCGGAGCGGTGCTGAGGCAGAAAAATTTTCACTCGCCGCCCTTGAAATGCTCTTGAGCGCCCCTATCTAGCTTTCACCGCAAGGTTTCCACCGCTGGTGGAACAGACTTCCGCGGCTCGCCACTGGCGTGCCGCGCCCGGCCCCAAGCCGGTTTTGCCTAACCCGCCGGCGCATTCGCCGGCCAGTGAAACCACTATCAGGAGAGATCGACAATGAAGCTTCGTCCTCTGCATGACCGCGTCGTCATCCGTCGCAGCGAAGAAGAGACCAAAACCGCTGGCGGCATCGTGCTGCCGGGCTCGGCCGCCGAGAAGCCGAACCAGGGTGAAGTCGTCGCCGTCGGTACCGGCAAAGTCCTGGACAACGGCGAAGTTCGCCCGCTGGCCGTCAAGGTCGGTGACAAGGTGGTGTTTGGCCCGTACAGCGGCAGCAACACCGTCAAGGTCGACGGCGAAGACCTGCTGGTGATGGGCGAGCACGAAATCCTCGCCGTCATCGAAGCCTGATCCGACGCATCTCCGTCCTAACGTACAGAATTGAGGAACAAGCAAAATGGCTGCTAAAGAAGTCAAATTCGGCGATTCCGCTCGCAAGAAAATGCTGGTTGGCGTCAACGTCCTGGCCGACGCCGTCAAAGCCACCCTCGGCCCGAAAGGCCGCAACGTGGTCCTGGATCGCAGCTTCGGTGCTCCGCTGATCACCAAGGACGGCGTGTCCGTGGCCAAGGAAATCGAGCTGAAAGACAAGTTCGAGAACATGGGCGCCCAGCTGGTCAAGGACGTTGCGTCCAAGGCCAACGACGCTGCCGGTGACGGCACCACCACCGCCACCGTACTGGCCCAGGCCATCGTCAACGAAGGCCTGAAGTCGGTTGCCGCCGGTATGAACCCGATGGATCTGAAGCGCGGCATCGACAAAGCCACCGCGGCCATCGTTGCCCAGCTGAAAGACCTGGCCAAGCCGTGCACCGACACCAAGGCCATCGCCCAGGTTGGCACCATTTCCGCCAACTCCGACAACTCCATCGGCGACATCATTGCCGAGGCCATGGAGAAGGTTGGCAAGGAAGGCGTGATCACCGTTGAAGAAGGTTCCGGCCTGGAAAACGAACTGTCCGTAGTGGAAGGCATGCAGTTCGACCGTGGCTACCTGTCCCCGTACTTCATCAACAAGCCGGACACCATGGTGGCCGAGCTGGAAGGCCCGCTGCTGCTGCTGGTCGACAAGAAGATCTCCAACATCCGCGAACTGCTGCCGGTGCTGGAAGCCGTGGCCAAGTCCGGCCGTCCGCTGCTGATCGTGGCCGAGGACGTGGAAGGCGAAGCCCTGGCCACCCTGGTGGTCAACAACATGCGCGGCATCGTCAAAGTGGCTGCCGTCAAGGCTCCGGGCTTCGGCGACCGCCGCAAGGCCATGCTGCAGGACATCGCCATCCTGACCGGCGGTACCGTGATTTCCGAGGAAGTCGGCCTGTCGCTGGAAGGCGCCACCCTGGAGCACCTGGGTAACGCCAAGCGCGTCGTGCTGAACAAGGAAAACACCACCATCATCGACGGTGCCGGCGCTCAGGCCGACATCGAAGCTCGCGTGGCGCAGATCCGCAAGCAGGTTGAAGAAACCTCTTCCGACTACGACAAAGAGAAGCTGCAAGAGCGTCTGGCCAAGCTGGCCGGCGGTGTTGCCGTGATCAAGGTCGGCGCTGCCACCGAAGTCGAGATGAAAGAGAAGAAGGCCCGTGTCGAAGACGCCCTGCACGCTACCCGTGCTGCCGTCGAAGAAGGCGTGGTACCTGGCGGCGGCGTGGCTCTGGTACGTGCCCTGCAGGCCATCGAAGGTCTGAAAGGCGACAACGAAGACCAGAACGTCGGTATCGCCCTGCTGCGTCGCGCTGTTGAAGCGCCGCTGCGCCAGATCGTCTCCAACGCCGGCGGCGAGCCAAGCGTAGTGGTCGACAAGGTGAAGAACGGTTCCGGCAACTTCGGCTTCAACGCCGCCACCGACACCTACGGCGACATGATCGAGATGGGCATCCTGGACCCGGCCAAGGTCACCCGTTCCGCCCTGCAGGCTGCGGCCTCCATCGGCGGTCTGATGATCACCACCGAAGCCATGGTCGCCGACATCGTCGAAGACAAAGCCGCTCCGGCCATGCCGGACATGGGCGGCATGGGCGGCATGGGCGGCATGATGTAAGCCGACCTGCTCCCTGAGCTGTCATGGAGAAGCCCCGCCTGGTGCGGGGCTTTTTCTTGCCTGCGATTCAGGCCCTGGCCACTGCCGGCAGGGGCATGGTCGCGCGTTGCGGGCGATACAGCATGGCGTCGTACAGGCCCAGGCAGATCAGCCAGCAGAGCAGGGCGGTCCACAGGTTGTGCGAGAGAAAGTGCGCGCCCTGGGCAATGCGTACCAGGGAGAACAGTGCGCCAAGCGTCAGGGCCGCGATCAGTGCGGCTCGGGCGCTGCGCGGGTGGCTGTTGCGCAGGGCAAAGAACAGGGCAAACAGGGCAAAGCCGGCGGCGGCATGGCCGCCAGGCCAGCAGTTGCCCGGCTTCTCCACCGGCTCGGCACGCGGGCCGAGCAGCGGTGAGAAGTGCTCCACGCCACCATACTGCTGCAGACTCCACGGGCAGTGCATCTGGCTGACCTTCTTCAGTGGCGTGACGAAGCTGGTGGACAGAGCCATGGCCAGCACCAGATAACCCAGGGTGCGGCGCAGTGGGCGCAGGCGCGTCGGCAGCAGGCTGAGCAGGAAGCCAGCGATGGCCAGCACGCCGATGACGATCACCAGCTGCTTGGCGCGGTCATGCAGCACGTCCTCGAGAAAGTCGTTGCGGCGCCCGATGAAGCCCTGGCCCTGGACAAAGAACAGATCGGACAGTGCGAAGTCCAGGCGGCTGGGCTCGAACACCAGCATCAGCGCGAGCAGGGCCAGCGGCAGGCCGTACCACCAGCGGCGCTCAAAGCGTGGCGACGCGTTCATTGCTGGCCCACCTGCAGTTCGGTGGGACGCGCGCCTTTCCAGGCCAGCAACCCGTGCTGGAAGTCATGGCTGGCGGCCTGGTAGTAGGCGATGTCGCGCAGCAGCAGCGGGTCGTGGCTATCCACCCGATATTCCTGGCTGGCGCCCAGTGCATCATCGTGACGACGCATGTGCTGGCGCGGGCTGAGAATCGCCAGATCATGCCCGTCGAACAGGCCGAGGTGCTGGTAGTTGCCGAGCACCACGCGTGGTGGGTTGTTGCTGGGTTTGAGCAGATCGCGGCCGAAGAAGGTGGACTCGTAATCCATATTGAGCAGCCCCAGCAGGGTCGGCGCCAGGTCGATCTGACTGGCCAGCTGGCCGTCCTCGCGCGGCGGCAGCCACTTCGGCGCGTGGATGAACAGCGGAATGTGGTAGTTGGCCACCGGCAGGTCTTCCATGCCGGCGCTACCGGCGCAGTGGTCGGCGACGAAGACGAACAAGGTGTCGTCGAACCAGCGTTTGCCGCGCGCTGCGGCGAGGAACTGGCCGATGGCGTAATCGGTGTATTTCACGGCGCCTTCGCGACCGTCGCCGGAGTCTATGTCGATGCGTCCGTCCGGATAGGTATAGGGGCGGTGGTTGGAGGTGGTCATCAGTTGCAGGAAGAAGGGCTTGCCGGCGGCGTGGTCGCTATCGGCGATCTTCATGGCCTGGGCGTACAGATCCTCGTCGGCCATGCCCCAGGCATTCTTGAAGTGGATGTCCGCCTCGTCGACGCTGCTCTGGTCCACCACGCGGTAGCCGTTGCCGCTGAAGAACGCGTTCATGTTGTCGAAATAGCCGCGACCGCCGTAGACGAACACGCTGTCATAGCCCTGCGCGCTGAGCTGCTGGCCCAGGCTGGCATAGCCGCTCTCGCGGCCGATGCGCTTGACGATGGAGCGTCCAGGTGTGGGTGGAATCGCCAGTGTGATGGCCTCCAGGCCACGGTCGGTGCGGGTGCCGGTGGCATAGAAGTTGTTAAAGAACAGGCTTTGCTGGCGCAGTGCATCGAGGTTCGGAGTCAGGCCGCGCGTGTCGCCGAAACTGCCCAGGTACTTGGCCGACAGGCTCTCGATGGTCACCAGCACCACATTCAGCTGGCGCGGCACACCGGGGTTGTCGATCAGACGGCGTATGTCCAGCGGATCACTGCCGGTGAAGGTCGCGGTCGGCTCGTTCAGTTCCTGGCGCAGGATAGGTGCGATCTGCGCGTCTGGCAGGGTGGTGTAGAACTGGCGGTAGTCCAGCTCGTTGTTACGAAACGCGGCGAAGAACTGATAGGGGCCGTTGCTCGCCAGTTCGTGACGGTAGGCATTGCCACCCAGGCCGCGCGGGCTGTCCTGATCGAGCAGCAGGGCGCTGAGCCCCGTCATCAGCAGCAGGCCGGCGATGCCCAGACCGCGTGCGTGCACACTGGGCAGCGGCGCCAGTAGCGCCCTGCTCAGCAGCGTGCGCAGGGCCAGCGCCAGGAGCGCAGCGAGCACGCCGAGGCCGCTCAACAACAGGCCCAGGGGATAGGATTCGAGCAGGTTGTTGAGCACCTCGTCCGAGTACACCAGGTAGTCCACGGCGATGAAGTTGAAACGTACGCCGAACTCGTCCCAGAACAGCCATTCGGCCGTGGCGACGAATAGCATGGCGAAGATGCTGGCGAGCAGGAGCAGCCCGAGCATCAGGCGGTGCCCTCGGCGCTGCCACAGGGACGGCGGGCACAGCAGTAGGTAGACGCCCAGTGGCAGCGCCGCGTAGGCGAGGAAGCCGAGGTCGTAGAGCATGCCAACGAGGAATACGGATGGCGCGAAACCGCCGGCCTCCTGCCAGTGGCTGGCGAGCAGCAGGCCGCGGGTGGCGAGGAACATCGCCAGCCAGCAGGACAGCAATAGGGATAGGTAGCGCAGGGGCGCGGTGCGAAGCAGGTGCATGCTAGTTTCCATGGCAGCGGAGATGCGCGGCAGTTTCGGCGGCGGTGCGTCGCAGGACGGTGAAAACCGTGTGAAAAAGCCGTCAATTCACGGCACCTGGCGCAAGGCTGGGATATCGTTGCGCCACTTTCAGCGGCCAAGGGCCGAACAGGAGCTTTTCATGCGCATCCTCCTGGTCGAGGACAATCGCGACATCCTGGCCAACATGGCCGACTACCTGCAGATCAAGGGCTATACGGTGGATTGCGCCCAGGACGGTCTTTCCGGGCTGCGCCTGGCCAGCAGCGAGCACTACGACCTGCTGGTACTGGACATCATGCTGCCGGGTATCGACGGCTACACCCTCTGTCGGCGCCTGCGCGAGGAGGCGCGGCGCGATACGCCGGTGATCATGCTCACCGCCCGGGATCAGCTGGAGGATCGCCTGCAGGGGTTTCAGGCCGGTGCCGACGATTATCTGGTCAAGCCGTTCGCCCTCTCCGAGCTGGCCGCGCGTATCGAGGCGGTGCTGCGCCGCAGCCTGGGCGGTGGTAAGCGTTTGCTGCAGGTGGGCGATCTCAGTTACGACCTCGATACCCTGGAGATCGCCCGTGCCGGCAAGCCGCTCAAACTCAACCCGGTCGGCCTCAAGCTGCTGGCCCTGCTGATGCAGAGGAGTCCGCATGTGGTGCGGCGGGAAGTCCTGGAGGAAGCTCTGTGGGGCGACGACTGCCCGGACAGTGACAGCCTGCGCAGCCATGTCCACCAGTTGCGCCAGGTGATCGACAAGCCCTTCGAGCAGGCGCTGCTGCATACGGTGCACGGGGTAGGTTACCGATTGGCGGAGCGCGTCGATGGCGTTTGACCCTGTTCTGTTCAGGCAGAGCCTGTCGCGCCGTATCGTGATCGCCTTCGTCCTGATGACACTGCTGGTGGGCGGCACCTTTGCCATCGGTATTGTGGAAACGGTACATCAGGTCGAGGAGCGCCTGATCTCCAGTGAGCTGGGCGGTGATCTCGGGCGCTTTCTGCAGATGGAGAGCATGTCCGATTGGCGTCATGAACCGGAGCCCGGCCAGCTGTTCTATTTCAGTGGCGGCCTCGGTGCTTTTGCGCTGCCGGCAGATCTGCAGGAGCTGTCGCCGGGCTTCCATGAAGTCTTTCGCGAGGACAAGTCGTTTCATGGCTTCGTCCAACTGGTCGACGGTCGGCGTTATGTGTTGCTGCAGGACCAGAGCGAGTTCGAGGACCGCGAGCAGTTGCTGTTCGCCGTGGTTCTGGTGGGTTTTCTGATCAGCCTGGCGCTGTCCGGCCTGCTCGGCTGGTTGCTGGCCCGCAAGGTGATTGAGCCGGTGGTGCGCCTGTCGCGCCAGGTGCGGCACCCGGACCAGCTGCTCGACGAGGCACCGCAACTGGCCCGCGATTACGCGGGCGACGAAGTGGGTCAGCTGGCGGCTTCCTTCGATACCACCTTGGGCCTGCTGCGCCGCGCGCTGATGCGCGAGCGGCTGTTCACCAGCGATGTCAGCCATGAGTTACGTACGCCGCTGATGGTGTTGGCCAGTTCCTGCGAGCTGCTGCTGGAAAGCCCTGGCCTGGACGAGCGTGGTCGTGACCGGGTGCGGCGCATGGCCGCCGCCACCGAGGAAATGCGCGGACTGGTACAGACCTTTCTGTTGTTGGCGCGCTCGCGTCAGGACGATGGTGGCGCTACCCAGTCCAGCCTGCGCGAGGTGGCCGATGCCCTGGTCGAGCAGTGGCGGCCCGCGATCGAGGCGAAGGGGCTGCATTTCGACTACCGGCCGCAGCAGGCGGGTTCCGCTCTGTACAACGGACCGCTGTTGCGCTCGGTGATGGGCAATTTGCTGCGTAATGCCTGGCATTACACCGAACGTGGGCAGATTGTCCTGTGCCTGGGTGAGCATGGCTTCATGGTCGAGGACAGCGGGGTGGGCATCCCTGTCGCGGAGCGCGAGGCAATGTTCCAGCCCTTCGTGCGCGGCGGCTCGGCGCGCGGCGAGGGCTTGGGGCTGGGGTTGTCGCTGGTGCAGCGTATTTGCGAGAGCCAGGGCTGGAATGTTGAGTTGTCCGATGCGCAGCCGAGCGGGTGCCGGTTTCTGGTCAGCCTGGGATGAAGTCTGCCCGGCGCGCGGCCGAGGAACTTCATGCTCGTGCGATGCTCAGATAGGTGCTGATCCCCAGGTCGACACACCACTCGTCGGTCGGGGCGTTGCCAAGGAATGGTCTGAACTAGTTTTGTTGTTAGGCGTTTGGCAGCGCTATCAAGGGGTTATCGAAATGAAATTAGAAATTGCTAGAGGATTGTTCCTCGTCGGTGCCCTCAGCGTCACGGCCCTGGCCACTGCCGCCTGGCAGGAGCCCGCGCCGCGGGTGCTGGACGCCGCCAGCTGTGGCGCACAGCCGTGCCCAGTGGTTTCCAGCCGCCATGTGGATATCAGCAAGATCGAGGCGGACAGCGACAATCTGCTGTTGCTGATGTACGGCCTTTCCCATGCCATGAAGGGCGAGCAGTAATCGAATTCGGTGCATGAAAAAGCCCCGCCTAGGCGGGGCTTTTTTGTGGCGGCTGACGGCTCAGTGAGCCGCTATGCCGACGGGCTTTGGGGCTTTGTCCGGGCTGGCCAGCAGGGTGTAGACGCACGGCAGCACGAACAGGGTGAACAGGGTGCCGATCGACATGCCGGTGGCGATCACCAGGCCGATGTCGAAGCGGCTCACGGCACCTGCACCGGTAGCGAGGATCAGCGGCACCATGCCGAACACCATCGCGGCGGTGGTCATCAGCACCGGACGCAGGCGGATCGAGGCGGCTTCCTCGATGGCCTCGCGGATGCTCAGCCCTTTGTCGCGGCGCAGCTGGTTGGCGAACTCGACGATCAGGATGCCGTGCTTGCTGATCAGGCCGATCAACGTCACCAGGCCCACCTGGGTGTAGATGTTCATGCTGGAGAAGCCCAGGAAGATCGGGATCAGCGCGCCGCAGATCGACAGCGGCACGGTGACCAGGATCACCAGCGGGTCGCGGAAGCTTTCGAACTGCGCGGCCAGCACCAGGAAGATGATCGCCAGGGCCAGGCCGAAGGTGGCATATAGCGCACTGCCTTCCTGGATGTACTGGCGCGAGGCGCCAGCGTAGTCGAAGGTGTAGCCGCGCGGCGCTTCTTCGCGGGCGATCTGCGCCACCGTCTCTACGGCCTCGCCCATGCTGACGATCGGCACGCCTTCGATGATCGCCGCGTTGAGCTGCTGGAACTGGTTGAGCTTGGTTGGCCGTGCGCGGTCGCTGACCTTGATCAGGGTGCCCAGGGGCACCATCTGGCCGCTCTCGCTCTTGACGTAGTAGTTGCTCAGCCAGCCTGGGTTATCGCGGTAGGCGCGCTCGACCTGGGCAATGACCTTGTAGCTGCGACCGTCGATGGTGAAGCGGTTGATCTCGCCCTCGCCGAGCAGGATGGCCAGGGTGGCACCCAGGTCCTGCATCGATACACCCATCTGCGCGGCTTTCTCGCGGTCGATATCGACCACCACCTCGGGTTTGTCGAAGGCCAGGTCGACGTTGAGGAAGGCGAACTTGCCGGACTCCATGGCCTTCTGCTTGACCCGCTCGGCCACCTGCAGCAGTGACTCGTAGTCATTCGGCGTGTTGATCACGAACTGGAACGGCAGGCCTTCACCGGTGCCCGGCAGCGACGGCAGGTTGAAGCCGAAGATCTGCAGGCCGGGGATGTCGTTGAGGCGACCCTGGACGATCGGCAGCAGCTCCATCTGGGTACGCTCGCGTTCGTCCCAGGGTTTGAGCAGGAAGCCGCCGATGCCCGACTGCACACCGTTGAAGCCGTTGATCTGGAAGGACGAGTAGTACTCGGGGAACTCCTTGAAGATCTTCACGAACTGGTCGGTGTAGGCGTTCATGTAGTCAAGGTTGGTCGGCTGCGGCGCATTGGCGAACAGGAATACGATGCCCTGATCCTCTTCCGGTGCCAGCTCGCTCTTGCTGAACATCAGCAGCACCGGGATCAGGCACAGCACGATGGCGGCGAACACCAGCACCACCGGGCGGGTATTCAGCGTGCCGTGCAGGGCCTTCTGGTAGCGGCGCTTGAGGCTGTCGAAGATCAGGTCCAGCTTGTGCGCCAGGCCGGACGGATTCTCTTCATGGCGCAGCAGCTTGGAGCACATCATCGGCGACAGGGTCAGCGCCACCACGCCGGAGATGATCACCGCGCCGGCCAGAGTCAGGGCGAACTCCTTGAACAGGGCGCCGGTCAGGCCCTCGAGGAAGCCGATGGGCGCATACACGGCGGCCAGGGTGATGGTCATCGAGATCACCGGCACGGCGATCTCGCGGGCGCCCTCGATGGCGGCATCGAAGGGTGTCTTGCCCTCTTCGATATGGCGGTGGATGTTCTCCACCACCACGATGGCGTCGTCCACCACCAGGCCGATGGCCAGGACCATCGCCAGCAGGGTCAGCAGGTTGATCGAGTAGCCCATCAGCTGCATGAAGAACAGTACGCCGATCATCGACAGCGGAATGGTGATCACCGGTATCAGCACCGAACGGAATGCGCCGAGGAACAGGAAGACCACGACGATAACGATCAGCACCGCCTCGGCCAGAGTCTTCACCACCTCGTCGATGGAAGCGCGGATGAACTCGGTGGCGTCGTAGGCGATGGAGACCTTCAGACTGGGCGGCAGCTGCGCCTCCAGCTCTGGCAGGGCGGCGCGCACGTGTTTGATCACGTCCAGTGGGTTGGCGCTCGGCGTGCCCTTGATGGCGATGTAAACGGACGGGATGCCATCGAAAGAGCTGATCGAGTCGTAGTTGGCCGCGCCCATTTCCACTCGGGCGATATCGCGCACCAGCACGCGGCTGTCACCGTCGGTCTTCACCGGAATGGCGCCGAAGGCCTCGGCCGATTTGAGGTCGGTGGTGGCGTTGATGCTGGTGACCACGTACTGGCCCTTCACTTCGCCGGCAGCGGCGAGGAAGTTGTAGCGCTGCACGGCACTGGTCACGTCCGTGGCGGCAATACCGTAGGCGGCCATCTTCACCGGGTCCAGCCACAGGCGCATGGCGAATACCTGGTTGCCGAGAATCTCGGCCTCGGCCATGCCGGGCAGGGTGGCCAGCTTGGGCTGGATCACGCGCGACAGGTAGTCGGTGATCTGCGGGTTGGACAACTGGTCGCTGTAGAAGCTGACGTACATCAGCGCCGACGCATCGGCCGCTTCCTTGGACAGCACCGGGTCCTCGGCATCCTGCGGCAGCTGGTTCTTCACCTCGTTGGCCTTGGCCAGCAGCTCGGTGAACAGGCGGTCGGTATCGGCACCGATGCGCGCATAGATGGAGATGGTGGAGAAGTTCTGCTGGCTCGACGACGTCATGTAGTCGATGCCTTCGGCGCTGGCCAGGCTCTGCTGCAGCGGCTGGGTGATGTAGCCCTGGATCGTCTCGGCATTGGCGCCCGGGTAGGCGGTGGTGACCGTGATCAGGGCATTTTCCATCTGTGGGTACTGGCGGATCACCAGTTTGCTGAAGGCCTGTATGCCCAGCAGGATGATCAGCAGGCTGACCACGGTCGCCAGGACCGGGCGCCGAATAAAGGGATCTGTGAAAGCCATGCTTGGCTCCTGGAGTCTGAGTCGGTGCGGGCTGCTGATGCAGGCCCGCCCCTATGATCAGTACTTGGCTTGGACCTACTTGAGGACCTGGGCCTGGTCTTCGACGATGGCCACGTGGGCGCCATTGTCGAGCTTGAGCTGGCCGGCCGTGACTACCTGCTCGCCGGCCTGCAGGCCCTTGAGCACCAGTACCTGGCCGTCACGGCGCTCACCGGTTTCGACGAAGCGGCGCTCGACCACCAGTCGCGGCTGGCCTTTGTCGTCTTTGACCACGGCGCCTTTGTCGTCCTTCTGCTCGCTGATCACGTATACCGAGTTGCCGTAGAGGGTGTAGGTGATGGCGGTTTCCGGCACCAGTACCTGCGGCTGCTCGCCTGGCAGCAGTACTTCCAGGTTGGCGAACATACCCGGCAGCAGCTTGTTGTCCGGGTTGGGCAGCATGGCGCGGACCTGTACGTTGCGCGTGGTTTCCTCGACCTTGGGGTTGAGTGCGCTGATCTCGCCGCTGAAGACCTCGCCTGGGTAGGCGGCCAGCGACAGGCGCACACGCTGGCCGATGGCCAGCTTCGGGTAGTCCTGTTCCGGCAGGAAGAAGTCGACGTACAGCCTGGACAGGTCCTGCAGGGTGGCGAAGGAGGTGCCGGGGCTCAGGTAGTCACCGGTGTCCACCTGGCGAATGCCGATGGTGCCGGCGAACGGCGCAAGGATGCGCTTCTTGTCCAGCTCGGCCTTGAGCTGGGTGACGCTGGCCTCGGCCTTGAGCAGTTCGGCGTTGAGGCGGTCGAACTCGCTCTTGGAGATGGCCTGGCGCTTGATCAGGTCCTGGCCGCGCTGATATTCGACGCGGGCCAGGGCACGCACCGCCTCGGCGGTGGCGAGGATGGCGCGCTCGACCTCGCTGTCCAGCTGTAGCAGCGGCTGGCCGAGGCTGACCTTCTCGCCGGACTGGAACAGCACTTCCTTGACCGTGCCCAGCACCTCGGCGGTCAGGTCAACACCCTGATAGGCCTTGAGCGTGCCGATGGCCGGCAGTCGGCTCTGCCAGGCTTGTTCACGGGCGACAGCGGCGGACACGCTGATGGCCGGCTGTGGCGCCGAGAACATCTGAATCTGCTGGTAGATGGAGAAGCCTTTATAGGCGGCGAGGGCGAGCACCACGGCGAGCACGACGCCCAGCATGATGAGCATGCGGCGGAGCAACATATCCGAATCCTTGGCGGGCGGAGAGGGGGCCTTTGACAGGCGAAGCCGGCACCATAGTGCTACTTGACTGGCAAGTCAAAAGCCGGGGATTTGCAAAAGGTTGCCAGGTCATTATCGCGCAACAGATCGTTGCAAGAACCACACAGATAGCCGCAGAAACGATCTCTCCCTGTATCGTTTCGCGGCACTTTGAGGCGGGTCAGGAGCCCAAGCGGCGGGTGACCTCGTTCAGCTCCCCGGACAGGCTGTGCAGCGTATTGCTGGCGGCTTGGGTGCGCTCGACGTTGTCCTGATTGGCGCTGGCGATGGCGGTGATTTCCGTGAGGTTGCGCGAGATGTCCTCGGCCACCGAGGTTTGCTCCTCGGCGGCGGTGGCAATCTGCCGGTTCATGTCGCGGATGGCCTCCACCGCAGCGGTGATGCGTTCGAGCATGGCGCCGGCCTGGGTCACCTGAGTGACGCCCTCCTCGCTGCGGCTCTGACCGCTCTCGATGGCGCGTACGGCGTTGAGTGCGCCGGTTTGCACCGTATCGATGATCTGGTTGATCTCGGCGGTGGACTCGGCGGTGCGCTGAGCCAGGTGGCGTACTTCGTCCGCTACCACGGCAAAGCCACGGCCCTGCTCGCCGGCGCGCGCGGCTTCGATGGCGGCGTTGAGTGCCAGCAGGTTGGTCTGCTCAGCGATGCCGCGGATCACCTCCAGCACCTTGCCGATGCGTCCACTGTCGGCCTCCAGGCGACGGATCACCTCGGCGGTGTTGGCGATCTCGCCACGCATGCCGGTGATGGTCTGGATGGTCGATTCCATGACTTTTCCGCCCTGGCGGGCTGAGCTGTCCGCGTCATCAGCCGCGTGCGCGGCCTCGACGGCGTGACGTGCCACTTCCTGTGCGGTGGCCGACATCTCGTGCATGGCGGTGGCGACCTGATCGGTACGCTCGAACTGTTCGTTGATGCCCAGCGTCATGCGCGAGGCAATCTGGTTCAGCTCGCCGCTGGCGTTATCCAGGTTATTGCTGCTCAGGCGCAGGCTTTCCGTGGTGCTGGCGAGGAAATCCCGCAGCTTATTGGCCGCGCGCGCCAGCAGGCCCAGTTCGTCATGCCGGTTGGACTCCACGCGCTGGTCGAAGCGCCCGTGGCTGAGCTGATCGACATGATTGATCAGGTGGCGAATCGGAATGATCAGATGGCGATTGACCAGCCACAGGCTGAACAACGCGACCACCACGCTGGCGCCAAGCATGATCAGGGTGCCCAGCAGAATGGTGCGTTCCGCCGCGCCATTGATCTGCTTGGCCTGCGCCAGGCTCTGCTCGTGCAACTGGCTGACCAGCTTGCTCATCTGCTCGCTGGTGGCGCGGTCGATGCCCTTGACCGCAGCATCACCGACCTTGCTGTCGCCGCCAGCGGCGACAAAGGCATCGCGCCCCTTGCGGTAGTTGGCGCCCAGGGTCTGGTGCTCGCTGCGTAGGCGTTCCACCTGATTCCTCAGCGCGGCATCGTCTTTGGCCAGCACGGCCAGTTCACCGAGGATGTCCTGCACCTTGCGTTCCTGGGTTTCGAACTGCCCCCAGAATTTGTTCAGGTTCTCGCTATCCTGGCCGCGCAACAGAACGTTTTTCCATTCCTGTACCTGGATCTTGAATTCGACGTTGGCCGAGTCCACCAGCCGGGAGGCCTCCAGCGGCCCTCCCAGCAAGTCGCGGTAGGCCTGCAAGCCGCCGGACAGGAAGCTGAAGCAGGCCAGGGCGGTGACCAGGATCAGTGCCAGGCTACCGCCAAGCAGGGCGAGTATTTGAGCGCGCAGGGATTTCTGCAGGAACATGGGGGGAACCTCGTGGGTGGAAGCCCTCCGCCACCCGGATGGGGGCGGGATTACGGATATCCTTATCGGCCGGCCGTGGCAGGCGAGTGACAGCGATCTACGCCATCTGTCTCAGTATAGGTCGGCAGTTTGATGCTGGCCTGAAGTCCCAGCTCGCGCGGGTTAACGCCGCGCAGTCGTCAGGCGAGGCGCAAATGGTTGTCCCAGAGCCCCGCAGGCAGCTCCAATGGGCGCGCGGTGATGGTCTCGCCGCGACAGTCGTAGAGGCGGCAGCGGCCCTGGCCGGAGGTGACCACGAAGCCATCTGCAACTGCGCCGACTCCCGCGCAGTCCGGCAGCGGCGCATCCAGCAGCAGTTCGGTGCTGTCCAGGTGCCAGACGAAGAAGCGGTTGCCGCGCGGTGCGGTCAGCGCCAGCAGGCGCAGCTCGTCGTGGATCGCCAGGCTGGCGGTGTACTGGTTCATCGCCGCGCGCTGTGCCTCGCCCAGGGGGAAGGGCTGGAATGCCTTGCCAGGGCGCTTGATCGCCAGTAACGGCACGCTGTCCTGCGGGTCGCCCTCGTACTGCTGGCCGGAGACGACGGTGCCGTCGGCGGCCACGGCCAGGTGACGCACGCTGTTCATCTGCTGCGGCAACCTCTCCTTGCTGATCAGGCTGCCATCGCGGCGCATCAGCACCAGGCTCGGCTCCATGGCGTCGAGATTCATCATTACTCGACTGTCGGCCTCGGTGCGAATGCCGCCGTTGGCCACCACCAGCTCCTCGCCGCCGGGCAGCCACAGCAGTTGGTGCGGCCCTACGCCGTGGGTCGTGTGTTCGCCCACCCGCTGCAGCCGGTTGCTCTGCAGGCGATAGACGCCGAGCACGCCACGGCCGGGCTCGTGGGTGTCGTTCTCGGTGCTGTAGAACCATTCGCCTTTCCTGTGAAACAGGCCGTGGCCGTAGAAGTGGCGGTCCGGCGCCGAGGCCAGCGTCTGCAGCAGGCGGCCGTCGCGGGTGTCGATCAGATAACTTTCTCGACTCGGCCGGCGGCCGACAAACACGGCCAGCGGCAGGCTGGGGTGTGGCACCACGTCGTGGCAACGCTCGGCGACGCGGGTGGCGAATGCTTGGCTGCCGTCCAGACGGTAGCCGACGGCATAGTGATTACCGTCTACATCATTGCGGGCCGAGAGCAGCAGCGGTTGAGGGCCATGGCCGAGCAACTTCCAGCCACCCAGCGCGCCTGCTGCCAGGGCCAGGCTGCCGAGACCGATAAAGGCTCTGCGCTTCATTCAGTCACCGTCGTGGGCATTGAAGCCCAGCTGGATACCGAGCACCTTGGCCAGTTCTCCGCCCTGCAGGCGGTGGATTTGGTCGAGGGCGTCGTAGACGGCATTCAACTCGGCACGGCCTGCTTCATCGGCGAGCAGTTCGCCGAGTGGACGCTGCAGGGCGGCCAGTTGTTGACGGGTGGTGGCGTACTGCTGGTCGATGCGTTCGGCCAGTTCCTGCTGGTCGTCGCCCAGCAGGCTGCGCAGGCCGTCCTGATCGGTACCCAGCCACAGACGCTCGGCGCTGGCCAGGGCGGCGGCCAGGCTGGCCAGGCTGGCGTTGCTGCGCCAGAACTCGGCCTGGTAGGGCTGCGGGACGCCCTTGCTCTGGCGGCCAAGGGCGGCGCCGAGCTTCTTCTTCATGCCGTCGAGAGCATTGACCTGAGCACGCAGCAGTTCGGCCACTGCTTCGGGGGCTTCGGCGTAGCGGGTGTTGGGGAATGCACGCAGCTGTGCGGCCATGCCGTCCTTGGCCTGCCACTGGTCGAGCACCGCGCCGGAGAGTTTCTGCTGGTGTGCGCCAATGCCGATCAGCAGCGGGCAGTAGCGGGCCTTCTGGGCGGCGTCGGAGAGGTCGATGGCGGCGTCGAACAGCACGTATTCATAGGCGGTCAGACCCTGCAGCACCACGCTGGCCTGTTCCACGTCAGCCTGGCTGAGCTGCGGCTTGTTCTTCAGCAGGGCCTCGACCTGGCGCTGGACCAGGTTCTTCTTGTCTGGCCAGAACTGTACCTGCCAGGCGCGGTTGCCTTCGGCCAGCGGGCCGATCAGCAGCGGCTGCAGGGCCGCCCAGCTGGCCGCGTCGGTGAGGAACACCTGTTGCGCGGCGCCGAGGTCCTGCTGGCCGGCGCAGAAGGCCTGGGCGCTTTCGGCGAGTTTCTGGTTGGACTGGTGCCAGGCGCCGTAGGCCGGCAGCAGCACGCTATCGGTGAGGGTGGCGCTGACGCGCTGCTGCGGGTCCTGCGGGCTGCAGGCGGCGAGACCGAGGGCGAGCAGGGCGATGGCGAAGGGGGAGCGGTGCATGTCGAACTCCTTACAGGGAGTTGAGGAAGGCCAGCAGCGCGCCGCGCTCGCTGGCATCGAATTGGCTGACGGCCTGCCGCGCCTGTTCGGCTTCGCCGCCATGCCAGAGGATGGCCTCCAGCAGGTTGCGCGCACGACCATCATGCAGGAACTGGGTGTGGCCATTGACCGTCTTGGTCAGGCCGATGCCCCAGAGCGGCGCGGTGCGCCACTGCCGGCCACTGGCCTGGAACTCCGGGCGGCCATCGGCCAGGCCTTCGCCCATGTCGTGCAGCAGCAGGTCGCTGTAGGGACGGATGGTCTGCCGGGCCAGTTCCGGCTCGGCGGCATCTGCTGCAGTGACGAAGCTGGGCGTATGGCATTTGCCGCAGCCGGCCGCCGTGAACAGCTGTTTGCCCCGGCGCACCTCCAGAGCGTCTACGTCCCGGCGCGCCGGGACGGCCAGGTTGCGTGTGTAGAACAGCACGCTGGCGAGGATGGTGTCACTGACCTCGGGCTGGCCGCCATGCGGCATGGCGCGGCAGTCGGCCTGCGCCGCCGTGCATTCGTCGTGGGGCAGCAGGCGGGTGGTCAGGCCCATGTCGCTGGAGAAGGCGTGCACGTTCTGCTGGTTGAGGTTGGGCTGGCCGGCCTTCCAGCCGAAGCGACCGAGTACGGTCGTGCCACGGGCATCGTCCCAGACCCGGTTGGCCACCCCGCGGATGCCGTCGCCGTCGCGATCCTGCGGGTCTTCGCCGGCCAGGATCGCGCTCTCGGGAATCGCTTCAAGCAGGCCCAGGCCGATCATCGGCG
Source organism: Aquipseudomonas alcaligenes (assembly GCF_900156545.1). Lineage (GTDB taxonomy): Bacteria > Pseudomonadota > Gammaproteobacteria > Pseudomonadales > Pseudomonadaceae > Aquipseudomonas > Aquipseudomonas alcaligenes_A. The sequence continues at coordinate 408,598 of NZ_FTNW01000003.1, forward strand.
GGGCTACCCGGGCGGAGAACAGGGTGTCGGCGTGCATCTCGCCGTAGCCGAGCTGGCTGATCTGCAGGCGCGGCTTGCGTAGCTCCACCTGGGTGCCGTCGCCGAGGGTCACCGTCAGCAGGTCGTACGCCACGCGGACCTTGCCCTCGGGCGCCACGCCGGGGTTGCTCATGTCCTGCAGCTGGCCGCCGTAGACCGGCTCGGGCACCACGCCCTGGCGGCGCAGCAGCTCGGCGTGAGCGGCTGAGTCATTCGCGGGAATGGACAGGCGTACCAGCATCGAAGCGGCGCTGGCGGCGTTCGCTGCCGGCGGATGGCCGCGGCCATCCTTGATATGGCAGTTCTGGCAGGCATTGGTGTTGAACAGCGGCCCCAGGCCGTCGCGCGCCGTGGTGGTGGACGGGGCGATCACCCAGGGGTTACGGAAGAAGCTGTTGCCCACCGCGAAGTCCAGGCGGCGCGACGGTGACAGGTTGGCGGAGGGCAGGGAGAACGCATTGCGGTCGGCCTGGTGCACCGTGGTGGCGCCGCCGGACAGGGCTTCGCCGGGTTCTGCCGGTGCCGGTGTGCGTTCGCAGGCCGAAAGAAGCAGGGCCAGCGGCAGGAGGCAGAGGCGCAGCGCGGGGGGCATCGGTAAAAACCTGAACGGATAATCAGGCGGGCAATCTTAGCAGGCTAATGGAGGTCAAATAAGAGGAATTAGCGTTTGTGCCTCGGCCAGATTGTCGCGGGGAGGCATTGATTCGGGGGCATTGCTCGCGTGCATAAAAAAACGGATGCGCCTTGTGGGCGCATCCGTTCTGCACAGTTCTGCGGGTATCAGAACTGGTGATCGGCGGTATCCGGGTTCAGGTCGCTGATGCCCAGGGTGGCGGAGGCCTTTTCGATCGCCGCGGTCTGCTTTACCAGGGCGGCGATGGCATCGCGGACCTTCTGCTGGCCTTCCTTGTTTTCGGCGGCGATCAGTTGGTCGAAGTGCAGGTTGTTCTTCTCAGCGCTGTCGACCAGCACCTGCAGCTTGGCTTCGGTGGCTTCCAGGTCGGCCTTCAGGGTGGCATCGGCCTGGGCATCCAGCTTGGCAACCAGGGCCGACAGGCTCGGACCGCTCAGGGTGGTGCCGTCGACCTTCTTGTATTCGCCCAGATAGACGTTGCGAATGCCCTTGCCGTTGTAGAAGTGCGAGTTGTGGGTGTTGTCGCTGAAGCAGTCGTGCTCGTCCTCGGTGGAGTTGGCTTCCAGGGCGACCTTCATGCGCTCGCCGGCCAGCTCGCCAAGGGACAGGCTGCCCATGCCGAACAGCATCTTGCGCAGGCCGCTCTCGGCCGGCTCGGCCTCCAGCTTGGCGCGGTAGTTGTCGGCGCTGCCGGCCTGCCACTGCACGACCATGCTGTCCAGGTCGGCGACCAGTAGGTCGGTGGCGGCTTTCAGGTAGGCGCGGCGACGCTCGTTGTGCTCGCCGGTAGCGCCGGCGCCGACGATGAAGTCGCTGGCCGGGCGGGCGCCGGCACCCGGGTTGGTACCGTTCAGGTCCTGGCCCCAGAGGAGGAACTCGATGGCGTGGTAGCCGGTGGCGACGTTGGCTTCGGAGCCGCCCAGCTCGTTCAGCTCGGCCAGCTTCTCGCCGGTGATCTCGCTGACGTCGATCTTGTCTTCGCCGACCTGGAGGGTGGTGTTGGCAATGATGTTGGCGCTGGCGCCCGGGTTGCCCAGGGCGTGCTGATAGTCCTTGGCCACGTAGTCGATCAGGCCCTCGTCCAGCGGCCAGGCATTGAGCTGGCCTTCCCAGTCGTCAACCACGGCGTTGCCGAAGCGGAAGACTTCGGTCTGCATGTAAGGCACACGGGCAGCCAGCCAGGCCTGCTTGGCGGCCTTCAGGGTGTCTTCGCTGGGGTTGGCCAGCAGGGCGTCGATGGCGCTCTGCAGTTGCTTGCCGGTGCTGGCGGCATCGCTGAATACGGCGAAGGCGAGGTCGGCATAGTGGCTGACTACGGCCTTGGCGGCGGCTTCCTCGACCTTGCCGGCTGCCGCGGTGTTGGCCGCGGCCGGCGCGGTAGCCTGCGGCGCTGTGGCCTCTTGCTTGTCATCGCCGCAGCCGGCGAGGGAAATGGCAAGAGCCAGCAGGCCGGCGGTGGCCAGGGGCATGCGAGTCATGGCGAAGTCCTTGTATGGTGATTGGGAAGGCCGTGCAAATGCATCGGAAAACCGCCCAATAATGCGAAAGATTTGCATTTTATGCAAAGGCGATTTGATCTCACCTCCGGTGTCAGGCAGTAGACGCCTTGCCCGGCATCGCTAGAATGCCGGCAGTTCACAAGGAGTGTTGCCATGCTGACCACTGTTGTCGTTTTCGTCGTGCTTTTTCTTCTCGCCGCCTGGGCGGTGGTGCTCTACAACGGCCTGGTGCGCCTCAAGCACGGGGTGAGCAAGGCCTGGTCGAATATCGACGTGCTGCTCAAGCAGCGTCACGACGAGCTGCCCAAGCTGGTAGAGACCTGCAAGCAGTACATGCAGCATGAGCGCACGACGCTGGAGCGCGTGATTGCCGCGCGCAGCGCCGTGGCCAGCGCCCGCGAGCAGCATGATGTGGGTGCTTTGGGCAAGGCCGAGAGCAGCCTCCGCGCCGGCCTTGGTCAACTGTTCGCGCTGGCCGAGAACTACCCTGATCTCAAGGCCAACGACAGTTTCCAGCACCTGCAGCAGCGCATCTCCGGCCTGGAGAATGCCATCGCCGATCGCCGCGAGCTGTACAACGAGGCGGTCAACCTCAACAACGTGCGTATCGAGCAGTTTCCCGACGTGATCCTGGCGCGCCTGTTTGCCTTCAAGGCGGCTGAACTGCTGCAGTTCAGCGAGGAAGAGAAGGCCGACGTCGACCTCAAGTCGCTGTTCAACTGAGATGGATGTCGGTGGGCTGGCCATCAGCATGGCCTTCAGTGTCGGCGCCTGCGTTGGCGGCGGCTGGTGGTGCATCAAGCGCCTGTCCGAGGCGCGCTTCCTGCTCAATACGCCGACGTCGAAGATCCGCTCGGCGGCGCAGGGTTATGTCGAGCTGTACGGCGTGCTGGACGAACTGCCCGATGGCCAGCTGCAAGCGCCGCTGACCGGCACTCCCTGCCTGTGGTGGCGCTTCAAGATCGAAGAGTACGACGACGATGGCAAGCGCAAGCGCTGGCGAGTGATCGAGAGTGGCGTCAGCGAGGCGCTGGTGCGCCTCAGGGATGCCACCGGCGAGTGCCTGATCAACCCCAAGGGCGCCGAAGTGCGGCCGAGCACGCGTCAGGTCTGGAGTGGTAGCGAGCGGCATCCTCGCGGCCTCAGTGGTAGCGTTGGGTTGCTCGGCATGCTGTTTTCCGCTGGCAGCTTGTACCGTTACACCGAGGAGCGCCTGCATGTCGGGCAGCCGCTCTATGCCATCGGCGATTTCCGCACCCAGGGCGGTGCCGAGGCGTTCGACCTGACCCTGGCGCAGGGGGCGGTGGTGCGCGAGTGGAAGAGCGATTTCGCCGGCATGCTGCAGCGCTTCGACAACAATGGCGATGGCCAGCTGGACCCCGCCGAGTGGGAACGCATGCGCGAATCGGCCAGGGTCGAGGCGCAGCGCCGGCATGTCGGGCGTGGCGAGGTGCCGGTGCATCACCAGCTACGCAAGCCGGGCGAGACCTACCCCTTCATCCTCTCCAATCATGGCGAGGACGAGCTGGCTCGCGGTTTCTACTGGCAGGCGGCTGGCGGCGCATTGCTCTGCCTAGTCGGCGCACTGGCCAGCGCCTGGCTGGTCGGCAATGTGCTGCTGCCGGGGCTGGCTGCCGGCTGAGGCCGGTTACTTCTTGTGGATGTTCTTCGGCAGCTGGACGACGCGGCTTTCCGAGTAGATGTCGTGCCAGCTGCGCTTGTCCTTGTCCCACAGGACCCAGAGGAAGCCCAGGCCGCAGAACAGCCAGGAACCAATGGCCACCACGAAGCGCAGCAGCGCCTGCCACAGGGTGATGGCCGAGCCGTCGGCATTCTGGATGCGCAGGCCCCAGACCTGCATGCCGAGGGTCTGGCCGTTATGGGTCCAGAATTTGGCGAAGAAGCCGAACAGGCTCATCACCAGCACGGTCGACAGCAGCGGGTCGCCATCCAGGACGCCGGCATCGGACATCTGGCGCAGCTGCTGCTCACCGACGATGGCCATCTGAGCCATCTTGTAGAGCAGGGTAACCACCATCAGCAGGGCAATGCTCAGCAGGAAGTCGTAGAAGATCGCGGCGAGGCGGCGGGTCAGACCGGCGCTGGGGAATTCGCCCTGGGGGCGCAGCATGTGCTTGGGCATGGCTAGCTCGGGTGCAGAGAATTGCGCGGGATTGTACGGGGTGTCGGGAGCAGGAACAAAAACCTGCAGGCGAAAAAAAGCCCCTGATGTTGCCATCAGGGGCTCTTTCGTAGCAGCAGCGATTAGCCCAGAACCTGGACCTTGTCAGCTTGCATGCCTTTCTGGCCTTGCACGGCTTCGAAGGTGACCTTCTGGCCTTCTTTCAGGCTACGGAAGCCCGAACCTTCGATAGCGCGGAAGTGCACGAACAGATCCGGACCGCTCTCGGGGGTGATGAAGCCGAAGCCCTTCTCGTCGTTGAACCACTTGACGGTGCCGGTTTGACGATTCGACATTGTCTTATTTCCTTGAAACTAGAGTTGATGACAGCCTCGCGGATTTTTGGCGCGCGAGGGCTGGAACTGGTTGCAGAGAGTAAGAGAAGTCGAGCGGGATGTAGCGGATCTAGGATCTACTGCACCAGGTCACGATTCAAGGCGACCCATGCAAACACAGTTGACCCACTCTACGCTAACTCAAACGGATTTGCCAACCCCCCTGAAACAGCTGATTCCAGAGGCTTTGCAGGCAGTTTTGAGGGAAGAAATCGTGGTGCCCCGGGAGAGACTCGAACTCTCACTCCTTTCGAAAACGGATTTTGAATCCGCCGCGTCTACCGATTCCGCCACCGAGGCACGATGGGCGCGCAGTATAGGGAGGCGACAGGGGGTGGTCAATCGCGCCACGGGCATGCGCGGGAGTGTCGCCGCAGGCCGCAAAGCTGGCGACGTTCGCCAAGTTTGTCGGTTATCCTCGCGCCGATGAGATCCGGTGGGGGAGAGGCGGGTGCTCGGAGTTGTTCGCAGTGGGCTTGCTGGCCTGATCTTCATGCTGCCAACGATGGCGGCGGCCGATACCCTGACCTATGCCGTGAGCGATGAGAGCTGGGTGCCTTATTGGGTGGTCGGCGACGACCAGGTCACTGGCGTGCTCAGCGATGTCATGCACGCGCTGGACGAGCAGCTGGCCGTCGAGCTGCAGGCCGCGCGCCCCGCGCCACCCCTGCGTGCGCAGAAGATGTTCCGTGACGGCCAGGTGCAGCTCGAGTGTTGTGTCAGCCGGCAATGGCGTACGGAGCCCGATCAGGTCGAGGTGACCCTGTGGACCGAGCCGGTACTTGAAGCGCACGAGGTGCTGGTGTTTGCGCCGGGACGCGCTTTTGCCTTCACGCAGCTCGCCGACCTGCGCGGCAAGACCATCGCCACCGTGCGTGGCTATGGTTATGCCGGTAGTGAGTATTTTCGTCGACATGACAGTCCGGATGCGATTGCCCTGCTGTACAAGGTGGCGCATGGGCGCAGCCAGGCTGGCATCATCGATCGATTGGAGCTGGCCTACCTGCGCCACAGGCATCCGCAGCTGCAGTCGGGCAGTGCGCGGGTGGAGGAGGGGCCGGTGATCAACAGCTCCGAGCTGCGCATCCGCCTGCATCGCTCGCGTGCCGAGCTGTTGCCGGCGCTCAACGCCGCGATCGCGCAGCTGCGCCGGGATGGCAGTCTGCAGCGCATCATGAGTCGCTATGCGCCTCCACCGCTGCAGTGACGACAGCTGGCGCGTGGTCGCGCGGGAGGCTTTCCGGTAAGCTTGACGCCCCGCGGAGATGTGCCTGCCATGCGTGTTGCTGACTTCCAATTCGACCTTCCCGATTCCCTGATCGCCCGTCACCCCCTCGCCGAGCGGCGTGCCAGTCGTCTGCTGGTGCTCGACGGCCCAACGGGCGCGCTCGCTCACCGGCAATTCGCCGACCTGCTGGAATACCTGCGCCCCGGCGACCTGATGGTGTTCAACGATACCCGGGTGATTCCGGCGCGCCTGTTCGGCCAGAAGGCCTCTGGCGGCAAGCTGGAAGTGCTGGTCGAGCGCGTGCTCGACGAGTACCGGGTATTGGCGCATGTACGTTCGAGCAAGTCGCCCAAGCCGGGTTCGCTGATTCTTATAGAAGGTGGTGGCGAGGCCGAGATGCTGTCTCGTCAGGAGGCGCTGTTCGAACTGCGCTTCAGTGAGCCGGTGCTGCCGTTGCTGGACCGCGTCGGCCACATGCCGTTGCCGCCCTACATCGATCGCCCCGACGAAGCCGCCGACCGCGAGCGCTACCAGACCGTTTATTCGGACAAGTCCAAGGCGGGTGCCGTGGCTGCGCCGACGGCCGGCCTGCATTTTGACGAGGCGCTGCTGGCGGCCATTCGCGAAAAGGGTATCGACACCGTCTTCGTCACCCTGCACGTTGGTGCCGGTACCTTCCAGCCGGTGCGCGTGGAGCGTATCGAGGACCATCACATGCACCGCGAGTGGCTGCAGGTCGGTCAGGATGTGGTCGATTCCGTGGCCGCCTGCCGTGCCCGCGGCGGTCGGGTGATCGCCGTCGGCACCACCAGCGTGCGCTCGCTGGAGAGCGCGGCCCGCGATGGTGAGCTGAAGGCCTTCAGTGGCGACACCGATATCTTTCTCTACCCGGGCAAGCGCTTCCATGTGGTCGATGCCCTAGTCACCAACTTCCACCTGCCGGAGTCGACCCTGCTGATGCTGGTCTCGGCCTTTGCCGGGTATCCCGAGACCATGGCTGCCTATGCAGCGGCCGTGGAGCAGCAGTACCGCTTCTTCAGCTACGGTGATGCCATGTTCATCACCCGCAATCCCGCCCCGCGCGGTCCCGAGGAGACCCCATGAGCCATATGTCCTTCGAGCTGCTGGCCACCGATGGCCGTGCCCGCCGTGGCCGCCTGACGTTTCCGCGTGGCGTGGTGGAGACTCCGGCCTTCATGCCGGTCGGCACCTATGGCACGGTCAAGGGCATGTTGCCGCGCGACATCGAGGGCATCGGTGCGCAGATCATCCTGGGTAACACGTTCCACCTCTGGCTGCGCCCGGGTACCGAAGTGATCAAGCGCCATGGCGACCTGCACGACTTTATGCAGTGGCAGGGGCCGATCCTCACCGACTCCGGCGGTTTCCAGGTGTTCAGCCTGGGCGCCATGCGCAAGATCAAGGAGGAGGGCGTGTATTTCTCCTCGCCGGTGGACGGCGCCAAGGTGTTCATGGGGCCCGAGGAGTCGATGCAGGTGCAGCGTGACCTCGGTTCGGACATCGTGATGATCTTTGACGAGTGCACCCCCTATCCGGCCGACTTCGATACCGCCAAGCGCTCCATGGAGCTGTCGCTGCGCTGGGCCAAGCGTTCGAAGAATGCCCACGAGGGGAACCCGTCGGCACTCTTCGGCATCGTCCAGGGCGGCATGCACGAAGAGCTGCGCCTGCGCTCGCTGGAGGGGCTGATGGAAATCGGCTTCGACGGCCTGGCCATCGGCGGCCTGTCGGTCGGCGAGCCCAAGGAAGAGATGATTCGCGTGCTGGACTTCCTGCCGCCGCACCTGCCGGCCGACAAGCCGCGCTACCTGATGGGGGTGGGCAAGCCGGAAGACCTGGTCGAGGGCGTGCGCCGTGGCGTGGACATGTTCGACTGCGTGATGCCGACCCGCAACGCGCGCAATGGCCACCTGTTCATCGATACCGGGGTGATCAAGATCCGCAATGCCGTGCACAAGCATGACGACTCGCCGCTGGATCCGGCCTGCGACTGCTACACCTGCAAGCACTTCTCTCGCGCCTACCTGCATCACCTGGACAAGTGCGGCGAAATGCTGGGCAGCATGCTCAATACCATCCACAACTTGCGCCATTATCAGCGCCTGATGGCTGGTTTGCGCGAGGCAATTCAACAGGGTACATTGGCCGCCTTTGTCGATGCCTTCTACGCCCGGCGTGGCCTGCCGACGCCGCCGCTGGAACCCTGACGGGATTGAAATCGACCGGGAAGCGCCCCATTAAGAGGTGTTCCCGCTCCCGCCGCCGTTCGCGGTCGGCCTCATCCAGCTTCAAGACCTTGCAATAGGAGTTTTCCATGAGCTTTCTGATTCCCGCCGCCTATGCCGACGCCGCTGCACCGGCCGCTGCCGCCGGTCCCGCCGGTAGTGGTTTCGAGTGGGTGTTCCTGATCGGCTTCCTGGTCATCTTCTATCTGATGATCTGGCGTCCCCAGGCCAAGCGCGCCAAAGAGCACAAGAACCTGCTCGGCAGCCTGCAGAAGGGCGACGAGGTGGTAACCAGCGGTGGCATCATCGGCAAGGTCACCAAGGTCACCGATGACTTCGTGGTGGTCGAAATCTCCGACAATGTCGAGCTGAAGTTCCAGAAGCAGGCCATTGCGGCGACCCTGCCGAAAGGCACGCTGAAATCCATCTAACGATTCTTCGTTCACCACTACGGGGCGCCTAAGGCGCCCCGTGTCATAACGGGCGGCGTCATGCTCAATAAATTCCCCCTGTGGAAGTACCTGCTGATCCTGGCAGTGCTGGCGGTTGGCTTCATTTATTCCGCACCCAACCTCTACCCGGATGATCCGGCTATTCAGGTCAGCGGAGCCAGTACTGCGCTGGAAGTCGGTCAGGCCGATCTCGAACGTATAAGTCAGGCCCTGAAGCAGGCTGGTATCGCCGTCAAGGCGGCTGAGCTGGGCGCGCAGGGCAAGGGCGCACTGGTGCGGCTGGGCAAGCAGGAAGACCAGCTACCGGCCAAGGAGCTGGTGCGCAAACTGCTGGGCGACGACTACGTCGTGGCTCTCAACCTGGCTCCCACCACGCCGCAGTGGCTGCGTAGTCTGGGCGCTGGGCCGATGAAGCTGGGTCTGGACCTGTCCGGTGGTGTGCACTTCCTGCTGGAAGTGGACATGGACAAGGCCATGGACGCGCGCATGAAGGTCTACGAGAGCGAGATCAAGAGTCTGCTGCGCAAGGAACGTGTGCGCTATCGCAGCCTGCCGCAGCAGGATGGTGCCGTGCAGCTGGGCTTCGCCGATGGCGAGTCGCTGGAGCAGGCGCAGACGATCATTCGCAAGAATTTCAACGATTTCGAGCTGACCTCCTCTTCGCGTAACGAGCAGCAGGTGCTGCGCATCGCGCTGACCGAGGCCAAGCGCGCGGAGATCCGCGAGTACTCGATCAAGCAGAACCTGACCACCGTGCGTAACCGGGTCAACGAGCTGGGTGTAGCCGAGCCGCTGGTACAGCGTCAGGGCGCCAACCGCATCGTGGTCGAGCTGCCGGGCGTGCAGGACACCGCCGAGGCCAAGCGCATTCTCGGCAAGACCGCCAACCTGGAGTTCCGCCTGCAGGCCGAGCCGGATGCGGCGCGTGCCTCCACCGAGTCCTTCGAGTTCCGTGAGGCCGGTCGTCCGGCAGTGGCGCTGGAGCGCAGTCTGATCATCACTGGTGACCAGGTCACCGATGCTCAGGCCAGCTACGACGAGAATGGTCGTCCGCAGGTGAACATCCGCCTCGACGGCCACGGTGGCGAGCTGATGAACCGCGCCACCCGCAATAACGTCGGGCGCAGCATGGCGGTGATCTTCATTGAGCAGAAGCCGCTGACCCGCTACGTCAAGCAGGTGGTCGACGGCGTCGAGAAAGAAGTGGCGGTGCCCTCCTTCAAGGAAGAGAAGAAGATCATCAGTCTGGCGACCATTCAGTCTGCGCTGGGCAGCAGCTTCCGTATCACTGGTTTGGATGGTCAGGGCGAGTCGTCTGAGCTGGCCCTGCTGTTGCGTGCCGGTGGCCTGGCTGCGCCGATGTATTTCGCCGAGGAACGCACCATCGGGCCGAGCCTGGGTGCCGACAACATCGCCAAGGGCGTTGATGCGTCGATCTGGGGTATGGTCTTCGTGTCCCTGTTCATCATTGTCATCTATCGCTTCTTCGGTGTTCTGGCGACCGTGGCCCTGGGCTTCAACATGGTCATGCTGCTGGCATTGATGTCGGTACTGGGAGCTACCCTGACCCTGCCGGGCATTGCCGGTATCGTGCTGACCATGGGTATGGCGGTTGACGCCAACGTGCTGATCTTCTCGCGTATCCGTGAGGAAATCGCCAATGGCCTCTCTGTGCAGCGTGCCATCCATGAGGGCTTTGATCGCGCCTTCTCGGCGATCATTGACGGCAACCTGACCACCCTGCTGGTCGGCGGCATCCTGTTCGCCATGGGTACCGGGCCGGTCAAGGGCTTCGCCGTGACCATGTCGCTCGGCATCATTACCTCGATGTTCACGGCCATCTTCGTGACCCGTGCCATGGTCAACCTGATCTTCGGTGGCCGTGATTTCAAGAAGCTGTGGATCTAAGGGGTTGCCTGCGATGAAACGTGTAATCAACTTCATGGGTATCCGCCACATCGCTTTTGCGGTGACGGTGTTGCTGACCCTGGTATCGCTCGGCAGCCTGGCGGTCAAGGGGCTGAACTTCGGTCTGGACTTCACTGGCGGTGCGCTGATCGAGCTGACTTACGAGCAGCCGGCTGATCTTGCCAAGATCCGCGGGCAGCTTGCCGAGGCCGGCTACGATGACGCGGTGGTACAGCACTTCGGTGCCACCACCGACGTGGTGGTGCGCCTACAGGGCGACGATCCGCAGCTGGGTAACAAGCTGGCGGCGGATCTGGACAAGGTCAGTGCCGAGCAGTTCGGTGTCAAGCGTGTCGAGTTCGTCGGTCCTGCGGTGGGTGAGGAGCTGCGCGATCAAGGCGGGCTGGGTATGCTGCTGGCTCTTGGCGGCATCCTGATCTACGTGGCCTTCCGCTTCCAGTGGAAGTTCGGCTTCGGTGCCATCGTCTCGCTGATCCACGACGTCATTGTCACCCTCGGTGTGTTTTCCTTCTTCCAGATCCCCTTCGACCTGACCGTACTGGCTGCCGTGCTGGCGTTGATCGGTTACTCGCTGAACGACACCATTGTGGTATTCGACCGTATCCGCGAGAACTTTCGCGTGCTGCGTAAGGCTGATCTGATCGAGAACATCAACATCTCCACAACGCAGACCCTGCTGCGTACGCTGGCAACCTCGATTTCCACTCTGTTGGCAGTGATCGCGTTGATGGTGTTTGGTGGCGAGAATCTGTGGGGCTTCTCCCTGGCGCTGTTCATTGGTGTCACTGCAGGTACCTATTCCTCGGTGTACATCGCCAGTACCCTGCTGGTGTGGTTGAAGCTGACTCGTGACGATCTGATTCCGCCGGTTGAGGCGGAAGAGGTCGATGACCGCCCCTGATCTCGGGTGCCACTGTGCTCTGCGAGGCCCGGCTGATGCCGGGCCTCGTCGTTTCCAGGCTGTGACGGCGCTCCCATTTGTCCGTCGCGCCCTGTTGGATGAGGAACTCACCCTGCGGCATTTCATCCAAGGCTGGGAATAGGGGCGGAAATATGCCCGGACAGATGCCTTGAGGAGGGTCGGATGAACAAGTCAATGTTGGTAGGTGCGGTGCTGGGCGCTGTCGGCGTGACCGCCGGTGGTGCGGTGGCCACCTACAGCCTGGTCAGCGGTCCGCAGTATGCCGAGGTGCTGGCCGTGCAGCCGATCAAGGAGACCATCAAGACGCCGCGTGAGGTCTGTAAGGATGTGGCGGTAACCCGTCAGGCGCCTGTCAAGGACCAGCATCAGATCGCCGGGACCGCCATTGGCGCGGTGGTGGGTGGTCTGCTGGGTAACCAGGTCGGTGGTGGCAATGGCAAGAAGATCGCCACTGTGGCCGGTGCGGTGGGTGGTGGCTATGCGGGCAACAAGGTGCAGGAGGGCATGCAGGAGCGTGACACCTACACCACGACCGAAACCCGCTGCCACACCGTGACCGATACCAGTGAGAAACTGGTCGGGTATGACGTGAAGTATCAGTTGGACGGCAAGATTGGCCAGGTGCGCATGGATCGCGATCCCGGCATGCAGATTCCGGTCAACGACCAGGGGCAGCTGGTGCTGGTGCAGCAGCCGGTTGCCCAGTAAGTTTCGCGTAATAAAAAACCGCCCCGAGGGGCGGTTTTTTATTGGAGTCGACTATCAGCGCTTCATCGACGGTGCGAGGTGCGGCTGGATGGCGGTCAGCACGGCTTTGAAGCACTTGGTGTTGCCGGCGACGATCTGGCCCTTTTCGAGGAAGTCATGGCCGCCGTTGAAGTCGCTGACCAGGCCGCCTGCTTCCTGGATCAGCAGGGCGCCTGCGGCCATGTCCCACTCGGACAGGCCGAACTCCCAGAAGGCGTCGTAGCGGCCGGAGGCGACATAGGCCAGGTCCAGGCTGGCGGCGCCGGCGCGGCGGATGCCGGCGGTCTGGCCGACCAGGCTGCGGAACATGCCCAGGTAGTTGTCCAGGTTGTCCACCTGCTCGGCGCGGAACGGGAAACCGGTGCCCAGCAGGGCGCCGTCCAGGCTCTTGCGGTTGCTCACGCGGATGCGGCGGCCGTTGACGGCGGCACCGCGGCCACGGCTGGCGGTGAACTCTTCCTGGCGCACCGGGTCGAGCACCACGGCGTGCTCAAGGCGGCCGCGGTATTTGCAGGCGATGCTGACGGCGAAGTGCGGTACGCCGCGCAGGAAGTTGGTGGTGCCGTCCAGCGGGTCGATGATCCACTGGTAATCGGCGCCTTCGCCGCTGCCGGCGATGCTGCCACCTTCCTCGCCGAGGAAGCCGTGGGTCGGATAGGCCTTCTGCAGCGCCTGGATGATGGTCTGCTCGGCGGCGCGATCGACTTCGCTCACGTAGTCGTGGGCATCCTTCTCGTTGACCGAGATGATGTCCAGGCGTTCGATGGAGCGGATGATCAGTTCGCCGGCACTGCGCGCAGCGCGCAGCGCGATATTCAGCATGGGCTGCATGGAAGGTTCACCTGGATCGTTAAAGAAGAAAGCCGGCCATTCTAGCAGACTAGCTTTTTATGTGCAGCCGGCTCGTCGCTGTGCATGGTATTGAGCTGGGGCCTTCTGTAACATTCATGGCCCTTTCGCATTTTTGAGCGGAGCTGGCGTTGCTGCAGAACATTCGCGTGGTGCTGGTCAATACCAGCCATCCCGGCAATATCGGTGGTGCCGCACGGGCCATGAAGAACATGGGCCTGTCGCGTCTGGTGCTGGTCGATCCGGAAGACTTTCCCAGTAGTGAGGCGGTGGCACGTGCCTCCGGTGCTACCGACATCCTCGACAATGCCGTGGTCGTGGCCACCCTCGAAGAGGCGCTGGTCGGTTGCAGCGTGGCGCTGGGTACCAGTGCGCGCGACAGGCGCATCCCCTGGCCGCTGCTCGATCCGCGTGAGTGTGCAACCACCGCGCTGCAGCACGTCGAGCAGGGTGGCGAGGTGGCGCTGGTGTTTGGTCGCGAGTACGCCGGCCTGACCAATGACGAGCTGCAGCGCTGCCAGTTCCATGTGCACATTCCGTCCAATCCCGAATTTAGTTCGCTGAATCTGGCTGCGGCGGTTCAGGTGCTGGCCTACGAGGTGCGCATGGCCTGGCTGGCCGCCCAGGGGCAGCCGACCAAGATGAGCAAGCTGGAAACCACGGCGATGCTCAATACCCAGCCGGTGACCACGGATGAGCTGGAGCTTTTCTACGGTCATCTGGAGAGTACGCTGGTGGAAATCGGTTTCCTCGATCCGGCCAAGCCGCGCCACCTGATGTCCCGTCTGCGCCGCCTGTATGGGCGTTCGGCCATCAGCAAGCTGGAAATGAATATCCTGCGCGGCATCCTGACCGAGACCCAGAAGGCGGTGCGCGGCGAGTCCCACAAGCGGAGCAAAGACGATGTTTGAGCGTGTGCGCGAGGATATTCAGAGCGTGTTTCATCGCGACCCGGCGGCGCGTAATGCCTTTGAGGTGGTGACCTGCTACCCCGGGCTGCACGCCGTGTGGCTGCATCGGGTGGCGCATGCGCTGTGGGTGCGTGGCTGGAAGTGGCTGGCGCGCCTGGTGTCCAACTTCGGGCGCTGGATGACCGGTATCGAGATCCATCCGGGGGCTAGGATCGGGCGGCGCTTCTTCATCGATCATGGCATGGGCATTGTCATTGGCGAGACTGCCGAGATCGGTGACGACGTCACTCTCTACCAGGGTGTGACGCTGGGTGGCACCAGCTGGAACAAGGGCAAGCGCCATCCGACGCTGGAAGATGGTGTGGTGGTCGGCGCCGGTGCCAAGGTGCTCGGTCCCTTCACGGTGGGGGCGGGTGCCAAGGTCGGCTCCAATGCTGTGGTCACCAAGGCGGTGCCGGCTGGCGCTACCGTGGTCGGTATTCCGGGGCGAATCATCGTCAAGAGTGACGATGAGCAGGAGGCTAAGCGCCAGGCCATGGCCGAGAAGCTGGGGTTCGATGCCTACGGTGTTGGTCAGGACATGCCGGACCCGGTGGCGCGCGCCATCGGTCAACTGCTCGACCACCTGCATGCGGTGGATGGTCGTCTGGAGGGTATGTGCTCGGCGCTCAAGGCGCTGGGCAGCGACTACTGCGCCAAGGATCTGCCGGTCCTGCGCGACGAAGACTTCGCTGACGTCTGCAAGGAGTCCGGCGACAAGCCGGCTGCCTGAAGACGCATAGTCTGCTATCATTTGCGCCCCGAGTTGCCGCTATACCTGACTAATTTTATCGGTCTTATAGTTGACCTAAATAGTCGGAAAAGGGGATACTAGTAGCAACTCAAGTTCATTCGCGGTGCAAACGCCATGCGCCTGACCACCAAAGGTCGCTACGCCGTCACAGCCATGCTCGATCTGGCGCTGCATGCCCAGAACGGCCCTGTGTCGCTGGCTGATATCTCCGAGCGGCAGGGTATTTCCCTGTCCTATCTGGAGCAGCTGTTCGCCAAGTTGCGCCGTGGCAACCTGGTCAGCAGTGTGCGTGGCCCCGGCGGCGGCTATCAGTTGTCGCGCGATATGCGGGTGATTCAGGTCGCTCAGGTGATCGACGCGGTCAACGAGTCGGTCGATGCCACCCGCTGCCAGGGCATGGGCGATTGTCACTCCGGCGATACCTGTCTGACCCACCACCTGTGGTGCGACCTCAGTCAGCAGATTCACGAATTCCTCAGCGGCATCAGCCTGGCTGATCTGGTGACCCGGCGCGAGGTGCAGGAAGTCGCCCAGCGTCAGGATCAGCGCCGTTGCAACGGCAGGATGCCGCAGCTGGACAAGATCGAAGCGTCCGCCATCGAGTGAGCAGGGCGCCTGCCTGAATAGGAGATACCTGATGAGATTGCCGATTTACCTCGACTATTCCGCCACCACCCCGGTTGACCCGCGCGTGGCGCAAAAGATGAGCGAGTGCCTGCTGGTGGATGGCAACTTTGGCAACCCGGCGTCGCGCTCCCATGTCTTCGGCTGGAAGGCCGAGGAAGCGGTCGAGAACGCCCGTCGCCAGGTCGCTGAGCTGGTCAATGCCGATCCGCGCGAGATTGTCTGGACCTCCGGTGCCACCGAGTCCAACAACTTGGCGATCAAGGGTGTTGCGCACTTCTACAGCACCAAGGGCAAGCACATCATCACCTCGAAGATCGAGCACAAGGCGGTGCTGGATACCTGCCGCCAGCTCGAGCGCGAAGGCTTCGAAGTGACCTACATCGAGCCGGGCGAAGACGGCCTGATCACGCCGGCCATGGTCGAAGCGGCGCTGCGCGAGGACACCGTGCTGGTGTCGGTCATGCACGTTAACAACGAGATTGGCACCATCAATGACATCGCTGCCATTGGCGAGCTGACCCGCTCCCGCGGTGTGCTGCTGCATGTCGATGCGGCGCAGTCCACAGGCAAGGTTGAGATCGATCTGGAGAAGCTCAAGGTCGATCTGATGTCCTTCTCCGCGCACAAGACTTACGGGCCGAAAGGCGTTGGTGCTCTGTACGTACGCCGCAAGCCGCGCGTGCGCCTGGAAGCGCAGACCCACGGTGGCGGCCACGAGCGTGGTATGCGCTCCGGTACCCTGGCCACGCACCAGTGCGTCGGCATGGGCGAAGCCTTCCGCATCGCCAAGGAAGAGATGGCGCAGGAGAACCAGCGGGTGCTGGCGCTGCGTGATCGCTTCTACAAGCAGCTCGAGGGCATGGAGGAGCTGTACGTCAACGGCAGCCTAACCCAGCGCGTACCGCACAACCTCAACCTGAGCTTCAACTATGTCGAAGGCGAGTCGCTGATCATGGCGCTCAAGGACCTGGCGGTTTCCTCCGGTTCGGCCTGTACCTCTGCCTCGCTGGAGCCTTCCTATGTGCTGCGTGCTCTGGGTCGCAACGATGAGCTGGCGCACAGCTCGATCCGTTTCACCTTCGGTCGCTTCACTACCGAGGAAGAAGTGGATTACGCGGCCGCCAAGGTGCAGGAGGCGGTGAGCAAGCTGCGTGAGCTGTCGCCGCTGTGGGACATGTTCAAAGAAGGCGTCGACATCTCCAAGGTCGAGTGGCAGGCACACTGATTTTCGAGTCGCCTGTAGAGCGGCACCTGATGAGAGAGGATTGGCAACATGGCATACAGTGAGAAGGTCATCGACCACTACGAAAATCCGCGTAACGTCGGCAAGCTCGACGCCGAGGATCCCAATGTCGGTACCGGCATGGTCGGTGCGCCGGCCTGTGGCGACGTCATGCGCCTGCAGATCAAGGTCAATGAGCAGGGCGTGATCGAAGATGCCAAGTTCAAGACCTATGGTTGCGGTTCGGCCATCGCCTCCAGCTCCCTCGCCACCGAGTGGATGAAGGGCAAGACCCTGGATGAGGCCGAGACCATTAAGAACACCCAGCTGGCCGAGGAATTGGCTCTGCCGCCGGTGAAAATCCACTGCTCGGTGCTCGCCGAGGACGCCATCAAGGCGGCCGTGCGCGACTACAAGCAGAAGAAAGGTCTGCTCTGATCTCGAGGAGTCGCTATGGCCATCACCATGACTGAAGCCGCCGCCCGCCACGTGCAGCGTTCCTTGGAGGGGCGCGGCAAGGGCGAGGGTATTCGTCTCGGCGTGCGGACCACCGGTTGTTCGGGTCTGGCCTACGTGCTGGAGTTCGTCGACGAAGTGGCGGGTGAGGATCAGGTGTTCGAGAGCTTTGGGGTCAAGGTGATCATCGATCCGAAGAGCCTGACCTACCTCGACGGCACCGAGTTGGACTTCGTGCGCGAAGGTCTCAACGAGGGCTTCAAGTTCAACAACCCCAACGTGCGCGGCGAGTGCGGTTGCGGCGAGAGCTTCAACGTCTAAGGCGGTTGTTGTGGGTAGTCCCTGTCATTTTGCGCTGTTCGAGCTGCAGCCCGCTTTTCTGGTGGATCAGGCGCAGTTGTCGGCGCGCTATCGCGAGCTGGCCAAGGCCGTGCATCCCGATCGCTTCGCCGACGCCGGCGATCGCGAGCAGCGCCTGGCGCTGGAGCAGTCGGCGCGCCTCAACGAGGCCTACCAGACCCTCAAGAGCGCACCGCGCCGTGCCCTCTACTTGCTGGCCCTGCGTGGTCGCGAGCTGCCGCTCGAAGTGACGGTGCAGGACCCCGAGTTTCTCCTGCAGCAGATGCGCTGGCGTGAGGAGCTGGAGGATCTGCAGGACAGTGCCGATCTGGCTGGCGTGGCGACCTTTAAGAAACGCCTGAAGGTGGCTCAGGACGAGCTGGATCAAGATTTTGCCGCCTGCTGGGACGATGTCGCGCGACGCGAAGAGGCCGAGCGCCTGGTGCGTCGCATGCAGTTCCTCGACAAGCTGGCCCACGAAGTGCGCGACCTCGAAGAGCGCCTCGACGACTAACCGCGGCGCAGCTCACGCTGCGCGCCTGATGATCGGAACACCATGGCCCTACTGCAGATCGCCGAGCCCGGGCAAAGCCCGCAACCCCATCAGCGCCGCCTGGCCGTGGGCATCGACCTGGGTACCACCAATTCACTGGTCGCTTCCGTGCGCAGTGGCCTGTCTGCGCCGCTGGCCGATGCGGCCGGGCGGGTGATCCTGCCGTCCGCGGTGCGCTACCACGCTGATCATGTCGAAGTGGGGCATGAGGCCAAGGCCGCCGCCGCGGTCGATCCGCTGAATACCGTGCTGTCGGTCAAGCGTCTGATGGGGCGCGGCGTCGAGGACATCAAGCAGCTCGGCGACCAGCTGCCCTATCGGTTCGCCGAGGGCGAGTCGCACATGCCGTTCATCGAGACGGTGCAGGGCGCCAAGAGCCCGGTGGAGGTCTCGGCCGAGATTCTCAAGGCCCTGCGCCAGCGCGCCGAGGCCAGCCTGGGTGGCGAGCTGGTCGGTGCGGTGATCACCGTGCCCGCCTATTTCGACGATGCGCAGCGCCAGGCCACCAAGGATGCTGCGCGTCTCGCCGGCCTCAATGTTCTGCGCCTGCTCAACGAGCCGACCGCCGCCGCCGTGGCCTATGGCCTGGATAAAGGCACCGAGGGCGTGGTCGCCATCTATGACCTGGGCGGCGGCACCTTCGATATTTCCGTATTGCGCCTGACCCGCGGTGTGTTCGAGGTGCTGGCCACCGGTGGTGACAGCGCCCTGGGTGGCGACGACTTCGATCACGCCATCGCCGGCTGGATCATCGAGCAGGCCGGGCTGTCCCAGAACCTCGATCCGGCGGCCCAGCGCCGCCTGCTGCAGGCTGCCTGCGCGGCCAAGGAAGCCCTGACCGACAGCGCGAGTGTCATGGTCGAGTACGGCGCCTGGGCGGGCTCGCTCAGTCGTGAGCAGTTCGAGGCGCTGATCGAGCCGATGGTCGCCCGCAGTCTCAAGGCCTGCCGCCGCGCCGTGCGCGACGCCGGCATCGAGGTCGAGGAGGTCGAGGCGGTGGTCATGGTCGGTGGCTCGACCCGCGTGCCGCGCGTGCGCGAGGCGGTGGGTGAGCTGTTCGGGCGTGCGCCGCTGACCGACATCGATCCGGACCAGGTGGTGGCCATTGGCGCCGCGATCCAGGCCGACACGCTGGCCGGCAACCAGCGCGGCAATGGCGAAGAGCTGCTGCTGCTCGATGTGATTCCGCTGTCCCTGGGGCTGGAAACCATGGGCGGCCTGATGGAGAAGGTGATTCCGCGCAACACCACGATTCCGGTGGCGCGGGCTCAGGACTTCACCACCTACAAGGACGGCCAGACGGCCATGGCCATCCAGGTGCTGCAGGGCGAGCGTGAACTGGTCAAGGACTGCCGCTCGCTGGCACGCTTCGAGCTGCGCGGCATTCCGCCGATGGTGGCCGGGGCAGCGAAGATTCGCGTGACCTTCCAGGTCGACGCCGACGGCCTGCTCAGCGTCGCCGCACGCGAGCTGGGTTCCGGCGTGGAGGCGAGCATCCAGGTCAAGCCATCTTATGGCCTGACCGATGGCGAGATTGCGCGCATGCTGCAGGATTCCTTCAAGAATGCCGGCGACGACAAGGCTGCCCGAGTGCTGCGCGAGCAGCAGGTCGAAGCCGAGCGTCTGCTCGAGGCCGTGCAGGCGGCGCTGGATGTCGATGGCGAGCGCCTGCTCGACGAGGACGAGCGCCTGGCCATTGTCGCGACCATGGACGAACTGCGCGTCCTGGCCGGTGGCGATGACGCGCATGCCATCGAGCAGCAGACCAAGCGTCTGTCGCAGATCACCGATGCCTTCGCCGCCCGCCGAATGGACGCCACCGTCAAGGCGGCCCTGTCCGGGCGCCGACTCAACGAAATCGAGGACAACTGATGCCACAGGTCATTTTTCTGCCGCACGAGAAGTTCTGCCCTGAAGGTATGGTCGTAGAGGCCGAACCCGGCACTTCCATCCTCGAGCTGGCGCATGCGCACCATATCGAGATGGAAAGTGCCTGTGGCGGGGTCTGTGCCTGCACCACCTGCCACTGCATCATTCGCGAGGGCTTCGATTCGCTGGAGGAGGCGGACGAGCTGGAGGAGGACTTCCTCGATCGCGCCTGGGGGCTGGAGGCGCAGTCGCGTCTGGCGTGCCAGGCCAAGGTCGGTCACGAAGACCTGACGGTCGAGATTCCCAAGTACTCGCTCAACCACGCCGCCGAAGCGCCGCACTGATTCAAGGAGCCGTCATGAGCCTGAAATGGACCGATGTGCTGGATATCGCCATCGAACTGGCCGAGAGCAAGCCTGAAGTCGATCCGCGTTACGTCAACTTCGTCGATCTGCACCGCTGGGTGCTGGATTTGCCGGATTTTGCCGATGATCCGCAGCGTGGCGGCGAGAAGGTGCTGGAGGCCATTCAGGCGGCCTGGATCGAAGAACTCGACTGATCGGTCCCGCCTCCGGGCGCTGCCCTACGCATTTCCCCCTAACCCGCGTATAATTCGCGGGTTTAATTTTTCGCTTTAACCCTCTGGAGCTTCACATGTCTGTTCAACGTACTTTCTCCATCATCAAGCCGGATGCCGTTGCCAAGAACGTCATCGGTGAAATCACCAGCCGTTTCGAGAAGGCCGGCCTGCGCGTCGTTGCCTCCAAGATGGTTCAGCTGTCCGAGCGCGAAGCTGCCGGTTTCTACGCCGAGCACAGCGAGCGCGGTTTCTTCAAGGATCTGGTTGCCTTCATGACTTCCGGTCCGGTCATCGTTCAGGTTCTGGAAGGCGAGAACGCCGTTCTGAAGAACCGTGAACTGATGGGTGCCACCAACCCGAAAGAAGCTGCTGCCGGCACCATCCGCGCCGACTTCGCCGTTTCCATCGACGAGAACGCCGTACACGGTTCCGACTCCGAGGCTTCTGCCGCTCGCGAGATCGCGTACTTCTTCTCCGCCACCGAGGTGTGCGCTCGCATTCGCTAAGCGCGAACCGGCGAGGGTGAATCCATGACTGATGTAGCCAAGACCAACCTGCTGGGGCTGACCCAGCCCGAAATGGAAAGCTTCTTCGAGAGCATCGGGGAAAAGCGCTTCCGTGCCGGTCAGGTCATGAAGTGGATTCACCATTTTGGCGTCGAGGACTTCGACGCCATGAGCAATCTCGGCAAGGCCCTGCGCGAAAAGCTCAGTGCCTGCGCCGAGATTCGCGGCCCCGAAGTGGTCAGCCAGGACATCTCCGCCGACGGTACCCGCAAGTGGGTGGTGCGCGTGGCGTCCGGCAGCTGCGTCGAGACCGTGTACATCCCGCAAGGCGGCCGTGGCACCCTTTGTGTGTCCTCGCAGGCCGGTTGTGCGCTGGATTGCAGTTTCTGTTCCACTGGCAAGCAGGGCTTCAACAGCGACCTGACTGCCGCGGAAATCATCGGCCAGGTGTGGATCGCCAACAAATCCTTCGGCACCGTACCGGCCAAGATCGACCGTGCCATCACCAACGTGGTGATGATGGGCATGGGCGAGCCCCTGCTGAATTTCGATAATGTCGTGCCGGCCATGCAGATCATGATGGACGATCTCGGCTACGGCATTTCCAAGCGCAAGGTGACCCTGTCCACCTCCGGCGTGGTGCCGATGATCGACAAGCTGGCGACCGTTACCGACGTGTCTCTGGCCCTGTCGCTGCACGCACCGAACGATGAGCTGCGCAACCAGCTGGTGCCGCTCAACAAGAAGTACCCGCTGGACGTGCTGCTGGCTTCCTGCCGCCGCTATATCGAGGGGCTGGGCGAGAAGCGCTTCCTGACCGTCGAGTACACGCTGCTCAAGGACGTCAACGACCAGCCCGAACACGCTGCGCAGATGATCGCACTTCTCAAGGATTTTCCTTGCAAGATCAATCTGATTCCGTTTAATCCCTTCCCCTTCTCCGGTTACGAACGGCCGAGCAACAACGCTATCCGTCGCTTCCAGGACCTGTTGCACAAGGCCGGCTTCAACGTCACCGTGCGTACCACGCGCGGTGATGACATCGACGCCGCCTGTGGGCAGTTGGTCGGTCAGGTACAGGACCGCACCCGTCGCAGCGAACGCTATATCGCCGTACGTCAGCTGGGTAGCGAGGCCGAAGAGCCGCGCACCGCCAACCGAAATTGAAGGGGAGGAACTCCATGATCTTGCGCCCTGCGCTCTATCTGTCTTTTGCCATTTTGCTGGTGGGGTGCGTCAGGACCGGCGGCTCAGTGGACCCTCTGAGCACCGAGGAAGGGCGTAACCAGGCGCGCGATGCCTATATCCAGCTCGGTATCGGTCATCTGCAGCAGGGTTCGACCGAGAAGGCCAAGGAGCCTCTGCGCAAGGCGCTGGAGCTCGATTCATCGAGTGCGGAGGCATACTCCGCGCTGGCCGTGGTCTACCAGTATGAACTGGAGCCCAAGCTTGCTGATGAAAGCTACCGCAAGGCCATTTCGCTGAGCGATGGTGAGACGCGCGTACTTAATAACTATGGCGGCTTCCTCTTCGAACAGAAGCGCTACAAGGAAGCCTATGCCCAGTATCTGAAGGCATCCGAGGACACTCTCTACTCCGAGCGCTCCCGGGTCTTCGAGAACCTTGGTCTGACGGCGCTGCAATTGGGTAAGCGCGAAGAAGCCAAGCAGCATTTCGAGAAGGCGCTGCGCCTCAATAGCCAGCGCCCCACCTCGCTGCTGCAGATGGCGCAACTCTCCCTCGAAGACAAGGATTATGTGGCTGCACGCAGTTACTATGCCGGCTTCAGTCAGCAGGCGCGGCAGACGCCGCAGAGCCTGCTGCTTGGCATCCGCCTGGCGCGTGTCTTCGAGGACAGAGACCAGGCAGCTAGCCTGGGTCTGCAGCTCAAGCGCCTCTACCCGGGTACGCCCGAATATCAGCAATACCTGTCGGAGCAGTGATGAAAGCCTCGCATCCTGAAGTTGCCGCTGCGCACCGGGTCAATCCCGGGGAGACGCTGCGCAAGGTACGCGAAAGCAAGAACCTGGCCCTCAACGACGTCGCCGTGCAGCTCAATCTGACGGCCCAGGCGCTGCGCAATCTGGAGGCGGGGGCCTTCGAGCAGCTGCCGGGTCACACCTTTGCCCGCGGGTACGTGCGTGCCTATGCCAAGTTGATGGGCATGGACGGCGATCGGCTAGTATTGGAGTTCGATCAGTTCACCGGGACCGATGCCAGCGGCAGTAGCGTGGCGAGCCTGGCGCGCATCGAAGAGCCGGCCCGGGTGTCGCAGAGCCTGCTAAAGGTGTTCAGCGTCGTGGCGCTGGTCGCCCTGGGCGGCGCCGGCTTTTTCTGGTGGCAGGATCAGAGCCAGCACCTGACCGACTCGGGAGCTGGCGCCGGGATGGAGCACGTCGAAGTGGAGACCGCTGACGGTACCACCGAGATTCATCCCCTGGACGAACCGGAAGACCAGGCCGTTGTCGAGGCGCAGGTCGAAGCTCCGCTGGAGCCGGCGCTCGTTACTGCTGATCCGGCGCCGACCGAAGTAGCGCCATCCACTGCAATCACGCAGAGCGCACCGTCTGACCCGCAAGTTCCCGCGGCTCCGGGTGCTGTCGTGCCAGCTGAAGCCGGTGCGGTCGCGCCTGCCGCGCAAGCCGCTGCATCTGTGGTCAACCCGCCGGTTCAGTCTCCGGCTCCGGTCGTCGCTGAAACCCCGGCCCCCGCGGCTCCGGTCGCTCCGGCTGCCGGTGAGGCGCTGGTCAATCTGCAATTTACCGCCGACTGCTGGACCCAGCTCACCGATGCCGATGGCAAGGTGCTGCTCAGTGCCCTGAAACGCCGTGGCGACAGTGTCGAACTGGTCGGCAAGGCTCCGCTGGAGCTGCGCCTCGGTTACGCTCGCGGCGCCGTGGTACTGGTCAACGGCCAGTCGGTCGATGTCGCATCCTTCACCCACGGTGAGACCGCCCGCCTCAAACTGGGGCAGTGAGCCAGAACATGCATTGCGAATCCCCCATCAAGCGTCGCCCGTCCCGCAAGATCTGGGTCGGCTCGGTACCGGTCGGCGGTGATGCGCCGATCGCCGTGCAGAGCATGACCAATACCGAAACCTGCGACGTCGAGGCCACCGTTGGCCAGATTCGTCGTCTGGAAGACGCCGGCGCCGATATCGTGCGCGTCTCGGTACCGTCCATGGAGGCGGCCGAGGCCTTCGGCCGGATCAAGCAGCAGGTGCGCGTACCGCTGGTTGCCGATATTCATTTCGATTACCAGATCGCCCTGCGTGTGGCCGAGCTGGGGGTCGACTGCCTGCGTATCAATCCGGGCAATATCGGCCGGGAAGACCGTGTCAGGGCGGTGGTCGAGGCTGCGCGTGACAAGGGCATTCCGATCCGCATCGGCGTCAATGCCGGTTCGCTGGAGAAGGACCTGCAGAAGAAATACGGCGAGCCGACGCCCGAGGCGCTGGTCGAGTCGGCGCTGCGCCATGTCGAGCATCTCGACCGCCTGAACTTCCCTGACTTCAAGGTCAGCGTGAAGGCATCCGACGTGTTCATGGCTGTCGCCGCGTACCGCCTGCTGGCCAAGCAGATCGAGCAGCCGCTGCACCTGGGCATTACCGAGGCCGGTGGCCTGCGTTCCGGCACCGTGAAATCGGCGGTGGGCCTGGGCATGCTGCTGGCCGAGGGCATCGGCGACACCATCCGTATCTCCCTGGCCGCCGATCCGGTGGAGGAGATCAAGGTCGGTTACGACATCCTCAAGTCCCTGCGCCTGCGCTCGCGCGGCATCAACTTCATTGCCTGCCCGAGCTGCTCGCGGCAGAACTTCGACGTGGTCAAGACCATGAACGAGCTGGAGCAGCGGGTCGAAGACCTGCTGGTACCGCTCGACGTTGCCGTGATCGGCTGCGTGGTCAATGGCCCCGGCGAGGCCAAGGAGGCGCACATCGGCCTCACCGGTGGCACGCCGAACAACCTGGTCTATATCGACGGTGCCCCGGCCTCGAAGTTGACCAACGACAACCTGGTGGATGAGCTGGAGAAGCTTATCCGCCGCAAGGCGGCCGAGAAGGCTGAGGCCGACGCGGCTGTGATCGCCCGCGGCTGATAAGGAAGATTCGTGAGCAAGTCCCTACAAGCCATCCGTGGCATGAACGATATCCTGCCGGAGCAGACGCCTGCCTGGCGCTATCTGGAGCGCACGGTCGCCGAGCTGCTGGACGGCTATGGCTACAGTGAAATCCGCCTGCCCATCCTCGAGTTCACCGAGTTGTTCGCCCGCGGCATCGGTGAAGGCACCGATGTGGTCGACAAGGAGATGTACACCTTCCTCGACCGCAATGAGGAGTCGCTGACCCTGCGTCCGGAAGGTACTGCCGGCTGCGTGCGCGCCGTGCTCGAACACGGCCTGTCCGGTGGCGGCCAGGTACAGAAGCTCTGGTACACCGGCCCGATGTTCCGCTACGAGAAGCCGCAGAAAGGCCGCTACCGCCAGTTCCACCAGATTGGTGTGGAAGCCTTCAACCTGGCGGGGCCGGATGTCGACGCCGAGCTCATCGTGCTCACCTGGCGCCTGTGGCAGAAGCTCGGGTTGGCCGATGCGGTGAGCCTGCAGCTCAACAGCCTGGGTTCCAGCGAGGCGCGCGCCGCCTATCGCGACGCCCTGGTGGCCTATCTGCAGGAGCGTTTCGCGCAGCTCGACGAGGACAGTCAGCGTCGCCTGACCACCAATCCGCTGCGCATCCTCGACAGCAAGAATGCCCAGACCCAGGCCCTGCTGGTCGGTGCGCCGACCCTGGCCGACTACCTCGACGAGGAGTCGCGTCTGCACTTCGAGGGCGTCAAGGCGCGCCTGGACGCGGTGGGCATCCGCTACGAGATCAACCACAAGCTGGTGCGTGGTCTCGATTACTACAACCGCAGCGTGTTCGAGTGGGTTACCGACAAACTCGGCGCCCAGGGCACCGTGTGCGCCGGTGGTCGTTACGACGGCCTGGTGACCCAGCTGGGCGGCAAGCCGACGCCGGGCGTGGGCTTTGCCATGGGTGTCGAGCGCCTGATCCTGCTGCTGGAAACCCTGCAGCTGCTGCCGGAAGAGCTGAATGCCCCGGCGGATCTCTATCTCTGCGCCTTTGGCGAGGCGGCCGAACTGGCTGGCCTGGCCCTGGCCGAGCGCCTGCGCGACGCCATCCCGGGCCTGCGTCTGCTGGTCAACAGCGGTGGCGGTAGCTTCAAGAGCCAGTTCAAGAAGGCCGACAAGAGCGGCGCGCGCTTCGCCCTGATCCTGGGTGAGGACGAACTGGCTGCCCGCGTGGTAGGTTGCAAGCCCCTGCGCGACGACGCACAGCAACAGAACATTGGCTGGGATGCGCTGCCGGCGCACCTGGCTGCCTGCCTGCAGGCCTGAGAACGAGACGAATAAGGAGTTATTGGGGTGAGCATGACCGAAGAAGAACAGATTGCGCAGATGAAGGACTGGTGGCAGCGCAACGGCAAACCCCTGCTGACCGGCGGCGCCCTGGCTCTGGCCCTGGTGTTCGGCTGGCAGGCCTGGCAGCAGTACCAAACCAACCAGGCCCAGGGCGCTGGCGCCCTCTATCAGCAACTGCTGGAAACCACCCTGACGCCCAGTGGCCAGCCGGATATCGGCAAGGTCACCGAGCTGGCGGGCAAGCTCAAGAGCGACTTCGCCGGCACCCACTATGCCCAGTACGCGAGTCTGTTCGTCGCCAAGGTAGCCGTGGAAAACGGCAAGCTGGATGATGCCGCTGCCGAGCTCAAGCCGCTGCTGGACAAGCCCCGCGATGCCACCATCGGCGAGCTGGCGCGCCAGCGCCTGGCGCGTGTACTCGCCGCCCAGGGCAAGGCCGAAGAAGGTCTCAAACTGCTCGACGGCGAGGCTGAGAAGGCCTGGCTGGCCGCGCGCGAAGAACTGCGTGGCGACCTGCTGGTGCAGCTGGGTCGTGGCGACGAAGCACACAAGGCCTATCAGAAGGCCAAGGACGCTCTGCACGAAGATGCTGCCGTCGGTGGCCTGCAGATGAAACTCGATGACCTGGCGAAAGGGGATGCCTGACGTGATGCGTTGGAAGAATGCCGCCGTGCTGGCCCTGGCCGTGATGGCCGTGGGGTGCAGCAGCAACAGCAAGAAGGAACTGCCGCCGAACGAGTTGCCCGATATCCAGGAGGAAGTGCGCCTGGATGCCCAGTGGAGCCGCTCCATCGGCGATGGTCAGGGCGAACTGTACAACCTGCTGACCCCGGCCGTGGATGGCGAGCGGCTGTATGCCGCGGCCGTCAACGGTGAAGTGGTCGCCCTCGATCGCCTGACCGGTGACAAGTTCTGGGAAGTCGAACTGGATCTGCCGGTTTCCGGTGGCGTCGGCGCCGGCTACGGCCTGGTGCTGGTCGGCACCCTCAAGGGTGAAGTGATCGCCCTGGATGCCAGCAGCGGCGAAGAGAAGTGGCGCGCCCGTGTCACCAGCGAAGTACTCTCCGCGCCGGCCACCAACGGCGATGTCGTCGTGGTGCAGACCCAGGATGACCGTCTGATCGCTTTCGATGCCAGCACTGGCGAACAGCGCTGGATCTACGAGAACAGCCCGGCCGTACTGACTCTGCGCGGCACCAGCAGCCCGGTAATGACCAACCGCATGGTGATCGCCGGCCTGTCCACCGGCAAGCTGCTGGCGCTGGACGCCAGCCGTGGCATCCCGGTCTGGGAGCAGCGCGTGGCCATCCCGCAGGGCCGCTCCGAACTGGAGCGCGTGGTCGACATCGACGGCAATCTGCTGCTCTCCGGCGGCAACCTGTATGTCGTGACCTACCAGGGCAAAGTCGCTGCTTTTGATGCCGAGAGCGGTCGCCAGCTGTGGAATCGCGATGCTTCCAGCTATGTCGGCCTGGCCCAGGGCTTCGGCAACGTCTACGTCAGCCTGGCCAACGGTGCCATCGAGAGCGTCGATGAGCGTTCCACCACCTCGCTGTGGAGCAACGAGGCGCTGCTGCGTCGCCAGCTGTCCGCGCCGGAAGTGTTCTCCAGCTACGTGGCCGTGGGCGACTTCGAAGGTTACCTGCACCTGCTGAGCCAGGTGGATGGCCACTTCGTCGGTCGCGAGAAGATCGATGGCGACGGCCTGCGGGCCCGCCCGCTGGTGGTCGGTGACTGGATCTACGCCTACGGCAACAGCGGCAAGCTGGTTGGCCTGACCATCCGCTAAGCTGTTCTGCAATGTCCGGCCGCTGCCGTTTTCCGGCAGCGGCCTTTGTGTTTTTGAGGAGGAGCCAATGGTTCCGGTAATCGCCCTGGTGGGCCGCCCCAACGTCGGCAAGTCGACGCTGTTCAACCGCTTGACCAAGACCCGCGACGCTATCGTCGCCGAATACGCGGGCCTGACCCGTGATCGCCAGTACGGCGAGGCCAAGTGGCAGGGGCGCACCTACATCGTCATCGATACCGGCGGCATCTCCGGCGACGAGGAAGGCATCGATGCGAAGATGGCCGAGCAGTCGTTGCAGGCCATCGAGGAAGCCGATGCCGTGCTGTTCATGGTCGACTCGCGGGCGGGCATGACCGCCGCCGACCAGATGATTGCCGAGCACCTGCGCAAGCGGAACAAGCGCAGCTTCCTGATCGCCAACAAGGTCGACACCGTCGATCCGGACATTGCCCGCGCCGAGTTCAGCCCGCTGGGCCTGGGCGATGCGCTGCCGATCGCCGCCGCTCACGGCCGCGGCATCAGCCAGATGCTGGAGGCCGCGCTGGGCATCTTCCCCAGGGACAACGCTGGTGAGGAGTTGCTCGAGGGCGCGGAAGGCGATGCCGAGGAAGTGGTTGCCGAAGGCCAGGAGGCCAAGCGCATTCCCGGTCCGAGCGAGAAGGATGGCATCAAGATTGCCATTATCGGTCGCCCCAACGTCGGCAAGTCGACCTTGGTCAACCGCATGCTTGGTGAAGAGCGGGTGATCGTCTATGACCAGGCCGGTACCACCCGCGACAGCATCTACATCCCCTTCGAGCGCGATGAAGAGAAGTACACCCTGATCGACACCGCCGGCGTGCGCCGCCGCGGCAAGATCTTCGAGGCCGTCGAGAAGTTCTCGGTGGTCAAGACCCTGCAGGCCATCCAGGACGCCAACGTGGTGATCTTCGTGATGGATGCCCGCGAGGGCGTCGTCGAGCACGACCTCAACCTGCTCGGCTTCGTGCTGGAAACCGGCCGCGCGCTGGTCATCGCCCTGAACAAATGGGACGGCATGGAGCAGGGCGAGAAGGACTACGTGAAGACCGAACTGGAGCGCCGGCTGATGTTCGTCGACTGGGCGGACATCCACTTCATCTCCGCCAAGCACGGCACCGGTGTGGGTCACCTGTACAAGTCGGTGCAGACCGCCTTCAAGGCCGCCGTTACCCGCTGGCCGACCAACCGCCTGACGCAGATCCTCGAAGACTGCGTGCAGGAGCACCAGCCGCCGACCGTCAACGGCCGCCGCATCAAGCTGCGTTACGCCCACCTGGGTGGCGCCAACCCGCCGCTGATCGTGATCCACGGCAACCAGGTGGATGCGGTCCCCAAGACCTACACCCGTTACCTGGAGAACACCTACCGCCGCGTGCTCAAGTTGGTCGGTACGCCGATCCGCATCGAATACAAGGGCGGCGACAACCCCTACGAGGGCAAGAAGAACAAGCTCACCGAGCGCCAGGTCAACCGCAAGAAGCGCCTGATGAGCCACCACAAGAAGGCCGAGAAGAAGCGCAAGGACAAGAAACGCTGATTCCCCTGGCAGGCCATCCGAAAGGCGCAGGAGCATAAGCTTCTGCGCCTTTTTCATTTTTGTCGCTGTCGGCCATCGGCTATCCTCGCGGCTCGCCTCACGCCAGCAGGAAGTCCCGATGCTCGCCAGCAAGCTGCCCAATGTCGGCACCACCATCTTCACCCGCATGTCCCAGCTCGCCGCGGAAGTCGGCGCCATCAACCTGTCCCAGGGCTTTCCCGATTTCGACGGCCCGCAGGCGCTGCGCGAGGCCGTGGCCCGCCATGTGCTGGAGGGGCGCAACCAGTACTGCCCGATGACCGGCCTGCCGGCGCTGCGCCAGCAGGTGGCGGCCAAGATCGCGCGTAGCTACGGCGTGCAGCGCGATGCCGACAGCGAAATCACCATTACCCCCGGCGCCACCGAGGCGATCTTCTGCGCCGTGCAGGCGCTGATTCATCCGGGCGACGAAGCCATCGTCCTCGACCCCTGCTACGACAGCTACGAGCCCTCGGTGGAACTGGCCGGCGGCCGTTGCGTGCACGTACCGCTGGCGTTGCCGGACTTCGCCTTGGACTGGCAGCGCCTGAGTGACGCTATCACTCCGCGTACCCGGCTGATCTTCCTCAACTCGCCGCACAACCCCAGTGGCGCGCTGCTCAGCCGTGCCGACCTGGACCGGCTGGCGGCGCTGATTCGCGGTCGCGACATCCATGTGATCAGTGACGAGGTTTACGAGCACCTGATCTTCGACGGCGCCCGCCATGCCAGCGTGCTGGCCCACGAGGAGCTGTACGCCCGTGCCTTCGTGGTCAGCTCGTTCGGCAAGACCTACCACGTCACCGGCTGGAAGACCGGCTACGTGGCGGCACCACCGGCGTTGACCGCCGAACTGCGCAAGATTCACCAGTACGTCAACTTCTGCGGCGTGACGCCGCTGCAGCACGCCCTGGCCGACTTCATGGCGTCGAATCCCGAGCATGTGGAAGAGCTGCCGGCCTTCTACCAGGCCAAGCGCGACCTGTTCTGCGACCTGCTGTCAGGCTCGCGTTTCCGCTTCACCCGCACGCCGGGCACCTACTTCCAGTTAGCCGACTACTCGGCGATCCGCCCGGACCTGGACGATGTGGCCATGGCCGAGTGGCTGACCCGCGAGCACGGCGTGGCGGCGATTCCGGTCTCGGTGTTCTACCAGCAGGCCCCGGCCGACATGCGCCTGGTGCGCTTCTGTTTCGCCAAACGCGAGGAAACCTTGCGCCAGGCCGCCGCCAAGCTCTGCGCGGTGTAGGGTGGATAACCGCGAAGCGTTATCCACCAAGGCGTGGTGGATGTGAAAAGCGACATCCACCCTACGACGAGAGATGAGATGAGCGATAAACCCGACCTCGAACTGGCGCTGATCCAGAGCGAACTGGACTGGCACGACCCCGTCGCCAACCGCGCGCGCTTCGTGACGTTGCTGGGACAGGCGCGCGGTGCCGACCTGGTGATACTGCCGGAGATGTTCAGCACCGGCTTTTCCATGCACTCGGCCGAGCTGGCCGAGCCAGAAGAGGGCCCGACTACGGCCTGGCTGCGTGAGCAGGCCATGGCCATCGGCGCGGTGGTGACCGGCAGCCTGATCATCCAGGCCGCCGACGGCAGCTATCGCAACCGCCTGCTGTGGGCGCGCCCGGACGGCACCCTGGCGCACTACGACAAGCGCCACCTGTTCCGCATGGCCGGCGAGCACAAGCATTACGCCGCCGGTGACGAGCAGGTGCTGCTGGACGTGAAAGGTTGGCAGGTACGCCCGCTGATCTGCTACGACCTGCGTTTCCCGGTATGGAGCCGCGACCCGCACAACACCGACCTGCTGCTGTACATCGCCAACTGGCCGGGCGCGCGCCGCCACCACTGGAACCGCCTGCTGCCGGCGCGGGCCATCGAGAACCTGTGCTACGTCGCGGCGGTCAATCGCATTGGTACGGATGGCAAGGGCCATGCCTACACGGGTGACTCCCAGGTGCTGGATTTCCAGGGCGAGCCCCTGCTGGCTCCGGGTGCTGCCGCCGGGGTGTTCCGTGTGCGTCTGTCGGCCACGGAGTTGGCGGCTTACCGCGAGCGCTTCCCAGCCCACCTGGATGCGGATGCCTTTGCGCTGACCTGATTCAGGGCTGCTGCAGGTAGCTGTCGTAGATGGCCTGGTAGCGGCCGCTGGCCTTGAGGTGGCGCAGGCCGGCGTTGAAATCGTCGCGGATCTTCTGCGAGCTAAACAGCGGCCGGTAGTCTTGCGGGTTTTCCTCGACGAAGGGGTGGAATGTCACGGCCTTGGCCTTGAACAGGCTGGTGCGCTCGAGTAGTTGCTCGAAGTACTGGTAGATGCGCTGGTCGCTCAGCACCAGGTCGTAGCGGCCCTTGTTCAGGCCCAGCACCTGCAGTTCCTGGTTGTTCTGCTCGAAGTACAGTCCGGCGGCCACGCTGGCGGCCAGCCACTCCGGGTAGCGCTTGGCGGCGCCCTGGAAGGCGACGATGCTCAGCCCCTGCAGGTCCTCGGGCTTCTCGATCTTCAGGCGGCGTCCCTGCAGGCTGATCAGTACATTGCGATAGAGCACGGCCGGCTCGCCATAGTGGGCACCCTGGGTGCTGAGATCCTGGCCGAGATCGGTCATCGCCGCCTGTACTTCGCCCTGGCGGAAGGCCAGGGGCACGCGGGCCAGGGGATAGTAACGCGGCACCAGGCGATGGCCGCGATAGGCCAGGGCTTCACCGATGACGTCCAGTTCGATGCCGCTGTCGCTTTCCGGAAAGCAGTAGGGGGGAATCTTTTCGCCGAAGGCCATGACCACGTCGTCGGCCAGCGCAGCGCCCGTCCAGGTCAGGGTCAGGATGAGCAGCAAGCTGCGCAGTGGCGAGGTCATGGCATCGCTCCTTGACGGGGTATTTTCCAGTCTAGAGCGTCTTGCCGTGACAGCACGACCGCCGGGCAGACGGTCGTGCGTTGGCTCAGAGCGACGCCATATCGATGACGAAGCGGTACTTCACATCGCTTTTCAGCATGCGCTCGTAGGCGTGGTTGATCGCCTGCATGGGAATCATCTCGATGTCCGAGACGATGCCGTGTTCGGCGCAGAAGTCGAGCATCTCCTGGGTCTCGGCGATGCCGCCGATCAGCGAGCCGGCGATGCGGCGGCGCTTGAAGATCAGGCCGAACACGTCCGCCGGCGGGTGCGGCGAATCCGGCGCGCCGACCAGGCACAGGGTGGCGTCGCGCTTGAGCAGGTTGAGGAAAGGGTTGAGGTCGTGCGGCGCGGCCACGGTGTTGAGGATGAAATCGAAGCTGCCGGCATGCGCGGCCATCTCCTCGGCGTTCTTCGACACCACCACGTCGCTGGCGCCCAGGCGCAGAGCGTCTTCACGCTTGTTTGGCGAGGTGGTGAACAGCACGACATGGGCGCCCATGGCGGCGGCGATCTTCACACCCATATGGCCGAGACCACCGAGGCCGACGATGCCGACCTTCTGTCCCGGGCCGACCTTCCACTGGCGCAGCGGCGAGTAGGTGGTGATACCGGCGCACAGCAGCGGGGCAACGGCGGCCAGGTTGCCGGTATGGCTGATGCGCAGGACGAAGCGCTGGTCGACCACGATGTGCTGGGAGTAGCCGCCGAAGGTGTTCTCGCCGCCGAACACCGGACCGTTGTAGGTGCCGGTGAAGCCGCTCTCGCAATACTGCTCCAGGCTCTCGTTGCAGGAGGCACAGTGCCGGCAGCTATCGACCATGCAGCCGACGCCGGCGACGTCGCCGACCTTGAACGTCGACACGTTGCTGCCGACGGCCGTGATCTTGCCGACGATCTCGTGGCCCGGTACCGACGGGTACAGGGTGTTATGCCATTCGTTGCGCGCGGTGTGCAGGTCCGAGTGGCAGACGCCGCAGTAGAGGATGTCGATGGCGACGTCATCCGGGCCTACGGCACGGCGCTCGATCTCGACGGGCGCCAGCGGGGTGTGCGGAGCCTGGGCGGCATAGGCGAGGGTCTTGCTCATGGAATTCTCCTGGGTCGATCGTGGACCCGGGAGAGGCTAGTGCAAGGGCGCCAGGCGGGCTTGCCTGATCCTGCCGATTCCATGCCCAGAGATGCGGGCATAAAAAAGGGGGCCGTAGCCCCCTCGATCACTTGCACTCGATTCAGGCGGCCTGGGCCTCGGCCTGCTCCAGGGCGCGGTTGAGGGCGCTGAACAGGGCACGGAAGGTCGCGGTGGTGAGGTTCTCGTCGATGCCGATGCCGTGCAGCGGGCGGCCACCGTTCAGGCGCACCTCGATATAGGCCACGGCCTGGGCGTTGGTGCCGGCGCTGATGGCGTGCTCGTGGTAGTCCATGATCTCGATGTTCTGCGGCAGCGCGGCGACCAGCGCCTCCAGCGGGCCCTTGCCGGTGCCGTGCTTGCGCCGGGTTTCGCCGTCGTAGGCGACTTCCACGTCGACGGTGCAGATGCCGTTCTCTTCCTGCAGGCGGTGGCCCTTGAGCACGTAGGGGCTGTCGGCTTGCAGGTACTCGCTTTCCAGCAGGCTGTAGATTTGCGCGGCGGTCATTTCCAGGCCGAGGCGGTCGGTCTCGCGCTGCACCACCTGGCTGAACTCGATCTGCATGCGGCGCGGCAGGCTGATGCCGTACTCCTGCTCGAGCAGGAAGGTGATGCCGCCTTTGCCGGACTGGCTGTTGACGCGGATCACCGCCTCATAGTCGCGGCCGATGTCGGCCGGGTCGATCGGCAGGTACGGCACTTCCCAGATGCCTTCCGGGTCCTGCTGGGCAAAGCCCTTGCGGATGGCATCCTGGTGCGAGCCGGAGAACGCGGTGTGGACCAGGTCGCCAACGTACGGATGGCGCGGGTGCACCGGCAGCTGGTTGCACTCTTCCACCACCTTGCGCACGGCATCGATGTCGGAGAAGTCCAGCTCGGGGTCGACGCCCTGGGTGTAGAGGTTCAGCGCCAGGGTTACCAGGCAGACGTTGCCGGTGCGCTCGCCGTTGCCGAACAGGCAGCCTTCCACGCGGTCGGCGCCGGCCATCACGGCCAGTTCCGAGGCGGCCACGCCGGTGCCGCGGTCATTGTGGGTGTGCACGCTGATCAGCACGCTGTCGCGGCGGTCGATGCGGCGGCCGAACCACTCGATCTGGTCGGCGTAGTTGTTCGGCGTGGCGCACTCGATGGTGGCCGGCAGGTTGAGGATCAGCTTCTGTGCCGGGGTCGGCTCGAACACGCCGATCACCGCGTTGCACACTTCTACGGCGAAGTCGGTCTCGGTGGAGCTGAATACTTCCGGCGAGTACTCGAAGCCCCACTGGGTTTCCGGCTGCGCGGCGGCCAGGCGCTTGATGATGCGCGCGGCGCTGGTGGCGATCTCGACCACGCCGGCCTTGTCCTGGTTGAAGACGATGCGGCGGAAGCTCGGCGCCGTGGCGTTGTAGTAATGGACGATGGCCTTCTTGGCGCCCTTGAGCGACTCGAAGGTGCGAGTGATCAGGTCTTCGCGCGCCTGGGTCAGCACCTGGATGGTCACGTCGTCAGGGATGTGGCTGCCCTCGATCAGCTCGCGAACGAAGTCGAAGTCGGTCTGCGAGGCGGACGGGAAGCCCACTTCGATTTCCTTCAGGCCCACGGCGACCAGGCACTTGAAGAAGCGCATCTTCTTCTCGGCGTCCATCGGCTCGATCAGCGACTGGTTGCCGTCGCGCAGGTCGGTGGACAGCCAGATCGGCGCCTTGTCGATGATCTGGTCCGGCCAGGTGCGATCCGGCAGCTGGATCGGGGTAAAGGGACGGTATTTCTTCGACGGGTCTTTGAGCATGGTCATGGCGAAAATCCTTGGGCGGCAGCAGGCCGGGGCAATCGAAAGAGGGCGAATGGCGGGGGAGGCGGTTCAGCCACGCAGTCGCGGACTGACCAGGCGCTGGCAGGCGTGTTGACGCAGAAGAATGAGGGTATGGGCCGTTTTCATGCTGACAACCCTACTGCCAGAGGTTAAAGCTGGCAAGGCTTGTTGAGAAAACGCAAATTGATTGCGCCGGTCTCTCTTGTGAAATGAATAATTGCTCTTGATTTGGCTTGGGCGGCAAATTATTGCGCAGTGGCTCAGGGCTTGAATGCGCCGATAAAGATCGCCGGATCGACCCGTGCATCGTTCAGGCTGACGTTCCAGTGCATGTGCGGGCCGGTGGCGCGGCCGGTGGCGCCGACGCGGCCGACGATGCCGCCGCGCGGCAGCTCCTGGCCCAGCTGCACATCGACCTTGGACAGATGGCAGAACATGCTGATCAGGCCCTGGCCGTGGTCGACGAACACCGTCTTGCCATTGAAGAAGTAGTCGCCAATCAGGATCACCTTGCCGGCCGCCGGGGCCTTGATCGGCGTGCCGGCGCCCACGGCGAAGTCCAGGCCGGAATGCGGGTTGCGTTCCTCGCCATTGAAGAAGCGGCGCAGGCCGAAGGGCGAGGACAGCGGGCCGTCGACCGGCTTGTCGAACAGCAGGTTGCTTGGCTGGCGCGGGCTGAACTGCTGGTAGGCGCGGGTCTGTTCGGCCAGTTCGCGCTCGATGCGCTTGAGGTTGGCCGGGCTCGGGTTGACCTGCTCTTGGTTCTTCAGGGTGATGCGCTGCTCGCGGTAGTGCTTGGGGCCGACCGTAAAACTCAGCGCCTGGCCGTTCGCCTCGATCTGCTGCGTGCCCGGTTTGACCGTCAGCGGGATGCCGACGATGGCGATCCAGCGCCTGCCTTCTTCCTTTACCACCAGCACCGGCTTGCCCTGGTAGCGAGCCTGGGGTGCGCTTGAGCCTTCGCCCAGGTCGACCACTGCCACGCCGCCGGGCACCGGCTTGTTCAGCAGGCGGGTGATAAAGCCTTCTGCATGAGCAGGCAGGGCGAGGCAGAGCAGCAGGGCGATAAGCGGGCGCACGTATCAATCCAGAAGCGAGAGGGTGACCGGGGTGAGGTGGTTGTCTTCGACGCGCACGTCCAGCTCGCCCTCGCCCAGGCGTGCCTTGAGACGCTGGCCGGGGTGGGTCTGGGCGGCGCTGCGCACGGCCTGGCCGCGCTCGTCGAGGAGGATGCTGTAACCGCGTCCAAGGGTGGCCAGCGGGCTGACGATATGCAGCGTTTGCGCGAGATTTTCCAGCTGCCGGCGCTGTTGGCGCAGTTGCAGTTCGATGGCGCGTGGCAGGCGTTCGCCCAGGCTGTCCAGGCGCTGGCGCAGCAGTGCCAGGGCCCGGCCCGGGTGCTGGGCGTGCAGGCGGCCCTCCAGTCGCGCCAGACGCTCTTGGCGACTGGTGGACTGTTGGGCGAAGGCGCGGCGCAGGCGCATGTCCAGGTCGTCCAGGCGCTGGGCCTGTTGGCGCAGGCGCTCGCCGGGGTGGCGCAGGCGGCGGGCCAGGCCGTCCAGGCGCAGTTGTTCTCGGCTCAGGCGGCTACGCAGGCTTAGCGCCAGACGGCGGTTGAGGCTGTCCAGGCGGCGCTGCAGGTCAGAGCTGTCCGGGGCCAGCAGCTCGGCGGCGGCCGAGGGCGTCGGCGCGCGCACATCGGCGACGAAGTCGCTGATCGACACATCGGTTTCATGGCCCACGGCGCTGACCACGGGCGTGACGCAGTCCGCCACGGCGCGGGCCACGGCTTCCTCGTTGAAGCACCAGAGGTCCTCCAGCGAGCCGCCGCCGCGCGCCAGGATGATCGCGTCGAAGCCGGCGCGGTCGGCCAGCTGCAGGGCGCGGACGATCTGCGCGGTGGCCTCGCGGCCTTGTACGGCAGTGGGGATCAGGGTCAGCGCCACCTGCGGCGCGCGGCGGCGGAACACGCTGATGATGTCGCGGATCACCGCACCGGTGGGCGAGCTGACGATGCCGATGCGCTGCGGGTGGGCGGGCAGGGCGCGCTTGCGTTCGCTGGCAAACAGCCCCTCGGCGGAGAGCTTTTCCTTGAGCGCCTCGAAGGCCAGGCGCAGGGCGCCGTCGCCGGCCGGCTCGACCGTGTCGAGGATCAGCTGGTAGTCGCCGCGCCCCTCGAACAGCGAGACCTTGCCGCGCACCCTGACCGCCAGGCCGTCGCGCAGGGCTTGGCGCACGCGGGTGGCGTTCTGCCGGAACAGCGCGCAGCGCACCTGGGCCTGGCTGTCCTTGAGGGTGAAATACAGGTGGCCTGAGGCCGGCTTGGCCAGGTTGGAGATTTCGCCTTCTACCCAGACCTGGGCGAACACGTCCTCCAGCAGCAGGCGGGCGCGGTTGTTCAGTTGGCTGACGCTGAGCGCTTCGCGGTCGAGACCGAGGCGCTGGAAGGGATCATTGAGCATGGCGGCATGATAAAGGCTTTGTCCGGTCGGCCATAGGCGCACTTGACCGCTCCGTCGGCGCGATTAAGCTGCGCGACCTTTCCATGTCAGGCTTGGCCCATGAGCGAGCAGATCATTCTCGTCCCCCGTATCTCCAGCCTGCCCGAGCACGAGGCGCGGGCGCGCCTGCTGCTGCGCTGGCTGGTCAAGCGCGAGATCGTGGCGGAACTGCCGAGCACCTGCGGCGCCCTCGGTAACGGCATGGCCCATGCCATCGGCGCGGGCGCGCGGCGGATCGTCGAACGGCCGGAACTGCTGCCGTTCGGCCAGCCGCTCAACGGCCTGCAGATCGTCAGCAAGCGCTGCATCTATACGCCGACCGAGGGCTTCCTCGAAGAGGCCGGCTGCCCCGAATGCCGCCAGGAGATCGGCGAGGCGCTGTTCGACAGCCTGGATGAGTGGATGCCCGGCGACACCGACAACTTCAGTTGTCCTCAGTGCGGCCATGAAGATGACATCAACGGCTTCCTGTTCCTGCAGCCCTGCGCCTTTTCCAACCTGGGCTTCGTCTTCAACGGCTGGGGACAGGCCGGCTTTCGCCAGGCTTTCCTCGATGAGTTTGCCGAGCGCCTGGGCTACCCATTGGCACAAGTGCAGGTAAAGCGCTGAGCGCGCATTGAGCGAAGGCACTCGCCTGGGTATAATGCCGCGCTTCTTATTTTTCCCTCCCGGGAGCCCTGCCATGCTGCGCATCAGCCAAGAAGCACTGACCTTCGACGACGTTCTGCTCATCCCCGGTTATTCCGAAGTCCTGCCCAAGGACGTCAGCCTGAAGACCCGCCTGACCCGTGGCATCGAGCTGAATATTCCGCTGCTGTCCGCAGCCATGGATACCGTCACCGAAGCGCGCCTGGCCATCGCCATGGCCCAGGAAGGCGGCATCGGCATCATCCACAAGAACATGACCATCGAGCAGCAGGCTGCCGAGGTACGCAAGGTCAAGAAATTCGAGGCCGGCGTGGTCAAGGACCCGATTACCATCGAGGCCGACGCCACCGTGCGTGACCTGTTCGAGCTGACCCGCCAGCACAACATCTCCGGAGTGCCGGTGCTGAGCAATGGCGACCTGGTCGGCATCGTCACCTCCCGCGACGTGCGCTTCGAAAATCGCCTGGACGCCCTGGTGCGTGACGTGATGACGCCGAAAGAGCGCCTGGTCACCGTCAAGGAAGGCGCGACCAAGGAAGCCGTGCGCGAGCTGCTGCACAAGAACCGCATCGAGAAAGTGCTGATCGTCGACGACGCCTTCACCCTCAAGGGCATGATGACCGTCACCGACATCGAGAAGGCCAAGGCCTACCCGCTGGCCAGCAAGGACGACCAGGGTCGCCTGCGCGTTGGCGCCGCGGTCGGCACCGGCGCCGATACCGGTGACCGCGTCGCCGCGCTGGTGGCTGCCGGCGTCGACGTGATCATCGTCGATACCGCCCACGGCCACTCCAAGGGTGTGATCGACCGCGTGCGCTGGGTCAAGGAGAACTTCCCGGAAGTCCAGGTGATCGGCGGCAACATCGCCACCGGCGAAGCCGCCAAGGCCCTGGCCGAGGCCGGCGCTGACGGCGTCAAGGTCGGCATCGGCCCGGGTTCCATCTGCACCACCCGTATCGTCGCTGGCGTCGGCGTACCGCAGATCAGTGCCGTGGCCAACGTCGCCGCCGCCCTGGCCGGTACCGGCGTACCGCTGATCGCCGATGGTGGCATTCGTTTCTCCGGCGACCTGGCCAAGGCCATCGCCGCCGGGGCCTCCGCGGTCATGATCGGCTCCATGCTGGCCGGTACCGAAGAGGCGCCGGGTGAGGTCGAGCTGTTCCAGGGCCGTTCCTACAAGGCCTATCGCGGCATGGGTTCGCTGGGCGCCATGGCCCAGGCCCAAGGCTCCTCGGATCGCTACTTCCAGGATTCCGCGGCCGGTGCCGAGAAGCTGGTGCCGGAAGGCATCGAAGGCCGCGTGCCGTACAAGGGGGCGATGGGTGCCATCGTCCATCAGCTGATGGGCGGTCTGCGTGCCTCCATGGGCTATACCGGCAGCGCCTCCATCGAGGAGATGCGCACCAAGCCGCAGTTCGTGCGTATCACCGGCGCCGGCATGGCCGAGTCGCACGTGCACGACGTACAGATCACTAAAGAAGCCCCGAACTACCGCGTGGGCTAAAAATGGATGTGCCGCTGCTGCGCTTGCGCCAGCGGTGTTGGAGAGAGACTCGAAATGCTCATTTGCTACAGCAAACTCCGCTTTCTCGCCTCTCTCCGCCTAGCTGGCACTGCGCTCGCGACGCGGCAAATCCATTTTTGAAAACAGTTTGGGCGCGGGGCTGACTGATCAGCCCCGTGTCATTTGTGAATTCCGCTACGAGAGACGGCCATGGCCCACGACATTCACGCCCACCGCATCCTCATTCTGGACTTCGGTTCCCAGTACACCCAGCTGATCGCCCGCCGCGTGCGCGAAATCGGCGTGTACTGCGAGATCCATCCGTTCGACATGGAAGACGCGGCCATTCGCGCCTTCGCCCCGCGCGGCATCATCCTCGCCGGTGGTCCGGAGTCGGTGCACGAGGCGGGCAGCCCGCGCGCGCCGCAGGCGGTGTTTGACCTGAACGTGCCGATCTTCGGTATCTGCTACGGCATGCAGACCATGGCCGAGCAGCTCGGCGGCAAGGTGGAAGGCTCCGACCTGCGCGAGTTCGGCTATGCCCGCGTCGATATCGTTGGCAAGGCGCGCCTGCTCGACGGCATCGAAGACCATGTGGACACCGACGGCGTTCTTGGCCTGGACGTGTGGATGAGCCACGGCGACAAGGTCACCGCCATGCCTGCCGGCTTCCATATCCTGGCCAGCACCCCGAGCTGCCCGATCGCCGCCATGGCCGACGACAGCCGCGCCTACTATGGCGTGCAGTTCCACCCGGAAGTGACCCACACCAAGCAGGGCGGGCGCATCCTTTCGCGCTTCA
The DNA here is from genome assembly GCF_900156545.1 of Aquipseudomonas alcaligenes. Classification (GTDB taxonomy): domain Bacteria; phylum Pseudomonadota; class Gammaproteobacteria; order Pseudomonadales; family Pseudomonadaceae; genus Aquipseudomonas; species Aquipseudomonas alcaligenes_A. The sequence continues at coordinate 449,578 of NZ_FTNW01000003.1, forward strand.
TCCTCGACATCTGCGGCTGCGCGGCCCTGTGGACACCGGCCAATATCGTTGAGGACGCCATTGCCACCGTGCGTGCCCAGGTGGGCTCCTCCAAGGTGCTGCTCGGCCTATCCGGCGGCGTCGACTCCTCGGTGGTCGCAGCCCTGCTGCACAAGGCCATCGGCGACCAGCTGACCTGCGTGTTCGTCGACAATGGCCTGCTGCGTCATCAGGAAGGCGACCAGGTGATGGCCATGTTCGCCGAGAACATGGGCGTCAAGGTGATCCGCGCCAACGCTGAGGACCTGTTCCTTGGCCGCCTGGCCGGCGTGTCCGACCCGGAAGAGAAGCGCAAGATCATCGGTCGCACCTTCATCGAAGTGTTCGACCAGGAAGCCACCAAGCTGCAGGACGTGAAGTTCCTCGCCCAGGGCACTATCTACCCGGACGTGATCGAGTCGGCCGGCGCCAAGACCGGCAAGGCCCACGTGATCAAGTCGCACCACAACGTCGGCGGCCTGCCGGAGGACATGCAGTTCAAGCTGGTCGAGCCGCTGCGCGAGCTGTTCAAGGACGAGGTGCGTAAGATCGGCCTGGAGCTGGGCCTGCCCTACGACATGGTCTACCGCCACCCGTTCCCGGGCCCGGGCCTGGGCGTGCGCATTCTCGGCGAGGTGAAGAAGGAGTACGCCGACCTGCTGCGTCTGGCCGACCACATCTTCATCGAAGAGCTGCGTAACTTCGACTGGTACCACAAGACCAGCCAGGCCTTCGTGGTGTTCCAGCCGGTGAAATCGGTCGGCGTGGTCGGCGACGGCCGTCGCTACGCCTGGGTCGTCGCCCTGCGCGCCGTGGAGACCATTGACTTCATGACCGCACGCTGGGCGCACCTGCCCTACGAGCTGCTGGAGAAGGTGTCCAACCGCATCATCAACGAGATCTCCGGCATCTCCCGCGTCACCTACGACGTATCGAGCAAGCCGCCGGCGACCATCGAGTGGGAATAAGCGCCTGAGGGTGTGAGCAGGGGCAGCGTGAGCTGCCCTTGTCGTTTCTGCCTGCGGCAATCTGCGACTCGCTGCATTGCGCTGGTGATGAGAAAATGTCGCAAATACCTGGTCGATGGGGATGACGATGGCCTTTACCCGCAGACAGATACTCGCCGGCATGGCCGGGCTGGGTGTGGCTGGCCTCGGCGCCGGTGGCGTGCGCTACTGGCTGGGCCGTCCGGAGAATGTGGCGACCCACGACTACGAACTGATCGCCGCGCCGCTGGACCTGGAGCTGGTGCCGGGCCACGTGATCCGGGCCTGGGCATACGGTGGCCAGGCGCCGGGCCTGGAGCTGCGCTGCAAACAGGGCGAACGCCTGCGCGTGCGCTTCATCAACCGGCTGGAGGTGGAGACCACCATCCACTGGCACGGCATCCGCCTGCCGCTGGAGATGGACGGCGTACCCTATGTGTCGCAGCTGCCGGTCAAGCCTGGCGAGTTCTTCGATTACGACTTCATCTGCCCGGACGCCGGCAGCTACTGGTATCACCCGCACACCGCCAGCCATGAGCAACTGGGGCGCGGTCTGGTCGGTCCGCTGATCGTCGAGGAGCGTGAGCCGAGCGGCTTCGTTCATGAGCGCACGTTGTGCCTGAAGACCTGGCATGTGGACGAGCAGGGCGCCTTCACCGAGTTTCTGGTGCCGCGCCAGGCCGCGCGCGAAGGTACGCGCGGGCGTTTGTCGAGCATCAACGGCGTGCCCAACCCGACCCTGGAGCTGCCAGCCGGTCAGGTGGTGCGCTTGCGCCTGATCAACGTCGACAACACCATCACCTACCGCCTCAATCTGCCCGGTGGCGAGGCGCGCATCTATGCGCTGGATGGCAATCCCGTGGCGCCGCGCCCGCTGGGCAAGGAGTACTGGCTGGGCCCGGGCATGCGCCTGGATTTGGCACTGCGGGTGCCGGCCGAAGGCCAGGAGCTACCACTGCGCAACGGCCCGCTGCGCCTCGCCACGCTCAGGAGCGTGGCCAGTGCCGAGGGTGCGGGCGACTGGCCGCCGGCGCTGCCGGCCAATCCGCTGGCCGAACCGGATCTGGCGCGCGCCGAGACCTTGCGCTTCAACTTCGAGTGGGCTGCTGCGCTGTCCGGCGACGTGAGTCGGGGCGGCAGCTACAAGTACTGGCAGATCAACGGCCAGGCCTGGGACATCAACGACAAGCGCTGTGCCGAGCGGCCCATTGCCAGCCTCAGGCAGGGTGGGCATTACATCTTCGTGCTGCGCAACATGGCGCAGTACCAGCACCCGATTCATCTGCACGGCATGAGCTTCAAGGTGCTGGATTCGGACCGCAAGGACGTCGTGCCGTACTTCACCGACACCTACCTGCTGGGCAAGAACGAGACGGCGCGCATTGCCTTTGTCGCCGATAATCCGGGGGTGTGGATGTTCCACTGCCACGTGATCGACCATATGGAAACCGGCCTGATGGCCGCCATCGAGGTGGTCTGATGCGCCAACCGAAGATCATCGACCGCAGCCAGGACGAGCGCTTTATGCGCGAGGCGCTGGAGCTGGCCCGCCAAGGTGCCGAACGCGGCGAAGTGCCGGTGGGCGCCGTGCTGGTGCAGGACGGCGAGGTGATCGGGCGTGGCTTCAACTGCCCGATCTCCACCAGTGACCCCAGTGCCCATGCCGAGATGGTGGCGATCCGCGCCGCCGCTGCCGCCGTGCAGAACTACCGGTTGCCCGGCAGCACCCTGTACGTGACCCTGGAGCCCTGCAGTATGTGCGCCGGGCTGATCGTGCATTCGCGCATCGCTCGGGTGGTCTACGGCACCACCGAGCCCAAGGCCGGGGTAGCGGTCAGTCGCGGGCAGTTCTTCAGTCAGGACTTCCTCAACCACCGGGTGTTGATCGAGGGCGGGTTGCTGGCGCAGGAGTGCAGCGAAATGCTCAGTGCCTTCTTCAAGGCCCGGCGCAGCTAGCCTGCTGGGCATCCTAGAGCGCCGCTGCTAGTCTGCGCGCTCTTTGCAAATCGGAGCAGTGCGTGTGAAAAAAGTGTTGGGTTTACTGCTGATGCTGGCCGGTCTGTCCGCGCAGGCCGCCGAGGAGAAGGTTTATCTGCTCGCTTCGGCGGGCGTGAACGACACCACCCTGGCGCACAGCATCTTCCTGCATGAACCGGATATCACCGATCTGGAGAGCTGCCGTGAGGCGGTCCGGCAGGCGCAGCGCGACGGCGACTGGATGAAGTACCACCACATTCTGCGCAAGGACAAGGTGAGGGGCTTCAGCGTGCAGATGCAGTACCTCTGCGTCACCAGTGAGCAGGATATCGAGCCCTGGTTTGATCGTGCGCACTACAACCACGCCTACCTGATCCGGGTTGATGAGCAGGCCCGTTTGAGTGTGCAGGCCATGGAGAGCATGGCGGTTTGCATGGGCCGCTACCGGGCGTTGCCCGCCGATGTGCAGGCGCGTAGTCATTGTGCAAAGGGGAGTCAGCAGGTTCGCTGATTACAGCTGGGTGGGCTCATCCTTGGGGATGGTCTTGTTCACACCTGGCACATGCAGGCCGCTCTCGGCGACGCGGCTGCCCTCCAGTTGTGGCTGGGTTACCCAGTTGAGGATGTCATAGTAGCGCCGCACGTTGCGCACGAAGTGCACGGTCTCGCCGCCGCGCGCATAGCCGTAACGGGTCTTGCTGTACCAGCGCTTCTGCGAAAGCCGTGGCAGCATCTTCTGCACATCCAGCCATTTGTTCGGGTTCAGGCCTTCGGCCTGGGCCAGCTTGCGTGCATCGGCCAGGTGGGCGATGCCGATGTTGTAAGCGGCCAGGGCGAACCAGGTGCGGTCCGGCTCGCTCATGTCCTCGGTCAGGCCGCTGTGTACCAGGGCGAAATACTTGGCGCCGCCGGCGATGCTCTGACGTGGGTCCAGGCGGTTGACCACGCCCATGGCTTGGGCCGTGTCCTGGGTCAGCATCATCAGGCCGCGCACGCCGGTCTTGGAGGTGGCGTCCGGGGTCCACAGCGATTCCTGGTAGCCGATGGCGGCGAGCAGGCGCCAGTCGACCCGGTGCTTCTCGGCAGCCTGGCGGAAGCTCTGCTCGTAGCGGGGCAGACGCTGCTGCAGGTGCTTGGCGAAGGTGTAGGCGCCGACATAGCCGAGTACATCGACGTGCCCGTAGTAACGCTCCTTGAGGCGCTGCAGGGTGCCGTTCTCCTCGACCTGGGCGAGAAAGCGATCGACCTCCTGCAGCAGGCTCTGATCGCTGCCGGCGGCCACGGCCCAGCCCAGGCTGCGCGCGCCGCCCAGATCGAAGGCCACGCGCACGTTGGGGAAGTACACCTGGTTCATGGCCAGCTCGTTGGAGTCGACCAGGGTCAGGTCGACCTGGCCTTCGTCGACCATGCGCAGCAGGTCGACCACCTCGACATCGGTGGATTCCTCGTACTGCAGCTCCGGCAGGGTCTGCTTCAGCTCGGCCAGCTGCTCGGCATGGCTGCTGCCCTTGAGCACCAGTATGCGCCGGCCGATCAGGTCCTCGGGGCGGCTGGGGCGGCGCTGGCCGTCGCGGTAGACCACCTGGGGGGTGACCTCCAGGTAGGCGTGGGAGAAGTTGGCCTGGCCCTTGCGCCCTTCACTGGCGACCAGGCCGGCCGCGGCCAGCATCGGGCCACCCGGCTGATTGAGGCGGGTGAACAGGTCGTCGAGGTTGTCCGCGGTCTCTACTTTCAGTTCGACGCCGAGCTGCTCGGCGAAGCGCTTGGTCAGTTCGTATTCGAACCCGGTCTCGCCGGCGCGGTCCTGAAAGTAGGTGGTGGGGCTGTTGCGGGTGACCACGCGCAGCACGCCTTCCTCCTGCACGCGCTCGAGAGTGCTGGGCTGGCGTGCCTCCGGGGAGTCATCGCAGCCCGCGAGCAGCAGGAAGAAAGCAGTCGCCAGCAGGCCGGCGGCCGAACGGATGCGCAACGCGGTGTGTGCAAACATCGGCGCAGTATACGCAAAGCCCGATAGGCGCCATATCTCGACAGTATTACGGCGCTCTGCTAGCACTGCCGAGGGTGCCGCGGCGCGGTGCTTTAGGCTAGAATGCACGGCCTCTAAGCATCCCCCTGAGGCTGTTCACGATGTTGATCCTGCGCGGCACGCCCGCTCTTTCCGCCTTCCGCCACGGCAAACTGCTTTCGCAACTGACCGCCAAGGTCCCTGCCGTGACCGGGCTGTATGCCGAGTTTGCGCACTTCGCCGAAGTGACCGGCGTGCTTGACGCCTCCGAAGAGCAGGTACTGGCCCGGTTGCTGAAGTACGGCCCGAGCGTGCCGGTGCAGGAACCCAGCGGCCGGCTGTTCCTGGTGATTCCCCGCTTCGGCACCATCTCGCCCTGGTCGAGCAAGGCCAGCGACATCGCCCGCAACTGCGGCCTGGCCAAGATCGAGCGCCTGGAGCGCGGCATCGCCTACTACGTCTCCGGTGAACTCAGCGCTGCTGACCAGCAGGCCGTCGCCGCCGTGCTGCACGACCGCATGACCCAGCTGGTGCTGGGCGCCCTGGAAGAGGCCGCCGGCCTGTTCAGCCACGCTGAACCCAAGCCGCTGACCGCCGTGGATGTGCTCGGTGGTGGTCGCGCCGCACTGGAGAAAGCCAACGTCGAGCTGGGCCTGGCCCTGGCCGAGGACGAGATCGATTACCTGGTGAAAAGCTTCGTCGAGCTGGAGCGCAACCCGCACGACGTCGAGCTGATGATGTTCGCCCAGGCCAACTCCGAGCACTGCCGCCACAAGATCTTCAATGCCAGCTGGGACATCGACGGCGAGAGCCAGGACAAGTCGCTGTTCGGCATGATCAAGAACACCTACGAGATGCACCGCGACGGCGTACTGTCCGCCTACAAGGACAACGCTTCGGTGATCGTCGGCCACCAGGCCGGGCGTTTCTTCCCCAACCCGGCCACCCGCGAGTACGGCGCCACTCAGGAGCCGGTGCACATCCTGATGAAGGTGGAAACCCACAACCACCCGACCGCCATCGCCCCGTTCCCCGGCGCCTCCACCGGCTCCGGCGGCGAGATTCGCGACGAAGGCGCCACCGGCCGCGGCGCCAAGCCGAAGGCGGGCCTGACCGGCTTCACCGTGTCCAACCTGAACATCCCCGGTTTCGTGCAGCCCTGGGAGAAGCCCTACGGCAAGCCCGAGCGCATCGTCACCGCGCTGGACATCATGATCGAAGGCCCGCTGGGCGGCGCCGCGTTCAACAACGAGTTCGGCCGTCCGGCGCTGAATGGCTACTTCCGCACTTTCGAGCAGGCCGTACAAAGCCCACGCGGTGAGGAAGTACGCGGCTACCACAAGCCGATCATGCTGGCCGGCGGCCTCGGCAACATCCGTGAAGAACATGTGCAGAAGGGCGAGATCTCGGTCGGCGCCAAGCTGATCGTGCTCGGCGGCCCGGCCATGCTGATCGGCCTGGGCGGCGGCGCTGCCTCCTCCATGGCCACCGGCGCCAGCTCCGCCGACCTGGACTTCGCCTCGGTGCAGCGCGACAACCCGGAAATGGAGCGTCGTTGCCAGGAAGTGATCGACCGCTGCTGGCAGCTGGGCGCCGACAACCCGATCAAGTTCATCCACGACGTCGGTGCCGGCGGTATCTCCAACGCCCTGCCGGAACTGATCAACGACGGTGGCCGTGGCGGTCGCTTCGAGCTGCGCGCCGTCCCGAACGACGAGCCAGGCATGGCCCCGCTGGAAATCTGGTGCAACGAGTCGCAGGAACGCTATGTGATGAGCGTGGACGCCGCCGACTTCGAGCGCTTCAAGGCCATCTGCGAGCGCGAGCGCTGCCCGTTTGCCGTGGTCGGCGAGGCCATTGCCGAGCCGCACCTGACCGTCTCCGACAGCCACTTCGGCAACAAGCCGGTGGACATGCCGCTCAACGTGCTGCTGGGCAAGCCGCCACGCATGCACCGCAGCGTGACCCGCGAAGCGGAGCAGGGCGATGACTTCGATGCCGCCCGAGTCGATCTCGACGACGCGGTCGAGCGCGTGCTGCGTCACCCGGCCGTGGCCAGCAAGAGCTTCCTGATCACCATCGGCGACCGCACCATCACCGGCCTGGTGGCTCGCGACCAGATGGTCGGCCCCTGGCAGGTGCCGGTGGCCGACTGCGCCGTGACCGCCACCAGCTTCGACGTCTACACCGGTGAAGCCATGGCCATGGGCGAGCGCACGCCGCTGGCCCTGCTGGATGCGCCGGCGTCCGGCCGCATGGCCGTTGGTGAGACCATCACCAACCTGGCGGCGGCGCGCATCGACAAGCTGTCCGACATCAAGCTGTCCGCCAACTGGATGGCCGCCGCCGGCCACCCGGGCGAGGACGCGCGCCTGTACGACACCGTCAAGGCGGTCGGCATGGAGCTGTGCCCGGCGCTGGGTATCACCATTCCGGTGGGCAAGGACTCCATGTCCATGAAGACCCGCTGGCAGGATGAGGGCCAGGACAAGAGCGTGACTTCGCCGCTGTCGCTGGTGATCTCCGGCTTCGCCCCGGTGCAGGACGTGCGTCAGACCCTGACCCCGCAACTGCGCCTGGACAAGGGCGAGACCGACCTGATCCTGATCGACCTCGGCCGCGGGCAGAACCGCATGGGCGGCTCGATCCTGGCGCAGACCCATGCCCAGCTCGGCCAGGCCGTGCCGGACGTGGACGACGCCGAAGACCTCAAGGCGTTCTTCGCGGTGATCCAGGGCCTGAATGCTGACGGCCACCTCCTGGCCTACCATGACCGCTCCGACGGCGGTCTGCTGACCACCGTGCTGGAAATGGCCTTCGCCGGCCACTGCGGCCTCAACCTGTTCCTCGACGGCCTGGCCGACGAGGCTGCCGAACTGGCCGCCGTGCTGTTCAACGAGGAGCTGGGCGCTGTGATCCAGGTGCGTCAGGACGCTACCCCGGAAGTCCTCGCCCAGTTCAGCGCCGCCGGCCTCGACGACTGCGTGGCGGTGATCGGCCAGCCGGTCAATGGCAGCGACGTGGCCATCAGCTTCAATGGCGAGCCGGTGTTCGGCGGCCAGCGCCGCCTGCTGCAGCGCCAGTGGGCCGAGACCAGCTACCAGATCCAGCGCCTGCGCGACAACGCCGACTGCGCCGACCAGGAATTCGACCTGATCCTCGACGAGGACAATCCGGGCCTGTCGACCAAGCTGAGCTTCGACGTCAACCAGGACATCGCCGCGCCTTACATCAAGAAGGGCGTGCGTCCGCAGGTGGCGATCCTCCGCGAGCAGGGCGTCAACGGCCAGGTGGAAATGGCTGCGGCCTTCGACCGCGCCGGTTTCAGCGCCATCGACGTGCACATGAGCGATATTCTCGCCGGTCGCGTCAGCCTGGACGAGTTCAAGGGCCTGGTGGCCTGCGGTGGCTTCTCCTACGGCGACGTCCTGGGTGCCGGCGAGGGTTGGGCCAAGTCGATCCTGTTCAACGCCCGTGCCCGCGATGGTTTCCAGGCGTTCTTCGAGCGCAAGGACAGCTTCGCCCTCGGCGTGTGCAACGGCTGCCAGATGATGAGCAACCTGCACGAGCTGATCCCCGGTACCGAGTTCTGGCCGCACTTCGTGCGCAACCGCTCGGAGCAGTTCGAGGCCCGTGTGGCCATGGTCCAGGTGCAGGAGTCGGCGTCGATCTTCCTGCGCGGCATGGCCGGTTCGCGCATGCCGATCGCCATCGCCCACGGCGAAGGCCATGCCGAGTTTGAGAGCGAGGAGGCGCTGCTGGAAGCCGATCTGTCCGGCACCGTGGCGATGCGCTTCATCGACAACCACGGCAAGGTCACCGAGAGCTACCCGGCCAACCCGAACGGCTCGCCGCGCGGCATCACCGGTCTGTGCAGTCGCGACGGCCGCGTGACCATCATGATGCCGCACCCGGAGCGGGTGTTCCGCGCCGTGCAGAACTCCTGGCGCCCGGACGAGTGGCAGGAAGACGCCGGCTGGATGCGCATGTTCCGCAACGCGCGCGTCTGGGTCGACTAACACCGGCCGTCACCCCTCTCCCAGCGATGGGAGAGGGTGCCCGGAGGGCGGGAGAGGGCTGTCGTGTCAGACCCGCAAGATCCCAAGCTTCCCGAAGTCCGCCAGGTCAACCCCGGCGAGACCCATCTGCTGTGCCGCTGCGGGCGCTCGCCCGTGCTTCCCGATTGTTCTCCCGGATGCGCCGAAGGGCTGCGTCTTGCGCTCGTGCGCCAGCAGTTCGTGCTGCTCTGTCGTTGCGGCCTGTCGCAGCGCCTGCCCTATTGCGATGGCAGCCACAGTCCGCCTGCCGAGGGCCTGAGAGCACGCTGGCGCCGTTTCGCAAAGGGTGATTAAGACCCTCTGTCTTATGGCTAAAGGCTCTATCCGGTAAATGGACGATTAGCCCTCCAAGGACTCCAATGCAGAGTTGCGAACTAGGCCGCACGAGGCTGATAAGGCAGAATGCCATTATCGCCTTGGCAGTGCGGCTCAGGCTGCTGTATTCGTCGAAGCTCGGAGGGGCTGGATGTACAAATTCTGTTTCTATGTGCCGGAGAGCCACCTGGACGAAGTGAAGGCCGCCATCTTCGCGGCGGGTGCCGGACGCGTCGGGCATTACGACAGCTGTTGCTGGCAGACCCTGGGCCAGGGCCAGTTCCGCCCGCTGGCCGGCAGTGAGCCGTTCATTGGTCAGCCGGGCCAGGTCGAGGAAGTCGCCGAGTGGAAGGTGGAACTGGTGGTGGCTGACGAGCTGATCCACGACACGGTCAAGGCCATGAAGAAGGCCCATCCCTACGAGACGCCGGCGTTCGATGTGTGGCGGCTGTCCGACCTGCAATTCTGATCGTTCTCAATAAAAGAAGCCCCGGCATGCCGGGGCTTTTTCGTTTCCGCCTGCCGGGTTATTGCAGGTGCTGCTTCAGCTCGGTGCCGGCCTGGCGCAGGGCGGCCTGCACGGCCGGGATATGCGCCAGCGGGTTGAGCAGCCCGTAGTCGTGGATCATGCCGTTGTAGCGCACCGCCGTGACGGTGACGCCGGCGGCGTCCAGCTTGCGTGCATAGGCCTCGCCCTCGTCACGCAGCACGTCGAACTCGGCGGTCTGCACCAGGGCCGGCGGCAGGCCCTTGAGCTGCTCGGTGGTGGCCTGAAGCGGCGAGGCAAAGCGCTCGGCTCGCTGTTTAGGGTCGGTGGTGTAGTTGTCCCAGAACCATTTCATCAGCGGCTTGGTCAGGAAGTGGCCCTGAGCGAACTGGTTGTAGGAAGCGGTTTCCAGGTTGGCATCGGTCACCGGCCACAGCAGCAGCTGGAAACTCAGCTTGGGTGTGCCCGCTTCCTTGGCTTTCAGCGCCACGACGGCGGCCATGTTGCCGCCGACACTGTTGCCGGCCACGGCCAGGCGCGAGCTGTCGACCTGGATCTCCTTGCCGTGTTCGCCGACCCAGCGGGTGGCCGCATAAGCCTGGTCGATCGCGGTCGGGTACTGCGCCTCCGGTGACGGCGTGTAGCCGACATAGACGGCCACGGCGCCGGAGTTCACCACCAGGTCACGGATCAGGCGGGCGTGGGTCGGGTAGTCGCCGAGCACCCAGCCACCGCCGTGGAAGAACATGAATACCGGCAGCTCGCCCTGCACGCCCTCGGGGCGAACGATGGTCAGCGGGATCGATTGGCCGCCTGCCTGGATGGTCTTCTCCGACACGCTCACGCCGGACAGATCGACATTGACCGAGGCCTGCGCACCGACCAGCACGGCACGGGCGTCCTGCGGGCTGAGGCTTTCCAGCGGCTGGCCGCCGCCGGCTTCCAGAGCCTGGAGGAAGGCCTGGGTATGGTGTTCCACGCCGGGGCTGCCGGCGGCGAAGGCGTTACCGATGGCGACTGCAAGAACAGCGCCGGAAAGCAGTGTGCTGACGTTCTTCATGATTCGGGTCCTCGTGGCTCGGGCTATGGCGGCGGGCGCTGCGAGGCAGGCCCGCCCGGTGGGTGTCAGACGCTGACGTTCAGGCGCACGTCGATGTTGCCTCGGGTGGCGTTGGAGTAGGGGCAGACCTGGTGGGCGGCGTCGACCAGTGCCTGGGCGCTGTCCTGGTCCAGGCCCGGCAGGCTGATGTTCAGCTCCACTTCCAGGCCGAAGCCCCCGGGAATCTGACCGATGCCGACCTTGCCGGTGATCGAGGCGTCGGCCGGCAGGGCCTGCTTCTTCTGGCTGGCAACGAACTTCAGGGCGCCGATGAAGCAGGCGGAGTAGCCGGCGGCGAACAGCTGCTCGGGGTTGGTGGCCTCGCCGCCGGCTCCGCCCAGTTCGCGCGGGGTGGTCAGCTTGACGTCGAGGAAGCCGTCGGAGGAGACGGCACGGCCGTCGCGGCCTCCGGTGGCAGTGGCGGTAGCGGTGTAGAGGGCTTTGATGCTGTGCATGGCGGTATCTCCGATTTGACTTGCTGGCTAAAGTTTTGCGCACTAAGTAAGTGCTTGGTGCGAAATCTAGTGCGATTTAATTTTGCGCGCAAGTTAATTTTTAGATGAATCGATGCGAAGGATTCGATGCGTCGGCAGGATGGGGGTGGTCGAGTGCGCCGATGCCGCCCTGGAACGGGCGGCGGGGGTCAGAGAGACTTCTGCAGCTGGTCGCGCAGGGCAACGATCTGGTCACGCAGGGCGTTGATCTGTTCCAGCGTCTGCCCGCTGGCTTCGAGGATGCAGGCGGGGAAGCGCTCGGCTTGCTGTTGCAGGCTGCGGCCTTTTTCAGTCAGGCGCAGTTCCACCACGCGCTCGTCGGCGCTGCTGCGGGTGCGGGTGAGCAGGCCCTCGGCCTCCAGGCGCTTGAGCAGCGGGGTGAGCGAGCCGGGATCGGTGAGCAGGCGCGCGCTGATGTCGCCGACCGTGATGCCATCGCCTTCCCACAGCACCAGCATGGCCAGGTATTGCGGGTAGGTCAGGCCGATGCTCTGCAGCAGGGGCTTGTAGGCTTTGGTCATCAGCAGGGAGGTGGAGTGCAGCGCGAAGCACAGCTGGTTGTCCAGCTGCAGGGCGGCACAGGATTGCGCTTGTTTCATGGTGGAATGCCTGCTCGATATCTGCGCAACAATTTATCGCGCCAATTAAAGCGGGGCAAATGGTGTTCGGGCTCATGCACAAGGCGCCCGACTCGGAGCTGGGGTCAGGGACTGATCCAGGAACCTGCGAGCTGGTGCCTGGGCGTCTTCCCGCGACGCACGGCCGGCGGGCAGCAAATCCTCAGGGGCGGATTTCGATCAGCGTGCCGTCCTGCACCAAGTTCCACACCTCGCGCATGTCGGCGTTGCGCATGGCGATGCAGCCTTCGGTCCAGTCCAGGGTGCTGAAGAACCACTCGGGGTATTCGTCATCCAGCGGGGTGCCGTGGATCATGATCATGCCGCCGGCGGAAACGCCTTTCTTGCGCGCATTGGCAGCATCGCGGGCGTTGGGGTAGGAGATGTGCATCGACAGGTTGTACTTGTCGCTGGTCTTGCGCCAGTCGATCCAGTAGAAGCCTTCCGGGGTGCGCAGGTCGCCCTCGCGCACTTTGGCGCCGGTGGGCTCCTTGCCCAGCGAAATGCGATAGGACTTGAGGACTTCGCCGCGCCCCATCAGGTGCAGCTTGCGCTCCGATTTGACCACCAGCACCTTGTCCACTGGCTTGCCGCGCAGGGTGGGAGCCGTGGACGCGTGGCTCAGGCTGGCGACAGAAAGGCAGAGTAGGGCGATCAACCAGCGCATTGCGATGTTCCGGGCAGAGAGTCGAGTTTGTTATAGCGCGAGAGTCTGCCTATGCCGAGAACGATGTTCAATGCTCGCCAGTCGGACGGAAGCCTGGTTAGCTTGGGACGCCGACCCAGGAGATGACGATGTCCCAGCCCGAACTGTTACGTGAGCTGCAATTGCCGCAGGCGCACCTGAGTGCGGCCAGTGCCCTGGTGCGGGTGGCCGAGCGCCTGTTCGTGGTGGCCGACGACGAGCTGCATCTTGGCCTGTTCGACCTTGGCGACCCCGCGGCGGGACGCCTGGTGCGGTTGTTCGAAGGCAGCCTGCCGGCCGAGAAGAAGGCCCGCAAGGCGGCCAAACCCGACCTGGAGGCCCTGGCGCTGTTGCCGGCCATGGCCGGTTTTTCCCAGGGTGCGCTGCTGGCACTGGGTTCCGGTTCGACCCCAGACCGTCAGCGCGGGGTACTGCTGGGGTTGACCGAGCAGGCCGCGCCGAGGCTGATCGACCTGGCGCCGCTGTACCGGCCGCTGCACGCGCAGTTTGCCGATCTGAATATCGAGGGTGGCTTCCTGCTCGGTGACGAATTCCTCCTGCTGCAGCGTGGCAACCAGGGGCAGGCGAGCAATGCTGCCGTCCGTTATGCCTGGCCCGCGCTGCGTGACTGGCTGCTGGGTACAGGCGCGGCGCCGGCACCGTGCGCCATCCAGCGGCTGGAGCTGGGCGAACTGCAGGGCGTGGCCCTGGGCTTTACCGATGGTGCCGCACTGGCCGATGGCCGCTGGCTGTTCAGCGCGGTGGCCGAGAACACTGCGGACAGCTACAACGACGGGGCCTGCCTGGGGGCGGTGATCGGTCTGGTGGAAGCCGACGGGCAGGTGCGTCGTCTGGCGCAGCTGGCGGGGCGCTGGAAGGTCGAGGGTATCGCCCTGGCCGCAGACGGCAGCCTGCTGCTGGTGACCGACGCCGACGACCCGCAGGTAGCCGCCAGCCTGTTGCGGCTGCCGCTGGTGCTCTGATTCAGGGCGACAGCAGCACGGCCAGTTCGTCGGCCAGCTCGGCCCAGTCCGAGTCGTCGGCCAGCGCCTCGCTGAGGAACTGCGCCTGGGCCTTGTTCCAGAATGGTGCCTTGGGCAGGGCCTGGCCCTCGGCCAGGCGGTGCTCGCGCAGGAAGGCTTCGATCTCGGCCTTGCCGTTGGCCAGGCCGAGCTGCTTGAACAGGCCGCTCAGGTTGTGTTCGCTGGTGTCCATGGTGCCTCCTTGTGCTGGCCGGTCACGGGTCCAGCAGGGACTATAGACGCCCTCAGTCGCGCGGGCGCAGTGGCGCCATGCCCTCGTTGCGGATCGGGTAGTGCTGCTCGCGGCGGTCGGCGAAGAAGCACTTGAGGGTGCGGCCGACGGTGGGGAAGGCCAGTTCCTGCCACGGCACCTCGTGCTCGTGGAACAGCTGCACTTCCAGGCTCTCCTCTCCGGCGCGGAATTCCAGGTCGATCAGTTCGGCGCGGAAGAACACGTACAGCTGGCTGATGTGCGGCAGGTCGAACAGGGTGTAGAGGTGCAGGTCACGCACCCGCGCGCAGGCTTCCTCGTCGGTCTCGCGCATGGCCGCCTCGGCCATGGTCTCGCCGTTCTCCATGAAGCCGGCCGGCAGGGTCCAGAAGCCGCGGCGCGGTTCAATGGCGCGACGGCACAGCAGCACCTGCTCGCCCCATACCGGCAGGCAGCCGGCGACGATGCGCGGGTTCTGATAATGGATGGTCTGGCACTGCGGGCAGACGTAGCGCAGGCGATTGTCGCCCTGGGGAATGCGCTGCTCCACCGGACCACCGCACTGGCTGCAGAATTTCATGCCGCGTTCTCCTGATTCGTTGCCCATGTTGGCGCCGCCGGGCGAGCTCGGCAAGCCGCTCGGCGCGTCTGGGGTCTTGGGCGGGCCGCGCCTTCGTGCCATGATGCCGAATAGAAGATAAGAACCCAGAAGAACCGAGAATCATCATGCTCGACGAGCTCCTGCAGCGCGTGCGCGGCCACAGTCCGCGCATCCTGGAGACCGACCGGCAGCACCCGCAGGCGGCCGTGCTGGTGCCGCTGACCCGCAGTGACGACCCGGAGCTGGTGCTGACCCTGCGCGCCAGTGGCCTGTCCACCCACGGTGGCGAAGTGGCCTTCCCTGGCGGCCGCCGCGATGCCACCGACCCCGACCTGGCCTTTACCGCCCTGCGCGAGGCGGAGGAGGAGGTGGGCCTGCCGCCCGGCCTGGTGGAGATCGTTGGCCCGCTCAGCCCGCTGGTGTCGCGCTTCGGCATCCATGTCACGCCCTATGTCGGCGTGGTACCGGACTATGTCGAGTACCGCGCCAACGACGACGAGATCGCTTCGGTGTTCTCGGTGCCGCTGCGCTTCTTCCTGGAGACCCCGCGCGAGGTCACCCACCGCATCGACTACGAGGGGCGCAGCTGGTATGTGCCTTGCTATCACTACGACAACTACAAGATCTGGGGCCTGACGGCGGTGATGATCGTCGAACTGGTCAATGTCGCCTTCGGCGCCGGCATCGACCTGGCGCAGCCGCCGCAACCGTCGGTCCGGGTCATCAAGGTCTGAGAGGGTTCGCCATGAAGTACCGCCTGGGTGACGCACGCGTCGAGGCCCATCCCGAGAGCTGGATCGCGCCGACTGCGGCGGTGATCGGCAAGGTGCGCCTGGACAAGGGCGCCAGCGTCTGGTTCGGCGCCGTGCTGCGCGGCGACAACGAGCTGATCCATATCGGCGAGAACAGCAACGTGCAGGACGGTACGGTGATGCACACCGACATGGGTTTCCCGCTGACCCTCGGCAAGGGCGTCACCGTCGGCCACAACGTGATGATGCACGGCTGCACGGTGGACGATTACAGCCTGATCGGCATCAACGCGGTGATCCTCAACGGCGCCAAGATCGGCAAGTACTGCATCATCGGCGCCAACAGCCTGATCCCCGAAGGCAAGGTGATTCCCGATGGCAGCCTGGTGATGGGCAGCCCGGGCAAGGTGGTGCGCGAGCTCACCGAGCAGCAGCGCAAGATGCTTGAAGGCAGCGCCGCCCACTACGTGCACAACGCCCAGCGCTACGCGCGCGACCTGGCCGAGGACGAAGCGTGAGCAACGAACGCCCGGTCAAGTCGCCCTGCGTCAGCGTCTGCGCGCTGGACGAGCAGGATATCTGTATCGGCTGCCAGCGCACGGCGGCCGAGATCACCCTGTGGGGGCGCATGAGCAACGACGAGCGCCGTGAAGTGCTGCAACGCTGCGCCGAGCGTACCTGCGCCGCCGGGCAGTTCCTGCAGCAGCCTGCACGCCCCTGAATTCCCTTTCTCTCTTTTCCGAGGACATCCGCATGCCCCGTATCGGCACCCCCTTGTCGCCCACCGCGACCCGCGTCCTGCTCTGTGGCTCCGGCGAGCTGGGCAAGGAAGTGGTGATCGAGCTGCAGCGCCTGGGCTGCGAAGTGATCGCCGTCGACCGCTACGCCAATGCCCCGGCCATGCAGGTGGCGCACCGCAGCCATGTGCTCAGCATGCTCGACGGTGCGGCCCTGCGCGCGGTGATCGAGGCCGAGCAGCCGCACTACATCGTCCCGGAAATCGAGGCCATTGCCACCGATACCCTGGTCGAGCTGGAAGCCGAGGGCTTCACCGTGGTGCCTACCGCCCGCGCCGCCAAGCTGACCATGAACCGCGAGGGCATCCGCCGCCTGGCCGCCGAGGAGCTGGGGCTGCCGACTTCGCCCTATCACTTCGCCGACACCTTCGAGGCCTATGTCGAGGCGGTGAAAGCGGTCGGCTACCCCTGCGTGGTCAAACCGATCATGAGCTCCTCCGGCAAAGGCCAGAGCGTACTGAAGAGCGATGCCGATCTGCAGGCTTCCTGGGATTACGCCCAGGAGGGTGGCCGCGCCGGCAAGGGACGGGTGATCGTCGAGGGCTTCATCGACTTCGACTACGAGATCACCCTGCTCACCGTGCGTCACGTTGGCGGTACCTCGTTCTGCGCGCCGGTCGGCCATCGCCAGGTCAAGGGCGACTACCACGAGTCCTGGCAGCCGCAGGCGATGAGCGCCAAGGCTCTGGCCGAGTCCGAGCGGGTGGCCCTGGCCGTCACCGAGGCGCTCGGTGGCCGCGGCCTGTTCGGCGTGGAGCTGTTCATCAAGGGCGACCAGGTGTGGTTCAGTGAAGTTTCGCCGCGTCCGCACGACACCGGTCTGGTAACGCTGATCTCCCAGGATCTGTCCGAGTTCGCCCTGCACGCACGGGCGATTCTCGGCCTGCCGATCCCGACGATTCGCCAGTTCGGCCCCTCGGCCTCCTCGGTGATCCTGGTCGAGGGCACCTCACAGCAGGTGGCCTTCACCAACCTCGGCGCCGCCCTGGCCGAGGCGGATACCGCACTGCGCCTGTTCGGCAAGCCGGAGGTGGAAGGCCAGCGGCGCATGGGCGTGGCCCTGGCTCGCGACGAAAGCATCGAGGCGGCACGGGCCAAGGCGGTGCGAGCGTCCGAGGCGGTCAAGGTCGAACTGTGAGCCGCCTGCGCGCCGGGCTGTGGTGGGGCCTGGCGCTCGCCTCATTGCCGCTGGCCTTGCCGCTGGCGCTGCATACCCGGCGCACCGCGCTGCGCCTACCACCCGCCGCCGGGGCGCAGAGCGGCCTGGCGGGCACGGGGCTGGGCGGTGCGCCGCTGCGCCTGTTGCTGATAGGCGAATCCACGGTCGCCGGCGTCGGCGTCGAGGCTCAGGAAGCGGCGCTGGCCGGCCAGCTGGCCCAGGCCCTGGCGGCGCGCCTGCAGCGCCCGGTGGCCTGGCGCGCCTGCGGCGAGAACGGCATCACCGCGGGCGAGGCCTGCGAGCGCCTGCTGCCCCTGGCGCTCAGCGAGCCGGCGGACCTGGTGCTGCTGGTGTTCGGCGTCAATGACACTACGCACCTGAGTTCGCTGGCGCGCTGGGAGGACTCGCTGCGTGAGCTCAGTCGGGCGTTGAGCGCGCGGGGGGAGCGGGTGGTGTTCACCGGCGTGCCGCCGATCCAGCACTTCAGCGCCTTACCCTGGCTGCTGCGGCGTCTGCTGGGGCTGCGTGCGACCCTGCTGGATGCCGAGTTGCGTCGCCTCAGTGCGCAGGAGCACGCGCAGTATGCGCGGCTAGAGCTGGAGTTCGCCGAGGAGTACCTGGCGCGCGATGGCTATCACCCGTCGGCACTGGGTTACCGGGTATGGGGTGAGGGGCTGGCCGAGCAGCTTATTCCGCTGAGCGATTGAGCCGGACTTGCCAGATGCGCACGCTCTTCACCCGGTTGTCGCCGGATTCGAGGATTTCCAGGCGGTAGGGGCCGATCTTCAGGCACACCGGGCTGTCCGGAATGGTCTCCAGGGCTTCGGTGACCAGGCCGTTTAGCGTCTTCGGGCCTTCGCTGGGCAGGTGCCAGCCGAGCAGCTTGTTCAGCTCGCGGATGCTGGCGCTGCCATCGATGATCTGGCTGCCGTCCTCCTGTGGCTGGATGTCGGCGTGCTGTTGCTGATCCTGGCCGCTGAGGTCGCCGACGATTTCTTCCAGCACGTCTTCCAGGGTGATCAGCCCCTGGATGTCGCCATACTCGTCGACTACCAGGCCGAGGCGGCGCTTTTCCTTCTGGAAATTCAGCAGCTGGGTGGCCAGTGGTGTGTTTTCCGGCACGAAGTAGGCAGGCTGGCAGGCCTGCATCAGCAGTTGGTGGGTCATTTGATCGTTGGCCAGGCGGCGCGCCAGCTGGCGCATGTGCACCATACCCTCGATCTGATTGATGTCCTGGCGGTACACCGGAAGGCGCGTGTGGCGGGTGTTCTGCAGCAGCTCGACGATGCGCTCGATCGGCTGTTCCAGGTCGATGCCGATGATCTCGTTGCGCGGGATCATGATGTCGTTGACCGACACGGTTTCCAGGTCGAGCACGCCGAGCAGCATGTTCTGCCGGCTCTCCGGCAGGGCATGGCCGGACTCGCGTACCACGCTGCGCAGTTCCTCGGTGGTCAGGCTGTCGCTGCTGCGAGCGTTGGGGTCGATGCCGAACAGGCGCAGCAGGCCGTTGCTGATAGCGTTGAGCGCCACCACCAGCGGATAGAACAGCTTGAGTAGCACCTGCAGCGGCAGGCTCGCCGGGTAGGCGATGGCCTCCGGACGTAGCGCGGCCAGGGTCTTGGGCGTGATCTCGCCGAAGATCAGCAGGATGATGGTCAGTGCCACGGTGGCGATGGCGATGCCGGCCTCGCCCCAGATCTGCATGGCCAGCACGGTGGCGATGGCCGAGGCGAGGATGTTGACGAAGTTGTTGCCGATCAGAATGGTGCCGAGCAGGCGGTCCGGGCGGCTCAGCAGGGCGCTGGCGCGTTTGGCGCCACGGTGCCCTTCGCGTGCCTTGTGGCGCAGGCGATAGCGGTTGAGGCTGATGATGCCGGTCTCGGAGCTGGAGAAGAACGCCGAGCAGACGATCAGGAAGGCGAGCAGGCCCAGCAGGAAGCCAGGGTGGAGTTCGGCCACGGTGATCGCCTCAGATATGCAGGATGAATTCGCGGACCAGCTTGCTGCCGAAGTAGGCCAGCATCAGCAGGCAGAAGCCGGCCAGGGTCCAGCGAATCGCCTTGTGCCCACGCCAGCCCAGCTGGTGGCGCCCCCACAGCAGCACGGCGAACACGACCCAGGCGATGCATGACAGCACGGTCTTGTGCACCAGGTGCTGGGCGAACAGGTCCTCGAAGAACAGCCAGCCGGACAGTAGCGACAGCGACAGTGCCACCCAGCCGGCCCAGAGGAAGCCGAACAGCAGGCTCTCCATGGTCTGCAGCGGCGGGAAGTTGCGGATCAGCCCGGATGGGTGCTTGTGCTTGAGCTGGTGATCCTGCAGCGACAGCAGCAGGGCCTGGAACATGGCGATGGTCAGCAGGCCGTAAGCCAGGATCGACAGCAGGATGTGCGCGAGGATGCCGGGTGCCTCCTGGATCGGCTGGCTGGTGCCGGCCGGGGCAAACTGCGCCAGCAGCACGGTCAGCGCACCGAGCGGGAACAGCGGCAGCAGCAGGTTCTCCACCGGAATGCGGGTGGTGCCGATCAGGATCAGGGCGATGACGGCGCAGGCGATCAGGCTGGAGGCGTTGAAGAAATCCAGATTCAGGCCGCTGCCCGGCAGCAGTTGCAGGCTAAGGCTGAGGGCATGGGCGAGCAGGGCGAGCGCGCCGAGCAGGCCGAGCAGGCGCTTGTCCGACGCCTGGCGGCGGGCGAAACGCGATCCCTGGTAGAGGGTGGCGCCGGCATACAGGCCGGCGGCGGCAAGACTGGGCAGCAGAGGGTGCATAAATCCGTGTATGGCTAGGCCCGAAAGGCCGTGAGTGTGGCATACAAGGCGCATTTCACGAAAGACCATCGGCGGTGTCGGCGGCCCGGCCAGTTCGATATACTCCGCGGCTTGCTGCAAGCACCCGCTCAAAGGATCGCGCATGTTCGAGAACCTAACCGACCGCCTGTCACAGACGCTGCGCCATGTCACCGGCAAGGCCAAGCTGACCGAGGACAACATCAAGGATACCCTGCGCGAAGTGCGCATGGCTCTGCTCGAGGCCGACGTCGCCCTGCCGGTGGTCAAGGACTTCGTGGGCAAGGTCAAGGAGCGGGCGGTTGGCACCGAGGTGTCGAAGAGCCTGACGCCGGGCCAGGCTTTCGTGAAGATTGTCCGCGCCGAGCTGGAAGAACTGATGGGCGCGGCCAACGAAGACCTCGCCCTGAACGTCGCGCCGCCTGCCGTGGTGCTGATGGCTGGCCTGCAGGGTGCCGGTAAGACCACCACTGCCGGCAAGCTGGCGCGCTTCCTCAAGGAGCGCAAGAAGAAGTCGGTCATGGTGGTGTCCGCGGACGTCTACCGCCCGGCGGCGATCAAGCAGCTGGAGACCCTGGCCAGCGACATCGGCGTGACCTTCTTCCCTTCCGACATCAGCCAGAAGCCGGTGGCCATCGCCCAGGCGGCGATCGCCGAAGCCAAGCTGAAGTTCATCGACGTGGTGATCGTCGACACCGCCGGTCGCCTGGCCATCGATGCCGAGATGATGGCCGAGATCCAGGCCGTGCACGCCGCGATCAACCCGGCGGAAACCCTGTTCGTGGTCGACGCCATGACCGGTCAGGATGCTGCCAATACTGCCAAGGCCTTCGGTGAGGCGCTGCCGCTGACCGGCGTGGTGCTGACCAAGGTCGACGGTGACGCCCGTGGTGGTGCCGCGCTGTCGGTGCGCCAGATCACCGGCAAGCCGATCAAGTTCATCGGTATGGGCGAGAAGAGCGAGGCGCTGGAGCCTTTCCACCCCGATCGTATCGCTTCGCGCATCCTCGGCATGGGCGACGTGCTCAGCCTGATCGAGCAGGCCGAGCAGACCCTCGACCGCGAGAAGGCTGAAAAACTCACCAAGAAGCTGAAGAAGGGCAAGGGCTTCGACCTCGAAGACTTCCGTGACCAGCTGCAGCAGATGAAGAACATGGGTGGCCTCGGCGGCCTGATGGACAAGCTGCCGTCCATCGGCGGCGTCAACCTGTCCCAGGTGGCGGGCGCGCAGAGCACGGCGGAGAAGCAGTTCAAGCAGATGGAGGCGATCATCAACTCCATGACGCCGGCCGAGCGCCGTGATCCGGAGCTGATCAGTGGCTCGCGCAAGCGCCGTATCGCGCTCGGTTCCGGCACCCAGGTGCAGGACGTTGGGCGGCTGATCAAGCAGCACAAGCAGATGCAGAAGATGATGAAGAAGTTCACCAGCAAGGGCGGCATGATGAAGATGATGCGCGGCCTGGGCGGCATGATGCCGGGTGGCCTGCCGAAGCTGTGATCCGGGGCTGCCGATGGGTGGCGGAAAAAGAGATTTGCAAACGGCCGGATAATCCTTAGAATATGCGGCCTTTCGGGCCTAGGCCCATTAAAAGTGTGTGCCTTTAAGTTAGCACCGATTACAGGAACGAAGTTCAATGGTAACCATCCGTCTTGCTCGTGGCGGCTCCAAGAAGCGCCCCTTCTACCACCTGACCGTGACCAACAGCCGCAATGCGCGCGATGGTCGCTTCGTTGAGCGCATCGGTTTCTTCAACCCGGTCGCCACCGGTGCCGAAGTGAAGCTGTCCGTGAATCAAGAGCGCGCTACCTACTGGCTGAGCCAGGGCGCCCAGCCGTCTGAGCGCGTTGCTCAGCTGCTGAAGGAAGCGGCCAAGGCTGCAGCCTAAGCACTATGAGCGCGACGCCGTCCGTCGAGGATCTGATCGTCCTCGGCAAGATCACTTCGGTGCACGGCGTGCGTGGGGAAGTGAAGATCTATTCCTTCACCGACCCGATGGACAACCTGCTCGACTACACCGCCTGGACGCTCAAGCGTGACGGCGAGGTCAAGCAGGTGGAGCTGGTCAGTGGCCGCCTCCAGGGCAAAGTCCTGGTGGCCAAGCTCAAGGGGCTCGATGACCGCGAAGTGGCACGCACTTTCGCGGGTTTCGACATTTGTGTGCCCCGTGCGTTGCTACCTGATCTGGATGACGGCGAGTACTACTGGCATCAGCTGGAAGGACTGAAGGTGATCGACCTGCAAGGGCAACTGCTCGGGCGCATCGACCACCTGCTGGAAACCGGCTCCAACGATGTGATGGTGGTCAAGCCCTGCCCGGGCAGCCTGGATGACCGTGAGCGCCTGCTGCCCTATACCGAGCAGTGCGTGCAACAGGTTGACCTGGCCGCCGGCGAGATGCGGGTGGACTGGGACGCGGACTTCTGAAGCCCGGCCCATGCGTGTCGAAGTCATCAGCATCTTTCCGGAGATGTTCGCCGCCATCAGTCAGTACGGCATTACCAGTCGTGCGGTGAAGCAGGGGTTGCTGCAGTTGAACTGCCGGCAGCTGCGTGATTACACCCACGACCGTCACCAGACGGTGGACGATCGCCCCTTCGGCGGCGGCCCCGGCATGGTGATGAAGATCCAGCCCCTAGAAGATGCCCTGGCTGCGGCCAAGGCGGATGTCGAGGGCGCGGCGAAGGTCATTTACCTGTCGCCGCAGGGCCGCCAGCTGACTCAGCAGGGGGTTCGTGAACTGGCTAGCGAGCAGGCGCTGATTCTTATCGCCGGCCGCTACGAAGGCATCGACGAGCGCTTCATCGAAGCGCATGTCGATGAGGAATGGTCGATTGGCGATTACGTCCTCTCCGGCGGTGAGCTTCCGGCGATGGTGCTGATCGATGCTGTTACGCGGCTGCTCCCGGGTGCGCTCGGGCACGCAGATTCCGCCGAGGAGGACTCGTTCAGCGATGGCCTCCTCGATTGCCCGCACTACACCCGACCCGAGGTGTACGAAGGCAAACGTGTTCCCGATGTGTTGCTTAGTGGCAACCACGAACACATCCGGCGTTGGCGCCTCCAGCAAGCCCTTGGGCGAACCTGGGAGCGTCGTGCCGATCTTCTGGATAGCCGCTCGCTTTCTGGAGAAGAGAAGAAGCTGCTGGAGGAATACATCCGCCAGCGGGACGATAGTTAAGGTATCGATGGCAGACCGCGTCTGTCTTAGGAGCACAGCATGACCAACAAGATTATCCAGATGCTCGAAGCCGAGCAGATGAACAAAGAAATCCCGGCTTTCGCCCCGGGCGACACCATCATCGTTCAGGTGAAGGTGAAGGAAGGCGACCGTTCCCGTCTGCAGGCCTTCGAAGGCGTGGTGATCGGCAAGCGTAACCGCGGCCTGAACAGCGCCTTCACCGTGCGCAAGATCTCCAACGGCGTGGGCGTGGAGCGTACCTTCCAGACCTACTCCCCGCTGATCGACAGCGTCACCCTGAAGCGTCGCGGCGACGTGCGCAAGGCCAAGCTGTACTACCTCCGCGACCTGTCCGGCAAGGCAGCTCGCATCAAGGAAAAACTGTCCTGATTGGACGGTCTTCCGACCTGAAAGAAGCAGCCTCCGGGCTGCTTTTTTCGTTTATGGGGCTTGCTGGCCGTCGGGCCGCAGGCGAACAGGCCATTTTCCATCGAGAGCAGTAGTGGCATGACTCCCAGAGAGCAAGAGATCCAGCGGCGTACCGAGTTGTCGGAAACCCGCGTCGTCAAGGCGGTGTTCCCGCCCACCACCAATCACCATAACACCCTGTTCGGCGGCACCGCGCTGGCCTGGATGGACGAGGTGTCCTTCATCGCCGCCACGCGCTTCTGCCGCCTGCCACTGGTGACGGTGTCCAGCGACCGTATCGACTTCAAGCACGCGATCCCCGCCGGCTCGCTGGTCGAGCTGATCGGTCGGGTGATCAAAGTCGGCAACACCAGCCTCAAGGTCGAGGTAGAGGTGTATGTCGAGGGCATGTACTGCGGTGGTCGGGAGAAGGCCATCACCGGGGTGTTCAGCTTCGTCGCCATCGGCGAGGACCAGAAACCGGTGCCGGTGCTGCCGGATCTGACCTGAATTCAAGGCGCCCGCGGGCGCCTTGTTCATTGGGCTGCCGGTTCGATCAGGGCCAGCAGCGTCCAGCCGGCAGCCGGGCTGAACGACAGTGGTTCACTGGCCACGTGCACCCAGCCGCGTGGCTCGATTGCCAGCAGCAGCACTGCGCGCTCGCCGTGCAGGGCCTGGTAGTCCGCCCAGCCAAAGGCCTCCGTCAGGGTGGTGCTGCGTACCTCGGCGCCACGGGCAAGCATCCCCGCCAGTTGCCCATAGCTCTGCGCCGGCAGGCCGAGGCTGCGGCCGCGGTGCTCGGCGCTGCCGCGGTGCTTTTCGCTCAGGCGCAGCTCGCGGGCGTTGGCCAGGCTGTACAGGTTGGCCTTGCCGAAATCCGGTCGGAAGCGGGCGCAGGCCAGGCTGTTCTGCTCGCCAGAGGGTGACAGGGCCAGCAACTGGCCGATGCCAGTCAGGTCCAGATGGGCATCGGCGTGCTGCGAGGCGGGATTGCCGAAGTAGGTGGGCAGGCCGTCCATGCGTGCAGCGGCAATGTTGTCCCAGTGGGAGTCGGTCAGCAGCACGCGGCTGCCCTGGAGGTGCAGCGCCTTGCCGATAGCGCGGGCGACCGGGTTGGCACCGATGATCAGGAAACCGCGTGCGGCGGGCTCGGCGATACCGAGCAGGCGTGCCAGCGGCCTGGCGGTAGCGCTTTGCAGCACCACGGTGCCGATAATCACCAGGAAGGTCAGTGGCACCAGGAGCTGGGCCTGGGCATAGCCCTGTTGCTGCAGGCGCTCGGCGAAGATCGCCGAGACGGCGGCAGCGACGATGCCACGCGGGGCGATCCAGGCCAGCAGGCCGCGCTCGCGCCAGTTCAGGCTGGAGCCGAAGGTGCTGAGCGCGACGTTGAGCGGACGTGCCACCAACTGGATCACCGCCAGCAGCACCAGGGTGGCCGGTCCCAGGGCCAGCAGCGCCTGCAGATCCAGGCGCGCAGCGAGCAGGATGAACAGGCCTGAGATCAGCAATACGCTGAGGTTCTCCTTGAAGTGCAGGATGTGCTTCACCTCCACCCCGCGCATGTTTGCCAGCCACATGCCCATCACGGTGACCGCCAGCAGGCCGGATTCGTGTACCAGCTGGTTGCTGCCGATGAAGATCCCCAGCACGCAGGCCAGGGCGCCGAGGTTGTGCAGGTATTCCGGCAGCCAGTGGCGGCGCAGTGCCAGGCCGAAGAGGAAGCCGCCTGCGGCGCCGAACGAGGCGCCGCAAGCGATGACGGCGGCGAAGGTGCCCAGTGGCGCACTGCCGCTGCGGCTGACGATGAAGCTGAACACCACCACGGCGAGCAGGGCACCGATGGGGTCGATGACGATGCCCTCCCAGCGCAGGATGTTGCCTACCGAGGCGCGTGGCCGCATCACCCGCAGCATGGGCGCTATCACCGTGGGGCCGGTGACCAGGGTCAGGGTGCCGAACAGCAGCGCCAGGTCCCAGGGGAAATCCAGCAGGTAGTGGGTGGCCACTGTGATCACCGCCCAGGTCGCCAGTGCGCCGATGGTCACCATGCGCCGCACCACCTGGCCGATCTCGCGCCATTCCGAGAGATGCAGGGTCAGGCTGCCCTCGAACAGGATCAGGGCGACGGCCAGTGACACCAGCGGGAACAGCAAGGGGCCGAACAGCGCGTCGGGGTGCAGCCAGCCGAGCAGGGGCCCGGCCAGAATGCCGCAGAGCAGCAGGAACAGAATCGCCGGCAGGCGCAGGCGCCAGGCCAGCCATTGGCTGGCCAGTGCGGCGGCGCCGATGCCACCGAGGCTGAGCAGGATATGCGACTCGCTCATCAGGACTCCTTGTCGCTGGTGGGGCGGGAGGGGCTGTGGAAGACTAGCGCGCCTGAGCCCAGGAAAAACAGCCGCACGATGCCCGTTCTCGACCATCCCCTGATCGACCGCTTTCTCGATGCCCTGTGGCTGGAAAAAGGTCTCTCGCCGCACACGCGGGCGGCCTATCGCAGCGATCTCGGGCATTTCCATACCTGGTTGCAGGCGCGCGGCGTCGCCCTGGAGCAGGCTGGACGCGACAGCATTCTCGATCACCTCGGCTGGCGCCTGGAGCAGGGCTACAAGGCGCGCTCGACGGCGCGCCTGCTTTCGGGGTTGCGCGGTTTCTACCGCTACCTGCTGCGCGACGGTCTGATCAGCGAGGACCCGACCCTGCAGGTCGAGCTGCCGCAGCTCGGCCGGCCGCTGCCCAAGTCGCTGTCCGAGGCGGATGTCGAAGCGCTGCTGGCGGCGCCGGAGCTGGACGATCCGATCGGTCTGCGCGACCGCGCCATGCTCGAGGTGCTGTATGCCTGCGGTCTACGGGTTACCGAACTGGTGTCGCTGACCCTGGAGCAGGTCAACCTGCGCCAGGGCGTGCTGCGGGTGTTCGGCAAGGGCAGCAAGGAGCGCCTGGTGCCACTGGGTGAGGAGGCCATTGCCTGGGTCGAGCGCTATACCCGCGAGGCGCGGCCTTTTCTGCTCGACGGCAAGCCCAGCGACGTGCTGTTTCCCAGCCTGCGCGGCGAGCAGATGACCCGGCAGACGTTCTGGCACCGGATCAAGCACCAGGCGAAAGTGGCGGGCATTCTCAAGCCGCTGTCGCCGCACACCCTGCGCCACGCCTTCGCCACCCACCTGCTCAATCATGGCGCCGACCTGCGCGTGGTGCAGATGCTGTTGGGCCACAGCGATCTGTCGACCACGCAGATCTATACCCATATCGCCCGTGCGCGGTTGCAGGAGCTGCACGCCCAGCACCATCCCCGGGGGTGAGCCCGCGCAGCGCATCGCAATTCATCCGCCCGACGCGCCCGCCTGGCGTCTGCGGTCGGCGCTGCAGCCTGGCTGTGGTAGTCTGGCGCCACTGTCACAGGAGTCTTCCATGCCCGTAATTCGCGTTCTCGGTGGCGTCGTTCTCGGCCTCGCCGCTTCCGTTGCTCTGGCCGCTGATCCCGACCAGGCCATTCGTGCCACGCTGACCAAGCTGCAACCCGACATGCCCATCGAAGCCATCGCCGAGAGCCCGATGAACGGCCTGTACCAGGTGCACCTGAAGGGTGGTCGCCTGCTCTACGCCAGTGCCGACGGCCAGTTCCTGATGCAGGGCAACCTGTACCAGATGAAGGGCAATGACGCGGTCAACCTGACCCGCCAGGCCGAGAGCAAGGGCGTGGCCAAGGAAATCAACGCCATTCCGCTGAATGAGATGGTGGTGTTCTCGCCCAAGGAACCGGCCAAGGCGCATATCACCGTATTCACCGATACCGACTGCGGCTACTGCCAGAAGCTGCACAGCGAGGTGCCGGAGCTCAACCGCCGTGGTATCGAGGTGCGCTATGTCGCCTTCCCGCGCCAGGGTGTCGGCAGCCACGGCTACAACACCCTGGTCAGCGTCTGGTGCGCCAAGGATCGTCAGGCCGCGATGAACAAGGCCAAAGCCCGCGATGACGTGCCGGTAGCCACCTGCGACAACCCGGTGACCAAGCAGTACGAGCTGGGTCAGATGATCGGCGTCAATGGCACTCCGGCCATCGTGCTCGGCAACGGCGAGCTGATTCCGGGCTACCAGCCGGCGCCGCAGCTGGCCGAGATTGCCCTGCAGGCCAAGTGATCCGGCCGTCGCGCCGATTGACCTGGGGGGCTGGCGCTTCGTAAAGTGCGGCTCTTTTGTGCGGCCGGGGTTCGCCCCGGCCGTTTCGTGTAGCAGATGGGGAAAACAACGTGAAACCGGTGAAAGTGGGCATCTGTGGGCTGGGCACCGTCGGTGGCGGTACCTTCAACGTACTCAAACGCAACGCCGAGGAGATTGCCCGCCGTGCCGGGCGTGGAATCGAAGTCGCGCAGATTGCCGCCCGTCGCCCCAACCCGAAGTGTGAAACCGGCGCTACCCCCATCACCGCCGACATCTTCGACGTGGCGAACAACCCGGAAATCGACGTGGTCATCGAGCTGATCGGCGGCTACACCCTGGCCCACGAGCTGGTGCTCAAGGCCATCGAGAACGGCAAGCACGTGGTCACCGCCAACAAGGCGCTGATCGCCGTGCACGGCAACGAGATCTTCGCCAAGGCGCGCGAAAAGGGCGTGATCGTCGCCTTCGAAGCCGCCGTGGCCGGCGGCATCCCGGTGATCAAGGCGATCCGCGAGGGTCTGGCCGGCAACCGCATCAACTGGCTGGCCGGCATCATCAATGGCACCGGCAACTTCATCCTCACCGAGATGCGCGAGAAAGGCCGTGCCTTTGCCGATGTACTCAAGGAAGCCCAGGCCCTGGGCTATGCCGAGGCCGACCCGACCTTCGACGTCGAGGGCATCGACGCCGCGCACAAGCTGACCATCCTCGCCTCCATCGCCTTCGGCATCCCGCTGCAGTTCGACAAGGCCTACACCGAGGGCATCAGCCAGCTGACCAGCGCCGACGTCAACTACGCCGAGGCCCTGGGCTACCGCATCAAGCACCTCGGCGTGGCCCGCCGCACCGAGGCCGGCATCGAGCTGCGCGTGCACCCGACCCTGATCCCGGCCGACCGCCTGATCGCCAACGTCAACGGCGTGATGAACGCAGTGATGGTTAATGGCGACGCCGCCGGCAGCACTCTGTTCTACGGCGCCGGTGCCGGCATGGAGCCGACCGCTTCCTCCGTGGTGGCCGACCTGGTCGATGTGGTGCGGGCGATGACCGCCGACCCGACCAACCGCGTGCCGCACCTGGCCTTCCAGCCGGACGCGCTGTCCGACCATCCGATCCTGCCGATCGGCGAGTGCGAGAGCGCCTATTACCTGCGCATCCAGGCCAAGGATCACCCGGGCGTACTGGCCCAGGTGGCGAGCATCCTGTCCGAGCGCGGCATCAACATCGAATCGATCATGCAGAAAGAGGCCGAAGAACACGACGGCCTGGTGCCGATGATCCTGGTTACCCACCGGGTCGTCGAAGCCCGCATCGACGACGCCATCGCCGCCCTCGAAGGGCTGGCCGATGTGGTCGGCAAAGTGGTGCGCATCCGCGTCGAGCAACTGGTCTGAGGTAGAAGAGTCATGCGTTATATCAGTACCCGCGGCCAGGCCCCGGCCCTCAACTTCGAAGACGTCCTGCTCGCCGGCCTGGCCAGCGACGGCGGCCTCTATGTGCCGGAAAACCTGCCGCGCTTCACTCAGGAGGAGATCGCCTCCTGGGCCGGCCTGCCGTATCACGAGCTGGCCTTCCGTGTGATGCGCCCGTTCGTCGCAGGCAGCATCGCCGACGCCGACTTCAAGAAGATCCTCGAAGAAACCTACGGGGTGTTCGCCCACAGCGCCGTGGCGCCGCTGCGCCAGCTGAATGGCAACGAGTGGGTGCTGGAGCTGTTCCACGGCCCGACCCTGGCCTTCAAGGACTTCGCCCTGCAGCTGCTCGGTCGCCTGCTCGACCACGTGCTGGCCAAGCGCAACGAGCGCGTGGTGATCATGGGCGCCACCAGTGGCGACACCGGCTCGGCGGCCATCGAAGGCTGCAAGGCCTGCGACAACGTCGACATCTTCATCATGCACCCGCACAACCGCGTGTCCGAGGTGCAGCGCCGGCAGATGACCACCATCCTCGGCGACAACATCCACAACATCGCCATCGAAGGCAACTTCGACGACTGCCAGGAGATGGTCAAGGCCAGCTTCGCCGACCAGGGCTTCCTCAAGGGCACCCGTCTGGTGGCGGTCAACTCGATCAACTGGGCGCGGATCATGGCCCAGATCGTCTACTACTTCCACGCGGCCCTGCAGCTCGGCGGCCCGGCCCGTTCCGTGGCGTTTTCGGTGCCGACCGGCAACTTCGGCGACATCTTCGCCGGTTACCTGGCGCGCAACATGGGCCTGCCGATCAGCCAGCTGATCGTCGCCACCAACCGCAACGACATCCTGCACCGCTTCATGAGCGGCAATCAGTACGTCAAGGACACCCTGCACCCGACCCTGTCGCCGTCCATGGACATCATGGTCTCGTCCAACTTCGAGCGCCTGCTGTTCGACCTGCACGGCCGCAACGGCGCCGCCATCGCCGGCCTGATGGACACCTTCAAGCAGGGTGGCGGCTTCAGCGTCGAGGAAGACCGCTGGACCGAGGCGCGCAAGCTGTTCGACTCCCTGGCGGTCAGCGACGAGCAGACCTGCGAGACCATCGCCGAGGTGTATGCCGAGTGCGGCGAGCTGCTCGACCCGCACACCGCCATCGGCGTGCGCGCCGCGCGCGAGTGCCGCCGCAGCCTGAGCATCCCCATGGTGACCCTGGGCACCGCACATCCGGTCAAGTTCCCGGAAGCGGTGGAGAAGGCCGGTATCGACGCGGTGCCGGCGCTGCCGCCGCACCTGGCTGACCTGTTCCAGCGCGACGAGCGCTGCACCGTGCTGGCTAACGACCTGCAGACCGTGCAGCAGTTCGTCGCCGCCCACGGCAATCGCGGCAAGCCGCTGTAAGGCGGTCCTGCGACGAAAAGCCCCGCCTGGTGCGGGGCTTTTTTATGGACGGCGTCTGGCCCTGTAGTAGCCAGCTGTTACCCTGAAGCGGGCGCAGTGGAGCAGACTGGCTCCACATTCACCCCGAGGAGGCCACCGCCATGACGGCGAAGAAGATCCTGATGCTGGTCGGCGACTACGCCGAAGACTACGAGACCATGGTGCCGTTCCAGGCCCTGCAGATGGTCGGCCACAGCGTGCATGCGGTGTGCCCCGGCAAGAGCGCCGGGCAGACCGTGCGCACCGCGATCCACGATTTCGAGGGCGACCAGACCTACAGCGAGAAGCCGGGGCACAACTTCGCGCTGAACTTCGACTTCGCCAAGGTGCGTGCCGAGGACTACGACGGCTTGCTGATCCCCGGCGGCCGCGCGCCCGAGTACCTGCGCCTGAATACCGAGGTAATCGCCCTGGTGCAGGCCTTTGCCAAGGCCGCCAAGCCGATCGCTGCGGTGTGCCACGGTGCCCAGCTGCTGGCTGCCGCCGACGTGCTCAAGGGCCGTGGCTGCAGCGCCTACCCGGCCTGCGCGCCGGAGGTGCGCCTGGCCGGTGGCGAGTACGTGGAAGTACCGATGGATGGCGTGCATGTCGACGGCAACCTGGTCACTGCCCCGGCCTGGCCGGCGCATCCGGCCTGGCTGGCGGCGTTCCTGAAAGTGCTGGGCTGAGAGAGGAGAGCAGGGACATGTGCGAGCTGTATGTAAAGGCTGATCCTATCCTCTACGAGTCGCGCTCGCGCTCCCTGCGCATCCGCGGGGTGGTCACCACCCTGCGCCTGGAGAACCAGTTCTGGGACATCCTGCGCGAGATCGCCGAAGTCGACGGCATGACCACCAACCAGCTGATCACCAAGCTGTATGAGGAAGTCATGGATTACCGTGGCGAAGTGGTCAATTTCGCTTCCTTCCTGCGTGTCAGCTGTACCCGTTATCTCAGTCAGCGAACGACCAGGCCCGCCAGCCTGAGCCTGATGCGTGGCGCGCGCGGAGGCTGACGACTCAACGCGTCGGTTGACTACTCGGAGCCTGTCTATACTCCTCTTATCCAGAGGGGCCGAGAGCAACCATGAACTTCTTTTCGGACCGCAGTAGTGCTGTACCGCAGTCTTCCCTGACATCCGATAGCAAACCTCGCTGGTGCGTACTGCTGGTCGACGATGATGTCGAGATTCACGGCATCACCCGCTTGGCCCTGCGTGGCTTCGAGTTCCACGGGCGCAGCCTGGAGTTGCTCTCGGCACATTCCGCCGCCGAAGCACGCGAACTGTTCGCCCAGCGCGACGACATCGCCCTGGCGCTGGTCGATGTGGTGATGGAGACCGAACACGCCGGCCTGGACCTGGTTCGCTACCTGCGTGAGGAGTGCGGTAATCGTCTTACCCGCCTGGTGCTGCGTACCGGTCAGGCTGGCCAGGCACCCGAGGACCGGGTGATCCGTGAGTACGACATAGACGACTACAAGGAGAAAACCGAACTCACGACCCAGAAACTGCGCACCCTGCTGTATTCCATGCTGCGCTCCTATCGTGACCTGTGCGTCATAGAAGAACAGCGCCGTGGCCTGAGCAAAGTGCTGGATGCCTCGGCCAAGGTGCAGAACGCCGCCACGCTCAAGCTGTTTTCCTCCACGGTGCTGGAGCAACTGACGTCCTTGTTGCACCTGAACCGCTCGGCGCTGTATTGCATGGTGCTGCCTGGGGCCGGCAACGGCGAGCGCGAGACCCGGACTCTGGCGGCCACTGGCGAGTTCGTCCGCTATCAGCCGGGTGGTTCTTTCGAGGAGCTGCCGGATGAGGTGGCACTGCGCTTTCGTCAGGCGCTCACGCAGCAGCAGTCCCTTCACTTCGACGACGCCTACGTGATGTACATGCCCGGCGAGCGCGGTGGTGCCAACCTGCTTTACGTGACCCATGTCGAGCCACTCAGTGATCTGGATCGCCAGCTGCTGGAAATCTATATCCACAACGTGGCACTGACCTTCGAGAACATCAACCTGATGGAGGACCTGCAGGAAACCTCAAAGGAGTTGGTGTGCATCCTGGCTGACGCAGTGGAGGCGCGCAGCAAGGAGACGGGTGCCCATGTGCAGCGGGTAGCGCTGATCTGCGAGCGCCTGGCTCAGCTCATGGAGCTTGAGGAGCGCGAGGTCCTGATGATCAAGCACGCTTCGCCCCTGCACGACATCGGCAAGGTGGCTATTCCCGACGCCATCCTGCACAAGCCGGGCAAGCTCGATGCCGAGGAGTGGGCGATCATGCAGAAGCATGTCGACTACGGCGTCAGCATCCTGCAACGCTCACGCCGTGACCTCATGCGTATGGGCGCGCTGATTGCGGGCCATCACCACGAGCGCTGGGACGGTAACGGTTACCCGCAGAAACTGGCGGGTGAGGCCATTCCGCTGGCCGGGCGCATCGTTGCGCTGGCTGATGTGTTCGATGCGCTCGGCTCGAAGCGCAGCTACAAGGAGCCCTGGGATGACGAGGCCATCCGCGAAACGCTGTTGCGCGAGCGTGGCAAGCATTTCGACCCGCGCCTGGTGGACCTGCTGATGGATCACTACGAGGAGTTCAGTAGCATCCGACAGCGTCTGCCGGATCTGCCGATGGAGCATTGAGGGGTGTCCGTACACTCGCCTCAGGCGTTGCTCAGCCTATCCGGCAGATTGATTCGCAGCACCCTGTTACTGGTTGGCATCCTGGGGCTGCTACTGAGTGCGCTGCAGATCGGCTTCGACTTGCGGCGCACCGCCAAGTTGCCTGACGAGGACATGGAGGCCCTGATCGGCCTGACGCGCGAGCCCGCCACGGCCATCCTTTTTTCCCTCGACCGCGATCTGGCCGCCGAACTGCTCAGCGGAACCCTTAAACAGCCCGCCATCAGTCGCAGTCGCCTGATGATCAGCGACAGTGAACCACTGGCCGTGCGTGAGCGCGCGCTGAGCACGGGCGCGCTGCGTGGCTTCAGCGACTGGTTGTTCGGTGCGGTACGTCACTACAGCTGGCCGCTGCGCTCGGAGACGGCAACCGGAGTCGAGGCGCTGGGAACTCTGGAAGTGGACGTGGACACCTACTACTACGGGCGAGTGTTCCTTGAGCGCGCCCTGATTACCCTGCTGCTGACGCTGCTTTACGCCCTGCTGCTATCGGCCTGTCTGCTGGCGGTGTTCCACCTGCAGGTCAGTCGCCCGCTGATCAGTGTGATTCGCTCCATCGCCGGGGTTGATGTCGAACAGGCAGAGAAGGCCCGCCTGCACGAGCCTCGTGGTCATGCCGACAGTGAGATCGGCCTGCTGGTGAGGCTGACCAACGAACACCTGCAGACCATTGGTAACACGCTAGAACAGCTGCGTCTGGCGGAAGTCGGACTGAAGCGTTATTCGGACGAGCTGGAGTCGCGCGTCACCGAGCGCACCCGCGAGCTGTCCGAGAGCGTTGCCCAGTTGCAGGCGGCGCAGAGCCAACTGATCGAGTCGGAGAAGCTGGCGGCTCTGGGCGGGTTGGTGGCCGGCGTGGCGCATGAGGTCAATACGCCCTTGGGGATCGCCGTTACCGCTTCCTCGGTGCTGAGCGAGGCGCTGGATGAGCTGGGGCGTCAGTTTGCCGAGCAAACGCTCTCCAGCGAAAGCTTTCAGCAGCTGCTGGGGCAGGCCGTCGATGGCAATGTCATGCTGTTCAACAACATCAAGCGCGCCGCCAAGCTGATCAGTGATTTCAAGCAGACTGCGGTGGATCAGGTCTCCGAGGCGCGCAGCGACTTCCTGGTTCAGCAGGTCCTTGCCGCGCTGATCGCCAGCCTCCATCCGGAGACCCGCAAGGTTCCGGTCGAACCACTGCTCGCGTGCCCGCCCGATCTGCAGATGAATAGCCTGCCGGGCGTCCTGACGCAGGTCGTTGCCAACCTGATCATCAACAGTGTGCGTCATGCGTTCAGCCCGGAGATTTCCGCGCAAATCCGGATCGAGGTGCGCGAGCAGGCTGATCAGGTGGTACTCGAGTACCGCGACAATGGTGTCGGGGTGCCCGCCAATCTGCAGGAGCGGATTTTCGAGCCGTTCTTCACCACCAAGCGCGGCAGCGGTGGCTCGGGGCTGGGGCTCAACATCGTCTACAACCTGGTCACGCGCAAACTCGGCGGGCGTCTGGAATTCAGGTCCGCGCCGGGCGAGGGGGTGCACTTCGTATTGTACTTGCCGCGAGACCTGCCCGTGCAGGCGGAGCGCAAGGACTGAGAGGGGCGGCAAGGCAAGCCTGCGGGCCTGCCTCGTTTTGTGTCAGATGCTCAGTGCTTGCGCGGCACCGGCTTGAGCAGCTCTTCCGGCGGCATTTCGCAGTTGATCTTGCGCCCGAGCAGCGCTTCGATCGGCGGCAGGGCGAAGGCGTCATCTTCGCCGGCGAAGCTGATCGAGGTACCGCTGCTGCCGGCACGGCCGGTACGGCCGATGCGGTGGACGTAGTCGTCCGGCACTTCCGGCAGGGTGAAGTTGATCACGTGGCTGATGCCGTCGACGTGGATGCCACGGCCGGCGACGTCGGTGGCCACCAGAACGCGGATCTTGCCTTCGCGGAAGCCTTCCAGGGTCTTGATCCGCTTGTGCTGCGGCACGTCACCGGACATCTGCGCGGCGCTGACGCCGTCACGCACCAGTTTCTCCTCGATGCGGCGGACTTCGTCGCGGCGGTTGGCGAACACCATGACCCGCTGCCAGTCGTTCTGCGTCACCAGGTTGTACAGCAGCTTGTACTTGTCCTGGCTGGACACGGCATAGACGTGTTGCTCGACGGTGTCGCTGGCGACGTTCTCCGGCTCGATCTCGACAATGGCGGGGTTGACCGTCCACTGCCGCGCCAGGTTCATCACGTCCTCGGTGAAGGTGGCGGAGAACAGCAGGGTCTGGCGGTCGCCCTTCATCGGGGTCTGGCGGATGATCTGGCGGACCTGCGGGATAAAGCCCATGTCGAGCATGCGGTCGGCCTCGTCCAGCACCATCACCTCGACCATGTCCAGGTGCACTTCGCCGCGCTGGTTGAAGTCCAGCAGGCGGCCGGGGGTGGCCACCAGGATGTCGCAGTAGCGCGACTCCAGCTGCTTGAGCTGCTTGTCGAAGTCCATGCCGCCGACGAACTGCATGACATTCAGGCCGGTGTACTTGGTCAGGGCCTCGGCATCCTTGGCGATCTGTACCACCAGCTCGCGGGTCGGGGCGATGATCAGGGCGCGCGGTTCCCCCATGTAGCGCTCTTTCGGCGGCTGGGTCTGCAGCAGCTGGGTGATGGTCGAGATCAGGAAGGCGGCAGTCTTGCCGGTACCGGTCTGGGCGCGGCCGATGGCGTCCTTGCCCTTGAGGGTGTGGCCGAGAACCTGGGCCTGAATCGGCGTGCAATAGGGGAAGCCGAGGTCATGAATGGCGTGCATCAGTTCCGGGGCCAGACGGAAGTCATGGAAGCGGGTCTTGCCTTCCTGCGGTTCGACCACGAAGTCTTCCAGCTTCCAGGTATCCGCCGGCTTGGCCGGGCGTTCGCGGCGCGGCTTGTCGGCGCGCGGCTTCTTGGTTTCGCGCGGCGTTTCCGCCTTCGGCTGCGACTGACGCGGGGCGCTCGACTGGCTGGGAGCGCTGGAGGTGCTGGCGGGAGTGATACTGGCGGGCTGTTCGGCTTCGCCCTTGCTGAAAATTTTCTTGAGTGCTTTGAGCACGGCCGTCTCGTATTGGTCAAGGAATGAACGGAGGCCAGTGTAAAGCAAGATGCCCGCGCGGCGAAGTGCCGCGCGGGTTGCACCCGCTCAGTCGGGAAGGCTGGCGAGGAGCAGGTCGCGCACGTTGCCGCCCATGATCGCGGCGATGTCGGCGTCGCTGAAGCCGGCGCCCTGCAGGCCTTCGGTGATCTGCGCCAGGCCGGTGGTATCGAAGGGCGTGTGCACGGTGCCGTTGAAGTCCGAGCCCAGGGCCACGTGCTGCACTCCGACCTTGTCCGCGGCATAGCGGATGGCACGGACGATGGCGCCGACCGAGGTTTCGCAGACGGCTGCGTCCCAGTAGCCGATGCCGATCACCCCGCCGGTGGCGGCGATGCGCTTGAGGTGATCGTCGGTGAGGTTGCGCGGTCCCGGGCAGGTGCCGGCGACGCCGGTGTGAGAGACCAGGACGGGGCGTTTGGCGATGGCCAGTACGTCATCGATCAGCGGCTTGGAGGCATGGGCCAGGTCGACCAGCATGCGCTTTTCCTCGAGACGGGCGATCACCTGGCGGCCCAGTGGGGTCAGCCCGCCTTTGACCAGGCCATGGGCCGAGCCACCGACCTCGTTGTCGAAGAAGTGAGTCAGGCCGGCGATGCGAAAGCCGGCGTCATACAGGCGGTCGAGGTTCTCCAGCTTACCCTCGATGGGCTGTAGCCCTTCGGTGGCCAGTACGGTGGCCAGGCGCTGCGGGTCGCGCTGCCAATCTTCCAGGTAGCGGGCCAGTTCGGCACGGTTGTGGATCAGCACCAGTTTGCCGTCGCTGGCGGCTGCGGCCTGCTTCAGCTTGTCGGCCTGGTACAGGGCGCGGGCCAGCAGGCTGCTCCAGGTCTCGCGGGGCCAGCGCTGTGCCATGGCCAGCAGGGTGATGTTGTCGCTGTCGGCGCCGTTGCTCTCGTAGTTGATGCCGCGCGGGGTCTTGGTGACGGTGGAAAATACCTGCAGGCCGACACGGCCCTCGAGCAGGCGCGGCAGATCGGAGTGGCCGTAGTCATGGCGCTCGAGCAGGTCGCGCTGCCAGAGCAGGGCATCGTCGTGCAGGTCGGCGACGAACAGGCGCTGGTGCAGCTGCTTGGCCTGTTCGCTGGCCGGGTAGGGCGGCGGCGCCGCCACGCTGTTCATCTGCCGGTCGAGCAGGTTGGGCAGGGTGAAGAAGGTGCCCGCGCCCACAGGCACGAGGATCAGCAGGGCGAGCAGCAGCTTGGGCATGGTGCATGTCCGATCATTGTTGTTGTGGACCGGACTCTAGCAAGGCGCGTCAGCGGCTGGCGATGATGTGGCGGATTCGCCGGGGAGTTTGGCGGGGCGGCCTCAGCCGTACAGGCAGTTACGGCCCTGTTGTTTGGCCTTGTAAAGGGCGCAGTCGGCACGTGCGATCAGGCTTTCCAGGCCGTCCTTGTCCTGCAGCTGCGCCATACCGATGGACACGGTGACGCCCGGCAGTATGCCGACCGGCGAATAGAACGATTCGATCTGCGCCAGGCTCTGGCGCAGGCGCTCGCCGATGGTGCGGGCTTCCGCCGCGTCCAGCTCCGGAAGGAGGATGACGAACTCCTCGCCGCCATAGCGCACCATGCTGTCCTTGGGCCGCAGCTGGTTGCGCAGGGTGTGCGCCACCAGGCACAGGGCATAATCGCCGGCCAGGTGGCCGTGCTGGTCGTTGTAGGCCTTGAAGTGGTCGACATCGAGCATCAGCATGCTCAGCGGCTGGCCATTGAAGGCGCAGCGGGTGCTCTCGCGCTCGTAGACGTGCTCCAGCCAGCGCCGGTTGAAGCAGCCGGTGAGAATGTCGACATTGGCGTTCTGTTCGCTGTCGAGGATGATCCGGTTGCCCTGGCGCACGCGCTCGCACAGCAGCTCCAGCAGGTTCTGCATCAGCTCCGGCGACTGGTTGAACAGCTTGACCAGCGATTCGCGGTGCAGGCGCAGCACCAGAGAGGGCTGCGTGGCCACGACATAGGCAGAGGGGCGGTCATTGTCGATGAAGCTGATTTCCCCGGCGCAGTCGCCCGGGCGCAGGGTGCTGACCGGCTGATTGTCGAGCGAGCCTAGGTAGACCTTCAGCTCGCCCTCCAGCAGGAGGTACAGATGCTGGTTGCGGTTGAAGGGCGAGAGCAGAATCTCGCTGGCTTCCAGCTCGCAGGCACGGAACTCGCGCAATAGCTGTTGCAGGCTGTTGGCCGTGACATTCTGGAATAGTCGCAGTTGGCGGATCTGCTGGAGATCCTCCTGCCAGTGGGTATTTTTCATCGCAAGAATGAATAACCTGTCTGGCTGCATAGAGCGGCGGGCATCGCGAAACACTCCCTGTTTAGGGCGAAAACCTGACTACCGCGGACCTTATTCCCTGCAATATTACCTAGGCAATCCCCGCGCTAGAGCCGCCCGACCAGCGGTCGAGCCGGCTGGACGGGGGCCTGGGAAGTGACGTTCACTTGACTGAATTTCGTTCAGTTAGCGAGCTCTGTCGGGGTGTCGACGTAAGCTTGACGTGCTTAGCGTGACAGGCGTTGCTGCAGCCAGGCGGCGATGTCCTGGATCTCCTCCAGCACCACCTCATGACCCATGGGGTACTCACGCCATTGCGCCGCGACGCCCTGAGCGATGAGTGTGTCGTAGGCGGCGCGGCCCATGAAGGGCGGTACCACTTCGTCCTGGCTGCCGTGCAGGCAGAGCACCGGCAGGTTGCGCCGCTGCGCATCCAGTTGCAGGTCTTCGCTGAAGGTCGGGGCATAGGTGGACAGCGCCAGCAGTCCGCCCAGCGGCCCCTGCCAGCGCAGGAAGGCGCTGTGATAGACAACTGCACCGCCCTGGGAGAAGCCGGCGAGGATGATGCGTGCCGGATCAATGCCGCCGTCGCGCTGTCCTTCGATCAGGCCGATCACTGTCTGGGCCGAGGCTTCCATCTGTTCCTTGTCGATGGCCCGTGCCGGGCTCATGGCCAGGATGTCGTACCAGCTGGGCATGGACCAGCCACCATTGATGGTCACCGGCCGCGTGGGTGCCTGGGGCAACACGAAGCGCGTGTTCGGCAGTTGCTGCTGCAGCATCTTGGCCACCGGCTCGAAGTCGTAACGGTCGGCGCCCAGGCCGTGTAACCAGATGACGCAGGAATCAGCCTCGTGGGAGGGCTCCAGTATCAGGGCTTCTTGCATGTTTGCTCCACTTTGGTGCGCATGATTGGTTTTGGTACGGGGGCGTGCGCAGCGCGTTGTCGATTTCGTTAAGAAGATGTCGCACCGCTAGAACTTTACCTATTGACCTTCCTTCAATACCGCTCGGTCACGAAGCTGGTACGCGCCTTGCTGTAGCGAACGGGTCCGGTGGGGGCCGCATGCTGCGGAGTAGCCGGACACTCTGCTGCGTCTCTTTCCCGTAAGACCTACGGGGAGTGAGCGGGTCATTCGCCGGTCTGCGGATCGGCATCTAGACTCCCTTCAGGTTCGCACCCCGGTTGATCCTGCCATGGTGGCGGGATCGAACGTGCCTCACAAGGGTACGGCGGCAGGACCGAGACTCGACCAAACAAGAACACTTGGAGGTTTTGATGAAGATGGTGAAATCCACCCTGGCAGTACTGACCACGGCTGCGGTGCTCGGTGTGAGCGGTTTTGCTCATGCGGGAGCCACCCTGGATGCGGTGAAGAAGAAAGGCTTCGTGCAGTGCGGTATCAGCGACGGCTTGCCCGGTTTCTCCTACGCCGACGCCAAGGGTAACTACCTGGGCATCGACGTGGATGTCTGCCGTGCCGTGGCCGCTGCCGTGTTCGGCGACGCCTCCAAGGTCAAGTACAGCCCGCTGACCGCCAAGGAGCGCTTCACCGCGCTGCAATCCGGCGAAGTCGACATGCTGTCGCGCAACACCACCTGGACCAGCTCGCGTGATGCGGCCATGGGCCTGAACTTCACCGGCGTGACCTACTACGACGGTCAGGGCTTCCTGGTGAACAAGAAGCTTGGCGTATCCAGCGCCAAGGAACTGGATGGTGCCACCGTGTGCATCCAGGCCGGCACCACCACCGAGCTGAACCTCGCCGACTACTTCCGCGCCAACGGCCTGAAGTACACCCCCATCACCTACGACACCTCCGACGAGAGCGCCAAGTCGCTGGAGTCCGGCCGTTGCGACGTGCTGACCTCCGACCAGTCCCAGCTGTACGCCCAGCGCATCAAGCTGGCCGCGCCGGATGACTACGTGGTGCTGCCGGAAGTGATCTCCAAGGAACCGCTCGGCCCGTCAGTGCGCCAGGGTGACGAGGAGTGGTTCGATATCGTGCGCTGGACCCTCTATGCGCAGCTCAATGCCGAAGAGCTGGGCGTGACTTCCGCTAACGTGGAAGAGCTGTCCAAGTCCACCAAGAACCCGGATATCGCCCGTCTGCTGGGTGCCGAGGGTGACTTCGGCAAGGATCTGAAGCTGCCGAAGGACTGGGCTGTGCAGATCGTCAAGCAAGTCGGCAACTACGGTGAAATCTTCGATCGCAACGTCGGTGCCGGCAGCGAGCTGAAGATCGAACGTGGTCTCAATGCCCTGTGGAACAAGGGTGGTCTGCAGTACGCACCGCCGGTGCGCTGACCGCCATGCCAACGCCCCTCGTACGAGGGGCGCTGGTGTTCCTGATTTCGTGAACTCCGCGCCGCAAGCCATGGGCGCGGAGTTTCCATGAGGGCCGTTATGCAGAATCCCCCCATTTCCCCGCGCCCACGCACGTCGGTCTGGACCGATCCGCAGGTGCGTGGCTGGCTATTCCAGATCATCGCCGTCGTCGCCGTCGTGGCGATCGGCTGGTACCTGTTCCACAACACCCAGCACAACCTGGCTCAGCGCGGCATCCTCTCCGGGTTCGGCTTCCTGGAGCAAAGCGCCGGCTTCGGCATCCCGCAGCATCTGATCGATTACACCGAGAGCGACACCTACGGCCGCGTCTTCGTCATCGGCCTGCTCAACACCCTGCTGGTGGCGGGTATCGGCATCGTGCTGGCCACCGTGCTCGGTTTCATCCTCGGCGTGGCGCGACTGTCGCCCAACTGGCTGATCAGCAAGCTGGCCACCGTCTACATCGAGATCTTCCGCAACATCCCGCCGTTGCTGCAGATCTTCTTCTGGTACTTCGCGGTGTTCCTGCCGTTGCCCGGCCCGCGGCAGAGCCTGAACATCAGCGACACCTTCTTCCTCAGCAACCGCGGCCTGAACATGCCGGCGCCGACGGCAGCCGAGGGCTTCTGGGCCTGCTTCATCGCGCTGCTGCTGGCGCTGGTGGCGGTCTGGTTTCTGGCGCGCTGGGCGCGGCAGCGCTTCGAGGCGACTGGCCGCGGTTTCCCGACCCTGATTGCCAGCCTGGTGCTGATCGTCGGCCTACCGAGCCTGGCCGCGCTGGTGTTCGGCGACCCTTTTCACTGGACGGTGCCGGAGCTCAAGGGCTTCAACTTCCGCGGTGGCTGGGTGCTGATTCCCGAGCTGATGGCGCTGACCCTGGCGCTGACCGTGTACACCGCGGCGTTCATCGCCGAGATCGTGCGTTCCGGGATCAAGGCGGTCAGCCACGGCCAGACCGAGGCGGCCCGCTCCCTCGGCCTGCCGGCCGGCAAGACGCTGCGCCTGGTCATCGTGCCGCAGGCCCTGCGGGTGATCATCCCGCCGCTGACCAGCCAGTACCTGAACATCGTGAAGAACTCGTCGCTGGCGGCCGGTATCGGCTACCCCGACATGGTCTCGCTGTTCGCCGGTACCACCCTGAACCAGACCGGTCAGGCCATCGAGGTCATCGCCATCACCATGAGCGTGTACCTGGCCATCAGCATCAGCATCTCGATCCTGATGAACTGGTACAACAAGCGCATCGCGCTGATCGAGCGGTAAGGAGAAGCGCATGGAAGTCCATCAATTCCGTCCCAGCCTGCCGCCGCCGCGCCTGAGTGTCGGCGTCATCGGCTGGCTGCGGTCCAACCTGTTCTCCAACTGGTTCAACACCCTGTTGACCCTGCTGGCCATCTACCTGGTCTGGCTGATCGTGCCGCCGCTGCTCCAGTGGGCGGTGTTCCAGGCCGACTGGACCGGCACCACCCGCGCCGACTGCACCAGCGAGGGCGCCTGCTGGGTGTTCATCAAGGAACGCATCGACCAGTTCATGTACGGCTTCTACCCGGAGGAGCTGCGCTGGCGTGTGGACCTGACGGTGTGGCTGGCGGTGATCGGCGCGGCGCCGCTGTTCGTGCCGATGATGCCGCGCAAGGCCCTGTACGGCCTGGTGTTCCTGGTGGCCTACCCGTTGCTGGCCTTCTGGCTGCTGCACGGCGGTTTCCTTGGCCTGTCCGAGGTGGAAACCAGCCAATGGGGCGGCCTGATGCTGACCCTGGTGATCGCTGCGGTTGGCATTGCCGGCGCGCTGCCGCTGGGCATTCTGCTGGCCCTCGGTCGGCGCTCGAAGATGCCGGCGATCCGCGTGATCTGCGTGACATTCATCGAGTTCTGGCGCGGTGTGCCGCTGATCACCGTGCTGTTCATGTCCTCGGTGATGCTGCCGCTGTTCCTGCCGGAGGGCCTGAGCTTCGACAAGCTGCTGCGCGCGCTGATCGGGGTGATCCTGTTCCAGTCCGCCTACATCGCCGAGGTGGTGCGTGGCGGCCTGCAGGCCATTCCCAAGGGGCAGTACGAGGCGGCCGCGGCGATGGGCCTGGGCTACTGGCGGATGATGGGTCTGGTGATCCTGCCGCAGGCGCTCAAGCTGGTGATCCCGGGCATCGTCAACACCTTCATCGCCCTGTTCAAGGACACCAGCTTGGTCATCATCAT
Organism: Aquipseudomonas alcaligenes; assembly: GCF_900156545.1. Lineage (GTDB taxonomy): Bacteria > Pseudomonadota > Gammaproteobacteria > Pseudomonadales > Pseudomonadaceae > Aquipseudomonas > Aquipseudomonas alcaligenes_A. Next base: position 492,780 of record NZ_FTNW01000003.1, read on the forward strand.
CGGCCTGTTCGACCTGCTCAACAGCATCAAGCAGGCCACCACCGACCCGGCCTGGCTGGGCATGGCGACCGAGGGCTACGTGTTCGCCGCCCTGGTGTTCTGGATTTTCTGTTTCGGCATGTCCCGCTATTCCATGCGCCTGGAGCGCAAGCTGGACACCGGCCACAAGCGTTAGGAGCCATTCATGACTGAAGCAAACAAGCAGACCAGCGCCGAGCCGATCATTCAGCTGCAGGGCGTGAACAAGTGGTACGGCCAGTTCCACGTGCTCAAGGACATCAACCTCGATGTGCAGCAGGGCGAGCGTATCGTCCTCTGCGGCCCTTCGGGTTCGGGCAAGTCCACCACCATCCGCTGCATCAACCGCCTGGAGGAGCACCAGCAGGGGCGCATCGTCGTCGATGGCACCGAGCTGACCAGCGACCTCAAGCACATCGAGGCGATCCGCAGCGAAGTGGGCATGGTGTTCCAGCACTTCAACCTGTTCCCGCACCTCACCGTGCTGCAGAACTGCACCCTGGCGCCGATGTGGGTGCGCAAGCTGCCCAAGCGCAAGGCCGAGGAGATCGCCATGCACTTCCTCGAGCGCGTGCGCATCCCCGAGCAGGCGCACAAGTACCCGGGCCAGCTCTCCGGTGGCCAGCAGCAGCGTGTGGCAATCGCCCGTGCGCTGTGCATGAAGCCGAAGATCATGCTGTTCGATGAGCCGACCTCGGCCCTCGACCCGGAAATGGTCAAGGAGGTGCTGGACACCATGATCGGCCTGGCCGAGGACGGCATGACCATGCTCTGCGTGACCCACGAGATGGGCTTCGCCCGTACCGTGGCGAACCGGGTGATCTTCATGGACCGCGGCGAGATCGTCGAACAGAACGAACCCAATACCTTCTTCGACAACCCGCAGAACGAGCGAACCAAGCTGTTCCTCGGTCAGATCCTCCATTGAGGTTGGGCGTGGCATGAGAAAGGAGCCCTCGGGCTCCTTTTTCTTTGCCCGCTATTCGCTTAGCGGCTGGCGCAAGCGCTTGCGGAAGGCGCCCGGTGTCTCGCCGCAGAGCTGCTTGAACAGCTTGGCGAAGGTGGCGCGGTCGGCGTAGCCGACCTGGGCGGCGACCTGCTCCAGCGAACGCGCCGGGTTGCGCAGGGCGCTCTGCGCGGCGCTGATGCGCAGGCGCTGCAGGTAGTCGTTGGGGGTCAGCCCGGTGGCCGCCTTGAAGCGGCGCAGCAGGGTGCGGGTGGAGCAGTGGGCGCGCTCGGCCAGCAGCGTCAGATCGATGGCCTGGGCATGGTTGAGCTGCAGCCAGCGCAGCAGTGGGCCGATCAGCGGGTCGTCGTGACCGGTCAGTGGCAGCAGCGGGGCGAAGCGGCGCTGGCCGCCGCGCTCGCGTTCCACCACCAGGGCGGCGGCCACGCGCTGGGCCAGCCAGTCTCCGGCGTGCCGGGCGATCAGTTGCAGGCACAGGTCCAGGCCGGCCTGGGCGCCGCCCGAGCAGAAGCGGTTGGCGTCCTCGGTGAACAGTTCATCGATCTGCAGGCGCACCCCGGGGAAGCGCTGGCGGAACTGCTCCGCCAGAGCCCAGTGGGTGGTCGCGCGGCGCCCCTCCAGCTGGCCGGCGGCGGCCAGCAGGCAGGCGCTGCTGCACAGACTGGCCAGTTGCTGCTGCAGGGGCCGCTGCGCCAGCCAGGCGAGCAGGGCGCGGTTGTGCTGCAGGGTGCGGTCGAGTGCGCTGCCGGTAGCGGGAATCAGCAGCAGGTCGGCGCTTTCCGCCAGCTGCAGGTCGCCGTCCACCTGCAAGCGCGCATAGCCGAGCTGCACCGGCTGGCCGTCGACGCTGACCCGCTGCAGCGCGAACAGCGCCTCGCCGGCCAGCTGGTTGGCCAGGCGGAAGGCGTCGTCGGCCATGCTCAGGCTGGACAGCACGGTCTGCGGGCAGAGGTAGAGCGCGATACGGATCATTGGCGATTATTGCCACAAAGTTGTCTTTATCGCCAATCGCCGCCCATCGGCTGCGCAGCCATACTCTGCCCATCCTCACCCGGAGCAGCATCCATGGCCCATCCCAATGCCGAACTGATCGACCGTTTCTACCAGGCCTTCCAGAAGCTCGATGCCGAGGCCATGGCGGCCTGCTACGCCGAGCAGGTGAAGTTTTCCGATCCGGCCTTCCGTGACCTGCGCGGTCGCGATGCCGGGGACATGTGGCGCATGCTCTGCGCGCGGGCCAAGGATTTCTCGCTGACCTACCAAGTGCTCGAAGCGGACGACCAGCAGGGCCGCGCGCGCTGGGTGGCGACCTACCTGTTCAGCGCCACCGGGCGCACGGTGGAGAACCATATCGAGGCGCGCTTCCGCTTCGCGGACGGCAAGATCGTCGAGCACCACGACCACTTCGATCTGTGGCGCTGGATGCGGCAGGCGCTGGGCGCTAAGGGCCTGCTGCTGGGCTGGCTGGCGCCGGTGCAGGCGGCGGTGGGCAAGCAGGCCATGGCCGGGCTGCGCGCCTGGCAGGCCGGGCGCTGACTGGCGTAAGCTCGGCAGCCTTTCGCTGCGCTGCCGAGCCATGACCGATACCCCACCCGCCAAGCCCTGGTTCGTCTATCTGGTCCGTGCCGAGAGCGGCGCGCTGTACTGCGGCATCAGCGACGACCCGCAGCGCCGCTTCGAGCAGCACCGCAGCGGCAAGGGCGCACGCTTCTTTCATTCCAGCCCGGCGCAGGCGCTGGTCTATGTCGAGGCCTGCGCCGACAAGGGCGCCGCGCTGCGCCGCGAGATCGCCATCAAGCGCCTGAAGAAGGCGGCCAAGGAGGCCTTGATAGGCGCGCTGGATGGGCCGTCATCAGGTTGAAGGGGTAGGCCGTGGCGCCGCCTGCGGCTAAGCTGCGGCCTCACCTTTGCAACTGCCGCGGAGCCCCGCCATGTCCGAATTGATCCTGCACCACTACGACGCCTCGCCCTTCGCCGAGAAGGCCCGCCTGATGCTGGGCTTCAAGCAGCTGTCGTGGCGCTCGGTGGAAATCCCGCGGATCATGCCCAAGCCGGATCTGACCGCGCTCACCGGCGGCTATCGCAAGACCCCGGTGCTGCAGGTCGGCGCCGACATCTACTGCGACACCGCGCTGATCGCCCGCCGCCTGGAGGCCGAGAAGGCCACGCCGAGCCTGTTCCCCGAGGGCCAGGAGTTCGTTGCCGCCAGCTTCGCCCAGTGGGCCGATGCCGTGGTGTTCCAGCACGCGGTGACCCTGGTGTTCCAGCCGGAATCCATCGCTGTGCGCATGGGCAAGTTGCCGCCGGCGGCGCAGCAGGCCTTCGTCGCCGACCGCGCGGCACTGTTCGCCGGTGGCAGCGCCAGCCGCCTGCCGGCCGCGCAGGCCAAGCTGCAGTGGCCGGTGCTGATGGCACGCCTGCAACAGCAGCTGGCGCGCGAGGAGGGTGACTTCCTGTGCGGCGAGCCCTCGATCGCCGACTTCGCCATGGCCCATCCGCTGTGGTTCCTCAAGGGCACCCACGTCACCGCGCCGCTGGTTGACGACTATCCGGAAGTGGCGGCCTGGCTCGGTCGCGTGCTCGGTTTCGGGCATGGCGCGCACAGCCCGCTGAGCAGCGAGGAGGCCATTGCCATTGCCCGTGAGGCGCAACCGGCACCGTTGCCGGACGAGGACTTCAGCCAGGCGCTGGGCTTCCAGGTTGGCCAGCAGGTCAGCGTGGCGGCTACCGATTATGGTGTCGATCCGGTGCAGGGCGAGCTGCTCTGCGTCTCTGCCGAGGCCATCATCCTGCGCCGCCAGGACGAGCGCGCCGGTACCCTGCATGTGCACTTCCCGCGCCTGGGCTTCGCCCTCAGCGCGGTGTGACGGCGCGGCGGCGCTGCAGATCGGGCAGGCTTCTGGCCAGTTCGTGGAAGTGCCCCAGCAACTCGTAGCACAGCGTCAGCTCCCCGCTGACGCTGTTGAACCAGGCGTCCGGCGTGCCGCAGGCGCTGACGCGCAGGGTCAGGTTGCGCGGTAGCTCGAAGCTGCTGCTGGCCCTGGAGGCGACCCGCTCCAGCTCGCCCGAGGCGCGGATGGCTGCCTGCATCGCGCGACCATTGGCCAGGTTGGCCGGCGGCTCGTCATACACCACCTCGATACGCCCGCGCGCCGGGTGATCGGCCGGACGGTGGAAGCGCTCCAGCAGCCAGTTCACCGCATGGTGGACCTGGGCGTACTCCTGATCGCAATAAAGCGCGCGCTCCTCTGGCAGCCCGGTGCTGGCGACTATCCATTCCAGTCGCTGCGGATCGCTGCCATAGGCCAGGCAGGCGATGTTGAAGAAGCGCTGCTCGTCCAGCGAATGGCTGTCCCACAGCGGAATCTGCTCGGCCGAGCCGCGGGTGCGTTCGGCTTCCAGGCGCCAGTAGTCGGCCACGTCCAGCAGCCTGGCGTAGAAGTCGGCATCGGCCTGCTGGTCATACAGCAGGAACAGGCCCATGAAGCCGAGCTGGTCGGCGGCATCTTCCTCGCGGCCGAGTACCGGCAGCTGCAGCTCGCTGATCAGCAGGTGTCCCATTTCGTGCAGCAGGGTGAACTCGGCGTTGGCGGTGATGAAGCGCAGTTCGTCGGGCGAGGGCTCGGGGGTCGCGGCCCAGGCCGGCGCGACCAGCAGCAGGAGCAGCGCCAGGCAGCGCCTCATGGCTGCTCCAGATCGGCGGCGCAGAAGGGCGCCGGGGTGTCCGGCCAGTCCAGGTCGAGGCGTTCCAGTTCACGGGCCAGCAGGCTGGCCACCAGCCAGTCGCGCAGCCAGCGCTGATCGGACGGGATCACGTACCAGGGCGCATCCTGCGTATGGCTGGCCGCCAGCAGGGCACTCCAGCGCGCCTGGCGCAGGTCGTGTTCGCGGTAGGCCTGCAGGTCGCTGGCGTGCAGCTTCCAGCGCTTCTCCGGGCGCTGCAGGCGGCTCAGCAGGCGCTCCTTCTGCTTCGCGCGGGAGATGTGCAGGTAGCACTTGAGCGCGTGCAGGTGGCGCGGCGGCCACTGCGCCTCGAAGGCCTGCACCTCGGCCAGGCGCCGGGGGAAGTCCGCGTCGGCGCACAGCCCGTCCAGTGGGTCGCTGATCAGCGCTTCGTAGTGGCTGCGGTTGAACACGCCGAGCAGGCCGGGTGCCGGCAGGCGCCGGCGGTAGCGTTGCAGGAAGTGCTCGCCGCGCTCCTCGGCGTTGGGCATCTGGAAGCTGTGGATGCTCAGGCCCTGCGGGTCGAAGGCATTGATCACCTTGCGGATCACGCCGTCCTTGCCGGAGCAGTCCGGCCCCTGCAGCATCAGCAGCAGGGCGTCGCGGCGCTGCGCCCAGAGCATGCGCTGGCGCTCGTTGAGCCAGGGCCGCAGCGCCGCCATGGCCTGCCTGGCCTGCTCCTTGCCCAGACCGAAGTCGCGCGCGGGGTCGCCGGCCAGCGGCGCGCGCACGTCGCAGCGGCAGGCGTCGAGCACGGCGTCGGCCAGGCGCATGGCTCAGTCCTTGCGGCGCTTGAGCTGGTCCTTCAGCTGGGTCGGCAGCTGACGGATGATCAGCATGTCGCGCGCCTCGTCATACTCGATGGCCGAGCCCAGCAGGTGCGACTCGAAGCTGATCGACAGGCCCTCGGCACGGCCGGTGAAGCGGCGGAACTGGTTGAGGGTGCGCTTGTCCGCCGGAAATTCCGGGGCCATGCCGTAGTCCTTGTTGCGGATGTGCTCGAAGAAGGCGCGCGGCCGCTCCTCGTCGATCAGCCCGGACAGCTCTTCCAGGGTGATTGGCTCGCCCAGCTTGGCCTGGCTGGTGGCGTAGTCGACCAGTGCCTCGGTCTTCTCGCGGGCCTTTTCCTCGGCCAGGTCCTCGCTCTCGACGAAGTCGCTGAAGGCCTTGAGCAGGGTGCGCGTCTCGCTCGGCGCATCGACGCCTTCCTGGCAGCCGATGAAGTCGCGGAAGTAGTCCGAGACCTTCTTGCCGTTCTTGCCCCTGATGAACGAGATGTACTGCTTGGAGTGGGCGTTGTTGCGCCACTCGGAGATGTTGATGCGCGCCGCCAGGTGCAGTTGGCCGAGGTCCAGGTGCTTGGCTGGGGCCACGTCCAGCGCGTCGGTCACCGCCACGCCTTCGCTGTGGTGCAGCAGGGCGATGGCCAGGTAGTCGGTCATGCCCTGCTGGTAGTGGGCGAACAGCACGTGGCCGCCGGTGGACAGGTTGGATTCCTCCATCAGCTTCTGCAGCTGCGCCACGGCCTGGCGGCTGAAGGCAGTGAAATCCTGCTCGCCGTCCAGGTAGGCCTTCAGCCAGCCGCTGAAGGGGTAGGCGCCGGATTCCTCGTGGAACAGGCCCCAGGCCTTGCCCTGCTTGGCGTTGTAGCTCTCGTTGAGGTCGGCCAGCAGGTTCTCCATGGCTTGCGAGGCGGCCAGCTCCGAGTCGCGGGCGTGCAGCACGGCGGGCGAGCCGTCGGGCTTCTTGTCGATCAGGTGGACGATGCAGTGGCGGATCGGCATGGGTGTCGGTCTTCGGTCATTCGCGGGAAACAGGCCGAGAAGTCTACCCGACAACGGCGTCGGGCGTGGCGGCCGCCCAGTTAGGTGATGGCTTAAGGCCGCTATCTTCGGTGAACTGCTGCAATTAATCAGACAAAAAAGCACCTTCGTTTCGCTTGCTGGGAAATCTGCGTCTAGTGTTTCTGGCGTCCACACGACGCAGTAAAGGGACGGCCCGCGGCGGTGCCACAAGTGCTGCCGCATCCATTTGCTCCAAATACGGATTGGAGAAGACCCATGCATGACAAGAAGAAGCTGTTGTTCGCCGCTCTCCTGGCCAGCGCTGCCGCGCCGGCACTGGCAAGCGCAAGCCAAGACCTCTCGCAACTGTTCGACAAGCTCTGGAGTCCGACCCGCCTGGGTCCGCTGGAGTGTCGCGCCGGCCTGCTGAACAGCTCGCCGCTGCTGCTGCCGCGCTGCATGCAGGCACAGAACACCCAGCAGCACCTGCAGATGCTCCACGACATCGCCCTGGCCAACGACGGCAACCGTGCCGCTGGCCTGCCCGGTTATGACGGTTCGCTGAACTACGTGAAGGAGACCCTGGAGCGTGCCGGTTACCGGGTTACGCTGCAGGCCTTCCCGTTCAGCGCCTTCTACCCGCAGGGGCCGGGCGTGCTGCAGGCCGTGGCGCCGACGCCGGCCGACTACCAGTGGGAGGTGGATTTCACCTACCTGTCGCAGACCGATGCCGGTGACGTGACCGCTGCCGTGGCCCCGGTGGACATCGCTCTGGGCCTGGGCAATACCTCCAGCAGCGGCTGTGAGGAGGCAGACTTCGCCGGATTCCCGGCGGGCTCCATTGCCCTGCTGCAACGCGGCGCCTGCAGTTTCCAGATCAAGGCAGAGAATGCCGCCGCCGCCGGCGCCGCCGGGGTGGTGATCTTCAATCAGGGCGATACCGAGGAGCGTAAGGGCCTGCTCAACGCGACCCTGGGCGATGCCTATGCCGGTGGCATTCCGGTGCTGTTCGCCACCTACGACCTCGGCGTCAGCCTGGCGCAGGCCGCCGAGTTGCAGCTGCGCATGTTCACCGACGTGGTGCGCGAGCGCACCCAGACCCACAACCTGGTGGCCGAGTCGAAGCACGGCAACCCGAACAACGTGGTGATGGCCGGTGCGCACCTGGACTCGGTGTTCGAGGGCGCGGGCATCAACGACAACGGTTCGGGCAGCGCTGCATTGCTGGAGCTGGCCGTGCAGCTGCGCAAGGTCAGGCCCAACAACAAGCTGCGCTTCGCCTGGTGGGGTGCCGAGGAGTCGGGGCTGGTGGGTTCGACCTACTACGTGGAGCAGCTGCCGCCGGAAGAGAAGGCGAAGATCAAGGCGTACCTGAACTTCGACATGATCGCCTCGCCGAACTTCGCCTACTTCGTGTATGACGGCGACGGCTCGGACTTCGGTCTGGAAGGCCCGCCCGGCTCGGGCGCGATCGAGAAGCTGTTCGAGGAGTACTTCGCGCTGCGCGGCCTGCCGTCCGAAGGTGACGAGATCACCTTCCGCTCCGACTACGCGCAGTTCTTCACCGACGGCATCGCCTTCGGCGGGCTGTTCACCGGCGCCGAGGAGCTGAAGACCGAGGAACAGGCAGCGCGCTACGGCGGCACTGCCGGCATTGCCCTCGATCCCTGCTACCACGCCGCCTGTGACAACCTGGGCAACATCGATGCGCGCGCGCTGGAGATCAATGGCGATGCCATGGCCTTCGTCACCAGCTGGCTGTCGCATTCGACCAAGGTGATCGACGACCAGATCGAAGCCGGCAAGGCGGCAGGCCCGAGCCTGCAGCGCGCCGCCAAGGCCTACGACATCACCCACTGGGGCAAGCACTGGATCAAGTGATCCACGCCTGAGCAAGAAGCCCCGCCAGGCTCGCCCTGGCGGGGCTTTTTTATTGCGCCGGCGCTAACGCCTGGCGCCGCTGCACGGCGTGCAGGCGTTCGATCATGTAGCGCAGGTGCATGTGCAGCTCGTACAGCTCGCTGGAATAGGACAGCGGCACCTCGACCCGCGCCAGCTCGTCCTCGAGCTTCTCCAGGCGCTCGATCTCGGCACCGATATCGCCGCCGAGCTTGCCCTTGTAAAGCTGCTGGTCGATCTCGCGCAGGTGCTTGTACCAGCGGTAGATGCGTGCGCGGATGCGCCACTGGTAGATCGGCCCGATGGCCTTGAACAGCGGGAACAGCAGGATCACCAGCGGGATGGCGAGGATGATGTAGCGGTCGGCCAGCGAGGCGATGCGGAACGGCAGGTAACGCTGCAGGATCGGCAGGCCCTTGTCGTAGTAGTACTCGGCCTCGCTCAGGGTGGCGAGCGAGCGCGGCGGGCGCTGCGGATAGCTGCCGGCGGCGTCGAGCAGGCTGCCGTCCTTGAGCACCTCGCGCGCGGCTTCGAGGATCAGCGGGGTCAGCGAGGGGTGGAAGTTCTCGCCGGCCACCAGGGTCGCCACCGGGCCGAGGGTGACGATGTCGCGGTCGGGCGTGTTGCGCGCCATGTCGAGCATGCCTTCGCCCACTTCCAGGCGGCTCAGGTGCGGCAGGCGGGCCAGGTAGGCCTGGGTGCGGCGCAGGCCGACCAGGCGCAGTTTCGGTTCGGCGGCCAGGCGCTGGATCAGCGGATTCTCCGCCGGGCCGACGAAGAACGCGGCGTCCAGCTCGCCGGCTACCAGCGCGTCGGCGGCGCGGCTGCCACCCAGCGGTTGCCACTGCTTGGGATAGTCGGCCGGGCTGATGCGGTTGGCCGTGAACAGCGCGGCGGTCACCGCCTGGGTGCCGCTGTCTGCCGAGCCGATGGCCAGGCGCAGTTGCTTCAGGTCGGCCAGGCGCTCGAATTTCACCTTGGGTCCGGTGAACAGCCACAGCGGCTCGCGATACATCACGCCGAGGCCGGTCAGTGTGTCGCGTGCCTCCGGCGCCAGATTCAGCTCCTGGCCGCTCTGCACCAGGGCCAGCTCGACGGAGCCGTCCAGCAGCTTGGCCAGGTTGGCCTGCGAGCCCAGGCTCGGCACCAGCTCCAGCTCGAAGCCCTGTTCGGCCAGTTCGGTGCGCAGGCGTTCGGCGAAGGCATGGTAGCCGCCGCCCTCGGCGCCGGTGGCCAGGCGTGCATGCATGGGCGGCGGCGGGGCGACGAAGTAGAACAGCGCGCCCACCAGGCCGGCCAGTACCGGCACCAGCCACAGGTTGGCGAGAATGAGGATTTTCAGGTCACGCAGAATGCGGCGCATGGTCGGTCCTTGAGGCTATCCCTGCCTGAGGATAGCCGGAACCGCTTCAGCTCTGCAGGCTTGCCGGTGTGCGCTGGCGCTCGCGCCAGCGATCGAGCAGGGCGAAGCCGCCGAGCAGGGCCAGGGCATACAGCGCATCCACGCCCAGGGCCAGCAGCACCAGGGCGCAGAGCGCGCAGCTGAGGCCGGCGACCCAGCGCCAGACGCCGCGCAGCAGTACCACACCGGCGGCCATGCTGAGCAGGTAGACGACGATGAAGTTGCCGTTGGCGTAGCGGATCAGGTCGTCCACCGACAGCTGCAGCACGGCGGCCAGGGCCGCGCACAGGGCGCAGATCAGCACCACCAGCAGCAGGGCGCGGGCTGGCACGCCGTGGCGGTTGCGCACGGCCAGGGCGGAAGGCAGCTTGCCCTCGTCGGCCAGGCTCCAGATCAGCCGGGCAAAGCCCTGCACATAGACGTTCATCGAGGCGAAGCAGGCCAGGTAGCCGACGGCCGCGACCAGCCAGCGCGCCTCATCGCCGAGCAGCCTGTGCATCAGGCGCGGCAGCGACGCCGCGTCGCTGTGTTCATTGCCGTACACGCCGAAGCTCAGTACCGCGACGGAGAAGGCCCAGTACACCAGGCCGGCGAGCAGCACGCCGAGCAGCAGGGCGAGGGGGAAGTCGCGCCGCGGGTGCTTGAACTCCTCGCCCAGGTGGGTGAAGGCCTCGATGCCGACAAAGCACCAGAACATCACGCCGAGGGCGGCGGGAATCAGCTGCCAGGAACCGTCGATCGGCGGCAGCAGCGGCTGGCTGGCCAGCGGCAGGTCGCCGACCCACCAGACCAGGCCGACGGTGCCGAGGATGGCCAGGGCGATCAGCCCCTGCACCAGGCCGCTGGCCCGCGCCGGGCGCTGGCCGAGCAGGAGCATGGCGCCGAGGGTGGCAAACTGGATCAGCAGCGCTTCGCCACGGCCGATGGGCAGTACGGCCTGCCAGAAGCCAGTGGCGATGTTCAGTGCCGCCGGCAGGCCAACCGGCAGCACGGCGAGAAACAGCAGGGCGATGAGCCGCTCGCTGCGCGTGCCGAAGGCACGGCCGATCAGGTGTGGCGCGCCGCCGGCATGGGGGAAATGGCGGCCCAGTTGGGCGAAGGTGAAGGCCACCGGCAGCACCAGGGCGATCAGGATCAGCCAGGCCCATAGCGAGGCCGAACCGGCGGCGGTGGCGGCCAGGGCCGGCACCACGAAGATACCGGTGCCCAGCAGCGAGGTGCTGAGCAGGGCGATGCCCTGCAGCAGGCCCAGTTCCTTGTTCAGCCGGCTCATGATGTATGCTCGCTCCTTCCTTTCGATCCCGCCATGTTACGGGCGCCGCCGCGCGCAGGTCGCCGCCGATTACCGGCAATGTGGCGGAATCCCCCGTCAAACTGCCGGCCGCCGAGAACCACCGTGGACAAGTTCGATCGCCAGATCATCACCCTGCTGCGCCAGGATGCACGTACCTCCGTCAGCCAGATCGCCCGCGAGGTCAACCTGTCGCGTTCGGCGGTGGGCGAGCGCATCCGCCAGCTGGAGCAATCCGGGGTGATCCGCGGCTACCACGCGCAGGTGGCCGACCCCGCAGGCAGCGGGGTCAAGGCCTTCCTCGAGCTGTTCTACAAGGACGGTCGCTGCCAGGATTATGTCGAGCGCATGCGCGCCTATCCGGAAATCCGCCAGTGCTGTGGCATCAGCGGCGAGACCGACATGCTGGTGCAGGTGGAGGCGTCGAGCATGGCGCGCCTGGCGGAGATTCGCGGGGTGATCGAGGGTTTTCCGGGCATGCAGCGGGTGAAGACGCACATGGTCGTCACCGAGTGGACGATGTGAGGCCTGGCGGCCTCAGATATCCCGCTTAGGCGCCAGACTCGCCGTCGCTCTGCTTCGACACCCTGGCACTCGCACTTGAATGCCCGAGTTAACCGCACAGGCCATCAGCGGCCCAGGGTCGAGGCCTGGGTCGCTTCCTCGTCGGTGAGCATGTACTTGCCGGCCTGCAGATCCTGGAAGTAGCGGTCGTAGCGGCCGCTGTCGCGGAACGCCTGCAGGCGCTGGTTGAAGCGCTGCATCAGGGCTTCGCTGTCGGCCAGACGCTTGGGCAGCATCAGGAAGCTCTGGTTGACCAGCAGCGGTTTGGGGTGGTGGGTAATGCGCGCCCGCTCGGCCGGGGTGAACTGGCTGCGTAGCGCCGCATAACCGACGTTGACTTCCTGCGGGTAGAGCACGACGCGCTCCTTGAGCAGCTTCTCGAAGTTCTGCTGGTCGCTGGAGACCCGTTCCATGCGCACCTTGCCCTGGGCGAGGAACGCGTCGAACCCGGGGCCGTAGCTGTATTCCAGACCGCCGCCGAGGGTCATGCCGGTCAGGTCGTCGAACTGCTGCCAGTCGAAGGGCACCGACTTGAGGTGGAAGAACACGAACTGTTCGTCCAGCAACGGCTCGCTGAACAGGAAGTCGGCCTCGCGCTCGCGCTTGTGCATCCACACGCCGGTGGCGTCGAACTTGCCGGCGGCGGCATCGGAATAGGCGCGTGGCCAGGGCAGGAAGCGGAAGTTGACCTTGTAGCCTTCCTCGGCGAACAGGTCGCTGATGATGTGGGCGATCACGCCATTGTGGCGCTGGTCGGTGGAGAGGTAGGGCGGCCAGTCGCCGACGCTGATCTGCAGTTCGCGCGGCTGCGCCTGGGTACTGATGCACCAGGACAGGCAGCAGATGGTCAACAGGCTTTTCCAGCGCATGGGGACTCCCGAGCTCCCTGAGGCCGCTACCTCGTCAGCATAGTCAGTTCGGGGTGCTGTCGGCGATACCTTTCAGCCAGGCGCGACGTGCGGCCACCTCGTGGAAGGTCCAGGCGACGAAACGACTCTGTTTGTTGCCCTGGGCCATGTCCACCTGGCGGACCTCCAGGGCACCGGCCTGCCGCAGCGCGGTGTTGAACGCCGCCAGGTTGCCGGCCTTGGACACCAGGCTGCTGAACCACAGGACCTGCCCGGCCACCGTCGCGCTCTCGCGGGCCATGCGTCGCAGGAAGGCCACTTCACCGCCCGCGCACCACAGCTCGTTGCTCTGCCCGCCGAAGTTCAGCACCGGCAGCTTGCGCTTGGAGTCGAGTTTGCCGAGGTTCTTCCATTTGCGCGTGCTGCCGCTGGCCGCCTCGGCAGCGGAGGCGTGGAAGGGTGGGTTGCACAGGGTCAGGGTGAAACGCTCGTCGCTGGCCAGCAGGCCCTGGAAAATGTGCTGCGGCGCCTGCTGCTGACGCAGCTCGATGACCTCTTCCAGGCCGTTGGCCTGGACGATGCCGCGTGCCGCCGCCAGGGCGACCGGGTCGATGTCCGAGCCGAGGAAGCGCCAGCCGTAATCGCTGTGGCCGAGCAGCGGGTAGATGCAGTTGGCCCCGGTGCCGATGTCCAGCACACGCACCCCTTTGCCGCGTGCAATGGCGCCATCGCTGCTTTCGGCCAGCAGATCGGCCAGGCCATGCAGGTAGTCGGCACGGCCGGGGATCGGCGGGCACAGGTAGCCGGGCGGAATGTCCCAGTGGGTGATGCCGTACAGCTGACGCATCAGCGCGCGGTTGAACACGCGCACCGCCTCGGGGTCGGCGAAGTCGATGCTCTGCTTGCCATAGGGGTTGAGGATGACGAAGCGGCCCAGCTCCGGGCTGGCCTCGATCAGCCTGGGGAAGTCGTAGCGGCCCTGGTGGCGGTTGCGCGGGTGCAGTTGACCCTTGGCGACGGCCTTGGGCTGGCGGGGCGGATGGCTTTTCTGACGCATGACGGGCGGTTCGGCGGGCGGGGCTGGCATTGTCCCACAGACGCTACTTCCAGCCCATCTGCCAGCGCTCGGTGTCTTCCAGCTGGTGCCAGTCCAGGCGCTCGCTGCGCCCGGTGAGCACGGCCTGCAGGTCGATCGCCAGCACCTCGCCGGCGTCGTCGCGATGCAGCTCGGTGACCAGGAAGTGGCGCTCGCGATTGCGCGGCGCGCGTGCCGTCCACTTGGACAGCAGCAGCTTGCGCGGGTTGATCCGGCCGGGCCTCACTGGCGGTGCTCCAGCAGGCGCCGCGCGACTTCCTGGCCGCTCAGCCAGGCGCCCTCTACGCGCCCGGACAGGCACCAGTCGCCGCAGGCGTACAGGCCCAGGTCGGCGTCGGCCAGGGCGCCCCACTCGTGAGCGCTGGCCGGGCGCGCGTAGAGCCAGCGATGCGCCAGGCTGAAGGCCGGTGCCGGCACGGCGCAGCCGATCAGCTCGGCGAAGGCGCCGTGCAGCTGCTCGATCACCGCCTCCTTGGGCAGGTCCAGGTGCTGCCGGCTCCAGCTGCTGCTGGCGTGCAGTACCCAGGTGTCCAGTGCGCCATCGCGGCCCGGCTTGCTACGGTTGCGCGCCAGCCAGTCGATCGCGCTGTCCTGCACGAAGCAGCCCTGTACCGGGGTCTGCAGCGCAGTTTCGAAGCCCAGGGCCACGGCCCAGGTCGGCTCCATGATCACGCTGGCGGCGGCGCTGGCCAGCTTGGGCGCTGCGGCCAGCAGGGCGGTGGCCTGCGGCGCCGGCGTGGCGACGATCACGCTGCTGTAGGGACCGTGGCTGTTGCCCTCGGCGTCCTGCAGGCCCCAGTGCTGTTCGCCACGGAACACCTCGGTGATGCGGCAGCCGAAGTGCACCGGCAGGGCGCCGAGCAGCGCGCGGCTGATGGAGCTCATGCGCGGTGCGCCGACCCAGCGCACCTGTTCGTCCGGTGAGGGTTGCAGGCCGTTCTGGTGGTACTGGTAGAGCTGCGGGTCCCATTCGGCGACCCAGCCGCGTGCCTGCCACTGCTGCACCACTTCGACGAAGCGCCGATCACGCGCGGTGAAGTACTGCGCGCCCAGGTCCAGCGAGCCGGCATCGCTGCGCTTGCTGGCCATGCGTCCGCCACTGCCGCGGCTCTTGTCGAACAGCTCGACTGGCAGGCCCGCAGCATGCAGGGCCTGGGCGGCGGACAATCCGGCCAGGCCGGTTCCGATGATGGCAATGGGGGCGTTCATGTTTGACCTCGTTGTCTTTATCTCAGGCTACGCGTTCGGGAAAATCTGTACAATCGCAAAATCTGTACAGAATTTTCTTTCGTGGCCGCGTGATCCTCGTCGATAATCAAGACACATGACCTGGGCTCAATGTTCAGACTAGGGCGCAACCACGGGGTCGCGCCATATGAGGAGGACGCCATGCACATATTGCTGACCGGCGGCACGGGGCTGATCGGGCGTGCCCTGTGCCAGTTCTGGTTGCGCCAGGGGCACCAGCTGACGGTCTGGAGCCGGCGTCCCGAGCGAGTCGCGGCGCTCTGCGGCGACGGGGTGCGCGGCATCGCGCGGCTCGAGGAACTGGCCGACACACCGCTCGATGCGGTGATCAATCTGGCCGGCGCCCCGATCGCCGACCGGCCCTGGACGCACAAGCGCAAGGCGCTGCTGTGGGACAGCCGGGTCGCGCTGACCGAGCGGCTGCTGGCCTGGCTGGAGTCCCGTGCTCAGCGCCCGCGAGTGCTGATCTCCGGGTCCGCCGTGGGTTGGTATGGCGACGGCGGGGAGCGCGAACTGCACGAGAGCGATGCGCCGGTGGTCGAGGACTTCGCCGCCCAGCTGTGCGGTGCCTGGGAAGAGACGGCGCAGCGCGCCGAGACGCTCGGCATGCGCGTGGTGTTGCTGCGCACCGGGCTGGTGCTGGCGCCAGCCGGTGGCTTCCTCAAGCGTCTGTTGCTGCCGTTCCGCCTGGGGCTCGGTGGGCCGATCGGCAACGGCCGGCAGTGGATGCCGTGGATTCACGTGCAGGATGAAATCGGCCTGATCGATTTTCTCTTGCAGCGGGACGACGCGCGCGGTCCCTATAATGCTTGCGCGCCGCAGCCGGCCAGGAACAGGGATTTCACCCGTGCCCTGGGCCGGGCACTGCACCGTCCGGCCTTGCTGCCGGTGCCTGGGCCACTGCTCAAGCTGGGCCTGGGCGAACTGTCCGGCCTGCTGCTCGGCGGGCAGAGGGCTCTGCCCCAGCGCGCGCTGGCCGATGGCTACGTATTTCGCTTCACCGACCTCGACTCGGCACTGGCCGACCTGCTCAAGGACTCCGCATGACCGATCACGCCCTGCTGTTGCTCAACCTGGGTTCGCCGGCTTCCACGGAGGTGGCCGACGTGCGTCGCTACCTCAACCAGTTCCTCATGGACCCCTACGTGATCGACCTCCCCTGGCCGGTGCGTCGGCTGCTGGTGTCGCTGATCCTGCTCAAGCGCCCGGCGCAGTCGGCACACGCCTACGCCTCGATCTGGTGGGAGGAGGGCTCGCCGCTGGTGGTGCTCAGCCGCCGCCTGCAGCAGGCCATGGCGCCGCACTGGCCGCATGGCCCGGTGGAGCTGGCCATGCGTTACGGCGAGCCGTCGATCGAGAAGGTGCTGGTTGGCCTGGCGGCCCGGGGCGTGAAGAAAGTCACCCTGGCGCCGCTGTACCCGCAGTTCGCCGACAGCACCACCACCACCGCGCTGCAGGAAGTGCGGCGTGTGGTACGCGAGCGCGGCCTGGCCCTGCAATTCGCCGAGCTGGCGCCGTTCTACGCTCAGCCTGAGTACGTCGACGCACTGGCGGAGAGCGCCAAGCCCTATCTCGAGCAGGACTTCGACCACCTGCTGTTGAGTTTCCACGGCCTGCCGGAGCGCCATCTGCACAAGCTGGACCCCACCGGCCACTGCCTGAAAGGCGCCGACTGCTGCAAGAACGCCTCACCGCAGGTGCTTGCCAACTGCTACCGCGCCCAGTGCCTGCACAGTGCCGAGCTGTTCGCCGAGCGCGCCGGGCTGCCGGCAGGCAAGTGGTCGGTGGCCTTCCAGTCGCGCCTGGGCCGCGCCAAGTGGATCGAGCCCTATACCGAGGCGCGCCTGGACGAACTGGCCAAGGCCGGAGTGAAGAAGCTGCTGGTGATGTGCCCGGCCTTCGTCGCCGACTGCATCGAGACCCTGGAAGAAATCGGCGACCGCGGCCGCGAGCAGTTTCGCGAAGCGGGCGGCGAAGACCTGGTGCTGGTGCCCTGCCTGAACGACCACCCGCAGTGGGTGCAGGCGCTCAAGGTGTTGTGCGAGCGCGCGCCGCAGCAGCTGTGACGGTGAGGGCGCGGGCCGGGCTGTAGGCAGGTCGCATCCGCCCGGCCCGTAGAGGCTTGCCCAGGCTGAGGGGATGGCCGTGTTGCCATTGAGGCACGGCTGTCACCGCCCTGGCCGCGTTTCAGTCCTGTCCTTCAGGTCGTCGCATGCCGGGGCAGGGCGATGGAGATGAGTGCCGCAGCCAGTACGAAGGCGCTGGAGATCCACAGGCAGGCCGCCAGCCCGTAGGCCTGGAAAATCCAGCCCGAAAGCAGGGTGCCGACCAGTCGGCCCAGTGCGTTGGACATGTAGTAGAAGCCCACGTCCAGGGACACGCCATCCTCTTTGGCATAGCTGACGATCAGGTAGCTGTGCAGCGATGAGTTCACCGCGAACAGCACCCCGAACAGCATCAGCCCACCGAGCAACACCGCTTGTGCTGACACGTCCGTTCCCAGACCCAGGGCGATCAGCGCCGGCAGGCCGGCCAGTGCCAGCGCCCAGGCGCACGCAGCGCGGCCATCCGGCACATGGCCGCGGCGCTTGCCGGTGATGTTGGGGGCAAGAGACTGCACCAGGCCATAGCCGATGATCCAGGCGGCGAGGAAGCCACCCACCAGCCAGAAGTCCCAGCCGAACGTCGTGCTCAGATAGACCGGCAGGGCCACCACGAACCACACGTCGCGCGCGCCGAATAAAAACAAGCGGGCGGCCGACAGGATGTTGATCGCCCGGCTCTTGGACAGCAGGTCGCGGAACTTAGGCTTGGCCTTGGCCCTGCCCAGGTCCTTCTTCAGCAGTACCAGGCTGCCTAGCCAGATCAGCGCCAGCACGGCGGCCATGGCCAGCACCGCGCCGGTGAAGCCGAGCAGCGCCAGCAGGGCGCCGCCGAGGAAGAAACCGACGCCCTTGAGCGCGTTCTTCGAGCCGGTGAGGATGGCCACCCACTGATACAGCGTGCCCTGCTGGTTGTCCGGCACCAGGAGCTTGATCGAGCTCTTGGCGCTCATCTTGTTGAGGTCCTTGGCGATGCCGGACAGCGCCTGGGCGCCCATCACCCAGGGCACCGTCAGCCAGGCGGCCGGCACCGTGAGCATCAGCAGGGCCAGCACCTGCAGGCCCAGGCCGAGGTTCATGGTGCGGTTCAGACCCAGGCGTGCGCCGAGGTAGCCACCGACCAGGTTGGTGACCACGCCGAAGATCTCGTAGAACAGGAACAGCGCGGCGATCTGCAGCGGCGTGTAGCCCAGGCTGTGGAAGTGCAGCACCACCAGCATGCGCAGGGCGCCGTCGGTGAGGGTGAAGGCCCAGTAGTTGCCGGTGACCAGCAGGTACTGGCGGACTTCCGCAGACAGGGCTGACAACGCCTTCATGATCGCCGATTACTCCGCCGCGCCGACCAGCCGCGCCAGCTCTGCTGCGCGGTTGGCATAGCCCCACTCGTTGTCGTACCAGGCATAGACCTTCACCTGGGTGCCATTGACCACCAGGGTCGACAGCGCATCAATGATCGAGGAGCGCGGGTCGGTGCGGTAGTCGATGGACACCAGCGGGCGCTCTTCAAAGCCCAGGATGTTCTTCAGCGGGCCTTCGGCGGCCGCCTTGAGCAGTGCATTGACCTCCTCGGCGGTGGTCGCGCGCTCCACCTCGAACACACAGTCGGTCAGCGAGGCGTTGGCCAGCGGCACGCGCACGGCATGGCCATTCAGCTTGCCGCGCAGCTCGGGGAAAATCTCGGCAATCGCGGTGGCCGACCCAGTGCTGGTCGGGATCAGGCTCATGCCAGAGGCGCGGGCGCGGCGCAGGTCCTTGTGCGGCGTGTCGAGAATGCTCTGGGTGTTGGTCAGGTCGTGGATGGTGGTGATCGAGCCGTGGCGGATGCCCAGCGCTTCATGGATCACCTTGACCACCGGCGCCAGGCAGTTGGTGGTGCAGGAAGCGGCCGTGACGATACGGTGCTGCGCCGGGTCGAACAGCTGCTGGTTGACGCCCATCACCACGTTCAGCGCTCCCGGCTCCTTGACCGGCGCGCAGACCACCACGCGCTTCACGCCCTGCTCCAGATACCCCTGCAGCACGGTGACCGTCTTCATCTTGCCGCTGGCTTCGAGCACCAGGTCGCAGCCGCTCCAGTCGGTGTCGGCGATGGCCTTGTTGGCGGTCACGCGGATGCGCTTGCCATCAATGACCACGGCGTCGCCGTCACTGCCCGCTTCATGCTGCCAGCGGCCGTGCACCGAGTCGAAATTCAGCAGGTGGGCGTGGGTGGCGGCGTCGCCGGCCGGGTCGTTGATCTGCACGAACTGCAGTTCGGGCCAGTTCCAGGCAGCGCGCAGGGCCAGGCGGCCAATACGGCCGAAGCCGTTGATGCCTACTTTGATGGTCATGCTGAGTCCTCGTGGGTGCTTGAGATGAATGAGCGAATAGCCACTGTTGTCGTGGTTGCCCTGGGCTTGCGTTCAGTCGCACAGTGGCTTGCGGCCTGGCCTGTTGCGCATCTGCCAGAGACGCTGCACGTCCTGGCGCAACCATTCGGCCTGGCTGTCCAGGGTGGTCTTGAGCAGTTCGGTGACCCAGGCAGGCAGCTGCGGGTGCAGGCGGTAGTAGACCCACTGGCCGTTGCGCCGGTCCTCCAGCAGTCCGCAGCTGCGCAGCAGCGCCAGGTGGCGCGAGATCTTCGGCTGGCTCTCGTCGAGCGCGGCGGTCAGTTCGCACACGCACAATTCCTGTTCAAGGGTGACGAGCAGCGCGATACGCGCTCGGGTTTCGTCGGCCAGGCACTTGAAAACCTCGACGGGCGAGAGCTGCTCGCTGGTCGGCTGCGGGGCAGGTTTGCCCTTGATCAGCACGAACATCTTCAGGCGTTCAAGGATTTCATGCAGCGTCCGGCGATGAGCATCGCTGCGGGGGCTGCTGACCGGGTCCTCGAAACTCCAGGTGATGTATTCGCCCGCACCGGGCAGGGCCAGGCATTCGAGGGCGGATTTGTCACACAGGGTGATGACGTAGTCGAAGGGCTGGTCGGCGACCTGCTCGATGGACTTGCTGAACAGGCCGTCGGTGGAAATGCCGCTGTGCTGCAGTGCGGCAAGCGTGCGTGGGTCGACCTGGGTCGGAGCCGTGCCCGCGCTGAAGGCCTCGAAGTGCTCCGCGTCGAGGTGGCGCAGCAGGGCTTCGGCCATCTGCGAGCGTGACGAGTTGGCCACGCAGAGAAACAGGACGCGCTTTTTCTGGCTCATCTTGATATCTGTCAAAGCGAGGAAGAGCTGAATATATTAGTTATCATATATTCGGTAAAGCATATGTGAATGCGGAGGTCAGCCATGCAACCTGCTGTAGAGAGGACCCGTGCACCGCTCGGGGTGTTCGAGCGTTACCTGAGTCTCTGGGTTCTGCTGTGTACCGGGGCCGGCACCCTGCTTGGCCTGGCCGCGCCAGAGGCAGCCCACCTCGTGGGCGCGCTGGAGGTTGCCCAGGTCAACATTCCCGTCGGTCTGCTCATCTGGGTAATGATCATTCCCATGCTGATGAAGATCGACTTCACCGCGCTGCATGAGGTGCGCCAGCAAAAGGCCGGCATGGCGGTCACCCTGCTGGTCAACTGGGCGATCAAGCCTTTCTCCATGGCCCTGATCGGCTGGCTGTTCATCAAGGTGCTGTTTGCCGACTGGCTGCCGTCCGCTGAGCTGGACAGCTACATGGCGGGGCTGATCCTGCTGGGCGCGGCGCCCTGTACGGCGATGGTGTTCGTGTGGAGCAACCTGTGCAGTGGCAATGCCAACTTCACGCTCACGCAGGTGGCGCTCAACGACCTGGTGATGGTATTCGCCTTTGCCCCCATCGTGGCGTTGCTGCTTGGCGTCTCGTCGATTCCCGTACCCTGGGACACATTGCTGCTGTCGGTGGTCATGTACATCGTCATTCCGCTGGCCATCGCCCAGTTTCTGCGCAAGCAGCTGCTGAGCAGGGGCGCGGCAGTTTTTCAGGCGGCCCTGGACAGGGTCTCGCCCTTTTCCATCCTCGCCCTGCTGGCCACGCTGGTGCTGCTGTTTTCCTTCCAGGGCGAGGCGATTGTCGAGCAGCCGCTGGTGATTGGTTTGTTGGCCGTGCCCATCCTGCTGCAGACCCTGTTCATCGCAGCCATTGGCTACTGGCTGTGCCGCCGCTTGCGGGTGCGGCATGACGTGGCTGGCCCGGCCACCATGATCGGCGCATCCAACTTCTTCGAACTGGCGGTGGCGGTGGCGATTGTCCTCTACGGCTTCGACTCCGGCGCCGCGCTGGCCACGGTCGTCGGCGTGCTCATCGAGGTGCCGGTGATGCTGGCCCTGGTGCGCATGGTCAACCGCAGCCGGGTTTGGTACGAGCGCGGGCTGGCAGGTGGTGCGTCAGTGGTCTGAAGTCGTCGTGGCCGGAATGGCCCGCCGTCATGGATAATCGGGGCTGTTACCCGCTATCGTCGCTGGCGCTTGCCCGGACTTCTTGCAGAACCCGATATGCCTTACATCAGTCACAGTGCCCATGAATGTGCCGCTCGCCTGCGTTCCGGCGCCCTGGTAGCCATGCCAACCGAGACCGTTTACGGCCTGGCTGCCGATGCTTGCCAGCCAGCGGCGGTCGAGCAGGTCTTTGCCCTCAAGGGGCGGCCGAGCAGCAATCCGCTGATCGTGCACCTGGCGAGCGCCGAGCAGGTCGGGCAATGGGCTGCCGACGTGCCGCCGGCTGCGCAGCGGCTGATGGATGCCTGCTGGCCGGGGCCACTCACCCTGGTACTGCCGGCCCGCGACGAGGTTTCGCGCGCCGTTACCGCCGGGCAGGACAGCGTGGCCCTGCGTGTGCCGGCGCACCCGACCGCGCAGGCGCTGCTGGCGGCTTTCGGTGGTGGCCTGGTGGCACCCTCGGCCAACCGCTACATGTCGATCAGCCCGACCAGCGCCGAGCACGTGGCGCAGCAGTTCGCCGAGAGCGACCTGTGGATTCTCGATGGCGGCCCCTGCCAGGTAGGCCTGGAGTCGAGCATCGTCAGCCTGTTGCCGGGCGACAGCCCACGCCTGCTGCGCCGTGGCATGCTCGGCCAGGCCCGACTGGAGGCGCTGCTGGGCGTGCCGCTGGAAGGCAAGGCCGGCGCCGTGCGCGCGCCCGGCCAGCACCACCGTCACTACGCTCCCGGCACCACCACCCTGGCCTTCGTGCAGGCGCCCGCCGAGGCCTTGGCCTCGCCACGCTGCGGCTGGCTCTGGTGTGGTGCGGCCCAGCCCAGCCAGGGGCCGGCCCTGGACCTCGGTGCCGATCCGCAGGCCTATGCCGCGCGTCTCTACGCCGCCCTCTACCAACTCGATGCGATGGGCCTGGAGCGTCTGTACATCCAGCTGCCGCCGCTGCAGGACGCCTGGGCTGCGGTGCATGACCGTCTGAGCCGTGCCAGCCAGCGGCTGGACTGAGGGCCTGTGCGACTGGCCAGGCAGAGCGGGCGAGGGTATGACGCTGTGCTTTTGGAGGCCCCTGGCCGAAGCGCCGCGAACCTAACCCAGATTGGGCGCTTCAGTCCGGCAGCGTCGGGGTATCCAGCGGCATCTCGGCGAAACGGCTGAAGGCCTGCGCGGCCGGCGATGGGTTCTTGGTGCGCCAGCGCACCAGGTACCAGCGGTTGGGAATGGGGAAACCTTCCACGTCCAGTTCCACCAGGTTGCCCGGCGCGGTGTGGATCAGCGTGTGCCGCGACAGGATGGCGATGCCGAGCCCGGCGGCGACCGACTCCTTGATCGCCTCGTTGCTCTCGATGGTCATCTGCGGCCTGAGCGTCCAGCCGTGCTGCGCGAAGTGCTCCTCGATGGCCTGCCGTGTTCCGGAGCCGGGTTCGCGGCTGAGAAAGGCTTCGCCCGCCAGTTGCTCCCAGCCGATACGCTGGCCGGCGAAGCGGTGCCCGGCCGGGGCGATCACCACCAGCGGGTTGTCCGCCAGCGGCACGGCCTCCAGGTCAAGGTGCCGTGGCGGCTGGCTGAAGACATACAGATCGTCGCGGTTGTCCTCCAGACGACGGATCACCTCCGAGCGGTTGGCGATGTTGAGCTGAACCTCGACCTGCGGGTATTGCCGGCAGAAGGGGCCGAGCAGGCGCGGTACCAGATACTTGGCGGTGGTCACCGCGCCGAGGCGTAGCTGCCCGGCGGTCAGGCCGTTGAGCTGGGCCAGGCGCATCTCCAGGTGGTCGAGCGCATCGAAGATTTCCCGGGCGCCCGCCTGTACCTCGCGCCCGGCATCGGTCAGGTGCAGGCGCTTGCCCAGCTGTTCGAACAGGCGCATGCCCAGGGCCTGCTCCAGTTTGGTGATCTGCGTCGAGACCGACGGTTGTGCCAGGTGCAGGGCACGGGCGGCCTCGGTGACGCTCAGGCGCTCGGCCACGGCCAGGAAGGTTTCCAATTGGCGAAAGGTTGTCTGGCGGGTATGGAAACGGGATCTTTGCATTGCTTAAAGCCGATGATCTTGTTGTTGATAATCTATTTTTGACTATATCAACTGCTGGCGAGAATGAGGTGTCGCGCTACGCAGAGATCATCATCATGTCGGCAGCCCTCGCCTCAATCGCTTCTCCCAGTACCCAGTCCCAGGCGCAACGCATCGCCTTCCTGACCTGTCATGACAAGGCCCGTCTGGTTGACGAGGCCCTGGCATCACAGGGGTTCCGCGTCGAGCCCATCAGCAGCTATGACACCGACCACTTCGGCACCTTCAGTCGCGAGGTGCCGCGCAGTGCCAGCGCCCATGACACGGCGCTGGCCAAGGCCAAGCTGGCCTGCTCGCTGGGCGGTGTGCGTTTTGGTCTCGGCAGCGAGGGCAGCTTCGGACGTGACCCGCACCTGGGCTGGACGCCCTGGGACTACGAAATCCTCTGCCTGTGGGATGCGCAGCTGCAGTACCCGGTGTTTGCCCTGGCCGGTTCCGGTGCCACCAATTACGCCCAGACCGAGGTCGAAAGCCTGGAGGCCGCCGTGGCCTTCATGCAGCGTGCGCGTTTTCCCGAGCACGCACTGATCCTCGGGCGTCCCGGCGAGTCCTGGTTCCGCAAGGGCATTCGCGAGCGCGACTGGCTGCTGGGTCAGTTGGAATGGTTGCTGGCGCGCGAGCCGGGCATCTGGCTGGAGACCGATATGCGCGCGCACGTCAATCCCCTGCGCCAGGCCGTGATTCGCGACGCCGCCGTGCAGCTGGCTCAACGCCTCTCCAGTCACTGCCCGGCCTGTGACGCGCGCGGTTACGCGGTGGCGCGCAGCGAGCCCGGCCTGCTCTGTGCCGACTGTGGCCTGGGCACGCCGCTGGCTGCGGCGCACATCTGGGCCTGTCCGGCCTGCCAGCACGAAGAACGTCGTCCCGTCACCCAACTGGCCAGTGCCGGCCACTGCGAGCAATGCAATCCATGAATGCCTTCGCCCCCAGCGTTCCCCGCCTGACCCACCTGCGCGCCCTCGAGGCCGAGGCCATCCATATCCTGCGCGAGGTGGTGGCGGTGATGCGCAATCCCTGCCTGTTCTATTCGATTGGCAAGGACTCCACCGTGTTGCTGCATCTGGCGCGCAAGGCGTTCTTTCCCGGGCCGCTGCCGTTTCCGCTGCTGCATGTCGACACCGGCTGGGAATTCCATGAGATGGGCCAGTTTCGCGACCGCCTGGCCGCGCGCCTGGGCCTGGACATGCGCGTACACATCAACCCCGACGGCGAGCGGCTGAATATCACGCCCTTCTCCGTGGGCTCGGCCAAGTACACCGACATCATGAAAACCGAGGCGCTCAAGCAGGCGCTGGCGCAGTACGGTTTCGACGCCTGCTTCGGTGGCGCCCGGCGCGACGAGGAAAAGTCGCGGGCCAAGGAGCGTGTGTGTTCCTTCCGCGACCCGCACCAGCGCTGGGACCCCAAGCAGCAGCGCCCCGAGCTTTGGCAGCTGTACAACACCCGGATCAATGCCGGCGAAAGCCTGCGGGTGTTTCCGCTGTCGAACTGGACCGAGCTGGATATCTGGCAGTACATCCACCTGGAGAACATCGAGATCGTCGACCTCTACCGCGCCGCGCCGCGTCCGGTGGTGGAACTGCACGGCACCTTGATCTGCGTGGACGACGAGCGTCTGCTGGAGCACCTCACGCCCGAGCAGCGCGCCGGCATCCAGACCCGCTGGGTACGTTTCCGCACCCTCGGCTGCTACCCGCTGACCGGTGCGGTGGAGTCGCAGGCGCAATCGCTGCCGGAGATCATCCAGGAGATGCTGCTGACCCGCACGTCCGAACGCCAGGGGCGGGTCATCGACCATGACCAGGAAGGCTCGATGGAGAAGAAGAAAATCGAGGGCTACTTCTAAACCGCGCAACGCTGCTGTCAGAAGCGCCGAGGCCGCGTCATCCGGACGCGGCCTCGGCGTTTTCAGGCCTCCGGCAAGGCTTGCCAGCCGCTGGCGGTGCGCCGCTCCAGGCGCGCCGGTTGGCCGTCCAGGCGCAGCAGGTGCAGCCAGCCGTGCTGCACCAGATCGCGGACCACGGCGTGAGCCTCGATCACCCGGTCGATCATCGCCTGCGGCGCTTCGATGACCACGTGCAGGCGCAGCGGGCGGTGCATCCACTGCTGGCCGTCGTGCAGCGACTGACGCGCCAGGCCGATGCGCAAATCGCCGCCGTTGCCCTCGAACACGCCGATATGGCCGCCCACCACGTTGTGCAGCAGCTTGTTGCCGCTGCCGAAACGCAGGTTGTCGGTGGTGGAGGTGAAGTACTGCAGGTTGATCCAGTGCGCCACCACCATGGGCGCGGTCATGATCAGTTCCAGTACGCTGCCCTCGCTGTCCTGGCGCCAGTCGTAGTCGTGCAGGAAGGCGCGGCCCTGCAGGTCGACGTCACGGGTGCGCGCACGCGGCGCGGCGATGAACGCGGCGTTGCCGGCCAGGCCCCATTCGGGGCGGGTCTGCGCCCAGTCGCGGGCACGCCGGCGCAGCAGGTCGAGCAGCTTGCCCGGCTGCTCGCGCGCCGCCGCCAGGCCCAGCGCATCGGCACGTTCCTGGCGCACCCGCACGGCGGCCTGGTCGAGGGCCTGGCGCAGGCGCTGCCAGGCGGGCTGCAGGGCGGCCGGCAGATGCTGCTGGCCGAAGATCCGCACCTCGTCGGTGCTGGTGTTGTGCAGGCCGGCCAGCACCTGGCAGTGCGCCGGCAGCTCATGCCCGCGGCTGCGCAGCTCGGCGCGCACCTCGGTGTCGTTGAGCAGGCTGGCCAGCAGGCGTGCATTGACCTCGCCGCTCTGCCCGCAGCAGGCGCCACAATCCAGGCCGGCCGCCTGGGGATTGTTGGCACTCTGGCTGCCATGGCCGAGCAGTACCAGCAGTTCGGGCACCGGGCCGTTGAGGCCCATGGCCTGGAGAATGCGCGCGGCCAGTTCGGTCTTCTGCGCCAGGCTCATGGCCGGCAATTGCGGGCTCAGGCGTTGCCACTCACCGTCGCGCCAGGCACTGCGGTGGGCCTCCGGCGTGCCGCCGAGCAAGCCGCTGGTACGCCCGAGCAGGGAGCCGGCATAGCCCAGGCCGATACTCTCGACCAGGCTGAAGGTGGAGGCCGGCAGACGCTCGAACAGGCGCCAGCGGCCCTGGCGCGTCAGACGCTGCTGGCGCACCTGTGTCAGGTGCCGGTCCTGCGCCGCGTCGCCGCTGCTGTCGCTGACCTGCAGTTGCGGCGCCAGCAGGCCCGGCAGTTGCGGGCGGGTCGCCGTGGTGCCCAGCGGCGTGTAGGCGATGGGTAGGCCGAAGAAGCCGGCAAAGCCGCCGGTCTCGAGTTCCGGACAGACCTGTTCCAGGGCCCGGCGCAGCGGCTCGGAACGCACATCGATGCAGAAGAACAGCTTGGCCAGCGGCACCTGCGCCGGGGTGGCCGCAGGCGCCTGGCCGAGCCGGCGCTGCAGCTGTTCCTGCCAGGCCAGCTCATCGGCCCGCTGCCACAGCTGCAGGGCCTGCCAGGCGGCCGAGGGGGATTGTTGCAGGCCGGCCTGCCAGGCCTTGCGCCAACGCTGCCAGCGGCCCTGCGCGTCGCGCTGGCGGTCATCCACCAGCCATTCCCAGGCCGCGCGAATGGCCAGCAGCTCCAGCAGGGTGTGGTCTTCGCTACCCTGCAGGCGTGCCTGCCAGCGCCGGTAGGCGCACCAGGAGGCCCAGCCCAGGCTGCGCAGCAGCAGGCAGTCGAACCAGGGTTCCCAGTCCTTGCTGGTCAGTCCCAGGTCGCGCACGGCGGCTTCCAGTGCCGCCTCGGGTTGCTCCGGCAGCTCGGCGATACGCGCGCGCAGGTCGCGCCGCGGGCTGAGCACGCTGAGCCCACGATCCGCCAGCATGCTGGTGCGCCAGGCCTGGTACAGCCCGACGCCGGCATCCGGGCGCCAGTCGGCCTGCTCGTGGTCGAACCAGGCGGCGCAGCACTGGCCGATCTGCTGGGTGATCAGTG
Organism: Aquipseudomonas alcaligenes; assembly: GCF_900156545.1. Lineage (GTDB taxonomy): Bacteria > Pseudomonadota > Gammaproteobacteria > Pseudomonadales > Pseudomonadaceae > Aquipseudomonas > Aquipseudomonas alcaligenes_A. Next base: position 520,128 of record NZ_FTNW01000003.1, read on the forward strand.
TCGGCCAGCCGGGCAGGGCGATGCCCGGTTCGGCCAGGTCTTCCAGCAGCGGCAGGCCGCTGCTGTGCTCCGGCTCGGCGTCCAGGGCGCTGAGCAACTGCTCGACTGTCCAGGCCTGGTCCTGCTCGGCCACTGCCCGTTGCAGGTGGCGTGCACCAATCCGACCGGCCTGCCAGGCGTGTTGGTAGTCCTCGGCGGCCAGGCTCAGGCGGCTGCCGGCACGCTGCCAGAGCTGTGCGGCGACGGTCTGCCAGGGCTGGTCGCGCCGCTCCCACAGGGGGCTGACGGCGATCATGCGGTCCAGCGGCCAGGTCGGCGCGATGCGTTCGCAGGCCTGCCGGGCGGCGCCGTGCAGGGCGTCCCGGTCGAGGCCGGGAAAGTGTTCGAGCGCAGTCATGGACGATCTCCTGTGGCAAGTGGCGGGGCCTGCGGCGCGCGGACCGGCCACAGGCGGAAGGTGAGGCGGGTGAAGTGCTCATCCAGGTAGAACCCGGCGAAGGCCAGCGGGTACAGACGTCGGGCCAGGGCGCCCTGGGGGCGGGCGAGGATCAGCGCCTGCAGCAGGTAGAGGCCGAGGAACAGCAGCAGCGCCAGGACGCTCAGCGGCCAGGGCGCGGCGCTGCCAGGCTGCTGCAGGATCCAGGCCGCTGCCTGGTGCCACAGCAGGTAGGCACCGAGCAGCAGGGCGAACATCGCCAGCCCGTAGAGCACCTGGCCACGGCGCAGACACCAGGGCGCCAGGCCGACGGCGAGGATCGCCAGGGCCGCCAGCGGCAACGGCTGGGTCGGCAGCAGCCAGGCCCACAGCCCCTGCAGCAGGTCCAGAGTCATACCGGCCAGCAACAGGGCCAGCAGCAGGCCGGCGAGGCTGGGCGCGGGCGCCTGGGGCTGCAGCGCGTGTTGCCGTGCCTGGGCCACGGTCTCGCCGGCGGCGAGGAAGGCGTGGGCCTTGTACAGCGAGTGGGCGAGCAGGTGTACCAGCGCCAGTTCATACAGGCCCAGGCCGCATTCCAGCAGCATCAGGCCCATCTGCGCGCAGGTCGACCAGGCCAGGCGCACCTTGATACTGATGCGCGTCATCATCACCAGCGCGGCGATCACCGCGGTCAGCCCGCCGACCACTACCAGCAGGCTTTGTGCCGGCACGGCGGCGGAGAACAGTGGGGCGAAACGCAGTACCAGGAAGCCGCCGAGGTTGACCAGCCCGGCATGCAGCAGCGCCGACACGGGCGTCGGCGCCTCCATCACCTGGATCAGCCAGCCGTGCACCGGCAGCTGCGCCGACTTGAGGATCACCGCCAGCGCCAGCAGCAGCGCCGCCAGTTGCAAGTCCCAGCCCAGCTGGCCGCTGGTCTGCAGGCGGGCATTAACTGCCTCCACGATCAGCGCCATGTTGCTGTCGCCGCTGGCACGGATCAGCAGCAGCGCGGCGACGATCAGGCAGACATCGGCCAGGCGGCTGGCGAGGAATTTCTTGTGCGCCACCACCAGCGCCTGGGGGCGGTCGCGGTAGAAGGTCAGCAACTGGTGCAGGCTCAGGCTGGAGAGAATCCAGGCGCCCACCAGCAGGACCAGGTCGTCGCTGGTCACCACGGTGGCCACGGCGGCCAGGGTGACGAGCAGAGCCAGTACATAGCGGCGCTGGCCGGGCTCGCCTTCCAGGTAGCGCCGCGAGTACTCGATGATCACCCAGGCCAGCAGGCCGACCAGGCCGAGCATGGCCAGCCCCAGGCGGTCGTTGTCCTGGCCGTCCAGCGCCGCCTGCAGCCAGGCGCCCAGTACCAGGACCAGACCCAGGCCGCCGGCGATGCGCGCCGGCCACCAGAACCCGCGCAGCAGCGCCGCCGGCAACAGCGCCAGGGCGAAGAGCCAGGGCATCCCCTGAGCCAGTGGGAAGGACAGGCTGAACATGCGGCGATCTCCATGGGGGCGCGATGGCACTAGTCTCATGGAGTGCTTGAACTATTAAAAATAGATAGATAAGAATTGTTCGTTCACTTTAGAAGAACGAAATATGCGCCGGCTGAATTTCCATCACCTGCATTACTTCTGGGCCGTGGCCAAGGAGGGCAACCTGACCCGTGCTGCCGAGGCGCTGCATGTGTCGCAATCGGCCCTGTCCACGCAGATCCGCGTGCTCGAAGAACAGCTCGGGCACCCACTGTTCATTCGCGCTGGCCGCAGCCTGCAGCTCACCGAGGCAGGGCGCCTGGTGCTGGACTACGCCGAGACCATCTTCGCCCTCGGCAGCGAACTGCAGACCACCCTGCAGAGCGCCCGCCAGGCCAGCCAGACGCTGCGCATCGGCGCCGTGGCCACACTGTCGCGTAACTTCCAGGAGAACCTGCTGCGGCCCTTCCTCGGCCGTGATGACCTGCGCATCACCCTGGAATCCGGCAGCCTGGACGAACTGCTGGAACGCCTGGCCCTGCACAAGCTGGACGTGGTGCTGACCAACCGTGCGGTCAGCGCCGACAGCCAGCATCCCTGGCAATGCCGCCTGCTGGATCGCCAGGCGGTGTGCCTGATCGGCCCGCCGCGTGCGGACGCACGGTCCTTCGACCTGCGCCGCGACCTGCAGCAGGTGCGCCTGATCGTGCCCGGGCGCAGCAGCGATGTGCGCAGTCAGTTCGAGGTCTACTGCCACAGCCATGGCCTGAGCCCGATCATCTGTGCCGAAGTGGACGACATGGCCATGCTGCGTCTGCTGGCGCGCGACTCTGGCGACCTGGCCCTGCTGCCGGCCGTGGTGGTTCAGGATGAGCTGCGCAGCGGCGCCCTGCAGCTGTATGCCGAGGTACCGGATATCGCCGAGCAGTTCTACGCCATCACGCTGCAGCGCCAGTTCAGGCTGGGCATCCTGGATGAGCTGCTGGACCCTCCGTTAGCGGCGCAGACGTTCGGTCAGGGGGCGTGAGCGACGCTGTGTGGTCGGTTCGACACCGGGCGTCATGGCAAGCGGGGGAGAAAGGGCTTCCGCCCCCGCGTTCAGCGCCATCTAGAGCACTTCGAACAGCCCTGCCGCACCCATGCCACCACCGACGCACATGGTGATCACCACGTACTTCACGCCACGGCGCTTACCTTCCAGCAGGGCGTGACCGACCATGCGCGCGCCGCTCATGCCGTAGGGGTGACCGATGGCGATGGCGCCGCCGTTGACGTTGAGCTTGGCCGGGTCGATGCCGAGCTTCTGCGCGCTGTACAGCACCTGGCAGGCGAAGGCTTCGTTGAGCTCCCATAGGCCGATGTCGTCAACAGTCAGGCCATGCTGCTTGAGCAGCTTGGGCACGGCGAACACCGGGCCGATGCCCATCTCTTCCGGGGCCAGGCCGGCCACGGCGATGCCGCGGTACAGACCCAGGGGCTGGATACCGCGCTGGGCGGCCAGGGCGCCGCTCATCAGCACGCTGGCGCTGGCGCCGTCGGACAGCTGGCTGGCGTTGCCGGCGGTGATGCAGCCGCCCTCGATCACCGGCTTGAGCTTGGTCAGGTCGTCCAGCACGGTCTGCGGGCGGTTGCCTTCGTCCAGGCTCAAGGTGACTTCCTCGAAGCTGACTGCGCCGGTTTCTTTATCCACCAGTTTCTTGCGCGCGGTGACCGGGACGATTTCATTGGCGAACAGGCCGGCGGCCTGGGCGGCGGCGGTGCGCTGCTGCGATTGCAGGGAGTAGGCGTCCTGCGCTTCGCGGCTGATGTTGTAGCGCTTGGCCACCAGCTCGGCGGTCTGCAGCATCGGCATATAGGCGTGCTCGGCCATCTTCACCACGGCCGGATCGTAGTCGGTGGCCGTCCACTTCATGTGGGTGTTCTGCACCAGGCTGATCTGCTCCTGGCCGGCGCCGACCGTGACGGCCATGCCGTCGACCATGATCTGCTTGGCGGCGATGGAGATGGCCATCAGGCCGGAGGCGCACTGGCGGTCGATGGTCTGGCCGCTGACCGACAGCGGCAGGCCGGCGGCCAGCAGCGACAGGCGGCCGAGGTTGGTGGAGGCGGTGCCGCCCTGCATGGCGGTGCCCATCACCACGTCCTCGATCTCGCCCGGCTCGATGCCGGCGCGCTCGACGGCGGCGCGCAGGGCAACGGCGGCCATCGATGGCGACTTGAGGTCGTTGAAGGCACCACGGAAGGCCTTGGCGATCGGCGTGCGGGCAGTGGAAACGATGACGGCGTCTTGCATGGCGGGTTCCTCTTCAGGGTTAGTTGCGCAGCAGGCGGGTGAGCGCCGCACGCAGTTGATCGGGGATGGTCGCCGGTTGATTACCGGCGCGCTGGAGGAAGATCTGCACCAGGCGTCCTGCGGCGCAGGCTTCGTCCTCACCCGCTTTGAACAGGGCTAGCTCGAATTGCACCGAGTGGGTGCCCAGCTTGCCGACCTTCAGCCCGACCTCGAGGCGTTCGGGAAAGGTGATGGCGGCGAAGTAGTCGCAGGATGCGCTGACCACGAAGCCGATCAGGTCGCCCGCGTGAATATCCAGGCCACCCTCTTCGATCAGGTAGGTGTTCACTGCCGTGTCGAAATGGCTCTGGCAGGCAACGTGGTGGACGTGCCCGTACAGATCGTTGTCCTGCCAGCGCGGCGTGATCGCCTGGAAATGGGCGTAGTCGCTGCGCCGGTGCTGCGGCGTACTCATGCGTGGTCCTCGTGCTCGTGCGGTTCACCCTAAAAGGTAGCGCGGGTGGCGGATACCTTGATTCGCCGCCTGTATTGCAGGCTATTGGCCTGCGCACGGGTTCGCTGTCTGAGGTGGATGAACGTGCGGCGCGCCGGTCACCCGGCGCTCGGGCACGGGCCTAGACGTGTCCCTCCGGCCTTGTCTCGGGTGAGGAAAACTCCAGACAGCCATCCTCGAGGCGGCCGTGGCGCAGCAGGATCAGGTCCAGCAGGTAGTTCTGGTAGACCTTCCACGGCATGCGGTCGCCCTGGCTGGGCAGCAGGTGGGCGGCGCGCTGGATGTAGCCGGACTTCAGGTCGAGGAACGGCGCCTTACCCACCGCGCCGTGCTGGCGCGGCGTTACCTGGCGCTGGCCGTGGGCATCCATGTGGCGGATCAGGCGGCACAGGTACTGGCTGGAGAGGTCGGCCCTGAGCGTCCAGCTGGCGTTGGTGTAGCCGAGGATCATCACCGCGTTGGGCAGATCGCGCAGCATCAGGCCGCGATAGCCCATGCTCTCGGCGGCGACGAAGGGGCGGCCGTCGACCACCAGCTGCAGGCCGCCGAACAGCTGCAGCTCCAGCCCGGTGGCGCTGACGATGGTGTCGGCCTTGAGCTCGCGCCCCGAACGCAGACGCACGCCCTGCTCGGTGAAGGTGTCGATCTGCTCGGTGACCATCTCGGCCCGGCCGCTGCGCAGGGCGGCGAACAGGTCGCCATCGGGAACCGCGCAGACGCGCTGGTCCCAGGGGTTGTAGCGCGGGCTGAAGTGGCGCATGTCGTAACCCTCGCCAAGCTGGCGGCGCACCAGGCCGAGCAGCAGGCGCCGCACCAGGCCCGGGCTGGCCCGCGCCAGGTTGTAGAAGAACATCTGCAGCGCCACGTTGCGCGTGCGCGCCAGACGGTACACCCAGGTCGCCGGCAGCAACCGCCGCAGCGCTGCCAGCAGGCGGTCGTGCTGTGGCAGGTTGATCACGTAGCTCGGCGAGCGTTGCAGCAGCGTCACCTGGGCCCCCTGGTCGACCAGCGCCGGCACCAGGGTCACGGCGGTGGCGCCACTGCCGATCACCAGGATGCGCCGGCCGCCGGGGGCGAAGTCCTGCGGCCAGTGCTGCGGGTGAATGAAGGTGCCGGTAAAGCGTTCGCGGCCTGGGAATTCCGGCGTGTAACCGGCCTCGTAGCGGTAGTAGCCGGTGCACAGCACCAGCATGCGGCAGCGCAGCTGCACCGTTTCGGCCTCCTCGCCGCGTTGCACCTGCAGGGTCCACAGGGCCTGGGTGCTGTCCCATTCGGCGCGCAGCACCCGGTGGCGGTAGCGGATCAGGCTGTCGACGCCATGCTCGCGGGCGGTGTCCTCGATGTAGCGGCGGATCGACGGACCGTCGGCGATGGCCTGCGGATCGGTCCAGGGACGGAAGCTGTAGCCGAGGGTGTACATGTCCGAGTCGGAGCGGATGCCGGGGTAGCGGAACAGGTCCCAGGTGCCACCCAGGGCGGCGCGGCTTTCGAGAATGGCCAGGCGTTTGTCCGGGCACTCGCGCCTGAGGTGGCAGGCGGCGCCGATGCCGGACAGGCCGGCACCAACGATCAGGACATCCAGGTCTTCGATGGACATGCGGGCTCCTCGGGGCATGGCGGCAGCAGGTCTGCCAGCATGGCACCGGATGCCTTACCTGTGGGAGCCATGGCGAGGGCGAATGCGCCAAACTGGCGACCACCGTGCCATGAAAAAGGCCCCGCAAGCGGGGCCTTGGGCGATCAGATCTCGGGATCGATCGGTGGGTGCTTGCGCCAGGCACTGCCGCCCGGCAGCAACAGGTTCAGGCCCAGGGCGACCAGCGCCGCCAGCGAGATGCCGGACAGGGCGAATTCGCCGCCGCCGATGGACATGCCGCCGATGCCGAACACCAGCGGCACCGAGACGATGATCAGGTTGCGCGCTTCGGAAAGGTCCACCTGATGGCGGATCAGGGTGTTCAGGCCGACCACCGCAATGGAGCCGAACAGCAGGCAGAGGATGCCGCCCATCACCGGCACCGGAATAGCCTGCAGCGCCGCGCCGAACTTGCCGACGAAGGCCAGCAGAATGGCGAACACCGCTGCCCAGGTCATGATCTTCGGGTTGTAGTTCTTGGTCAGCATCACCGCGCCGGTCACTTCGGCGTAGGTGGTGTTGGGCGGGCCGCCGAACAGGCCGGCGGCCGAGGTGGCCAGGCCATCGCCCAGCAGGGTGCGATGCAGGCCCGGCTTCTGGATGAAGTTCTTGCCGGTGACGCTGCCGATCGCCACGACCCCGCCGATGTGCTCGATGGCCGGCGCCAGGGCGACCGGCACGATATAGAGGATCGCGCCCCAGTGCAGTTCGGGGGTGACGAAGGCGGGCAGGGCCAGCCAGGGGGCGGCGGCCACGGCGGTGGTGTCGATCACGCCGAACAGTGCGGACAGGGTGCAGCCTACGGCGATGCCTGCCAGGATCGGCACCAGGCGCAGCAGGCCCTTGCCCAGTACCGCGACCACGACGGTGGTCACCAGCGCCGCCATCGAGATGATCAGCGCGGTGTGGTAAGGCACCAGCTGGGCGGCGCCGTCACCGGTCTTGCCCATGGCCATGTGTACGGCCACCGGCGACAGGGCCAGGCCAATGGAGATGATCACCGGGGCGATCACCACCGGCGGCAGCAGACGGTCGATGAAGCCGGCGCCACGCAGGCGTACCAGGGCACTGAGCACCACGTACACCAGGCCGGCGGCGACGATCCCGCCGAGCACCGCCGGCAGGCCGAACTGACCCTTGGCGGCCATGATCGGGGCGATGAAGGCAAAGCTTGAGGCCAGGAACACCGGCACCTGGCGCCCGGTCACCAGCTGGAACAACAGGGTGCCGATGCCGGCGGTGAACAGCGCCACGTTGGGGTCCATGCCGGTGATCAGCGGCATCAGCACCAGGGCGCCGAAGGCGACGAACAGCATCTGCGCACCGGAGAGGATCTGCCGTGGCAGCGGGTCGTTGTACTCGCTCATGCTCAGGCGTCCTTCTGCTTGGTGCCGAAAATCTTGTCGCCGGCATCACCGAGGCCGGGAATGATGTAGCCGTGCTCGTTCAGACACTGGTCGATGGAGGCGGTGTAGATGGTCACGTCCGGGTGCGCGTCCTCGACCTTCTGGATGCCCTCGGGCGCGGCGACCAGCACCATGGCGCGGATTTCCTTGCAGCCAGCCTTTTTCAGCAGGTCGATGGTCGCGACCAGCGAGCCGCCGGTGGCCAGCATCGGGTCGACGATCAGCGCCAGGCGCTCGTCGATTTCCGGCGCCAGTTTTTCCAGGTAGGTGTGCGCCTGCAGGGTCTCTTCGTTGCGCGCGATGCCCACTGCGCTGACCTTGGCGCCCGGCACCAGGCTGAGCACGCCGTCGAGCATGCCGATGCCGGCACGCAGGATGGGCACCACGGTGATCTTTTTGCCGGCGATCTTCTCCACCTGCACCGGTCCGGCCCAGCCCTGGATCTCGTAGCTCTCCAGCGGCAGGTCGTTGGTGGCCTCGTAGGTCAGCAGGGCGCCCACCTCCTGGGCCAGTTCGCGAAAGTTCTTGGTGCTGATGTCGGCGCGACGCATCAGACCGATCTTGTGGCGGATCAGCGGGTGGCGGATCTCACGGATGGGCATGCGGGGGTCTCCGGAGGGGGAAGAAAATTCTGGCTAGAGTAAAGCACTGGTAATGCCGGCCATAAACCGCGCAGTTTAACGGTTTAGCTGTTTGATTGGTCAGAAAATCTGCCGTCGGGCTTGCCCTGAGGCGCCCATCTGAGTACCTTTGCCGACCATTTTTTGACCAGCCCACCGATCACTTTTCCGGAGCACGCCATGTCCGCCGATCTCGCCCACATCCGCCAAGTCATGGCCGAAGCCGATTGCCTGTTCACCGAGGCCCAGGTCGAGGCCGCCATCGAGCAGGTCGGCGCCGCCATCTGCGCCGAGATGGCCGAACGCAACCCGGTGGTGTTCTGCGTGATGAACGGCGGTCTGATCTTCGCCGGCAAGCTGCTGCCCAAGCTGAACTTCCCCCTGGAGCTGTCTTACCTGCACGCCACCCGCTATCGCAGCGAAACCACCGGCGGTGAACTGTTCTGGAAGGCCAAGCCGGAAATTTCCTTCATCGACCGCGAAGTGCTGATCATCGATGACATCCTCGACGAGGGTCACACCCTGTCGGCCATCATCGAGTTCTGCAAGCACGCCGGCGCCAGCGCCGTGCACACCGCCGTGCTGATCGACAAGGACCACGACCGCAAGGCCCGTCCGGACCTCAAGGCCGATTACGTCGGCCTTTCCTGCGAAGATCGCTTCATCTTCGGTTACGGCATGGACTACAAGGGCTACTGGCGTAACGCCGCCGGCATCTACGCCGTCAAAGGCCTGTAAGTGCGCGCGCCGGCGTTCCTCGATCGCACCCTGTTCGCCGGGCTGGCGGTCAGGGCGCAGGAGAGCCCGCGCCAGCGCGCCCACCACAACCTGCACGAGATGAGCGAGCCCTGCCACCGCCTGGCGGTTGGGCTGCAGCCCGATACCTACATTCCTCCCCATCGCCACCTGTGCGCCGACAAGGCCGAAACCCTGCTGGTGCTGCAGGGCCGCATCGGCCTTTTGCTGTTCGGCGGGGACGGCGCCCTGGTGCAGACCCGCCTGCTCGAGGCCGGCGGTGACTGCCTCGGTGTCGATCTGTCGCCCGGCCAGTTCCATGCCCTGGTGGTGCTGCAGCCGGACAGCATCCTCTTCGAATGCAAGGCCGGGCCCTACCGGCCGCTGGTCGAGGCCGAACAGGCCGCCTGGGCGCCGCGCGAGGGCGAAGCCGGCGCGGCTGACTACCTGGTCTGGATGAAGTCGCACTTCGCCGCCTGAACAGGCACCTTTAGTCGCGTTGAGCGTCGCACTGGGCGCAGGTAAACTGCCGGCCCCGTGTAAGTCCGCTACGAGCTGGAGTGCGTGATGCGTAAAGACAAGAAACAGGTGATTGGCGAAGAGATCAGCGACGATTCGATCCGTCTCTTCCTGGGCGTTGAGCCCGCCGACGATACGCCGCCGTCCCTGCACAAGCTGGTCAAGGCCTACCGCAGCCTGCGCATCGACGATTTCGAGAAGTTCCTGACCTTCTTCAAGGACGCCGGCTACGACCTGGACGCCAAGGACGCCAAGGGCAACGATTTCATCGCTCTGATCCAGGACCAGCGCCTGGCCGAACCCTATATTGAAGCGGTAAAAGCGGCGAAAGCCTGACACGTCGTAGAAAAAGTGACCGTCCGACGGGGTTGGTGCATTTTTTGCGACTGAATCAGCGGCATTAGTGGTATCGTGCGCGCCGAAAACTTCCCGCCCGAGTGCCCTGCAGGCCTCGGCGCGCAGGGCTTGAGGCCTGTGCAGGGTGGCTTCGCCGCCGCGACGAATTGAAGAATTGAACGCACGGATTGCCCACAGGCGAAACGTGCCGGACGAGGTAGCTCGGTGTCTGTCAGGCCAAATCATCGGCCACGGCGCCAGCCCTCCGAAGCTCCAGACACCCGTCTGGCTGTCAGTGATTAGACGCCGATGCGCGGCTCAAAAGGCCGATGTCAGCGGTTTGGTACTGCAGATCTTGGAGAAGCGTTAATGACGCAAGTCAATCACGAAACTGTGGATGTGCTGCTGGTCGGCGCCGGTATCATGAGCGCCACCCTGGCGGTGTTGCTCAAGGAGCTGGACCCGAGCCTCAAGCTGGAGATCGCCGAGCTGCGCTCTTCGGGCGCCATCGAGAGCTCCAACCCTTGGAACAACGCGGGTACCGGCCACGCCGGCCTCTGCGAGCTGAACTACACGCCGCAGGCGGCGGATGGCTCGATCGACATCAAGAAGGCCGTGCAGATCAACGCCCAGTTCGAGGTCTCCAAACAGTTCTGGTCGCACCTGGCCGGCAAGGAAGGCTTTGGCTCGCCGCGCAACTTCATCAATCCGGTGCCGCACCTGAGCTTTGTCCGTGGTGAGAAGGATGTCGGCTTCCTCAAGAAGCGTCATGAGCTGCTCAAGCAGCACCATGCCTTCGAAGGCATGGAGTACACCGAAGACAAGGCTGTGATGGCCGAGTGGATGCCGCTGATGATGGCTGGCCGCGATGCCAGCGAGCGCATCGCCGCCACCCGTTCCTGCAACGGTACCGACGTCAACTTCGGCGCCCTGACCAACCAGTTGCTGCAGTTCCTGTCCACCCAGGGCGGCATCACCATCAGTTACAGTCAGAAGGTCACCGACCTGTCGCGCAGCGCCCAGGGCTGGACCGCGCAGGTGAAGAACACCAAGAGCGGCGAGCAGCGCGAGATCCACGCGCGCTTCGTCTTCCTCGGCGCCGGTGGCGGCGCGCTGCCGCTGCTGCAGATGTCCGGTATTCCGGAAGGCAAGGGCTTTGGCGGCTTCCCGGTGAGCGGTCAGTGGCTGCGTTGCGACAACCCGGAAGTGGTCAAGCAGCACCAGGCCAAGGTCTACAGCCAGGCCGAGGTGGGTGCTCCGCCCATGTCCGTGCCACACCTGGATACCCGCGTGGTGGATGGCAAGACCTCGCTGCTGTTCGGCCCATACGCCGGCTTCACCACCAAGTTCCTCAAGTACGGCTCGTTCCTCGACCTGCCGCTGTCGGTACGTCCGAGCAACATCGGCCCGATGCTGGCCGTGGCGCGCGACAACTTCGACCTGACGCGTTACCTGATCAAGGAAGTGCTGCAGTCGCCGGAACAGCGCTTGGAGTCCCTGCGCAAGTTCTACCCGAACCTGAACCCGGCCGACTGGCGCCTGGAGATTGCCGGCCAGCGCGTGCAGATCATCAAGAAGGACGCCAAGAAGGGCGGTATCCTGCAGTTCGGCACCGAACTGGTGGCGGCCGAGGACGGCTCCATCGCCGCCCTGCTGGGCGCTTCTCCGGGTGCCTCGGTGACCGTCTCGATCATGCTCAATCTGATCGAGCGCTGCTTCGCCGACAAGGCCAAGGGCGAGTGGGCGGCCAAGCTCAAGGAGATCTTCCCGGCCCGCGAGAAGGTGCTGGAAGAGGATGCTGCGCTGTATCGCGAAATCGTCGAGCAGACTAGCAAGGTGCTGCAGCTGGCCTGATCCAGCCCGCAGACAGAAAAGCCGCCCTCGGGCGGCTTTTTCATGCTTAGCGCTCAGGCCGCCAGGGCTGGGCGCGGTCGCCTGCCGATATCCCGTGGCGCCACCATGGCCTCCAGCGGCAAGGTCTGGCCCAGCCACTGGCTGCGCAGTTCGCGCACTTCCACCCAGCCTGCTTCGCCGGGTAGCTCGCGGGCCTCGCGCAAGGCGCGGCAGGTGCCCATGGCATCCAGCAGGGCGTAGCAACGCATCCGTGCGCGCGGGGTCAGCAGGGACCAGAGACTCATCATTGGAACATTCCTCCACAGGTGCGCCAGTGTTATCGCACGCGGCGGTGACAGCGCGATGACAGGAACCCGCCTGGCGCCGCAGCGGTCGGAAAGACAGTCGGCAGGCCGCTGGGTATACTGCCGGCCATTTTCCGTTGCCTTCTTTTCTGGAGATCGCTCATGAAGAAACACCTGCTGTTCGGTCTGCTAGCCGTACTCGGCGCCAGCCTCGTCGGTTGCGCCCACAGCCCGCAGCAACTGCGTCCACAGCCGAAGCTCAACGCGCCGCTGGTGGCCGTTGGCCAGGGCCAACCGGTGGTGGTGCGGGTGGTGGACGGTCGCCAGTCGCCGGTACTCGGTACCCGTGGTGGCCTCTATCCGGAGACCAGCAACATCAGCGTACAGGGCCAGGACATTCTGCCGCGTCTGCAGGCCGAGGCTGAGGCGGCGGTGCGCCTGCTCGGCTTCACCCCAAGCCCGAACGCCTACAACGCGCCGCAGCTGACCCTGACCCTGGCGGACCTCAAGTACCAGTCGCCCAAGGAAGGCATGTACGTCACCGAGGCCGACATCAGCGCCACCTTCCGTGCCGATGTGCAGAACAGCAACCGTCGCTACAGCGGCCGCTATGGTGCCTCGCTGAATCAGCGCTTCGGCATGGCGCCGAATCAGGAGACCAATACCAAGCTGGTCAGCGATGTGCTCAGTGATGCCCTGACCCGTGCCTTCAAGGACCCGACCATCGGCCAGCTGCTCGGCCAGCAGTAACTCACTCGCCATGAAAAAGCCCGGCCAGTGCCGGGCTTTTTTATGCGTGGCGCGCGCTGGGTTCAGGCCGCCTCGGCATAGAGTTCGGGCAGGCTGAAGCCGGTGCGTTCGTCGATGTCCGGCAGGTCATAGTGTTCATGGCCGCCCAGTGCGCAGTACACCAGCCAGTGGTGGTCCTGCACGTTGAAGGAGAGTTCGTCTACCAGAGCTTCCACCTCCTCCAGCGAGTCGATCAGATAGTCGCGGTCTACAGGTTGCGGGTTGAGCATGGCGGTTCCTCCGCTGTTGTGAATGTCGCTCCGTCACGGCAGTGACTTTTGAGTCACTAAAAGGAGAATCAAACCCTAGGCCAGGAAAATGACCGTTTTTAGATGTATTGGCGATAACTCGGCTCGTTCGTCGGAAACGGAATTTATAACCGAGCACTTTTCAGTAGACTGCGCGCCGCGCAACGAAGGGCCTTGGGCTCAGCTGAAGCGTTGCGTTGCCTGCTTTTGGTGCGCCGACGAATGGCGTTAACCGCAGGGTAAGGCGTCGCAGTGACGGCTGCCTGTTTTCGGTGCTGGTCTTTTCCTGTTGATGGTGCACAGCCCTGGCTGTCGAGGTGATTCGCGTGTCCCTGCAGTACTTCTGGTCCCTGTTCTCGAGCTATCCCGGGCAAGTGGTCAACGCTCTGGCTCTGTTCTTTGCCGTGGCTGGCAGCTGGCTGCTACTGGCGACCCGTCTGCGCGAGCAACGGGCCTACGCTCGTCTGGCCGGTGAAAGTGAACTGGAAGAGATCGGCGAGGAGGCTTCGCTGCTGGACGAGCCGACCCTGCGTATCAACCGGTTCTTCTACCTTTTTGGCGGCGCCACCCTGAGTGCCGCGCTGCTGCTGTCCTGGTTCAGCACCCGCCTGTAAGTCCTTGCCGGCCTCGGTAGTCACCGAGGTCTGCGCAGATCGCGACAGAAAACTGCCCGGTCATCCTCTTTTCTCGACTTTTCGTCGCAGCTCGCTGCCCGACATTCCTCCGCTCGGAGCAGGCCTGCCTCTTGGCTGCCTTTCCGAGTGGCGCGACATAGGGTGCACTAAATTCCCTCCTGACCGTATCGCTGATGGCGCCCCGCTTTCAGCGATGACCGCCGTGCCTGAGGCGCGCATAGGCTTTTGCCGTGACTGCCTGGTCGTATTACAGGGTGGCCTAATAGGCAAATTAGAACTCTTGTTCTAATTAGGCATGGCGTCGATATAAGTTGATATTTGATTCGTCGAATATGGCTTTTTGCCATTCATTACAGAAATAGTTCACGGAATGCCGTGTTGACATTAATGGTTGGCTAAAAATAGGATTCGGCCAGCTTTGAGGCTGAACCATAAGCGGTCGTCAGGAAGTCGCCGCCAAAACAATAATAAGTTCTGCAGTGTCCGGGCTTTGGTCTATTGGCGTTGCGGGGGATGAATGGATGCGGCACGGCATTATTTCCTTGTTTGCGATTATAGGTTGGTACTTATCGGTGCCGCCAACGCTGGCGGCTGCTCAGCAGTCCACGCAAACTTCAAATGTCTCTCCGGAAATTGTCGAAGATGCACAGGCCGTGGATATCATTCGGCGCGCCGATCGTATTCGTGCTCCGGCTGAACCTTTTCGTTATGCGCTGACGCTGGTGGAAATGAAGGGCGATGATGAAGTTGCCCGGCAAAGTTTCGATGTGGCCATGCGTTTCTACAAGGCGGAGGCCGGACAGGAGGGCGATGCGCGCGCATTGGTGCGCTTCGTTGATCCGCCCAGTGAAAAGGGCAAATCGCTATTGTCGATATTCGACAAGCTCTGGTATTACGAGCCTAAGTTGCGCCGGCCAATTCCAATTTCGCGCCAGCAGCGCCTGGTGGGGCAAGTTTCCAATGGCGATGTCGTCGCCACGGATTTCGATCTTTCCTATATCTCCAAGTTGGCGGCCACCGAAGAATGTGACGGGCGCAAGTGCTATCGGCTGGAATTGCAGCGGCGTTGGCCTTACGTCACCTACCCGAAAATCATTTATTGGGTAGATGCGGAAAATTATCGCCCCTTCAAGGCAGAGTTTCTCGCCACCAATGACAAGTTGATCAAGCGCGCCTGGTACCGCGATTACAAACCGGCCCTGGGGGTTGAGCGGCCGCATGAGATCTATATCGAAGACAGCCTGAAGAAAGAACAGTACACCCGCATGTTGTACTCCGACGTGCGCCTGGAGGCCGTGCCGGAGGCCTACTTCCAGAAAGAATACTTGCTGCGTCTGCGTTGACTCTCTGACAGGGAAGGGTGGTTGTTGCGATGAGACGCAGGGGCGTTCTATTGGCCTGGATTTGTCTGGCTCTGCTGGTCAGGCCGGCCGGCGCGGAGCCGTCATGCAGCCTTGCAGGCTTTGCCGGGAGCGAAGCGGGACGCTCTGTGACGCGGGAAGCACAGCTGAACCCGGAGGGTGAATTCACCCGTGCCATGAGTTCGGCAGCGGCCTACGGCGAGGTGAATGGTGACTGCTCCGGCGAGGCGGCCAAGCTGCATTTCAACCTGTTTGGTG
Source organism: Aquipseudomonas alcaligenes (assembly GCF_900156545.1). GTDB lineage: Bacteria > Pseudomonadota > Gammaproteobacteria > Pseudomonadales > Pseudomonadaceae > Aquipseudomonas > Aquipseudomonas alcaligenes_A. The sequence continues at coordinate 535,485 of NZ_FTNW01000003.1, forward strand.
AGCATCTGCGGACGTTCGGCGAGAGCGGCAGTGCCCAGCAGTCTGAAGGTCACGACACGCGTGGCTTTGTGCGCGAGGCCTATGTATCGCTGACGCCGCATGAGTCTGTTTTTATCGATGTTGGCAAGAAGGATATACGCAACGGTCAGTTCTTTTTTGTCAGTCCGTTGGACTTTCTACAGGCACCAAGTAATTACTCGGAACGCGGTGTAATCAATGCATTGGGGGTGTCCTGGCGCGACACCTATCGCGAAGGCGCCCTGCTCGCACAGATGTCCTGGTTCAATCAGGTCGGCACACTGGAATTGGCGGTATTACCGCAACTGGCCAACCCGTCGCATAAACCACGGGTGGCGGAGTGGAACACTTCGCAGCGCACCAATTCGGCAGAGCGCTATTACCTGTCGTATACCACGGCGGTGTTCGAGGACTTCAATCCGCGGTTAGTGCTGGTCGGTGGTGAAAGTTATTCCTTTGGCCTGGGTACCAGTGGTTTCATCAATGATGACTGGATTCTCAGTGTCGAATGGTCAGTGAATGAAAAGAGTCAGGTCCGCAAGTTCGATGAAGCGGCACTGAATAAATTGCAGGCCTGGCAGTTGCCGACCGCGGATGATTTTTTCAAGGAACAGGATCGGCAGCGTTTCTATCAGTTCGGTGCCGGTCTGCGCTACACCACGGATAACAATACAGCGATCTCCGTGGAGTACCTGTTTCAGGATCAGGGTTGGCATCAGCGAGATTGGGATAATTACTTCGACACGCTGGAGTTGCTGGAGGGGGCTTATCAGGCAACCTCGGCGGATCTGTTCAGGGATTATCAACTGTTGTTTGCTCAGGAAGCCGACAACATGGCGCGGCGCGATCTGCTGCCAGGCCGTAATTACCTGATGTTGCACCTGGATGATAACGAGGCGGAGTTGCGCAGGTGGTCCTGGGAAAGTTCGACGATCTACAACATCGAAGATCGTAGCTTTGCCCTCAATCTGCACCTGTCCTCGCAGTTGACGCGGAACTTTGAAGTCTATTTAGGCGGCGGTTATCTGGACGGTCCGGATAACAGTGAATTCGGTCGGTTGGGAAACAGCGGGGTGGGTTATGCAGGCGTTCGAGCAATCTGGTGACAAGGCGGGTGTGGCCCTGCTGTTTCCGGGGCAGGGTACCCAGCATATCGGCATGGGCGAGGCGGTCTGCGACCAGTCGCCCGCCACCGCACGGGTCTGGGACTGTGCCAGCGACATCGCCGGTTTCGACCTGCGCCGCCTGTGCAGCAAGGGGCCGATGCCCAAACTGGACAAGACCCAGTACCAGCAGGTGGCGGTCACCTGCGTCAACATCGCCAGCCTGGTTGCCCTGCGCGAGCGCGGCGAGCCGGATGTGGTGGCGCTGGCCGGGCACAGTGTCGGCGAGTTCTCCGCGCTGTTCGCGGCCGGTGTGCTGGGCATGGAGGATGTGTTCCGTGCCGTGGCTGCTCGCGGGCGCATCATGCAGGCACTGGCCGAGCAGACCGATGGCGCCATGTACGCCATCAAGGGCGTCGGCCGCGATGTCATCGCCGAGCTGATCGCCGCCCATGAACTGGCCGATGGCATTACCGTGGCCAACGACAACTCGCCGCGCCAGCAGGTGATCTCCGGCAGCAAGGCGGCGCTCAAGGAACTGCTGCCGGCGCTGCTGCGGGCCGGCTTCGAGCAGGTCAAGCTGCCGGTCAACGGCGCCTGGCACAGCGCGCTGATGCTGCCTGGGCGCGAGGATTTCCAGGCGGTCATCGACGGCCTGCAGTTCGCCGCACCCCAGCTGCCGCTGTTCACCAACCAGGCGGCAGCCGCTGTCAGCGATATCGAGCAGATTCGCCAGGATCTGGTGGTCAATCTGTATTCCACCGTGCGTTGGCGCGAAACCATGCAGGCACTGGTCGCCTGCGGCGTGGGCGGTTTCCTCGAGGTCGGTCCGAAGAAGGTGCTGGGGCGCCTGCTGCAGGATTTCACCGAGCTGCAGCCGCTGCCGCCGGTAGGCCATGTCTCCGACCACCTGGCGCCGCATGCGGCGCTGGCCGACTGAGGCGCTGGACATGTTGCCGACTTTTCGCCAGCACGCCGGCCGCTACGGTTTCGGCTTGTGCCTGGGCGTCAGTTTCCTGTGCCTGCTGATGGCCTTTGCTCTGCTGCGCAACAGCCAGGCGCTGGGTCTGCTGGAGGTGCTGCCGGCCGGTTTCGCCATTGCCTTCGGCGTCACCCTCGGCGCCTCCCGTGATGCGCCGGGTTACTGGATCTACGCGGCACGTTCGCTCAAGTTCATGGTCCTGCCGAGCGAGTTGCAGCAACTGCAGCAGCTGCGCATCAGCCCGCTGATCGGGCTGCTCAATCCGCTGCGGCGACCGCTGAGCCTGCCGTTGCTGCTGGCCGGGCTGATCACGGTGATGCTGTGGGCCGGGCTGACGCTGCTGCCGGCGTATCCGGCGCTGGTCACACTGGCGGTGCTCGGCCTGCTCTTTCCGCTGCTGCTGGCGCTGCTGCTGACCGGCAGCGCCCCTTACTTCATGGTCCTGGCCAGCGACCAGGGCGAGAACGCCATGTTGCCGCAGATGACGCGCCTGCGTGATGCCGGTCGCTATCGCGCCGAGGACCTGGCCATCAGCCTGCTGATCAGCCTGGCGCTGATCTGGCCGCTGCACGGTCGCCCTGACTTCGACCTGCAGAGCGGTTACGGCAAGCCCGAGTTCGCCGTGGCGGCGATGATCCTGGGCTGGATCGTCACCTTCTTCCTGCTGCTCGGCGCGCGGCGCTCGCGCCTGTACTCGGCAGTGGGTGAGCGTCTCTCGGCACTGCTGCGTACCCCCTCGGCGCCAGTAGCGGGCAGTGCCCGGGTGCTGCCGCGCATGGCCCTGTACTACGCCGCCGTGGGGCTGTGGGCCTTGCTTCTCTGCGGCCTGCTGGCGCAGCTGCCGCAACCCCTGCCGTTCCCGCTGTTCTGCGCACTGCTGCTGGTCGCCCCCGGCTGGGCCTTCTGGCGCGAGCGCGGGCTTACTCAGCGGCGCGACGCCGAGCAGGCCGGCTTGTTCATCCGCGAGCTGGGCGTGCAGCCGGTGGCGGCCGGCATGCCGCAGAGGCCATGAGCATGCACATCGGTATCGACATCGTGGAAATCGAGCGTATCCGCACCGCCAGCCGGCGCAGTGGCGAGGGTTTCCTCAACCGGGTCTACACGGCTCCGGAACGAGACTACATCGGCGACGCCGAGGCCAACGCGGAGCGCGCGGCGGGCATCTGGGCGGCCAAGGAAGCGGCGGTCAAGGCACTGGGCACGGGGTTTCGCGACGGCATCCAGTTCCACGACCTGCGTATCGAGCATGAAGAAGCGGGGCGGCCGTACCTGGTGTTCGGCGGGCGCTTCCTCGAGGAAATGCAGCGGTCGGGTCTGACCGCGGCGAGTTTGAGCATATCCCACTGCGGCACCCACGCAGTGGCGGCGGTTGTGCTCGGGTGACAACCAGAAGATAGGGCTAGGGCAATGGCAACGTTTACGGATTTGCAGGGGAAGGTCGCTTTGGTGACCGGCGCCAGTGGCGATATCGGCCTGGCGGTGTGCGAGAAGCTGCTGGAGGACGGCAGCAAGGTGTACGCCACTTACAACAACAACCCGGCGCGCCTGGGTGAGCTGGCCGACCGCCAGGACTTCGCCGGGCGCCTGGTGGCGCTCAAGTGCGACATCACCAACAAGGCCGAACTGGACGCCGCCATGGCGCGGATCGAGGAGGCCGAGGGCAAGCTCGACGTGCTGGTGAACAACGCCGGCAAGTACCGCGACAACCTGTTCTCGATGATGGACTTCGACGAGTTCGACGACGTCGTCAAGACCAACCTGTACGGCACCTTCATGGCCACCAAGGCGGCCCTGCGCCTGCTGCGCAAGGCCAAGCAGGCAACGGTGGTCAACGTCTCGTCGATCGCCGGCCTGACCAACAGCTTCGGCCAGACCAACTACAGCGCGGCCAAGGCCGGGATGATCGGCTTCACCCGCACCCTGGCCGGCGAGCTGGGCTCCAAGGGGGTGCGTGTCAATGCCGTGGCCCCGGGCCTGATCGAGTCGGTGATGACCAAGCGCGTGCCGCGCAACGTGATCCGCCAGACCCTCTCGGTAATCCCCCTGCAACGCATGGGCGAAACCCGCGAAGTGGCCGAGGCCATCGCCTTCCTCTGCTCCAGCTCCTCGAGCTACGTCGTCGGCCAGACTCTGGTGGTCGATGGCGGCCTGATCATGCGTTAAGGAGGCCCCATGGCCGATACCGAAGAAAGTCTCGTCGCACCCTCGCTGCTCATGAAGATGGGCCCCTGGCGCTATCCGTTCTTCCTGGTCGACAAGATCTGCGAATTCAAGCGCGGCTCGCGCGGCTACATCACGGCGGTGAAGAACATCACCTTCAACGAGCCGCAGTTCACCGGGCACTTCCCCGACAGCCCGATCATGCCTGGCGTACTGATCGCCGAGGCAATGGGCCAGACCAGCGATTACCTGACTCTGCTCACCGCCTTCTGCGAGGAGTACGAGCAGCGTTTCGACTGCGACCTGTCGGCCCGTCGCGACCTGCAGAAGGCCCTGCACAGCGAGGAGGGCATGGAGATCATCGCCGCCATCCGCAAGAAGTGGGGCGGTGTGCTGGCCTCCCAGGACCTCAAGTACAAGAGCGTGGTCCTGCCCGGCGACACCCTATTCATGCGCAGCGAGCTGGTGATGAAGGACCCGGCCGGCTTCAGCCACTTCAAGGTCGAGGCACGCATCGGCCGGCGCGTCACCACCGTCGGCAAGCTGGCCAATTTCTGGTTCGACATGAGCAAGCCATTCAACTACCCGGGCTAAGCCCGACCGCGAGGACCCCACCATGGACAAGCAACTGCAAGACGCCATCGCCCAGCGCCGGGCCGTACTGGACAAGCTCAAGGACAGCCTGATCGACCGTCTCAACCTGTACCAGAACCGCGCCCAGATCGACGACGACACCCCGCTGTTCGGCAGCGGCCTGAAGCTCGACTCGGTGGATGCCACCGAGCTGGTGGTGATGCTCGACGAGGAGTTCGGCGTGCGCGTTTCCGAGGGCGACGACCCGTCCTACATGCGCAACGTCAACTCGCTGGCCAACTTCATTCTGCAGCGCCAGGCCGCAGCCGCCTGACTCCTGCCGCACACAATTCGAGGGACATAACGATGAATCCGATGGAAGCCGTTCACCAAGCCGCCGGCGCCACCCTGGGCGAACGCAATGGCGTGCGCATCCCGCTGCACTATGGCGAGCCCGCCGCCGAGCACCAGGCCTCGCGCAAGAACATCCTGATGGTCGATTACTCGCACTTCGGCATCGTCGAGGTGCAGGGTGACGAGGCCTACGATTTCCTCAACCGCGTGGTTGGCGGCGACCTCTCGGTGATCCGCGACGAGCAGGCGCTGTATACCGTGCTGCTGGACGACAAGGGCCAGATCGTCACCGACCTCTACGTGCTGTGTGACGACGAGCGTTTCCTGCTGCTCACCGAATGGGTCAAGGGCGACACCCTGGCCGCCAGCCTGCAGGCTCTGGTCGGCGAGGAAGAAGTCGAGATCGCCGCGCAGAACCAGCTCGGCACCCTGCTGTTCGAAGGCCCCTACAGCTGGGAGCTGATGGCCGAGCTGTTCGGTTTCGACGTGCTCGGTCTGCCGTTCCTCGAGTTCATGCACGTGGACGACGTGACCCTGCTGCGTGCCGGCAAGCACGGCGAGTTCTCCTACAAGGTTCTGGGCCCGCGTGAGTCCCTGGCCGAGCTCTGGCAGCGTGCCCTGGAGGCCGGCGCCAAGTTCGACCTGAAGACCGGCGGCATCGAGTTCCAGGGTCGTTCGCGCCTGGAAAACCCGTGCTGGGACCCGGCCCTGGCCGGTGAGTTCACCCGCTGCCCGATCGAGCTGCAGCTGCAGTGGGCGGTGCGTTACGACAAGGACGAGTTCGTCGGCAAGGACGCCCTGCTGGCCAAGCTGGAAGAGGGCGCCGCGCAGCGCGTGGTCGGCTTCCTGGTCAAGGGCGACGGCGCCGCGGCCAACATCGGCGATGCCGTGTACAGCGGCGACAGCGTAATCGGCAAGGTGATCACCCTGGGCTGGTCCGAGGGTGTGCAGGCGTATATCGGCCAGGCGCTGCTCGACAGCGACTATGCCTACGCCGGCCTGGACGGCTATGCCATCGACGCCAGCGGCGCGCGCGTTGCCATCAGCACTGCGGCGATCCCCTTCCTGCAGAACTTCAGCTTCCTGGTCAACCCGGCCGAGCACAGCTACGTCGACCCGTCGCGGCCGAAGAGCCTGCTGGAGCAGCAGGCCCAGTAATCCACGTCATCAGCCACAGCGAGCGGGCCGCCGGGGCGGGCGGTCCGTTCTCAGGTCGCAGCCTCGGAGGAGTCACACATGGTTCAGCGCAAGCGGGTAGTAGTCACAGGGATGGGCGTGCTCACGGCGCTCGGCAATACGCTGGAGGCGTTTCGCGAGGGCCTGTTCGCCGAAAAGGCGGCCATCGGTCCCAGCCAGCATTTTCGCCACTATTTCGATGATGCCCTGGCATCCGAAGTACTGCAGCCGGTCGAGTACCCCGGTATCGACCCGCAGCGCCTGCCCGAACTCGACCGTACCGCGCTGTGGGGGTACAAGGTCGGCCGTGATGCCCTGGAGCATGCCGGCCTGCTCGGTGATCCGCTGCTGGAGCGCACCAGCCTGGTGGTCGGTGTGTCCTCGGCCAGCGCTGAGGCCATCATGCCGCTGATCGAGCACCAGCCCGAGCAGTTCAGCCCGCGCAAGATGGAAGTGTGCGGCAACTTCTCGGCGATCTGCCCGGTGGTGACTTCGCTGCTCGGCCTCAAGGGCGGCTTCGAGCTGGTGGCCACGGCCTGTACGGCCAGCACCAATGCCATCGGCATCGGTTTCGACCAGATCCAGAATTCCAAGAACCCGGTGGCGCTGATTGTCGGCTCCGACCCGGTCTACCTGCCCACCTTCGCCGGTTTCTACGCGCTCAAGGCGATGCGCGAAGAACCCTGCTGCCCGTTCTCCGGCACCCCCGGCATGTCCGTCGGCGAGGGCGCCGGCGCGCTGGTGCTGGAGGAGTACGAGCACGCCAAGGCGCGTGGCGCCACCATCTATGGCGAGATCATCGGCTACGCCACCAGTTCCGACGCGCACCATGAAACAGCGCCGGACCCGCGTGCCGAAGGCGCCACCCTGGTGATGCGCGCGGCGCTGCGCAACGCCGGTATCGGCCCGGAGGCCATCGGCTACATCAACGCCCACGGCACCGGTACCGAGGCCAACGATCGCGCCGAGACCCTGGCGATGAAGAAGGTCTTCCCCAACATCGCCGATATCCCGGTGAGTTCGACCAAGTCGTACTTCGGCCACAACATCGGCTCGGCCGGCATCATCGAGATGATCGCCTGCCTGACCACCCTGCCGTCCGGCAAGGTGCTGCCGACCCTGAACTTCTCCACGCCGCGCACCGGCTGCGACCTCAACTACGTGCCCAACCATTTCCAGGAGCACGAGGTCGGGCTGTTCATGAAGAACAACTACGCCTTCGGCGGCAACAACTGCAGCATCGTCGCCTCGGTGACCCCGGAGACCGCCGCGGCCACCGAATACCAGCCGCGCCGCGTGGCCATCACCGGCTTCGGTGCGCTCAGCTCGCTGGGCTATGGCGCCGAGCAGATCGCCGAGAACATCCGCAATGGCGTCGATGGTTCGCTGTCGGTGTCGGCCGACGACTGGCTGGGCAGCGGCGAGCAGGCCCACGACCTCAATCAGCTGATGCAGGCCAATCCGGCGCTGGCCGAGCGCCTGGCCGGCATGACCGAGGCCGACCTGCGCGCCATGCAGTTTCGTGCCCACGAGGTACGTGGCATCGAGGCACGCAAGCACCTGAAGAACTACGACCCGCGCAAGGCCAGCCGCATCGGCACCCACGGCCTGCTGGCCGTCGAGCAGGCGTTGCAGAGCGGCGGGCGCAAGGTGCGTCATGGTGATACCGACGTCGCGCTGATCATGGGCATGTCCAAGGGCCCGCAGGCCACCATTGCGCGCTATGCGCAGAGCCTGCACCCGGACCCCAAGCGCGCGCGTACCTTCGAGTTCCCCTCGGCGCTGATGAACTCCACCGCCACCTTCTGCGCCATCAGCAAGGGCCTCAAGGGCTACAACACCACCCTGTCCACCGGCTACAACGCCGGCCTCGGCGCACTGCTCTACGGCTACGAGCTGGTACGCCAGGGCCTGCAGCCGCAGGCGCTGGTCGGTGCCGCCGAGGAGAATGCCTATTCCTCGGTGCTGATGTCGCCGGCGACGGCCGATCGCCTGTGCTGGAGCGATGCCGCGGATGCCTTCCAGGTCTATGGCGCCAACCCCAGTGGCTTCACTCTGGGGGAGGGCGCCGCGGTGGCCCTGCTCGAAGACCTCGACGCTGCCCATGCGCGCGGTGCGCAGGTGCTTGGCGTGGTGCTCGGTTATGGCCGCTCCTGCGATGCCGCCTACCCGGGCGAATCCGGCCTGGCCGCCGGCAACGCGATGATCGCGGCGATCCAGCAGGCGCTGGCCGAGGCCGGCCTGCAGGCCAGCGAGGTCGATCTGATCTGCGGCACCAGCTGGGGCACCGGTGACAGCGCGCAGAAGGAACTGGACGCAGTGCGCGCCGTGTTCGGCGCGCTGGCGGCCGAGGTGCCGCTGGTCAACTACAACGGTCACTTCGGCTTCGTCGAATCGGCCGCCGGCCTGCTCAACCTGGCGCAGGTGCTGCAGATCATGCGCAGCGGCGAGATCGCGCCGATTCCCTACACCCGCGAGTTCTGCGCCGACGACATCGCCTTCGTGCGCCAGCCGCTGCGCCGCGAGGTGCGCCACGCGCTGGTACTGGGCGCTTCGGACGGGGGCAACAACTACGCCCTGCTGGTGCGCAAGGATGGCTGACGCCGGGCGTGCGGTGATCTCCGGCCTGGGTGTGTTCAACGCCCTTGGCCAGAATGCGGCGTCGCTCAGCGCGGCGCTGGCCGAGCAGCGCCTCGGCCCGCGCACGGGCTTTTTCGCCAGCGAGCGGGCGGCCCAGGGCAATGGCCTGCTGTTCAATCCGCAGCAGGTGGCGATGCCGGCGTTGCCGGCGACCCGGCGCAACCCCGCCGGCTGCGATGCCGAGACCGCCTGCGCGCTGATCGAGAAGGTGCTGGACGAAGCGCTGGCCCAGGCCGGCCTGAGCCGTGCCGAGTTGGCCGGTTCGCGCGTGCAGTGCTACATCGGCGGCCAGGGCGTGCAGCCGGACATCATGAAGTTCACCGCCTACCTGCAGCGCAACGATGCCGAGGACCTGCTTTTCAACCCCGGCATCCGCCAGATGCACAGCGACAGCTATGCCGAGGAGCGCCTCGGTCGCCTGCTGATGCGCCGCATCGGCCTGGCGCTGCCGCCGCTGGCGTTATCCACGGCCAGCTGCTCCAGCCTGTCGGCGCTGTTCCTCGCCCGCCAGGCGATCGAGAGCGGCGCCGCCGACCTGGTGCTGGTGGCCTCCTGGCAGCAGGTGTCGCAGTACAACCTGATGTTCATGGGCGGGGTCAACGCCCTGGCCCGCGAGGTGGCGCAGCCGTTTTCGGCGGCTACCGAGGGCGTGCTGCTGGGCGGCGGGGCGGCGCTGGCGATCCTCGAGAGCGAGGCCCACCTGCAGGCCCGCGGCGGCCGCGGCCAGCTGCGCATCGATGGCTTCGCCGTCTGCCAGGGCGGTGGTTCCGGGCGCGGTGGGCAGTCGTTCGCGCCGGATTTCCGCACCCTGGCGCGCACCGTCGAGGCCTCGCTGGAGCAGGCCGCCGCCACACCGGCCGACATCGGTTGCCTGTTCATGCACGGCAACGGCATTCGCGGCAGCGACCAGGCCGAGCTGATGGCGGTGCGCAAGCTGTGGGGCGACCACGCCGTGCCGGCCGTTTCCTACAAGGCGCAGCTTGGCTACCAGGTGGCGGCCAGCGGCCTGACCGACCTGGCCATCGCTGCCGATGCCCTGCGCGAGCGTCGCCTGCTGGCCTTCAAGGCCCTGGCGCCGCTGGACGCTGCCGGGGTGCACCTGCACGCCGATGCCGCCCCGCTGACGCTGCACAGCGACAAGCTGGTCAAGCTGGGGCTGGGTATCGAAGGTTCCATGGCTGCCTGCACGCTGACGCGGCTGGCCGGATAAGCGAGAGCATCATGTCTGTCGAAGAAATGCAGTTGACTCCGCTGCGCCCGGCCAGCGCCGACGAGCTGCAGGCGCAGCCCGAGCAGCGCAGCAATACCCTGGCCCTGGTTGGTCTCTCGGTACTGCAGGCAGAGCGTGCCCCGCAGCGTTTCGAGCCGCGCTGGTTCAGAGCCTGGGAGGCGCAGCTGTACCGCAAGGCCGCGCGCCAGACGGGCCGGCGCCAGTGGGATTTCAGTCGTTTCAGCCAGGACGGCGGCCTGGATGCGGCCAAGTCCGGCTATCGCGACACGCTCACTGCCGTCGCCCAGGCGGCCAAGCAGGCGGTGGCCGCCGCCGAGGCCAGCTGCGGCCGGCGCAGCGCGCGTGAGCGCATGGCCCTGCTGTATTTCGACTTCTGGGGGCAGAGTTCGCACCTGGAGCAGGCGTTCAACTGGCGCGACAGTTTCGATCTCGACGTAATCCCCAAATTCATCCTGCGCGACCAGGCCACCGAGGCCTTCTCCTGCAAGGTGCAGGCGGGGCGCGGAGCCTTCATCCAGGCATTGCGCATGGCGCAGTCGCTGCTGCACAGCGGTGCCGCCGACAGCGTGCTGCTGGGCGGGCTGTTCCGCAGTTTTCCGGTGCTGTGCTTCGCCGAGGCGCTCAGCGGCAACGCTGCCGAGCGCGCCTGGCTGGGGCGTGGCGGCCAGCACAACGCGCCGCTGGTGGAGCGCGCCGGTTTCATGGTGCTGCGGCGCGGCGAGGCGCTGGCCAGCGCGCGTCAGCCCGGCCTGCTGCTGGGTGCGCCGCATTACCTGCAGGCACCCGCCGGCCGCGAGGCGGCGGGCCAGTGGCTGGGCGAGCGCTGGGCCGAGCAGCTGCCGGAGCGGCGCGCGCTGGTCTACGGCGGCCACTACCCGTCCAGCCTGCTCGATCAGATCGAGGCGAGTGCGGTGGCCGCTGCTGGCGAGCACTGGGTGTACGAAAACATCTGCCGGCGCTTCGGCGACAGTGGCGGGCTCAATCCGCTGCTGGCGCTGCAACGGCATGCCGAACGCAAGGCGGCGACGGCGGATACCCCGCCGGCGCTGCTGAGCCTGAGTGACAGCCAGGGCGGTACCTGGCTGCTGCGGGGGGAATGATGAGCATGGACAAGGATGCCCTGCTGGCGCAGGCGCAGGCGCCCGGCGAGGCCCGCCGGCTGCAGCTGGTCAAGGCGACCCAGTTGCCCATCGTGCGCCTGAGCGCGGTGGAGAAGTGCTACGGCAAGGGTGAGGGCCGCGTGCAGGCGCTGCGTCTTATCGACCTGCAGATCGAGCGTGGCGAGTTCGTCGCGCTGGTGGGCCAGTCGGGCAGCGGCAAGAGCACGCTGCTCAACCTGATCGGCGGGATCGACCGTCCCAGTGCCGGCGCCGTGCATTTCCTCGGCCAGGACCTGGCCGACCTCGACGACCGCGAGCTGGCCGCACTGCGTGCCCGCGAGATCGGCTTCATCTTCCAGTTCTTCAACCTGCTGCCGGTGCTCAGCGTGTTCGACAACGTCTACTACCCGCTGATGCTCAACGGCTATCGCAAGGATCAGGCGCGCCACCTGGTGATGCAGGCGCTGGAACGGGTCGGCCTGCAGCAGCATGCGCTGCGCCGGCCGGTGGAACTGTCCGGCGGCCAGCAGCAGCGGGTGGCCATCGCTCGGGCGCTGGTGAAGAAGCCGGCGCTGGTGATCGCCGACGAACCCACCGGCAACCTGGATTCGGAAACCGGCCGCTCGGTGCTGGAGCTGATGCAGGAAATCAACCGCGAGAACGGCACCACCTTCATCATCTCCACCCACTCCGATGCCGTGCGCGATGTGGCCGGGCGGGTGGTGAGTATCGCCGACGGGAGGATCGCGCCATGAGCCGCTGGCTACTGCTGCTGAGCCTGCTGGTCGCGGGAGGCGCCCAGGCTTCCATCGACGCCGATCAGCTGCGTGAGCAGGGGCGCGCCGCCCTGGATGCGCTGGTGTCGCGCCATGCCTCTGCGCCCGTGCGTGAGCAGGGCATCCTGGCGGTGGTGCGGGCGCCCAGCGAGGGCCTCGACGAGCGCACGCTGGAGGCGCTGGCGACCTGGCGCGAACAGCACCCCGACGACCTGCCGGCCAAGCTCTACGAGGGCTACGGCTGGCTGTTCATGGCCGGCGAGTACGTCAAGCGGCAGAACTACTTCCGCGCCGCCGAGCTGGCCAAGCGCGGCTTCTTCCTGATGGACGAGGCGGTCGACCAGAACCCCGAGGACTGGCGCCTGCGCCTGCTGCGCGCGCGCCTGGACTGCTACGTGCCGGCCGAGTTCGGCCGCCATGTGGTGGCGCTCAAGGACCTGCGCTACCTGCGCGAACACGCCGAGCAGGTGCCGGCCGAGCTGCTGCCGCTGGTGGACTTCCTGCAGGCGCGCGCCGAACGCGCGGCGGGCGATGAGGCCGCGGCCAACGCCCTGGTCTCGCCCTGGCGCGAGCTGCTGCAGGCCGAGGGCCGCCTGCCCATCACCCGCGCCGAGGTGGAGCGGGTCCTGACCCCGATCGTGGAGGCGGCGCCATGAGCGAGCTGTTGTACTACCTGGCCAACGCCATCATCGTCTACGCCCTGCTGCTGGTGCTGTGGACCGCCCTGCGCCGGCCCACCTCGATCCGCTACGCCTTCGCCAACCTGTTCCGCCAGCGCCGCCGCTCGGGCATCACCCTGCTGGCGATCATCATGGGCGGGGTGGCGGTGTTCACCTTCGGTGGTTTCGTCCAGCACTCCTTCTCGGCCCTGCGTGAGCAGACCATTCGCACCAACCTCGGCCACCTGCAGCTGTACCGCGAAGGCTACCTCGCCAGCGGCGCCACCAACCCGCTGCGCCACGGCATCCCCGGCTACCAGGAGATCAAGCGCATCCTCGCCGCCGACCCCGAACTGGGGCCGCTGCTGAAGACGGTGACCGGGCAGATCGAGTTCTCCGGCATCGCCTCGCACTACGAGTCGGAGACGTCCACCTTCATCTCCGGCGTCGGCATCGAGCCGGCCAGCTCGCTGACCCTGGGCGCCCTGGACCGCATCGTGCTGGGCAGCGACCTGTCGCGCATCGACGGCCTCGGCGTGACCATCGGCACCGGCGTGGCCAAGGGCCTGGGCGCCGGTTACGACAGCGAACTGGACCTGCTGGTGGTCAACCCCAAGGGCGGGCAGAACGCCATGTCGGTGACGGTGCGCGGGGTCATGGAGTCGGGCATCAAGGAGTACGACGACCGCTCGCTGAAGATGCCGCTGGAAACCGCCCAGGCGCTGCTGGAAACCGACGAGGTCAGCCGCATCATCATCCTGCTCAACGACACCGCGCAGACCGACGCCGCGCTCAAGCGGGTGCAGGCGATCATCGCCGAGCATGGCCTGGCGCTGGAGGTGCGGCCCTGGTCCGAGCTGGCGGTTTACTACCACCAGGTGGTCAGCCTGTTCGACGGCATCTTCTTCTTCATTAAGTCGATCGTCAGCGTCATCGTGGTCTTCATGATCGGCAACACGCTGATGATGAACGTGGTCGAGCGCACCCGCGAGATCGCCACCCTGCGTGCCCTGGGCCTGACCCAGCGCGAGGTGGGGCGTCTGTTCATCCTCGAGGGCATCTTCATCGGCCTGCTCGGCGCTGCGCTCAGCGTGGCGGTGGGCATCGGCCTGGCCGAGCTGATCAACGTCCACGGCCTGCCCATGCCGCCGTCACCGGGCTACACCAAGGGCTACCTGGCCTTCATCCTGTGGGACGAGGACGTCGACCTGTTCTGGTTCACCTGTGCGCTGGCCATCGTTACCGCCGTACTGGCCTCGATCATTCCGGCGAAGCGGGCTTCGAAGTTGCTGATCGCCGAGGCGTTCAGGTTTACCTGAGCAATTGAAAAGTTGCCGGTCGGAGGGCTTTCAAGTTGCCCGGCTGGCAGTAATAAACGATGCGCCAGAGTGCAGGAAAAGTTGTTCCTGCAAGTAGGCGTTTAATATTGCGCTGCTGTTATTGAAGTTGTTGTTGGCGAGCGCACTTCATATACAGAGTGAGAGAGAGTTATGACAACGGAACGGCAAGTCGTCCTCATTACCGGCGCCGCCCGCGGCATAGGCGCGGCCATCGCCGAGCGCTTCATCGATGACGGCTTCGATGTGGTGCTCAACTACCGGCGCAGCCAGGGCAAGGGTGCCGCCAACCTGGACAACCTGGTGGCCCGCGCTGAGGCGCGTGGCGTGCGTGCCTACAAGGCGCTGGCGGACATCTCCGAGAGCCGCGACGTGGAGCAGATGATCAAGAGCCTGCGCCTCGACGGCCTGGAGCGCATCGACCACCTGGTGCTCAACGCCGCCAGCTCGCCGTTCAAGCCGGTGCTCGAACTGACCAAGCACGACTGGAAGCAGCTGTTCGGCACCAGCCTGGTCGGCAACGTGGCGGTGATCAATGCCGTGGCGCCGCTGATGCCGGCCGGCGGCACCATCTGCGCCATCTCCGGGGTGGGGTCGCACCTGGTGCTGCCCAACTACCCGCTGGGCCTGATGAAGGCGGCTCTGGAGAACCTGGTGCGCTACCTGGAAGTGGAGCTGTATGACCGTGGCATCCGCGTCAACGGCGTGTGCGGCGGGCTGGTGCGCAGCGAGATGCTGCCGTACCTGTCGGAGATGTGGCCGCGCATGATCGCCAACATGGAATCCTGCGGCCGGCGCTGGGCGCTGGAACCCGAGGAAATCGCCAATGTGGTCGCCTTCCTCGCCTCGGAGCGCTCCAGTGCCATTCGCGGGCAGATCCTGGTCGCCACCGGCGGTGTAGGTCTGGCGGCCTGATCCGCGTACACCCCTCTCCCTTTGGGAGAGGGGAGGGGCGGCCCGCGTAGGGTGAGGGGCTTGTGTGCCCCTCGGACCTCTTAGCTCCCCTGGTACGGTAGCCCGGATACAATCCGGGGGACGGAGCGGCCTGCTTCCCGGATTGCATCCGGGCTACGAGTGCTCACCCTGTCCCGTTGGCGGGAGAGGGGGCGGGCGGTCCGCTTAGGGAGAGGAGGCTTCAGCATTCCCAGCGCTTCAGCACCAGGGTGGCGTTGGTGCCGCCGAAGCCGAAGCTGTTGCTCATCACCGTGTTCAGGTTCACGCCACTGCGCGCCTCGCGCAGCACCGGCATGTCGGTCAGCTCGGGGTCGAGGTTGTCGATGTTGGCCGAGCCGGCGATGAAGTTCTCGCGCATCATCAGCATGCAGTAGATCGCCTCATGCACGCCGGCGGCGCCCAGCGCGTGGCCGGACAGGCTCTTGGTCGAGCTGATCGGTGGCATCTCGCGGCCGAACACCTTGCGGATCGCGCGCATCTCGGCCAGGTCGCCCACCGGGGTGGAGGTGCCGTGGGCGTTGATGTAGTCGATCGGCTCCTCGACCCTGGCCAGCGCCTGCTGCATGCAGCGCATGCCACCTTCGCCGCTGGGCGCGACCATGTCGTAGCCGTCGGAGGTGGCGCCATAGCCGATGATCTCGGCGTGAATGCGCGCGCCCCGCGCCAGCGCATGGTCCAGCGCCTCGACCACCACCATGCCGCCACCGGCGGAGATGACGAAGCCGTCGCGGCGTGTGTCGTAAGGCCGCGAGGCCTTTTCCGGGGTGTCGTTGTGCTGGCTGGAGAGGGCGCCCATGGCGTCGAACAGGTAGCTCTGGCTCCAGTGCTCTTCTTCGCCGCCACCGGCGAAGACGATGTCCTGGTTGCCCATGCGGATCTGCTCCATGGCGTGGCCGATGCAGTGCGCGCTGCTGGCGCAGGCGGAGGCGATGGAATAGCTGAGGCCCTTGATGCGGAACGGTGTGGCCAGGCAGGCAGAAACCGTGTTGCTCATGGTGCGCGGCACGCGGAACGGGCCGACGCGGGCGATGCCCTTCTCGCGCAGGATGTCCATGGCCTCCATCTGGTTGAACGCCGAGGCGCCGCCGGAGCCGGCGATCAGGCCGGTGCGCGGGTGGGAAACCTGCGCGTTGTTCAGCCCGGCATCCTTGATCGCCTGCTGCAGGGCCAGGTAGGCATAGGCCGCGGCGTCGCCCATGAAGCGCTTGACCTTGCGGTCGATGTTCAGCGCATCCATGTCCAGCGGCACCGCGCCGCACACCTGGCTGCGCATGCCGACTTCGGCGTAGGTAGGGTTGAAGCGGATGCCCGAACGACCCTCGCGCAGATGGCGGGTGACGCTTTCCAGGTCATTGCCGAGGCTGGAAACCAGCCCCATTCCGGTGATCACGACGCGGCGCATGTGCAAATTCCTTTTCAGACCGTGGGCCGGGCCGGTTCGAGCTGCGGAAGGCGGCGAAGAATGCACTCGGGCAGAAGTTTGCGCACACCGTCCGGTCAATAAAAGTTGCCGGTTTTCCCTGGGCGATAACTAACCAAAGTTCGTGGCTAATTGCCAGCGTTAGTTGCTGAATATGTGGGCTTTGGCGAGAAAAAACAGCAGCGTGTGAAGCAACTTGAAGCGCGGGCGGATATATATCGGAATGGCGCTGAAAGTTTGGCCGGATGATCAGATTAAAAAGGCCCGCCGCATGGCTCGGCGGGCCTTGCACTTACAGCGGCAGGCCGGCCTTGATGCGGTACTGGTTGCGTACTGGCGTGGCGTACTGGCGAATCAGCCAGGGACGCTGCTCGGCGGGGCAGGCCGTCAGGCGACGTTGCCACTCGCTGCGGGCAGTGGTGACTTCCGCTGCGGGGAACAGCTGCTCGACCGATGGCACGGCGAGGGCACTATCGCGCTCCTCCCACTCGGCATAGGCCAGCAGGTGCACCGGGAACAGCCGGTAGCCACTCAGGATGTGCTGGTCCATCAGCGTGGCCAGCTGCTTGGCATCCTCGAAACCCTCGCGCACCGGCGCGCCGAAATGCACGTGGACGCGGCCCTTGTAGCCGGTGATGCCCAGGGCGATGCTGGCGTCATCCTCGCCCGGCGCCTTCTCGTAACCGCCGGTGCTGGCGCGAATCTGCAGCTCGCGGGCCTTGGCCTGGTCGCAGGGGTCGTACTCGTAGCTGATCGACACCGGCACCAGGTTCAGCGCCGCCAGCGCCTCGGCGAACGGCTCATCCTTGCGCGCCATGTGGAACATCTTGAGGATCGCCGAATCGGTACGGTCGTCGCCGTCCTTGGCCCGGCCTTCGGCCTGGGCGATCCAGATCGACTGGCCTTCCTCGCGGATCGAGTGGTTGATATAGGCCGACAGCAGCTGGAAGGCCGCCAGCTTCTCGCGCCGCCCGGTGATGCTGCGGTGCACGATGAAGCTCTTGTTCAGGCGCATCAGGTCGCTGACGAAGGGGCGCTGCAGCAGGTTGTCGCCGATGGCGATGCGCGGAGTCGGCAGCCCGGCGTGGAACACCGCGTAGTTGACGAAGGCCGGGTCCATCACGATGTCGCGGTGGTTGGCCAGGAACAGGTAGGGCGTGCCCGCCTTCAGGTGCTCGATGCCGGAGAAGCTGATGCCGTCGGTGGCGCGCTCCACGGTGCGGTCGATATAGGGCTCGATACGCGCCTGCAGGGCATCCACCGAGGCGATATCGGCCGTCTCGCGCCTCAGCAGATGGGCGATAAGCGGTTTGAGCAACCAGCCGAATGGCCCGGCCAGGCGCGGGAAACGGAAGCGGGTCAGGGTGCCGAGGAAGGTGTCGTCGCTCAACAGGCGCGCCAGTACGGCGGGGACTTCGTGGTCGGCGTAAGGTCGGATGGAATCGAATTCGCCCATCATGTTCTCGTTGTTCGGCTACTCGGATTGCCCCACCGGGGCCGCTGGCCCTGCAGGGACGCGGGGCCAGCAATAGACCGGCGATTATAGCGGCAAGTCACATCAGCTCAGTGCAGGCCTCGTCACTGTTGGCGTGGATGCGACAGCCGCCCGGCAATTGCCTGCTGATCGCCTGCGCCCTGGTCACAAGGCAGCCAAAGCCCGATAGAGATTTAGCCGGCATTGGCGAGCTTGCGGGACGGTTTGGTGAACCGCGATGCCACGCGCCTGGAGAGCGTGTAGGCGATGTAGAGCGCAAGGAAGTACCAGCCGTAGACCCAAATATCGGTCCAGATCATCAGGCCGATTTCTTTCTGCAGATTGGCCAGTTGCTCCGGTGTTGAGTCGGACAGCACGAGATAGCCAAACACGGCATCTGCCACCAGGATCCACAACACCGAATAGCAGAAGGCGCGCTTGAATCTGAGCTTGCCAAGCACCACGCCGGCCACCAAGCCGATGAACACGCTATAGGGGAAAGCCCGGAGCGCAATGGCGATCAGGAGGCCACCCTGTCCGCCCCAATTGGCTAAAGCCAGTTTTCCGATTGGGGAATCCAGGATGAACATGAACAGGTCGGTGGGGGCCGACACACCGGGAAGGTTGTAGCCAAACTTGACCGCAACGGCCAATGCAGCGCCCAGCAGTACCGCAAAAAGGCACGAGAAGAAGGTTTTCAATTGCATGACATTCCCTGTACGTGTCCAGCGTTGGTGCTGGTTAACTCCTGCAGCGTAATCGGCTGCACCGCAACGGGCGAGCACATTACGTAGCGCGATGGCCGGTGTCCATTGGCTGACGGTGGAGCAGCAACGCGGATTGAGGGATAGCGCCTGATCCCAATGCACCGGGGCACTGCGCCGGTCCGGTGGGCGCAGACATTCAGCCAGGCAGATGCTGAAGGGCGCGAGGTTGACTGCCCTGCTAGAGCTCCCCGCAAAGCCGAGCAACACAAGCATTGCATCCTCGAATGCCCACAACTAAACCCAGGCTGGCCAGCAGGAACAATGGAATGCACGGCAACCATAGAAACGCTTTGTCCGCATGCCCCCAGACATGCCACAGCAGCACGGGAATGCCGAATACGAATGGCAGCGCGCACAGAACAAGAACAGGCCGTTTCCAGCGGGCTTCAGGGCGCGGCCCCCAGAAACAGATCGTGTTAACAACCTTGCAGCATGCGCAATGCGTCTGTTGTTCCTGCATATGAATAATAAATCTTTCGCCTTTTTCTTGGAAAGAATGATTCTGAAAGAAACTTTCTTTCTTGTAAGGATGACTGTTTTATCGCAAATGAAGGGCGGGCTCGTCGAAGGAGTGAAAGAAATGCCAGTTCATAAGGTTGAGCAATAATATCTGTATTCAATTGCAGTTTTCTTGTTCGAATTGCGGGCGAATGGTCTTGATATAGTTTTATCATAAATAAAATTATTGTTTTTTCTTTAGTATGCCTTTAAGTATGTGTTCTGATTCGAGGTAGGTTTCTATTTGATTTTTGTCGTTCGACAAAATCCCATCGAAGTATGTTGCGTGAGTTGCTACTAAGGCGTCGATGAGGTCGTTTCTGATTTTCTTGGGTGAGGAATTTTGGATGCCTCCTTTTTTGATCCATCGCAGCGTTAGTGCAAGGTTATATATCGCAAGTCTAGTGATGAAGTAGTTTGGGAAATCCTCCATTGGGATTTTTCCCTTAGGGCGCTGAATTTCGTGTATCAGGGGTACTGCTAGCTCCGCGATAAAGGTTGCGATCTTTTTAACTAGCGCCAGACTGTACTGCCCATCTGTTCGGATTGTTTTAAGTTCGGCTGGAGTAAATGCTTTTTGAATGTCATGGAAGTTTTTTGTTAGCTGGTCGGCATCGCTTAGCAGAATGTTGAGCTGCTCGTTAGCGAATTGCGACTGTTTATTGATTAAGTTGATGGCTTCTTGATTGCCGCTTGCTGCGAGTTTTATGAGTCGGCAGAACTTAGGGAGCTCTTTAGTGGAATTGTTATCAATTAGTCGTCGTTGAAGGCCAGCTTGGCGCCCACAGAGCCTTGCTATGGTTTGAATGTTTTTTAGAATTATTGTTTGGTTGGGGTATTTGGATAGGGTGCTAAATACATCGTTTAATGAGTCTATGTTTCCTTCTTTGTAAATCTCCATTGCCAAATAATCGCAGAGGATAATTTTGTTATTGCTAGAGGTGGTAAGGTAGCTTAAAAGTTTTTCTTTATCTTGTAGGAAGCTGTTGTCGGCAACTTTTTTCATGGGTGTAGTGAGTCTTGAATCGAATGTGTGGAGTGGGCGTCTACAAGACTACATGTTGTAAGATTTTTGTCAGCCATTGAGGCTAAAGGCGTCGAGTAAGATGCTGTTTTATATGGGTTTTTGAGGGTGTGTGATATAGGGGCTACCATAACAGCAACTCACACGGAGGCCGCGATGCTGGAATCACAGATGTACCAGTGCCCCTATTGCTGGGAGGAGGTCGAGGCGCTGCTCGATCTGTCTGCCGGTGATCAGGAGTACGTCGAGGACTGTCCGGTGTGCTGTCGGCCGATCGTTTTCTCCCTGCAGACCGATGGCGAAAACTGGTCGCTGGATGTGCGCGGGGAGAACGACTGATGCAACGCATCTACGAGCCGCAGGACCTGCTGGAGGCGGAGCTGTTGCTGGGCATGCTGGCCAGCGAGGGCGTGGAGGCGCATCTGGCCGGGCGCCACCTGCTCGGGGCAGTGGGCGAGTTGCCGGCGCTTGGCCTGCTCGGCCTGCTGGTGGAGGACGAGGAGGCCGAGCGGGCGCGGCGGCTGATCGCCGCGTACAATGCCGCCGCGCCGCTGCCGGGCGAGGAGCCAGACGGGTTCCCCGGCGTGCTGCTGTGTTGAGTTCTTCTGCCGCCTTCTGCTGGAAACCCCGCCGCCCATGAGTGGACGCTACGCCCTGTTCCGTTGGCCCCAGGCCCTGTCGAGCCTGCCGGGTTTTCCCGAGTCGTTGCCGCAACGCTGGAACCTGGCGCCGGGCGCCCAGGTGCTGTTTGTGCACCAGCCCGAGGGCGAGCTGCAGGCGGCGGCCGGGCGCTGGGGGCTGACCCCGGCCTGGCTCGATGACTTCAGCAAGGCGCCGGCCCATGCGCGCGCCGAGACGCTGGCCGAGCAGCCGATGTTTCGCGAGGCCTTTCGCCAGCGCCGCTGCCTGCTGCCGGCCAATGGTTTCTATGAATGGCGTGGCCAGGCCAACCGCAAACGGCCGTACTGGATGAGCAGCGAGGGGCTGCTGTACCTGGCCGGGATCTGGGAGGCCTACCCAACCGCCGGGCAGACCTACCTGAGCGTGGCGATGATCACCGCGCCAGCCAGTTACCTGCGCCGGCCGATCGTCCTCGACCAGGCGGCGACCCGCGCCTGGCTCGACCCGCAGACCCCGGTCGAGGTGTTGCAGACCCTGCTGGAAGCGCCGCAGCCACCACTGCGCGAGCGGGCCCTGAGCACGCTGATCAACGATCCCGCCTTCGAGGGGCCGGACTGCCTCACGCCGGCCTAGGCCGGAACCTCCTGGTACTCCGGCCGCCGCGCCAGTTCTTCCTTTAATAGCGCCACCAGCAGACGCACCTTGGGCGACAGGTGCCGCTGTTGCGGATACAGCGCCCACACGGCGGTGTGCGGCGGGCGCTGCTGCGGCAGCAGGTCGATCAGCGCGCCGCTGCGCAGGTGCGGCTGCACGTAGTAGTCCGGCAGCTGGCACAGGCCGAAGCCGCGCAGGGCGGCGTCGAGCACCGCTTCGCCGCTGTTGCAGCGCCAGTTGCCCTGCGCGCGCAGGCTGGTTTCCCGGCCGTCCTGCTGGAAGCTCCACTGATCGCTGCTGCCGACCAGGCAGTTGTGCCGGGCCAGCTCGGACAGCGAGTGCGGCCGGCCGTAGCGCGCCAGGTAGGCGGGGGCCGCGCACAAGTGCATCACCCTGGGTGCCAGGCGGGTGGCGACCAGCCGCGAGTCCTGCAGGCGACCGAGACGAATGGCCAGGTCGAAGCCGCCCTGCAGCAGATCGAGGGGCTGGTTGTTCAGTTCGATCTCCACCCGCAGCTGCGGGTGACGCTCCATGAAGCTGTTCACCAGCGGCACCACGAAGCGCTCGCCGTAGGCCACGGCGCAGGTCATGCGCAGCAGGCCCTTGGGCTCGCCGGCCAGGTCGCCGATGGCGCGCAGGGCTTCCTCGCGGGCGTCCTGCAGGCGCTGGCAGTGCTGCAGGAAGGTCTGCCCGGCCTCGGTCAGCGCCACCTTGCGCGTGCTGCGGTAGAACAGGCGGGTCTGCAGGCGTTCCTCCAGGCGCGCGACCTGGCGGCTGACCTGCGATGACGACAGCCCCAGGCGCTCGGCCGCGGCGGTGAACTGGCCGCACTCGGCCACCGCGACGAACTCGTCGAGACCTTCCCATCCGCTCATGGATTATCCCTGTGTGGCAATAATGTTTTGCTGTGGCTTGGATTATCCAGAAAAACGCAGGTGGCTACACTCTCCGGCACTTTTCATTCACCGGAGAACGTCCATGATCAAGTCCCGCGCCGCCGTCGCCTTTGGCCCCAACCAGCCGCTCAAGATCGTCGAAGTGGACGTGGCGCCGCCCAAGGCCGGCGAGGTGCTGGTGCGTATCGTCGCCACCGGCGTGTGCCACACCGATGCCTACACCCTGTCCGGCGCCGACTCCGAGGGCGTGTTCCCGGCGATTCTCGGCCATGAGGGCGGTGGCATCGTCGAGGCGGTGGGCGAGGGCGTGACCTCGGTGCAGGTGGGCGATCACGTGATCCCGCTGTACACGGCCGAATGCCGCGAGTGCAAGTTCTGCAAATCCGGCAAGACCAACCTGTGCCAGAAGGTGCGCGCCACCCAGGGCAAGGGCCTGATGCCGGACGGCACCACCCGCTTCAGCTACAACGGCGAGCCGATCTACCACTACATGGGTTGCTCGACCTTCTCCGAGTACACCGTGCTGCCGGAAATCTCCCTGGCGGTGATTCCCAAGGACGCTCCGCTGGAGAAGGTCTGTCTGCTCGGCTGCGGCGTGACCACCGGCATCGGCGCCGTGCTCAACACCGCCAAGGTGGAAGAGGGCGCCACGGTGGCGATCTTCGGCCTGGGCGGCATCGGCCTGGCGGCGATCATCGGCGCCAAGATGGCCAAGGCCTCGCGCATCATCGCCATCGACATCAACCCGGCCAAGTTCGACGTGGCGCGTGAGCTGGGTGCCACCGACTTCGTCAATCCGAAGGACCACGCCAAGCCGATCCAGGACGTCATCGTCGAGATGACCGATGGCGGCGTGGACTACAGCTTCGAGTGCGTCGGCAACGTGCAGCTGATGCGCGCGGCGCTGGAGTGCTGCCACAAGGGCTGGGGCGAGAGCGTGATCATCGGCG
This sequence comes from Aquipseudomonas alcaligenes, assembly GCF_900156545.1. GTDB lineage: Bacteria > Pseudomonadota > Gammaproteobacteria > Pseudomonadales > Pseudomonadaceae > Aquipseudomonas > Aquipseudomonas alcaligenes_A. Next base: position 558,852 of record NZ_FTNW01000003.1, read on the forward strand.
TGGCCGGTGCCGGCGAGGAGATCAGCACCCGTCCGTTCCAGCTGGTGACCGGGCGCGTCTGGCGTGGTTCGGCCTTCGGTGGCGTCAAGGGCCGCACCGAGCTGCCGAGCTATGTGGAGAAGTCGCAGAAGGGCGAGATTCCGCTGGATACCTTCATCACCCACACCATGGGACTGGAGCAGATCAACGAGGCTTTTGACCTGATGCACGAAGGCAAGAGCATCCGCACCGTTATCCACTATTGATCCGTGGGGTGGGCAACGCGGCCGTTCCGGCCGCTTGCCCACCTTGGCGCTGGTGGAAAACGCTTCGTGGTTTTTCACGGAGCGGCCTCCCGCACTACGAGAGAGGAGTTTCACGTGACTCTGGAAATCGTCTCCAGCAATAAGAGTTTCGGCGGCTGGCACAAGCGCTACCGGCACCCTTCGACGGTGCTCAACTGCGACATGGTGTTCGCCGTGTACCTGCCGCCGCAGGTGGAGCAGGGCGCCAGGCTGCCGGTGCTGTATTGGCTGAGCGGCCTGACCTGCACCGACGAGAACTTCATGCAGAAGGCCGGCGCGCAGAAGCTGGCGGCCGAGCTCGGCCTGATCATCGTCGCGCCCGACACCAGCCCGCGTGGCGAGGGCGTGCCGGATGACCCCGACAAGGCCTGGGACTTTGGCCTGGGTGCCGGTTTCTACCTCAATGCCACCCAGGAGCCCTGGGCACGCCACTACCGCATGTATGACTATGTGGTGCAGGAGCTGCCGGCGCTGATCGAGGCCAACTTCCCGGTCAGCGACCAACGCGGCATCGCCGGCCACTCCATGGGTGGCCACGGTGCGCTGATCTGTGCGCTGAAGAACCCCGGTCGCTACCAGTCGGTTTCGGCGTTCGCGCCGATCAGCAATCCGCTGCAGTGCCCCTGGGGCGAGAAGGCCTTCTCCCGTTACCTGGGCGAGGACCGTTCGCGCTGGCGCGAGTGGGATGCCTGCGCGCTGCTGGCCGAGGCAACGGAACGGCTGCCGATCCTGGTCGACCAGGGCGACCGCGACGACTTCCTTGAGGTCCAGCTCAGGCCGCAGGCCCTGCAGGCGGCGGCCAGCGCCGCCGGCCATCCGCTGACCCTGCGCCTGCAGCCGGGTTACGACCACAGCTACTACTTCATTGCCAGCTTTATAGACGACCACCTGCGCCATCATGCGGCAGCGCTGCTCACCAGCGGCGGGTAGTCGGCATTTGCAGTCGGGGCGCCGGTCTGACTAACCTGGGTGCCCTCAGCCAGAGGAGCCTGTCATGCATCCCTTTGAAGCCAAGCAGCCTGAGCGATTGGCCATGTACCTGGGCTATGCCGGTCTGATTCCTTTCGTCAGCGGCGCGCTGGGCGTCTGGGTCGCGCCGAGCGGCTGGCGGCCTTTCGTGATGACCGCGCTGCTGGATTATGCGGCCGTGATCCTGGCCTTCATGGGTGCCATCCACTGGGGTCTGGCGATGCGTGCCCAGGCCAGCGACGAACGTGCCAGGCTGCAGCTGGGCCTGTCGGTAATCCCGGCGTTGCTGGGCTGGGTTGCCATCGCCAGCGGTATGCCCTTCGGACTGGCTCTACCGATCCTCCTTTTCGCCTTTGTGATGCTCTACGTCGCCGACCTGCGTGCGACCGCGCTGGGCCTGGCGCCGCAATGGTATCCGGCGCTGCGCCGGCCCCTGACCCTGGTCGTCAGCATCAGCCTGCTGCTGGCCTGGGCCAGCCTGCTGCGTGCATGACGGTTGTCGTCTTGGGTGATCGATTGCACGAGCCCATCGCCCGCCTGGGGTAGAATCGCCGCCTGATTTTCTTCGGGGCGTTTCTTTTATGCGTATCGGTCATGGCTACGACGTTCATCGCTTCGGCGAGGGCGATTTCATCACTCTCGGCGGCGTGCGCATTCCCCACAAGTTTGGCCTGGTGGCCCACTCCGATGGCGACGTGCTGCTGCATGCGCTCAGTGACGCCCTGCTCGGCGCCTGTGCCCTAGGCGACATCGGCAAGCACTTCCCCGACACCGACCCGACCTTCAAGGGCGCCGACAGCCGCGCGCTGCTGCGCCATGTGGTCGGGCTGGTTCAGGCCAAGGGCTATGTGGTCGGCAATGTCGACGCCACTATCGTCGCCCAGGCGCCGAAGATGGCGCCGCATATCGAGACCATGCGCGCACGCATCGCCGAGGACCTGCAGGTGGAGCTGGACGCCGTCAACGTCAAGGCCACCACCACCGAGAAACTGGGTTTCACCGGGCGCGAGGAAGGCATCGCGGTGCACGCCGTGGCGTTGCTGGTGAAGGCATGAACGAGCTCGAGCTGCTTGGGCCGCGCGCCCACGGCGAGGCCTGTGGCCAGGCCGTGCTCAAGGCCACTGCCGAGGATTTCCAGGTCGACGAGGTGCTCGACATTCCGCTGTCCGGCACGGGTGAGCACCTGTGGCTGTGGGTGGAGAAGCGCGGTCTCAACACCGAGGAAGCGGCGCGCCGCCTGGCCCGTGCGGCCGGGGTGTCGCAGCGCAACATCAGCTATGCCGGGCTGAAGGATCGCCAGGCGCTGACCCGCCAGTGGTTCAGCCTGCACCTGCCAGGCAAGGCCGATCCGGACCTGTCCGCCGCCGAGGGCGAGACCCTGGCCATCCTCAAGGCTGTGCGCCACTCACGCAAACTGCAGCGTGGCGCCCATTCGGCCAATGGCTTCACCCTGCGCCTGACCGGCCTCAAGGCCGACCGCGCGGCGCTGGAGCTGCGCCTGCAGCACCTCCGTGAACAGGGGGTGCCCAACTACTATGGCCTGCAGCGCTTCGGTTGGCAGGGCGGCAACGTGGCCGATGCCCGCGCTTTTGCCGAGCGCGGCGAGCTGCCGGAGCAGCGCAACACCCGCTCGCGTCTGCTCTCGGCGGCGCGCAGCTATCTGTTCAATCGTGCCCTGGCGGCGCGTGTGGCGGAGGGTAGCTGGAACCGCGCGCAGGTCGGCGACCTGCTGGCGTTCACCGACAGCCGAAGTTTCTTCATGGCCGGCGAAAGCGAGTGCAGCGATCCGCGCCTGGCCATTCTCGACCTGCATCCGACCGGACCGCTGTGGGGCGAGGGGGCCTCGCCTGCGGCGGGTGCGGCTCACGCCCAGGAGCAGGGCATCGCAGAGGCTGAACCGGCGCTGGCGGCCTGGCTGGCGAAGGCGGGCATGGCGCACGAACGGCGTATCCTGCGCCTCCCCATCGCCGGTCTGACGTGGCATTATCCCGAGCCTGAGATAGTGCAACTGCAATTCGTCCTGCCGGCCGGATGCTTCGCCACCGCCGTGGTGCGCGAATTGGTCGATCTGCTGCCGGCGGGGCAGACGGACTCTCCATGCGAATTCTGATCTCCAACGACGACGGGGTAATGGCGCCCGGTATCGCCGCGCTGCACGACGCACTGGCCGACTACGCCGAGTGCTTGGTCATCGCGCCGAGCGAAGACAAGAGCGGTGCCAGCAGCTCGCTGACCCTGGACCGGCCGCTGCACCCAGCGACCCTGCCCAACGGTTTCGTCGCGCTCAACGGCACGCCGACCGACTGTGTGCACCTGGGCCTCAATGCGCTGCTCGACCCGCTGCCGGACATGGTGGTGTCGGGCATCAACCTGGGTGCCAACCTGGGTGACGACGTGCTGTATTCCGGTACCGTGGCCGCCGCCCTGGAAGGGCGCTTCCTGAGCAAGCCGGCGTTCGCCTTCTCGCTGGTATCGCGGCAGACGACCAACCTGCCGACGGCCGCCTACTTCGCCCGCAAGCTGGTCGAGGCGCACGACAAGCTCGACTTGCCGCCGCGCACCGTGCTCAACGTCAACGTGCCCAACCTGCCGCTGGAACACATCCGCGGCGTGCAACTGACCCGCCTGGGGCATCGCGCGCGCGCCGCCGCACCGGTCAAGCAGGTCAACCCGCGCGGCAAGGAGGGCTACTGGATCTCCGTTTCCGGCGATGCCGAAGATGGCGGCCCGGGCACCGATTTCCACGCGGTGATGCAGGGCTACGTCTCCATTACCCCATTGCAGCTGGACCGCACCTTCCACGAGGCCTTCGCCGGTATCGATGGCTGGCTGGAGGGGCTGCTCTGATGCGCGGTCAGGATCATCTGCAGCGCCAGGGGGTCGGCATGACCTCGCAGCGCACCCGCGAGCGTCTGATCGAGCGGCTGTACGAGGAGGGGCTGTCCAATCCCCATGTGCTGGAGGTGATCCGCCGCACGCCGCGTCATCTGTTCGTGGATGAAGCGCTGGCCCACCGTGCCTACGAAGATACGGCGTTGCCGATCGGCCACAACCAGACTATTTCGCAGCCTTACATCGTTGGCCGCATGACCGAACTGCTGTTGGCCGGCGGCCCGCTGGACAAGGTGCTGGAGATCGGCACTGGTTCCGGCTACCAGACCGCCGTGCTGGCGCAGCTGGTGGAGCGGGTGTTCTCGGTGGAGCGCATCCAGTCGCTGCAGGACCGCGCCAAGGAACGCCTGGCCGAACTCAAGCTGCGCAATGTGGTGTTCCGCTGGGGCGATGGGTGGGAAGGCTGGAATGCGTTGGGGCCCTACAACGGCATCATCGTGACCGCGGCGGCCAGCGAAGTGCCGCAGGCGCTGCTGGACCAGCTGGCCATCGGCGGGCGTCTGGTGATTCCGGTGGGCGCCGGCGAAACCCAGGAGCTGCTGCTGATCGTTCGCGAAGAAGACGGCTACTCCCGCCATGTGCTCGACCTGGTGCGCTTCGTGCCGCTGCTCAATGGGCCGCTGGCCTGACCTGAACCGCTACGGAAAGCTGTATGAAAAATCCCCTCCTGTTGTTCGCCAAGGGCATGGCCATGGGCGCCGCCGATGTTGTGCCGGGCGTGTCCGGCGGCACGGTTGCCTTTATCAGCGGCATCTATGACGAGTTGCTGCGTTCCATCGCCAGCGTGCCCGAAGCGGCCCTGCAATTGCTGCGGGGGCGCGTGGTCAAGGCCTGGCAAATGGCCAACGCGACTTTCCTGCTGGTGCTGTTGGCCGGCATTCTGACCAGCGTGTTCAGTCTGGCGCGGTTGATCACCTGGCTGCTGGATACGCACCCAATCCCCGTCTGGTCGTTCTTCTTCGGCCTTATTCTGGTTTCCAGCTATCTAGTGGCGCGTGAGATCGGGCGCTGGAACTGGACTCGCGCGCTCAGCTTCGTGCTGGGTGTGGCGTTCGCCTGGTGGATTACCGTTGCCTCTCCGGTCGAGTGGGGTCATGACCCGCTCAGTCTGTTTCTGGCTGGCGCCATCGCTATCTGCGCAATGATTCTGCCGGGTATCTCCGGCAGTTTCCTGCTGGTGCTGATGGGCTTGTATGGCGTGGTGCTGGCGGCGGTAAAGAACTTCGATGTCGCCGTGCTGGCGGTATTCGCTGCGGGATGTCTCGTCGGTTTGCTCAGCTTTGCCCGTCTGCTCAGTTGGCTCCTGGCGCATTTTCGTGACCTCACCCTGGCCTTCCTCACGGGCCTGATGCTGGGCTCCTTGAACAAGGTCTGGCCGTGGAAGCAGACCCTGACCTGGCGTACCGACAGTCATGGCCTGCAGGTGCCGGTGTTGCAGGAAAATCTTCTGCCCCTGCAGTTCGCCCAACAGAGTGGCCAGGATGCCCAGCTGCTGCTTGCCATCCTGCTCGCGATGGCGGGCGTGGTACTTGTGCTGGGCCTGGAGTGGCTGGCCGGGCGCAAGCAACTCACGGCTGGTGCCGGCGAATAAATCCGGCACAATGCGCGCACCAACTCAAGCAGCAGCGATACGGGAGCACGGGGTGATTCTCACACAGCAGCGCAAGCACCAGGCTTTGGCCGTGATGGTATCTGTCGCATTGCTGGCGGGCTGCAGCAGCAAGTCGTCGAATACCGTGCAGGTGGTCGACCGTACCCATGGCGGCACCCAGGCGGCCCGTCCACCTCAAGCCACCAGCGGGCAATACAAGGTGCAGCGTGGTGACACCCTGTATTCGATCGCCTTCCGCTTTGGCTGGGACTGGAAGGCCCTGGCGGCACGCAACAATATTCCCGCGCCCTACACCATCCGCCCGGGGCAGCTGATCCGCTTTGATCTGTCGCCCTCCGGCGCTGCGCCGGTGGTGGTGCAGCAGAGCAAACCGCCGGTTTCTGCGCCGCCGGCCACAAGGCCGCCCGTGCAAAACCAGCCGCCGGCCAAGACGCCTACGCCGCCGACCGCACAGCCTCAGCCTCCCGTAGTGGCCGCGGGTGGTAGCGCAACTGCCGGCAAGGTGCAGCCCGTGCAGCGTTCGGCGCAGGGCTGGGCTTGGCCCGCCAATGGCATGCTGATCGGCAAATTCTCGTCAAACGGGAGTTTGAATAAAGGAATTGATATCGCCGGAGAATTGGGCCAGCCTGTTTTGGCTGCGGCTGATGGTGCCGTCGTGTACGCCGGAAGTGGTTTAAGGGGCTACGGCGAACTGGTAATCATCAAACACAGCGATGCCTACGTAAGCGCCTACGGACATAACCGCAGGCTGCTGGTGCGGGAGGGACAGCAGGTCAAAGTCGGACAGCATATCGCCGAAATGGGATCCACGGGTGCCGATCGGGTGAAGCTCCATTTTGAGATTCGCCGCCAAGGTAAACCGGTAGACCCCCTGCAATATCTGCCTCGCCGCTGACTCTGCCGCCAACCTGTTCCACGCGTGGGAGGAGCGGGCTTTGGTGTGCCAAGGAGTCATCCAGCAATTCATCAGGTGCGCAATGATCGGCAGCAGGCCAGACTTCAACTGGCTTGGGGGGCCGGTTCTCCCTGATGCAAAACTGGATTGGGTGCCGCCAAGGCTTGTTGTCGAACTCAGCACAGGACAACAACAATGGCACTCAGCAAAGAAGCGCCGGAGTTTGACGTAGACGATGAGGTTCTCCTGATGGAGCCCGGCATCGTCCTGGATGAACTGACAGAGGAAGCCGAGCTGTCCCTCTCCAGCGCCAAATCCAAGAACTCGACCACTACTCTCAAACAGCACAAGTACATCGACTACACCCGGGCGCTCGATGCGACCCAGCTGTATCTCAACGAGATTGGTTTTTCCCCACTGCTCACCCCACAGGAAGAAGTCCATTTCGCGCGCCTGGCGCAGAAGGGCGACCCTGCCGGGCGCAAGCGCATGATTGAAAGCAACCTGCGCCTGGTGGTGAAGATCGCCCGCCGCTACGTCAATCGCGGCCTATCGCTGCTCGACCTGATCGAGGAAGGCAACCTCGGGTTGATCCGCGCCGTGGAGAAGTTCGACCCGGAGCGGGGCTTCCGTTTCTCCACCTACGCCACCTGGTGGATTCGTCAGACCATCGAACGGGCCATCATGAACCAGACCCGTACGATCCGTCTGCCGATCCATGTCGTGAAGGAGCTGAACGTCTACCTGCGAGCGGCCCGCGAGCTGACCCAGAAGCTGGATCACGAGCCCTCTGCCGAGGAGATCGCCAACCTGCTGGAGAAGCCAGTCGACGAGGTCAAGCGCATGCTGGGACTCAACGAGCGCGTTACTTCGGTGGATGTGTCGCTTGGTCCGGATTCGGACAAGACGCTGCTCGACACCCTGACCGATGATCGTCCCACCGACCCCTGCGATTTGCTGCAGGATGACGATCTTTCGCAGAGCATCGATCAGTGGCTGTCCGAGCTGACCGACAAGCAGCGCGAAGTGGTGGTGCGGCGTTTCGGCCTGCGCGGCCACGAGAGCTGCACCCTGGAGGAGGTCGGCCAGGAAATCGGTCTTACCCGCGAGCGGGTGCGGCAGATCCAGGTCGAGGCCCTCAAGCGACTGCGTGAAATCCTGGAGAAGAACGGTCTGTCCAGCGACGCGCTGTTCCAGTAACAGCTGCGGCAGACGCGGAGCCCGGCACTAGCCGGGCTTTTTATTGGCAGTTCGTGTAAGCCATTGCCTACATGGTCGTAGGAGATTTCACGAGAATGGCATCGGTAGCGAGCTGCTATTCAGCGGAGAGGTTTTTAACATATTGATTAATAAGGATATTAAATTTAAAGGTGGAAGCGTTGGGTAAGGCTTGCAGGCAGAGGACGGCCTTGTTCGGCGGCGGTGAAACGCTACTATGAAGCCGTGCCTAGGGAGAAGGCACGGTCGCCAGGACGGTGACCAGGGAGCCACTGCAGGATGCAGTTCATCAGGAAGATGAAAGGATTCTCAGGGAGTAGGGAAGAAAGAGCGGGCGGTTAATCACCGCCCCTTTTTTTGCCCGTAGGAAAGCCAGAAACGAAAAGGCCCGCAGATGCGGGCCTTTTGCGTTGCGGGCGCTTAGCGCTCGAGGTGCTGCAGCTTGTCCTTCACTCCGTCCCATTCCTCGGCGTCCGCCAGGGCATCCTTGCGCTCGGTGATGTTCGGCCAGACTTCGGCCAGCTCGGCGTTCAGCTCGATGAACTCCTGCATGTTCTCCGGCACTTCGTCCTCGGAGAAGATCGCCTGTGCCGGGCATTCCGGCTCGCACAGGGCGCAGTCGATGCACTCGTCCGGGTGGATCACCAGGAAGTTCGGGCCTTCGTAGAAGCAGTCCACCGGGCAGACTTCCACGCAGTCGGTGTATTTGCACTTGATGCAGTTGTCGGTGACGACGAAGGTCATGCTGATTGTCTCCTCGGGCGGCGGCCTGGTTCCCGTCTGTGCGGGGCTTGCAGGCGCTCGATAGTGGCCGCGGCTCAGGCTGTAAACCGGGCAGTCGTAAAAATGCGCGCGATTCTATCAGCTTGAGCGCGTCGGCGTTAGATGCGCGTCTTCCATGTATATAACAGTTCCAGAGCACGGCGCGGGGTCAGATCATCGGGATTGATCTTGCCCAATTCCTCCAGCACCGGGTGCGGCAGGGCGGCGAACATATCGCTCTGCAGGGGCGCCGCTACTTGTCCCGGCTCGCTGCGGGGCGCCTCGTGCGGCAGGCTGGTGGTCTCCAGGCGGGCCAGATGTTCGCGGGCACGCTGGATCACCGGGCCAGGTACGCCGGCCAGTTGCGCCACGGCCAGGCCGTAGCTCTGGCTGGCCGGGCCGGGCAGTACGTGATGCAGGAACACGATGCGTTCGTTGTGCTCGGTTGCGTTCAGATGCACGTTGGCCACCACCGGCTCGCTCTCCGGCAGCACGGTCAGCTCGAAATAGTGGGTGGCGAACAGGGTCCAGGCACGCAGCTTGGCCAGATGTTCGGCGGCCGACCAGGCCAGCGACAGACCGTCGAAGGTGCTGGTGCCGCGGCCTACCTCGTCCATCAGTACCAGGCTGCGGTCGGTGGCGTTGTGCAGGATATTGGCGGTCTCGCTCATCTCCACCATGAAGGTCGAGCGGCCGCCGGCCAGGTCGTCGGAAGAGCCGATACGGGTGAAGATGCGGTCCACCAGCGACAGTTCGCAGGCGGCGGCCGGCACGAAACTGCCGATATGGGCGAGCAGCACGATCAGCGCGGTCTGGCGCATGTAGGTGGATTTACCGCCCATGTTCGGGCCGGTAATGATCAGCATGCGGGTGTTGTCGTCCAGTCCCAGGTCGTTGGCGACAAAGGGTGTTTCCAGCACCTGCTCGACCACCGGGTGGCGACCCTGGTCGATGCGCAGGCAGGGCTCTTCGACGAAGCGCGGGCGGTTCAGATCGAGGTTCAGCGCGCGTTCCGCCAGGTTGGCCAGCACGTCCAGTTCGGCCAGGGCGCTGGCGGTGTCCTGCAACGGGGCGAGTTGGGCGATGAGCAGTTCCAGCAGCTCCTCGTACAGCTGTTTCTCACGGGCCAGGGCGCGGCTCTTGGCCGACAGCGCCTTGTCCTCGAAGGTCTTCAGTTCCGGCGTGATGAAGCGCTCGGCGCCCTTGAGGGTCTGCCGGCGGATGTAATCGGCCGGGGCCGACTCGGCCTGCTTGCTGGGCAGTTCGATAAAGTAGCCGTGCACGCGGTTGTAGCCGACCTTGAGGTTGGCCAGACCGGTGCGCTCCTTCTCGCGTGCTTCCAGATCCATCAGGTACTGGCCGGCGTTCTCGCTGATCGACTGCAACTCGTCCAGCTCGGCGTCGTAGCCGGTCTTGAGCACGCCGCCATCGCGAATCACCGCTGGCGGGTTGTCGATGATGGCGCGGGCCAGCAGATCGGCCAGTTCCGGGTAGGTGCGGATATTCACCGCCAGCTCGGCCAGGTGCGGGGCATCCAGCTGGGCCATTGCGCTCTGCAGCTGCGGTAGCGCAGCGAGGGCGTCGCGCAGGCGCGCCAGGTCGCGCGGACGGGCGTTGCGCAGGCCGATGCGGGCGAGGATGCGCTCGACGTCGCCGATGTCCTTGAGCTGTGGCTGCAGCAGCTCGAAGCGGTAGCGGTCGAGCAGGCAGGCGATGGCCTCCTGGCGTGCCTCCAGCACGCTGCGATCACGCAGCGGACGGTTCAGCCAGCGAGTCAGCAGGCGCGAGCCCATGGCGGTCTGGCAGCGGTCCACCACCGACTGCAGGGTGTTGTCGCGGCCGCCGGCGAGGTTGGTGTCAAGCTCCAGGTTGCGCCGACTGGCGCCGTCGAGGATGACGGTGTCGTCCAGGCGCTCGTGGCGCAGGTTGCGCAGGTGCGGCAGGGCAGTGCGCTGGGTTTCCTTGGCGTACACCAGCAGACAGCCGGCGGCGCCGATGGCCAGGGTCAGGCCCTCGCAGCCGAAGCCCTTGAGATCCTGCACGCCGAATTGCTGGCACAGGCTCTTGCGCGCGCTGTCACGTTCGAAGTCCCAGGGTGCGCGACGCCGCACGCCGCGACGCTTCTCGATCGGCAGACCCTGCGGCCAGTCGTCGGGGATCAGCAGCTCGGCAGGGCTCAGGCGCTCCAGCTCGGCCAGAAGGTTTTCCCAGCCTTTCAGCTCCTGCACGCTGAAGCGGCCGCTGGTGATGTCCAACATGGCCAGGCCGAACAGCTTCTCGTCGCCAAGGATGGCGCCGATCAGGTTGTCGCGGCGCTCGTCGAGGAAGGCCTCGTCGCTGATGGTGCCGGGGGTGATGATGCGTACCACCTGGCGCTCCACCGGACCCTTGCTGGTGGCCGGATCGCCAATCTGCTCGCAGATCGCCACCGCCTCGCCGAACTTCACCAGGCGCGCCAGGTAGCCCTCGGCCGAGTGGAACGGAATGCCGGCCATGGGAATCGCCTGGCCGGCCGATTGACCGCGGGCGGTGAGGGTGATGTCGAGCAGTGCTGCGGCTTTCTTGGCGTCCTCGTAGAACAGCTCGTAGAAGTCGCCCATGCGGTAGAACATCAGCATGTCCGGATGCTGGTTCTTCAGCTTCCAGTACTGCTGCATCATAGGTGTGTGGGCTGACAAATCGCTCATGCTGTTCGGTCCGGCTGAAATCGCAAAAGCGCCTAGTGTAGGGTATCCCTCCTTCTCGTTTCACCCCGGAGCGCACATGGATTCCATCACGCAGCTGGCTGAACAACTGGGCGCGCAGCTCAAGGCGCTTGGCGCCCAGGTCTGCACCGCCGAGTCCTGTACTGGCGGAGGCATCGCCGAGGCGATTACCCGTATTGCCGGCAGCTCGGCCTGGTTCGAGGCCGGCTATGTCACCTATTCCAATGCCCAGAAGACGGCCCAGCTCGGCGTGCCGGCGGAGCTGTTCCCGCGCGTTGGAGCGGTCAGTCGCGAAGTGGTGGAGGCCATGGTCGGCGGTGCCGCTCGCCACAGCGGGGCTCGTTTTGCCGTGGCGGTCAGTGGCATCGCCGGGCCCGATGGGGGGGCGCCGGAGAAACCGGTCGGCACCGTCTGGCTGGCCTGGGCCGATGGTGCGCGCTGTTTCGCCGAGCGCTGCCTGTTTGCCGGTGATCGCGAGGCGGTACGGCGGCAGACGGTCGAGCGGGCGCTGGCAGGATTGCTCCGACTGACGGCGGGAGAAAATCCGTCGCGGGGGTAGGCGAGCGATTTGCCTTATGGAATACTACTGTCTACTTATACAGTTGTTGGTGAGCGAACGGCTCCCTTTGATCACGTGAGGATGGAAATGGACGAGAACAAGAAGCGCGCGTTGGCGGCAGCCCTGGGTCAGATCGAGAAGCAGTTCGGCAAGGGTGCCGTGATGCGCATGGGCGACCACGACCGCCAGGCCATTCCGGCCATTTCCACCGGCTCCCTCGGCCTCGATATCGCACTGGGCATCGGCGGCCTGCCGAAGGGTCGTATCGTCGAGATCTACGGTCCGGAATCCTCGGGTAAGACCACCCTGACCTTGTCGGTCATCGCCGAGGCCCAGAAGGCCGGTGCCACCTGTGCCTTCGTCGATGCCGAGCACGCGCTGGACCCCGACTACGCCGGCAAGCTGGGCGTGAATGTCGACGACCTGCTGGTTTCGCAGCCGGACACCGGCGAACAGGCTCTGGAAATCACCGACATGCTGGTGCGTTCCAATGCGGTGGACGTGATCATCGTCGACTCTGTGGCCGCACTGGTGCCCAAGGCCGAAATCGAGGGTGAGATGGGCGACTCCCACGTCGGCCTGCAGGCCCGCCTGATGAGCCAGGCGCTGCGCAAGATCACCGGCAACATCAAGAACGCCAACTGCCTGGTCATCTTCATCAACCAGATTCGTATGAAGATCGGCGTGATGTTCGGCAACCCGGAAACCACCACCGGTGGTAACGCCCTGAAGTTCTATGCCTCCGTGCGTCTGGATATTCGCCGCACTGGCGCGGTGAAGGAAGGCGACGAGGTGGTTGGTAGCGAAACCCGCGTCAAGGTGGTGAAGAACAAGGTGGCTCCGCCGTTCCGCCAGGCCGAGTTCCAGATCATGTATGGCAAGGGCATCTACCGCACTGGAGAGATCATCGACCTCGGCGTGCAGCTCGGTCTGGTGGAGAAGTCCGGTGCCTGGTACAGCTACCAGGGCAACAAGATCGGCCAGGGCAAGGCCAACGCCGCCAAGTATCTGGAAGACAATCCGGAAACCGGCAGTGCCATCGAGAAGATCATCCGCGACAAGCTGCTGGTGGCTGGTGCAGCCGCTCGTGGCGCCGCCGAGGCCGAAGAGGATGATCTGGCCGATCTGGACGCCTGATTACCGAGGCTGAATGGCCGTGACCGCCATGCTCGATACTGCCGTTGCCGTGCGCCGCGCGGCGATGGATCTGCTGGCCCGGCGCGAGCATGGCCTTGTCGAGCTGACGCGCAAGCTGCGTCAGCGCGGTGCCCCGCAGGAGTTGATCGACGGCGCCCTCGACCGCCTAGCGGAAGAGGGGCTGTTGTCGGAGAGTCGTTATCTGGAGACCTTCGTCGCCAGTCGCGCTCGAGCCGGCTACGGGCCGGTACGCATCCGCGAGGAGCTGGCCCAGCGCGGCCTGCCACGCCCATCCATCGAGCAGGCTCTGAGCGAGGCGGAGGTGGACTGGGGGGAGCAACTGCGCGAGTTGTGGCAACGCAAGTTCGCCGGTCAGCTTCCTGAGGATATGCGCGAAAAAGCCAAGCAGGCGCGCTTTCTGGCCTATCGCGGCTTTTCCCAGGAGCAGATAGGGCGCCTGCTGCGCGGTGTCAGTCTGGACTGATTTCCCCTTGAGCCCGGAGCTTGTCCCCTCTCCGGGCTCTGTTTTTTCTGTGCTGCCAGGTGCGCCATTCCTCTCTTGCGCCTGGCGCCTTTCTCAGCCGTTCTGTGCCCAGTTCTGTGGCAGGTTGATGAAGTCCACCAGCTGACGCAGGCGCCCATGGTCGCGGGCGTTGAAGCGGAACGCCAGGCGGGTCAGCTCGCACAGCTCGGGCTCGTCGGTTTCGGTTTCGCAGTAGGGCTGCTGCAGAAAGCCCTCGCCGCGGCAGAGATCGGCGAACTCCTTGTCCAGCGTGTGCATGGCCTCTGCGCTGAGCGGATGCGTCATGCGAATCACGAACTGCTCCTTGAGCCAGCGCGAGGAGTGGAAGTTGCGGTAGAAACGGGCAATTTCCTGGCCGGCCTCCTCGGCACTGTGAACCAGATGCAGCAGGTGCATGTCGCTGGGCAGGATGTACTGGCGCTCTTTCAGTTGCTGGCGCAGGAAGTCCTGAAAGTGCTCCCAGTAGTTGCTGTTCGGTTCATCGAGCAGGACGATGGGGACCAGTGGGCTCTTGCCCGTCTGCACCAGGGTCATCACCTCCAGTGCCTCGTCCAGGGTGCCGAAGCCGCCCGGGCAGAGCACCAGGGCATCGGCTTCCTTGACGAAGAACAGCTTGCGCAGGAAGAAAAAATGGAACGACAGCAGGTTGCTGGTGCCACGCACCGTGGCATTGGCACTCTGCTCGAAGGGCAGGGTGATGTTGAAGCCCAGGCTGTTCTGCAGCCCCGCACCCTCGTGGGCGGCGGCCATGACGCCGCCGCCGGCACCGGTGATCACCATCAGGTCGAGGCGTGAGAGGGTCTGGCCGAGTTCCCGGGCCAGCTGGTAGACGGGGTGGTCGGTCGGCGTGCGCGCGGAGCCGAAGACCGTGACCTTGCGCCGGCGCTTGAACTGCTCAAGGGCGCTGAAAGCCTTCTCCATTTCGCGCAGGGTCTGCAGCATGATCTTGGCGTCCCAGCGGTTGCGGTCGGCCTGGGCCATGCGGATCACGGTGGTGATCATTTCCTGGTACAGCGGCAGGTTGGGACTGTTGGCGGGGACCACCAGCGCGGCCAGTTCCTCCACCTTGCTGGTCAGATCGATGCCGCTGGTCTGGAAGTGTCGGGACAGATAGTCATCCGGTTCGTAAGGCATGGACATCTCCTTCTACTGATGTGGGCTTCGGCCCATTGCCTGCCGCCGCTGCCCATAGCGAAATTATGGCTTGCCGGCGCCATGCCGTTCGTCCGTCATGCGCGAAGGTCTGCGGTGCTCTGTTTTACTTGCAATGTCGACCGCTCGGTCGGCGCAGGAAGGGAGAGGCAGGTATGCCCAAGCTGACACTGGATCTGGATCTGCAGTTGTACCGTCTGCTGGTACAGGCCGCACGTATCAACAATCTGACCCTGGAAGAAGAATGCCTGCGCAGGCTCGAAGGGGGCGTGCGCCGGTCAAGCTACATGCAGGCGCTGCTGGCCGAGCTCCGGGCCGATGGCGAGCAGCAGCGCGGCAAGGGCTGATTACTGCAGGCCGCAGTCAGTCTTGACGAAGCGCGCTACCGCCACGAGGCGATTGCTCTTGTACTCGCTGAACTGGTAGCGCAGTACCGCGCCCTGGGCCAGCAGGTTGCGATAGCCCGGGTTGGTGCAGACGCTGGCGGCCAGCTGGTTGCGCACGGTGGCCGGGTTGGCGCGCATCTGCTCGGCGTGCGCGGCGCGTACGCTGAGGTGATTGACCAGCTCGTTGCCCTCCACGGTGTAACCCTGGTCGAGAATGTCCTCGTTGATTGCCCGTGGCGTGCCGACGCTGCTCTCCTTGGCAACCCGCTCCAGCAGGCGCGTCAGTTCATGCTCCTGCAGCGAGGCGGCGTGAGCGGCAGGCAGCAGGGCGGCGAGGGCGAACAGGGTGATCAAACGGGGCATGAGGCTCTCCATGGAATGCAGTGCTGCCTTCGACCGATGCTCCTGGCCCGGGTTCAGCAGGTGCCCATCTTACTCCGTGCCGGCGGCGAAGGTAGACTGCGCGCCTTTTCCGTGGAGTCGCTCATGAGCAGCCATGCCGTTTCCCGCCTGCGCAGCGAGCGCCTGGCGCGCAGCCTCAAGCCCTTTGTCTCGCGTGGCTCGCGTTCCGAACGCTGCCCCGGGTGCCGGGTGATTCCCAGTTACTGCCTGTGTGCCTGGCGGCCGCGCGTCGAGGTGCAGGCGGGCGTATGCCTACTGATGTACGACGTGGAAGCGCTGAAGCCGAGCAATACCGGCTGGCTGATCGCCGACCTGGTGGCCGATACCCATGCCTTCGGCTGGCAGCGTACTGAGGTCGATCCGCGTTTGCTGGCGCTGCTGGACGATCCGCAGTACGCCCCTTGCGTGGTGTTCCCCGGTGAGTACGCCGAGCCCGAGCGGGTGATCGAGGTGCTGCCGCCTCCGACCGATGGCAGGCGGCCGCTGTTCATCCTGCTCGACGCCACCTGGACCGAGGCGCGCAAGATGTTCCGCAAGAGTCCCTACCTGAACCGTTTTCCGGTTCTCAGCCTGCGCCCGGAGCAGTTGTCGCGCTACCGCCTGCGCCGCTCCAAGCGTGACGAGCACCTGTGCACGGCCGAGGTGGCCGCGCTGTGCCTGGAGCTGGCCGGGGAGCCGTGTGCGGCGCAGGCGCTGGACGCCTGGCTGGACCTGTTCACCGAGCACTACCTGAGCGCCAAGCACCGTCGTGTGCTGGACGAGCAGAGCCCCGCGCATCAGGCCATTCGGCCCTTTCTGTAGCACGACAGCGCCAGGCTACGCGGCACTCAGGCGCGCTTGGGCCACAGCTGCGCCAGCAGCATGCCGGCGAACATCAGCGCGCAGCCGAAGTAGCCTTTGAGCGCCAGCGCCTCGCCGAGCAGCAGAGCGCCGGCGATGGCGGCGAATACCGCTTCCAGCGAGAGGATGATCGCCGCGTGGGAGGCGATGGCATGCTTCTGCGCCACCACCTGCAGGGTGAAGCCGACCGCCACCCCGAGCAGGCCGCCATAGAGAATGGCCGGACCGGCGGCGAGGATGGCCTCAAGCTTGATTTCCTCGAACAGCACCGCGAGTACGAGGCTTAGCACGGCGCAGACGGCGAACTGCAGCAGGGCCAGGCGCAGCGGGTCGTGACGGCTGGCGAAGAAGCTCACCAGCAGCACGTGGACACCCCAGACGAAGGCACCGGCCAGCTGCAGCCAGTCCCCGGAGGCAACCTGGAAGCCTTCGCCGACGCTGAGCAGGAACATGCCGACCACCGCCAGCCCCGCGCCCAGCCAGGTGCCCATGCCGGTGCGCTGGCCGATCAGCAGGCCGAGCAGCGGCACCACGATGACATACAGGCCGGTGATGAATCCCGAGTTGGTCACGCTGGTGAACAACAGGCCGACCTGTTGCAGGTTGATGCCCAGCGAAAGCGCCAGGCCCATGGCCAGGCCGCCGAGCAGCAGGCCGCGGTTGAACGGCTCGGGCTTGTGCTCACCCTCGCGCTTGCCCAGCCAGAGCACCAGCGGCAACAGCGCCAGGGTGGCGAGGGTGAAGCGCAGGCCGGTATAGAGGAAGGGGCCGATCGCATCCATGCCCAGGCGCTGGGCGACGAAGGCAGAGCCCCAGATCATCGCGGTCAGCAGCATCAACAGGTCGGCGCGCAGGGCTTGGCTTCGCATGGCGGTTCTCGGCAGGAAAAGCTGGCGACTTTGCCGCAAAGCGCGGAACTTGACCACCCCGTCACGGCTCGGCATGCTGAGCGCCGCCTCGCCAGCCAGCTCGACAACAAGAACAGGAAAGCCATGGCCGCATACGAGATTCTCATTGCCGATGATCACCCGCTGTTTCGCAGCGCCCTGCACCAGGCGCTGACCCTCGGGCTCGGCCCTGAAGTGCGCCTGGTGGAAGCGGCCAGCATCGCCGAGCTGGAAACGCGCCTGAGCGAGAAGAGCGACTGGGACCTGGTCCTGCTCGATCTGAACATGCCCGGTGCCTACGGCTTCTCCGGCCTGGTGCTGTTGCGCGGCCAGTATCCGCAGATTCCGGTGGTGATGATCTCGGCGCAGGAAGAGGCGGCCGTGGTCGCGCGCTCCCGCGAGTTCGGCGCCAGCGGCTTCATTCCCAAGTCCAGCCCGCTGGAGACCATTCAGCAGGCCGTGCGCCAGGTCCTCGAGGGCGAGGTCTGGTGGCCGCCGCAGGCGTTCGAGGCGGTCAGCGTCTCGGCCGAAGCCAAGGCCGCCAGCGCTGGACTGGCGAGTCTGACGCCCCAGCAGTTCCGGGTGCTGACCATGGTCTGCGAAGGCCTGCTGAACAAGCAGATCGCCTTCGAGCTGAGCGTGTCCGAGGCCACCATCAAGGCCCATGTCACTGCCATCTTCCGCAAGCTGGGCGTGCGTACCCGCACCCAGGCCGCGTTGCTGCTGCAGCAGATGGAATCGATCCCCGGGCAGTGAGCCCTTCACGCATTTTTGACGGTCAGGTGCTTAAGGTGCCGACCTCCATTGCACAGGACTGTCGTTCTCCATGTCGCCATTCAAGGGCCAGACCGGCCTGAAACGTATCCTCAACGCCGCCGGCTATTCCCTCGACGGCCTGCGCGCGGCCTTCACCGGCGAAGCCGCCTTCCGCCAGCTGGTACTGCTCAACGTGGTGCTGATTCCGCTGGCTTTCTGGCTCGACGTGAGCCCGGTGGAGCGGGCACTGATGGTGGCGGTGAGCATGCTCTCGCTGATCGTCGAGCTGCTCAATTCGGCGGTGGAGGCGGCCATCGACCGCATCTCGCTGGAGCGCCACCCGCTGTCGAAGAATGCCAAGGACATGGGCAGCGCCGCGCAGCTCACCTCGCTGGTGCTGATCGGTCTGATCTGGGCGATCATCCTGCTCGGCTGATCACCGGCTCCGCCGCCGGGCGGAGCTTAGAGAACCCCGGCCTTCTTCCAGGCCAGATAGCGTCCGACCAGCTCCGGCCCTAGTTCCTGCGGTCGTGCATCCAATACCGGTACGCCGTGCGCCAGCAGGCGCTCGTGCAGGCCGGCGCGAGCATTCAGGTAGTCGACCGTGCCGCAGTAGGCCAGGGCCTGCTCGTAGTCCTGCACCTGGGTGTGGCGCAGGCGATCCAGTACTTCCTCGCGCAGGCTGGCAATCAGTACCCGATGCTGGCGGCCTAGGCGCTTGACCGCGCCGAGCAGCTCCTCGTCGTCCTCGTCGCGCAGGTTGGTCACCAGCACCACCAGCGCACGGCGGCGCTGGCGCGCCAGCAGGGCATTGATCGCGGCTGCGTAGTCGGCTGGGCGACGGGTGCTGTCGAGCGCGTACACGGCGTTGAGCAGGCTGCCGATATGGGCCTGGCCCTTGACCGGGGCGACGTACTGGTCCTGCCCGCCGGCGAAGGTCGCCAGGCCCACGGCGTCGCCCTGGCGCAGCGCCACGTAGCTGAGCAGCAGGCAGGCATTGAGCGCATGGTCGAAGTGCGACAGCTCGTCGTCCTGGCTGCGCATGCGGCGGCCGCAGTCGATCAGGAAGACGATCTGCTGGTCGCGTTCGTCTTGGTATTCGCGGGCGATGGGCGTACGTTTGCGCGCGGTGGCTTTCCAGTCGATCTGGCGCAAGGTGTCGCCGTCGCGGAAGTCACGCAGCTGGTGGAACTCCAGACCCAGGCCGCGTCGCTGACGCTGGCGCACGCCCATCTGGCTGAGCCAGTCGTCCACCGCCATCAACTGGGCGCCGTAGAGGCGGGCGAAGTCCGGGTAGACGCGGGTTTCGCTGGCCTGGTCGATGAAGCGGCGGGCCTGCCACAGGCGCAGCGGGCTGGGCAGCAGCAACTCGCAGCGCGGAATGCGGAAGTGTCCGCGCTTGAGCGGGCGTACCCGGTAGCCGAACTCGGTCTGCTCGCCCGGATGCAGCTCCACCTGTTGCGGCATGAATTCGAAATCCATGTGCTCGGGTAGATGGTCGAAAACCTGCACCGCCAACGGCTGGCGATAGTCGTGGTGCAGGGTCAGGCGCACTTCGCTCCAGCGTCCCAGCGGCAGGTTGCCGGGCAGTTGGCGCTGCAGGCGCGGTGTCGGCAGGCGCCGCAGCCAGAGGGCATCTGCAGCGGCGATCAGCAGCAGTGCCAGCAGCAGGCCCCACCAGAGCGGCTGCAGGGTCTGCGGCAGCTTGATGCCGAGCAGCGGCAGGCTGCCGAGGACGATCGCCAGGGCCAGCAGGCCGCCGATCAGGGCGAGTAACAGGCGCGAGGGTTTCACAGGCGCGGTGCCGGAACCTGGTCGAGCAGTTGCTGCAGCACCTGATCCACCGACAAGCCTTCGATATCCAGTTCCGGCGCCAGGCGCACGCGGTGGCGCAGCACGGCCAGGGCGCAGGCCTTGACGTCGTCCGGCACCACGAAGTCGCCGCCGCGCAGCAGGGCGCGCGCGCGACCGCCGCGGACCAGGGCGATCGAGGCGCGCGGGCCGGCGCCCATGGCCAGGCCCGGCCAGCTGCGGGTGGCGCGGGCCAGACGCACGGCGTAGTCGAGCACCTGATCGTCGATCGCCAGTTCGCTGGCGATCTTTTGCAGGGCCAGCACGTCCTTGGCTGACAGCAGGGTGCGCAGCGGCGCCACTTCGAGCATGTCGGCCTTGGCCGAGCGAGTGACCTGGCGGACCAGGGTCAGCTCTTCATCGGCCTGCGGGTAGTCCATGCGCAGCTTGAGCATGAAGCGGTCCAGCTCGGCCTCTGGCAGCGGGTAGGTGCCTTCCTGCTCGATCGGGTTCTGCGTGGCCATCACCAGGAACGGCTGCGGCACCGGCATGGCGCGGCCTTCCAGGGTGATCTGGCGTTCCTGCATCACTTCCAGCAGGGCGGCCTGGGTCTTGGCCGGGGCGCGGTTGATCTCGTCGGCCAGCAGCAGGTTGGTGAAGGCCGGGCCCTTGCGCAGCTTGAACTGTTCGCTGGCGAGGTCATACACGGCATGGCCGGTGACATCGCTGGGCATCAGGTCCGGGGTGAACTGGATGCGCGCGAATTCGCCGCCGAAGCACTTGGCCAGCGCGCGGACCAGCAGGGTCTTGCCCAGGCCGGGCACGCCCTCGACCAGCACGTGGCCGCCGGCAATCAGCGCGGTGAGTACGTCATCCACCACCTGGCGCTGGCCGACCACGGCCTTCTGCAACTCCAGGCGCAGGGCCTGCAGCATCTGGCTGGCGCGCTGACGCTGCTGGGCGGCCGGGTTGGCCGGAGCCGGAGCCGGCGTGGCGGCCACGGCTGGCGCAGGCGCTGGCACGGCGGCAGGGGTGTCGGGGCTGGTGCTGGGTTGCTGCGGAATTTCGCTCATAGGGCATTCCTGAGAGTTTGCAGGTTGGCGACCTGGCGGGTGAAGTCGGCGGCGGACAGACGCTGTGCCGGCAGCGGGCGCATGGCGGCGCTGACGGCACCGCTGGGCAGGCGGGTGAGACGACCGAGAACCTGCCACTGTTCGGCCACCGGCAGGCGTTCGAAGCCGGGGTGACGATGGCGGGCACGGCGCAGGATGTCGCGCTGCAGATTGCTCAGCAGCTGTTGCTGGCCGACGCGGCGCAGCAGGAAGTCGGCGCCGGCGCGCAGGTGTTCCTCCAGCTGGCGGCGCGACGGCACCTGCGGCGTCTGCAGCGGGCCGTGACGCAGGCCGACGTGCCACAGCAGCAGGGCCAGCAGCAGGGCAAGGGCCAGCAGTGCGGCGGGGTAGTGCTTGAGCAGCTGGCTGAGCAGGTCATCGCGCTCGGCGCTGTAGACCAGGGTCACAGCGCTGTCCTGGCCCAGGTACCAGAGCAGCCAGGCGTTGTCGTAGTCGCCGATGCGGTCGTTCTGCCACAGCCAGGCATCGGTCAGCACGGTGATCAGGCCCTGCTCATGCTGCAGTTGCAGCATGTGGGTGGATTCACCGCTGTTGGCCCAGGCGTAGGCGCGGTTCTCGCTGTCGAGCAGGTGGAAGCTGGTGTTGAACTCGACGTAGGCCGGGGCGTCCTCGTTCTCCAGGTAGATCTTGGTCAGCTCCGGGTAGCGGTCTTCTTCCTCGGCGGCTTGCGCCTCCTCGTCGGGGCCGGCAGTCTCGGCTTCGGCTTCGGCTTCGGCTTCGGCTTCGGCTTCGGCTTCGGCTTCGGCTTCGGCTTCGCTATCCAGCGCTTCGTCCTCGACCGCGTCTTCGCTGCCTTCGTCCTCTTCGAGGCTGGTGTCGTACTGCTGCACGCCGATGCTGTCCAGCAGCAGGTCGCCGCTGCGACCTTCCTCCTCGTCCCACATCTCTTCGGCGACGAACACCAGGTGCCCGCCCTTGGCGGCCCAGTCCAGTACCTGCTGGCTCTGGCGCGGCGTCATGTTGTGGCGTGGCCCCAGCAGCATCAGGGTCTGGCCGGCGGCGGGCAGGTCCTTGAGCACTTCCAGGCCATCGGCGCGCCTGACGCTGATCTTCTGTTGGCGCAGGAACAGTTCGGCCGCCAGGTACTCGTTGGCCCTCGCCTCGGGAGAGGGGCCGTGGTCGATCTGTTCTTCGTAGGGTTGCAGCCGCTGCACCAGCAGCAGGCCGCCCCAGCCGAGGAGGATCAGCAGCAGGCCGCCGAGGGCAAGCTTCATCGGCCGAGTCATGCGCGGCGCTCCTGGGCGAACAGGCGGCGCCAGGCCTCGCAGATGCCACGCTTGAGATTTTCCGGCGGCAGGCGGTGGCCGTAGGCGAGGTTCTGCCAGTGGCGGGTCAGAGCCTGGCTGAAACGGCTCAGTTCATCGTTGTGCAGGCCCTCGACCAGACGCAGTACTTCGCCCTCGGTGTGCGAACCCTTGAGGGGCAGGCGGTAATCATGCAGCAGGCGGCTGAGCAGGGCCCGATAGAGCAGGCCGAGGGCTTCGCGCGGGTGCTCGGCCCAGAGTCTTTCGGCCTCGCCGGCGACATCGTCGGGCAGGCTCTCCGGCGCGATTTCGAGGCCGAACAGCTGTTGCGGCATGGCGCGGACGCGGCGCTGCGGCAACCCGATGCGGCCGACGAAGATGCTCAGCCACTCGCGATAGCGCCACAGCAGCAGGCCGATCAGCAGGATCAGCGCGGCCCACAGCAGGGTTTCGACGGTCAGGGCGACCAGGTCCAGCTTGCCCCACCACTCGCCGATCTTGAGCAGTTTCTCGATCGTTTCGGCGAAGCCCTTGATGTCTTCCTCACTCGGCTCTTCGGCTTTTTCTTCTTCGCCGAAGCGCCAGCGGGTGACGGTTTCGCGATTCTCGAAAGGCGCCGCTTCGAGCAGTCGGGTAATACCGTCCTGGGCGGCCTTGCTGGTCAGTGGCTGGCTGAGCAGACGCTCGGCATCCGGGCCCATGGGGTCGTCGAAAGGCACCGGGCAGCTGGCGGCCGGCTCGTCGGCCAGCGCTTCGCCGGCCGGCAGTACCAGCACCAGAGCGATGCCGGCCAGCAGCAGGGCATAGGCGCTGCCGAGCAGGCGCTGGCGCAGGCGGCGGAAGGTCAGCTCGATGTCCCAGGCTTCCAGCTCGGTGCGGCGGTTGAGATAGAGGGTGAAGCCGCAGGCGACGTAGATCGGCTCCCAGAACACCAGCACCAGCACGTAGAGCAGGTTGGACAGGTGTTCCAGCCACAGCCACTCGCCGCTACTGGCTGTGATCAGGGCGTTCCAGTCCCACTCGATCTCCACCTGCTGCGGCACCAGTAGCCAGAGCAGGGTGGCCAGGCCCATCCACAGGAGCATTTCCAGGTGCGCGCCGAAGATGGTCAGCCACGCGGCACTGCCTGCATGGCGCTGGCCGAGCACGGTCAGGCGCTTGCTGCGGGCTTCGCCGCCCAGGCCTTCGAGTTGCAGCACCGGCAGGTCGAAACTGCGTGTCGGGCTCAGCCGACGCCAGGTCAGACTGGCCAGCAGCTGCGGCTTGAGCAGGCCGGGTAGGGCGCGCAGCGCTTCCTTGAGCGTGGGCACTTCGCCGAACAACGAGCGCGACAGGATGTGCAGTGGCAGGCGCTCCCAGGCCGGCTTCAGCCACCAGAACAGCAGGGCGGCGAGGCCTGGATAGCGCCACAACAGCACGCTGAGCAGGACGAACAGCGGCAGCGTCACGGCAGCCCAGCTGAGCATCAGCAGGCCGGCGTGGCGCCGGGCCAGGAGCACGCCAAGGTCGATGGCTTCCCAGGCGCTGCGCGGACGGATGGCAACGCTGGCGTCAGTCAGGCGCATGGCGAGTCCGTCCGGCAAACAGGAAATAGGCGATCACCAGCAGCCACAGGCCGGCGCCGACCCCGTACTTGGTCAGGGGGCTGGCGTAGGTCATCGAGGACCAATAGGCCTCGACGAAAGCAGCAATCAGCAGAAACAGAATGACCCCGGCCACCAGCTGGATGGCCTGGCGGGCGGCGCGGCGCAGTGCCTCGCCACGGGGCAGGCGGCCAGGGGCGAGCAGTGCCCAGCCGAGCTTGAAACCAGCGGCGCCGGCGAACGCGATGGCGGTGAGTTCGAAGGCGCCGTGGCCGATGACGAAGGACCAGAAGGTTTCGCTGTAGCCGATGCGTGTCAGATGGCCGGCGATGGCGCCGATCACCAGGCCGTTGTAGAGCAGGAAGAACAGGCTGCCAAGGCCGAAGATCAGGCCGCTGGCGAAGGTCTGAAAGGCGATGCCGATGTTGTTCATGATGTAGAAGCCGAACATCATCCAGTCGTCGCCGGAGTCGCGCTCGGCGAAGCGGCCGATACGTCTGGCGCCCGGGTCATACATTTCTTCCATCTCGCGCACCTGTTCCGGCGCGATCAGGCTGTAGATCAGTTCGGGGAACAGGTAGGTCAGCAGGCCCATGCCGATCAGGGCGCCAAAGAACAGCAGGCAACCGGCCAGCACGGCGCGCCATTCGTGGCGTACCAGTTGCGGGAAACCGGCTATCACGAAGCGGATGATCTGCGCACCCAGATGGCTGCGGTGGCGATAGAACTGCTGGTGGCCACGCATGGCCAGCTGCTGCAGCTGGTCGATCAGGTGGCTGCTGTAGCCGCGCTCCTCGGCCAGGGCCAGGTGCTGGCACAGGTGGCGATAGTCGTTGGCGAAGCGTTCGCAGGCCTGGCGCTCGGCCTTGCCCTTCTCCAGTGCGCTCAGGCACTCGTCGAAGCGTTGCCAGTCGGCAGCGTGGCGCTGTTCGAACAGATGCTGCTTCATGTTGACCCCAACAGGCCGCGAGCAATGCCGTGCAGGCGCTTCTCGGTCTGTTCCGGCAGGCTCTCCAGGGGCTCGGCGAGAATGCCGGCCAGCTCGGCGCGGCGCGCGGCCGAAAGGTCGGCGCTGCGCTCGGCGAAGTCCAGCAGGGCACGCTGCTCGACCAGGCTCAGGCTGAAGGGCGCGCGCTCGGCGTCTGCTTCCGGCAGCTGCGGGCGCTTGGGTGGTTCGTCGCGGTAGACCACCAGGGTGCCGGCGGCGAGGTCGCCGAGGCGTTTGAAACTCGGGTGACTGAGGCTGCTGACGGCGCCGACGCAGTAAGCGAAGGGCAGCATGTCCACGGCGCGCAGCAGGTTGCGGGTCAGCGAAGCTGCCCAGCCCACTGGCGTGCCGTCATCGTGTATCACGCGCAGGCCCATGGCCTTCTTGCCAGGGGTGCGGCCCTGGTAGAGCACTTCGAACAGCACCGGGTACCACCAGTTGATCAGGAAATACAGGATGGTGCCGAGGCCCATGCCGAACTGGCCGAGGATAGCCAGGATGAAAAAGGCGCCCAGCAGAATGGCGCCGCGGATCAGCAGATCGATGCCGAAGGCGAGGGCGCGCGGCAACAGGCCGGCGGGCCGGAGGATCAGGTCGATGCCCTCTGGCGTTTCCACCTGGTGGCGGGTGTCCAGCAATACGGCTGGGGGCGTGGCTGAAATGGCGGGCATCGGTCTACTGCATCGAAGAATGCCTGATGCTAGCGAGCAGCAGGTCGCTAAAGCAATCGGGCCGCGCAAGGCGGCCCGAACTTTCACCGCGCTCAGTGGGCCGGCGGGGGCAGCACGCCGAAGATGCGGTTGTACAGAACACCGATCATCACGATGAACATCGGGATGGTCCAGATCAGGCCGATGCCCAGCGGCAGCATGCTGATCCAGACGACGATGTTCATCGTCAGGAACAGGAAGAAGACCTTGAACCAGTGCTGGGTGATCGCCTTGCAGGACACCATCATGGCCTGCCAGGGCGACAGCTTGCGCTCGACCACCAGCGGGATGGTCAGCAGTGTGGCAATCGACAGGTATATGCCGGGCAGTACCAGTAAGGCGAAGCCGATGATGATGGCGATGCTCATCAGAATGGCAGCGCCCAGCAGCGCCAGGGTGCGATTGAAGTGGCTGAAGAACTCGCTGAAACGCAGCGGTTGGCCGGCTGCCTGGCGAATGCCGATCATGTTGAAACCGGCCATGAACGGATAGGTGATGGCCAGGCTGACCACGGTACTGATTACGGTGAGCAGCAGCATGCCGACAACGCCGGCCATTGCGGCTCCCTCGCCTCCGCCGATAGCGGCCAGACCGAAGGCGCCCAGTCCCAGGACCATGGCGACCAGGTAGAGCGCGAGTTGGGCGCCGATCAGAACGCCGGCGCAGGCGAACAGACCGCCCCAGATCAGGCCTTTGGTGCCTTTGGTTTTGCGCCAGGCTTCGCCGAGCAGATCGAAGATGGCGAAGTCATAACGGCGGGTGAGGGCTTCCTCGATCGACAGGGCCTGGCCGGGCGCCGCCTTGTCCATGAGGTCGCTGCTGGGAATGGTATAGGGGTTTTGGAGCGTTACTTCATTCATGCGAGACATCCCTGGTCGTGGTAGGTATTCCGAGCGGCGCATGCTAGCGACAGTGGCATGACGCCAGCAAGTACGCGCCGCGCGGCGCGTGAGCGCGATCATGCTTTGTTAGACTGGCCCTCTCACGTTGAAGGATCGCCCATGAGCTCCAGCATCTTCTGGTACGACTACGAAACCACCGGCATCAACCCGCGCTGCGATCGCCCGCTGCAGGTCGCCGGTCTGCGCACCGATGAACAGCTCAACGAGATCGGCGAGCCGCTCAACCTCTATTGCAGGCCCTCGGACGATATCCTGCCGCATCCGGCGGCCTGCAGGATTACCGGTATCACGCCGCAGATTCTGGCGGAGAGGGGGCTGACCGAGGCCGAGTTCATGGCGCGAGTGCATGCTCAGCTGGCGCAGCCCGGCACCTGTGGCGCCGGCTACAACAGCCTGCGTTTCGATGACGAGGTGACGCGCTACAGCCTCTACCGCAATTTCTATGATCCCTATGCCCGCGAGTGGCAGGGTGGCAACAGCCGCTGGGATCTGATCGATCTGGTGCGCGCCACCTATGCGCTGCGTCCGGACGGCATCGAGTGGCCGCAGGACGAGGAGGGGCGAGTGTCGCTCAAGCTGGAGCGGCTGACCCAGGCCAATGGCATCGAGCATGGCCAGGCGCACGATGCGCTGTCCGATGTGCGGGCCACCATCGATCTGGCGCGGCTGATCAGGGCACGCCAGCCACGTCTCTATGATTTTCTCTACAAGCTGCGTGGCAAGCATCAGGTGATGGAGCAGATTCGCCTGCTGCAGCCGGTGGTGCATGTGTCCGGTCGTTTTGCCGGCAGCCGTCACTACCTGGCGCCGGTATTGCCGCTGGCCTGGCATCCGCGCAATCGCAATGCGCTGATCGTCTGCGACCTGCAGGCCGATGTGCAGCCTCTGCTGGAACTGGATGCCGAGACATTGCGCCGGCGCCTGTACACCCGGCGCGACGAGTTGGGCGAGGGTGAATTGCCGGTGCCGCTCAAGCTGCTGCACATCAACAAGTGCCCGGTCGTGGCGC
The DNA here is from genome assembly GCF_900156545.1 of Aquipseudomonas alcaligenes. Taxonomy (GTDB): domain Bacteria; phylum Pseudomonadota; class Gammaproteobacteria; order Pseudomonadales; family Pseudomonadaceae; genus Aquipseudomonas; species Aquipseudomonas alcaligenes_A. The sequence continues at coordinate 586,191 of NZ_FTNW01000003.1, forward strand.
CGATGAAGGTGTTGCGCGAGCAGGACCTGGTTCGCCTGCAGCTCGACCTGGCCGAGTGCGAGCGGCAGGCCGAGGTACTGCGACAGGCGCAGGCGGTCTGGCAAGCCAAGTTGGCGGAGATTTATGCGAGCGATGACTTTGCAGCGCTGGACGATCCCGAACAGCAGCTTTATTCAGGATTCCTCGGCGATCGCGATAAGCGTTTGTGCGAGCAGGTGCGGGTAGCATCGGCCGAGCAACTCGCGCGCGATCATTGGGCGTTCGCCGATGTGCGCCTCGATGAGTTGCTGTTTCGTTACCGTGCGCGCAACTTCCCGAGTTCACTGTCGGGGGCGGAGTTGGCGCGCTGGCGGGAGTTCTGCCAGCAGCGTCTTAGCGATAGTTCCCTGGGGGCGCCCAATACGCTGGATAACTTCGCGCAGGCATTGCAGGAGGAGTGGCTGCTGGCATCACCGGCACAGCAGCAGGTATTGCAAGCCTGGCGTGAGCATGCGCAGTTACTGCGCAGTCGATACTGCTCCTGAGGTATTGGCGGACAAATAAAAATGCCGGCAAGCGCCGGCATTTTTCATCGCGGAGGGATTAACCCAGCAGGGTGGCCCAACCTTCCACGGTGGCTGCGCCCCACTTGGCCTTCCACTCTTTCAGGGTCTTGTGGTTGCCGCCTTTGGTTTCGATCACTTCACCGGTGTTCGGGTTCTTGTATTGCTTGACCTTGCGCGCGCGCTTTCCGCTGGCCGGCTTGGCGGCGCCGCGGGCGGCCTTGCCGGCCTTTGCGCTTTCAGGGTCGAGCAGGGCGGTGATATCACGCAGCGACTTCTGGTATTCGGCCATCAGGCTGCGCAGTTTGCCTTCGAATTCCAGCTCTTTCTTCAGTTTGTCATCTTGCGACAGATTCTTCAGGCGCTCTTGCAGCTCTTTGATGGCTTCTTCGGTGGCGCGGTATTCGTTGATCAGCGACATGTTTTTTACCCAGGTGGCCAGTTGCAGTTAGTAAGTGGGTTGATAATAGACAGACACAATCGCCAAGTAAACCAGTCGGAAAAGTTTTGCCGGAATTAATCAATCGCCATGTCGCTTTCACCGATATCAGTGGCGCTATTGTTACCGTGCATTGCCTAATGCCGATCGCCGTAATCGGCCAGCTGAGCAAGTTATGGCGCAGTCTGCCGCTGCGGAACATTACTGAAGTTTTCTTCGGCTGCCGCTAGAATGGCCGCTTTGCGAAGTATCTGGAGTTTCTGTTATGCGCACTTTCCGTCTGGTGATCGCCTGCCCGGACCGCGTGGGTATTGTGGCCAAGGTCAGTAGCTTTCTGGCGACCTACAATGGCTGGATAACCGAGGCCAGCCATCATTCGGACAATCAGAGTGGCTGGTTCTTCATGCGCCACGAAATTCGTGCGGATTCCCTGCCATTCGATCTCGACGGCTTTCGCCAGGCTTTTGCGCCCATTGCTCGCGAGTTCTCCATGGAGTGGCGCATCACCGATTCCGAGCAGAAGAAGCGGGTGGTGCTGATGGCCAGCCGCGAGTCGCACTGCCTGGCGGACTTGCTGCACCGCTGGCACAGCGACGAGCTGGACTGCGATATTCCTTGCGTGGTGTCCAACCACAATGACCTGCGCAGCATGGTCGAGTGGCATGGCATCCCTTTCCATCACGTGCCCGTCGATCCGAAGGACAAGGCGCCGGCTTTCGCCGAAGTGGCTCGACTGGTCGGCGAGTACCATGCCGACGTGGTGGTGCTGGCGCGTTACATGCAAATACTGCCGCCGCAGCTGTGCCAGGAGTATGCCGGGCGGGTGATCAACATCCACCACAGCTTCCTGCCGTCCTTCGTTGGGGCCAAGCCCTATCACCAGGCCTCTCTGCGCGGGGTGAAACTGATCGGCGCCACCTGCCACTATGTCACCGAAGAACTGGATGCCGGCCCGATCATCGAGCAGGACGTGGTGCGCGTGAGTCATCGCGACAGCGTCGAAGATATGGTGCGCCTGGGCAAGGACGTGGAGAAGATGGCGCTGGCCCGCGGTCTGCGCTATCACTTGGAAGACCGCGTGCTGGTGCACGACAACAAGACGGTAGTGTTCGACTGACCGCTCTGCGCGGGAGGAGGACGACATGCTCAGATCGATCAAGGTGCGCGACTACATGACCACGCACCTGCTGACCTTCAGGCCCGATACCGACCTTTACCGGGCGATCGGGTTGCTGCTCGAGCACCGTTTGTCCGCCGCGCCTGTGGTGGACGAGGCTGGGCAGTTGCTCGGCCTGCTGGCCGAGACCGATTGCCTGCGCGGCATTCTCTCTGGCACTTATTTCGAGCAGACCGGCGGGCTGGTGGGTTCTTGCATGAATCCGCAGGTCGATACCGTATCGCCCGATGCCAGCGTTATCGAGGTGGCCGAACGTTTTCTGCAGGGCGGGCACCGACACCTGCCGGTGGTTGAGGAGGGGCGCTTGCTCGGTGAGCTCGGTTGTCACGAGGTGCTGCTGGCAGTGAAGGAATTCGCCCAGCACGATCGAGGTCATGTCGACCATGGCTGACAAGGCTCCTGGTACCGCTACACCGCCACCCACCCTCGGCGAGGGTTGTGTACGCCGCTACGATCCCGAGGCGTTGAGCGAGCACGACGGCACCGAGTTTCCCGGTGCCGCCGAACTCTGGCAGAAGCTGCGACAAGCGCAGCCAGCTGCCGTCGAGGTGACGCAGGACGAGCCTGCGTCCGACTGAGGTCAGATGCGGAAGCTGTCGACCAGTTGCTTCAGGCGCGAGGCCTGCTGTTCCAGGTCGCCGCAAGCGCGCAGGGTCGCCTGCAGGTTCTCCACGCCTTCCTGGTTGAGGGTGTTGATCTCGGTAATGTCCATATTGAGCGAGTCAACCACGGCAGTCTGCTCCTCGGTGGCGGTGGCAACCGACTGGTTCATGCCGTCGATCTCGCCGATGCGCTGGGTCACGCTGCCCAGGCGCTCGCCGGCCTGATTAGCGATTCCCACGCTTTCCTCGCTGTAGCGCTGGCTCTCGGTCATGGTGGTGACCGACTCGCGAGCGCCAACCTGCAGCTCCTCGATCATCTTCTGGATTTCCTGTGCCGACTCCTGAGTGCGGTGCGCCAGGTTGCGTACCTCGTCGGCCACCACGGCGAAGCCGCGACCCGCCTCGCCGGCGCGGGCAGCCTCGATGGCGGCGTTGAGCGCCAGCAGGTTGGTCTGCTCGGAGATGCTTTTGATCACTTCGAGGATCTGGCCGATGTTCACCGTCTTGCTGTTCAGCGCCTCGATGTTGCGACAGGAGGTACTGATCTTCTCCGACAGCTCGTTCATTGCGGTGATGGTCTTCTGCAGTACCTGGCTGCCGTCCTCGGCCAGATGACGCGCATCGGAAGCCTGATGCGAGGCGTCGGCGGCGTTGCGCGCGATCTCCTGGGCGGCGGCGCCCAGTTCGTTGATCGCTGCGGCCACGCTGTTGGTGCGGCTGGCCTGTTCGTCGGAGTTGGCCATCGACGAGTTGGAGGCATTGACCACCAGTTTGGCCACTTCGTTGAGCTGCTGGGTGGCCGAGGACACCTCGCGGATCGAGCCGTGGATACGCTCGACGAACTGGTTGAAGGAGGTCGCCAACTCGCCGAATTCGTCTTGGCTGTGTACGCGCAGGCGTTTGGTCAGGTCACCCTCGCCCTGGGCGATGTCGCGCATGGCCTTGCCCATCACTAGCAGCGGCTGCATCAGCACGCGGATCAGCATGCCCAGCAGAAACATGATGATGACCACGGCAATGATGGTGGCGATGATGGCTGAGGCGCGGAACTCGCTGAGGGTGCTGTAAGCCTTGTCCTTGTCGATGGACAGGCCTACGTACCAGTTGACGGAGGGCAGGCCCTTGACCGGGGTGAAGGTCAGGATGCGCTCGACGCCGTCGAGTTCCGCTTCGGTCACGCCGGGGCTAACAGTCGGCGTGTTCTGCGGGTAGACCTCCTTGAGGGTCTTCATCACCAGATCTTTGTTGGGATGAACCAGAATCTTGCCGTCGGCGCTGAGCAGGAAGGCGTAACCGATGCCATCGAAATCCAGCGAGTTGATGATCTGTACCAGGGTATCCAGACTCAGGTCACCACCCGCCACGCCATTGGCCCCGGCCGGGGTGGCGATGGTGATGATCAGCTTGCTGGTGGCGGCATCCACGTAGGGTTCGGTCAGGGTAGACCCACCGGCAGCCACGGCATCCTTGTACCAGGGGCGTGTACGCGGATCATAGCCTTCCGGCATTTCGCTATCCGGGCGCATGGTGAAGGTGCCATCGGCCGACCCCAGGTAGGTGAAATCGAAGGTGGAGGTGAGCACCTTGCTCTCCAGCGTTTTGATCAGCGACTCCGGGGTTGTGGTCTCGTCGATCGACTGGGCTACGTTCTCCACCAGCAGGATGCGACCGGAGAGCCAGTTCTGGATGTTGCTGGCCGTGACCTGGCCCAGGCTTTCCAGCTCATGTTCCAGGTCAGCGCGGATGGCATTGCGCTGCAGGTAGTCGTTGTACAGGGTGAAGATTGAGAAGGCTGCTATGACCACCAGGGAGGCGGCGAGCAGGATCTTGTGGCTGAACTTCAGGTTCTGGGTCATGGTTGCTTGCTTCCGGTAAGGTCTGGCAGCAGTCTTGTAGGTGGCCGTTCGACGATGCGCCGGCCTTGTGGGTAACACCTTCTATAGCGACATAACTGAAGTAAAGCTTTAGCCCGGGGGATGGCAAATGCCTGTGACCGATACTTTTGTTCTGGGGGCCGACCCGCAGGGCCTGGCCGTGAGCCAGGCTCTGCGCCTGACCAACCGTCACGGCCTGGTGGCCGGAGCCACGGGAACCGGAAAAACGGTGACCTTGCAACGTCTCGCTGAGCTGTTCAGCGATGCCGGTGTGGCGGTATTCGCCGCGGACATCAAGGGCGATCTGTGCGGTCTTGGTGCGGCGGGCAGTCCGCAGGGCAAGGTGGCTGAGCGCATCGCCGGCATGCCCTGGCTGCATCACAGGCCCCAGGCTTATCCAGTGACCCTGTGGGACGTGGCTGGCAAGACCGGGCACCCGTTGCGTACCACCCTGAGCGAGATGGGGCCGTTGCTGCTGGGTAACTTGCTGGAGTTGACCGAAAGCCAGCAGGCCGCACTCTACGCCGCTTTTCAGGTGGCCGATCGCGAGGGACTGCTGTTGCTCGATCTCAAGGATCTCAAGGCATTGCTCAATCACCTGAAGGATCATCCTGAGCTGCTCGGCGAAGATCGTGCATTGTTTGCCGGCGCTTCGGCCCAGGCTCTCCTGCGACGTCTGGCCACGCTGGAGCAGCAGGGGGCCGAGGCTCTGTTCGGTGAGCCGGCGCTGCAACTGGAAGATGTTCTACAGCCGGAGGCGGATGGTCGGGGGCGCATCCACCTGCTGGATGCCAGTCGTCTGGTGCACGAGGCGCCCAAGGTTTATGCGACTTTCCTGCTCTGGCTGCTGGCCGAGCTGTTCGAGCAATTGCCGGAGCGCGGCGATGCCGAGAAGCCGGTACTGGCGCTGTTCTTCGACGAGGCACACCTGCTCTTTGCCGACACCCCCAGGGCCCTGCAGGAGCGTTTGGAACAAGTCGTGCGTCTGATCCGCTCCAAGGGTGTGGGGGTCTACTTCGTCACCCAGTCGCCCAGCGACTTGCCGGATGCAGTGCTGGCCCAGCTCGGCCTGCGCATCCAGCATGGCCTGCGCGCCTTCACCGCCAAGGAGCAGAAATCCCTGCGCGCGGTCGCCGATGGCTTCCGCCCCAACCCGGCGTTCGACAGCCTCAGCGTGCTCACCGAACTGGGCATTGGTGAGGCGCTGGTGGGTACCCTGGAGGAAAAGGGGACGCCGGCCATGGTTCAGCGCGTGCTCATCGCCCCGCCGCAGTCGCGCATCGGCCCGCTGAACGAGGCGGAGCGAGCGGCACTGCTGCGTAGCTCGCCTCAGGCCGGTCGTTACGACAAAGCGGTCGACCGCGAGTCGGCCTACGAGATGCTCATGGCGCGCGCGGCCGAGGCGCCGGCGCCGGGAGCGTCAGGCAAGACTGCTGCCGCCCCTGCAGACCAGGGTGGGCTCGGCGGTATGGCGGGCGAGCTGCTGGGTACCCTGGCCAGCCAGGTAATGAAGACCGCCGTGCGTCAGGCCGCCAACCAGATAGGTCGACAGCTGGTGCGCGGGCTCATGGGGTCACTGCTGGGTGGCGGTCGGCGCCGCTGAGGCGCCGATTCACTCGATTTCGCGGGCCTGTTCGATCTTCTGCAGTTCCTGTTGGAACGCCTGGTCGAGCAGGCTGGGTTTCTTGCGCCAGGGTTTGCGTTCGGGGTCTGGCTGAGCCGCGTAGGTCACGACCTCGCCGCCGTATACATCCTTGTAACGTTGCGCCTGACGCTCCAGTTCGGCGCGCAGTTCGTCTTTCGTCACATATTCACCCGTTGAGAGAGGGGCCAGAAGTGGCGCCAGTCATCTGTAGCAATACAGAATGTCTATAAGTTAGACAGTTTTGATTATAGCGATCGGTTGCTTAATTTTCATCGCTAATAAGTTTGCGCTTTTATTGCTGGAGGCCCTGTCGCGCAGGGGGCAATAGAAATCGACTAGCGGGTCAAATCATCCTGGTTGTATGTGCAGGTACAACTGTGCCCGCCGAGAGGGATACCACATTCCCGCAACGGCAGTGGCGTGCTTCGACATCGAGCGTGCAGCCGTGGGATAACGTCAGTTCACGTTCGCGCTAGCCGAGCGGGGGCTGGCCCCGCTCGGTTGCTCAGGCCAGGAAACCCCGTTCGCGCAGTTGCCGGACGATCAGGTCAGCCGCTTCTTCGCCGCTGTGTTTGAGTGTCTCTATGCGGATTTCCGGCTGTTCCGGTGCCTCATAAGGTGAGTCGATGCCGGTGAAATTCTTCAGTTCGCCGCGCCGGGCCTTCTTGTACAGCCCTTTGGGATCGCGCTTCTCCACTTCCGCCAGTGGCGTGTCGACGAACACTTCGATGAATTCGCCTTCGGCGACCAGATCCCTGGCCAGCTGACGTTCCGAGCGGAACGGCGAGATGAAGGCGGTGACCACCATCAGGCCGGCGTCCACCATCAGCTTGGCTACTTCGCCGATACGGCGAATGTTCTCCACCCGATCGGCGGCGGTGAAGCCCAGGTCCTTGTTCAGACCGTGGCGCACGTTGTCGCCGTCGAGCAGGTAGGTGTGCACGCCCTGGGCGTGGAGGCGGCGCTCCAGCAGGTTGGCGATGGTCGACTTGCCGGCGCCGGACAGGCCGGTCAGCCAGATCACGCAGGGTTTGTGACCGTTGAGGCGGGTGCGTGCCGCCTTGTCGACTTCCACGGCTTGCCAGTGGATGTTCTGCGAACGGCGCAGGGCGAAGTGCAGCATGCCGGCACCCACCGTCTGATGGGTGTAGCGGTCGATGACGATGAAGCTGCCCATGTCGCGGTTTTCCGCATAGGGGTCGAAGGGCGCGGCACGGTCCAGGCTCAGGGTGCAGACGCCGATTTCGTTGAGCCCGAGGGTCTTGGCCGGCAGATTGTCGAGGCTGTTGACGTCTATCTGGTACTTGGGCTGGCCGAGAGCGCCGCCGATGCTGCTGGCGCCGAGCTTGATCAGGTAGGGGCGGCCCGGCAGCATGGCCTCCTCGCTCATCCAGACCACGGTTGCCTCGAACTGGTCGGCCACCGCCGGCGGCGCGTCGGCTGCGGCAATCACGTCGCCGCGGCTGATATCGATCTCGTCGCTCAGGGTCAGGGTCACCGATTGACCGGTAATGGCCCGTGGCAGATTGCCATTCAGGGTGACGATGCGCTCGACCCGGCTGGTCTTGCCCGACGGCAGCACGCGGATGGCATCGCCAGGGCGCACGCTGCCGCCGAGGATGCGCCCGGAGAAGCCACGGAAATCCAGGTTGGGACGGTTGACCCACTGCACCGGCATGCGCAACGGCGCATCTTCGCGGGCCTGTTCCAGCTCCACCGTCTCGAGGAACTGCATCAGGCTCGGGCCCTGGTACCAGGGCGTGTTAGGGCTGGGCTCGGTGATGTTGTCACCGCGCAGGGCAGACAGCGGGATGCTGTGGATATGTTCGATGCCGAGCCTGCTGGCGAAGGCGCGGTAGTCGGCGTCGATCTGCTCGAACACTTCCTGCGAGTAACCGACCATGTCCAGCTTGTTGATCGCCAGGACCACCTGGCGGATGCCGATCAGCGATACCAGATAGCTGTGTCGGCGGGTCTGGGTCAGCACGCCCTTGCGCGCGTCGATCAGGATCACGGCGACGTCGGCGGTGGAGGCGCCGGTGATCATGTTGCGGGTGTACTGCTCGTGGCCGGGAGTGTCGGCGACGATGAACTTGCGCTTCTCGGTGGCGAAGAAACGATAGGCTACGTCGATGGTGATGCCCTGTTCGCGCTCGGCGGACAGGCCGTCCACCAGCAGGGCGAAGTCCAGCTCGCCACCCTGGGTGCCGTGCTTCTTCGAGTCGCTCTCCAGGGCGCTGAGCTGGTCTTCCAGCAGCGCCTTGGATTCATAGAGCAGGCGGCCGATCAGCGTGCTTTTGCCGTCGTCGACACTGCCGCAGGTGATGAAACGCAGCAGGGTCTTGTGCTGGTGTGCTTCGAGGTACTGCTCGATGTCCTCGTCGATGAGCTGGCGGTGGGCGTTCATCAGAAGTATCCCTCGACTTTCTTCTTCTCCATGGAGCCGGCGCTGTCATGGTCGATGACACGCCCCTGGCGCTCGCTGGTAGTGGATAGCAGCATTTCGCGGATGATCGCCGGCAGGCTGTCGGCCTCGGACTCCACCGCACCGGTCAGCGGGTAGCAGCCCAGGGTGCGGAAGCGCACGCTCTTCAGTTCCGGCTGCTCGCCGGGACGCAGCGGCATGCGCTCGTCATCGACCATGATCAGCACGCCGTCGCGCTCTACCACCGGGCGCCGGTCGGCGAAGTACAGCGGCACTATGGGGATGTTCTCCAGGTGGATGTACTGCCAGATGTCCAGCTCGGTCCAGTTCGACAGGGGGAACGCACGGATACTCTCGCCGGGCAGCTTGCGCGCATTGTATAGGCGCCACAGCTCCGGGCGTTGAGCCTTGGGCTCCCAGCGGTGCTGGGCGCTGCGGAAAGAGAACACGCGCTCCTTGGCGCGCGACTTTTCCTCGTCGCGGCGTGCACCGCCGAAGGCCAGGTCGAAGCCATGCTTGTCCAGCGCCTGTTTCAGGCCCTCGGTCTTCCACAGGTCGGTGTGCAGGGCTGAGCCATGGGTGAAGGGATTGATGCCGCGGGCCCGGGCATCCTCGTTGTGGTGCACCAGCAACTCCATGCCCGACTCGCGGGCCATGCGCTCGCGCATCTCGTACATGGCGCGGAACTTCCAGGTGGTGTCCACGTGCAGCAGCGGGAAGGGCGGGCGCGAGGGGAAAAAGGCCTTGCGCGCCAGGTGCAGCATCACCGCGCTGTCCTTGCCGATGGAATAGAGCATCACCGGGTTTTCCGCCTCGGATACCGCTTCGCGGAAGATGTCGATGCTCTCCGCTTCCAGGCGTTCAAGATGGGTAAGGGGCATGTCGGGTGCCTCATGTGGCCAATGGGGTGCAGCTTACCGGTCGCCCGGGCGGGGCAACAGGGCTGGGGTCTGTGAGGCAGCGTGTAAGTTAGGGCGACGGGCGGACTTAGTTGTTGTTCTTGAACTGGCTGGCGAAGTCCCAGGCCGCCTGGCTGGCGGAGAAGTTGCCGCCGAACAGCTTGCGGTTGCGCCGGCTGTCGCCGCCGGGCCAGACATGTTCGCCTCCGGGAATCAGTCGAAGTTGCAAAGGCGCCTTGCCCTGGCAGTTCCAGCTGGTCAGCTCGGAACCATCCGGCAGTGCCTGCCCGCTCGGTGGCGTGTTGCAGCCATGGGCGTTGGCGATCATCTGCAGGGTCTCTGGCACGGAACGGTGCTGCACACCGGCGATGGCGTTCTCCCCCATGCCTCCCTGGTACGGCACGTTGCTGTCCTTGCTGCCATGGATATGCAGCACCGCAACCCCCTTGGCGCCGGGGCAGCTGTTCAGCGCCAGCGTGCCCGAGACGGGAACAATGGCGGCGATATCCTGCGGCAGTTCGCAGGCCAGCCGGTAAGCCATCATTGCGCCATTGGAGATGCCGGTGGCGTAGATGCGTGAGTGATCGAGGGCGTGGTGCCTGGCGACATCGGCGAGCATGGCCTGGATGAAGCCGACGTCGTCGACATTGCCTTCGACTGCCGGACCGCAGCATTTACCGGCATTCCAGGTGCGGCGGTTGGGCATCAGGCGCATGCCGGTACCATTGGGGTAGGCGACCAGAAACCTGTTGCTCTGGGCCACACGGTTCATGCCGGTGGTGCGCTCGGTTTCATCGGCATTGCCCAGCCCACCGTGCATCACGATCATCAGTGGCAGGGGCGCTTTGGGCGCGCCATCTGGCACGAACAGTTTATAGCTGCGTTCGGCGCCGGCGAAGTTCAGTTGATGGGTTTCTCCCTCGCGGGCCTGTGCGCTAACGGCGAGCAGGCCGAGTACCAGGGCGATTCCACTTGCGATGCGCATGCGCCTCTCCTCAATAGCCTTCTTCTGCCTGTTGCACGCTGGCCACATCGAGGGCGGCGTCCTCGAGTTCGCGTACCACGGTGAGATCGCTGCGCAGCTCGGTCAACACCGCTTCCAGCCACTGGATGTCGGTCTCGATCTTCTGCCGGAATTTGCTGATTTCCTTCAGGCTGAGGTTCTCCGAGGGGCGCCCCTGGCCGTCGAACAGCAGTCTTACGCTGGCAGCGATCTCGCGGTTGCCGCTGAGGTGTGACAGCTCGCGATCCAGGTAGTGGCGTACACGACTGGCTTGCACGCGTTTCTGCAGATCGTCGCGCAACACCTGCAGGTGCGGGGGCAGTTCCGGGATCAGATCGCTCGGGGTGCTGATATGGCCCAGCCGGGTACGGGTTGGCATGGCTCGTCTCGCTCAGTGGGAGTAGCCGAACTCCAGCGCCAGGCGCTGGACCTCGGGCTTCAGGCAGGCGCCATCCGGGCGCCAGGGCAGGGGCGCGCGCAGCGGCGGCTGCTTGGGCTCATGCGGTTCGAATAGCGGATCGCGCAGGAAGTTCGGGTCGTTGCCGAACAGTGCGTTGATCGGTCCGACACTGGCGAAGGGGGACAGCTCCGGATGCAGCATGTCCTCCAATGCTTCGAAATCGTCGCGCAGGCCCAGCCAGCGGCAGATGCGCGGCAGGCATTGCAGCGGGTCGGCCATCACGTCTTCGCCGCGCACGTGCATCTTCTGTCGGGGCGGGATCTTCTCCAGCAGCTCCAGGATGTTCAAATTGATGTCATGCCAGGCGATCTGTGGATCGACGAAGGCTTCGCCTTCGCCATAGTCGATGGAGTTGACCGACAGGGCGTAGTTGCCATCCTGAATCTTCATCACCGAGTGGCCCTGGTTGGTCGGGTGCCGCGTCAGGTGCAGGTAGAAAGCATCCGGATAGGCCTCGTAGATGCGCTGCAGGTAGACCGGGCTGACCACGTGGGCGGGGCTCTTGTCGATGGCCATCAGTGGCGATACCGCGTCGACGATCTCGCGAAACACCTGCATGCCGCTGCGATTCTGCCGCGCCGCGACCCAGTGGTTGGCCATCACCACGGCAGCGCTGCTCTGTTCGCCGGCGTAGATCTCTGCCACCGCACGCAGGATGCCGTGGCGCTGGAAGCGCGACATGCCGGTCTTGTCCGGGCCGTCCTGCCACATCTCGATCAGTCGATCGACCGTGAACAGGTTCAGCTCCGGCAGGCCGTAGGTCTGCGGATGCTGGCCAAGCATGCCGGCGATCAGCGAGGTATAGGACCTCGGCAGCGCCAGGATGAACAGTGGCTGCGCCATCAGGCCTTGCCCGCGAAGCCTTCGACGAAGGGCACCTCGAAACACTTCTCGTGCATGATCGGGCCGTGGCCGAAGTAGCCATCCTCGCCGAACAGCTCGCCGTGGTCGGCGGTGATGATGAACCAGGTGTTCTCCGGTGCCTTCTCCATCAGTTTGCCGATCAGCCCGTCGACATACTCCACGCAGCGGATCTGCTGCTGGCGCAGCATCTCCATCTGTTCCTGATCGAAGAACGCCCCGCTGTCTGCCGCATTGTGCTGAGCCTCGCCACCCAGGCTCTTGAACACCCCGTGTACGCCGGAGATGCGCGGCAGGCTCTCGTCCTTGAGCATGTAGGGGTAGTGGGTCTCGCCCAGGTTGAGGAAATAGTAGTGCGGCTCGTCCTCGGGGAAGGTCATCTCCTCGACCATGCCGGCGAAGTCGTTGTGGTTGCCCATCAGCTTGTAGTCATCGAAGTGCTGATTGATCGCCGTCTGCTGGTTGAGCACTGGCATCGACACCCGTGCCACGGTGCGATAGCCCAGCTGGCCGAGCACCTTGGGTAGCGACAGTTCCGGAATGAAGTCGCGGAACGACACATCGGCGATGCCGGTGCGCTCCACCCACTGGACGAACTCTTCCTTGTACACCTCCGAGGCATAAACCTCGCGCGGCGTGCTGTGCGGCAGCATGCCCATGGTGAAGGCGTAGTGCGACGGCGCGGTCCAGGAGGCATAGGAGTAGCGCTTTTCCACCTGGCCGACGCGCTCGATGTTCGGTGTGCTGGCGGCCATGCAGGAGTCGTAGCGGCAGCTGTCCATGATGATGAAGACGATGTGGTTGATGGGCGCGCTCATGGGGTTGTCCTCTCTGGGCGAATGCAGCGGTGATCCGCACCGGGCGTTGCCGCAGGCGGTTGAACGTAGTGCGTGAACCAGGTGTGGCGGTGCGCTGTGATCAGGCTTGAGGCATCCATACCTTGTTCCTTGGGGGAGGGTTCCGATCACGCAAACGCTGTTCGCGGATTCGCATCAACCCTGCCGATGTTCGGTTCGAGACTCAGTGTCCCTGTTGTTATTTCCCGACACCCCCTCCCTTGGGTGGGGGGCAAAACCGTTGCGTGCTGATCTTATGGTTGGACGTATTTTTGACGTTATCTGTTTTTTGATCTGCTCATGGATGTAATTTTGACATTTTTTAGTGGCTGGTAGTAAATAGCCATCGAGATAGTTTCTGTTTCGTTGTGGTGTGTGTCTCACTGTGCCGTTACAGATGCGTAGTTATTCTTATAAATAAAAATCTGTATTTCTGCCTTCGCATCACCTTTCTGGCGTGAGGCGCTACCGGAGTAGCGCGCTTTCGGATGGTTGCTGCGAGGGATTGCGGTGGGGACGATCGAGCCTTCAATGCGCCTTCCCGGGCTTTTGCCCGCGTCTTGCATTTGTGCTCAACAGGTAGTCGCTGCCAGCTAATCGGCCCCCGAGCCGGAGCGGACAGTCCGCGGCACGGGGTCTTTGGGCCCGGAAAAGAGCTACGTACCATGCAAGGCACTGGTCTTCGCAAGTTGCTGCTGTCGCCCCTTGGTTTTGATCACCCCGCCCTGGCGATAGCCGCTTCCCGTGCCGGCGGCACCGGGGTTCTGGACCTGGAGCTGAGTCGCGCTTCGGCCCTGGCTCAGCTGCAGCTGCTGGCCCGTCAGGCCGGTAAGCAGGGCTTCGGCGTGCGTCTCGGTGGCTTCGGTGCCGAACTGGCTGAACAGCTCATTCAACTCCTGGATGCAGGCCTGAATCTGCTGATTCTCGGCCGTGAGCACTGGGCCGAATGGCAGGGCTGGCTGGCTGGCGCGGCGCTGACCGAGACGACCCTGCTGCTTGAGCTGAGCGACAATGACCCGCTCGATAGTGCCATTGCCTGCCGCGTGGACGGCCTGCTGCTCAAGGGGCACGAGGCCGCTGGCTTCGTCGGCGAGAGCAGCGCCTTCATCCTCGTCCAGCACTGGCGCGCGACCTGCGATTTGCCGCTGTACCTGCGCGGCGGCATCACTCCGCACACCGCTGCCGCCGCAGCCCTGGCCGGTTGTGCTGGCGTGGCGCTGGACAGCCAGGTGCTGTTGCTGCAGGAGTCACCACTGGCGGCCGAGCTGCAGCCACACCTGCGCAGCCTCTCCGGCAGCGAGACGGTAGCCGCCGGCAACGGCGAGCTGGGCCGCTACTGCCGCATCCTCTCGCGTCCCGGTTTCGTCAAGGCCAAGGCCTTCATCGCCGCTGTCGATTCCCTGACACCCGAGCTGATGCGCGAGCGCCTGCTGGCCGAGGTGGAGTGGCGCAATCCGCCTGCCGGCCTGCTGCCGCTGGGGCAGGACGTGGCCTTCGCCGCCGCCTGGCAGAAGCAGTACGGCAGCGTCGCCCAGCTGTTCCAGGCCATCGATGCGGCCGTGCAGCACAACCCGCAGCTCGCCCTGAACGCTCGTGCCCTGCGTGCCGAGCACGCGCCACTGGCTGATGCTCTGGGCCTGAGCCTGCCGCTGGTGCAGGGGCCGATGAGCCGGGTCTCCGACAAGGCCGAATTCGCCGCCGCGGTGGCTGAAGGTGGCGCCTTGCCGATGCTGGCCCTGGCCCTGCTCAAGGGCAAGCCGCTGGCGGGCCTGCTGGAAAAGACCGCCGAGCTGCTGGCGGGTCGCCCCTGGGGCATCGGCCTGCTCGGCTTCGCTCCACAGACCCTGCTGGACGAGCAGATCGCCGCGGCCAAGCCGCATCAGCCCAGCTACGCCATCATCGCCGGCGGGCGGCCGGACCAGGCGGTGCGCCTGGAACAGTCGGGCATCCCGTCCTTCCTCCATGTGCCGTCATCCAACCTGATCCCGATGTTCCTCAAGGAAGGCGCGCGGCGCTTCATCTTCGAGGGGCGCGAATGCGGCGGTCACGTCGGCCCGCTGAGCAGCTTCGTGCTGTGGAGCAGCATGATCGATCGTCTGCTGGAGGAGATCGCCCTGGGCGTGCCGGCGCACGAGATCCAGGTGCTGTTTGCCGGCGGCATCCATGATGCGCGCTCCTCGGCCATGGTCCAGGCCATGGCCGCGTCGCTGCTGACCAAGGGCGTCAAGGTCGGCCTGCTGATGGGCAGTGCCTACCTGTTCACCCGCGAAATCGTCGAGGCCGGCGCCATCGTCGAGGGCTTCCAGCAGCAGGCCATCGAGTGCGCACGCACGGTCAACCTGGAGTCCGGCACCGGCCACGCCAGCCGCTGCGCCTACACGCCCTTTGCTGCTGCCTTCTTCGCTCGGCGCAATGAACTCAAGCAGCAGGCGGTACCGGCCGACGAGGCTCGCGAGCAACTCGACGACCTGATCCTCGGCCGCCTGCGCCTGGCCTCCAAGGGCAGCATGCGGGTGGGCGAGGAGGGCGTGCTCAAGGCGTTTTCCGCCGCCGAGCAGGTGGCCGACGGCATGTACATGATCGGCCAGGTCGCCACCCTGCGTGACGCCATCACCGATATCGCCAGCCTGCACCGCAGTGTTACCGAGGACTCCCTGGCCCTGCTGGAGGACTACCAGCAGGCCCAGCTCGAAGCAGCGGTCGAGCCCAGCGAGCCGGCCGACATCGCCATCATCGGCATGGGCTCGATCCTGCCCGGTGCCAATACCACCCGCGAGTACTGGCAGAACATCCTGGCCAAGGTCGACGCCATCAGCGAGATCCCCTCGCACCGCTGGGACTGGCGCCTGTACTTCGACGAAAACCGCAGCGCGCCGGACAAGATCTACTCGCGCTGGGGCGGTTTCCTCGACGATCTGGTGTTCGACCCGACCCGTTACGGCATGCCGCCCAAGTCCATCGAGTCGGTCGACCCGATGCAGTTGATGGCCCTCGACATCGCCCGCCAGACCCTGGCCGACGCCGGCTACGAACAGCGCGGCTTCAATCGGGAGAAGGCCTCGGTGATCATCGGTGCCAGTGGCGGTGCCGGCGACGTCGGCATGCAGTACGGCCTGCGCTCCGAGCTACCGCGCTTCAAGGGCGACCTGCCGGGCGAGATCGCCGGGCGCCTGCCGCAATGGACCGAGGACACCTTCGCCGGCATCCTGATCAACGTGATGGCCGGGCGTATCGCCAACCGCCTGGACTTCGGCGGCGTCAACTTCGCCACCGACGCGGCCTGCGCCTCGTCCCTGGCAGCCATCTATCAGGGCATCAACGAGCTGCTCTCCGGGCGCAGTGACCTGGTCATCGCCGGCGGCGTGGACACCGTGCAGGGTCCATTCGGCTACCTGTGTTTCAGCAAGACCCAGGCCCTGTCGCCGCGCGGCCGCTGCCGCACCTTCGACGAATCGGCCGACGGCATCGTGATTTCCGAAGGCATCGCCATGCTGGCGCTGAAGCGCCTGAGCGATGCCGAACGCGATGGCGACCGCGTCTATGCGGTGATCAAGGGCATGGCGGGTAGCAGCGACGGCAAGGCCAAGGGCCTTACCGCGCCGCTGCCCGCCGGCCAGCTGCGCGCCATGCGCCGAGCCTACCAGCAGGCCGGTTTCGGTCCGGACAGCGTCGGCCTGTTCGAAGCCCACGGCACCGGCACCGTGGCCGGCGACACCGCCGAGCTGGACAGCACCACTTCGCTGCTGCGTGAGGTTGGCAGCCGCCCGGCTCAGGCGGTGGTCGGCTCGGTGAAGACCATGATCGGCCACACCAAAGCCACCGCCGGCGTGGCCGGCATGATCAAGGCTGCCCTGGCCCTGCACCACAAGGTGCTGCCGCCGCACCTGGGCGTGCAATCGCCCAACGCCGTGCTGAAGAAGGACGACAGCCCGCTCTGCGTGCTCGACGAGGCGCAGCCCTGGCTGGCCACGCCTCAGCAACCGCGGCGCGCAGCCGTCAGCGCCTTCGGCTTCGGCGGGACCAACTTCCACGCGGTGCTCGAGGAATATGCCGGCGAGTACCGCCCCTGGCTGACCCGGAGCGTCAGCGACGCCTGGAGCGCCGAGCTGTTGCTGTGGCGCGCCGGTAGCCGTGAACAACTGCAGAGCCAGGTAGCCCAGCTGCAGGCGCAGTTGGCTGCGCCGGGCAAGGTGGCGCTGCGCGATATCGCCTGTTACCAGAGCAACAACCTCGGCCAGGGTGAACACAGCCTAGCGCTGGTGGTCGGCAGCCTCGACGAACTGGCCGACAAGCTGGCCAAGGCCCAGCAGCGCCTGGCCGGCGAGGCGCTGATCGATCCGACCATCGTGCTCGGCGACAGCCGCGTCGAGCCGGGCCAGGTTGCCCTGCTGTTCCCCGGCCAGGGCTCGCAGAACATCAATATGCTGCGCGAGCTGGCCGTGCTGTTCCCGGCGGTTGCCGACACCCTGGCCGAGGCCGACAGTCTGCTGGCCGCCGGCACCGAGCGTTTTGCCAAGAAGCCGCTGAGCCAGTTCATCCATCCGCGTGCCTGCTATGACGAAGCTTCGCGTCAGGCGGCGACTGCCGCGCTGACCAGCACCGACGTGGCTCAGCCGGCCCTCGGCGCGGTGGAGGCGGGTCTGCTGCGTCTGCTGCGCGAGCTGGGTATCGACGGCGATATGCTCGCCGGCCACAGCTACGGCGAGTTCGTTGCCCTGTTTGCGGCCGGGCAGATCGACTTCGCCACCCTGATGAGCCTGTCCGAGGCCCGCGGCCGCTTCATCGTCGAGGCCGCCGCCAGCGCCGGCAGCGAGCTGGGCAGCATGGCCATGGTCCAGGCGCCGCGCGAGCAGGTGGAGCAGGCCATCGCCGCCATTCCGCAGCTGCTGGTGGCCAACCACAACGCGCCGGAGCAGAGCATCATCAGCGGCTCCACGGCCGGCATCGCCCGCGCTCTGGAGGTGCTACAGCAGGCTGGCATCAACGCCAGCCCGATCCCGGTAGCCGCGGCCTTCCATTCACCCTTCGTCGCCCCGGCCCAGGGCCTGCTCGCCGCCGCCATCGCCGCTGCGCCTTGGCAGGCCGGGCGCCTGCCGGTCTACTCCAACGCCAGTGCCGCTCTGCACGCTGCCGAGCCGGCACAGGTCCAGCAGGCCATGGCCGAGCACCTGGTCAAGCCGGTGGAGTTCGTCGCCCAGATCGAGGCCATGCACAGCGCAGGGGCTCGGGTCTTTGTCGAGGTCGGGCCCAAAGCCGTGCTCAGTCGCCTGGTCGGCCGCATCCTCGAGGGCAAGCCGCATCATGCCGTGGCCCTGGACGAGCGCGGCGGCGGTCTCACCAGCCTGCTGCTGGCCCTGGCGCGCTTGCACAGCCTCGGCGTGCCGTTCCAGCCCGCCCGCCTGTTCGCCGGTCGTGGCTGCCAGCCCAGTGCCAATGGCCGCCTCGACGGTCTGTGGCACGACGCCAGCCTGCCCAAGCAGGCTTGGCTGCTGAATGGCAGCGGCGCGCGTCGCGCCAGCGAAGCGCCGCGGCAGATCGGCGTGCTGCAGGGCGAAGTACTGCCTGCCCCCGTTTCCACGGTCGAGTCGCCCCCGGTGGTGGTGCCGCTCAACCGCAATCCCGCAACCCTGCCGCACAGCGCAGAGCGACACAAGGAGAGGCTGGTCATGTCCGAACCCACGGCAATCCAAGGTGACGAGATGTCATCGGTGATGGCGGAATACTTCGCCACCATGCGCCAGTTCCTGGAAACCCAGGAGCGCGTGCTCAACGCCTTTATGGCCGGCGGCGCCCTGCCGGCTGCCATGCCGCGCAGCATGCCTGCCGCTGCACCGGCACCGCGTCGCCCGATGGCTGCCGCTCCGGCCGCGCGCGTTGCTCCGGCCCCGGTGCCGGTTGCCGCTGCGACGCCAGTAGCGACTCCGGTCGCCGCCGTGCCCGCACCTGTGGCTGCTCCGTCGGTCGCCGCTGCGCCAGTGGCCACGCCTTCGGCGGCCAAGGCCGAGAAGCCGAAGATCAAGGACCTGTTGCTGTCGATCGTCGAGGAGCGCACCGGCTACCCGAGCGACATGGTCGGCCTGGAGCAGAACCTGGAAGCCGATCTCGGCATCGACTCGATCAAGCGCGTGGAAATCGTCGGCGCCCTGCTGCAGACCCTGCCGCCGGCCTACGGCAGTGCCCTGGGCGAGGCGCGCAGCCAGCTCAACACGCGAGCGACCCTGGCGGACATGCTCAAGATGCTCGAAGGGCTGGAAGTCGGCGAGGTAGCCGTCCCTTTTGAGTCGGCCGAGGCGAGCCCGAAGACTGTGCCGGTAGCGGCCAGCCACTCGCCTCGGCATATCGTGTTACCTGAGGAAGAGGCCATCCCCGAGCAGGCCCTGCGCCAGTTCGAGCCGGGCTACTTCATTCTCACCGCCGACGACCATGGCCTGGCCCTGCGCCTGCAGGAGTGGCTGGAGCAACGTGGCTGCACGGTGTCCCTGCTGAGCCCGGGACTGCTGGCCGACGAAGTGGCACTGGCCACCTGGTGCCGCGAGACGGCAGCCAACCCCGACAAGCAGGTCGCCGGAGTCGTTCACCTGGCCGCCCTGGGCGCTCATGCCCTGCCCGTGGATGCGGAGCTGGAGGCCTGGCAGCGCGAGCTACTGGTCAACGAGAAGTCGCTGTACCTGATCCTCCACTCGCTGGCCGCGCAGCTGCGCAGTGATGCCCACGTGGTCGCGCTCAGCGCCCTGGGCGGCCTGTTCGCCCGCGGCATTGATGAACAGCGCCAGGCCCTGAGCCTGCAGGGCGGTGGCAGCGGCCTGATCAAGTCGATTCGCGAGGAGCGACCGGCCCTGCGTACCCGTGCCATCGACCTGGATCCGGCGCTGAGCGATGCCGAGCAGTTGGCCATCATCACCGCCGAGCTGCAGCTGGTTGGCGGGCGCCAGGAGGTCGGCTATCCGGCCGGCCGGCGCACGGTGTTCCGCACCCAGGTCGACGAGGTCACCGCCGAGGACCTGTTGCCGCCGCTGGAGAATGCCGTGGTGCTGGCCACCGGTGGCGCCCGCGGCATCACCGCCGAGGTGCTGCGCGAAATCGCCCGCCCCGGCAACGTACTGGTGCTGACCGGGCGCAGCCCGCTGGCCGAAGAAGACGCCGACACCGTTGCCCTGAAAGACGAGGGGCAGTTGCGCCAGTACTTTATCGGCGAGGTGCGCGCCGGCCGCCTGAAGCTGACCCCGGCCGAGATGCAGAAGCGCATCGGCGCACTAGTCGGCCTGCGCGAGATGCACAGCAATATCGCCGACCTGCGCGCCCACGGCGCCATGGTCGAATACCTGGCGGTGGATACCACCGACGAGGCGGCCCTGGCTGCCGCCATCGACGGCATCCGCCAGCGCCATGGCAAGCTCAGCGGCGTGGTGCACGGCGCTGGAGTGATCGAAGACAAGCTGCTGGAAGACAAGACTCCCGACAGCTGGATGCGCGTGGTCGGCACCAAGGTGCTTGGCATGCTCCTGCTGCAGAAGCTGGTGCGCGTCGAGGAACTGCAGTTCTTCTGCGTGTTCAGCTCGGTGGCCGGGCGCTACGGCAACAGCGGCCAGCTCGACTACGCCACCGCCAACGAGCTGATGAGCCGTCTGTGCAGCCAGCTGCAGAGCCTGTGGGGCAATCAGGTCAAGCTGCTGTCGCTGAACTGGGGCCCCTGGGGGCCGACCTTGTTCGGCGCTGGCATGGTCACTGCCGAGACCGAGAAGAAATTTGCCGACAAGGGCGTGGCCCTGGTCAGCGCGGCCCAGGGCCGACGCCTGTTCGACGAGGCCCTGCGCCTGAAAGCCGGGCATGCGGTGGAGGTGGTGGCCGGCGACGGCCCCTGGGAACGCCACGAGACGGATATCGGCCGCTGGCAGGAGGAGGCCGGCGACGCCCCGCAGACCGCCCGCCAGCCGCTGCTGACCCAGTGCCGTATCGAAGATGGCGAAAAGGGCACCCAGGTCCTGCATTTCAACCTGGACGCCAGCCACGGCTACCTGCAGGAGCACTGCATCGACGGCATCCCGGTGCTGCCTGCGGCTGTGGCCCTGGAGATCATCGCCGAGGCCGCCACCCTGATGTGGCCAGGTTGGATAGTTGCGGAAGTGGCCGAGCTGCGCCTGCTCAAGGGCGTGCAGCTGAGCGAGCCGAACCAGGCCCTTTCGCTGCTGATCAACCCGCCGACCTATGCCAGCAGCGAAGGCTTCGATGCCAGCATCAGCATCCGTTCCGGCAGTGGCACGCAGCAGCGTATGCACTATCGCGCCGCGGTGAAGATGGCTCAGCAGCTGCCCGAGGCACCGCGCCATGTACCCTGCGAATACCGCGAGCGCGAGCTGCCTGTGGCCAAGGCCTACCAGGAGTGGCTGTTCCACGGTCCGCGCTTCCAGGTCATCCGCGGCATCAGCGGGCTGTCCAGCCAGGGCGCGGCGGCGCTGATGTGCCCCAGCTCGCCGCAGCAGTGGCTGGCCGGCGGCCGTGCCGAACAGCAGTGGATCATCGACCCGGCGGTGCTCGACGCCGCGCCGCAGATGGCCCTGCTCTGGGCCCGCACCTTCCACGACGGCTCGGCGCTGCCGGCCCAGTTCGGTCGGGTGATCCGCTACGTCGAGCAATTGCCCGAACGCTTCCACATGGACTTCCAGTGTCTGCCTGGCGACGCCCAGCAGGTGCGCGCCAACGTCTTCTTCAGCGACGACGAGGGTCGCCTGCTGCTGCTGATCGAAGACCTGCAATGCATCGTCGATGCGCGCCTCAATCGCCTGGGCGGCACTCACCTGCGCAAGGAAACCGAGTGATGAGCAACGCGCCTATCGCCATCATCGGCATGGCCTGCATCTTCCCTCAGGCCCCGGACCTGGCTGGCTTCTGGCGCAACATCCTGGCCGGCACCGACGCAGTCGGCGAGCCGCAGGAAGAGTGGGAGGCGCAGCGCTACCTGGACTCGGGGCGCATCAACACCCAGCACGGCGGCTACCTGGGTGACCTGTACCGTTTCGATCCGCGCGAGTTCGGCATCATGCCCAACTCGGTGGATGGCGGTGAGCCGGACCAGTTCCTCGCTCTCAAGGTGGCTTTCGATGCCCTGCAGGATGCCGGTTACGCGGGCGACGGCATCGAGCATCGCGACACCGGCATCATCCTCGGCCACAGCACCTACCTGCACCGCGGCCAGGTCAGCCATATCCAGAACCACATCGTCCTCGACCAGACCCTGGAGCTGCTCAAGGCCGCCCAGCCCAGCCTGAGCGCGGACGACCTGGCGCGCCTGCGCACGGCGCTGCAGAAGCAGCTGCCGCCGTCCAACACCGACATCGCCCCGGGCCTGGTGCCCAACGTGATGACCGGGCGCATCGCCAACCGCCTCAACCTCAAGGGGCCGAATTACATAGTCGACGCCGCTTGCTCCTCGTCGCTGCTGGCGGTCAACGCCGCCATGGACGAGCTGCGCAGCGGGCGCAGCCGCCTGATGATCGCCGGCGGAGTCAACGCCTCGTTGCCGGCCGAGGTCTCGGTGATCTTCACCCAGCTCGGTGCCCTCAGCGGGCGTGGCAAGGTGCGCCCGTTCGAGCAGGGCAGCGACGGCACTCTGCTCGGCGAAGGCCTGGGCATGGTGGTGCTCAAGCGCCTGGACGACGCCCTGGCCGACGGCGACCGCATCTACGCCGTGCTGCGCGGCATCGGCCAGGCCAGCGATGGCCGCGGCACCGGCCTGCTGGCGCCGAGCGAGGAGGGCGAGGCCCTGTCGATCCGTCGTGCCTACCAGAGCAGTGGCGTCGACCCGGCCAGCATCTCCCTGGTCGAGGCCCACGGTACCGGCATTCCGCTGGGCGACAAGACCGAGATCGCCGCCCTGCGCAGTGTGCTCGGCGAGCGCCAGGGCCTGCTCGGCAGCGTGGCCATCGGCTCGGTGAAGTCGATGATCAGCCACTGCATTCCCGCCGCCGGCATCGCCGGCCTGATCAAGACCAGCCTGGCCCTGCACCACAAGGTGCTGCCGCCGACCCTGTGTGGCACGGTCAACCCGGCGCTGGGTATCGGCGCCACGCCGCTGTACGTCAACACCGCCAGCAAGCCGTGGATCGCCAAGCCGCAGAGCCCGCGCCGCGCCGGGATCAACTCGTTCGGCTTCGGCGGCATCAATACCCATGCGGTGCTGGAAGAGGCGCCAGCCGCCGCCCAGCGCCCATTGAGCTTCGCCCGCCGCGAGTGCGAACTGTGCGTGTTCGCCGCCGCCGACGAGGCTGCACTGCTGGCCCAGTTGCAGCAGGTGCAGGGCTATATAGAGAACAACCCCGGCGTGGCGCTGCTGGATCTGGCCGCTACCCTGGCTGCCCGTGACTGCGTCGACAAGCCGGTGCGCCTGGCCGTGATGGCCGGCGATGTGGCCGAGCTGGCGAAGAAGCTGCAACAGGCAGCGAAGAAGATCGCCGAGGCCAAGAGCCCGCGCTGGATGACCCGCACCGGGCTGGTGTTCAGCAGCCAGCCGCTGCAGGGCAAGCTGGCCTTCCTGTTCCCTGGCGAAGGTTCGCAGTACCTGAACATGCTGGCCGACCTGGCCCAGCAGTTCCCAGAAGTGCGCGAGTGGTTCGACTTCTGGCAGGGCCTGTACGACGAACAGCCCGGCTCGACCCGCACCGACATCCTGTTCCCGCCGGCCAGCGAGCTGGATGACGAGCTTTGCCAGCGCCTGGAAGCGCGCCTGTTCGACATGGACGTGGGCTCCGAGGCGGTGTTCGTCGCCAGCCAGGCCCTGTTCAGCCTGCTTGGCGCCCTGGGCGTGGAGCCGGATGCCATGCTTGGCCACAGCACCGGTGAGTCCACTGCCCTGGCTGCCAGCGGCGCGATGGCTTTCAGCGACCGCAGCCAGCTGGCCGACTTTATCCGCGAGCTGAACAAGGTCTATCGCGGCGTACTGGACGGCGGTGGCATCGCTACCGGCGCGTTGCTCACCGTTGGCGCGCTCAAGCGCGAAGTGGTGGACCGGCACATCGCTGCCTGCGCCGAGACGGTTTCGGTGGCCATGGACAACTGCCAGAACCAGCTGGTGCTATTCGCAGGCCGCGCCATCGTCGAGGGGCTGCTCAAGAGCCTGAGCGAGGAGGGCGGCATCTGCTCGATCCTGCCGTTCGATCGCGCCTACCACACGCCGCTGTTCGCCGCGGTGACCACGGCCTTCCACCGCTACTACCAGGACGTCGGCCTGCAGGCGCCGAAGACGCCGCTGTATTCCTGCGCCAGCGCCGAGCTGTTCCCTGCCGAGCCGGCGGCGGTATGTGAGCTGGCGGCGGCGCAGTGGTCGAACACCGTGCGCTTCCGCGAAACCATCACCCACATGCATCGTGATGGCGTGCGCTTCTTCGTCGAGGTCGGCCCTTCGGGCAACCTGACCGGCTTCGTCAACGACATCCTCGGCGGCGAGGAGTACCTGGCCATTGCCTCCAACGCGCGCAAGCGCAGTGGTGTGGAGCAGCTGTTCAGCCTGCTTGGCAGCCTGTTCGCCAATGGCAAGCCGGTGGACCTCGGCAAGCTCTACCGCGGCATCGCCTGCCGCGTGCTCGACCTCGACCAGCCGTTGCCACAGCCCAAGCGCGGCATGCTGGTGAAGAACACCATGCCGGTGGTGCATGTGGACGAAGCGCTCGGCGAGTTGCTGCGCGAACTGTTCCGGCCGGTTGCGGCCGTACCCGCGCAGCCGCTGGCAGCGAGCCCGACGGCGCCGCTGCTGGTGGATATCCAGCGCCAGGGCGAGCGTCTCAGCGCCCAGTGCCCGCTGTGGTCCACCGACCGTTTCCTCGCCGATCACGTGCTGTCCGGCCCCAGTTCCTACCATCAGCCCGAGCTGCAAGGCCTGGCCTGTGTGGCGATGATGGCCAGCCTGGAAATCATGGCCGAGGCCTGCGCGCTGCTGGCCGGCAGTGTGGCGATCAACCTGATCGAGAACGTCCGCGCCTTCGACTGGGTGGCCCTGGACCGTGGCGAGCTGACCTTGCAGGTGCAGGCCGAGCGCGTCGCCGACAACCACTACCGAGCCGAGCTGCATAACGCCGGCAGCCTGGTGATGAGTGCCGAGTTCCGCTTCGCCGCGCAACTTACCGGCACGCCGCTGGCCAAGCTGCAGGGCGGCGTCGGTTACCGCTGGGCGGACCACGAGCTGTACAGCACCGGCATGTTCCATGGCCCGCTGTTCCAGAGCATCGCCAGTATCCAAGCCTGGGCGGAGGATGGCATCGACGCCCAGCTCGCCAGCTGTTCCACCCATGGTTTCGTGCATGACGGCGAGCCCTGTGCCCTGGTGCTCAATCCGGTGCTGCTGGACGCCCTCGGCCAACTGGCCGCCTACTGGCTGGCGCAGCAGGTCGGCACCGATTTCAACAGCTTCCCCTCGCATATCGCCCGCATCGAAATCCATGCACCGGCGCCGGCCGACCTGTCCGGCGCCTGGCTGCGCGGTCGCCAGCGCCCGGTCGATGCAGCCAATAGCGGCCTGGATGCGCCGCGCACCTGGACCTTCGACTGCCTGCACGAGGGGCGCCTGCTGCTGCATGCCAGCGGCTTCGCCAACCTGTTCTTCTCGGTGCCAAACGCCTTCTACCAGCTGCGTCGCGAGCCGATGAACGGCTGGCTCGGTGCGCCGCTGGCCAGTAGCGCACCCGAAGCACTGCTGTGGCAGCTGGAGCAGCTGCCCGAGGACTTCTGCAAGCAGTCGGCGGCGATCTTCCTGCGCATTCTCGCTCACGCCGTGCTGGCCGCGGGCGAGCGCGAGGAGTGGGAGGTCGTGCGCCAGACCCGCCGTGCCCGCGAGTGGCTGCATGGTCGGCTGTGCCTGAAGGAAGCGACCCGCTACTTCATCTACCAGCAGACCGGCGAACTGCTCTGCCCGGCGGACGTGAGCGTGCAGCACGACGCCCTCGGCGCGCCCTTCGTCGATGGCTGGTGGAACGGTCACTGGCTGGCCGCGCCGGGCGTGTCGCTGAGCCACGACCGCGACAGCTGCCTGGCGGCGCTGCTGCCGGTCGGCGCCGTGGGTGTGGATGCCGAGCGCCTGGACCGCCTGCAGCGTCCGGAGCTGGTGGCCGGCTCCTTCACCGCATACGAGCGGCAGGTGCTGGCCACGGTCGATGCGGCCTGGCAGGGCGAGCTGACCCTGCGTACCTGGTGCGCCAAGGAGGCCGCCGCCAAGTACCTGGGCTGCGGTCTGCGCGGCGCGCCGCAGGATTTCGAGGTGCAGTTCGACGAGAGCGGCGAGCTGGCCGAAGTGAGTTTCGCCGGAGACGCCAGCCTGGCGCCGGCATGCGTGAGTGTGGCCTTCGAGGTGCATGGAGATCGGCTGATCGCCCTGGCCGGGGCCGAAATGGAAGTAGCGGAATACGGAGTGGCCAATGGCTGAGAGCAAGAGCGCAATCGAGCAAACCCTGATCCATATCGTCACCGACCTGACCCAGGACTGGGGCATCGAGCTGGACGAGCCGCTGAGCGCCGAGACCCGGCTGGTGGCGGACATGGAGTTCGCCTCGGTCGACATCATCCAGCTGATCGTCGCCATCGAAGAGCACTACAACCGCCCGAAGATGGGCTTCCAGGATCTGCTGATGAACGACGGCAGTTATGTCGACGATCTCTCCATCGGGCAGCTGATCGATTTCGTCCACGAAAAACTCTCAGGAGTGCCGGCATGACCACTCGTACCCTCTTCATCGGCATGGATGGCTGCACCTTCACCATCCTCGACGACCTCTGCGTGGAGAAGGACGGCCAGCCGGCCGTGATGCCCTTCCTCGGCGGCCTCATGGCCCGCGGTACCCGTGCCAAGCTGCGCTCGACGCCCAACCCGCTGACCCCGCCGGCCTGGGTCTCGCTGATGACCGGGCGCAGTCCGGGCAACCACGGCCTGCTGGATTTCATCCGCGCCGAGGAGCGCAACGGCGATGTGTTCTTCACCCTCTACGATTCGCGAGACAACCGCGCCGAGACCATCTGGTCGATCGCCAGCCGCCAGGATCGCCGTGTCGCCGTGCTCAACCTGCCGTTCACCGCGCCGCCGCCCAAGGACCTCAACGGTTTCATGGTGCCGGGCTTCATTCCCTGGCGGCACCTGCGCCGCAACACCGTGCCGGCCAACTTCTACGATCGCCTCAAGGAAGAGCTGCCGGGCTTCGATCCGAAGGAGCTAGCCTGGGACTTCGAGCAGGAGAAGCAGGCGGTCAACGACCTCACCGACGAAGACCGCGAGAACTGGGTGCGTTACCACCTGCCGCGCGAGAAGCAGTGGTTCGAGATCGCCAAGTTCCTGCTCAAGGAAGAGGCGCCGGAGCTGATGGCGGTGATGTTCGACGGCGTCGACAAGCTGCAGCACCAGGCCTGGCTGTTCCTCGATCCGGCCCTGCAGCACGACGGCGTCAGCGACTACCACAAGCGCATGCGCAAGCTGTGCCTGGACTACTTCCGCCAGCTCGACGGCTTCATCGAGGAACTGGTGACCATGGCCGGCCCGGACGTGCAGGTATTCATGGCCTCCGACCACGGCTTCACCGCCACCACCGAAGTGGTGCGGATCAACGCCTGGCTGTTCGAGAAAGGCTACCTGCACTGGAAGGAAGTGCTCGATCCGGACTCCGAGGCTGCCAAGCGTCGCGAGGAAAGCATGTTCGCCAACCTCGACTGGAGCAAGACCACCGCCTACTGCCGTACGCCGTCGAGCAACGGCATCAACATCCGCGTGGCGCGCAATCCGGGTG
Organism: Aquipseudomonas alcaligenes; assembly: GCF_900156545.1. GTDB lineage: Bacteria > Pseudomonadota > Gammaproteobacteria > Pseudomonadales > Pseudomonadaceae > Aquipseudomonas > Aquipseudomonas alcaligenes_A. The sequence continues at coordinate 613,710 of NZ_FTNW01000003.1, forward strand.
AGACCGGGATCAAGCCGGAAGACTACGAGGCCTTCCGCGAGCAACTGATCCTCGATATCAAGGCGCTCAAGGACCCGCTGACCGGCGAGAGCATCGTCGCCGAGATCCACCTGCGCGAAGAAGTCTTCGCCGGCCCGGCGATGATGGACGCGCCGGACCTGCTGCTGGTACTGCGTGACTTCGGCTTCGTCTCGATCAAGAACAAGCTGCCGATCGTCGAGCCGCGCGAAGAACCGGCCGGTACCCACCACCCGGACGGCATCTTCATCGCCTGCGGCCCGGGCATCCGCAAGGGCGTGCAGATCGAGCGTCGGCACATCTGCGACGTCGGTGCGACCCTGCTCTACAGCCAGGGCCTGGAAGTGCCCGGCGACTTCGAGGGCAAGGTGGCCAACGACATGTTCATCAAGCCCTGGCTGATCCAGAACCCGATCCGCATCGGCGAGGCCACCCGCGGTGTGAGCAAGGACGCCAACGCCGAGGGCATGGCCGACGACGAGAAGGACAAGCTGATGGCGCAGCTGCAGATGCTCGGCTACATGGAGTAACGCGCAATGGCGATGGCCGAGGTCAACGGAGTCCGGCTGCACTATCAACAGCTGTCCTGTGAGCGCACCCAAGGCGAGGTCGAGGACGTGGTGCTGATCCATGGCCTCGCCGCCAACCTGGCGTTCTGGTACCTGCAGATCGGCCATGCGCTGGCCCGTAATTATCGGGTGACCATGTACGACCTGCGCGGTCATGGTCGCTCGAGCATGCCGCAGCAGGGCTACACCCCGGCCGAACAGGCCGAGGACCTGCGTCAGTTGCTCGATCACCTGGGTATCGGTCGGGCGCATTTCATCGCCCACAGTTTCGGCGGCACCATCGCGTTGAATCTGGCCTGCGAGCAGCCGCAGCGCTTTCGCAGCCTGACCATCGCCGATACCCATATCGCCGCCATTCGCAACGTGGGTGCCGACTGGCGCTATGCCGACCATATCCAGCGCATCCTGGATGACAACGGTATACCGCTGAACACCCGCGAGCCCTATTTCGGCTACCGCCTGCTCAAGGAGGCGGCGACCCTGCAGCTGAACCAGCGCGAGCTGCCGGAATCCCTGCGCGAGCTGATCAACCCGCTGATGGGCGCTTCCGGCAAGCGCACCGCCGACCAGTGGGTGCGGCTGCTGGAAACCACCTCGGCGCAGGCCGAGCTGATGGGCGACGACGGCCTGGATGTGGAACGCCTGCGCCAGCTGGACTGCCCGATCCTGGCGATCTACGGCGAGCGTTCGCAGGCGGTGACCACTGGCGAGCTGCTGCTGAGCGTGTGGCCGCGCGCCGACTTTCGCCAGGTGCGCGGCGCCGGGCACTTCTTCCCGGCCTCACGGCCGCAGAAGCTGATCCGTTCCTTCGAGTTCTTCCTGCGCCGCGCCAGTGGTCAGCGCCAGGGCCGAGCCGAGGATGATCAGGCCAGGGCTTTCTTTCGCAGCGATCGCCTGTACAGCCGTGCCGAACAGTGGTTCTACGCCACCCGCGAGGGCAAGGAGCAGGGGCCCTTCGGCGACTTCGACGAGGCCCTCGACCATCTCAACGCCTTCATCGCCGAGGTGCTGGCGCGCAAGGTGCGTGCCGGGTCGATGTTCAACCTGCCGAGTAAGATGCGCGTGCCGGCCGGGCTCAACGAGGACGATTTCCGCCTGATCGCGCGCAACGGTTTCGGTGACGGCATCAACGCTTATGCCCACGCCATGGCCTGGTTCAACGACCATCTGTATGTCGGCACCACGCGCGGCAACTTCCCGCTGATGAAGGCGCGCCTGCCGATCAGCATGGACCCCTGGCCGGTGGAATGTCCGGCCAACCCCTTCGATCTCGATCTGCACGCCGAGATCTGGCGCTACAACCCGCGCAAGGACGAGTGGAAACGGGTGTTCAAGGCACCGACCATCGTCGGCAGCGACGGCTCGAAGATTCCCCGCGAGCTTGGCTTTCGCGGCATGTGCGTGTATCCCGGCAGCCCGGGGCACAAGCCGGCGCTGTTCGTCAGCACCTGGTCGCCGGCCAAGGGCCCGGGCCCGCTGCTGCTGCGCAGCGAGGACGGGCTGAATTTCACACCTACCTGCGAGCCGGGGCTGATGGGCCTGCCGGTGACCACCATCCGCACCATGGTCAGCTTCAAGGGGCGCATGTACACCACCCCGGCCGGTTCGCGCGGCGGCAACCCCAACGTCTCCTCGCACTCCATCGTCTACGAGAGCGCGACGCCGGAGGAGGGCGGCTGGGAGGCGGTCAGCGACTTCGGCTTCGGCGACGAAGGCAACAAGACCATCTTTGAGATGTGCCCGTTCGGCGACCATCTCTATATCGGCACCTTCAATCTCAAGGGCTACCAGGTGTGGCGTAGTACCTGCGAGAGCAAGCCCTACCACTGGGAACAGGTGATTGCCGACGGCGCCGGCCGTGGTCCGCTCAACCAGTCGGTGCTGAGCATGTATCCCTTCAAGGGCGCGCTGTATGTCGGCAGCGCCATCCAGGGCGGCGGCATCGACCGGCAGAACGGTGTGGGGCCGGCGCCGCCCGAGCTGATCCGCATCCACCCGGATAAGCGCTGGGACCTGCTGGTGGGCGATGCGCGGATGACCGACAGCGGATGGAAGGAGCCGCTGTCGGGCTACATGGCCGGCTTCGACAACTTCTTCAACGGCTACTTCTGGCGCATGGCCGAGCACGAGGGCTGGCTGTACCTGTCGACCTTCGACTGGAGCGGCCTGCTCGGCTACGCCCGGCGCGACAGCTGGCCGGAGCCTTTCCTCAACATCGTCAACCATGTCGGCGAGCAGTTCATCTTCGAGCGCCAGTCGGGCTTTGATCTGTACCGCAGCTACGACGGCGAGAACTGGGTGCCGGTGACCACCGATGGCATGGGCAACCCCTACAACATCGGCATGCGCACCATCGTTTCCTCGCCCTACGGCCTGTTCCTCGGCGCTGCCAACCCCTTCGGCCCCAAGGTCTGGCCGCTGGGCGGGGATCGTTACATCGACAACCCGCGCGGCGGCTGCGAAGTGTTCTTCGCCCCGCGCAAACAGATGACCTCGGCCGCACCCAGCGCCGGTATCCGTGACCGGTCCACAGGAAGCCCCGTGCTATGAACGGCAATATCTCCGCGAAGAAAGAGTCCGATCTCGGCGATGCCCGCAAGATCGCCACGCCACTGCTGTTGCGCAAGGGGCTGCAGGTGTTCCTGCGCAACGGCCGGCAGGAGCCGCTGTATGTGGTGCTCGACCCGGCCAACCAGCTGCAGTGGGAGTTGGAGACCCGGCAATTCTTCATCCTCGAGATGATGCAGGTGGACGAGGAGTTCGTCGCCATCGCTGCCAGCTATGAGCGGCGCTTTGCACAGATGCTCAGCCGTGGCGAGCTGGATGCGATGCTGGTCAACCTGATCGATCAGCGTTTGCTGGGCCTGGCCGCCGCCGCCCATCCGCTGGTGGCGCAGTACCGCGAGCAGCTGCAGGAAGACCTGCAGCGCCTGCTGGAGGAAAAGGTTGCGCGCTTTCGCGACAAGGCCACCCCGCCGGCGCGGCGCGAGGCGGCCGCTCCTGTCCCGGCACCGATCAGCGCGGCACCGCTCAAGACGGCGCCGCCGAATGCTGTTAGCGCTTCCGGCGATGCCGGGCGAGGCGCTGGCGAGCCGCTGCAGGCTGGGGTACGCGATGCGGCGGGGATGGACGACACCCTGCAGATCCCGGTCTTGCACCTGTTCAATCCGCATAGCCTGCTCAAGTCCCTGCAGGGCTGGCTGGAGCCCCTGAGGTACGGCGTCTTCGTCTTGCCGCTGCTGTTCGGGTTGGCCCTGGGAATACTGCTCAACAACTACGGCCAGGCACATCAGGACGCCACGCGGCTGTTGTCGGGCTTTGGCGCCGTTGGCCAGGTGCTGTTCAGCCTGTTCACCGTCAACCTGCTGTGCACCCTGACCCTGGCGCTCACCGCGCAGAAGTACCGCGGTACGGTGTACAGCCTGTCGCTGGCCTTCATGCTCGGCTTCCTGCCGCGCTTCATGCCGCGCATCCGCCACCTGGTCGGCCTGAGCCGGCGCGAACGCCTGTGGCTGCATGGCGGTCCGGTGCTGATGCGCCTGGCGCTGTTCAGCCTGGGCGTATTCACCTGGTACCTGAGCCGTTCCTCCAACGGCGCATTGCCGGTTGCCGGCCTGGCCCTGGCGATGACCAGCGGGGTAGCGCTGCTGCTGACGCTCAATCCGCTGTCGAAGAGCAGTGGCTATCACCTGATCGCGGTGCTGGTGAACGAGCCGCAGCTGCGCGGCAAGGCGTTCAAGGCGCTGTTCGGCCGGATCAAGGGCGATGCCTATCGCGAAGCCAACGACACCGCCCTGGTGGCCTATGGCCTGGCCTCGATCCTGTACTCGGTACTGCTGTTCGTCATCGCCCTGCTGCTGGTCGGCAGCTGGTTGCAGGTCAACTTCGGCGGCACCGGCGTGCTGGCCTGTACGGTGCTGATCGGCTACCTGAGCATGCTGACCTATCGCAAGTTCAAGTCGGCCAACGAGATGTACGAGCGCGCCATCCAGTACGAGCGCTGGAAGCGCCGCCGCCTGCCGGAAAACGTCGAGCAGAAGGTCGGTGTACGCCCGGACAACAAGCTGGCGCGCTACACCGGGCGGGTGTTCGCTCTGTCGCTGCTGATCTGCCTGTTCCTGCCCTATCCCTACGAGCCGGGAGGCGCCTTCGTCATCCTGCCGACCGAGCAGCAGCAGGTGGCCAGCGATATCGGCGGCATCGTCACCGAGGTGCTGGTGGAAGGCGGCGAGCAGGTCAAGGCCGGTCAGGTGCTAGCGCGTCTGGCCACCGGCGACTTGGCCGCGCAGGTGAAGATCGCCGAGGCGCGCATCGCCGAGGAGCAGGCGATAGTCGCCGAGCTGAAGGCGCGACCGCGGGCGGAAGAAGTGGACGTAGCCCGGCGTAGCCTGGACATGGCGCGCACCCAGACCCAGTTCAGCCTGACCAATCACCAGCGCCATATCACCCTGCTGGCCAAGGGCGGTGTCTCCGCCCAGCAGGCCGATCAGGCGCGTCGCCAGTACGAAGTGGACCTGATGGCGGTGAAGGTAGCCGAGGCCAACCTGGCGCTGGTCAGCAGTGGTGCCACCCCGGACTCCATCGCCGCCGCCGAGGCGCAGGTACAGCGCTGGCAGAGCGAACGCAACCTGTACCAGGCGAAGATCGAGCGTTCGCAGCTGCGTGCACCGATGGACGGCAAGCTGATCACCCTGCTGCTCAAGCAGAAGGTCGGCAAGTTCCAGCCGCCGGGCGAACCCTTCGCCGTGGTGGAGAAGGCCGAGCGGGTGTTCGCCGAGATCGAGGTGCCGGAGACCGAGATCGGCTACGTGCAGCCGGGCGCGGTACTCAAGGTCAAGCCGCTGGCCTACTCCGACCGGCTGTTCGACGGTACCGTGACGCAGATCGATGCCAACGTGGTGGAGAAGACCGCCGGCAAGTACGTCAAGGTGCTGACCGTGATCGACAACCCGAGCGGCGAGCTGAAGTCCGGCATGACCGGCTATGCCAAGTCGGCTGGCGAGACCCTGCCGGTGTGGAAGGCCTTCACCCGGGCGATCTTCCGCTTCATCGATGTGGAGCTGTGGTCGTGGATTCCATGATGGTGATCAATGCGTGATGGCTTTTGCTCCCTCTCCCGTTTAGGGGATAGGGCTGGGGAGAGGGTATTGGGGGGCTGTGACCCTCTTTCCTGTGCGGGCTGCCTCGGTCGTTCTCCCACACGTGGGCGTGGGAGGCGCCGCCGTGTAGCCCGGATGCAATCCGGGAAACAGGCAGCTCCGCCCCCGGATTGCATCCGGGCTACGAATAAAAACACCGGCCAGGCCGGTGTTTTCGTTTCAGGGGCCTTTCGCCGGGCTCAGGCCGCCGGCGCGGGCAGCAGTTCCTTCAGTGGTTTGCTGTCGTCGGCCAGCTGCGCGTCTGTCACGGCGATGCCTTCGGCCACCAGGCGCTTGGCGGCGATGAAGTCCTGCGGGCGGTTCACCGTGTCGGCGGCCAGTACTTTGTCGCCCTTGAGGTAGAAGGCGCTGAAGCTGTCGGTTGCCGGGTCGCCGCGCAGCACCAGGCGTTCGAAGCCTTCGGCGAGGCCGACCATCTTCAGTTTCAGCTCGTACTGGTCGGACCAGAACCAGGGCACCGAGGCGTAGGTCTTGGCCTTGCCCGCCATGTTGGCGGCTGCTACCCGCGACTGTTCCAGGGCATTGGGCACCGACTCCAGGCGCAGGCGGCGACCGAGCAGGGCGTTGGGATGGTTGGTGCAATCGCCGGCGGCGTAGATGTGCGGGTCGCTGGTCTGCGCGTGTTCGTCGACCAGGATGCCGTTGTCCACTTGCAGCCCGGCCTCGGCGGCCAGCTCGGTGTTGGCCAGCAGGCCGATGCCGACCACCACCAGGTCGGCCGCCAGGCGGCTGCCGTCGGCGCAGAGCACCGCCGTGACCGCATCGCCCGTTACTTCCAGGTCGGCCACCTGCACGCCGGTACGGATATCCACCCCGGCCTCGCGGTGCTTGCGCTCGTAGTAGGCTGACAGCTCGGCAGCAGTAACCCGCTGCAGCACCCGTGGCAGGGCTTCCAGCACGGTGACCTGCAGGCCTTGGGCGACGGCCGAGGCCGCCACCTCCAGGCCGATGTAGCCGCCACCGACGATGGCCAGGCGTTTGCCCGCTGCCAGCTGGGCACGGATCTGCTCCACATCATCCAGGGTGCGCAGGTAGTGGAAGTTGGCGCAGCGCTCGGCGACTGCGGCATTCGGCACGCTCAGTGGACGCGGGCGGCCGCCGGTGGCGATGGCCAGCCTGTCGTAGCTCAGCTGTGCGCCATCGGCCAGCTCCAGGCGCTGGCTGGCGCGGTCGATGTGCACTACCCGCACGCCCGGCATGAACTCGACGTTGGCCCGCTCATAGGCGGCCAGCGGGCGTATTGCCAGGCTGCTCTTCTCCACGCTGCCGGTCAGGTAGGCCTTGGACAGCGGCGGGCGGTGGTAGGGCAGGTGGGCTTCCTCGCCGAGCAGCAGGATACGGCCCTCCCAGCCCTCGTTGCGCAGGGCAACGGCCAGTTCGCCGCCGGCATGGCCGGCACCGATGATGATGGCGGTGGAGGAAGCTGCGTCTGTCATGATGGCCTCGGGAAGAAGAAAAATCGCTCAGTAGTGTATGCATCCGCGCCGGGCAAGTCCCGGCCGAAGATGCCAAACGTCATGCCGCAGGCGTTCAGCGCAGCAGGTGCACGGCCAGACCGACCAGCGCGCAGCCGAGCAGCACCTGAATCACCCCGCGCTTGAACTGGAACAGGGCCACTGCCGCCCCCAGTGCGATCAGGGCCGAAGGCCAGTCGAAACTGCCGGAAAAGCCCTGTGGCCAGAGCACGTGATAACCGAAGAACAACGCCAGGTTGAGGATGACCCCGACCACGGCGGCGGTGATGGCGGTCAGCGGCGCGGTGAACTTCAGCTCGTTGTGGGTCGACTCCACCAGCGGCCCGCCAGCGAGGATGAACAGGAACGACGGCAGGAAGGTGAACCAGGTGACCAGGCAGGCGGCCAGGGCGCCACTGGCGAAGGCCGAGTCACCGCCGAACACCGGCTGCACATAGGCGCCGACGAAGGCGACGAAGGCCACCACCATGATCAGCGGTCCCGGCGTGGTCTCGCCCAGGGCCAGGCCATCGATCATCTGTGTCGGAGTCAGCCAGCCATAGTGGCCGACCGCGCCCTGGTAGACATAGGGCAGTACCGCGTAGGCGCCGCCGAACGTCAGCAGGGCGGCCTTGGTGAAGAACCAGCCCATCTGGGTCAGCGTGCCGTGCCAGCCGAACAGCGCGGTCAGCAGGCCCATCGGCAGCAGCCACAGGATGGCGCCAGCCAGCGCCAGCAGGAGCAGGCGTGGCCAACGGAAGCGCGCGTGCTCGGGAGGCGGGGTGTGGTCGTCGATCAGCGCTGGGCCGTAGGCGCGGTTGCTGGTGGTATGGCCGCCACCCAGGCTGAAGTGCTGAGGGGCCAGACGTCCACCGAAGTAGCCGATCACCGCAGCGCCCAGCACGATCAGCGGAAAGGGCAGGTTGAGGGCGAAGATGGCCACGAACGATGCGCCGGCGATTGCCCACAGCCAGTTGTTTTTCAACGCCCGTGAGCCAATGCGATGGGCCGCCTGCAGGACAATCGCCGTCACCGCCGGCTTGATGCCATAGAAGATACCGGCCACCAGGGGGACGTCGCCGAAAGCGATGTAAACCCAGGACAGGACGATCAGGATCAGCAGCGAAGGCAGCACGAACAGTGCGCCGGCGATGATGCCGCCCCAGCTGCGGTGCAGCAGCCAGCCGATATAGGTGGCCAGTTGCTGGGCCTCAGGGCCGGGCAGCAGCATGCAGTAGTTGAGGGCGTGCAGGAAGCGCCGCTCGGAAATCCAGCGGCGCCGCTCGACCAGTTCCTGATGCATGATCGCGATCTGCCCAGCCGGCCCACCAAAGCTGATGAAGCCCAGCTTGAGCCAGAAGCGAAAGGCCTCCTTCAGGCTGACACTGGCAGGCGGCGCGTGGTCTGCTGGCATGGGCTTGAATTCCTTGCTGGTACGGGACGGTTTTTGTGCAGGTGGCGGCATTATGGCGGCGAGATATTGCATCAAATTGGCGGCGGGTGGGCCTCTGGATTGACCCTGGCGGTGCTTTTCTATATCTGGGACATGGGCGACAGCGTGGGTAGCGGCGTTTGATGAGCAATGGCAGCAGCAATACGGGCGGCAGCCGGGGGCGTTGGTGGCAGAAGCCGGGCGTAGTGCCGCTGGCGCGGACCTTCGTGGTGCTGGTCTGCGTGTCGCTGCTGGTCATCGACGGCTGGTTGATGTGGACGGCGCGCCAGGTCCAGCTGCGAGATGCGGAAATCGAGACGTCCAACCTGGCTTCCGCGCTGGCGCGCCAGGCCAGCGACTCGCTGAGAAAAGCCGATACCGTCCTGCTCGATCTGGTCGAGCGCCTGCAGACCGATGGTCGTCAGCCCGCTCAGCTGCAGCGCCTGGCGCAGCTGATGCGCCTGCATGTCTACGAGTTGGGCGAACTGCATGGTTTGTTTGCCTATGACCGCGATGGTCGCTGGCTGGTCAATTCCTTTGGCGAGCTGCCGCCAGGGGCCAACAACGCCGATCGCGAGTATTTCATCTATCACCGCGATCACCCCGATGACCACGGTTCCCGCGTCGGTCGGCCGATCCGCAGTCGTCTCACGGGTGACTGGATCATCCCGCTGTCGCGACGCCTGGAGGATGCTCAAGGCCATTTCGCCGGGGTGGCCCTGGCGACGCTATCCATCGACTATTTCCGCCAGTTCTATGCCACCTTCGACATCCGCCAGCAGGGCACCATCAACCTGGTGCTGAACGATGGCACCCTGGTCCTGCACAGCCCGTTTCGTGAGTCGATGATCGGTATGGACGTGGCGCACGGCCCCATCTTCAGCAGCCTGCTGCCGCAGAGCCCAACCGGGACCGTCATGCTGCCGTCGATTTACGATGGTGTGGTGCGGCTCTACAGCTACCGGCAGATCCAGGATTACCCGCTGGTCGTGATTGCCTCGCTGGCCAAGGACGACATCTTCGCCGATTGGCGCGAAGACGCCCTGCGCCAGGCCTTGATCGTGGGTTTGCTGATGGCCCTGCTCGGGCTGTTCGGTTTTTACCTGCTGCGCCTCATTCGGCAGGCACAGCACACCCAGGTGGAACTCATCGCCACTCGTGATGCCCTGCGGGCCTTCAATCAGCGCCTGGAGCAACAGGCGCTGGAAGACGAACTCACACGTCTGGCCAACCGTCGTCGCTTCATTCGTGCGTTGAGCGACGAGTTCGCGCGCGCCAATCGCTCGCAGCGGCCACTGGCACTGGTCCTGATCGATGTCGACTACTTCAAGCAGTACAACGACATTTATGGCCATTCTGCCGGCGACGAATGCCTGCGTCTGGTCGCCGATGTGATTCGCAGTGCCCAGAAGCGGCCGGCCGATCTGGCGGTACGCTACGGCGGCGAGGAGTTTTGTCTGTTGTTACCCGAGACCGACGGCGAGGGTGCATTGCAGGTTGCCGAGCAGGTGCGCCAGGCGCTGGAGGCGCGCGCCGTGGCCCACGCCGGATCGCCCTGGCTGCGCCTGAGCCTGAGTGCCGGGGTCCATGTCTATTCGCCGGCAGAGGGCGCCGCACAGGGGCCTGAGACCCTGATTCAGGGGGCCGACAAGGCGCTTTACGCGGCCAAGGCCGCCGGTCGCGACCGGGTGATGCTGTACGACGAGAGCATCGCGCAACTGATCGGCTAGCTCAGTGCCAGGTCGGCCGCCGCGCGGGCATGCAGGCGGCAGGTGTCGAACAGCGGTACCTCGGCATCGCCGGGCTGCACCAGCAGGCTAATCTCGGTGCAGCCGAGAATCACCGCCTGGGCGCCGTTCGCCACCAGGCGTCCGATCACCTGGCGATAGGCCTGCCGCGAGGCTTCGCTGACCACGCCCCGGCACAGCTCCTCGTAGATCACCCGATGTACTTCGGCGCGGTCGGGCTCGTCCGGTACCAGCACCTGAATGCCATGACGCTGCTCCAGACGCTCGCGGTAGAAGGGCTGCTCCATGGTGAAACGGGTGCCGAGCAGGCCGACCCGCTGCAGGTCGGCGGCCTGGATGGCCGCGGCGGTCGGGTCGGCGATATGCAGCAGCGGCAGGTCGCTGGCCACCTCGATGGCATCCGCCACCGTGTGCATGGTGTTGGTGCAGAGCAGCAGGAAGTCTGCTCCCGCGCTGTCCAGGCGCCTGGCCGCATCGGCCAGCAGCGTGCCGGCGGCGGCCCAGTCGCCCTGGCGCTGCAGCGCTTCGATCTCGTGGAAGTCCAGGCTGTAGAGCACCAGCCGTGCCGAATGCAGGCCGCCCAGGCGCTCGCGTACCGCTTCGTTGATATGGCGGTAGTAGGGCAGGGTGGACTCCCAGCTCATGCCACCGAGCAGGCCTATGGTCTTCATCGCGAGTTCCTTGTGGTATCGGTTGTCGATCATGCGCCGCTGGTGGGGGGCCCGACAGTGACAGCCAGGCGTGGATCGACCCCAACAGATGACCGGAGCGGCGTTTTTGCGCCGACTGCGGAATAATGCGCTGCCCTTTTGTCGAGCCCCGCCATGTCGTCGCGCCCCCTGCACGTTCGCCCCAGTTTCCTGCACCTGCCGCCCGGCGACTGGGCAACCGTGCTCGACTGCCTGTGCGCGCGCTTCCCGCAGATCTCCCGGCAAATCTGGCTGCAGCGCATGGCCCGTGGCCTGGTGCTGGACGACCGCGACCAGCCGCTGGGCCCGGATGCCCCTTATCGCGAGGCGCTGCGCGTGCAGTACTTCCGCGAGATCGAGAACGAGCGGCTGATTCCATTCCAGGCGCAGATCCTCTATCAGGACGCGCACCTGCTAGTGGCCGACAAGCCGCACTTCCTGCCGGTCATGCCGGCTGGCGACTACGCCGAGGAGACCCTGCTCACCCGCCTGGTGCGCGAGACCGGCAATCCGCACCTGGCACCGCTGCACCGCATCGACCGGCACACTGCCGGGCTGGTGCTGTTCTCCACCACGCCGGCCAGCCGCGGCGCCTACCAGGCGCTGTTCCGCGAACGGCGCATCGACAAGCGCTACCAGGCCATTGCCCCGGCACTGCCGCAATACGACTTCCCGCTGCGTCGGCACAGCCGCCTGGAGAAGGGCGAGCCGTTCTTCCGTATGCGCGAGGTGGCGGGCGAGCCGAACAGCGAGACCCTGCTGGAAGTGCTGGAGCGCCAAGGCGAACAGTGGCGCTATCGGCTGTTCCCGGTTACCGGCAAACAGCACCAGCTGCGCGTGCACATGGCCGCCCTGGGTGCACCGATCGCCAACGACACCTTCTACCCCGATCTGGTCGATGAGAAGGGCGTGGACGATTTCAGCCGGCCGCTCAAGCTGCTGGCCCACAGCCTGGCCTTCAGCGACCCGCTGAATGGCGAGACGCGCCGTTTCGAGAGCTGCATCGAACTCGACTGGTAGCGCTTCAGACGGCGCCGCGCAGACGCGCCAGGTCGCGTACCGGCGGCTCGCCGAACAGGCGACTGTATTCGCGGCTGAACTGCGACGGGCTCTCGTAGCCGACCCGGTAGCCGGCGCTCGACACATCCAGGTTCTCGCACAGCATCAGCCGCCGCGCTTCCTGCAGGCGCAGCTGCTTCTGGTACTGCAGCGGGCTCATGGCGGTTACAGCTTTGAAGCGGTGGTGCAGGGTGGACGTGCTCAGGTTGGCCACGCGTGCCAGCTCGTCGATACGCAGCGGCTCGTCGTAGTGGCGGTTCAGCCACTCGATGGCGCGGTTGACTCGGTGGGCCTGGCTGTCTGCCGTGGCGATGTCGCGCAGCAGCTGGCCCTGCGGGCTGCACAGCAGGCGGTAGAGGATCTCGCGGCGCACCAGTGGAGCGAGCATGGCGATGTCGCGTGGCGTGGTGAGCAGCCGCAGCAGGCGTAGCACCGCATCCAGCAGCGACGTGTCCAGCGGGTCGACATGCAGGCCGCGACCACTGCTGCGACTGGGCAGGCCGATGGGACCAGCGCTGGCGATCAGTTCGCCCAGCTCGGCAGGGTCGATGTCCAGGCGCATGCCCAGGTAGGGCTCGTCGACCGTGGCTTCGGTCACTTCGCCAGTGACCGGCAAGGTCACTGCGGCCACCAGGTAATGCAGTGGGTCGTAGCAATAGCGCTCGTCTTCCAGGCACACCACCTTCTGCCCCTGTGCGGTCACGCACAGGGCGGGTCGATACAGGGTGTGGGTGATGGGCGAGGGCTTGCTGGCACGGAAGAGCACCAGGTTGGCAATGGCGGTGTCGTGCGTGCCGTCCGCTCCGGCGAAACGGGCGATCAGCTCGGCCAGCTGCAGGCGCTGGCTATGCATGGCGTTGGCGTCTGGCATGGGGAATTCCTTGGCGAGTGTGGCAGCTTACCTGGCCGGCTCTCCCGGCTGCCCGCGGCTGGATCGATCTTGGCAGGAATAGGCAAGTGCGCGGCAGTATCGTGCAGATCGCCCGGCCGGCTCAGTGGGCGTAGCGGTCGTACAGTTGCTGGTAACGGCCATCGCGATTCAGCTGCGCCAGGGCTGCCCGCCAGCGAGCCACCTCGGCAGCCGGCGTATCCAGTGACAGTGCGATGTAGCCGTGGTCCTGCCCAAGCGATACGGCGCTGGGCGCCACCTCGTCGATGCCCACGTCGGCCTCTGCCAGTATGTTCGGCAGGTCGCGGTCGGCCGAGGCCACCAGTAGCACGCGGCCGGCGGCGAGCATGCGGAAGCAGCCGGCATAGGAGTTGGCGCGGCGCAGCTGGGTGAACTGGTGTTCGACAAACAGGCTGTCATGGGAGCTGCCGTTGAGCACGCAGACCGGCATATCGGTGGCTTCGGCCAGGCTGCGGACACCGGTGGGGCGCACACTCAATTCATACAGGTAGTCATTTTCCTGCAGGGTCGGGCCGACCCAGTGCACCAGATGCTCGCGTTCTTCGGTGCGGCTGAGGTTGAAGAGCACCACATGGGCGCGCGACTGGACCAGTTTGAGGCCTCGTGCCAGCGGTACTTCGACGATGTTCTGTGGCTGTCCGAGTTCGCCGAGCACGGTGCGCACCAGTTCAAGGTAAAAGGCGCGCTTGCCGCCGTGCGCAAGCCCGCGCAAATCGCCGTCGACGCTGCTGGCCTGGTTGCCGAGGCTGTGGGTGTAGACCTGCCAGTCCGCAGCGGTAGCTGGCGGCGTGGCAAGCAGCAAGGCGAGCAGCAAGGGTCTCAAAGGTGGTCTCGGCAGATTTGGGCGAGGTGGCAGATTGCAATGTTCGGGCCGACTGCGCAACGTGGTCGGCAGAATCAGGCAAATGCTTGGCAGTATTCGCCTAACCCTCGGGCTTCGCGCGGCTGCAGTCTGGGTGCGTAGGGCAGACGGGAGCGAAGCGATGCCACAAGCGATAGTCGGCCTGGTGAGCTGCCAGGCGAGGCGAAACCAGGCAGCGACGCTGGAGCAGCGCCTGGTTGAACTGCAGCAATGGATGCTCACCGATGCCGCCTGCCAGGGCTGTGAGCTGCTGAGCCAGGGCGAGGTATGGCAGTTGCGTGGCCTCTGGGTATCCCGGCAGGCATTGGAGGCCAACCTGCGGTTGCCGCATCTGCAGGAAATGCTTGGTCGCCTGCTGGGAGAGGGACTGGCGCAGCGTCTCGAGATGGGTGAGGAGGCGTCCGGCCTCAGCCACAGCTCAGGCGGATGATGATGTCGTCTTCGTCGATATCGATGTTCAAGCGCTGCGGGTTGTAGTCCATGGTCACCGGCTGGTTGGGGTGGGTGACCCGTAGCTGAGCAGCGCCGGACTCGGCGCGCGCGCGCTCGGCCAGGTCGGTGGTGATGCGTTCTTCCAGCAGGTACTGCACCGGCTCGGCGTTGCAGCGGCCGTCGCCCTTGTTCGCTTTGGCGCCGTCCTGCTGCGGGCTGGCGGCGCAGCCGGCGAGCAGGGCGCCGGCCAGTAGGGCGGGAAGGGGCAGGATTCGGTTCATGGTGGGCGTCCTTGTCTGAAAACAGGGTTCCACCGTGCCACCGTCTGCCCCGTCAGGCAACCGTGGCGATCAGAGTACGCGGTAGACCTGGCCGGTCTGCAGGCCCTCGGCGCTCTTGGCGTACGCCAGTGCCACCGTGGCCGCCGGCACCGCCTTGAAGCCGCGGAAGTAGGGGCCGTAGGCCGGCAGCGATTCTTCCAGCACGGTCGGGCTCACGCCGTTGATGCGCAGGCCGCGTGGCAGTTCGATGGCGGCGGCGCGGACGAAACCGTCCAGCGCGGCATTCACCGTGCTGACCGCCGCGCCATAGCGGATCGGGTCTTCGCTGAGCACGCCGGAGGTGAGGGTGAAGGAGGCACCGTCATTGGCAAACTCGCGGCCGATAAGCACCAGGTTGATCTGGCCCATCAACTTATCGTCCAGGCCTACGGCAAACTCCTTGGCGGTGAGCTCCTCCAGTGCGCCGAAGTGAGCGTTGCCGGCGGCGCTGATCAGTGCGTCGAACGGACCGGTCTGCTCGAACAGGCGGCGGATCGAGGCCGGGTCGGTGATGTTCACCTGCAGTTCGCCGCTGTTGCGGCCGACGCGGACGATGTCGTGGCGCTCGCGCAGCTCACGGTCGATGGCCTGGCCGATGGTGCCGCTGGCGCCGACGAGGATGATTTTCATGCTGAGACTCCTGAGTGAGGGGGTGTGGAGCCAGCTTAGGCGGGATTGAGTTGCCAATAATCCAGGCAATGTGAAACCTTTGGTTCTCATATGGAAACAATTAGTGCCGCGCCATGAGCGAGCTGGAAGACCTGGTCGCCTTCGCCCTGCTGGTCGAGGCCGGCAGTTTCACCGCCGCCGCCGAACGCATGGGCTGCAGCAAGGGCCAGTTGTCCAAGCGCATCAGCGGCCTGGAGCGCAGCCTCGGCAGCCAGTTGCTGCACAGGACCACGCGGCGCCTGCACCTGACCGCCGCCGGCGCCGCCCTGTTGCCCGAGGCCCAGGCGCTGCAGGCCCAGGCCCAGCGCGCGCGGCAGGCGGTGCGCAGCCTCCAGGACGAGGTGGCCGGCACGGTGCGCCTGACCGTGCCGGTGTCGCTCGGTGAAACCTTCTTCGATGCCCTGCTGCTGGATTTCGCCAGCCGCTACCCGCAGGTACGGGTGGAACTGGACCTGGCTAATACCTATCGTGACCTGGTTGCCGATGGCTTCGACCTGGCCATCCGCTCCGGCGTCGAGCAGGACGAGCGCCTGGTGGCGCGGCCGCTGTTCGCCCTGCAGGAGATCACCTGCGCCGCGCCGGCCTACCTGGCCCGCCACCCGGTGCCGCAGACGCCGGCCGAGCTGAGCCGCCACCAGTGCCTGCTCAATACCCACTACAGCGGCTTCGAGCAGTGGCTGTACCACCGCCAGCACCGCCTGGAGCGGGTGCCGGTGTCCGGGCAGCTGGCCAGCAATCACTACAGCCTGCTGAAGAAGGCGGCGCTGAGCGGCGCCGGCATTGCCCGCCTGCCGTCCTACATGGTCCAGGACGAGCTGGCCGATGGTCGCCTGCAATGGCTGCTGCGCGACTACCAGACGCGCAGCACCCCGGTGTTCCTCGTGCACCCCTGGCAGGGGGCCCTGCCGCGCCGGACCCAGGCGCTGGCGGACTACCTGCTCGGCTGGTTCGAGCGCAGCCGCCTGGCGCTGGACGGTCTCAGCGCCTGAGTTCGCCGGCCACCTGCTGGATCTGCTGGCGCAGCCAGCGGCGCAGGCGGTCGGCGTCGGTGCGCTCGTGCCAGATCTGCATCACCTCCACCTGCGGCAACTCCAGGCCCGCCGGCAGGGGGTGCAACACCAGCGAGTCGTCACGCGCTACCGCTTCCTCGGCCACCGAGCGCAGGCAGGTCAGCAGCAGCTGGCTGCCACGCACCAGGCGGCTCGGTGCGATGAAGCTGGATAGCCCGGCCGCCACCCGGCGCGTTTGCCCCTGGGCCTGCAGGGCGCGGTCGACCAGGCCGTTGAGGTCGCCGGTGAGGGTGGTCAGCAGGTGTTCGCAGGCCAGGTAAGCCGCCAGGTCGAGGCACCCGACCAGGCGCGGATGGTCGCGCGCGGCCAGCACCACGAAGTCCTCGGAGAGCAGTCGCTGCTGGCGGAAGGTGTCCGGCAGGTTGGCGTAGAAGCCGGCGATGGCCAGGTCGCAGGTGCCTTTCTCCAGCTCCTCGCGCGGCAGCAGGCCGCGGGTGTTGTGGGTGATCAGCAGCAGGTTGGGCGCCTGCTCGCGCAGGCGCGGCAGCAGGGCGGGCAGCAGGGTCTGCTCGATGTAGTCGGTGGTGTAGAGGTGGATGCGCTCGGCGCGCTGCAGGAAGTCGCGGCCCTCGCACTGGTCGTAGAAGGCCTCCAGCTCGGCCACCAGGCCCTGCACCAGCGGCGCCAGTTCATGGGCCCGTGGGGTTGGCGTGAGGCCGCGCGGGGCGCGCACGAACAGCGCATCGCCCAGCTCGTGGCGCAGCTTGTTCAGCTTGTGGCTCAGCGCCGGCTGGCTCAGCGCCATGCGCGCGGCGGCCAGCGAGGCGTTGCGCTCCTGGTAGAGCACGTGGAAGACCAGCAGCAGGTTGAGGTCCTTGTTGGCGATATTCACTTTTTGGATACCAGAAATAAAAGCTTTCGAATTATCGAATCATAACCGCCCGCCTAAGATTCGCCTCATCCGAACGGACCCACGTTCGCCTCATTCAATGGAGACCGCCCATGAAGACCTTCCACCCGCTGGCGCTGGCTGTGCTCGCCGGCCTCGCCGCCACTGCCGCCGTCGCCGCCGCGCCCAAGGGCCAGGTGCTGGTGCTGCTGTCCAGCGAGAACCGGCTTGCGCTCAAGGATGGCCAGCACTACGCCACCGGCTACTACCTCAACGAGTTCGGCGTGCCGGCCGACCGCCTGCTCAAGGCCGGCTATGAGCTGGTGCTGGTGACGCCCAGGGGCAATGCGCCGAGCGTGGATCAGAAGTCCGTCGACCCGCAGTACTTCGGCGGTGACGCCGCCGAGATGCAGCGTATCCAGCAGGTGGTGGCCGGGCTGCCGGGCATCGACGACAGCCTGTCGCTCGACGAGGTGCTGGCCGGTGACCTGGCGCAGTACGAGGGGTTGTTCATCCCCGGTGGCCACGCGCCGCTGATCGACCTGGCCAACAACCCGCAGGTCGGCACCCTGCTGCGCCATTTCCACCAGGCCGGTAAGCCCACTGCCGCCATCTGCCACGGCCCCATTGCGCTGCTGGCGGCGCAGGCTGATCCACAGGGCTACGAGGCGGCGCTGGTGCGCGGCGAAAGGCCGGCGGCCACGGACTGGACGTACCAGGGCTACCGCATGACCATCTTCTCCGACCCGGAAGAGTCGGTGTTCGAGGGCTCCCTGGATGGCGCGCGTATCCGCTACTACCCGGCCCCGGCAATGGCCGCCGCCGGTGGCGACATGCAGTACGCCAAGGCCTGGCAGCCGCACGTGGTGGTCGACCGCGAGCTGATCACCGGGCAGAACCCCTTCTCCGACAAGGCCCTGGCCGAGGCCCTGATCGACCAGCTGGAGGCGCGCTGAGCCCCCTGGCATGAGCGCGGCGGAGGGCAGGTATGACCGCCGCCCGCTTGTTTCAGGTATCCATTTTTTGAATGTCTGAAATCAAGGATTTTGAGTTAACGAATCACCTCGAGCGACCTACCCTCTAGGGCATCGAAATCACAGCGGGCACTATCCCGAGGAGCTGTTCATGAAGATTCTGCTGGTACTCACCTCCCACGACCAACTCGGCGACACCGGGCACAAGACCGGCTTTTGGCTGGAGGAATTCGCCTCGCCCTATTACGTGTTCAAGGACGCCGGGGCGCAGATCACCCTGGCCTCGCCCAAGGGCGGCCAGCCGCCGATCGACCCGAAGAGCGATGCGCCGGACGCGCAGACCGCCGCCACCCGGCGCTTTGTCGAGGACGCCGAGGCGCAGCAGCTGCTGGCCACCAGCCTGGCGCTGACGCAGGTGCGCGCCGAAGACTTCGATGCGCTGTTCTACCCCGGCGGCCACGGCCCACTCTGGGACCTGGCCGAGGACGCCAGCTCCATCGCCCTGATCGAGCGCTTCATCGCCCTCGGCAAGCCGGTGGGCGCGGTCTGCCACGCACCGGGCGTGCTGCGCCACGTCAAGGCCGCGGACGGCACGCCGCTGGTGCGCGGCAAGCGCGTCACCGGCTTCAGCAACAGCGAGGAAGATGCGGTTGCTTTGACCGACGTGGTGCCCTTCCTGGTCGAGGACATGCTCAAGGCCCACGGCGGCGTCTATGGCCGGGCGGCCGACTGGCACAGCCATGTCGAGGTCGACGGTCTGCTGGTCACCGGGCAGAATCCCGCCTCCTCGGACGCCAGTGCCGAGGCCCTGTTGACCCTTGTGGAACGGAACTGAGCGATGAAATACCTGCACACCATGGTGCGCGTCCGCGATCTGGACGCCTCCCTGCGCTTCTACCGCGATGCCCTCGGCCTGGAAGTGCTCAAGCAGCGCGAATACCCCCAGGGCCGCTTCACCCTGGTCTATCTGGCTGCCCCGGGCGATGCGGATGCCCAGGTCGAGCTGACTTACAACTGGGACCCCGAGGACTACGGCAGCGCGCGCAACTTCGGCCACCTGGCCTATGCGGTGGACGACATCTACGCCGCCTGCCGGCGCCTGCAGGAACACGGCGTGACCATCAACCGCCCGCCGCGTGACGGCCACATGGCCTTCGTGCGCTCGCCGGACCAGATATCCATCGAGCTGCTGCAGAAGGGCGAGCCGCTGGCACCGGCCGAGCCCTGGGTGTCCATGCCCAACGTCGGCAGCTGGTGAGCGCGCCGTGCGCCTGAACGCCGACTTCGCCCTGCCCGTGGTGATCCGCCCGGGCGATGTGCCCTGGGTGGCCTCGCCGCTGGCCGGGGTGGAACGGCAGATGCTCGACCGCATCGGCGAAGAGCTGGCGCGGGCCACCTCCATCGTGCGCTACGCGCCGGGCTCGCACTTCAGCGCGCACGGGCATCCGGGCGGTGAGGAATTCCTGGTGCTGGAGGGGGTGTTCTCCGACGAGCGCGGCGACTACCCGGCCGGCACCTATGTGCGCAATCCCATCGGCAGCCGCCACGCGCCGTTCAGCCGCGAGGGCTGCACGATTTTCGTCAAGCTGATGCAGTTCGACCCGGCCGATCGCGCCGAAGTGGTGATCGACAGCCGCCGTGCCGAGTGGACGCCGGGGGCGCTACCCGGCCAGCGCGAGCTGGCCCTGCACGCGTTCGCCAGCGAGCAGGTGCGCCTGCTGCGCTGGGCACCCGGCACCGCGCAAGCGCCGCAGGGCTATCCCGGCGGCGCCGAGTTGCTCGTGCTCGAAGGCAGCCTGCAGGACGAACGCGGGACTTATCCGGCGGGCAGCTGGCTGCGTTGCCCGGCGCAGTTCAGCCATAGCCCGGGCAGCACCGAGGGCTGCCTGCTCTGGTGCAAGACCGGGCATCTCGCGCCCTAGGCGCTGGCCATCAGGCGCCTGTACTGACGGGCACGGCGGGCGGTCTTCAGCTGCTCGGCGATCAGCGCGCGCAGCGGTGATACGCCGGGGTTGGGGCGCTGGCCCTGGCTGAGGCGGCGCAGCTGGTACTTCACCGCCGCCATATAGGCCAGCGAGGCCAGCGCCTTGCGCTTCCAGCGGATCGGCGGCAGTTCGGCCGTGCTGTTCTGCCCGGCCTGCCACTGGCGCGGCAGGGCCGGCTCGATGGCCAGCGCGGTGGCGATGCCGGCCATGGCCAGGCCGCTATCGAGCACCTGCTGCACCACCGGCAGGCGACGGATACCGCCAGTGACCATCACCGGCATGCGTGCCACCTGGGCGATCTCACGGGCGAATTCGAGGAAGTAGGCCTCGCGCGCCAGGGTGCGGCCGTCGCGGGCATCGCCCTGCATGGCCGGGGCCTCGTAGCTGCCGCCGGACAGCTCGACCAGGTCGACGTCCAGCTCATTGAGCATCTGTACCACGCGCTTGGCATCGCTGGCGTCGAAGCCGCCGCGCTGGAAGTCCGCCGAGTTCAGCTTGACCGCCACGCAGAAGCCTGGCGCCACCTGCGCGCGCACCGCCTTGACCACCTCCAGCAACAGGCGCGCGCGGTTCTCGATGGGGCCGCCCCAGCTGTCCGTGCGCTGGTTGCTCAGCGGCGAGAGGAACTGGCTGAGCAGGTAGCCGTGCGCGGCGTGGATCTGCACGCCGGTGAAACCGGCCTGCTCGGCCAATGCGGCGCTGCGGGCAAAGCGCTGGATCAGCTCGCCGATCTCCTCGTCGCTCAGTGGCCGTGGCAGCGGGAACATCTTGGAGAAGCTGCCCAACTCCAGGGCCACGGCCGAGGGTGCCACGGTCGGCTGGCCGAGGTTGGCCTGCATCTGCCGGCCGGGGTGGTTGAGCTGCATCCAGAACTGCGCGCCCTGGGCGCGGCCGATGCGCGCCCAGTCGCGGAAGCGTTGCAGCAGGCGGTCGTCCTCCAGCACTACGCCGCCGGGGCCGGTCATGGCGCGGCGGTCGATCATCACATTGCCGGTCAGCAGCAGGCCGGCGCCGCCCTCGGCCCACGCCTGGTACAGACGCAGCAGTTCGGCCGAGGGGCCCTGGTCGAGAGCGGCCAGGTTTTCCTCCATCGCCGCCTTGGCGATGCGGTTGGGGATCTGGGTGCCGTTGGGCAGTAGCAGGGGCTGGAAGGCGTTCATAGATGGCTCCGCGGTGGCGTGTGCGGCAAGACTAAGGTTAAAGTCAACTTAAAGGTCAATAGCCCGGAGGCATCGGCATGAAAATCGGCGAACTGGCCAGGCGCACCGGCCTGGCGCCCTCGCGCATCCGCTTCTACGAGGCCAGGGGGCTGATCGCCGCGCAGCGCCAGAGCAACGGCTATCGCGACTACCCGGCGGAGGCCGAGCAGACCCTGGCGGTGATCGCCTGTGCCCAGCAGTCGGGCTTCAGCCTGGAGGAAATCCGCCGCCTGCTGCCCGACCCGGTGGCCAAGAGCTGGCCGCACGACGAGCTGCTGGCCGCGCTGAGGGCCAAGGTCGGCGAGATCGAGGCGATGCAGGCGCGCCTGGCGCAGAACCGCGCCCAGCTGCTGGCCACCATCGCCGACATCGAGAACAAGCCGGCGGGCATGCAGTGCGCGGAGAACGCCCAGCGCATGCTGGCGAAAATGCATGAGCGCCGGTAGGTATCCATGACCTGCGCCCGGTAAGCAGGACCCTCGTTCCGTGTTAATGATTGTTTAGTCAAAGTACAACTGAAAGTGCAAAGAATCGGATTTAAAGCCCGTTATTTGCCGTGCGAGGCTGCATCCTCATGAATGCACCCTTTCCCGAAAGCCGCTTGCCAGCCGGCATCCAACAAGGTGCCGGTCTCTTCGGCGGTTATCCCATCCTGGCCTTTTGGGCCCTCTGGCATTGCCGCCATGCGCGGCCTCCGGATGCCGCTCTCATCGCCTGAGTCTGGTGCTCCCAGGAGCGCCGTTTGCCAGCGTCCCGCCGTCGCGCGGTGCGCGATCCGAACAGAACAATAAGTGCCGGTCGTGCAGGACCAGCCCCGAGGAAAAATCGATGAACGCCGCCACCAAGCCCGTAATCCCCGCCGCCGAACGCGCCCCGTCCTACTACAGCGCCACGCTCAACGAGGAGACTCACTACCCGAGCCTGCAGGGCCAGGTCAGCGTCGACGTCGCCATCATCGGTGGCGGTTTCACCGGCGTCGCCACCGCCGTGGAGCTGGCCGAACGCGGCCTGAAAGTCGCCATTGTCGAGACCCACAAGATCGGTTGGGGCGCCACCGGGCGCAACGGCGGTCAGGTCACCGGCAGCCTGTCGGGCGACGCGGCCATGCGCAAGCAGATGCGCAACACGCTGGGCGAGGAGGTTGACGACTTCATCTGGCACCTGCGCTGGCGCGGCCACGAGATCATCAAGAACCGGGTGCAGAAGTACGGCATCCAGTGCGACCTGAAACACGGCCACCTGCACGCGGCGATGAAGCCCTCGCACATGGACGAGCTGCAGGCCTCTTACGCCGAAGCCGTGGAACGCGGCATGGGCGACGAGGTGACCCTGCTCGACGCCGCCGGCGTGCGCGAGCACCTGGCCAGCGACCTGTACCTGGGCGCGATCAAGAACACCCGCAACATGCACCTGCACCCGCTCAACCTGTGCATCGGCGAGGCCAAGGCCGCCGAGAGCCTGGGCGCGCTGATCTTCGAGCATTCCGAGGTGCTGGACATCATTCACGGCCCGCGCCCGACCGTGGTCACTTCCGGTGGGCGCATCGACGCCGCCCAGGTAATGCTGGCCGGCGACGTCTACCACAAGCTGGAGCGCAAGCAGCTCAAGGGCATGATCTTCCCGGCCATGGGCGGCATCGTCACCACCGCGCCGCTGGGCGACCTGGCCAAGGAGCTGAATCCGCAGAGCCTGGCCGTGTACGACTGCCGTTTCGTGCTCGACTACTACCGCATGACCGCCGACGGCCGCCTGCTGTTCGGTGGCGGCGCCAACTATTCCGGCCGCGACTCGCGCGACATCGCTGGTGAGCTGCGCCCGTGCATCGAGCGTACTTTCCCGCAGCTCAAGGGCGTGCAGATCGACTTCCAGTGGAGCTGCGCCATGGGCATCGTGATGAACCGCATCCCGCAGCTGGGCAAGCTGTCGCAGAACGTCTGGTACTGCCAGGGCTACTCCGGCCACGGCATCGCCACTACCCACATCATGGGCGAGATCATGGCCAACGCCCTGACCGGCACCCTCGGCCACTACGACACCTTTGCCGCCTGCAAGCACATCAAGGTGCCGCTGGGCGATGTGTTCGGCAATCCGATGCTGGCTGCCGGCATGTGGTACTACCAGATGATGGAAAAGCTGCGCTGAGAGATGCCGTTACCGAGAGTTCCCATGAGGCGTGAGCCTTCATGTCTGGATACGGTATGCCAACTTAGTTGACGGTTTGAATATGTCCCGCTGGATTTCTTGAAGGCGCTTCTAGGGCTCAAATAGACCAATCCAGTGGGCGGCCAACAAGCTTGTCAACGCGTTCCATAAGCCCTTCAAACTGTTCATCCATGAGTGCATGGCTTGCCGGTGTGATGAGATTGCTGTACGGCGGGGCGGCATTGGTGCAGGGTATGTCGTCGCCGAATCCATTTTGGTCTAGATCAAGAAATTCGCTGATGGATCGTATGATGCGAGTGGGTTCCGATTTCAGCTCGGCCAATGTCATCACAAGAAAGCGGTCGTTCGTGTAAAGATTTAAATAGCGTGCCAATTGCCCGTCGTAGAGGGATGAGCGCATGTACATGAAGTTCCAGAAATAGTGCCGGCAAGAAGCATGGAAGGCAGGGGATTTGAAACGCTCAGCCTCAAGTTCTAATGCCGCGTGAAAGCTCTCTGCCAACTCCAGTGGGTGTCCGTCGGTGTGCAGTGCTCTGCGCATTTGTTGAAAGAGAGAGTGCGCTCTGGCCTTCGGGTTTCGCAGTACAACAAGGAATTTTGCGTCCGGAAAAAGACTCGCGAGAATAGGCGCCGACTCATGGTTCGAAAAATAGACGTGAGATGCTTCAGCGCGATACTTTTTTTCGGATTTGAATAGCTCGAAGTATGTGACTGGATTGGTGACGACCTGGAAGTAGCTGCAGAAGAAGCTTGGCTCCTTTATCTCGCTAACCTTGATCTCGGGGTGTCGCTTGAGTAGGTGATAAAGTGAGGTTGTGCCGCATTTGCCTGCGCCAAGTATGAACAAATTCGGTTTTGTCATGGTTGCTCTTGTTGGTCCTGTTTCAAGCAATGTACAGGCTCTGGCAGTCGCGTTGAATGTATGAGTCGCCAAGGGGCTGCCGATGTCTAGGGGCAGAGTTCTGCGATTCAGTGTACTGCGTTCGAAAATGTTATGCCTTTTAGTCCCCTGGCGTGGCTTCATCAAAATAATGACCCAGTTTCTCCGCGCCAGGGTACTCCTGCAGAGGTTATCGGAACTCGGTTTCAGTCGAGCTGAGTTGCGTCGTCATGATCACGCATTCGCACCCTAAGGTGCCGCTGGGCGATGTGTTCGGCAATCCGATGCTCGCTGCCGGCATGTGGTACTACCAGATGATGGAAAAGCTGCGCTAAGGCTCGGTCGTCAGCCCGTCGTCGGGCTGTCCTGATTCAGGACGGGCCATAAAAAGGCCCCCATTTGGGGGCCTTTGAGCCAGCGGAGCAGAACGGTTCGGCTCACAAGGTAGACGGGTGTTCAGTGCTGTGAACCCCGTTGGGCAACCTCGGCGCGCAGGTCGGCGGGCAGGCGGTTGCGACGCAGTGTGCGCACCTCTCCCTGTTCGTTTTCGACCAGATAGGCGGTGCCACTCTGGCCAAGGCCCTGCTGGACCTTTTCGCCGCCGAAGTAACCGATACCGGCACCCACCAGCGCGCCGACCGGGCCGCCCGCTACGCCGCCGAGCAGGACGCCGAAGCCACTGCCAAAGACCTCCCCGGCGCGGTTGTCTTCTGTGGTGCCGACGATCTCGGCGGCATTGGCCAGGGGGGCAATCAGGGCCAGGGCAAGCAGGAATTTGTGCATGGTGCAGTTCTCCGTGAGGCGATGTGAGGGGCTGTTCAGCCGACGGAGATAGGTTCTCAAAATGCTGATTGAGCAAGAATAACCATGATCAGCACTGCTTAATTTCATATAAAGAAATAGAGCAAGCATGAAAAAGCCCTCCGAAGAGGGCTTTTCATAGGTGCAGTCTGTGCGCTGAGAGGCATTCAGAGACCGAGCTGGCTCAGGCTGGGATGCTCGTCGGGGCGGCGCCCCTGTGGCCAGTGGAACCGCCGCTCGTCCTCGCGGATCGGCAGATCATTGATGCTGGCATGGCGCGCCTGCATCAGCCCATGCTCGTCGAACTCCCAGTTCTCGTTGCCGTAGGAGCGGTACCACTGCCCATGCTCGTCATGCCATTCGTAGGCGAAGCGCACGGCAATGCGGTTGCCGTCATGGGCCCAGAGTTCCTTGATCAGCCGGTACTGCTGTTCACGCTGCCATTTGCGGGTAAGGAAGTCGCGGATCTGCTCGCGGCCGCGCGGGAACTCGCTGCGGTTGCGCCACTGGCTGTCGGCGGTATAGGCCAGCGCCACCCGCTCGGGGTCGCGGCTGTTCCAGCCATCCTCGGCCATGCGCACTTTCTGCGCGGCAGTTTCACGGGTAAAGGGCGGGAAGGGCGGACGTGCTTCGGGGTGCATGGGAGTTGATCTCAAGGCTTGGGACTAAAGGATTGCCGGCGCCGGCCGGGTTGGTTCACAGGGCTAGAGATCCAGCACCAGGGGATTAGGGTTGTCCTTGCCTGCGGCCGGCACGGCGCAGCAGATCAGTGCCTCACCCTCGGCCGGCAGGTTGGCCGGTGGCTGCGGGTAGGTCACCTGACCGCTGACGATGCGTGTACTGCAGGCGCCGCAGGTGCCGCCCCGGCAACTGAACTCCGGGGTCAGGCCGCGGCTCTCGGCCAGCTCCAGCAGGCTGCCGCTGTCGGGTAGCCAGCGCGCTTCCTTGGCCGAGTGCTCGAACAGCACTGGCACCGGGGTGCTGGCCGCCGGCGGCCAGTCCTGTGTCGGGCCGGCCTTATCCGGGCGCCGCTTGAGGCTGGAGGGGCCGAAGGTTTCGGCATGCAGACGGCTGTCGCTGATGTTCAGCCCGCGCAGACCGTCATACAGATCCTGGGTAAAAGCGGACGGTCCGCACAGCACGAAGTCATAGTCGTCGAAGGGCAGCACGGTCTTGAGCAGTTCGACATCGATGCGCCCGTGCAGGTCGAAGTCTATGCCTTCGCGCGCGTCGGCCTCGGGCTGGCTGATCACCCGCAGCCAGTGCAATGTCTCGCCGTTCTCCTGCTCAAGCTCCTGCAACTCGCGGCTGAAGGCCAGCTCCGCCTGCTGGCGGGCGCTCTGCATCAGCCAGACGGTGCGGCGCCGGCGCAAGCGGCGATTCTGGTAAGCCACCTCGCGCAGCATGCTCAGCAGCGGGGTGATCCCAACCCCGGCCGCCAGCAGCACCAGCGGCCGGCGCTGTTCGGGGTCGAGCACGAACTGGCCCTGTGGCGCCTTGGCCTCCAGCAGGCTGCCAACCTTGATCTGCTCATGCAGATAGGCGGATGCCAGCCCGTCACGCTTCACGCTGATGCGCAGGAAGTCATCGGAGGGCGCGCTGGACAGGCTGTAGGTGCGGATGACCGGGTGCGCCTGCCCGGGAATCGTCAGGCGCAGGGGCAGGTGTTGCCCGGCGGAGAAGGCCGGCCAGCCCCCGGCATCGGCCGGCTGCAGATAGAACGAGCGGATGCTGGCACTTTCCTCGACCACGCGTGCCACCCGCAGGGGCCGCCACTGATCGCGTAGCGCCTGCGCCTGCAGTCGGGCCTCGGCCTGCGCCCAACTGCCGGTCATCAGGCTGTTGGGCGAGTAACTCTGGAAATCCCAGCGCAGCGCCAGCGCGCCGCGCCGGCGGATCAGCTGCTCGACATTCACGTGCCAGAGCCGCTCGGCGCCCTGGAAGGCGCGGATTTCCTCGCCCTCCAGGGTCAGCTCTGTGCGCCCGCTGAGCTGCAGCAGATCGCCGGTGGCGAAGTCGATGAACAACAGACCGGCCTGTGGGTTGAGCAGCAGGTTGCCGAGGGTGTTGAAGTGCAGGTTGCCGGCAAAGTCCGGGATGCTCAGACGATTGCCCTGCACCCGCACGAAACCGGCCTGACCGCCTCGGTGGGAAACGTCTACCGCCAGTCGGCCATCTTCCAGGGTGACGTAGCTGGCGACGAAGAAAGTGTCGGCGCCGGCAATCATCTGCTGCGCCGCCTGATCCAGATGATCCAGTTGCTCGGTTAGCACCGCCGGCTGCGGCTGGCTGACCGGCAGCAGGTGCTGGCGCAGCTGGATGTACTGCGGGCAGTTGCCGAAAGCCTGATCGACGGCGATGCCCAGGCCGTGCGCATCACGCCCGACCACATGGCCGTTCAGGCGGTTGCGTCGGCGGGTATGCAATTCGATGCCAAGCAGGCCCACCGCAGCGCCCTCTTGTAGCGCCTGTGCCGCCGGATCGCCCGCGCCAAGCGTGCTATCCAGCCGCAGCAGACGCGGTTCAGGCGAATGGGCAAAACCGGCTGTGCCCTCGAGGATGCTGGCCCAGGGGCGCCCCTCGGCATCGACCGAGCCCAGCAGCACAAACGGCAGCTGCCGGTAGAAGTCGCGGTGCTGGTCGGGCATATGGTCGCGGATCACCCGCCGGCCGAATACATCCATGCGTTCGGCGACACCCACGCGTTCCTGCAACTGTTTTTCCCCTGCGTGCCAGGGAGATGAATCGGGCGGCAGTGGGCTGTTCATGGCGGGGCTCCGCTGAATGAAAAGGCCGGCGCGGCGGTGTGCTGCGCCGGGTTTACTCAGGCGCCTTGCAGGCCAACGGCGGTGCGCTGCATCGGCACGAAGCCCGGCAGTGCTTCGATACGGGCCAGCCAGGCACGCACCTGTGGGTAGTCGGCCAGCGACACATTGCCCTCCGGTGCGTGGGCGATATAGGTATAGCTGGCGACATCGGCCAGGGTTGGCAGGTTGCCGGTCAGGAACGGACGGTTGGTCAATTCCTGCTCGATGACCTTGAGCAGGGCATGGGAGCGGGCGATGGTCGACTCGGCGTCATAGGGCGCGCCGAACACGGTGATCAGTCGCGCGGTGGCCGGGCCCGAGGCAATCTGTCCGGCGGCGACGGACAGCCAGCGCTGTACCTGGGCCGCTAGCAGGGCGTCCTTGGGTAGCCACTGGCCGCTGGTGTCGTAATGCTTGGCCAGATACACCAGGATGGCGTTGGAGTCGCTCAGCACCACGCCGTTGTCATCGATCACCGGCACCTGGCCGAAGGGGTTCATGGCCAGGAATTCGGCCGACTTGTGCGCGCCCTTGGCCAGATCGACGAACACCAGTTCGGTCGGCACATTCAGCAGCGAAAGGAACAGCTCTACGCGGTGGGCGTGGCCGGAGAGAGGATGACGGAAGAGTTTGATCGGCTTGGACATGGTGGACTCCGCAGTTAGCAAGGTGAAACAGCGGCACCGGGTGTGCCGTGCTGTGGGAGCCATACTGAGTCACAGAGCCAAATTGCAGAATCGCCAGAACCGGCAATCCATTGTTGCGCGAAATGAAATGAACGCGTCGTTCAGCGCAGCGCAGGGTGTTCGCGTAAACGACTCACCGCAAAATCGACAAAGCTGCGCACCCGCGCTGCGGCGCGCCGGCCTTCGCGATAGACCACGTGCACCGGCAACTCCGGCAATCCGTAATGCTGCAGCACCTCGATCAGCTCGCCGCGTTGCAGGCGCTCATGCACCTGATAGCTCATGCAGCGGGTCAGCCCGCCATCGGCGCAGGCCGCACGAATCGCTGCCTGATTGGTGGTGCAGCTCAAACGGGGGCGCAGCGGGTAATGCCGCAGTGAGCCGTCTACCTGAAAGCGCCACTCGGTCAGCCGTGCATCGGCGCTGGAATGGATAATCTGATGATCCCCCAGTTCATTGGGGTGTTGCGGGGTGCCATGCCGGCTGAGGTAGGCCGGGCTGGCACAGACCACGCGGCGGATCTGCCCGGCCTTGAGGGCAAACAGTGAGGAGTCGGGCAGGGCGCCGGCGAGGATGGCCACATCCACGCCTTCCTCATGCAGGTTCGGCTGGCGGTCCAGATAGCGCACATACAGCTGCACCTCGGGATACTGCTGCAGGTAATCGAGGAGGATGGCCGGCATCAGTTCCTGACCGAACAGCAGGGGCACGCTGACCGTCAGATGCCCGCGCGGCTGGCTGTGCAGGCCACTGGCCGAGGCTTCTGCCTCCTGAACCTCGGCGAGAATGCGCTGGCAGTCGGCGGCAAAACGCTCGCCCGCTTCGGTGAGCAGCACGCCGCGGGTGCTGCGTTGCAGCAGCGCCAGGTTCAACCGTACTTCCAGTGCGTCGATGGCACGGGTCACGGTTGGCGCGGAGAGTTCCAACTGGCGTGCGGCGGCGGCCAGGCTCAGGGTCTGGCTGACCGCGAGGAACACCTGCATCTGTTGCTGGCGGTCCATGACTCAGCCCGGCCTGTGCGGATTGAGCGCCGGGTCCTGGCCCAGGCGCTGTTCGCAGAAGTCGACAAAGGCCCGCACCTTGGCTGCCACCTTGCGCCCGCCCTGATACACCACGTGCACGGGTAGTGGCGGCTGCTCGAAGTCCTGCAGGACGATTTCCAGCTCGCCGCTGGCCACTTTGGACGCCACCTGATAACTCAGCACCCGGGTCAGGCCCCAGCCCAGTGCGGCGGCATTGATGGCCGCCTGATTGGCGGTGACCACCAGCCGCGGCTGCAGGCGCACGCTGAGCGGACTGCCGTTGTCCACGAATTGCCAGTCGCTGAGCAACGGGCTGCTGGCCGAGGCCACCACCTGCAGTTGCTGTAGTTGTTCAGGGTGCGTCGGCCGTCCATGGGCATCGAGAAACGCCGGAGAGGCGCAGATCACCCGGCGCACTTCACCGACCCGCACGGCATTCAGGCCGCTGTCCGGCAGGTTGCCGATGCGCACGGCCACATCGATGCCTTCATCGACCATGCTCACCACCCGGTCTACCAGCAGCGCGCGGATCTGCACCGCCGGATGCTGCTCCAGGAAGTCGACCAGCAACGGGGTGACAAAGAGTTCGCCAAACAGCACGGGCGCCGTGAGTGTCAGCTGGCCCCGGGGCATGGCATGGCTGCCGGCGGCGGACTCTTCGGCCTCTTCCAGTTCGGCGAGGATGCGCCGGCAGTCCTCGGCATAGCGCTGGCCGGCCTCGGTGATGTACACGCTGCGGGTGGTGCGGTTCAGCAGCAGGGTGCCGATGCGTTCTTCCAGTGCGGCCACGGCGCGGGTCACGCTGGGCGGCGACATGTTCAGGCGGCGGGCCGCCGCAGCAAACCCCTGTTCCTCGGCAACGGCCAGAAACACCTGCATTTCCTGAAAGCGATCCATGTCGGCCTCCTGATGTGAGGGCACAGTCTGCGTGGTTAATTACAGATTCTGCAATAGAGCTTTGCTGGATCGGGTTGTTCTTGTTTTTTCCTTGGGTTTCTACAGTGCGCTCACGTCGGACTCAACGGGTTCGGACGTTCACCCACTGCTCAACTGATCCAGTAAGGAAAACCACGATGAACCTGAAGAACTCCTTTATTGCTACTTCCCTCGCCGTTGCTCTGGCCACCGGCGGTGCCGCGCTGCTGACTGCCACCAGCAGCTTCGCCTACGACGAAGCCTCCACCGCCTCGATCAACGTCGATGCCGGTCAGGTGATCCTCAAGGGGTACGACACCGTGTCCTACTTTCAGGGAAAGCCGGCCATGGGCGACCAGCGTTTTGCCGTGAAGCATGACGGTGCCACCTACTACTTCGCCTCGGCCGAGAACATGAAGACCTTCCAGAGCGATGCCGCGCACTACGTGCCGCAGTTCGGCGGTTTCTGTGCCATGGGTGCGGCGCTGGGCAAGAAGCTGGATGTCGACCCGAGCCAGTACAAGGTGGTCGACGGCAAGCTGTACCTGAACGTCAACGCGGACGTGTTCAAGAAGTGGTCCGAGGACGTGCCGGGCAACATTGCCAAGGCCAATGCCAACTGGCCGTCCATCAAGGACAAGGCCCCGAGCAGCCTGTAAGCCTGCCGCCCCTTGCCTGCGATTGCCGCCGGCAGGGGCTTTCCGGAGAAATGACATGACTGTCCAAACCCTATCCAAACGCTGGCAGGCGCTGGGCCGCGATGCCCTGTTGCTGCTGGCCCGCATCGCTCCAGGGGCGGTGTTCTGGCAATCCGGTCGGACCAAGGTCGATGGCTGGCAGCTCAGGGATTCGGCGCTCTACCTGTTTCAGGAGGAGTACCGCCTGCCGCTGATCGATCCGGCGCCGGCTGCCGGGCTCGCCGCCTTTGCCGAGCATCTGTTGCCGATCCTGTTGCTGCTTGGGCTGGGCACCCGCCTGGCGGCTGCCGGCCTGCTGGGCATGACGCTGGTGATTCAGCTCTTGGTCTACCCCGATGCCTGGGCGACCCACGGTACCTGGGCGGTGGCCTTGCTGCTGCTGATCGGGCAAGGCGGCGGACGTCTGTCGCTGGATCACGGACTGCAACGTCTGTGGCAGAGCCGCCACAACGTCAGCCAGAACCCCTGTGCCGGTCATGCCGATCCGGAACAATGCCTGAGGGCGCCGCAATGATTGAACTCTACAGTGCCAACACGCCCAACGGCCTCAAGGTGCCGATCGCTCTGGAAGAGCTGGACGTCGAATACCGCCTGATCAAGGTCAACCTGAGCCAGGGCGAGCAGAAGCGCCCGGCGTTTCTGGCGCTCAATCCCAATGGGCGGATACCTGTGCTGGTCGATCTCGACGGTCCCGGCGCACAACCGCTCAACCTGGCCGAATCCGGCGCGATTCTGCTGTATCTGGCGCAGAAACACGGAGCCTTGCTGCCGCAGGACCCGCGTGAGTACCAACGGGCGATGGAATACCTGTTCCTGCAGGTGGCCAGCGTCGGG
The DNA here is from genome assembly GCF_900156545.1 of Aquipseudomonas alcaligenes. Lineage (GTDB taxonomy): Bacteria > Pseudomonadota > Gammaproteobacteria > Pseudomonadales > Pseudomonadaceae > Aquipseudomonas > Aquipseudomonas alcaligenes_A. The sequence continues at coordinate 645,894 of NZ_FTNW01000003.1, forward strand.
CCGATGTTCGGCCAAGCCGGCTGGTTCCTGCGCTCGGCACCCGAGCCGGTGCCGCTGGCCATCGAGCGTTACCGTAACGAGTCGCTGCGCCTGACCGCGCTGCTGGATGAGCGTCTGGCGGATGTGCCCTGGCTCGCCGGCAGCAGCTACTCGATCGCCGACATCATGCACTTCAGCTGGCTGCGCATTGCCGACTATGCCGGCGTCGACCTGAACCAATTCCCCCATGTCCGTGCCTGGGTTGAACGCATCAGTGCCCGGCCCGCCGTGCAACGGGCGCTGGCCCGTCTGCAGAACTGACCTTCTCTGAGGAGCACCTTATGCAAACGCTCAATACCTGTCTGGCCCTGTCGCTGGCCAGTGCCTTGCTCGCCGCGACCCAGTCCGCCAGTGCCGCCGACGCCCCGGTCAATGCCGGCAAGGAAAAGTGCTACGGCATCTCGCTGGCCGGGCAGAACGACTGCGCCGCCGGCCCCGGTACCTCCTGCGCGGGTACCTCGAAGATCGACTACCAGGGCAACGCCTGGAAGCTGGTCCCGGCAGGCACCTGCCTGCAGATCGAAACACCCTTCGGCAAAGGCTCACTCGAGCCCGTGCAGCGGCCCTGAACCATGAACAGTCTCGCGCTCCGTGGCGGTGCCGGTGTGGCGTTCAAGCCGGTGCATTTCGATGCCCTGCTGGCCAACCCGGGGCGCGTCGACTTTATCGAGGTGCATGCGGAAAACTATTTCGGTGAGGGCGGCCTGCTGCATGCCCAACTCGCCGAGCTGCGCCGGCATCTGCCTCTGTCGGTGCATGGCGTCGGCCTCTCGCTGGGCGGCGTGGAACCCCTGGACGCTCAGCATCTGCAACGCCTGCGCCGGCTGTGCGAGCGTTACGAGCCCCAACTGGTGTCCGAGCACCTGGCCTGGTCCGGATACGCCGGCCAGTACCTTGGCGATCTGCTGCCGCTGGCCTACAACGCCACCACGCTGCAGCGGGTGAGCGCGCGCATACAGCAGGTGCAGGAGGCGCTGGGGCGCACCATCCTGATCGAGAATCCGGCCGTTTACCTGCGTCTGGATGAGTCCGACATGAGCGAGGTGGAGTTTCTCCGTCAGCTTTGCCGGGATACCGACTGCGGCCTGCTGCTGGATCTGAATAACCTGCTGGTCAGCTGCCACAACTGCGGCGGCAGCCCGGACAATTACCTCAAAGCCTTGCCGACTGAACGGGTAGGGGAGCTGCACCTGGCTGGCCATACGCGAATGGCGATTGGCGATGGCACGCTGCTGATCGACGATCACGCCAGTGCGGTGGCCGACGACACCTGGGCCTTGTATGTGCAGTGGCTGCTGCTCGCCGGCCCGCGCCCCAGCCTGATCGAGTGGGACCGCGACTTGCCCGCCTGGAGCACCCTGGCGGCCGAAGTTGATTGCGCCAGAGCGCTGCAGCAAAGCCCCTACATGCCGCCCTGCGCCGGCCGGGAGAAATACCCATGACGCCCATGGCTCTGGAGGAATTCAGCCGGGCGCTGCACAGCGCGGACGCCATTCCGCTGCACCTGGGCGAGTCCGGGGAAGGTGCCTTTGCCCAGCGTTTTGCCGTTTACCGCAACAACGTCCGGGCGTCCCGTACGGAAGCTCTGCGTCAGGGCTTTCCGGTGCTGGCGCAGTTGCTCGGAGCCGAATATTTCACCGCACTGGCCGCGGTATTCATCCAGCAGCATCCACCGGGCTCGGCCGCCCTGCATGAATACGGCGCCGAGCTGGCCGACTATATCGCCGGCTTTCAGCCTCTGAGTGCGCTCGGTTATCTGGCGGACATTGCCCGACTGGAATGGGCCCGCCTGTGTGCCTTCCATGCTGCTGATGCCCCCGTGCTGAGCCTTGCAGACATTGACCTGGGGGCCCTTACTGAGCGCCTGATACAGCCGCTGCACTGGCATCCCTCGGTAACCCTGCTGCGCTCGGAGCATCCGCTGTACCGCCTGTGGGCCAGTCAGCAGGGGGCGGCCGCAGCACCCAATGCCCAGGACTGGCCGGCAGAAAACGTGCTGGTCTGGCGTCAGGGGCTGCAGCTGCGCACCGAGCCGCTGGATGTGGTTAGCGTTCAGTTGCTGCAACTGGCTACGCAGCCCAACTGCCTCCCTGCAGCACTCGCGGAGCATCCGGAGAGGCTTGGTCACCTGCTTCGGCTGATGCATTGGCAGGTGTTTGCTGGCGAATAAGATTTCAGACCGGGCAGGGGCATTTCTGTCGCCTTTTCGGCGCGGGGATAAGGTTCAAGCGGGGACAGACTTACTGCCTGGCAACTGCTGGGTTTTGCTATCCGCCGCGATCAAGGTCTAGCGTTACTGCACCCTCCATCCCACCACCGTACCGCTTGTCGAGGTGGCGGTGACGCTCACTTGTGGCATTGTCGCGTTGCTGCTGTTGGTGCCTGACCGCAACGGCTCGATGGTGCGCAACCGGGGCGTGATGTTGCTACTTCTCTATGCCTTGTTTGTCTGGGCGACATTCAATTCCTGAATCCGGGGAGTTCTATGCACAGCGATCCCGATACTGCCTGGCACGCCCTTGCGAAAAGTGAGGTTACCGCCCTGCTGGCTTCCGATGCTGCGCAGGGCTTGGCTGCAGCGGATGCCGATGAGCGTCTTGCGGCTCATGGCCCTAACCGCCTTGCCGAGAAACCAGCACGGCCCGCCTGGCTGAAATTCCTCGATCAGTTTAAGAGCCTGCTGGTGATCATCCTGCTTGGCGCGGCGCTGTTGGCGGGTGCGATTGGCGATCTCAAGGATGCCGTAGTGATTGCCATCGTCGTGCTACTCAACGCGGGTCTTGGGTTCTTTCAAGAATATCGGGCGGAAGCGGCACTGGCGGCATTGAAGAACATGCTGGCGCCAACGGCTCGGGTGAAACGGCGCATCAACGGCGACAGCAAAGTGCAGTTGATCGAGGCGGTTAATCTGGTGCCGGGGGATATCCTGCTGCTCGAAGCGGGTGACCGTGTACCTGCCGATGCGCGCGTCCTAGCTGCGCACAGCGCGGAGGTTGCCGAGGCAGTGCTGACGGGTGAGTCGCATGCCGTTGCAAAGTTGCCTGATGCGGTCGATATCAAGTCGGCTCTTGCTGAGCGCCACGACATGCTGTTCATGAATACGGTTGTCACCCGTGGCCGGCTGGAGGCGATTGTCACGGCCACCGGCATGCACACCGAGATGGGCCGGTTGGCCAGTCTGCTGGCCGAGACCGCCGAAGGCGAGACGCCGCTTCAACGGCAACTCGACACCCTCGGCAAACGCTTGGCGCTGATAGCCTGCGTTGTGGTCGGGCTGATGTTCGTCATGGGGCTTATGCGTGGTGACGATCTGGTGCATACGGCGATGACCGCCATTGCGCTCGCCGTGGCTGCCATTCCCGAGGGCCTGCCGGCCGTGGTGACGGTTACGCTGGCGCTCGGTATGCATCGCATGGCAAAGCGCAATGCCATCGTCAAGAAGCTCGCTGCTGTCGAGACCCTGGGCTGCACCACGGTGATCTGTTCCGATAAAACCGGCACCCTGACACTCAACCAGATGACTGCCCGTGCACTGTACTGCCATGGCCGTCGTTATCCTGTCAGCGGCGAGGGTTATGGTAGTGAAGGTGTCATTCAGCGTCAGGACGCCAGTGGTGACCTGCGCGATGTGTTATTGCCAGCGGCGTTGTGTGTCGATGCGCGCATTCGGGATGCTCAACTGATTGGCGATCCCACCGAAGGTGCCTTGCTGGCACTGGCGGCGAAGGCGGGGTTGGATGCTGACGGGCTGCTGGAGCATCTGCCGCGTATCGCCGAAATCCCCTTCGACTCCGCCAACAAGTACATGGCGACCTTCCATCACGACGGCGACCGCGTACTCCTGTGTGTGAAGGGGGCGCCCGATGTCTTGCTGGCGCGCTCCACGTTAGACGAAACGGCCCGGGCCAGTTTTATTGAGGAGAACGCGGCACTGGCTAACGCGGCATTGCGTGTGCTGGCGTTGGCCAGTCGCGAAATTCCTGCCGCAGACTTCGATCCAGCCGCAGACTTGCTGCCTTGGGTTAATGATCTGAACCTGCAGGCCCTGGTTGGCATCATTGATCCACCGCGCGCGGAGGCGCGCGAGGCCATTGCCATCTGTCACGAGGCCGGCATTCAGGTGAAGATGATTACCGGCGACCACTGTGTCACCGCTGCAGCAATTGCACGCGAACTCGGTCTGTCAGGTGAGGCGCACGAGGGGCGGGAGCTGGACGGCCTGACTCAAGCGCAAATCGCGGCGTTGGTGGAAAAGAGCGCCGTCTTCGCACGTGTTGCGCCCGAACACAAGATGCGCATCGTGGAGGCACTTCAGGCCAGCGGGCATGTTGTTGCCATGACCGGTGACGGCGTCAACGACGCCCCGGCGCTAAAGACGGCCGATATCGGCGTGGCCATGGGGATCACCGGTACCGAGGTGACCAAGGAAGCTGCGACGCTGGTTCTGACCGACGACAACTTCGCTTCCATCGTGCGTGCGGTCGAGGAGGGGCGCACCATCTACGACAATATCGTGAAGTTTGTGCGCTTCCAGCTGTCCACCAACATCGGCGCCATCCTTACTGTGCTGGGTGCGCCTTTCCTCGGTTTCGCCACGCCTTTCACGGCCATTCAGATTCTCTGGGTGAATATCATCGTGGACGGCCCGCCGGCCATGACCCTCGGCGTCGAACCGGGCCGGCCGGGCATCATGCGGGAGCGGCCTCGTGCGAATGATGCATCCATCCTTTCATGGGAACGCATATGGCGTATTGGGTTGTACGGCCTGACCATGGCCGCCGGCACGCTCGCCGTGTATGCGTGGGGCCTGACGATACTCGGCGATGCAGCGAAAGCAACCACGCTGGCATTCACGACCTTCGTATTGTTCCAGTTCTTCAACATCTTCAACGCCCGCGCCGAGCATGGAAGTGCCTTCAATCGGCAGTTCTTCAGCAACGGCAAGCTCTGGTTGGCCCTGATGGCCGTCATCATCCTCCAGGTTGTCGCCGTGCATTGGGCGCCTGCGCAAGCGGTGTTCGATACCGTCGACCTGACGGCGTTTGAATGGATCGTGTCAGTAGCAGTGGCATCGACCACCTTGGTTCTTGAAGAGGTGCGCAAGCTTTTCTTGCGGCTGCTCGGTCGATGAATGCTGCACTGAGTCAGTTTCACTGTGTTTTGGCGGGTGCTCCGTTTGCGCTCGCGCGGCCCGGCTGCCGGGTGTGCGCAAGATCAAGGATGCCGGTGTTTCCATGTATGAGGCCATGCGGGAAAAGCCTTTAGGCGCTGCCGCCAGTCGCTCAAGCTTCGCTCTGCTGCGGTCTTGTGCTGACCACTAAAAAGCCCCTGAGCAGGACTCCGCTCAGGGGCTGGTGGGGGCGCAGGGATCACGCGTTGCGTGCGGCCAGCAGTCGATCGGTACCGCCCTCAGCCACATCAAGCTGACGCTTGAACCAGTAGAGGCGGCTGCGCTCGCTGCCGTCCTCTGCCAGTTGCGCATCTTCATGGCTCTGGCTGTCGCTGCGTTGCTGGCGCTGATGCGACCGCTCGCTGCCATCTTCGGCCAGCCGCTGCAGCTTGCTGGCCGCAGGGGCTGCATTGAGTTTCAGGCGGTCGCTGCCGTCAGCGGCGAAGGACGACGCGCTGCCAAGGGTGATGAGGCTGCCGAGCAGCAGGGCAGTGGCAACGAAGCGGTTTTGGCGAGTAGTGTTTTGCATGACGAGATCCTCAGGTTGGGTGCCGTTTCCGGCGTTGAGGAAAGTTTCTCAGTCTCGTTGATTTGGAAGAATAGCCGGATATATAACTTCACTATTCCGATTTTTGAAATTGATGGGCGGCAATTGCCAGCAAATCAGTGTCTGATTTCGTGGCTGACGGTCTGGATGCCAGGGCCTTTTTGGCCCTTGTGAGCCGGGGCGGGTGCTGGGTGCGTAAGGCCACCCGCCGCTCCCTCAGTGAAACTCGGCTACTGCTCGTGCTGTCTGCACAGAGCCTGTACAGATGGCGCGATGAGCGATTCGGGAGCAAGCCAATGCAACGATCAACATGCTGTTTGGGCTGCTTTCTGCTGGTACTGGCCGGTTGTAGCCATGACGAGCAGGGCGACTATCAGTCTCCCGTCGGCCACTACGACCTGTCGCACTGGAAGCTGACCCTTCCGGACGACGATGCCAGCGAGGTCTCCAGCGCCAAGCTGCGTGCCGGCTATGCCTCGCGCTATTTCCACTTGGCGGACAACGGCGCCCTGGTCTTCCTGGCACCAGCCGGTGGCGGCAGCACCGAGAACTCCGACTACCCGCGCGCCGAGCTGCGCGAGCTGCTCGACCCGGAGGATGACAATCGCAACTGGTCGGGTAGCGGTTTCCACCAGTTGCAGGCCAGCGCCCGCGTGCTGAGTGCGCCGAGCACGCAGAAGATCATTGTCGGGCAGGTGCATGGCTTCGACGCTCGCCCGCTGATCAAGCTGCAGTGGCAGAAGGGCCGGATCAAGGCGCTGATCAAGCGCCACCCGCAGGGCAGTAACGAGGACATCAGTCATGTCTTCGCCACGCCGGTGGGCAATGATCTGTTCTCCTACCGCATCGAGGTGCGCGACGGCCTGCTGGCGGTGGAGGTGAACGGCGAGCGGATCGAGCACGACTTCTTCCGCGAAGACCCGGCCTGGCGCGATGTCGGCTTTTATTTCAAGGCCGGTGCCTATGTACAGGACGACGAGGAGGATGGCGCCGACGATGTCGGCGAGGTGCAGTTCACCCAGCTCAGCGTGCGCCACGACTAGCCGGCAGCTATCCTATGCGCCCGTTCCGCCTGTCCAGGATCACCTCATGCAAGCCCAGCTCCTCGAACTCATTACCCTGATCAGCTCCGGCTGCATGACCGACGAGGAAATCGCCCGCATCGCCGAAGAGGCCGCCCAGGCCTATGCCGACCCGGCAGCCTTTCTCGCCGCCAATCCGGACATCAACTATGACGATGATTTCCCCATTCCGCTGGGCGAGTGGGTGGTGATCGGCAGCCTGCCGGATACCGTGCTGTTTCAGGCCGACGACTACGAGGCCCTGCTGGCGCAGATCATCGACTCCTTCGGCCCGAGCGTGACCTTCAACATCAAGCCCAAGCAGCTGGCCAAGGTCGAGCCGCTCAAGGCGCTCAACCGCATCCAGGTGCAGCTCTCCGCGCTGTACAAGGAGAAGGGCGGCTACGTGCTGGTGGATCTCAGCGAGCCGCTGGACGATGAGCTGCAGTGCGTGCTCGTCTACACCAGCGACCTGCCGCGTGTGCTCGAACTGGCCGTGGAAATCGGCATCTATGCGGCGCCGGCCTACGAGGCGTTGAAGGCCGAGCTGGATCAGTCGAACTAGCCTCCGGCCCTCACCGCGCCAGCCGCACGGTGACAGGTGTCCGGAAGCTGACTTCACTGCTCGACGCCACGTATCCGGGGTACCGGGCGGTGCGCGCCAAGTCTGCCCGTGTTTACAGGCTGAAGCCGCCATCAATGGGGATGATGGTGCCGGTCATGTAGGCGCCGGCTGCGCTGCACAGACTGATGGCCAGGGCGGCCATCTCTTCCTCGCGTCCCCAGCGTTGCATGGGGATATGCGCCACGTCCTCGGCCATGGCCGCCTCGTCGCCGGCGATGTGGCGGGTCATCTTGCTCGGGAAGCGGCCGGGGGCGATCACGTTGACGTTGATCTGCTCACTCACCAGTTCCTTGGCCAGGATACGCGACAGCTGGTGCAGCGCTGCTTTGCTCGGGCCATAGGCGTAGGCCTGTTCGCCGAACGCACTGATGCCGGCCACCGAACCGATGTTGATCACCCGCGCCGGGCTTTGCGCGCTGCCGGCCTTGCGCAGTAGCGGCAGCAGTTGCTGGATGCAGCTGAACACGGCGGTGACATTGAGCTGCATGACCTTCTCCCAGCCTTTCACGGGATAGCTTTCCAGCGGCGCGCCCCAGGTGGTGCCGGCGTTGTTGACCAGGATATCGAGCTGCCCGATGCGGCCGCTCAGCTCCTCGGCCAGGGCGCGTGCGCCGTCTTCGCTGGCAAGGTCGGCGGCCAGGCCGATGCATTCGCCATGTACCGCGAGCTCCTCGGCGGCCTCGAGGCAGGCGGCGCCATCACGGGCGCAGATGAATACGCGGGCGCCGGCTTCGAGCAGGCCTTGGGCAATCATCCGACCGATGCCGCGGCTGCCGCCGGTCACCAGAGCGGTGCGGCCTTGCAGGCTGAAGTAGGGATGCATGACGGTTCCTCGCGAGTCAGGGACAAGCCCTTACCCTAAACGAGGCGGCGGCAGGCGAGAGTGTTTATAGCCGGCGCAAATGCCTGGGCATCAGCGGTGACGCTGGCGCAGCGGCTCCAGCAGGGCATTCAGGCCGTTGTGGTCGATCTCGTGCATCAGCGCCAGCAGGCGGCCCAGTTCGCCCTTGGGAAAGCCCTGGCGGGCGAACCAGGCCAGGTAGTGGCCGGGCAGGTCGGCGAGCAGGCGGCCCTGGTATTTGCCGAAGGGCATGCTGCGGGTCACCAGCAGCAGGAGGTCATCGGGGTTCATGGTGGCGTCAGGCGGTGAAGGGCCGCACAGCATAACCTGCCGCGCGGCTAGCCGGGGCGGCGGCTGGCGCGTTAGGCTGCCGGCTGATCGGCAAGGAGCGAGTGCCTTGGATTTCAAGCAGAAGATTTCCCTGCGCCGTGCCCGTGACAGCGGCGCGGTGCCCGAGCCCGGCGCTGACGCCTGGCTGTTCGAGCTGGGCGAGCGGCTGGAGAGTGACCGAGGGCGCATCCTCAACTCAGCGGCCGTGCGCCGCCTGCAGCAGAAGACCCAGGTATTTCCGCTGGAGCGCAATGCGGCGGTGCGCAGCCGTCTGACCCATTCGCTGGAGGTGCAGCAGGTCGGCCGGCATATCGTCCGTACCCTGTTCCAGCGGCTCGGTCCGCGCGCCTGCGAGTATGGGCTGGACGGCCTGGAGCGGGTGCTGGAAACGCTGGTGGAGATGGCCTGCCTGAGCCATGACATCGGCAATCCGCCGTTCGGCCACTTCGGTGAATTCGCCATCGGCGACTGGTGCGCGCGGCACCTGCAGCGGCTGTTCGACCACGCCGTGCCGCAGGTCGATGCCGAGCTGCGCGAGCGCATGCTGCGTGACCTCAACAGTTTCGAAGGCAACGCCCAGGCCGTTCGCCTGGTACATCGCTTGCACGACATGAACCTGACCTACAGCCAGGCCGCCTGCATGCTCAAGTACGTGCGTGCGGCGCATCAGGTGAAGCCGCCGAAAGGCAGTGCCGGTGCCTACCTGCGCAAGAAGCCCGGTTTCTACCTGAGCGAGGAGGGCTTCGTCACTCGGCTGTGGCAGACGCTGGGCATGGCGCCGCAGACGCGCTACCCGCTGGTCTACGTGATGGAGGCGGCGGACGACATTTCCTACTGCCTGGCCGATCTGGAGGATGCGGTGGTCAAGGGCATCCTCGACCTGCCGCGCCTGTGCTCCCTGCTGCGCGAGACCTTCGCCCGCTTCAAGCCGCTGGATACGGCGATCGACACGCGCGGGCGCAGCTTCACCGAACTGCTGGACGACGCCTGGCAACGCGCCGAGGCTGAGCCGGTGGACAAGGTCGGGCAGTTCTTTATCCGCTTGCGCGTCAACCTGATCCACCCGCTGGTGCAGCACGCCGCCGGGCAGTTCATCGAACAGCTCGACGCGGTGTATGCCGGCACGCTCGACCGCGCCCTGCTGGAGGACGACAGCCCGGCCTGCGCGGTGGTGCAGACCTTCAAGACGGTGGGCGCCGAGCAGGTGTTCTGCCACCGCGAAGTGGAAACCCTGCAGCTGCGCGGCCTGCGCATCCTGCAGGGGCTGCTGGAGGGCTATGGCGCATTGCTGGGCCTGACCGGCGCCAACTTCCAGGCGCTGCTCGAAGGCCAGGGTCGCGCCGACCAGCGCATGCTGCTGCGCCGCCTGCCCACCCACCTGCTCAGCGCCTATCGCCAGGCACTGAGCGAGCACGCTGGCACCGATGCACCGGCCTGGGAGTTCTACTACCGCACGCGCCTGCTGCTGGACTTCGTCAGCGGCCTGACCGACCAGTTGGCCGAGGACGAGTTCGCGGTACTCAGCGCTCAGTAAGCGCGGGCATGAAAAAGCCGGGCTCCCTCGCGGAGGCCCGGCTTTTTCGTTACCGCTTACCGATCAGCTGTGGCGGATCAGGTGGTCGAAGGCACTCAGCGAGGCCTTGGAACCTTCGCCCACGGCGATGACGATCTGCTTGTATGGCACGGTGGTCACGTCACCGGCGGCAAAAACGCCGGGGATGTTGGTGGCGCCCTTGGCGTCGACGATGATTTCGCCGAAGCGGTTGAGCTCCACGGTGCCTTTCAGCCAGTCGCTGTTGGGCAGCAGACCGATCTGTACGAAGATGCCTTCCAGCTCGACGGTGTGCAGCGCGTCGGTGGTGCGGTCCTTGTAGGTCAGGCCGGTGACTTTCTGGCCGTCGCCGATCACTTCGGTGGTCAGCGCGCTCTTGATCACGGTGACGTTCGGCAGGCTGTTCAGCTTGTTCTGCAGCACGGCATCGGCACGCAGGGTGTCGGCGAACTCCAGCAGGGTGACGTGGGCAACGATGCCAGCGAGGTCAATCGCTGCCTCGACACCGGAGTTGCCGCCGCCGATCACCGCCACGCGCTTGCCCTTGAACAGCGGGCCGTCGCAGTGCGGGCAGAAGCACACGCCCTTGGCCTTGTATTCCTGCTCGCCGGGTACGCCCATTTCACGCCAGCGGGCACCGGTGGAGAGGATGACGGTCTTGGCCTTGAGGCTGGCGCCGTTATCGAACTTCACTTCGTGCAGACCGCCTTCGGCGCTGGCCGGGATCAGGGCGGAGGCGCGCTGCAGGTTCATGATGTCGACGTCGTACTGACGCACGTGCTCTTCCAGGGCGCGGGCCAGTTTCGGGCCTTCGGTCTCCTGCACCGAGATGAAGTTCTCGATGGCCATGGTGTCCAGCACCTGGCCGCCGAAGCGCTCGGCTGCCACACCGGTGCGGATACCTTTACGCGCGGCGTAGATGGCCGCTGCGGCGCCAGCCGGGCCACCGCCCACGACCAGCACATCAAAGGCGTCCTTGGCATTCATCTTCTCGGCGTCGCGGCTGCCGGCCTGGGTGTCGATCTTGGCGAGGATTTCCTTCACCTCCATGCGACCCGAGGCGAACACTTCACCGTTCAGGTAGATGCTCGGCACGGCCATGATCTGGCGGCGCTCGACTTCTTCCTGGAACAGCGCGCCGTCGATGGACACGTTGCGGATGTTGGGGTTGAGCACGGCCATCAGGTTCAGCGCCTGGACCACGTCCGGGCAGTTCTGGCAGCTCAGCGAGAAGTAGGTTTCGAATTCGAAACGGCCTTCGATGCTCTTGATCTGCTCGATGGTTTCCGCGTCCAGCTTGGACGGGTGGCCGCCGACCTGCAGCAGGGCCAGTACCAGCGAGGTGAATTCGTGGCCCATGGGGATACCGGCGAAGGTAATGCCGATATCCGCACCCGGGCGGTTGAGCGAGAACGACGGACGACGTGCGTCGTTGCCATCGGTCTTGAGGGTGATCTTGTCGGTCAGGCCGACGATGTCGTTGAGCAGTCCGAGCAGCTCCTGAGACTTCTCGCCGTCATCGAGGCTGGCGACGATCTCGAACGGCTGGGTGACCTTCTCGAGGTAGGCCTTCAACTGGGTTTGCAGATTGGCGTCCAACATGACGGGATTCCTCTGGCGAATAGCAAATTTCGGACAAACAAACGCCCGGACGGATCGCGCCCGGGCGTTCGGGCACCTTAGGAAGTCCTGTGGGACTTCTTGAGGCGGAAAATGGGATGGAGCGCGTCGCGAGCGACGGCAGTGCAAGGCGAACTGAGGCGAGGGCGCGCAGTTTACGAGCTGTAAATGAGCAGCCCGAGCCTCAGTTCAACGCAGCAATGCCTAGCGCAGCAGCGCTACGCCCATTTTTAGATCTTGCCGACCAGGTCCAGGGACGGAGCCAGGGTCTTCTCGCCTTCTTTCCACTTGGCCGGGCAAACCTGACCCGGGTTGGCGGCGGTGTACTGGGCGGCCTTCAGCTTGCGCAGGGTCTCGGAGACGTCGCGAGCGATTTCGTTGGAGTGGATTTCCAGGGTCTTGATCACGCCTTCCGGGTTGATCACGAAGGTGCCACGCAGGGCCAGGCCTTCTTCCTCGATGTGCACGCCGAAAGCGCGGGTCAGCTGGTGGGTCGGGTCACCGATCAGCGGGAACTGGGCCTTGCCCACGGCCGGGGAGGTTTCGTGCCAGACCTTGTGGGAGAAGTGGGTGTCGGTGGTGACGATGTACACCTCGGCACCGGCCTTCTGGAACTCGGCGTAGTTGTTGGCGGCGTCTTCGATCTCGGTCGGGCAGTTGAAGGTGAAGGCAGCCGGCATGAAGATCAGCACGGACCACTTGCCTTTCAGGCTCTGCTCGGTGACCTGGATGAACTCGCCATTGTGGAAGGCGTTGGCGCTGAAGGGTTGAACCTGGGTGTTGATCAGGGACATGAGAGAACTCCTGTTGGGGTTTGGAAACTTGATGCTGCGCATACTAACCGCAGCGCCTGTAATCGCTAAATTGAATGAAGGCATGAAGACGATTGCTTTGGTCTATCTGCATCCATTCAAAAATAGACAGACATCTATGGCCGGTCAGCCGGCGATCTGCAGCTGCGGGTGGCGCTGACGATACTGCTCGAAGATGAACTGGCGAATACGCTCGCCGTGTTCCTGGTGCTGCAGTTTCAGCTGGTAGGCCGCGCGCGTGCCGCTCACCCGACGAATCAGACGGCCGTGCAGCGGCATGCTATCGGCTCCCGGCAGCGACAGCCAGAGGTCGAAGTATTCCGGTGGCGAGCGTCCGTCGGTGCTGCCCAGAACCACGCTGGCAGGCGCCAGTTCCAGGACGCGCAGGGCATTGACGCGGCCCTGGCGGTTGCGCAGCGCCAGCGGCTCGTCGAGCTCCAGGCGCCAGGGGCGACGCACCGCGCCTTCCTCGAAAATGTTCGGCGCGCCCATCTCCAGCTGCAGGCCGTGCAGTTCATCTTCCACCAGTTGCAGGGGGAAGCTGACGTGGCAGCGATCCAGCTTTGCCTCAAGGCTGAGGTTGGCGTGCAGGCCGAGGCGCGTGAGCAGCGCGTTGGCCAGCGGGCCGCCGTCCACCTTGAACGCCGGGATCGACAGGGGTTTGCCGATCAGCTGGCTGCTGAACACTTCGCGGATGAAGTCCAGCTCTTCGCTGGACAGTGCGGGATCTGACATGGCGCCCTCCATTGGGGCAGTTGGCTCATGATCGACTGCAAGAAATGCGCCTTTCCCTGGCGTGGGCGATCACTTGCCTGGGACGACTATACCGGCCTCGAGTTCCCCTGCCTGCGACATGCGGCATAATGCGCAGCATTTTCAACGCGCTGTGGAGTCGTTCATGAAAGTCGCCATTCTCTCCGGTTCGGTCTATGGGGCCGCCGAAGACGTCGCTCGGGTCGCCCAGCAGGTGCTGCAGGACGGCGGATTCGAGGCCTGGCACAAGCCGGGTGTGGCGCTCGACGAGCTGCTGGCCTTCGCTCCCGAGGCACTCCTGGTGGTGACGTCCACCACCGGCATGGGCGAGCTGCCTGGCAATATCCAGAATCTCTATTACGCCCTGCGTGACCGCTTCCCGGCCTGGAGCGGCCTGCCTGGCGCGGTAATCGCCCTGGGCGACTCCAGCTATGACGTGTTCTGTGGTGGTGGCGAGCAGATGCGCGAGCTGTTGCTGGAGCTGGGCGTGCGCGAGGTGCTGCCGATGCTGCGTCTGGACGCCAGCGAGAGCGTGACGCCGGACGAGGACGCCAAGCCCTGGCTGGCCGAGCTGGCCAGCGCGCTGCGCGCCTGATGCACCCGCGCGCCGCCGAGCTGGTCCGCGAGCTGCAGCTGGTCGCCCATCCCGAGGGCGGCTACTACCGCCGTCTGTTCACCTCGGCGCAGCAGGCTGCGGAAGGCCGCGCCGCCTGCAGCAGCATCCTGTTCCTCCTGCCCGCTGGCGCGGCGAGTCGCTGGCACCGGGTCGACGCCGACGAGCTGTGGTTCTTCCATGAAGGGGCGCCGCTGGAGTTGCTGGTGAGCGATGCGCCTCAGGTGCTGCGTGCGGAGCGCCTGGGGCCGGTCGCCCCCGCGCAACTGCCGCAGCGCGTGGTCCCTGCGGCGGCCTGGCAAGCGGCGCGTAGCCTGGGCGACTTCACCCTGGTCAGCTGCAGCGTGGCGCCGGAGTTCCGTTTCGAGGGCTTTCGCCTGCTCGCCGATGATCCGCTGGCCCAGGCCGAGTGGCCATGGCTGATCGAGCAGCACCCCGAGCTGTTGTGACCCGCAAGGCCAGTACGCTGGCCGGCAAGGCAACTGGAGCGGCCCGCTGCCCTGGCTAGACTCCTCGGCACAACAACAGTGCCGAGGTGATCGCCGTGAACGCTCCGCTCAACCTGCCCAATCTGAAGAACCAGGTTTCCGCCGCCGAATGGCAGACCCGCGTCGACCTGGCCGCCTGCTACCGGCTGATCGCCCTGTACGGCTGGGACGACCTGATCTTCACCCACATCTCGGCCAAGGTGCCTGGCACCGAGGACTTCCTGATCAACCCCTACGGGCTGATGTTCCACGAGATCACCGCGTCCAGCCTGGTCAAGGTCGACCTGGCCGGCAACAAGCTGATGGACAGCCCGTTCGACATCAACCCGGCCGGCTACACCATCCACAGCGCCGTGCATGAGGTGCGCCACGACGTCGGTTGCGTGCTGCACATCCACACCCCGGCTGGCATCGCCGTGTCGGCGCAGAAGCAGGGCCTGCTGCCGCTGTCGCAGCAGTCGCTGTTCGTCCTCGCCAGCCTGGCCTACCACGGCTACGAGGGCGTGGCCCTGAATCACGACGAAAAGGCCCGCCTGCAGGCCGACCTGGGCGACAAGAACTTCATGATCCTGCCCAACCACGGCCTGCTCACCGCCTTCGGCAGCATCGCCGACGCCTTCCTCGGCATGTTCACCCTGCAGCGCGCCTGCGAGGTCCAGGTGATGGCGCAGAGCGGCGGCGCGGAGCTGATCCATATCCCGCAGCAGATTCTCGATGGCGCCCGGGCGATGATCGCCGGGGTGATGAAGAGCCCGCAGGGCATGGGCGGCGCGCTGCCCTGGCCGGCGCTGCTGCGCAAGCTCGATGCGCAGATGCCGGGCTACGACCAGTGACGGCCCTGCCGGGCATTGCCCTGGCCGAATGGCGGGCGCAGGGGCGCGGTTTCAGCTTCAATGGCCAGGCCATCCGCTACTGGACGGCGGGGCAGGGCGAGCCGCTGTTGCTGATCCACGGCTTCCCCACGGCCAGCTGGGACTGGCACTACCTGTGGCAGCCGCTGGCGCAGCGCTACCGGGTGATCGCCTGCGACATGCTCGGCTTCGGCTACTCGGCCAAGCCGCGTGGCCATGCCTACAGCCTGCTGGAGCAGGCCGACCTGCAGCAGGCGCTGCTGAGCCACCTGGGGATCGACGAAGCGGTGCACGTGCTGGCGCACGACTACGGCGACAGCGTGGCTCAGGAGCTGATCGCCCGGCATCAGGAGGGCCGTCTGCAACTGGCCAGCTGCGTGTTCCTCAACGGCGGTCTGTTTCCCGAAACCCATTACCCGGTGCTGACCCAGAAGCTGTTGCTCGGCCCGCTGGGGCCGCTGCTCGGACGGCTGTTCTCGCGCGCCACCCTGGCGAAGAACTTCGCCAAGGTGTTCGGCCCCCGCACGCAGCCCAGCGACAGCGAGCTGGACGGGTTCTGGGAGCTGATCGCGCACAACGACGGGCCCGCGGTGATGCATCGGCTGATTCGCTACATGCCCGAGCGTCGGGTCAATCGTGAGCGCTGGGTGGCGGCCATGAAGGAGACGCGCGTGCCGCTGCGGGTCATAGATGGCGCCGTCGATCCCATCTCCGGTGCGCATATGGTCGAACGCTACCGTGTGTTGATCGAGAGCGCCGACACGGTTTTACTGCCGGCCATAGGCCACTATCCGCAGACCGAGGCACCCGCAGAGGTGCTGGGTCACTATCTGCAATTTCGTGAGCACTGGGAGGCGAAGGTATGCAAAGACGCACGCTGTTGAAAGGCGCTGCCCTAGGGGGCGTTGCAGTTCTGGGAGCCGGCTTCTGGGCGCTGCCCACCGGCACAGCGCCGGCCGCGCGCAGCCTGGAGGGGGCGCGCAGCGTGCTGGCCGGCTTCCAGGGCAAGGCCCTGGTGAGTATCCAGGGCTGGACCCCGACTGAAGTGTTCAACCATTGCGCACAGAGCATCGAGTACTCCATGGACGGCTACCCGCAGCTGAAGCCGGCCTGGTTCCGGAATAGCGTCGGGCCGGTCGCCTTCGCCGTGTTCAGTGCCCGCGGCGCCATGCGTCACCCGCTGACTGAGGCCATTCCCGGTGCCGCGCCGCTGGCCGAGCCGGCCAGCCAGGAGCTCGCCCTGCAGCGTCTGCAGGCCGCCTTCGAGCGCTTCGCCGCGCACACCGACGAGCTCAAGCCGCACTTCGCCTATGGCGCCCTCAGTCATGAGGAATACGCCGCGGCCCATGTGCTGCACCTGTACAACCACCTGAGCCTGATCCGCCCCGCCTGATCGGTTGCCGCCCGTGTGGCGGTCATCCCCCGGCCTTATCGGGCGATATTCAGTGTGCTCGCGGTTCGTTGCTCGGGCCGCTTCGCTGCGGGACACTCCGGGCTTTCGCCGACTGCCCAGAGGAGCCTTTTATGAGCGACGCCATCCGTTTCGAAAACCAGGTCGTGATTGTCACCGGCGCCGGTGGCGGCCTCGGTCGCGCCCACGCGCTGCTGTTCGCCAAGCATGGCGCCAAGGTGGTGGTCAACGACCTGGGTGGCAGCACCCACGGCGAGGGCGCCAACGCCTCGGCGGCGGACAAGGTGGTGGCCGAGATCAGGGCCTTCGGTGGCGAGGCGGTGGCCAACCACGACTCGGTGACTGACGGCGGCCAGATCGTGCAGTGCGCGCTGGACAGCTTCGGCCGCATCGATGTGGTGGTGAATAACGCCGGCATCCTGCGCGACAAGTCCTTCCACAAGATGGAAGACACCGACTGGGACCTGGTTTACAAGGTCCACGTCGAGGGCGCCTACAAGGTGACCCGCGCCGCCTGGGAGCACCTGCGCGAGCAGCAGTACGGCCGCGTCATCTTCACCGCCTCCACCTCCGGCATCTACGGTAACTTCGGCCAGTCCAACTACGGCATGGCCAAGCTCGGTCTGTACGGCCTGACCCGCACCCTGGCCATCGAGGGGCGCAAGAACAATGTGCTGGTCAACGCCATCGCGCCCACCGGCGGCACCCGCATGACCGAGGGGCTGATTCCGCCGCAGGTGTTCGAGCAGCTCAAGCCGGAACTGGTCAGCCCGCTGGTGGTGTACCTGGGCAGCGACCAGTGCAAGGACACCGGCGGCCTCTACGAAGTGGGTGGCGGCTGGGTCGGCAAGGTGCGCTGGGAGCGCAGCCTGGGCGCCGGCTTCGATCCCAAGGCTGGCTTCAGCCCGGAAGACGTGTCGGCCAGCTGGCAGCAGATCGGTGATTTCGCCGGCGCGGTGCATCCGGACGACAACGTCACCGCCTTGCGCGAGATGATGGCCAACCTGCAGAAGCACGCGGGCTGATCCGCGCGTTCAGACAGCTGCAAAAAAAGGCCGGCATCACTGCCGGCCTTTTCATTTTCAGTATGGACATGGCGCCGCCGCGCAGGCCGGACTGCCCCGGGGTGGCCTGCGCCGGCGCATCAGCGCGCTTGCAGCTTGAAGTTATCGTCCGAAGGTTCCTTGGTGTAGGCGCCCTGGTCGTGCACCAGCTTCTGGGTTCCGTTCATCAGCGTGCTGATGCGGCTGTCCGCGGTTCTGGCGGAGGCGGCCTGGTTGCTGGTGCCGGTGATCAGCGGCGGGTTGAAGCTGAACGACCACAGGTAATGCCAGACGGCCGAGTTGTGCTTCTCGGTGATCTGCGTGCTGTTGAAGTACCAGGGCTTGAGCTCGGTGAACGCGGTCATCTTCATCAGGCCGCTGTTGGCATCGCCGACAAAAACGGTGCTGGTCACGGCCGAGCTGCGGTAGGCCTCGAAGATCACGCCCTTGCCTTTCAGTTCGCTGACGTAGTTGCGGCAGACGGCGCCGGTCCACTGGTTACCCAGCCAGCTCTTGGCGTTGTTCGAGTAGAAGGGGTCGAGCAGCGCCACGCGCTTGGGCAGCAGCTTGCTGCTCAGGGTGCCGGCGGTGACGGCGTCGCTGATCTTCTTGGTCAGCACGATGGCCATCTGGTTGCCCAGCGAATGGCCGAGGATGCGGATGTTGCTGCCGCTGTAGCCGGCCATGTTGTCCTTGTAGCTGTTGAACAGCAGGTCGCCGGCGGATTGCCCCGGGCCGCTGCTGTAGGCACCGCTGGCGTTGCGCCAGCGCATCGCGCGCGGGCCGCTGGCGCTCCAGATCTTGGCTTCGGCGTCGGTCACTTCGCCCTCGTCGGCGAACTGGTTCCAGTACAGCACGCCGACGTTGTAGCCGGCGCTGAGCCAGGCCGAGGCCAGATCCAGGCTCGGGCCGCCGGCACCTTCGCGGTTGAAGGTCTCGCGGTCCTTGCGGGCGGTGGAGCCGTTCTGCCAGCCGTGGATGTAGATCACCGTGGGTTTGCTGGCGCCGTAGTAGGCGTTGCTCTGGCCGGGCACGGCTTTCTGCCAGGTATCACCCTGGCCGAACCAGTACAGGCCGTAGTCGAGGTTGTTGAAGGTGGAGTCGGGAAAAACGCCGGGAGCGGCGTGGACGAGCGAGGAAAGGCACAGCAGGCAAAGCAGGAAAAGCTTGCGCATGGTGAGCGACCCTTGAGTTTTTATTGTGTTGGGGCGCGCTCAGTTATGGCGGGAGTCAGTGGCGCTGTCAATGCAGCGCCGGGGTGCGTCCATGCCGACCCAGCTGGTCGATGCGCTGGGTCAGTTGCACGCGCTCGCGCTCGTCCTCGCACAGCAGCAATGCCCGCTCCAGGTCGAAACGCTCGGCCTGGGGACAGTCCAGCTCGCGGTAGATGGCGGCACGCAGCTGGTGATCGGCGCTGCTCGGCGGTGCCAGCAGGAGAATGCGTTCGGCATCCTTGAGCGCGGCGACCGGATCGCCGGCGGCGCCATGCAGGTGGCACAGGTTGCGCGACAGGCGCAGCAGCAGGGCGCGACCGTCACAGGCCTGCAAATGCCGGGCGCTGAGCTCCGCACCGGGGCCGGCGACGCGGGCGAGCAGTTCGCGGCAGTCGCGGGTGTACAGGCGGCGGCCGTTGCAGGGATCGAGCAGATGGTCGGCGCCGGGCACGCGCAGCAGCAGGTGACCGGGGAAGTTGACGGCCTGCAGCGGGATATCCAGGCGCTGGGCCAGTTCCAGGGCGATCAGCGCCAGCGACAGCGGCTGCCCGCGACGACGCTGCAACACCTGGTGCAGCAACGCCGCCCGTGGCCGCAGGGGCAGATCATCGTCTTCATGGAAGTCCAGCTCACCCAGGCGCCGCAGCAGCGGCTGCGCCAGCTCCGGTGCGGCCAGGTTGGGCAGGCCGGCGGAGGCCTGCTGGCGCAGGTTGGCGAACTCTCGCATGACCTGCGCCGGCTGCAGGCTCGGTTCATGCTCGGCAGCAATCCACAAGGCCGCTTCAAGCAGCGCGGGCGGGTCTGCTTCCAGGCAGTTCAGCCAGGCAGGGCGAGCAGTCATGCGGTTCTCCCGTGACGAGACGCGTCAGCAGACTATTAACCGCCGGGTGCCGACTCGTCCAGTCGTTCCGCCGCTGGCCTCAGGCGTAGACGCGTTGGCCGCGGTACATGCGCACCGAGTGGCCACGCGCGGCGTCGTCCTGCGCCGGGGCGGTTGCCGGGGCGGCGTGCTCCGGCAGCTCGTGACCACGGTACTGGCGGCTCGCCTGGGCCGCGGCAGGTTGCGCGGCGGCCTGCTGGAAGTCGCTCAGCTCGGCCAGGCGGATCCCCAGGTTGCGGGTGTCCTGGTCGCTGGAGCGCAGGCAGGCTAGCAGCATGGCCTCCACGGCGTCGGGTTGGCTCAGGCGGATGTCTACGGACAATTCCTCACGCAGACGGCGGCGCAGCGACTGCATGCAATCCAGAACGGCTTTGTTCAGTTCCATGTCGGCTCCCTCGTGTCGGTTGCTCGGCCCGGCGGCTCCACGCTCAGGCAGTAGCAAGGTGCGTACCAGCATGCGCAGGCCGCGAACTGTGCGGCGCTTCACAGGTCCATGGGGTTCCGGTTGCCCATGCCTGGTGCAGGGTTGCACCGGTCTGGCGCCGCTGAAGCCGGAGCGGTTAACCGGGTATACTCGCCGCCATCCGTAACACCTTTCCGCATTTTTGAAGGTTTCTATGCGCAACGACGCCCATGACGAGCTGGAGCATGTCCCCAGCCTGACCACCGACCCGCGCGACCGCGACGATTTCCAGGCCGGTCACGCCCCCAGCCACAGCCACGCACCGCAGCGCAGCGCGCCGACCTATCCACAGGTGGAGCGCCGCCGTGGCTATGGCACCGGCCCGCTGTGGGCGCTGATCGGCGCCCTGGTCATCGCCCTGGGCGGCCTGAGCTGGTGGAGCTACCAGCAGGTTCTGCACATGCAGGAGTCGATCGTGGCGACCCAGGATGCCTTCGCCCGCATCAGCGAAGAGGCCGCCGGGCGTATCCAAGACATCTCCGGCAAGGTGGTGGCCACCGAGTCGAGCGTGACCAGTGACAGCGAGGCGCTCAAGCTGCGCATAAAGCAGCTGGAAACCAGGCTGGCCGAGGTGACCAAGCAGCAGCAGAACCTCAATGGCCAGCAGAGTGGCCAGGGCAAACGCCTCGATCAGCTGGCCGCCGACCTCAAGGCCCAGCAGGGCGTGACGGCGCAGTTCGATGGCAAGCTGGACAAGCTGGCGGCCGAGCAGAAGACCGGCCTGGCCGGTGTCGGCAAGCTGCAGGAGCAGCTCAAGGGCCAGGCCGGCGATATCGAGGCGCTGAAGAAGAAGGGCGACCCGAGCCAGGCCGTGCGCAACCTGGAGCAGGACCTGCTGGTGCTGCGCAGCGAGCTGGAGAACCGCCCGGCGCCGCAGAACAACACCGCCGAGTTCGATGCCTTCCGCGCCCAGGTCACCCGTAACATCAATGCACTGACCGCGCAGGTGCAGAATCTGCAGCAGCAGCTCAACAGCCGCTGATTGCCCGGCTGAACGGAAAAGCCCCGCTTTGGCGTAGTGCTGTTCACTCAGTGAGTGCCCGATTAGCGCCCCTGTCCCATTTATGGGAGAGGGGCTGGGGGAGAGGGCCGGAGGCGCACTGTTGCTTCCCCCTCTCCCTGACCCTCTCCCCGCTGGGGAGAGGGGACTGGATCGCGCAGGTCACGGCTTGTGTAGACAGCATTAGCGCTTTGGCGGGGCTTTTTTATGCGTGGCATTGGCCTGCGCGCATGCGCCGGGCCAGCGGCTGCTCAGGCGCAGTCGGCCTGGCGCAGCAGCTGCCGGCTGGTGCGAATGAACTGGCCGATGGCCTGTACCAGCAGGCCGTCGCCATCCAGGGTCAGCTCGCAGGGCTCGTGACCTTCCGCATCGCACTGGTAGAGGGTATGGCTGGCGTGTCGTTGCAGGCACTGGTAGCGCTGAGTGCGCGGCTCGACGCGCAGGCTCAGCAGGTCGACGTGTGCCACGCGGAAGCGCTCGCCATCGCCGACGGCCAGGCTGCCGGACTGCAGCAGCGCGGTATGGGTAAAGGGCGTGGCGGACAGCATCACCTGCTGGCAGTCGGCGAGGTCCTCGCGCGGGCGGCCGTTGAGATGCCAGTGACCGCGGATATCGCGGCGTAGCTCCAGGCTGCGCTGGCCCTGGTTGTCGACCTTCAGCCAGAGGCGGCGGAAGCGCCAGCGTTCGTCATAGTTGAGCAGGTAGGTGGCGGCGATACTGTTGCCGCGAATGCTCTGGATCAGCTGGCCGCT
Source organism: Aquipseudomonas alcaligenes (assembly GCF_900156545.1). GTDB lineage: Bacteria > Pseudomonadota > Gammaproteobacteria > Pseudomonadales > Pseudomonadaceae > Aquipseudomonas > Aquipseudomonas alcaligenes_A. The sequence goes on from NZ_FTNW01000003.1 coordinate 667,959, forward strand.
GGCGCTGATGCCATCGCTGGCGACCGCCAGGCTGAGGTGTTCGACCCCAGGGTTGGTCCAGGGCTTCCAGACCAGGTTCTGCTGCATCCTTGCACTCCTCCGCTCAAGGGGAACCGGCATCCTGCCGGTGGGCGACGAGGGAGGAGCATAAGGTAGAGGCTACTCATTGTCTGTCAGCCAAAGCCGACAGTTGAGCAGCTTGTTGCGCAGCTCAGGCCTTGCGCTTGAGCGGTTGCTGGGCGAACTGCACACCGCCCAGGCCGGTGTCCTGCAGGGCGCGGATATTGGCGTGGTCGTTGCCGCTGGGATTGGCCAGCACGGCACGGTAGTGCTCGCCGAAGGCGCGCAAGGTCTCCTCCAGGCTGAGGCCTTCGAGCAGGGCCAGGCCGAGGGTCTTGCAGGAGCCCTCGTTCTGTCCGGCGGCGCTTTCCACCGCGCCGTTGCGGAAGGCGCTGGGCTGGTAGTCGTAGTGTTCGGCGATGAAGGCCAGGGTCTCGGCGAACTGGAACTGCTCGTGATGCAGGCGGGCGCGGAAGTCTTGCAGGCTCATCAGTGTGGCTTTCCTTGTGCGAAGGCGGCCTGCTGCTCGGCAGTGGCTTCCTTCTGGTGTTGGGCTTTCCACTCGGCATAAGGCATGCCGTAGATGGTTTCGCGGGCCTGCTCCAGGTCCAGCCCGACGCCGAGATCATCGGCAGCGGCCTGGTACCACTTGGCCAGGCAGTTGCGGCAGAAGCCGGAAAGGTTCATCAGGTCGATGTTCTGCACGTCGGTGCGCGAGCGCAGGTGCTGGACCAGGGCGCGGAAGGCGGCGGCTTCCAGTTCAAGGCGTTGCTGTTCGGTCATGATCGGCTCGAGGGCGGCGGAGAGCGCAGATGATAGGAGTCTGCGCCGCCAGCAGCAATGCCGGGCACAGCCTGGGCTGGCCGTGCCCCACCCGGCTTCAGCGATGACCAGCGAGGGTGATGGACACCGACTCGGCGAAGCGCAGGGCGTGTGGTTTGTCCACTTCCACCTCGGCATAGCGCACGGATTCGTGCTCCATGACCCGGTCGAGGATTTCCTGCGTCAGGCGCTCGAGCAGGGCGAAGCGGTTGCCCTCGACGTGGGCGATGATCGCCTTGGTGATGGTGCGGTAGTTCAGCGCGTGGTCGATGTCGTTGTCACGCACCGCGTCCACGGCGGGGTAGAGGATGGTCAGGTTGATCAACACATCCTGCTTGTTGTTGATCTCCTCTTCCTTGATGCCGATGTAGGTGCGCAGGCGCAGGTCCTTGACGCGGATGCGCGCCATCCCGGGTTCCAGTCGCGGCATTACTTGTTCCGTCCGATCAGTTGCAGGAATTCGTGGCGAGTGTTGCAGGACTCGCGGAAGGCGCCAAGCATCACCGAGCTGCTCATCACCGAATTCTGCTTCTCCACGCCACGCATCATCATGCACATGTGCTTAGCCTCGATCACCACGGCTACACCGGCGGCGTTGGTGACTTGCTGGATGGCATCGGCGATCTGCTTGGTCAGGTTCTCCTGGATCTGCAGGCGGCGGGCGTACATGTCGACGATGCGCGCCACCTTGGACAGGCCCAGCACCTTGCCGGTGGGGATGTAGGCAACGTGCGCCTTACCGATGAAGGGCAGCAGGTGGTGCTCGCACAGGGAGTACAGCTCGATGTCCTTGACGATCACCATCTCGTCGTTGTCCGAGGCGAACAGCGCGCCGTTGACGATTTCCTCCAGCGACTGCTGGTAGCCATGGCAGAGGTACTGCATGGCCTTGGCGGCGCGCTTGGGCGTGTCGAGCAGGCCTTCGCGTTCGGGATTCTCTCCCAGGCCGACCAGGATTTCGCGGTAGTGGTGGGGCAGTTGAGTATTCATTGACTATTCCTCGCGGCGCATTCAGACGAGATGGCGGCCGCCGTTGACGGTCAGGGTGGTCCCGGTGACGTAGGGGTTGTCCAGCAGGTAGCGCAGGCTCTGGTAGATGACTTCGGCGCCGGGCTCGATGCCCAGTGCCGATTCGCCCAGACGCTTGGCGCGGTACTCGGCGCTGTCGTCCGGGTTGAACTGGATCAGCGCCGGGGCGATGCCGTTGACCTTGATTGCCGGCGCGAAACGCGCGGCAAAGGACAGGGTCAGGCTGTCCAGGCCGGCCTTGCTGGCACAGTAGGCCGGACGCTTGGCGCTGCCGGTGCGGGTGACGTCATCGCCGATGTGCACGATGTCCGCCGGACTGCTGCGGCGCAGCAGGGCTTCGCAATGCAGGTTGAGCAGGTAGGGGGCGAGCATGTGCACGCTGACCATGCGCTGGAAGACCTCGGCTTCTTGACCCGGTGTTTCGGTTTCCCAGTCGGAGGCGTTGTGCACGATGGCACGCAGGCTGTCGGTGTGATTCTTGAGGCGGGCGATGAAGTCGAGAATGCCGGCCTCGCTGGCGAAGTCCGCCGCCAGGGTGATGGCGCCGCGCTCACGCAGCTCGGCCAGTCCCTCGCGCTCGCTGCGGTAACTGACGATCACCGGCTGCCCGTTTTCCAGCAGACGCAGTGCGCAGTGCAGGCCGATGCGTTGAGCGCCTCCGGTGATGAGAATGGGCGCGGCCGAGGAGGGCATGGCGGTTCTCGCAGTAGTTGAGTAATAGGCTCAGGTTATACCAGACGGATAATCTGTACAACAAGCGATGCGAAATTACCCTTTGCCCAGCTTGTAGGCTCTATCAAGTCGCTGATTGTATTGGTTTTGTTGGTTTGGCGGCTTCTTGAAAATTTTACGATTTGTACAGTTTTTGGCGAGTTGTACAGATTAGGCCATCGAATCCTGCTCGAGGCTTGGGCCTTTTTCGGGCTTGCGCGGGCTGAGCCAGGGGGCCAGCAGGTGGGTCGAGAGCGGGATGAACCAGTAGGTCATCAGTGGCGTCAGCAGCAGGGTGCTGAGCAGTACGCGCAGCGGCATCGGCCATTCGCTCAGCAGGTCACCGAAAAGCAGGTTGAACGCCAGCGACACCGGAAAGAACGCCAGCCAGATGGCCACGCTCTGTTTCCACCGCGGCGGGCGCCGCAGGGCATTGCCGAACCAGGCATCGAGGCCGCTGACGCGGTGCTCATGGGGCTGGGCGAACAGACCGCTGCCGCGCTGCAGCCAGGCTCGCCGCGAGGCGGAGTGTTCCCAGGCGGAGAGGGTGGTGGAGTCGGTGAAGCGGAAGATGATCTGGAACTCGTCGTCTCCGGGCGGAGGGGCGAGGACGCCGGAGCCGAGGTAGCCGGGGAAGTCGGCGGCGAGTTGCTGGCCTTCGTGCAGCCAGGTGCGGAAGTCCTGCAGGCATTCGCGTGGCACGCGGCGTGCCACCAGCATGGTGACCGGATCGGTAGACATCGTGTATCTCCAGAACGACAGGCGCGGCCCGGGTAGGGCGGTGCGCGGTATGGCCCGCCGGGGTGATGGCGGAACATAGAATTAGGTCAATATTATTGTCGTTTTGGGGGAATGGCCAGCGCGGCGGCAAGCCAAAGAAAAAGCCCGGCACTGGGCCGGGCTTTTGCATCACGCGTTTGCGCTTACTTCACTTCGACGGCCAGGCTGTCGTGGATCTTCTTCTGCCAGATGGCCGGGCCGGTGATGTGCACCGACTCGCCTTTGGTGTCGACGGCCACGGTCACCGGCATGTCCTTCACCTCGAACTCGTAGATCGCTTCCATACCCAGTTCGGCGAAGGCCAGCACCTTGGACTTCTTGATCGCCTGGGCCACCAGGTAGGCGGCGCCGCCGACGGCCATCAGGTACACGGCCTTGTTGTCGCGGATCGCGTCGATGGCGATCGGGCCGCGCTCGGACTTGCCGATCATGCCCAGCAGGCCGGTGCTTTCGAGGATCTGACGGGTGAACTTGTCCATGCGGGTGGCGGTGGTCGGACCGGCTGGGCCTACCACTTCGTCACCGACCGGATCGACCGGGCCGACGTAGTAGATGAAGCGGCCTTTCAGATCGACCGGCAACTCTTCGCCCTTGTTCAGCATGTCGACCATGCGCTTGTGCGCAGCGTCGCGGCCGGTGAGCATCTTGCCGTTGAGCAGCACGGTCTCGCCCGGCTTCCAGCTCTGCACCTCTTCCGGGGTGAGGGTGTCGAGGTTGACGCGACGCGCGCTCGGGCCGGCTTCCCAGACGATTTCCGGGTAGGCGGACAGGTCCGGCGCTTCCAGTTCGGCCGGGCCGGAGCCGTCGAGCACGAAGTGGGCGTGACGGGTGGCGGCGCAGTTGGGGATCATGCACACCGGCAGCGACGCGGCGTGGGTCGGGTAGTCCATGATCTTAACGTCGAGCACGGTGGTCAGGCCGCCCAGGCCCTGGGCGCCGATGCCCAGCTGGTTGACCTTGTCGAACAGCTCCAGACGCAGTTCCTCGATGCGGTTCTGCGGGCCGCGGGCCTTCAGCTCGTGGATGTCGATGTGCTCCATCAGCACTTCCTTGGCCATCACCGCGGCTTTCTCGGCGGTGCCGCCGATGCCGATGCCGAGCATGCCCGGCGGGCACCAGCCGGCACCCATTTCCGGTACGGTCTTGAGTACCCAGTCGACGATCGAGTCGGACGGGTTGAGCATGGCCATCTTCGACTTGTTCTCGGAGCCGCCGCCCTTGGCCGCGACGTCCACTTCCACCTTGTCGCCGGGGACGATGGAGTAGTGGATCACCGCCGGGGTGTTGTCCTTGGTGTTCTTACGCGCGCCGGCCGGGTCGGCCAGGATCGAGGCGCGCAGGACGTTCTCCGGCAGGTTGTAGGCGCGGCGCACGCCCTCGTTGATCATGTCGTCGACGCTCATGGTGGCGCCGTCCCAGCGCACGTCCATGCCGACCTTGATGAACACGGTGACGATACCGGTGTCCTGGCAGATCGGGCGGTGGCCGGTGGCACACATGCGCGAGTTGATCAGGATCTGCGCCATGGAGTCCTTGGCGGCCGGCGACTCTTCCCTCAGGTAGGCCTCATGCATGGCCTGGATGAAGTCGACGGGGTGGTAATAGGAGATGAACTGCAGGGCGTCGGCGACGCTCTGAATCAGGTCGTCCTGCTTGATCACGGTCATTGGGGCGCTCCTCTGTCAGGGAACATCTATAAGGAAACGCCGGACCACGACCCGGCGCAACGGTGAAAGTCCTCGGGCACGAACCGACGGTCGTACCGTGGCAGCCCACCGATGGCGGGCCACAAAAAAGGCGCCGCAGTATAGCGCGGCGGCCCGAACGGGCACAGCCGTGCTCGTTGGCCGATGGTCTAGGGGCTGCTATCAATTTTGTGATCACGGGGGTAGAGTTGGGCAAGGTGCCAGTACGGGATGGAGCCCATGAGCACGAGCAGTCCAGGGGTTACAAAGCGGAGCTTGCAGAGCCTGCTGCTGAAGCGATTCGGCATGGCAGTGGCGAGCTATGCCCTGGTGCTGATGCTGATGTGGGTAGCCCTCTGGGCTGGCGTCTACAGCGGTACGGTCAGCTTCGCCCTGTTCTGTACCGGCCTGGTGGCACTCAGCCAGCTGGCTTTCTATGGACTGTTCCGCAGCGGCCTCAATCTGCGCTTTGTCGATCCGAGCCTGACCGAGGCGCAGATCCTGGTCGGTGTCGCTCTGCACACTGCACTGCTGGCCCAGCTCGACAGCGCGCGCGGCAGCCTGTTGATGTTCTACCTGATCATCCTGATGTTCGGCGTATTCCAGCTACGCCCGCGGGTGTTCGTGCGGTGCGCCGCCATCGCCTTCTTTGCCTTCGCCGGGCTCAACCTGTGGGAAGGCTACCAGCTGCGCATGGACAACCCCGGTCAGGCCCTGCTGCAGTGCTGCGCGCTGTTTATCGGCCTGGTCTGGCAGAGCCTGTTTGCCAGCTACGTGCAGGCCCTGCGCCAGCGCATGCGTCAACGCCGTTACGCGCTGCAGGCGCACCAGGACACCCTGCGCGGCATGATGCGCCAGCTCGAGGACCTGGTAGCCACCGATGAGCTGACCGGTCTGTTCAACCGCCGTCATTTTCTGCGCCTGGCCCTGCGTGAGCTGGACAATCTCGATCATGGCCGCCAGCACGGCCTTGCCCTGATCGATCTGGATCATTTCAAGCGTATCAACGACGTCTACGGTCATGCAGCTGGCGACCGCGTGCTGCAGACTTTCGCTGCCGTGGCGCGGGCTTGCCTGCGCGATGGCGACGTGTTGGCCCGCTACGGTGGAGAGGAGTTCGTGCTGCTGCTGCCCGACACCGACGCGGACCAGTTCACCAGTTGCTGCGAGCGCCTGCGCGAAGCCTTCGCCAATGCCGAGCCGGTGGGTGTGCAGGTGCACAATCTCAGCCTGTCTGCCGGCATGACCCTGCTCAGCGCCGGCGATGACCTTGACGAGGCCCTGCAGCGGGCCGACCAGGCCCTGTACCGGGCCAAGCGCGGCGGGCGCAACCGCTGTGATGCGGCCTGGGAGGGCGCGGGTGCCTGAGTTGAAAGCCGCCGGCCAGCACTGGTCGGTACCTGCTGCGAGCAATTTGCTCGATGCCCTCAACGGTGCCGGCCTGCGCGTGCCTTACAGCTGCCGCTCCGGCAGCTGCCATGCCTGCCTGGTGCGCTGCGTGCGCGGCGAGCCGCTGGACCAGCGGCCCGAGGCCCTGAGCGAGGCGCGCCGTGAGCAGGGTTGGCGCCTGGCCTGCCAGTGCCAGGTGGTCGACGACCTTGAAGTACAGCTGTTCGATCCCGCCCGTGACGGTTTGCCGGCGCAAGTGCAGGCGCTCGACTGGCTGAGTCCGACGGTACTGCGCCTGCGCCTGCTGCCGGACAGGCCGTTGCGCTTTGCCGCCGGTCAGCACCTGGTGCTGTGGACCGCCGGTGGTGTGGCGCGACCCTATTCGCTGGCCAGCCTGCCGGGCGAGGAACCCTGGCTGGAGTTTCACCTGGACTGCCGGCAGGGCGGCGCTTTCAGCGATGCGGCGCGCCAGCTGCAAGCCGGTGATGTGCTGCGTCTGGGCGAGTTGCGTGGTGGCGCGCTGCATTACGATCCGGCCTGGCATGAGCGCCCCCTGTGGCTACTGGCGGCGGGCACCGGCCTGGCGCCGCTGTGGGGGATACTGCGCGAGGCGCTGCGCCAGCATCACCAGGGGCCGATCCGGGTCATTCACCAGGCCCATGACACCTCCGGGCATTACCTCGCCGGGTCCCTGCAGGCGCTGGCCGCCATGTATCCGCAGCTTGAGGTGCAACTACTGACGGCGTCCGAGCAGGCGGTGTTTTTGGCACAACTGCGGCTTGTTTCGCGGCAGACCGTCGCCTTACTCTGCGGCTCGCCCACCAGCGTGGAAGCCTTTGCCCGCCGCCTGTTCATCCTCGGCGTGCCGCGCAGTCAGGTGCTGGCTGATCTTTTTCTGCCCCATGCATGATCGGGGCGTTGCCCCGGAGTTGCCATGAGCGAACACATACTGGTCGAGCAGGAGGGCGGCCTGCTGACCCTGCGCCTGAACCGCGCCGACAAGAAGAATGCATTGACCCGCGCCATGTACAGCCGAATGGCCGAGGTGCTGGACGCGGCCAATGCCGATCGTTCGGTGCGTGTCGTGCTGATCACTGGTGGCCCCGAGTGCTTTACCAGCGGCAACGACGTGGCGGATTTCCTGCAGGCGCCGCCCACCGGCATGGACAGTCCGGTATTCCAGTTCATGCGCGCGCTGTTCGACTTCGCCAAGCCGGTGGTGGCCGCCGTGGCCGGTCCGGCGGTGGGCATCGGCACCACGTTGCTGCTGCACTGTGACCTGGTCTATGTCAGCCGCGACGCCAAGCTGCGCACACCCTTCGTCAACCTTGGGCTGTGCCCGGAGTTCGGCTCCAGCCTGCTGCTGCCGCAACTGCTGGGGCCCGCCCGGGCCGCCGAGGTGCTGCTGCTCGGCGAGGCCTTTACTGGCACGCAGGCTGCCGAATGGGGCATCGCCGGCGCCGTCCTGGAGGATGGGGCGAGCACCCTGGCCAAGGCTCGCGAAATGGCCCTGCGCTTCCTCGACCTGGCGCCCTCGGCGGTCGCCGACAGCAAGCGCCTGATGCGTGCGCCGGGGCGCGAGCAACTGCGCCAGGTGATCGAGGAGGAGGGCGCACTGTTCGGCCAGCGCCTGCGTTCACCGGAAGCCATTGAGGCGCTTTCAGCTTTCATGCAGCGCAGAAAGCCGGACTTTTCCAGGTTCGCTTAGGATGGATCTGGCTGCGATGGCAGCAGCCGAGCGGAATGCCTGCTGGTGGCCGGGGCGTTACCCAACGGCAGTATCGCCGTCTTGGAGGGCGGCGCCAGTGGCGGTCAGGCCTGGCTGATAGGGCCGCGCCGCGCTCATGGGCTGTGGTTGCTCGAGAAGGAGCGCTGCCCGCCAGCCTGCCGGAACGTGCCGCGCCCTTGAAACCTTGGCTGGCCGGCCTTCGAGCGCTGTGGAACAATCGAGGCGGCTTCCTGTTCCCTCCGACCCTTCTGGATAAGGCCTCAGCTGCAATCTATGTCGCGAATTCTGCATAAGGCCTATGGCCTGTCCATTGGCGCTGATTTGCCATTGCCCGAGCTATCGCCCCTGTCTCCCGAGGCTGCGGGTGATGTCGATGTCGAGATCCGTCAAATGGCGCTGGATGCTCCAGAGCGTTATGGCGAGTTGCAGCAGGTGGGGCCTTTTCTCTGGGCTTCGAAAACCTGCTTGTGGCTACAGATACCGGGTGTCGTCACCTTCCTGGTGCGAGAGGGGAGGGAGATCCTTTTCGATCCGGTTGCGGGTATCGATGAGGACAGCATCCGCGTATTCCTCCTCGGTTCGGCAATTGGAGCATTGCTGATGCAGCGGGGGTTGCTGGTATTGCACGGCAATGCCGTGCGAATCGATGACCGCTGCATCGTCTGTCTCGGCCATTCCGGGGCGGGCAAATCCACCTTGGCGACCGCCTTTTCACTCAGGGGCTATGAGACGTTGGCGGATGACGTGGTCGCCGTTACAGCGGATGGATGGGTGATGCCGGGCATTGCCCGGGCGAAGCTGTGGGCCGACAGCATCGAGCATCTGGGGCTCGAGACCGCAGGCCTGCAGCGGATAAGGCCCATGCTGGAGAAATTCAGTTTGCCGCTGGATCGTTCGGCGGCGCTGGAGCCGCTTGCTCTGGGTGGTTTGTACATCCTGGACCAGCACTCTCTGCCCAGCCCCACCCTCGAGTCGCTGGAGGGCTTCCAGCGTTTCGGCAAGCTCTGTGAGCACAATTACCGACCGCGTTTCATCGATGCGATGGGTTTGCAGGCGCAGCGGTTTTCACTCACCGTTGCGGTCGCCGGCAAGGTGAAGGTCAAGCAGCTCATGCGCAGTTCTGCAGTCTTCGATGTCGAGAGTCTGGTCGACAGGATTCTCGCGGACCAAGGCGTCGTTGCATGAGTGAGGGTATTTACTGGCTGGCGTCTTACCCCAAGAGCGGAAATACCTGGCTGCGTACCTTCATCAGCAATCTGTTGAGCGATACTGACAAGCCCGTCGAGATCAACCATATGATCGGCGGTCATGCCGCCGATCGATATTGGCTGGATGACGTGTTGGGTATTCCCAGCGCGGATCTCAGTGATGACGAGTTGCAGCAGCTACGGCCCGCCGTTTACCAGTGGGGCGAGAGGCAATCCCGCTACGCCAAGATTCATGATGCCTATGGCTATTGCGCCGATGGTTCGCCTTTGATTGGTCGCCATGGCACGGCGGGCGCCGTGTATCTGGTGCGCAATCCGCTGGATGTCGTGCCCTCGCTGGCCAGCCATTTTGGCTGTGATCTCGAACGGGCGGTGGCCATCGCGCTCGATAGCAAATTTGTCCTCAATTACAACCCAAGGCGCTACCGCTCTCAGACCAGTCAGTGGTTGTCATGCTGGTCAGGGCATGTGCGCAGTTGGCTCGAGCAGACGGATGTGCCTGTCCATGTCATGCGTTATGAAGACATGCTCGATAAGCCTCTTCAGACGTTCACGGCGGCAGCCCGTTTCCTGAACTTGCCCCATGATCCGCAGGCAGTTACTAAGGCACTGTGTTTCAGTGACTTCAAGGTGCTGGCCGAGCAGGAGCAGCGCAGTGGCTTTAAAGAAAGGTATTTCAATCGCCCCTTCTTCAACAAAGGCAAGAGCGGCTATGGGCGTGCCATGCTGAGCCCTCAGCAGATCCAGCGCATCCTGGATGCGCATGCGCCGATGATGGAGCGTTTCGGTTATTTGGAAAGTGGAGCTTTTGATGAGTAAGGCCGGCAGCGAGTCTCCCGATACGCTATGTGACCCCCAGGCGACCTTCGGTTGCCAGCTACCCTGGTCGGTGCCTGCCTTTGCCCAGGCCAGTGATCATGTGCCGGTGGTCGATCCCGCCTTCCAGTTCGACCCGCACGTCTGCCGCGCCATTCTTCTGGGCTTTGCCCATGGTCGCCGTGTTTATCTGTACGGGCCCCATGGCAGTGGCAAGTCGACGCACATCGAGCAGGTCGCTGCCCGGTTGAACTGGCCCTGCCTGCGCATCAACCTCGACGGCCATGTCAGCCGGGCCGACCTGATCGGGCGTGACATGCTGGTCGTGCGCGATGGGAAGCAGGTCACCGAGTTCGTACCCGGCCTGCTGGTCTGGGCATTGCAGCGCCCGATGGCGCTGGTGCTCGATGAGTACGATGCCGGTCGTCCCGAGGTGATGTTCGTGATCCAGCGCCTGCTGGAGGCCGATGGACGTCTGACCCTGCTGGATCAGAATCAGGTCATCACGCCACATCCGGCATTTCGTCTGTTCGCCACCGGCAACACGGCCGGCAGCGGGGATAGCGCAGGGCTTTATGCCGGCACGCAGGTGCTCAATCAGGCACAGCTTGATCGTTGGAATGTCATGCTGGAGCTGGGGTATCCGGGCAAGGAGCAGGAAGCCAGGATCATCCACGCGCGGCTGCCCACGCTGACTCAGGAGCAGGTCAGGGTCATGCTCGAAATGGCATGGCTCTGTCGCCAGGCGCATGAGCAGGGCGAACTGTCCTCGCTGCTGTCGTTGCGCACGCTGCTGGCCTGGGGCGAGAACCTGGTGCTGCTCGAAGACATGGCGCAGGCGTTCAGTTTGTCGTTTCTCAACCGTTGTGACGTGGCCGAGCGGCCGCTGGTTGCGGAGCTGTACCAGCGCTGCTTCGCGCGCGAATTGCCTGACGCAGGGCGATGAGCGGCGATTCCACCTCCGGAGCATTACAGGCTTGGCCGGCCATCTATGCCGGCACGCCCGGGGTATCCGTTGCTCATGCGGATCGATCCTGTAGTGATGCTCACGCTGCCTGGCAGCGCTGGCATGACGCACAGGCCGAGGCGCTGTTCACCGTACTTGAACAGCCCTGGTACAGGGTGATCGAACAGGCACGGGTGGACACGCTGGCCAGCCAGCATCTGCCTGGCATGGCCCATAACCTCGCGTATCCACTGCCGTTGCCCAACGCCTTGTCGCCTGCCGCGCACCTTTACCAGTGCGCTCGCATCGCCCTGGCGGGCGGTGAGCTGGGGGAAGGGCAATGGCAGGTTCCCGATCAGGCGGCTGGCCACTGGTTGTCGCGTCTGCTGGAGCGCGGACGCCAGCGTCAATTGCAGCAACTGCGTGCGCTGCTGCCCATTCTGTTGTCCGAGGCGCGTCTGCAGTTGGCCGATGCCCAGGCCTTCGCTCGGGTGATCAAGCCTCTGGTCGCGGCCTATGCCCACATATTTGCATCCGTGCAGCCATTACCCAAACTGCCCATGGTCGCTGGTGCGGCGGCCGGGGGGCGGGAGAACCTGCCTTCACGTCCGGTTGAGCACCAGCCTGAACAACAGCAGGCGCCTTATCGGGTTTTTTCCCAGGCCTGGGACGAGGTACTGGGCGTGCGCGAGTTGAGGGCTCTGGCCCAGCCGCCGCAGGCGGCCCTGAGCGACGAGGTCCAGGCGCAGGCCAGGCGCCTGGCCCGGCAGCTGCGCAAACGTCTGCAAAGCCTGCAGCAGCATCGCTGGCGCTTCGATCAGCCCGAAGGCATGCTCGATGCTCGCCGCCTGACATCGGTGGTGACCAGTGCCAACACGGCCATATTCCGCCAGCCGCAACAGGCGCCCCTTACCGATGCCTGTATTGCCCTGTTGCTCGATCAGTCCGGCTCGATGCGCGGCCTGCCGCAGCAGATGACCTTGCTGGCGGTCGACCTTGCGGTGCGCGCACTCGAGGCTGCCGGTGTGTCGTGCGAGGTGCTGGGCTTCGGCACGCGCTACTCCGGCCAGGACAACCCGGTGCATGACGCCTGGCAGGCGGCGGGGCGGCCGGCGTTGCCGGGGCGACTGAATGCCACGCGCTACCTCGTCTACAAAAGCGTGCGGCAACCCTGGCGCGCCAGCTGTGGGCTATTGATGCGTCAGGCCCCGCTCGCGGGGGAGAACATCGATGGTGAGGCGCTGCTCTGGGCGGCCAGTCGCCTACTCAAACAGCCGCAGCGGCGCAAGATTCTGCTGGTGTTCTGTGACGGGGCTCCGCATGACGAAGCGACCATCGCGGCCAATGGCCCTGACTATCTGCGCAGGCACCTGCACCAGAGCATCGCCATGATCGAGCGTGGGCCGATCCATCTGGCAGCCATTGGCATGGGCCAGGGCATCGCCCACTACTATCGCAACAGCCTCAGGCTGCAAGGCCCGGAGGCGATCTTTAGCGTATTGTTCGAGCAGTTACCGCAGCTGCTTGAGGGCCTGCGCGAGGAGAGGTTCGCATGAGTGCCATTGCCGGTATCGTTCGCTTTGACGGTCAAGCGCTGGAGCGCAATCTACTGCAGCGCATGAGCAGCATACTTGCTCCCTATGGGCGCGATGCCCAGGACACCTGGCAGGGCGCTGGAGCTGGGCTGGTGCGCACCTTGCTGCGTACCACGCCAGAAGATCAGTATGACCGCCAGCCCGTCGTGCTCGGCGACTGTCTGGTGGTATTGGCGGGGCGCCTGGACAATCGTGACGAGCTGATCGCTCAGTTGGCGCTGGACCCACGCCTGGCCAGCCGCATGGCCGACGCCGAGTTGCTGGCGCAGGCTTGCCAGCGCTGGGACACCCAGGCCCTCGAGCGCATCGAGGGCAGCTATGCCATGGCTTGCTGGCACCCGCAGCGCCGGCGTCTCTGGCTGGCCCGTGATGTCATGGGCGGTCAGCCTTTGTTCTGGCACCGACAGTCCGGATTCCTGGCCTTTGCCTCGCTGCCCAAGGCCTTGTTCTGCGTACCGGGTGTGCCGCGCAGTGTCGACGAGCAGAGCGTGCTCGAACAACTGGCTCTGCTGCCGATGGCGGGCTGTTCGTTCAAGGATATCCAGCGGGTGAATCGGGGGGAGTTCGTGCTGGTGGAGGGCAATCAGCTTTCCACTCATGTTCACCGACGCCTGGGGAGTGGCCCGCAGGTGCGCTTCAAGCGGGACGAGGACTATGTCGAGGCGCTGCACGAGCACCTCCAGCGGGCCGTATCGGCCTGCCTGCGCAGCAGCGGGCCCGTAGCGTCACACCTCAGTTCCGGCTTCGACAGTTCTACCGTGACGGCCTACGCCGCGCGCCAACTGGCGCACAGGGGCGAGCGCCTGACTGCCTATACGGCAGCGCCCAGAGAGGGTTTCACAGGGCCCGTGCTGCGTGACCGTCATGGCGACGAAAGCAAGGTGGCAGCGCTGCTGGCAGGCCGTTTCGACAATGTCGATCACGTGATTCTGCGCTCCTCTGGCGAGTCCCCATTGGCCTTGCTGGATGAGTCGATCGACGAGTTGGATCAGCCCCCGGTCAACCCCTGCAATAACGTCTGGCTGCGGGCCATCGAGCGCGACGCACAAGCGCGTGGCTGCAAGGTGATGCTGACCGGGCAGATGGGCAACATGTCCATTTCCTATCACGGCTATCCCTACATGGCGTCGCTCTGGCGCAAGGGGCGATGGCTGCAATGGTGGCGTGAGCTGTGTGCCTACCAGCGCACGCATCCGCAATGGCGCAAGCGCGGCCTCGTTCTGCGTACGGTTGGCGCGTCGATGCCAGCGTGGCTCTGGCAGCAGGTGGCGATCCGGCGTGGCGACTTTGGCGGGGGGCTTGATCGCTATACGGCGGTGAACCAGCAGCAGTTGACCACGGGATGGCTGCAGCGGCGCGCCGAGGCCAAGGGCTGGGATCTCAGCTACCGACCCTGGCACGATGGCAGGGCCATGCGCCTGGCTGTGTTAGGTCGCATTGACACCGGCGCGGCGCTTGCTGCGGCGAACGTGCGTGGGCTGGAAATGCGCGATCCCACCTGCGACCGGCGGCTGGTGGAGTTTTGCCTGGGGGTGCCGGACTCGCAGTATCTGCGCGATGGGCAGCCGCGCTGGCTGTTGCGTCGGCTGATGGCTGACGTGCTACCCGAGGAGATTCTCGAGGGGCGCGGCAAGGGCTACCAGTTCGCTGACTGGTATGAGGGGCTTGGCGCTGATCGTGAGCGTCTGCGCGAGCAATTGCAGCAGCTGCGCCAACATCGTCGCGCGGCCCAGTTGCTCGATCTACCCGCTCTGGAGGCGCTGCTTGAAAACTGGCCCGAAGAGGGCTGGGGCGACCTGGCGACCATTCAGCGCTATCGTCTAAAGCTGCTCCGTGGCGTCGCCATGGGCAACTTTATCCGCTATGCCGAACCGGACAATCGCCAGTAGCGGTTTAGCGGGCCATTGACGCTGACTTGGCTTCGGTTTCCTGCATCCATGCAGGGATTGGTCAAGTCTTCAAATGGCCTGTCGGCTGGCAATCAGGACAGAAAACCAGCATCAGTTATGCCAGGCCCACCCGCCTCGGTTTCTGCGAGATCCAGTCGGACTAGGCTGGGCGCCTGGTAGGGCTGGCGTTCGCGGGCGTCGATCTGCTCGTTGGGCTCGGCGGTGGTATCGCGTTGCATGTCAGGAATCTCCTATCAGGTTGATCAGCGAACCTGGTCCAGCAGGTTACTCACTGCCCGTGATGATAGATCAGGGGCAGGAGCACAGCTGAAGCTATGGCACTCATAACCAGCCAGTGATCGCAAAAAGACTGTGTTGTCAGGACGTTGTAATGCCGTCAGAAATAGGACCGGTGGAGCCCAGTGTTTTTGCAACATCCATTTGCACCAGGCAGGGGGGCTCGTAGGGCTGGCGTTCGCAGGTATCGGTCTGCGTGGTTGGCTCGTGGGTGGTAACGGTTTCAAGGTCGTTGGGTTGCATGCTGGGCTCCTTCCTGGTTGCTGGTATCTGATTGCATCAGCGCTTTCTGTTGGGCATTTCAAGCAACGATCGTCGCTTAATATCCAGGTTGCGGTGATCGCTTTGGATAAAGCGTCCGACCTGTTGATGAGTCCTGATCGAACCTGGCCCAAACCAGCAGCGTTTTAGCACGATGAGCATATGGGTTCTAGCCTGTTTCCACAGGCGTTTTGAAAGGGCCGAAAACCTCAGATCCTCCCAGGCGTACGCTGCTCGGTGTGCGTGTCCGCGCCCCTAGGAGTCAAGCCACCGTTCGTAGGCCGCCAGCAGGCGTGTCTGTTCGCCCAGCTGCGGGTTGCGCCTGGCTCTCAGGTGCTCCGGCAGGCGCTGGGTGAAGAAGCGCTGCCAGCGCATCCAGTAACCGATTAGAGGTGAGTTGGGCGTGCCCTGGGTGCTGAGCAGTTTCTCACGTGATGGAAACAGGGTCTGGACGATCAGGCTCACTTTCTCCGAGAGCCGCGCCTGTTTGCCCAGCAACATGAGGAAGTACGCATCCCGGCGTGACTCAAGCACATGCAGCAACAGGTGCTTGCTGACCTCCATGACCTCTTCGCTGGGATGCTGTTCGACGTTCGCCAGGGGAATATCCAGCCGCGGCCAGGCCTGACGGGTCATTTCCAGTAGCAGGTGACAGCCCTTGCGGTAACCACCGTGCTCAGCCAGGTTCCAGAACAGCGGCCAATCGATGCTGTGCTTGGTCAGCAGCATGGCGATATCGCTGATGATCAAAGGGCCGTTGTCGAGCTGATGTTGATACGCAGCATGCACGATCAGATGCAGCAGTTGATCGGTGGGGGACAACACCTTCATTGCCGGTGCCCCGGAGGCCTGAGCCTGGATCGCGCGGGAGCGCAACTGGGTTTGGCTCAGGCAATCATCTGTGTCACCGGCTGTATAGACACTGGTATGCAGTTCGACGCAGACCCCATTGTTATCAATCAATGGCGGCAGGTGCCAATGCTTGCCCAGCCAGTCCTCGGCTTGCCCTTTGGCGTGTTCCGGCTGCTTGAAGCCTGCCTGCCGCAAGCAGTCGAAAGCATGCAGAGCCTGTGCGTATGGCACGAGAATGTCTAAGTCGCGCATGGGGCGCAGGCCGGCCGTGGGGTAAGCGTAAAAAGCCAGATACGCCCCCTTGAGTGCCAGGCTGTCAATGCCGGCCGCCTCCAGCAATTGAGTGACCTGCCGAAGTGCTGCGCCTTGTTTGAGACTCTGCAGGGTGGCATTGCGGTAGGCATTGCTCAGACGCTCGAGTACGAATCGCGGTATCGAGACCTTTGCATCGATATGACTCAGCTGCCAGTGCAGCAATGGCAGCAGGCGATGCCGGCTGGCCATGCCGATCAGGGTTGTCCAGTCCTGCTCGCTCAGCTCAGAGAGTGTGACGGGCGGCTCTCCCAGTAGTGTGAGTAGCTGTCGCTGAGCTAGCTGCCGAGACATCTCGGGGGCTCCTGAATGAGTGGAGTGGAAGTGCTGCTGCAGGGTTCCAGCAACCGACCACGATCCAGTTCGATCACTTGGGTGGCGTGTTCTAGTGCTGTTGATTTGTGGCTGATGATCAGCAGGGTCACCTTTCCCTGGAGCCTGGCAATGGCGTCGCCAATGCGTCGCTCGTTGTCATGATCCAGTGCGCTGGTGGCTTCGTCGAGAATCAGCAGTTCGGGCTTGCGCAGGAGTGCGCGCGCCAGGGCAATGCGTTGCCGCTCGCCGCCGGAAAGGCTGACGCCCTCATCGCCGATCAGGGTGTCGAGGCCCTGTGGCAGGTCGAAGACGAAATCCGCTGCGGCCTGGCGAAGGGCCTCTTCCATAGTGGCCTCGCTGGCGCTCTCGCAGGCAAACAGCAGGTTACTGCGGATGCTGTCGTTGAACAGAAAAATGTCCTGTGTCACATAGGCCACGTTATGGCGCCAGGACAGACGATTGCCGGCATCTATCGGAATGCCATCGACTGCGAGCGTCCCGGCATCCGGAGCGAGCAGGCCGGCCACGATATCGGCGAGTGTGCTCTTGCCCGAGCCTGATGGCCCGATGACCACTGTTGTGCTCAGATAAGGCAGTTCGAGGGTGACTGAGTCCAGTGCTGCATGCTCGCGTTCTGCGTATTTCACGGCAACGTTGTGCAGGCTGATGGCGTGTCGCATGTGCCAGGAGTAAGCGGCGTCAGTCACCTGCTCGGTAGCTGCCATGCCCTGCTGGAGCAGACTCTCGCTGGCTAGAAGTGCCGGTAATGCGTGCAGCCACTGGTGTACTTGTTGCTGCAACGTCGCCAGAAGTGGGATCAGGCGAGCGAATATGAGCACCAGGGTCAGTAGCTGGGCCACCTCGATCGACCAGATCTCAAGCCCCATATAGAGATACAGCGCCAGCAATGCCACTCCCGAGCACTGAAACAGTGCTCTGGTCCTGCCGGTGCTGGCCAAAAATGCTTCCTGTTGTCCGCGCAGGTTGCGCATGGCCTGCTCGAACTGCTCCAGGTGAGTTTCTTCACGGCCCAGGGTCTTGCTCAGGCGGATACCCGCCAGGCTGTCCTGAACACTTGCATGCATCGTGCGAAAGGCCTCGGACAGCTGTTGACCCAGCTTCAGGGCTTGATGGCGCTGGCCGTTGAGCATCAACAACAGCAAAGCGGCGCTCAGCAGCACCAACAGTGTCATTTGCCAGGACAGTAATGCCGCTGCCGTGAGATAGACCACCATCGTCATCAGGGTGGCGAGTGCGGCAAGGCCGAAATTGAGACCATGGCCAACCCGGTTGATGTCGTTCAGGAGCAGGCTCGCCAGATTGCTGCGCCGACGTTTGATGATCCAGCGCCACTCGGCATGCAGCAGTGCGGAAAAGCAGGCGCGGCGAAGATGGTCAACGAGTGCGTGTTGCAAGCGCACGGCCTGCTGTTCACGGCCGAACTGGATGAGGCTGCGCAAACAAACCAGTGCAACGAACAGTGTCAGTAGCGGTGCGGGCTTTAACAGATCACCGAAGGTGCCCGAGGCGGAAAGCAGCAGGCTCGAAAGGCTTCCGGTCGCCTCCGGCGACGGCTGCATGACCTGCAGCAGCGGAATGACGATGGCGATGCCGAGCCCTTCCGTTAGCCCGCAGAGCACCATGAGGGCGAAAAGCCAGCTGACCTGCCGAGGCGGCGCTCGTCTAAGCAGACGTACAAAAGCTTTCGCAGCGTTTAAAGAAGCCATTACCTCTCGTGCCCCCAGGAGATGAAGCAACCCACCACGGTATAGCCAGCAAATCCATTACCCCCGCAGACCCTTACGGCGCCCGCAGTGACCCAGGCATGGGCCGCCAGCTCCTTGTCCTGGTTGCGGGACAAGCCGAAGCAGACCGCGTAGGGGATACCTGTCACCCTCAGGAGAATTCCGGCGGCGACGGCCTGGGCGAAACAGTTGGAACTCCAGGGGGTATGGCAGGCTGCCCAGCGCACTGTACGGCCAATCTCCAGTGCACGTCTGGTTTGCCGTGGGCTGGGTAGAGAGGATGCAGGGCTTGGACCCAGTGGCCTGCCCAGTAGCCTGCTGAGGACACGAAACGGAAACAGCAGGACCAGCGCCCTGCCAATTCCCAGTAGCAGCCAGGCAACGGGCAGCAAGCAGCGCTGGGCACGTGGCCTTAGCAAGAAATTATGCAGTTGACGGCGCAGTCGGGCATACATGTCAGGGGCTTCAAGTGATCTGGGCTGCGCCCTGATCCAGAAGTGCCTTGACGAATACCTGTATGTCGGTGCGGCATGTCTGCTCGTCGACCACATACTCGTTGACGATGGCGCTGGTCAGCTCATCAAGGGTCGTTGGCTGCTCGAGCAGGGCCCAGATGCGTGGGCCGACGCCACTGATGCCGAAGTACTGACCACTCTTGATGTGCATCATGACGATATCGCCATCCATCTCTGTTGCAATCAGGTCTGGCGATCGGGTGATACGGCTGTTCGGAGCGAGATCAGGCATGTCGAATGAATGTCGTGAATGATCGATTGGGGCTATCAGCTTGCCTTAGCGACGGCACTTTGAGTAGGCCCTGCTCCGCAGGAAGCAAGGCCTATTCAGGGCTGACATTGTTGGCGCCGTTACTCAGACCAGCGGATCGCCCACATGCAGGATCTTCATGGTGTTGGTGCCACCCGTGCCGTGGTAGCTGTCGCCCTTGGTCAGGATCACCCAGTCGCCAGGCTCGACGATGCCGCGCTTGAGCAGTTCGTCCACCGCTGCCTGGCTGACCTTGTTGGCCGGCATGGCCGTCGGATCGAACGGCACGGTGTAGACGCCACGGAACAGCGCCACGCGGGCCTGAGCCTCGCGGTGCGGGGTGAAGGCGAAGATCGGGATCGACGAGCGGATGCGCGACATGATCAGCGGGCTGTAGCCGCTCTCGGTCAGGCTGATGATGGCCTTGACGCCGGGGAAGTGGTTGGCGGTGTACATGGTGGCCAGGGCCACGCTCTCGTCGCAGCGCTCGAAGGTACGGCCGATGCGATGGCTGGACTTCTGGCTGGTCGGGTGTTTCTCGGCACCCAGGCACACGCGCGCCATGGCCTCCACAGCTTCCACCGGGTACTCGCCGGCGGCGCTCTCGGCCGACAGCATCACCGCATCGGTGTAGTCCAGCGCGGCGTTGGCCACGTCGGAGACTTCCGCACGGGTCGGCATCGGGCTGTGGATCATCGACTCCATCATCTGCGTCGCGGTGATCACCGCTTTGTTGTAGCGGCGGGCGTGGGCGATGATCTTCTTCTGGATGCCGACCAGCTCGGCGTCGCCGATTTCCACGGCGAGGTCACCACGGGCCACCATCACCGCATCGCTGGCGCGGATCAGACCGTCCAGCGCGGCGTCGTCGGCCACCGCCTCGGCGCGTTCGATCTTGGCCACCAGCCAGGCGTTGCCACCGGCCTCGGTGAGCAGGCGGCGGGCGTATTCCATGTCTGCCGCGTCACGCGGGAAGGACACGGCGACATAGTCCAGCTCCATTTCGGCGGCCAGCTTGATGTCGACCTTGTCCTTCTCGGTCAGGGCAGGGGCGGTGAGACCGCCGCCACGCCGGTTGATGCCCTTGTTGTCGGACAGCGGGCCGCCAATCAGCACGCGGCAGTGCAGTTCTTCGGCACCCTTGAGCTCGACCTGCATGACCACTCGGCCATCGTCCAGCAGCAGCTCGTCGCCGACGTCGCAATCCTGGATCAGCGCCGGGTAGTCGATGCCGACCACCTCCTGGGTGCCTTCGGTGCGCGAGTGGGTGGCCGAGAGGCGGAACAGGTCGCCTTCCTTCAGCTCGATGCGTTTGCCGGCGAATTTGGCGATGCGGATCTTCGGCCCCTGCAGGTCGCCGAGCAGCGCCACATGGCGTCCGTGCTTGGCGGCCAGTTCGCGCACCAGGGTGGCGCGGGCCTTGTGGTCGTC
Organism: Aquipseudomonas alcaligenes; assembly: GCF_900156545.1. Classification (GTDB taxonomy): domain Bacteria; phylum Pseudomonadota; class Gammaproteobacteria; order Pseudomonadales; family Pseudomonadaceae; genus Aquipseudomonas; species Aquipseudomonas alcaligenes_A. Next base: position 688,596 of record NZ_FTNW01000003.1, read on the forward strand.
GGCAGTGCCGTGAGAGAAGTTCAGGCGGGCAACGTCGATGCCGGCGATGATCAGCTGCTCCAGAACTTCCGGGGAACTGCTGGCGGGGCCGAGGGTGGCGACGATTTTGGTGCGGCGCAGGGTCATGCGGGAACTCCAGTCTTTATTGCGTGCGGCGAGGCTACTACGGTCGCGCACTGTAGTCATTGTTCGCCTGCACTACCTTGCGGGCACTGCAGAAAAGCTGTGATTCGCCGATACACTGCAGCAGCGGAGGAATTCACCATGCGTACCCTGATCCTGATTCTCACCCTGGCCAGCCTGGCCGGTTGCACTCGCGTCTCGCTGGATCGCCACCTCGACGAGGCCTACCGCCACTACACCGAGGGCGATTGCGACCAGGCCCTGCTCGACCTCTCGCGTGCCGAGCGCAACAGCCGCTCGCGCAGCTATATCCAGCCGGAAATCTCCCTGCTGCGTGGCCAATGCCTGGAGCGGCAGAACCTGTTCGTCGATGCGGCGCAGACCTACGAGTTCATCATCAGCCGCTACCCGGCCAGCGAGTACGCCTACCGTGCGCGCGCCAGGCTGGAGACATTGCGCCAGCTCGGGCATCATCAGGCGACCGACGCGGCCAAGGCCTCTCCGGCGTCGCTGTGACGTCCAGCTCGCCGGTCGGCGGACTGCCCAGCGAGGAAGGGCGGCGTTAAGCTGGTATCAGGAGGGAACCCCATGCGCCATCTGTTGTTCATTGCCTTGCTCATTCCGGGCCTTGCCGCCAGTGCGGAGATTTACCGCTGGACGGACGCCCAAGGCCGCGTGCACTTCGGCGAAAAGCCCGGCGCAGCGGGCGCGCAAACCGTCGAGGTGAAGCCCCAGGTGGTGGAGCGTGACGAAGCGACCCGCCAACGCGAGCAGCGTACCGAGGAGTACTTCGAGGCCCGCCGCGACGAGAAGGCCGCCACCGATGCCCGCGCGGCTCAGGTGCGCGCCGAGCGCAGCAAGGAATGCAGCGAGCTGCGCCGCAACCTCTCGCAGATCGAGCGCGACGGTCGCTATTTCACCACCGATGCCAATGGCGAGCGCACCTACATCGACGAGGAAGAAGTCGAGGCCGCGCGCAGCCGTCTGTCGTCTCGCATCGCCCAGCGCTGCGGCTGAGTCTGGTCGAGCCGCAGCCCAGCAGCCATACTCGAACCACTTTCATAGCGATTGGCTACCATGCATATCCAGCGTCGCATCGAGCGCCACCAGCTGCCTTACTACCTCAAGGTGTTCAACCGCATCACCGACAAGCCCATGGGCTTTATCGGCAATGTGTCGCTGGACGGCCTGATGCTGATCAGCCAGTACCCCATGCTGGTGAATGCGCGTTTCGACATGCGCCTGAAGATCCCCGGCCGCGATGGCCGTATCCACAACATCGACTTTGCCGCTACCTGCCAGTGGAGCCACGAAGACGTGACGCCCGGCACCTTCGACTCCGGCTTCGCCCTGGTGGCCCCGCCAGCCGAGTATGTCGACATGGTCGATGCCCTGCGCAGCTACTTCAGCTTTCATCCCCTGGCCGCCTCGGCCTGACTGAAAGGCTCCTGTTGTCGTCGCTCAGGCGATCGACGGCAGGATGATCTCGTCGCTGCGGCGGATACCGGCCGTCATCTCCCGGCACAATTCGAGGAATTCGCGCATGGCGGCCGTCTGGTACTTCTGACGGTGCCAGATGAAGTAGAACTGGCGGGTGAGGTCCAGTTCCGGCGTCTCCACCGGCACCAGGCTGCCGCGGCGGAACGCGTCGCGCAGGGCCAGGCGCGAAATGCAGCCGATGCCCAGGCCCGATTCCACGGCGCGCTTGATCGCCTCGGTGTGTTCCAGCTCCAGACGAATGTTCAGCTGCGCCGGGTGATGACGCATCGCCTGGTCGAAGGTCAGGCGCGTGCCCGAGCCCTGTTCGCGCAGGATCCAGGCCTCGCGACCCAGCTCTTCCAGGGTCGCGCTGCCGCGCTCAGCCAGAGGGTGGCGTGGCGCGCAGAACACCACCAGCTCATCCTCGACCCAGGGCTGCACCTCGATGTCCGGATGCTGGCAATCGCCTTCGATCAGGCCCAGGTCCAGCTCGTAGTGAGCCACCTGCTGCACCACGTTGGCGGTGTTCTGCACGTGCAGCTTGAGGCGGCATTCCGGGTGGCGCTGCATGAAGTTGCCGATCAGCAGGGTGGCCAGGTAGTTGCCGACGGTGAGGGTGGCGCCCAGCTCCAGCAGGCCGTAGCCTGTCTTGCCGCTGAGCAGGCGTTCGATCTCGCGGGCCTGGTCGAGTAGCGCCACCGCCTGCGGCAGCAGCTGGCGGCCGAGGGCGTTGAGCGACAGGCGCTTGCCGGCGCGGTCGAACAGCTGGCAGTCGGATTGCCGCTCCAGTTCACTGAGCGAGGTGCTGGCGGCGGACTGCGAGAGGGCCAGCGATTCCGCCGCACGCGACACGCTTTCCTGCTTGGCCACGGCGACGAAGACTTCCAATTGTCTGAGTGTGAATCGCATATCTATATAACCAATAATCCATATCTTGATAATTCGCTTAACAGATATTGTGGTCCTCACTAGAATGTCGCGCAATGCCGCCAGCAGACGACGGTCCGCATTGACCTGGCTCAACCAGGGCGGACGCACTTTCCGGCAACCTGAATACCGAAACTTTTTGAGGACACCCGCATGAGCAACATGAACTCGGAACGCGTGCTCAGTGTGCATCACTGGAACGACACCCTGTTCAGCTTCAAGTGCACCCGCGACCCGGGCCTGCGCTTCGAGAACGGCCAGTTCGTGATGATCGGCCTGCAGCAGCCCAACGGCCGCCCGCTGATGCGTGCCTACTCCATCGCCAGCCCGAACTGGGAAGAGAACCTGGAGTTCTTCAGCATCAAGGTGCCGGATGGCCCGCTGACCTCGCAGCTGCAGCACCTGAAGGAAGGCGACGAGATCCTCATCAGCAAGAAGCCCACCGGCACCCTGGTACTCGACGACCTCAACCCGGGCAAGCACCTGTACCTGCTCAGCACCGGCACCGGCCTGGCGCCCTTCATGAGCGTGATCCAGGACCCCGAGACCTATGAGCGTTTCGAGAAGGTGATCCTGGTTCACGGTGTGCGCTACGTGAACGAAGTGGCCTACCGCGAATTCATCACCCAGCACCTGCCGCAGAACGAGTTCTTCGGCGAAGCGGTGAAGGAAAAGCTGATCTACTACCCGACCGTGACCCGTGAGCCCTTCGAGAACCAGGGCCGTCTGACCGACCTGATGCGCAGCGGCAAACTGTTCGAGGATATCGGCCTGCCGCCGATCAACCCGCAGGACGACCGCGCCATGATCTGCGGCAGCCCGAGCATGCTCGACGAGACCAGCGAGGTTCTCGACAGCTTCGGCCTGAAGATCTCCCCGCGCATGCGCGAGCCGGGCGACTACCTGATCGAGCGCGCCTTCGTCGAGAAATAAGCGCCAGCCGCTCCATCCACAAACCCGCCAATCGGCGGGTTTGTCGTTTCTGGCCTCAGTGCACCCCTCTCCCGTTCACGGGAGAGGGGCAGGGGGAGAGGGATTTAGCCCTGCTGCAATCCGGGATGGCGGCAACCGCTTAGCCCGGCACGACTTCGAGCACACGGATACGTCCGGGCTCGGGGTAGTGCCAGCGTACCTGCACGTCCCACAGCAGCACGCCATAGCGGCGCTCTGGCTCCGGCACCTGATAGGCCGGGCGCGGGTCCTGGGCCAGGCACTGCTCGATCAGCTCCACCAGCGGCTCGCCCAGGCGCTGCGCATGCGCCTGGGCCTGGTCAAGGGCGCTGTCGCTCCATTCCACCGGTAGCGCCACCGGCGGTGCATCGGCGATGCGGTTGAAGGCCTCGGGTACCTGATCGGCGTAAGGTACGTAGGGCTTGATATCCAGCACCGGCGTGCCGTCCAGCAGGTCGATACCGGACAGCCACAGCCGCCCCGGCTCGACGCGGTCCAGCTTCACCACCGACTGCCCAATGCCATTGGGCCGGTAAGTGGCGCGGCTGGCGAATACCCCCAGCGTGGCATTGCCGCCCAGGCGCGGTGGCCGCACCTTCAGTCGCGGCTTGTCCTCCAGCGCCTGATGGAAGAGGAACAGCAGCCACACATGGCTGATCCGCTCCAGCCCCTCCACGGCCACGGCCCGGTCGAACGGCGGCACCAGCTCCAGCACCCCGCGCGCGGCCGGCGCGAGCAGCGGCTGACGAGGAATGGCGAACTTCTCCTTGAAGCAGGAGCGCATGAAGCCGACGGGGGTGACGGAGTAGGACATGAGGGTACACATGCTGGGAGACGCGCCCATGTTAGCGAGCGTGGGCCCTGGTAAGCCATCCCGCCATTGCGGGTGGATCGTGCATATCAATGTGCGCGCCTGCCTCTGGGGGTAGTGGGGGTAGCACCGTAGAACGGGCGAGTCCTGCAGCGGAACAAGGCCGATAACAATGCTGATCCTAGAGATCGCTTGAGCGCTGGGCCCCCGCTGCGCGAACTACAGAATGGCTAGAGCACTGAGCACGCGAAAGGCCGGATATACGCATGCAACCGCGCCGACGACAGGAGCAGGGAAAAAGCTTTCCTCACTGCTTGTGGGGAGAGTCCATATGCATTTGTTAGCCATTAGACGCTTAGAAGTGCACCGCAGTACAGAACTGTGCTGCATAAAAAAACCTGATTGATCAGGAATCCAATTCCGAAGCCTAAAGCACCTGTGGTAAATGCTAGTGCCGGCCTATAGTGCTTTGAAAGCCGACTGATGATGCCCGTGAGTAGTAGGCCAATAGCTGCGCCAGGTAATGAGAATATATGTCCTAGCACCAGTAGGTCGGTTGTGGCTGATGGTGTCCAATTAGCTCGTATGTAAAATTCAAAAGTTAGCGCTGCAGCGAGGATCGCACCTGAGATAAATAGAGGTTTCGCTTTTACAAGTGCGGAGAGGATAAAAATTCCTAGAAAGACTGATGCGTAGTACCAGTGCCCGATAAAAAGAACATCGCCTTTTGTCAGGGTGATGGTCATGATGCCGGCGATGACCATTGCTGTGATGATTGCGTCCGTGCGTAGTGTCAGATTCATATTAGTGGCTAACGTTTGGTTAAGGGGCCGGCTTTAGCCGGTCCCGCAGTGAGCGAAGCGAACGACTTGAAACATTTTTTAGCATTACTGAGCACGATTTACGCCCGTGACTATAAACCCAAAAAATGATTCTTTAGTGTGTATTTTTACTTGGAAATTTTCTTTCGGGCTGTGCTCATGAAATACTGAGTTAGTGCAAGCTTTAAAAAGAAAGCTTTCTGTCGTGCGGAGTCTTATTGAGAGATCACAGGCCTTGCGCCTGCCAAGGTTTTTCTGCGCTCTGGCAGAGTCTAACTTAAAGCTGTATTCTCCCGTAAAACTGGTTATGGCTCTTGGGGCTAGGTAGTAAAGGTTCAGCCATGTGGAAAAGAATAAAGACAGTGGTAGTGCTAGGTATGTAGTGGCTTTTTTAATAGGGCCATAGTTTGAGAACCCCTTTGCAGGAATCCATGTTTTATTTTTCATGCCCTTTGCCATAAAGGCAACCAAGAAAAGAGCGACGCCTAGGCTGATGATTAGTGATGGCCAGAATATGAGTTTACTTGGCACGAAATCGTGATATGCCAAAACATAGACCCCGGTCGATAGAAATAAATACAGGACAAGGGTGCTAACTATTTTTTGACCTAGATGACTACCTTTTGACTGTTGTAGAGGCATAGAGCATTTATGAGTAATGCTAACGTTTGGTTAAGGGGCCGGCTTTAGCCGGTCCCAGTGAGCGAAGCGAACGATTTGAACCAGTTGTTAGACCGTTCACGGGTATGCAGCAGAAAGAAAGCTATCTTGCATTGAGCCAGCATGTTCTGTGCCTGACTCATCAGTGAGCGAGAATGCAACAAACTGCCCCCCAACCTGTGTTGTGCCATCAATTGCTCCACAAAGGGTTGAAATGGCATCAATTGATGCTATGCGTGCAAAAGATAAGAGTATTTCCTGCTGATGCGGCTTTAGCTCGCGGGCCAGACCAATAATTGCCCGCCACTCTTCGTCTTTTACGGCGGACAAATCTTGTGTAGTGAGCATGCTTCTGTAAAACGACAGCGTTTCGTCACATGCGTCCTTTAAGAGAGCTTTACACAGGGTCGATGTTTTCATGGGCTAGGTCTAACGATTAAGCTAAGGGGCGGCGGAACGCCGTCCCAACGAACGAAGTGAGTGCTTTGAGGGCTGTAATGGACTCTCCCCGCACCGCGTTTCTTCTATAAGACCGAGGTGTCTGTTCGCTGGGAGAGTGGCAATGAAGCGCATAGCAGTCGATTT